>NZ_JAIEUJ010000001.1 GCF_019802285.1 Novilysobacter antarcticus
CCGATGGTAGTGTGGCTTAAGCCATGCAAGAGTAGGTCATCGCTGGGCATTTACACCAAAGGCCGGATCCCAACAGGATCCGGCCTTTTTCTTTGTGCATGGCTGCCTGCGCAAGCAGCGCTACTACGTCCAACGAGCGGTTAGGCACAGGTATTCCGTTTGCCGGTATCCGCTACAGGATGTGCGGCGGCTCGCCTCCGACAATCACGACATCCGCCGGACGCCGGGCGAACAGACCCACCGCCACCACGCCGGGTATCTGGTTGATCGCGCTCTCCAGGGCTAGCGGGTCGGTGATCGCCAGTCCATGTATATCGAGGATCAGGTTGCCGTTGTCGGTTACCACGCCGCGCTCGTTGGCGTCCTGACGCCATACGGGCTGGGCACGCGTCAGGGCCAGGATCTCCCTGGCGACCAGGCTACGCGCCATCGGAATTACTTCCACGGGCAGCGGGAATTTACCGAGCACATCGACCTGCTTGCTCGGGTCCACGATGCAAACAAACCTGGCGCTGGCTTCCGCGATGATTTTCTCGCGGGTCAATGCCGCGCCGCCACCCTTGATCAGTCGCTTGTGCGGATCGCACTCATCGGCGCCATCCACATAGAGGGAAAGCGGGCCGGTGGCATTGAGGTCATATACCTCGATGCCGACTGCGCGGAGCCGATCAGTACTCTGGTCAGAGCTTGACACCGCACCCTTGATCGGATCCTTCATGCTGCCGAGGGCGTCAATAAAATAGGCGACAGTGGAGCCGGTGCCGACACCTATGATGGAGCCGGCTTCCACATATTCAATGGCCTTTTCTGCGGCCAGCCTTTTGGCTTCGGACATGGAGGTTCTACTCTAGGGAAAGAAGGAATTTGTACTGGTCGGCAGTGACGGGGAAGACGGAAAGGCGGTTGCCGCGCCGGATCAAGGCGAACTCCTCTCCGAGTTCCTCGGCATGCCGCTTGATTTCTTCCAGCGGGATGATCCGGTCCAGCTTGCGCTCGAAGCTGATATCTACCAGCTGCCAGCGCGGCTCTTCGCGCGTCGACTTCGGGTCGTAGTATTTGGATTTCGGATCAAACTGGGTTTCGTCGGGATAGGCTGTGCTTGCTACCGTCGCGGTTCCCGCAATGCCGGGTACCTTGGTGTTGGAGTGATAGAACAACACGCCATCACCGACTTTCATGCCATCGCGCATGAAGTTGCGCGCCTGGTAGTTACGGACTCCGTCCCAGGGCTCGGTCCCGACACGTTGCAGGTCGTCGATCGAAAAGGCGTCGGGTTCGGACTTCATCAGCCAGTAGCGGCGACGTGTTCTCATGGGGACTCCTGATCCGGGGAGGGTGCATCCTGCTTGCTCGCTTGAACCCGTAGCGATCGAAAGTCCCAGCTTCGGGTTTCGCAACACACGGCGTCCAGCGGCACATCCCACGCGGCCGTCTCGATGGCGTCATGTTGCTGCAGCTCGAAGCCGGCACCTACGAGCCACGGCGGCGCGGCGTGGTCCTTTCGAAAGGCGAAGCTGCGATCGTACCAACCGCCGCCCATGCCCAGTCTGGAACCATGGTCGTCGAACGCGACCAACGGCAGGACGACGAAAGCCATTTCTGCGGGCGCCAAGAGGCTCGTGGATGAGACATCCGGCTCGGGGATTCCGTAGCGGTTGTTGACCAAGGGGTCGCCCGGACGCCAAGGGGCGAAGCCAAGTCGTTCTCCGTCAAGCACTGGCAAGCAGTAGATGCAGTCTTTGGGGAGATTGAGCTGCCAGGCGTGCAAGGCGACCTCGCCGTCCATCGCCCAGTAGCCGGCGACGTATCCGTGCTCGGGGGCGAAGGGCAGGGCAAGCAAATTCGCGGCAAGTGTGTTGGCGGCAGCAACGCGCCTCGCAGCGGAAAGCTGGCGACGCTGTTCGCGCATCTGGTCGCGAAGCTGGCGACGCTGCGCCGGGAGGTCGTCGATCATCCTGCGAGAATCCGTTTGGTGCGGACATCAGGACAATGTCCCGAGATGCTGAAGGAGGCTCCCGCCCCCAACATCGCACTACGCGCGGGAAGTCGCGTTCCCGCGTAAAAATAGGGAGATCCTCCGCCGATGTCGATGCGCGCGAAACGACCTTGAACCCGGGGTTCAAGTGGGAATGCTTGTCGGCCTTCGGGCTTTCCGCTACCAGGGCGGACTTGCACTCCGGACTTCCGTTGCATCCCCGCGGTCGCAATTAAGGGCCAAGGCGAATGTTTGCGCACGCTGTCGTCCACAGCAGAGGACGATTCGTAAGTATAGCGCGGGAGGGCGATCGTGGTGGGTGGCGCGGTGCCCGCGTTCAGGCGGATGAGTCGTTGAATAGCCCGTCCAGCTTGCGATTCAGCTCGCCGAAGCTGCGCGCAAGATCCTTCTCGCGGCGGGCGGTGTCCTCGCGCAACTGCTCCAGGTCGTGGGCCAGATTGAGGGCAGCAAGTACTGCAACCCGGTCCAGCGCCGCCATCCGATTGCCGCCGCGAATCTCGCGCATCTTGCTGTCCAGCATCTTGGCCGCGGCCAGCAGGCTGTCGCGTTGCTCTTCGGTACAGCCGACGGTGTATTCGCGGTCCAGCAGTTGGATACTCACCGGTTTGGCGTCGCTCATGTGTGTTGCTCCAGCGACTTGAGGCGGACGATCATTCCTTCCACGCGTGTCCTGGCCTGCTCGTTCTTGGCCAGTAGCGCGGCGCGTTCGCTGGAAAGCGTTTCCTGTTGCTGGCGCAAACTGCGGTTTTCATCCTGCAGCTTGCGCATGCGTTCGGCCAGCAGCTCGACTCGATCGAGCAGGGCTTGCATCTGGTTGAGCAATTCGGCGCGATCCATCTCCGCACGATAGGCAGGGGCTGGCAGGCGGTCAAGGACGTCGTGTCCTCCGGTATTCAGAAAGTCGACGCTCCACGCGCCGAGCGCTCTTGCACAAACTTTGCGACCTCGGCGGCCGGCATCGGCTCGGCGAGCCAGTAGCCCTGGATCTCGTCGCAGCCGTGATCGCGCAACCACTGCGCCTGATCGCTTGTCTCCACGCCTTCGGCGACGACGGTGAGGCCGAGGGAGTGGCCCATGGCGATGATCGTGGTGGTGATCGCAGCGTCGTCGGTGTGTTCGGCCAAGTCGTCGATGAACTCCTTGTCGATCTTCAACATCGTGATCGGCAGGCGTTTGAGGTAGGCCAGGGACGAGTAGCCGGTTCCGAAATCATCGATGGCCAGGTTCACGCCTATGCGCCGGAACTGCTGCAGTGAGATCGTGGCTTCAGCCGGGTTGTCCATCAACACACTCTCGGTCAGCTCCAGTTCCAGGCGGTGTGCGGGGATGCCAGTCTGCTCAAGCACCCGCTCCACCACCTGCGGAAAGTCACCGCGAAGCAGCTGTAGCGAGGAGACGTTGACCGCGACCGTCAATTCGGTGAGCCCCGCGTCCCGCCACGTCGCCAGCGCGCGGCATGCCTCGATCAATGCCCACTTTCCGATCTCCAGGATCATTCCGGTTTCTTCGGCAAGCGGTATGAACTGGGCCGGCTGAATCTGGCCATGCTCCGGACTGTTCCAGCGCAGGAGGGCCTCGACACCGGCGATCTCGTTACTGCTCAGCGACAGGCGGGGCTGATAGGCCAGCGACAACTCGTTACGATCCAATACCGTGCGCAGCGCCGCTGACAGCGTCGCGCGGCGCTGGACATCGGCATCCATGGCCGCCTCGTAACGCATCGACGTTCGGCGTCCAACGGCTTTCGCCCGATACATGGCGGTATCGGCCTGACGGATCAGCTCACTGGCGATCTGGGCATCGTCCGGGTAGAGGCTGATGCCGATGGAGGGGGAGATGATCACTTCCTGACCGTCGCCGAAGGTGACCGGCGACTCGAAGGCGGCGATCAAGCGTTGCGATGCAGAGGTTGCTTCCTCGTCTGAGGCAATGTTCTCCAGCACGAGCATGAACTCATCTCCGCTGAGCCGGGCTGCCGTCTGCTGGGGACCGGCGAAGGCGTGCAGACGCGTCGCAACGGCGCGCAGTATGCGGTCGCCGACGCCGTGGCCAAGGGAGTCGTTGATGTCCTTGAAACGGTCCAGATCGACGAACAACACGCCGATCCGGGTGTGGTTGGCACGTGCGCGCACAATGGCTGCAGATATGCGCTCCAGCAGCAGTGTCCGGTTGGGCAGCCCGGTCAGCGGATCGTAGTTGGCGAGATAGCGCAGCTCCTGTTCGGCCCGCTTCTTGTCGGTGATGTCGTTGAGTACCGCGATGTAATGACTGCGTCGTCCGTCGCGTTCGCCCACGGAGGTGATCCGCAGCAGGCACAGGAACTCGTCACCGTCCCTGCGCCGTATCCACAGTTCACCCGACCAGCGACCGTCGCGCAGCAGGTCGTGGCGAAGGCGCCGGTGAAACTCGATGTCGTGCCGGCTGCTGTCGAGGACGCTTGTCGAGCGCTCCAGTACATCGCCGGGATCGTGGCCGGTAATCCGGGTAAACGCCGGATTGACGGAAATAAAACGGAAGTCGCGGTCGAAGACGGCGACTGCCTCGTCCATGTTGCGCAGCACCTCGATTGCAATCCGCCGTTCGTGCTCCGCACTGCGGCTGTCGGTGACGTTTCGCACCGTGCCGGCAACGCGGGATGCCCTGCCGTCGGGGCCGCGTTCGACGACTTTTCCGCGTGCACGCACCCAGCACCAACTGTGTTCCTCGGCCCGCCGGGTGCGGTACTCGCTGCTGAAGACGGGAGTGGCGCCGCGCAGGTGCTGTCGCAGTGCGTTCTGGACCTGGGGCAGGTCATCGGGATGGATCGTGAGCTCATCCAGCCCGTAGCGCTCCACCGTGATTTCCGGTTGATCATCAACCGCGCTCGTCGATACTCGCGTGTGATGCAGTTCCTGCGCGGCGAGATCGTAGTCCCAGAATTGCTCCCCGGAAGCCCATAGGGCAAGTTTGAGGCGCTCGTCGTGCTCTTCGGCGCGGTTTGTCCAGACCTGCGTCTTTTGCCCCCTGTGGCGGACATGCCATATGACCGCCACCACGGTGATCAGCACCAGCAACGCCAGCACGCTGAGCATCAGCGGGTTGCCCGGGACGGCGACGGCGGTCACGGGCCCGGCGCCCGGTTCGAATTTGTCCCGGCCAGATCACGCTGTGGAATCACCCGTGTTATCGGTGCCGGGCGCCGGTTGCAATGATCAAGGTGCGCGTCGATCGGACGCGCAGACGCCGCCGAACGGAGACGGCTGGAAAGCGTTGCGCTGGCGGGCACTGGCAACAGCACTTCAGCATCGCTCCGGACCAAATCCAGCCCAGTGTATGCACGCGTGCGGGGACTGAACAAGCTAGGCGCCGTGCGGCTTGATAAACTGGGGCGCCTCCCCCTGGTGCCTGTTCATGTCGCAAGAACCGATCTCCGGACTGCCGCCCATTGCCGAGGTTGACGCACAGTTGGGGCGCCTGTCCCCGTCCACCACCGCGTCCGAATTGCATGGCGCCCTGTGCGGCTGGCTGTCCGGCGGCGGCGCCGGGGAGGGCGATTGGCTCGCAAAGGTGCTGGTCGACGATGAGGTCGCTTCTCCCGAGCCGGGCAGCGCCCTTGACGATTTGCGGGTTGCGTCGACGGCGCAGCTGGCCGATCGCAGCTTCGACTTCGAACTGCTGCTGCCCGACGCCGACGCGTCGTTGGCCGCGCGCAGTGGTGCCGTGTTCGACTGGTGCCGCGGGTTTCTGGGTGGGTTCGGGCTGGCCGCCGGGGCGGAGCCGCCGCTGTCGGCCGAGAGCCTGGAAGCCCTCGGCGACCTGGCCAAGTTGGCCGCCGCCCAGGCCCAGGACGACGGCGACGAGGATGACGAAGCGGCGCTGGTCGAGATCGAGGAATTCGTCCGCGTGGCGACCTTGCTGCTGCACGGTGATTGCGTGCTTGCGCCGCAGCACCGGCAGAGGCTGCACTGAGTTGGCGGCACCATTGTCCATGCCGCCCAAGGCCTACGCGCGGCGCCGCAGGCTGCTGATGGAAGTGGCCGGGGACGACTCGATCCTGATCCTGCCGGCCGCACTGGAACGTATCCGCAGCCGAGACACGCACTATCCCTACCGGCAGGACTCCGACCTGCTTTACCTCACCGGCTTTCCCGAGCCGGAGGCTGTGCTGGTGCTGGTGCCGGGGCGCGCCCACGGTGAGTGCATCCTGTTCTGTCGCGAGCGCGATCCCGACCGCGAGGCCTGGGACGGACCGCGTTTCGGCCCGGAGGGCGCGGTGGACGCGTTTGGCCTGGATGACGCCTACCCGATCAGCGATCTGGACGACATCCTGCCGAGCCTGCTGGAAGGTCGATCGCGGGTGTATTACCACTTCGGGCGCGATGCGGAGTTCGACCTCAAGCTGATCGGCTGGGTCAATCGCGTGCGCTCGATGATGAAGATGGGCAACAAGCCGCCGCACGAGTTCCTCGAACTGGGGCACCTGTTGGACGAATTGCGCCTGTTCAAGGACCGTGACGAGCTGCGGATGATGCAGCGGTCAGCGGATATCACCGTCGCTGCGCATCAGGCGGCCATGCGCTCGGTCCGCCCCGGCATGTTCGAGTACGAGTTGCAGGCCGAGCTGGAGCGGGTGTTCCGCGCAAACGACGCGGTGCCGGCCTACAGCAGTATCGTCGGTGCCGGCGCAAACGCGTGCGTGCTGCATTACGTGGCCAACAACGGGCCGGTCAACGACGGGGACCTGGTGCTGATCGACGCGGGCGCGGAGTACCGGGGTTATGCCGCCGACATCACCCGTACGTTTCCCGTAAGCGGCCGCTTCAGCAAGGAGCAGCGGCTGTTGCATGACCTGGTCGGCGCCGCACATGCCGCCGCGCTCGCCGTGGCGCTGCCGGGCAAGCCTTATGAAGCCGGGCACCTGGCCGCGACCGAGGTGTTGACAGAGGGGCTGCTGAGCCTGGGGCTGCTGAAGGGGACTTTGAAGAAAAACCTTGCCGAAGGCAGTTGCCGCCGGTTCTTTCCGCACAAGACCGGCCACTGGATTGGCCTGGACGTGCACGACGTGGGTGACTACCGGATCGAGGGTGAGTCGCGCCTGCTTGAGCCCGGAATGGTATTCACCATCGAGCCCGGCCTTTACGTGCGTCCTGACGACACCAGCGTTGCGTCGCGCTGGCGGGGAATTGGCATCCGCACCGAGGACGATGTCGCCGTGACCCGCACCGGGCACACGGTGCTGACCGGCAAGCTGGCGCGCAGCGCGGATGACATCGAAGCCTTCATGGCGAAGGCGTGACCTCCGCCTGAAGGCATCGACGCCTCGTGCACCGGATCAGCCTTGCGCCGTGAATTCATCCCGGGTCAGATTGATCGGGTCACCGTCGGTGCAGACCACGTCGTCCTCGATGCGAATGCCTCCGAACGGTCTGAATTCGGCAACCCGCTCCCAGTTGATCGAGCGACCGTGATCGCCTCTGCGGACGGCGTCCAGCAGCATGTCGATGATGTAGATGCCCGGTTCGATGGTCATCACCATCCCCGGCTCAAGGGTTCGCGTGCTGCGCAGGAACGTCTGCCCGTAAGGACGCGGGATGACCCCGCCGGCGTCGGACTCCGCGAATCCAGCGACATCGTGCACCTGCAAACCGATGCCGTGACCAATGCCGTGCGGGAAGAAGGCATTGCTGACGCCGGTCTCCAGTGCTGATTCGGGCGACATATCGATCAGCCCGAAATCCTTCAACACACCCGCCAGCTTCAGGTGCGCGCCCAGATGGAGTTCGCGGTAGTCGAAGCCGGCGCGGACTTCATCGCACATCTGTTTTTGCGCCACGTCGACCGCGTCGATCAGCGCCTGGAACTCGCCGTTTTGGTCGGCGGCGTAGGTGCGGGTGATGTCACTGGCGTAGCCACCGAAGCTTGCCCCGGCGTCGATGAGGAAACTGCGGATCTGCGCAGGCGGGGTGGTCGCCAGCTCCGTGTAATGCAGCACCGCACTGTGCTCGTTGAGGGCGACGATGTTGTGGTACGGCAACTCGTTGGCATCCTGGCGGGCCGCGATGCAGTACGCCATGTGGATGTCGAACTCGCTGGCGCCTGCCCGGAAGGCCTCCTCGGCAGCCAGGTGGGCACCCACGGCAATCCGCGTCGCCCCGCGCATCATGGCGATCTCGTAATCGGTCTTGAAGGCGCGGTGGTATTCCAGATAGTTGACCACGGCAGCCGGGTTGTCGGGCAGGTAGTCGCCCAGCGCACTGGCCGCTTCGCCCAGGATCGCGCATCGTCCAGGGTCGGCGGGCAGGTGCTCCAGCGCGTCCTGCGGATCGCGAATGATGACGATCTCGAATTCGTCGACCCAATAGCCCGAGGGCGTCTGCGGGACCACGTGCCAGTAGTCGAAGGGCTGCAGATACACCAGTTTGGGCTTGTTGCCCGGCGTGAACACCAGCCAGCTTCCCGGGTTGCGGGTCAGCGGTGCCCATGCCTTGAATTGGGGATTGACGGCGTAGGGATACTCGCGGTCGTCGAACACCTGGTAGTGCATCGTGCCGCTGGGCACCACCAGATGGTCAAAGCCACCGCGCTCGAGCGCTATCGTGCTGCGGCGGACGAGTTCTGCCACGTGCTGCGGATACGCCCGCGCAAGCTCGGAATTTGCCATGTCGATCCTCTTTGGGGGAGTGCGACAAGTCTGACGTATTCGCTGCCCGGGCACAGGGGCCTTTAGCCACCTCCCGCGCAAGCCCGCGCTCGGAGGACGGCGGCGCGGTCGATGCAGACTGTCAGGCCGAGCTGGAAAGCCAGTCGCGCAGGTGCTGGCGCCCCGGCTCGGGCAGGTTGATGAAGCGGAATCCCGCCCAGGACTTCCCGGTCGCGCCCGCGTCCTCCTGCCACAGCAGATGCACACCGACTTCGACCTGGCCGCGTGGCTGCGCTGTGCCGGATCCGTTCGCACCCGGTTGGCTCGTGCCGGACAGGTTGAAGCGCACCTGATACAGGGCGTCATCGACCAGTGGTGTGATTGCCAACAGGAGCATGCCGGTTTCCGAGATATTGCCCAGATGACCGATGACCCGCTCGCTCATGCTGTCGATGACCTCGACGGTATCGGCCACGGGGCGGCGCCGGCGGCGGCGCGCGTCACTACCGCCTGCACCGGAAGCGCCTGAGCGGGACCCGTTCACTGCGATATCTCCTTGCCGGGAGGATTGCGGCCAAAGCTGCGCAGCTTGGCCAGCGTCGACTGCCATGCACGATCCACCAGACTGGTGTGATCATCGGCAGGCACGATCCTCGCCTCACCGATCGCGAGCAGACGGGCGATCTGGTCGAGGGTTTCCCGCCCCTGCTGGTCTTCGATGCGCTGGCCCTTGGCAGTGAGCAGAAGTACCCGTCCGGTGATCGGGCTGAACCAGGCCAGGCGATGACGCACGCGATCACCCTGCTGGTTGATGTTGAATTCGATGGAGGTGCCGAACGCCACGCTGCGCAGGTGGACATAGCATTCCTCTTCGCGGGCGTTGCGTGGCCCGACGGGCGGCAACGGCGGTATCTCATTGGCGCCCAGCCGTGCCCGCGCCTTCAGCTTCACGGCAAGCTCGGTGCGTGATGCGGGATCGTCTCCGTCATCATTTGCCGCCACCAGCCTGCCGGCGATGGCGTCCGCCTCATCACCCTGATAGCCGACCAGGCCCAAGGCTTCGGTAACCCGCGGCTGCAGCGATTCGGGTGCCGGTTCCCCGCGGTTGGCGGCGATGATCCGGGCAGTGGCGTCGACATGCTCCCGCCACTCGGCAGACTCCTCGCCGTGCCGCAACAGGACCAGACTGAGGACGTCCGTCCATGCCTGCTCCAACAGCGTGGTGAGAAAGCGGGGGACCGCGGTGCCGCCGATCGCATCCTTGATCGCCAGCGCGGCCTGCTGTTTCGCGCGCTCGAGTTTGTCGCGACCGCGCGCTGCTTCGACCTGTCGCCGCTGCGCCACCTCGGCCTTGCGCGCCAGCGCCTCCAGCTGACCGCTGAGCGTCTCCTGCGCGGCGGCGAACACGCCCGGGTCACCGTTGTAGTTTTCCACCACGTGGTTGACGGCTTCATGCAGCTGGTCATCCAAGCGCCGGTCGGCACCTGGATCGTTGTCGTCCAGCCATTGGGTGCCGGCCTCAGCGATCGAGTTCAGCAGCTGCCGGGCCGGGTGCTGCTTGCGTACGAAAAAGCCCCGGTCCTGCAGGGCGACACGCAGCAGCGGGACCTGCAGCCGCTCCAGCAGTGCCGCGCCGCGGGTGCCCTGGCGCAATTCACGACCGATCTCGCTGTAGAGCAAACCCAGCAGTTCGAATGTCTCGTCATCGTGGTCGGCAAGGTGGGTGGCACGACCCCGCTGCTGACGGCTCTGTTCCAGCAGTGCCTGGCGCACCTGACCGGGACTGCGGGGCATGGATGCCCCCTCCGCCGGCGCCTGCAGGCTGCTCAGAGCGGCATCGAGTTCATCGGTGGCGAGAGTGTCCTCCGACCGGAGATTGCCGCCAGACGGTCCCGCGTGTCTGGTTGCCGCCAGCAATTGCTGCAGCTGGGCCAATGCCTGCATCTCGTCGGCGGTATCCACCCGTCCACCGAGGCCGGAATCCTGACGCACAAATCCATGCGGGCCCTGCTCGCCGGGAATAGCGTGCCCGTCGGTGCGTCGTCTCCGCGGGCTCGTGGCGTCGAGGGATGAGGCGCCGCGCTCATCATTTGGATTCAGCTCGGTGGAGCCGCCGTCGTCCTGCCCACCCTCAGAATCCGGAGCCTGGCCGCTGCGTTCGCCGTTTTCACGTCGCGTCAGGGTCGGGACAAAGGTCAGGCCGGGGAGCACATTCTCGCGATCCAGCAACGTGTTCATCGCTTCGACGAGGGGCAGGTAGCCCGCCATCATCTGCTGGTCAAACAGGCTGTACAGCTGCAGGCGCGCTTCAACATCACCGGTCACGCCGGTGCAGGCGCGCGAGAGCATGGTGGCTACAGCAGTCGGGCCAACCGGCAGGGTGGATACGTCAAATGCCGGGCGGCCGGCGAGTACTGCCAAGCGCTGGCCAAGCAGCAGAAGTGGAAGGCCGGCGCGGGATTCGTGGCGACGCGCGATCGCGGTCAACACGTTGGCTTCAGTGACTTCGCTGTGGTCGACCAGGCGCAACCCACTGGCATCGGGGTCCATGTTCGCTGATGGCGCGGTGAGGACCGGCGCGCGCAGGTTTTCAAGCGCGGCTGCAAGCTCCGCCGAGAACGAGGCAATCAGCTTGTGACGATGCGAACGCAATGTGCCCAGTGACGCGAGATAGCCAGATTGGGCCCCTGCACTGCGTGCCTTCTCCGCCTGCCGGAACAGGTCCTGCTCCAGGGTGTCGAGCAAGCGCACCAGTTCGCGTTCCAGCTCGTCACCGGCGAGCGCCTGCAGCCGGCCGATGATGGCGCGGACACGCGCGGGGAAAGCTGCCGCGGTATTCGCCGGACGCGGCCGAGGAAGCGATGCATCTAAGTGGGACATGTGGGCCGGACTCCCCCCGAAGGCCGTAATTCAGCGAGCGTAACAGGACGTGGTTAACGTGGGAACTGTGACGTGCTTCCGGATGGCGGGCGCTCTTGCATGCGTGCGCACAACCCCGTTAGTCCGCCAGGAACAGTTCGATGACATCGTTGGTAAAGCGCCGTCCCAAGGGCGTCGGTCGGACGATGTCGCCGTCGATTACCAGCCATTGGTTCTGCACCGCCCGCTGGAGCTGCGGCTGGATTGCACTGCGCGGCACGCCGGTGCTGGCTTCAAATCCCTTCAGGCTGAAGCCGTCGACCAGGCGCAGGGCGTTGAGCATGAACTCAAACGGCCGTCGCTCGAGCGCGATGTGCTCATCGCCGCCCAGGCCGCGCTCGCTGCCAGCGGCTTCCAGGTAGGCCGTCGGGTGCTTCAGCTTCCAGCGGCGCAGGATTGACTGGTCGTGACCTGAGGTGATCTTGCCGTGCGCGCCGGCACCGATCCCGAGGTAGTCGCCGTATTTCCAGTAGTTCAGGTTGTGCACGCACTCGCGCCCCGGCTGCGCGTAGGCACTGACTTCATACTGGCGGTAACCGGCGTTGGCGAGCATCGCCTGGCTGTGCTCCTGGATGTCCCAACTGCTGTCCTCGTCGGGCAACCCGGCCGGTGGGCGGGCCGCGAAAACCGTGTTCGGCTCCAGGGTCAGCTGGTAGTGGCTCATGTGCGTGGGTTGCAGCGCGAAGGCCTGCGCCAGATCGCTTTCCGCCATCGCCAGAGTCTGTCCGGGCAGGGCGTACATAAGGTCCAGGTTGATGTTGTCGAAACCGGCGTCCTGGGCCAGTTTCACCGCCGCCGTGGCTTCGCCGCTGTCATGGATCCGTCCCAGCCGCTGCAGGCAACCGTCGTCAAAGCTTTGCACCCCGAAACTCAGGCGGTTGATGCCGGCGTCGCGATAGCCCTTGAAGCTGCCATGCTCGACGGTTCCGGGATTGGTTTCCAGGGTGATCTCGCAGCCGGGTGCGAAACGCAGTCGCGAGCTGGCCCCCTGCAGAAAGCGGTCAATCAGCTCGCCCGGCATCAGGCTCGGAGTACCACCGCCGAAGAATACCGTTTGCACGGTTCGACCCCAGACCAGCGGCAGGTCGAAATCCAGGTCGGCCAGCAGCGCGTCGACATAGGCGGCGAACGGCAGCTCACCGCGGCCCTGGTGGGAATTGAAATCGCAATACGGGCATTTGCGAACGCACCACGGAATGTGGACGTACAGCGACAGCGGCGGCGGGGATAGCGGGGAGGGCGACAGACTCATCCACGCATTGTCCCACCGGCAGGCGGGCGCAGGGAAAAGTGCTACAGCGCGGCCAATTGCCGCTGCAGCTCGCGCAGGGCGCGGCCGCGATGACTGCATGCCGCCTTCACCGACGGTTCCAGCTCGGCGGCGGAGATGCCGTAGGCCTCGTCCATGAACACCGGGTCGTAGCCAAACCCGCCGCTACCGCGAGGACGGTCAAGGATGCGCCCGGACCAGTCGCCCTGGGCGATCAACGGAGATGGATCCTCCGCGTGGCGCAGCAGCACCAGCGAGCAGTGGAAGCGTGCGCCGCGCTGATCGTTCGGCACGCCTTCCAACGCGTCCAGCAGCTTGTCGATGTTGCGCACAGGATCGCTCGGGTCTCCGGCATAGCGCGCCGAATACAGTCCCGGTGCACCGCCCAGTGCGTCCACACAAAGCCCGGAGTCATCCGCCAACGCCGGCATCCCGGTGACACGCGATGCATGGCGCGCCTTCAGCAGGGCATTTTCGACGAAGCTCAGCCCGGTCTCTTCGATGTCCTCGACGCCCAGATCGCCCTGGGCAATGAACGCGATCCCGGCGCCGGCAAACAGGCGGTTGAACTCGGCCAGCTTGCCGGCGTTGCCGCTGGCCAGGACGATCCGCGACATCGCAGTCATGCCACGCCCCGATCCCGGCTGCAGCCGCGTTCGCTCACAACCCGAGCGCTTCACGCTGGAGGGCGACCAGTTCGGTCACGCCTTGCGCCGCCAGCGAGGTCATCGCGGCGAGCTCCTCCGCGCGGAAGGCATGCCCTTCCGCCGTTCCCTGCACCTCGATGAAGCCGCCGCCATCGTTCATCACCACGTTCATGTCGGTGTCGCAATCGCTGTCTTCGGCGTAATCCAGGTCAAGTACCGGCACTCCGCGATAGATGCCCACTGAAACCGCCGCCACCGCACCGAATATCGGACTGCGTCCCGACTTGGGCTTGACGTCGCCACGCTTGATCATCCAGTTCACCGCGTCCACCAGCGCCACGTAGGCGCCGGTGATGGCCGCGGTGCGTGTGCCGCCGTCGGCCTGAAGGACATCGCAGTCCAGGGTGATGGTGCGCTCGCCCAGCATTTTTCGGTCCACGCAGGCGCGCAGCGAGCGGCCGATCAGACGCTGGATTTCCAGCGTGCGTCCCCCCTGCTTGCCGCGGGCCGCCTCGCGATCGTTGCGGGTGTTGGTGGCGCGCGGCAGCATGCCGTACTCGGCGGTGACCCAGCCCTCGCCCTTGCCACGCAGGAAACCGGGTACCCGGTTCTCCACGCTGGCGGTGCACAGCACCCGGGTATCGCCGAAGCTGATCAGCACCGATCCTTCGGCGTGGCGGGTGAACGCGCGTTCGATGCGGACCTCGCGCAGCTGGTCCGGAGCGCGGCCGCTGGGCCGGGAGAATTCGTTCGTACCACGTGCTGACATGCGTTGGTTGCCGTTGGAAGTTAGGGGGTTTTGGGCGGGCGAGTTTACCATTCACCCCCGAGTGCCCCTTTCGGCATCCCCTTCCACCTCACCACAAGGCACCGCCAATGATCCGCAGCATGACCGCCTTCGCCAACGGCGAACGCGTCACTCCGTGGGGCACGCTGGGTTGCGAACTGCGCTCGGTCAACCACCGCTTCCTCGAGATCGGCATGCGCCTGCACGATGACCTGCGCTCGCTGGAACCGGTCCTGCGCGAGCGCATTGCCTCCCGGATCAGCCGCGGCAAGCTCGACATCAGCCTGCGGCTACGTTCTCCGGAAGGAGAAGGCGGCTTGCACACCGACCCGGCGCGGCTGCGCGAGCTGTCCGAGTTGGCGCTCCAGCTGTCCTCGCCATTCCCGGGCCTGCGGGTCGACTTCACCCAGTTGCTGCAATTCCCCGGCGTGCTGCAGGCGCCGGCGGTCGATGGCGCCGCGCTGCAGGCCGAGGCCTTGGCGCTGGTGGATGAGGTGGTGGACGAATTCATCGCAGCGCGCGAGCGAGAGGGCAGCAAGCTGGCCGCCGGCATTGCCGAGCGCGTGGATGCCATCGCAGCGATCGCCGGGCAGGTGCGCGCGTTGATGCCGGCGATCCGCCAGGGCCAGCGCACCAAACTGGAGAATCGCCTGGCCGAGCTCGCGCAGCCGGTGGACCCGGGCCGGCTGGAGCAGGAGCTGGTGATGTGGCTGCAAAAACTCGACGTGGACGAAGAACTCGACCGGCTCGATTCGCATGTCAGCGAAGCGCGCCGGGTACTCGGGCTGAGCCAGGCCGTGGGCCGGCGCCTGGACTTCCTGCTGCAGGAGTTCAACCGTGAGGCGAATACCCTGGGTTCCAAATCCGTGGACGCGCGCAGCTCCACTGCTGCGGTCGAGCTGAAGGTCCTGATCGATCAGGTCCGCGAACAGATCCAGAACATTGAATAACCGCAATCCGTTGAGGACCAGCAGCCGATGAGCATGCGTGGAACCCTGTTTATCGTTGCCGCGCCGTCGGGTGCGGGCAAGTCCAGCATCGTCAACGCGGTGCTGGCGCGCGATCCCAACATCCGCCTGTCGATCTCCTTCACCTCGCGTCCCGAGCGACCACGTGAAGTGGACGGTGAGCACTACCATTTCGTCGACGAGGCCACCTTCGAGCGCATGGTGGAGGCCGGTGAGCTGTTCGAACATGCGCGGGTCCACGGCGATTGGAAGGGCACCGCACGGCAGTCGGTCGAGCCGCAACTGGCCAGCGGCAAGGACGTGCTGCTGGAGATCGACTGGCAGGGCGCGCGCCAGGTCCGCAACAAGCTGCGCGGTGCCGTCAGCGTTTTCATCCTGCCGCCGTCACGGGCCGCGCTGGAGGAGCGCATGCGCAACCGCGGCCAGGACAGTGAAGAGGTGATCGCGCGCAGGCTGGCGGCGGCACGCGAGGAGATGTCGCATTACGCGGAATTTGACTACGTCATCGTCAACGAGCACTTCGACACCGCGGTTGAGGAGATGTGCGCGATATTCACCGCCAGCCGGTTGCGTCGCGAGGCTCAGGTCGCGCGCCACGGAAAGTTGATCACCGCCTTGCTCGCCAATGAACCGGAGCACGGCTAACTGCTTGATTCCCAAGCGACAACTTGCTTGTGGCGCAGTGAATCGTTACAATTCCGTCCCCTTTGCATCTGCATGACGGCCCGCCGGCCGCCAGGAGCCCCATGGCCCGCATCACCGTAGAAGATTGCCTGGAAGTGGTGGATAACCGCTTCGAACTCGTCATGATGGCCGCCAAGCGCGCGCGTCAGCTTGCCAACGGCGTCGAGCCCAAGCTCGACAACAGCGAAGGCAATGACAAGCCGACTGTGCTGGCCCTGCGTGAGATCGCCGCCCGCGTGATCGACAGCGATTTCATCGATGCCGTCGACAAGTCCGAGCGCGAGCGCAAGGAGCGCGAGGCGCTGGAGTGGGCGGCTGCGGAAGTCGTCACCGACGAGGACCTGGCCAAGGGCGACGACTGAGCAATCCGTCGCGCCGATCCAGTCGCGTTGACTGGACCCCCGGCAGCTCCGACAACGGCTCCGCTTCGGCGGGGCCGTCTGTTTTTGCGGCATCCCGGCGCCGCCCGTCACGGCCGCGATCCACGCCACCCCGCCACGCGCCAGCACCTGCGTTGCGCTGTGATCCGTCCCCCGCGTAGATTGCCTGCATGACTTCTTTCGAGCCTGTCTGTAGCACCTCCACCCCCCAGATCGTGGATCCGGCGACCTTGCCGGACTACATGCTTGACCTGGAGCGGGCGGCAAAATACCTGGATGAGTCCCAGCGGGCGCAGTTGCGCCTGGCCTGGTCGGTGGGGGCGGCGGCGCACTCGGGGCAGACGCGCAGCTCCGGCGAGCCCTACATCACCCATCCGGTGGCGGTCGCCCGCATCCTGGCCGAGCAGGGCCTGGACGTGGAGACGCTGCTGGCAGCGATCCTGCACGACACCATCGAGGACACGTCGCTTGGATGGGACGACATCGCCTCCCAGTTTGGTCCCACGGTGGCCGAGCTCGTGGATGGCGTGACCAAGCTGGACAAGCTGCAGTTCCGTGATCGCCAGGAGGCGAACGCGGAAAGCTTCCGCAAGATGTTGCTGGCGATGTCGCGCGACCTGCGGGTGATCCTGATCAAGCTCGCCGACCGCCTGCACAACATGCGCACGCTGGGAGCGAAGGATCCGCAGTCGCGCCAGCGCATTGCCCGCGAAACGCTGGATATCTATGCGCCCATCGCCCAGCGCCTGGGCATGAACCAGATCAAAAGCGAATTGCAGGATCTGGGTTTCCGCGCGCTGCACCCGTACCGCCATGCGGTGCTGGAAAAGCGCATCCGTGCCGAGCCGATGGTGCGCCGTGAAGCGCTGGTGCAGATCGAGGCCAACCTCGCCCAGCGACTGGCCAAGGAGCAGCTGCCGCACCGCCTGATCAGCCGCGTGAAGTCGCCGTGGAGCATCTACACCAAGATGCGCGCGGAGGGGAAGAGCTTTGCCCAGGTGATGGATGTGTTTGGGTATCGGATCGTGCTGCGCACGGTCGCCGACTGCTATCACGCGCTTGGCGTCGTCCATTCGGTCTACAAACCGCTGGACGCCCGGTTCCGCGATTTCATCGCCATCCCCAAGGCCAACGGTTACCAGTCCCTGCACACCGTGCTGTTCGGCCCCTACGGTTCGCCGATCGAGGTCCAGCTGCGAACCGAAGAGATGGACCTGGTGGCCGAGAAGGGCGTGGCCGCCCATTGGACCTACAAGGACGGCGGACAAGCACCCAACAGTGCGCAGAACCGTGCCTACAACTGGATCAGCGGACTGGTCGAGTCCCAGCACGCCACCGGCTCGTCGCTGGAGTTTCTCGAGAACGTCAAGATCGACCTCTTCCCGGACGAGGTCTACCTGTTCTCGCCCAAGGGCGACATCCTGTCGCTGCCGCGCAATGCCATCGCCCTGGATTTCGCCTACGCCGTCCACACCGACGTCGGCAACCAGGCCGTGGCGGCCCGGGTCGACGGCAAGCTGGTGCCGCTCCGCACGCGCCTGTCCAACGGCGAGCGGGTGGAGATCATCACCGCCAAGTCGTCCACGCCCAAGCCGCAGTGGCTGGAATACGTCGTCTCCAGCAAGGCGCGCACCGCGATCCGCCACCAGCTCAAGCAGATGGGCCACGAAGACGCCGTGCAGCTCGGGCACCGGATGCTGGACCGGGCGTTGGAAGCCTTGGGCAGCTCGCTGGAGCGGGTCCCGGCCGCACGTCTGGACAGCTATCTGCAGGAGGGCCGTCATCCGCGCCTGGAAGCCCTGCTGGCCGACATTGCCCTGGGCAACAAGATGCCCAGCCAGGTGGCCTACGCACTGGCCAGTGCCCCGGGCGAGGATGCGGCGCCCGCGCCGGCACACACCTCGATGACGCAGGAGAAGATCCTCATCACCGGCAGCGAGCGCGGCGTGATCAGTTTCGCCAACTGCTGCATGCCGCTGCCCGGGGACGACATCATGGGTTACCACACCGCCGGCAAGGGGATCGTGGTGCACCGCAAGGAGTGCCCCAACGTCGCCGAGTACCGCAAATCACCGGACCGCTGGATATCGATCGGTTGGGACCATACCGTCAGCGGCGACTTCAGCGCGGCGCTGCGGATCGAGGTCGACAACCGCCCGGGTGCGCTGGCACAGGTGGCGGCAGCCGTGGCCGACGCCAAATCCAACATCGACCGGGTGGAGTACCTGGAGCGCGACATCAACGTGGCGGTGCTGCGTTTCTCGATCGAAGTGAAGGATCGGCGCCACTTGGCCAACGTGATCCGCAAGGTGCGACGGCTCAGCGTGGTGCTCGGCGTGCAGCGGATCTGAGCCGGCGCTTCTACAATGCCGGCTGACACCTGTGATTCTGGAGCCCGCATGTCCCGTACCCCGATCCATACCGATAACGCCCCGGCGGCGATCGGCCCGTATTCCCAGGCCGTCCGCATGGGTCAGACCGTGTTCCTGTCCGGCCAGATCCCGCTGGATCCCGCGACTGGTGAACTCATCGACGGTGACGTGGCCGCGCAGGCCCGACAGTCGTTCGACAACCTCAAGGCGGTCTGTGAAGCGGCCGGCGGATCGTTGGCGCAGGTCGCCCGGCTCGGGCTTTACCTCACCAACCTGGCTGACTTTGCCGATGTGAACGCGGTGATGGCCGAGTACTTCCAGGCCCCGTACCCGGCGCGTTCGACCATCGAGGTCTCCGGCCTTCCCAAGGGCGCGGCATTCGAGGTCGACGCGATCCTCGTCCTTGGCTAGAGCGACTCGTCGTACTCCGGTATTGGCGGCGGCGGGGGAGACCCCGCTGACCGCATTGGCCGGCTGCGGGCCGCGAATGGCGGAAAAGCTCGCGGCGCGTGACCTGCACACCCTGCAGGATCTGTGGTTCCAGTTGCCGCGGCAATACGAGGACCGCACCCGCCTGACCCCGATCGGCGACCTGCGGCCGGGTGTTGCCGCGCAGATCGAGGGTCGTGTCCTTGCCGTCGAGCGCGGTTTCCGCGGCCGCCCGGTCCTGCGGGTCGCGATCACCGATGATTCCGCGTCGACTCTGGTGGTGCGGTTTTTCCACTTTCGCGCCGCGCAGGTGGCGCAGTTCGAGGTTGGCGCGCTGTTGCGCTGTTATGGGACGCCGCGTCCCGGTCAGCATGGCCTGGAGATCGTGCATCCCAGCTACCAGGTGCTCGGCACCGCTGGGGGCGATGCGCTGGGCGATGCGCTCGATCCCGTGTATCCGACCGTGGAAGGGATCGGCCCGGTCACGCTCCGCCGGCTGATCGGTCTGGCCCTGGACCGTTTGCCCGACAGCGAGACGCTGGAGTTGCTGGCCGACGCCGGTGATCTGCCGCCGCTGCGCGAAGCGTTGTTGACCGTGCATCGCCCCCCGCGCGACGCCGACGTCACTGCCTTGCTGGCCGGCACCCATCCGGCCCAACGCCGGCTGGCACTGGAAGAGCTGCTGGCCCACCATCTCAGCCTGCGCCGGCAGCGAATCGCCCAGCAGGCACATCGCGCGCCGGAACTGCTCGATCAGAGCCTTGCCACGACGATGCGGAGTCAGCTGCCTTACCGGTTGACCGGCGCCCAGCAACGCGTCTTTGCGGAGATATGCACCGATCTGGCCCGGTCGTCGCCGATGCTGCGCCTGGTGCAGGGCGATGTGGGCTCCGGCAAGACCGTCGTTGCCGCGTTGGCCGCACTGGTCGCGGTGGCCAGCGGCCGCCAGGTGGCCCTGATGGCGCCCACCGAGCTGCTTGCCGAGCAGCACCTGGCCAACTTTCGCGAGTGGCTGGCGCCGCTGGATGTTCCGTTGGTCTGGCTGGCCGGCAAGGTCACCGGCAAGGCGAGGCAGCAGGCGCTGGCGGACGTGGCCTCCGGCGCCGCCCGGGTGGTGGTCGGGACCCACGCGGTGATGCAGGAGAGCGTCGTTTTCAACGACCTGGCGCTGGCGATCATCGACGAGCAGCACCGGTTCGGTGTTCACCAGCGGCTGGCCCTGCGCGACAAGGGCGACAAGGGCGCCACGGGCGGTGCCAACGCGGGCATGGTTCCGCACCAACTGGTCATGACCGCCACGCCCATCCCGCGCACACTGGCGATGTCCGCCTATGCGGACCTGGACGTGTCGTCGATCGACGAGCTTCCGCCCGGGCGGACCCCGGTGCAGACCGTCGTGCTGGCCAGTGAGCGCCGCCCGGAGCTGGTCGAGCGGATCCGCGCCGCCTGCGCGCAGGGTCGGCAGGCCTACTGGGTATGCACCCTGATCGATGAACCCGATGAGGACGCAAAACCCGGCGCCGTGATGAAGATCGAGGCGCAGGCCGCGCAGACCACGTTCGAGACGCTGGTCGCCGGATTGCCCGAACTGCAGGTTGGCCTGGTCCACGGGCGCATGAAGGCCGCCGAAAAGCAGGCGACGATGGCCGACTTCAAGGCGGGTCGGATCGACCTGCTGGTGGCGACGACCGTGATCGAGGTCGGCGTGGACGTTCCCAACGCGTCGCTGATGATCATCGAGAATGCCGAGCGTCTCGGCCTGGCCCAGCTGCACCAGTTGCGCGGGCGGGTAGGGCGCGGCAGCGAGGCATCCAGCTGCGTGCTGATGTACCGCTCGCCGCTGTCGATGCTGGCCCGGCAGCGTCTGGAAACCATGCGCGCCACCAACGACGGCTTCCTGATCGCCGAGAAGGACCTGGAGCTGCGTGGCCCCGGCGAGCTGCTGGGCACCCGCCAGACCGGCCTTGCCGAATTCCGCCTCGCCGACCTGGTCCGCGATGCCGACCTCCTGCCGCAGGTGCATGAGTTGGCCGAGCGGCTGTTACGCGATTCCCCCGAGGTTGCCGAGCGCATCGTGCTGCGCTGGATCGGCACCGCGGTGCGCTATGCCGGCGCATGATCCGCGCTGCCGCAGCGCGGGTTCGGGGTTATGGTGATCGGCCGCGACGCTGCCAGCCAGCGTCGCGCTGACCTGACCTGATCTGACCTGACCTGACCTGCCACGGAGATCCACGCATGCGGTCCAAGCTGATGTCTGCACTGCTGCTGTGCCTGCCGCTTTCCGCGCTCGCGGCCGCCCCGGTACCACCGGCCACCCAGCCCGAGCTGGAACAGATCGGCATTGCGCCCTCGGCCCAGCGCATCGAGACCGACATCCGCACCCTGGTGGGATTTGGCACCCGCCACACGCTGTCCGATACGACCTCCGAGACGCGCGGGATCGGCGCGGCGCGGCGCTGGATCAAGGCCGAATTCGAGCGCATCTCCGCCCAGTGCGGCGGCTGCCTTGAAGTGCGCTATGTCAGCGACGTCGTGTCCGGCGAGACCCGGATACCGGATCCGGTCGAAATCGTCAGCGTGATCGCGATCCAGCGCGGCAGCAGCGATCCCGACCGGTACGTGATCATGAGCGGCGATATCGACTCGCGCGTGTCGGACGTGATGGACGCGACCTCCGACGCGCCGGGTGCCAATGACAACGCGTCCGGTGTCGCCGGCACGCTGGAGGCGGCGCGGGTGCTGTCGAAGCACCGGTTTGCCGGTTCCATCGTTTACGCCGCGCTGGCCGGCGAGGAGCAGGGCCTTTTCGGCGGCAGGATCCTTGCCCGGCACGCGATCGACAATGGCTGGCGGATCGAGGCGGTGCTCAACAACGACATGATCGGCAACATCGTCGGGCTCAATGGCGTGATCGACAACACCACCGCGCGCGTGTTCGCCGAAGGCACGCGTTTCAACGAAACCCCGGAGCAGGCGACGGCGCGACGCTTCACCGGCGGCGAGGTGGACTCGCCCTCGCGCAACCTCGCCCGCTACATCGACCGGATGGCGGATCTCTACGTGCCCAACCTGGACGTAATGATGGTGTACCGCCTGGATCGCTTCGGGCGCGGTGGGCACCATCGTCCCTTCAGTGACATCGGTGCGCCCGCGGTGCGCGTGATGGAGGCCAACGAGCACTATGACCGCCAGCACCAGGACCTGCGCACGGAGGGCGGGGTGGTCTACGGCGATACCATCGACGGCGTCGATTTCGCCTACGCCGCAAAGCTGACCGCGCTCAACGCAGTGACCCTGGCCGGGCTGGCCGGCGCGCCGCCACCGCCGGCAGATGTCGAAATCGAGGGCGCGGTGACTGCCGACACGACCCTGCGCTGGTCACCTGTCCCCGCGGCGCAGGCACCCGACCTGGCCGGCTACAAGCTTTACTGGCGGCTGACGACCGAGCCACAGTGGACCCACAGCCGTTACGTCGGCAACGTGGGTGAAACCACCCTAAAGGACGTCGTCATCGACAACTACTTCTTCGGCGTTGCGTCCGTGTCCAGCAACGGCGCCGAGAGCCCGGTGGTGTTCCCCGGCGCCGCCGGGAGCTTTGGCGGCTACAAAGCGTCACAAGCGGGCGAGCCCCTCAAGGAGAATCGAGCCACACCATGACTGACCAACGCATCCCCCTGCTCATCGACACCGATCCCGGCGTGGATGACGCCCTCGCCCTGCTGATGGCCTTCAACGATCCCCGCCACGACGTCATCGGACTGACGATCGCGGCCGGCAATGTCGGCCTGACGCACACCGTCGCCAATGCACTGAAGATCTGTGACGTGGCGGGGGCGGATGTCCCCGTGTTTGCCGGTTGCGCAGCGCCGCTGCTGCACCCCGCAGTCGACGCAGCTTATGTGCACGGCCAGGACGGGCTGGGTGACGTCGGCCTCGCGCCATCGCCGCGCCGGGCCGAATCCGAGCATGCCGCGCTCGCGATCCTGCGCCTGTCGCACCAGCATGCGGGCAAGTTGCTGCTGGTCGCGCTCGGCCCCCTGACCAATCTGGCGGTTGCGCTCAAGCTGGATCCGACACTGCCTTCGCGGATCGGCCGGCTGGTGGTGATGGGCGGGGCGGTCACCGGTCACGGCAACATGACCGCGCATGCAGAGTTCAATATCGCCTTCGATCCTGAGGCTGCCCACATCGTGCTCTCTGCGTTCCCGCACTTCGACCTGGTTGACTGGGAGGCGACGATTTCGCACGGCCTTCCCCATGGCGAGGTGCTGCAGTGGCTGGCCGTCGACAGCCCGCGGGCAAAGTTTTTCGACGCGATTTCGCGCAAGACCCGGGAGTGGTCGGCCGATCGCCGCGGCGATGACTGGTACGCCGCCGATGCGCTCGCCATGGCCCACGCACTGGAGCCCGAAAGCGCCCTCGATGTCGCCCGGCGCGCACTGGTGGTCGAGACTGAGGGTCGCCACACGCGCGGGGCCACGGTGGTGGACTGGCGTGTTGAACAATCCGGCGCCGGCGGCAACGCGTCCATTGTGCGGGCTTACGACCGCCCACGCTTCCAGCGACGCGTGCAGGCCGCACTGGCCGCGATCTGAGTCGTGTACTTGCGCCGTCCATGCAAAGCCCGCTATTATTGTCAGCTTCCTTCCGCATAGATTGGTGAGTGCCAATGAAAGCCGGCATCCATCCCGAATACCGCGAAGTCGTGTTCCAGGACGTGACCAGCGATTTCCAGTTCCTGACCCGCTCGACCCTTGGCAGCAAGGAGTCGGTGAAGTGGGAAGACGGCAACGAGTATCCGCTGATCAAGATCGACATCTCGTCGGCCTCGCACCCGTTCTACACGGGCAAGCACAAGATCATGGATACCGGCGGCCGCGTGGACAGGTTCCGCAAGCGCTACGCCAAGTAAGTATCGGCGGCGCAACGCGCTGTATATACGGGTTTTGACAACGGCTGCCGAAAGGTGGCCGTTGTTGTTTTTGGCGTCCTGATGCAACACAACGGACCATCACTGAAGGGCGCTTTTGCGTCCATGCGCCAGGGCATTGTGCGATAATTGGGTGTTCGCCATTCGTTGCGATCCTTTGTCCCCCTCCCGTTTCGCGCGATGCGCGAACGTGCAGACATCAGGAGCATTTTGTGTCCGATACGTCGTCCAGCCTGAACGCCTCAACCGATCAGGCCACCCTCTCCGTTGGCGGCAAGGCTGTCGAGCTGCCGGTTCAGCATCCCACCTTGGGCGCTCCCTGCATCGAGATCGCCAAGGTGCCGCGCGCCACCGGCTGTTTCACGTATGACCCGGGCTTCACCGCAACCGCCAGCTGCAAGTCGGCCATCACCTACATCGATGGCGAAGAGGGCGTGCTGCTGTATCGCGGCTACCCGATTGAGCAGCTCGCGGAGAAGTCCAACTTCCTCGAAGTCGCCTATCTGCTGATCAACGGTGAGCTGCCCGACAAGGCCGGCTTTTCCGCCTTCGAGCACGACGTTACCCATCACACGATGATCCATGAGGCCTTTACCGGCTTCCTGGGCGGCTTCCGCCATGACGCCCATCCGATGGCGATGCTGGTCGGCATGCTCGGCTCGATGGCGAGCTTCTACCACAACGAACTCGATCTGGAGGATCCGGCGCAGCGCCGCCTGGCGGCCATTCGCCTGATCGCCAAGGTGCCGACGATAGCTGCTGCCTGCTACCGCCATTCGGTCGGCTGGCCGTTGAACCATCCGCGCAACAACCTCGAGTACACGACCCGCTTCCTGCACATGCTCTACGAAGTGCCGAGCGAGCCGCTGGAGCTCAACCCGATTGCTGCCAAGGCGATGGACCTGTTGTTCATCCTGCACGCCGACCACGAGCAGAACGCTTCCACCTCGACGGTGCGCCTGGTCGGCTCCACCGGTGCCAACCCCTACGCATGCGTCGCCGCCGGCGTTGCCGCCTTGTGGGGCCCCGCGCACGGCGGTGCCAACGAGGCCGTGCTGAAGATGCTCAGCGAGATCGGCCGTCCCGAGAACGTGCAGTCGGCTGTTGACCGCGCGAAGGACCGTGATTCGGGTTTCCGCCTGATGGGCTTTGGTCACCGGGTGTACAAGAACTACGATCCGCGTGCAGCCCTGGTGCGCAAGATGACCCACGAAGTGCTGGGCGAACTCGGCATCAACGACCCGCTCCTGGATGTGGCCATGAAGCTCGAAGAGGCCGCCCTGAAGGACGATTACTTCGTCGAGCGCAAGCTGTACCCCAACGTCGACTTCTACTCCGGGATCATCTACAAGGCGCTTGGTATCCCGGTGGAGATGTTCACGGTGATGTTCGCCATCGCACGTACCGCGGGCTGGGTCGCGCATTGGCTGGAACAGCAGGACGATCCGGAAAACAAGATCGGCCGTCCGCGCCAGATCTATACCGGCGCGGCCAATCGCGACTACCCCGGCGTGGACAAGCGTTGATCGGGTACTGAAATCCGCTGTCAATGGAAACCCCGCCTTGAGCGGGGTTTTTCATGCGTCTGGCCCGGTGCCGGCAGCGGTGTCCAGGGACCCGTCCTCGTCCTGCATGAGGCGACGCAATTGGGTCGCGCTGGCGCGCCGCATCGGCTGGTCGTCACCCGGTGCGAAGGGTGCTTGCCGGACCTGCAGTGACGGCAGGCCGACCAGTTCGAACGGGACGTCGCCCGCGAAGAAGCGCCAGACCGGGAATTCTCCCTCCCGGTGGGCATCCAGGCGCAAGCGGAGCAGGTCGGTGTCGGCCGGGATGTCGTGCTGTTGCAGGTGGTGGGCGAACGCGTCCGCGTCGTCGTCGTGCAGGTGCAGGGTAACCACGCTCTGCGCATCGGCGGTGCCGTCCAGGACCGGACCGGTCAGCCGTGGCTGGAAGGGCGCAAGGAATGCCATGGCTTCCAGCGCCGCCTCCCGATAGCGATACGACAGCTCCGCGGTTTCCGGTCGGAACAGGCGCTGGTAGTCCTGCAGTGCCTGCTCGATGTCCTGGTTGGCCGGCAGCAGCGCCTTGTCGAGTATCCCCATCCGTTGCGAAGCCTTCCGCCTGGCCTGCGGGTAGTCGCCGGCTTCGCCCGTGCTGATCAGCCGGGCGGCTTCGCGCGCGACACCCTCGCGGATACGCGAGTGGGCATCGCTGCGGGCGTGCGGTCGCGACCTGCTCGATTTCCCGCCGGCCTTACCGCCGGAGCGGGTGGACTTCAGGGGGCGTTTTGACACGGCCTGCCTCCCGTTGCGACGCGCCACGCGTCAGAAGATGTCGAAGGTTTCCTCGGCTGGTTCGTCCGACGAGTCATAGTAAGCGGTGTCGCTTTGCATGCGCTCCAGGTCTTCGACTTTCACCCATTCGGTCAGGCCGCCGCTTGCGCCGGGAATCAGCGTGCCGTTGGCTGACACCTGTACCTCGATCATTCCGTCGGGCGGCGTGTTCGCGCTGACGGGGCGATCCTCCAGTGCCGCACGCATGAACTCGATCCAGATCGGCAGTGCCGCCGCGCCGCCGTATTCGCCGCGGCCAAGTGGTTTGAAGTCGTCACGACCGACCCACACCGTGGTCGCAAGATCGCCGCCGAAGCCGGAGAACCAGGCGTCACGATGCTCGTTGGTGGAACCTGTCTTGCCGCCCACGTCCTCGCGCCCCAGCACCTTGGCCCGGACGCCGGTACCGCGCTGGACGACGTCGCGCATCATGGAAACCATCTGGTAGGCGACCCGGCCGTCAATTGCGCGGGGCGCAACGATCAAGTCCTCGCGCGGCGGCGCGGCTGGCTCCTCGTCGATCTCAACGTCCGCTGTCACCTTGGGCGGTGCCGAGGTGGCTGGGCCAAGATTGAACCCCCCGACCACCGTGGAAGCAGGCGCTGACGTCGCGCCGCTCGATCCGCTGGTGCCGCGGCATGTCCGGCAAGCGGTCTTCGGGTTCTCCTGGAACACCACCGCGCCATCGCGGTCGCGGACCTCTTCGATGAACCACGGATCCACCAGGAAGCCCCCATTGGCGAAGGCGGCGTAACCGCGCGCGATCGACATCGGGGTCAACGAAGCGGTGCCCAGCGACATCGACAGATTGGGCGGCAAGCTCGCCTCCTCGAAGCCGAAGTGGCTGATGTACTTGCGCGCGTAATTGACGCCGATCGTGTCCAGCAGGCGAACCGAAACCAGGTTGCGCGACCGCACCAGCGCCTCGCGCAAGCGCATCGGCCCGGAGAAGCGGCCGTCGTCGTTCTGCGGTCGCCACTCGTGTCCGCGCCGGTCCTTGAACACCACCGGTGCGTCCAGGACCACGGAAGCCGGGTTGAAGCCCTGTTCCAACGCGGCGGCGTACAGAAAGGGCTTGAAGCTGGAGCCGGGCTGGCGCCGGGCCTGGGTGGCGCGGTTGAACTTGCTGCCGGCAAAGCTGAAGCCGCCCGACAGGGCGCGCAGCGCGCCGGTGTCGGCTTCCAGCGACACCAGTGCCGCCTCGGCACGGGGCAGCTGGGTCAATTGGTACTTGGGCAATTCCACGTCGGCCGCGTTTGACCCGGTGTCTTTTTCCGATGGTTCGATGCGGTGGACCCGTACCAGGTCACCGCGTTTGAGCAACTGCGCCGGGCTGCGCCCACCCCAGCCCTGACCCTTTTCCAGGGTCACTTCGCGGCCGCTGGGCAGGACCAGGCTGGCGCCGTTGCCGGCGGTGGACAGGACGATCGCGGGAATCATGTCGGACTGCGCGGAGATGCCGCGCAGGCGGGCCTGCACGGTCGCAGCGTCCTCGTCCTCGGCCAGGTCGAAGTGTTGCTCCACGCCGTGCCAGCCGTGCCGCTTGTCGTAGATCACCAGCCCGTCGCGGACCGCCTGGTTCGCCGCCGCCTGCATCTGCGGGTCAATGGTGGTGATGACGTGATAGCCGCGGGTCAGTGCTTCGGCACCGTAGCGGGCGATCATTTCCTGCCGCACCATCTCGGCCACGAACGGCGAGTACATCTGCAGCGGCGGCTCGTGCGGGCTGGCGTGCATCGCCACCGCGCGGGCGGCAGCGGCATCGTCCGCGCTGATGAAGCCCAGCTCGGCCATGCGCTGCAACGTGTAGTCGCGGCGGATCTTCGCGCGGTCGGGGTTGCTCAACGGGTTGCCGCTGGATGGAAACTTGGGGATGCCGGCCAGCGAGGCCATCTCGTCCAGGTCCAGTTCGTTGAGCTTCTTGCCGTAATAGAACTCCGCCGCTGCGGCAACGCCATAGGCCCGGTTGCCGAAGAAGCTCTTGTTGAGATACAGCTCGAGGATCTCGTCCTTGGACAGCTCGTTTTCCATCCGCCAGGCAAGCATCATCTCCGCGATCTTGCGGGTGTAGCTGTACTCGGAGCTCAGGAAGAACTGGCGCGCGACCTGCTGGGTGATGGTCGAACCGCCTGGAACCCGCTTGTCGTCGGTTGTCGCCAGCAACCACACGGCCCGTGCAACGCCGCGGTAGTCCACGCCATTGTGTTCGTAGAATCGGCTGTCCTCGATAGCGATGAACGCCTGCTTCAGAGGCTCCGGCACATCGGCGATGTCGACCGGGTAGCGGCGCGTCTCGCCGAAGACCGCCATCAGGCGCCCATCGCGGGCATAGACGTACATGGGCTCCTGCAGCTCGACGTTGTGCAGGGACTCCACGTCGGGCAGCTTGGGCGAGATCAGGTAGTAGACGGTGGCGAGTGCCAGTACGCCGAGTACCGCCAAGCCGATCACCGCCAGCACGGCCCAGCGCAGGAAACGTCGGAAACGAAGAGGCATCGAATGAGGTCCGGGTGACGGTTTCGGCAATCGGCAAGTATAGAGGACCGTGAAGCGGGCGCTGCGTATCAAGACAAGACGCCGCGGGTCTGGAATACTGCGGCGCGGGGCAAGCCCATTTGCGACAGAAACGGGCACTGGTGGGCAGTTGGGGATGGAAGTGCTTGCGGGCTTGTGAAAAGTCCGTTATCTAAGGATCGGCCACAAGCGGTGCGTACAGCATCTGATGGCAAGGGGAGATAACTTTGGGCGTCATCAAGAAGAGCCAGCCGGCACTCGTCGGCGTGGATATCAGTTCGACTGCGGTCAAGCTTCTGCAGCTGTCGCGGGCTGGCAACCGGTATCGCGTGGAGCACTACGCGGTGGAACCGTTGCCACCCAACGCGGTGGTGGAAATGAACATCGTGGAACCCGAGGCGGTTGGCGAGGCGATCAAGCGCGCCATGGCCCGCTCGGGCACCCGCGCCAAGCACGCTGCAGCAGCCGTCTCCGGATCGGCGGTGATCACCAAGGTGATTCCGATGCCGGCCGAGCTGGACGGCGATGATCTGGAAGCCCAGGTCGAGCTGGAAGCGGTCAACTACGTGCCGTATCCGATCGAGGAAGTGAACCTCGACTTCGAAGTGCTCGGGCCGATGCCGGGCAGTCCGGATTCGGTGCAGGTGCTGCTGGCCGCATCGCGCTCGGAGAACGTCGAAGTCCGCGCCTCCGCGCTCGAGCTTGGCGGGCTGATCCCCCAGGTGATGGACGTGGAAGCGTTCGCGATCGAGAACGCATTTGCCCTGATCGCCGATCAGCTGCCCATCCCGCGCGACGGGCTGGTCGCGCTGATCGATGCAGGCGCGACGATGACCACGCTCAACGTCATCCGCCAGGGTCGCAGCATCTACAGCCGCGAGCAGGTGTTCGGCGGCAAGCAGCTGACCGACGAGATCATGCGGCGCTATGGCCTGAGCTACGAAGAAGCCGGTCTGGCCAAGCGCCAGGGCGGACTGCCGGAGACCTACGAGACGGAAACCCTCGATCCATTCAAGGAGGCCCTGGTCCAGCAGGTCAGCCGTCTGTTGCAGTTCTTCTATGCAGGCAGCGAGCACAACCGCGTCGACCAGATCGTGCTGGCCGGCGGGTGCGCGGCGATTGCCGGCATCGCGCCACTGGTCGAGGAGCAGCTGGGGGTCCCGACGATGGTCGCCAACCCGCTGGCACACATGACGTTGGGTCCACGCGTGCAGGCGCATGCGCTTGCGCAGGACGCCCCGGCCTTGATGATCGCGTGCGGACTGGCCTTGAGGAGTTTTGACTGATGGCACGGATCAACCTTCTTCCGTGGCGCGCTGAGCGCCGCAAGCAGCGCCAGAAGGACACCATGCTGCTGCTGGCGCTGTCCGCGCTGGGTGCGATCGTGCTGTCATTCATGATCATCTGGTACCACAACGCCCAGATCGAGGGTCAGAACGAGCGCAACGATTTCCTCAAGGCCAACATCGCCGAGGTGGACAAGAAGATCGAGGAGATCGACGAGCTGGACCGCAAGAAGTCCCAGCTGCTGGCGCGCAAGGAAGTCATCGAGGAGTTGCAGGCCAACCGCTCGCAGATGGTGCATCTGTTTGATTCGCTGGTGCGCACCATCCCCGACGGCGTCGTGCTGACCTCCATCAAGCAGGACAACGAGATCCTCACTTTGGAAGGCCGCTCGCAGTCCAATGCCCGCGTCAGTACCTATATGCGCAACCTGGAAGGCTCGGGCTGGATGACCCGTCCCGAGCTGTCGATCATTGAGGCCAAGGGGTTCGAGCAGGGCCTGCCGTACGAGTTCAAGTTGCAGGTCAAGCTGGCCAATCCCAGCGCGACCGGGGACGAGGACGGGGATGGCGTTGTAGATGGGCAGGTCGCCCAGCTCGATACAGCGACTGAGGCTGTCGCCGAGTCGGCGGGAGCGTCCGCGCCCGAGACGAGCGCTGCATCCGATGCCGGTCAGGCTGCACGCAGCGAGGACGCAGCCGATCTCGCCCCGAAGCCCGACGACGCAAACGAGGAACCCGCCGCGCCGGCCGCGTCGGCCGTTGCCCCTGAGAGTGGAGCCGCGTCGTGAGCAAGAAAATCAATATCAAGGAACTGGACTTCAACAACATCGGCGGCTGGCCGCAACAGGCGAAGATCGGCCTGTGCGTGATCCTGGCGCTGCTGATCGTGGGGCTCAGCTGGTGGCTGTTCGTGCGCGACAAGCGCGAGACCCTGGAAAGCCTGGAGCGCACCGAAACCGAGTTGCGAGGCACCTTCGAGACCAAGCAGGGCAGGGCATCCAACCTGGAGCCGCTGAAGCTGCAACTGGCCGAGATGGAGCAGCAACTGCAGCAGATGCTGCGGCAGTTGCCGAGCAAGACCGAGATGCCCGACCTGATCGTCGACATCTCGCAGACTGCGCTGGCCACCGGCATCGCCAACGAGCTGTTCCAGCCCGGCCCCGAGCAGCCCAAGGAGTTCTACGCGGAGAAGCCCATCGCCCTGCGCATGGTCGGCTCGTATCACCAGTTCGGTGGCTTTGTCAGCGGCGTGGCATCACTGCCACGGGTTGTCATCATGACGATGCACGACATCTCGCTGAAGCCACGCGGCAAGGGCAAGGAGACGGGCATCACCGCCAACTCGCCGCTGGAACTGGCCGGCACGGTGAAGACCTACCGCTATCTGGACGAAGAAGAGATGGCGGAGCAAGCCGCTGCCGCTGAAGCTGAAAAGAAGGGGGCAAAATGATGGGTAGCTCGACCATCCGCCGCCGTGCGGGAGCGCCACGTCTGCTGGTGGTGGTATTGGCGCTCGTCGCTGCGGCCGGCTGCACCCGCGGTGTGACCAGCACCTACGGCGATGCGCCGAACCTGGAAGGCTGGGTCGCGGACGTCAAGATGCGACCGGCACCGCCACTGGATCCGTTGCCGATCATGCAGCAGTTCGAGACCTTCGAATATGCCGCGCACGGCCTGCGGGATCCTTTCAGCAACGCGTTCACCGACCGCGACAACGGCGGCGGCCCACGGCCGGATTCGGATCGGCGCAAGGTGCCGCTGGAGCAGTTTCCGCTGGATTCGCTGGACATGGTGGGGACGCTGGGCCGGGGCGGTGGAACCGTTGCCCTGGTGATGGCGCCCGACAAGGTGACCTACAAAGTGACCCGGGGGGAGTACATGGGTCAGAGCGACGGCCGGGTGACCGGCGTGTTCGAGGACCGCATCGAGTTGGTGGAACTGGTGTCGGACGGTGCGGGGGGCTGGCTGGAACGTCCGGCGTCGCTCACCTTGGAAGATCAATAAGGATTGGGGAATTAGCACGATGACCGTTTACAAAGCCATACGATCGCCACGTGCGCAGCGCCCCATGGTGCTCCGCAATACAGGTTTGGGCCTGCTGTTGGGGGCGATGGCCGCCGTCAGTGGGGTGCATGCCGCCGGACCGGTGGGCGCCGACCCGGGCCAGGTGACCAGTGCGCATGTCGCACCGGCCTCCAGCCCGGATCCTGCCAAGCAGGTGCCTGGAACCGTCTCGGTGTCCAACATCGATTTCAAGCGGGGTGACGGGGGCGCGGGTCGCCTGATCCTGAGCTTCACCGGCGAAGGCGCTGCGCCGGACATGCGCAGCCAGGGCAGCTCGGTGGTCATCAACGTGGCCAACGCGTCCTTGCCGGCGAACCTGCAGCGACCGCTCAACGTGTCCGATTTCGCCACTCCGGTGGACAACATCGAAGCGCGCAGCAGCGGCGGTGGCACCACCCTGGTGCTCAACACCGGCGGTCCGTTCGAGTCGATGGCCTACCAGACCGGCAAGGACTACGTGGTCGAGATCGTGCCGCGCGCTGAGGTGGCCACGGCTGCCAAGTCGAGCCGTGCACCGGCGATGGGCGCAACCAGTGGCGTTTCGACGACGGAGACCAAGGTCTACGGCGGCCGTCCGGTCACGTTCAACTTCCAGGACGTGCCGGTGCGTACCGTGCTGCAGCTGGTGGCCGAGGAATCCAACCTCAACATCGTTGCCGCCGACACCGTGCAGGGCAACGTGACGCTGCGTTTGATCAACGTGCCGTGGGACCAGGCGCTGGACATCGTGCTGCAGGCCAAGGGCCTGGACAAGCGTCGCAGCGGCAACGTCGTGTGGGTGGCTCCCCAGGCCGAGCTGGCCCAGCATGAGCAGGCCCGTGAAGATGCGCGGATCGCCATGTCCAACCGGGTCGAGTTGACCACCGAGTACATCCAGATCAACTACCACAACGCCGGCCAGATCTACACGGCGTTGACCGAAGCCAAGGGGGTCGGCGGTTCGGGTGGCAGCGGCGGTTCGGGTGGCGGCAGCAGCAATACCGACACCGGCTTCCTGTCGCCGCGCGGCCGTCTGGTCGCCGACGAGCGGACCAATACCCTGATGATCAGCGACACGCCGAAGAAGGTCGCCGAGATGAAGGAGCTGATCGCCGTGATCGACCGTCCGGTCGACCAGGTTGTGATCGAGGCGCGCGTCGTGGTCGCCACCGAGAGTTTCTCGCGTGAGCTGGGCGCGCGGTTCGGCGTCAGCGGGACCAAGAACAATGTCGGCTTCAGCGGTGACCTGGAAGTAAATCGGGAAAATCTGAACTCGGTCAATGACGGCGACCCGGACACCATTATCAAGCGCGCGCTGATGAGCAACCTGGCCGTGGCCAACCCCGCCGGCGCGGTCGCGCTGTCGATCCTCAATGCCGGTTACCTGCTCGACATCGAGCTGTCGGCGATGCAGACGCAGGGCCGTGGTGAGGTGATCTCCAACCCGCGCATCGTCACCAGCAACCAGCGGGAAGCGGTGATCAAGCAGGGTCAGGAAGTGGGTTACGTGACCATCCAGCCGGCGACGGCGGGCGGCGTGGCGACCCCGAGCGTGCAGTTCAAGGAAGTCGTGCTGGAGATGAAGGTCACGCCGACCATCACCAACGACGGCCGCGTATTCCTCAACCTCAACGTCAAGAAAGACGAGATCGAGGGCTTCGTCAAAACCGGTATCGGCGACGTGCCCCAGATCAGCACCCGCGAAGTCAACACCGCGGTGCTGGTGGAGGACGGCCAGACCGTCGTGGTTGGCGGTGTGTACGAGTTCCGCGACCGCGAAGACGCGAGCAAGGTGCCCTTCCTGGGCGACATCCCCTTCCTTGGCAACCTGTTCAAGAAGAAGGGTCGCCAGAAGGAAAAGGCGGAATTGCTGATCTTCGTCACCCCCAAGGTGCTGGAAGTGTCGCAGCGCAACCACCGCAACTGACCCGGCGGTGGGATGGGAAAACGGAGCCTTCGGGCTCCGTTTTTTTTGGCGAAACGCTGAACGTCGGTATCAGCGCGTTGAACCCCTCGCGCCCAGTTCGGTCAAACTTGCCCCACGCCTGCAATCGGGGCCGCAACCGGGATTCTTGATGGAACATGTGACTGACGATTTCGCTCCAGCCGCCGGGACCGGCGAACCCCCCACGCAAGGTCGGCTGCAGGCGGCGTTTGACGAGCTGAGGGCCGCGTTGTCGGAACAGATCATCGGCCAATCACGGTTGGTCGAACGGCTGTTGATCGCACTGCTCGCGGATGGCCATCTTTTGGTGGAAGGTGCGCCCGGGCTGGCCAAGACAACGGCGATCCGAGCGCTGGCATCGCGGCTAGACGCGGACTTCGCCCGCGTGCAGTTCACCCCGGACCTGCTGCCCTCGGATCTGACCGGCACCGAGATCTGGAGGCCGCAGGATGGCCGTTTCGAGTTCATGCCGGGCCCGGTATTTCATCCGATCCTGCTGGCCGACGAGATCAACCGCGCGCCGGCGAAGGTGCAGTCGGCATTGCTGGAGGCGATGGGCGAGCGCCAGGTCACGGTAGGCCGGGCGACCTATCCGTTGCCGGATCTGTTCCTGGTCATGGCGACCCAGAACCCGATCGAGCAGGAGGGGACATTCCCCCTGCCTGAAGCGCAACTGGACCGTTTCCTGATGCACGTACGGATCGGCTACCCCGACGTGGACGCCGAAACACGCATCCTGGCCTTGGCACGCAATCAGGCGCGCCGCGCGCTGACCCACACCGAGCAGTCGTTCCAGCGTTTGCCGCTGGAGGACGTCTTCGCAGCGCGCGCGGAGGTGCTCGAGCTGCACGTCGCGCCGATGGTGGAACGATACCTGGTGGAGCTGGTGCTGGCCTCGCGTGACGCCAGCAGCTACGACGCCGCCCTCGCGCGCCGGATCGAGTGGGGCGCGAGCCCGCGCGGATCCATCGCCCTGGAGCGTTGTGCGCGTGCGCGCGCCTGGCTGCTGGGCCGTGATTTCGTCACTCCCGACGACGTGCGCGACGTCGCGCCGGACGTGTTGCGCCATCGCGTATTGCCCAGTTACGAAGCCACCGCAGAAGGGTGGGACGGGGATCGCCTGGTGGCCGAACTCATTGCCAAGGTGCCGTTGCCGTGAGCGATGGGGTCATCCCCCGGATCGATGAACTGGTGGCACTGCGCGCCGCAGTAACCGGGCGCCGGACGGCGCGGAGGGGCAGTCATGGCGGTGGCCAGGCCATTTCACCGATGCGGGGCCGCGGCATGGAATACGCCGAGTCGCGCGAGTACGCCGCAGGCGACGACGCGCGCCACATCGACTGGCGGGTGACCGCGCGCACGGGGCGTGCTCACACCAAGCTCTACCAGGCCGAGCGGGAGCGACTGAGTCTCATCGTCGCCGACACTGCCGACAGCCTGTATTTCGGTACCCGTGTGCGCTTCAAGTCGGTGCAGGCGGCGCGCGCCGGGGCCATTGCGGCCTGGGCCGCGATCCGCGACGGTGATCGCGTCGCGGCCCTGCGCGGGTCCACCGTCGAACCGCCGGTTTCCCCGGCTGGAGGCGCACGCGGAGCGTTGCGGGTGATCGAAGCGCTGGCGCGTTGGTACGCCGCCCCGCCCGATAACGACAAAGGCCTGCCAGTCGCTTTGGACCATGCCCAGCGGGTGTTGCGGCCGGGCTCCCGGGTGCTGGTGCTGGCCGATCCTGCCAGTGTCGCCGCCCTGCCTGCGTCCCGCTGGACCGCGCTCGCGCGCCACCAGGAGGTGGTCCTGTTGCTGTTGACCGATCCGCTTGAGGTGCATCCGCCTTCTGCGGTGCTGCCTTTCCAAGCTGGAGGCCATCGGGTCGAGGTCGATCTGGCCGGGGCTGCCGCCCGGCAGCGCTGGGACGCCGAGTTCTCCGCCCCCGTGCGTGCTGTGCTGAAGACCCTGCCCACCCGCGGCGTGCGGGTGCATGTCCTGTCCAGCGATGCCCCCAGCGAATCCTGGCTGGCGCTGCAGGACCGACGTCCCGCACTGGTTGCGTGATGCAGAACCCGACACTGCTGCTGCGTGATATCCACCAGCCGCCGGCGCCGCCGTTCTGGCCGCCTGCACCGGGATGGTGGCTGCTGGCGGGTGCCGTCCTGCTGGTGCTGGGTGTCATGATGGCCGTGCGGTGGAAGCGCGCGCAGCGACGGCGGGAGATCGCAGCGATCTTTGACAGCGCCGTTGCTGACGCGCCGACCCCGGTGGATGAAGTGGCAGCCATCTCCCAGCTTTTACGCCGCGCCGCGCGCCGTATCGATCCGTCAGCCGACCGCCTGCGGGGGGATGCGTGGCTGGCATTTCTCGACCGCCACGCTGGCGATGGCCGGCGCAGGCGGAGGTCCGGCGCGGCCGACGGCGGGTTCGCCGGCGCACCGGGACGCTTGCTGGTGGAAGGTGCCTTCCGGCCGGAGAGCGACGTCGACCCGGCCGATGTCGCGGCCCTGCGATCACTGGCGCGTGCGCGGTTCCAGCAGTGGATGGCCGCCACGTGAGCGGCCTGCTCGCCAACATCGTGGGTGCATGGCTGGATGGTTTCGCGTGGCCGTGGCTGTTGCTCGCCCTGCCGTTGCCATGGCTGGCGCGCCGGGTTTTGCCGGCGCGGCGGAGTTCGGTCCCGGCGCTGAGAGTGCCGTTCGGTGACCGCCTGGCAGGGTTGGGGTCGGCTGCGACCGGCAGCGCCCGCAATGCCCGCACGTGGCTGGCCTGGGCGGCGTGGCTCCTGCTCTGCATCGCGGCGGCCCGGCCGCAACAGGTCGGTGAGGCGGTCGTGCCTCCGCAATCGGGTCGCGAAATGATGGTCGCGCTGGACCTTTCGGGCAGCATGAGCGAGCCCGACATGATCCTCGGCGGGCGCCGGGTGGACCGGCTCACTGCGGCGAAGGCGGTGCTGTCGGATTTCCTCGACCGCCGCGAGGGCGATCGCGTCGGCTTGCTGGTGTTCGGCCAACGCGCGTACGTGCTGGCGCCGCCGACGCTGGATCTGGCGACGGTGCGCCAGCAGCTTGGCGACAGCGTGGTCGGACTGGCGGGCCGCGAAACCGCGATCGGTGACGGCATCGGCCTGGCGGTGAAACGGCTGGTGAGTGGCGCGGAGGATCGCGACACAGGCGAGCACGTGCTGATCCTGCTCACCGATGGCGTCAACAACGCGGGCATGCTGGAACCACTGAAGGCCGCAGAACTGGCACGCGATGCCGGCGTGCGTGTTTACACCGTCGCTTTTGGTGGTGACGGCGCAATGTCCGTGTTCGGATTCCAGCTTCCGGTTCCCGCGGGCGAGGATGAGGTTGACGAGGCGACGCTCACGCGGATTGCCGAAAGCACCGGCGGGCGGTTCTTCCGCGCCCGCGACACCGCCCAGCTGGCCGGCATCTACGCCGAGATCGACCGGCTCGAGCCGATCCGGCACCCCGGCGAAGCAGTGCGGCCGCGGATCGAGCGTTACCAGTGGCCATTGGGTGCAGCGCTCGGATTGGGCCTGCTCGGCTTTGCCGCGCCGCGCCGGAGGTTTCTGTGATGGCGGCGCTCGCCCAGCTGCAGTGGCTGCGGCCGGACTGGCTGTGGGCGTTGGCGCTGCTGCCGGTGCTGGGGTGGTGGTGGCAGCGTCGCCGGGCCAGCGCCAGCATCTGGACGCAGGCGGTGGATGCGCATCTGTTGCCGCACCTGCTCAGCCCGGGGCCAGTTTCGCGTCGCTGGCTCGCGCCGGCGATCGCCGCGTTGGCGTTCATCCTCTGCGTGCTCGCGCTGGCCGGTCCCAGCCTGCGCGAGGTCCAGCAGCCACTTTGGGCCCAGGACTCGCCGCTGGTGGTCGCGGTCGATCTCTCCAGCGCGAGTCTTGCAGCGGATACGCCGCCGTCGCGGATCGCACGGGTACGGGTGAAACTGGCCAGTCTGTTGGCGGGTCGCGAAGGCGGTCAGGTCGGCTTGGTGGCTTGGGCGGGCGAGGCGTTCACGGTGGCGCCCCTGACGGCTGATACCGCCAATGTCGCGTTGTTTCTGGATGCACTGGAGCCCGATGTCATGCCGGTTGATGGTCAGCGGCCGGACCGCGCTATCGCGCGCTCGGCCCAATTGCTGGCCCAGGCCGGTTTCCAGGACGGGACAATCCTGTTGCTGAGCGATCACGCGACCCCGTCCGCCCAGGCGGAGGCCGCCAAGGCGCGTGCGCGCGGCTACACCGTATCCGTGCTGGGGCTGGGCACGGCGGACGGAGCGCCTTATCGCGCGGCCGGGGGAGAGATCGATGTCGCCCGCCGCGATGATGCCTCGTTGCAGGGCCTGGCGACGGCCGGGGGCGGCCGCTATACGGCGCTTACCGAAAGCAACGACGACCTCTCCGCGCTGGGAGTCCTGGACTCCCGCCGTGGCGCAGCGACTGCAGGCGAAACGGAGTCGGGCAGTTCGGTCACCACACGCGCGGACGATGGCTACTGGTTGCTGCTGCCTGTGATGCTGCTGGCCCTGCTTGCATTCCGCCGCGGCGCGCCGGTCCTGCTGCTGGTGATATGCCTCTGGCTCCCCGGCCGTGACGCATTTGCAGCCGAGCTGTGGCAACGCCCGGACCAGCGCGCCCACCGAACGATGCAGAACGCGGAAGCGGCGTATCGACGTGGCGACTTTGATCAGGCGGCGAAACTCTACGGTGATGTGGACGGCGCCGACGCGCACTACAACCGCGGCAACGCGCTTGCCCGTCAAGGCAGTTACGCCGATGCGATCGCCGCGTATGACGAAGCGCTGAAGGTGGCGCCGGACATGGAGGACGCGATCGCCAACCGGCGCGCGGTGGAGGCGGCGATGAACCGTAAGCCACCTCCGGGTCAGAAGTCGTCCCCCGGGGCATCCCGTGCGCCCAACGACGACGCCGATTCGGGCAGTGGCGACGGTTCGTCGGACGCGGAGCGCGGCGACGAACAAAAGAAGAAAGAGAATGCCGAACAGGGCAATGACGACGGCGCCGGCGAGGGTCGCGGTGGGGAGACGCCCGCGGCCCAGAACGAGCAGGGCAAGTCCGCACGCCCAGGCAACGACAACCAAGACGCCGCGGACGAATCCAACGACCCTGAAGCCGCCGATGCCGAGGCGCAGGCCGCCGCCGATGCGGCGCAGCGCGAACGCATGCGCGAGGCACTGGATAACGCGCGCGAGAATGGCGAAAGCGACGGCGCTGCCCCTGCCGAGGCGACGTCCGAGAGTGCCGGGGAGCGTGAACAGCGCATGGCCAACGAGGCCTGGTTGCGACGGATCCCCGATGATCCCGGCGGTCTGCTGCGGCGCAAGTTCCGGATTGAATACGAGCGCCGCCAGCGCGAAGGGAGTACCGATTGATGAAGCCCATGGTCCAAGGCCTGCTGCAGATGCTGGCCTGCCTGCTGTTGCTGGTCAGCCTGGACGCGACCGCCAAGACACGGGCGTGGCTGGACCGCGACAACATCGCGCTGGGTGAGACAACAACCCTCAACATCGAGACCGACACCGGCACCGCACCCGACTACGCACCGCTGCAGGCGGATTTCGCGATCAGTGGCCATACCAGTCGCCGCCAGGTGGAACTGGGCGGAGGCAAGGTCACCAGCCGCACGCTGTATGCCGTTGCGCTGCAGCCACGTCGCCAGGGCGTGTTGACGATTCCGGGAATCGCGGTGGGCGGCGAGCGGACCAATCCGCTGCCGCTGACGGTCGGTCCGGGAAATGCGGCCACCCCGTCGCAGGCCGGTGCCGACGTCTTCCTTGAGAGTGAGCCGGACGACGACTCGCCCTACGTGCAGCAGGCGGTGGGCTGGACGGTGCGACTGTATTCGGCCGTTCCGCTGGTGTCCGGCCAGCTCGACCAGCCGGCACCGCCGGGCGTCTCCCTGACCCAGGTCGGCGAGGATCTCCGCTTTGACCGCCAGATCGGCGGCCGCGATTACAGCGTGGTCGAGCGTCATTACCTGCTGGTCCCCGACCGCAGCGGCGAGTTGGAGGTGCCCGGGGCGGTATTCCGCGGTCGAGGTGTGAGCGGGTTTTTCGATGACCTCATGGGGCGTGGCGACAGTTTGCAGGCGAAGGCGCCAGCCAGCACGCTCACCGTGCAGCCGATTCCCGCCCAGGCGCCGCAACCGTGGCTGCCTCTGCAGGGGCTGGAGTTGCGCTATCTGGCCACCCCCCAGAGCGCCGAGGCGGGGGCGGCTGCCACCCTCACCGTGGAGGCCGTGGTGGACGGCGCGAGCGCGTCCCAGTTGCCGGAGCTGCGTTTGCCCGAGGTTGAAGGCGCGCAGGTATTCCCGGAGCCGGTGCAGACCGAAGAGCGCTGGGTCGATGGGAGACCCCAGGTCACCCTGCGTCGGCAGTTTGCGCTGGTGCCCGCGCAGGAGGGGACACTCCGCATTCCCGGTCCGCAGATGGCCTGGTGGGACGCAGTGGCCGGCCAGGCGCGTACTGCCGAACTGCCGGCACTCGCCCTTGAAGTCTCGGCAGCGGCAAACAGCGGTCCGGCAACCGGTATCTCCGGTGCGCCAAGTGGCACGCCCGATGGCGTGGCTGGCGCTGGTCCGGGGCAGGGCGCTGCCGCGAATCACCAGCCGTGGGTCATCGCCACGGTTGTTTTCGGCCTGGCATGGCTGCTGACCCTGTTATGGGGGCTGCACCGCGTGCCCGCGACTGCGTCGGTACCCCGCGCTGTTGGCGATCCAGCCGACCCGGGCAGAAGCCAGCCTGCGGCGGACCTGTCGGGCTTTGCCAGGTCGTTGGATCACGGCGACTTCGACGAGGTGGCAGCCCGGCTGTGCGGGCTGGCGCGACCGCCGGCCGCCGACATCGATGAGGCGCGCGCCCGGCTTGCCGATTCGGCCCAGCGCGAGGCCGTGGCGGCCATGCAGCGCGCGCGCTGGGGCGGCGGCGACGGGGTGGTTGCGCGACAGCAGTTGCGATCCGCCTTCGCCGCGGGTCCGCAATGGAATGAAAGTCATGCACCTGTGGCGAGCTCCACGGCGTTGCTGCCCCCGCTGTATCCACCACGCTGAGGTGAGGGTCAGGGCGTCCGGGTTTGTTACGCTCGCTCGCTGCCCCCGGGGAGTGCACTGATGACTGAACCCACGCCTGCCGCCACGCCGCGGACGCGGATGCCGCTGCACTGGAAGATGGCGCTCGGCTTCGCGTCCGGCCTGTTGCTGGGGTTGCTGGTGTACTCGGCTGACGTGCCGGGCGCCGACGTGTTCATGCGCTACGTGACCGATCCGGTCGGCCAGCTGTTCCTGCGCCTGCTGTTCATGCTGGTGATCCCGCTGATCTTCTCCGCGCTCATGCTGGGAGTGGTGGAGATCGGCGATCCCGAATCGCTCGGCCGGATCGGCCTGAAGACGCTTCTCTACATTCTTGTGGTCAGCGCGATCGCTGTCGCCATCGGGATGGTGATGGTCAACGTGTTCCAGCCGGGCGCGGGCATGTCGCGCGAGGTCGGCGAGGCGCTGATGGCGCGCGAGTCGGAGGCCAGCGCGGCGATCATGACCCACCGCGAATCGCTGTCGGGCATCGAGATCCTGCTCAACATCGTGCCCCGCAATCCGGTGCAGGCGGCGGCCGATGGCGAGCTGATCGCGGTGATGTTCTTCGCGCTGATGTTCGGCATCGCGGCGACGGTGATGCGCACGCCGGGGGTCAACGCGTTCGTCGGCACCGTGCAGGGCATCTATGAGATCAGCCTGAAACTGATCGACTGGGTGATCAGGATGGCGCCCTACGCGGTGTTCGCGCTGATGTTCAGCCTTGCGGGGAAGGTCGGCCTTTCCGCGCTCAAGCCGCTGGCGATGTACGTGCTGGTGGCGGCCGGGGCGATGGCGCTGCACATGGTGGTGGTGTTTCCGCTGTTGCTGCGCTTCCTGGGCGGCATGTCGCCGCTGTTCTTCTTCCGCCGCGCCCAGCTGGCGATGCTGACCGCGTTCTCGACCTCGTCCTCCAGCGCGACCTTGCCGACCACGCTGCGCGTGGCCGAGGAGGAACTGGGAACGCCGCGGCGGATCGGCCGGTTCGTCTGCACCCTCGGCGCCACCGCCAACATGAACGGTACGGCCCTGTTCGAAGGGGTCACGGTGCTGTTCCTGGCGCAGTTTTTCCTGATCGACCTCAGTGTGGGCCAGCAGGTCCTGATCGTGCTGATGTGCGTGCTCGGCGGTGTCGGCGCTGCCGGTGTGCCGGGCGGATCGCTGCCGGTGATCGCGATGATCCTGGTGATGTTCGGAATTCCCCCGGAAGGCCTGGGTCTGATCCTGGGCGTCGACCGTTTCCTCGACATGTGCCGGACGTGCGTCAACGTCACCGGCGACCTGGTGGGTACGGTGGTGATTTCGCACAGCGAGTCGGGCAAGGTCCACGTCGAACTGCCCGAGTGAACGCCCGCCGCGGTACGCAGTGCTGCTGAGCGGCGCCATCGCAGAGCCACGCGTCACGGGGCTCGGGCCGCGGCGGTTTGGCCGCGCGCGCGGAACCGGCGACAATGGGCGACTGCCCTGCGCCGGAGGTGCGCGGGCCGCCCCCCATTCCTGGATCTGCCATGCCCACGCCCAGCCGTCGCGACCTTGCCAACGCCATCCGTTTCCTCGCCATCGATGCCGTCCAGGCGGCCAACTCCGGCCACCCGGGCATGCCGATGGGCATGGCCGACATAGCCGAGGTGCTCTGGAATGATTACCTGAGCCACAACCCGGCGAACCCCGGCTGGTTCAACCGTGACCGCTTCGTGTTGTCCAACGGCCATGGCTCGATGCTGCAGTACGCGCTGCTGCATCTGTCGGGGTATGACCTCTCGATCGACGACCTTAAGAACTTCCGCCAGCTCGAGTCGCGCACGCCGGGCCACCCGGAGAACTTCATGACCCCGGGCGTGGAAACCACGACCGGTCCGCTGGGCCAGGGCTTGGCCAACGCGGTCGGCATGGCGCTGGCCGAGAAGCTGCTCGCGCAGCGCTTCAACCGTCCCGAGCACGCCATCGTCGACCACCGCACCTGGGTGTTCATGGGCGATGGCTGCCTGATGGAAGGCATCTCGCACGAGGCCGCATCGCTCGCCGGGACCTGGGGCCTGCACAAGCTGGTCGCGTTCTGGGACGACAACCGCATCAGCATCGACGGCAACACCGCCGGCTGGTTCACCGACGACACCCCGGCGCGGTTCGAGGCCTACGGCTGGAATGTGGTGCGTGGCGTGGACGGCCACGACGCCGATGCGATCAAGCGCGCGATCGACGAGGCGATGTCGTGCAGCGACAAGCCGACCCTGCTGTGCTGTCGCACCACGATCGGTTACGGGTCGCCGAAGAAGGCCGGCAGCGAGTCCAGCCATGGCGCGCCGCTGGGCGCCGAGGAGATCGTCGCGACCCGCAAGGCGCTGGGCTGGGAGCACGGCGCGTTCGAGATCCCGGCCGAAATCTACGAGGGATGGCGCGTGGGCGGTGTCGGCAGGTTCCGCGAGGACCAGTGGAACGAGGCTTTCGACAACTACGCGGCCCGTTTCCCCGTCGAGGCGGCAGAGCTGGTCCGGCGCTCGCACGGTGAACTGCCCGACGACTTCGCCGATGCGGCCGATGCGTTCATCGCCAAGCTTCAGGCCGACGGCCCGGTGATCGCCTCGCGCAAGGCCTCGCAGAATGCGATCGAGGCGTTTGCCCCGCACCTGCCCGAGCTGGTCGGCGGTTCGGCCGACCTGGCCGGTTCCAACCTGACCTTGTGGAGCGGCAGCAAATCGGTCGCCGGCGATGACCGCGACGCCAACTACATCTATTACGGCGTGCGCGAGTTCGCGATGACCGCGATCAGCAACGGCCTGAGCGTCCATGGCGGTTTCATTCCGTATGACGGGACGTTCCTGGTGTTCAGCGACTACGCGCGCAATGCGGTGCGGATGAGCGCGCTGATGGGGGTCCGCGCGATCCACGTCTACACCCATGACTCCATCGGCTTGGGCGAAGACGGCCCGACGCATCAGCCGATCGAGCACATGGCCAGCCTGCGCTACATCCCCAACAACGATGTCTGGCGCCCGTGCGATGCGGTCGAATCGGCGGTCGCGTGGAAGGCGGCCATTGAGCGCCTGGATGGTCCCAGCTGCCTGGTGTTCTCGCGCCAGAACCTTGACCACCAGCCGCGCGACAACGCGCAGCTGGGCGACATTGCGCGCGGCGGCTACGTGCTCCGTGACGGTGGCGCGGACCCGGAGCTGATCCTGATCGCAACCGGCTCGGAAGTCGGTCTGGCGATGAAGGCTGCCGAGGAGCTGGGCGATGCGGTGCGCGTGGTTTCCATGCCCTCCACCGACGTGTTCGACCGTCAGGACGACGAGTACCGCGAAACCGTGCTCCCCAGCGCGTGCCGTAAACGCGTCGCGATCGAGGCCGGGGTCCCGGATTTCTGGGCCAAGTACGTCGGTCTGGATGGCGCGGTGATCGGCATCGACACCTTCGGCGCGAGCGCACCGGCGGACAAGCTGTTCCCGCACTTTGGGTTCACCGTCGACCACGTGGTTCGGGCGGCGCGCGCGCTGGGCTGAGCGGTCCCCGCGACTGGGCGCCTCCGGGGTCGGGAGGCGCCGGTCACAACTTCTCGTTGGACATTGCCGCACCGGCCGCACCTGGGGCTGGAAATTCCGCTTGACATCATCGTTTACATTCGTAATCTGAAGTAAGGATTACGGGTGTAAACAATGCAGATCAGCGAAGCCGAATCGATCGTCATGGAAGTTCTCTGGCAGCAGCAGCCGCTGGCGGCCGAGGACGTGGTCGCCGCCCTGGCCCCCAGCCAGGACTGGCAGGAGGCGACCATCAAGACCCTGCTCAACCGCCTGCTCAAGAAGGGCGCCATCTGCGCCAGCAAGGAAGGCCGGCGGTATCTCTACTCGCCCGTGCTGCAGCGCGCCGACTGGGTGAACACGGAGAGCTCGGTATTGCTCGACCGCCTGTTCGATGGCCGGGTCGCGCCGTTGGTGGCCCACTTCAGCGCCCATCGCAAGCTCAGTGCCGAGGACGTCTCGCAGCTGCGTGAACTGCTGGCGGAGATCGACGATGAGCGCCGCTGAGATCCTCCTGTTGCTGGGCCGCGCCGCAGTCGCCTCCAGCGTCGCGATGGGGTTGGTGTTGCTGCTGCGACGCCCGCTGCGTCGGGGGTTCGGCGCCGCCAGTGCCTACGCCGCGTGGCTGGGGGTACCTGCGTCTCTGGTCGCGGTGCTGGCACCCCTGGCGGGGTTCTCGCTGCAGCCGCACTGGATTGGTGGCCTGGGCGGGCTTCCGACTGTCGCAGCGGTCGAAGCGGCATCGTTCTCGGCGTTCAACCCGGCGACGTTTGTGCTTGTGATCTGGATTGCCGGCGTGGGCGCGATGGTGGTGCGTTTTGCAATCCAGCAATGCCGCTTTCACCGTGCGCTGGGGCACCTGCAAGAGCGTGCCGACGGTACGCGCCAGGCGAGTGCGGCCCAGGGCTTGCCGGCGGCGATGGGCCTGTTGCGCCCAAGGATCGTGGTGCCGCTGGATTTTGACCAGCGCTACAGCGACGAGCAGCGCGAGTTGATGCGCGCGCATGAGTCCACCCACATCCGTCGCGGCGACCTGCAGGTCAACGCGTTCGCCGTTGGCCTGCGCTGCCTGTTCTGGTTCAACCCGCTGGTCCACGTCGCGGCGGTGCATTTCCGCCACGACCAGGAGCTGGCCTGCGATCAGCGCGTGATCGCCCGATACCCGCAATCGCGCCGCGCCTATGGCGAGGCCATGTTGAAAACCCAGCTGGCCGGTCAACCCGTGCCGCTGGGATGCCACTGGGGTTACAGCCATCCACTCAAGGAGAGAATCGAGATGCTCAAGCAACCCGTTGTTGGACTGCCGCGCTGGATTGCCGGCACCGTCGCGGCCAGCGCGCTGACCCTTGCCATGGGGGTTGGCGCCTGGGCCGCGCAGCCTGCCGGCTCGCCGGTCATTAGCGATACTCGCCCTGGCGGGAGGATGCCGCCACCGCGCTATCCGGCGGATGCCGCGAAGCAGGGCATTGGAGGCAAGGTGGTTCTGGTGTTGCAGCTGGACGCCCAGGGAAAAGTCTCCGGGGTCGAGGTGGAAAGCTCGCAGCCCGCTGGCGTGTTTGATCAGGCAGCGATCGACGCTGCGCGCAACTGGACCCTCAACCCGGCGATGAAAGATGGCAAGCCCGTGGCCGGCAAGGTGCGCGTGCCCGTCACCTTCGAGGCGGATCCACCTGCTCCTCCGGCGATTCCCGAAGCGCCCCGCGCGACGTAAGCGCGCCCCGCCGCGGGCACCCACGCAGACCTACAACCCGTCGGTGTGCGGTTCCAGCTGCAATGGCGTGCACAGATAACGGCGCCCGTCTGCTCCTGCCGGGGGCAGGCGGCCGCCGCGGATGTTCACCTGCAGCGATGGATACAGCAGCCAGGGCGCGGTAAGACTCGCGTCGCGTTCGGACCGGACCTTGCGAAACTCCTCCAGCGAGGTGCCCGCAGATAGCAGCCGGTTGTCGCGTCGCGACTCCGCCACGGTGACACCGGCGCGTCGCTCGCGACCCTCCGGCGGGTAGTCGTGACACAGCCAAAGGACGGTGTCACCCGGCAGCGCGTGCAGCCGGGTGATGGAGGCGTACAGCTGATCAATGCTGCCGCCGGGAAAGTCGCAGCGCGCGGTGCCCACGTCGGGCGCGAACAGGGTATCGCCAACGAACACGTTGTCGCCGATGCGATAGCTCAGGCTGTCGGCGGTGTGACCCGGCGTGGCCATCACCTCGATCGACAGCACACCGGCGCTCAACACTTCGCCGTCAGCGAGCAAGCGCTCGAACGCGTCTGCCAGCATCGGGTCGTTGCGGTCGATACCGAACACGGCCGAAAAGTGGTCCTGCACCGAGCGGATTCCCTCGCCGATGGCTACCGGAGCGTCGAGCCGTGCGCGGAGGAATGCGGCCGCGCTCAGGTGGTCGGCGTGGGCATGGGTCTCCAGGACGTGGTGGATCTGGAGCCTGTTGGCGGCGATGAAGTCCAGCACCGCGCGCGCCGACTCGGTGCGGATGCGGCCCGAGGGCTGGTCGTAGTCGAGCACCGGATCAATTACCACCGCGTCGCGGCCGTCATGGACGACGTAGCTCCAGGTACCGGTCAGCTCATGGAAAAACGGTTCCACCTGTGGCTGGCAGGTCATGCGTTCTCTCCGCCGGGGGCGGCGTCCACGGCGCAGAAGATCCCGTGCAGGGCCTTGATGATCTGCCGCGCCGGGCCTTCGCTGAGCGAGTAGTAGATCGTCTGCGCGTCTCGACGGGTATGAACCAGCCCGTCTGTACGCAGCAGGGCGAGGTGTTGTGACAAGGCCGATTGGCTCAGGTCGAGCTGGTTGTTGAGTTCACTGACCGATTGCTCGCCATCAACCAGCATGCACAGCAGCATCAGGCGCTTCTCGTTGCCCAGGGCCTTCAACAGGCGCACTGCGTCGCCCGCATGGCTGCGCATCGCGTCCGGATCGATCCCGGCCAGGGAGACGGTGGCGTCGGACGTGCTTTGAGCGGTCATCGACTGCTGCCTCAACGTGTGGTCACCGGCAAGCCGGCTTCGCTCCACGCGGTGATGCCGCCGCCGATCGAGCGCACGTTGGTAAAACCCATGCGCTGCAGGCTCGCCGCTGACAGCGCGGCGCGGCCACCGGTGCGGCAATACACCACGATGGGGCACGACTTGGAGGTCAGCGCCGGGTCGCTGACATTGGCGACGGCGGGGTGGGCGTCGACCTGGAACTCGAGTACGCCGCGCGGAATGTTGATCGCCTCGGCGATATGGCCGGTCTGGTATTCCGCCGGCTCACGCACATCGATCAACACCGCGCTGCCTCGATTGGCAGCCAGATCGCCGGGGGCGATTTCGTTGATCTGCTTGCGTGCTTCTTCGACAAGCTCGTTGGCGGTCACATGCATGACAGGACTCCTTAACGATGGAGCGCCAATATATCACTTGACTCTAATATAAGCAAAGGCTAATGTATGACTGTCGCGGCAGCCGCTGGCACCCGCCAGGGCCGGACTGACCAGGAGAGACCGATGAGCATCGAACGTGCCGTAACCGCATTTGCCGGCGTGATGGTTCTGATCAGCGTGCTGCTGACCCAGCTGGTATCGCCACACTGGTGGTGGCTGACCGCATTCATCGGCTTCAACCTGCTGCAGTCCAGCTTTACCGGGTTCTGCCCTGCCGCGATGGTCATGCGCAAGCTGGGTGTCGGCAGGAACGCCGGGGGCGAGAGTTGCCCGCGTTGAGCCGGCTGACGGCGACCCACGCCAAGCGGGCTCGCTTGGTGATTGCCGGCGCGATGCTGGTGGCCCTGGCCGCGTGTGGCGGTGAGCCGGCGAGCCCGGATCGCGCGGCCCTGCCAAAGCTGCCGACGTTCATCGTCGCCGCCGACAGTGACGGGGCCAGCCGGAGCTGGGACGGCGTGGTGGAAGCCGTGCAGCAGGCGGAGCTGACCGCGCAGACCGCCGGACGCGTCACTGCGGTCAATGTGGACATCAACGATCGCGTTGCCGCCGGTGACGTGCTGCTGCGCCTGACCGCGGTCGAACAGCAGGCCGGGGCGAACACCGCGCGTGCGCAGTTGCGCGCCGCCGAGGCCGCCGTCGCGGAGGCCACTGCCAATTACCGCCGCCACGCCGCATTGGCCGAGGGCCAGTTCGTGTCCAGGGCGCAGCTGGACCAGGTGCGTGCCGCACGCGACAGCGCGGCGGCGGCGCGGGATGCCGCGCGCGCGCAACTCGCCCAGGCGGGCCAGCAAACCGAATACACCGTTGTAAGGGCGCCCTTTGCGGGCGTGGTCGACGCACGTCGGGTGGAACCGGGCGAGAGCGTTGCCCCCGGCCAGCCATTGCTGGCGATCCACGCCCCGGGGGCGCTGCGGATCCAGGTCCAGGTGCCACAGTCCGACGCCGCAGCGATCCGCGCGGCCGACCGTGCCCAGGTGCAACTCGCCGATGGTCGCGCGGTCGATGCCGAGGTGGCCGTGTACCCGGCAGCCGATCCACTCACCCACAGTGTGGGTGTGCGGGTAATGCTGCCGGAGCTGGACGACGCGCCGACGCCAGGGGTGACGGCCAAGGTCGTCTTCCCGATCGCTGGCGTGACGGATGCCGCACCCATACGAATTCCCCGGTCGGCGATCGCCCAGCGCGGCGAGCTCAGCAGCGTGTACGTGCTGTCGGATGACCGACTGGCACTGCGCCAGTTGCGGCTGGGGCGCCGCAGCGGTGACAGCGTCGAGGTCCTGGCCGGATTGACGCTGGGCGAGGAGGTCGTGTCCGACCCGACCCTGGCGGTCCAGGCCCTGGCGGCACAGCGCCGTGCCGATGGGGGTTTCGATGACTGACCACGCTGCCCTCGCGCCCGCACGGCTGGGCCTGTCGGGCTGGCTTGCCGCGAAGTTCCAGGCAAACCCTCTGACTCCGATCCTGGCGATCCTCGGCCTGTTGCTGGGCGTGGTCGCGGTGATGATCACGCCCAAGGAGGAAGAGCCGCAGATCGACGTGACCATGGCCAACGTGTTCGTGCCCTTCACGGGTGCCAGCGCGCGCGACGTCGAGCAGTTGGTCAGCTCGCCCCTGGAGCAGAAGCTGTCGGAGATCGAGGGCGTGAAACACGTCTACTCGATCAGTCGCCCGGGCATGGCGGTGCTGACGGTCGAATACACCGTCGGGGTCGAGCGCCAGGCCGCGATCGTGCGTCTCTACAATCAGGTGTTTTCCAATCAGGACTGGCTACCGCCCGGCCTGGGTGTCGGCCAGCCGTTGATCAAGCCCAAGGGCATTGACGATGTGCCGGTGATGGCGCTTACCGTGTGGACGGACGATCCTGGCCGCAGCGCGACCGACCTGGCGGAGGTCGCCCACACCCTGGAGACCGAACTCAAGCGGGTGCCGGGCACGCGGGATGTCTACACGCTCGGCGCGCCCGATCGTGTGGTCGCGGTCACCCTCGACCCGGCCAGCCTGTCGGCCTACGGCCTGACGGTGAACGACCTGATGCAGTCCCTGCAGGCGGCCAACGCGGTGCGCCATGTCGGCGAGCGCGTCGGCCCTGAGGGCGCGATCCCGGTGACTGCCGGCGATTTTCTTGTGGACGCCGATGCGGTCGCCGGGCTGGTGGTCGGGCTGCGTGACGGCAACCCCTTGCGCCTGTCGGACGTGGCCACCATCCGTGCCGGCGGGGACGTCGCCAGCCGCTACGCGTGGCATGGCAGTCCGCCCGGCAAGGACGGTCCCGCGAGCGGGATTGCGCCTGCGGTAACTATCGCCATCGCCAAGAAGCCCGGCAGCAATGCCTCCGACATCACCAACGGCATCATCGATCGGGTTGCCCAGCTGGAGGGCGAGGTGATCCCCCAAGGCGTGCATGTCAGTGTTACCCGCGACTACGGCCGCACCGCCAACGACAAGGCGCAGAAGCTGATCCAGAAGCTGGTGTTCGCGACCGGCTCGGTGGTGCTGTTGATCCTGTTCGTGCTGGGCTGGCGGGAGGCGCTGGTGGTGGGCAGCGCGGTCGTGCTGACCCTCGCCCTGACCCTGTTCGCGTCCTGGGCGATGGGCTTCACCCTCAACCGGGTGTCGCTGTTCGCACTGATCTTCTCGATCGGCATCCTGGTGGATGACGCCATCGTGGTGGTGGAAAACATTCACCGGCACATGGCGTTGCCGGGTCCGGACGGCAAGCCGCGAACGCTGTTCCAGGCCATCCCGCCGGCGGTCGATGAGGTTGGTGGGCCGACCATCCTGGCCACCTTCACGGTCATCGCCGCGTTGATGCCGATGGCGTTCGTGTCAGGGCTGATGGGACCGTACATGCGGCCGATCCCGATCAATGCCTCGGTGGGCATGTTCCTGTCGCTGGCGATCGCGCTGATCGTGACCCCGTGGCTGTCGCTGAAGCTGCTGCGCCGGCATGCACCGGATACGCCTGATCCGTCGGCCGGGCCGGACGCAAGTCCGGACTCACCCACGGCGCTTGCGCAGGACACGTTCCTGCACCGCTGGTTTGGCAAGCTGATGGATCCGTTCCTGGACCCGGACCGGGGCTCCGGCCGACGTGGGTGGCTGTTTGGCGGCATGGCATTGCTGGTGGTCGCGGCGGCGTCGCTGGCCGTCTTCCAGCTGGTGGTGATGAAGATGCTGCCGTTCGACAACAAGTCTGAATTCCAGGTCGTGGTCGATCTGCCGGAGGGCCGGACCCTGGAAGACACCAACGCCTTGCTGGTGGAGCTGGCTGCCACCCTGGACGGCGTGCCCGAAGTGCTGGATTACCAGGGTTACGCAGGCACCTCCGCACCGATGAACTTCAACGGGCTGGTCCGCCAGTATTTCCTGCGCAGCGGCAGTAACGTCGGCGATCTGCAGGTCAACCTGGTGGACAAGCACGAACGCAAACGCCAGAGCCACGAGATCGCGCGCGCGCTGAGGCCGGCGCTGGCCGCCATCGGCGAGAGTCACGGCGCGTCGGTCAAGGTCGTGGAAGTGCCGCCGGGGCCGCCCGTGCTCTCGCCGTTGGTTGCCGAGGTGTATGGGCCTGACTACCAGCGCAGCCGCGAGCTCGCACTGGAACTGGCGCAGCGCTTCCGCGCTACCGAGGGCGTGGTCGATGTGGATACCACCGTCGAAAGCACCGCGCCGCGCGAGACGCTGGTGATCGACCGCGCCCGTGCCGCGCGACTCGGCGTGCCTCAATCGGCGGTTGCCGACGCGCTGCAGGCCACGGTCAGCGGCATCGACGCGACCTGGGTCCATGACGGCGCATCCAAGTACCCGCGGCCGGTGCGACTGCGCCTGCCGCCTTCCGAGCAGGCCGGCGTGGATCGTCTGCTGGCGCTGCATGTCCGCGGTGGCGAGGGCCAACTGGTGCCGCTGTCCGAGCTGGTAAGCCTGCGGACGGGCCAGTGGGACGGGGCGATCCACCACAAGGACCTGCTGCCGGTGGTCTTCGTGACCGGCGATGAGGCCGGCAAACTGGACAGCCCGCTGTACGGCATGTTCGATCTGGTCGGCCAGCTCAGGCGCGATGCGGTGGGCGGCCAGAACATCGCCCAGACCTTCATCTCGCAGCCGGCGGACACCAGTGATTTCGCGATCAAATGGGACGGGGAGTGGCAGATCACGTACGAGACGTTCCGCGACATGGGCATCGCCTACGCCGCCGGCATGGTGCTGATCTACCTGCTGGTGGTCGCGCAATTCCGTAGCTATCTGGTACCGCTGGTGATCATGGCGCCGATTCCGCTGACCGTGATCGGCGTGATGCCCGGCCATGCCTTGCTGGGCGCGCAATTCACGGCGACCTCGATGATCGGGATGATCGCGCTGGCCGGCATCATCGTGCGCAACTCGATTTTGCTGGTGGATTTCATCAACCACTCCATCGATGCCGGGCGCTCGGTTGAACAGGCGGTGGTGGATGCCTGCGCCGTGCGGGCGAAACCAATCCTGCTCACCGGTGTGGCGGCGATGATGGGAGCGTTTTTCATCCTTGATGACCCGATCTTCAACGGGCTGGCGGTGTCGCTGATCTTCGGCATCCTGGTCAGCACCGCGCTCACGCTGGTGGTGATTCCATTGCTTTATTACACCCTGCTGCATTGGCAGCGGCGAAAGGAGGTCCACGCATGAGTTCTTCAACCACAGGCAACGCAGCGGAGGCGGTGCTGGTCGTCTGCCCCCATTGCCACTCACCCAATCGCGTGCCGGACGCCCGACTGGCCGAGGCGCCATCGTGTGGTCGCTGCCAGAAGGCGCTGTTCGACGGCAAGCCGGTGAGTCTGGGAGTGGACCATTTCGCCGCCCACATCAGTCGCGGTGGCCTGCCCGTGCTGGTGGATTTCTGGGCCCCGTGGTGCGGCCCCTGCAAGGTCATGGCGCCGCAGTTCGAGCTCGCGGCCGCCGAATTGGAGCCGTACGTGCGGCTGGCCAAGGTCGATACCCAGAGCGAGCCCACCCTGGCCCAGCAGTACGCCATCCGCAGCATTCCCACCCTGGCCTTGTTCAAGGGTGGCCGCGAGCTCGCGCGGCAGGCGGGGGCGATGTCGTCGGCCGACATCGTGCGCTGGACGCGGCAGCACCTGCCGGGGTAACCCGGGCCCCCGAACGCGACAGATGGCGGCGGGGCGCTCATCATGGGCCCTTGTTCACCGAAGGCGAATTGAGATGAAGTTTCCGTTTTCCAACGCCATTGCGATGAGATCCGCCACCATCGCGGTACTGACGGCATGTTCGCTGGCCGCCTGCGGTTACGCCGATCATGTCGATGTGACGGACGCTGTCACAACCATTCAGCCGGCCGCGAATGCGCTGCAGGCCGGCGCACATCCGATGGACACGGCTACGCCGGTCGCGGACGCCGGTGCGCCGACGCTGGAGGCAGCGATTTCGGGCCTGCGAGAGCCACGACCCGGGCTCTATACCGCAGGCCAGCCCGACGCCGCGGCATGGCAGGCGGCCGCCAGTGAAGGCGTCACCACGGTGATCAACCTGCGACCGGCTGCCGAGATGGGCGATCACGACGAAGCGGCCGAGGTCGCCGCGGCCGGGATGGTCTATCACCAGCTTCCCGTGGCCGGCGCAGGCGACATCACCATGGCCAACGCCACCGAACTCAGACGCCTGATCGATGAGGCTGCCGGCCCGGTCCTGGTCCACTGCGCGTCCGGCAACCGCGTCGGTGCGTTGCTGGCGCTGGGCGAGGCCGAGAGCGGCGCTGTCCCCGCCGAGCAGGCTTTGGCCTTTGGTCGCAGCGCCGGACTGGGCAGTCTTGAGCCGCGCGTGCGCGAAGTGATCGAAAGCGCACGCGCGGAGGCCTGCAAGGCCGACGCCAGTTGCTGATCCGTTTCCCGTCAGCGCCGGCTGACGTGACGCAAGCGCTGACATGTCGCCTGTGCAGTCGGGCAGCGGTGACGGCGTGACCGTACTTCCGCCCGCAGGCGGGTTGTAGAAACCTAGCGTTCCGCCGGATCGAAGATCTCGTTCAGTACGACGGCCAGCCGCGCACCACCCAGGCGCAGCTGCTGCTCTGCCACGGGCAGCCAGGACTGGACGTACTCGGCGCTGATCTTGCGGTTCTGCGGATAGAACCCCGGCTCGACGACGATCACGCACGACTGCTCCGCCCATTTCGCGGCGCGCAGTGCGAGCGGATCGGTGACCAGTGCCGCTGCCTGTGGGTCCGCGGGCAGGGCGCGCAACCGCTCCAGGTAGCGCACGTCATCCAGTCTGGTCGTGCCCAGCAGGCCGCTGTCCCACAGCTGGTGCAGATTGCTGCCCTTGCCGTCGAGATTCACCTGATACGTGTTGCCGCCCTTGTCCTCCGCATGGCCCGCATGCAGCGGTTGGTGCACATCGCCGACAAAGTGCACCAGGAACTTCAGCGCCCGGGTCCGGCTGGCCATCGGCAGGCTCTCGTCTGCCAACAGCGCGGCCTGGGCCGGAATCGCCTCGACCACGCAACTGCCCTCGGGGCAGTCCCGAGGCTCATCAAAGACACACTGGTCGCCGCCGATGTTGACGTAATGCCAGGCGGCGCTGAGCCGTCCCAGATCGGGGTCTGACGAGCGCAGGCGGTCGGCCCAGTTGGCGATGCCGGGCAGGGTGGGCTCCGGCTCGCCGTGCAGCAGCGGCTCGATCCGGGCCTGCGCCTGCGGAGTGAGCTGCTCCCAGGCCAGTTCGGCGACCAGGCGATGGCCTTGAGGACCCCATGCCGAGGCGACCGAGGGTGAAAGAAGAGCGAAGGCGAGGACGCCGTAGCAGATGGTGCGGAAAGCGGAGAATGGTTTCATGGACGACAGGGTATCCGCACCGGGCAGGAAAGGACCTGCCGCAAGTTGGCTGACGGCATTCCCGCGCGGTCGCACAAACCGGCGTTCCTTTCTCAGCGCCCGCCGGGTCCAGCGTGAATGGGCTAAAATGGGGGGCTTTATTCCCACACGTGCCCGTCAGGAGCCCTGCAATGGCGATCAAGGTTGGTATCAACGGTTTTGGCCGTATCGGACGCAACGTCCTGCGTTCGGCGATTGAGAATTTCGGCGATGACATCGAAGTGGTCGCGATCAACGACCTGCTGGAGCCGGATTACCTGGCCTACATGCTGCAGTACGACTCCGTCCACGGCCGTTTCAAGGGCGACGTCAAGGTCGAGGGCGACAACATCATCGTCAACGGCAAGCAGATCCGCCTGACCCAGGAGCGCGATCCGGCCAACCTGAAGTGGGGCGAGGTCGATGTGGACGTGGTAATCGAGTCCACCGGCCTGTTCCTGACCAAGGAAAGCGCCCAGAAGCACATCGATGCCGGCGCGAAGAAGGTGATCCTGTCGGCGCCGTCCAAGGACGACACTCCGATGTTTGTCTTCGGCGTCAACGACAAGAAGTACGCCGGTGAGGCGATCATCTCCAACGCATCGTGCACCACCAACTGCCTGGCACCGGTGGCCAAGGTGCTCAACGACAAGTGGGGCATCAAGCGTGGCCTGATGACCACCGTGCACGCGGCGACCGCGAGCCAGAAGGTCGTCGACGGTCCGTCCAACAAGGACTGGCGCGGCGGCCGCGGCATCCTGGAGAACATCATTCCGTCTTCCACCGGTGCGGCCAAGGCCGTCGGCGTGGTGATCCCGGAGCTGAACAAGAAGCTGACCGGCATGAGCTTCCGGGTCCCGACTTCCGACGTCTCCGTGGTCGACCTCACCGTCGAGCTGGAGAAGGGCGCGACGTACGAGGAAATCTGCGCGGAGATGAAGTCGCAGTCCGAAGGCGCGCTGAAGGGCATCCTGGGCTACACGACCGACATGGTGGTTGCGACCGATTTCCGTGGCGACACCCGTACCTCGATCTTCGATGCCGGCGCGGGCATCGCGATGGACGACACCTTCGTGAAGCTGGTGGCCTGGTACGACAACGAGTGGGGCTACTCGAACAAGTGCCTGGAGATGGTCAAGGTGGTGGCGAAGTAACCCGCACCATAACGGTTCTCGCAATTAAAAAGCCGGGCTTCGCGCCCGGCTTTTTTGTGCTTGCAGAAACCCGCCTGCGGAAATGCGCGCGCATGGACCGGCGCACGCAGACCCGCGCGCACAGACCTGCGCGGCGACCTCAACGGAACACGCCGTTTACTGCGTGGCTACTCGCGCTTCAACAAGGGGAGTTTGTTGGGCACGCCATCCCACTTCTCGGCGTCTTCCATCGGTGCGATCTTGCGGTCGATCACCGGCCAAAGCGGCGCCAGTTCAGCGTTGATGGCGAGGAAGTGCTCCTGCCCGAGCGGCACATCGTCCTCGGGATAGATCGCGCCCACGGGGCATTCGTCCACGCACAGGGTGCAGTCGATGCATTCGTCCGGGTCGATGACAAGGAAGTTGGGTCCCTCGTGGAAACAGTCGACCGGGCATACCTCGACACAATCGGTATGTTTGCAGTTGATGCAGTTTTCAGTAACGACGTGGGTCATGGGGTGTTCCAATCGTATTGCTTCCGGCAGCGCCATTGTCTCGCGGATCGAACATCGCTGCCCCTGACATGGATCAAGGCGATGGAGAGCCCGCGTACGGACAATTGTCGCCATCACCCCACCATATGGAGTCAGTACCAATGATCCGCAAGCTTTCCGCTGTTGCCCTGTTTGCCGTTGCCGGCGCGTTCGCCCTTCCGGCGATGGCTGCCGACTGCGCCGCCACGGTCGACAGCACCGACGCGATGCAGTTCACCACCAAAAGCCTGGAAGTGCCCGCGTCCTGCAAGGAGTTCAAGGTCACCCTGAAGCACGTGGGCAAGCTGCCCAAGAACGTGATGGGCCACAACTTCGTGCTCAGCAAGCCCGCCGACGTCAACGGCGTCAACGCCGATGGCATGAAGGCCGGTGCCGACGCCAATTACGTCAAGGCCGGTGATTCGCGCGTCATCGCCGCCAGCAAGCTGATCGGGGGCGGCGAGTCGACCACCGTCACCATCCCGGTGGCCAAGCTCAAGGCGGGCGAGGACTACACCTACTTCTGCTCGTTCCCCGGCCACGCCGCGCTCATGAAGGGCACCTTGACTCTGGCCAAATAAGCCACCATCTGTGGGAAGGGCGGCCCTGGCGGTCGCCCTTTTCCGCTTCAGGATCCAGGCACCGCTCATGTCCCGCGACACCACCCAACTCACCGAGCAGCAGTTGTCCGATCTGGTCGATCGCTTCTACGACAGGATCCAGGTCCATCCGACGCTGGGGCCGGTGTTCAACGCCGCCGTGGACGACTGGCCGGCACACAAGCAACTGCTGACCTCGTTCTGGTCGTCGGTCGCGCTGGGCACGCGCAGCTATCGCGGGAATCCGATGGCGCAACACCGCGGCCACGACATCCACGCCGGCCATTTCGACGAGTGGCTGGTGCTGTGGCGCGAAACCGCCGATGAAGTCCTCGACGCCGAACACGCCGCCCTTGTCCACGAGTACGCCAAACGCATCGGCCGCAGCCTCAAATACGGGCTGGGACTGCAGGAAGGCGTGCGTTCGCTGGAGCTGCCGATCGTCGGTGGTTGAGCGGTACTTGCTGCGGCTCGCGTTGCTGCAACGCCAAGGCAATCCCTGTGGTCCGCTCAGGCTTGTTTGCGGTCGGTTGGGCCAGGCCCGCTTTGATGCACCAGCGGTGGCACCGGCGTTGGCCGACCGTCGGGGTTCAGGGCGACCATCGTGAAGCGTCCGCGGGTCGCAAGCAGCGCTTCGCCCGTGTGCAGGTCCTCGCTATGCATCTCCACCTCGACCTGCAGTGACGTGCGTCCGGTCGCCACGATCCGCGCGACCAGTTGCACCAGTGCGCCCTGGTTGACCGCGGTGTGGAAGTCGACCTGTTCGGAGCGTGCGGTCACCACCGTGCAGCGAGCGTAGCGGGAGGCGGCGATAAAGGCCGCCTTGTCCATCCATGCCAGTGCCTGGCCGCCGAACAGCGTGCCCAGATGGTTGGTGTGATCGGGGAAAACAATCTCGGTCATGCGCGCTTCGGTGGCGGGCATGGTCTGGCTGTCAGTCATTGGTATCCGGCCTCAGCTGCACGATCCACGGGAACGGCCCGTGACAAGCGCACCGCAGTGATGGGGGTGGCGGCATCCTTGCCGCCGATAGGGTCGGTCCGTCTCCCCCTGTGGACTCCGCCACTGGTCGATGACGTTCCTGTCATCCCGCGGCTCCCTGCCCGTACCGGCATTCCTTTCCCGGTCGGCACTTCCCTGTCGCCGATGACGGCCGCATCCCTGCAGCGCGTGCATTCTTGCATTCCGTCATGACTCTGGCATGACGCCCCTGGGTTGTACTGACGCAGGTCTCAGAACGCCGCGTCGAACGCAACCTCGCCTTCCACACCGACCTGATAGGCCGACACGCGACGCTCGAAGAAGTTGGTCACTTCCTGGACGTCCTGCAGGTCCATGAAGCCGAACGGATTGGTCGCGCCGAAATGCCGCGGCATGCCCAACTGGCCCAGGCGCTGGTCGGCGCAATACTCCAGGTACTGGCGCATGTCCTTCAGTGAAAGCCCGGCAACGCCGCCCGACAGCGTGTCGCGGGCGAACTGCATCTCGCACTCCACCGCCTCGGTCAGCATCTGCACGACATCCCTCTGCAGGCCCTCATCGAACAGCTCGGGCTCCTCCTTGCGGACCGTGTGGATGACTTCGAAGGCGAACGCCATATGGCAGCTCTCGTCGCGGAACACCCAGTTGGTGCCCGAAGCCAGCCCGTGCAGCAGTCCGCGCGAGCGCAGGTAATAGACGTAGGCGAACGCGCCAAAGAAGAACAGGCCCTCGATGCAGGCGGCGAAGCAGATCAGGTTGAGCAGGAACTGGCGGCGCTGCGCGCGGGTCTCGATGCGCTTGAGGTCCTGGATGGAATCAATCCACTTGAAGCAGAACTCGGCCTTGGCGCGGATGGAGGGGATGTTCTCCACCGCGGCAAACGCCTCGGTGCGTGCCTTGTCGTCGGGCAGGTAGGTGTCCAGCAGGGTGAGGTAGAACTGCACGTGCAGCGCCTCCTCGTAGAGCTGGCGCGACAGGTACATGCGTGCCTCTGGCGCGTTGATGTGCTGATAGAGGTTGAGCACCAGGTTGTTGGCGACGATCGAATCGCCGGTCGCGAAGAATGCGACCAGACGCTCCACCAGATGGCGCTCGGCCGGCCCGAGCTTGCCGCGCAGGTCGTTGAGGTCCAGCGAGAAGTCGACTTCCTCCACCGTCCAGGTGTTGCGGATCGCGTCGCGATACATCGCGTAGAACTGCGGGTAGCGCATCGGGCGCAGTGTGAGGTCGAAACCGGGGTCGAGCAGGTGTTGGGTGGTCATGCGGATTCCTTGCAAATGCGGGACATGCGGTTGGGCCTACTGGCAGGACTCGCAGCTCTCGGGGTTTTCCAGCGAGCAGGCGATCGCGTCGGCGTCGGGCGTTGGCGCGGGCGCGGGCGCGCTGACGGTGGACTTGGCGATCCGGGTCGCCGGCCGGGAGCGCAGGTAGTAGGTCGTCTTCAGTCCCTTTTTCCACGCGTACATGTACATCGATGCCAGCTGGCCGATGTTCGGGCTCTCGATGAACAGGTTGAGCGACTGGCTCTGATCGATGAAGGCACCGCGATCGGCCGCCATGTCGATCAGCGAGCGCATTGGCAGCTCCCAGGCGGTGCGATAGATCTGTCGCAGCGATTCGGGGATCGCCGTGATGCCCTGGATCGAACCGTCGGCCATCTTCACTGCGTCGCGCAGTTCGGCAGTCCACAGGCCCAGTGTCTTGAGCTCCTCGACCAGGTATTTATTGATCACCAGGAAGTCGCCGGACAGGGTTTCGCGCTTGAACAGGTTGGACACCTGCGGCTCGATGCACTCGTAGCAGCCGGCGATCGAAGCGATCGTTGCGGTCGGCGCGATCGCGATCAGCAGCGAGTTGCGCAGGCCGTGTTGGCGGATGCGCGTGCGCAGCTCGTCCCAGCGGGCCGGGTCGGTCGGTGTCACGTTCCAGGCTTCGAACTGCAGCTCGCCGACCGAGGCGCGGGTGTCGGCGAAGGACGGGTGCGGTGCCTGCTCCACGGCCAGCTCGCAGGAGGCGGACAGGGCGTGGAAGTAGATCTCCTCCGCGATCCGTCGGGACAGCGCGCGCGCCGGCTCGGAATCGAACGGCAGGCGGAGTTTGAAGAACACGTCCTGCAGCCCCATCGCGCCCAGTCCGACAGGACGCCACTTCAGGTTGGCGTGGCGCGCGGTGTCGATCGGGTAGAAGTTCAGGTCGATCACCCGGTCGAGCTGGCGCACGGCCAGGCGCACCGTTTCTGCGAGCTTGTCGAAGTCGAAGCGGGCCAGATCGCCGGCGCTGCCGTCCTCGATGTGGTGAGCGAGGTTGATGGAGCCCAGGTTGCAGACCGCGGTCTCGTCCTGCGAGGTGACCTCCAGGATCTCGGTGCACAGGTTGGACAGGTGCACCACGTTGCCATCGCGCAGGGTCTGGTTGCAGGCGCGGTTGGACTTGTCCTTGAAGTTCATCCAGCCATTGCCGGTCTGGGCGAGGGTGCGAATCATGCGGGTGTACAGATCGCGCGCCTTGACCTGTCGCGTCGCCAGCCCTGCCGCTTCGGCGGCGCGGTAGGCCTGATCGAAGGCCTCGCCGAAAAGGTCGGTCAGCCGGGTGCCGTTGCGGGCCAGCACGGCGGGGTCGAACAGCGACCACATCGCATTGGCCTCGACCCGACGCATGAACTCGTCCGGGATCCAGTTGGCGAGATTGAGGTTGTGGGTGCGGCGGGCGTCCTCGCCGGTGTTGTCACGCAGCTCCAGGAATTCCTCCACGTCGGCGTGCCACGGCTCCAGATACACGCAGGCCGCGCCCTTGCGCTTGCCGCCCTGGTTGACCGCCGCGACCGAGGCGTCCAGCGTTTTCAGCCATGGCACGATGCCGTTGCTCAGCCCGTTGGTGGAGCGTATGAGCGAGCCGCGCGAGCGCACACGGCTGTAGGACAGGCCGATGCCACCGCTGAATTTGCTCAACTTCGCCACGTCCATGTAGCGACGGTAGATCGCCTCCAGCGAGTCCTCCGGCGAGTCCAACAGGAAGCAGCTTGAGAGCTGCTCGTGGGTGGTGCCGGCATTGAACAGCGTCGGCGAACTGGGGATGTAGTCCAGCTGGGCCATGCGCCGGTACAGCGCCAACGCATCGGCGACGTCCTCGCTGAGCGCGCAGGCGATGCGCAGGAAGAACTGCTGCGGTGTCTCGATGACGGTCCGCGCAGTGGGGTGGCGCAACAGGTAGCGGTCGTACACCGTGCGCATGCCGAAATAGTCGAAACGGGCGTTGAGGCCGTTGTCGATCGCGTCGTTGAGCTTGCGTGCGTTGGCCTGGACGAAGTCCATCAGGCGCTGGTTGATCAGGCCCAGATCAAAGCCGCGCTGGACCGACTGCGAGAATGCGTTGATGTCGATCGCCGCGACCTCTTTCTCGATCACGCCGGCGAGCAGGCGCGCGGCGAGACGGCCGTACTCGGGTTCCTCGGCGGTGAGCAGGGCGGCGGTGCGGATCGACAGCTCGTCCAGCTCGGATGTGGTCGCGCCGTCATACAGCCCGGAGATGGTGCGGGTGGCCACGCGCATCGGGTCGACCGCGTAAAGATCCTCGCTGCAGCGGGCAACCGCGCGCACGATCTTGTTGAGGTCCACCGGCTCGCGGCCGCCGTTGCGCTTGGTCACCTGCATGCTCATGGCGGTGGCTGGCGGGGTCAGCGAGAAGCCCGGTGAGGCATCCCTGTCGGCCTCCTGCCGCTCGGGCAGGCCGGAAGCCTCCTGGGCGCTGTGCGCGATGGGGTTGGCATCAACGGATGCGGCGCCGGAAACCCCGGCGTTGGGCTCCGCGAGTGCGGTGGCGTGGTCTGGCTGGGTCATTGAACAGCTCCGGTGCAGGGCGCACGGTCGTCGCCCTTCCCTCGAAGGTCGACGCGCGGAAGCAGTCCACGACCCCGGCGCCGCGGACAGGCGGCGTCGGACGGCGCGGCCATGCCCCCGCGGGCATCGGGTTTTCGGGCGGAGATATCGCGGTGTCGTGCGGCGCCAATCCGACGCGCGCCCACACGTCCTGTGGCCGTGTGACGACACCGGCCGTCTTCCCCCGAAGACTCGCAGGCCGGTCACCGCGCGGTGTGCTTCGCGCGGCTGTCGGCAGGTCTTCGGGCTCTGGACACGGACGGGCGGTAACAGCCCTTCCACCTACTGGTCGTCGCTTCCCAAGGCAGGGCGCCCCAGTGCAATGACGACGTTCGTTTCCAATTACCGCTGCGGGGCAGCGCCGGATTCCCACCGGCTTCCCGTTTTAAGCCAACCGCGAGGTCGGCACCGACCGGCACAACATAGTGGGGGTTTGTCGATCCGTCAACACGATATGTGGGGTTTTTGTGCGGGCGCCCTGATCCTCATGCCCTTCCAATCGCCGCCTCGCCCCGCGACAATGCCGTCCTTCGCCAGCCGGCCTTCGCGCCAGGAGTCTTCCGTGTCCATCCTCCGTATGTCCGAACTCGACCTTGCCGGCAAGCGTGTGCTGATCCGCGAGGACCTCAACGTGCCGATTGATGACGATGGCGCGATCACCTCCGACCAGCGCATCACTGCGGCGCTTCCCACCCTGCGCATGGCGCTGGAGAAGGGCGCGGCGGTGATGGTGATGTCCCACCGCGGACGTCCGACCGAGGGCCAGTGGAGCGAGGGCGACTCGCTGGCCCCGGTGGCGGCGCGGTTGTCGGACCTGCTGGGCATGGATGTGCCCCTGATCAAGGACTGGCTGGACGGTGTCGAGGTCGCGCCTGGCCAGCTGGTGCTGCTGGAAAACTGCCGCATGAACGTCGGCGAGAAAGCCGATGACGAGGCGCTGGCCAAGCGCTATGCGGCCCTGTGCGACGTTTTCGTGATGGACGCTTTCGGCACGGCCCATCGCGCCCAGGCCTCGACCCACGGCGTAATCCGGCAGGCCAGGGTCGCCGCCGGCGGACCGTTGCTGATGGCCGAGCTGGACGCGCTGGCCAAGGCCCTGCATCAACCGGCGCGGCCGCTGCTGGCCATCGTTGCCGGCTCCAAGGTCAGTACCAAGCTCGAGCTGCTGTCCTCGTTGGTCGGCAAGGTCGACCAGCTGATTGTCGGCGGCGGCATCGCCAATACCTTCATCGCGGCGATGGGCCACGGCGTCGGCAAGTCGCTGGTGGAGATGGACCTGCTGGACACCGCCCGCCAGATCATCCAGGACGCCAAGGCACGGGGCGCGGACATTCCGCTACCCAGCGACGTCGTGGTTGCTCCGACCTTTGCCGCCGATGCCCCGGCAACCGTGAAAGCGGTGGACGCTGTCGGCCCCGACGACATGATCCTCGACATCGGTCCGGACACCGCCGAGCGGTATGCGGCAATGATCGCGCAGTCCGGCACCGTGGTCTGGAACGGCCCGGTCGGCGTGTTCGAATTCGAGGCATTCAGCCACGGTACCCGCGCGCTGGCCGAGGCGATCGCGGCGAGCCCGGCGTTCTCCATCGCCGGTGGCGGCGACACCCTGGCCGCGGTCGATAAGTACGGCATCGCCGACCGGGTCGACTACATCTCCACCGGTGGTGGCGCGTTCCTGGAATTCCTGGAAGGCAAGGAGCTGCCGGCCGTAAGTGCGCTGCAGGCACGCAGCTGAGCACTCCCGTGTTGCACGCCAGCCACATGCCGGGCGACACTGGAGCCAAGCCCACGCTGTTCCTCGACATGGACGGCACCCTGATCGACTCCGCCGTCGGCATCACCCGCTGCGTCGCCCACGCGTTGACGCAGATGGCGGTGCCGGTGCCGCCGCAAGCCGAGGTGCGGCGGTGGATCGGCCCGTCCCTGCGGACCAGTTTCACTCCGCTGCTGCGCGACCCCGCCCAGGTTGAACGAGCGGTCGAGCACTACCGGGTGCGCTTCGAAAGTGACGGCTGGGTCGCCGAGGTAATCTCGGATTTACACGCTGCCGGCCATCAACTGGCCGTCGTCACCGCGAAGAACGAGCCCCACGCACGCAAGATCGTCGATCACCTGCCGTTCGGCCATCTTTTTGACGACGTCATCGGTGCAACCGTCGATGGCCGCATCAGCGACAAGCCGGACCTGATCGCCGAAGCCCTGAACCGTCTCGACCTCGCGCCGGGCCAGTGCTGGATGATCGGTGACCGTCACATGGACATCGAAGGTGCCCGCCACCACGGCATGCGCAACATCGGCGTTCTGTGGGGCTTCGGCGGCGAGGCGGAACTGCGCGCTGCCGGGGCCGAGCACCTTCCCCACATGCCGGCCGATATTCCCGCGCTGCTTGCGGGATGAGTCACGGCTCGATGGTGCGATTCGGCCGGCCCCGCAGCCGGTGAAATGCCATATTCCAATCGTGCTAGCGTCCACGGCTTGACCCGCACGGAATCGATGTCCATGGCCGCGCTGCTGCGACGCACCAAGATCCTCGCCACCCTCGGCCCCGCCACCGACGCGCCGGGAGTGCTGGATGCGCTCATCGCCGCGGGCGTGGACGTGGTCCGGCTCAACTTCTCCCACGGCGATCCTGATTCGCACCGCGCACGCGCCGAAGCGGTGCGGGCCGCCGGGCAGCGCCTGGGGCGGGAAGTCGGGATCCTGGTGGACCTGCCCGGTCCAAAAATCCGCATCGGCCAGTTCGAGGATGGGAAGGTCGTGCTGACGGCTGGCGAGCGTTTCGACCTGATCGCCCGTGATGACGTCGCCCCTGGAACCAACCGCGAGGTCGGCGTCAGCTACCTGGGCCTGCCGGGCGATGTCGCTCCTGGCGACGTGTTGTTGCTGGATGACGGCATGATGCAGCTGCGCGTGACCGCGGTGGATGGCCAGCGCATCGCCACCCAGGTGCTCAACGACGGCGAGCTGTCGGACCGCAAGGGGCTGAACAAGCAGGGCGGGGGACTGTCATTGGGCGCGCTCACCGAACATGACGCGGTGTTAATTGGGATTGCCGCGCAGATGGACGCGGACTTCATCGCCGTCTCGTTCTGCCGCACCGCCGACGACATGCAGCAGGCGCGCCACCTGGCCCGCGCCGCCGGCAGCGACGCCTACCTGGTGGCCAAGATCGAGCGCGCCGAGGCGATCGAGAACCTGGGCGACATCATCGATTCCAGTGACGTGGTGATGGTGGCGCGTGGCGATCTCGGGGTGGAGATCGGCGATGCCGAGCTGCCAGGCCTGCAGAAGAAGATCATCCGCGAATCGCTGGCCCGGCACCGCGTGGTGATTACCGCCACCCAGATGCTGCAGTCGATGGTGGAGAGCCCGATCCCGACCCGGGCCGAGGTGCTGGACGTCGCCAACGCGGTCATCGATGGCACCGATGCGGTGATGCTTTCGGCCGAGTCCGCCGCGGGCCGCTATCCAGTGCGTGCGGTTGAGGCGCTGGCGCGGATCTGCCTGGGCGCCGAGCGTCAGTTCGACCATGACACCGACTTTGAAGCCGCGCCGCGCAACCTGCAGCGCGCCGACCAGGCGATCGCGATGGCGGCGATGTTCGTCTCCGAGCACATCGATGTGCGCGCGATTGTTGCGATCACCGAGTCCGGCGGCACCGCGGGCTTTCTGTCCCGGTTCCGCTCGCCGGTGCCGATTTTCGGCCTGTCGCGGCATCCGGGCACCCGCCGCAAGATGGCCATGATGCGCGGCGTGATCCCGCTGGATTTCGACAGTCGCGGCATGGATACCCGCGATGCGGTACGCAACGGCGTGCGCATGCTTTTCGACGCCGACCAGTTGGCTGTCGGCGAGCGGGTCATCTTCACCAGCGGCGACCACATGGAACACCGTGGCGCGACCAATACCCTGCGTCTGGTGCTGGTGGGCGATGCGGGCAGTTCCGAGGGCCTGGGCGAGTTGTAGGGCACCGCTAAGCCACTGTTTCACAATGGCCTTTGCAGGGAGAGGTGGCCTATACTATCGGGCTAACCCCGCCACTTCCTGCAGGAATTCCATGAGCATCGAACAGCTTGCCGACATCGCCCAGGCAATGGTCGCCCCGGGCAAGGGCATCATCGCGATTGACGAGTCCACTGGCACCATCCAGAAGCGTTTTGACGGCGTCGGTGTCGAGTGCACCGAAGAGAACCGCCGTGCCTACCGCGAGATGCTGCTGACCACGCCAAACCTGGGCCAGCACATCTCCGGCGCGATCCTGTTCGACGAGACCCTGCGCCAGTCCACCAAGGACGGTGTGCCGTTCGCCAAGGTGATGATGGACAACGGCATCATCCCCGGCATCAAGGTCGACAAGGGCACCCACGCCCTGGCCGGTTTCCCGGGCGAGGTGGTGACCGAAGGGCTGGACGGCCTGCGCGCCCGGCTTGAGGAGTACTACAAGCTGGGTGCCCGCTTCGCCAAGTGGCGCGCGGTGATCAACATCAGCGACGACATTCCGTCGGGCACCTGCATCGAAGCCAACTCCCATGCGCTGGCGCGTTACGCCGCGCTGTGCCAGGAGCAGGGCCTGGTGCCGATGGTGGAGCCGGAAGTCATCATGGACGGCAACCACGACATCGACACCTGCTACGACGTCACTGAAGTCACCCTGCGCTCGCTGTTCGGCTCGCTGTACGAGCACAACGTGATGCTGGAAGGCACGATCCTGAAGGCCTCGATGGTCCTGCCGGGTTCGACCTGCAGCGATACCGCTTCGGTCGAGGAAGTAGCCGCCGAGACCCTACGCTGCCTGAAGTCCACCGTGCCGGCGACCCTGCCGGGCATCGTGTTCCTGTCCGGTGGCCAGTCCGACCACGATGCCACCGCGCACCTCAACGCGATGAACCTCGCCGGCCCGAACCCGTGGCCGCTGTCGTTCTCATACGGCCGCGCCATGCAGTCCGCCGCGCTGGCGATCTGGGCGAAGGACCTCACCGGCAACATCGGCAAGGCGCAGGAGATGGTGTTCGAGCGCGCGCGTGCGAATGGTCTGGCGGCGCTGGGCGAGTGGAAAGCCTGATCTGACCCGGCACAGCGGGGCGGCCCACGGTCGCCGCTGCTGAAACGACAACGCCGGCATCTGCCGGCGTTGTCGTTTTCCATCGCCACGGATGGCGACGGGAAGGGTGGAGGCTCACGGCAGTCCGGCCGCCAGCCACTCATCATCGGAGCCTTCGTTGATGTCTTCCATCAGGAAGGTACTCAGGTAGCGCTCCCCGGTATCGGGCAGCATCGCCAGGATCACCGAGCCTTCGTCTCCCTTGCGCGCGACCTCCAGCGCAGCGGCCAAGGTGGCGCCTGCGGAGATACCGACGAACACACCTTCTTCCTGGGCCAGCCGGCGCGCGGTATCGCGGGCCACCACGTCGTCCACCGGCACGATCTCGTCGGCGATGTGCTGGTTCAACACCTCCGGCAGGAAGTCGGGCGTCCAGCCCTGGATCTTGTGCGGCTGCCACGGGTCGCCGGCCAGCATCGAGGCACCCGCCGGCTCGCAGGCCACGATGCGGACATCGGGGCGGGCGCACTTGAGCACCTCGCCGACACCGGTCAGGGTGCCGCCGGTGCCCCAGCCGCTGACAAAACTGTCCAGTCGACGCCCGGCGAAGTCCTGCAGGATCTCGGCGGCGGTGGTCTGGCGGTGGTAGGCCGGGTTGGCGGCGTTGGCGAACTGGTTGGCGAGGAACCAGCCGCGCTCCTTGGCCAATTCCGCGGCTTTGCGCACCATGCCGGTGCCGCGCTCGGCGGCGGGGGTCAGGATGACCTTGGCGCCATAGGCGCGCATCAGCTTGCGCCGTTCTACCGAGAACGTCTCGGTCATCACCGCGACAAAGTTGTAGCCGCGCGCCGCGCAGACCATGGCCAAGGCAACGCCGGTATTCCCCGACGTCGCCTCGACCACCGTATCGCCGGGCTTGAGCAGGCCGCGCGTTTCCGCATCGCGGATGATCGCCAGTGCCAACCGGTCCTTGACGGAGCCGCCGGGATTGAACGACTCGATCTTGGCGTAGAGCTCGATGCCTGCCGGTGCCAGCCGGTGCAGGCGTACGATCGGCGTACGCCCGATGGTGTCGAGGATGCTGTCATGGATCATCGGCCTTGCCTCCGCGGTTCTGCGTCCGCGTCCCTTGCGAATGAGGCACTAGGATGCGCCGGATTCCCGGCAATACCCCGTGAACAGGTGAAACGCTGCATTGCACGGCTTTGCCTGTTCGGTTGCTTGGGCGCAGTTCAGTCAACCAATGGCCCACGCGCGCGTTGCCCTGGCCCACTAGACTTGTCGGTCTGCCTGCCTGCTCGTGCCCCGCCGCGGCGGGCGGCGCGCCCCATTTTCGACTTACCTCTGAGACAGCATGCGAATTTCCATCGGACCCCGCATCATCTGCGCCCTCGTGTTTGCGCTGGCGCTGACATCGTGTGAAAAGGACGCGCCGCGTCCAGTTGGCGCCTCGGCGGTCCCGGTAACCACCCAGAAGGTGCGCATGCAGCAATGGAACGACACCGTGCAGGCGCTGGGGACGGTGAAGGCGCGGGAGTCGGTGACGATCACCGCCAAGGTCAGCGAAACCGTCCGTGACGTGCATTTTGACAGCGGCGACGTCGTCCAGGCCGGCGCACCGCTGGTCACACTGAGCGGCAACCAGCAGCAGTCGGCACTCGCCGAGGCGCAAGCCAGTGCCGCGGAGGCGGACCAGATGTACCGCCGTATGGCGAAGTTGGGCGAGCAGCAGCTGGTGGCGCGCGCCACGCTGGAGACCCAGCGTGCGGTGCGCGACGCGGCCGTTGCGCGGGTGGACCAGATCCGGGCCCAGTTGTCCGACCGCCAGATCCGGGCGCCGTTTGCCGGCGTGCTCGGCTTGCGCCAGGTCAGTCCCGGCGCGCTCGTTACCCCGGGTACCGCGATTGCCACGCTGGATGACACCCAGCGGGTCTACGTCGACTTCCCGGTGCCGGAGCCGGCGCTGGCGCACCTGGCGGCGGGGCAGGTCCTGCACGCGACCAGCGCGTCGTGGCCGGGCGAGACATTCGACGGCGTGGTCCAGCTGGTGGACTCGCGGGTCGATCCCTCCACCCGTGCAGTGACCGTGCGCGGCGAATTCCCCAATGACAGCCGCAAGCTGCGTCCCGGCATGCTGATGCAGGTAACCCTGGTGCGTCCGCAGCGCGAGGCGCTGCTGGTACCCGAGATCGCCATCGTCCAGCTGGGCAACAGCTCTTTTGTCTATCGCGTGCGAGCTGACAGCACCGTCGAGCGTGCAGACGTGCTGGTTGGCAACCGTCGCCAGGGCATGGCCGAAGTGGTCAGCGGCCTGGAGCCGGGCGACGAGGTGGTAGTGGACGGCACCGGCAAGCTGCGCGTGGGCGCCAAGGTCGAGGTGACGGCAACCGGCGAAGTGCCGGCACCGGCCGACAACACGCCAATCCTTGAGGAAGCTCCCGCAGAGGCCGAAATTGAAGGCTCCGCCATCGGCCCCATCGGTGGTGACCGTAGCGGATCGGGCCCGGTGGTGGACGGCGCATGAGCATTTCCGATCTGTCCATCCGCCGTCCGGTGTTTGCCACCGTGATGAGCCTGCTGTTGATGGTGATCGGGGTGATGACGTTCTCGCGGCTCACCCTGCGCGAGCTGCCGGCGATCGATCCGCCGATCGTCTCGGTCAACGTCAACTACCCGGGCGCCTCGGCGGCGGTGGTGGAAACCCGTATCACCCAGGCTCTGGAGGATGCGCTGTCGGGTATCGAGGGCGTCGAGACGATCCAGTCGCGCAGTGTCAACGGGCGCTCCTCGGTCACCCTGGAGTTCACCCTGGGGCGCGACATCGAGGCTGCGGCCAACGACGTGCGCGACGCGATCAGCAGTGTCGCCAGCCGTCTCCCCGATGAGGCCGACGCGCCCCAGGTGCGCAAGGCCGACAGCGATTCGGACACGCTCATCTGGCTCAACATGAGCTCCACGACGATGGACGCGTTGCAGCTCTCCGACTACGCCGAGCGCTACATTGTCGACCGGTTGTCGAGCCTGGACGGCGTCTCCCAGGTCCAGATCGGCGGCCGCCAACGCTATGCGATGCGAATCTGGCTGGACAGCTCGGCGATGGCCGCTCGCGGCATCACTGCGACCGATATCGAGGCGGCGCTGCGTGCCGAAAACGTTGAGCTGCCGGCCGGCCGCATTGAGTCGGAAACCCGCGATTTCACCCTGCGCGTTGCCCGTCAGTACGAGAAGCCCGCCGACTTCGCCGAGATTCCGATCCGCGAAGGCAGCGACGGCTACGTGGTGCGCATCGGCGATGTCGCCCAGGTCGAGCTGGCATCGGCCGAGCGCCGCGCCTACTACAAGAGCAACGGCCAACCCAACGTCGGCTTGGGCGTGGTCAAGACCTCGACGGCCAACGCGCTGGACGTGACCCGCGCCGCGCGCGCGGAGGCGATCGAGATCCAGAAAACCCTGCCCGAAGGCACCGACATCTTCGTGGCCTACGACTCGACGGTGTTCATCGACGAGTCGATCCGACGCGTTTACCACACGCTGCTGGAGGCGATGGCGCTGGTCCTGCTGGTGATCTGGCTGTTTCTGGGCAGTTTCCGCGCAGCGCTGATCCCGGCCGTGACGGTGCCGGTGTGCCTGATCGCGGCCTTCATTCCCCTGTACCTGTTCGGTTACTCGATCAACCTGCTGACCTTGCTCGCCCTGGTGCTGTCGATCGGGCTGGTGGTGGACGACGCGATCGTGGTGCTGGAAAATATCCAGCGTCGCGCCGATCTCGGTGAGCCGCCGCTGGTGGCCGCGGTGCGCGGGACCAGGCAGGTGGCGTTCGCGGTGATCGCGACCACGACCGTGCTGGTCGCCGTGTTTCTGCCGGTGGGTTTCATGGAAGGCAATACCGGTCGCCTGTTCCGCGAGCTGTCGGTCGCGCTGGCCGGGGCGGTGGCGCTGTCAGCGTTCGTCGCCCTGACCCTGACCCCGATGATGTCGTCCAAGCTGGTGCGCGCCCGCACCGACGAGCGTTCCAATCCGATCCACCGCTGGAGCAACCGCCAGCTGACCCGCCTCAGCGGCGCCTACGAGGGCTGGCTGGGCCGGCACGTCGGCAAGCGCTGGTTGGTGTTTGGCCTGATGGTGGGCGCGCTGGCGCTGAGCTACGGGCTGATCAAGCTGGTGCCGTCCGAGCTGGCGCCGGCGGAGGACCGCGGTTCGTTCTTCGTGTCCATCGTCGGCCCCGAAGGTGCCGGGTTTGACTACACGGTCGGCCAGCTGGCGCAGGTCGAGGCGGTGGTCGCGGCCCACACCGGTGAGGACAAGGCGATCCGGCGCTACAACAGCCGCGCGCCGGGTGGCTGGGGTGCGACCGAGGAGATGCATACGGCCAACATCATCGTGTTCCTGCAGGATTGGGACCAGCGCGACATGAGCACGGCCGAGGTCGCCGACTCGCTGCGGGCCGATCTGGGCAAGCTGACCGGCGTGCAGGCCCAGCCGCGCGTCGGTGGCGGTCTGGTGGGAAGCCGTGGCCAGCCGATTCAGCTGGTCCTGGGCGGTCCGGAATACGCGGAAATCGCGCAGTGGCGCGACATCGTCATGGAGAAGATGGAGGCGAACCCGGGCCTGTTCTCGGTGGACTCGGACTACAAGGAAACCCGTCCGCAGATGCGCGTGGAGATCGACCGCAAGCGGGCATCCGACCTCGGCGTCAGCGTGTCGGAAATCGGCCATGCGCTGGAGACGATGATGGGCAGCCGTCGGGTCACCACCTTCGTCCAGGACGGTGAGGAGTACGACGTGCTGGTCCAGGCCGGACGCGATGGTCGGGCGTCTCCGGCCGACCTGTCGGCGATCGAGGTGCGCGGCAAGGACGGCGCGCTGGTCCCGTTGTCCAATCTCGTAACCCTGTCCGAGCTGGCCGAGGCGGGCAGTCTGAACCGCTTCGACCGCATGCGTGCGATCACCATCACTGCCGGCCTGGCGCCGGGCTACACGATGGGCGAGGCGCTGGAGTTCCTCAACGAGACCGTCGCCACGACGCTGCCGGACTACGCGCAGGTCGCCTGGAAGGGCGAGTCGCGTGAGTACCAGAAGGCGGGCGGCGCGGTGCTGCTGACCTTCGCAATGGCGCTGCTGGTGGTCTTCCTCGTGCTGGCCGCGCAGTTCGAGAGCTTCATCCATCCGTTCGTGATCATGCTGACCGTGCCACTTGCGGTTTTGGGCGCGCTGGTCGGTCTGGCGGTGACAGGCGGCACGCTCAACCTGTTCAGCCAGATCGGCATCGTCATGCTGGTCGGGCTGGCGGCGAAGAACGGCATCCTGATCGTCGAGTTCGCCAACCAGTTGCGTGACTCGGGGCGCACGATCACCGAGGCGATCATCGAGTCGGCCGGCGTGCGCCTGCGTCCGATCCTGATGACCTCTATTGCCACCGCGGTGGGTGCGTTGCCGCTGGTGCTGGCCGGAGGTCCCGGCTCGGCCAGCCGGGCGACCATCGGCGTGGTGATCATGTTTGGCGTGTCGCTGTCCACGTTGCTGTCGCTGTTCGTGGTGCCGGCGTTCTATGTCGTGCTTGCGCCGTTTACCCGCTCGCCGCACGCGGTATCGCAGGAACTGGACGCGTTGGCGGCGAAGACGCCGGAAGTCGGCGGCCACGCCTGAAACCTACGAACCCCGGTCGATGTGACCGGGGTTTTTCGTGATGCCCGAATACGGTTAAGGTTCCACTCTTGTCGCCGACCACAGGCGGCGCGTCCAAGGCTCTGGGGAGACCGCACGTGGAAGACCTGATCAACCAACTCAACGACATCCTGTGGAGCAAGGCGCTGATCGCCCTGTGCCTGGGCGCTGGCCTCTACTTCTCCGTGCGTACCCGCTTCATGCAGGTGCGCGGGGTGCCGGAAATGATCCGCCTGCTGCTCAAGAACAAGAGCTCCGACGCGGGCGTGTCCTCCTTCCAGGCACTGGCGATGTCGCTGTCGGGCCGGGTCGGCATCGGGAACATCGCCGGCGTCGCCACCGCCATCGCCTTTGGCGGCCCGGGTGCGGTGTTCTGGATGTGGGTGATGGCCTTTCTGGGCGCCTCCACCGCCTATGTGGAGTCTGCCCTGGCGCAGATCTACAAGGAAAAAGACGCCAACGGCAAGTACCGCGGCGGACCGGCCTACTTCATCGAAAAGGGCACCGGACAGAAATGGTACGCCTGGGCGTTTGCCGGTGTGACCATCGTGGCCACTGGCTTCCTGCTGCCCGGCGTCCAGGCCAACGAAATCGCAAAAAGCATCACCACCGCATGGGGCGTCGTACCGGAGGTCACTGCCGCGTTCCTTGTCGTCGGCCTGGGATTCATCATCTTCGGCGGTGTGAAGCGCATCGCGCGCTTTGCCGAGATCGTGGTGCCGTTCATGGCCCTGGCCTACATGCTGGTCGCACTGGTGATCCTGGCGCTGAACCATCAACAGGTGCCCGCGATGTTCATGCTGATCATCAAGAGCGCGTTCGGCTTGGAAGCAGGCCTGGGTGCCGTGCTGGGACTGGCGATCGAATGGGGCGTGAAGCGTGGTATCTACTCCAACGAGGCCGGGCAGGGTACGAGCCCGCACGCGGCGGCGGCTGCCGAGGCCAACCATCCAGCTCAACAGGGTTACGTGCAGGCGTTTTCGGTCTATGTGGACACCCTGCTGGTGTGTTCGGCCACCGCGTTCATGATCCTCTCCACCGGCATGTACAACGTCGTCGGCCGGGGCGGTGACATGTTGAAGGAGGCCCTGCCGGGCGTGGAGCCCGGCGCCGGCTTCGCCCAGGCCGCGGTGGAGTCGATGCTGCCCGGCTACGGTGCAGGCTTCGTTGCGCTGGCGCTGCTGTTTTTCGCCTTCACCACGATCATCGCCTACTACTACATGGCCGAGACCAACATCGCCTTCATCAACCGGAAAATCCACCGCCCATGGCTGATCTTCGCCTTGCGGATCGCGATCCTGCTGGCGGTGATATTCGGCTGCGTACGCACTTCCAGCATGAGCTGGACACTGGGCGACATCGGCGTGGGCCTGATGGCCTGGCTTAACATCCTCGCGATCCTGTGGCTGCAGAAGCCGGCCCTGGCATCGCTGCGCGACTACGAGGCGCAGCACAAGGCCGGCGTCACCAACTACACCTTCGATCCTGTGGCGCTGGGGATCCGACATGCCGAGTTCTGGGAGCGTCGTGCCAACGGCCTGGAGGATCTGCAGGCCGAAGCGCCAAAGACCGCAGCCCAGCTGAACGAGGAGAAGCTCCGGTGACCGTGGACCCTTGGGGTGGACGCGGCCGCGGCGGGGGTTCGGGCAAGCCGCGCGGCAATGCGCCGGGACCGGGCAGCCGCGCACCCAAATCACCCAATCCGTACGGCCGGTCAACGCCTGACCAGGCAGCAACGACGCCGGCGCCGCCAACGCCTCCCGCGGAGACACCTGCAGGTGGCTGGCACGCCTCGACCCGCCCGGTCCGGGAGTTGCGCCTGCATGGCCTGAACGCCGTTCGCGCGGTCTTCGAGCGTCGTCCTGAGGCGATCCGCAAGGTGTACCTGGCCCAGGCCCGAATCCCCACGCTGCAGCCGTTGTTGAAGTGGTGTGCGGGCAACCGCATCGGTTATCGCTTGGTGGAGGATGAAGACCTCAAGAAGCTCGCCGCCAGCTCGCACCACGAGGGTGTTGTCGCCGATGTGCTGCGCGCGGAACCGGTGTCGCTTGCCGAATGGCTGGCCGGGCTGGCGCCAGGCCCTCAGTGCGCGGTGTGGCTGGACGGCGTCGGTAACCCGCACAACTTTGGCGCGATCCTGCGCTCGGCCGCGCATTTTGGCATCAGCGCCGTGCTTCTGCCCCAGCAGTCCCCGTTGGCTCTGTCCGGTGCCGCCGCGCGGGTCGCTGAAGGCGGCGCCGAGGCGGTCACGCTGGTGCGCCTCCCGGACGTAGGCGAGGCGATCTCGGCGCTGCGCTCGGCCGACTTCGGCCTGGCAGCGACCCTGGTCTCGGGCGGGAGCGACGTGTTCGCTACCGCACTGCCGCAGCGGTTGGTGTATGTGCTCGGTGCGGAAGGCGAGGGCATGGACCGGGCCCTTGCGGATTCCTGCGACCTGCGCCTGTCGATTCCCGGCAGCGGCGCGGTGGAAAGCCTCAACGTCGCTGCGGCAACCGCAGTGCTGCTGGCCACGTGGCGCCAGCAGCACTGAACTGAAGCAGACCTCGCCCGCGACCTAGTCGGCAGCGTCCGTCACTTTTGCCTGGCTGCCAAAGTCGCCGTCGGCCGAGGCGGCCAGGTATGCGAATACGGCGTACGCGGCGACGTTCTGGGCCAGCGCCTCGGGATCGATCTTGTCGAGGGTGTCGTTGGGCGTGTGGTGGTAGTCGAAGTAGTCGGTGCCGTCCTGCATCAGGTTGGCCCACGCCACGCCATCGCCCGCAAACGGGCTGACGTCGGGTCCCGGGCCGCCCTCGCCAGGCATGTACGCGATTCCCAAGGGCGCAAGTGCCTTGGCGATCTGCTCCGCAGCGCCCTTGGCGTGGGCCGGTGCCGACGTGTCGAATCCGTAGATGCGGCCGGCGCCAAAGTCACTTTCCGCGGCGATCAGGTGATTGGTGATCGCGCTGGCGTGCGCCTTGGCATATGCGTAGCCGCCGTGCAGCCCCTGCTCTTCGTTGGCGAATGCAATCACCCGGATGCTCCGGGCCGGGCGCTGCTTCAGGTCGCCGATCAGCTTGCCGGCGGCCATGGTGATGCCGACGCCGGACGCATCGTCGATCGCGCCGGTGCCCGCGTCCCAGGAATCCAGGTGACCACCGATCAGCACCACTTCTTCAGGCAGGCTGCTGCCGGTCATCTCACCGATCACGTTGTGCGATGTGGCTTCGCCGTTCCACCCGCAGTCGAGCGCGAGGTTGACGGTAATCGGGTGTCCCAGTGCCAGCAGACGGCTGAGCTGATCGGCGTCCGGGAGCGAGAGTGCGGCGGACGGAATCGGCGTCAGGCCCTCGTCGAAACGGGTAATGCCCGTATGCGGCATGCGCTGGGAGTCGGTACCTGCCGAGCGCATCAGGTAGGCCGACGCCCCGGCGCGGATCGCGGCGGACGGACCGCGGCTGCGCACGCGTGAGCCGGTCCCATACCCGCTGCCATCGCGGCTGCGATCCATCTTCTGGTCGATGAACGCGATCTTCCCGGCCAGCGAGCCTGGCGTGACCGCTTCCAGCGCCGCCAGGTCCGTAAAGCGCACCACCTCGGCTTCAACGGTGCCGCCTGGACTACCGCCGAGGGCGGTGATCACCAGGGGCTGCGCATTGGCACCGACCACGCGCGCGCTTTCGCTGCGTCGCTCCCATTTCGGGAAAGTGACCGGCTCGGTCCAGACCTTGTCGTAGCCCAACTCGGCGAACTTCGCTTTAGCCCACTCCACCGCGCGCGCATCCGCCTCACTGCCGGCCAGGCGGGGGCCGACCTCGGTCGTCAAGGATTCGGTTATCCGGTAGCCGAGGTCGCTGTCCAGAGCCGTCTGCCGCAGCGAAGGCACAACGCTGATGGCGGTCTCGGGGATTACCGTCCGTGGAGCGTCCTGGGCGCTCGTCACTCCGGTGAGCGAGCCGATGGCGAGGGTGAGCAGCAACGGCATCAAGCGCATGCGAAAAGTCCGGAAAACAAAGAAGCCACGAGCTTAGCAGCGCGTGGCTTGATTGCTTTGTGCCGCAAGTCACGCACCGGTCGCGACCGGCGTGACGTTGTTTCAGCGCTTCAGCGAGTCGCGGATCTCGCGTAGCAGAACCACTTCCTCGGTCGGCTCCGCAGCTGCTTCTTCCTCGGGCGGGGCCGCATGGCGCAGCTTGTTGTAGCCGCGAAGCATCATGAAGATCACCAGCGCGATCAGCAGGAAATCGATGATGGTCTGGATGAATGCGCCGTAGGTGATGACCGGGGCGGCGGCTTCCTGCGCCAGGGCCAGGTTGGCGTAACTGTTGCCGTCCAGCGATACGAACAACTGGGAGAAATCCACGCCACCCATGACCATGCCAACGACCGGCATGATGATGCCATCAACCAGTGCGGTGACGATCTTGCCGAAGGCCGCGCCGATGACGACCGCGATCGCCAGGTCAACGACGTTGCCACGAGCGATGAATTCCTTGAATTCGCTGATCATGCTCATGAGATATTCCCGATGGATGGTGAGGTTGGGTGACTATAAACCTGAATCGCCGGTTGTGACGTGACCACTGAGCTCGACAACACCGTCAAGGCTGGCGACGAACCGGTCGCCGGGCTGTAGGGGGCCAACACCGGCCGGAGTTCCCATGTACACCAGGTCGCCCGCGCGCAGCGCAAACAGGCGCGAGAGCTCGTGCAGTATCTCGGGGACGTCCCAGATGAGGTCTGACAGCGCACCGTGCTGACGAACTGTGCCGTTTACCGTCAAGGTCAGGGTTTTGGTTCCCAAGTCGCCAACTTCTGCAGCCGGCACCAGCCGACTGACCGGGGCCGAGCAGTCGAATGCCTTGCCCGTGTCCCAGGGCAGGCCCTTTGCCTTTGCCGCCGCCTGCAGGTCGCGCCGGGTGAGGTCCAGCCCCACGCCGTAGCCAAAAACCAGCGACGGCGCGTCGGCGGTATCGAGGATCCCTTCGGGTGCGTCGCGGCCGATGGCGACCACGAGTTCCAATTCGTGGTGCAACTCGGAGGTGCCACGCGGGTAGGGGACCACGCCATCGGTGACCAGCGCGTCGGCCGGTTTGCAGAACAGGACCGGCCGCCCGCGATCGGCGACCGACGCCGGCGCGTCGGCGCCCATTTCCCGGGCGTGATCAGCAAAATTGCGTCCCACGCAATAGATGCGGCGGACGGGGAAGAAGTTTTCACCGCTCGTGCCCACACCGATACGGACGGGTGCCTGTGGCGGGATGACGTCAGCCATGATCAGCGCGGCAGCGAGGTTTTGCCGACGACCCGGAACTCGCCTTCCATCACGTTCGGGTCGGCGCGCGGGCCGGTGTTTATGGCCGTTGGGGCACGCCCACGGAGCAGGCGGTAGACCGTGCCGACGGCGAGCAAGGTGACCCCGACCAAGGCGCCAAGGACCACAAGGGTCACCAACACGCCTAGCCCCAGTGCCCTCATCAGGAAACGCAATACGCCATTACGTGGAGTGCGCGGCTCGAAGGCGGCACGCATGCGCGACTGGAAAAACTGCTGGTTGAAGCGGAAGCTATGACTGGTCATCTACGGGATCGTGGCACAATGCGGCCGTTGGTGGGACACCCGATTATCCCGCCTGGGGTCGCTGGGTTTGTCACGGCTTCGTTAATCATGGTGGTGTTCGCCGGGTTTCGTACATACAAGGCCAGACTATGACCAACGCTGCATTGATTCACCTTGACCGGATCCCCGATGGGGGCTTCGCTGACGCTGCTGCGGACCTGCATGGCGACATGGAACCGTTGGTGCTGTACCGCGACGGCAATGACGTCCGCGCCTGGATCAATGTCTGTCCGCACGCCGGCCGTCAATTGAACTGGGCACCGGGGGAATTCCTCAAGAGCAAGGAAGGCATGCTGGTGTGCGCGGCCCATGGCGCAAGTTTCGAGCTGCAGGGCGGCGAGTGCGTTGCCGGTCCGTGCCGAGGTGAGTCCCTGCGTAGGGTCGAGGTCGAAGTGCGCGACGGATCGGTGTGGCTCAGAACAGCAGATTGACCATCAGTACCGCGATCAGCGTATAGATCAGCGACAGCGGACCGCCCACGCGCCACAGCTCCTTGTTGGTGTAGCCGGCCGGACCGGTGACCATCGAGATCACCGGGTTGGAGGCGGTCATGAAGTTGTTGGACGCCGACAGGGCGATGATCAGGGCGAATGCGGTCGGATTGCCGCCCGCCGCCAGTGCCAGGTTGATGCCCAGCGGCACCATCACGATCGCCGCCCCGACATGGCCGATGACCAGCGAGAACGCCGTCGTCAACAGGCCGAGCAGCAATTGCAGCACCCAGGTCGGGGTGCCGTCGGGCAGTCGCTCGATGCTGTGTCCGGCCACCCAGGCCGCCGCGCCGCTGGAATCCATCGCCCAGCCCAGCGGAATCAGGCAGGCCATCAGGAACACGGTCTTCCAGCTGATCGCCGCGTAGGCCTCGTCGATGTGGATCACGCCCGCCAGCAACATCCCGGCCACGCCGGTCATCAGCGCCACCGATACCGGCAGCCGCGATGACAGCGCCAGCAACATCGCCACGGCAAAGATTCCCAGCGCGACCTTGAGCTTGTGCGGGCGCTGCTCGCCCTTGGGGTAGTCGGTGACGACCACGATATCCTTGCCCTTGGCAGCGCTGGCCAGGTTCGTCCAGATGCTGTGCAGCACCAGCATGTCGCCGGCGCGCAGGGGCAGGTTGCGGACATCGTCGCGCAGCACCTTCTTGTCGCGGTTCACCGCCAGCAGGCTCAGGCCGAGCGACTTGCGCAGGTGCAGGTCGCGCGCGGTCTTGCCGATGAACTTCGAGGTCGGCGGGACCACCGCCTCGGAGATGCCAGCCCGGCTCGGGTTGAACAGGTCGCCAAACACGCGCAGACGCGAGCTCATCCGCAGCATCTGATTCTGCGCGAAGTCGGCGACCTGCTGCTTCGGACCCATCGCGCCCAGCACGCTGCCCACCCAGATCCGCGCATCCGCCGACGGCGACACCCGGGCATCGTCGCGGGTCTTGATAGCCAGGATGAGGGGCGCGTCGTGCAGGCTCTCCGCTTCGCCCAGTGGCATGCCCACCAACGGGCTGTCCGCGCTCACGGTGAGCTCATAGACATCGCCCTCGATGCCGTAGGTGTTGGCGAAATAGCTCTGGGTGCGCGCCGGCGTCGCACCCTTGCCGCCGCCTTCGTGCAGGCGCTTGTTGCCGTAGAAGCGGAAGTACAACAGGCACATGGCGAGCATCGCCACGCCGATGGGGAAGGTCGCGAACATCTGCAGCGGCACGAGTGTCGCTGCGCCGGAGGGCAGGTTGCTGTTGGCGGCGAGCAGCAGGTCGTTGAGCAGGATCAGTGGCGAGGTGCCGACCATGGTCAGCGATCCGCCCATCACGATCGCGGTGGCCAGCGGCAGCAGCAGCCGGGGAAGGGTGAGGCCGGTGCGGGAGGACAGCCGCGATGCGACCGGTAGATACAGCGCCATTACGGCAGGGTTCTGCATCACCGAGGAGTTGATGCCGGCGATGGCGCCGGTCAGCATCACCAGCCGCTCCTCCATGCCGTGTGCGCGCCGCAGCAGCCATGACGCCAGGCGGTTGAGCGCACCGGTGCGGTCCAGCCCGGCACCCAGGATCATCGTGGCGATGATGCTCATCACCGCATTGGAGGAGAAACCGTTGAAGATCTCCTCCGGCGCGACCAGACCGGACAGGCCCAACAGAACCAGCACAACGAGGGCGACCACGTCGGCGCGGATGCGCTCGAAGACGAACATCACCATCGTGAACACCACCAGCCCGAGCACCAGCTTCATGTCGGTGGTGAGTGTCAGCGCGCTGTCGATGCCCTGGTCGAACACGTTGGTGGTTGCCCTGTCGGGTCAGCGATCCATCAGCAGCGATCGTAAATGAGGTCCCAGACACCGTGGCCGAGTTTCTGGCCGCGGGTCTCGAAGTGCGTTTGTGGGCGCCATGGTGGCCGCTCTACCGAACCGCGCTTTCCGGCCCGGTTGACGATGCCGGCAGTGGCGTCGAGGACGTCCCACATCTGTTCGGCATAGTCGTGCCAATCCGTGGCGAGGTGCAAGCGTCCGTCGGGCGCCAGCTTGCGCACCAGCAGGGCCGCGAAGGGTGCCTGCACCAGCCGGCGCTTGTTGTGCCGCTTCTTGTGCCACGGATCGGGGAAGTAGATGCGTACCTCGTCGAGGCTGCCGTCAGCGACCTCGTGGGTCAGCACCTCGACGGCATCGTGGTGGTAGACGCGCACGTTGGATGCATCGGCGGCGGCGAGGGCGTTCAGCAGCCGGCCCACGCCCGGCGCGTGCACCTCGATGCCGATGAGGTCGCGTCCCGGGTCGTGCTCGGCCGCGAAGCGCAGCGCCTCGCCGTTGCCGAAGCCGATTTCCAGCACGCGCGGCGCACTGCGTCCGAAGATGGCGTCGAAGTCGCGCGGCTGGCCGGTGTAGTCAATCCCGAAACGCGACCATTGCTCATCGAACGCGCGCTGCTGGGCCGGAGTGAACCGCCCCTGGCGTAAAACGAAGCTGCGGATCTGGCGGTGCCCTTCGCTGACGGTGAAGGGCTTGGCGGTGACCGATCTGGAGCTTGGAATGTCGGCAGCGACCTGCGGCTTCTCGGGGTCCGCCATCAGTCGATGAGGCCGTCCACCGGGCTGGAGGCGCTGGCGAAGCGCTTGCGCGGAATGCGTCCGGCCTTGTATGCAGCGCGGCCGGCCTGGATCGCCAGTTTCATCGCATGCGCCATCAGCACCGGCTCGCGGGCGCCGGCGATCGCGGTGTTCATCAACACGCCATCGCAGCCCAGCTCCATCGCGATGGCGGCATCCGAGGCCGTACCCACGCCGGCGTCGACGATGATCGGCACCTTCGCATTCTCGATGATTTCCACCAGGTTCCACTTGTTCTGGATGCCCAGACCGGAGCCGATCGGAGCTGCCAGCGGCATCACCGCGATGCAGCCGATCTCTTCCAGGCGCTTGGCCAGAATCGGATCATCGGAGGTGTAGACCATCACGTCGAAACCTTCCTTCACCAGCGTCTCCGCCGCCGCCAGGGTGTGCACCACGTCGGGATACAGCGTGCGCTGGTCGCCCAGCACTTCCAGCTTCACCAGGTTGCGGCCGTCCAGCAGTTCGCGGGCCAGGCGCAGGGTGCGCACGGCGTCCTCGGCGTTGTAGCAGCCGGCGGTGTTGGGAAGAATGGTGAACCGGTCGGGCGAGAGCACGTCGAGCAGGTTGGGCTCGCCCGGGTTCTGGCCGATGTTGGTGCGGCGGATCGCAACGGTGACGATCTGTGAGCCGGCGGCTTCGGTGGCGCGGCGGGTCTCGTCCAGATCGACGAACTTGCCGGTACCGGTCAGCAGGCGCGATGCATAGGAGACGCCGGCGATCACCAATGGATCGGCGGCTTGGAGGTCGGTGGCGTTGGGTGCGTTCATCCGGTGATTATCGCACCGCTGGGGTGCCGTGACCGGGTAAACCGGTCAGGCGTTGTGACGCCGTTACCCAATCAGCCGCCACCAAGCGCATGCACGATCTCGACCTTGTCGCCGTCCGCCAGTGCCCGCTCGAGGTGCTGGCTGCGCGGGACGATCTCGCCGTTGACCTCGACCGCAACCCGGCGCTCGGCCAGCCCTTCAGCGTGCAGCAAGTCCACGACGGTCGTGGGTGCCGCGAGTGCGCGCGGCTCGCCATTGAGGATGATGTTCATTCGGCCATTGTCGTGCGCGCGGGCGCGGCTGGCCAGCGGCAGGCTGAACGCTGCCTTTGGCGGATGTATCCTTGGCTGGCCCGGCGGCGTTGGCCGCTGAAACGACGCCAGACCCGGGTCGCCGGCAGGATGCCGTTACACCCGGATTTTTCCGATCATCAGTTGCAGGAGCTTGCCGATGAAACCCCTTCGTTCTGTTCTCGCTGTGGCGCTCGCACTGGCCGCGGCGCCCGTGCTCGCCCAGTCAGCGGCGCCCAGCAACTACACCCAGCCGTACTCGCAGACGATCTTCTTCGGTGACAGCCTGACCGACTCCGGGCATTTCCGGCCGGTCCTGGTGGGCGCGGTCGGGCCGCAAGCGGGGATCCTGGGCAAGTTCACGACCAACCCGTGGCTGGTTTGGTCCGAGTACCTGGCCGACTACTACGGCACCGACGCGAACGCCGCCAACCAGGGCGGCAGCAACTACGCCGTCGGCGGCGCCCGCGCCGGGGAGGATGAGGTCGGCGCACTCGGATTCACCCCCTCCATGACCACCCAGGTGGCCAGCTATCTGGCCGCCACCGGCGGCGTGGCCGACTCCAATGCGCTGTATACCGTGTGGGGCGGCAACAATGACCTGTTTGCCGTCGCCCAGGGCGCTCCGGTGCAGGCGACGATCGGTTCCTCGGTCGCCGCGCAGATCGGCGCGATCGGCGCGTTGCAGTCCGCCGGTGCCCGCTACGTGCTGGTGCCGAGCATTCCGGACCTGGGCCTGACGCCGTCGGCGCGCGCTCAGGGCGCGGTGGCGCAGGGCCAGTTGACGCAGTTGGCCAGCATCTATAACGACGCGCTTTATGGCGGCCTGGTCGCCAGCGGCCTGCGGGTGATTCCACTGGACATGTTCCACCTGTTCCAGGAGGTGTCGGCCAACCCGGCTGACTTCGGCTTCTCCAACATCACCGGTACCGCCTGCCAGCCGCAGATCACCGCGCAGTCGGTGACCTGCCAGCCGGGCACCTACGTCACGCCGGATGCGGCGACGAGCCATGCATTCGCCGACGGGGTCCATCCCTCCGGCGCGGCCCATGAGGTGATCGCCGATTACGCGACATCCATCCTGGACGCGCCGCGGCAGATGGCGGTGTTGACCCATTCGGCAGCGGTCACCGGTCGCGCGCGCGCAGACCGGGTCGCGGCGCAGGCCACCGGCACCACGACGACCGACGGCAAGCGATGGTGGGCGGACGTGCGTGGCGACTTCCAGCGCTACGACCACGGCGACATGTACGACGGTGCCGTTCCCGCGCTGACGGTCGGTATCGACTGGCACAGCAACGGCATGACCCTGGGTGCCTTCGGCGGCTACGGCAAGGCCAGCCAGGACTGGGGCCGCAGCGGTGGCAGCTTCAATCAGAGCGAAGCCACCCTGGGCGGCTACATCGGCTGGGCATCCCCGACCGGTGCCTGGGTCAACGGCCAGCTGAGCTACAGCCAGCTGGGGATGGACATCAAGCGCCAGGTCAACCTGGGCCGGGCGACCCGGATCCATCGCGCGGACGTGGACGGCAGCAACGTCACGGCCGGAGTCAACGCCGGTTACGAGTTCGGCGACGGCGCCCTGCGCCACGGCCCCGTGGTGGGTCTGCTGGCACAGAAGATCCAGATCGACGGGTTTGCGGAAAGCGACTCGCAGCTCTCGACTTCGCTGGCGTATCCGGAGCACAAATTCGACTCGCTGATCGGCACCGCCGGGTGGCAGTTGCGCTATGCCATCAGCGAGCAGCTGCAGCCATATGCGCGGCTGACGGTGGACCGTGAGTTCGAGGACGTGCCGCGTGAAGCCTTTGCGCATCTTCAGTCGATGCCGGGCACGGCGCCGTTCGCGGTACCCGGCGTGGCCTTCGACGACACCTACGGCACCCTCACCTTGGGTGCGCGCACGCGAGTGATGGGTCTGGAGACGAACCTGGGCACCAGCCTGACCGCTGGGCAGAGCGGTGGTAGCAACACGACCGTGTTCGCGACCGTCGGCGGAAACTTCTGATCGCGGATTCCCCGCGCGGCGGCAAACGCATTAAACTTTGCAGCACGCGGGTGTAGCTCAATGGTAGAGCTGTTGCTTCCCAAGCAACTGACGAGGGTTCGATTCCCTTCACCCGCTCCACATACGCGGCGGCCCCGGTCCACATGGACGGGCCGCCGTTTTTATTGGCTCAGCAATCGGTCAGCCTGATTGGATGACCTCATTGGATAGGCGCGGAGCGGAGAACGGGCATGACACTGCCGGTGGTGCTTGGTTGGCGCGAATGGGTGGATCTGCCGGGCCTGGGCCTGGACGGGATCCGGGCGAAGGTGGACAGCGGTGCGCGCACATCGGCATTGCACGTCGATGCACAGTGGCGTTTTTTCGAGGGCGGGCAACCCTGGGTCGGCTTCCGGGTGACCCCGGGCGCCAACGGTACGGGCGCGGTGGAAGGGGCTGCGGTGCTGGCAGACGAGCGTGAGGTTACCGACTCGGGCGGGCACCGCACGCGTCGTGCGTTCATCCGCACCTCGCTGCGCTTGGGCGGCATCGAGCGCGAAATCGACATCAACCTGACCGATCGCCGGCGCATGCTGTTCCCGATGCTGCTGGGACGGACCGCGATGGCGCGCGCCTTCACGGTCGATCCGGCACGGTCGTTCCTTCACGGGCGCCGGGTTCTCGTTGCATCCGACGCTTCCAGCACTTCACTACCGGCGCGCCACCCATGAAATTTGCCATCCTCACGCGCAATTCCAAGCTGTATTCCACCCGGCGACTGGTGGAGGCGGCGCGCGCCCAAGGGCACACCGCACGCACCCTGGATCCACTGCGCTGCTACATGCATATCTCCAGCAACGGCTTTGCCATGCGCTACAAGAGCCGGCCGATTTCCGGGTACCAGGTGGTGATTCCGCGTATCGGCACGTCCGTCACCCGCTACGGGACGGCGGTACTGCGCCAATTCGAGTTGATGGGCACTCTCAGCATCAATTCCTCCGATGCGATCCTGCGCGCCCGCGACAAATTGCGCAGCCACCAGATGCTGGCCGCGCAAGGCATTGGCATGCCGGTGACGGTGTTTGGCGACAATCCGGACGACACCGTTGATCTGCTGGAGATGCTGGGGCCACCGCCGCACGTCATCAAACTCAACGAAGGCACCCAGGGTGCCGGGGTCATGCTGACCGAGAAGCTGTCCGCGTCGCGCGGGGTGATCGAGGCCCTGCGGGGGCTGTATGCACAGTTCCTGGTGCAGGAGTTCATCCCGGAAGCCGATGGCGCCGACCTGCGCTGTTTCGTGGTGGGCAACAAGGTGGTCGCCGCGATGAAGCGGCAGGCGCCTATTGGGGACTTCCGCTCCAACCTGCACCGCGGTGGCAGCGCGGAGGCCGCCAAGGCCACCCGCGCCGAGCAGGACGCGGCGATCCGTGCGGCACGCGTGCTGGGACTCGGCGTCGCCGGGGTTGACCTGATCCGTTCCCGTCGCGGGCCACTGGTGTTGGAAGTGAATGCCTCACCGGGTCTGGAGGGCATCGAGAGCGTAAGCGGAGTGGACGTGGCGTCCGAGATCATCCAGTACGCAACGCTTCGTTACAAAGCGCAGAAGTCCAAAGTCGGCGCGGCGAAGAGCTTGACCGCCAAGTGACTCTGGAGACATCCATAACCGCATCGCCGAGTTGCTGGTGGACGAAAACGGGGCCTGAGGTAGCGATTTATTAACGCGTTTCTTAACAGTGACTTACGTTATCGCACTGTAGCTTTGAATCACCGCAACAAGGCTTCAGGCGGTATCGGGGCAACATCCCTATTTGACCCAGGTTCGGTGGCCCCGCACCTGGGTTTTTTTATGCTGGCAAAGCGCCCTCCAGCCCCAGAAGCTGGCGCTTGATCGGGAGGCCACCGGAGAAGCCGGTCATGCTGCCGTCGGCGCCCAATACGCGGTGGCACGGCACCACGATCGGGAGTGGGTTTCGACCCACGGCAGCACCGGCCGCGCGGACGGCTCCTGCGTGTCCGGCGCGGCTCGCCAGCTCGCCATAGCTGACAGTCTCGCCATACCGAATTTCCGCCAATGCGCTCCAGATATCCCGCTGGAAGGGCGTTCCCTGCGTGGAAAGCGGCAGGTCGAAGCAGGTGCGGTGGCCGGCAAAGTACTCCTCCAGCTGCGTTCTGGCCGCGTCCAGAACCGGATCCGCGCCTTCGCGCCACTCGGCGCTGCGTTGGACCGGATGGCGGGGCTGGCTGAACTCGATCAGGCGTAGTCCTTCACTGTCCGCTGCGAGCAGGAGTGGCCCGACGGGGCTGTCGATGGTGGTGAATACGATCATCTGAGGACCTCATCAGGGTGCGCCGGCCGCCCTCCGTGCGCCGGGCTTGAGTGATTCCATCGCGCCGTCACCGCCGTCACCGCCGTCACCGCCGTCGTTCGCCGCCGGTTCGACCTCCAGTATGGACATCAACAAGGGATAGACATCGATGTTGTCGAACGCGGGTATTCGGGCGTTTTCCCGGAATGCCGGACCACGGGCGAGGAAGATCGCGCGCATCGAAGGCAGGGCGGGGTCGAAGCCGTGCGAGCCGCGGTTGGTGGTCTTGGAACGGGTCTCGAGCCAGGAGCGGCGCAGGGCGTCGTAGCCCTCGTGCATCTGGCAGACGATGGACGGCACGCGCGGGTGGGTGCCGTACTGCCAGCGTTCCGGGAGCTCGCCCTTTCGCCAGCAGTCGTAGTGCTTGTGCGCGCCCAGCAGCTGCGCTTCAGCAGCCGCGAGGCGACCGGGGCGGGGCACGAATCCCACGGATTGGCCGGCGGTCACGAACTCCGCATCCGCGGGATCAACCATGTCCTCGATCACCACAAACTGGTCCGGGGTGACGGTGGCCATGCCGTGGTCGGACACCACCACCACATTGATTTCCTCGGCCAGGTCGAGGGCATCGATTCCGTCCAGCAGACGGCCCAGTGCCGCATCGACGTCGCGGATGGCCGCGTACGCCTCCTCGGAATCCGGCCCGTTGGCGTGCGCGGCGCTGTCGACCGCCTCGAAGTAGAGCGTGCTGAAACGCGGGCGGGCAGCCTCCGGTTCCGCCAGCCAGGCCAACACGGTATCGACGCGATCGGCCATCGGCATTTTCGCGTCGAAGGGCTTCCAGTGGCTGGCCTGGATACCGCCGATCGCCGCCTCCGAGCCGGGCCAGAACATCGTGCCGGCGCGCAGTCCCGCCTTTTCCACCGTGACCCAGATCGGCTCGCTGTCCCACCAGCGCCCGTCCGACACCGCTTCGCGGTTGCCCAGGCTGAAGTTGCCCAGTTCGGCGTCGCGCATCGAGTTGTGGACGATGCCGTGATGGTCGGGCCGCTTGCCGGTGACGATGGTGAAGTGATTGGGAAAGGTCAGGCTGGGATACGAGGGCGTCATCCATTCGGCCTGTACGCCCTGCTCGCCGATCCGTTTCAGGTTCGGCGTGATGCCCAGCTCCAGGTAGTCCGGCCGGAAACCGTCCAGTGACACCAGCAGTACCTGCGGCGGTGGCGCCCCGGCGGCGTTGGTGACGTCGCGGGGGAGCGAGGTGCAGGCCAGCAGGGCCAGCGCGAAGAAGGTCGTGAGTGCGGACCGGGCCGCGAATTTGAATGGGCGCATGCACTCATCCTAGCGGCTGGATGTTGCAGCCGTGCGTGCCGAAAGTCCGACTGTCCTGCCGCGGGAAACCGCAGCCGGGGCCGATGCGATAATCCCCGTCCTATCGATTACCGACAGGGTTTGTCATGTCCAGTCCCGTGACCCACACGCGCACCGATCCCGCCCGCGTGATTCGCTCCCCGCGCGGCAGCGAGCTGACCTGCAAGTCGTGGCTGACCGAGGCGCCGTTCCGGATGCTGCAGAACAACCTGGATGCGGAGGTGGCCGAGGATCCGACCAGTCTGGTGGTCTATGGCGGTATCGGCCGGGCCGCGCGCGACTGGGAAAGCTATGACGCGATCATCGAGTCGCTGAAATCGCTGGAGGATGACCAGACCCTGCTGGTGCAGTCCGGCAAGCCGGTCGGCATTTTCCGGACCCACACCGACGCCCCGCGCGTGCTGATCGCCAACTCCAACCTGGTCCCGCACTGGGCGACCTGGGAGCACTTCAACGAGCTCGATCGCAAGGGCCTGATGATGTACGGCCAGATGACCGCGGGCAGCTGGATCTACATCGGCAGCCAGGGAATCGTGCAGGGCACCTACGAGACCTTCGTGGAGATGGGCCGTCAGCACTACGGCGGCAGCCTCAAGGGGCGTTGGATCCTGACCGCCGGGCTGGGCGGCATGGGCGGCGCGCAACCGCTGGCAGCCAGCCTGGCCGGTGCGTGCAGCCTGAATATCGAGTGTCAGCAGAGCCGCATCGACATGCGCCTGCGTACCCGTTACGTCGACGAGCAGGCCACGGATCTGGACGACGCACTGGCACGGATCGAGAAATACACCGCCGCCGGTGAGGCCAAGTCGATCGCGCTGCTGGGCAATGCCGCGGTGATCCTGCCCGAGCTGGTCCGTCGCGGCGTGCGCCCGGATGCGGTCACCGACCAGACCAGCGCCCACGACCCGGTGCACGGTTACCTGCCGATCGGACTGACGGTGGCCGAGTGGCAGGAAGGCCAGCGCGACGCACCCGCGAGGATCCGCGACGCGGCGATGCATTCCATGCGCAAGCACGTCGAGGCCATGCTGGCCTTCCACGCGCAGGGCATTCCGACCTTTGACTACGGCAACAACATCCGCCAGATGGCGTTCGACGACGGCTGCAAGAATGCTTTCGACTTCCCCGGCTTTGTTCCTGCCTACGTGCGGCCGCTGTTCTGCAGGGGCATCGGCCCGTTCCGCTGGGTGGCGCTGAGCGGCGACCCCGAGGACATCTACAAGACCGACGCCAAGGTCAAGGAACTCATTCCCGACGACGCCCACCTGCACAACTGGCTGGACATGGCGCGCGATCGCATCGAGTTCCAGGGCCTTCCCGCGCGCATCTGCTGGGTGGGTCTGGGCCTGCGCGACAAGCTGGGCCTGGCGTTCAACGAGATGGTGCGCAACGGCGAGCTCAAGGCACCGGTGGTGATCGGCCGTGACCATCTGGACAGCGGCAGCGTGGCCTCACCCAACCGCGAGACCGAGTCAATGCGCGACGGCAGCGACGCGGTCTCCGACTGGCCGCTGCTCAACGCGATGCTCAACGTGGCCGGCGGCGCGACATGGGTGTCGCTGCATCACGGCGGCGGGGTCGGGATGGGCTACTCGCAGCATTCCGGCGTCGTGATTGTCTGCGATGGCAGCGAGGCTGCCGACCGGCGCATCGCGCGGGTGCTGTGGAACGACCCGGCGACCGGCGTGATGCGCCACGCCGATGCCGGCTACGAGATCGCCAAGCAGTGTGCGCGCGAGAACGGGCTGAACCTGCCGATGCTGTAGTCCTATGAGGGTCCGGAAATGCTGAAACCCGAAGCCCGCCGCGACGTCGTGTTCCTGCTCGACGTCGACAACACGCTGCTCGACAACGACCGCTTCAAGGCGGATCTGGATGCGCGTCTGCGACGGGATTTCGGTGTTGAAGGTGCCAGTGCGTACTGGACGCTGTACGACAGCCTGCGCGGGCAATTGGGCTATGCCGATTATCTGGCGACGCTGCAGGCGTTCCGCGAAGGTCGTGACGATGATCCGGACCTGCTGCAGATGTCGGCCTTCATGCTGGGCTATCCGTTCGCGCAGCGCCTCTATCCCGGTGCGCTGGACGCGATTGCGCATCTGCACACGCTGGGCACGCCGGTGGTGCTCTCCGACGGCGATGTGGTGTTCCAGCCGCGCAAGGTGCAGCACTCCGGGATCTGGGATGCGGTCCACGGCCGGGTGCTGATCTACCTGCACAAGGAAGTCATGCTGGACGCGGTGCAACGCCGCTTCCCGGCCCGGCACTACGTGATGGTCGATGACAAGCCGCAGCTGCTGGCGGCGATGAAGCAGGTCATGGCCGCGCGCCTGACCACGGTGTTCGTGCGTCAGGGGCATTACGCGAAGCAGGCTGGTGCAACGGACACCAGCCCGCCGCCGGATGTCACCATCGAGCGGATCGGCGAGCTTGCAGCATGCGATCTGCAGCAGCTGACTGGATGGGAACCCCGGTAGTCAACTCAAGGATGAAGCGATGAAACCGTCGCAAGTAACCACGATCCATGGCGCGCTCGCGGCGGCGTTCCTGTGCGCCGTCGCGCCGCTCGCCAACGCCGCGGAACCGGGCATCGAGTTCAGCCACGACGACTGGACGCTCGCCTGCGACAACACGCGCACCTGTCGTGCAGCGGGCTACCAGTCCGAGCAGGGCGGTGCGCCCATGTCAGTGCTGCGGATCGCACCGCTGGTGGCCACCCGGGCCGGCGATGCGGCGCTGGCGTAACCCCCGGCGCTGATCGCCGAGTTGTCCGTCAGCTCGGCCGCGCACGCTCTGCGACGGTCGCCAGCGTGTCGGGGGTGATATCCCACTGCTCTGGTTCGTCGTACTCGAAATCGACCTTGATCTTGCCGGTGTCGCGGCGGATGCGCAGCACGCAGGCGTCCCACGGCGCCTTGCCGGGGACGAGGGTCGCGCTGCGCAACGCGTCGAATGTGTCGCCGATGGCGGGGTCGCGCGGTGTCGCCGCTTCGGCGGCCGCGCCGTCGCGATAGCGGAAACCGCTGAGGCGACGTGCCAGCGCGCCGTCGCCGTAGCGCACGATCAGCGCATAGCCGTCCCAGAGCCCGTCCGAAACCGCCGCGTCGGCCACCAATAGCTGCCCGATCCTGGCGATCAGTTCATTCCTGTCCATGCGGATACCCGTTCAGAGTTACCTGCTAGTCTGGCGTCAGGCGGTGGCCCTGTCGATCATCTCGTCCATCCCGGCATCGGCGATGGCATCAAAGGTCTGGCCATCGGCATTGGCGAAGGCGATGAGTGTCGGGTCGTAGACGACCGCGCCAGTGTCGGGATCGATGACCTTGTAGTCCACGTGAACCTCGTCGGGGCGCTGGGACGTGCCGCCCACCAGGGTCACCTCGATTGACACCTCCATGCCCTTGGCCAGCCAGTCACCCCACTCCTGTTCCATCCGTGCATAGGCGCCACGGTTGAACAGGCCGAACTGCGGAAACATGTTGACCGAGCCGTGCCCGTTGGCGAAGCGGTAGGCAATGATGTGGCCAACGTCGTCCGGGGTGCCCTTCATGTCGTTGTCCTTGCGGAAGCCGCTCTGCGCGTTGGCCTCGATCCGGTCGGATTCGCGGCCCTTGCTGCTGGGTTCCCAGGTCAGCGTGGCTTCCGCGGAGGCCGGCCGCCCCTCCGCGTCGAGCGTCCAGGTGATGTCGTTGACCTCGCCCGATCCGGCCTCCGTCACGGTGCCGTGGATCTCGTTGCCGTTGACCGCCTCGGCGAGCACCACCGTCGAGTCGGGCACCTTCCCGGTCAGCAGCATGCGCGAATAGCCGCCCAGCTCGCTGCCCGTCGGGTCGGCAAGCAGCGTGGTGTGGCGCGTGAAGTCCTGGCGGTCGGCGGGGTAGGAAGACGGCCCGCCGTCACGCGGGGCGTCAAACAGTTGCTCTGATCCGCTCATGACCCGCAGCTTGCCCTTGTCGAGCATCTCCAGTGACAGCCGCAGGTCGCTGATCGAGTCCAGCCCGTTGGCCTTGGCCAGCGCGCTGAAGGCGGGTTCCAGCGCAGTGCCGACGTAATCGTTGCCGTGAATCTCGATCCGCGTCCGGTCGGGGATTGTGGCGGGGTCAAACGGATTCACCGTGCGCATCTGTTCGGGCGTCGCGTTCTCGTTGCGAATAGCGACCTCGTAGCGCACCGGCACTCGCGTGCTGCTGCGGTCGGGAGCCCTGACCATCATGTCGGCGGTGGTGGTGTAGGTGGTGTTGGAACTGGTGTCCTTGACGTCCTGCGTGCGCACTGACGCCGGCTCCAGGTCGAATGACACCTGGGCGGGATCGGCCGCAAGGATGCGCTTGTCCAGCCGTGCGCCGTCGCCGCCGTCCGGCCGCAGCAGGCCCGGTAGTCCGCGCAGGGCGCCGCCCCAGGGTTGCGGTGGGAGTGGAAGATGCAGGCTGGGAGTAAGCGACATGGCGGCACGCTGGCAAAGTGAGCGGGGCATTGCTCCCTTGAATCTAGCGTTCGCAATCCCCGAGTCGCCATTGGGGGAAACCCTTAACCGTCGCTTGGGGCTCTTCCGGTGGGCGACTTCACCGGACTCTGTTTGGGGCCCGTGCGTTTGCGCGCGCGCGTTTTGCCCGACGGGCTGGCCACCGCGTTCCTGGACGCGGCTTCGAGCAGGCCCGCCTGCTGCAGCTGCTCCATCCATGACAGCGCGTCGGCGTAGGCGATGAAGTGCTGCAGGTAGCCGGGCGAGGTATCGCCCATCAGCCGCAGCGCGCGATGGAGCAGGGCGCTGGAGTGGAGCGGGCCGGCGTCATCCGGGATGGGCGTCAGTGCCGCACGCAGCTGGGTGTCGGTGCGGATGCGGTCCCAGAGCGTCCGGAATTCTCCCAGCACCGCCGACGGCGAACCCAGCCGGCAGCCTGCGATGGCTTCCGCCTCAGTCGAGGTCGCAGGGTGGCCGGCTTGCTTGCTCGCTTCGATGTATTCCGAAAGCCCGAGCACAAGGCGTTGCGACCGCGCCGGGTTGGCCGGCGGGTCAGAGTGGGTCGCAGGAGGGGCATCCGCTCCGGCAAATCCGGATTGCCTGAGTTCCGCGATCCTCGCTTGCAGCAGCCTTGCGATCTCTCCCTCGGTTTCGCCCAACTGGCGCTGCATTACGGAGATCAACGCGTCGCGCACACGGTTGGTGCGCTGCAGGCGCTTGGCCGGACGCGGGGCTGGCGTTGCCCCGGAGCTGGCAGCATCAGCCTGCATCTGTGGCTGCGTCGTTTCTGGGTTTCGGGATGGGGGCAATTTCCACACGCCGGTTCTTTGCGCGTCCGGCCTCGTCGTCGTTGGAACTCACCGGCTGCTCCGCGCCGAACGCGGCGGCAAACACGGACCGCGACGGCACGCCGGCGGCAATCAGGCTGCGGGTAACCGTCATCGCACGCGCTGCGGACAGCTCCAAGTTGTCGGCGAAGCGCATGTTGCTGTCCAGCACGGGCCGGTCGTCGGTGAAGCCGCTGACCATGAGGAGCTCGTCGCGCGATTCCAGGTAATCCGTGAGCGGTGCCGCCAGGCTCTGCAGCACATCGTGTCCTTCGGGCTGCAAGCGGTCGGAATTGAGCGCGAACAGCACGCTGCCACTGATGCCGATACGACCGTTGATCACAGTCACGCGGCCACCCGCGAGCGGCCCGGCGAGTGCCTCCTCGAGTGTCTTCAGTCGGGCTGCCTCGGCCTCGCGTTGCTTGACCGTTTGCTCCAGCTGGTCGGACAGCTGCAGTTGCATCCCGATCACCCCGGCGAGGATCAGCACGAACGCTCCCAGCAGCACCGACATCAGATCGCCGAAAGCGGCCCAGGTGGTTGCGGTGGATTCGGTGTCGAGCTCGATCTCGTCGCTCATGCCGAGGTCCGGTCCTGGGCGGTGGTGTGTGAGGTGCTCGCAAGTTGCTGCAGTTCTCCTATGATCTGCTTTTGCGAGAGCATGCTCAGGTCGATCACCTCCCGAGCCTGTGCCACGTAGTACGCCAGTTGCTCGTCGCTGCGGGCCGTGGAGGTCTCCAGCGCGGCCTCGATCTTCTCCAGACGCTCACCCAGAGCATCCGTGGCGGAGCCAAACCGCTCAACCATCGTGGCCAGCACCTCAGCCAGGCTGGCGACCTCGACGGCGCCGCCGCTGACGTGGGCCGCGGCGGTGCCGAGCGTTCCGCTGTGGACGTCGACCTGCTCGCTGAAACGGCTGCCGACGCGCTCCAGCAGGTCCGCAGAGGTGCTGACCAGTGCATCCACCGAAGTGCGCTGCTCGGCCGAGGCATGGTTTACGGCGTCCAGCAGCGTTCCCAGAGTCGCCAGCAGCTGGTTGCGTTCGGCGAGCATCGCGTTGTCGCGTACGACGCTGTCGGAAAGGCTCTGGCGAAGTTCGGCAATGACCTCCGCCGCCGCCCGCGGGGCCTCGGAGGCGGCCTGCATCAGGCGCGCCACTTCGGCGATCGTGGCCTTCGCCTGCGCCTGCGAATGTTCCGCGATCGCTGCAGCCGTGCGGCCCAGTGTGTCGCAGACATCCTTCTGCCGATTTGCCGCGTGCTCGCTGCTTTCGCGCCAGCGACTCTCCAGCGTCGTTGTCACTGCGGAGAGCGCGTCCGACCACTGCGCCAGACGCTGCTGGTCGCCGGATTGCAGCGCTGCCTGCGAGTCGTCGTGCGCCTTGCGCATCGCCTCGATCAGCGCCGCAGCGCGCTCGTCATAGGTGGCTGCGGCCGAGGCCATGGCCTGTTGGTTGCTGGCGGCCAGTTGCTCGTTGAGTGATCGCTGCCGCGACAGCGCGTTGTCCCAAGCGTCCGCGCAGCGCTCGACAGTCAGGTCGAGACGGGTGGAAACGGTCTCGAGCAGGGTGGCGGTTTGTTGCCCGAAGCCGGTTGCTGACTGCTCCAGCGAGTGCTGCAGTGCCTGCACAAGCCTGTCGTTGGTGCGTTCCTGGCCGCTGACGGCCGCCTGCCACGTGTCGGCGGCGGTGGCGGTTGCCGTCTGCAGGCTGGCCGAGACACCGTCAAGTTGCCGCTGCACTGCGTCGGAGACGGTCGCCTGCAGCGCCGCATTTCCGCGCGCCAGCTCGGCCATCGTGTTTTCCATCATCGGCGACAGAACGGTGCCGATGGTCCGCGTGTTCTCCTGGAACCCGGTTTTCAGCGACTGCTCCAGCGTCGCCACCAACGCTGCGTGTCGGGCTTCGGCGCGGCTGTGGAACTCGTCCTGGCTGGCGGACAGGCGCTCTCCACTGGATTCCTGCAACTGCTGCAGATTGGCACTCAACGCATCCAGGCGCTCGATCAGTGCCGGCATCAGGCCGGTTTGTTGCTGCAGCAGGCGGAACGCCTCCTCGCGCTGGTGGGCGTGGGAGTACGGACGCAGTGTGGTCGCCAGCTGCAGGTCGAGCTGCTGCACCGCCTGGACACGCTCGCGCCGACACAGTGCCGACAGCAGCCCGAGCATGGCCGAGGCGGCGACACCGGCGATCGAGGTCCCGAAGGCGAACGCAAGGCCCCTGACCGGTGCGCCCAGTGACCCGCGGATGGCTTCCAGATCGGTCGCGCTCTCCAGCGCCATTCCGGTGCCGCGCAGTGTCGCCATCATGCCCAGCAGCGTACCGAGCATGCCGAGCAGCACCAGCAGGCCGACCAGATACGGCGTCAGCGCCGGTGCCGGCAGGGCGATGCGCTCACCTTCCACCCGCAGGCGTACCGCATTGCGCAGGCTGGGGTGCAAACGCTGCAGCCAGCCGCCGAGGTCGGACAAAGCGGCAGCGGTGTCCTCCGTGGCAGCCATCAAGGTCGACGTTGCTTGCCGGTATCGGTGCAGCTCAAGCGCGCCGGCAACGTAGAACGCGCCGATTATCAGGGTGATGGCGAGCGCGGGCAGGTTGGAGCCGATATAGCCGACGCCGATCCACGCAACGGCGATCAGGCCAACCAGGAAGATGATGGGGTAGAGCGCATTTCTGTGCATGTGATCCAGCTATTGGCAGCGAAGGGCGGACAGCAGCCCCTCGACGGGTTGAAAGCGGATGTCGAGCTCGGCAAGCGCAACGTCCCGCACGTCCTGCCCGAAGCGCTCCAGCCAGGGAGCGTGCTCCGGAGCGTGAGGCAATGAGAGCGCGTCTTGCGATGCGTCGGCGGAGTCGCGAAGGCGATCGAAATGCTGTCCGAGCAGGGTCGGAACCGACCCGAGCAGCGCGTGTTCGCGCGGCGTCAGGGTGATTTCCATCACCGAGTCCACCTCGGCCAGTCGCGCCATGTCGGCCGATGTGTCTGCGAGCAGGTCACGCAGATGTCCGCGCAGCCGTCCGACTTCGGCCTGCATGGACTGTTGCAGATCGCGGTAGCGCTCACGGAACGGCGTGAACTCAAAGGCATCGAGCGGATCATCCCTTGAGGCCGATGCGGCGCTCCGCGCCGGGGTGTGCGCTGGATCGGCGATGGCGTGGATGGCGACGACCAATGCCGTGCGAACCCGTTGACATTCCTCGTGCGCGTTGCTGGCGAAAGCGGGCGGGGCGACATCGTGAGCGGCCAAGCGGCCGTCCAGCGCCTTGGACAGCGCCACGGCACGGGTCCAGTCCAGCCATTCGCTGAGGTGCTCGGAAAGCGATGTGTTGGTCGCTGCCAGCGGTGCGCTGGTGAGGCTGGCCAGCAGGCGGATGAATGCCGGGCCTTGGGTTGGAGTCCGTTGAGGTGCCTTGGCCATCGTACGTCGCGGAAAACCGGCAATTTTACACGCGATACTCCCAGCGCACCCGGATCGTTCGACCCTGCCTGAACGTCACGTCCAGCGCGCCGGAATGACGGGGTGTCGATTGTGCAGCTTGTATGCTCGGCTGATCTCCGCTGCACCAGATCCGTCGATGAGTGACTGGTTGAACAAGCAAATCCCGATCTGGGTCGATGCCCTTTCGCATCCCGGGCTTTGGTGGCAGGCGCTGGCGGTCGTTGCGGCGATGATCCTTGCTTGGGTGGTCGACCGCCGCTACGAGGCCTGGTTGCGCGGCTACCTCAAGACCGGCGATCACACCCGTGCCGGGCTCGTGGCCCTGGCAGCCAGCCGGCGGTTGGCATTCCCGGCCGCGCTTTCGCTCGTGCTGGTGGTGGAGTGGGGCGTGTTCAGCCAGCTGGAAATGCGCCACGCCTTGCTGTGGGTGGCGCTCAGCCTGTCGGTAGCACTGCTGCTGGTGCGGTTGGCGGTGTACCTGCTTTCGGGCGCGCTGAAACCAGGCTCGCTGCTGTCCGCCTCGGAGAACTTCATTGTTGCGGTCGTCTGGGTGGGCGTTGCGCTGCACCTGGTGAACTGGCTTCCCAACGTATTGGCGGCGTTGGATTCCGCGGCCGTCACGGTCGGCACCACACGTGTGTCCGCTTTGCTCGTGCTGCGCGCGGTGGCGGTTGCGGCACTGGTGATGGTGTTGAGCCTGTGGATTTCACGCCTGCTGGAGCGAAAGGTCCGCGATTCACAGCATCTGTCGCCAAGTGCCCAGGTCGGTATCAACAAAGTGATCAAGCTGCTGCTGTTGATATTCGGCACCGTGATCGCGTTGCAGGTGTTGGGGGTCAACCTGGCGGCATTGGCCGTCATCGGCGGCACGCTTGGCCTGGGTATCGGGCTGGGTCTGCAGCGGATCGTCAGCAACTTCATCTCCGGATTCATCCTGCTGGTGGACGGTTCGATAAAGCCCGGCAACGTGATCACGGTGGAGGACCAGTCCGGCACCCGCTACGGCTGGGTCCACGAGCTGCGCTCCCGCTACATCGTGATCCGTGACCGCGACGGCGTGGACACGCTGATGCCCAATGAGAACCTGATCATCAATCCGGTGATCAACTGGAGCTACGGTGGCGAGAGCATCCGCCTGAAAATTCCGATCCAGATCAGTTACGCCGATGATCCCGAGCTGGCGATGAAACTCCTGGAAGACTCGGCCAACGGCCAGGATCGCGTATTGGCCGATCCGGCACCGGTGGCGCGACTGCTGGGTTTCGGCGATAACGGCATCGATCTGGACCTGCGGGTCTGGGTCACTTCCCCGGAGCTGGGGATCAATAACGTGCGCTCCGACATCAACCTCGCGATCTGGCGGGCGTTCAAGGCCCACGGGATCACCCGGCCGCTGCCACAACGGGAGCTGCGCATGCTTGAGCGTGACGACGGGTAGCGCAGCTCGCGAGGCGTTCCGGCGCTTGGCGTTACCATCATTGCCCCTGCGATTGAGGCGCCCGAACCATGGCAAACCTTTCCGACTTTCCGATTACGGCCCGCTGGCCCGCGCGCCACCCCGACAAAATCCAGCTGTATTCGCTGCCAACGCCAAACGGGGTCAAGGTGTCGATCATGCTGGAAGAAACGGGGCTGGACTACGAGGTCCACCTGGTGGACATCATGGCCAACGAGAGCCACACCACCGAGTTCCTGTCGCTCAACCCGAACGGCAAGATTCCCGCGATCATCGATCCTGACGGTCCCGGCGGAAAGCCGTTTGGCCTGTTTGAGTCCGGCGCCATCCTGATGTACCTGGCCGAGAAGAGCGGTCGCTTCATTCCCACTGACCCGGCGCTCCGATGGCAGACCATCCAATGGGTGTTTTTCCAGATGGCATCCATCGGCCCGATGTTCGGCCAGGTTGGTTACTTCCATAAATACGGTGGCAAGGACATCGAAGACCCGCGTCCCTTGCAACGCTATGTCACTGAATCCCGGCGTCTGTTGGGCGTACTCGACGCGCGGCTGGACGGCCGAACTTGGCTGATGGGCGACGACTACACGATCGCCGATATCGCCACGCTGGGCTGGGTCAAGAACCTGATCGACTTCTACGGCGCTGGAGAGCTCACGGGCTACGCGGACTTCATCCATGTGCAGGCATGGCTTCAACGCGGTCTGGCACGTCCCGCTGTACAACGCGGACTTCAAATCCCTTCGGCTCCATAGCTTCAGGGCGCAACAGAAATAAAGCCCTGAGCACTCGTGTAATGGCTCTAATGTGGTGCTTTAGAGGTCAGTCAGGCATTCTGCATCCGGCGTTGATTGGGGTTGGGATCAGGGAGCGATCAGATGGGAAGATTTTTGAAGTGGCTGGCTTGGATACTGCTGGTCTCGTTGGCGATTGCCGTGACCCTCTGGCTGGTATCGCGCTATCGGGGCCCCTCAGCGGCGCAAACCGCCGCTCTGGCCCTGATGCAGGACCGGGCGCCATTGCCACCGGGCGAGAATGCCTTTCCCGCCGTCTGGCTGCTTGCCTACGATGTGCCGCAGGACCAGCTTGAAGCTGTAGCCGAAGCGGATTTTGCTCAGCCAACCCTTGCAACATCTCCCGGCGGAGATGGCACGTTTGCGGCCGCTCCTCGCGCGGCCCTTGCCGGCTTTCAACACCAGCAGCCGTCCCGCGAGGATGCGCAGTTGTTCTGCAACGGGAACGACACAGATTGTCTGGACAAGGTGCGGGCGGATCCGGAATCCTACGACGGGCTAATCGAGCGTAACCGGGAATTGCTCGACCGGGTCGTGAGCCTGCAGAGTTATGGGTATTACCGCAGCCCACAGACCAACCCCACGCTGGCCACATTGCCGCCGGTGCAATTCGCGAGCTATGACCTTACGCGGGTTGCGTGGCAGTTCGCTCGCGGGGACGTGGACGAGGCCCTGACCGGGGTCTGCGATGGCGCACAGGCATGGCGGCGACTGGGAGCCAATTCGGATTCGCTTTTGATAAAAAGCGTCAACGACGCATACACGGAGCGATACATCCGGTTGCTGGCGCAAATGCTCGGTGAGCTTCCTGCCTCCCATGAGCTCCCGGGGTCGTGTGCCGCCGCATTCGCGCCACCGGCAGTTGCCGATGCGTCCATATGCGAAGCCATGCGCGGCGAGTTCTGGATTTCCAGACATCACATCAGTCGCTTGGCCATTGATCCGGATCCGGTGAAGAGCAAGATCCCGGATCCTTTGCCCAAGAGGCTGGCCTGGGACCCCGACCGTTCCTTGGCGATTCTGGCCGAAGGCAACTCGTGGGCCTGTTCGGACGCGACCGCCAGCGCCTTGAATGACGACGTCCGTGTGGATCCTGGGCACAGCCGCGCCAGTCTCTGGCGCCTTGAATGCGTCGCCAACCCCACCGGCTGCATGCTCGCCGATATCGCTTTTCCGGCCTATGACAACTATCAGTGGAAGGCGCAGGACCATGCTGCACGGCTTGAGTTGATGCATGCGCTGCTGTGGTTGCGCAGCAATGCCAGGGCCGATGAGTCGCCTGAGGCGCAACTGACGGGGTATTGGCAGCAACACCGACGCGGCAACCGCGAGCTGCGCTTTGAAGACAACGGGCGCACGGTTGCGCTGCAGCTGTATGCCGATGGCCCGGAAAAATGGTGGTCGCTTCCGCTCTTTCCCGCCGCCGAGTAGTCCGAGCGGAATCCGGGAGGCGCGAAACGCAAAACGGCGGGCCATCGGGCCCGCCGTTTTCCTTGCATCACCAGCGAGAGCGTCAGGAGATCGCGTGCTCGCGCGCGTCCAGCAACTCGAACTCGGGCTCCGCCTTGTAACCTGCTGAACGCAACTCCTCGGTGTCGAAGTCGTCGACGCTGATGGCCTCGATGGTCATCTCGCGCAGTGCCTGCAACTGGCCGCGCTCGTCGGCCGTGATCCAGCCCTCGCGAACACCCTCGTCCAATTGCTCCGGGAAGGTCAGCGCTTCGATGTCGCTGTTCTTCATTGCCTTGAGGAACTTGCGCTCCACCGGTTCGGCCAGCACCACCGCGGCCAGGAAGCTGTTGATGCGACCAGCGGGGTTGTGTTCGGTCGGGGTGAGATAGATGCCTTCGGCCAAGCGGTCGCGGGCCTCGTTGGGCACCATCAACAATGATGCGGCGCGACGGCTCAGGCGGTCACCCGGCGGGGTTGCACGGCGTCCGATAGGGAAGATCAGGGCCCACAGCAGCCAGCCGACCGGACGCACCGGGAAGTTGCGCAGGGCATCCGATAGCGCCAGCTCGATCTTGTGCACCGCGTTGAGGATCGACCACGCCAACAGCGGCTGGTCCGCCTCCGGACGCGACTGGTCCTCGTAGCGCTTCAGCAACGCACTGGCGATGTAAAGCTGGCTGAGCACATCGCCGAGCCGTCCCGACAGCGATTCCTTGAACTTCAGTTTGCCGCCCAGCAGCAGCATCGAGGTATCCGCACAAAGCGCCAGCGCCGCCGAGTAGCGGTTGAGCTTGCGGTAGTAACGGCGCGTGTAGGCATCGCCAGGTGCCGTGCCGACACTCGCGCCGGTCACGCCGAACCACAGCGAGCGCACGGCGTTGGAGATCGCGAAGCCGATGTGCCCGAACAGGTTGCGGTCGAACTCGCGCACCTGCTCCGGTCCCTCGGGCATCATCGCCGCCTTCATTTCCTTGAGCACCCACGGGTGACACAGGATTGCGCCCTGGCCGAAGATCATCAGCGAGCGCGTCATGATGTTGGCGCCCTCGACGGTGATCGCGATCGGGGATGCCTGCCAGGAGCGGCCCAGATAGTTCTTCGGCCCCAGGATGATGCCCTTGCCGCCGTGGATGTCCATCGCATCCTGGGCGACCTGGCGGCCCATCTCGGTGCAGTGGTACTTGGCGATGGTGGACGGCACGGCGGGGTTCTCACCGCGCGCCACGGCCGCTGCCGTCGATTCAGACAGGGCACTGATGGTGTAGGCGTTGCCGGCGATTCGCGCCAACGCTTCCTGCACGCCTTCAAAGCGCCCGATCGACAGACCGAACTGCTTGCGGATGCGCGCGTACGCACCGGTCGCGATTGCGCCCATCTTGCCGCCGCCGCTGGCGGTGGAGGGCAAGGTGATGGAGCGACCGATCGAGAGAACCTCCACCAGCATCTGCCAGCCCTTGCCGGCTTGCGCCTCGCCGCCGATCAACTGGCTGAGCGGGATGAACACTTCTCGCCCATCCAGTGGGCCGTTCTGGAACGGGCTGTTGAGCGGGAAGTGGCGGCGTCCGACATTGACGCCGTCGGTGTCGCGCGGCAGGAGTGCCAGGCTGATGCCGATATCGCGGGTGTCGCCGAGGATCCCGTCCGGGTCGTACATCCGGAACGCCATGCCGATCAACGTCGCCACGGGCGCCAGGGTGATGTAGCGCTTGTCAAACGTCAGTTTGACGCCGACCACGTTGGCCCCGTTCCACTCGCCCATGCAGACGATGCCGAAGTCGGGGATGGATGTCGCGTCCGACCCGGCCCAGGGCCCGGTCAGGGCAAAACACGGTACCTCGCGGCCATCCGCGAGACGCGGCAGATAATGATCCTTCTGCTCCTCGGTGCCGTAATGCATGATCAGCTCAGCCGGTCCCAGCGAGTTGGGCACGCCCACCGTCGAGCTCACCACCGAGGATATCGAGGCGAGCTTCTGGATGACCTTGTGGTTCGCGAGTGCGGAGAATCCAAGTCCGCCGTACTCCTTGGGCACGATCATTCCGAAAAAGCGGTTCTTCTTGATGAACTCCCACATCTCCGGCGGAAGGTCGGCTCGCACGTGGGTGATGTCCCAGTCATTGGTCATCGCGCACAGCTCTTCGCACGGTCCGTCCAGGAACGCCTGCTCTTCCGCGGTCAGGGTCGGCGCGGGCTGGTCCAGCAGCACCTTCCAGTCAGGGCGCCCGGAGAACAGCTCACCTTCGAAACCAACCGTGCCCGCCTCCAGCGCAACGCGTTCGGTATCGCTCAGCGGCGGCAGGATCTTGGTGTAGAAACCCAGCAGCGGTTTGGTGATGTAGGGCAAGCGGATCGCGGGCACCAGCAGCGGCACTGCAATCAACGCGGTGATCACTGCCACCAGGACGACTGCAACGACGTTCGCTCCCAGCAACGCGCAGGCCACCAGGGCAGCGGCAGTCAACGCGGCCCAGACCGGCAGTCGTAACCGGTGGTAGGCGGCGATCCCGGCAAGCAGCACGAAAACGATGAAGGGAAGGGCAATGCTCATGATGACGCTCCAGCAGCGGTGCGACGATTGGATACAGGTTAGCGTGGACGCTGTGAGCGCTCCGGCTCATCAACATACGCTCGAGTATGGTTGTCGTTCGCCACCACTGTCAACCGTTACGCGCCCAAGTAATGCGGGTCCACATACGCCTCCCGTCGCTGGCGTACGGTTGCTACACTCGCCCCCCTATGGCCACTACCCCAAGAGCTTCCGGAACCAAGCCCGCTCCCGCCCGCACCGCGCGCCTCAGCGCGACCGGTTGGGCCGAGGCCGCGCTCGACCTCATCGCGGAGCAGGGTGTGTCGTCGGTCGCGGTAGAGCCACTGGCACGTCGACTGGGCGTGACCAAGGGCAGCTTTTACTGGCATTTCCCGTCGCGTGACGCGTTGCTGGTTGCGGCACTGGAATTGTGGGAGCGGATGGAGGAAGAAACCGTCTTTGGCCAGTTGGAGGCGGTCGCCGATCCGCGCCAGCGCCTGCGTGCGCTGTTCTCGATGGTGGCGCGCGAGTACAAGACCCACATCATCTACTCCGAACTTCTCAAGGCGCTGGATCACCCCGCCGTGCAACCGGTTATCGGCCGGGTCTCCGAACGCCGCCTGGACTACCTCACGGCTTCCTTCCGTCAGGCTGGACTCGGTCGTGACGACGCCCGCAACCGTGCCCGTCTGGCCTATTCCGCCTATGTCGGATTTCTCCAGCTGAACCTGCAACTGAAACAGACCCGTATGCAACACGAGGAGTTCGACAACTATGTCGAACACATGATGACGACGCTGATCCCACCGACGACCTGACACTGGTTGCGCCCGGGATGAGTGGCACTGGGTGGACCACATCCGAATCGCGCCTCGCTTGAGGCAAACGACCTGTTGGAGACACTGCCCGTGAACGCATCTTTCATTGACATGTCCGCTCACGCGGGAAGCTCGCTCGACTCACTCAACGAATGGGTCGCCCAGGTGGCCGCGCTCACCCGTCCCGGCGCGGTCCACTGGTGCGATGGCAGCGATGCGGAGAATGATGCGCTGACCGCCGCGATGCAGGCCGACGGCACGCTCATCAAGCTCAACGAGAAGACGCATCCGGGCTGCTGGTTGCACCGCTCCGATCCGGAGGACGTGGCGCGCGTGGAGCACCTGACTTTCGTGTGCACCACTGATCGCGATGATGCCGGGCCCAACAACCACTGGATGGCGCCGACCGATGCGCACGCCAAGATGGACGCGCTGTTCGAAGGCTGCATGCGCGGCCGCACGATGTACGTGATCCCCTACTGCATGGGCCCGATTGACTCACCGCTATCGCGTTGCGGCGTGGAGATCACCGACAGCCCGTACGTGGTAGCCAACATGCGCATCATGACCCGGATGGGTGCACCGGCCCTCGCCCGAATCGAGCGCGAGGGGCACTTCGTCAAGGGTCTGCACTCCACGGGTGAGCTGGACCCGGACCGGCGCTTCATCATGCATTTCCCCGAGGAACTGGCGATCAAGTCTTACGGCTCGGGCTATGGCGGAAACGCCTTGCTTGGCAAGAAGTGCCACGCCCTGCGGATCGCCAGCCATCAGGCGCGCACGGAGGGCTGGCTGGCCGAGCACATGCTGATCCTCGGCCTGAAGAATCCGCAGGGCGAAACCCACTACATTGCTGCCGCATTTCCCTCGGCCTGTGGCAAGACCAACCTGGCGATGCTGATACCCCCGGAGGGTTATCTCAAGGACGGTTGGAGGGTCACCACCGTGGGTGATGACATCTGCTGGATGCGCCCGGGAAGCGATGGTCGCCTGTACGCAATCAATCCGGAGGCGGGTTTTTTCGGCGTAGCGCCGGGTACCTCGAAGAAATCCAACCCCAACGCGTTGGCGTCGATCCAGTCCAATACCATTTTCACCAATGTCGGCCTGACTGCGGACAATCAGCCGTGGTGGGAGGGGCTGGACGAAGGAGAACCGGTGACCGACTGGCGAGCCGAACCCTACGATCCTGCCAAGCGCCCGGCTGCGCACCCCAACTCGCGATTTACCGTCTCGGCGCGGCAATGCCCCAGCTATTCGCCCGAGAGTGAGAACCCCGCCGGAGTTCCGATCTCTGCGATCGTATTTGGCGGTCGCCGGCCTTCGCTTGTGCCGCTGGTATTCGAAGCCCGCGACTGGACCCACGGCGTACTGATCGGCGCGGCGATGGGATCGGAGACGACCGCGGCAGCCACGGGTGCCGTCGGCGTGATGCGGCGCGATCCGATGGCGATGAAGCCATTCTGCGGCTACAACTTCGCTGACTACTTCAGCCATTGGCTGGACTTTGACAACGGCAGCAACAAACTGCCGAAGGTCTTCCACGTCAACTGGTTCCGCAGGGGCGAGGCAGGGGATTTCCTGTGGCCGGGCTTTGGTGAAAACCTGCGCGTACTCGAATGGATGATCGGCCGGGTGAAGGGAACTGCGGGAGCGGTCGAAACTCCGATTGGCAATCTTCCGGCAGCCTCCGAACTCAATCTGGCAGGCGTCGATCTGAGCGCGGAAGCGATGGAGAAGCTGTTTGGCTTTGATCAAACCGGATGGCGGCAGGAATTCGCGAGCATCGGCGAGTATCTGGAAGAGTACGGGCCGCGGATGCCGCAGGCATTGAAGGACGAGCAGCGGCGCATCGCAGCGCAGCTGGAGGGCTAGCCCGCGCACGGCGATCTGACGTCGGCACAAAACCGAAACCCCGACATCGCCGGGGAGCCTATTTGAAATTGCGGTGTGCCATGCAAAACGGCCCCGTTTCCGGGGCCGTCTGCTTACCTACCAATGACCGCGACGGGAAAAGCAGTCTCCAATGTGAAGGTTACAGATCCTGCTCGTAACGAACGTAGGGCACGGTGCCCTCGTCGGCGTCCGCGTTTGCCGCAAACGGGTTGCTGCCCCGGGTGATCTTCTCGGCGCCGACCGTCAGGCTGCCACTCCAGGGGGTGCGCCAGGTCAGACCGATTCCCAGGCCTTCCCAACCGCCGGGCTGGGTGGGTGTGTCGACCACGCGGCCGATGATGTTCGCGTCGAAGTCGCCGTAACCGGCGCCCACGGTAAGCGTGCGGCTGCTCCAGCGGTCGGCAAGCGCTGCCGGCGCATCACCGGCGGGAATCAGGCGGGCGCGGGCCCATGTTCCGCCGATGGACACGGTGGCCTCACTGCCGATGTTCTGCTTCCCGTACACGGTCAGCGTGTTCTGGTTGACCTGACTGGCGGAATTGCCGGGGTTCAGCCACGCGGGCAGGGTATCGCGGCTTTTGCCTACCGACACTCCAAAGCGTGTCGACCGGGTGCCGATGCTGGTGCCCGCGGTGAGGCGTTCGTGACGCTCATCGTCCATCGCTGCCAGAAGGCAGTGATTGGCGAGGTTGCCGATCGTGCCGGCCAACCCGCTGCTGCGGTCGCAGACCAGCCCGAGGGTGTTGCCACGTTCGAGTCCGAATGCGGCGTCCAGCGTGGTGCTGCCAACGCGCCAACGTGCACCCGTCGAGGATGTGCCCGTTGGCTCCAGCAGCAACAGTGCTTCCAGCTTGCCGCTGGTGTTGTTCCACACCGGCAGAACGGTGGGGTCGGCGCGCTTGGCCTTCTTCGGCGACTGCGCATGCGCCCCTGTCGCCACGCCGAAGGCGAGGAGCAGGGTCAGCGACAGTTGGAAGAGGCGGCTATTCATGGCACAGATTCGACCTGGCAGGGCAGGCTGAGTTCCCCCGTACTGGATCATCGATACTACGGTGTTTATGTTTCTTTAACAATCAAGATCGCGTGAAATTTTGCTCATTGCAAGCGATCTGGCGGAGCAACCTGTTGCGCAGCGACGTTGAGCAGATCCTGAATGCGCTCCCGGGTGAGCCGGTAGTCCTCTCCGCAGAACTCACAACGGATTTGCGCGTGCCCATCTTCCGCCGCTGCCAGTGCTTCCTCGCTCCCCAGCGACACCAACATCGACTCTACCCGTTCAATCGAGCAGGAGCACGCAAACGACAGCGGGCGTTGGCCCATCATCTGTACCCCGTCCTCGTGGAACAGTCGGTTCAACAGTTCTTCGACCGGAGCTCCCAGGAGTTCGTCGTGGCCCAGCGTGTCAAAAAATGCGCCGGCGCGGGTCCACCCGTCCTGGTCACCTTCATCGCCGGGGAGCTTCTGCAACATCAAGCCAGCCACGCGCTGATCGTTGCCGGCCAGAAGCAGACGCGTTGGCAGTTGTTCGGACTGGCGGAAGTAGCCTTCAAATGCATCGCCCAAAGAGTCGGCGTCCAGCGCCACCATGCCCTGGTAGCGGACCGGGTCGCGCCCGCCCACGGAGGGGTTCTCGATGGTGATTGCGAGCACGGTGTCGTCGCCAAGATCGCGGAGGTTTCCGGTGATCGCGCTGGTCCCGGCGGCATCGCCATCGTTTTCCGGATCCAGGCGGACGATGCCGCGCAGGGTTCCTGCCGAGGTGCACTCGACGAACAACGTCCGCAGCAAGCCACTGCTGCGAAGCTGTACCGACAGCCGGCCTTCGATCTTGATGTGCCCGGTGAAAAGGGCGGCAGCGGCGGTCGCCTCACCCAGCAATTGGACGGCACCCGGCGCCTGCTCCGCGACATCGGCCATGAGCTGGCGGATGTGCTGCCACGTCTCCTGCAGTTCCACGTGCACGCCTCGCACGCCAGCGCGGTCGATCATGAAACGGGTGAGGCGGTCGTCCGACGCTGCTGGATGAGTGTTTGGGGCTTTGCTTGCTTGGGACATGGAATGCTCGCGTGACCGGGCACGTGGTCGATAATGCCCGGGAATTCGGGTTGACCGTTCAAGGTGGGGGCGTGATGAGCACGGCGCAAGACGACGAACAGCAGAATGCGGGGCACCAACGTGCATCCCGGCCACGCAAGCACGGGTGGTTGCGATGGATGCTCGGGCTACCGCTGTTGCTGGTGCTCGGCAGTGTGGTCCAGGTCGGCACGCTGCGCTTTGTTGATCCACCGACCAGTGCTTTCATGGTGGCGCGGCAGATTTCGGCCTGGACCCACGGCGAGACCGATTTCCGCCTCGCCTACGAGTGGCGGGATCGCGGCCGGATATCGTCAAACCTTCCATTGGCGGTGATCGCGTCCGAAGACCAGCGTTTTGCCGATCACCATGGTTTCGATCTGGAAGCGATCCGCAAAGCGCGCAAGACGCACGAGGAAGGCGGCCGTTTGCGAGGTGCCAGTACGATCAGCCAGCAGACCGCGAAAAACCTGTTCCTGTGGAGCGGCCGCAGTTGGGTCCGCAAGGGGTTGGAGGCCTGGTACACCGCGCTGGTCGAGCTGATGTGGCCCAAGGCGCGGATCATCGAGGTGTATGTTAACGTGGCCGAGTTCGGCGACGGCGTCTACGGTGCGCAGGCTGCCGCGCAGAGGTATTTCGGCAAAGATGCAGGCCAGCTGTCAGCGGCGGAGTCCGCACGCCTGGCGGCGGTGTTGCCCAGCCCCAAGCGTTACAGCGTAGACCGGCCTGGACCTTATGTGCAGCGTCGGACCGGACAGATCCAGCGGCAGATGCGACAGATTGGCGGCCAATCCTATCTCGATCAGTTCGAGTGAGGCGCGGCCACCGGAGTTACCAGCCGCAGACGCACATTGAGCAATCGGGCGTCAGCTACCATGCTGTGATGACCCGCCCCGCCGTCGCCGACAACCACCTCACCCTGGTCGTGGCCGCCTTCAACGAGGCGGACAGTCTGCCGCTGCTGCAACCGCGCCTGATCAAGGCGCTGCACGCCGTATCGAACGACCACGGTATCCGCGGGGGCATCCTTTACGTTGACGATGGCAGCAGCGACGGGACCTGGGCGGTGATGCAGGAACTGGCGGCGCTCGACGACCGCGTCTCGCTGTTGCGACTATCGCGCAATTTCGGCAAGGAGCTGGCGCTGACCGCAGGTCTGGACCGCGTGGTCCGTGGGGCGGCCCTGATCCTCGATGCCGACGGCCAGGACCCACCGGAACTGGCGTCGCAGTTCGTCGCCCTCTGGCTGGAAGGCTATGACGACGTCCATGGCACGCGTCTGGTTCGGGAGGGCGAGGGCTGGTTGAAGCGAGCCACGGCCCACACTTTCTATCGGGTGATGGGGCGCCTGTCCAAAACACCCGTGCCGGCAGACACCGGAGACTTCCGCCTGCTGTCACCGCGCGCGCTGGAAGCACTCGGGCAAATGCGCGAACGCCACCGCTTCATGAAAGGCCTGTTTGGCTGGGTGGGGTTCAACCGCATCGCGCTGCCGTATCACCGGGGGCCGCGTGCGGCGGGGCAGACCAAGTTCAATTTCTGGCGTCTGTGGAATCTCGCGCTGGAAGGCATCACCAGTTTTTCCACGGCGCCCCTGCGGCTGGCGACCTACCTCGGCCTGGCGACGGCGTTGCTGGCGTTCGGCTATGGGTCATGGGTGATCGGCAAAGCCCTGCTGTGGGGGGACGCGGTGCAGGGCTGGCCGACCATGATGGCGGTGATCCTGTTCCTCGGCGGCGTACAGTTGATCGCGCTGGGACTGATCGGGGAATACCTCGGCCGCCTGTATGAGGAGTCCAAGCAGCGGCCCCTCTATCTGGTGGATGCCTGGCGGCCGGCGGCGGGGGTATGCTCGGATCAGGCACCCGATATCAAAGGAGAGCGCCATGCGCAACGTGAGGCATCTGCTGGAAGCCAAATCCCCTGAGATTTATTCGATCACTCCCGACGCGCCGATGATCGATGCGATCCGGCTGATGGCCGAGAAGCGGATCGGGGCGCTGCTGGTCATCAAGGATGGCCAGCTGGTCGGGATCATTTCGGAGCGGGACTACGCCCGCAAGATCATTCTGCAGGGACGCTCTTCGAAGACTACCGCTGTCTCCGAGGTGATGACCGCCGACCCGCGCACCGTCGGTCTGGAGGATTCCGCGGAACACTGCATGGCACTGGTGACCGATCAACGCATCCGCCACCTGCCCGTCGTGGTCAACGGCAAGGTGCTGGGGGTGGTGTCGATCGGCGACCTGGTGAAGGCCGTGATCGAGGACCAGCAACAGGAGCTGGTGCAGATGCAGCGCTACATCGAAAGCTGATATGTGCCGCCGGCTGTCGCGTTTGGGCGGCCGTGCCTACTTGGCGTACTGACCGCCGCACCCCGCGTTTTCACCCGGGCCGAGCTCAAGGGTGGCCAGCAATGCCGCCGGCGGCGCGATGCTACCCAGCGCCAGCGCGATGGCGCCGCGCAAGCCCACGCTTTTGAGGTCCGGCCGCACGCTGGGGTGCTTGAAGCTGCCGTCCACCAGCAACGGCGAGCGGAAGGCGAGGATGCTGCGATCCTTGGGTCGCGGCCGGATGACCAGATCCAGCTGCTCGTTTTTCAGGTCGATGGTGCCCTCGCCGATGAGGATCGTGTCGGTGGTGTCAAAGGCGAACGCACCGGCGGTCATGGTGCCGTCGGTGACCTTGAACTCGCCGAACGCGCAGCGGATCGGGATCAGCCGATCGCCGGTCAGCTTGAACTTGATGATCTCGGCGATGTCGATGCCGGCCATTTCCATGAGCATGTTGCTGATGTGGCCGCTTCCCATGCCGATGTCGACCTGACCGTCGCTGCTGCCCAGCATCGCGGCGATCGAGTTGCCATGACCTGCCAGATCGACGTGGCCGGAGACCTTGCCGATGGCGTTCTGCAATGACTCCACCTTGGGCAGCAACCTGGAGAGGTCGAGCCCTCGCACTTGCATGTTTGCACGCGTCCGGATGTCCGACTCGCGTGCGTTCATCCGCACCGTTGAGTGGATTTTTCCGCCCGCCACGCCGAAATCGAGTGGGTCGAGCACGAGCAGTCCGGATTCCAGGGACAGGTGCGTGTCCATGTTGTCCAGCGGCAGCGAGGGTGCATTGATCCGATCGGCCTTGAGGCTCACATCGGCGTCCATCGACCGCATCTTCTCCAATTTGTAGGGAGTGTCGGGCAGCACGCGCTGGCTGGCTTTCATCGCGGCGGCTTTCGCCGTCAGTTCCGGGTTGCTGGTTTCTCCGGGACCGGTTTGCGGTGCACCGCCAATGAGGCCGGCGAGGTCATCGAAGTCCAGCCGTTTGGAATGGAGGTCTGCCGACAAGCGCGGGGGATCGCCGCCGGTGGTGAAGGCTGCGCTGCCGGCAAGATCGCTGTCGCCCACCGTTCCGCTGAACTTGTCGTAGTGCCACGTGGTGTTGGAGCCTTGGATGTCGCGGGTCAGGCGACCCTCCAGCGTGTACGGTGGGGTCGGTGGCAAGGCGACCCCGATCAGCGGATACAGGTCGTCCAGGTTCTTGCCTGCCAGGTTCAGCTGCAGATCGAAATCGCGCATGCGCAGGGGGTCGAGCAGCGTTCCGCGCGCATGGGCCTTGGTGGCGCCTGCCTGTGCGCGTGCGTCGATCTGGTAGGGCGAATCGATGTCGCGCAGCTCCAGCGGTGACTCCGCCGTGCCTTCCACGGTGAACTCGTTGCCCCGCCACTGGCCGCCGCCTTTCACTTTGATGGGAGGGGCGTTGCCGGCCTCCGTGGCCGCCGCGCTGGTCACGTCCACCTTGATGTCGGTTTTGTCCGCCGCGTCGAGAAACACCAGCTCGCCCCGGGAGATCCAAACGCGGCGAAACTCGAGTTTGCTGTCACCGCCGCCGCTGTTGCGCAGCTGCCAGTTGCCGCCGCCTTCGGGATTGGCTTCCAGGGATACATGCGGTTGCGCCAGGCGCAGGTGGGGAATGCGCACCTTGCCGCGCAGCAGGCGTAGCAGGTCGATCGAGAGCTCCAGCTGCTTCGCACTGGCCATCTCCGGATCACGCGCCCATCGGGCGTTGGCGAAGTGCACGTCATCGGCGCGGATGGTCGGTGTCCAGCCAAGATCCACGTCCAGATCGCCATTGATCCGGAACGCGCGCCCGGTACGGTTCTCAACCTGGCGTTCGACAGGTCCCTTGAACCAGTTCCAGTCCCACAACGCCACCAGAACGATCAGGCCCAGCACAACCACCGCGAGCGCCGTCCACCATGGGTGGCGTCCGGGCTGCTGCCACCACTCGGTCGACCCTGGCGCACCGTTGGGAGCGGAGCCGGAATCGGGCGGGTTGGCGTGACGTGACTCGGGCATGGAGAAGGTCGGATGGCGTTGAATAGCCCAACCATCCGCACCCCTGGGTAAAACGCCGGTGAATTGACCCCGCCCCGGTTCAGCCAGTGCGTTGCACTCAGCGCCCTCGCACCGGTGCGATCAGGTGTGGGCCTGCTCGCGGGTGGCCAGGAACTCCACGTCCGGGGCGCGCTCCTGAGCCAGTTGCAGGTTGACCCGGGTGGGCGCGAGGTAGACCAGCTGATCGGCGGCGTCGAGCGCGAGATGGCTGGCGTTCTTGTCGCGGAACTCCTCCAGCTTGCGTTCGCTGGCGCAGCGGATCCAGCGTGTCGTGGAGATGCTCACCGGCTCGAAAATCGCATCGACGCCGTATTCGGCCTTCAGCCGGTAGGCGACCACCTCGAACTGCAGTACGCCGACCGCGCCCAGGATCAGGTCGTTGCTCATCAGCGGGCGGAAGAACTGGGTCGCGCCTTCTTCGCTGAGCTGGGCCAACCCTTTCTGCAGTTGCTTGAGCTTGAGCGGATCGCGCAGACGCGCGCGCCGGAACAGCTCGGGAGCAAAGTTGGGAATGCCGGTGAAGGTGAGCGACTCGCCTTCGGTGAAGCTGTCGCCGATGGATACCGTGCCGTGGTTGTGGATGCCCAGCACGTCGCCTGAGTAGGCCGTCTCGGCGATTTCGCGGTCGCTGGCCATGAACGTCAACGCGTTGGCCAGCTTGAGCTCCTTGCCGGTGCGTACATGGAAGGCCTTCATGCCGGCGGTGAACTTGCCCGAGCACACGCGCATGAACGCCACGCGGTCGCGGTGCTGCGGGTCCATGTTGGCCTGGATCTTGAACACGAAGCCGGTCAGCTTGTCCTCCGTCGGATCCACGTCGCGCGTGGTGGTCGCGCGCGGCTGCGGTGCCGGCGCGTTCTTGACGAAGAAGTCCAGCAGCAGCTGGACGCCGAAGTTGTTGACCGCCGAGCCAAAGAACACGGGCGTCTGCTCGCCGGAGAGGTATTTCTCGAGATCGAACGGATGGCTGGCGCCCTGCACCAGCTCCAGCTCGTCGCGCAGTTCCGCCAACACCGCGGTACCGATGCGCTGCTCGAAGGTCGGATCATCGATCGACTTGAAGATGGTCGAATCCTGGCGGGTGAAATTGCGACCGGGTTCATACAGGTGCACCTCGCCGGTCAGCAGGTGGACGACGCCTTTCAGGCGCTTGCCCATGCCGATCGGCCATGTGACCGGCGCGCACTGAATGTCCAGAACGCTCTCAACCTCATCCAGCAGCTCGATCGGGTCCTTGCCCTCGCGGTCGAGCTTGTTGATGAAGGTCATGATCGGCGTGTTGCGCAGCCGGCAGACCTCCATCAGCTTGATCGTGCGCTCCTCCACGCCCTTGGCCACGTCGATCACCATCAAGGCCGAGTCGACCGCGGTCAGCACCCGGTAGGTGTCCTCGCCGAAGTCGGCGTGGCCGGGGGTGTCGAGCAGATTGACGATGCGCCCGTCGTACGGGAACTGCATCACCGAGCTGGTCACCGAGATGCCGCGCTCCTGTTCCAGCTTCATCCAGTCCGAGGTGGCGTGGCGGGCGGCCTTGCGGCCTTTCACCGAGCCGGCCATCTGGATCGCGCCGCCGAACAGCAACAGCTTTTCGGTCAGCGTGGTCTTGCCGGCATCGGGGTGCGAAATGATCGCGAAGGTGCGGCGGCGCAGCGCCTGCTTGGATACGTCGGATTTGGATGCGTCGGACATGGACTTGGCGCGCACGGGCGCGCCGACAGAGCGGAAAGCCGGCAATTATAGGTCACGGGGCTGCGCTGCCAGCAGTCGGTAGCCATCCTGCTCCAGTCAGCTGCTTGTGACCTGAGTTTCCGGCTGCCGTCGATGCCAATCTCATCTTGTTGTTTATAAAAACGCCCCGCACAAGGCGGGGCGCTCCGGGCGTTTCGCAGATTCGCCTTTCAGCGGTTTTCCTCAGCTCGCGGTCAAGACCCGGTTCATCCGCTGCACAAACGCGGCGGGGTCGGGCAGCGGAGCGCCGGCGGCGATCTCGGCCTGTTCCAGCAGCAGCGTCGCAAGATCAGCGGCCTTGGCGTCGTCCGTTTCCGCCTCGACGCGTTTCAACAGCGCGTGCTCCGGGTTGATCTCCAGGGTCGGCTTGCTCTCGGGCATCTGCTGGCCGGCTTCACGCAGCATCCGGGCGAAGTGCGGGGCCATGTCGAAGTCCGCAAGCGCCAGACAGGACGGCGAGTCGGTCAGACGTGCCGACACGCGGACGTCGCTGACGCGATCGCCCAGCAGGGTCTTCAGACGCGTGACCAGCGGCTCGGCCGCCTTGGCGGCTTCTTCCTGCTTGGCCTTGTCGGCCTCGTCCAGCGGCAGTTCGCCCTTGGCGACGTTCTGCAGCTTCTTGCCATCGTATTCGTTGAGCGAACCCAGCATCCATTCGTCGATGCGGTCGGACATCAAAAGCACTTCGATGTCCTTGGCCTTGAAAGCCTCCAGTTGCGGGCTGCCGAATGCGGCCGCGTGACTCTCAGCGGTGATGTACCAGATGGTGTCCTGGCCGGTCGCCATGCGGGCGATGTAGTCGTCCAGGGATACGACCTGCTTGCCGGCCTCGCCCTTGGTGGAGGCAAAGCGCAGCAATTTGGCGATGCGCTCGCGGTTGGCGTGGTCCTCGCCGATGCCTTCCTTGAGGGTGTTGCCAAACGCCTTGTAGAAGGTGGCGAACTTTTCCGGTTCGTCGCGGGCGAGGGTCTCGATCAGGTCGAGCACGCGCTTCACGCAGGCCGACTTGATCCGGTCCAACTGGCGGTTCTGCTGCAGGATCTCGCGGCTGACGTTGAGCGGGAGGTCGTCGGCATCGATCACGCCACGCACGAAGCGCAGGTAGTTGGGCAGCAGTTCCTCGGCGGCGTCCATGACGAATACGCGCTTGATGTAGAGCTTCAGACCCTTGCGCTCATCGCGTCCGCCCATCATCAAGTCGAACGGCGGCTGCGAGGGCAGGTAGAGCAGGGTGGTGAAGCTCTGGCTGCCTTCCACGCGGTTGTGGGTCCAGGCCAGCGCGTCGTTGAAGTCGTGGCCGAGCGACTTGTAGAAGCTCTGGTAGTCCTCGTCGCTGATCTCGTTCCTGGGCTTGGTCCAAAGCGCGGAGGCGGCGTTGATGGTTTCCCATTCGGGCGCTGCGTCATCGCTCTTGTTGGCTTCGTCCGAGTCGTCATCGCCAGCGACGGCGGCCGGTTTCTGCATCCGGATCGGGAAGGCAACATGGTCCGAATAGCGGTTGATCAGCGAGCGCAGCTTCCAGTCGGCGAGAAATTCGTCCTCATCGGCTTTCAGGTGCAGGGTCACCGCGGTGCCACGCTCGGGCAGCTCGACCGTCTCCAGGGTGTATTCCCCCTTTCCGTCGCTCTCCCACTTCACGCCCTCGCTGGCCGGTGCGCCGGCCCGGCGGCTGAGGACAGTCACCTTGTCGGCGACCACATAGGCGGAATAGAAGCCCACGCCGAACTGACCGATCAGTCGTGCATCGGCCTTCTGCTCGCTGCCCATGGCTTCCAGGAACCGGCGCGTGCCCGAGCTGGCGATGGTGCCGATGTTGGCCACGATCTCATCGCGGCTCATGCCGATACCGTTGTCGGCGATGGTGATGGTGCGGGCGTCCTTGTCCCAGGTGATGTCGATGTGCAGGTCGCCGTCACCGATTCCCAGTTCCGGATTGGCGATCGCCTCGAAGCGCAACTTGTCGCAGGCGTCGGAGGCGTTGGAGATCAGCTCGCGCAGGAAGATTTCCTTGTGCGAGTAGAGCGAGTGCGTCACCAGGTGCAGGACCTGGGCGACTTCGGCTTCGAATTTTCGGGTTTCTGTCGTAGTGCTCATGCGTGGCTGTCCCTTGGCGCAATAACGATTGACTGCCTCTCCAACTGGGGCGGCGCGCGCCGTAAATCAAGCCCGTCGCATTGTTCCCCGCATGCTTATGACGATGGCAAAGCGGGATGAAGCCAATTTGAGCAGAGCGTATCGTGTGCGCTCACCCCTGCTGCCACGCAAACCACAGGGCGTCGATGAATCTCCGCCACCGTGATGGATGTCTGACCGGTCGACGACCCCACCGTGATGGTCGGGTCATGGCATGACGCTTCCCGCCCACCGGTCCCGTGCTAGGCGGATTGCACTCGGTCTGCTGCTGTTTGCCGCAACCGCGTGGGGCGCACTTGCGCTTTGGTATCCGTGGCACCTGGCTCCGGCGATGCGCGGCCTGCTGGTCGCCGCCTGGGCGACACTCGGTCTGGCCACACTTTCCGTAACGTGTCGTCCTGCAGCGTGGACCCGCGGCGCCGCCCGGACGCTGCTGGCCGTGTTCGCGGCCGGTTTCGCCCTGCTGCTGGGAAGCTGGCTCTCATTGGCTCCGCAACAGGACCGCGACTGGGCCGATGACGTGTCCCGATTGCTGGCCTCGGAGGTGGTCGGAGACCGGGTAACGCTGCACAACGTACGCAACTTCGAATGGCGCACCCAGAGCGATTACACCCCGCGCTGGGAGACCCGCGGATACGACCTGTCGCAGCTGGTGTCCGCCGACATGGTGATGTCCTACTGGATGGGGCCGCCGATCGCGCACACACTGGTGTCGTTCGGCTTTGAGGACGGAAGCCGGGTGGTGTTCTCGCTGGAGATCCGCAAGGAGCGCGACGAGTCGTTCTCGGCGCTGGGCGGGTTCTTCCGCAAGTTCGAGCAAGTGATCGTGGCAGCCGACGAGCGCGATATCGTCCGTGTGCGCAGCAACGTCCGCGGCGAGGATGTGTACCTCTACCGCCTTGATATCCCTCCGGCACAATTGCGGCAGGTGTTTCGCGGGTACCTGCAACAGGCCGCCGGGTTGCAGCGCAGGCCCGCGTTCTACAACACGCTGACCAGCAACTGCACCACGATCGTGTTCGACCTCGCCCGGCAGATCGCTCCGGGCTTGCCGCTGGACTACCGGTTGCTGCTGTCGGGCTATTTTGACGGCTATGCCTACGACCACAACGCACTGGTGCCAGGCCATACCATGCAGACGTTGAAGACGCGCGGACGCATTACCGAGCGCGCACGCGCCGCTGACGACGCAGCGGATTTCTCCATTCGTATCCGCGAGGGCATACCCGGCATGGACGATGCGGGCGATTCGGAGCGTGCCCCGTGAGCGATTCGACCCCACTCAACTGGAAGGGTCGCACCGCGCAGGTGATCGTTGCCGTCGCACTGGTGCTGTCGATCGGCGGTTGCGCGATGGTCAAGGTCACCTCGCTGGGGCCGCGCGACTACATCGCCATGAAGCGTGGCGACATTCTCAGCTCCGGAAAACTCGGCGATGTCAGCCAGGAAACCCTGCGCGTGGCAGGGATCGAGCCGGATGAGTGCGCCAAGGACGTACCGGAGTGCGCGCAGCGGCTTGAGCAGATAAAAGGCCTGGAGGATGAGCGCCGGATCTCGGCCTTGGCGGAGATCTGGACCCAACGCGCGATCGGGCTGACGCCCAAGGATCCCCAGGTCATTGACGAGGCCGCGTTGATGGCCTGGCTGGAGGCGGCACGCAATGCCTACGCCTACCTGTTCTTCACCGAGCGCAGCCCGGGCGAGCGTGTGTTCGAGGATCGCCAGACGCAGGTCCGCGACTACTACAACTACGCCGTGCAGCAGATCGTCACGCAGCTGTTTGCGCGCTGGAAGGCGGATGGCGGCGTCACATTCGGACCGCAGGTGGCCGCCACGGTGGGCGAGTGGCGGATCGAGATGGACGACGAAGGCCTGCGGCTGCCCGGCCACACCACTCAGGTTGAGGCCATGGTGCCGGCGTCCACTTTGCGTTTTGCCGGACTGCGCAGCACCTACCGGCGCGACGGCTTCGGGGCCGAGATGGTCGCCGAAGTCCCGGCGCAAGTGCTGGGTGATGTGGTTGCGCCGATGGCTGTATCTGCCGGATCGGAGGGGGGAACACAGGGCATCCGCCCGTCTGGACATCCGCGCCAAGCGCCGGGGTTCAGCGAGATGCCGTTCGCGCCGGTGTCGGTGCTGGTGCGCTTTGCGGGGGAGGATCTGGAGCAGGTGCTGCACACGCATCGCGCCGTGGTCGAGCCGCACGATCCCTTCCGGGTGACCGGGATCGACATTGGTGGCCAGACGATCCCGCTGGCGGCGAATTTCACTGCCGGCTACGGCCTGTGGCTGGCGCGCTCCGGCTTCGCCGACCAGGCGCTGCGATCGATGCTGGGGCGCGAGCGCGGCATCGATCGCCCGCACCTCTACCTCATGCAGCCCTACGATCCTCAGCGTCGGATCGTGCTGATGCTGCACGGGCTGGGCAGCAGCCCGGAGGCGTGGGTCAACGTGGCCAACGAGCTGACCGGCGATCAGCTACTGCGCGAGCAGTATCAGATCTGGCAGGTCTATTACCCGACCAACATGCCGATCGTCTGGAACCAGGCGCAGATCCGCAAGCTGGTCACCGACACGCTCGCCCAATTCGATCCGGACGGACACGCACCGGCGTCGCAGCACATGGTGCTGGTCGGCCACAGCATGGGCGGCGTCATTGCCCGACTGCTGGTCTCCACCAGCGGCGACCATCTGTCTGACACATTGCTGGACAAGCGCCGACTCGAGGGCGAGCGCGGCGCACGCCTGCGTCAACGCTTGCAGGCGATGCTGCATTTTGAGCCGTTGCCCAACGTCGACCGGGCGATCTTCATTGCCGCCCCGCATCGTGGAACTCCGGTTGCCAGTGGCCGCATCGGACGCTTGATCGGGCGTCTGGTCCGGTTGCCGGTTACCTTGCTGGAGCAGTTTGGCGAGGTGCTGCAGGATCTGGCGGAAGGGCAGGGCGAAGATGCGAGCGTCGCCCGGAACATCCCCAACAGCATCGACAACCTGCGCGATACCGATCCCTTCGTTCGTGCGGCCGCGGATCTGCCGATCTCACCACGGGTCCGGTACCACACCATCGTCGGGCAGGACGACATGAGCCTGCCTTTGATCGAATCAAGCGATGGCGTGGTGCCTTACCGCAGCGCGCATCTTGCGGGCGCGGAGTCCGAGAAGGTGGTCCCGTCCTGGCACAGCGTGCAGGAGACACCGCAGGCGATCCTGGAGATCCGGCGCATCCTCCATGAGGAGGCTCTCGAGAAACACTGAGGCGATGGGCGCGACCCATGGGCAGCGCCGGTCAGTCCGCGCAGGTACCGAAGATCTTGTCGCCCGCATCCCCCAACCCCGGCAGGATGTAGCCGCGCTGGTTGAGGCGGTCGTCGATCGATGCGGTGTAGATCTCAAGGTCAGGGTGTGCGGCTTCGGCCGCCCGCAGTCCCTCCGGTGCCGCGACCAGGAACAGCCCCTTGATGCGGGTGGCACCGGCAGCCTTGAGCATGTCCACCGTCGCGATGAGGGTGCCGCCGGTGGCCAGCATCGGATCAAGGATCAACGCGGTACGGTCGTGCATGTTGCCGACCAGCTTCTCGTAATAGGCCACCGCGCCGAGTGTCTCTTCGTCGCGCGCCATGCCGACCACGCTGACCTTCGCGGCGGGGATCAGTTCGAGCACGCCCGGCAGCATGCCGATACCGGCACGCAGGATGGGCACCAGGGTGATCTTGCGGCCCTTGATACGCCGCACCGTGAGCGATGTTCCGGCCCAGCCGTCAATCTCGACCGCCTCGGTCTCCAGGTCCGCCGTTGCCTCATAGGTCAGCAGGGTCGCAACTTCCGAGGACAGCTCGCGGAAGGACTTGGTGCTGTTGTCGGCGCGGCGCATCAACCCGAGCTTGTGCTGCACCAGCGGATGGCGGACTTCAACAATCTTCATGTACGGACCAGTGGCGGGATTGTTGCAAGTGTGGCCCAAACCACGAAGGGCCATCCAGGACTGGCGAGCCATGCCGCGCGGTCCAAGGCGACCGAGGCAGGCGGGACCGCCTGGCGCGCGCAGAAAAACGCCCGGGTTTGCCCGGGCGTCTGGTGGTTCGTCAAGCGGCCCGCTTCGTGCGGGGCGCCAATGTGCTATCTGACCTTCTTGTAAACAGTCATGCCGAGCAGGAACAAAACAACCGCAATCACGATGGCGGCGATGAACAGGAACTTGGCGATGCCCATGGCAGCGCCGGCCATGCCGCCGAAGCCGAGCACGCCTGCAATGAGGCCGATGACGGCGAAAATGATGGCCCACTTGATCATTGGATGGTCTCCTTGTCGTCGAGCGATTCCGGTGAATCGGCCGTCGTGGCCGGTACCGTCGCTCCTGGAACCAACGCTACCCATCCCGATGTGCGATGCAGGTGAACAGCGGGACGCCATCATCCGGCCCTGCGTTACAAAGCGCGCGCTTGGCTGCCGGCGCCAACCGCTTGATGGCCCACTCGGCGCGACTGGCGCTGCTGCGGTCAGGGCACGGGAACTGCGCGAGCAGTCGGACGGGTGGGTTCGATCGCGTGTAGCGCGCGCCCTTTCCCGCGACGTGTTGCGCATAGCGGCGCGGGATATCGGTCGTGATACCCGTGTACACGCTGCCGTTGCGGCACTCCAGCAGATAGACATACCAGGCCATGGCACCAGTGTAGCGGCGCGGCCGGAGAACGAATGTTCATCCGCGGTTGAGGCGATCGCTGCCCTGCAGCCCTAGACTGATGGCTCATAAGCCCTGCGGTCCCCTACATGCACTCGCCCTGGCGAATCGCTGCCTTCTGCCTCGTGCTGATCCTTTCTGCCTGCAAACCACAGCCGGCTGGGGTAAGTACAAGTGGCGACGTCATCCAGACGCGGGTGGACTCGCGCGGTGGGGCGGTATCGGACGCCGAGGTCGTCGCAAGCGAGCCATACGCCACGGCCACCATCGACCGCTCGACGGTCGACTGGCAGCCCGTGGCGCTTGAAGGCGGGCAGGCCTGGATCAGTTGCGACCACGAGTACGCCAATGGCGAAGGTGTGCAGCTGTCCTCGCCGGGTTATACCGAGATCCGCGCAGCGCTGGAACCGTGTGGTGCGGGTGGCCTGATGCGCCTTCGCTACGAGGGCAAGATCTCGGCCGAGTTCACCGCCCTTATCGAGCGCACCGTCGAGGTGGCCAACACGCTGGGAATCCACAAGCGGATCCTCGATATCGACTCCACCGGCGGTCAGATCGAGGAGGCGATCCGCTCCGGCGACATGATCGGCGCCTCGCAATGGACGATCTGGGTACGCGAGGGCGCGGTTTGCCACAGCTCCTGCGTGCTGATCCTCGCTGCCGGTGACATGCGCCTGATTGCCGGCAAGGTCGGCATCCACCGGATGATCCGGATCAGCTCCAAGGCCACCTCCCGGGCCGAGCTGCAGGAGGAGCTTCAGGCCGTCCATGCCGACGTGCGCGAGTACCTGCAGCGCAACGGCGTGGCTTTCGCCGTCGCCGACCTTATGATGACGGTGCCCAACCGCAGCCTGCGCCTGCTCACTGCCCAGGAGATGGACCTGTACGGGCTGGAAGGGCGCAACGCGGCGGAGGACGACCTCCAGCGCATCGAGTTGACCCGGCGCTGCGGCGCAGATTTTGTTCAGCGAAAGGACGCCTTCTTCCGCGCATTTGACCGCGAGTGCCAGACACCCGGCGAAGAGGTCGGCACGATGGGCGAGTGCGGGCTCAAGTTGCGCGAGCGCTTCGGTTTCCCCGACGCGCAGTGCCCGCTGCAGAGCCCGATGTCGGAATTTGATTCCGCGGTCAATGTACCGCTGCGCGGTCGCAGCGATACCTCGCACAGCTGAACGCGCGTGCCCGGTCTGGGCGCGATTGCTGATTGCCCACGTCTTCTTAATGCCGCGGCGAGCATGGTCGTGATCAAAGGTGCCGCCGGCGCTGGTGAAAAAGGAGGTCTGTCATGACAGGCAAGAATGTCGGAGATGATCTTAAGTCCATGGCCCAGGACGTGGCCGAACTGGGCGCGGGTTACATGCGCATCGGTCGCCGCTGGCTGGAAATGCAGAGAAACCAGGTGGTGGCCGCCTCGGCCGACATGGGCGAACGCGAAGGTGCGCCTACCGCCGGTGATCCGCGTGGCCGTGGGCCGCATGGTCGTCGCCACCGCTGGGAGGGAAGGGCGGGCGCTGGTCCAGACAGTTTTCTCGACGAAACGGGTGACGCCGGCTACGCCGCGCCGGGAAGGACCCAGTCGCCGTTCCGGGACACGGGCGCCGGCGAGGAGTCGGATTACCTTCCGCCGGGCAACCAGACCTTCGGCCGTTCGAGCTATCGCGGTGTTGGCCCGAAAAACTACACCCGTTCGGACCAGCGGATCACCGAGGATCTGTGCGAAAGCCTGACGCGCTGCAGGCATGTCGATCCCAGCGACGTCTCGGTCAACGTCTCCGGCGGCGTGGTCACCTTGACCGGCACGGTTCGCGAGCGATGGATGAAGCACCGGATCGAAGATATGGCGGCGGAATGCGAGGGAGTGCGCAACGTAGAGAACAAGATCCATGTCCCCTTGGCGGAACGGCCTACGGAGGGTGTCTCCGCGGGTGACACCACGCTGCCCGATCCGGAGGCCTGAGGTCTGACGCCTGAGGCATCTCCAGCGGATAACTGAAATCGGGGCGTCGGGCTCCGATGCGCTCACACTCCTGCGGCTACGACGCGAACCTCGACCCCGTCCAGACTGACCATCTGGCCGGGTCGGATCTTGCAGGTCTTGCGTAGCTCGGTTTTGCCGTCCACGGAAACTACGCCACTGGCGACGATCTGTTTGCCGATGCCGCCGCTGTCGCAGACGCCAACCAGCTTCAACAGCTGGTTGAGCTCCACGTACTCGTGGCCGTCCTCCAGTTCGAACTCCAGTGATTGCATCGCGCCAGACCATTGCGGGGGCGCTCAGGGTCGCAGCGGCTTGCCGGGGACGCAAGTCGAATGCCGCTGCCGCAGGACATGCAAAAACGCGGATGCGGGCGTGCAACCTGCGATCATGGCGCAATGACCAGCACCGACTCGCACAACTCCTTCGCAACGCTCAATCTCTCCGCCTCACTTTTGCAAGGCGCCGAGGCACTGGGCTACACCCAGCTCACTCCCGTACAGGCCCAGGCCTTGCCGGCAATACTGGAGGGGCGTGACGTCATTGCCCAAGCGCCGACCGGCAGCGGCAAGACCGCCGCGTTCGGGCTGGGTGTCCTCAGCCGGGTCGATGCCGGTCGAATCCAGACCCAGGCGCTGGTGCTCTGTCCGACCCGCGAGCTCGCCGACCAGGTGGGCAGGCAACTGCGGAAGCTGGCGCTGGGCATTCCAAACCTGAAGCTGTCGGTGCTGTGCGGTGGCATGCCGCTGGCGCCGCAACTGGCGTCGCTGGCCACGCACGATCCCCAGGTGGTGGTCGGCACTCCGGGCCGGATCCAGGAGCTGCTGCGCAAGAAGGCGCTGCACCTGCGCGGAGTCCACACGCTGGTGCTGGATGAGGCGGACCGCATGCTGGATATGGGCTTCGAGGACCAGATACGCGAAATCGTCGGCAAGCTTCCCGCGGATCGGCAGGGCCTGATGTTCTCGGCGACGTTTCCTGAGGGGATTCGCGCGCTGGCCGGGGCGATGCTTCGCAATCCGGTCCAGGTGACTGTCGAATCGTCGGAAAGCCCGACCCGCATCCGCCAGTTGTTCTACGAAGTCGAGCCGGGACGCAAGACGCCGCTGTTGGCGGCGCTGCTGCTGCAGTTCCGTCCGGAGTCGTGCGTGGTGTTCTGCAACATGCGCCGTGACACCGAGGAGGTCGTCGAATCGCTCGCCCATTACGGTTTCACGGCACTTGCACTGCACGGCGACATGGAGCAGCGCGACCGCGACGAGATCCTGCTGCGCTTCGCCAATCGCAGCTGCAGCGTCCTGGTCGCCAGTGATGTGGCCGCGCGTGGGCTGGATGTCGAGGATCTGGCCGCGGTCGTCAATTACGAGCTGCCGACCGACGCGGACACCTACGTGCACCGGATCGGGCGGACCGGCCGCGCGGGCCGCGAAGGACTGGCGCTGAGCCTTTGTGCGCCGGCCGAGGTGTCGCGTGCGGAGATGATTGCCCTGCATACCGGCACGCCGCTGGAGTGGGTGCGCGCAACGCCGCTTGCGGGCAAGGCCACCGGTGTCGTCCCCGCGGCGATGGTCACCTTGCGCATCGACGGCGGCAAGACCGACAAGCTGCGTCCGGGCGATATCGTCGGCGCGCTGACCGGGGATGCTGGTCTGCCGGCCTCGGCAATCGGCAAGATCGACGTGTTCGCGAGACGCTCCTACGTTGCCGTCGCGCGAGGCAAAGCCGACGCTGCGCTCGCGCGGTTGCGCGAAGGCAAGATCAAGAACCGGCGCTTCCGTATCCAGCGCATCTGACTGGCCGGTTACTCGACGACGGTCTTCGACTCCGCGGTCGCGAGCATCTCCGGGTGTCCACCGCGACGCGGCTTGCCCAGCAGCGGGTAGATGAAGACCGCGACCAGGATGATCGCCACGCCGAGGTAGAACTGCAGGCTCAACTCGTGCTGCTCGCCCAGCAGCACGATGGCGAGCGCAATGGCGTAGACCGGTTCCAGGTTCACTGCCAGCTGCGCCGAGAACGCGCTCATGTGGCGCAGGGCCGCCAGCGACAGGGCGAACGGCAACAGCGTGCAGCCCAAGGCCAGCACCAGCAACCAGCCGATGTCGCGCGCGCCGGGCAGCGTCAGCAGGTCGGTATTGCCGAGCACCGGCAGGACGTAGGGAAGCACGGGCGCCAGCAATGTCAGGGCCAGGGTTCCCGCACCCAGTTCCAGCGCGGTCACCGTCAGCGGATCGGCGTGCTCGACCAGACGCTTGTTCAGCGAACCAAACAGCGCCACCAGCAGCGCAGATACGGCACCCACAACAATGCCGATGCGCATGCCGTCTGGCACTCCGCCAACGACCAGCGCCACTCCGGGGAGAACGGCCACGCCGAGCATGAAGTCGCGCCGCGAGAATCGGCTGCGCGCCAGCCACGGCTCCACCAGCGCGGTGAACACGGTGGCCAGTGCGATGCAGGTCGCGCCGATGGAGGCGTTGGACAGTTTGATCGCGGCGTAGAAGGTCAGCCAGTGCAGTGCCACTAGCACGCCGATGCCGGCGTAGGCCCAGAGCAATCGTGCGGGCATTGCACGCAGTCCGCGCCAGACCCGGGGCACCAGCGCCAGCGCTGCGGTCACCATCAACATCCGCCACCACACCAGCGGCAGCGCAGCCAGGGTGATCACCTTGCCGAGGATGGCCGTGAATCCCCACAACACCACGCAAAAATGGATCTGCACAAAGGCTTTGTTGGTCGGGGTCATCGCGTTCGGCCGTATCAGCCGTGCATTGTGCGCAATGGAGCTCCGCAAAGGCGAGTGTTATCTCCTTGCGGAGCGCTCATTGACGATGGGCACGGATGGTCAGGGCAGGCCCCGCGCCTAGTGGGCGTTGCGGGCGGCGTCCTCGCTGGACGCAGGACTCGATTGCCACGGGTCATAGCTGGCGAACCACCACATGTGGCCCTCGATATCGAGGCAACCGTAGCCACGGCCACCGTATTCCTGGTCGGCGATATCACGGATGATTTCGGCACCTGCCGCGACCGCGCGGGCGTAATGGGCATCCGGGTCGGGCACGATCACGCAGGTGGTCTGCGTCTCGCGGCCGTTGATCTGGTCGGGTTGGACGATGCGACGCTGCCACCGGTCGGGAACCTTTTCCGGCACCAGTTCATCTCTGGCCGAGCCCAGCATCACCATGCCGCCTTCCAGGACGAGCTGCGCATGGTGGACGATGCGCTCGTCGGCGTGGACGGTCAGGCGCTCGAAGCCGAACGCTTCACACAGCCAGTCGATAGCGACGTGGGCGTTGCGGTACTGCAGGCACGGGATGATCGTGCTGTTGGGCATGGGGCTACTCCCGGACGTCGGACTCGTCGTCTTCGAATTCCGCGAGGACGTCCAGCTTGAATGCGAGGGCTTCGACTGTTTCACGCACGCGCTCGGCGGCGGCATCGTCGGGGGCCTCGACCTCGATGACGTGCATGCCCGGACCGTTGTCTTCATACAGGCCGGCGGAGCTGGAATCGGGGTCGTCCATATGCGGCATGAGGTCGACGATTTCCTCGACCCGCTCGATACCGGGAAGGCTGGTCAACAGGTCGCGGATGGCCCGACTGGCATCGTCACTGCCGGTAATCCGGATGCGTAGCTGTGGCATGGAATGAACCTTGTGGGGAAGGTGGGCTCAGGCTAGGCAGCGCGCGCGCAAAAGCACGTGACGGAGCGGCGCCACCTGCGTTTGCCATTCATCCGATGCCGAAGCCGTGCAGACGCGGCGGCACGCTCAGCGCGTGGGTGTATCGCGTACGGGCAGGGGGATATTGCACAGATCGATGTGACCGGCGCTGGACTTGTACCAGTCATCGCGCCGGTTGCGGCGCGCTTCGGTCACCGCCGCAAACGTGGGGCTGTCGGTCCGCAGCAACTGCAGGCGCTCGCGCTGCGCGGGTGGTACTTCGCTCGCCAGTAGGACTGCCTTGATCGGCGTGCGATCCGCGGCGTCCTCGTAGACCCCCATCGGCTCGGGGCCGCGCGGCGTAGCCGACAGCAACTCCATGCCACGTACGACCCGGCCGACCAGGGTGATGTTGCGATCCAGCTGTCGCGGCGACTGGCCAATGACGACGTACAGCTCGGCGCCGTTGCTGGAATCGGCGGCCGTGTCCCGCCCCGCACCGAGCGTGCCGTAGCAGTGCGTCATCCAGGCTTTACCGCTGGCGGGGTCCTGCGCTGCAGGGAAGCCGTCGACAAACCCGACGTGTGGGGCCCAGCCATCGGGGTCGGGGAGTTGGGTGAACGACAACCCGGCGGCGGCTCGTTCAAACTCCGCCGGAAGCTGCGTGCGCGCACGCCCCAGCGAACGTGCCCCAGCTTCCCCGGCTTCCGGGTCGCCAAACTGGACGACGAAATTGTCCTGTGCGCGGTAGATGCTCAGACCGTCCCAGAAGTGATCGCGGGCGAGGGCGCGGATGTTGGCCACGTGCTCGGGAGCGAAGCCCGGAGCCAGTTCGATCACCACGCGTCCGCCGGCCAGATCCATGTACAGGGTGTCGGCGGGATCCGGCGTGCGCCAGTCCGCGTCCGGGGAGGCGGCGAGAATTTCGCTGACCGATAGGGCCTTTACCGGCGCCTCGGAGGTGGCTGGGTTGGGCGAATCTGCCGCGCGGGCCGACGGCAAAGCCAGCGAGACGCTCAGCAAGGCGCAGGACAGCAACTTGGTCGACAGCAGGCGCGGGGTTGGCAAGGGCGGCTCCAGCTCGGCAAGCGTTCGGAAGGTCGCCCGATTCTGGGGGAAGCCCGATGCAACCGCCAATGCCGCGTCGCCGGCTTCGCCCCTTGCCTCAGTCGGCGTACCTGGCGATGAAGTCGCGCAGCTGCGGATACACCTGCCCGCGCCAGCGGCGACCGCTGAAGATGCCGTAGTGGCCGGCGCCCTCGATGGTGGTGTGGAGGTGGTCGGCTTCGGCAATGCCGGTGCACAGATCATGCGCCGCACGGGTCTGGCCCGGCCCGGAAATATCGTCCAGCTCACCCTCGATGGTCATCAGCGCCGTGCCGGTGATGGCGGCCGGATTGACGCGCTCGCCAGCGACGTCCCACAGGCCACGCGGCAACAGATGGTCCTGGAACACGGTCTTGATCGTGTCCAGATAGTAGGCGGCCGGCATGTCGAGTACTGCGTTGTAGTCGTCGTAGAACGTGCGGTGCGACTGGGCGTCGTCCAGGTCGCCGTTGAGCACGTCCTGGTAGAACTTCATGTGCGACTGCGCGTGGCGCTCGGGATTCATGGCCATGAATCCGCTGTGCTGGAGAAAGCCCGGATACACCTTGCGGCCGCGGCCGGGGTAGTTGTGCGGCACCTCATGAATCAGGTTTTCGCTGAACCACGAAAGCGGCTTGTGCGTGGCCAGGTCATTGACCTGGGTGGGGCTTTCGCGGGTGTCGATCGGCCCGCCCATCATCACCATCGAGCGCGGGGTCTGCTCACCGCGCGAGGCCATCAGCGAAACCGCCGCGAGTACCGGGACCGTCGGCTGGCAAACGCTGACCACGTGCAGGTTGTCGGCGCCGATGAAACGGATGAACTCCTGGATGTAGGCGATGTAGTCGTCCAGGGTGAACTCGCCCTCGCTGACCGGGATCATGCGCGCGTCGGTCCAGTCGGTGATGTACACCTTGTGGTCGCGCAGCATCGTGCGCACCGTGTCGCGCAGCAAGGTGCTGTGGTGACCCGACAGCGGGGCGACTACGAGGACCGGCGGCTGGCCGCGCATTTCGGTGAGGTTGCCGGCGTCGTCGGTGTAGCGCTTGAAGCGCAGCAACCGGCAGAACGGCTTGTGCACCATCTCGCGCTCGATCACCGGATGGTCTACGCCATCAAACTCGATGGAATGGATGCCGAACTCGGGTTTCTCGTAGTCCTTGCCGATGCGGTACATCAGCTCGCAGGCGGCCGCGAACTGGTCGGCGCCGGGCAGCTTGCCGAGCCAGGTGTTGGAGCCGCCAAAAATTTTCGCGGCCGCGTCAGCCCAATAGGTCATCGGCGCCATCCACGCGCGGTTGAACTCGTGCATCTGGTAAAGCAGCATGTGAAGCCTTGGCAGAAAATTGGTGCGTCGCAGCGTAACGGAAACGCCGCATCGCTACGTGAATCAATGTCGCGGTGCGCTCAGTCGACCGCCTCCAGCGCAGCCAATCCGGCCCTCAGCCCGGGTCCCAGCCACAGGTGGGATCCCAGCGGATGCAGGCCGATGCGGGCGAAGCGGTCCCGGTAGAACCTGGCCGGGCGGGCCTGGAAGCCGACTGTATCCCCATCGATGCCGTCGCTGCGGGTGAAGGTCTCCAGGAACGCGACCCCTCCGCAGAGGTCCGCCAGCGCCGGCAGCCCGCGGTCCAGCTCACGCGTGGGCAGATAGTGCAGCACGTCGCTGCAGACCAGAAGGTCCACGGGGCCGCACGGTCGCAGGTACTCGAAATCGCCAAAACGCGCCAGGTGCAGGTTGCGACGTGCGCCGAAGCGGGTAACAGCGTATTCGCTGCTGTCAAAACCCAGGTAGTCGATCTTCGGTCGCAGCTTCATCAGCGGGGCACGCCACGCTCCCTCGCCGCAACCGATGTCGAGCACGCTGCGGATCGGCCGCTCGAGGTGGTATTCAGCGGTCGCCACCGCAAGGGCGACCTTGCGCGCCAGTCTCGCCGGGCCACCGATCGCCGCGCCACGCATCGCCGGGTCGCGGTACCACTGGTCAAAATAGGCCTGGTCGTATTGTTTGGTCATGGTGATCGCTGCAGGGGAGTAGGGGCGCACGGGTGGCGCGCGGCGTGCCATCCTAGCGCGCGAACCCGTCAGCCAAGGATCCGCCTGCCGCATGAACGCCTATATCTGGACCAAGACCTTCCATCTCGTTTTCGTGATTGCCTGGATGGCGGCGGTGTTCTACCTGCCGCGGATCCTGGTCAACCTGGCCGAGGCCGGCGAAGAGCCGGCGGTGCGTGCGCGTCTGGGGCTGATGGGCCAGCGCCTGTACCGGTTCGGACACATCATGTTCGGCTTGTCCCTGGTGCTGGGCATCGTGCTGTGGCTGGGCTACCGGTTCCTGCCGGACTACCCGACCATGGTGGCGTCGGGAACCGGCTGGCTGCACGCCAAGCTGCTGCTGGTGGCCGTGTTGTTTGCCTATTACATCTTCAGCGGGCGCTGGCTGAAGGGCGTGCTGGCAGGGCGGTCGCTGCCCTCGTCCAAGGCGCTGCGCTGGTTCAACGAAATTCCCGTGCTGGGGCTGGTGGTGATCGTCTGGCTGGTCCTGGCAAAGCCTTTCTAAGCGCGGCTCAGCCGTCCGCGCTGGCCTTGAACCGGTCCTGCACCGGCAACGTCACCGGCACGCCGTCGTCATTACAGGCCCCCGCCGCGCACACCGCTGCACGCAGGTAGGGCGTGGACTGCAGCATGAAATGGAAGATCGCGTTCTGCTCGACGCTGCCCCGCACCGCGGCGCTGCCCGGGCCGCGTGCCCAAATGCCCACGTCGTCGCCGCCGTGCGACTCCGCGGTCGCGGGGACCAGCGCTTCCTGCATGTAATCCGGTGCCATGGTGTCCACCAAGCTCAGGTCGGGGCGCCCTCCGGCCGGCTGGTAGTCCTTGGTGTTGTGCGGAAAGTTCTTCGGGCCTGCGGGCTGGGTATCGCTGGCACCCGTGTAGCCCGGGCCATTGGCGTAGCTCAGCGTGGTGTAGGGCATGTCACGGGCGTCACGCGCCAGCACGCGCTTGCCGTTCTTGTCCTCGCGGACCTTGTCCAGGATCGGGTTGCCGCGGGCCGGGTAGCCGACAAAGCTGAGCGTGTGCGCATGGTCGGCCGTGACCAGGATCAGGGTGTCGTCGGCGGAGGTGAGCCGGTCGGCGACCTCCACCGCCTCGGCCATCGCGATGGTGTCGGTCAGCGCGCGGTAGGCGTTGCCCTCGTGGTGGGCGTGGTCGATGCGCCCGCCTTCCACCAGCAGTACGAAGCCGTTCGGATTACGGGACAGGCGGGTGATCGCGGCTGCGGTCATCTCCGACAGGCTGGGTTCGCCCGCCGGGTCGCCGGGGCGGTCGTGCTCGTATTGCATGTGGCTGGGCTCAAACAGGCCCAGCAGCGGTTTGTGGGTCGGCGCGGCGGCAAACTGCTCCGCGTTCCAGACGTAACTGCCATCCGGGCGGCGCTGCTTCCAACTGGCGATCAGGTCCCGGCCGTCGACGCGTCGGCCTGACTCCTCCGGATATTCGGGATCGCTCTGCGTGGAGGGCATGAAGTTGGTCCTGCCACCGCCCATCAATACGTCCGGGCCGTTGCCGTAGGGGGATTCGATCAACTGGCGGGCAATGTCGACGCACCCTGCGGCCAGCGCCTCGGCAGGCATGGCCGAATCCGACTCCCACCCACGATTGGCGGAGTGGCTGAAGGTGGCTGCGGGTGTGGCGTGGGTTACACGCGTGGTGGTGACCACCCCGGTCGCCATCCCGCTGCCCGCCGCGAGCTGCCACAGGGTGATCATCGGGGCATCGAGGGCGCCCTTGCAGTCGCCGTAGTCCGCGGACTGGCCGATGCTGATCACTCCTGCACGGGTCTTGACCCCGGTCGCCATCGCGCTCATCGTGCCGGCGGAGTCGGGGGTCTGCATATCGGTGTTGTAGGTCCGGCTCAAAGCGGTGGCCGGGAAGTGTTCCCAGCTCAGGCGGTTGTCCTCGCCCGCGCCGCCCTTGCGCTGGCCATCCAGGATCCGTGCGGCCGCGACCGTGGGCAGGCTCATGCCGTCGCCGACGAACAGGATCACGTTCTTCGCCTGACCGCCCATCGCGCCGCGCTCGGCAGCCTGAGCGGCGCCGTCGCGGAACCACCACTGCGCGCTCTCTTCCTGCGGCCGTTGGATCGTCGGCACCGTCACCGTCACCGCATGGGTTGCGGCATGCGTCAGTCCCGGTGCGCCCGGCGGCGGCGTGGTCGCGCACGCGGCAACCAGAAGGGCCGGGGCGATGAGGAGGCAGGCGGTTCGCAGCGGGACGTTGTTGTGCATGGAGTGGTGACCGGGAGTTTCGGAACGCTCCATTATGGCCGCAACTGTTGCGCGAGCCGTGCCGGTACGTCTTGCTGGTGTGTTCGCAGGTGGCCGTCGGCTCCGCTATCGTTCGATTCGACCTTTTATTGGCAATGCGATGACGATGGTTTCCTGGTGGCTGTCGATTCCCTTCTGGAAGCGCGTGTTCGCGGGCTTTGTGTTCGGCGCACTCGCTGGGTGGCTCCTGGGCCCGGCCGCGGAAACCTGGTTCGGACCCTTGGGCACGGTCTATGTGACCCTGATCCGGATGATCGCAGTGCCTTTGGTGCTGTTTGCGGTCATCAACGCGGTAGCGTCCCTGCACGGGCAGAAATCAGTCGCTGCGCTGGGTGGGCGCACGTTCGCATGGTTTGCCGCGACCGCTGCGTTGGCCGTCTGCGTGGGGCTGGGCGTTGGTTGGGTGCTGCAGCCCGGTGCGGGCGTCACCGGGCTCACGGTGGCTGCCGACTACGAGGTGCGGGTCGTGCCCTCGGTGGTCGAGGTCCTGCTGGATGTGGTGCCCGGCAACCCGTTTGCCGCGCTGGCTGAGGGCAAGATCCTCCAGGTCATCGTGTTCGCCGGGCTTGTCGGGTTCGCGCTGGTCAAGCTGGGCGAACGCACCACGGGACTGCGCAAACTGGCCGGTGAAGCCAGCGAGACGATGATCCAGGTTACCCGCTTCGTGCTGGAGATGACGCCGCTGGGGACCTTCGGCCTGATCGCCGCGCTGGTGGGCACCTACGGCTTCGAGAAGCTGCTGCCGCTGGGGATGTTCGTCTTTGCGCTGTACCTGGCCTGCGCGCTGCATATCGTGTTCGTCTACGGCGGCCTGCTGCTCGGTCACGGGCTCAATCCGCTGCGCTTCTTCCGCGGCGCCGCCCCGGCGATGCAGGTCGCGTTCGTAAGTTCATCGAGTTTCGCCTCGATGCCGGCGGCGATGCGCGCGGTGACCCACAACCTCGGCGTGGACAAGGATTACACCGCGTTCTCGGTGCCGCTGGGAGCGAGCATCAAGATGGACGGTTGCGGGGCGATCTACCCGGCCCTGACCAGTCTGTTCGTGGCCCAGTACTTCGACCTGCAGCTGGAACCGACACAGTACCTGGTGATCATGCTGGCTTCGGTCCTGGGCAGTTTCGGCACCGCCGGCGTCCCGGGAACGGCGATCGTGATGGTGACCCTGGTGCTGTCGGCCGCTGGCCTGCCGCTGGAAGGTATCGGCTATCTGGTCGCGATCGATCGCGTGCTGGACATGGCCCGCACGATGACCAATGTCACCGGGCAGATGGTGGTGCCGGTGCTGGTGGCCAGGGAGACCGGCATGCTCGACATGGAGGTCTACAACCGCGCCTCGACCAATATCGGCATGCTCGAAGGCGATCAGCCCCGCGAGTAGCTCCACGACACCAGCCGGCCGTCCTTGTAGGGCATGACGCCGTGGAAAGGCTGCGGGTTGTCGTCGAAAACCATCGGCAGGAACTCGCGGTCACCCTCCCACATCGGTACCTCGTGCAGGCGGTCCAGCGGCACCCACTCCAGACTGCCTTCATGGTTTTCGGTGAACGCGGTGCCGCTGTAGCGGGTAATCAGGAACACGAAGCCCAGCCAGTCCTCGCCCTGTTTACCGAACCCGGGCCAGTTGATGGTGCCGCGCAGCTGCATCTCCTCGCACTGGATGCCGGCCTCCTCGAATATCTCCCGACGCATGCCGGCGGCGATGTCCTCGCCGCTTTCCAGCTTGCCGCCCAGGCCGTTGTACTTGCCCAGGTGCTGGTCGTCGGCGCGAGCATTGCGATGGATCAGCAGCACCTCGCGTCCGTCGTGGGAAAGCACGTACCCCAGGGTGGCGGCGATCGGCGTGTACGGCATCAGCGGGCGGCCTGCTGTTTCGCCATTTCCCGCTCGAAGGCCTGCTGCGCTTCGGCGGCGTACTCGCGGCATTTCATTGGCCGGGGATGGGGGTTGTCGGTGTCCGCAGGCGCCCAGCCCACCCCTTCGGGATGCGGGGCGATCAGCAGGTCGCACGGCAGATTAGCCACGGTGGCGAACCCTTGCTGGTAGGCCTCCGCTATGCGCGGAAAGCGCGGGTTGTCGAGCAACCGGTAGTCCGGTGCACTGAGACTGTCGGCGTAGGCGATCTTCAAGGGCTTGCCGTCGCGGGTGTCGGTCCAGGTCCAGCTCATCGAGCCGGGAGTATGCGCCGGGGTGAAGTGGACGGTGAACAGGGTGGCACCCAACTGGACGCTCTCGCGATCCTGCAGCAGCCGGTCGACCTGCACCGGCGGGAACAGGATCTGGTCGCCGTAGTGGATGTCGTCGCTGCCGCCGCGCGCGAGCAGCACCGCGGACTCGGCGTTGCTGACCAGCATGGCGCCGGTGGCGCGCTTGAGCGCGGCCAGCGGGCCGACGTGGTCGGCGTGGGCATGACTGTGCAGGATCAGCTTGACCGACTCGATCGGGGTGCCGGTGGCGGCGATGTTGTCCAGCAACATGTCCGCCGCCTGGGCGACGCCGCCATCGATCACTACCGCCCCGCCAGGCGTGACGACCAGCAGCGCACTCAGCCCCTCGGTGCCGATATACCACGTGTCGTCGGCGATCCGGAACGGGGTCACCGGTTGCCGCCATGCCTCGCGGGTCTGGTAGCCGGTGGCCTGAGGCAACACCGGCGCGGCGGCAAACGCAGAAGCGATCGACAGTGCGGCGCAGGCAAGCACAAGCGGACGAAGCAGGGGCATGGTGGAATCTGGCAGCGGCGGGAGTGGGGCAGTGTCGATGACTGAACCGCGCAAGTCCATGCTGAGCCCCGTCTGTCGGTGGATACCCCGGGATGCTCCACGCACGCTGGTTACGGCGCCGGCACCGGGTTGCCAGCCTGCACCGGGGGCGGAGCGCATGTGCGGACAAGCTGCGCATAATTGCCGATCGATCAGATTGAGGAGTGCCCCATGCTCGCGACCGCGCGCGTTTCAATTGCTCTGGCCCGTCCCCGGCTCCAGCCGCGACCAGTGGCCATCCGCCGGGTTCTGGCGTGATTGGCAGGCAGCGCGAGCTGACCCTGCGCTTCCTCGCCGAACCGGCCGATGTGAACTACGGCGGCAAGGTGCACGGTGGCGTGGTGATGAAGTGGATAGACCAGGCCGGTTATGCGGCCGCGGTCGGCTGGAGCGGTACCTACAGCGTGACCGTCGCCGTGGGCGGGATCCGCTTCATGGCGCCGATCCGGATCAGTGACCTGGTGACGGTGCGCACCAAGCTCGTCCACACCGGTACCAGCAGCATGCACTTCTCAGTGGAGGTGGCCGCCCGCGATCCGATGGGCGGTGAGCCTCGTCTGTGCACGCACTGCGTGATCGTGTTTGTCGCGCTCGACGGTGTGGAGGGCAAGCCGACCCCCGTTCCTGCCTGGGAGCCCGTCAGCGAGGACGACCGCGAGTTGGCCGAGTACGCGCAGCAGGTGATGGAGCTGAGCAAGGGGATCGAGCAGACCGTGGAGCGCTATCGGCAAGCGCATGACGCTCACGACCACGACGCCTAAGCTGAGCGTCAGGTCGTTCAGCAAACTGCGGATCCCGGAAACGACTCAGCCGCCCGGAGGCGGCTGATTCTGCGCATTCGCGGCGGTTCGGCGTATCAGCTGCCGGCCAGGCGACGCGCCTGCATGTACTTGCCGCTCCAGTAGCCCTTTTCCAGGCTGGAGACCATCACGTCCTTGCCGGTGCTTGGGGCATGCACGAAACGGCCTTCACCAACGTAGATGCCGACGTGGTCGATCCGGCCCTTGCGGCCGAAGAACACCAGGTCGCCCTCGGCGAGTTCGGTTTTGCTGGCAACCAGCTCACCGGAGTTGGCCTGCTCGCGCGATACCCGCGGCAGGTCGATGCCCATGGCATTGCGGAACACGTAGCTGACCAGGCCGCTGCAATCAAAGCCCTTGTCGGGAGTGTTGCCACCCCAGCGGTACGGGGTTCCCAGCAAGGTCAGGGCGCGCTGCAGGATGTTTCGTGCGCTGTTGTCGGGCGGGGTGTAGTCCTCGGCGACCGCAGCTGCCTTGCCTGAAGCCAACATGCCGCTGATGTCGCTGGCCAGGCTCAGGGCCCGGTCCGGCATGCTCATCGCATCCGGCATCATCACCGGCATGTCGGCCATCGAAGGCATGGGCGCCTCGGTGGACTGTGTCGCCAGCGCTGGCAGCGCGGGAAGCGCCAGCAGTGCTGCAAGGAAGAGGGAAATACCTGCCGGCCGACGTCGGGCGGAGGGGGCGGTGGTGCGCGCTGGGCGGCTTGATAAGAGTGTCGTCACGCGGTCATCACTGAAACAGGACGGGCCGATCATGCACCGCAAACGCTGCCGTGACGTTTATATTTCGTAAAAATTTCGTTAGATGGCGTGAAGGAAATGCGAAAACTGCGCATTCAGTTCATTCAATCACGCGCTTGGCGCCGGTGTAGTGGTCACGCCAGTAGGCGCCGTCAAGATGATCCAGACGGACAGTGCCACCGCTGCTCGGCGCGTGCACGAACCGTCCGTCGCCGACATAGATGCCCACGTGGCTCACCTGCCCGCCGCTGCCAAAAAACACCAGGTCGCCTGCCGTGAGCTGGCGCGGCGTGATCTTCTCCCCTTGGTAGGCAGCCAGCGCGCTCGACGAGCGCGGCAGCTTCTTACGCAGCATGTCGTCGTAGACGTAGTTGACCAGGCCGCTGCAGTCAAAGCCCGACTGCGGTGTGTTGCCGCCGTAGCGGTACGGTGTTCCGACCAGGCTGATCGCCCGCATCAGCACCGAATTGGACGCACCCGGATCGGCCGGTGCGTTGCGCCCCCAGTCACGGCTCGGTACTGGTGTGGCCACGTTGGAGCGCACCGATTTGCCGCCACCGCCGCAACCCGCCAGCACGCTGGCGAGGGCAAGGAGCAGCAGCCACCGCCGAGGTGCCCGCAGGATGGCTGCTGGCGCGTAGGCGGTGATGCCGGGATAATGCGCGGCTTTCGTCACGGCACATAGCTTCCCTGCTTCTCCCGTTGACGGCAACCTGCCTTTCGTCCTGCCTCCCACCGAGTACCGCCATGAAAATCGAGAAAGACCGCGTCGTCAGCTTCCATTACTCCGTTGCCGAGCAGGGCAGCGAGGTGATCGAAACCTCCGAAGGCCGCGAGCCGCTGGTGATCCTCGTAGGCCACGGCAACATCATCCCGGGCCTGGAAAAGGCGATGGAAGGCCACGAGGCGGGCGACAAGATCACCGCCGACGTCAGTGCCGCCGACGCCTACGGCGAAGTGCAGGAAGGCATGGTGCAACGTGTGCCGAAGAAGTACTTCAAGGGCACCCGTCTTGCCCCGGGCATGCAGGTCACCTTGCAGACAAAGTTCGGCCCGCGTCCGGTGACGGTGCAGAAGGTCGGCATGAGCGTGGTTGACGTCGACCTCAACCACCCGATGGCGGGCAAGGATCTCAGCTTCAACATCGAGATCGTCGATGTCCGCGAGGCGCAGGCCGAGGAGATCGAGCACGGCCACGTGCACGGCGACGGTGGCCACCAGCACTGATCCGGGGGCGATACGTGAGGGCCAGATCGATACGCGGGTCCTCCATCCACTTGCCGTCCACGCGGCATTGCCCATCGGCAAGTCAGCCTTGCCGATGGGCACGAGCGCTGCCTAAGGCCGGTACCTCTGCGTGCCGGTTTTGCGGTCGCCGCCTACAATGGCGGCCATGGACACCTTCGAACTGCATCGCGGCACCACGGCGCTGCTGGTCAGCCTGCCCCACGACGGCAGCCGCATCCCTGAGGAGCTGGCCGAGCGCATGACGCACGGCGCGCGCACTGCGCCCGACACCGACTGGCATGTGTCCCGCCTGTATGCCTTCGCCCGCCAGTTGGGCGCATCGGTGCTGGTGCCACGCTACTCGCGCTACGTCGTCGACCTGAACCGTCCCTCCGATGACGTCTCCCTGTATCCGGGGCAGAACACCACCGGCCTGTGTCCGGCCGTGCGTTTCAACGGTGAGCCGGTGTATCTGGATGGCGCGGCGCCGACCCGGGCGGAGATCGTCGATCGCGTCCGGCGCTACTGGCAGCCCTACCACGACGCCCTGCGAGCCGAGCTCGAGCGGCTGGTGTCGGCGCACGGCCGGGCGCTTCTGTGGGAGGGCCATTCGATCCGCGGCAGCGAGTTGCCGTTCCTGTTCCCCGGCCGGCTGCCCGACCTCAATCTGGGCACTGCCGATGGCGCCAGTTGCTCGCCGCAGGTCCAACTCGGGCTGGAGGCGGTGCTGGGCGAGCAGAATGAATACGACTGGGTCGCGAACGGCCGCTTCAAGGGCGGCTACATCACCCGCCACTACGGCGCGCCCGACCAGGGCGTGAACGCAGTGCAGCTGGAGATCAGCCAGCGCTGCTATATGGACGAGGAGTCCACGCGTTACCTCCCCGAGCGCGCCTCGCGCCTGCAACGCCTGCTCGACAACCTGCTCGGCAATGCGCTGGCAACGGTTGGCCAGCGCTGATCGTCTGTTTGCAGCCTAGACTTCCAACGTCGCCAGATCGCCCTTGTCTTCCAGCCAGGCCTTGCGGTCGCCGGCGCGCTTGCGCGCCAACAACATGTCCATCAGCGCGTGGGTCTGCGTGCCATCCTCGACGGTGAGCTGGACCAGTCGGCGGGTGTCGGGATGGATGGTTGATTCGCGCAGCTGCGACGGATTCATCTCGCCCAGGCCCTTGAAGCGGGTGACGTTGACGGTGCCGGCAGAGCCTTTCTTGCGCTCGGCTTTCTCGCGTTCGATCTTCTCCAGCAGGATCCGCTTTTCCTCCTCGTCCAGGGCGTAGAACACCTGCTTGCCCAGGTCTACCCGGAACAGCGGCGGCATCGCCACGAACACATGCCCGGCTGCGACCAACGCGGGGAAATGCTGGAGGAACAGCGCGCACAGCAGCGTGGCGATGTGCAGGCCGTCGGAGTCCGCGTCGGCCAGGATCACCACCTTGCCGTAGCGCAGCCCGCTGAGGTCGTCCTTGCCGGGATCGCAACCGATCGCCACGGCGATGTCGTGCACTTCCTGCGAAGCCAGCACGCTGCCGGAAGCGACCTCCCAGGTGTTCAGGATCTTGCCGCGCAGGGGCAGGATGGCCTGGAAGTCCTTGTCCCGCGCCTGGCGGGCGCTGCCGCCGGCCGAGTCGCCCTCGACCAGGAACAGCTCGGTGCGCGAGAGGTCCTGGCTGATGCAGTCGGCCAGCTTGCCGGGCAAGGCGGGGCCCTGGGTGACCTTCTTGCGGGTGATCTGCTTTTCGGTCTTCAACCGGGCGCTGGCACGCTCGATGGCCAGCTGGGCGATCCGCTCGCCCAATTCGACGTTCTGGTTGAGCCACAGGGTGAAGGCATCCTGCGCGGCAGCCTCCACGAAGCCCGCGGTCTGGCGTGAGCTCAGGCGCTCCTTGGTCTGGCCGCTGAACTGCGGATCCAGCAACTTGACGCTGAGCACGAAGGCGACCCGGTCCCAGACATCTTCCGGTGCGAGCTTGACCCCGCGCGGGAGCAGACTGCGGAAGTCGCAGAACGCGCGCAATGCATCGGTGAAGCCGCTGCGCAGGCCGTTGACGTGGGTGCCGTGCTGCGCGGTCGGGATCAGGTTGACGTAGCTTTCCTGGACCAGTTCGCCGTCCGGCGCCCAGGCCACCGCCCAGTCGACCGTCTCCGAATCCTTCTCCAGCTTGCCGACGAACAGCTCGGGAGGAAGCAGTTCGCGCGCGGGCTGGTCGGCGCGCAACTCGTCTAGCAGGTAATCGCTCAGGCCGTCGGCGTAGTGCCACTCGATGCGCTCATCGGTGGCCACGTCCAGCAGCTTCACGGTCAGGCCCGGACACAGCACCGCCTTGGCGCGCAGCAGGTGCTTGAGGCCGCGCAGGTTGAACTTGGGAGTATCGAAGTATTTGGGATCGGGCCAGAAGTGCAGGCGGGTGCCGGTGTTGCGGCGACCGACGCTGCCAACCGTCTCCAACTCCGAGACCCGCTCGCCGTCGGCGAAACTCATCCGCTGCTCGGCGCCGTCGCGCTTGATATAGACATCCAGCCGCGTTGACAGGGCATTGACCACACTGACCCCCACGCCGTGCAGTCCGCCGGAGAAGGTGTAGTTCTTGTTGCTGAACTTACCGCCCGCGTGCAGGCGGGTAAGGATCAACTCCACTCCGGGAACACCTTCCTCGGGGTGGATGTCCACCGGCATGCCGCGTCCGTCGTCGCTGACCTCGCAGCTGCCGTCGGCGTGCATGACCACTTCGATGGTCTTCGCGTGCCCGGCCAGTGCCTCGTCCACCGCGTTGTCGATGACCTCCTGAGCCAGATGGTTGGGCCGGGTGGTGTCGGTGTACATGCCCGGGCGACGCTTGACCGGGTCCAGCCCGGAGAGGACTTCGATATCGGTGGCGTCGTAGCGGTTGTTCATCAGGCAGCGGTTCGCGTTGGGTCGGGGGTGCAGTCAGCTCGCCAGAATGGCGGGCCGCACCGTCGATGGTCAAGGAAGCAACCGCGTGGCAGGCCAATTGGGCGGCCGTCACGAAGCGCCGGTGAAGGCCATCTCAGAGCGGCCGGATTCTATAACGGGGCGTGAAATCCGGCCGCATAAAGGTCCCGTTATTCAGTCTTCGGCAGGGTTGGCGGCTGTAGGGTCGTTTCCGTCGCTTAGGGGAGCGGCCAGCAAGAAAGGACAGCAATCGCCGTCCGCCCACCCCAATCCTAAGGAGATCCACCCAGATGAATATCCGCAAGCTTGTGTTGCCGACCATGATCGCCGCCCTGATGGCCGCTCCGGCCGCTTTCGCCCAGTCCGCCGATCTCGACGCTCAGGCCCAGGCCCAGCAAGCGCAGGCCGCTGCCGACCAGGCAGAGGCACAGGCCATCCAGGCCGAGGCGCAGGCCGCCGCGGCCGCCCAGCAGGCTGACGCCGCTGAGCAGAGTGCCGACGTTGCGCAGGACCGTGCGGACTTCAGCGCCGAAGCCGCCACCCAGGAGCAGGCGATCGAGCCTGAAGAGGAAGACGAGCGCAGCTGATCGCGCCACGTGGTGAGGTAAACGACGCCCCGGCTTGCCGGGGCGTCGTTTCGTCCGGCTCCGCGAATGCTCGCAGACGCTGCCAACCCTTGGCCGCAACGGCAGAGGTCGCGGCAATTCCACGCAGCCGGTAAACTGGCGCTTTCCAGCGGCAGCAAAACAATGACTCCCCTGATCTTCGTCACTGGTGGCGTGGTGTCCTCGCTCGGCAAGGGCATTGCCGCCGCCTCGCTGGCGGCCATCCTCGAAGCGCGCGGTCTGCGCGTGACGATGATGAAGCTCGACCCCTATATCAACGTCGACCCCGGCACGATGAGCCCGTTCCAGCACGGCGAGGTGTACGTCACCGATGACGGCGCCGAGACCGACCTGGACCTGGGCCATTACGAGCGCTACGTGCGCACCCGTCTGGGCCGCAAGAACTCCATCACCACCGGCCGCATCTACGAGAACGTCATCCGCAAGGAGCGTCGTGGCGATTATCTGGGTGGCACGGTGCAGGTCATTCCGCACATCACCGACGAGATCAAACGCGGCATCTTTGCCGCCACCGACGGCTTCGATGTCGGCCTGGTTGAGATCGGCGGCACCGTGGGCGATATCGAATCGCTGCCGTTCCTGGAGGCGATCCGCCAGATCCGCGCCGAGCGAGGGCCGGACAAGGCGCTGTTCATGCACCTCACCCTGGTGCCGTTCATTGCCGCTGCGGGCGAGCTGAAGACCAAGCCGACCCAGCACTCGGTCAAGGAACTGCGCTCGATCGGCATCCAGCCCGACATCCTGATTTGCCGCTCCGAGCAGCCCTTGCCGGATTCGGAACGGCGCAAGATTGCGCTGTTCACCAGCGTGTCCGAGCGTGCGGTCATCTCGGCCGTTGACCTGCAGAACATCTACGACATGCCGGCGCGCTTCCAGGAGCAGGGTCTGGACGAGCTGATCGTCGAGCGTTTGCACCTTGATGCCAAGCCGGCGGACATGCGCGAGTGGGACGCGGTGGTGGATGCGGCGGAGAATCCCGAGGACGAAGTCACCATCGCGATCATCGGCAAGTACGTGGACCATCAGGATGCGTACAAGTCGGTCGCCGAAGCGCTCAAGCACGGCGGCCTGCGCCAGCGCACCCGGGTCCGCTTGAAGTGGCTGGAGTCCAGCGACGTCGAGAAGCGCGGCGCCAGTGCACTGGAGGGCGTCGACGGTGTTCTGGTACCCGGAGGCTTCGGCGATCGCGGCTTTGAAGGCAAGATCGCCGGTGCCCGCTACGCGCGTGAGAACGGTGTCCCGTATTTCGGCATCTGCTACGGCATGCAGGCGGCGGTGATCGAGTTCGCCCGCAACGTGGCCGGGCTGGAAAACGCCAACAGCACCGAGAACGACAAGGCCACCCCTCATCCCGTGGTCGGCCTGATCACCGAGTGGCGCACCGCCAGCGGCGAGCTTGAGCGCCGCAGCGAGGACAGCGACCTGGGTGGCACGATGCGCCTGGGCCTGCAGGAGCAGCGGATCAAGCCCGGCACGCTGGCCCACGAGCTGTACGGCAAGGACGTGGTCGGCGAGCGTCATCGCCACCGCTATGAGTTCAATAACCGCTACCGCACACAGCTCGAGGACGCGGGGCTGGTCATCAGCGCGAAGTCCATCGACGACCTGCTGGTGGAAATGATCGAGCTGCCACGCGACGTCCACCCGTGGTTCCTGGCCTGTCAGGCGCACCCCGAGTTCCTGTCCACCCCGCGTGACGGGCATCCGCTGTTCGTCGGATTCATCCGCGCCGCACGTGACTACAAGGCGGCCCACGGCAAGATGAATGCACGGCTGGACGAGGCCGAGGCATGAACGCCTTGCGCAAGTACGGAGAAGTGCAATGAACTTGTGTGGTTTCGAGATCGGCCTGGACCGGCCGTTCTTCCTGATCGCCGGGCCGTGCGTGATCGAGTCGATGCAGCTCCAGCTCGACACCGCCGGCACGCTGAAGCAGATCACCGACGAGCTCGGCGTTCCCTTCATCTTCAAGTCCAGCTTCGACAAGGCCAACCGCACGTCGGTGTCCGGCTTCCGCGGCCCGGGCATCGAGGAAGGCCTGAAAGTGCTGGCCGAGGTCAAGAAACAGATCGGCGTGCCGGTGTTGACCGACGTCCACGAATACACCCCGATGGACGAGGTCGCCTCGGTGGTCGACGTGCTGCAGACGCCGGCGTTCCTGTGCCGGCAGACCGACTTCATCCAGAAGGTCGCCAGAGCGGGCAAGCCGGTCAACATCAAGAAGGGCCAGTTCCTGTCGCCGTGGGAGATGAAGCACGTCGCCGACAAGGCGCTCGCCACCGGCAACAAGGACATCATGGTGTGCGAGCGCGGCGCCAGCTTCGGTTACAACAATCTGGTCAGCGACATGCGCAGCCTCGCGGTGATGCGTGACACCGGTTGTCCGGTGGTGTTTGATGCGACCCATTCGGTGCAGTTGCCCGGCGGCGCGGGCGGCAAGAGCGGTGGCCAGCGCGAATTCGTGCCGGTGCTGTCGCGTGCCGCCATGGCGGTGGGCATTTCCGGCATCTTCATGGAAACCCATCCCAACCCGGCCGAAGCGCTCTCCGACGGTCCCAACGCCTGGCCGCTCGGCCAGATGCGCGCGCTGCTGGAGACGCTGATGGCCATTGATGAAGTCACCAAGCGCCACCCTTTCCTTGAATCCCAATCCTGAGAGCCCTGCAGACCCGACATGACCGAAATCGCCAAAGTCCACGCCCGCGAAATCCTCGACAGCCGCGGCAATCCGACCCTTGAGGCCGAGATCACCCTTGCCGATGGCAGTTTTGGCCGTGCGATGGTGCCCTCCGGCGCATCCACCGGCTCCAAGGAAGCGGTGGAGCTGCGCGACGGCGACAAGACGCGTTACCTGGGTAAAGGCGTTCGCACCGCCGTGGAGAACGTCAACACCACCATCGCCAAGGCGCTGGTCGGGATGGACGCGGCCGATCAGGCCGGCATCGATCGCCGCCTGATCGATCTGGACGGGACCCGCAACAAGGGCCGTCTGGGCGCGAATGCCTTGCTCGGTGTGTCGATGGCCAACGCCCACGCGATGGCCGCCAATCGCCGCCTGCCACTGTGGAAATACCTGGCCGGCGATCGCCCCGGCGTGCTGCCGGTGCCGATGATGAACATCATCAATGGCGGTGCGCATGCCGACAACAACGTCGACCTGCAGGAATTCATGATCCTGCCGGTGGGCTTCGAGAGCTTCTCCGAGAGCCTGCGCGCCGGCACCGAGGTGTTCCACGCGCTCAAGTCGGTGCTCAAGGGCCGCGGCCTGAGCACCTCGGTCGGCGATGAGGGCGGTTTCGCGCCCGACCTGCGCAGCAACGAGGAAGCGCTGGAAACCATTCTGGAGGCCATCGGCAAGGCGGGCTACAAGGCCGGCGACGACATCCTGCTGGGCCTGGACGTCGCGTCCAGCGAGTTCTACGAAAACGGCAAGTACAACCTGACCGGCGAGGGCAAGCGCCTGACCTCCGAGCAGTTCGTCGAGTTCCTCGCCGGCTGGTGCGCGCAGTACCCGATCATCAGCATCGAGGACGGCATGGACGAAGGCGACTGGGATGGCTGGAAGCAGCTGACCGATGCGCTGGGCAAGAAGGTCCAGCTGGTCGGCGACGATCTGTTCGTGACCAACCCGGAGATCTTCCAGCAGGGCATCGATCAACACGTCGCCAACGCGATCCTGATCAAGGTCAACCAGATCGGCACCCTGACCGAGACGCTGGAAGCCATTTCCATGGCCGACCGGGCGGGTTACGCCGCGGTGGTATCGCACCGTTCCGGTGAGACCGAGGACACCACGATCGCCGACATCGCGGTGGCCACCACGGCGACCCAGATCAAGACCGGTTCGCTGTGCCGCAGCGACCGCGTGGCCAAGTACAACCAGCTGCTGCGCATCGAGGAGCAGCTGGGCGCCGTGGCGACCTATGCCGGTCGCGACGCGTTCGTGTCGCTGCAGGGCTGATACCCGGGCATGCGCTGGATGGCGGCATTGCTGGTAGCGCTCGTCGCGCTGCTGGTGTTCCTGCAAGACCGCCTGTGGGACGGCGAGGGCGGCCGTGACTCGGTCGCCGCGCTGGAGCAGCGCGTGCAGCAGCAGGCCCGCGAGAACGAGGGCCTGCAGCAGCGCAACGATGCACTGTCTGCCGAAGTGGAAGACCTCAAGTCAGGCGAGGCGGCGGTGGAGGATCGTGCTCGCAGTGAGCTCGGCATGATCCGCCCCGGCGAGACGTTCTACCGCGTGGTGGAGCCGGATTCGGGGACGCCTGCGGATCCGGAGCCGGTCACCCAGTGAGCGGGTTTCAAAAGACCGACGATTTCGCGCGGCGGAACCTGTGAGCGGAACCAAGGGCGTGCAAAAGCCAACCCATCAGCCGGGTCAACACGCTGCGCCGACGGTGTGGGCGATCATTCCCGCCGCGGGACGTGGCACGCGCTTTGGCGGCGATGTGCCCAAACAGTATCTGCAGATCGCCGGGCAACCCCTGATCGCGCACGCACTGGACGCGCTGCTTTCGCATCCCCGGATTGCCGGCGCAATGGTGGCGCTGGCCGCCGATGACCGGCACTGGCCGGGCTGGACCATCCGCCACGGCAAGCCGGTCCTTCGCTGCGTGGGCGGCGGGGAAAGGGCGGACTCGGTTCTGGCGGCGTTGCAGGCACTGCCCGCCAGCCCTGAAGACAGTCTGGTGCTGGTCCACGATGCGGCGCGCCCCAACCTGCACGCATCCGATCTCGACCGGCTGTTGCAGGCCGCGACGCAGGACCGCGATGGCGCGATCCTCGCCGCGCCGGTACGCGATACCCTCAAGCGCGCTGGCGGGGACGGACGTATCACCGCCACCGAGCCGCGCGCCGCGCTCTGGCGCGCGCTGACGCCGCAGGCATTCCGTCGCGGCCAGCTCACCGCCGCGTTGCTGGACGCACGCGACAACGGGGTAACGGTGACGGACGAGGCCATGGCGGTCGAGCTCGCCGGCCTCCGACCGCGACTGGTCGAAGGGCGCGAGGACAACCTGAAGGTCACCACACCCGCCGATCGCGATCTGGCCGAGTTCCTGCTCTCCATGCGCCAACGCTGACGGTCCAATCAGTCGAGACCGGCGCCCGCGGGCGGGCAAGCGGCGCGCGGTGGGCGACAATGTCGCCCCGTACTTGCAGCAGGACCGCCATCGATGAGCATCCGCATAGGCCAGGGTTATGACGTCCACGCATTCGGCGACGGCGATCACGTCGTGTTGGGTGGCATCCGGGTTCCGCATGAGCGCGGCGTGGTTGCCCACTCCGACGGGGACGTGATCATCCATGCGCTGTGCGACGCAATGTTGGGCGCGTTGGCGCTAGGCGATATCGGCACCCACTTTCCGCCCAGCGATCCGCGCTGGAAGGACGCCGACAGCCGCACGTTCCTGCGCCATTTCCGCCAGCTCGCAGCCGAGCACGGATGGGAGCTGGGCAACGCCGATATCACCGTCATCTGCGAGCGACCCAAGGTCGGCCCGCACGTCGAGGCGATACGTACGCGGCTGGCGGCCGACCTGGGTGTCGCCGTCGATGCAGTCAGCGTCAAGGCGACAACCTCCGAGAAGCTTGGGTTTACCGGGCGTGGAGAAGGTCTTGCCGCGCTGGTGGTGTGCCTGCTGGTGCGCGGATGAGCGATTCCGCCGCGCAGGACGCCGCGGGCAATGCGTCGCCTGCGGAGAAGCGTGCCCATGGCGAGCCGGTGCTGTCCGCGCGCATGCGCGTGTCGCCGGAGGACTTCTTCGTCGAGGAGCTGGCCGGCTTTGAACCTTCCGGCAGTGGTGAGCACCTGCTTTTGACGGTCGAGAAACGCGGCATGAACACCGCGTTCGCCGCCCGCAGCATTGCGCAGTGGGCGGGCGTGGACGAGCGGGCGATCGGCTACGCCGGCCTGAAGGACCGCCACGCGGTGACCCGCCAGCGCTTCAGCGTGCACCTGCCGCGGAAGACCGCGCCGGCGATCACCGCGCTGCAGGTGGACGGCCTGCAGGTACTGGAACAGGCGTGGCACGCGAAGAAGCTCCCGCGCGGCGCATTGGCCGGGAACCGCTTCGTGCTGGTGTTGCGCGACGTCGTTGGCGATCCGGCCGCGATTGACGCCCGCCTGCAGCAGATTGCCGCCCGCGGCGTGCCGAACTTCTTTGGCGAGCAGCGCTTTGGCCGCGACGGCAACAACCTCGGCAAGGCGCTGGCGATGTTCGAAGGCCGCCGGGTCCGTCGCGACGAGCGCGGCATGTTGCTTTCAGCCGCGCGCTCGGTCCTGTTCAACCAGGTGCTGCAGGCACGGGTCGATGCGCACTGCTGGGATGCGCCGCTGACCGGTGAGGTGTGGATGCTGGATGGCAGCCGCAGTGTGTTCGGGCCGGAGCCGATCAGTGCGGAGATCGAGCAGCGACTGGCGGCGTTTGACATCCATCCCAGTGGCCCGCTGTGGGGCCGCGGCGAGCTGCGCAGCCAAGCCGATGCACTGGCGCTGGAACAGCACGCACTGGCCGACCCGGTCTCGATGCGCATCCGCGCCGGCCTGGAGCAGGCCGGGCTGAAGCAGGAGCGTCGTTCGCTGCGCCTGCGCGCCGATGCGCTGGGCTGGCAATGGCGCGATCCCGCCACACTGGAGCTGTCCTTCAGCCTGCCCGCGGGGACCTACGCCACGGTGGTGCTGGCGGAGCTGGGCGCGGTCAGCGACGCCTCCGGCCAGCGCGGCCCCTGATCGCGCAGAAACGCGCGCCGTGCCGGGCTCGCGTCAGCGACGCCGCGGCGGCGCCAGCAGGACCACCACCGCGCCGCTGCCGCCCTGGGCGGGCAAGGGCGAATGAAACGCCAGCACGCTGGAGCGCTGCCGCAGCATGCGGTCGACCAGATTCTTCAATACCGGCGCGCCACTGCGACCGATATCACCGTCGCCACGCCCGCCCTTGCCGTGGATGATGCGGACACAGCCCAGGCCGTGGCGCTGCGCATCGCTCAGGAACGCGCGCACCAGCGCTTCGGCGGTACGCGCGTCGGTGCCGTGCAGATCAAGCTCCTCCTGGGCGGACATCTCGCCCCGGCGCAGTCGCTGCCACGCCTCCTGGGTGACATCACCGCGCCAGGCAAGCGGGTCGTCGGCTTCAAGGAGCGTTGATTCCAGCGCGTGGCGCAGATCCTCGCGTGCCTCGACATCGTCGCGCTCGGCCATTTTCGCGCGCGGCTTCGGGCGCGGTGCGGCGGGTGGCGCGGGGCGTTCTGGCAGTTTGCGAACCGGCCCGATCGCGCTGCGGAACAGCGCGGCATCGTCGTCGTCGGCGCCGTTCAACGGGGTATTCCGTTATCCATCGTCCTAGCCTAACGCGCCGGAGCGGATGCGGACATCACGGCCCGGAAATTGCCCGCGTCGGGGCGGCGACGGGTGCCTGCCATCGGCTATCATGACCGCTTTGACGGGATCGAAGCCGCCGCACTGCCGGCACCTGCGATCCGCTCCGCGACCGGCCACGCCGGTCCCTGCCACTACTGCATTGCGCCCCCGTGGCGCTCGCCAAGGGAGATCATGCGAGTTCTGGTCAGCAACGACGACGGTGTCGATTCACCCGGCATCCGCGCCCTCGCACAGGGATTGCGGGCCGCCGGTCACGAAGTGGTGGTGGTCGCACCGGACCGTGATCGCTCCGGCGCCAGCAACTCGCTCACCCTGGACATGCCGATCCGGGTGTTCCAGCACGATGAGACAACCTGGCGCGTGGCCGGTACACCTACCGATTGCGTGCATGTCGCCATCACCGGAATGCTCGACAGGGAGCCCGACATCGTCGTGTCCGGGATCAACGACGCGGCCAATCTGGGCGATGACGTGATCTATTCGGGTACCGTGGCGGCCGCGATGGAGGGGCGTTTCCTCGGCCTGCCCGCGGTCGCCGTGTCGCTGGTGACCAACGGCGAGGTTGGCCGGCACTACAACACCGCCGCGCGTGCCGCCGTGGAGATCATCGCCCGCCTGGTCATTGATCCGCTGCCGGCGGACACCATCCTCAACGTCAACGTGCCCGACCTGGCGTGGGAAGACGTGCGCGGGTTCCAGGTCGGCCGACTGGGCAATCGCCACCGCGCCGAAGCCTGCGTACCGCAGGAGGACCCGCGCGGTCGCCAGTGGTGGTGGATCGGTGCCGCTGGCCCCGAGCAGGACGCCGGCCCCGGCACGGATTTCCATTCTGTCCGCAGCGGCTACATCGCCATAACCCCGATCAAGGTCGACCTGACGCGCTACCAGGCCCTGGAGCAGGTGGCGAACTGGGTCAGCGGGCTGGAGGCGTCGCTGGAGGCCTCCGCGGGATCCGCGCCGGGGGGGAACGGCCGATGAGCCTGAAGATGCGCCTGCAACCCACCGACCTGGGTTCCGGCCTGACCTCCCAGCGCGTGCGCGACCGGCTGGTCGATCGCCTCCGCGCCGCCGGCATCAGCGATGAGCGCGTGCTCAACGCCGTGCGCAACGTCCCCCGCCACCTGTTCGTGGACGAGGCGCTGGAAAGCCGCGCCTACGACGACACCGCGTTGCCGATCGGCCACGGCCAGACCATTTCCCAGCCGTGGGTGGTGGCGAAAATGACCGAAACCCTGATGCAGGTCCAGCCGTCCAAGGTGCTGGAGATCGGCACCGGCTCGGGCTACCAGGCCGCGATCCTTGCCGCGCTGGGGCTTGAAGTGCACACGGTGGAGCGTATCGGCGAGCTGCTGCGCACAGCGCGCAAGCGGTTCCGCCAGCTGGGGATGAACGTCCGCAGCAAGCACGACGACGGCCGTATCGGCTGGCCGGAAAACGGTCCCTTCGATGCCATTCTGGTAACCGCTGCGGCGCCTGCCCTGGTGGATGCCCTGACCGCCCAGCTGGCCCCCGGCGGGGTGCTGGTCGCGCCGGTTGGCGCATCGGACGGGCAGTTGCTGCTGCGGTTGAGCAAGGATGGCGATGGGCGCATCACCCAGGAAACCATCGGTTCGGTGGTATTCGTACCGCTGCTGTCGGGCCTGGTCGACTGAAGGACATCTGCGCTTGAAACTATTCGGACCGATGTACGATCGCTGCCTGGTGTGGGCCGGCCACCGGCGCGCGCCGGCGCTTTTGTTCGGCCTGAGTTTTGCCGAGGCAGTGGTATTCCCGATTCCGCCCGAGGTGATGCTGGGGCCGATGTCCCTGGCGCGGCCAACGCGCGCGTTCTGGTTCGCCCTCCTCAGCCTGCTCGGCTCGCTGGCTGGTGCAGTGCTGGGGTATTTGCTCGGGCACTACGCGTTCGAGCTCGTTCGCCCCCTGCTGGTCACCCTGGGCTGGATGGACCGGATCGATGTGGAGGTGTCGGCGCTGCGCGAGATTGCCGCCAACTCACCTTGGAAAGCATTTTGGGTACTGGTGCTGGTTGGCTTCACACCCATCCCGCTGAAGATTTTCACCTGGGCTTCCGGCATCGTCGGGGTACCTTTGCTGCCGTTTATCGCCAGCATGTTCGTTGGCCGCGGCAAGCGCGTGTTTCTGCTGGCGCTGGCGATCCGGCTGGGTGGCCAACGCGCCGAGGCAGCATTGCGGCGCTACATTGAACCGGTCGGCTGGATCGCAACGGTCCTGTTGCTGGCGGCATTTACCTGGCTGATCTGGAGGACACAACAAGGCGCATGAGCATGACGACTCCCGAACGCAACATTCTCTCCCGCATGATCCTGGCGGCCGCGGTCGCGACGGCGCTGGCTGCGTGCTCAAGCGCGGTCACCCGGGAGAGCAGCCCGGTTTCCACGCCCAAATACGGTGCGACGCGGGTCGTCCAGCGTGGTGACACGCTGTACCGGATTGCGACCGAGAACGGCATCGCGATGCGCGATCTTGCGGCCTGGAACGGTCTGGGCGCGCCCTACACGATTTATCCCGGACAGCAACTGGTGCTGTATCCCAAGTCGGGCGGGGCAGTAGCAAGCAGGCCGCCGGCACCGGCAAGCGGTGGCACCCGCGCACCCACCGCCAGTGCGCCGGTCGCCTCAGCTCCCAGTGCAGCTCCGCTGGCCAGTGGCATCGCCTGGCGCTGGCCGGTGGACGGCGCACTGCTGAGCCGCTTCGTCGCCGGCGAGCCGACCAAGCAGGGCATCGATATTGCCGGTACGGCGGGCGCCCCGGTCAAGGCGGCCGGCGACGGCACCGTGGTCTATTCCGGTTCGGGCCTGGTGGGCTATGGAGAGCTGGTCATCATCAAGCACAACGAGCAGTGGCTGTCGGCGTATGGCCATAACAAGAGCCGGCTGGTGGAGGAGGGCGCCCGGGTGAAAGCCGGCCAGCAGATCGCCGAGCTCGGTCGCACGGGCGCGTCCCGCGACATGCTCCACTTCGAGGTGCGCTACAACGGCAAGCCGGTCGATCCGCTTCTGTACCTGCCGAAAAAGTAGCCGGCGGTCGTTGCGTTCCGGCGGCCTGCTCAGCCCGGCGGCTCAGCCGGGCAGCATGAAGCCGGCAACAACGCGTCGGTTTTCGCTGGCCAGCACGCTGAAGGTCCGCGCGGCGGCGGAATTGGTCATCACTTCGATGCCGATTCCGCGACGCAGGCAGACCGCCATCACCTTCGCCGGCGCGAACACCTGCTGGCCGCCACCGCCGATGATCACCACTTCCGGCTCCAGGGCCAGCAGCGGATCGAGATCGGACGCCGTCAGGTCCTGCATGTCGCGCACGCCCCAGTCCTCGGACAGGTGGTTGGGCGTCAGTATGAAACTGCGGGTCAGGCGGCGGTCATTGACCAGCGCCACGCTGCCGTCGGCAGCGCGAAGGAAGAACTCGTAGTCCGGGCGTTCCAGGGTCAGTTCCATCGCGCCATGCTAGCAAGCGCGAGGGAGACTAAGAAGGAGCCGCGCGCTCAGGCGCGGGGCAGGACGATGTGGCGCTTCTCTTCGCTGGGACGGTACAGCGCGACGGTGTGGCCGATTTTCTGCACCAGCGCCGCGCCGGTGCGCTGCACCAGCTGCGCGATCATCTCATCGCGAACCTCGCGATCGGCCGCGCCCACCTTCACTTTCACCAGCTCATGGTTTTCCAGCGCGAGCTCGAGCTCCGCCACCAGTGCATCGGAAATGCCTTTTCCGCCGACCTGGATCATGGCCTTGATGTCGTGTGCCTGGCCGCGCAGGAAGCGGGTCTGGGCACTGGTCAGGACGGTTGCCATCGATGCACGCAAATGAGGTTGGGAAGGGCCCGCAGGGTATCATGGCCGGCCCGTCCTCCAACGGTTTTTGTCCGATGGCTACCCGCAGCAAAAGCAGCCAGCGCTGGCTCAAGGAGCATCACTCCGATCCGTTCGTCAAGCGCGCGCGGGCGGAAGGCCTGCGCTCGCGTGCCGCCTACAAGCTGGAGGAACTGGTAAAGCGTGACCGCCTGTTGAAGCCGGGCATGGTGGTGGTGGACCTGGGCGCCGCGCCGGGTGGCTGGTCGCAATGGGTCCGCCAGGCCCTGGGCGACACCGGCCGGGTAATCGCGTTGGACATCCTGGAGATGCCGACCCTGGCCGGCGTGGAGTTCCTTCATGGCGATTTCAGGGAGGATGCGGTCTTATCGGAGCTGGTGCGCACTCTGAATGGCAAACCGGTGGACCTTGTTCTCTCCGATATGGCCCCCAATAAGAGTGGTGTGGATGCGGTCGACATGCCGCGTGCGCTGTACCTGGCGGAGTTGGCGATGGATTTTGCCGACCACCACCTTCGCGTCGATGGCAATTTCCTGATCAAGCTGTTCCAGGGAGTGGGCTTCGACGATTATGTGCGGGAACTGCGGCGGCGTTATGCCAAGGTGGTCATCCGCAAGCCGGAAGCGTCGCGCAAGCGCTCCCCGGAGGTCTACGCCCTTGCACAGGGCAAACGCGCACAAATCAAGTGATCCGGTCCTCGCTACGCGCCGTATTACAAGCGTCGCTGCTTCATTCCGATGTCTGCCGTGGCAGGCCGTCCGCACAAAAAAAGTGATCCGTAACCTATGAACGACATGGCCAAGAATCTGATGCTCTGGGTGATCGTTGCCGTGGTTCTCATGGTGGTGTTCCAGGCATTCGGCCCGCGTACCCCCGGCGCCGCCGGCCCCCTCGCCTACGACCAGTTCATCCAGCAGGTGCAGGCCGACCGCATCGAGAAGGTCCGCATTGACGAGGATCGGACCACGATCACCGGCAAGCGCAAGGACGGATCGGAGTTCACCACCTTCAGCCCCGGCGACAAGGATCTGGTCAACGACCTGATGCAGCACAACGTCGGCATCGAGCAGGTGCCGCCCGGCGGCCCGTCGTTCTGGTCCGTCCTGCTCAACTTCCTGCCGATCCTCCTGATCATCGCGTTCTGGCTGTTTGTCATGAAGCAGATGCAGCAGGGCGGCGGCAAGGGCGCCATGAGTTTTGGCAAGTCGCGCGCCAAGTTGCAGGGCGAGGACCAGATCAAGGTGACCCTGGCCGACGTGGCCGGCTGCGACGAGGCCAAAGAGGAAGTCGGCGAACTGGTCGAGTTCCTGCGCGACCCGAGCCGCTTCCAGAAGCTGGGCGGCAAGATTCCCCGCGGCGTGCTGATGGTCGGTCCTCCCGGTACGGGTAAGACCCTTCTGGCCCGCGCCATCGCCGGCGAGGCCAAGGTGCCGTTCTTCTCGATTTCCGGCTCCGACTTCGTTGAGATGTTCGTGGGTGTCGGCGCCAGCCGCGTGCGCGACATGTTCGAGCAGGCCAAGAAAAGCGCGCCGTGCATCATCTTCATCGACGAGATCGACGCGGTCGGTCGCCATCGCGGCGCCGGTCTGGGCGGCGGTCACGACGAGCGCGAGCAGACCCTCAACCAGTTGCTGGTGGAAATGGACGGGTTCGAGGGCGGCGAGGGCGTGATCGTGATCGCCGCGACCAACCGCCCCGACGTGCTCGATCCCGCACTGCTGCGCCCGGGTCGCTTCGACCGTCAGGTCGTGGTCGGGCTGCCGGACGTGCGGGGCCGCGAGGAGATCCTGCGCGTGCACATGCGCAAGGTGCCGCTGTCGGATGACGTCGTGCCGATGACCATTGCGCGTGGCACGCCGGGCTTCAGTGGCGCGGACCTGGCCAACCTGGTCAACGAGGCGGCGTTGTTTGCCGCCCGCGAGAACGCGAAGGACGTCCGCATGGACCACTTCGACAAGGCGCGCGACAAGATCATGATGGGCGCGGAACGCCGCTCGATGGCGATGAGCGACGACGAGAAGAAGCTCACCGCCTACCATGAGGCGGGCCATGCCATTGTCGGGCGCGTGGTGCCCGAGCACGATCCGGTCTACAAGGTCACCATCATTCCGCGCGGCCGTGCGCTGGGCGTGACCATGTATCTGCCCGAGGGCGACAAGTACAGCTACAACCGTACCGCCATCGAGTCGCAGCTGGCCTCGCTGTACGGCGGTCGTGTTGCCGAGGAGCTGATCTTCGGCGCCGACAAGGTCACTACGGGTGCGTCCAACGACATCGAGCGGGCTACCAAGATGGCCCGCAACATGGTCACCAAGTGGGGCCTGAGCGACGAGATGGGTCCGATCTCCTACGGCGAGGAGGATGACGAGGTCTTCCTGGGGCGTTCGGTGACCCAGCACAAGAGTGTCTCCGACGACACCGCGCGCAAGATCGACGAAGTGGTGCGCGGGATCCTTGACAAGGCCTACCAGCGCGCGACGGAGATTCTCTCCACGCACCTCTCGGAACTGCACGCGATGGCGGATGCGCTGCTCGAGTACGAGACCATCGACGCCCACCAGATCGACGACATCATGGCCGGCCGCAAGCCGAACCCGCCTGCGGACTGGGGCAAGACCGACAACCTGCCGCCCCCGCCCAAGGACACCCCGCGTTCGCCGGGTCCCATTGGTGGTGCTGCGGAGCAGCTGTAGACGGTCACCGCTTGAGATGACACAAAAACGCCCCTGACCGGGGCGTTTTTGTTTGCGTCGATCGCGCGCTTTCCCCGGCTGGGCCGGGCGGTAACAATGAGTGCCCGCAAGCGCTCATCCCAGGAGCCCGCCCGTGTTCGATACCGCCACTACCCTCGACTGCAACGGCCGCCTGCTACGGCTGGATCGCGCCCGGGTCATGGGCATCGTCAACGTCACCCCGGACTCCTTTTCGGAGAACGGCGAGAACGCCGGCACGGAGGCCGCCGTCGCCCACGGCCTGCGCCTGGTGGCCGAGGGCGCCGACCTGCTCGATGTCGGCGGTGAGTCGACGCGCCCTGGTGCGGAGGAGGTGGATATCGCCGAGGAACTGCGGCGGGTGATCCCGGTGATCGAGAGGCTGGTCGCCGAGACCTCGGTGCCGATCAGCGTGGACACCTCCAAACCCGACGTGATGCGCGCCGCGGTGGCCGCTGGTGCCGGGATGATCAACGACATCCACGCACTGCGGCGCGATGGTGCGCTGGAGGCGGCGGCCGAGCTCGGCGTTCCGGTGGTCCTGATGCACATGCAGGGGCAGCCGCGCGATATGCAGGTGGCGCCGCATTACGAGGATGTCGTCGGCGAGGTGCACCGATTTCTGGCCGAGCGGGTGTTCGCCGCGGAAATGGCGGGTATCGCCAAGAAGCGGCTCGTCATCGATCCCGGCTTCGGTTTCGGCAAGAACCTGCAGCACAACCTGTCGCTCTTGGCGGGGCTGGAGCGGTTCTCTGATATCGGCCTGCCGGTGCTGGCCGGCCTGTCGCGCAAGAAGTCGATCGCCGAGCTGACGGGCCGCGAGGCGATGGACCAGCGCGTCCACGGATCGGTCGCGGCCCATCTGATTGCCGCCCAACGTGGTGCCCTGCTGCTGCGGGTGCATGACGTCGCCGCTACGGTGGACGCGCTGAAGGTCTGGCAGGCGGTCGCCGCGCAGCCGTTGCCGCAGCAGCGACAAGCCGGTGCCGCGATTCGCTGGCCTGAGGATGATTGACCCCTGCGTTCTCGTCACCGAGCCACAGGTGGTCAAAAATTGACCAATGTAAGCCCGGCCCTTGCGGGCCATCGCGCTCGGGAAGTTGTCCACAGCTTGATGCGGATGCTTGTCCACAGGGTCTGTGAACAAGTCCGCTCCGATCACCCCGTCACGGTGGGGTAGGCTTCGCCGATGACCGCATGCCCGTCCTCCACTGCTGTCGCTTCCCTCCGGTGATTTCCGCTCGACCGCTCGCGATTGCATTGATGGGCCCCACGGCGTCGGGCAAGACCGCGCTTGCGCTGGACTGGGCCGAACGCCTTGGCGGCGAGATCATCAGCGTTGACTCGGCGCTGGTCTATCGCGGTCTGGACATCGGCGCGGCAAAACCGGATGCCGCGGAGATGGCGCGCGCGCCGCATCACCTGATCGATATCCGCGAGCCATGGCAACCGTACTCTGCCGCCGAGTTCGCGCGCGATGCGCGGACCGCACTGGAGGCGGTGAGCGCCCGCGGCCGGGTGCCGATCCTGGCCGGTGGGACCGGCCTGTACTTCCGCGCACTGCTGCACGGCTTGTCACCCATGCCGGAAGCCGATCCGCAAATCCGCGCGCAAATTGCCGCCGAGATCGCCGGGCGCGGCTTGCCGGCAATGCACCGGGAGCTGGCGGCACTGGATCCGGTCGCGGCATCCCGCATCCACGCCACCGATGCCCAGCGAATCCAGCGCGCGCTCGAGGTGTATCGCGCCTCGGGTCGGACCATCAGCTCGTGGCGGGCCGAGGCGCCGGCACCGCGCCTGCCGTTCCGGGTGTTGAAACTGGTCCTCGCACCGCGCGAGCGGGCGGTCCTCCATCAGCGCATCGAGCAGCGTTTCGACGCGATGCTGGCGGCGGGTTTCCTCGAGGAGGTCGAGCGACTGCGCGCGCTGCCACAACTGCGCGACCATCCCGCGCCGCTGGACTTGCCCGCGGTGCGCGCGGTCGGCTATCGCCAGGCCTGGGAGTATCTGGACGGACGCGGTGATGCGGCCGATTTCCGCGCCCGCGGCATCCATGCGACCCGGCAGCTGGCCAAGCGCCAGATCACCTGGTTGCGCGGCGAACTGGACGCGCGCTGGTTCGACCCGATGACCGAGCGTGCCGCCCTTGAAGAGGCACTGGCCGGGTTCATTCCCTGAATGTCCCGCGCTGAGTGCACTGCCTCGCGCTTTGGCCGCGCGCCGTCGCACTTCGCCCGATCCGCCATCTGCAGCACGTCCGCAGTGCCCGCGTTGCGCTACCATCGCCCCACCGCCGGCTGGGGAAATGCCGGCGACAGGTAATGTCGAACAGGGCATGCCACCCATAACTAGAAAAACCAAGCGGGGAATTCAGATGTCCAAGGGACAGTCTTTGCAGGATCCTTTCCTGAACGCGTTGCGCCGTGAGCGCATCCCGGTATCGGTCTACCTGGTCAACGGCATCAAGCTGCAGGGCACGATCGAATCCTTCGACCAGTTTGTGGTGTTGCTGCGCAATACCGTCAGCCAGATGGTTTACAAGCACGCCATCTCCACCGTTGTGCCGGCGCGCAACGTGCGTGTCGGGCCCAGTGGCGGGCAGGTGCAGGCGGCGGACGCCGATGAAGGCGCGGGGCAGCCCTGACTGGCCAGTGGGGCGGGTCATGGCTTGTGTTTGGCGAGGTTGCACCCATCTCATCGGGCATGATCCCAAATCCCGTAAAGGCCCCGCCTCTTGTTTGAACGCTCCCGCAAGGGTGAAAGTGCGCTCCTGATCCAGCCCCATGCCGGCGGTCCCGTTGATCCGGACCAGCTGGAGGAATTCACCGAGCTCGCCCGCTCGGCGGGGGCCACCGTGGTTGCGACACTGAATGCCCGCATCGACCACCCCAACGCTTCGATCCTGATCGGCACCGGCAAGCTTGAGGAAGTGCAGGCCGCCGTCGCCGCTACCGAAGCCGACCTGGTCCTGGTCAACCACCCCCTGAGCCCGGTCCAGGAGCGCAACCTTGAGCGCATCCTCGGCTGCCGCGTAGTCGACCGGACCGGCCTGATCCTGGACATTTTCGCCCAGCGCGCCCGCAGTCACGAGGGCAAGCTGCAGGTCGAACTGGCCCAGCTCAAGCACATGTCCACGCGGCTCGTCCGTGGCTGGACCCACTTGGACAGCCTCCGCGGCGGTTCCATCGGCCTGCGTGGCCCGGGTGAGACCCAGCTGGAAACCGACCGGCGGCTGCTGCAGAAGCGCCTGGAGCAATTGCAGAAGCGGCTCGAGAAGGTCGAGGTGCAGCGCACCCAGATGCGCCGAGCCCGGGTCCGCAACGAACTGCCCAGGGTCGCGCTGGTGGGTTACACCAACGCCGGCAAGTCCACTCTGTTCAATGCCTTGACCGGCGCCGACGCCTACGCCGCGGACCAGCTGTTCGCGACGCTGGATCCCACCGTGCGCCGCATCGAGCTGTCCGGCCACGCAATGGTGTTGGCCGACACGGTCGGTTTTGTGCGCGATCTGCCGCATGAGCTGGTCGCCGCCTTCCGCTCCACGCTGTCCGAAGCGCGCGAGGCTGACCTGCTGCTGCATCTGGTGGACGCGGCCGACCCGCTGCGCGAGGAACGCATCGCCCAGGTGGACGAGGTCCTCGCCGAGATCGGTGCCGGGGATATTCCGCAACTGCTGGTCTACAACAAGATCGACCAGCTAGAGCAGGCCCGGCCCCGGATCGACCGCCCCGCCGAAGGCCACCCGCGCGTCTGGGTCTCGGCCAAGGAGCGCGAGGGTCTGGACCTGCTGCCAGAGGTAATCGGCGAGATCCTGGACCTGCAGCGCGTCACCGGTTCCATCGAGGTTCCCTCGCGTGCGGGCAGGCTGCATGCCAAGCTGCACGAGTTGGGCGCGGTGCGTGACGAGGAGTCCGTCGAGGACGGGTGGCGCATGCGGGTGGACATGTCCCTCGCCGACGCGGCGCGCCTGCACGAGCAACCCGATGGCGATGTGCTGCATGCCCTGCTGCCTCCGCGCGAGGCGGACCACGACTTTCATTGACAGCGCTTGCTTGAGGCAGGCGTCCCACCCACCTAGAATCATCGGCTGCCCGCGACAAAGGGGCGCTGTTCACCTTCCTTAGGAGCAGGCATGGCCTGGAATACCCCTGGCAGTGACAATTCCGGCAGCGGCCGTGGCCGCCCGCCGCGTCGGCGCCCCGGCGGCAATGGGATTGACGACGTGCTGGACCGGTTGCGCGGCCTGTTTGGAGGGCAAGGCGGTGGTGGCGGCGTCGGTCGCTGGGTGCTGCTGGTGCTCGCCCTGTGGCTGGCCTTCAACAGCTTCCTGCTGGTGAACGAACAGCAGCGCGCGGTGGTACTGCGCTTTGGCCAGTTCTCCCGCATCCTGCAGCCCGGCCCGCATTTCAAACTGCCGTGGCCGTTCGAGACCGCGATCAAGATCAACGCCACCGAGATCAAGACCTTCGGTACCAACGTGCCGGTCCTGACCAGCGACGAGAACATCGTTCAGGTCGAGATCAACGTGCAGTACCGCGTCAGTGATCCGCAGAAGTACGTGTTCGGCAGCCGTGATGCGAACGCCATGCTGCAGCAGGCGGCGCTGAGCACCGTGCGCGAGCAGGTCGGCCGCTCCACCCTGGACACCGTGCTGGGCGCGCGTAACGCCCTGGCCGTATCGGCCCGCGAGCAGTTGCAGAACTCGCTGGACGCCTACCGCACCGGGCTGGTCGTGACCGAGCTCAACCTGCCCAACGCGCGGCCGCCCGAAGAGGTCAAACCGGCCTTCGATGACGTCAACAGCGCCCAGCAGGACAAGGACCGCCTGATCAGCGAGGCCGAAGCCTACGCCGCCCAGGTCGTGCCTGAAGCTCGCGGCCAGGCGGCCCGCGTGCGCACGGTTGCCGAGGGTTACCGCGACGCATCCGTCTCGCGCGCCGAGGGTGACGCCGACCGCTTCTCGCTGCTGGTGGATCAGTACAAGGACGCACCGGAAGTCACCCGCAAGCGCCTGTGGCTGGAGACCGTGCAGGAAGTGCTTTCCGGTAACCGCAAGGTCGTCGGCGGCGATTCGCGCCAGTTGATCTACGTGCCGATGGACGGCGCCACGGAAGGGGCCGGCCGCGCCTCGGGCTCGACCAATACCTCCGCGGCGCCACTGCTGACCCCGGAAATACTCTCACCGGATACGTCTTCCGCGACGCCGTCGCCTTCCCGCACTGAACGCACCCCACGGCCTGTTGGCCGTCCGGAGGTAAACCGATGAAACATTCCATCTGGATCGCGGTGGCCGTCGCCGTGCTGCTGGGCTTGATGGGCTCCACCTACGTGGTCCGTGAGGGCCAGGTGGGCATGGTGCTCAACCTCGGGCGCGTGGCCAGGACCGGCATTGGCCCGGGCCTGCACTTCAAGGTGCCGCTGGTGGAAACCGCGCTGGTGTTCGATCGCCGGCTGACGGTGTTCAACGCCGAGCCCGAGCGCTACCTGACCTCCGAGCGCAAGGACGTCAGCGTCGACTTCTTCACCGTCGGCATGATTGAGGACGTGCGTGCGTTCTACCGGGCGACCGGTGGTGACGAGAGCCTGGCCGTGGACCGCCTGGCGCCTATCATCAAGGATTCGCTGCGCAACGAGATCAACGCGCGGACCCTGAAGGAGCTCGTCTCCGGCGATCGCGCGGAAATCATCGACCGCCAGCTGGAGGCCATCAACAAGGGTGCCAGCACCGTCGGGGTCAAGATCATCGACCTGCGCCTGAAGCAGATCGACCTGCCGACCGACAGCCAGGTCATCCAGGACGTCTATCGCCGGATGCGGGCCCAGCGTCATCAGGTGGCCAGCCGCCTGCGCGCGGAGGGTGCCGAGCAGGCCCAGACCATCCGGGCCGGCGCCGACAAGCAGCAGGCCGTGATCGTGGCCGAGGCCGAGCGTGACGCCCAGCGCCTGCGAGGCCAGGGCGATGCGGAAGCGGCGGCGCTGTATGCCAAGGCGGCCAACAAGGATCCGGCGTTCTACGCCTTCCAGCGCAGCCTCGAGGCGTATCGCGAATCCTTCAGCGATGGGAAGGGCGTGATCATGCTGGAGCGCAACGACGACTTCCTGAAGTACTTCGGCAACGATCGTTGAGGCGTGTCGATGCGCTCAGGAGCGCGGCATGACCGTCGAGCTCCTGTCGGCTCTCTCGCTGGTGGCCGTACTGGAAGGCCTGTTTCTGTTCGCCGCGCCCGGCCGCTGGCGGCGGACGATGGAGCAGTTGCGCCAGCTGGATGACCACCAGTTGCGCAGGATCGGCGGCGTGGTGCTGGCCATCGGCGTGGTATCGCTTTGGCTGGTGCGGGTTGTGTAAAAGCTTGTTCTTCCGGGCTGGCCTAGACCCTCGAAAACCCGGATAATGCGGAAAAGCCGGAGGGGCGAAATCCTCCCGGCTTTTTCTATGCGCGGAACTCTCCGCCCGGGTCGGCGTGCGCCGGTCCTCAAATGCTTCAGGAGCATATGCAATGGGTCAGTCAGTCGTCGTTCTCGGGGCCCAGTGGGGCGATGAAGGCAAGGGCAAGATCGTTGACCTGCTGACCGAGGAGATCGGTGCGGTCGTGCGCTTCCAGGGCGGCCACAACGCCGGCCACACCCTGGTCATCAACGGCAAGAAAACCGTCCTGCACCTGATTCCCTCGGGCATCCTGCGCGAGGGCGCGCTGTGCCTGATCGGCAACGGCGTGGTGTTGCACCCCGGCGCGCTGCAAAAGGAGATCGGCGAGCTGGAGGCCGAAGGCGTCGAAGTCCGCTCGCGGCTGAAGGTCAGCCCGGCCACGCCGCTGATCATGCAGTACCACATCGCCCTGGATCAGGCCCGCGAGAAGGCTGCCGGCGGCAAGGCCATCGGCACCACCGGCCGCGGCATCGGCCCGGCGTACGAGGACAAGGTCGCCCGTCGTGGCATCCGCGTGGCCGACCTGCACTACCCCGAGCAGCTGGCCGAGCTGCTGCGCAGCGCGCTGGATTACCACAACTTCGTGCTGACCAAATACTTCAACGTGGAGGCGATCGACTTCCAGCAGACGCTGGACGATGCGTTGGCCTTCGGTGACTACGTCGAGCCGATGAAGTCCGACGTCGCCGGCATCCTTCACGACCTGCGCAAGCAGGGCAAGCGCGTCCTGTTTGAAGGTGCGCAGGGCTCGCTGCTGGACATCGACCACGGCACCTATCCCTACGTCACCTCCAGCAACACCACCATCGGTGGCGCGTTGGCCGGCACCGGTGTGGGCGCCGGGGCGATCGACTACGTGCTGGGCATTGCCAAGGCGTACGCGACGCGCGTGGGCAGCGGCCCGTTCCCGACCGAGCTGCACGACGACGTCGGCCAGGCCCTGCGCGACAAGGGCCAGGAATACGGCGCCACCACCGGCCGCCCGCGCCGCTGCGGCTGGATCGACATCGTCGCCCTCAAGCGCGCCGTCGCCATCAACGGCATCAACGGGCTGTGCATCACCAAGCTGGACGTGCTGGACGGCATGGAGAAGCTGAAGGTCTGCATCGGCTACCAGTACCGCGGCAAGCAGACCGAGTACGCCCCGCTGGACGCCCAGGGCTGGGACGAGTGCGAGCCGGTGTACCTGGAGCTGCCCGGCTGGCAGGAAAGCACCCACGGCGTCACCGAGTGGGACAAGCTGCCGCCGGCCGCGCGTGCCTACCTGCGTGCGCTGGAAGAACTGGCCGGCTGCCCGCTGGCGATCGTCTCCACCGGTCCGGACCGCGACCACACGATGATCCTGCAGGATCCGTGGGCCTAATCGCCGCGCTGCATTGAGAGAAAAAGCCCCGCTGATGCGGGGCTTTTTTATGCCCGATCACTCGTAGCTGCCAGGCGCACGTATGTGTCCGGTTCAGCTCCAGCGCCCATCAAGAGCTTGCATTCACGCCCGACGCTTTAGCTTGCTGCACAGCACCCCAAACGAGTCCGGCATCCCATGACCCAGTCCCTGCACTCCAAGACCCTTGCCCGCGCCCTGATGGTCGCGTTGTTGCCCGTTGCGATGTCGGCCGCGTGCAGCCAGACACCGATCCCGGCGGCGGAGCTGGACGCCAGCGCCACTGCCAACGCCGCCCCCGCCCAGGACCCGGCCGCGACCGGCAGCGCCGCCGATGCCGATATGACGGGCGTCCAGGACGCCGACCCCGTCAACCCGGAGCCGATCGCGCCGATCGCACCGGATGATCGGGTCCCAGCGCCGGATGACGAGAAGTCCTCCGAGACGCTGCCCGCCAACAAGGAGGCCGAACCCGAGCCGCTGCCGCCCGTGACCGCCGCGCCCGCCGATGCAGAGCTTGCCAAGGACAGCGCGCTGCGCGCGCAGGTGTTGCTGGAGCGGGCGTTCTTCTCCCCCGGCGAGATCGATGGCGCGGTGGGCAGCAACATGGGTCGCGCCGTGGATGCCTTCCAGCGCGCGCATGACATCAAGCCGACCGGCACGATGGACGCCGCCACATGGGACATCCTGAACAAGGACGACGCACCGATCCTGATCGAGTACACCCTCACCGCCGATGACGTGGCCGGGCCATTTGCCCAGACCCCCAGCGGCCACGCCGCCATGGCCAAAGTGGACGCGCTGCCCTACGAGTCGGTGGAGGAGAAGGTGGCCGAGCAGTTCCACGCCAGCCCGGCGCTGCTGGCCAAGCTCAACCCAGGAGTGAAGCTCGCCTCTGGCGCGACCGTCACCGTGCCCAACATCCAGGCCGCCAGCCGCCTGCCAACGCCGGCCAAGGTGGTGATCGACAAGTCCGACTCCGCGCTGCTGCTGATGGACGAGGCGGGCAAGGTGATCGGGCATTACCCGGTGACGACCGGCAGCGCCCAGTTCCCGCTGCCGATTGGCGACTGGAAGATCAACGGCGTCGCCCGCGACCCGGTGTGGTACTTCGATCCGGACCTGATCGCCGGGACCAAGGCGTCCGATAAGAAAGCCGAGATCCCGCCGGGCCCCAACAACCCGGTAGGCACGACCTGGATCGACCTGAGCAAGGAGCACTACGGCATCCACGGCACCCCCAACCCGGCCAAGATCGGCAAGACCGAGTCCAACGGCTGCATCCGCATGACCAACTGGAGCGTCGCCGCGCTGGCCGAGGTTGTGAAGCCGGGCGTACCGGTGAAGATGCGCGAGTAACCGGGTCGGGCGGTCACGCCTGCATGGACGCGTTGCAGCAGGGCCGCCTCCGGGCGGCTTTGTTGTTTCCGTGGCGGGGACACGGCTCCAGATTCCGCGGGTCGCACCGCTGAGCTCTGGAGCGCGATGCGAGCCGGAGGGAGCGGCGATGCTGTCGAAGCAACCGCCGCCGACGCAGCCGTGAGCGGCATCGGCGCCACAAAATGCGCGAGCCTTGCCGTTTAGAGTCGCAACGCTGCCGCGCCGCGCGTGTCGACACACGCCCAAAGTGCCAACGTAGCCGTCCGAAGTGGCGCGAGTGCCGCAAAAAGCGCCGTCGCTGCCCAGCCCCGCTTATCGCCTGCCGCTCAATGCGGCACGGGTGAAACCCCGAGTGCCAACGATGGCGAAAATTTCGGCATCGGTGCCACTTTTACCCACGCACAAAAAAGGCCGCCCGGAGGCGGCCTCGAGGTCGCGCCGACGCGTCAGGCCATTTCGGGCTTTTCCTCGGTCGTGCGGCTGGTCTTGGCGAAGCGGGCGCCCAGCTCCTTGCGCAGGCCCTCCAGCCCCTGATTGCGGCCGGCCACCTTCAGCAACGCGTAGCCGTCCAGTGCGCAACGCATGATGTCGCTGCCCAGCGCCGTCTCGCTGTCGGCGCCGCGCTCGGCCAGACGCTGCAAGCGCTGCATGCGCGGGCGCAGCCGGTCCAGCGCGGCCAGGTCCTCCAGCGCCTCGGCCAGCTTCAGGCTGGGCGGCACCACCTGTGGGTTCTGGCTCAGCACATTCAATGTCTGCCGGCAGAAGGTCTCGGACTTGTCGCCCATCCGCGCCAGCTTGCGGCGCTGCGCGGCGTTCATCGCCACCAGCGCCGACAACTGCGTCTCCAGCTCGGTCAAGGCCTGGTCCACGGCATCCAGCTGGGCGTCGGTCAGGGTGAGGTTGATCAGGTTCTGGCTCATTGCAACTCCTTTGCATTCCAGTGAGGCGCCGGGGCCGGCACGCCGTGCGCGCCTGCAAGCCCACCGGCACCGCCCCGCCGCAATCCCTGTGGCGTGAGGTGTGCTTGCCGGCAAGGCCGGCGGCTGGGGTGGGGGAAGTGTGCCGGAGGTCGCGCGGTCGGGGCGAGAAACGCGACTAAGGACGTGCCGCGTTGAAAGGTAGGGGAAAGACGCGCGGGTGTGGGGGACGGGTATAGCGCACCACTCCAAGACACGCCATCCGGACATTTCCCCCCTCCTGTAAAGTTGATCTCCTAACAGGGGGATTCCACGCAGTGTTCCAACAAACCTTCAAGAACATCGACGACATCCTGCGCAAGGACGCCGGTTGCACCAGCGAACTCGACTACACCGAGCAGTCCTCTTGGCTGCTGTTCCTCAAGTACCTGGACGCGCTGGAAGCCGACCGCGCTCTGGAAGCCGAACTGGAAGGCAAGGCCTACAGCTTCCTGCTGGAGCCGGCCTACCGCTGGGAAAACTGGGCCGCGCCGAAGGACTGCGACGGCAAGTTCGACCACAACAAGGCGATGACCGGCGACGACCTGCTTGCCTTCGTCAACGGCGAGTTGTTTCCGTACCTGCACGGCTTCAAGGCCAAGGCCAGCGGGCCGCAGACGCTGGAATACAAGATTGGTGAGATCTTCGGCGAGATCAAAAACCGCATCCAGTCCGGCTACAACCTGCGCGACGTGATCGAGCGGGTCGATGAATTGCGCTTCGGTACGCATAAGGAGAAGCACGAGCTCTCGCACCTGTACGAAGCCAAGATCAAGAACATGGGCAACGCCGGGCGCAACGGCGGCGAGTACTACACGCCCCGCCCGCTGATCCGCGCGATGATCCAGGTCATCGACCCGAAGGTCGGCGAGACCATTTACGACGGTGCCTGCGGTTCGGCCGGCTTCCTCTGCGAAGCGTTCGATTACCTCAGCCGGAAGCCGAACCTGTCCACCAGCGACAGCAACACGCTGCAGCGCAAGACGTTCTTCGGCAAGGAGAAGAAAAGCCTCGCCTATGTCATTGGCATCATGAACATGATCCTGCATGGTATCGAGGCGCCGAACATCGTCCACACCAACACGCTGGCCGAGAATCTCGCCGACATCCAGGAAAAGGACCGCTACGACATCGTTCTGGCCAACCCGCCCTTCGGCGGCAAGGAACGCAAGGAGATCCAGCAAAACTTTCCGATCAAGACCGGCGAGACCGCGTACCTGTTCCTGCAGCACTTCGTCAAGTCGCTGCGGGCCGGTGGCCGCGCCGCCATCGTCATCAAGAACACGTTCCTGTCCAACACGGACAACGCCAGCGTGTCCCTGCGCAAGCAGTTGCTGGAAAGCTGCAACCTGCACACCGTGCTCGACTGCCCCGGTGGCACCTTCCTCGGTGCGGGCGTGAAGACCGTGGTGCTGTTCTTCGAGAAGGGCGCGCCGACGCGTAAGACCTGGTACTACCAGCTCGATCCGGGTCGCAACATGGGCAAGACCAACCCGCTCAACGATGCGGACCTGGCCGAGTTCGTGGCGTTGCAGAAGAACTTTGCCGATTCGCCGAAGAGTTGGAGCGTGGATGCTGCCAGCCTCGACCAAACCACATTCGACCTGTCGGTGAAGAATCCCGATGGCGGCGAGGAAGTGGTGCATCGCAGCCCGCAGGAAATCATGGCGGAGATCGCGGCATTGGATGCGGAGAACGCGAAAGTTCTGGCGGCGATCAGGGCGCTGCTGTGACGATTGGTTGGAGGACAATGCAGCTCGGAGATCTCTGTGAGGTGCTCGATTACAAGCGAAAGCCCATCACTAAGAAAGATCGTGTCGCCGGCACTTACCCTTACTATGGTGCAACGGGAGTTCTAGATTTCGTCGAGGGGTTTCTATTCGACGAGCCTTTGGTTTTGGTGGGCGAGGACGGTGCTAAATGGGGATCGGGTGACAGCACGGCATTCGCTGTCGAAGGCAAAATATGGGTTAACAACCATGCGCATGTTCTTAAGCCGGATAGAAATATCCTGCTGGACAGTTGGCTCATCTATCATCTCAATCACCTCGACCTGACCCAATTCATTTCTGGCCTCACTGTTCCAAAACTTAACCAGGGGAGTCTCCGCGGGATAGCGGTTCCGCTCCCTCCGATTTCCGAACAGCAGCGGATCGTCGGCATCCTCGACGAAGCGTTTGCGGGCATTGCCACCGCCAAAGCCAATGCCGAAAAGAACCTCCAAAACGCCCGGCAGGTATTTAAAGCTCAACTCACGGCGGTTTTTAACGACAATCTCGGTGAATTTATACAACTCGAAAAGCTGTTTGACATTGGTTCGAGTAAGCGTGTTCTAAAATCTGAATGGAAAAGTGCAGGTGTACCCTTCTACCGAGGACGCGAAGTAACTCGATTGGCTGCAGATGGTTGCGTTGATAACGAGCTATTTATCTCTGATGAGCATTATGCGAGATTAGCTGGCATCGCCGGTGTCCCCAGCTCGGGAGACATTGTGGTCACTGCGATAGGAACTATCGGCAATGCATATGTCGTCAAGAATAACGATCGCTTTTACTTCAAGGATGCGAGTGTCCTTTGGATGAAAAGGGTGTCGGATATATCAAGCGAATTTGTGAGCTATTGGATTCGATCTTCTGCATTTCACGATCAGCTTGATCGAGGAAATGGTGCAACGGTAGATACTCTAACGATTGCAAAGCTAAAAAGCTTGGAGATTCCAGTCCTTTCAGAATATGAACAGTTGCGGCGTGTTGAAGAACTTAGGTCGTTTGAACAAGAAACCCAACGACTCGAATCCATATACCAGCGCAAACTTGCCGCACTCGATGCCCTCAAGCAATCCCTTCTACACCAAGCCTTCTCCGGCCAACTCTGAGGACACCGGATGTCAACCCAACGCTACTCCGTTACCCCGCACCCCGTTGAAACCCTGCTGACGTGGGTGAAATCAGGCGAGATCGCGATCCCGGAGATCCAGCGGCCGTTCGTGTGGGAGGCGACCAAGGTGCGCAACCTGCTGGACTCGCTTTATCAGGGTTATCCGGTGGGCTATCTGATCGCGTGGCGTAACCCCACCGTCAAACTCAAGGACGGCAGCACGTCTGCCGGCAAGCGCATCCTGATCGACGGGCAGCAGCGCGTGACGGCACTCATGGCCTCGCTGTTGGGCGTGGAGGTGCTGACTGACGACTACGAGACGGTGCAGATCCGCATTGCCTTCAACCCGCAGGAAGAGAGGTTCGAGGTCGCCAACCCGGCCATCCGCAGGAACGTGGCGTGGATTCCGGACGTCGCCAAAGTCTTTGAGCCCTCCACCAGCCTCTTCCAACTTGTGGCGGACTATTGCGCTGTCAACCCCGCCAGCTCGCAGGACCAGGTCTTCAAGGTCATCGAGAAGCTGCGAGGCATCATTCACAACCACGTCGGGATCATTGAGCTGGCCGAAGACCTCGATATTGAGACGGTCACCGAGATATTCATCCGTGTGAACTCTGCCGGCTCGCCGCTGTCGCAGGCCGATTTCGCGATGTCGAAGATCGCGGTCAACACCGCCTACGGCGGTAACCAACTGCGGAAGGCCATCGACTATTTCTGCCATCTGGCGATCGCGCCGGACTTCTTGGCCAAGATACGCAAGGGAGATAGCGCTTTCGTCGCTTCGGAATTCTTTGACAAGATGAAGTGGATCGCCGACGTCAACGACGACATCTACGACCCGACCTACACCGACATGCTGCGCGTGGCCTTCACCTCGGAGTTCGGGCGCGGAAAGCTGCAGGATCTGGTAGCCCTGCTGTCGGGCCGCAACTTCGAGACGAAGCAGTACGAAGAGGCCATCGTAGAGGCGTCGTTCGGCAAGCTGAAGCAGGGGATCCTCGCGTTCGTCAACAAGACCCACTTCGACCGCATCACAATGATCCTGCGCTCGGCCGGGTTCATCCTCAGCAACATGATCGGCAGTCAGAACGCGATCAACTTCGCCTACATCCTCTACCTGCGCGGTCGTCGCGAGAACGTGCCTGCTGCCAAGCTGGAGCAACTGGTGCGGCGCTGGTTCGTAATGTCGCTGCTCAGCCGCCGCTACGGCGGTTCGCCAGAGTCCACGTTCGACTTCGACATCCGCCAGATCGACAGTCGCGGCGTGGTGTCCTACGCGGAGTCTGTGATTCCAAACGAACTGCCCGATAGCTTCTGGACCGGCATGTTGCCGCAGTTCATGGACACCTCTTCGATCAACAGCCCGTACTTCAAGTGCTTCCAGGCGGCGCAAGTCAAGCTCGGAGACCGCGGATTCCTGTCGCGCGATATCACCGTCACCGACCTGCTGCTGAACCGCGCCGATGTGCACCACGTCTATCCAAAGCAGCACCTGAAGGGCAGCGGCATGACGCGCGGGTCGTACAACCAGATCGGCAACTTCGTGATCGCCCAGAGCGAGATCAACATAGCCATCGGCGCAAAGCCTCCGGAGACGTACTTCGCCGAACTCCGAGACCAGGTTGGTGGTGGACAGTTGAAATACGGCGGCATCACCGACTCCGCCGAAATGCTGGCGAACTTCCGCATGAACTGCATCCCGGAAACTCTGCTCGGCGGCGACGTGCCAAGTTACGAGGGATTCTTGAAGGAGCGCCGGCGGCTGATGGCGTTGAAGATCCGCGACTGGTTCCAGACGCTGTGAGCGCATGGCCGAGTGATTGACAGCGCGCATACGGGAGGGGGTGTTTATGGATGGCAACAGTGAGTTGTTTTTCTATTTGGTGGATGACACGGGTAACCGTCGCGTCCCCTTTAAAATTCAGGCGGAGCACGGTCCCTATGGCTACGCATTGCATCCAAAGGGGAAGGGCAACGATCCCAAAGCAGCTCATTACACGGAAGACCTCAAGGAGCTTGTCCAGGGCGTCGTCATTCACGGGTTGGGCGTGCGCACCAAGGCCAAAAAAGGTCCCCAGAAGGGGCAGTCGAACACGTTGTATCTGGGCGAACGTACGGTCTCGGGCTACTACTTGAGCAAGGTTCGGAAAGACTGGGTGGATGCTGCCGAGGTACGCCCTCTCAATGAGACGGCATCGGCGTGAGCATCGTTGCGGGCAAGCCCCGCGGTCAGCGCGTAATGTCCCGAGGCCTCTTCAGACGTTACTCTCCCCTTGTTATGAGGGGGATAGCAGCGCTTTGAATGAGTCCGAGACCCGAGCGGAACACATCGACCCCGCCTTGAAGGTCGCGGGCTGGGGTGTGGTCGAAGGCAGTCGTGTCCTGCGCGAGCGCCAGTGCGTGATCGCCCCGGGTCGCCTACAAGGCAACGGTCAGCGCGCCAGGGCCGAGATTGCCGATTACGTGCTGGTGTACCGCAATACCAAGTTGGCGGTGATCGAGGCCAAGGCGTGGGACAAGCCGCATACCGAGGGCGTCGGGCAGGCCAAGCAGTACGCGGCCAAGCTGGCGGTGCGTTTCACCTATGCGACCAACGGCCAGAAGATCTATGCGATTGATATGGAGACCGGCACGGAGGGCGACGTGGTCGCGTTCCCCGGCCCCGAGGAACTCTGGGCGCGCACCTACGCCACCGCCAACGCCTGGCGCGACCGCTTCGCCGCGGTCCCGTTCGAGGACAAGGGCGGCATGTGGCAGGGCCGCTACTACCAGGACATCGCCATCCAGCGCGTGCTCGATGCCATCGCCGAAGGTCGCGACCGCATCCTGCTGACGCTGGCCACTGGCACCGGCAAGACCTTCATCGCGTTCCAGTTGGCGTGGAAGCTGTTCCACAGCCGCTGGAACCTTGCGGACTGGAAGCGCAACGACGAGCCCACCCGCCGACCGCGCGTACTGTTTCTGGCCGACCGCAACAACCTCGCCGATCAGGCTTACAACGCGTTCACCGCGTTTCCCGAGGACGCGCTGGTGCGCATCGCCCCGGACGAGATCCGCAAGAAGGGCCGGGTGCCGAAGAACGGCAGCATCTTCTTCACCATCTTCCAGACCTTCATGAGCGGGCCGGGGGAGACGCCGTACTTTGGTGACTACCCGCCGGACTTCTTCGATTTCATCGTCATCGACGAATGCCACCGTGGCGGTGCGAAGGACGAGAGCAGCTGGCGGGAGATCTTGGAGTACTTCAGGCCGGCCGTGCAGTTGGGGCTGACGGCCACGCCCAAGCGCCACACCAACGCCGACACCTACGCGTATTTCGGCGAGCCGGTGTACAGCTACTCGTTGAAGGAAGGCATCAACGACGGCTTCCTGACGCCCTTCAAGGTCAGGCAGTTCGCCACCACCATCGACGACTACACCTACACCCCCGATGACGCCGTGGTGGAGGGTGAGGTGGTGCCGGGCCGGCGCTACACCGAGAGCGAGTTCAACCGCGTCATCGTGATTCCCGAGCGCGAGGCGTACCGCGTCAAGATCTTCATGGACCTGATCGACCAACGCGAGAAGACGCTGGTGTTCTGCGCCACCCAAGAACACGCGCTGATGGTGCGTGACCTGATCAACCAGACCAAGACCAGCACCGACCCCATGTATTGCGTGCGGGTCACGGCAAACGATGGCGAGCGCGGCAATCAGCATCTGCGCGACTTCCAAGACAACGAGAAGACCATTCCGACGATCCTGACCACATCGCAAAAGCTCTCAACGGGCGTAGACGCCCGGAACGTGCGAAACATCGTGCTGATGCGGCCGATCAATTCGATGATCGAGTTCAAGCAGATCATCGGTCGCGGCACGCGTCTGTATGACGGCAAGGATTTCTTCACTGTCTACGATTTCGTGAAGGCGCACCACCATTTCAGCGACCCGGAATGGGACGGCGAGCCGATCGATCCGGAGCCGCCGCGTCCGCGCCCGCCCAGCGATGACGACAATCCGACGCCGCCGCGCGAGCCTACGCCGCCCGAGCCGCGGCCGGCGAAGATCCACGTCAAGCTGGCCGACGGCAAGGCACGCCAGATCCAGAGCATGATGGCCACGACGTTCTGGAGCGCCGACGGCAAGCCGATGTCGGCCGCGCAGTTTCTTGAAAGCCTGTTTGGCACGTTGCCGGAGTTCTTCCAAGACGAAGATCAGCTGCGGGAGATATGGAGCGAGCCCGCGACCCGCAAGGCGCTGCTGACTGGGCTGGGCGAGAAGGGCTTCGGCCGCGACGCGCTGGCCGAAATGCAGAGGGCTATCGAAGCCGAAGACAGCGACCTATTTGACGTGTTGAGTTACGTCGCTTACACGCGTCCGCCGATGACACGTGAGGAGCGGGCGGTGATGGCAAAGGCGCGCATCAGCAGTACCTATAGGAGCAACCGACAACTTTCCTTCCTGGAGTTCGTACTCGGCCACTACGTGAGCCAGGGCGTCGATGAACTCGACCTCGACAAACTGTCACCGTTGTTGCGACTCAAATACCGCGCCATATCCGACGCGGCAGCCGACTTGGGCACACCCGAGCAGATCCGGAACGTGTTTATCGGCTTCCAAAAGTACCTCTATGAGGGTCCACGATAGACGGTGCACTTCGAGGGCGATGCGGGCCTTCAGAGGCTGCGTGAGCGATGATCCTAGCGCGTGGTGTCGTGAGAGATGAATTGGACTGTCGGGGGTGCTTCCCGTTCTTCGCGCTAGTCCCTCTCTAATCCCAAAGGAGCGACCGCCATGCCAATCCCATTCACCCTCCAACGCCTCGACCACGTCGTCCTGCGCGTGCGCGACATGGCCGCGATGCAGGCTTTCTACTGCGAGGTGCTCGGCTGCACGGTCGAGCGGCGGCAGGACGAGATAGGCCTGCTGCAGCTGCGGGCGGGGGATTCGTTGATTGACTTGGTCGATGTCGCCGGGGAGCTGGGTCGTAAGGGTGGCGCGGCGCCCGGTGCGGAGGGCCACAACATGGACCATCTGTGTGTGCAGGTGCTGCCGTTTGATCGCGCGGCCATCGAGGCGCATCTGCGTGCGCACGGCGTGGAGATGGGCGAGTTCGGGTCGCGCTATGGGGCGCTGGGGCAGGGGCCGTCGCAGTACGTGCTCGATCCGGAAGGCAACCGGGTCGAGCTCAAGGGGCCGCCTGAGGGGTGATCCCGATCACGTCCGGCTATGCTCCGTGCACTGCAAGTCCGCAGCGGCGTCGATCACGACGACCGGAACCACACAGGGAGCTAAACAATGACGCGCTTGATGAAGAACATTTTGGGCAAGGTGGGAATGGTGGTGTGTGTCGGTCTGCTGGCGGCCTGCGCGGACCCCGGCGCGGAGGCGGCCAACGCGAGCGCCAGCGACAGCGCACCGGCCGCGGCACAGTCGGTGGACGGGCTGACCTTCACGATCAGCGGGCCCCTGTTTCCGGAGCCGGCGACATTCGAGGTCCCGGGCGATACGCGTGAGCTGCGCACCTATCTGTCCGACAGCATGTTCAGCCTGACGGTGTCGCCCAACGACCGCCTGCGCTCGACCGATGGCAAGCATGTTCTGACCGGGGTGATCCTCGGCACGCAGCCGGCGGGAGTGGGCGAGTCCACCGAGTCCGCTGGCGTCTCGGAGGCGACCTTCAACTTTGATACCGATGCCGGCACCGATCGTCAGCAGGGTCCGTCGATGGCGTTCTCCTCCAAAGGAGTGCGTCAGCCGATGCGCATCGTGATGGAGACCTACGAGGACGGGAAACGCGCTGCCGGACACTTCAGCGGCAAGTTGCAGCGGACCAACATCGACAGCACCCACGAGATCTACGACGTGGAGGGCAAGTTCGACGTCAACTGATGCCGCTCAGGCGATAGCCGACACGCCGCCCGCCGCCTGGGCCACCCGCTCGGCGGCGGCGCGCACGCGCTGCAGGTCATCGGGCAGGGTGAGCGCGTTTTCGCAGCGTGCCAGCGCGCTGCGGGACTGTTCCAACGCCGCCTGCCGGTAGCGGACCTGGTCGATGCTGGCCAGCATGTGCAGCACTTTTTGCAGCTGGATCGCCACCTCCACGGTGGTGGCGCCATCGCGGGCGATGGCCACGAAGAAGTCATCGAACAGATCGTCCAGCTTCACCCCCGGCACGCGGATGCGGGAAAACCGGACTTCCTCATCCTTGTCCAACCCGTCGGTGTAGGGCGCGGACCATTGGGCCAGTACGCGCGCGCCGCGGCTCAGGATCTCAATGGCGGTGCCTGGGTCGTTCACCGCTGGGGACAGCGCGCGCGAGGCGATTTCCGCCATGACGCACAGCCCCAGTCGCGGATCCTGGTCGAACGAGCGCTCGGCCGAGATATTGAACGCCTTGGCCAGCTTGCGGGCGATCTCTTCATCGTGGGTGCCGGTGACCGATGCCACGGGTCGGCCCGGTCCCGCCAGGTCACCGGGCAGCAGGTGGACCACCACGTGCAGGTCCGCGTCCTCGGCCAGCTCCTGCAGCGCGCCCATGTCGATGTACTGGACGTAGCCGATCTTCTGCGCAGTTACCGGCATTCCCGGGCTGTCGGTCGCGTCGCTGTCCCCGTGCAGCGGCGCCCCGCCCAGGTAGGGGAGCTTGTAGCGTGCGTGTATTGACGCGGTGGCTTCCTTCTCCACGCGCTCGCTGGTGGGACCGACCCGGCCGAGCTCAAGCACATAGTCGATCCAGCGCAGCAGGGTGATCACGATGATCACGAGCACGCCGAGCGTCACCGCGTACAGGATGACCCGGCCGCTGTCGCCGTACAGGCCGGTGTGCAGGCAGATGATGCCGACGACGCTGAAAAGGAAGGAGCCAACGAAGGTCGCCAGCGCGTTCTGCGCGGTGCTGTCGGCGCTCAGCAGGCGGGTCGCGCGCGGGGTGACGTTGTTGGTCGAGGAGGCAAACGCGGCGACCATAGTGCTCAGCGAGAAGATGGTCACCGCCAGCATGCTGCTGGCGATGATGTTGAGCAGGCTGCCGACCGCAGTCGCGCCGATCTGGGTGGTGAGCTCGTCGGGAATGAAGCGCTTGAGCAGTATCGCGGCCAGCGCGGTAACGATTCCGAGCAGCGAAAACGCCGTGGCCCGCACCCACATCTGCCGGGAGAGTTGAAGGACCAGCCACTGCAAGCGCGAAAACATGATCAGCCGCTCCGGCCGGAATCCGAAGCCAGCTTAGCAGCGGTGCGCGCCGCACCCGTCTTCAACGCAGCAGCACCAGCGTCGCCAGACCGAGGAAGCTGAGGAACCCCATCACGTCGGTGATGGTGGTCAGCACGACGCCACCGGCCAGGGCCGGGTCGAAGCCCATGCGCTTCAGGGTCACCGGAACCATCACACCCCCGGCCGCGGCGGTGAGCAGGTTAATGGTCAGCGCGGTACCGATGACCGCCGACAGCAGTGGGTCACGGAACCACAGCAGCACGATCAGGCCCAGCCCGATGCCCAGGCACACCCCGTTGATCAGGGCGACGCGCAGTTCCTTGCGCAGCAGTGCGCCGATGTTGGAGGAGCCGATCTGGTCCAGGGCCAGCGCGCGGATCATGAGTGCGAGCACCTGGGTGCCGGCATTGCCGCCCATACCGGCGACGATCGGCATCAGGATCGCCAGCGCCACGATCTTGTCGATGGAGCCCTCGAACTGGCCGATGACACCGGCGGCGAGGAACGCGGTGCACAGGTTCACGCCCAGCCACACCAGCCGGCGGCGGAAGGCGCGCCGGGCCGGGCTGAACATGTCCTCGTCCTCGGCCAGACCGGCGGCGCTGAGCGCCTGGTGATCGGCACGGTCGCGGATGATGTCGACCACGTCATCGATCGTGATCCGGCCCAGCAGGGTGTGGTTGTTGTCCACCACCGGGGCACTGAGCCAGTCGTGATCGGAGAACTGGCGCGCGACCTCGTCGCTGGAATCCTCAACGTCGAACGCCGGTTGCTCGGAATCCAGCAGCCGGTTGATGGGCGTGGACGGGTCGTGGGTCAGCAGCGTGGCCAAGCCGAGGCGGCCGCGGTACTGGTGCCGGCGGCTGACGACGTAGAGATAGTCGGTGTGCTCGGGCAGTTCGCCGCGCAGGCGCAGGAAGCGCAACACCACGTCCACCGTGGCGTCGGCGCGCACCGTGACCACATCGGGGTTCATCAGTCGCCCGGCGGTGTCCTCGGGGTAGGACAGTGCCTGCTCCAGACGCTCGCGGTGCTCGCGGTCCATCGACTTGAGGACCTCGTCGAGCACCGTGGCGGGCAGGTCACCGACCAGGTCCGCGAGGTCGTCGATGTCGAGGTCTTCCACCGCGGCGACGATTTCATCCGCGTCCATGTCCGCCAGCAGGCTTTCGCGGACCTCGTCACCGACGTGCAGCAGGACTTCGCCGTCGTCTTCCGGATCGACCAGGCCCCAGACCACGACGCGCTCGTCCAAAGGGAGCGACTCGAGCAGGTTGCCGATTTCCGCGGGCGACAGGGTGTTGACCAGACGCCGGATCGGGCCCAGCCGACCGCTGTCGAGCGCATCGGCGAGCAGGCGCAACTGATGCGACGTCTTGTCCTGGCGGACGGTCTCGGCCATGCGTGCTCCTTGTGCGGAAGCCGCATCCGAGATGGATGCGATCAGTGTTGTCGGTGGAGGGCTGATTATCCGCGCTGCGGCCGGCGCTGCACACCCACGGGTGCTTCATGGTATTGGTATGCCGCATTCAATTACCGGATTGTTCAACATGGCACCACGTTTCGTCCCCGTTGCGGCAGCGCTGTCAATCACCCTTGCGTTGGCTGCCTGCAGCGCGCCTCCCACGCCGGAGCAGCTGCCGTTCTTCGAGCCGGGGGTGGAGTTCAGCGTGAATCAGGTGGGCACCGGGTGCACGGCCGACGGCGCCTACCGGGCCAAGGTTAGTTGGGACGTTCCACCGTCCATGTCGTCCAAGATCGAGGTGCAGGTTGGCGATGACCGCTCGGGTATTTTCGCCCGCAGCAACGATGCCACCGGCAGCGACGAGACCGGGGACTGGGTCCGCGACGGCACGCTGTTCGTGATGGTCGATCGCGATACGAAGATGGTGTTGGCGGCAGTGAAGGCCGGACCGGGCAACTGCAGCGCACCCGTGGTCGAGGCGCCCGGCGACTAGCCGGCGGCCTGGCGCGCCATCCACTGCTCGATCTGGGCGCGGTCACGGGCGCGCATCAGGGCCGGTGCCCGGGCGCGCAGTGCATGCACGTCGCATGATCGGATGGTCCGACGCACTTCTAGCAAGCTGCTGGGGTGCACGCTGAACTGCTCCAGCCCTAGGGCCAGCAGCAGCGGACTGAAGCGTGCATCGCCGGCGATCTCGCCGCATACCGACGCCGGGATTGCGTGTTTCTTCGCCAGCAGCAACACATCGCGCATCACCCGCAGCACCGCCGGGTGGAGCAGGGTGTGCAGCTCGCCGAGCGCGTCGTTGTTGCGGTCGGCGGCGAGCAGGTACTGGATCAGGTCGTTGGTGCCAATGGCGACGAAATCGATTTCGCTGATGAAACCCGACAGGGCGATCGCCGCCGCCGGCACCTCGATCATCGTGCCCAGGGGGACATGCGGGGCGATCTCGTGGCCTTCGCTGCGCAGCGCGGCGCGGATGCGCTCCAGCTCGGCGCGCACGGTGCGGACCTCCTCGCGCATGGTGACCATCGGCAGCAGGATGCGGACCGGTCCGTAGCCGGAGGCGCGCAGGATCGCGCGCAGTTGGGTTTCCAGCAGACCGGTACGCGCCAGGGACAGGCGGATGCCGCGCACGCCCATCGCCGGGTTGGGCTCATCGCGCAGTGCCAGGCCGGTGCGGTCGGCCTTGTCCGCGCCCAGGTCCAGGGTGCGGATCGTGACCGGGCGACCGCTCATGCCCAGCACGACATCCCGATAGGCGTGGAACTGCTCCTGTTCGTCGGGAAGCTCGTTGCTGCGCAGGAACAGGAATTCAGTGCGGTACAGGCCGATGCCGGTCGCACCCAGGGCGTGGGCTTCGGCCACGTCCTCGCGCGATTCGGCGTTGGCGTGCACCTCGATGCTGACATCGTCGCGGCTGCGGTTGGGCTCGCTGCGCAGGCGGTTGAGCTCGCGCTGGTCGCGCGATTGCGCGCGCAGCTGCGCGCGGTGGGTGCGCAGGTCCGGCGCGCGCGGTTCGATGACCACGGTCCCCGCGCCACCGTCCACGATCAGCGCATCGCCGTCGTTGACCCGCTGCAGCAGCCCCGGCACGCCCACAACCATTGGCAGGTGCAGGCTGCGGGCGAGGATCGCGCTGTGCGAGAGCACGCTGCCCGAGGAGGTCACGATGGCGACCACGCCCTGCTCCTGCAGCTGGGCCAGCTCGGCGGGGGCGACGTTGTCGGTCACCAGGATTTCCCCGGCAACCCCGGTGGTGTCGTGCAGGCGACGATGCAGGCTGGCGTGGACGCGCGCGATGACCTGATCGATGTCATCCATGCGGCTGCGGAAGTAATCGTCGTCCATCCGCGCGAACACAGCCGCGATCCGGTCGCGCTGCTGGCGTAGCGCGTAGTCGGCACTGCTGTGGTCGGTACGGATCAGCTCGTCCAAGCCGTGCAGCAGCTCCGGGTCGTCCAGCAGCAGCGCATGCAGGTCGAGGAACTCGCCGAGCTCGTGGGCCAGCGCGCCTTGGAGGCGGTCGCGCATGGCGTGCATCTCGGTCCGCACCCGGTCGATGGCGTCATGCAGGCGGGCCAGCTCGGCATCCACATCCGCCGGGTCGATGTACTCGGCGACCACGTCGACCACGTGCGGCAGGCGCACGCGTGCCCGGCCGAGGGCGCTGCCACGCGATGCCGCCAGTCCGGTTAGTTCCTGCCGCATGCTGGGTTACTGGTCCTCGTCGAAGCGGCGCTCGAACAGCGCCGCGACCGCGTCGGCGACGCTGGCCTCGTCCTCGCCTTCCACCCGGAGCCGGATCTGGGTGCCCTGACCGGCAGCCAGCAGCATGACGCCCATGATGCTCTTGGCGTTCACTTGGCGACCCTTGGCGATCAGGGTCGCGCTGGATCGGTAGCCCGACAGCAGCTGGACCAGCTTGGCGGTCGCGCGGGCATGCAGGCCCAAGCGGTTGGAGACGGTCAATTCGCGTTCAATCATGGCAGTGTTCCGGAAACCGTCATCAAGACAAGCGGGTGCGGGTGGGTGGGCTCATGCGTCGTCCTGGCGTACGCCGTTACGCGCGCCAGCCGCTGCGACCGCCGGCAGTTCATCCAATCCCAGCTCCGCGTAGTTCAGCACCCGCAGCAACATGGGCAGGCTGAGCCCGGAGACGCGGTGGACGCGCGTGCCCAGGCGCGCCAGTGCGGCCCCCAGGTTACTGGGGGTTGCACCATACATATCGGTCAGCACCAGCACGCCATCGCCATCGTCCGCGCGGCGCATCGCCGCACTGGCCTTTGGCAACATCGCATCGGGGTCACTGTCGAAGCCAACCTCCAGCACCTCCACCCGCAACGGGAGTGGATTGAGCAGGCCGGACGCGACCGCAAGAATGGTGCTGCCGATACCTTCGTGGGTGAGCAGGAGAATACCGACAGACATGCGGCAAAGTTAACAGACGCCGGTCAGGTGCCGATAGCCGGCGTCATCGCGATGCGGCGGAACTGCGCTCTAGTCCAGTTCGCGGTGGTGCACCGCGACCTCGTCCCAGCCCTGTTCGCGGGCGCGCTGCGCCATGCGCTCCGCCAGATAGACGGAGCGGTGACGTCCGCCGGTGCAACCGAAGGCGACGGTGATGTAGCTGCGGCTGGTATCGGAGTGCAGGCGCGGCAACCAGGTTTCCAGCAGTGCGCCAACCTGATTGGCGAACTCATTCACCAGCGGCTGGTTGGCGAAGAACTCCGCGACCGGTGCATCGCGCCCGGACAGTGGCCGCAGGCCCGGATCCCAGTGCGGATTGGGCAGGCAGCGCGCGTCGAACACGAAGTCGGCATCCGCCGGCACGCCGTGGCGGTAGGCGAAGGACTCGAACAGCAGCGAGACGGTGCTGGTGTCGCCCAACGCGAAGCGGGTGATGATGTGACGCCGCATCTGATGGACGTTGAGCTCGCTGGTATCGAGCTGGGAATCGGCCAGCTGTCGCAGCGGCCGCAGCACCTGGCGCTCCAGCGCGATCGCATCCGCCAGCGCCAGGCCCAGGTGGCTGAGTGGATGGCGGCGACGGGTGTCGGCGTAGCGCTTGATCAGGATGTCGTCGCGGGTCTCCAGGAAGATCACCCGTGGGTCCATGCCCATCTTGCCCAGTTCGGCGAGCCATCCGGGGATGCTGGCCAGGTCGCGGTGGCTGGTGCGTACGTCGATGCCGACGGCCAGTTTCGCGGTTTCGGTCTCGGCCAGATTGGCGGTGGCCGCGCGAACGAACGCAGGCAGCAGCTCGGCGGGCAGGTTATCGACGCAGTAGTAGCCCAGATCCTCGAAGGTCTTCAGGGCGACGGACTTGCCCGAGCCGGACATGCCGCTGACGATGACCAGTGACGCGTCGACGACCGGTTTGTCATCGGTGGGGTGCGGGGGGAGGGCGTTTTCGGTCTTGTCCATGGCGTCAGGGGCTACCGCGTTCCAGAAAGTTGCTGTGCCGCGCGATGAACGCCGCGGCGGGGTCCATGCCCTTCATGCGCAGGCTGTGCAGGCGGGCCGCGGCCTCGGCGAGCACCGCAAGGTTGCGCCCGGGCATGACCGGCAGGGTGGTCATCGGCACGTCCAGATCGAGCACGCGGCGCGCGGAATTGTCGCCGGTCAAGCGCTCCAGCCCGTCGGAGTCGGCAGGGCCATCACCGGGCCGGGTCAGGTGGGTGATCAGGCGCAGGTATTTGTTGCTCTTCACGGCGGTGTCGCCAAACATCTGGCGGATGTTCAACACGCCCAGGCCACGTACCTCCAGCAGGTCCTGCAGCAATTCCGGACAGGTGCCATCGAGCACGTCGGGAGCGATCTGGGTGAACTCGGGCGCATCGTCGGCGACCAGCCGATGGCCGCGGCTGATCAATTCCAGCGCGAGCTCGCTTTTGCCGGCACCTGCATCCCCGGTGATCAGCACGCCGATCGAATAGATCTCCATGAAAACGCCATGCAGGGTGACGCGCGGCGCGAGCGTGCGCGCCAGCTGGTACTGCAGGTGGTTGAGCAGCTCATGACCCCGCAGCGGTGAACCCCACAGCGGGGTCATCGATTCCTCGGCGGCTTCCAGCAGGTCGGCCGGGCAGTCCTGCGCCTTGCTGATGACCATCGCCAACGGCCGGAACTGGATGATCCTCTCGATGGTTTCCCAGCGGTGGCGCGAGTCCAGCGAGTCGAGCCAGGCCAGCTCTTCCGAGCCAAGAATCTGCACCTTGTTGGGGTAGATGGCGTTGAGGTAGCCCGCCAGCGAGGGACGCCGGTCCAGCGTGTCCACTGCCTCGAGCACGCGTCCACGGCCCGCCTGGCCGGCAAACCAGCGCAGCTGCAGGCGTTCGCGCTGCCGTTCAAACAGGTCCTCGGCGCTGATGCGGGCACTGGACATAGGCATCTCAGGCCACGCTGGGGCAGGCGGGGGCGGCCAACAGGCAGCGGGTCAGCTCGGCGGTGTCGCCGGCCTCGCGCAGGCGCCGGCGAAACGCGGGGTCGGAAAAGTACTCGGCGAGTTCCGCCAGCTGCTCCAGGTGCTTTATGTTCGAATGCAGCGGCACGACCATGGCCATGACCAGGTCGATCGGGATGCCGTCGGCGGCGCCGAAGTCGACCGGCTCGGCCAGGCGCAGGAAGGCGCCACGGCTGTCGTCGATGGTATCCAGCCGGCCGTGCGGGATGGCGACACCGTGGCCGATCGCGGTGCTGGCGAGGCGCTCGCGCGCATGCAGGCTGTCACCGATCAGGTCCGCGTCGGGGGTGAGTACCGCTGCGGACGTCGTGTCATCGCCCGCTGGCGTGGCCAGCAGGCGCGCGGCGGCATCAATCACCGCGGCGCGGTCGCGGCTGCCGGACACGATGGCTACGCGTCCGGCGCTCAAAAGGTCAATCAGGGGCATCTTGGCTAACCGGTTTCACCGATTCGGGAGAGGCTTTCGGCGCGGCGCGACTGGTCCACCTGCTTGCCCTTGTGCTTGAGCAGCAATCGGTCGAGCTTGTCCACGAGGAGGTCGATCGCCGAGTACATGTCCGGTGCTGCCGCGTCGGCATGCAGCGTGCGGCCGGCACAGATGACGTTGGCCTCGGCGCGATGGTCAGGCTTGTCGAGTCCCAGCTGGGCGCGTACTTCGAAAGGCTGCTCGAAATGTCGTTGCAGGCGGCTGAACTTGGTCTCCACGTACTCGCGCAGGGCGGGGGTGACGTCAAGCTGCTGGCCATAGATTTCAATCCGCATGGAAAGACTCCTTTACCTGGCGACGGGAGACCAGCATAGCCCAGCCTGAGCCCCGCGAATCCGCCCATTCAGGCCATTCGCACCCGGTCCTGGGAGGAGACGATCCCCATCGCCTCGCGGTACTTGGCGACGGTGCGGCGGGCAACCGGGATGCCGGCGGCCTTGAGCGTTTCGGCCAAGCGTGCATCCGATAACGGCTTGCGCGGGTTTTCGGCCTGGATCAGCTCGCGGATCATCGACTGGATCGCGATGCTGGAGGCCTCGCCGCCGCCGCCGGTGTCGATGCCGGAGGCAAAAAAGGCACGCAGCGGAATGGTGCCCCGCGGCGTGCGGGCGTACTTGCGCGCGATCGCACGTGACACCGTGGATTCGTGCATGCCGATCTCGGCGGCCACTTCGCGCAGGGTCAATGGTCGCAGCGCCGCGTCGCCGAACTCCAGGAAGCCCGCCTGCTGGCTGATCAGGCACCGCGCTACCTTCAGCATCGTCACCCCGCGCGCCTCCAGGCTCTTGAGCAGCCAACGCGCTTCCTGCAGGTGTCCCTTGAGGTAGTTGGCGTCGGCGGCGTCAGCATGGCGGATCATGTTCTCGTAGGCGCGGTGGATGCCGATCCGCGGGCGCATGCTCTCCGAAAGCGCCACCCGCCACATGCCGTGCTGGCGCCAGATCACGACGTCGGGGGCCACGTAGGTGTCCTCGGCGACATCGCCGATCCCCGCGCCAGGACGCGGCTCGAGCGAACGCAGCAGGTTGACCGCCGTTTCAACATCGGCAACGGCCAGTTTCATCTCTGTGGCCAGACCCGCCGCACCGATCCGCGGCAGCCGCTCGAGATGATCACGTACCAGGGTGAGCGCCAACTCCCGCCCCGGCGTGGATTGGTCCAGCTGCTGCAATTGCAGGCTGAGGCACTCCGAGAGGTCACGCGCACCGACGCCAATCGGGTCGAAGCGCTGGATCTGGCGCAGCACGGCGACAATCTCGTCCTCATCGACGATCAGCTCCGGCGCAAGGGTCGCGGAAACCGATTCGGGCGACTCGCGGAAGTACCCGGCCTCGTCCATCGACTCGATCAGCACCACCGCGATCTGGCGATCACGCGGTGACAGGTGGCTCAGGTGCAGTTGCCACAACAGGTAGTCCTGCAGGCTTTCCGACTCCGCGACCTGATCGGCTGTATCACGGTCGCCGTCGGGGTCTGCGGGTCCGACGCGCTGATACCAGACCTCGCCGTCGTCCGGGCCCCAGTCCGCTTCCGGGGGCGCGGGCGTATCGCTTTCGTGGCCGGCTTTGTCGCCGGCTGCATCAATGCCGCCGGCGTCCGTGGCGTGTTCGGTCCAGTCCAACAGCGGATTGCTCTCGACCGCCGCCGCCAGCTCCGCTTCCAGTTCGGTGGCCGACATCTGCAACAGGCGGATGGCCTGCTGCAGCTGGGGCGTCATGACAAGGCTCTGGCCGAGGGAGGTCTGCAGTTGGGGCTTCATGGTCACCGTGTGCTTGCGGCGCGGACACGGTTCCGCGCGGCGGCCTTACATCATGCCCCCAATGGTCCGCTTCGGTGGGTGATGCAACGCTACAGGCGGAAGGTGTCGCCGAGATAGACGCGACGAACGTCCGGGTTGGCGAGCAGTGTGTCCGGAGCCCCCTGCGCGAGCACACTGCCTTCATTGAGGATATACGCCCGGTCGCAGATGCCCAAGGTCTCGCGCACGTTGTGGTCGGTGATCAGCACACCGATGCCGCGATTCTTGAGGTGGCGCACGATTCGCTGGATGTCGGCCACGGAAATCGGGTCGACACCGGCGAAGGGCTCATCGAGCAGCATCAGCCGCGGGTTGCCCGCCAGGGCGCGCGCGATCTCCACCCGGCGCCGCTCACCGCCCGAAAGGCTGGCGCCCAGCTGGTTGGCGACGTGGTTGACCTGCAGCTCTTCCATCAGCGAGGCGAGCTCGCGCTCGCGACCGCCCTTGTCCAGGTCCTCGCGCAGCTCCAGCGCCACCCGAAGGTTGTCGGCCACCGTGAGCTTGCGGAATACCGAGGGCTCCTGCGGCAGGTAGCCCATGCCGAATTTGGCCCGGGCATGCATCGGTTCCCCGGTGATTTCCTTGCCGTCGAGCACGATCTGCCCGGCATCGGCCGGCACCAGGCCGACAATCATGTAAAAGCAGGTGGTCTTGCCCGCACCGTTGGGGCCGAGCAGGCCGACTACTTCGCCGGCGTCCAGGGTCAGGCCGAAGTCGCTGACGACTTCGCGCGAGCCATAGGACTTGCGCAGGCCCTTGGCAACCAGCATCACTCGGTCTCCGCTTCGCCGGCGGCTTTCTTCTTATCGGCGGGAGCGGCGGTCCGCGGCATGATGCGCATGTTGACCCGGCCGTTGCCTTCCCCGCCGCTGGTCACCTGGCCGGTGGTCATGTTGTAGACCACGCGCTCGCCGCTCAGTGTTCCGCGCGGCTGCTTGATGTTGACCTTGCCGGTGAACACGACGGTATCGGTGCTGACGTTGTAGTCGATCTTGTTGGCCACCGCGTTCATCCGGCTGCCATCGTCCATCTGCTGGGACATCTTGGCCGGCGAGCCGGTCAGCACGACCTGGGAGATGTCGCCGCCGCGCGCGCGGATTTCCGCCCGCGACGCTTCTGCGTGCAGGGTGCCCTGGTCGATCACCACACCGCCGGAAAGAATCGTGGGGCTGCTGTCGTCCAGGCTGCCTTCCTGCTTGCCGGCGCTGATGTCCATCGCCTGGTTGCGGTCGGATTTCTTTGCCAGCGCCGTCGGGCTGGCGGCGACGAGAAAGATGATGAGCAGGCCGATGAACGGCTTGGTGTAATTAGCGGGCATAGCGGGATTTGACCTCCGATTGGAGCGTGTACTGCTTGGTGGCCAGATTCACGTCCAGCCCGTTGCCGCGGAGTATAGAGCCCGGCCGGTTGATGGTGACCTGCACGGGCGAATCGACGCGGTCCGCATCCGGGAATACGTTCAGCTCCTGCGTGTCGATGTTGACCTCGTCCGACTGGCGACCGTCGCTGACCGCATTGACATCGCCGCGCAGCCGCAACTCATCACCGCTGGCACTGATCCAGCCGGTCTTGGAGGTCACCTTCCACGCATCGCCGTCTTCCTGCTTGGGGGGAATCAGGAATACGGGCGTGGTCACATCCATGGTTTCCAGGACCGGATCACGCGCAAGCCGGGGAGCGCGCAGGGTGAAGGATTCCTTGCCCGTGGCATCCAGCACGACCAGTTCGAAGTCGTTGAGGAGGTAGTCGGGCCGACCGCCGATTTCCGGCTGCAATTCCGGGCCCGTGGTCATGCGGGTCAACACGGCCCAGCCACTGGCGACCGCGCCCAGCAACAGTAAAATTCCCACCGGGATGCGCCAGTTCATGCGTTGTGTCCCGTTATGCGCGCGGTCGGGTCGGTCTGTTCCAGCGCCGCGGCATCGATCAATGCGTCCACCTTGCCTTGGGCGTGCAACAAAAGGTCGCACAGCTCCCTGCCGGCCCCATCGCCGGCACGTGCCGAAGTAATCCAGTGGGCGCGTTCGCGCACCCAGACATGGGCGCTCGCCGGTGCCACGGCGAATCCGACCTGCTGCATTGCACCCAGATCGGGCAGGTCGTCGCCCATGAACGACACCGCGTCCAGATCGATGCCGAGACGAGCGGCAATCGCCCGCACCGTGGCCAGCTTGTCGCCCACGGCGGTATGGACCTCAGTCAAGCCGAGCTCGGCACCGCGGCGTTCCACAATCGTGCTGGCGCGTGCGGTGATGAAGGCAACCTCGATGCCGATCTTGCGCAGCATCACCAGGCCCAGGCCGTCGTGGACATGGAAGGCCTTCGTTTCGCGGCCCTCGCTGTCGAACCTGAGCCGGCCGTCGGTCAGCGTGCCATCGATGTCGAAACAGGCCAGCTGCACGCGTCGCGCACGTTCCACCACGGCGGTGCCGGTGGTGTTGTGTACCAGTGGAGTGGTGATGCTCATACCACCCGCGCCCGCAGCAGATCATGGATGTTGAGTGCGCCGACCAGGCGGCCGTCCGCATCGACGACCAGCAGGCCGCTGATCTTGTGCGTTTCCATCAACTGGGCTGCCTCTACCGCGAGCGCGCCCTGCTCGATGGTGCGCGGGCTGCGTGTCATGACCTCGTCGATCCGTGTGGTGCGCAGGTCCACCTCGTCGTCGTCCAGGCTGCGGCGCAGGTCGCCATCGGTGTAGAGGCCGAGCAGGCGGTCATCGGCCAGGTCTACGATCGCGGTCATCCCCAGCCGCTTGTGGGTCATCTCGACCAGCGCCTCGCTGACACTGGCCTGGGCGCCCACGCGTGGAATTTCATCGCCCACATGCATGATGTCGGCGATGTGCAGCAACAGGCGACGTCCCAGCGCGCCGGCGGGGTGCGAGCGGGCGAAGTCGTCGGCGGTGAAGCCGCGCGCCTCCAACAGGGCGACGGCGAGCGCATCGCCCATCGCCAGCGAGGCGGTGGTGCTGGAGGTCGGTGCCAGGTGCAGCGGGCAGGCTTCAGTGGGCACGCTGACGTCCAGGTGGACATCCGCGGCGCGTCCCAGGGTGGAGCCGGCGCGGCCAGTCATCGAGATCAGCTTGTTGCCCTGCCGCTTGAGGCCGGGCAGGAGCATGGCGACTTCGTCGCTTTCACCCGAGTAGGACAGCGCCAGAACGACATCGGCGTCGGTAATCATGCCCAGATCGCCATGGCCGGCCTCGCCGGGATGCACGTAGAACGCAGGCGTGCCGGTAGAGGCGAGGGTGGCGGCGATCTTGCGCGCGACATGGCCGGATTTGCCCATGCCGGTACACACCACGCGCCCGCGTGCGGCCAGCATCAAACGGCAGGCAGCGCTGAACTCGCCGTCCAGACGGGTGGCAACCGCCCTCAGTGCGTTGGCTTCGATGTCGAAAACGCGGCGGCCGCTGGCGGCGTAGTCGAATTCGTGGGGATTTTCGGGAATCGCTGGAGATGTGGCCATTTCGGAGCAGTGGGCTTTCCGCTAGGCTAGATCGGCTGATTTTACGCAGATTGCGGGCTGGCGTATCCCGTCCGCTGAACCATTACCGACCGCGGCGCGCACCCTGGCGCGAGTCCGGCGGAACCCCCACGCTTCAACTTCCGGCGAGCTTTCTTCGCCGCTTCGATTGCGAGAGCCCATACGTGAACCCGCACACCATCAAAACCCTCATCGAACAAGGCCTGCCCGGCGCCAGCGCGGACGTGCGCGGCGACGACGGCGTGCACTTCGAGGCGACCATCATCAGCGAGGCGTTTGCCGGCAAGCTTCCGCTTGCGCGCCATCGCCTGGTCTACGCCACGCTGGGCGAGTTGATGGGCCGGGAAATCCACGCCCTGAGCATCGATGCGAAGACGCCTGCCGAAGCCGGGCAGGGATGAGCATGCAGAAAATCGTAGTCGAAGGCGGCGTGCCGCTGCACGGCGAGGTCCGCATTTCCGGGGCCAAGAACGCCGTGCTGCCGATCCTGTTCGCGACCCTGCTGGCCGACGAGCCGGTGGTGATCAGCAACGTGCCGCACCTGCACGACGTGGTGACCAGCGTGAAGCTGCTGGCCGAGATCGGTGCGGGTATCAGCATCGATGAGCGCTACGGCATCACCGTCGACCCGACCACCGTGCACAGCCAGGTCGCGCCCTATGAACTGGTGCGCACGATGCGTGCCTCGGTGCTGGTGCTGGGGCCGCTGCTGGCCAAGTACGGCCACGCCGAAGTGTCGCTGCCTGGTGGCTGCGCGATCGGCTCGCGCCCGGTGGACCTTCACATCAAGGGCCTGCAGGCCTTGGGCGCGCAGATCACGGTCGAGAATGGCTTCATCAAGGCCAGGGCGAAGCGGCTCAAGGGTGCGCGCCATGTGTTCGAGATGATCAGCGTTGGCGCAACCGAAAACGTGTTGATGGCGGCGACGCTCGCTGAAGGCACCACGGTGCTGGAGAACGCGGCGATGGAGCCGGAAATCGTCGACCTTGCCGAGTGCCTGCGGGCAATGGGCGCGCAGATCGAAGGCGAGGCTACCGGCAGGATCACCATCCACGGCGTGGAGCGCCTGCACGGCGGCAGCCATTCGGTGGTACCGGACCGGATCGAGACCGGCACTTTCCTGGTTGCCGCGGCCATGACTGGGGGCCGGATCACCGCTCATCATGCCCGCCCGGACACCATGGACGCGGTGCTCGACAAGCTGGTCGAGGCAGGCGCCACGGTGGAGTGCTCGGGTGACCGCATCGCTCTGGACATGCAGGGCCGGCGACCGCGGGCAGTGGATATCACCACGGCGCCACATCCTGCCTTCCCGACCGACATGCAGGCCCAGTTCATGGCGATGAACTGCGTCGCCGACGGCGTCGGCGTGATTAATGAGACGATCTTCGAAAACCGCTTCATGCACGTCAACGAGCTGGTCCGACTCGGTGCGGACATCCGCGTCGATGGACACATGGCTGTGGTGCGCGGGGTGAAAACCCTCAGCGGCGCACCCGTGATGGCGACCGACCTGCGCGCTTCCGCCTCGTTGATCCTCGCCGGGTTGGTGGCGCAGGGGGAGACCGTCATCGACCGCATCTACCATCTGGATCGCGGCTACGAAAACATCGAGGAAAAGCTGTCCTGCCTGGGTGCAAGGATCCGCCGGATCAGCGATTGAACAATAAAAACCCCGCTCAGGGCGGGGCTTCTATTGGCCGATACGGCGCATCGGGATCAGCTGAGGGCGATCAATTGACCGACTTCACCCGCAGGTCGATGTCGTCCTTGCCACCCCTGCGCTGGAGGATGCGCGCCGGAATCGGCATGCCTTCCACCAGCCACGCGATGGTCTGCTTGTCACCGTCGGTATTGACGACCTTGGTCGCTTCGACCTGCTTGCCGCCGACGGAGATGGATTCCTTGCCGCTGACCTTGTAGCTGAGCTGCTTGACGCGGCCGTCGTCGACCATGCGGTACTTCAGCGGTTTGCCCGCGGCCAGATCGCGCACAAGCGCCAGATTGATCAGCAGCGCGTCCATGTCGCCGGCCTGCAGCTTGATCGGCTTGGAGCGCTCCGGCTTCACATCGCCGGACCAGGTCGCAAGTCCCTGCCCCCAGTCATACGTTGCGGTCTTGGTGGACCTCTTGACCAGTACCTGCGTGCTGTCTTGGCTGGTGAGCGGACGCCAGGTGCCCTTGCTGTCCTCGAACACCGTGCTCTGGTTGAGGTTAGCCAGCGGCGTGCTGATGGCCAGGGTATAGCGCCAGCGATCGCCGGACTCCGGAGCGAGGGTCATTTTGCCGGTCGCCTGCATGCCCTTGTAGCTCGCGAGGTAGTCGGCGGTGAAGGCCTCGATCGCCCATGCCGGAGAGGTCGCCAGCAGCAAAGCGGCGGCCGCGCCAAGCATGCGCCAGCGGGGTGCGCGGGCCGGTTCAGCGGATTTCATGCGGATGTCAGCAAGCATTTATTCAACTCCTTTGTATTCGACCAGACGCAGGTCGTACACGTCTTTGCCGTTCTCGCGTTTGAGCATGCGGATGGGACTGGGTACGTTGCGGACGACCCAGATCACGGTGTCTTCATTGTCCTTGCTGCGGGTCGCCTTCATGGCGTTGTAGGGCATGCCCGCCACGGTAATGCTTTCGCGTTCGTCGGCAACGACATAACGGTGGTCACGCACGCGGCCATCATCGACAAACCGGTAATCGAGCGTCTTGCCGGGGGCAGCATCGCGAATCACCGCCAGATTGATCAGCAGGCCGGACATGTCGCCGGCCTGCAGCGGCACCGGTCGACGCCTGCGTTCCTTGACGTCGCCCTGCCAGTTGGCACTACGGCCTTTCCAATCGTAGATGCCGATGGTCTGCTTGCGCGTGAACACGCTCTTGTTGACCGTCGCCTGGGTGACGGGCCGGTACACGTCGCCAAGGTCGTCAAAGACGCTGCTCTGCTCGGCGTTGAGGCCGACAAAACCCATCAGGCCACGGGTGCCGTGCATGACCAGATCGGTGCGCCAGCGCGGCGGCTGCTGGCGCACCAGCTGCATGGTGGCTTCGCCCAGCAGCTTTCCGTCCTTGTACACCGCGTAGGTGGCGAGGAAAGGTTCCAGTACGTGCGGGCTCTCGTCGGTCACTGCTCCGGTGAGCGGCGCCGGCGGGGTCGTGGAGGGTACCGCAGCTTCCTGCTGCGCGAGAGCCGCGACCGGGAGCAATAAGGCAAGCATCAGGAGGGAGGCAACGGGTCGCATGTGGGCGGGCAGGCTCAGGTGGTGGTAGGGGGCTGAGGATGCAGGTTGTTGTCTGAATCCAGCTTCATCGGTGCGTCGAGCGGACGTTTGTCGATGAGGATCGACGTCTCCTTCAGCTCGATCCGTCGTGCCGCGAACAGCCGCAGGGTTGCCACCAGCAACGGATGTTCGCGCTGCAGGACCCGCGCCGCCAAGGTTTCCGCATCGTCGTCAGGCTCCACGGGCACGCATGCCTGCGCGATCACCGGCCCGCCGTCCAGCTCAGCGGTGACGTAATGCACGCTGGCGCCGTGTTCGCAGGCTCCCGCGTCCAGCGCCTGTTGGTGCGTGTGCAAGCCTTTGTAGGCAGGTAGCAATGATGGATGGATGTTGATGATGCGACCGGCGCGTGCATCCACCGCCGCAGCGCCCAGCAGCCGCATGTAGCCGGCGCAGACGATCAGGTCTGGGCGGGTCGCGTCGATCTGCCCAAACAGTTCCGCCTCGTACAGCTGGCGATCCGCGAAGCGTGCCGGTTGCACCGGGACAGCCGGAATGCCGGCGCCTTTCGCGCGCTCCAGGACGGGCGCGCGCCGCCGGTCGGAAAACACGCCGACCACCTGCGCATCCAGCGTCCCGGCGGCGACGGCGTCCATGATCGCCTGCAGGTTGCTGCCCCGCCCGGAGGCGAGCACCGCGATGCGCAGCGGAGAAGTCATCGGCGGATCACCGGACGCTCGGGATCAGGCGATCCGGACGCGTTCGTCACCGCCGGCCACCACCACCTCACCGATCCTCCGGTGCGGCAGGGCGAGACCGTCGAGGTCGGATTCGACCGCGGCGACCGTGTCCTGCGGCACCACCAGGACGAACCCAATACCGCAGTTGAAGGTGCGCCACATCTCGGCGTCGGCCACGGCGCCTTCGCGCTGCAGCCAATCGAACACGGGCGGCAGGACGATGGTGGACGCCTCGATGCGTACGCCCAGGCCTTCCGGCACCACGCGCACGATGTTTTCGGTCAGTCCGCCGCCGGTGATGTGCGCCATGGCATGCACCGCGTCACCGTGCTCGCCGCGCAGCAGCGCCAGGACCGGTTTGACGTAAAGCGCGGTGGGCGCCATCAATGCATCGATCAGCGCCGTGCCGTCAAACGCCACGTCGTCCGGCCGGCCCGCGCGATCAAATATGCGGCGGATCAGTGAATAGCCGTTGGAATGCGGGCCCGAGGAGCCGATGCCGATCAACACATCGCCGGCAGCAACCCGGCTGCCGTCGCGCAGTTCGGCCTTCTCGACCGCGCCGACGGTGAAACCGGCCAGGTCGTATTCGCCGGGGGCGTACATATCCGGCATCTCGGCAGTCTCGCCCCCGATCAGGGCGCAGCCAGCCAGTTCGCAGCCGCGTGCAATCCCGCCGACCACGGCAACCGTGGTCTCGACGTCCAGCTTGCCGGTGGCGAAATAGTCCAGGAAGAACAGCGGCTCGGCACCCTGCACCAGCACGTCATTGACGCACATACCCACCAGATCAATGCCGATGGTGTCGTGGCGGCCGAACTGCTGGGCCAGCTTCAGTTTGGTGCCCACGCCGTCGGTACCCGACACCAGTACCGGCTCGCGGTACTTGCCGGAAAGATCGAACAGGGCGCCAAAGCCGCCCAGTCCACCCATCACTTCCGGGCGGAAAGTCCGCTTCACCAAGGGTTTGATGCGTTCGACCAGCTCGTTGCCAGCGTCGATGTCGACACCGGCATCGCGGTAGGTCATTGGGGCGGGAGGGGGTGTGGACGGTGCGGTCACGGCAGGCTCGAAGGCACGGGTAGCCGGCGATTTTAGCAGCCAACCACGCCGACGGCCCGCGCGAATGGACGGCGCGGCGGCGGTACGGCACCATTTCGGACTGGCATCGAGTTGACGGGAACCACCATGGCGTATGCAACGGGCAGGAAAAACGATGGCGAATGCCGTGGTGCAGCCTCGCAGGGACGGAATCGGGTGGGCGCCGGATGGCTGACATGGGCCTGCGTCGCCGTGTTCGCGATGGCCAGTTTTGGCGTGTCTGCGCAACGCGTGGAGGGCGATCGCGCGGTCGCGCAGGGTGCCTACAACGCCGAAGTGACGGTCAAGGGCCAGGGCGCCGACGAGCGTCGCCGGGCGTTCTCGCGGGCGCTTGCGCAGGTGCTGGGCAAGCTCTCGGGCGACCGCGGTGCCGCGTCGCGACCCGGCGTGGGCGCCGAGCTGCGCCAGGCCGAGAAGTACGTGCGGAGTTTTGACTACCGTCAGGACGAGGGCCGCTCCGCCAGCGGCGCGCCAAGCTTCAAGACGATGCTGGTGGTCCGCTTCGATGAGGCCGCCGTTGATGACCTGGCCTTGACGCTGGCGCTGCCGGTCTGGCCCCAGCCGCGGCCGAAGCCTGTGCTGTGGCTGGCCATCGATGATGGCAGCGGTCCGCGGCTGGTCGACGTGAAGAGTGCCGATGCCGTCCGATCGACCCTGGACAGGGCGGTTGAGCGCGGCTATCGCCTCGGTCTCCCCAATGGCAGCGCTGCCGAGCGCGCGCTGGTGGGTGCAATCTGGCGCGGCGATACGGCAGCGGTGGCGCGTGCGTCGCAGCGCTACAGCCCACCCATGCAGCTGATTGGCAAGCTCTACCGCAGCAGCGGCGGCTGGACGGCGGACTGGATCTTCGTGGATAACGGCAAAGTACTGTCGCGCTGGTCGGAAAGTGGTCCCAGTGCCACCCAGTTGATGGCGACCGGTGCCGATGGCAGCGCCGATGCACTGATGAAGCGCTACGCCAAACGCCCTGATACGGGTCCGGCCGGTACTTATCGGGTGGCCTTCACGGGCCTGCGCAGTGCCGACGATTACGTGCGCCTTTCCGGTTATCTGCAAGGGCTGACGGTGGTGCGTGGCATGCGCCCGGCGCTCGCGACACCACAGCGCCTGGAGTTCGACCTCGACCTGCTGTCGGGGGTGCGCGGGTTCAACATGATGGTCGAGCGCGACGGTGTCCTTGCGGCGCTCGATCGCGGCCGCGATACGTCCATCGGTCCGGTCGGCATACCGGAAGGGGACACCACGGATGATCAGCCCATGATCACTTCCGGTTCCGTACCGGTCTACACGCTGCGCTGATGGAAAGCCGGGATCCGTTGGTCGAGATCGCCCGCTTCCTGCGGCGGCTGCAATGGGCCGCGCTCGCGGTAGCGCTGTTCTGGGTGGTGTGGCTGCTGTCACCGGTGCTGTCGCCATTTGTGTTGGGCGCACTGCTGGGCTGGCTGGGCGATCCGGTGGTGGATCGGCTGGAGCGCGCGGGGCGTTCGCGAAACACCGCGGTGTTGCTCGTGTTCACCGCCATGACACTTTTCGTCGTGCTTGGCCTGGTGCTGTTGGTGCCGTTGATCCAGGAGCAGATCATGACCCTGGTCGACTCCATTCCGGGCTACCAGCAGTGGATCATCACCACTGCCATGCCCTGGGTCGAGATGCGCACCGGCATGGAAATCACCGGTTGGCTGGACCTGAACCACCTGATCGAACTGGTTCGGTCCAACTGGGAGAGCGCAGGCGGATTTGCCAGCAGCCTGCTGGGCTACATGTCGCGATCCGGCTTCGCCCTGATTGCGCTGGTGGCCAATATCGCATTGCTGCCGGTGGTGACGTTTTTCGCCCTGCGCGATTGGGACCTGCTGGTCGCGCGCGTGGGCTCGCTGATCCCGCGTGACCATCTGCAGACGGTCACCCGGCTGGCAACCCAGTCAAGTGACGTCCTCAGCGGATTCCTGCGCGGGCAGTTTTTGGTCATGCTGGCGCTGGGCGTGATCTACGCCGTAGGTCTGTGGGGCGTGGGTCTGGACCTGGGCATCCTGATCGGCATCATTGGCGGCATCCTGACCTTCGTTCCCTACGTTGGACCGGCCACGGTGCTGGTGCTGGGCTGTATCGCAGCGGTGGTGCAGTACGGCGACTGGCAACACGTTCTGGCGGTGCTGGTCGTGTTTGGCGTGGGCCAGCTGGTTGAGAGCTATTGGCTGACGCCGAAGCTGGTCGGTGATCGTATCGGCCTTCATCCAGTCGCGGTCATCTTCGCCGTGCTTGCCGGCGGCCAGCTGTTCGGCTTCCTCGGCATGCTGATCGCCCTGCCGTGCGCGGCGGTGGTGAACGTGTTGCTGCGCTACGCGGAAGAGCGCTATACCCACAGCCGTCTCTACGCCGGCGCACCGTCTCCGATGATCGTGGTCGGCGGCGAACCGACGCCGCCCCTTGCAGTTCCGTCGGAGCCGAAAGGCGAGTGAAGTCACGCACCCCCGCGTCGCTTGCGCCAAGCTCGTCCGGTGCAGTACTGCCGGATTCTGGCGTGCCCCAGTTGCCACTGGCATTGCGTTATCCGGCCGACCAGCGCCTGGATACCTTTGTGGATCCGCCGCCGGGCGCGCTTGAACAGCTGGTTGCGCTGGCGACTGGCGCGGGCAGCGACTGGCTGTATCTCGCCGGTCCGGCCGGTGCCGGCAAGACCCACCTGTTGCTGGGAACCTGCGCCGCGGCAGAAGCGAGCGGCCGCCGTGCCGCCTACCTGCCACTGGCCGCGGCGGCCGGTCGCCTGCGCGATGCGCTGGAGGCCCTGGAAGGCAACGACCTGCTGGCGCTGGACGGGCTGGATGTGGTGGCGGGTAACCGTCTCGACGAAATCGCCTTGTTCGACGTCCACAACCGCGCCCGCGCCGCAGGTACCCGCCTTGTATATGCGGCGCGTGGCAATCCCGATGACCTGGCGCTGGTGCTGCCTGACCTGCGCTCGCGGCTGGCCCAGTGCAGCCGGATCAACCTGCAGTCGCTGGACGACGATGGCCGCCGGGAGGTCCTGCGTCAGCGCGCGCGCCGGCGCGGTTGGGTGCTGGAGGAGGCGGCGCTGGACTGGTTGCTCAAGCGTGTCGAGCGCGACCTGGTCGGCCTGACTGCCTTGCTGGACCGGCTGGATCGGGCGTCATTGGCCGCGCAGCGACGGATCACCGTGCCATTCCTGCGTCAGGTCCTGAACGGCTGAGGGACGCGTCCAGCTCGGCCAGCCGCTGCGGCGTGCCAACGTCGGTCCACCTGCCGCGGTGGTGTTCACCGGTGACCTCCCCCCGGGTCATTGCAGCCCGTAGCAGGGGTGCCAGTTTGAAGCGCGGGGGCTGATTGTCGGTGGCGTTCCCGGTGACGTGGATCACGTTGCGCCAAGGCGCCAGCAGCGAGGGCCGGTAGATACCGATGCCAGCGAAGGTCAGTCGGTTCGCCCCATCGCTCGACAGCAGGCCCGTGTCACTCAGGGAAAAGTCGCCTTCCGGATGGTGCACCGGGTTGTCGACGAGGACCAGATGAGCTTCGCCTTGCGGTTCCGGGGGCAGGAGCGCGGGATCGAAATCGCTCCACACATCGCCGTTCACCGCGATGAACGGTTTCTCGTGGCCCAGCAGGTCGAGCGCATGCAGCATGCCGCCGCCGGTTTCCAGCGCCTCTGGCCCTTCGTACGAGTACCGCAGCTGCAGTCCCCACTGGCCTCCGTCGCCAAGCACCGGCTCGAACTGCTCGGCCAGCCAACTCGTGTTGATCACCACCTCGCGCACACCGATGCCGGCCAGTCGTTCCAGATGCCACACGATCAGCGGTGTGCCCGCGACGGTGAGCAGCGGTTTGGGCACGCTGTCGGTCAGTGGCCGCATGCGTTCGCCGCGACCCGCGGCAAGGACCAGGGCTTTCATGCCGGTGGCTGGAAGGGACGGGCTGCCATCGCCGGTTTGACATGCCGATCGATGATTACGCCCAGCTCGGTGAGCTCGGGATACCGCGGGAGGACGGTATCCAGGTAGGCGATGAACCGGGGCGCATCGGCGAGGTAGCGCGGCTTGCGGTCGCGATGCCAGAGGCGGGCGAAGATGCCCAGTATCTTAAGGTGGCGCTGGACGCCGATCAGGTCGGCGTCGCGGCGGAACCGGTCCAGCGCGGGAACCGGCAGGCCGGCAGCGAGTGCGCGCGCGTGGTAGCGGCCAAGCCACTCCGTGACCTTGGCCTCGGGCCAGCTCACGAAGGCGTCCTTGAACAGGCTGATCGGGTCATAGGCTATCGGTCCTTGGACGGCGTCCTGGAAGTCGAGCACGGCCGGGCCGGCGTCCACGGGCATCAGGTTGCGCGGCATGAAATCGCGGTGGACGAACACCTGCGGCTGGGCCAGCGCGGCGTCCACCAGGAAGCGGTTGGCCCCAGCCAGCGCTGCCCGCTCGGCTGCCGACAGCTGGATGCCGAGGTGACGATCAAGGAACCAGTCCGCAAACAGCGCCAGTTCGCGCGCCAGCAGCTCGTCATCGTAGGCGTGCAGATCGACTGGGCAGGGCAGGGCCTGGAGCTTCAGTAACTCGCCGATCGCCGCATCGAACAAGGCGTCGGCGTTGTCGGCAGTGATCACCTGCAGATAGGTCGGACCGCCCAGATCTTCCATCAACACAAAGCCCGTGTGCTCATCCTGCGCCGCAACGCGCGGCACCCGAACGCCGTGGCGCTCGAGGTGGTCGCGCACGCGAAGCCACGGTCCGACGTCCTCTTTGTCGGGAGGCGAGTCCATCACGATCCAAGGCTTGCCGACGTGTCCGGCGCTGCGCCAGTAACTGCGAAAACCTGCATCCATCGACGCGCGCACAAGCATGAGCGCCGGGTTGCCCGACGCCTGGCGCGCCCATGCAAGTCGCGCATCGGCGCGCTCGTTGGACTCGGCAACAACCTGGTTCATGCAATCTCCGATGGGCGCCTGGAGCGCCGGCGCGCGATGAGGTGAATGGAACCGCGATGGCTCAACGACGCGTCGATCGGCGGCGTTCGCGGAACATTTCCTGGACCACCAGCAAGACCATCGCGGCGATGATGGCCAAAGCCCACACCAGCAGTCGACTGGTGACGCCCATTTCGGTGGCCAGCCAGCCGCCGGCCAAGGCGCCGGCGATGCCCAGCACAATGGTCATTATCCAGCCCATCGGGTCAGCCCCAGGCTTGAAAAGCCGGGCCAGGATGCCGATGACGGCGCCGCCGGCGATGTAACCCAGAACTCCGTTGAACATGCTCTTCTCCGATACAGCGCAGTTGGATGCAACGCCCTTGATGGAGCGTTGCCCGGTACTCAGCAGCAGCCGTGCTCGCCGCGCTCCTGGACGCTGCCGGCGGCGGCCACACCGGTGGTCTCGCCGCGCTGTCCGGCTTCGTGGTGACGGGTGATCACGTGGGCAACGCTGGCGGTGACCCGCTTGCCCATCGGAATGTGCAGGAATTCATTGGGGCCGTGTGCATTGGAGTGCGGGCCGAGGACGCCGGTGATCATGAACTGGGCGCCCGGGAACTTCTCGCCCAGCATGCCCATGAACGGAATCGACCCGCCTTCACCCATGTACATCGCCGGCTTGCCGAAACAGGCCTGGCTGGCGTCCTCGATCGCCCGGGTCAGCCATGGCGACTGCGCCGGCGCGTTCCAGCCAGTGGATGATTTCTCCAGTTCCAGCTCCACATGCGCGCCGTTGGGTGGATTGTCGAGCAGCGTCTGCTTCAGGATTTCGCCCGCGCGTTTGCCGTCGAGGGTTGGCGGGAGCCGCAGGGAGAGTTTCACCGCGGTGTGCGGGCGAAGTACGTTGCCCGCCGAGTCCAGCGAGGGCATGCCGTCGATGCCGGTGACCGACAATGCAGGGCGCCAGGTGCGATTGAGCACCAACTCGGCCAGGTCTGCGTCCATCGGCTGCATGCCGTCGAGCAATGGAAACTTGTCGTAGACCGCGGTCCCGAGGACCGCTGCGGCCTGCCGTGCCTGCTCCAGGCGCTCGGCGGGAACCTCGGCATGCAGGCCTTCGACGATGATCCGGCCGCTGTTCTCGTCTTCCAGTCGTGACAGCAACTGGCGCAGGACGCGGAAGCTGGACGGCACGACGCCGGAGGCATCGCCGGAATGGACGCCTTCGCTGAGGACCTTGACGGTGAAGTTGCCGCCGGCCAGGCCGCGCAGCGAGGTGGTGCACCACAGCTGATCGTAGTTGCCACAGCCCGAATCCAGGCACACCACCAGCGATGGCTTGCCGATGCGCTCCGCAAGGTGGTCCACGTAGGCGGGCAGGTCGTAGCTTCCGGACTCCTCGCAGGCCTCGATCAGGACCACACAGCGGGCATGCGGCAGTTTCTGCTCGTGCAGCGCCATCACCGCCGTCAGCGAGCCGTAGATCGCATAGCCGTCGTCGGCGCCGCCGCGTCCATACAGGCGATCGCCCTTGATGACTGGCTTCCACGGGCCCAGATCGTCATCCCAGCCGGTCATTTCCGGCTGCTTGTCCAGGTGCCCGTAGAGCAGCACGCAATCCTCGTTGCTGCCGCCGTTGGCCGCCGGGATCTCTATGAAGATCAACGGCGTACGCCCTTCCAGTCTTACCACCTCGACCTGCATCCCCGGGATCGACTGCGCACGCGCCCACGTCTCCATCAAGGTGACGGCCTGCTCCATGTAGCCGTGCTCGACCCAGTCGGCATCGAACATCGGCGACTTGTTCGGAATGCGGATGTATTCCACCAGCTGGGGGACGATCTCGGCGTCCCACTTGTCGGCCACAACGCGGTCGATGGCGGCGGAATCGATGTGGTTGGCATCCATGTTGGGCACCCGAATCTGGAAAGGGAGCCATTGTACCGCCGGCGGTCGACTCGGAATTCCCCTACCCCATGCCGGGGGTCCTCCTTACATCCGCATCATGACTTGGTTGATTCCCGCAGATGGCGCGCTGGGCCAAAGTTCATCCACCGGCACCGATCACGTGCCCTCGGGGATGGAACCCCAAACACCACCAAAGGAGTCAGGTCATGAACTCACTGCTGATGATTGCAAAAACACTGATGCTGTCGATGCTGCTCACCGGCATCGCCTGGGCGCAGGAGACGGTGAACATCAATACCGCCGAGGCAGCGGAAATCGCCCAGGTGCTGACCAACATCGGCCCGGCCAAGGCGCAGGCCATCGTGGAATACCGCGAAGCCAACGGCGCGTTCCGCAGCGTCGAGCAATTGGCAATGGTCAAGGGCATCGGTCTGGCGACCATTGAGAAGAACCGTGACCGCATTGCGCTCTCTGCCGCCGGCAAGACACCGGGGAACGTGGCCCAGCGCTGACTACACACCACCTGCGTAGACACCGGGATGTCGAAACAGGTGGAGTCGTGGGCAAGGAAGTCCACGCTCAGGGGAGAACCTCTGGACAAGGATGTACGCCACCCGCTGCAGAGGGATCTGCAGCGGGTGGCACTGTTTTGGCCACGCCAAAATCCACGTCGTTGGCAGACTGTAGCTCCGCCCCATCCCTGTCCATGATGCATTCGCATGTCATCGCTGCTGCGCTCTCCAGCAGTTGGTGTATCGACAGGCTTTGATCCGCTCCTGCAACGGCGCGCGCTATGGCAGGTGCCTTTAAATCAGGCTGCTGTCGAAGGTCGGTTCCGAGTCAGGTTTCCGCCCAGCGCCGCAAGAGGTTGTGGTACACGCCCGTAAGCTGCAGGACGGCCGCGGCATCGGCACCGCTGTCGGTCAGGGCCTGGATCGCGGTGTCCATCTCGAACAGCATCCGGCGCTGGGCGTCGTCGCGGATCATGCTCTGGATCCAGAAAAATGCGGCCAGCCGAGCGCCCCTGGTCACCGGCTGAACCATGTGCAGGCTGCTGGATGGATACAGGATCAGGTCACCCGCCGGCAGCTTCACCTCGTGCGTTCCGTAGGTGTCGTGGATGACCAGCTCGCCGCCGTCGTAGTCCTCGGGTTCGGACAGGAACAACGTGCAGGAGATGTCCGTGCGCATCGTCGTGGCGACCTGTCCCGGCGGGGCGGCCGGCGTCATCACCGCACCGTCCACATGCAGGCCGTAGGTTCCTCCGCCTTGGTAGCGATTAAAGCGCGGTGGCAAGCTTCGCAGTGGCAGTGCGGCGGCGAAATACAGCGGACTCGCAGCCAGTGCGGCGGTTACGACCTGCCCAAGTTCTTGGCGCACCGGCGAGGCGTCGGGCAGTTGCAGGTTGCGCTTGACCCCGGCGCCCTGCGGGCCGACCGTCTCGCGGCCGTCAGTCCAGACCGCCCCATCGAGTGCGGCCCGCATCCGCACGAGGGTGTCGCGGTCCAGTACGCCGGGGACGTGAAGCAACATCGCGCGCTCCAATCAGAAGTGGTAAATGACGGTGAGCAGCACGGAGCGCGGCGCGCCGGGCGTGTAGCGGTAGCCACTCTTGTTGATTGCCGCGACGTAGTCCTGGTCCAGCAGGTTGTACAGGTTCAGGCGCAGGTCGAGATTGGACGACACCGCGTAACTGGCCACGGCATCCACGACCCAGTAATCCTTTGTGTACGCCGGGGTGCCCACCGCGCCATCGACGCCGCGCTTGAGCTCCCCGGAGTAGCGCGCGCCGCCACCAAAGGTCAGCCCGTTGGGAAGCTCATAGGTGGACCAGGCGGTGAACGCGCGCTTGGGGGTGTAGGTCAGGTCGGTGGATCCGTCGCTGGTGACCGCGGGCCCTGACAGCACGTCGGTGTCCATCACGGTGAATCCGGTCGACACCGACCAGACATCGGTGATCTGGCCGACCGCGCTGAGCTCCACGCCGCGGACTCGCTTGCGGCCGGTCTGGTAGTACTGCTGGTCCACCGGATCGCGCACCACTTCGTTGCTGATGCGGGTGTCGTAGAGGGCAGCGGTGAGCATCAGGCGCTGATCAAGCACGCTCCATTTGGTGCCGATTTCCGCGGTGCGGGCCTTTTGCGGGTCCAGGGCTGGATTGTTGGCGCTGTTCTCGGCATCACTCAACTCCAGGTTGCCGCCACCGGGAGGTTGCTGGGCGACCGCGTAGTTGGCGTAGAAGCTGGCGTTGGGCGCAGGCTTGTACAGCGCACCCAATTTCCAGTTCAGCAGCGTGTCGGACGCCCGGGCGTCCACCCCGGGCACGATGACGCCTTCATCGAGGACTCCGCAATCCGGGCCTCGGCCACCGCAAGGCACCGTGCTCCGGAATCGGGTCTTGTAGCGATCCGCGCGTAAACCGCCGTTGGCCTGCCATTGGTCGTTGAAGGTGATGGTGTCGAACACGTACGCCGCCAGCGTGTCGGTGCGTCCTTCGCCGCGTGCTCCGTTTCTTCTCCACTGCAGGCCGGTAACCGCCGGGTCGGGGCGATACAGGTCTGCTGCGGGCCACGAAGTCCCGTCGCGCGCAGCAACGCCCCGCGTGTCGAGTTCTTCGCGCGTCAGCTCCAGGCCGGTGGTGAGGTCGTGCCGGATCGCGCCGGCGTCAAGCCGGGTCGCGAGCGCGGTCTGGTTGGTCATGATTTTGTTGCGCCGGTTCTTGAACGTCGGCAACGAGCGCGCCACAGTCCAGCCGGAGGGGTCGTCCAGGTCCGGTGTGACCAGATTGGCCGCCGAGCCCATGAACGCCGTCAGCAGGTAATCCTGTTTCGTGCTGCCCCAGCGGGTGGTGTTGGTCAGCTGGGTCGCGGGCGACAGGTCGTGCTCGAGGCGCAGGGTCGCCATGTCGGCGGTGACGTCGTCGTAGTCCGACAAGGTGCCGTAGAAGTTGCTGGAGGCAACCGGAGGGGCGTCACCGAGTTGCGGTCGGGTCGGGTCGGGCGAGCTGTAGCCCGGCAGGCCGATGGTCGGTACGCCCCCGTCGGGGAGGTTGTCCTGCTGGACGTGCAGCAGGTTGATGTAGGTGCGCGTATCCGTGCCCAAACCAAAAGCGAGCGACGGCGCGATCGCCCAGCGCTTGTTCTCTATGGTGTCGCGGTCGGGAACGCCACTGTCCTGGGCCATCAGGTTCAGGCGCAGTGCACTGGTCTGGCCCAGGGTCTGGTTCCAGTCGGCGGTGACACGCTTCTGCTCGGCGCTGCCGTAGGAACCGCTGACCGAGGTGCGATCGTGGCCGTGCGCCTGCTTGCTGACAAGGTTGATGGCGCCGGTGGGAGCGGTACGTCCGTTGTCGGTGCCCGCCGGGCCTTTCGCCACTTCGATCTGCTCAATGTTGAACACGTCGCGCGAGATGGAGCCCAGGTCCCGCACGCCGTCCACGAAAATGCTGCCGGAGGTGTCGAAGCCGCGCAGGTAGATCGCATCGCCGGTGGTCGTGTTGCCGTTCTCGCCCGCGTAGAAGGTGCCCACGCCGGGGCTGTTGCGCAGTGCTTCGGTGAGGTTGGTGGCGCCCTGCTCGTTGAACAGGTCACTGCCAATCACATTGATGGTCTGGGTGGTATCCAGCAGCGGCTGGCTGAACTTGGGCGAGGACAGTTGCCCGGACGAATACACCTTGCCGCGCTTGCCCTCGACGTGGACCGTCTCGAAATCCGTGGCATCGGCGGCGGGACCCCCCGGCGACTGCGCCGATGCGGCCAGCGGCGCGGCCAGCACCAGTCCGGTCAGCAGGGAGACCGACAGGCTGGAGGAGGAGGGGGTAGTGCCGGGCTTGCGCGGTGATACCGCGTGTTTGCGGCTGGTGATGGGGGACATTCGGGTGCCTTGTGGGGAGCCAGGCGTGGTGCGGCCGCGAGGGGCGGATGACCACCCTGGTTCGATTGAAGGGGAGACCCGCGGAGGCACCGGAACGAAGGATCCGCCGACCTCAAGGCCGGTCTGGCGCCGCTGCAGGAACGGCGCAATGGTAAACGCAATCGAGAATCGTTCGCAACTGAGGGGCGATAGACCACGGCAACAAGTGGTCCGCTAACGTGCGAATTTGGGCGCCAACTCAGCGGTCGTCGCGGGTCCAGACCTTGTTGTTCTCGACCTTTACCGGGAAGTTCACCACCGGTTCGTAGGCAGGCGCACACAGGGCGCTACCGTCGCGCACGTCGAACTTCGCCCCGTGCAGGACGCATTCGACGGTTGCCGTCTCCCCATCGAAGCGGCCGGCCGACAACTCGAAGTCTTCATGCGAGCATTTGTCTTCAAACGCATAGAACGTGCCGTCGAAGTTGACCACCATGATCGGCGTGTCGCCGTCCCAGGCAACCGTCGACTCGCCGGGGAGCAGGTCGGCCGTGCTGCAGACCAGGGTCCATTCACTCATTGCCGGGGTCCTCTGCCTGCGTCGCAGTGCGCAGGCGCTTTTCCAGGATTTCGAAACGCAGGTCCGCGCGACGTGGGACGCCGAAGCGCTCGTCGCCGTAGGGAAATGGTTTGTACACACCGGTGCGCCGGTAGCCGCGACGCTGGTAGAAGGCGATCAGTTCGGAGCGCACGTCGATCACGCTCATTCGCAGCGACGGCAGTTGCCACTCGTCACGAACGATGCGCTCCGCCTCGCCCATTACGGCCTTGCCAACACCGCTGCCCTGCAGCTGTGGTCGAACCGCGAACATGCCGAACTGCGCGGCGTCAGCGGGGTGATCCTCGTCGGGCGCGATGTATGCGCAGGCGACAATACGGGGTCGGCCGGAGTCAGTGTCGTCAGGCATCTCGGCAACCAGCAATGTGCTGTTGCTGCGAGCCAGGCAGGCCTGCAGGTCGGCTACGTCGGTGCGCTGGCCATCCAGCAGGTCGGCCTCGGTGGTCCATCCGGAGCGGCTGGCTTCGCCCCGGTAGGCGGATTGGACCAGCGCCAGCAAATCGTCGAGGTCGGCAACGGTGGCGGCGCGGAATTGCAGGGTGGCCGTGCTCATGCCAGCAGGTTTCTCACCTTGCCCAGGGCCGCCACGAACGTGTCGATCTCTTCGAAGGTGTTGTAGAACGCAAACGATGCGCGGCAGGTGGCCGGGACGCCGAAATGGTGCATCAGCGGATGCGCGCAGTGGTGGCCCGAGCGCACAGCCACCCCCTCCAGATCCAGCAGGGTGGCCAGGTCGTGGGCATGGGCCCCTTCGACCAGGAAGCTGATCACCGCGGCCTTCTCGCGCGCCTTGCCGAAGATCCGCACGCCAGGCACTTTTTCCAGTGCGGAGGTGGCGTATTCCAGCAGTGCCTGTTCGCGCGCCGAGATGTTGTCCATCCCGATCGCGTCCAGGTAATCCACCGCCGCACCGAGTCCAACGAAGCCGGCGATATTGGGGGTGCCCGCCTCGAACTTGTGCGGGGCATCGTTGAACACGGTGCCCTCGAAGCTGACCTCACGGATCATCTCGCCGCCACCGAGGAAGGGCGGCATGGCTTTCAGGTGCTCGGAGCGTGCCCACAGCACGCCGGTGCCCGTCGGGCCGGCCATCTTGTGGCCGGTGATGGCGTAGAAGTCGCAGCCCAGGGCCGCCACATCAAGCGCCAGATGCGGCGCCGCCTGCGAGCCGTCCACCAGCGTGGTGATGCCACGCTTGCGGGCCTGCTTGCAGATTTCGCGCACCGGATTGACCGTGCCAAGCACGTTGGACACGTGGGTGAAGGCGAGCAGCTTAACCTCAGGCATCAGCAGCGAATACAGGTGCTCGAGGTCCAGGTCACCGCGGTCGTCCAGATCGGCGACCTTGAGCACGGCGCCGGTCCGCTCGGCGATCAGCTGCCACGGCACGATATTGGCGTGGTGCTCCATCCGCGTCAGCACGATGGCATCGCCCGGCTGCAGCCGCGGCAAGGCCCAGCTGTAGGCGACCAGGTTGATCGCGAAGGTGGTCCCGCTGCACAGCACCAGCTCGTCGCTGGACACGTTGAGGAAACGGGCCAGCTTGCGTCGGGCGCCTTCGTAGGCTTCGGTAGCCTCCGAACCCAGCGCATGCACCGCGCGGCTGACATTGGCGTTGTGGTGGCGGTAGAAGTCATCGACCGCCTCGATCACCGCGGCCGGCTTCTGACCGGTATTGGCCGAGTCCAGATACACCAGCGGCTTGCCGTGCACCTGTCGGGCCAGCAGCGGGAAGTCGGCGCGGATCCTCGCCCAGTCGGTGGGCATTTGAGCGGTTGAAGGGCTTCCGGACGTCTGGGGAGCACTACCTGAGGCCATGGTGGTCATGCCGGAATGGACCGTTCAAGCGCACCGTCAAGCCTTGCCAGCGCGGCATCGTGCATGCCGGTGTCGTCGAGCACGGACAGTGTTTCGCGGCAGAACGCGGCGGTCAGGATCATCCGCGCCTGGTCGGCGGGCAGGCCGCGGCTGCGCAGGTAGAACATCGCGGTCGGATCCAGCTGGCCCACCGTGGCGCCGTGGGCCGCCTGCACCTCGTCGGCATGGATGACCAGCACCGGCTGGGTATCGATTTCCGCGCCTTCGCTGAGCAGCAGGTTCTTGTTGGAGAGCATCGCATCGCTGCCATCCGCCCCCTGGCGGATCTGGATGCCGCCGTGGAAGACCGCGCGTGAGCGCCCGGAGCCGATGCCGCGCCACACCAGTTCGCAGGCGCTGTCGCGGCCCGCGTGATCGATGCCCAGGCGGGTATCCAGATGGCGCTTGCCGTCGGCCAGCAAAACGCCGTTGGCGTGCACGCGCGAGCGGTTGCCCAGCAGCACCACGTTGAGCTCGTGGCGCGACAGGCCGGCACCCAGTTCAAGGTCGATACGGCGGTACTCCGCATCCTCGCCCACTACCGCATCGGTGCGGTGGATCAGGGTCGCACCAGTGGACTCGTCCTGCAGGCGCGCGTGCGACAGGCGAGCACCCTTGCCCAGCTGCACCTGCATGATCGTGTTGGCGAAATGGCGATGCTCGCTGGCCATCAGCTGGTGCTCGACGACTTTCAAGTGGGCGCCGTCGCCAAGCTCGATCAGGTGGCGCAGATGCCAGGCCCGGTCGCTTGTATCGCCGGTGCCGACGAAGACCAGATGGATGGTATCGGCCGGCCGCTGATCAGCTTCCACCCGCAACACGACGCCCTGCGTCGCCAGCGCCGCGTTGAGTCGGGCGAACACTTCGTCACTGCGATCGTAGCTGCGCTGCATGAAGCTTGCGGCGTCGGTTTCCCCTTCGTCGAGCACATTCGACAAAGGTTGCAGGGTCACGCCCTCGGGCAGCCTTGCAATGTCGGACCAGGCCTCGTCGTAGCGCCCGTTGACGAAGACGATGCGCGGCGAGGGGATCGCCTCGAGCAGGGCTGAATCGATCCTGGGGGCGAGCCCGGCAGTTTCGAACGTCCGTCGTTCAAGCGCGCGCAGTGGCGTGTACTTCCACGCCTCGACGCGTGCGTGCGGCAGCCCGTCGCGCATCGCGGCGTCGAGCGCCGCACGTCGAACACCGCCCAGTCCGGCGGCATCGCGCGACGGCAGGGTGTCGAAACCGGCGGTCAGCGAATCCAGCAATGCGCTCATCAGGCCACCGCCTCCGGTGCGTCGTCCGGCGCGATGCGTCCCTTGATCCACTCGTAGCCATGCTCTTCCAGCTGCAGCGCCAGTTCCGGCCCGCCGGTTTCCACGATCCGGCCATCAGCCAGCACGTGCACCACGTCGGGCTTGATGTAGTCCAGCAGCCGCTGGTAGTGCGTGATGACCAGGAACATCCGCTCCGGTGATCGCAGCGCGTTGACGCCTTCCGCCACTGTCTTCAGTGCATCGATGTCCAGACCCGAGTCGGTCTCATCGAGGATCGCCAGCTTCGGCTCCAGCAACGCTAACTGGAAGATCTCATTGCGCTTTTTCTCGCCGCCGGAGAAGCCTTCGTTGACGCCACGATGCAGCAGCTCGTCCTTCAGATGCAATACGGCCAGCTTCTCGCGCACAAGCTTGAGGAACTGCATCGAGTCGATTTCATCCTCACCGCGCGCCTTGCGCTGGGCGTTCAACGCGGTGCGCAGAAAGTAGGTGTTGTTCACGCCCGGGATCTCGACCGGGTACTGGAACGCCAGGAACACGCCCAGCGCGGCGCGCTCTTCGGGTTCCATCGTAAGCAGGTCCTGGCCCAAGAAACTGACCGAGCCCGCGGTGATCTCATAGCCCTCGCGACCGGCGATGACGTTGCCCAGCGTGGACTTGCCCGAGCCGTTCGGGCCCATGATCGCGTGCACCTTGCCCGGCTGCAGCTCCAGGTTCAGACCCTTGAGGATTTCCTTGTCGCCAATGCGGACGTGGAGGTTTTCGATTTTCAGCATGGTGATTATCCGGTGTCCCGCCGTAGCGGGTGAAAATGTCGGGTCCGGCCGCGATGGCCGGACGCGGGAATGGGGTCTAGCCGACCGCGCCTTCCAGGCTCACTTCCAGCAGCGCCTTGGCTTCCACGGCGAATTCCATCGGCAGCTCGCGGAACACCTGCTTGCAGAAGCCGTCGACGATCATCGACACCGCGTCTTCCTCGCCGATCCCGCGCGAGCGGCAGTAGAACATCTGGTCGTCGCTGATCTTGGAGGTGGTCGCCTCGTGCTCGACGGTCGCGGTGGGGTTGCGTACCTCGATATACGGGAAGGTGTGGGCGCCGCACTGCTTGCCGATCAGCAGCGAGTCGCACTGGGTGTAGTTGCGTGCACCTTCCGCGCTGGAGGTCATCTTGACCAGGCCGCGGTAGGTGTTCTGGCCACGGCCGGCGCTGATGCCCTTGCTGATGATCGTGGACTTGGTGCGCTTGCCGATGTGGATCATCTTGGTGCCGGTGTCGGCCTGCTGGCGGTGGTGGGTCAGGGCGACAGAGTGGAACTCGCCGGTGGAGTCATCGCCGATCAGCACGCAGGACGGGTATTTCCAGGTGATCGCCGACCCGGTCTCGACCTGGGTCCAGTGGATCCGGCTGCGCGCGCCGCGGCATTCGCCGCGTTTGGTCACGAAGTTGTAGATGCCACCAACGCCGTTCTCGTCGCCCGGATACCAGTTCTGCACGGTGGAGTACTTGATGTCGGACTCTTCCAGCGCGACCAGCTCGACCACCGCCGCGTGCAACTGGTTCTCATCGCGCATCGGTGCGGTGCAGCCTTCCAGGTAGGAGACCTTGCCGCGGTCCTCGCAGATGATCAGCGTGCGCTCGAACTGGCCGGTATGGCCGGCGTTGATGCGGAAATAGGTGCTCAACTCCATCGGGCATTTCACCCCGGCCGGAATGAACACGAAGCTGCCATCGGAGAACACCGCCGAATTCAGTGCGGCAAAGTAGTTGTCACCCGGCGGAACCACGCTGCCGATGTATTTGCGCACCAGTTCGGGGTGGTTCTTGATCGCCTCCGACATCGAGCAGAAGATGATGCCCTTCTCGGTCAGCTCCTTGTGCACGGTGGTGCCCACCGAAACGGAGTCGAACACGACGTCGACCGCGACTCCGGCCAGCTTGGCGCGCTCGTGGAGAGGGATACCGAGCTTGTCGTAGGTGTCGATCAGCTCCTGCGGCACATCGTCCAGCGACTTGTACTTCGGACCCTTGGGCGCGGAGTAGTAGCTGAGCGCCTGCAGGTCGATCGGCGCGATGTCCAGCTTGGCCCAGTCCGGCATCGGCATCGTCAGCCAGTGGCGATAAGCTTCCAGCCGCCACTCGGTCATCCACTCGGGCTCTTCCTTGATCGCGGAAAGCTGGCGGATGATGTCCTCGTTCAAACCCGGCGGCAGGCTCGTGGTCTCGATGTCGGTAATGAAGCCGGCTTCGTAGGTGCGTCCGAGCTGCGCATGGATCTCGCGGTTGCTGCCATCGCCCGAGGGCGGCGTCGGTGGGGCGGGTGTGGCGTTTTCGATCGTCTGGGTGGCCATGGGCTGCCTGTCCTGTCTCAAATTAGGGGTGTCAAATACTGGCCAGGCGCAGGTCGATGCGCCTCGGGCCCGGAAGCGGTGTGTCGGCCGGTCGCGGCGGAACCAGCATCTGCGCCAGACTGACCGAACGCAGCGCGTCGGCGACCACGTCGTTGATATGGCGCCAGTTGGCGCGCACGTGGCAGGAGTCCTGGATGCCGCAGTTGCCTTCGTGGATACTGCACTCGGTCATCGCCAGCGGGCCTTCCATCGCCTCGACGATTTCGACCAGACTGATCGCATCCGGAGCGCGGGTCAGCCGGTAGCCGCCGTTGGCGCCGCGAAAACCCTCCACCAGGCCGGCCTGGGCCAGCGGCTTGAGCAGCTTGCTGACGGTCGGGGTCTCCAGTCCGGCGCGCTCCGCCAGCTCCGGTGCGCTCAGCACCAGCGACGGATTCGCCGCAAGCACGGTCAGCACAACGGTGGCGTAGTCGGTGAGTTTGGTGACCCGCAACATGGGTTCTCCTTAATCAGTACCGTAATTGTACGGATTGTTGCCCGCGCTTCCAAGCCGAATGACGAGTGGGGCGTTCAGATGCCGGAAATCCAGCCTGGTCGGCCGCACGTCGCACCAGCTATGGCCCGCAGCGGTGGCTGGGCCACAATAGGGGACTGTCTCCAGCTGGAACCGTTGCATGCCGCGCAAGATCATCGCCCGCCATTCCGCCATCCACGGCACCGGCGTGTTCGCCGTCGCACCGATCGCCAAGGGCGAGCGGATCGTTGAATACACCGGCGCCCGCCGCACTCACGCTGAGGTCGACGCTGGCGACAGCGGCGATGCGTCCTCCGGGCACACCTTCTTTTTCACCCTCAACGACGAGTACGTCATCGACGGCAACTTCAAGGGTGGGGTGGCGCGCTGGATCAACCACAGCTGCGAGCCCAACTGCGAGGCGCTTCTGGTCGAGCACGAAGGCGAGGACCGCAGCCTGGATCGCGTGTTCATTGAGGCGATCAGCGACATCGAGCCCGGTGACGAGCTGGTCTACAACTACGGCATCACCCTGGCCGAGGCGCATACCCCGAAGATGAAGCGGATCTGGGCCTGCTACTGCGGCGCGGACACCTGCACCGGGACGATCCTGCAGCCCAAATCAAAGCCACGCAAAAAGCGCGAAAGCTGAGTACGCAACGGCAGCGCAATTGGACATAGGTGCACCCCAGGTCGCGCGTGCGTCGTCCGCTGACTGGTTAAGATCGACGGTCCGTTTGCACTGTTCCAGGAGTCCGGTATGAGTTCGATCCAAGGCAAGGTCGCCGTTGTCACCGGTGCGGCCAGCGGCATCGGCAGGGAAATCGCGTTTGAGCTCTCGCGTGCCGGAGCCAAGGTGGCGATTGCGGACATCAATCTGGATGGCGCCAACGCCGTGGCCGAGGCGATCACGGAGGCCGGTGGCGAGGCGCTGGGCATCGCGGTGGACGTCACCGATGAGGCGGCGGTCAACGCCGGCATCGAGTCCGCAGTGGCGACGCTGGGCCCGATCGACATCCTTGTATCCAACGCCGGCATCCAGATCGTGAATCCGATCGAGAGCTACGCGTTCGCCGACTGGAAGAAGATGCTCGCCATCCATCTGGACGGCGCGTTCCTGACCACCAAGGCGGTGCTGCCTCACATGTACCGCGACGACGGCCACGGCGGCAGCCGCGGCGGGGTGGTGATTTATATGGGCTCGGTGCATTCCCACGAGGCGTCCAAATTGAAGGCGCCCTACGTTACTGCCAAGCACGGCCTGCTGGGCCTTGCGCGCGTGTTGGCGAAGGAGGGCGGCAGCCGCGGCGTGCGCAGCCACGTCGTCTGCCCCGGTTTCGTCCGCACGCCGCTGGTGGACCGGCAGATCCCGGAGCAGGCGCGGGAGCTGGGCATCAGCGAAGAAGAAGTGGTCAAGAAGGTCATGTTGGGGCAGACCGTCGATGGCATCTTCACCACGGTCGAGGATGTCGCGCAGACGGTGCGGTTCCTGGCCGAATTCCCCAGCGCGGCATTGACCGGGCAAAGCATTGTGGTCAGCCACGGCTGGTACATGCAGTAGCGGCGCAAAATCGCCCCGCCTTCCGCTGGGCCGCTACGACGCGAGCGACCGTGACAATCCGGTCGCCCACGCCTGCGGGCTCAGGACCGAGAACAACCCTGCTCGCCGGCAGCGTGCTGCCAGCACCAGCAGGTCGCGATCGCGGCTGAGCAACCAACGCGCGCCCGCATCCCGGGCCAGTTCGAGAAACTTCTGATCATCGGGATCGACGCAACGCGGCAGTGGCAGCGCCGCCGTGATGGATAGGGCCGCCGGGGGCGTATTCCCGACATCCGCGACCAGGGTGTCAAACGCTTTGATCAGTTCATCCTGATGCTGCGGGTCCAAGCCCAAGGCGGGATAGCCGAGTACGCGCCGCCACTCGGCGCGGGTGTCGGCGTTGGCTACAGCGATGAGCTGGCGAGATTGCAGCGCCTGCGCCAACGCGGCGACGCGGGGATCGTCGAACAGCAGCAGGTCCAGGCAGACATTGGTGTCGAGAACGACCCGTGGTGCGTCGACCGATCCGATCCTTGGCCCATCCGGTACGTTCAACACAAGAAGCGCAGGGGATTACTGCGAGACATCCAGGACCACCACCCCGTTGTCGATCCGTGCTGCACCAATGCGACGCGACACCAGCCGCTGGACCAGCTCGTGGTCGAGCCGGTAGATCGGCTCCTCGACCGCGAACGCGGCCAGCCAGGCGTTGATAAGTTCGCGCGAGGCGTCATTCAGCGAGCCGCTGGCGCCGTCAATGGTCTCAATCACCGGGTCCTGCAGGTGCAGGCCGAGTGTGCGCGTGTCGAAACGCAGGCCGCTGGCGATCTGGATGCGCCCGAGCGGGTGGGGCTGGTCACTTGCTGCGGTCAGCGCGCTCGCATCCAGGCTCAGCCGAAGCCGGTCGCTGTCATAGGGAATGGACAGGCTCGGCTTGCCGATCCGCAGGGTCGCCAGTCCGCCGAGCTTGTCGAAGTCCCGCGGGAAATTGCGGTCCAGAGACCGCTGTAGCTGCGGCTGGGTGAACGTCACCTGGCTGCCGAGCATGGAACCCATCGCAGTCAGGGTGGAGCAGCCTGCAACAATGATTGAGGCCAGTACAAGAGACACGACGACAACGGCTGTACGCATGGAAACTCCTGCAACGATTACCGGACCGTCGGGCAGTCGTCAGGGACCTGCCGGGTCGCCAGCGACATATTCGTCGCCAGCCAGCTGATCCTAGCGCTTGGCACGCCGAGTTGGGTGTTTGCGTGCGTGACCGCGGTTACCAGTCGATGGTGCCGGTGACGATGGGGCAGACCCTGCCCCCGGACCAGACCTCGCCATCGTCGTCGACGCGCAGATGCAGGCGCGCGTCGAATCCCACCTCACGCCCCTGGCTGGCCACGTAACGGCCGTTGCGACCGGGCAGGGCATCGTTCTCGCGCAGCCAGGCCGCGAGCACCGCATTGGCGGCCCCGGACGCCGCGTCCTCGAACGGGGTGCCGGCACCGACGAACGCACGCACCGCCAGGTCATGCTCGCCGCCTTCAGAACGGGCAAAGGCCAGCACGCCCATCGAATCGGTACTCGCCGCCAGTTGCTCGATTGCCGTCCAGTCCGGTGTGGCCGACCGGAGCGCGTCCTCGCCGGCGAGCTCCGCCACCCACCAGCGACGCCCGCCGTCCATCAGCGCAGGTGGCAATCCGCCCAGTGGCAAGCCGCGCAGCGCCGGAGCCAGCTTCATGTCGTCCGCACGCCCGACCTGGGCCACTCGCGCGGTCGGGGTGCGGATGGCGATGGAGCGCTGGCCATCGTGGTCGTCCACCTGCAGCGGCAACAGCCCGGTCACGCCTTCCTGCACGATGCGCCCGTCGGTGACCGCGGCCATCCCCGCCTGCAACACCGCGTATGCGGTGCCGATGCTGGGGTGACCCGCGAAGGGCACTTCCCGGTCCGGGGCGAACATGCGGATGCGGTAGTCAGCGCCCGCGGTGACCGGAGCGAACACGAACGTGGTTTCCGGACGGTCCGACCAGCGTGCGATCGCCTGCATCGTCGCCGCATCCAGACCATCGGTGTCGAGCACCACGGCCAACGGATTGCCGGCACCGGGCCGGTCGGCGAACACGTCCAGTTGCAGGTAACGGCGCTGGGTCATTGCGGTGGAGTCCAGTGAATAAGGGCGGCGACACGGCTGCGATCAAGCGCGGAAATACCGCGGCGGGAGCGCGGTCCTGACCGTGCGCCAATGGATTCTAGTGCCTTTGCAGAGGTATGCAGACCCGGAGCGGGTTCGCGGCGTGACTTCTCGCCGGTACTTCACCGGGGTGAGATGCCCGACTCTCGATTTTTTGCCGCGCGCGTTACCGCGCGACGCTGTTCAGGCGATAGGATGCACATCGTTGTTTTTTCCCTTTCCGGTCATCGGCTGGAACCAGGAGATCGGATAGGTGGCTGAAGTGCAGAAGTGGCTGGTACTCAAGTTCGGTGGAACCTCGGTGTCGAGGCGTGACCGTTGGGACACGATTGGTCGCATGGCCGTCGAGCGCGGTGCGGCGGAGGGCGCGCGCGTCCTCGTGGTCGTATCCGCGATGTCCGGGGTCACCAATGAGTTGCAGGCCATCTGCAACGGTGACGATGCGGTCGCGCGGGTGGCGACACTGGTGCATCGCCATCGCGCATTCTGCGAGGAGTTGGACCTGGATCCGGATCAGGTGCTCGGTGCGCGCCTGTTGGAGCTGGAAGGTCTGCTGCAAGATCCGCGTGCTGCCGCGCGGACGCTCCCCTGGCAAGCCGAGGTTCTGGCCCAGGGAGAGCTGCTGTCGTCGACGATCGGCGCGGCCTACCTGTGCGCCCAGGGTCTTGACTTCGGCTGGTGTGACGCGCGCGACTGGCTGCAGGCGGGACACGAGCCCAATCGCACCGAGGCGGCATTGCGACTGTCGGCATATCCACGGCGTGAGATCGAACCGGACTTCAGCGATCGCTTCGCGCAGCAGCCATCCCCACTGGTGCTGACCCAGGGATTCATCGCGCGCCACGATGACGGTGGCACGGCCGTGTTCGGTCGCGGTGGGTCGGACACTTCGGCGGCGTGTTTTGGTGCGTTGCTGGGCGCGGTTCGGGTGGAGATCTGGACCGACGTGCCGGGGATGTTCAGCGCCAACCCGCGTGAGGTGCCCGATGCGCGCCTGCTCACCCGCTTGGATTACGCGGAGGCGCAGGAGATCGCGACCACCGGTGCCAAGGTGCTGCATCCGCGCTCGATCGGGCCCTGTCGCCGGGCCGGCGTGCCAATGATGATCCTGGACACGTCGCGTCCCGAGCTTCCCGGAACGCGGATCGACGCCACTGCGGCCGCGATACCCGGCGTCAAGGCGATCAGTCGCCGCGACGGCGTGGTGCTGGTGTCGATGGAAAGCATCGGCATGTGGCAGCAGGTCGGCTTCCTGGCCGACATTTTCGAGCTGTTCAAGCGGCACGGCCTGTCGGTCGACCTGATCGGTTCCTCGGAAACCAACGTCACCATCTCGCTGGACCCCAGCCAGAACCTGGTGACCAGCAACGTGCTGGAAGCGCTGGCGACCGATCTGGCGAAGGTCTGCCGGGTCAAGGTGATCGCCCCGTGCACCGGTATCACCCTGGCTGGTCGTGGCATGCGCTCGCTGCTGCATCGCCTGTCCGACGTCTGGGCGACCTTCGGGCGCGAGCGCGTGCACCTGATCTCGCAGTCTTCAAACGACCTCAACCTCACCTTCGTGATCGACGAGGCGGATGCCGACGGCTTGCTGCCGTTGTTGCATGCTGAATTGATCAGCAGTGGAGCGATGCCTGTGCTGGATTCCGACGTGTTTGGCCCGAGCTGGCGCGAGATCGAATACGGCAGCCCCCAGCGGCGCGAGCCCTGGTGGGTGGGGCAGCGGGAGGATCTGCTGGCCCGCGCCGAAGCGGGCACGCCCCGCTATGTCTACCACCTGCCGACCGTGCGCGAGCGGGCCCGCGACATGCTGGCGACGGACGCCGTGGACCGGTGTTTCTTCGCCATCAAGGCCAATCCGCACCCCGCCATCCTGCGCACCGTAGCCAACGAGGGCCTCGGCCTGGAATGCGTGTCGCTGGGTGAGCTGGAGCACGTGTTCGCGACGCTGCCGGAGCTGCCGCCGTCACGCGTGCTGTTCACGCCCAGCTTTGCTCCCCGGCGCGAGTACGAAGCCGCGCTGGCGCTGGGGGTAACGGTCACACTGGACAACATCGAGGCACTGCAGCGCTGGCCGGAGGTGTTTCGCGGTCGCACGATCTGGCTGCGACTGGATCTGGGTCGCGGTGAAGGACACCACGAGAAGGTCCGCACGGGCGGTGTCGCGGCCAAGTTCGGCCTGCCGCTGGCCCGTTTCGACGCCTTCCTGGCCCACGCGCATACGCTGGATATCCGCATCAGCGGCCTGCATGCGCACCTGGGCAGCGGCATCGAAGACCCGCGTCACTGGCGCGAGGTGTATGCGCACCTGGCCGGGCTGGCCGACACTGCCGGTGACGTGGAAACCATCGACATCGGTGGTGGACTGCCGATTCCGTACACGCCCGATGCGCAGGATTTCGACCTGGCTGCCTGGCGCGATGGCCTGGACGAGATCAAGGCGGCATTTCCCCGCTACGCGCTGGTGGTCGAGCCGGGCCGCTATCTGGTCGCCGAAGCCGGCGTGTTGCTGCTCTCGGTCACCCAGGTGGTCGAAAAGGACGGTGTGCACCGGATCGGCTGTGATGGCGGCATGAACGTCATGATGCGTCCGGCGCTGTACGACGCCTGGCATGGCATCCACAACCTCAGTCGACACGGAGACACGTCGACGACCGCGTTCGAGATCGTCGGCCCGATCTGCGAGACCGGCGACGTTCTCGGCCGCAAGCGACTGTTGTCCAGCGCCACTGCGGAAGATGACGTCATTCTGGTGGCAGATACCGGCGCCTACGGCATGACGATGGCGAACACCTACAATCTGCGCGCCCTGCCGGCAGAGGACATCATCGAATGATCAACTGGACGTTCCAGCGCGATGCGATCAACGCTTTCCGTTTCGTGCGTTGTGACTTTGACCCGAGCACCGGCATCGCACGGCTCGTTTACGCCTTCGACGACAGTCCGGAGCTGGTGGAGACGGTGACCGTTCCCGGGGCCCCGTTCAAGTTGGATCACGCGCGCGCCGCGGCGGTGGAACAGGCCCTGAGGCTGCTCCACCTGATGGCGGGCGTGAGCTACTACAAGGCCGCGGTCCCGCCGAAGATCCTGATCGATTCGTACGCGATCGATCAGGCGACTGCCGGGCTGATGGAGACGGTCTATCTCAACGGACTGGGCGAGTTCGCGTACCGCAACGGGCTTGATCTGCACGATCGGATCCGTTTTCCGGCGGACGCGGCAGATGCGCCGCTGGCGGCGAAGGCCGGGCTGCGCGAGCACGCTCTCGTGGCCATCGGCGGAGGCAAGGACTCGCTGGTCAGCATCGAGGCATTGCGGGCGCTGGCGATCGATCAGACTGTCACCTGGATCGGCGGATCGCAGCTGATCAAGGCCTGCGCGGAGCGCACCGGCCTGCCGATGCTGAATATCGGTCGCGCACTGGCCCCCCAGTTGTTTGATTTCAACCGCCAGGGCGCCTGGAACGGCCATATCCCGGTCACCGCGGTGAACTCGGCGATCCTGGTGCTGGCAGCGCTGCTGCGGGGCGTCGACCAGGTGGTGTTCTCCAACGAGCGTTCGGCCAGCTACGGCAGCCTGATCCGCAGCGAGGACGGCCAGAGCACGACCGAGGTCAACCACCAGTGGTCCAAGGGATGGGCGTTTGAAGCCGCCTTTGGTGAGCATGTCAGCCGGCACGTTGCCGCGGACCTGCACTACTGCTCGTTGCTGCGTCCGTTGAGCGAGTTGGCGGTGGCGCGGCAGTTTGCGCGCATCGACCGCTACGACGCCTGGTTCTCCAGTTGCAACCGCAACTTCCACATCCTCGGTGAGCGTCCGGTCAACCGCTGGTGTGGAGTCTGTCCCAAGTGCCATTTCGTTTTCCTGGCCCTGGCGCCCTTCATGCCCAAGGCCCGGCTGGTGGGCATATTCGGCCGCAACCTGCTGGACGATCCCGCACAGACGGCTGGCTACGACGCGCTGCTCGAGTACCACGACCACAAGCCGTTTGAATGTGTCGGCGAAGGCATCGAGTCGCGTGCGGCGATGGCCGCGCTGGTGGATCGGGCGGACTGGCGGGAGGACGCGCTGGTAAAGCGGTTCGCGGAGGAGATCAGCCCTCGGCTCGAGGCCGCGGACCTTGGCATCGAGCGGTTGCTGGAACTCGATGATCAACACCGCATTCCGGCGCCGTTGTGGGAACGTCTGCGTGCGCATCTCGCAGCTTGAAGGGCGTCGTGTCGCCTTGTGGGGCTGGGGCAGGGAAGGACAGGCCGCGTGGCGTGCGATCCGCTCCCGGCTGCCGACTCTGCCAGTGACACTCTTGTGCACACCTGACGAAATGGCGGCCGCCCGCAGTTTGGGTGACGAGCTTTTGAATGTGGAGGGTGATGCGTCCACGGACCGTTTGGCGGCGTTCGAGATTGTGGTCAAATCGCCCGGTATCAGCCCCTACGGTGCGGCAGCGGCAGCTGCTGCAGCAAGCGGCACGCGTTTCATCGGCGGCACCGCTCTGTGGTTTGCGGAGCAGGGCGACGCTGCAGGCATCGCCCGCAACACTGTCTGCATCACCGGTACCAAGGGAAAGAGCACGACCACTGCATTGCTCGCCCACCTGCTGCGCGCTGCGGGCCGCCGCACCGCGCTGGCCGGGAATATCGGTCTGCCGTTGCTGGAGCTCCTGGATGCGGCGCCCGACCAGATCCCGGAAAGCTGGGTCATCGAACTGTCGAGCTACCAGACAGCCGACGTCGCCGCCAGCGGCGTGCGTCCGGATATCGCGGTGGTGTTGAACCTGTTTCCGGAGCACCTGGACTGGCATGGAAGCGAAGACCGCTACGTGGCGGACAAGCTCCAGCTCGTCACCGGGGCTCGCCCCCGGGTCGCTGTCCTGAATGCGGCGGACCCGCGACTTGTGGCGCTGCGACTGCCCGACAGCAAGATTCGCTGGTTTGGCGACGAGTCCGGCTGGCACCTTCGCGGCGATGTCTTATTCGACCGGGATAGCCGGGTGATGGATGTGTCCTCACTGCCGCTGCCGGGACGCCACAATCGTGGCAACCTCTGCGCGGCACTGACCGTGCTGGACGCGATGGGCCTGGACGCGGCGGCTTTGGCGCCATTCGCACACGACTTCACCCCGCTGCCGCACCGTCTTCAGTCGCTCGGGACCCGCGACGGCCTTGGCTGGGTAAACGACTCGATCAGCACGACCCCGTATGCGAGCCTGGCGGCGCTGGAATGCTTTGCCCACCGACGCGTCGCAATCCTGTTGGGTGGCCATGACCGCGGCGTTGACTGGTCGGAGTTCGCCAAAGGGCTTGCCGGCCGTGCGCCGGAGGTGGTGGTCACAATGGGCGCGAATGGTCCGCGTATCCATCAATTGCTGGCGCCGATGGCCGACAACGGCGAATTCGTCCTGCTGCGGGGCGAGGGCCTGGCGGATGCCGTCAGCAAGGCGCGGGCGGCCCTGGACGGTGATGGCGTGGTCCTGCTCTCGCCCGGTGCGCCCAGTTTCGGTCCGTACCGCGACTATGTCGCGCGGGGCCGGCACTTCGCCTCGCTGGCCGGGTTTGACCCGGATGCGATCAGCGCAATCCCGGGACTGGGCATCGCCTGAGTCGCACGCGCGCCCAATCGAGAACTCAGTAGTCGCGGCTGACCGCGTAGTCGGCCAGTCCGCGCAGCGCGCGCAGATGAGCGTTGTCATCCAGTCCTTCCAGCGCAGCCACGGCGCGGGCGGCATAGTCGCGGGCCAGCTGGCGGCTGTATTCCAGCCCGCCGGTGGCGTTGATCGCCGCCAGTACGACCGGCAGAGCTCCGGTGTCACCGTTCTGGATCGCTGCGCGCAGGCTCTCCGCGGTGCTGTGGTCGCTGTGACGGATGGCGTGGATGAGAGGAAGGGTGGCCTTGCCTTCGGCGAGATCGTCGCCGAGGTTCTTGCCCAGGGTTTCCGCGTCCGAGGCGTAGTCCAGCACGTCGTCGGCAATCTGGAAGGCGAAGCCGAGATTCAGGCCGTAATCGTGCAGCTTGTCCTGGGTCGCCTGGTCCACGCCCGCCAACAGCGCGCCCAGACGGGTTGCGGCGGCAAACAGCACGGCGGTCTTGCGCTCGATGACCCGGATGTAGGCCGCCTCGTCGGTGTCGGGGTTGCGAACGTGCAGCAATTGCAACACCTCGCCCTCGGCGATCCGGTTGGTGGTGTCGGCGAGGATCGTCTGCACCTGCATCGACTCGAGTTCCACCATCAACTGGAAACTGCGCGAATATAGGAAGTCGCCGACCAGGACGCTGGCCGCGTTGCCCCAGACCGCGTTGGCGGTCTTGCGACCCCGGCGAAGGTCGGATTCGTCGACGACGTCGTCGTGCAGCAGGGTGGAGGTGTGGATGAACTCGACCACCGCCGCCAGCTGGTGCGCGTCCGGCCCACGGTGATCCAGCGCCCCGGCCGCCAGCAGCAGCAACATCGGTCGCAGACGCTTGCCCCCCGCATTGATGATGTACTCGGAGACCTGGTTGATCAGCACGACGTCGGACGCCAGGCGGCGCCGGATCAACGCGTTGACCGCGGCCATGTCATCGCGGGCCAGCGCCTGGATCTCATCCAGGCCGGGGTTCGCTGGGTGTGGGGCGGAAGCGTGCATGGGTGACCAGACTACGGGGGACCGGCGATTATAGGCGTTCGCGGCCGGGCGGAAATCCGAGGGCACGGATGGGAGTGGCCCGACCGTGCCCGCCCGATGGGCCGGTATACTTGCCTGCCCGTCGCCGCCGGCGACCACATAGGACCGCATTCATGGCACGTGGCATCAACAAGGTGATCCTGGTCGGCAATCTCGGCAACGATCCCGACATGAAATACACCCAGGGCGGCATGGCCATCTGCACCCTGTCGCTGGCGACCACCAGCGTGCGCAAGGACAAGGATGGCCAGCAGATCGAGAAGACCGAATGGCACCGGGTCAAGCTGTTCGGCAAGCTGGGCGAGATCGCTGGCGAGTACCTGAAAAAGGGGCGTCAGGTCTATATCGAAGGCTCGATACGCTATGACAAGTTCACGGGCCAGGACGGCGTCGAGAAGTACTTCACCGACATCGTTGCCGACGAGATGCAGATGCTGGGCGGTGGTGGTGGTGGCTCGGAGGGCGGTGGGCGCGATTTCGACCGCGAGGAGCGGACCTCGCGTCCGGCCCCCCGCCAAGCCGCCGCGCCGCGTCGTGAAGCCGCGACGGCGAAGTCGAACGACTTCGGCGATGACTTCGCGGATGACGATATTCCGTTCTAGGGGAAAGTCAGCGCTTTATCCGGTACATCGGTTAAGGATTGCTAGTAGGATCGCCACCGCGATATCTGCGCGGTGGTGCGGTTGATAGATAATTTTTTCTCTAGTTGGAGCGTTGCATGCCGACGTGGTTGGTGACCGGCGGGGCCGGTTTTATTGGCGGAAATTTCGTCCTCGATGCGGTCGGGCGTGGCATCAAGGTGGTCAATCTGGATGCCCTTACCTACGCGGGCAACCTGGACACCCTGTCGTCCTTGGATGGCAATCCGTTACACGTGTTCGCGCATGGCGACATCGGTGACGCCGCACTGGTGCAACGCCTGTTGCGCGAGCACCAGCCCGATGCAGTCATCAATTTTGCCGCCGAAAGCCATGTCGACCGCTCCATCGATGGCCCCGCCGAGTTCGTCCAGACCAATGTGGTGGGCACGCTCAGCCTGCTGGAGCAGGTCCGCGACTACTGGAAGTCGCTGGACGGAGCGCGTGCGGAGGATTTCCGCTTCCTGCATGTCTCCACCGACGAGGTGTACGGCACCCTCGGCGATACGGGAAAGTTCACTGAAACCACTCCGTATGCCCCCAATTCGCCGTACTCCGCGTCCAAGGCCGCGTCGGACCATCTGGTGCGTGCCTTCCACCATACCTATGGCCTGCCGGTCCTCACCACCAACTGTTCGAACAACTACGGGCCCTACCAGTTTCCGGAAAAGCTCATCCCGCTGATCATCGCAAAGGCGCTGGCCGGCGAGGCACTGCCGGTCTACGGCGATGGCCTCAACGTGCGCGATTGGCTGTTCGTATCCGACCACTGCGCGGCAATCCGGCGCGTGCTGGAGGCAGGCCGGGTGGGCGAGGTCTACAACATCGGCGGTGAGGCTGAACGAACCAACATCGTCGTTGTGCAGACCATCTGCCGCCTGCTGGATCAGCGTCGACCGCTGGCCGACGGCAGCAAGCGCGAGTCGCTCATCACCTACGTCCAGGACCGCCCTGGGCACGACCGCCGCTACGCGATCGATGCCAGCAAGCTGCACGGCGAGCTGGGCTGGGAGCCGGCGGTAATCTTCGATGAAGGCATGGCCCGGACCATCGACTGGTATCTGGAAAATGCGACGTGGGTGCAGCGGGTGATGGATGGCAGCTACCGCCTCGAGCGCATTGGTGGCGTCGAATGATGGCGACTTCAGCGCGCAAGGGGATCATCCTCGCCGGTGGTTCGGGCACCCGCCTGTATCCGGTGACCCAGGCGATCAGCAAGCAGCTGCTGCCGATCTTCGACAAGCCTATGATCTATTACCCGCTCAGCGTGTTGATGCTGGCCGGTATTCGCGAAGTGTTGATCATCAACACACCCCACGAGCAGGCCCTGTTCCAGAACCTGCTCGGCGACGGTTCGCAGTGGGGCATGCAGATCGAATACGCGGTACAACCCAGCCCGGACGGGCTCGCGCAGGCGTTCCTTATCGGGCGTGATTTCCTCGCCGGTCAACCCAGTTGCCTGGTGCTGGGCGACAACATTTTCCACGGCCCCGGCCTTACCGCGATGTTGAAGCGCGCTGACGCGCGTCCCGAGGGAGCCACCGTGTTTGGCTATTGGGTGCGCGATCCGGAGCGCTACGGCATTGCCGAATTTGACGCCGATGGGAAGGTCGTGGGTCTGGAAGAAAAGCCCGAGCGCCCGCGTTCCAACTACGCTGTCACCGGCCTGTATTTCTATGACGGCCGGGCGAGTGATTTCGCTGCGCAGATCAAACCGTCGGAGCGTGGCGAACTGGAAATCACCGACCTCAACAAGCGCTACCTCGACGACGGCGCCCTGAACATGGAGCGCTTGGGCCGCGGGTATGCATGGCTGGACACCGGGACCCACCAGTCCTTGCTGGAAGCGTCCAATTACGTTGAAACCATTGAGGCGCGGCAGGGTCTGCGGGTCTGCTGTCCTGAGGAGATTGCCCTGCACAACGGCTGGATCAGCAACGATGAGCTGCGGGCGCTCGCACAGCCGCTGGTCAAGAACGGGTATGGCCAATATCTGTTGTCCCTCATCGATCGCGGGTACGTGGAATGAAGGTGTTTCAAACGGACCTGCCGGGATGCGTTGTTTTTGAGCCGCGGGTGTTCAGCGATGAGCGCGGATTCTTCTTCGAGACCTTCAACCACGACAAGCTGCGCGAGCACGGCTTGCAGCCGTCATTCGTCCAGGGCAACACATCCTCATCGCGCAAGGGGGTGCTGCGCGGCCTGCATTACCAGTGGCCGAATCCACAGGGTAAGTACGTATCGGTGGTAGAGGGCGAAGTCTGGGATGTCGCCGTCGACATCCGCCGCGGCTCGTCACACTTCGGCCGCTGGACGGCGGTTGTGTTGAGCGCGGAAAACAAGCGCCACTTCTGGATTCCGGAGGGGTTCGCCCACGGCTTTGTCACCCTGAGCGAGCAGGCAGTGTTCACTTACCTGTGCACCGCGACCTACGATCCGGAGGCGGATGCCAGCCTGCGCTGGGATGATCCGCGTCTTGCGATCGATTGGCCGGTGACCTCGCCGGTACTGTCTGCGAAAGATGCCGGCGCGCCGCTTCTGGATGAAGTCGCGGAAAGCCGCTTGCCGTTGTTTCAGGGATGAAGGCGATGCGCTTGCTGCTGATCGGGGGCAACGGCCAGGTTGGTCACGAACTACGACGTGCGTTGGCGCCGTTGGGCGATTTGGTGGTCACCACCCGTGATGGCCGCTTGTCCGACGGTGCGCCGTGCGAGACGCTGGACCTTGGCCAGCCGGAAAGCGTCGCCGACCTGGTTGAGCGCATTGCGCCCGACGTTGTCATCAACGCGGCCGCCTACACCGCAGTGGATCGGGCCGAGGACGAACCGGACCTCGCCCAAGTGGTCAATGCCGAGTCGCCAGCCCTGATCGCGGAGGCGTGTGCGGGCGTGGCCGCAACGCTGGTGCATTACTCCACTGACTATGTCTTCGATGGCCTGGGGCAGAGGCCCTATCGCGAGGAGGATCCCACTGCGCCGCTTGGTGTCTATGGTGCGACCAAACTCGCGGGGGAGCAGGCGATCGCGGCCACTGGCGCGCGACACCTGATCCTTCGCACCGCGTGGGTTTACGGGCTGCATGGCAGCAACTTCTTGCGGACGATGTTGCGTCTGGCAGGCGAGCGAGACGAATTGCGCGTGGTGGCCGATCAGGTCGGCTCACCGACTCCCGCGTGGCTGATTGCGGACGTCACTGCGTCGATCCTGCGAAGGACTATCGACACATCGGGCGTCTTCCATCTCGTGGCCGCAGGTCAGACCAGTTGGCATGGGTTTGCCGAAGCGATCATGCAGCAAGCCAGAAGTGCAGGTCTGCTGAAGCGCGAGCCGCGTGTGCTGCCGATCACAACGGCGGAATTTCCCACTCGCGCCGCCCGGCCGGCGTTTTCCGTGCTGGACACGGCGCGTCTGGAGGAGCAGTTCCAGTTGGAAATCCTGGACTGGCGCAGGGCGCTGGTCAAGACGCTCCACGCTGGGCCCCTCCAGAGGCGCTGAGCAGCGAAGCGGCTGGCACCGCTCTGATGCCTCAACCCCGTCGATCGGCTACGCTTCGCGGCGGGGAGCAACCATCAGGGGATGGACGATTTATCTCGGATGGCCGGAAGGCTGCTTTTTCTGTATGCGTCTGCGTGCAGGTTGGCGGATTGCGGTGCACGCCCGTTTCTCCGCCCAGATACTTCACTTCCGAACAGGAGTTGGACTTGAACCGCATTGCCCTTGCAACCGTTGCCATCTTGGTCTTCGTGGCACTGACGCCGTGCCCCGCCGCTGCCCAATCCGAATCATCGACCGCGACGTCGCCGCCTACGAATGCTTCCGCTGGCCAGGTCGATGTGGATCGGTACGTTCGCGCCGATCTCTTCGAGTCCATCAAGATTTCGCCCAAAGGCGACTACCTCGCCGCGACCGTTCCGCTGGACAACGGCCAGCGCACCGGCCTGGTGATCATGAATCGCGCGGACAAGAGCATCACCGGCACGTTCTCGCAGGGCAAGAACACGCACATCGATGACTTCCACTGGGTCAACGATGAGCGGGTACTCATCAGTATCGCCGAGAAACTCGGAGCGCTGGAGGCGCCGCAATCCACCGGCGAACTGGTTGCGATCAATGCCGATGGCGGCAAGCCGCAATTTCTTGTCGGCCAGCGAATGATGGGCGAGGGTGCCGGTACGCGCATCCAGCAGAGCAAGGTCGAACGAGTGGCGGCATATCTGGTTGACCCACTCCTGAGCGACGACAAGCGCGTGATCATTTCGGTGATGCCGTTCTCGGCTGATCCGTACACGCGCGCCGAGTCGATGGACGTGTACACGGGCCGCAGGGTTCCGGTTGCGAAGGCGCCGGTGCGCATTGCGAGGTTCATCACCGACAACCGCGGCGTCGTACGTTTTGCCGCGGGTGCGGGAACGGATCGTCGTCAGCGGGTGTATTACCGCGATGGCAATAGTGCCGACTGGCAGCTGATCAACGATGAAAGCGCCAGCAACCTGGTCTGGTACCCCCTTGGTTTCTCCGCTGACGACAGCATCGCCTACATCGACAGCACGACCCTGGACGGGCCGGATGAAATCCTTGCGTTCGATCCAGCAACCAGCACGACCAAGCGCGTGTTGCGTGACAACGACGTGGACCCCGCCATGGTCCTGCATAGCGTAGGTGGCGCCGCTCCGGTCGGCGTGCTGCTTCACGACGGCAAGCCCCGCACCGCGTTCTTCGACGAGCAGTCCGAGGACGCTCGCCTGTATCGCAGCCTGGAGGCCGCGTTTGAAGGCGATGCGGTGCGCATCACCTCGCAGACCGCAGATGGCAACCTCGCCCTGGTCAAGACCTGGAGTGACCGCAGCCCCGGCGACTACTACCTGTTCAATCGTCAGACCAAGAAGGCGGACCACCTGCTGAGCCAGCGCGAGTGGTTCGATCCGCGTGAGATGGCGGAGCGTCGCCCGATCACCTTGAAGGCACGCGATGGTCTGGCGTTGCACGGTTACCTGACGCTCCCCAAGGGCGTACCGGCAAAGAATCTGCCATTGGTGGTCCATCCGCATGGCGGACCGTTTGAGATCCAGGACACCTGGGGATTCGACAACGATCCCCAGCTCCTGGCCGAAGCGGGATATGCGGTACTGCAGCTCAATTTTCGTGGCTCCGGTGGCTACGGCAAGCCGTTTATCAACGCGGGGCAGCGCCAGTGGGGTCTGTCGATGCAGGACGACCTGACCGACGCCACCCGCTGGGCGATCGAGCAGGGCATCGCCGACGCGGGCCGCATCTGCATCTACGGCGGCAGCTACGGTGCCTACGCGTCCCTGATCGGCGTCGCCAAGGAGCCGGATCTGTACCGCTGCGCGGTGGGCTACGCAGGGGTGTACGATCTGCCCACCATGCACACCCATGGCGACATCCAGAGGCATGGTTCGGGCGAGACCTACCTGCGTGAGTGGATTGGCGAGCGCAACGAGCTCGCTGCCGTTTCGCCGAGCAACATGGCTGATCGGATCAAAGTCCCGGTGTTTCTGGCCGCAGGCGGGGAAGACGAGCGCACACCCATCGAGCACAGCAAGATGATGGAGCGTGCATTGCGCAGCAACGGCGTTCCGGTCGAGACGCTGTACTTCAAGAACGAGGGTCACGGGTTCTACCTCGAAGCCAATCGCCGCGAGTACTACACCCGTCTGCTGGCATTCCTGGCGCGCCATATCGGTGGTGCGTCCGCCAAGTTGGACTGATGTGCCGGCAGCCAGCGCAGCGTCGACTCCGGTGGCGTTTCGGCGCTGCCGCGAACCGTGACCAAACGCCCGCGTGAGCGATCGGATTTTCAGGCTATCCTCGCCGGGTTGCGTTATTCACGGGCCACGCCCGCTACCTGACCGGAGCCGTTGATGAGTACACCAGCACCCGTACCTGCCCAGGCGCAGCTGACCATTCGTGCCGTGGTGCTCGCGATCATCCTGGCGGTCATCCTGGCGGCCGCCAACGCGTATCTCGGGCTGTTCGCCGGCCTGACGATCGCCACCGCCATTCCCGCCGCGGTGGTGTCGATGGGCGTGCTGCGTCTGCTCGGCGGGGGCACCATCCTGGAAAACAACATCGTCCAGACCGGTGCTTCTGCGGGTTCATCGATTGCGGCCGGGGTAATCTTCACCATCCCTGCGCTGGTGATCATGGGCTACTGGCCCGATTTCAAATACTGGTGGGTCCTGGGTATCGCCGGATTGGGCGGCCTGCTGGGCGTCCTGTTCTCGGTGCCGCTGCGGCGGTCGATGATCGTCGAGGATCCGCTGCCATTCCCCGAAGGGAAGGCGGCAGCGGAAGTACTCAAGGCCGGTGACAATCCCGGCCCCGGCATGCGGATCCTTGCGATCTCCGGTGCGATCGGTGCGGTGGTGAAACTCGCCGCGACCAGCGGCTTGCGCCTGATTCCGGACACGTGGACCCAGTCCACCTACCTGGGCAGCTCCAAGATCACCGCGTTCATCGGCACCAACCTGTCGCCGGCCCTGCTGGGAGTCGGGTACATCGTCGGCCTCAATGTCGGCATCGTGGTGTTGTCGGGCGCGGTCCTTTCATGGCACATCGCAATCCCGCTGTATCAGGCGTTTTTCACGGGCACCGATCCGGGGCTGGCGGCCTCGCTGGCGAACGCGTCCTCGGCTGACGCGGCGTTTGCGATCTGGGGCGCGAAGATCCGCTATCTGGGTGTGGGGGCGATGCTGGTAGGCGGTATCTGGACGTTGTTCTCCCTGCGCAACTCGCTGCTCAACGGCGTCAAGAGCGGGTTCGCCGCGGCGCGCAAGAGCACAGGTCCGGCGCTGGCGGAAACCGAACGCGACCTGCCGATGAAGTGGATGTTGATCGCGCTGGTGCTGTTCACACTGCCGCTGCTGGCGCTGTACCAGATGATTGTCGGTCAGTGGCTGGTGAGTATCCCGATGACGATCATCATGATCGTGGCGGGCTTCCTGTTTGTCTCGGTGTCGGCTTACCTGGCCGGACTGATCGGCTCGTCCAACAATCCGGTGTCTGGCATCACCATCTCGACCATCCTGTTCGCATCGGCGGTGCTGGTGGTGCTGCTGGGTTCTAGCGGGCTGGAGCCGGTGGGTGTGGGAGGCGCGCCGCTGGGCGCGGTCGCCGCGATCATGATCGGTGCGGTGGTGTGCTGCGCAGCAGCCGTGGGCGGCGACAACCTGCAGGACCTGAAAGCCGGCTACATCGTGGGTGCGACACCGTGGAAGCAGCAGTTGATGCTGGGTATCGGCGCGTTCTCGTGCGCCCTGATCATGGCGCCGGTGCTCAACCTGCTGGCCACGGCCTACGGCATCGGCGAGCCCACGCTTGAACATCCCAACGCGCTCGCGGCCCCCCAGGCCAACTTGATGGCGTCCGTCGCCCGCGGCATGTTTGGCGGCGACCTGCCGTGGACCATGATCGGCATCGGCGTGGCCGTGGGTGCTGCGATCATCGCTTTCGACGAATGGCTCAAGGCCCGCGGCGCACGCTTCCGGGTGCCGGTCCTGGCCGCCGCCATTGGCATTTACCTGCCACTGGAACTGATGGTGCCGATCTTCCTGGGTGGCGTGCTGTCCTATGCGGTAGAGCGCTTCCACAAGGTCCGCCCCGACGACGATGAAGGCCGCGACCGCGTGCATCGGCCGGGTGTGTTGTTCGCCGCCGGCCTGATCACCGGCGAGGCCTTGATGGGCATCGCGATTGCGGTTCCCATTGTTGTGTCGGCCCGCGCCGATGTGCTTGCGCTGGCGGTCCAGGTGCCGGCCTCGCAGTGGATCGGTCTCCTGGTGTTGGCCCTGGTGGGCTGGTACCTCTACCGCACCGGCGTCCGCGCTCCGGCTACCAACAACTGACGCGGGTATCCGTATCACCGTTGCCAGTGCCGCCCGTGCGGCGGTTCAGAACACAACAGGAGTTGTCCATGCGTATTGTCCCCGCCGCCCTGCCGCTGTTGCTGGCATTGGCTTTGCCCGGCGCTGCATTTGCCGCCGACGTGGCCGATCGTGGCTTGCAGCCGCAGGATCTGGCGACACTTGATCGCTTTGCCTCGCCCATCCTGTCACCCGATGGGAGCCTGGTTGTGTTCGCACGGAGCGTCACCGACTACGACGCGAACAAGTCATCCACCTCACTGTGGGTGCGCAACCTGTTGACGCGCGATCTACGACCACCGGCGCGCTTGACCCCGGAGGACTGGAACGTCAATTCGCCTGTGTTCGCGCCCGACGGCAAGAGCGTGTACTTCCTCAGTTCCAAGTCAGGCGCGTCGCAGCTGTATTCCATTGCGGTCGAAGGCGGCAAGCCGCGGCAGATCAGCAAGTTTCCGCTGGACGTGGGCAGCTTCCTGATATCTCCCGATGGCCGACGTGTCGCATTCAGTGTCGAGGCTTTCGTTGACTGCGGCAGTGACCTGGCCTGCACAAAGCAGCGCGTCGATGAGCGCGCGGCAAGCCCGGAGACAGGCACGGTCTACGACCGCATGTTCGTCCGCCACTGGGATACCTGGAGCGATGGCCGCCTGAACCGCGTCTTCGTCGCCGAGCTTCCGACGGGGCGGGCAACGGTCACCGCAGCGACCGCAATCGCTGGCGATGTCATCGGCGATGTTCCGTCCAAGCCGTTCGGGGACAGTGGCGATTACACGTGGGCGCCCGACGGCAAGTCCCTCGTGCTCAGTGTCCGCAAGGCCGATCGCACTGAGCCTTGGTCCACCAACTTCGACCTCTATCAAGTCAGCGCCGACGGCAGTGGCGCGGCGCGCAACCTGACCGCCGACAACCCGGCCACCGACTCGGGGCCGGTTTTCAATGCCGACGGCAGCAAGCTGTTCTACCGCGCCATGAAGCGCCCGGGTTTCGAGGCGGACCGCTATGCGGTGATGGAGCTGGACATGGCGAGCGGACAGCGTCGGGAGATCGCGCCCAAGTGGGACCGCTCCGCCGACAGCATCGCGGTCTCCCCTGATGGCGAGACCTTGTATGTCACCGCGCAGGACGTGGGCGAGCACCCTTTGTTCGCACTGGACGTCGCTGACGGCGAAGTCACCCGTTTGGCGGCCGACGGCAGCATCGGCTCGGTGCAGGTCGCCGGCCAGACCCTGGCCTTCACACGTAACAGCCTGACCAGCGGCAATCAGGTGTTCACCGGCAGCACGGACGGCAGTTTCGAGCGCGCGATCACCCCGGATGCGGGCGAGCTGTTGCCGCAGGTGAAATTCGGCGAGTTCGAGCAGTTCAGCTTTCCCGGCTGGAACCGCGAAACCGTCCATGGCTACGTGCTCAAGCCGTGGAACTACGAGGAAGGCAAGCAGTACCCGGTCGCGTTCCTGATCCACGGCGGGCCGCAGGGCAGTTTCGGTAATAGCTGGAGCACGCGCTGGAACCCGCAAACGTATGCGGGGCAGGGCTACGCCGTGGTCATGATCGATTTCCACGGATCCACCGGCTACGGCCAGGCATTCACCGACGCGATCAGCCAGCACTGGGGCGACCGGCCGCTGGAAGACCTGCAGAAGGGCTGGAAGGCCGCGCAGCAGAAATACCCATTCCTGGACGGCGCCAACGCCTGCGCACTGGGCGCCAGCTACGGCGGCTACATGGTCAACTGGATCGCCGGCAACTGGCACACACCCGCATCGGGGGCGTGGAAGTGCCTGGTCAACCACGATGGCGTGTTCGACACCCGCATGATGGGCTTTGTCACCGAGGAGCTGTGGTTCACCGAATGGGAGAACGGCGGCAGCCCGTGGGACAAGGGCGCGGACTACGAGAAGTTCAACCCCAGCCGCCACGTCGACAAATGGCGGGTGCCGATGCTGGTGGTGCATGGCCAGCAGGACTTCCGCATTCCCGTCAGCCAGGGCCTGGGTGCGTTCACCGCATTGCAGCGGCGCGGGATCGAGTCCAAGTTCCTTTACTTCCCGGATGAGAACCACTGGGTGCTCAAGCCGCACAACTCGGTGCAGTGGCATGACACCGTCAATGGCTGGCTGAAAGCGCATCTGGGCCCGTAAACAGGACGCGTGGCGGCCGCGGCCATGGTGTCGCGGCCGGGTTTCTCCGCGCCCGCAATTTCTACAGGAGCTCCAGCGATGGCTGCTGAAAACGCCGCACTGATCACCGACGATGCCGTCGTACTGGGGCTGCTTGCGGTCACCCTGGGCGTGGTGTTCTGGACAGCATCGCGCCCGGCAGGCTTCTGGAAGAAGTTCTATAACATCGTGCCCGCACTGCTGGTCTGCTACCTCGTCCCCGCTCTGTACAACAGCTTCGGCCTGATCGACGGAGCCGCCTCCGGGCTGTATCCGATGGCACGCGACTACCTGCTGCCCAGCGCGCTGGTCCTGTTCTGCGTGGCGATGGACATCGGCGCGATCCTGCGGCTGGGGCCCAAGGCGGTGATCATGTTTCTTACCGGCACCCTTGGCGTCGTCATCGGGGCCTGGGTGTCGTTCTGGGCGATGGGTCTGATCCATCCGGAAACCGTGGCAGGGGAGACCTGGCGCGGGATGACGACGGTCGCCGGAAGCTGGATCGGCGGTGGCGCCAACCAGGCGGCGATGAAGGAAGTCTTCGAGGTCGAGCCGACCCTGTTTGGCCAGTTCATTGCGATCGATGTGATCGTAGCCAACCTCTGGCTCGCAGTCCTGCTGTTCCTCGCGCCCCGCGCAGCAGCATTCGACCGCTGGGTCAACGCTGATACGTCGGCCATCGAGAGCCTGAAGCAACAGATCGCCAGCTACCAGGCCGAGCACGCCCGCATTCCGAGCATGGCGGACTTCATGCTGATCTTCGCGATCGCGCTCGGCATCACCGGCCTGTCGCACTTCCTGGCCGCGCCGCTGGTGGACTGGGTGCGCTCGCTGCCGCTGGAATGGCGCCTGCAGGATTACAGCTTGGATTCGCGGTTCTTCTGGATCGTCGTGTTTGCGACGACCTTCGGTGTGCTGCTCAGCTTCACCCGTGCCCGCCAGTTGGAGGGCGCCGGTGCTTCCACGATCGGTTCGGTGTTCCTGTACGTGCTGATCGCGACGATAGGCATGCAGATGGATCTCAAATCGTTGGCGGACAGGCCCACGCTGCTCGCGCTCGGTGTGATCTGGATCGCCGTGCATGCGGTGCTCTTGATCGGTGTCGCCAAGCTGATCCGGGCGCCGCTGTTTTTCCTCGCCGTCGGCTCGCAGGCCAATATTGGCGGCGCGGCGTCGGCGCCGGTGGTGGCGAGCGCGTTCCATCCGTCGCTGGCACCGGTCGGCGTACTGCTGGCGGTTGTCGGCTACGCTCTGGGCACGTATTTCGCTTATCTCACGGGAGTCGGCCTGCAATTCATGGCCGGCTGAGCGCCGTTGCTAGAGCCAGCCGGACCGCTTGAACGCCCGATACAGCGCGAGCAAGCCCGCAGCGACGAGCGCTGTAAGTACGGGGTAGCTCCAGCGTCCCTGCAGCTCAGGCATCACGGCGAAGTTCATTCCGTACCAGCCGGTTACCAGGGTGGGTACGGCGAGCAACGCGGCCCAGGCGCCCATCCGTTTGACTACCTCGCCCTGGCGCACCGTGACCAGCGACAGATTCACGTGCACCGCCGCGGTCAGCATCTCGCGCAGCGTGTCGGTGTTCTCGTTGATCCGCACGGCATGGTCCAGGACGTCACGGAAGTAAAGCCGCATCTCGTCATCGATCAGGTCCGGCCGGGGTCGCGCCAGATGCGACAGCACGTCCTGCAACGGCGCCACGGCCAGGCGCAACCGGGTCAGCTCGCGCTTGAGGTCGTAGAGCTTGTGCACCGTGGTCTTGTCGAAGTCATCCGCAAAAATGTCGTTCTCGAGCGCGTTGAGCGCATTGCGGAACTCGTCGACGATCGGCAGCAGCCTGTCCACGACCATGTCCAGGACCACGTAGAGCGCCGCAGCGGGGCCGTGTTTGAGCAGCTCCGGCTCGCGTTCCATGCGTGTGCGCGCGTCGCCATAACTGCTGGACGCGCCGTGCCGGACGGTCACCAGATAGCGGGGCCCGACGAACAGGTGGGTCTCGCCGAAATTGATCGCACCGTCGATGTTCTGCGCCGTGTGCAGGGCGATGAAGAGTGAATTGCCGTAGGTCTCGATTTTCGGCCGCTGGTGGGCGTTGCCGGCGTCTTCGATCGCCAGATCGTGCAGGTCGAACTCTTCCTGCAACTTGTTCAATACGCCGACGTCAGGCTCGTACAGCCCGACCCAGACGAAACTGCCGTCGTCCACCGCAAGCACGTCGCTGATGGCGTCCAGGTTGATATCGGTGCGGGTGCCATCAGCAGCGTAAACGGCGCAGCTCATCACGCTGGTCGGCAGATCGATGTACGGCGGGTCAGCGGGTTTGGCCAGCATTGGGGTCCTTCCGGTCAACGGTCCGCAGGCCAAACATCAGCCCCAGATGGATGGGCAGCAACAGCAGGATCCAGTGCAGGTTCTGCTGCGGCAGCGTCTGCAGCCAGTGGGTGAACAGACCGAGTATCGCCAGAACCGGCATCACCTGCAGCAACGGCCGGAACCCTCGACCGGGTGACCGCCGGCGTAGCGCGCGCCATCCCCCGGGCAGCAGCGCCCATGCCAAAGGGCTCATCAGCAGCAGGTTGTAGTTCGTCCATCCAAAGCGATGCGCGGTGCCAAACCATATGAAAAGCATGAGCGCGCCGAGTGCGCCCGAGATCGCCCAGAAAGGCAGTGCGAGGCCGGCAATGAGACGCGGCGCGACGCGTCCGGTCCATCCGAGTGCACCGCCGATGATCACTCCGGCCAGCAACCACAGCCACCAACGTCGCGGAGTTTCCGCCGGCTCCGGGTCAAGCCGATGCTGCAGCAACTCCAGTTCTTCGGCAACCAATGGCCCACCGTCCGGGCTGTGCGCGTCGCGCAGCGATGCGGCCAGGCGCATCGGTATGAACGCGTCGCCCCAGTTCGACAGGGGTTGGTCGGCAGCCGGGCCGAGGCCGAGGTCAAAACCCAGCCACATCCAGAAATCCGGGGAAGCAAGACGGGTGGCCTCGCTGCGGAAGGTGTCCCCGCGCGATCCACCCATCTGCCGCGCCAGCGCGCCGTCGAGCGCCTGATCCAGTGCGTCGCGGACGCGGGTCGAGCAGTTGTCGAGGAAGTAGTCGTAGCGGTAATGCGCGTTTTCGGGCCGTGCGTTCTCGGCCAGCGCGGTTGCCAGCTCGGCAGCGTCCACCGGATCCAGGTCGAGCCACTGCAGGCTGACGCCTCGGCCCACGTCGTCGTAGTAGCTCAGGTCGTCCTGCAGCGGCAACGCGACCAACTGGTAGGGCATCTCGCCTCGGATGAATCGGGCGATGAAGTCCGGCTCGGTCGGATCGAAGTAACCGAAGTTGTATGAAATCGCGGTGCCTTCCGCCGGATCATCGACCAGGATCGCGTTGTGGCCGAAGCGCTCGAAGAAGATCTCCCCGGGCTGCATGGTCACCACGCCAATCCGCGGGCTTGCTGCAGCGCTGAACGCGCACAGCAACAGCGCGATCAGCAACATCAGATCTGGTATTGGATTGGAGCGGACCGCTGCCGATAAGACCCGGCGCGAGGACGGGCCGCTCGCCTCAGCCATCGCCAAGCACGCTCACATGGAAGGTGTGCACGCGGCGCGCATCGGCGCTGGCGACACGGAACACGAAGCGCCCCAGCATCAGCTCCTCGCCCGCTTCGGGCAGGTGGCCGATCGCCGCGATCACGAGCCCACCGATGGTGTCGTATTCGTCATCATCGAAATCGGCACCGAAATGGTCATTGAAGTCCTCGATCGGCGCCAGTGAGTCGACGATGAAGTGCCCGTCGGCCTGGGCCGATATCAGGGCATCGGGATCCTCGGCTTCGTCGTGCTCGTCGTCGATATCGCCGACGATCTGTTCCAGCACGTCCTCGATGGTCAGCAGGCCGGCCACGCCGCCGTGTTCGTCGATGACGATCGCCATGTGGTTGCGCGACTGGCGGAACTCGCGTAGCAGGATGTTCAGCCGCTTCGACTCGGGGATCAGCACCGCCGGCCGCACCAGTGCATGCAGGCTGGGCGCACCGTTGTCGGCGACCACGCCCTGCAGCAGGTCCTTGGCCAGCAGGATGCCGATGATCTGGTCCTTGTCCTCGCCGTGCACGGGGAAGCGCGAATGACCCGACTCGACCACCTGCTCCACCAGGGCATGGAAGGGCATGTCGGCTGGCAGCATCACCATCTGCGAGCGCGGAATCATCACGTCGCCCACGCTGAGGTCGGAGATCGCGATTGCGCCCTCCATCATGGTCAGGGTGTCGGCTTCGATCAGGCCGTCGGACTGGCAATCGCGAAGCAGCTCGACCAGATCCTCGCGCGAGGTGGGCTCGCCGGATAGCGCGGAACTGATGCGCTCGAACCAGGAACGGCGCTTCTCATTGCGATCCGGCGTGTCGTGCGCAGAGGCGTGGGTGGAAGTACTACTGTCGTCCTCGGACATTGCTCGCATTCGGGATACGCCCGGGGGATGGACGTCAGTGCGAGTCTAACGCATGCCATAGTCGCGGCTGCGTCATTACGCCGGGCTAATCGTCGGTGAGATACGGGTCGGAAATGTCCAGCGTGGCGAGTATCTCGCGCTCCAGTTGCTCCATGCATTCGGCCTCGCGCTCGTCCTCGTGGTCCCAGCCCAGCAGGTGGAGGATGCCGTGCACAGTCAGGTGGGCGTAATGGGCATTGACCCGTTTGTTCTGCTCGGCGGCCTCGCGCGCGACCACGGGCGCGCAGATCACCAGGTCTCCCAGCAACGGCAGCGTGACCCCCTCAGGCAGATCCGCCGGGAAGCTGAGCACGTTGGTCGGGTATTCCTTGCCGCGGTAGTGGCGGTTGAGCGCCAGGCCCTCGCGGTCGTCCACCAGGCGGATCGCCAGGTCGGCTTCGCGGATGCGACCGTCCAGTGCGGCCGCCGCCCAGCGCCGAAAGCTGCGTGCGGCGGGAAGGCCGCGCCGTGGCAGTCCGTAGCTGACGGAGACTTCGAGAATGGTGGGGCCCAGTGTCATCGCCATGAATTCTGATCGGTTCAGGGGGTACCCGCGTTGCTGGCTTCACGTGCATCGCGGGCCTCGTAGGCATTGACGATGCGTGCAACCAGCGGATGCCGCACGACATCGTGTGACTCGAAGAACGTGAAGCTCACCTCTTCCACTTCGCGCAGCACATCCACCGCGTCCTTCAAGCCGGATTTGACGTGTTTCGGCAAGTCGTTCTGGGTCAGGTCGCCCGTCACTACCGCGGTGCTGCCATAGCCGATCCGGGTCAGGAACATCTTCATCTGCTCGATGGTGGTGTTCTGCGCCTCATCGAGGATCACATACGCATCGTTAAGCGTGCGTCCGCGCATGTACGCCAGCGGCGCGATCTCGATGACGTTGCGCTCCAGCAGCTTGAGCACCTTTTCCACCCCGAGCATTTCGTAGAGGGCGTCGTAGAGCGGCCGAAGGTACGGGTCGACTTTCTGCGACAGGTCACCGGGGAGGAAGCCCAGCTTCTCGCCGGCTTCGACCGCCGGCCGTACCAGCACCAGACGCTGTACCCGCGATTCGTTCAGGGCCTCCACCGCGCTCGCTACGGCCAGGAAGGTCTTGCCGGTTCCCGCCGGGCCGATCCCGAAGTTGATGTCGTTGGTGGCGATCGCGTGCAGGTACTTCTGCTGGTTTGCCCCGCGTCCGCGTATCGTTCCGCGCTTCACGCGGATGACCACTTCCTGTGGTTCCACGTCAGCCTCTGCCGCGCGGGGCGCGTCGGTGCCCGACAGCGCGAGGTGGATGGCGTGCTCATCGAGCGTTTCCTCTTCGGCCTCGCGCCAGAGCTGGCGCAGCACCTTCTCGGCCGTGCGGACGCCGGCCTTGGCACCGGTAAGGCGGAAGATGTTGCCGCGGTTGGCGATTTCCACCCCGGTACGCAGTTCGATCATTCGCAGATGGGCGTCAAAGGGACCGGCCAGGTTCGCCAGTCGTTCTACGCCGGGTGGGTCCAGTGCAAACTCGGAGACAGTCGGTGGCGCCATGGGAATTGTGGTCCTGCGGGGGCTGATCAGCTTGCACCGGCGGTCGTCTTTTCGCAAAGTGGCCGGATTCACTCGGGAAGGGGCACGACATGCGGGTACTGCACGCGATCCAGGAAAAGCTGTTGGTCGCCGCCATCGTGGCGTGCGTGATGCCTTGGGCCGTGGTCGAAGCCGCGCAGTCGCGTTCCGATTCACCGGATATCACGGTGCTGGTCGCCGGTCGCATCCACACCATGGATGCCGCGCGCCCCCGCGCGCAGGCCATGGCGTTCGACCGCGAAGGTCGAATCCTCGCGCTGGGCTCACGGGAAGCCGTCCAGGCCGAGTTTCCCAACGGCGCTTTGCTGGATGTCGGACCGACCACGGTGGTACCGGGCCTGATCGATGCCCACGGACACGTGGCCGGGCTGGGTCTGAACGCGTTGCGTGCCGATCTTGCTGGAACCACCAGCAAGGATGAGGCCGTACGGCGATTGCGCGATTTCGCCGCCGATCTGCCGCCGGGCACCTGGTTGCTCGGACGTGGCTGGGACCAGAACCGGTGGACGGAAAAGCAGTTTCCGTCGGCCAAGGATCTGGACGAGGTGTTTCCCGATCGGCCGGTGTGGCTGCGCCGGGTGGATGGCCATGCGGCCTGGGCCAACAGCGCGGCACTGGCCCTGGTCGAGCGCGACCTCAGCGGCGACTGGCAGCCTGACGGCGGCAGGATCGAGCGCGACGCACGAGGCCAGCCCACCGGCATCTTCATCGACGAGGCGATGGGGCTGGTGGATGCCCAGGTCCCCGAGCTTGAGGATGACGTGGCAGCGAAGGCGCTCGCGCTGGGTATGCAAGCCGCCGTCGCGCACGGTTTGACGGGCGTGCACGATGCCGGCGTGTCGCTGTCGACGCTGAACCATTACCGGCAATTGGCCGACCGCGGCGAGATGCCCATGCGGGTATATGCGATGGCCGACGGGGACAGCGAGGCCCTGGAAATGCTCTGTCGTGACGGCCTCTACCAACACCCCGGCGGGCGGCTGCAGATGCGCGCGGTCAAGGTGTTCGCCGACGGAGCCCTGGGCAGTCGCGGGGCGGCATTGCTGGCTGACTACAGCGACGATCCGGGCAATCGCGGGCTGATGTTGGCATCGGAGCAGCAACTGGCCAAGGTCACAGCCAAGGCCCAGCGCTGCAACGTGCAGGTCGGTACCCATGCGATCGGCGATCGCGGCAACCGCGCCGTGCTGGACGCCTACTCAGCCGCCCTCGGCAAACAGGTGGGTTCCGACCACCGCTGGCGCATCGAGCATGCGCAGGTTCTGGCCGCGACGGACCTGCCGCGACTGGGGCAGATGGGCGTAATCGCATCGATGCAACCCACCCACGCCACCAGCGACATGGCCTGGGCCGGTGACCGTGTGGGACCGGAGCGGATCGAACACGCCTACGCCTGGCGGGAGCTGCGCGACAGTGGCGCGCGCCTCGCGCTGGGGTCGGATTTCCCGGTGGAGTCGGTCGATCCACGCCTTGGCCTGTACAGCGCCACGACCCGCGCCGACGCGGAGGGCATGCCGGCAGGCGGCTGGCAGCCGGAGGAGAAGCTGACCGCATTCGAGGCGTTGCGGGGATTCACCCTGGATGCCGCGTATGCGAGCTTCGACGAGGACCAGATCGGCAGTCTGGAAGTCGGTAAGCGTGCCGACTTTGTTGTGCTGGCGCAGGATCCATTGCAGATCGACCCGCGTCAGTTGCGCGAACTGACGGTGCTGGGAACCTACGTTGACGGTGAGCCGGTGTACATCGGTACGGTTGACTAGACCGCCTCGTCGGGCCCGCGCGGGCCGCCGCCGATCAGCGATCCGAAGGCGACGTCGGCACGGTTGCCACGCTGTTTTGTAGACTCGACAGCCACCCAGCGACGGCCTGGATCGCCTCATCATCGAGCGTCCTGGCGACGCCGGTCATGACGAACCCGGACGTTGAATCGTCCATGTCGCCGTCGCGGTAGCCGGCCAGTTTGGTTTGCAGATAGCCGAAATGCTGCCCGCGCAGGGCAGGGTAGGCGGCATACGGCGCCTGGCCGCCCGGCAGCACGCGGCGCGCTGGAGCGGGACCGCGGGCATCGGCGCCATGGCATCCCTGACATGCGGGTATGCCGCGGGCGGGATCACCCGTCAGATACAGTTGTTCGCCCTTTTGCAGCAGTGCCGACGTCAGTTCGCCGGTGGGCCCGGCGTCGCCGGCAGGCGCCGCTGAGGGGACGGGAAGCGATGCGTAGTAGACCGACAGATCGCGCATGTCCTGATCCGACAAGCCGGCGACCAGCGGTGTCATGGGCGATGGGTTCACGCCGCGCTTGTATCGGACCAGCTGCCAATACATGTAATCGGCCGATAGACCGGCCAGATTGGGAAATTCGGTAACAACGGCGATGCCATCACCCCCATGGCAGTTCGCGCAGACCTGGGTTTTTTTCATGCCCGCTTCGGCGTCGCCGTTGATCAGTTCAACGCGACGCAGGTCGAGGAAAGGCAACTGCAGCACGTCAGCCTCGACGCCGTCGCTGCTATGCGCGGGGAGTATCGGCGCGCACGCGACTGCCGCTACAGCCAGGATCATCGCGCGCATATTCACAGCCGCACCTCCACCATTGCGCCGAACATGTTGACGCCGTAGTCCATCGGACCGCCGTCGGTGTAGACCCGGTGGTCGTAGACACGGCTTTGGTCGAAGCCCAGGTAGTGCCAGTCCGAAATCCGCGCACGCTCATAGGTATTGAACAGGCGCAGGCCCACACGCGGGTTGATCGGAATCGAGAGCGACAGGCTCAGCGCGTTGGAGCGGTAGATCATCGGCGGGTAAGCGCCGGTCGCGCTTGCGACCAGTTGCGGGTAGGCAAGCGCATCCGCGGAGGCGAAGTCGTAACGGGTCGTGCCCCGGGTGTAGGTCCAGTTCCAGGACGCGTCGAGGCGTGCCCTGCCGATCGATTGCGACCAGTTCGCCCCGGCATAATGGTTGCGCTGTTTGTCGTTGGTGCTCCAGCGGCCGCTGTCCAGATAGGTGGCACCGCCCAGGTTGGGATCGGCAGTGATGAACACGTCGTTGGCGTTGGCAAACACCAGGTCGGATTCGTCGTAGCCGTACCACGCACCGGCTGCTTTTCCTGCTGCTGGTTGCCAGTCCCATTGCACGCTGGTTCCGAGCGTGTCGAGTTTCTGTCGACCCACTTGGGCGTCGTAGTCGTTCCAGTTGCCCCGGACGGTGCCGCTCAGGGTCATCTGCCGGGGCAGGGCTGCCGTCGCCATCACGCTGAGTTTGTGCTGTTCGCGCTCGCCGACGTCGTACTTGCGAAGCTGCGCGATCGTATGTGCGGGCGTGCCGCCCGGCGGCGCGACATAGCCGGGCAGGTCCATGGAAAAAGTAAACTTGTAGGGGTTGTACTGGTAGTCGTGCCCGGAACGATCGAGAAACGAGTAATTCGCGCGAACGTTGAGCCAGTTGATCGCCCGGTTGCTCCAGTTGAGGTCGAGCACGTTGTCGCGCGTCGTGGCGAATTCACGATGGGTGCGCTCGGTCCGGGTGAACGTGAAACCCGCGCCGAGCGTGTTTTTGCTGTTCGGACGCCAGGTGAGGGCCGTGGCCGCCTCCCAGATTTCCTTGTCCAGCGGCAGGTTGCGCACGCGGGTCGGGACGGACGCATTCACCCCGGGGTCCCAGACGCCCATTTCGCCAGGCACCACGCTGCCCTGCGCGCCGTTCTCGGCAATGTAGCCGTACTGTCCGGTCAGCGGGTTGTATGCCCAGTAGGTGCCGGAATAGTCCTGGCGATGGAACTTCGCGGTGTTCTGCCAGCTCAGCTTGCTGGTGGGCTGGAGGACCCAGCGCAGGTCAAGTCTCTGCGTATTGATCGCCAGATCGGCCTTTTGTTGTGACAAGGCCGCTGTGGTGTTCCAGTCGGCGCAGTCATACAGAAAGCCCGGAATCGGGATGCCGATCTGACCCTGGCAGTTGGTGGGTGGAAGCAGGCGGTCGGATTGTCTAGACGTGCCAAAGGCGGCTTTGACGGAGAAATCGCCCTGCCAACGCGTTCGCCGGCTCAGGGTCGCAGACAGATGGTGGTAATCGTTGTCGGGTTCGTAGGAAAACTGGCCCAGCGGGATCTGTGGCGTAACCACCCCCGGTACTACGGCCCAGGTGCTGTAGGGGATCTCGTAGTCGAAACCGGTGTACGCATTGCGGAAGAACGAGCCCGAATAGCTGAGCTGCATCCGCCAGTCCCGGCTGACGAAGCGCAGTCCGGCGTTCACGTTGACCGTGCTGTCGTCGATCGGGCGCGGTATCTCGTAGATGCCGCCGTTGTCAGGGAACGGAAAGTTGAAGAAAAAAGGCCCCCCGAAAGGTCGCGCGCCCTCGCGTGACTCGTGGCTTGCGTTGAAAGTCGCCACCCACTGCCTCGTCAGCAGGTACTCGATACCCAGGCCCTGTTTGTCGCGTACCACCTTCAAGGTCTGCAGCGGTTGCGCGGCGGAGACCTGGCTCACTTGGGCAGCGGTGCTGCCGTTGATCGTGAGTCCGTCAGTCAGGGTCAGGTGCCTGCTGCCGACGCCGTTCCAGATCGAACGAGCGTTGCCACTGAGCACGTTGGGCTGTGAACGCACGAAAGCCTGCACCCGAAATTTTCCGGCCTGCCCGAACACGGCGCGGTAGTACTGGCTGTCCGGACCGATCCGGTTGGCCCGAAAGTCCACATAGCGTCCCTGATCGCGGCGTACCCAGCGAAAATTCGCCGCGAGGATCAGTCCGTCTTCCCAATCGCTGAAGCGCCGCCACTGAGCGTTGGTTTCATCGCCGATGAGGTGCAGATAGCCGGCCGAAAAAACGCCTCCGCCCTGCCAGATAGTTCCAGAATCGGTGTCGATTCCGTAAGGCCGCGGCACGCAGCCGTACGAGTGACCCGTTGGCGTACGCTTGGCGTCGCCGGCGAGCCAGGTCATCCCTGCGCGGTCACACTCCCTCGCCCACAGGCCTGCCGCATCGAGTTCGCTGCCAAATTGCAGATCAATGCCGCTGCCGCTGCTTTGCGCATGGAGTAGCGAGGTAGTACCCAGCCACAACGCAAGTCCGGACAACGCCAGCAGCAGCGCTCGTGGATGTCCGTGCATGGCGCGGCCCTCCCTTATTTGTGGAGTCGTGGTCCGGATGGATTGTTGGAACCGTGGACCTGCGCATGGCAGGAAAGGCAGCCTCGCCCCATCAGGCGCTCGTCAGGCGCGCCACCCGTGCCCAGGGACTGGGCAGTGAGCAGGTCGTTGGGATGGCGTACGTGCGAGTGGCACTGCTGGCACAGCATGGGCACCGGCGCGACCAGCAGTGCGTGCTGGTTGGAGCCGTGCGGCGTATGGCAGTTGAGGCAGTTGTCGCGCACCGGCGCGTGCTCGAACAGGAACGGGCCGCGCTTTTCGGCGTGGCACTGGTAGCACGTCTCATTGACCGTGTCGGTCTTGATCAGCGCGTTGTTGAATCCGCCGTGCGGGTTGTGACAGTCCACGCACGCCATTTGCCCTTCTGGAAGCGGCATGTGGGAGCGACGGTTGAACTGTTGGCGGATGTCGGTATGGCAGGTGGCGCAAGTCTCATTGATCGAGGGTTTGGCCATCAGGCCTTCGGCCGACAACCGCGCCATCGGATTGTGGCAGTCACTGCACGACAGCTCGTTGCGCTGATGGACCGAGCCGGCCCATTGGTCGCGCGGGCCACCGGAGTGGCAACCCAGGCACGTGGCGGTCTGGGTGCCGATGGCGCTACCGCCTTCATGGCTGAAGGCGATGATCAAGCCTTTTGCGGTGGGACTCTGGGCATGTCTGGACCCTGGTCCATGGCAGGTCTCGCAGGTGGGAGTCTGGGGATCGGCCGCCTCCGCGACCTGCATGCCCAGCGCGTGGGTGGTATGGGCGAAATTCTGCGCTTCGCGGGAGTGGCAGGCGGTGCACGTGGCCGCTCCAATTGGCGTCGCATCCATTGCCAGCGGGTTGTTGGCCACCCGCGCACCGGCAAACCCCGGTGGGACGTTGAAGCCGTGGGCTGCGACCGGCCCGTCACCCCCAAAGTGGGTGGAGGGGAGTCGATGCGGATTGTCGACGCTCGTGCTTTGCGCCGCCACGGGGGCCTGCCAGCCGGCCACGACAAGCGCGGTGATCGCTATGACCAAGAGGGTCAGGAACATGCGCATCGAATTCCACCTTTGCTGGCGCGCCGCTTTGCGGCCGTGAGCTCGCGTAATTGGAATTACACCTGCACCATAAAGGCAGCGTTCAGCGTTCGTCAATCAGAAAATCGCGCCCACCGGCAATCGATCAGCGCGGCAGGGCGCCGTTTAGGAAGGTGTCCACGCCTGCGAGAGCAAGCTTTACCGCCGCGTCGGTATCGGGCAGAAGCGAATGCCCGCTTGACATCCGCAGCACCAGATCGCCGGTCATCAGCATTCCCAGCTGCTGCGCGGCCACGTCCGCACCTTGCGGAAGCACCAGGGCGCCACTGTCACGGTGGTGTCGCAAATACCCCGCCAGCAGCTGGTTATTGGGCACAACCGCGTGGTCGAAGTACCAGTCGCGCAATGCCGGGAACGCCGGACCCTCGCCAACGATCAAGCGATGCAGGACCTGCGATTCGGGCGACACCATCGCCTCTACAAAGTGCTTCGCCAAACGGTGCAGACCTTCGTCGGCGGGAAGGGTGGTCAAGCAGACGTCGTGGAAAACGAGGGTAAACCGGTCGGCCTGGCGCTCGATGATGGCGTGGGCAAGACCTTCCTTGTTGCCGAAGGTGTCGTACAGGGTCGACAGCGAGCCCCCGGCGCGTCGGACGATGTCGCTCAGGCGTGCCCGGCGGTAGCCCTTCTCCAGGAAAATTGCGGTGGCGGCCTCGACGAAGCGGTCGACCCGCTGTTCACCGCGCTTGCGCAGCTTGGCACTCCGCGGCGATGACACAAGCGGCAGAGGGGCACTGCGCCCCCGTCCCGGAACCATCGGTAAGGTCATTTCGGCTGACCAGCCGATTCGAACAGCTGCCGATGCAGTGGTATTTCGCCTGTCGTCACCGGAACCGCTTAAGGAATGAGATTGATCGCGCCCTTCATTATCGCCGAATGGCCGGGAAAGCTGCAGAAGAACGAGTATGGCCCGGCGGTCAGCTTGGCCGGATCAAAGCTGACAGACGTGCTCTCGCCACCGCCAACCACCTTCGAATGCGCGATAACGCGTGTGTCGCCGGCCTTGACGTAGTCGGCGTCGATCCCGGCTTTCATGCCGTCGGCATCGATTCCCTTCATGTCGGCCGGCTTGGCGATCACCACGTTATGGCCCATCACATTCTTCGGCAGCTTGCCGGTGTGCTTGAGATTGATGGTGAACGACTTGCAGGACTTGCTCACATCGATCTGGGAGAGGTTGTATTTCATCGCGTCGCTGCCTTCCAGATCCACCGAGCAGGTAGAGGCCAATGCCGTGGGCGCCGCCAACGACAGAAGCAGAGCGAGGGCGAGGGGACGGATCATGGCGGTATCCTTTCTGGCTGGCTTGGCGGGAGCGCCAAATCGGGCCCCTACCGTAACGCCGGTTACATTTCGTGGAGGTGAAGCCTAAGGGCACAACGCCGCTCAGAAGCTCAAGGCGACGCCACCCGTCCGCGCAGTGAGTTGGCCATCACGTCGGTCACCACGATGTCGACAAACTGGCCGATCATCGACGGGTCGCCGGCAAAGTTGACCGAGCGCATGTTCTCCGTCTTGCCCGTCAGCTCGTTCGCATCGCGGCGGGATCGCCCTTCCACCAGCACCCGCTGGGTGCTGCCGAGCATCGACTCGCTGATGCGCCGTGCGTTGTCGTTGATCGCCGCCTGCAGTCGGGCCAGCCGCGCGTGCTTCTCGGCGTCTGTGGTGGTGTCCTCCAGGTCTGCCGCCGGCGTTCCGGGACGACGCGAATACACAAAGGAGTAGGACTGGTCGAAACCGACGTCCTCGATCAGCTTCATGGTCTTCTCGAAGTCGGCCTCGGTCTCGCCGGGGAAGCCGACAATGAAGTCCGAAGAGATCGAGATGTCCGGTCGCACCGCGCGCAGCTTGCGGATCTTCTGCTTGAACTCGAGCGTCGTATAGCCCCGTTTCATTGCCGCCAGGACGCGGTCGCTGCCAGCCTGGACTGGCAGGTGCAGGTAGTTGGCCAGCTCCGGGACGTCGCGGTACGCCTCGACCAGCGAGTCGGAAAACTCCAGTGGATGCGAGGTGGTGAAGCGGATCCGCTCGACCCCGTCAATCTGGGCGATCGTCCGCACCAGAAGGCCGAGGTCGGCGATCTCCGCCTGGCCGTCCTCGCCGCTGATCAGGCCCGCATACGCATTCACGTTCTGCCCGAGCAGGTGGATCTCGCGCACGCCCTGCGCAGCGAGCTGGGCGACTTCGACCAGCACGTCCTCGAACGGTCGGCTGACCTCTTCGCCGCGGGTGTAGGGCACCACGCAGAAGCTGCAGTACTTGCTGCAGCCCTCCATGATGGACACATAAGCGGAGGGACCTTCTGCGCGCGGCTCGGGCAAACGGTCGAACTTCTCGATCTCCGGAAAGCTGATGTCGACCTGGGGAAGGCCGGACTCGCGCCGGTCACGGATCAGTTCGGGCAGGCGGTGCAGGGTCTGCGGTCCGAACACCAGGTCCACATAGGGCGCCCGCTTGATGATGGCGTCGCCTTCCTGACTGGCCACGCAGCCGCCCACGCCGATCAGGACCGGTTTGCCGTCCTTCTTCAGCGACTTCCAGCGCCCCAGCCGACTGAACACCTTGTCCTGTGCCTTCTCCCGGATCGAGCAGGTATTGATCAGGATCACGTCGGCGTCGGCCGCGTTGCTGGTCAGTTCCAAGCCGTCGGAGGCGGCAAGCACGTCGGCCATCTTGGCCGAGTCGTACTCGTTCATCTGGCACCCGTGGGTCTCGATGAACAGCTTGCCTCGCGGCGCCGTTGCCGGTGCAGGCTCCTCGGCGATGGGCTGGGAGTTAGGGAAGTCGGTCATGGCGGTCCGGAGCCGGCGGGCGAAGATTGCTTCAGGACAGCGAAGCAGGGCGTACACGCCGGGCCTGTGAAAGGAAGGTTGCGTCAGTCTAACGGCCGAGGAGCGCGAAGGGGGTCCCGTTTTCGCTAGCGCACACTTGGCAAAGTCGGTGTGAAAGGTGAAACTCCCGTTCATGAGGGGGTTAAGTCTAGTCATCGGCCTGGCGTTTGCGCTGGCCGCAATTCCTGCCGTTGCCGGCAGCGTCTACCGCTGTGAGGCGCCCGACGGAGCCCGCAGCTACGTCAGCAAGCGCGTCCCCGGTGCGCAGTGCCGTGCCGTCAGCACTGATCCCGCTCCTTCCCGCGCACCCGTACCCGCCATCGCCGCGCAGTCAACCGCTCCGGAGCCGAGCAACGCGACCGCAAACCCGGCGCCCGATCCGTCTGCGCCTGCGACCTTCCTCACCAACGCCGCCCCCATCAGTCCGGTCAAGACCGGCGCGGGCAGCTCGCGCAGGGTGCAGGGGCAGGTCTATTCCTATATCAAGGATGGTGTGCGTCACTACACGAGTACCCGGCCCAAGGGTGTGGCGAGCGCCAGCCCGGTACGGACCATTGCCTACAGCTACGTGGAAACCTGTTTTGCCTGCGGCTCTGCGCCAGGTGTCAATTTCGGTAACGTGCGGTTGAACCGGGAGGCCTACCGCGACGAGATCGCCGCGGCCGCCCGCTCGCACGGCATCGACGAAGCGATCGTGCGCGCGATCATCCACGCCGAGTCGGCATTCAACCCCAATGCGCTGTCCCGGGTGGGCGCACAAGGCCTGATGCAGTTGATGCCAGCCACCGCGCGTCGCTTCAAGGTCAGCAATGCCTTCGATGCCGCCCAGAACATCCAGGGTGGGGTGGAGTACCTCGCGTGGCTGCTCAAGCGCTTCGACGGCAACCTTACCCTGGCGGCCGCGGGCTACAACGCGGGCGAAGGCGCGGTAGACAAGTACAAGGGCGTTCCGCCGTACAGTGAAACCCAGCGCTACGTGCAGCGTGTGGGTGTATTGGCCGAGCGCTACCGCGCGACCAATTGACGTTTGTAACGGGCAGGTCGTGGACCGCTGGCACTTTCGATTGTCGGGCTGTTCATCCATCCGTTACACTTCCACGTCTTTATGAGCCGCCATCCGTCGCCAGTGGTGCCGGGTGCGCGGTGGAGCTTCGACTACCAGCTTTGCGGAGTGCCGGATGACCAACCCAGGGGTCAATGATCCTCAACATGTGCCTGTCGGTGATCCCGTCGGCGAACCCGTCAACAAGGGTCGTCGCCGGTTCCTGACCGCGACCACGGCCGTTATTGGCGCTGTTGGCGCCGGCGTTGCCGCTGTGCCCTTCATCAAGTCGTGGAACCCCAGCGAGCGGGCAAAGCAGGCCGGTGCCCCGGTGACTGTTGACATCACGCCATTGGAGCCCGGCCAGCGCCTTGTGCGCGAGTGGCGCGGCCAGCCGATCTGGATCGTGCGCCGCACCGAGGCGATTCTGGAGGCGCTGCCGACCCTGGACGACCACTTGCGTGATCCGCAGTCGGAGAACCCGGACCAGCAACCCGAGTACGTGCTGGGCGAGTTCCGCGAGCTGCGCTCGATCAAGCGCGAAGTGTCGGTACTCGTTGGCCTTTGCACGCACTTGGGCTGCTCGCCGGAGATGAAGGCGGAAATCCGGCCCGAACCGTTCGACACGGCCTGGAAGGGCGGCTATTTCTGCCCGTGCCACAAGTCCAAGTTCGACATGGCCGGCCGCGTGTACGACGGCGTTCCCGCACCGACGAACCTGCTGGTGCCGCCGCATTTCTATGCCGACGACAACACCATCGTGATCGGCCTCGATCCCTCTTCCAACCAGGGAGCAGCCTGAGCCATGGCGAACATCTTCATCCGCGGCGCCAATGGCGTGATGGACTGGGTCAACGAGCGTGCGCCCGGCATGATGCCGGTGTACCGCAAGCACATGACCGAGTACTACGCGCCGAAGAACTTCAACATCTGGTACTACTTTGGCGTGTTGGCCATGGTGGCGCTGGTCAACCAGATCCTTACCGGGATCTTCCTGACCATGCACTACAAGCCCAGCGCCGCCGAGGCGTTCTCCTCGGTCGAGTACATCATGCGCGACGTGGAGTGGGGCTGGCTGATCCGCTACATGCACTCCACCGGTGCCTCGCTGTTCTTCATCGTTGTCTACATCCACATGTTCCGCGGCCTCATGTACGGCTCGTACCGCAAGCCGCGCGAGCTGGTGTGGATCCTCGGCATGCTGATCTACCTGGTGCTGATGGCAGAAGCCTTCATGGGCTACGTGCTGCCCTGGGGCCAGATGTCGTTCTGGGGGGCGAAGGTCATCATCTCGCTGTTCGGCGCGGTCCCGGTGATCGGGCCCGGTCTGACCGAGTGGATCATGGGCGATTACCTGCCATCAGACGCCACACTTGGCCGCTTCTTCGCTCTGCACGTGATCGCGCTGCCGCTGGTGTTGCTGTTGCTGGTCGTGCTGCATCTGGGTGCACTGCATGAAGTGGGCTCCAACAACCCCGACGGCGTGGACATCAAGAAGGGTCCCAAGGGCAACCGTTGGGATCCCAACAAGCCCGCGGACGGCATTCCGTTCCATCCGTACTACACCGTGCACGACTTGGTGGGCATCGGTTTCTTCCTGATGATTGCCGCGTTCATCATCTTCTTTGCGCCGGCCTTTGGTGGCTGGTTCCTGGAGCATGACAACTTTACGGAAGCCAATCGCCTGGTGACGCCGGCGCACATCAAACCGGTCTGGTACTACACCCCGTTCTACGCGATGTTGCGGGTCATCCCCGACAAGCTGGGCGGCGTGATGGTGATGTTCGGCGCGATCGCCATCCTGTTCGCGGTGCCTTGGCTTGACCGCAGCAAGGTCAACTCGGTCCGCTACAAGGGCTGGATCACCAAGGCAATGCTGACGATGCTGGTGGTCTGCTTCATCTGGCTGGGCAAGATCGGCGCCGGTCCGGGTACCGACCCGGTGGAGACCCAGATCGGTCGGGTGCTGACGTTCCTGTACTTCGCTTTCTTCATCACCATGCCGCTGTGGACGAAGATCGACAAAACCAAGCCGGTGCCAGAGCGGGTGACGACCCATGAGTAGTCCGTCGATCTCCCTCACTCCGCGCTCTACCACGGTCAAATCGAACATGGTTGCCAAATTCGCCCTCTTCGTTGCCGGCCTGCTGGTGTCGGCCGCTGCCTTCGCCGCCGGTGGTGGCGCACTGCAGCAAGCCGATACGGATCTCAACGACCGCGGGTCACTGCAGCGCGGCGCCAAGCTCTATCTGAACTACTGCGCCGGTTGCCACTCCCTGAAATACCTGCGCTATTCGCGCATGGCCGATGACCTTGGCCTGACTCAGGACGAGGTGATGGAAAACCTCGTATTCACTGATGCCAAGTTCGGCGACCACATTGAAACCGCCATGCCCGCGGCGAGTGGCACGGAGTGGTTTGGCAACACGCCACCGGATCTGAGTGTCATCTCCCGGGTGCGTGGTGCCGATTGGCTGTATACCTACCTGAAGTCGTTCTATCTTGATGACACCTCGGCACTGGGCTGGAACAACAGCCTTTTCCCGAATGTCGCCATGCCAAACCCGCTTTGGGAGATGCAGGGTCTGCAGCACGCCGAATACGGCGCGCCGGATGCCAGCGGCGACCGCGCGATCACCGGACTCAAGGTGACCCAGCCAGGCACGATGGACCCGCAGGAGTTCGATCAGTCGGTACGCGACATCACAGCATTCCTCGAGTACGCCGGAGAGCCGGCGATCCTCAAGCGCCCGGGGATCGGCGTCTGGGTGATCCTGTTTCTTGCGGTGTTCACGTTCTTCGCCTGGCTGCTCAACAAGGAGTACTGGCGGGACGTGCACTGAGTCAACCCGGTTCCACGGCGTGGCTCCGGCGCGGGAAGCGCCGCGGTCGCGCGATGAAAGCGGTCAGGGATGGCCGCTTTCAAGTGGTCCATGGTCGGCGGTAGTTGGGGCCGTGACGACTGTCCACGCTGGGTGGTCAGCGTCTTGCGTCCGGCGGATTCCGGGCGTTGGAGAGGTCGAAAATGGCGTCAAGCCCACGTATGCGTAATGCCCTTACCCTGTTCTCCTCAAATGACTGCGTGTTGTGTCATCGAGTCCGGCTGGTATTGGCGTCCAAGGGCGTTACCTACGACCTGATTTCGGTGGATCCGCAGAATCCGCCGGAGGACCTCATCGACCTCAACCCGTACCACTCGGTGCCGACCCTGGTCGAGCGCGACCTGGTGCTGTACGCAGCCAGCGTGGTCAGCGAATACCTCGACGAGCGCTATCCGCACCCGCCGCTGATGCCTGTTGACCCGTTGTCGCGTGCGCGCCTGCGCCTGGCGACCTTGCGCTTGGAGCATGATTGGGTGCCCCAGGTGCAGGCGATCCAGATGGGCACCAAGCCCCAAGCCGAAGCAGCGCGTAAGCGTCTGAAAGAACTCCTGACTGCATCCGTCCCGTTGTTCAAGGCCTTCAAGTTCTTCCTCAACAACGAGATGAGCCTGGCCGACTGCGCGATGGCGCCGATCATATGGCGCTTGCCCTCGCTCGGCGTCGCCCTGCCGAAGGATGCCAAGGCGCTGGAGGATTACGGCAGCCGCATTTTCCGCAACCCCGGTTTTGCCCGCAGCCTGACCGAGCAGGAGCGACGCCTGAACGAACTGCCGGTCTGAGTCGGCAGTTGCCGTATCGACACAGGGCGCCGGCCCCGGAATCACGGTCTGTGTTCTAAACTGGCCGCATGAACGACGAAACCCCAGTGATGACCAGTCATCGTCCGTACCTGTTGCGGGCGCTGTATGAGTGGATCGCCGACAATGAAATGACGCCGCACCTGCTGGTCGACGCGACCCGCAGCGGCGTGCAGGTTCCGCTGCATGCGGTGAGCGAGGGGCGCATCGTCTTGAATGTCGCCCAGCAGGCCGTCTCCGGATTGGAGATGACCAACGAGCTGATCCGTTTCAGCGCGCGGTTTGGCGGTGTGAGCCAATCGATTTCCGTGCCGACCCATGCGGTCGTCGCCATCTACGCCCGCGAGACGGGGCAGGGCATGGTGCTGCCGGAAGAGACGGGCGAGGGGCCGGCCGCTGGAGACGGCACGCACGGCACGCCCGACGCTGCGGCCACACCACGGCCCGCGCTGAGCGCGGTTCCCAGCGATGCGTCCAGCGCTGACCACAGTCATGACAGCGACCACGATCCTGAGCCCGATGGCGACGGAACCGATCCTTCCGGTCCCCGCCGTGGCGGGCACCTTCGGGTCGTCAAATAGTCTGATCCACGGGGCCGACAAAGGAGATCATCCGGCCGCCGCGCAGCACCAGGCGGCCGGCATGGCGGTCCTCTCCGTCGCGCGAGTAATCAAACCGGAAGGTTCGTTCCCATCCCAGCCAGCCGTCATCGCCGCGGTACAGGCGCATGCCCATCACGTGCACCGTCTGGTCAAGCAGCTGTACACCGGCCGCTGAACAAGCCTCCCGGCCCAGCACCTCCGCGCGCTCGGCGGCGCCCCGGCCTGCGCTCCAGAAAGCAAACGCCACTGATCCGACAATCATCACGATCAGCATCGTGGGCATGGTCAGCCCGCCATCGGCGGTGGGCCGAGCTTGAGTGAGAGGTCGATGGCGTGGATGTGCTTGGTCAGCGCGCCAATGGAGATGAAGTCCACGCCGTCTTCGGCGATCGCCCGCAGTCCGGCAAGCTCGACACCGCCCGAGACTTCCAGTGGCGCGGGCCGGGCATGCGCCGCGTTGATGCGTACCGCCTCGCGTCGTTTCGCCGCGTCGAAGTTGTCGATCAGGATGCGGTCGCAGCCCTCATCCAGAGCCTCACGCAACTCCACCAGAGTCTCCACTTCGACAATCAGCGGCAGGTCCGGTTGCATCCGCCGGGCGGCCTGGATCGCGGCAGCGATCGAACCGGCCGCGCGGACATGGTTTTCCTTCAGCATCACCGCGTCGAACAACCCGATCCGATGATTCACGCCGCCACCGGTGCGGACGGCGTATTTCTGCGCCAGGCGCAGTCCCGGAATGGTCTTGCGGGTGTCCAGGATCCGGGTGCCGGTGCCAGCGACGGCGGCGACATGGCGGGCCGTGGTGGTTGCCGTGCCCGAAAGGGTCTGCATGAAGTTGAGCGACGTACGCTCGGCGGTGACAAGCGCTTGGGCGCGACCCTCCAGAATGGCCAGGACGGTTCCGGCCGCAACGTGGTCGCCTTCCGCAACATGCCACTGGATGCGGACGTCAGGATCCAGGGCGCGGTGGCACGCATCGAACCAGGGACGGCCGCAAACGACGGCGTCTTCCTTGCACAGCAGGTAGGCGGAGTCGGCATGATCCGACAACAGCGAGGCAGTCGCATCACCACTGCCGACGTCTTCCGCCAGTGCGCGGGACACGTCTTCGGCCACGCAATCAGGGGCGCGCAGGGGCTCGCTCATGCCGACGGGAATCCTTCCACCTGCCGGGACGCGATCGCTTCCTCTGCCAGCAGTACCGGGATGCCGTCGTCCACGCGATAGACCTGCGCGCGATCGCGGGTCACCAGGGCCTCGCGAAGCGGCTCGGTCTGTTGGCTGCCGTCACCTCGTAGCACGCCGCCGCGGGCGATCGCCTCGTTGAGCGACTTCAGGCTGCGACTGTCCAGCATCGCCAGGGGTTGGCGGGTCGTGGGGCAGACGAGGAGGTCGAGCAGTTTGCGGTCCATCGGGCCGGTTTCTCCAGTGGTCGGTCCGCGGGTGCGCGGCGGACGGTGTTGGCGGGACGCGCGCGCCCATGGCGCTTGCGTGTGTGCCCGGTAGAATACCGTTTTGCCGTAGGGTCCAACCATGACAGACACCGTGCAGGCGCCGCTGGTCGGCCTTGTGATGGGCTCCCGTTCCGACTGGGAGACGATGCAGCACGCGGCCGAGCGGCTGGAGGCGCTGGGAATCGCCCATGAGGTCCGGGTGGTGTCCGCGCATCGCACGCCTGATGTCCTGTTCGACTATGCCGCCACCGCGGCCGGGCGTGGCCTGCGGGCGATCATCGCCGGCGCAGGCGGCGCCGCGCACCTGCCAGGCATGCTGGCGGCGAAGACGGTTGTGCCGGTCCTGGGCGTTCCGGTCCAGAGCAAGGCGCTCAATGGCATGGACTCGCTGTTGTCCATTGTGCAGATGCCGGCCGGGGTGCCGGTGGCCACCTTCGCTATTGGCAACGCCGGCGCGGCCAACGCCGCACTGTTCGCGGCGGCGATGCTGGCCGCCGATCATGCCGATGTGGCCGCGGCGCTGGATGCCTTCCGCGCGCGCCAGACCGCCGATGTCATCTGCAGCGACGATCCTCGCCAATGAAGACGGTTGGCATCCTTGGCGGCGGCCAGCTGGCGCGCATGATGGTGTTGGCAGGTACGCCGTTGGGGGTGCGGTTTGTCGTTCTCGACCCCGCGGCGGATGCGTGCGCATCGCAGGTGGCGCCCATGGTGGCCGGCAGTTTCGCCGATACGCAGGCGCTTGACGAATTCGCATCCCGCGCAGATGTGGCCACGTTCGATTTCGAGAATGTGCCGTCTGCGTCGGCTGAGTCGCTGCTCAAGCGAGTGCCGGTGTTTCCGAACCCGCGTGCGCTCGCCGTCGCCCAGGATCGCCTGGCGGAAAAGACCCTGTTCGGTGAGCTGGACATTCCCGTGGCGCCGTTCGCGGTAGTCGACAACCGCGCGCAGCTGGACGAGGCGATTGCGAAGGTAGGCACCCCGTGCATCCTGAAGACGCGACGCCTTGGCTACGACGGCAAGGGCCAGTTCCGGTTGCTCTCGTCCGACGATGCCGATGCAGCGTGGGACGCGCTGGGCGCGCAGGCGTCCAGGGTCGGGCTGATCCTGGAGGGCTTCGTCGAGTTCGATCGTGAGCTCAGCGTGGTCGCGGTCCGGGACCGCCACGGCGAGTTCCGGAGCTGGCCGGTGACGGAGAACTGGCACGTCGATGGCGTGTTGTCGGCCAGCCTGGCGCCGGCCAGCGTAAGCGATGCAATGGCGGCAGTGGCGACCCGTCACGCCCGCAAGGTGGCCGATGCGCTCGATTACGTCGGTGTGTTCGCACTTGAGCTGTTCTGTCGCAACGGTGAGCTGCTGGCCAACGAGATGGCGCCCCGCGTGCACAACTCCGGCCACTGGACCATCGAAGGTGCCGAGACAAGCCAATTCCAGAACCACCTGCGCGCCGTGCTGGGCCTTCCACTGGGCGCGACCCGGATGCTCGGCCATGCTTGCATGCTCAACTGGATCGGCAAGATGCCGGCGCCGGAGGCCGTGCTGGCTGAGCCGTCGGGTCATTGGCACGATTACGGCAAGGCCGCGCGGGAAGGCCGCAAGGTGGGGCATGCGACCCTGCGCGCCGATTCCAGGCAGGAGCTCGCGCAGGCACTGGAGCGAGTGGGTGTCGCACTGGGTCGGCAGGAGCAGGTCGCGCCGGTGATCGCCCGGTTGCAGGCGACTGCCAGCTGAGGGCGACTGCGCGTGCCGCCTCGCCGTGACTCAATGTCCCGGTGGTGCGGCGCCCGGCTTGACTCCGAACGGCGGCTTCGCCAGCCAGATGAAGGCGATCACCAGCAGGAAGATGATCCCCAGCAAATGGAAGATATCGTTGAAGCCGAGTTGCACCGCCTGCTGCTCGATGAGGCCATCAAGCACCATCGCGCCACGCTGTAGATCGCCCCGTCCAAGTGCCTCTACCGTCTCCAGCGCCGCCGGATCGTAGGCGCTGATATGGCTGGTCAGCTCGGCATGGTGAATCGTGCTGCGCAGCCCCCAGCCCCAGGTGGTAAGCGAGGCCGAAAAGCTCGCTCCAAGAGTACGCACGAAGGTGGTCAGCCCCGAGCCGGCAGCAATCTCGTGAGGGGCCAGGTCTGACAACAGGATGGTCAGTACCGGCATGAAAAACAGCGCCACGCCCAGGCCCTGCCACAGCTGAACCATCGCCACGGTATGGAAATCCACCTCGGTATTGAAACCGGCGCGGGCAAAACTGGTGAAGGCCATCACCACGAACGCCGCACTGGCGATCAGGCGCAGGTCGAAGCGCATGGCGTATTTACCGATGAACGGCGTCAGCAGGATCGGGATCACGCCCAGCGGCGCGGTGGCGAAGCCGGCCCATATCGGTGTGTAGCCCAGGTTGCGTTGCAGCCACACCGGAATCAGCAGGCTCAAGCTGAAAAACGCCGCGTACGCCAGCACCATCGCGATCGTGCCGGTGGCAAAGTTTCGATGGCGGAACAGTTTCAGGTCGACGATCGGATCGTGGTCGGTCAACTCCCAAATCAGGAATACCGCCAAGGCGACCGCCGCCACACTCGACAGAACGATGATCCGCGTGGACTGGAACCAGTCGGCATCGTTGCCCAGATCCAGCACAATCTGTAGCGCGCCCACCCCGATGATCAGGGTTGCCAGTCCGACATAGTCCATGCGTGGCTTTTCCAGCCGCTCCGGCCGGCCGCGCAGTTGGGCACCCACCACGAAACTGCAGAAAAACCCGATCGGCACATTTATCAGGAATATCCATTCCCAGCTGTAGTTGTCGGTGATCCACCCGCCGAGAATCGGTCCGGCAATGGGCGCCACCACCGTCACCATCGACAGAACCGCGATTGCCAGACCGCGCCGGTGGGGTGGATAGACCGAGATCATCAGCGCCTGCGTGATGGGATACATCGGCCCGGCGACGAACCCCTGGAGCGAGCGTGCGCCGACCAGCATGCCAATGCTGTGCGACAGTCCGCATAGAAGCGAAGCGAGCGAGAACAGCGCGGTGGCCCAGATGAACAGGCGGCGCTCACCAAAGCGCCGCGTCATGAAGCCGGTCAACGGCAGCGCGATCGCGTTGCTTACGGCAAACGAGGTGATCACCCATGTGGCCTGGTCGCCGCTACCACCCAGATTGCCGGCGATGGTCGGCAGCGAGACGTTGGCGATTGTCAGGTCCAGCACCTGCATGAAAGACGCCAACGACAGCCCGATCGTGGTCAGGATCAGGTTGGCCGGCTGGAACCCGGTGGCTGCGGCGGGCGTCGCGCCCGCGCTGGCGGTGGTGGTGGACATGGTAGAGGTGGCCTGTGCGCGCTGATCCGGGGATCAGTCGCGGGTGCCGCTCTGGGAGAGGTTGTCCTGCACAATCCGTTCAATCAGCGCGTCCGCATCGCCTATCTGGTCCGCGTAGACGGCGGTGCTCAGGACCGGCGCGGTGGACAGTTCACCGGCAAGAACCTGGCCGCTGTCGTCGTGGATATCCACGTCCACGCTCATGCTCAGGCCGATCCGCAGCGGATACTTCGCCAGTTGCTCGCGTTCCAGGTTGATCCGCACCGGCAGCCGCTGCACGATCTTGATCCAGTTGCCGCTGGCGTTCTGCGCCGGCAGCAACGCGAAAGCACTGCCTGTGCCCATGCCAAGGCTGCCCACGGTGCCGCGGTAGGTGACCTTGTTGCCGTAGAGGTCCGCTCGCACTTCCACCGGTTGCCCGATGCGCATATTGGCGAGCTGGGTTTCCTTGAAGTTGGCCTCGACCCACATCTGCTCGGAGGGGACGACCGTCATCAGCGTCGTTCCCGGCTGCACGCGCTGGCCGAGCTGCACGTGCCGCTGGGCAACGTGGCCTGAGATCGGCGCAAGGATCTGCGTGCGCTGTGAGTCGAGGTACGCCTGGCGCAACCGGGCGGCTGCAGCCTGCACCTGCGGTTGGCTTTGCACCGTGGTCGCGTCCACCAACGCGCGGTTGCGCGACAGGTCGCCATGCGACACCGACAGAGCCGCTTCGGCGGCCGCCAACTGGTCGCGGGCGTGGGCGAGTTCCTCGGAGGAAACCGCACCGCTGGCGACGAGCCCTTCGCGCCGCGCGACGTCGGCACGGGCACGCGTCAACGCAGCCTGCTGCGCGGCTACCGTCGCTTGGCCGGCATCCACCGCGCTATACAGCCCGCGGACCTGGCGGACCGTGCCGGCGAGGTTGGCCACCGCCTGCTGATAGGCCATCTGCGCATCGTGGGGGTCCAGTTGAACCAGCACCTGGCCGGCCGTGACCATCATGCCGTCGTCCACGCCTATGCTGACCACCGTGCCCGCCGTCTGCGGGGTCACCGCGACGACGTTGCCCTGCACGTAGGCGTCGTCGGTATTCTCGTACCAGCGCCCGATCAGCAGGTACCACGCCAGCCAACCGGCGACGGTTAATACGACCACGGCCAACACGATCAGCAACGCCATCCGGCGCTTGCCGGGCATACCCTTCGCGGCGGACGTCGCAGGTGTGGCGGGTCGCGCGGCGGGAGTGGATTCGGTGCTCATTGGATAACGGCCTTGGAGGGAGCGGGTTCCGCAGCAGCCGCGCTGGGCCCTGCGCTGTCCTTGTCGGGTGGGGAATGCGCAGGGGCAACGGGATCGACTCCGCCGCCGAGGCCCACGTGGAGATCGACCATTGCGCCGAGACGCTGTGCCCGCAGGTTGGCCAGGAGCTGGCCAAGTTCGTAAAGTGGCGCCTGGGCGGCCAGGATATCCATCTGGGTGCCGATCCCGGCCGCATAGCGAAGCTGGGCGATTTCGGTCGCGGCGTCGGCTGCCTCATGGGCGGCAGTTGCCGACGCCAGCCGTGCCTGCAACGAGCGTGAGGACTGGAGAGCGTCAGCGACTTCGCGCAGAGCGTCCACGAGGCGCTGGTTGAACTGGGCCACGGCGAGGTCGTAGTCGGCGTTGCTGGCTGCCAACTGGCTGCGTAGCCGGCCACCGTCAAAGATCGGCAGGCTGATTGCCGGGCCACCCTGCAGCAGTACCGCGTCGCTGCTGAAGAGGCTGGACAGGCTGCCGCTGGCGAGTCCGGCAAGTGCGTTGAGGTTGACGGACGGGTAGAACGCGGCCTGACTGGTCTTAATGTCCTGTGCGGCGGCCTCAACCTGCCAGCGGGCCGCAACAATATCGGGACGATGGCCGAGCAGTTCGCTGGGCAGAACGGATGGAAGCGCGGGAACGGAGGCGTCCAGCAGAACCGGTTTGGTGATTGCCAGGCCCCGGTCCGGGCCCTTGCCGAGGAGGGCCGCGAGGGCGGTGCGCAGACTGTCGATCTGCTGCTGGGCCGCTTGGAGCTCCTGGCGGGCGCTGGAGATTTTGCCTTCGATCTGGTGCAACTGTGCCTGGTTGTCGATCCCAGCGGCGACGCGCTGACTCGCCAGCTGCTGCAGGTGCTGGGTGCGTGCCTGCTCAGTACCGGCGGCCTCGCGCATTCGGTATGCCTGGGCGAGGGCGATGTACGCCTTGGTGACATTGGCGGCGAGCGTCAAACGCGCGGCCTGTGCCTCAACCTGCGCGGCGTTACTGCGCCCGAGCGCGGCCTGCCACGCGGCGCGCTTGCCGCCCCAGAGGTCCGGACTGTAGGCCAACTTCATCATCAGCACGCCTACGGTGTTGAAATCTCCGCCCAGCCCGTCGGGTGCGACGGTCGAGGGCAGTTGCAATCCCGAGACCTGCGCAGAGGCGCCGAGTATGGGTTTTCGCTGCGCGTCGACGAGACCCGCCACTGCGCTAGCGCGACGCGCCCGTGCATCGGCCGCGTCCAGGCTTGGAGCGCCCTCCAATGCCTCGACGACCAGCGCATCCAGCTGCGGATCGCCAAACGCTTTCCACCACTCCCGAGCGGGAAACTCAGCGGGTGACAGCCGCTCCGGATCGATCGTGCGCACCGCCCGAAGGTCCCCGTCATCAAGCAAAGTGCCGGTCACTTTAAGGCCATGCGTGCTAGCACAAGCGGCGAGCAGGAAGGTCAGCGCGACGACGGAGAACCATGGCCTGAACCCGCGGCACAGGCAGCACACGACAGGACTCATTAGCAGGACTCGTCGGTGGAGAGGTTGGCGCACACCCGGTTGAGCAGCGAAGAGAGTTGCTCGCGCTCTCTATCGCTCAGGCCATTCAGGGCGCACTCGCGCACCTTGGTTCCGCAGTGATTGACATCCTTCCATAGCGCCTGGCCGCAGGGAGTGAGGACCACATGCCAGGCGCGACCGTCTTTGGGGTCGGGCACCCGTGCGACCAGTTCTCTGGTTTCCAGCCGGTCGAGCAAGCGCGACATCGCGCCGCGGTCGAGGTCGACCGAACGCGCCAGTTCGGCTGCATTGCAGGGACGCTGGGCCAGGAGCTTGAGCGTTGCGTACTGGCTGAAGGTCAGTTGGTGGCCTGCGGCTTCCAACTCGCGGGCCATCCTCGCCCACATCGCATCACGAACCTGGCGGAACAGCAGACCGAGGGTCGATCCGGTGAGGAGGGTGGAGGTCATCCCGGGAATTATCGTTTCCGGGAAAAATGGTTGTCAATGCAACAAGTTTGCTCGCCGCGTCAGTCGCCGCGCCCCAGTACCAGCTCCAGCACGAACTTGCTGCCGAAGAACGACAGCACCAGCAGCACCATCGCCACCAGTGTCCAGCGGACGGCAACCGCGCCACGCCAGCCGTACCGCCAACGACCCACCAGCAACGCGCCGAAGGTCAACCACGACAGCACGCTGAGCACCGTCTTGTGGACCAGGTGCTGGGCGAGCAGGTCATCGACGAACAGCACGCCGGTGAGCAGGGTCGCCGAAAGCAGTACGAAGCCGACCGTGATGGTGCGGAACAGCAGCATTTCCAGTTCCACCAGTGGCGGCAGGGCACGCAGCCAGCCATGAATGCTGCGGCGGCGCAACGCGCGCTCCTGCAGCCAGAGCATGATCGCCAGCAGTGCGGCCAGTGCGAGCGTCGCGTAGGCCAACAGCGCCGTCCAGGCGTGCAGCTGAAGTCGCCAGTCGAGCGTCTCGGGCGCGACATGGCCGTGCAGGTGATAGCCGACCAGTGTGACCATGGCCAAGGGGAAAACCACCACGCCGAGGGCCGCCATCCGGCCCGTGGCGCCCACCACCACCGTCATCGCCGCCATCCCCAGCGAGACCAGTGAGAGTGCCGCGTAGAAGTGCATGTCCGCGCCACCGATGCCGCGCCAAGCAGCCATATGCGTGCTGGCATGCAGGAGCAACGCGCCAGTCGCCGGCATCAGCCAGCCGCGTCCGGCCGCTTCCCTGCCCGCGAAATTTGCGACGAGCAGGCCCGTCGCGAGCAGGTACAACAGAACGCTGATGAGAACGATTGTCATCGGCAAAGTGTCTCACGACGCGATCGCCGCTGGCTCACGCCAACCGCGCCGCACAAGGGTTTGTGGGCGCAACCCGGCCGATCGAGGCAGGGAGCAGCCGTGATCTTCGCATGGCGCGCGCAAGGACGTGGCAGCCCGGCTCTGTCTCGGGTATGCGCCGGACGAGTTCGCGCGGTCGCCCGGTGGCGGCGGGCTATACTTGGCGACCATTTTCCGCCGTCCTTTTCCGGGTACCTCCGCATGTTCGAATCCCTGACCCAGCGCCTGTCCGGCACCATTGAGCGGTTGCGTGGCCGCGGCCGCCTGTCGGAAGAGAACATCCGCGAGTCACTGCGCGAAGTGCGCATCGCGCTGCTGGAAGCCGACGTGGCATTGCCTGTGGTGCAGGCGCTGATCGAGCGCATCAAGGTGCGTGCGGTCGGTCAGGAAGTGCTCAAGTCGCTGACTCCCGGCCAGGCCCTGATCAAGGTCGTGCGCGACGAGATGACCGCGGTCATGGGGTCGCAGGCCAACGAGCTGAACCTCAACGTGCCTGCCCCGGCGGTGATCCTGATGGCCGGCCTGCAGGGCGCGGGCAAGACCACCACGACCGCCAAGCTGGCCAAGCACCTCAAGGACAAGCGCAAGAAGAAGGTCATGGTGGTCAGCGCCGACGTTTATCGTCCGGCGGCGATCGAGCAATTGAAGACGCTCGCCGAGCAGGTCGACGTCACCTTCTTCCCGTCCAGCTCCGACCAGAAGCCCGAAGCGATCGTACGCGCCGCAATCGAGGATGCGCGCAAGTCGTTCATCGACGTGCTGATCGTCGATACCGCCGGCCGCCTTGCGATCGACGAAGCGATGATGGCCGAGATCCAGGCGCTGCACGCGGCGGTCAATCCGGTAGAGACCCTGTTCGTGGTCGATTCCATGACCGGCCAGGACGCGGCGACCACCGCCAAGGCGTTTGGCGAGGCGTTGCCGTTGACCGGCGTCGTGCTGACCAAGACCGACGGTGACGCCCGTGGCGGTGCCGCGCTGAGCGTGCGCTACATCACCGGCAAGCCGATCAAGTTCATCGGTGTCAGCGAGAAGCCCGACGGTTTGGATGTGTTCCATCCCGACCGGGTCGCCAGCCGGATCCTCGACATGGGCGACGTGCTGTCACTGGTGGAGCAGGTCGAGGGGCAGGTTGACCAGGACAAGGCGCAGAAACTCGCCGAGAAGGTCGCCAAGGGCAAGAAGTTCAACCTGGAAGACATGCGCGACCAGCTTGAGCAGATGCAGAGCATGGGCGGGATTTCCAGCCTGATGGACAAGCTGCCGGGTATGGGCCAGATCCCCGACTCGGTGAAGTCGCAGGTGACCGGCAAGGAAGTGCCGCGCCTGGTGGCGATCATCAACTCGATGACACCGAAGGAGCGCCGCAACCCCGCGCTGTTGAACGGATCGCGCCGTGCCCGCATCGCGCGCGGCGCCGGGACCACGCCGGCCGAGGTCAACAAGCTGATGAAGCAGTACCAGCAGATGGAAAAAATGATGGGCAAGCTCGGCCGCGGCGGCATGAAGGGCATGATGCGCGGCATGAAGGGAATGATGGGCGGACGGGGCCGGATGCCATTCGGCTGAGCCACTTCCCTTTGCGGTACGCGATCCCCTACAATTGCAGGCTTACCTCGCCATTCCGGCGACTGGGCAACACAGGACATCACAGACCATGGTCAAGATTCGACTGACCCGCGGTGGCGCCAAGAAGCGTCCCTTCTACCACATCATCGTTACCGACAGCCGCAGCGCGCGCGACGGCCGCAACATCGAGCGCCTGGGTTTCTACAACCCGGTTGCCGCCGGCGGCGAGAAGCGCGTGGAGCTCAACACCGAGCGCGTGAAGCACTGGGTCGGCACCGGCGCGCAGATGTCCGACAAGGTCGCCCTGTTGTACAAGGAAGCCTTGAAGTCCGCTGATGCCCCGGCCACTGCCGCGGCCTGATTTTCCGGCGGTGCGCCCGGCGTACTGCCAACCATGATGAACGACTCCGGGCACCGCATCCTCCTTGGCAGGGTGCTTGGTGCCCTTGGTCTGCGTGGTGAAGTCAGGATTGAATCCTGGACGGAGCCGCGCGACGCCATTTTCCGCTACCAGCCGTGGACCCTTCGCGACGCGCAGGGCAACGAGCGTGCCTGCAGCGGCGTGCGCGGCAGGGATACCGGCAAGCACGTCCTTGCCGTCTTCCCCGATGTCGCAGACCGCGATGCTGCGGAAGCGCTGACCGGGCTTGAGATCCACATTCCGCGCAGCGCACTGCCGCCGCCGGCGCCCGGCGAATACTACTGGGCCGACCTTGAAGGGCTGCAGGTCCGCACCGTCGACGGTGTGGAGCTGGGGCGCGTATCCCACCTTTTCGCCACCGGCGCCAATGACGTGCTCGTGGCGCGTGACGACGAGCGCGAACGGATGATTCCTTTCGTCCAGCCGCAATACGTCACTGCCATCGACTTGGAGCAGGGGCTGATTACGGTTGATTGGGACCCCGAGTTCTAGCGCCGGCATGCGCATCGATGTCATCAGCCTTTTCCCGGATTTCATTGCGCAGTGCGCCGCGTTTGGTGTGACCGGGCGTGCGGTCGAGCGCGGCTTGCTGTCGCTGCACGGCTGGAATCCGCGCGACCATGCGCAGGGAAACTATCGGCGCGTCGATGATCGGCCTTTTGGCGGCGGTCCGGGAATGGTGATGATGATCGATCCGCTGCGCTCGGCGTTGACTGCTGCACGCGCGGCCGATCCACGGCCGGTGCGGACCATCTACCTGAGTCCGCAGGGCGCGCCACTGACCCAGGCGAAGGCGCGCGAACTCGCAGGCCGTGAGCGGCTGCTGCTGTTGTGCGGTCGTTATGAGGGCATCGATGAGCGCCTGATTGCCGCCGAAGTCGACGAGGAGCTCTCCATCGGTGACTACGTGCTCTCCGGCGGCGAGCTGGCGGCCGCCGTCGTGGTCGATGCAGTGGCGCGACTGCAGGAAGGCGCGTTGAACGACGCCGATTCCGCGGTCCAGGACAGCTTCGAGGATGGTTTGCTGGACTGCCCGCATTACACCCGGCCGGTCTCGCACGAGCTGGGACCGGTGCCGGATGTGTTGATGTCGGGCAACCATGGCGATATCGCGCGCTGGCGCCGGCAACAGTCTCTGGTGAGGACGATGCAGCGGCGCCCCGACCTGTTTGACGAGGCCGCGCTTTCCAGGGCCGACCGGAAACTGCTGGAGCAGTGGCGCGCCACGCCAGCGGAACCCGATCCCGCGAGTTGAACCTTGGACTCCCGGTCGAGGCGCGTGGCTGCCAGCGCTGGCAATGGTGGCCGCATCTCCGCTACAATTCGCCGCTTAACACTTATAACGCCAGACGCGGGTCCACGTGCACTCGCGCTACAACTACTCCAACAGGCCGCACCCATGAAGAAGCCCTCGATCCATACGCTGCTGCAAGAATTCGAATCCGAGCAGGTCACCCGCGAACTGCCCGTGTTTGGCCCCGGCGACACCATCGTCGTCAACGTCAAGGTCAAGGAAGGCACCCGTGAGCGCGTGCAGGCCTATGAGGGCGTGGTCATCGCGATGAAGAACGCCGGTCTCAATTCCGCGTTCACCGTGCGCAAGATCTCCCACGGCTTCGGTGTGGAGCGCGTTTTCCAGAGTCACAGCGCGATCATCGAGTCGGTCGAAGTGAAGCGTCGCGGCAAGGTCCGTGCAGGCAAGCTGTACTACCTGCGTGGTCTGGAAGGTCGCAAGGCGCGCATCAAGGAAGACCTGGCCGGTGCGGCCAAGTTCAAGGCCGAGGCGAAAGCCGCTGCTGCCGCTGCTGCGGACGCCGCCAAGTAATCCATTTGGCGATGCTGCATCGGCTTCACCACAAGGCCGCCTCCGGGCGGCTTTTGTGTGTCTGCCCGGCCACAACCCTTCGCGACCAGTGCGGTTGCTGGAAGCCTCGGCGATGACCGGCCCCGACACGGTGGAGACCGTCCGCCTCGACCTGTGGTTGTGGGCGGCACGGTTCTTCAAGAACCGGACGCTGTCGCGCCAGGCAATCGAAACCGGCAAGGTCGAGGTCGATGGCCAGCGACCCAAGGTATCGCGCGCGATCCGCATCGGTGACGTCCTGCGGGTTACGCGCGGGGAGGAAGTCTTCGAGATCACGGTGTTGGCGCTCGCCCGCAAGCGCGGCTCTGCACCCGTGGCCCAGAGTCTGTATTGCGAGTCCGAGGAGTCACGAATCGCGCGCGATGAGGCCAGGGAGTTGCGTGCGGCTGCACGGGTCGGCTACGAGGCGCCCAGGACGAAACCCGACAAGCGCGCCCGGAGGCTGATCCGGGCGTTGGGTGATATCGACGCGCTGTAACAGCGCGGTCTAATACGCCAGCGCTTTTATCCGGTACAAGGCCTCAAGCGCCTGGCGCGGCGTCAACTCGTCCGGATCCAGCTGGGCCAGTGCGTCCAGCGCGGCCGAGGAAGGTGCGAACAGGCCGATCTGCTGGGGCTGGTCCAGGGCTGCGGCCGTCATCGATGGCTGTGGCGCATCCCGGCTCTGTTGCTCCAGCTCGGCCAGACGCCCGCGTGCCTGGCCGATCACCTCGCGCGGCAGGCCGGCGAGCGCCGCCACCTGCAAGCCGAAGCTGCGATTCGCCGGGCCGTCCTTGACCGCATGCATGAACACCAGAGTGTCGCCGTGCTCGCGATCGTGGTGCTCCACGGCGTCCAGGTGGACGTTGGCGATGCCGCTGCCGGGCTCGGCGAGGGCGGTCAATTCGAAATAGTGGGTGGCAAACAGGGTCCAGGCCCGGTTGTGGTGGGCCAGATGCCGCGCGCAGGCCTCGGCCAGCGCAAGACCGTCGTAGGTCGAGGTGCCGCGACCGATCTCGTCCATCAGCACCAGCGACTGGTCGGTGGCGTGATGGAGGATGTAGCTGGTCTCGCTCATCTCGACCATGAAGGTCGACTGCCCCTTGGCCAGATCATCGCCGGCCCCGATCCGGGTCAGGATGCGGTCGATGGGACCGATCACGGCGCGTGAGGCCGGCACGAAACTGCCGATGTGAGCCAGCAGCACGATCAGCGCGTTCTGGCGCATGTAGGTGCTCTTGCCGCCCATGTTGGGGCCGGTGATAACGAGCATGCGGCGATCATCGTGCATCACCAGATCGTTGGGCTCGAAGGGCTCGCTGCGCACCGCTTCCACGACCGGATGCCGGCCGCGTTCGATCAAGAGGCCTGGCTCGTTGCTGAGCTGCGGCCTGGACCAGTCCAGCGCTTGCGCACGCTCAGCCAGGCAGGCCAGAACGTCCAGCTCGGCCAGCGCGGCGGCGCATCGCTTCAACGGTTCCAGCTGCTCGCCCAGGGTGTCCAGCAGTTGCTCGTAGAGAAGGCGCTCGCGGGTCAGCGAACGCTCGCGGGCTGAGAGGACCTTGTCTTCGAAGGCCTTCAACTCCTCGGTGATGTAGCGCTCGGCGTTGGTCAGGGTCTGACGCCGCGTGTAATGGGTGGGCGCCTTGGCGGCGTGCGCCTTGCTCACCTCCAGATAGTAGCCATGCACGCGGTTGTAGCCGACCTTGAGGGTCGGGATGCCGCTGGCCTCTCGCTCGCGGCTTTCCAGGTCGATCAGGTACTGGTCGGCGGTGCTGGACAGGTTGCGCAGCTCATCCAGCTCGGCGTCGTAACCGCTGGCAAAGATACCGCCGTCGCGGGCGAGGACCGGCGGCTGGTCGACAAGCGCCGACGCGAGCAGGTGGGCGTGGTCCTGGTGCTCGCCAAGCTCGGCGGCGAGGCGATCCAGCAGCGGCGAATCCAGCGGCGCGAGGCCCTTCCTCACCTCCGGCAGCATCGCCAGGCCATCGCGCAGGGTGGACAGGTCGCGGGGACGGGCACTGCGCAGGGCGATCCGGGTCAGGATCCGCTCCAGATCGCCCAGCGCGCGGAAATGCGTGCGCAGTGTCTCTCCGGCCGCTGCGGACAGGGTTTCGACCGCATGGTGACGCCGGCGCAGGATCTCGTGATCGCGCAGCGGCCGATGCAACCAGCGCCGCAGCAGACGACCGCCCATCGGCGTGACCGAGGTGTCCAGCACCCCCAGCAAGGTGTGCTTGCTGTCGCCGTCCATGCGGGAGTCGAGCTCCAGATGGCGGCGTGTCGGGGCGTTCATCGCGATGGCGCCGTCGCCCGATTCCACGGCGATCGCGGTGAGGTGCGGCAGGCGCTGCTTCTGGGTTTCCTCCACGTAGCCGAGCAGGGCGGCCGCGGCGGCAATTGCCAGTGGCTTGTCCTCCAGCCCGAAGCTGGACAGATCGTGCAGGCCGAAAAACTTCAGCAATTGGCGGCGTCCGCTGTCAGCGTCGAACAGCCAAGGCGGCCGCGCGCGCACGCCGTTGCGCCCGCTGAGGAAAGACGGCCAGCCGTCCTCATCCGCGCAAAGCAGCTCTGCCGGTTCCAGACGGGCGAGCTCGGCCTCCAAGGCGTCCTCGCTGGCCACCTCGTTGACGAGGAACCGCCCACCGGCCAGGTCCGCCCACGCGATTCCATAACCGCTTTTGCCACGGGACACGGCCAGCAGCAGGGTGTCGCGGCGCTCGCTCAGCAGGGCCTCGTCAGTGACGGTGCCGGGAGTGACGATGCGCACCACCTTGCGCTCGACCAGGCCCTTGCTGGTGGCCGGATCGCCGATCTGCTCGCAGATCGCCACCGACTCGCCCAGGGCGACCAGACGCGCCAGATAGCCCTCGGCAGCGTGGTGCGGCACGCCGGCCATCGGGATCGGCTGACCGGCGGAATTGCCGCGCTGCGTCAGGGTGATGTCGAGCAGCCGCGCCGCCTTGCGCGCGTCGTCGTAGAACAGCTCGTAGAAGTCGCCCATGCGGAAGAACAGCAGCACGTCGGGATGCGCGGCCTTTTCCCGGAAGAACTGGCGCATCAACGGGGTGTGCTCCGCAGATGGCTCTTTCGGGAGGCTTTCCGTGGCTTGGGTCACTGGCAGGCTGCTCCGGGCGGATCGCGTCGTTGGGGATGGGGCGCCATTCTCACGCCTCGCGCGCTCCGTGGCCATCGCCTCGCCGCCAACAGCGCCATGGACTTATGATGCACCGGTGCCGGACACGGCCTCACTCGTTTTCAGGCGTGGCTCGCGCGCGACTTTGGGTTGATATCTCATGAAAATACTCGTCACCGGCACCGCTGGATTCATCGGCTCCCATCTCGCTATGCGCCTGCTCGAGCGCGGCGATGAGGTGGTCGGCTTCGACAACCTCAGCGACTACTACGACGTGACCCTGAAGCAGGCGCGTCTGGCGCGCTTCATGGACCACCCCGGCTACACACACATCCAGGCGGATCTCGCCGACCGCGAGGCGGTAGAGGGCGCATTTGCGACGCACAAGCCGCAACGCGTGGTGAATCTCGCCGCGCAGGCCGGCGTGCGCTATGCGGCGCAGAACCCGCATGTGTATGTCTCCAGCAACGTCACCGGCTTCCTGCATATCCTGGAAGGTTGCCGCCACCACGGTGTCGAGCATCTGGTGTTTGCTTCCACCAGCTCGGTGTACGGCGCCAACACCACGATGCCGTTCTCCGAGCACCAGTCCACCGAGCACCCATTGACCCTGTACGCGGCGACCAAGAAAGCCAACGAGATGATGGCGCACAGCTACGCGCACCTCTACGGGATTCCCAGCACCGGCCTGCGCTTTTTCACCGTGTACGGGCCGTGGGGCCGGCCGGACATGGCCTTGTTCCTGTTCACCAAGGCGATCCTCGCCGGCGACCCGATCAAGGTGTTCAACCACGGCCACCACAAGCGCAGCTTCACCTATGTTGATGACATCGTGGAGGGCGTCATCCGCAGCCTCGACCATCCGCCGGTGGCAAACCTCGAATGGAATGCCGCGGCTCCGGATCCGGCCACCAGCAACGCGCCGTACCGTCTGTTCAACATCGGCAACGAAAGCACCGTAGAACTGTTGCGTTATATCGAAGTGCTGGAGCAGTGCCTGGGCCGCAAGGCGCAGATGGAGCTGCTGCCGCTGCAGGCCGGCGACGTGCCCGATACCGAGGCCGATGTGTCCGAACTCATCAACGCGGTGGACTACCGGCCGCAGGTATCGGTGGAGACGGGTGTGGCGAATTTCGTCGACTGGTACCGCGGTTACTACAAGGTCTGAGCCGCGGATCTCCCGCGGTGCGACAGGGGGCCGCTAAAGTGGCGTCCCACCCGTTTTGATGCCGCCCATGTCCTTCGCCAGCAAATCGTCCGCCAAGTCCGCCGCCAAGGCGAAAATCGCCTACGTCTGCTCGGAATGCGGCTCCGACCACAATAAGTGGCAAGGGCAGTGCGCGGATTGCGGTGAGTGGAACACGCTGACCGAGTTCGTGATCGAATCGGCTGCAGCGCAGAAAAGCGCCGCACCCGCCCGCCGCAGCGGGTGGGCCGGCAAGGTCGATCCACCCAAGGTCACCGCGCTCAAGGACGTCAGCCACTCCGGCGAGTCCCGGGTATCGACCGGCATCGGTGAACTGGATCGCGTCCTGGGCGGGGGCATGGTGGCCGGTTCAGTGGTGCTGGTCGGCGGCGATCCGGGCATCGGCAAATCGACCCTGCTGTTGCAGGCGGTGTCGAAGATGGCTCAATCGCTGCCGGCGCTGTACGTGACGGGCGAGGAATCCCTGGCCCAGGTCGCGGCGCGCGGTGCGCGGCTTGGATTGTCGCTGGACGGCGTCAACGCGCTGGCCGAAACCGGGGTAGAACGGATCCTCGAGCAGGCGGTCGCGACCTCGCCGCGCCTGCTGGTCGCCGACTCCATCCAGACCCTGTGGACTGAATCGCTGACCGCCGCCCCCGGCTCGGTCAGCCAGGTCCGCGAAAGCGCCGCGCGGCTGGTGCGGTACGCCAAGGAAACCGGCACCGCGGTGTTTCTGGTCGGCCACGTGACCAAGGAAGGCGGGATCGCCGGACCGCGCGTGCTCGAACACATGGTGGACGCGGTGCTGTATTTCGAGGGCGAGTCGGGCAGCCGGTTCCGGGTCCTGAGGGCGTTCAAGAACCGCTTCGGCGCCGTCAACGAGCTGGGCGTGTTCGCGATGGGTGACAAGGGTTTGCGCGAGGTGTCCAACCCGTCGGCGATCTTCCTGTCCGGCAGTGTGGCCTCCCAGCCCGGCAGTTGCGTGATGGTGACCCGCGAAGGCACCCGGCCGTTGCTGGTGGAGGTGCAGGCGCTGGTGGATGCCTCGCCGTTGTCCAATCCGCGCCGGGTGGCAGTGGGCATGGAAGGCAACCGGCTGGCGATGCTGCTGGCGGTATTGCACCGTCACGCAGGAGTAGGGGTCGGCGACCAGGACGTGTTCGTGAACATCGTTGGCGGCATCCGCGTGCAGGAAACCGCGGCCGACCTGCCGGTCCTGCTGGCGGTGCTTTCCAGCCTCCGCGACCAGCCTCTTGCAGAGAAAACGATCGCCTTCGGTGAGGTCGGCCTGTCCGGCGAGATCCGACCGGTGCCCAACGGCGAGGACCGCCTGAAAGAGGCCGCCACCCACGGCTTCAAGCGCGCGATCGTGCCCAAGGGCAACGCGCCGCGCAGCGGCCGGATCGGGGCAATGGAGGTGATTGCCGTGGAGCGGCTGGCCGAGGCCGTCGAAGCGGCGGGCTGAAGCGAAAAACGTTCTTGTCCCATTCGAGGGGAAAGCGCCGCATCTGCGGGGCACCGGGAGCGAAAGCCGTTGGGTGCGAATGTCCCCCGGCACCGATGAAACCGGTGCCTCCTCCTTTACTTCGCCCCAACGGCTTTCGCTCCCGTTGATCCAGCACGCAGTGGCTCGAGAAAGGTAACCCCCGGCTGCTTGCTTTTTGCGTACTCCTGCGATCCGACAGCGCGACCTGCAGGTCTTCGGGGCGAAGTAAAGGAGGAGGCGTCCGCCGCAGGTGGAGGCCGGGGGACATTCGCCCGGAAGGCCTGCAGGTCCCGCCCCTAGGCACTGAACAAAAAACGGCCGGATTGCTCCGGCCGTTTCGGTGCACTGCGTAGCGTCTTGCTTACTTCAGGTTCTTGGCGACGAAATCCCAGTTCACCAGATTCCAGAAGGTTTCCACGTACTTCGGCCGCGCGTTGCGGTAGTCGATGTAGTACGCGTGCTCCCACACATCGCACGTCAGCAGCGGGGTGTCGCTGCCGGTCAGCGGCGTGTTGGCGTTGGAGGTGCTGACCAGCGCCAGTGAACCGTCGGTGCGCTGCACCAGCCAGCCCCAGCCGGAACCGAAGGTCTTGACCGCGGTATCGCTGAACTGCTCCTTGAACGTGGCGAAGTCGCCGAAGGACTTGTTGATCGCCTCGGCCAGTTTGCCGGTCGGCTCGCCGCCGCCGTTCGGGCTCAGGCAGTTCCAATAGAAGGTGTGGTTCCAGATTTGGGCGGCGTTGTTGAACATTCCGCCCTGAGACTTGCGGATGATCTCCTCAAGCGGCATGTCGGCAAACTCGGTGCCTTCGATCATCTTGTTGAGGTTGTCGACGTAGGACTTGTGGTGCTTGCCGTAGTGAAAGTCGATGGTCTCGCCGGAGATGTGCGGCTCCAGGGCAGTGCGATCGTAGGGAAGTGGTGGCAGTTCGATGGCCATTGGCAGGCTCCTTGCAGGGCTGGCGGGGGGAGACGACGGCACCGGTGGGGCCGTCGTCGTGATGAGGGATTACAATTGGTCATTCTATCCCCACCTCCGTTTCCGGGCCGTCAATGCCCGGAGGCACCATTGCAGGAGCCGCGCCCATGTCGGTGATGGAACAGATCCGGGCTGCCGTCGAAGGCCATGCGGTCGTACTCTTCATGAAGGGCACGCCACAATTTCCGATGTGCGAGTTCTCCAGTCGCGCCGTGAAGATCCTGCACGCGGCGGGCGGGGAGGCCATGTGCACCATCAATGTGCTGGAAGAGCCCGAAATCCGCGCCAACCTGCCGCGTTACTCGAACTGGCCGACGTTCCCGCAGTTGTTCATCCACGGCGAGTTGATTGGCGGCAGCGACATCACCGCCGAGCTGGCCGAGTCCGGTGAGCTGGCGCGGATGCTTTCCGAGGCATTGCCACAGTGAATGCTGTTGTGGACACGATTCCCGGTGACGCACTTGCCGGCCGCGTGGTACTTCTGACCGGCGCACACGGCGGCCTCGGCAATCAGGCCGCCATCGCCTGCGCCCGCGCGGGAGCACAGCTGATCCTGTCGGGACGCAAGGTGCCGCGGTTGAACCGCGTGTACGACGCGGTCGCCGCTGCTGGTCCGGAGCCCTTGTTGTATCCGCTGGATCTGGAAGGGGCATCCCCGGACGACTACGCCCAGATGGCGGAGCGCATCGGCGACGAGTTGGGCCGGCTGGATGGCGTGCTGCACTGTGCGGCAGATTTCGCCGGCCTGACCCCGCTGCTGCACACCGACCCGGCGGCCTTCGCGCGCGCCATCCACGTCAACCTGACCGCGCCGTGGTGGCTCAGCCAGGCCTGCCTGCCGCTGCTCTCCCAGGCGCCAGACGCCGCGCTCGTATTCGCGATGGATGATCCGGCGCGGGTGGGCAAGGCATTCTGGGGCGGTTATGGGGTGGCCCAGCACGGACTGACTGGTCTCGTGAGCATCCTGCACGCCGAGCTGGCGAGCACGACGGTGCGAGTGTCCGGCCTGCAGCCCGGGCCGATGCGCTCCGCGTTGCGGGCGAAGGCGTACGTGGAGGAGGACGTTCATCGCGCCGCCGATCCGCTCCGCTATGCGCCTGCCTGCGTAACCCTGCTGTCGAGTGCCGGAGCGGCGCATCGCGGCCAGGTGTGGGCACCGGCGGAATGATCTTCCGGCAATGACCATTACCGCCGCCGCCCTGCTGCTGTTCCTGATCCTGGACCCGCTGGGCAACATCCCGATCTTTCTGAGCATGCTGCGCACGCTTTCCCCGCAGCGGCAGCGCTATGTGCTGGCGCGTGAGCTGCTGATCGCGCTGGGTGTGTTGATGGTCTTCCTGTGGGGCGGCAAGTACGCCCTGGAGGTCATGCACCTGCGTCAGGATTCGGTCTCGATTGCCGGCGGTATCGTGCTGTTCCTGATCGGTATCCGAATGATCTTCCCGCCGCCGGAAGGGCTGATGGGGGAGCTGCCCGATGGAGAGCCATTCATTGTGCCGCTGGCGATCCCGCTGGTGGCCGGGCCTTCAGGCATGGCGGCGGTCCTGCTGCTGGGCAGCAACGAGCCCGGCCGCCTGATGGAATGGAGCCTCGCCCTGCTCATTGCCTGGGGTGCCACGGCCGCGATCCTGTTCTCGGCCACCTATCTGTACAAGCTGCTGGGCATGCGCGTGTTGACCGCTGTCGAGCGCCTGATGGGGATGCTGCTCGTCGCGATCTCGGTGCAGATGTTCCTCGACGGCCTGGTCGGATATCTGGGCATCGCGGTCTGACACCGCTTGAAATCCCGGCCGTTTGGTCATCCGCCGGTAATGCAAGCAACCTATTGTTTGCCCGTGTTAAACTCACGTTAACCGGCGAAGCAGTCGGTTTTTTACATCCCAGCGATCCGGAAATCATGCCAGCGCCCTGTCGCTGGACGTGCCCGTTACCCACGCCCGAGGCCCTTTTGCCATGACCCACCCCAGCCGCGTCCGGTTGTCCAAGCTCACTTTGGGACTGCTCGTCGTCCTCGCTTCCGCCCCCGTTTTCGCCCAGAGCACGTCCGCCGGCCTTGGTGGCCAGGTGGTCGGTGCGGATGGCCAGCCGGTCGCCGGTGCGGAAGTCACCATCGTCCATGCCGAGTCGGGTACGGTCAGTCGCGTCACCACCGACGCCAGCGGCCGCTACAACGCCCGTGGCCTGCGCGTGGGTGGCCCCTACACGGTCACGATCAACAAGGCAGGCGCCGGCAGCCGCTCGCAGGATGACATCTACCTGCCGCTGAACCAGGTCGCTACCGTCAACGCGCAGCTCAACAACGATGTGACCACCCTGGGCTCGGTCCAGGCAGTGGCGACCATGGGTGGCTCGGAAATCTTCAGCGCAGAGAAGATGGGCACCGGTACCAACGTCACCCGCGAGACGATCGAGGCGCTGCCCTCGGCCAACCGCAACATCCAGGACTACATCCGTCTGGATCCGCGCATCTCCCAGACCAGCAAGGCGGACGGTGCGATTTCCGCCGGCGGCCAGAACACCCGCTACAACGCCATCCGCATCGACGGCATCAGTGCGTCCGATCCGTTCGGCCTGGAGTCCAACAACCTGCCGACCGAGCGTCAGCCCGTCTCGATGGACGCGATCGAAGAGATCACCATCGACCTGGCCAACTACGACACCACCATCAGCGGCGGCACCGGTGCGGTGGTCAACGCGGTCACCAAGTCGGGTACCAACGAGTACCACGGCACGGTGTATTACACCTACCGCGACAAGGACATGGTCCGCACGCGCCTGGAAGGCGACCGTGCCGACTTCAATGGCTTCAACGACGAGCAGACCTACGGCATGACGTTTGGCGGCCCGATCGTGAAGGACAAGCTGTTCTTCTTTGCCAACTACGAGAAGTACGAGCGCTCGGCTCCCGGTGTTGCGCTGGCAAGCACCCCGTTCGGCTCCGGTGACATCACCGCCGCGGACATCACCACCGTGCAGAACGTGATGTCGGCCCAGGGCTACGACATCGGTGGCCTGTCCGCCCCCGACAGCAAGACCGAGATCGAGGAATACGCGGTCAAGCTGGACTGGAACATCAACGACAACCACCGCGCCGCCCTGCGTTACAACAAGATGGAGCAGGACGTGATGCGCTTCCCGGGCATCGGCACCGGCACCGTGTCGTTGAGCAACTACTGGTACTCCCAGCCGAAGATCTACGAGACCTGGATGGGTGAGGTGTTCTCCGACTGGAGCGAGAATTTCTCGACCGAGTTCAAGGTCTCGCACAAGGATTACTCGGCCAATCGCGTGCCCAACGTCAACCTGCCGCAGATCCGCATCAACGGATTTGGCGACAACAACGCCGCGTTGCTGTTCGGTACCGAGCAGAACACCCACGTCAACATCGTCGAGAGCAAGGAGCTGAGCGCGTTCGGTGCGGCCACCTGGTACGCCGGCGACCACACGGTCAAGTTCGGCTTTGACTACTCCGACAACGACCTGATGAACTTCTACGGTCGCAATCTCAACGGCGTGTACGAGTTCAACGATCTGGACGCGTTCCTTGTCGGTACGCCGTCGCGCTATCAGCTGCGCGCACCCCGTCCGGGCGGAAGCCGCGCCGACATCCCGGCCAGCTTCAACCTGAAAAACACCGGCGTGTTCCTGCAGGACACCTGGGCGATCAACTACAACCTGAACCTGATGGCGGGCGTCCGCGTCGACATGCCGTCCTTCAGCGACCAGCGCCTGTACAACCCGCGTATCGAAGCGCTGTACGGCTACAACAACACCAATCTGGTCGACAGCAACCTGGTGCAACCGCGCGTCGGCTTCAACTACACCTTCGACAGCGACCGTCCGACCCAGCTGCGCGGTGGTATCGGCCTGTTCGGCGGCGCGGCCCCGAACGTCTGGCTGGCGGGTGCCTACCAGAACACAGGCCTGAACTACGTGGAATACGACCTGCGCGGCGGCCAGGCACCGACGTTCGATCCGTCCCAGCCGCCGTCCACCGCCGGCCTCACTCCGGGCGCGGCGCGGCAGAACGTTGACCTGATCGAGCCGGGCACCAAGCTGCCGTCGGTCTGGAAGACCAATCTGGCGTTCGACCACGAGTTGCCGTGGCATGGCATCGTGGCGTCGGCCGAATTGCTGTTCACCAAGGTCAATGACGGCATCTACTTCGAGCGTCTTGACGTCATGAACCCGACCTTCACCGGGACCTTTGACGGGCGCGACAGCTACTGGAACGCAGCTGGCCGTGACCCGGCCAATGCGGGACGGTTCGGCATGGAAGCGGGCAGGATCGGTGGCCGCAACTGCAGCGCCAACGTGGTTGCCGCTGGCATGTGCCCGGAAGTGAAGGCCAATCGCCCCGGAGATATCGGCGACGTCCTCCTGCTGCGCAACACCAGCAAGGGCAGCAGCTCGCAGGCGACCTTCTCGCTGAGCAAGCCGATGACCGAGAACTGGGGCTGGTCGCTGGGTTACACCTTTACCCAGGCCAAGGAAGTCAGCCCGCTGACCAGTTCGCAGAACACCTCGAACTGGGGCAACACGCTGATCTACAACGCCAACGAGGACGTTGCCTACAACTCGCGCTACGCAATCAAGGACCGCGTGACGGGTACGCTTCAGTGGCAGCACAACTTCTTCGGTGACAACGCCACCCGCGTGGGCCTGTTCTACGAAGGCCGCTCGGGCCGTCCGTACAGCTACATCTTCTACAACGATGCCAACGGCGACGGTGCCAACACCAACGATCTGTTCTACGTTCCGGCTGGCCCGGGCGACGTGCAGTGGACCGGCGGCGCGGCGATGGAGCAGCAGTTCTTCGACTGGATGGCCAGCAACGCACCCGAGTTGCAGGGCCATCGTGGCAGCGTGGCTCCGGCCAATGGCTTCCGCGCAGGCTGGACCAACAGCTTCGACGTCCGCGTCAGCCAGGAGCTGCCCGGCTTCTTCAAGGGCCACAAGGCCGAGCTCGCTCTGGACGTGATGAACGTCGGCAACTTGCTCAACAAGGACTGGGGCCTGATCGAAGACTACGGCTTCTACTCGACCCGTCGCGTGGTCAACTACGCCGGTATCGACCCGGTGACCGGGAAGTACATCTACAACTTCTCCGGTTCCACCGACAACGCCCAGATCCAGGAAAACAACAACGACAAGGGCAACACCGCGGTGTCGCGCTGGTCGATGATGTTGAGCTTCAAGTACAAGTTCTGATTCCGGTCAGGACGTTGCACGACGGAAGCGGCCGGGGAAACCCGGCCGTTTTCATGTGTCTGCGTTAAAGTCGCCCGGTCAAGCGCACAACAAGAAGGAAACGTCCGCAAATGAGTCATCCCAGCAATGCCGTCCTGCCCACCGTCAACGCGCGAATCCATCCGCGCGGAGGGCTGGACATTCTTTCGCGCAAGGAAGTCGCGCGCCTGGCGGATGCATCCAGCGGCGGCATGCACGAGCTGTTGCGTCGGTGCGCGCTGGCGGTCATGACCAGCGGCAGCACCTCAGATGATCCGCGCGCCGCGCAGGAGCTGTACCCGAACTTCGACATCCAGGTCCATCAGCAGGATCGCGGTGTGCGCATCGACCTGCAGCACGCGCCGGCGATGGCGTTCGTGGATGGCGAGATCATCCACGGCGTTGCCGAACTGCTGGCTGCGGTGGTGCGGGATCTGGCGTACCGCTCAATCGAGCTGGGGCAGGACGGCGATCGCGACCTGCAGAGCAGCGAAGGCATCACCGACGCGGTGTTCGGCCTGCTGCGCAACGCCGAGGCACTGCTGCCCGCCGATCCCAATCTGGTCGTGTGCTGGGGCGGCCACTCGATCAACCGGGAGGAATACCTCTACACCAAGGAAGTCGGCTACGAGCTCGGTCTTCGTGGACTCGACATCTGCACGGGCTGCGGACCCGGCGCGATGAAGGGACCGATGAAGGGCGCCACGATCGCTCATGCCAAACAGCGCAAGCGCAACATGCGTTATATCGGGGTCACCGAGCCGGGGATCATCGCGGCCGAATCGCCGAACCCGATCGTGAACCACCTGGTCATCATGCCGGATATCGAGAAGCGCCTGGAGGCCTTCGTGCGCCTCGGCCACGGCATCGTGGTGTTTCCGGGCGGGGTCGGTACCGCCGAGGAAATCCTCTACCTGCTGGGCATCCTGCTGCGCGAGGAGAATGCGGACGTGCCGTTCCCGCTCGTATTCAGCGGGCCCACCAGCGCGGCACCTTACTTCGAACAGATAGACCGCTTCATTCGATTGACCCTGGGAGATGCGGCGACGCGGCGCTACCAGATCATCACCGGCGACCCCACCGCGGTCGCACGGCGCATGGCGAACGGCGTCCGCAAGGTCCGCGAGCATCGGCTGAATATGCGCGATTCGTTCTTCTTCAACTGGTCGCTCAATGTCCCGCTGGAGTTCCAGCAGCCGTTCATTCCGACCCACGAAGCCATGGCGTCGCTGGACCTTCACCATGGCCGCAAACCGTTCGAGCTGGCTGCCGACCTGCGCCGCGCGTTCTCGGGAATCGTCGCCGGCAACGTCAAGGAAGACGGCCTGCGCCGCATTGAGGAGCACGGACCGTTCGAGATTCACGGCGACCCGGAGATCATGGCCTCCCTCGACGCGCTGCTGCTGGCGTTTGTCGAGCAGCGGCGGATGAAGATCGCCGGTGACTACAAGCCCTGTTATCGCGTGGTTGCCTGACGATACGACCGTCGTCTATCGGGGGTAGGGCGGGCTTACTCCGCCCAGCCCTGCCGCACCCGCCGAAAGGCTGGTGCAGCCAGTGACTCCCGACAAGTTGCTCAGGGGGCTACAGGCAGCCGCACTGTGGCGATGAAGCGTCCATCCTCAACCTGCGTTTGTACGCTGCCGCGACCGTCCGTCATCGCCTCGATCCGGACCTGCGACGCATTCAGACCGACCTGATGGCCGGTTGACGAGGTGCCGCCCGGAGGGGGCAGCGGATTGCTGATCCGCACGATGACCCGTTCGGCGGTCGTCGTCACCCGCACGTCCACATCACCGTGGGCGAGCTGCTCTACGCCATGGCGCACTGCATTCTCCACCAGTGGCTGGATCGACAGCGCAGGCACCGTCACCGCCGGCAGCTCCCGCGGCAGGTGCCAGTGCACCGTGAGTCGATCGCCGAAGCGCAGGGCCTCGATTTCCAGATACCGACGCGCGAGTGAGAGCTCGTCTTCCAGTGGGATCTGCCGCGGACCACCCAGCGCAGCGCGAAACAGGTCCGCCAGGTCGAGCAGCAGGCGCTCCGCCTCCTCCGGCCGCTCATGCACCAGCGCCGCGCCCGTGTTGAGCGTGTTGAACAGGAAGTGGGGACGGATGCGGGCCTGGAGGGCCTGGAGTTCGGATTGTTTGGCGCGGACAGCATGCTGGCGTCCACGCCAGTGGTTCTGGAATACCGCCAGGCCGAGCAGGCCCACGGCCAAAACGATACCGGTCAGGCGCAGGACCAGGCCCGACCAGCCTCCGTCCGACGTTGGCCATACGTCGCGAGCCAGAAGCCACACCAGCCCGGCCACGAGCCAGGTGTTCAACAGCAGCAGAGCAACGGTCAGATACGCGAGTCGCTGGGGACGAGCTCCCCCCACCACGCGCCGCAGAAGATAGAGCGTGCCAATCGTGAGCAAGGCCACCCATTGGACTACCAGCGATGTTAATCCGAAATGGATCCAGCGCTCCCCGTCCACTCCGGGCGCGAGGGCCAAGACCAGTGCGAGGCACTCCCCAGCAAGCAAAACCCAGATGAGCGCCGGAGCCTGCCAGAGAGAATCCAATGGGCTCGAAGAGTCGTCAGGAAGCATCCAGAAGCCGGGCTAGAAGGAGCAGATGTATTGCATCATGCCTGTACAACGCCGGTGGGGCGCCCCCTTGCCGTTCATGCACGTAGAAATGCCTTCCATCGTCTAGTGATGGCAGTGTCGCGACCCTGACAATAGGGTGTGAGTCAAGCATATGCCCGGGGGATACGATGCAGCTTGTAGACAGTCGAGGGAGGGCGGCCATCCAAAGATCCAATGCCGGCCGTTCCAAGGGCTTCACCTTAATCGAACTGATGGTGACCATCGCCGTGGCCGCTATCTTACTGGCCATCGCCACGCCAAGCTTCACGTCGCTCATCAATAGCAGCCGTTTGACCAGCTCCGCGAACGAGATGGTCGCGACCTTGCAAACGGCGCGGATGGAGGCGGTACGCCGCAATACAAGGATAAACGTATGCGCAGGTTGCGACGGTAACGCAAACTCATTGGTCGCTTTCGTCGACGCCAACAGTAACGGTAATGTAGATGCAGGAGAGTCCATCCGCGTCGCGACGATTAACCGCGCAGTGCAGCTCAGCGGTGGCACCGACGTGGTGTTCTTCTCCACTGGTCTGGGTCGCGCCGCTTCTGCTCCCAATGGCGCGCTGCTGGAAACAGCTTTTCGGTTTTGCATCCCGACGACCCAGCCGGCAGAGAACGTGCGCGTGGTCAACATCGCTTCTGGTAGCAGAATTTCGACCGATCGCGCTAACGGGGGGGGTGCGTGCCCATGAGCTTGATATCCAGTTCTCGCAGACGCGCTGGCCGATCCGGTCCGCGCGCCGTTTACAAATGCCGTGCCGACAGTTCGGGAGTGGGGCTCATCGAGGTCTTGATCGCGATTCTCGTCATGGGCATCGGTCTGCTTGGCATTGCCGCGATGCAGGCGACAGCTCTTCGTAATAGCCAGAGTTCCCTTGAGCGTAGCCAAGCGGTGATTCATAGCTACGGGATCTTAGATGCGATGCGTGCCAACCTCCCTGTCGCTCGCGCTGGTGGTTATAACACCCCCGGTTTCGTGTGTGTTCCGCCGGCGACAGACACCACATTGGTGGCCGCCGACCACGCACGTTGGATCAAAGCGATAGAGGACAGCATGGGAGAGGACGCCTGTGGGCGCATTCAATGCCTTCCCATTGTAAACAGCGAGTCTCGAAGCTGCACCGTCACCGTACGCTGGAATGACGCGCGTGCCACAGAGGGATCTGACGAACAGCAGATACAGACGGTGAGCCGGCTATGAGGCAAAGAACAATTGAAAGCAGCAATCGAGCAGCGCGCGAGTCTGGTCTCAGTCTCATCGAGCTGATGATCTCGCTGGTTCTTGGCCTGATGGTCGTCGGTGCCGCAATTGGCATGTTCCTTTCAAACCACCAGACGTATAGGGCGACCGAAAGTCTCGCGCGGGTGCAGGAGAACGCGCGGGTCGCATTCGAACTTATGGCAAGGGAAGTCCGTGAAGCCGCAGGTAATCCCTGTGCTGCGAACCTTCCAATCGCCAACGTATTGAATAATCCCGGCGCGTCCTGGTGGTCCAATTGGGCGGCCGGTGTGATCGGTTACGACAACGGGGCCTTGTCGGGAACGGCCACGGGTACTGACGCGCTGGAGCTAATGTCAGCCACCTCCAGCGGCGTAACAATCACCGAAGTGCCCTCGGCAAACTCCGCAAACTTCAAGGTCAACACGGCCGATCACGGTTTTGAAGAGGGCGAGATCCTGATGGTGTGTGACTACAGCCAGGCTTCCATTTTTCAGGCCACCAATGTCAATTCCACCAATGTCACGATCGTGCATAACACAGGCGGGAGCGTCTCTCCCGGCAACTGCACGAAAGGACTGGGCCTGCCGGTCGTATGTACGGCAAACGGTACAGGAAAAATCTACGGTCCCAACTCCTTGGTGGTCAAACTGCACGCCGCACGGTGGTTTGTTGCCGACAACGGTCGCAACGGGCGGTCCCTCTACCGTCAACCAATGAACAAGGGAGCGCTCGGCGCGCGTGAGGAGGTTTCCGAGGGGATTTCCGACATGCAAATCCAGTACCTAGTGGCGGGCGCAGTGGATTATGTGGATGCGGCGCCGGGCATTGCGTGGCAGTCAGTCACCGCGGTAAGGATCACCTTGTCGCTTGAAGGTCGCGAGCGCGTCGGGACCGATGGTGGCGCGTTGGTGCGCGAGATATCCCATGTGGTCAACCTGCGGAATCGGACATCATGAATTACGCGAATCCACGGAGTACAGCTCCACGGGAGCGTGGCGCGGCGCTGATTGTGGTGCTTATCCTGTTGCTGATAACAACACTGCTTGGTCTTGCCAGCCTCCGCGGCGCGCTCATGGAGGAGCGCATGAGTGCGAACATGTTTGATCGCAGCGTCGGATTCCAAGCCGCGGAAGCGGCGTTGCGGGAGGCTGAGACGCGGCTCCTCCAGCCCGGGACCCGCGCCGCATTCCCGACCTTGGCGGATACCTGCAACGCGGGATTGTGCTCGACGCCCGTGCCGGCGGAGGGAAAGCTCGAGCGCGCTGACAACCCGGGTTTCAACGGCTGGACCAACGCGGCGCTGGTCAGCAACATGGCCGGCACGCCTCAGTATTTTGTCGAGTACATGGGGGAGGCACCGGGTTGGCCGCTCTGCGACCGTGAAATACCGCGACACCCGAGCTGCATGCGACCGCGCTATCGCATCACGGCCCGCAGCGTAGCCGACGGGCGCGCCAATGTCATTCTCCAGGCGAGTTTCGCCGGCTCATGAGCAGGACTCCCATGAAGACCAAACTGCAAAACACCCGACCGACCAAATGGAACGCCGGCCTGTCGGCTGCCCTCATCACCGTGCTGGCTCTTCCCGCTTCCGCGGCTGTCACCCTGCCATCCACGCCGCCAGGGTCAGGCAACACGATTCCGCCCAACATCCTGTTCATTCTGGATGACTCCGGGTCGATGGTATTTGAGGCGATGCCCGCCGATACCATCAGCGATTGGAAGGGACGTACATATGTACATAATTCCGTGTACTACAATCCAGCGACTACCTATCAGCCATGGATGGGAGCCGACTCCACCCGGCTTACAGGAGGGACCAGTTACAGCTCTGTGTATGCGGACCTGAGTCGTGCGGAAGGTGACACAATCGATCTCTCTGACTCTCGTTGCAAAGAGGTGGATCGTAATGGGTCGGAGCATAATGTCTGTGGCGGGATCCAGACATACTACGTTCCAAAAGATTTGACGCGTACTGATGCGGCATATCTTGATGCGCGAAGCAATTACTATCGATTTCAGATTCTTGCCAACGGACGGGTTGAGCGGACTGTGTATTCTGGAGGCAGCTGGATCAATCCGATCTTCATCACGCCGACTGGACGGGAGGAAGTAGCGGAACGGCAAAACTATGCCACCTGGTTTTCATATCACCGGTCGCGAATGAAGGCGGCAAAAGCAGGGGCGAGCGAAGCGTTCGCGGCGTTGGATGGTGAAAAATATCGCGTTGGATTCACTACGATTTGGGGTCCCGGATCGGGTTACAAGAATGCTGAGCTTTTAATTCCGGTTCAATCAGATAACGGGCTTTTCCGAGAGTTCAACCGCAAGGCCTGGTTCGATCGGCTTTTCGCAGCTCGTGGCAAAAACGGCACGCCTTTGCTGCCCGCGTTGCAGCGCGCGGGCAGGTATTTCAGTGAAACGGGTGACAGCGGTCCCTATGGCGGAATCAAGGACGCCTCCGGCAAGCAATTCCAGTGCAGGCAGAACTTTTCGATCCTCACAACCGACGGCTTCTGGAATTCCGGTAGTGCCAACGTGGGTGATGCAGACAATACGGCTGGCGTGGAGATATCGGCACCGGCAAATCCCGATGGGTCGCCCGGCAGGAAGTACACCTACCAGCCTGTCGCGCCCTACAAAGGTGCTGCCTCGACGACGTTGGCGGATGTCGCGATGCACTACTGGAAAACGGATCTCCGGAGCGATCTGCTCAATATAGTTCCGACGTCGACGCTGAACCCTGCGTTCTGGCAACACATGGTCACTTTCGGTATTTCAATTGGCCTCTCTGGCACGGTTGACCAGACCTCGGTTGCCGAGGTTCTGGAGAAGGGCGGTGTAAGCGTCAATGGCGTCGATCTCGGTGATTGGCCTGACCCGACAAATAAGGAAGACAGGGAACGAATTGACGACCTGCTTCATGCAGCGGTAAACGGGCACGGAGAGTTCGTTGCGGCCACCGACCCGACCGCGTTTGCCAAAGCGCTAGAGAAGGCGCTTGCCACCATTGGTGAGCGGGTGGGGTCGCGTTCAAATGTGTCGGCGAGCAGCACCTCGATTAGCACCGAGACCAAGCTGTTCCAGGCGAAATATCTCAGTGAAAGCTGGAGCGGCGACATTATTGCTTATCCGGTCACTGCGACCGGAGTGAACGAAGCCAGCCCTGTATGGAAGGCCTCGGAGAAGTTTCCTGCGTGGGAGTCACGAAAGATATTTACGACCGACGCAGCTGGGACCCGCGGTGCCTTTCCCACGGCGAATCAGAGTGCCGTCCTGGGAGGGAGCCCGGGCGGCTTCAGCATCGCCGACTACATACGCGGCAACAGATTGGGGGAGGAGTCAAAGGGCGGGGATTTGCGGAACCGAGCCCATCCCCTGGGGGACATAATCCACAGCTCACCGTTTTACTCCAAGGATACCGACAGGATTTTCGTGGGTAGCAACAACGGCATGATGCATGCCTTCGACGCGGGATCCGGAGTGGAGGCGTTCGCGTACATCCCTCGGGGCATTCAGATGGCTCAGCTGAAGGAGTTGAGTGGCCGCAGCTATTCACATCGCTATTTCGTCGACGGACCTATCACCGTGTCGGACAGGGCGATGACCCGCACCACGGCGCATCCCAACGGGCGGAACATTCTTGCGGGTACCTTGGGCCATGGCGGCAAGGGCGTTTTTGCGCTTGATGTGACCACCCCCGAGGCGTTCAACGCAGGAAGCATCAAATTCGATATCTCAGGTGACGCCGACATGGGTCTGGTGATGGGCGAGCCGATCGTGGCAAAGCTCAACGACGGAAGCGTCAGCGTTATTTTCGGGAATGGACTCAACAGTAGCAATGACCGCGCGGTTCTGTGGGTCGTCAATGTTGATACCGGCAATGTCACGAAGCTACAGACGAACAGTTCAACGTCCAACGGACTTTCAGGGCCTCGTGGCTGGGACTCCGACGGAGACGGAATCCTCGACTTGGTGTACGCCGGCGATCAACAGGGAAATTTGTGGAAGTTCAACTTGGAAGATAAATCGGCTTCCAAGTGGGGCGTTGACGGCGGGAACAATGTCAACAACTCGAACTCCAAAAATTACGATCCCCTGTTCGTCGCCACCGATGCGGCGGGTAACCGTCAGCCGATCAGCGGCGCAGTGTCCCTTGGCATCGATCCTGTCAACTACATGCGGTGGGTTTTCTTCGGTACCGGTCGCCTGCTTACCAACCAGGATCTGGCTAGCACTTCGGTCCAGAGCATGTACGGGATCGTTGACGGTGACGCCATCGGAACGCGTGCCGACAATGACGCTGCCAACGGGTTGCTCGTGCAGCGCAAGATAGCGGAAAGTGGGTCTATAGCAGGCAAGGCTGTGCGCGCGTTCGAGTCTTCCAGTGTGATGATGCCGGCAGGCAAGCGCGGCTGGTTTGTAGACCTTCTGACGCCTCCGAACGGGCTCAGGGAGGGCGAGCGAATCATCGGTGACGCCCAGGTTGTCGGCGGGGTGTTCATCACTTCGAGCATTATTCCGAGCAGTGACCCGTGCACGCCGGGGGGGCGCGGTTACATCAATGCAATCAACGCCTTTACCGGCGGTAGCGTGGGTGAGCACTTCTTCGATGTCGACGGCGACGGGGTGTACAGCGATGACGAACTCAACGGTAAGCCGGTCGGTTCAATCGACCTCGGAGTGGGAATGAATACCGACAGCATCCTGATCGACAAGCTGCTCAGCGCGGGTGGATCAAGTGGCGGCACCGGATCAGTGGGCATCAACCCGAGCTCGGCTTCCGGGCGTGTGTCCTGGCGTGAGGTTCTGCGGAAATGACGGCTATGCGTGGAGATGTCCGATCGCCGGCGCACCGCCTTTCAGCGGGTTTCACCCTGATCGAGCTGATGATCGTTGTGGCGATCATAGCGATTCTCGCGGGAATCGCTTACGCCAGTTACGACTTCGCCGTCGTCAAGAGCAGAAGGAACACTGCAGCCGGGTGTGCGCTGGAGGGCGCACAGTTCATGGAGCGCTACTACACCACCAACCTCACCTACGTCGACGCCGCGCTGCCTGCCAATGACTGTCAGCAGGAGCTGCAGGGTCACTATGTCGTTGCCTTGGCCGCGTCGGCCGCGCGCACCTACAGGATCACCGCGACTCCCCAGAACCGGCAAGCCGTGAAGGACACCAAGTGTGGGACGCTGTCGTTGGATCAGACAGGCGCGAGGGGCATCAGCGGATCGGCCGGGTCTGCATCGGATTGTTGGTGAAATTGTCGATGTGGGCTTGACCTTGGGGACAGGCCGTCTACAATGCGCATCCCCGCCCGAATAGCTCAGCTGGTTAGAGCACTTGACTGTTAATCAGGGGGTCGCTGGTTCGAGTCCAGCTTCGGGCGCCAAGATTTGAGAAGAGACCCGCATTGATGCGGGTCTTTTTTTTCAGCTCAGGGAGCATGCGGGCAGGATTTCAGGGAGGCATAGCGCTCTGTACGCGGCCGTCCAGCGTTGTTGACGATCACCTGGCCCAGCATTCGGGACTTTTCCGGCGAGCAAAGTCGGATGCTAAGGTTGCTGCCGTACGCCCAGCCGTCCGCGGTAAACCGAACCCGGATCCGACCCGCGGTGCTCTGAAGGGTCAGCTCGTCGCCGATGGCGCCCACACGGTCAAGGATCTCCGCGGCACTGCGCGGATGATCCTCACGGTGCGGGTCGGAAAACACAATCCAACCGTCTTGCCACACCGCATCATTGCGACACCTATGTCCGTCGCTGCTGGGGCAAACGCTGACGTACGAGTGGTTTTTAACCGCTGTTGTCCGCGCTAACGTCAGCGAGGCCGTGAGAACGTGGAACGTGGTGTCCGCGCGCATCCGTCGCTGCAGGTTCTTAAACGAAGGCACCCCAACCCCCAGCAACACCCCCATCACGGCGATAGCCACCAGCAACTCCAGCAACGTCAACCCCCGGGCATCCTGCCTCATCGCCATCAGTCCTTTTGATCCGATTGCGGCAAGGATCGCGCTGGGCTCGCTGAACAGGCATCCGGACACCCACCGCGGAGTGGTAGGGATTTGCCGTCTCCGCCCCCATCACGGAAGGGTCCTACACTGACGAGTTGAGAAATCCGACGCTTGGATACGATGAACGACGCAGCGCACACCCCAACCGCCACCTCCGACGGCCCGCTTGACCGCTTCCCGGGCGCGAGACAGCGCGAGGGGACATTTGAGCTGGTGTCGCCCTACTCGCCGGCTGGAGACCAGCCACAAGCGATTGAGAAGCTGGTGGAGGGCTTCGAGGCCGGACTGGCGCACCAGACGCTGTTAGGCGTCACCGGTTCGGGCAAGACCTACACGATCGCCAACGTGATCCAGCGGGTGCAGAAGCCGACGCTGGTGATGGCGCCCAACAAGACTCTGGCCGCCCAGCTGTACGGCGAGTTCAAGTCGTTCTTTCCCAACAATGCAGTCGAGTACTTCGTCAGCTACTACGACTACTACCAGCCCGAGGCGTACGTGGCCTCGTCGGACACCTTCATCGAGAAGGACAGTTCGGTCAACGAGCACATCGAGCAGATGCGCCTGTCGGCGACCAAGGCGCTGCTGGAGCGCCGCGACGCGATCATCGTCTGCACCGTCTCGGCCATTTACGGCTTGGGCGATCCGAACGAATACTTCCGCATGGTGCTGCACATGGTCCGCGGCGAGCGCATCGACCAGCGCGAGTTGATCCGCCGCCTCACCGAGATGCAGTACTCCCGCAACGACACCGAGCTCCGCCGCGGTACCTACCGTGTGCGCGGCGAGGTGATCGACGTGCATCCGGCCGAATCGGAGATGGAGGCGGTGCGGATCGAGTTGTTCGACGGCGAGATCGAGAACGTCTCCACCTTCGATCCGCTCACCGGCGAGAGCCTTCGCAAGCTTCAGCGCTACACGATCTACCCCAAATCCCACTACGTCACCACGCGGCGCACGGTGCTCGACGCCGTGGATGCCATCAAGGACGAGCTGCGCGTGCGCCTGGAGCAGTTGTACTCGCAGAACAAGCTGGTCGAGGCTCAGCGGCTCGCGCAGCGCACGCAGTTCGATCTGGAGATGCTGGCCGAGGTTGGCTACTGCAATGGCGTTGAGAACTACAGTCGCCACCTGACCGGCCACATGCCGGGCGAGCCGCCGCCGTGCCTGTTCGACTACCTGCCGCCCGACGCGCTGCTGGTGGTGGACGAGTCGCATGTGACGGTTCCGCAGATCGGCGCGATGTACAAGGGTGACCGCTCGCGCAAGGAGACCCTGGTGGAGTTCGGTTTCCGCCTGCCGTCGGCGCTGGACAACCGGCCGCTGCGCTTCGAGGAGTGGGAAGGGCGTTCCCCGCGCTCGATCTTCGTTTCCGCCACGCCACGTGCCTACGAACTGGAGAAGTCCGAGGGCCAGGTCGTCGAGCTGGTCGTGCGTCCGACCGGATTGATCGACCCCGAAGTCGAAGTGCGGCCCGTTGCGACCCAGGTCGATGATGTGCTCGGCGAGATCAACCTGCGGGTGGCGATGGGCGACCGGGTGCTGATCACGACGCTGACCAAGCGCATGGCCGAGAACCTCACCGAATACCTGGCCGACCACGATGTGCGCGTGCGTTACCTGCACTCGGACATCGACACGGTCGAGCGGGTGGAGATCATCCGTGACCTGCGCCTAGGCAAGTTCGATGTGGTGGTTGGCATCAACCTGTTGCGCGAAGGCCTGGACATGCCTGAGGTGTCGCTGGTGGCGATCCTGGATGCCGACAAGGAGGGCTTCCTGCGCTCGACCGGATCACTGATCCAGACGATCGGCCGAGCGGCCCGCAACGTGCGCGGCAAGGCGATCCTGTACGCGGACAAGTTCACCGACTCGATGAAGCGGGCGATCGAGGAGACCGACCGGCGGCGCAGCAAGCAGGTCGAGTACAACACCGAGCACGGCATCACCCCGACATCGGTGAACCGTGCGGTCATGGACGTCATGGAAGGCGCGCGCGTGGACCCGGCCGCGCTGAAGGAGCGCAATCGTGCCCGCCAGGTGGCCGAGGAGCTGGCGGAGTACGCGGCGCTCAATCCTGCCCAGCTCTCGGCGAAGATCAAGAAGCTCGAGCAGAAGATGTACCAGCACGCGCGGGATCTGGAATTCGAGGAGGCGGGAGCCGTCCGCGACCAGCTGCACCTGCTGAAAGAGCAGGGCTTCGGGGTCTGACGACGCAAAGCTGTTGCCGAAGCGCCGCTGGCGGGCTAAACTGCGCGCCCTCTCGCCGGGTTCATGAGTTTGGCGATTGGGCGGTTAGCTCAGTGGTAGAGCACTACCTTGACATGGTAGGGGTCGGGGGTTCGAAACCCTCACCGCCCACCACATCCAATGAAAACGGCAGGCCTTTGCAGGTCTGCCGTTTTTGTTTGCTTCGGTGCCCGCGCCTATCGTGCGTTGCGTCTGCTGGGGTTCGGGCGTGACCCGGATGGAAAGCGCTGTCAGCGGCGCTCCGGCGCGATGCTGGTGAAGCCGCCCGAGTCCACGCTCAAGCTCTTCAAGTCCGGGCCGTCAGGCAGCATGTTCCGCTGCACACCTTCGCGGTACTGCGACAGCAGCTTCTGGTCCCCGCGGGACTGGAGCGTACGGTAGCCGCCCAGTGCCGCCGCGGTATGCAGCATGAAGGTCTCCGCGATTTCCTGGCGATCGGCGTCGTCCATCTCCGCCAGTTCCGGGTTGTCGCGCATCGCCTTGCGTAGCTGATCGCGGATGGAGGTGACCTGAGCCCGGGTCAGGGGGCTTCCCCTGACGACCTCCCATAAGCCCGCGTAGTGTGCCGCGGTGACATCGATGAGGTCGTTGGAAGCCAAGCCGTTGGAGGCGAGGATCTTCTTGAAGTCCGAGCGGTAATGACCCGCCTCAAGATCGCGCATTACCATCGCCTCTGCCTCCTCCACGTCGGGCTGATCGCTGGCCAGGTATCGGGCGAAACGACGGTCGACCAGCTTGCTCACCTCGGGATCCGATGAGAAACGCGGGTTGAATGGCACCTTTTTGGCTTCCACTGGTGGGGCACTTGCAGCCGATGACTCGATCGCTTTGGTGCTGCTCTTGCTGAGGGCGCGGGTGCCTCCGATCGCTGACTGGCTGAGCGCCATCTGGCCGTAGTTCACCCCCATATCGAGGGTGGGACTGGGGGACCACTGGGCGTGCGCAGGTGCCAGCGCGGACGCGCCGGCAAATCCGATAAATAGCAAGGTCAGATGGGTTCGCATAGGAGATCCTCCACAAAGCACATGGCGACCCCGGAAACCCGGGATCGCCATGTGGTGACACTTCGGTGAAACAGGGTAGCCGGGAGATTACTGCTTACGGGCTACCGTGGTCATGCCTTCACCGATCGATTTGATCGCGGTGCTGCTGGCGTTGGAGATCATGCTGAAGAGCTGGCTCTGCGCCTGGAACTCCATCATCGTCTTCTGGAATTCCTTCGCGGCCTTCTGGTCTTCCGGATTCGCGGCAGCCAGCTTGTCCATCTTGCCAGTCAGCTCGACCAGCTTCGCCGCCTTGTCACCCATGATGCCGCCCAGCGCCTGGGCAATCGCGACCAGCCAGCTCTTGCCCTTGCCGCCCTTGGCGTCACTGGCCTGGAGGTTCTGGACGACCATCTTGGCGATGGCAAAATTGTTGGAAGCCTGTGCAGTCATGTCGATTCTCCGCTGTGTTGGAATTGGCCGATTGCGCGTTGTGACGATTGGGCCGGGGGTTGGATTTGGATCTGTTGCGTGTGAACTGATAGTGCGATTGCTTGACACGGGTGACTAGCTAGGGCGTGCCCTAGTCGTCGCACCTCACCGGCGACGCCGGAGCGCCATGGCGACGTGGGCCGGCAGGGCCATGGTGTGATCCTGTGAAGGGTTGGCCTGGGCCGAACGCAGCTGGCCGCTCAACCACTCCTGCGCGGACGCTTCCCCTTGCTCGTTGCAACGGCGCGCAAACTCGGTCGCGGTGCGCAACGCATCGTTTTGCAGACTGCCCAAGGCATCGTCGAACTGCCGCACCAGTTCGTTGCGGTCGGTCTCGTCGAGCAGGTGGTTGCCCACCAGCAGATCCAGGGTGTCCATCCACTGGGCGCGGTCGGGCCCGACGCTCTGCGCCGGACTGGCGGAGGCAGCTTCGGTTTCCAGCGCGTCGCGGAAGTGGCGGAGGATGGTTTCCCGGTCCGCCGCGTCCACGTCCGGGTTTTCGGCCAGTGACGCATCCAGTTGCGCGAGCATCTGTTCGTGGTCCGCGGTGCGGGATGGCGTGTCGTAACTGGTCATCGTCGGGCTTCCTGTAGTGACGGTGGAATGGTCAGGGGGATTGGCTGGCGTCGAGGCCGTCGACGACCCGTCGACTCTCCCTGCCGTGCTCTTCGCCCAGCGCACGCGCGGTCTCGCCGAGCCAACGGTCGGCGCTTTCCTTGCCATCGTCGGCCAGGCGCTGCTTGTACTCGGGCATGATCCGGGCAAGCGCCTGCTCGAGCGACTCGCGCTGTTCGCCGACATGGCGGATCAGTGTCGACTCGTCGTCGGCGTTGATCCCACCGTCGCCCTTGAGCTCTTCGATGCGGCCGATCCATTCGCGGTTGTCACCGCCGCTGGGTCCGGGCCGGTCAGCGGCAACCGCGGGGGCTGACGCCACCGCGGTCGAGATGTCGAATGGCGGCAGTTGGTCAGCTGCCATAGCCGTCGGCAAAACCGGACGAGTAGGCGGCACTGAAGTACTGGCTGACATCGGCCGGAATGTTGGCGCGGCTGAAGGCGGCCGAGATGGCCTGGTCGAACACGTCGCCGATGATGTCACCGACGATGTTGCCGACCATGCCACCCAAGGGGCCGCCGATCGCGGTGCCAACCAATTTGCTTACGGATTGAACGATGTCACCGATCAAGGACATGGGGATTCTCCGGTTGCTGAAAGAGTGATGCGGGATGGTTCATGTTCAAGTATCCGCACCGACTTCCGGTTTGGTATTGGGGGTGACCCCACCTAGGTGTTGCCCGAGGGTGCGGGCATTCGCCGCTCACTCGGTGAGGTGAGGGTCGATGGTGAGGGCGCCCAGTCCGCGCTGCGCAAAGCGATCGCTCAGCTCGCTGCCAGCCTGCTGGATCGCATCGAAACTGTCGCGCGAGCGCACGTCGGCGCGCAGGAGCCAGCCGTCCGACGTCCGGCTCAACAGGAGGTCGGTGCCGGCCAGCGTGCTGTCTGCCAAGCGCAGCAGTACATGACCATCATCGGTGCTTGCCGAGCCCTCACTGACCGCCAGTTGGCGCACATGGCGCTCGAGCAGCTCCGCGAAGGCCGTGGAGTTGACGGGTGGGGCGGGGAGCGCGCTGGTGGTTCCTGATGCCTGGTTGGCGAGGTTCTGCGCCTGCCATATCGCTGCAACTTCGGCCGGGGGGAGAGGTTCGGCGGAAACCTTGCCCAGGTCGCGAGGGCCGGTCCCATCCTGCTGGCTGGGGAAGCTGCGGTTGAGGCGCTCGCCTGCCAGTTCTTCCCCCTTGCGCGCGGCGGCCTCGGAGTCGCCCTGGGCCTTGAGCTGTCCCTCGCGCATCAGATGCTGGAACCGCTGACGGGCCGCCGGGTCCACTGCGCGCTGTGGGTCGCGGGCGGAGTCGCGATTGTGGGAGTTGTCGATGCTGTCGGAAGAGGGCGCGGACGAACTGTCGCGGATGATGCTCATGGCATACCTCAGTGGAAAGCGATTGGAGTGGTGCGACGATGCAGCAGTTCCGCCGAAGCGATCTCTTCTTGGCGCAGCTCATTGGCGTGCTGTTCTTCCCGCCATAGATCCTTGCGTTTTTTGAGTGCATCCTCGCGCGCCTTGACGCGGAAGAAGGCCTCGCGAACCTTTTGCAGTTCCGCCTCGGCTTCGGTCAGCAACTGCTGTGCGCGGAGCAATTGCTGTTGCGCCAGTTCAGTCTGCTGTTGCAACAGTTCGATATGGGCCTCGCGCTGTGCCAGTGCCGCCGGCCAGGCGATGCCCGGCGGAGGTGGATCAAGCAGTTGCCGTCGCTGGCGCCCGCGCTCTTCGCCCAACGCGTCGATGTGACGCTCGATCTCCACGCATGCGCCGCGTTTTGCCGCGACTTCGCGCTGGTGTTGAAGCACGAGTTGCTGCGCGGCCTGGGTGCGGTGCTCGCGCAGGCGGATGAGCGTCGCCAGTGGATAGCGCTTCATGGAAACAGCCTTCGCAGAGCATCTGCGGAGCGCTTAAAGGGGACCAGCTCACTGGCCGGCTGTTGCAACAACCGGCGAATGGGTTCAATGCGGTCGATGGCGATGTCCGCCTCCGGGTCCGTGCCGCGCTGATACTCGCCAAGCTGCAGCAGCAGTTCGATGTCCTGGTACTTGGCCAGGTACTTCCGCAGCTGTCCGGCGGCGTGCTGGTGGGTGCGGTCGACCACGCGCGGCATCGTCCGGCTCAGGCTGCCGAGCACATCGATGGCCGGGTAGTGGTACGCCGCCGCAAGCTTGCGTGAGAGCACCACGTGGCCGTCGAGAATCGAGCGGACCTCCTCGGCGATCGGGTCGCTGCCGTCCTCGTCTTCCATCAACACCGTGTAGAACGCGGTGATGCTGCCCTTGTCGTTGTTGCCGGCCCGCTCGAACAGACCCGGCAGGGCGCTGAACACCGAGGGTGGATAGCCGCGTCGGGCGGGAGGTTCGCCGACCGCCAGTCCGACATCACGAAGGGCTCGCGCGAAGCGGGTCACCGAGTCGAGCAGCAACAGCACGCGCTGGCCACGATCCCGGAAGTGCTCGGCGATCGCAGTGGCGACCCACGCGGCGCGACTGCGTTCCAGTGCTGGCCGGTCGGATGTGGCGACGATGACAACCGAGCGCGCAAGGCCTTCAGCGCCCAGATTGTCGAGGATGAATTCATTGACCTCGCGGCCGCGCTCACCCACCAGGGCAATGATGTTGACGTCGGCATCCCCGCCGCGCGCGAGCATGCCCAGCAGCGTGCTTTTGCCTCCGCCGGCGACGGCGAAGATCCCGAGCCGCTGGCCTTCGCCAACGCTCATGACGCTGTCGATCGCGCGTACGCCGGTGGAAAACGGCCGGTCGATGAGCTTGCGCGACAGGGGGTTGGGTGAGCTTGCGTAGATGGGGGCGGGCACGCCACCGCTGATCGGTCCGAGACCATCGATGGGGTTGCCATGGGCATCCAGGACGCGGCCGAGCAGACCATCGCCAGCGAGCACGGTTGCCTGGCGTCCGGTCGCATACACCTCGGTGGTCGCCGAAACACCGTCCAGCGCGCCCAGAGGCGTCAGCAGCGTGTGCTGGCGGGAAACCCCCACGACCTCGGCGGCGAGATGGAAGTCGGCCGGACCTTCGTGCGGCGGATTGCGCAGTTCGCACAGCTCCCCGATGGCGGCTTTCAGGCCGGTCGCGCGGATCAGGGTGCCATAGGCTTCGGCGACCTTGCCGACCCGCTCGACCGTGCGCGCGCGATTCAGTGCGCCGGCGAGCAGCGCGTCCTGTTCGTTGCCGAGCAGCGCGCTCATGCAGGATCTCCGAGCGCGCCCGGGGGGCTTCCGTCCGTCTCTCCATCAGGATCCAAGGCCGGGGTGTGTGACGCCAATGCAGAACGGATGGCTTCAATCTGCTGGGCGATCCCGGCGCGCACCTGCCCCGCCTCGGACACCACTACGCAACTGAGCGGATCCAGACTCTCATCGTCCACCAGCTCGATCACCCCGACCGCCGGATGCGCTTGGCGCACGGCGCCAAGACCGGCAGTCACCGATTCGCGTACCGATGGGTGCACCCGGATCAACAGAAACTGTTCGGCCTGCGCGGCCTCGACGGCTTCCATCACCAGTGACGGCGCGACTTGGGCCGGATCGAATCCCGGCGCAAGACGGGCGACGATCGCGCAGGCGAGATCGATCACACGCTGCTGGGCGTCGCCAAGAACCCGCGCCCGTCGCTCATTGAGCGCGGCCAACTGCTCGGTCATCTGGGTCTGTGCGCGGGCGATACCTTCGGCGTAACCGGCGGCGGCGGCCTCCGCGCGCGCCTGCTCGATCTGCTCGCTGGCTTGCGCGTGCAATGCGTTGACCTGCTCGACTACGGCATCTACGTCGGCCAGGTGCTCCCAGGCGTCGGGTGGGACGATGTTGCCGGCAAGCACGCGCTCGAAACGACCCGGCTCCATGACGCCAACACCACCTTGCGGCGCAGCGGCCGAGGGTCGCGTGGACAAGGTGCTGGAGTGATCGTCTGAACGCATGGTGTCGATATCTGCTTCGGTTCGGGGAGGAGTCAATTGCCCGCGTGGACGGAGTAAAGCTGCTGCACCGCCGAGGGCGGCAGGTGCGTTGGGGGCAGCGTCTGGTCGCGTGGATGCAGCAGCGCAAGCCACTCGGTGAATGCCGGATCCCGCGGATGGGCCCACGCGCGGAGTTCAGCGCAGCCGTGGCGATCGAACAGCGACAGCAACGCAGGCGTCGGGTCGGACTCATCAAGCGCGGCACGAATTGCTTGCTGCAGCCCAAGTTGCACGTCGCGCGGCACTTCGCCATCCCAGACATTGCGATCCAGCGCCAGCAAGTAACGCTTTTCCAGCGCCAGCTTGAGTCGGCGTACCGGCTCGCGGCCCACTTCGGAACGGATTGCCGGAGCGAATGCGAGTACGCCGATGTTGCGCACCAGCGAGCGCAGCTTTTCCGGTGACCAGCGCGCTACGACACGATCCAGCGCCGGCTTGGGGGCGGGGGCCAGCAGCATGGACGCCGCTCCGTCGGCGAGGGTTCGTGCCAGCAGGCGCCGCCCCAGAGCACTGGCGCGGGCCGCGGGAAGCAGCGCGAGGTCAAAATCGTTAAACCAGCTGTCATCGGCCCCTTCAATGACCGTCTGCAAGCCAGGTGCCGTGTCCATCAATCACTCCACGCGGGGGCCTTTACCTCGGCGGGGGGGCTGAGGCGGGCGCGCAGCTTGCCCCGGAACGCGATGCCCAAACCGAGCAGCGCGGCAAGCACCACCGCGACCACGGCAAACGGCCCCATCGAGGACATCGCAATCGGCGCATTGGTCTGTTGGTCAGCCGCACCCGGCGCGGCGATCGTGAAGAACTTTATGGTGACCTTGTTGACGTCGGCCAGTCCTTCAACGCTGTCCTTGATGAATACTTTCAGGTCGGTTTCGCGATCGCGCAGCTTCGCGCCGGGGCGCTCGAAAATGATGACCGAGGCGGACGAGTCGTTGTCCCGGCCGCCCAGCGGATCCGGCGGAGGCAGCGCGATATGCACGCGCGCTTCCACGACGCCGTCGATCCTTGACAGTGTCCGCGCGATCTCCTGCTGCAGCCCATCCATGTAGCGCGCGCGCTCGTCCATCGCCGAGGACACGAACCCTTCCTTCTTGAAGATCTCCCCCATCGAGCGGTAGCTGGCATGGGGCAGGCCCTGCGAATTGAGCACCTGCATCGCATACGGGAAATCGCCGCGGTTGACCCGTACTTCCCAGCCCTTCTTGCTGGAGGAGGGCATTTTTTCCGAGGAAACTCCCGACCCCAGCAGCGCCGCCATGACCTGGTTGGCTTGTTGCTCATCGAGCTCGTTGTAGAGCGTTACCCGATTGCAGGCGGCCAGCAGCAGGCAGGCCAGGATGCTGCACGTGATGCGCCAAGGGAATGCCCGGTTGGGAAGATTCATGCGTGCTCCTGACTTACGACTGCTGACGGAATAATTGCTGGATGCCGTCAGAGGAACGGTTGGCAACGTTGGAGGTCAATTGCGCGGTGAAGAGGAATTGGTGGCTGCGCATGGTGAGCTGGATCATCTCGCCGGGAGTGAGGTCGGCGCCGTTGGCGGTCAGGATCTTCGACATCGACTCGATCTTGTCCGCGCCCCCATTGAGGCCGTCGAGCGCGCCCAGCACCGCACGGGTTCCCTGGGATGGCTCCGACGCCGCCGGTGGTGCCACGGCTGCGGGCGCGTCGGCATTGGGCGCGGCGCCGGTGCGCTCCATCGTCGCTGCGAAATCACGCACGTCGAACGGCGTGGCCTGGGCTTGTGGCGTTTGGGATTGCTGGGCCGGTGACAGCCCGCCCGCGCCGGTTTTGGCGGCGTCCAGCGCCGACACCTGGATTGCTTCGATCATGATCGTGTCCTCGCGAGGGTTTGGAATTACTGGCGCTTGCCGAGGGTTTCCAGCGCGTGGCCGACAGCGTTTTGCGAGGTCGCCGCATTGTTCGACATGAACTGCATGCGCAGGCTCTCGGCGGTCAGCTGGACCATGTTGGAGGGCTGGTCGCCGCCCGACGAGATCGCGTCGGACAGCTGCGTCACGCGCGCCGCCTGGCCGTCAAGCGTCTGGCCCCATGCGCGGGACATGGCTTCATACCAGCTGCCACTGTCGCCGGAGGACACGTGGCTACGGGTGCTGCCGCTGCTGGCGGTCGCGATGAACGTGGTGACGGGAGCGTTCGGATCGTTGGCATTGATGCTCATGAGATTTCTCCTTGATTCTCGGAACGGGTTACATCCGGTTGGTGCGTGGATTGGCGGCGACGAATCGCCTTGCGACTTCAGCGGAGGGGCGGCTTTCCTGGGATTTCTTCGCGGCTTCTGCAGGGGTAGCCGAGGGGCCGTCGCCGGCGGCATCTCCCGCCTTGGCGACACCGCGGGTGTCTTGATTGACGGACACACCGGCCGCGGCGGGTTCATCAACCTCGACCGGCGGATCGGGTGTGACCTGGTGGACCTTGCCGTCGACCAGCGCCCAGGCCGACTTGCCGATGGCAACCAGCGTGCCGCGATCATCGGGAAGTTCGGCGCCCACCGCATAGCGCGTGCCGTCGGCGGCGAGCACGTAGGAATCGTCGCCGCCCACGATTGACACGATGCGGGTCCGCTCCACCGGCGGTTTGGCGCGCGTGGGGGACTTGGCGTCCTCGTCGGCATAATTGCGCGGGATCACCCTGTTGATGCCGGTGACGTCGATCATCGCGCGTGAGGTTGCGGCCGCCCGCAGCTTGTCCTGATCCTCAAAACGGCCGCTGACTTCAACGTCGCCGTTGCCCAGATAACGGGTGCGCGCGGTGATGCCTTGGCTGCGCAGGACTTCGGCGACGTCGGCCGCCACGTCATCGCCGGTGCGCAGATTGAGGCGGACCGGGATTCCGTTGGATTCCACGTGCTGCTGGATGCGGGTGCGGGAGATGCTGTCGGGCACCGTTCCGGTCAGCACCGTCGTGCCCGCGTCGTCGGTGGACACCGTGTTGTCGCCGATGTCGTACGCGGTGACCAACGCGGCCACCTGCTCTTCGATGGTTGGGGCCGGCTCGGCGGCGGGGCGGACGGAGGCATAGATACCTGCCGAGACCAGCGAAAGCACGGCCAGTCCGGCCAGCGTCCTCGACAATCCGGGACGTACCACGCGACGCGCATTCAAGGGCTGCTGCTCGACGTCATCAAGGCCGTCCACGGGCATCCACTTCGGATCGCTGGCATCACCCACCGCAAAGCTCGCATCGCCCAGTCGAACCGGGGCGCCAAGCTGCAGCTCGATCGGATCCCCAGGGTACAGCGGGTCGCCGGCGAAGCCCGCCGGCGCATCGATTGCCCGCAGCGCCAGTGAGTCGCCGTTGCGCAGCAGCATGGCGTGGTGGGGGGCAACGCCGTCATCGGAAAGCACGATGTCGCAGTCCTCGCCACTGCCGACCAGAAGCATCTCCTGATCGGCCAGAACCCGGCTGGCGCCCATGTGGAGGCCCGAAAGAATGCGCAGGACCAGTTTGGTCGTTGTGGGCTTTGCAGTCGCGGCTTTTTCTTGGGTCCCGGCGCTGGTTGCCGATGGCTGCGGAGCCGACTCCAACGTAGCCGGAGTCTGCTCGGGATCGGGGACGATGTCGTCGATCATTGGAATTTCTCCTTGCATGCGTAGCGCGTCATGCGTTGATCTGTCCTGCCTGCGAGATTCGCAGGTCGGCTGCCAATTCCTGGTACGAAAGCACGGGCAACTCGAAGAAATCGTTCTCCAGCAGCTTGCGCAAGTGCCTGCGCACGTCCAGTGAACACAGCAGGACAGGGCGCACGGAGCCACCTTGGCGGGCCAACTGGGTGCGCACTTCGCCGGACAATCTGGCCGCGAGCTCCGGTGCGATGGCGAGTTGGCTCGCGCCACCGGCAACGCGTACGGACTGGCGCAGGCGGTCCTCAAGCTCGGGGTGGATCAGCAGTACGTGCAGGGTGCGCTCGCCATCGGCGTAGCGATCCGCGATTTCGCGCTTCAGCGCCACGCGTACGTATTCCGTCAGCAGCACGACGTCCTTCTCGCGCCCGCCCACGTCGGTGATAGCTTCAAACACGTCGCGCAGGTTGCGCACCGGGATACCTTCCTCGGCCAGGCGGCGGAGCACGTCGGCCACGCGCTGCGGCGCTACGACGCGCAGCATTTCCTTGACCAGATCCGGATAGTCGCGCTGCATTTTCGCGAACAGGTTGGATGCCTCCTGGATGCCGATGAAGCTGCCCAGCCGTCGTTGCAACGTGCGGCGGACGTGCTCGGTCAGCACCTCTAGGGGGGCGAGGGTGTCTTCGCCGGCTTCTTCCTGCCATTGGCCGGCGAGCGGGGGGTGGAAGCCCGACAGCGTGGGAGTGTTGTCGCCGCTGCTGCGTGCCGGACGGAAGTGCCCGTCCTTGCGGAGCACGCCTTTCGCCATGCGGGCGCCGAACGCCGTGAGCTGGTATTCCCTTTCGCCCAGCGTGACATCCACGCGTGCCGTCGGCGCAGGTACCGGAACGCCGAACTCCTCGCGCACGCGCTGGCAGATCTGGGTGAGCCCATCGAGCAGCGGCTGCTTGCCGAACTCTGCGGCCAGACTGGGCGACACCGCCAGCTGCAGGGGCGCTGGCGGGGCCAGGTCATCGATGTCTACCGGCTGCTGGTGCGTCGCCATGGCCTCGTCGGTGACCCGGAACGCGCGCCGCAGCAGATCGTTCTGGTGACGGTAGCGCCATGCAGCGATGGTCAACAGGGTCGCGCCCAACAGACCGAAGACCACGGTCGGGAAACCGGGCACCAGCATCATCAGCAACGACAGGACACCGGTGATGGTCAGCACCCGCGGCTGGGCGGAGATCTGCTTGGAAATCGCGTCGCCGAGGTGGCGGTCGTCCTCGATGCCGGCAGTACGCGTCACGACCAGCCCTGCCGAGATGGCGGCAAGGATCGCCGGGATCTGCGCCACGAGGCCGTCGCCGATGGTCAGGATGCTGTAGGTCTGGGTGGCGTCGCCCAGCGACATATCGCGCTGCAACACGCCGATGGCCAGGCCGCCGAGCAGGTTGATGATGATGATGACGATGCCGGCGATCGCATCGCCCTTGACGAACTTCATTGCGCCATCGAGGCTGCCGTAGAGCTGGCTCTCGGTCTCCAGGTAGCGCCGCTTCTTGCGCGCCTCGTCCTTGTCCAGCAGCCCGGAGCGCAGGTCCGAGTCGATCGACATCTGCTTGCCCGGCATCGCGTCCAGGGTGAAGCGCGCAGCGACTTCTGCCACGCGCTCCGCGCCCTTGGCGACAACGATGAACTGGACCACGGTGATGATCAGGAACACCACCAGCCCGACCACGAGATTGCCGCCGGCGACCATGGTGCCGAAGGTGTCGATGATGTGGCCTGCCTCGGCTTCCAGCAGGATCGATTTGGTGATCGCGATCGACAGCGCGAGGCGGAAAAGGGTCGTCAGCAGAAGAACGCTGGGGAAGCTGGAAAACGCGACCGGCGACGGGATGTAGATCGCCAGCAACAGCAAGCCGAACCCGATGGCGATGTTGAAAGCAACCAGCGTGTCTATCACCGCCATGGGCAGCGGCAGGATCATCAGGCTGATGATCAGCACCGCGGCGAAGGCCAGCACGATATCGCTGTAGCCGCCGCGTTTACGCGGCGCAGCGCCGGCCGGCGCCGCCATCAGCGATCCGATCAGCGTACGCAAGACGGCCCCCGGCCAGCGGTGGCGGGATCTAATCCCCGGGGGGTGATGAGTGTCGCTGCATATCGCATCCGTGGGCTCTCTCGATTTGACGCACGGATGTCGCGGTGGTGCACAGCGACGGCTTTATCGTGCGTAGCTTCCTGCCCTGAGCGTCACTATGTGACAATCAAGGTCAATCGAACCTAGCCGAATGCGATCGGCAATGCCAGCGGAAGACGAGATTTTTTTCACTATCTGAGACTTTTCAACAACGGCGTTCAGATAGTCCGCAAACCGTTGCCTGCCTTCACCAAAAGCTAACGCCCGAGTGCTGACGGTAAGGCGGGAGTCGCTGGGCGCAAGGGGTCAGATTTCCGGTTTTCCGGCATCCACCGCGACGTCAGCGGCGTCAAGTTCTGCGATGAGATTCAGGGATTGGGCTCCGACGCCGATCGCGAACACCCGGTCGGCTCGGGTCCTGACCACGACCACCCGTTCCCGGGGCCCAACCGGGAGCACCTGAACGATGGAAAGCGCTGCGTCGCGCCCGGTCAACTTGTAGCGGCGGCGGGCAAAGAAAAGGACGGCAAACAGGCCAGCGATGACGAGAAGCAAAGGTACGACGACCGCAATCAGGTCCCAGATGAATGAGCCGGACGCAACCGCGGGCGTACCTGTCGCGGCGGCGGGGTTGGAATCGACCGAGGTGGCGGTCTGGGTTGCCGCCCCGGCCGGAAACCAGCTCATCGCGAGCCATGCCGCGGTGAAGGTGGGCGCGATCTGGTTGCGCAGGAAATGGATCATGTCAGCCATTGGAGCGGGACTCGGGCGGGAAGGGCGCGGGTACGTTAGCAGCAAGGCGCGTCTTGTCCGGCTGTCTCGTTACTGGACGGATCTGGGCTGGAGTGGTGCGCGATGAAAAGTGAAGTGAACGCTTCGGGTGCGCCAAAAACGGCTTCGCCTGATTCGTGCCCGGATCTGCTGGCCGTTTTGGACGGACTGCCGTTCGCCTGCGCCGCCTTTGATCCGGGCAATGAGGGACTGGTGGGAGCCAATCAGCGCTACATGGCGGAGTTCGGTCCGCTGCCCGGCCACGTCGCGCGCGACCGGCTGCTCGCCCACTTCCCCGGCGCCGGCGACGAGGTGCGGCTGGAGCACAACGGCCGTTGGTACGGCCTGCACTGGAGCAGCATCTCCACCGCAGCCGGCCCGTTGGCACTGCTGACCGCGGTCGATATCAGTGAGCGTCTGGAAGTGCTCGACTCGCACAAAAGCCAGCAGGAAAAGTTGCTGTTCACCTCGCGCATGATGTCGGTCGGTGAAATGGCGGCGACCCTGGCCCACGAGCTCAACCAGCCGCTCGCGGCGATCGTGAACTACCTCAACGGCAGCCTCCGTCTGGTCGCACAGGCAGGCGGTCCGGTGCAGGTGGAGCGCGCCCTGCAGGCGGCGCGCACCCAGGCCGAACATGCCAGCGCGGTGATCGCCCGGGTGCGCGAGTTTGTCCGCGCCCGCGAGCCACGGCGCTCGCCCCAGGCGCTGGCCTCGATGGTCGAGACGGTGCTCGAGTTGCTTCGACTGGAAGCCGAACGCCAGCAGTTGCGCATCGACGTGATCCTGCCCCCGGTGCTCCCGTCCGCATGGGCCGATCACGTGATGGTCGAGCAGGTGCTGTTGAATCTGGTCAAGAATGCGATCGAAGCCATGCGCGAAGTCCCCGCCGAGCGTCGTGCCCTGCGCGTCGAAGGTCGGGTCAACCTGGACGGTGACCTCGAGGTGCGTGTCATCGACCGTGGTGTCGGTCTGGCCGAGGACGAGCAGGACCAGTTGTTCTCGCCGTTTTTCACCACCAAGGCCGATGGCCTGGGCATCGGTCTGGCGATCTGCCGGTCGATCATCGAGTACCACGAGGGACGCCTGTTCTTTGAACCCCATCCCGACGGCGGCAGCGTGTTCGGCTTTACCCTGCCTACGGCGCAGGGTCGGCAATGACCCGCCACAGGGTTTTCCACGCCGGAGGATGGCATGGCTGATGTCGCTGCAACTGAAACGCTTGTTCACCTGGTCGATGACAACGACGCGTTCCGCGAATCGACCGCATGGCTCCTGCAGACTGCCGGTTTCGAGGTGCGCGAATATGCCTCCGGGCCGCAGTTCCTGGCCGAGGTGCTCGACGCGAAGGCGACTGCGCCATCGACATCTCCTGCGCAAGCCGAATGCCTGGTATCGGACATCCGCATGCCGCAAATGAGCGGATTGCAGTTGCAGGCCGAGCTGCGCCGTCGCGACGTCACATTGCCGTTGGTGTTCGTCACTGCCCACGGCGACGTTCCGCTCGCGGTGGAGGCGATGCGCAACGGCGCGGCGCACTTCCTGGAGAAACCGTTCTCCGACGATGCCCTGATCGAGGCCATCCGCACCGCGCTGGCGAAGCCGGTGGGCGCTGCCGTCGCGCTGGCCAAGCTGACCCCGCGCGAGAAGCAGGTGCTGGACCTGGTCGTCGCCAGCAAGCCCAACAAGATCATCGCCGACATCCTCGGCATCAGCATCAAGACTGTTGAACTGCACAGGGCGAACATGATGGCGAAGCTTGGGGTACGGTCGGTCCCCGATTTGATGAAGGTGGCACTCGGACATGGCTGATGCTGGCACTGCAACGAACGAGGCGAACCGGGCCCGGGCGGGCGACGCCGCAGGCCCAGCAAGTGTGGCCTCGCTGCGCGGTCTTATTCCGTCGATTGCGGCGTCACACCTGCTTCCGTTGCAGGCGTTGTTCGAGTACCCGCGGCGCTGGCATCTGCCCGATGGAGGCCGTCTGGTGTTCTCCCCAGGCATGCCGGATGAGGGTGCCGCCACGTTCGCCGTCGATGCGGATGGCACCGGCATGGCACTGCGCCTGGACGAGGACCCGGCGACGGCGCGTTCTGAGCTGCACTGGACCGATTACCAGGGGCGCTCGCGCGTGCTCGCGTGGAGCCTTGCCCAGGAATCCCGGTTGGCGCGTCTCAGCGAGGCGCTGGGTATGGCGCTCGTACCGGTGCTGCCAGCCGCCGGTGCAGGCTCCGCTACGGTCGCCACCGATACAGATTCGCAGCACGTCTGGCTCAACTTCGTGGTCGAGGAGCCGGAGATCGCCGACGAACCGAAGCCGCCGGGCCTGAGCGGGCTGCTGCGCCTGCCGGTCCACAGCCTCGCGCCCCTGTTGGCGCGCGCCGGCGACCCCTACGGGGAGGACCCGCCGGTGCCCTTGGGTGCGTGGCCGGACTTGCCCGCCAAGGTGGCGATCGGCTTGGCCGGGCCGGATATCCCTCTTGTCGAATGGCGGGGCCTCACGCTCGGCAGCGTCATTGTTGCTGGCCGCGCGAGCGCGCCTCCGCCGGTGGATGCGGTCGCTTGCGGGCGACGTTGGCCGTTGGCACCCGACGGCCAAGGCTGGCGCGTGGACGGCACATCAGAATCATTGTCACCCCCTCAGGAGAGTTCCATGACAAGCAACGATCAACCAGGCGCACAGCCTCAGGTGGATGCCCCGGCCGGGGGCGAGGGCATTGAGCAACTGCCGGTGCAGTTGCGCTTCGAGCTGGGCGAGGTCGAGTTGAGCATCGCCGAGTTGTCGGCCCTGCAGCCCGGATACGTCTTCCCGCTGGCGAGCCGCCTGGAAGGTGCCAACGTGGCAATCCGCGCCAACGGCCGCCAGGTCGGTCGCGGCGAAGTCGTGGCCGTCGGCGACACGCTGGGTGTCCGTCTGCTGGCGTGGAGCTGACGCGTGGACTTCAGTTCCTTTTCTCCGGCGCTGATCCTTGTCACCGTCGTCAGCCTTGCGCTGGCGCCGTTCGTGGCGGTGATGGTGACCTCGTTCACCAAGATCGTGGTGGTGCTCAGCCTGTTGCGCAACGCGCTGGGGCTGCAGCAGGTCCCGCCCAACGTGGTCATCAACGGACTTGCGATCGTGCTGTCGATCTACGTGATGTATCCCGTCCTGCTTGACACCCATGCGGCGATCACCGGTCAGGCTCAATCCACGGCCGCGAGCCAGCCTCCGACGCAGTCCGGTGCTGCTGAACCACCGGCCGCGGCGCCGTTGGCGCTGATTCCCGGGGTCGAGGTTGCGGTGGACAGCACGGCGCAGATGCTGGGCAAGCCCGGGTCGCAGCTCGCCGCACAAACGGAGGGCGACAATAGTGCCGAGGCTGATGAGGCGGAAGCGGAGGCAGAGGGCGTCGCTGCGCTGCCGCCGCTGGCGCCGGGCGAGCGCATGGATACGGCCCGCCTGCTGAAACTGGTCGAGGTGGGCAAGGAGCCGCTGCGCGGGTTCCTGATCAAGCATTCCAGCGACAACGAACGCGCGTTTTTCCTGCGCAGCGCGCAGCGGCTGCTGCCTCAGGTCCGGCGTGCGGACATCACCGCGACAGATTTCATCGTGATCGTGCCGGCGTTTACCGTCAGCGAACTCACTGCCGCGTTCCAGATCGGATTCCTGATTTTCCTGCCCTTCCTGGTCATCGACCTGGTGGTGGCCAATATCCTGCTGGCGCTGGGCATGATGATGATGTCGCCGACGATCGTTTCGCTGCCGTTCAAGCTGCTGCTGTTCGTGCTGATCGACGGTTGGGCGAAGCTCGTGCACGGCCTGGTGCTGACGTATGCGATCTAGGCTGAGTCAGGCCAGGCCCACTCCCGGAGTCCGGCCATGAACGAGGTCCTGGAGCTCACCAAGCAGGCGTTGTGGCTGGTGCTGATCCTGTCCGGGCCACCGATTGCCGCAGCGGCGATCTTCGGCCTCGTGATCGCGTTCCTGCAGGCGGCCACCCAATTGCAGGAGCAGACCTTCGCCTACGCGGTGAAGTTGCTGGTGGTGGTGCTGACGTTGTTCATCACAGCTTCGCTGCTGGGTGGGACGCTGTTCACGTTCGCGGAACGCCTGTTCATCGAGTTCCCTGGGCTGGTCAGACGATGATCAGGTGGATCGCGGTGCGCGCACGCGCCGGGATGCGCGGCAATCTTGTGTCGACGCAACTGACGAAGCCCGACTGATGCCATTCGACGGTGTTGGCAATGCGCTGCTGGCCTTGGCCCTGACGCTGCCGCGGGTGATCGGCGCGTTCGTGATGCTGCCGTTGCTCACCTCGCAGAACATGCCGGCGATGGTCCGCAACAGCTTCCTGGTCAGTCTTGCGGTGGTCGCCCTTCCTGTCGCGATGGCCGGCGCGCCGATTGATGCGATGGGCGCACCCATGTGGCCGGTGATCGTGCTCAAGGAGATCTTCCTCGGCATGGCAATCGGGTTCTGTTTCGGCATGGTCTTCTGGGCCATCGGCGCGGCCGGCAACTTGATGGACAGCCAGGTCGGCATGGCGATGGCGTCGATCTTCGATCCCATTCAGGGCCATCAGGCAGCCCCGCACGGGCAGTTCCTGTCGCAGTTGGCAGCGTGGCTGTTCATGGCCAGCGGCGCGTTCCTGATCTTCCTCGACCTGCTCCTTTCCAGCTACGCGTTGTGGCCGGTGATGTCCTACTTCCCGCAGATACAGGCCGAGGGCAGGGAATTGTTCATCGGCCAGTTCAGCTACCTGATGACCGCACTGCTGGTGATGGCCTCCCCGGCGTTGATCCTGCTACTGCTGGTGGATCTTTCGTTCGGGCTGGTAAACCGCTACGCGCCGCAGCTGAATGTGTTCGCGCTCACGCTGCCGATCAAGGCCTGGGTGGCGACCGGCATGATCCTGCTGCTGATGGGGGTCTATGTGGAGATGGTGCTGAAGAAGCTGGGTGAGAACCGCGGCCTGCTGGAGGTTCTCAACCGGGCGTTTTCCTGACCGTCCGTCGGCAACGCTGCGCCGCCGGCACGCGGCTCAATCGCGCGCGTCGCGCACGCCCTCGGCCCAGTGCAGGACCTCGGCGACGGCCTCGAAGAACTCGTTGCTGATGTGGTCGTCGAGCGCCACCTTCTCGTGCAGTCCGCGCGCCAGCGGAATGTTCTGCAGGATCGGCACGCCTGCTTCCTCGGCTGCCTGGCGGATCATCTCGGCAGTGTGTCCTTCGCCCTTGGCGACGACGATGGGCAGGTCGGTTTCGCCGTCCTGGTAGCGCAGCGCAATGGCGATGTGGGTGGGGTTGGTCACGACGACGTTGGCTCCGCGGACGGCATGCATCATGTTCTGCTGCGACCACTCCTGATGCAACTGGCGACGCCGCTGTTTGACATGCGGGTCACCCTCACTGTCCTTGAGCTCCTGGCGGATGTCGCGCCGGCTCATGCGCAGGTTTTTCAGGTAGGAGTACTTCTGGTACGACGTGTCCAGCGCGGAGATGAAGAAGAACACGCAGATCGTCCAGATCACGATCCGCGACAGACCTTGCCACAGTGTCGCGCCGATCGCCTGGGGCGGGGAGGTTGGCAACTGCAGCAGGTCGGGAAGCATGCCGCGCACGACGATCCAGCCGATCCCGATCAATGCGGCGGACTTGACGATGGACTTGACCAGATCCACCAGGTTGTCCATTGAAAACATCTTCTTGATGCCTTCAACCGGATTGAGTTTGTCCATTTTCGGCTTGACCTTCTCCCAGCTCAGCAGGGGGCCGACCTGCAGGAACTCGATCAACAGACCCAGCATCAGCGACATCGCCAGCAGCGGCAGCATCAGCCACAGGAAGGTCTCGATCGCGGTCTGCGCCAGCAGCGGGAGGCTCGTCTCGAAAGGTTGCCCCAGCGTCGCCAGGCTCTGTTCAAACAGATTGTTGATCCGTGAGTGCATGGAGCCGACCAGCATCCATGCAGTCACCAGCCAGCCCATCACCAGCACGGTGCCGGTGAGGTCGCGGCTTTTGGAGACATTGCCTTCCTTGCGCGCATCGAGGATGCGTTTTCGGGTAGGAGGCTCGGTCTTGTCAGCGCCTTTGTCTTTCTCCGACACGGGCGGGGCTCGAATCCGGGAGGATCAAAGGCTAGCATGGGCCCATGCCGGTTCCGACAGCCTCCGGATACACCTGAACGCGCCGGCAGCACCCTGGTACTTACCCCAGATGCCAGGGTTGGATGCACGAGGTACATTTCAGCCATCCCTCCGACCCCGGGTGCTATCGAGGCCATCGCAAGCGCATGAACAGCATCGGCAACAGTCCACAACTTGATCGCGCCGGCCTGCAATCGCTCGCCGACCGTCTTGCGCTGGATGATCCTGCACGCCATGGCGCGCAACTGCCGACTGCCAGTCCTGCGATTGACGAAGCCGCCGGCTTACCCAGCCATGCCGCTGGCGCCCTCATCGATGCGGGCGAGCAGGCGCTGAGTGTTGCAGCATGGGACGGCGTCGCCGGCGGGCAGCGGATGTTGCCCAGCGATCTGGCGCTTCAGGGCATGCTGGGACGCCTCGACCTGCCCTCAGCGGTCGATGCCGGCGTTGATGCGGTAGTCGCCGCACTCGACTGAGGGCTAGCATCGGCACGTTGCAGCGTTTGATCCTGCGCGGAGACCGGTTGCCCCATGAATGACCTGATTCCTTCGTCCGACGGACTGCGCGCGGCTTCCGCCAGCCTGGTGGCGGCGCTCGCGTCGCACTCCGATCCCGAGTACCGGCTTAGCGTGCTCAAACGTCTGGCGCGGCGTCTGGGCGAAGCGCGCTACCCGGTCTTCCTGCGCATCCTGGGCGTGATTGCCGAGAGCGACGATCTGCGCGCGCAGCGCCTGCTTGCCGATACTTTCGGGCTCGCGTTGCGCCGCATGGACCTGCCGGGCGGGGCGTTGAGCTCCTGGGGCGCTACGGGCTTGCCCGACACCAAGACGCCCGTGGCCGCCAGCACATTTTCCGGCAACTTCTTTGGCGCCACCCCGCAACGGCTTTTGGGCCCATTGGAGTATCTGGCGGTGTGGCACTTGCAACGCACCCAGCGCCAGCTGCTCGGGCGCGACGCTTTTGTATTGGCGACCGCCCGCCTGGTGGCACTGCTCAACCACAGCGAAGACGCGCGCCGGCTGTATCCGCAAAAACTCGCTGTCGACGCCCAGAATGAACTGGAAGGGGCCTACACGCGAACCACCCGGGAGCGTCTCGCCGCCATGGCCGTCGCCTGGCAGGCGGGGCAATCGCCCGAAGACGTGGCGCGCGCCGCTCTGGGAGCCGCTCCCGACTCACGGGGAGGGCAGTGGGTCGTGCACGATCTCTAGTCGCAGGGCGGCGCGCTGGCCTGTCGTGCGTGCCGCTGGGCGTTGACTTGCACCGCCGCGTCCACAATATTAGATGGTCATGCGGTGCGACTTCCCCGCCCCGTCCTGCAAAGGTGGCCCGCACCAACGTGCCGGTCGAGTGTGTGACATGAGCACTACGCGCATCCAACGCTAGAACCGCCCCGGGCTTCCATTTCGATGCAGGCGCCTTGGGGGCGCTTTTTTTCTTTTCAGGTCGAATGTTTCTCGACCTCCAGCCAGACACCTGTAGACACCGCCATGATCGCAATTACCCTTCCCGACGGCAGTCGCCGTGAATTCGACGCACCCCTGAGCATTGCCGACGTCGCCGCGTCCATCGGCCCGGGCCTGGCCAAGGCCGCGCTGGCCGGCAAGGTGGATGGCGATCTGGTCGATACCAGTTACTGCCTCACCGAAGACGCCGCGCTGGAAATCGTCACCGACAAGCACCCCGACGCGCTGGAGGTGATCCGCCATTCCACGGCGCACCTGCTCGCCCAGGCAGTGCAGCGGCTGTTCCCTGGCACGCAGGTCACGATCGGGCCGGTGATCGAGAACGGCTTCTACTACGACTTCGCCTACGAGCGGCCCTTCACGCCTGAAGACCTGCCCTCGATCGAAGCGGAGATGCACAAGATCGTCAAGGAAGCGCTGCCGGTGAGCCGCGAAGTAAAGACGCGTCACGACGCGATCCATTACTTCAACGGCATCGGCGAGCACTTCAAGGCCGAGATCATCGCGTCGATCCCGGACGGTGAGGACCTCTCGCTTTATACCCAGGGCGAGTTCACCGACCTGTGCCGCGGCCCGCACGTGCCCAGCACCGAGAAGCTTCGCAGCTTCAAGCTGATGAAGGTTGCCGGCGCCTACTGGCGAGGCGATCACAACAACCAGATGCTTACCCGCATCTATGGCACTGCCTGGCTCAACGACAAGGACCTGAAGGCGCACCTGCTGCAGCTGGAGGAGGCCGAGAAGCGCGACCACCGCAAGATCGGTCGCCAGCAGGACCTGTTCCACATGCAGGAAGAGGCGCCGGGCCTGGTGTTCTGGCACCCCAAGGGTTGGGCGATCTGGCAGGTCGTGGAGCAGTACATGCGCGGCGTGTATCGCAACAGCGGCTACGACGAGGTGCGCTGCCCGCAGATCCTCGACGTGTCGCTGTGGAAGCAGTCCGGCCACTGGGACAACTACCAGGAGAACATGTTCTTCACCGAGTCGGAGAAGCGCACCTACGCGCTCAAGCCGATGAACTGCCCCGGCCACGTCCAGGTCTTCAACCATGGCCTGCACAGCTACCGTGACCTGCCGATCCGCTATGGCGAGTTCGGCGCCTGCCACCGCAACGAGCCCTCGGGCGCGCTGCACGGGATTCTCCGCGTCCGGGGCTTCACCCAGGACGATGGCCACGTGTTCTGCACGGAGTCCCAGATCGAGTCCGAGGTCACCGCGTTCCACCAGCAGGCGATGAAGGTCTACGAGGACTTTGGCTTCACCGACGTGCAGGTCAAGCTGGCCCTGCGCCCCGAGCCACGTATGGGTGACAACGAGACCTGGGACAAGGCCGAGGAGGCATTGCGCCTGGCGTTGCGAGCCACCGGCGTTGAGTGGGAGGAACTGCCCGGCGAGGGCGCCTTCTACGGCCCGAAGGTCGAGTACCACCTGAGCGACGCGATCGGTCGCACGTGGCAACTGGGGACCATGCAGGTCGACTTCATGATGCCCGGCCGCCTTGGCGCGGAATACATCGACGAGGCCAGCCAGCGGAAGCATCCCGTGATGCTGCACCGCGCAATCGTCGGCTCGATGGAGCGTTTCATCGGCATTCTCATCGAGCACCACGCCGGTCAATTCCCGGCTTGGCTGGCGCCCGTGCAGGCGGTCGTAGGAAACATTACCGATGCCCAGGCCAGCTACGCGGCCGAGGTCGCCCAATCCCTTGCGGATCAAGGGTTCCGGGTGGAAAAGGATTTGCGCAACGAGAAAATCGGCCGTAAGATTCGCGAGCACACGCTCCAGCGCGTGCCTTACCTGCTTGTGGTCGGAGACCGCGAAAAGGAAAACGGCCTGGTCGCGGTGCGCACGCGTGGGGGGGAAGATCTCGGCTCGATGTCCGTTGCCGAGTTCGCCGCGCGTTTACGTAACGAAGACGCTCGCTGAGGCGGCGTAGTCCATACTGTTTCGGCCGCACGTGCGGCTGAACGACCCATACCGGAGATTGCAACATCAGTACCCCCGACAAGCGGAACCGCAAGAATCAGGAGATCCGCGCGCTGAAAGTGCGCGTGATCGGCAGCGATGGCGAACAGGTCGGCGTGCTTTCACGCGACGAAGCGCTTGCGCTGGCACAAGAAGAAGGGCTCGACCTGGTGGAGATCCAGCCGCACGGCGATCCGCCTGTGTGCCGCATCATGGATTTCGGCAAGTTCATCTTCGATCTGCAAAAGAAGGCCAATCTGGCCAAGAAGAAGCAAAAGCAGGTCGAGATAAAGGAAATCAAGTTCCGCCCGGTCACCGATGAAGGTGACTACCAGATCAAGCTCCGCAACATGCGTCGCTTCCTGGAAGATGGCGACAAGATCAAGGTCAACATCCGTTTCCGTGGCCGCGAGATGCGCCACCAGGATCTCGGTCGCCAGATGGCGGACCGGATTGAACTGGATCTGGGTGAGGACATCGTCGTGGAATCACGTCCCCGTCTGGAAGGCCGTCAGATGGTGATGATGATCGCGCCGAAGAAGAAGTAACCGCGCGCTGCCGCTTGGCAGCCGCACACCCGCAGGACACCATTCGCCCATTTGTGTTGCGCGCACCATGCGCTGCCGGCATAATGGGCGGCCCGGTTCGCCGGGGTTGTTGTTTGCAGTTTCAGGACCTGTTGCTGATCCTTTTCGGATCAATGACTTATCGACCGATACGGGCAGGACGGAAAGTGTGGCCATGCCACCGCCCATGTCAGTGACATATACCCGAAAGGACCTTCGCAATGCCCAAGATCAAAACCCACCGTGGGGCGGCCAAGCGTTTTCGCAAGACCGCGTCCGGCAAGTTCAAGTGCGGCCACGCCAATCGTAGCCACATCCTCACCAAGAAGGCGACCAAGCGGAAGCGCAACCTGAGGCAGACGAATTACGCCCGCCCGGAAGACGCTGGCCGTATCAATCGCATGCTGCCGTACGCCTGAGGAGGACTGAGAAATGGCACGAGTCAAACGTGGTGTACAGGCGCGCCGTCGCCACAAGAAGGTGTTGGACCTCGCCAAGGGCTATTACCATGCCCGCCGCAAGGTTTATCGCGTAGCCCATCAGGCCGTCATCAAGGCACAGCAGTACGCCTACATCGGCCGCAAGCAGAAGAAGCGCAACTTCCGTTCGCTGTGGATCACCCGCATCAATGCGGCTGCACGCATGAATGGCATGAGCTACAGCCGCTTCATGAATGGCCTGATGAAGGCCGGCATCACCCTCGATCGCAAGGTGCTGGCGGACATCGCCGTGCACGACGCGGCGGGTTTTGCCGCGCTCACCGAGAAGGCCAAGGGCGCGCTCGCAGCGTAAAGGTGCCGCATCGGCGCGCGGCACTGTCCGCGGGCGCCGGTCAGCAACGAGAGTCACGCATGGGGAAGGGCGCAAGTCCTTCCCCATGTTTTTTTTTGGAACAGGCATGAGCGCAATTGAAACCCTCACCGCCCAGGCGCTGGAACGCATCGCCGCCGCCGATGCCCCCGCCATCGTGGAGTCGCTGCGAGTGGAGTTGCTGGGCAAGTCCGGCAGCATCACCACGCAGCTCAAACAGCTCGGAACACTGCCCGCCGATCAGCGCAAGGCAGCAGGCGAGGCGATCAACAAAGCCCGCAACACTGTCACCGACGCGCTCGTCGCACGCCGTGACGCGCTGGAGAACGCAGCGCTGGACGCCCGACTGGCGTCAGAGGCCATCGATGTAACGCTGCCCGGCATCAATTCGTCGCGCGGTGGCCTGCATCCGGTCAGCCGCACCCTGGAACGGATCACCGACATCTTCGGGCGCCTGGGTTTCGAACTCGCTGACGGACCGGAGATCGAGGACGACTGGCACAACTTTGAAGCACTGAATTTCCCGCCGCATCACCCGGCGCGGGCGATGCACGACACCTTCTACATGCGTCCCGACGGCAGTGGCGTGGCGCGCCTGTTGCGCACCCACACCTCCGGCGTGCAGGTCCGCTACATGAAGGATCATGCTCCGCCGCTGCGAATGATCGCCGCGGGCAAGGTCTATCGCAGCGACAGCGACCAGACGCACACGCCGATGTTCCATCAGGTCGAAGGCCTGCTGGTGGACGAGCACGCCAGCTTCGCCGACCTCAAGGGAACCCTCACGGAGTTCGTGCGCGCGTTTTTCGAGCGTGACTTCCAGATGCGCTTCCGTCCCAGCTACTTTCCGTTTACCGAGCCATCGGCAGAAGTCGATATTGCCTGGGAGCAGCCCGATGGCAGCATGCGCTGGCTGGAGGTATTGGGCTGCGGCATGGTCCACCCCAACGTGCTGCGCAACATCGGCGTCGACCCGGAGAAGTACACCGGCTTTGCGTTCGGCCTTGGCGTGGAGCGTTTTGCGATGCTCCGCTACGGCGTCGACGACCTGCGCAGCTTCTTCGAGAATGACGTGCGTTTCCTGAAACAGTTCGCGTAAGCCAGGGATCGATTGAATGAAGTTTTCCGAAAACTGGCTGCGCCAGCACGTATCCACCACTGCAAGCCACGACGAGCTTGTCGCCACCCTCACCGCGATCGGGCTGGAGGTGGAAGAGGTCACCCGCATCGGCGAATCCCTTTCCGGTGTCGTCGTGGCCAGGATCGTATCGGCGGAGAAGCACCCAGAGGCCGACCGCCTGCAGGTCTGCCAGGTTGATGCCGGCAACGGCGAGCTGGTGCAGATCGTCTGCGGCGCACCCAATGCTCGGGCCGGCCTGTTGGCTCCGTTGGCAAAAGTCGGGGCGGTCCTGCCCGGTGGCATGAAAATCGAAGCGGCCACGCTGCGCGGTGTCGAGTCGTTCGGCATGCTGTGTTCGGCCAAGGAGCTGGGCACTGACAGCGATTCGTCCGGCCTGCTTGAACTGCCTGGCACTGCGGCACCGGGCACGCCGGTAGCCGAGCTGCTCGGCCTTCCCGACTTCGCGATCGAGATCAAGCTCACCCCCAACCGCGCCGATTGTTACGGCGTTCGCGGCATCGCCTTCGATGTGGCGGCGGCGGCCGATGCGGACGTGTCGGCGTTGAACGTGGAGCCGGTCGCAGCACGAATTGAGGACGCACTTTCGATCGAGCTGGATGCTGGCGCCGACGCGCCGCGCTACTGCGGCCGCGTGCTGCGCGATATCGATGCCACCGCGACCACCCCGCTGTGGATGGCCGAGCGGCTGCGCCGCAGCGGCGTACGCCCGGTATCGCTGCTGGTGGACGTCACACAGTACGTGATGCTGGAGCTCGGCCAGCCGATGCATGCCTTCGATCGTGATCTGCTCAGCGGTGGCACGGTGGGCGTCCGTCGGGCGCGCGCAGGCGAGCGGATCAAACTGCTGGACGGCAGCGAGCCCGAACTGGATCCGCAGTTCCTGCTCGTTACCGATGCCGACACGCCCATCGCGCTGGCGGGAATCATGGGTGGCTTTGATGCGCGCGTTACCGACGCGACCCGCAGCGTGTTCCTCGAGGCTGCCCATTTTGCGCCCGCCGCAATCATCGGCCGCAGCCGGAAGCTCGGCCTGCATACCGATGCCAGCCACCGCTTCGAACGCGGCGTGGACCCCGAACTTCCGCGCGTAGCCATCGAGTACGCCACACGGCTGATCCTTGACGTCGCCGGCGGTAGCGCGGGGCCGGTGGTGGAGGCAGCGCTCCAGGAGCACCTGCCACAGCCACAGCCCATCCTGTTGCGCCGTGCGCGGCTGTCGCGGGTGCTTGGCATCGAGGTGCCGGATGCGCGGGTCGAACGTATTCTCGGTGCGCTGGGCTTGCAGGTGGAAGCGCGGGAGGAAGGGTGGAAGGTCATCGCTCCCAGCCGCCGCTTCGACATCGCAATCGAGGAGGACCTGATCGAGGAGGTCGCCCGCATCCACGGCTACGACAATATTCCGACCACGCTGCCCAGCGGGGCTTCGCGATTGGCCGCGCCTACCGAAACCATCGTCGACAAAGGCGATATCCGCCGCCATATGGCCTCTAGGGACTATCTCGAAGCGATCAACTACGCCTTTGTCGATGCTGGCGTGCTCAATTCATGGGCGGTATCGGAGGATGCGGTGGCCATCGCCAATCCCCTCAGTGCCGAGCTGGGCGTGATGCGCACGATGCTGTTGCCGGGCCTGGTGTCGGGGCTGGCGCGAAATGCCTCACGACAGCAATCCCGGATTCGCCTGTTCGAGACCGGCAATGTCTTCACTGCGGTCGATGGTGATGCGCCGCGGCATACCCAGCGCATCGCTGGCGTGGCGTGCGGCGATGCGGACGCGGAGCAATGGGGCCAGGCCTCACGCGAGGTTGGCTTCCACGACCTGCAAGGCGACCTGGAGAGCCTCGCCGGGCTTTCCGGCGCACGCCTGGAGTACGAGCCCGTCGTCATGCCTTGGGCGCACCCCGGACGCTGTGCCCGTGTCCTTCGACGAAGTGAAGCAGGCGACGCAACCGCACTTGGTTGGATAGCCCAGCTGCACCCGCGCCTGCTGCAGACCCTTGAAATTGACGTCGACGTGATCGCCTTCGAGCTGGATCTGGAGCCGTTGCAGGCACGCCCCGTGCCCAAGGCGAGTGGCCGGTCACGGTACCCCTGGGTGCGGCGGGACCTGGCCTTCGTGTTGCCCGAATGCGTGCCCTGGGGAGACGTCGCGCGGAGCGTCCGCAACGCTGCCGGCCCGGTACTGCGCGATCTGGTTCTGTTTGATCGCTACCAGGGCAAAGGGGTGGAATCCGGATGCAAGAGTCTTGCTATGGGCTTGATTTTGCAGGAGGAATCCCGCACCCTCATCGAGTCTGACGTGGATCGCGTCGTGGCTTCCGTCACGTCTGCGATGGTTTCCGATCACGCAGCAAAGATTCGGGACTGAGCCGGTTTTCGGCCTTCAGCGCGCGAGCCAGGCACAAAGCAGGGGACGGAGCGGACAATGGCGTTGACCAAGGCTGAAATGGCCGAGCGGCTGTTTGACGAGGTCGGCCTCAACAAGCGTGAGGCCAAGGAATTCGTCGACGCTTTCTTTGACTCCCTCCGCCAGGCGCTGCAGAGCGGACGCCAGGTCAAGCTGTCCGGTTTCGGCAACTTCGATCTGCGGCGCAAGAAGGAACGGCCTGGACGTAATCCCAAGACCGGTGAGGAGATTCCGATTTCCGCCCGAACCGTGGTTACGTTCCGTCCGGGGCAGAAATTGAAGGAACGCGTCGAGTCCTACGGCGGTACCGACAATGCTTGATCCGGGCAGCAACCGCGAACTTCCGCCGATCCCGGCCAAGCGCTACTTCACCATTGGCGAGGTTAGCGAGCTGTGCGACGTCAAGCCGCACGTGCTGCGTTATTGGGAAACCGAGTTTCCTTCGCTGAAGCCGGTCAAGCGGCGGGGCAACCGGCGCTATTACCAGCGCCACGAAGTACTGATGATCCGCCAGATCCGCGGCCTGCTGTACGAGCAGGGCTACACGATCGGTGGCGCGCGCCTGCGTCTTGAAGGCGAAGAGGCCAAGGACGAGTCAGCGCTGAGCACGCAGATCATCCGACAGGTCCGGATGGAGCTGGAGGAAGTGCTGCAGATGCTGCGCCGGTGACAATGCAGTGCATCGCAGCGCGCCCTGAAGGGCTCGCGATTTACTGATTTTCAGCTATACTCTTGCGTCGCCGGAACAGCGGCGGACAGCAACATCTTCGGGGCGTAGCGCAGCCTGGTAGCGCACTTGTCTGGGGGACAAGTGGTCGTCGGTTCAAATCCGGCCGCCCCGACCAAATCACGATTCACTGAAATGCCTGCGCAAGAATCCGCAGGCATTTTTTTTGCGTGATGCGGTTACGTGCACCCGCTGCTGCCTGCTCAGATCGCCGCGCTACGCGGTGGGGCACTGTCTAGGTCGTGCCAGCGCTGGATGATCGCGCGGCGGATGCCTTCGGTATCCAAACCTGCCTCGGCCAACAGTTCCTCGCGGCTACCGTGCGCCTGGAAGGCATCAGGCAGCCCGAGGTGCAACATGGATACATTCAGGCCTTCTGCCGCCAGCAGCTCGGCAACGCCGCTGCCGGCACCGCCGGCAACAACGTTGTCTTCCAGGGTTACGAACCCTTCGTGATCGGCGGCAAGCTGAAGGATCAGTACTCGATCGAGCGGTTTGACGAAGCGCATGTTGACCACGGTGAGCCCCAACGCCTCGCCGACCTGTTCCGCTGCGGGCAACAGGGAGCCGAAGGCGAGCAGGGCGATGCGCGAGCCGCGCCGGCGCAGCTGGGCCTTGCCGATCTGCAGCACATCAAGGGTCGACTGCACGGCAACACCCGGACCACTGCCACGCGGATAGCGCACGGCGGCGGGGCCATTGAAGCGGAAGCCGGTGGACAGCATCTGGCGGCACTCGTTCTCGTCCGCCGGCGCCATGACCACCATATTGGGGACGCAGCGCAGATAGCTCAGGTCCAGATTGCCCGCGTGCGTTGCACCGTCCGGGCCAACCACACCGCCCCGGTCGATCGCAAACAGCACGTCCAGCTCCTGCAGCGCCACGTCATGGATCAGCTGGTCGTAGCCGCGCTGGAGGAAGGTGGAGTAGATCGCTACCACGGGCTTGGCGCCCTCGCAGGCCATTCCGGCTGCCAGGGTGACGGCGTGCTGTTCGGCGATGGCGACATCGAAATAGCGCCGCGGATACTCCTTACTGAAACGCACCAGGCCGGAGCCTTCGCGCATCGCCGGAGTAATCCCCATCAGTTTGTCGTCGGCGGCCGCCATGTCGCAGATCCAGTCGCCGAAGACGTCGGTGTAGGTCACCTTCTTCGCGCCCGCCTTGCTGACCATGCCGAGCTCGGGATTGAACGGACCGACCGCGTGATAGCCGATCTGGTCGCCTTCGGCGCGCTCGTAACCTTTGCCCTTGGTGGTGATGATGTGGAGCAGCTGCGGGCCCTTCATCCCCTGCAGGGTCTTCATGGTGCCCACCAGCGCTTCCAGGTCGTGGCCATCAATCGGACCGGTGTAGTGGAAACCGAGCTCCTCGAACATCGTCGAGGGGACGAACATGCCCTTCCACTGCTCCTCCCAGCGCTTGACGAACTTCGCCGCCGGCCGGTTCTTGTCGCCCAGCAGCTTCTTGCCGCCTTCGCGGAGCGCATTGAGGGTCCGGCTGCCGGTCAATCGCCCGAGCATCCGTGTCACGCCGCCGACATTCTCGGAGATCGACATCTGGTTGTCGTTGAGGATGACCAGCAGGTTCGGTTCGATGCCGTCCGGGTCATCGCCCATGCCGCCGCCGTGGGCCAGCGCCTCAAAAGCCATGCCGCCAGTGATTGCGCCGTCGCCGATGACCGCAACCACCTTGCGCTCGTCGCCGGCGCGCTGGAGCGCGATGGCCATGCCCAGTGCGGCAGAGATACTCGTCGAGCTGTGGCCGACGCCGAAGGTATCGAACTCCGATTCGTCGCGCTTGGGGAAAGGCGATACGCCGTCCCTCTGCTTCACCGTCTGGATCACATCGCGCCGGCCGGTAAGGATCTTGTGCGGATAGGTCTGGTGGCCGACATCCCACACCAGCCGGTCGGTGGGAGTGTCGTAGAGCCAGTGCAGCGCCACGGTCAGCTCGATCACGCCCAGGCCTGCGCCAAAGTGCCCGCCCGACTGCGCAACCTGCTCGATCAGGTACGCCCGCAGCTCATCGGCGATGGCTGGCAGATCCTCCACCGGGAACTGACGCAGGTCGGCTGGCACCTGGATGCGCGAGAGACGGGGATAGCGTTGCGGATCGATCATCAATACGGTGTCGGACGGTGGTAAGCCATTGTCCCGCTCGGGTCGCGGCGGGGCAAGGCGAACCGGGGCGGCGCTGCGGGGAGAGTTCAGCGGCCGCGGAAGCGTCCAAACAGCCCGCTCGGCTTACGCGGCTCGGGCTCGGGTTCGGGAGGCCGCTCAACCTCGGCGAAGCCCGTCGCCAGGTTGGCGTTGACAAAATCGGTGACGTCCTCGATCGCGACGCCGCTGGCCTCGGCGATCTCCTCCAACGTCGCCGCGCCCTTCATCATCACCGTGGCGATACGGAAGTGGCGGGGGAATTCGCGCTCGGTCTGCGGCCACTTCAGCATCAGGAAGCGTGCCTGGGGGTCAAAGCCTGGCAGGAGCTTTCCCCCCCCGGACATGAGGCCACCGAACCACAGCAGGCGCGACATCGGTTGCGCTGCGCCGAGTCCGGCCACCTTCTTCGCCCAGTCGGCAACATCGGCGAAATCCGCGGCCACCGCGTCCGAGGTGACGTGCGCGCTCAGCGGCTTCAAGGTCGGTGGCCCGAAGTACTCGCGCCGGTCGACATCCAGAAAGAGGGTGAGCCCGTCGCGCTCGAAGCCGGTCCGCCCGGTGATGCGGCCCGAGGCCAGCCATTCCGTCAGGGTTCTCGGCTCGGATTTCGCCGCCGTCGTGGTTTCTGGCCGTAGATGCGCGGCCAGGTTGGTCGCCGCGGGCATGATCGCGCTGGATGCAGCGCTGGCAGGTTCGTCCGGGTCCAGACCCTCCTCGATCGTTACCGGGACCGCGTTCAGGCCGGCCGGCGGGGCGACTTCTTCGTCGACGCGAGCGGGGCGTTCTTCCGGCAGCTGGTCTTGCGGCTCCGGCGCAGCGCTGAGGCCGCTGGGCACTGCGTCCGTGGGCTGCGTGATCGAGCTGGGCGGGGCGGCTTCGGGCGCCAGTTCCACCAGAAGTCGCTGCACCGACGCGCTATCAAAGGGTTGCGCGAGACGGATGTCGGCCTGCGTGCGGGGAGCCGAAGTCAGCCCGATGACCGTCTTGCCAGCTGCGTGCAGGCGCAGCCAGCTCATTGGCCCATACATGCTGTCCATATCGACGATCACATGGTCAGCGGTGTCGTCGGCCAGCAACTTCCAGGCTCCAGCCAACTGGGCGTTTGCGATGGAAAAAGCGACCTTGAGGGACGCTTCAGTGGCCGGGTCCATGCCGGTCAGGCCGAGTGTGAGGGCCATTGTCGAGTCCATGTCTTAACAATCGCCCAGTGTCGCGGAGCGTGCTACGGGCGTCAATGAAGGGGCGTGCGCACTGTGGACCACACAGCAACGACCACGCGTTCAAGCAAGTGCGGAGCGGTGCGTGACCAGGCCGTCGCGGGCGTGCTTTTTCGGCAGCTGGCTCTTCAGGAACGCCATCTGGTCAGCAAGGATGTTTCGGTTGGACAGGATCAGGTGCTCGACCCAACTGGGCCGGTAGGGGACTGCCAGCAATGGCATGTTGGCCTGTTGTGGCGTGCGGCTGCCCTTGCGCGAGTTGCAGTGGAAGCAGGCAGCCACAACGTTCTCCCACACATCGCGACCGCCGCGGGAGACCGGTTTCACATGGTCGCGGGTCAGTTGCGGGCGGTTGAATTGCCCGCCGCAATAGAGGCAAAGGTGGGCATCGCGGGCAAACAGTGCGGCGTTGGTCAGGGTCGGGGTCGGGTTGGCCGCGCGTGCACTGGCATGTCCGCGCGCAGCCACGATTGGATGCAGGCGCAGGATGCTCGCCTCGCCGCTGCGCCGATTGAGGCCGCCGTGCACCGTCAGGCAGGGGTCTCCTAGGGTCCAGGCCACTGCATCGCGCGCATATAGGCAGGCCGCGTGCTGCCAGTTCATCCAGTCAAGCACTCTCCCGTGCGCGTCCAGGGAGAGGAGGCGCACGGAGTTGAGCTGTTCCAGCGCGTGGCGCGGTGCAATCGCCAAGCCATCCGGGTCCCACCGGCGCTCGGACGTGGCGGGAGTTCCGGGCCCGGCCACGCGTGGCATCACTGTGTCGGTCTCCATGAGAAATCGAGCATATACCCGATCCGACACGATTTGTCTGCAGCAATTTCCCGGGTCCGGCCCCGGAATTCCGGCCTCAGGCGTCGAACTGGTCAGCCTCGAGAGTCATCAACGACGCGCTGCCGCTGCGGATTGCCGCTGCATGGGTGAGCGTCCGCGGCAGGATTCGGGCGAAGTAGAACTTCGCCGTTTCACGCTTGCCTGTCTTGAATGCTTCCGACTCGCTGCCCGCTTCACTGCTGGCGACGCTGCGCGCCCACCAGTAGGCGAGTGCGACGTAACCCGAATACATGAGGTAGTCGTAGGCGGCCGCTCCGATTTCCTCCGGATCGCGGCTGGCTTTGTCCACCACATCCATGGTGAGCTGCTGCCATTGGCTGGCGAGTTTCTGCAGCGGCGCAATGAATTCGGCGACGTTGGCGTTGTCGGCATGCTCGCTGCAAAGCTGTTGGACCATGCCCAGCATCACCTTGAAACCGGCCCCCTGCAGCTGCAGGATCTTGCGGCCGAGCAGGTCGACCGCCTGGATGCCGGTCGTGCCCTCGTACAGCGTCGTGATACGGGCATCGCGGGCCAGCTGCTCCACGCCGTTCTCGGCAATGTAGCCGTGGCCGCCATAGCACTGCACCGCGTGGTAGGTGCACTCGATGCCCCACTCAGTGAGGCAGGCCTTGACGATCGGCGTGATGAAGCCGACCAGGTCATCGGCCCGCTTGCGCTGCGCATCGTCGGGCGAGTTGTGGGCCACGTCGATCTGCAGTCCGGCGTGGTAACTCATCGCGCGGCCACCCTCAATCAGGGCCTTGCAGGTGAGCAGCATGCGGCGCACGTCGGGGTGGACGATGATCGGGTCGGCCGGCTTGTCGGGGAACTTGGGGCCGGAGAGCGAACGCATCTGCAGTCGCTCGCGCGCATAGGCCAGAGCGTTCTGGTATGCGCGGTCCGAGAGTCCAAGACCCTGCAGGCCCACAGCGAGACGCGCAGCGTTCATCATGGTGAACATGCCGCTCATGCCCTTGTTGGGCTGTCCGACCAGGTAACCCTGCGCACCGTCAAAGTTGATCACGCAGGTCGCCGAGCCATGGATCCCCATCTTGTGTTCGATGCTGCCGCAGCGGACATGGTTGGGATCGCCCATGCTGCCGTCGCGCCCCACGCGCCGCTTGGGTACGACAAACAGCGAGATTCCCTTGCTGCCGGCCGGGGAATCGGGCAGTCGCGCCAGGACCAGGTGGATGATGTTCTCGGTCAGGTCGTGCTCGCCGGCGGTGATGAAGATCTTGGTCCCGGTGATTGCGTAGCTGCCGTCCTCGTTGGGTTCCGCGCGGGTCTTCAACAGCCCCAGGTCGGTGCCGCAATGCGGCTCGGTCAGGCACATGGTGCCGGTCCATCGACCCTCGACCAATGGCTTGAGAAACACCTCGCGCTGCCAGTCCTCGCCGTGATGCAGCAGGGCTTCGGTTGCGCCGTGGGAAAGTAGGGGGAAGTTGCCCCAGGCCAGGTTGGCGGCGTCGATCATTTCCTTCTGCGCGAAGCCCACCGCCTGTGGCAGGCCCTGGCCGCCGAACTCGCTGGATGCGACCAGGCCGGTCCAGCCGCCTTCGACGTACTGCGTATACGCTTCCTTGAATCCGGCCGGGGTCGTCACGTTGCCGGTTGCCTGGTCAAAAGTGCAGCCTTCGCGGTCGCCGACTTCGTTCAAAGGCGCCAGCACTTCCTCGGAAAAACGGGCGCTCTCATCCAGTACCGCGTCGACCAGTTCGCGGCTGGCGTCTTCAAACCCGAGGCGCTGGAATTCCGCTTCTGCGCCCAACAGGTCGAACAGGACGAAACGCATATCTCGCAGGGGTGCTTTGTACTGGCTCATGCCGGCCTCGCTCTACTCAAGGAAGGTGGGGCGGCGTGGCGCTGGTGCCGGGAGTACCGGCGGCGCAGCGGGACGCCGCGATATCAGAGATTCAATTCAACGCAGGACGCCGGGCAGGCCCGGGGCAGGACTGAGGGCACTGGAGCGCTTGATCTTGAACTCGCGCTGGCGTTGTTCATCGGGTGTCGCGGTCACTGTGCCGTCCAGCGAGTACTGCACGCTCTGCCGGCCCGCCAGTCCATCGGCGACCGCCAGCTTGCCGGCGACCGAGGGCGACACCGCAACGCTGACGACGTCCGCAGACTCCGGTCCAATGGTCAGTGCAGGCTGCGCGCTCAACGTACCCGCATCCTGATCGGCGATCTTCATCGCGAACTGGAGGCTGTCAAAACGCATCGGGATGCTGCTGAAGTTCTCGATCCGCAGGTCAGCCGTCCAGCTGCCGTCGGCGAGCACGGTGAGCTGCTGGATTCTGGCCGAGGGCTCTGAAACCCGGCGTACGGGCCCACTGGCGCACGCGACCAGAGTAGCGACGCAAACCAGCCAAACCGCCCACCGCATCCCGCGTGTTGCCCGCATGTCGAACGCTCCGTCTTGATTGCTCCGAGCATACTACGGCGCATGGTGCGGTTGCCGCAAAGGCCCGACCCAGGAAACGAAAAGCCCCGCATCGGCTGTGGCCGTTGCAGGGCTTGGGTCTTGCGGTGCCACCAAAATGGTGGCCGGGGAGGGAATCGAACCCCCGACACGGGGATTTTCAATCCCCTGCTCTACCAACTGAGCTACCCGGCCAAGTCACGGGCAGGCCGTGAAGGAGCGGAACTATAACGGGGCAGCCGCGCGCCTGCAAGCCGCGAGACGACTGTGGAGGCCGATCGCTTCGCGACCGATGAAGGCCAATGGCGGGATCATTGGCACTCCACATGCCCGCAGGGAAGCGGGCCAGACTCAGTCCTGCGCGGGTGGGACGTAGCCGGCCACCCGGGTCACGTTGCCCTCAAACAGGAACGCGAGCATCTGCTCCTGCAGGAATTTACGGTGCGCCGGGTCCATGGGGGACAGCCTGTTTTCGTTGATGAGCATGGTCTGGTGGGCCAGCCATTTCGCCCATGCGGGTTTGCCGATGTGATCGAATACGCGCTGGCCGGCTTCGCCGGGCCAAGGTGCGAAGTCGAGACCTTCGGCGTCGCGCTTCTCGAATTCACAGTAGACGGTACGGGTCATCGGATTCCTCTTCGGGGTGGTCAGCCGCTCTCCAGCAGGCGACGGATGGGCGCGGGTATTCCCAGCGTGGACAGACTTGCCGGTGCGATCCAGCGCAGTTGGTCATTGTCCTGCACCGCGGTGCGCAGGGCGACTCCGCGCCAGCGCCGCGGAAGCAGGTCGAGTTTGTAGTGGCTGAAAGCATGCGCGATGGGTGGCAACGACTCCCCATCCCCGCTGGCGCCGTCGACGTGATCGCGGATGAACGCCTCCATTCCGATCTCGTCTTCCGCTTGAGGCAGGGTCCACAACGAGGCCCAGATGCCAACCGGAGGCCGCTTTTGCAGCAGAACCCGGCCGTCGTCGTCTTCCAGCCACATGATCCGGGCTTCACGGCGCGGAACGGCCTTCGCGGGTTTGCGTGTGGGGAGCTCGGCGGTACGGTCATGCACGTAGGCGACGCAATCTCCGGCCATTGGGCACTTGGCGCAGAGGGGGCGGGCGCGGGTGCAGATTGTGGCGCCCAGATCCATTTGTGCCTGGGTGTAGTCGGCGAGGCGATCGTTGGGCAGGTGCTGTTCCGCAACGGCCCACAATTGGCGTTCGATCGTGGGCGACCTGGGCCAGCCCTCGATGCCGTGGAAACGTGCAAGGACCCGTTTCACGTTGCCATCGAGAATGGCGTGGCGGTCGCCCCAGGCTTGGGCGAGGATGGCCGCGGCGGTGCTGCGGCCGATGCCCGGCAGTGCGAGCAGGGCGTCCAGGTCGCGGGGCAGCTCGCCGGAGTGCGCAGACATGCATTGCTGCGCGGCCCGGTGCAGGTTGCGTGCGCGGCTGTAGTAACCAAGTCCCGACCACAGCGCGAGTACATCGTCCAACGGCGCGGCGGCGAGTGCCGGCAGGCTGGGCAGAGCGGCGACAAAGCGCTCGAAGTAGGGAGCGGCGGTCTTTACCTGGGTCTGCTGCAGCATCACCTCCGACAGCCAGACCCGGTACGGCGAGCGCGGATGCTGCCATGGCAGGTCATGGCGGCCGTGGCTGTCGAACCAGTCCAGCAGGCGGCCAGCGAAGGTGTCTGCAATGGCGCTGGCTCTCATCGGCTCGGTCCGGAGCCGTGATGAGGTTCTGGTTCTCCCAGCCCTTCGTCGCGCTCGCTGTCGCCGTCATCCATTTCCAGCTGCACGCCGGTGAGGGTCGCGCCGGCGACTTCCATCCGCGGCGTGGTCAGGGAGCCGGTGAGCGGCGGGAGCGGCGTGCCATCGGCAAGCTGCGTCACCCAGTCAATCAGCTCGGGCAGCTGGAATCGGCCGTCAAAGCGGGTTTCATCACGGCTCAGCTGCAGATGTACCGGGTCGGACAAGTCGCTTGGGCCCGCATAGTCCACCGTGAAGGGGAATGGGGAGTTTGATGCGCCCAGGGGTGCCGGCAGTTCCGGCCATTGCACCGGCCACTCTGTCACCTCGCCAGATAGGTGCAGCACAAGGGCGTCGCCGAATACGATGGAGCCGGTTGCGTCCACTTGCTCGGGAATGTTGTCCCGACCGCGAATGGCTGCCGCAAGCGGCGCCACGATCAGGCCGCCGTCGCGATAGCGCAGCCGGCCGGCCATCCCCAGAGCTAATGCCACCGTAGGCGCGGCGGCGGATGGTGCACTGAACCAACGAGCGTGGGCGCCCAGTCGCGTTGCGTCCAAGCCGATTCCTTCCGCGTCGTCGCGCAGGGCTCCCGAGAGGTTCAGCGCAAGCGGAATGCGCGACTCACCGCTGTGCACAGTGGTGATTCCCGCAATGGCGGCACCGGCGCCAATCACCGGCCGGGTCAGTGCCAGCTGCACATCGAACGCGGCGGTCGTGGTGGACACGAGCAAGCGTCCGGCCAAGCGTGCAATCAAGGGCTGCGTGGCGGACACGTGATCGGTGGAAACACCCAAACGGTCAACGGACCAGCCTTCTCCCGCCACCCGGCCACGGGTGATTCCCAAACCCTCTGTCAGCGTGGGAATTCTCAGCGGCCCGCCCTCGGGACGCGTTGCCAGCCAGTCCTGCAACGCCCTCAGATCGAGCTGCGGTCCATCGAGCTCGACGCGGCGGATCGTGAGGTCCTCGCCGCCTGCCCACAGGGTTGCCCAAGGCAGCGCCAGATACGCACGCTCGGCCGTCAACAAGGCACTGGCGCTGCCGGGCTGGCGAACATCAAGTCCGCGAACGGTAAGCATCGGGGTTCCGCGCAGGCGGTACTCACTCGCGCCGGTGGCGGTTATCTGCAGTCCCAGCGAGGTTCCGACCCGATCCAGTATCAAGGCGCTCAGGCGGGCGGGACGGGAAATCCACCCAATCGAGACGACCAGGCCCAGGAGCACGACAACGGCGATGATCGCGGCGACTCGACCGCCGCGACGCCAACGGGAGCGGGGCGCGGGGGTGGTTTCCGCGGGCATGGCTTACGCGTCAGCCGCCGAGTGTGTCCGGCAGCAGCGCGTCCACGAATGCCTCGGCATCGAAGACCCTCAGGTCCTCGAGCTTCTCGCCGATGCCGGCATAACGGATCGGAATGCCGAACTCGCGGGCCAGGGCGAACACGACGCCTCCCTTGGCGGTGCCATCGAGCTTGGTCACCACGAGCCCGGTCACCTGCACCGCGGCGTGGAACTGGCGCAGTTGCGAGAGCGCGTTCTGGCCGGTCGTGCCGTCGATCACCATCAACACCTCGTGCGGTGCGGCGGGGTCGAGCTTCTGCATGACGCGCTTGATCTTTCCCAGCTCGGCCATGAGGCCCTGCTGGGTGTGCAGCCTGCCGGCGGTGTCGGCGATCAGTACCTGGGTGCCGCGCGCCTTGGCCGCCTGCAGCGCATCGAACGCCACCGACGCGGCATCCGCATTCTGGCCCTGGGCGATTACGGGTACGCCGTTGCGCTCGCCCCAGGTCTGCAACTGGGCAACGGCCGCCGCCCGGAAGGTGTCGCCTGCGGCAAGCATCAGGGAATGCCCGTCGCCCTTGAAGCGGCGTGCCAGCTTGCCGATGGTCGTGGTCTTGCCGACTCCGTTGACACCCACGGTCAGGACAACAAAGGGCTTGGCGCCAGAGTCGATTTCCAGCGGTACGGCAACGGGTGCGAGCAGGTCGATCAGGTCCTGGCGCAAGGCCTTGAGCAGGGCCGCAGAGTCGGCGAACTCTCGTGCTTTCATCCGCTTGCGCAGGTCCTCCACCAGATCGGTGGTTGCCGTTACTCCGACGTCGGCGATGATCAATGCCGTTTCGATCTCGTCCAGCAGGTCATCGTCGAGGCGGGGATTGCCCTGGAACAACCCGCCGAAGGTGCGTGCGAAAGCCGTGCCGCGCAGCCGCTCGCGCCAGCCGCCCTTCGTCGGAGCGGCCGGCGTCCCGGCACGTGCCAGATCAGCGGGCTCATGGCTTGGCGTATCCGTGACGGGCGCAAGGGCGGTCTCAATTGGGCGGGGTACGGGAGGCGCGGGCGTGCGCTGCGGTTGCGGCGGGACCGGCTGCTGCAGGGGAGATGCGATCGGCGCGCGGGCTACGACAGGCGCCGGGGCCGCTGGGGCAGACTCGACTGGTTGGGGGGCCGGAACGACAGGTGCCGAGGCGGGCGCCGAAGAACGAGACTCTGGAATCTTCGCGGACGTGGGCTGCTCGCCCTCGCGGGCGTCGGAAAGCTTGGCCGGCGCCCGCTGCGTCGGCGTAGACGGGTGTTCGCGCGCCTCCACCTCGGATGGGGATGGCGGAACATCGCTTTGCGTGCTGTCGGCATCGCTTTTTTCCCGCTGCGCTCCGGGGAACGCGGCGGCGAGCTCCTCGGTGCTGTAGCGGCGCTTGGAGGGTGCGGAACCGGGCTTTTTCCGGCGAAAGAAACTGGCCATCGACAGGAGGTTTCACGAATGCGCGAGAATGGCGCCCATGCTAGCACCGGCCTGATTTTCCGACCCCATGAAGATGCCCGCCCGAAAGTCTCCCCGCTCCGTCGCCAATGGCCCTGGCCAGGTCCGTGTGATTGGGGGGCGCTGGCGCGGCAGAAAGCTTCCGGTCGTTGACTCGGCGGGTCTGCGCCCGACTCCGGACCGGATCCGCGAGACGCTGTTCAACTGGCTGGCCCCGGTGATCAATGGCGCCAGCGTGCTGGATCTGTTCGCCGGCAGCGGTGCGCTGGGCCTGGAGGCGCTATCGCGGGGCGCCGCGTCGGCAGTACTCGTCGAGCGCGACCCCATTTTGGCGGCGAGCCTGTTGGCCACCACGCAGCGGCTGCAGGGCGGCCAGGCGGCCAAGGTGGTGCAGGCCGATGCCATGCATTGGCTGCCGACCCAGCCGCGCTCCAGCTTCGACATCGCTTTCGTCGACCCTCCCTTTGGCCAAGGATTGTTGGCGCCTGCGCTGGCCGGGCTCCTGCCGTTGATGAGGGCGGGTTCATGGCTGCACGTGGAAGGCCCCATCGACGAGCCGGTGATACTGCCCGGAGACTGGAGCCTGCACCGGGAAGGCAGGACCCGGGAGGTCCGGCATGCCCTTTATCGGCATCGACCGGTACTGACGGCAGGCGACGGCACCCCCGCCGGCGTTGATACACTCCCCAATGGTCCGGCCCAGCCGGACGTCCTTGATCTGGAGCGTTTTGCCCAATGAGTCCGGCCCGACATCGCACCGCCGTCTATCCCGGCACCTTCGATCCGATCACCAACGGCCATATCGACCTGGTTGATCGCGCAGCGCCGCTGTTTGACCGGCTCGTCGTGGGTGTGGCGGAAAGCCCGTCCAAAAGTCCCGCCCTGCCGCTGGCGACGCGGGTGGAACTGGCCCGCGAAGCGCTGGGCCATCATCCCAACGTCGAGATCTGCGGATTTGATTCACTGCTCGCGCATTTCGTTTCCGGCATCGGCGCGGGCGTCGTACTGCGGGGACTGCGCGCGGTGTCGGACTTCGAGTACGAGTTCCAGATGGCGAGCATGAACCGTCACCTGATCCCCGACGTGGAGACGCTTTTCCTGACTCCCGCCGAGCAGTACAGCTTCATCTCTTCATCGCTGGTCCGCGAGATAGCCCGCCTGGGGGGCGATGTCTCTGGTTTTGTTCCGCCCGCGGTTGCCGAGGCGCTTCAGCGCGAATGGCAACGCAGCACCGCCTGATCGCCGGCGCCTCGCCGACGTCATATTCCAACCAACAAGAATGGGGATCGCCATGAACACCACCACCCGCCTGATGCTTGTCGCCCTTTTGTCGCTGCCGTTGATGGCCGCGTGCGACAAGGCTCCGACCGAGACCACCGAAGATGCCGCGGTCGCACTTGCGCCCCTTTCGGCTCCGACCACCAACGATGACAACGAGTGGGGCACCTACTTGTCCGCAGTGGTCACCCGCAACATGGGTGACGTGACCTCCAGTCCGTACCTGTACTACCTCCCCAGCAGCGACAGCGAAGGATTCGAAGGCGCCCATGAGCGTCTTCGTGAGGAAATCCAGAACGCGATGCAGCGCGGCATCGTGGAAGGCAACCTGGTGGCATTCGGCTCGCCCGAGTCGGCGATGATGGCGGACATCATCGTTGGCGCGTTCGAGAAGGTAGGCCCGGGTTCGATGAAGGGCGTGCGTTTGCTCTTCATCGGCGCGCCCGCCGACAGCGAGCGTGTCGAGCAGGCGGTGTCGCCTGCCGGTGTCGATTACGTGTTTGTCGAAGCCAAGTAGTCCGCTTGGTTTCATTGCCAGTATCCGCGCGTGGTGGGGCTTGTCCCACCCGCGCATAGCGGTTGCCCATGTCCCTCAAGATCAATGACCTTTGCGTCAACTGCGATGTCTGTGAGCCGGCTTGCCCGAACCAGGCGATCTCGCAGGGTGAAGAGATCTACGTGATCGACCCGGCACGCTGCACGCAGTGCGTTGGCCATTTCGATGAACCGCAGTGCGTGGTGGTCTGTCCGGTCGAATGCATTGATCCGGATCCCGACTTTCCCGAAACGACCGGCCAGCTGCTGGCCAAGCTCGCCCGGTTGCAGCAAAAACAGGAGTGATGTGATGCGAATTGCGACGCGAACCGCAGTGGTGACGGGCTTTCTGGCGCCGTTGTTGGCGTTTGCCATCGGCGGATGCGCGACAACCGCTGAGCCGGCGACCAGCGCGGCTTCGGCATCGCGCACCGCTCCATCGAACGCGGCGACCCCTCCGGGCGCGGCCATCGCAAGCGCGCATTCCCTGGCCACTGAAGCCGGCGCGGCAATCATCAATCAGGGCGGCAACGCGTTTGATGCCGCAATTGCAGTATCTGCCGCACTGTCGGTGGTCGAGCCGATCAGCTCGGGAATCGGCGGCGGCGGATTCTTTCTCCTGCATGACGCGAAAACCGGCCGCGACATCTTTGTCGATGCGCGGGAAACGGCGCCCGAGTCGGCCACCCCTGCGGAATATCTGGACGAGAAGGGCGAGCTGAACCGCGACCGTGCCACCAACGGACCCTGGTCTGCCGGCATTCCCGGACTTCCCGCTGCGCTGGTCCATCTGGCCGATGAATACGGCCGGCTGCCGCTTGCCACCTCGCTTGCTCCGGCGATCCGGATTGCCCGGGAAGGCTTCCCGATCTACCCGCGACTGGAGAAGGGCTACGCAAGCCGAAGCAAGGTGATGGAGCGCTACCGTGGCACGCGCGAGGTTTTCCTGGCGAACGGGCACGCGCCCAAAACCGGTGACATTCTCAAGCAGGAAGACCTGGCGCAGACGCTGGAGTTGCTGGCCAAAAACGGTCGCACCGGCTTCTATCAGGGGCAGGTCGCGGAGCAACTGCTGGCGGCGGTAGCCGAGGAGGGCGGGCGCTGGACCGCCGCCGAACTGGCCGGCTATCAGATCCGCGAGCGCGAGCCGATCAAGTTCGATTACCGTGGCTGGAAAGTGGTCACCGCGCCACCGCCGTCATCGGGCGGTGTCGCGCTGGCGGAAATGCTGCAGATGCTGCAGCCATGGAACCTGTCCAAGCTCGGTTCCGCGGAGCGCACCCATCTGATCGTGGAAGCCATGCGTCGCGCCTACCGCGACCGCACCCTCTACATGGGCGATCCCGATTTCGTCGAGATGCCCATCGCTATGCTGACCGACCCGGCCTACGCCGCCGGCCTGCGCGCGACGATCCATCCCGACAAGGCGACCCCCAGCGACCTGCTGTCGGGTCAGCCCACGCCGATGGAGGATGACGAGACCACCCATTTCTCGATCATCGATACCGACGGCAACATCGTCTCGGCCACCCAGACCGTCAACCTGCTGTATGGCTCGGGCATGATCGCGCCGGGCACCGGCGTGCTGCTCAACAACGAGATGGACGACTTCGCGCTCAAGCCCGGCACGCCCAACGCCTTCGGCGTGATGGGCTTTGATGCCAACGCGGTGGAAGCGGGCAAGCGCATGCTCAGCTCAATGACTCCGACGTACATTGATTCGTCCGACAAGCTGGCCGTGCTGGGTGCGCCCGGCGGCAGCCGGATCATCACCGAGGTGTTGATCGGCATCCTGGGTTACGACAGCGGCATGACCGCGCAGGCGGTGGCCGCGGAGCCGCGGATCCACCACCAGTGGATGCCCGATGTCATCTCGGCCGAACCCGGCGCGCTGGATGCCGCCACGGTCAAGGCGCTGAAGAAGATGGGGCACACGGTGAATGCGGGAGAAGGCACCTGGGGCAACCTGCAGACTGTCGCCTGGGACAAGCGGACCGATGAGCTTTCTGGTGGCACCGACCCGCGCAACCCGGTCGGCGAGGTCGAGGTGGTACTGGATCGGCCGTGAGTCACGCGGCTTTCGCCCATCGTGTCGATCGCCGATGATGGTCGGTGAGGCAGCCTTGGCTGCGCAACATTGGAGCCGACGATGAAACTCTGGTCGCTGATGGGCAACAGCCAGAAGCTCGATGGCGGAGCGATGTTCGGCAACGCGCCGCGCGCGATGTGGAGCCAGTGGGTCGAGGCGGACGAGCACAACCGAATCGACCTTGCGTGCCGCGCGCTGCTCGCCAGCCCGCTTGGCGGCAAGACGGTCCTGTTCGAGGCCGGAATCGGTGCGTTCTTCGAGCCCAGGCTGCGCGAGCGCTACGGGGTGGTCGAAGATCGCCATGTACTGCTCGAGTCACTGGATGTCGCCGGCTTCGCGCCGGAGGACATCGACGTGGTGGTGCTGTCGCACCTGCATTTCGACCATGCCGGCGGGTTGCTCGCCGCGTGGGAGGACGGCCTGCCGCCACGTCTGGTTTTCCCCAACGCCCGCTATGTGGTCGGGCGCGCGCACTGGCAGCGGGCCATCGCGCCGCACGCGCGCGACCGCGCCAGCTTCATCCCAGAGCTGCCGGGCCTGCTGGAGGCGACCGGGCGGCTTGAGCTTGTCGATGGCGAGTTCTCCACCACGCTGGGCAAGGGCGTGCGCTTCCACTACAGCGATGGCCACACGCCCGGGCTGATGCTGGCGGAGATCATCGGTCCGGAACGGGTCGATGGTCAGGACCGGGGTGGGCTGGTGTTCTGCGCCGACCTGATCCCCGGCCGGCCGTGGGTGCATGTGCCCATCACCATGGGATACGACCGCAACGCGGAGCTGCTGATCGACGAGAAAAAGCGTTTCCTGGCGGACATGCTGGAACGCAACGTCCATCTGTTCTTCACCCACGACCCCGGCTGTGCGCTCGCCCAGGTGACCCGAAATGAGCGTGGCCGTTACGGCACCGAGCATGAGGTCGCGGAACTGCAGGCGAGGTCGCTGGCTGCATGAGCCTCCGCCGGCTGCTGGCTACCGTGCTGCTTGCAGGCGCGATGGCATGTGCGTGGGCCGACGAGGCCCCGCGCAGCGACACCCGGCCGGTTGCGCCGCTGAGGGAGCCGGTATCCGCAGCGCCCATTGAGGATCCGGACTTTGGCGTACGTACCAGTCAGTTCGGGCTGGAACGCCGGGTCGAGATGTATCAATGGCAGCGCGACGGCAGCGGCGGCTATCAGCAAGTATGGAAGCCGGCGCTGGTGGATTCCTCCGCCTTCGAGGACGGCCACGCGAACCCGCGCAGCTTCCCGCTGGAGAACCGGATCTGGTGGGCGCGCGATGTCAGCATCGACGGCAAACCGGTGGAGTTGTCGGTGATCAAGGCCGTCGGCCAGTGGAAGGAGTTCCGACCCGGTTTCACCCGCCTGCCGGCCAATCTGGCGGCGACTTTCCAACCAGAGGGCGACGGGCTGGGCAGTGCCCTCAATCCCCTTGACCCGAATAACGGCGACATCCGCATCCGATGGCGGGCTCTGCATCTGCCGCCGCTGGCCGGAAAGGTGCAGCTGCGAGGCGGCAAGTGGCAGCTGGTTGCTTCCGCACAGCCAGAAGACCCGGTCAGTGCGACGCCGCCGACATCCCCCACGGCGCCAGCCGAAGAGAAATTGCACAAGCGCGGGGAGGTTCGCCTGATAGGCAAGCTGATCCTCGGAGTGCTGCTCCTTCTGGGCGTATGGCTTGTGGGTCGATATCGCCGCCGACGCCGCGTCTGACGCCAACGGCGCCACTCGTGGAGCGGAAAACCATGGGCCGGCGCCAACGCGCCAGCCCATGATGCAGGTCGGGCTCAGCCTTCGCCCATGCCTTCGGCAGGGTCCGGTGCCATGCCGCTGCGAACCTTGTCCTCGATCTGCTGGCCGGTAGCCTGATCGACGTTCTTCCAGTATTCGAATGCCCGCTCCAGCACTGGACTGCGCACGCCTCCAAGCAGGCTGCCGGCAACCTGGTCGACAAACTGCGCGCGCTGGGCATCGTTCCAGACCTCGCGTACCAGCGTCCCTGGCTGGCCGAAGTCGTCGTCCTCGGCGTGCAGGGTGTAGGCGCTGCGAACCATGTCGCCATCCGACTCCCAGCCGTCCGCCATCCGACCGGTCTCGTCGGCCCAGCTGCGGTCGCCGCTGTTGGGCGCGTAGACCGGCGCATTTCCGCTGTGGTGATAGGCCATCTGGCCATCGAACATGTAGGTGTTGACCGGCACCTTGGGCTGGTTGACGGGCAGCTGGTGGAAGTTGGTGCCGATCCGGTTGCGCTGTGCGTCGGCATAGGCGAACGCACGGCCAAGCAGCATCTTGTCCGGTGAAAGTCCGATGCCGGGAACCGTGTTGCCGGGCGAGAACGCGGCCTGTTCGATCTGGGCGAAGAAGTTCTCCGGATTGCGGTTCAACGTCATGGTGCCCACTTCGATCAGCGGGTAGTCCTTGTGCGACCAGGTCTTGGTCAGGTCGAACGGATTGAAGCGGTAGTCTTTCGCTTCGGCATACGGCATGACCTGGACGGACATGACCCATTCCGGGTGATCGCCACGCTTGATCGCGTCGAACAGATCACGGCGGTGGTAGTCGGCGTCGCTGCCCGCCATCTCGGCGGCTTCGGCGTTGGTGAAGAACGCCATGCCCTGGCGGGTGTGGAAATGGTATTTGACCCAGAACTTCTCGCCGGCGGCGTTGATCCACATGTACGTGTGTGAGCCGTACCCGTTCATGTGGCGCCAGGTCCGCGGCAGTCCGCGCTCGCCCATCAGGTAGGTGACTTGGTGCGCCGATTCCGGGTTATTGGTCCAGAAATCCCACTGCATGTGGTTGTCGCGCAGGCCCGAGTCGGGGAGGCGCTTCTGGCTGCGGATGAAGTGCGGGAACTTCATCGGATCGCGGACAAAGAAGATCGGGGTGTTGTTGCCGACCAGGTCGTAGTTGCCCTCGTCGGTGTAGAACTTCAACGAGAACCCGCGCACGTCGCGCCACGTGTCCGGACTGCCCAGCTCACCGGCGACGGTGGAGAAACGCGCCAGCATCTCGGTCGAGGCACCCGGCTGGAACAGCGCGGCGCGTGTGTAGCGCGACACGTCGGCGGTGGTCTTGAAGACTCCGAACGCGCCGGCACCCTTCGCATGCGGCCGGCGCTCGGGGACGTTCTCGCGGTTGAAGTGCGCCATCTGCTCGAGGAAGTGCACGTCATGCAGCAGGATCGGACCATTGGCACCGACGGTCAGCGAATTGCGGTCACTGGGAGCGGGGCTGCCGGAGCCGGTGGTGGAGCCGGTCACGGTCTTGTCGTGTGGGTTACTCATGAGGAGACTCCTGGCGTCAATTGCTGGGGGCGGAAGCTGTGGCGGAAGTCGCTCGTCCTTCCGCTCGTTCCAGTCTGCCTCCGCGGCCGATGGCTTGCCAGTTGGTTCGCTGGATCGCATCGATAACATCGGTCTCTGGCAAGCGCGTAAATGGAAATGCGCTTCTTCCATCCGGGGGCGTGCTGCGTCTGCGGAGCAGCCGGGGCGGCCGGGGGTGAATGCCCTTGCTGCGAATGTCCTCCGGCACCGATGAAGCTGGGGCCTCCTCCTTTATTTCGCCGCAAGGGGATTCACCCCGCCGTTCCAGCATCGCTGGTGGTCGTAAAAGCGGATACGCGCCAACCCAGGGGTGAGCTGGATGCCTTCGGGGCGAAATAAAGGAGGAGGCCGCCGCCGCAGGCGGAGGCCGGGGGACATTCGCCCTGAAGGCATGCAGTTCACGCCCCCCCTACCGCCGATCCGGTCACCGCCGGAGTCTGGAAAAGAACCTGCAAAAAGCCGGGTTCCCCCGGCTCTTTGTGTGCTTGATCAGCGCGATCACCCACGCAGCCGTTTTTCGCGACGCTACTTGCTACTTACTGGCCCGCGGACCTTCGCGCAGCGCGCGGCCCACCATGTCGACGAGGAGCTTGATCTCCGCGCTGGTGCTGGTGAAGGTCGGGGTGAAGCGCAGGGAATTGGCGCCGCCATGGATCACGCCGATGCCGTGCTCGCGCAGCCATTCCTCGGTCGAGTTGGCGCCGAAGCATTTGAATTCGCTGGACAGCTCGCACGAGAACAGCAGGCCGGTGCCCTGGACCTTGGTGATCATGCCGCCCAGTTCCGACTTGAGCGTTTCCAGCCTCTCCAGGGCCTCGGCGCCGCGGGCACGGATGTTCTCGCGCAGCTCCGGGGTGACCATCTCCAACACGGCGCACGCGGTATCCAGCGCGCGCGGATTGGTGGTCATGGTGTTGCCGTAAAGGCCCTTGCGGTAGGTGCTCGCCGCGCGCTCGGTCACCGCCAGCACCGACAGCGGATACTGTCCGGCGTTGAGCGCCTTGGAGTAGGTTTCCATGTCCGGTGCTTCCACACCCTCAAAGCCCGGGTAGTCGATGATCGACAACACGCCATTGGCACGCAGGCCGGCCTGGATCGAGTCGACCAGCAGCATCGAGCCGTGCTCGCGGGTCAATTCGCGGGCCGCGTTGTAGAACTCGACCGGAACGCTGCGGCCCGGGTCACCTTCTCCCATCACCGGTTCCAGGAACATCGCCTCGATGAACCAGCCATTGGCATCGGCGTCGGCAAATGCCTGCTTCAGGGCATTGATGTCGTAGGGCTCCACGACGATGACGCTGTCCTCGCCGCGGTAGCTGGCCAGATGCTGCTCGTAGGCCTTGCGGGTGGAGTTGGAATAAAGGGCCGGTCGATCGGTGCGTCCATGGAACCCGCCCTTGACCACCAGACGCTTGATGGTGTGTCCGGCCCGCTTGCCGCCGTCGTCGGTCATGGTCTTGGCATTCGCATCGGCGATGCGCGCGGCCAGGGTGACCGATTCGGAGCCCGAGTTCAGGCACATGAAGTGGGTGAACGGGCACTCGCCATCGACGCCGATCGCCTCGCGCAACAGCGTGCTCAGGCGCAGCTGGGAGATACTCGGAGTCATGATGTTGGCCATCGCCTGCGGCTTGGCCATGGCGGCGATCACCTGCGGTGGCGCGTGGCCGAAGCCAAGCATGCCGTACCCGCCCGAATCATGGATCACCGCGCCCTTCAGGGTCACGATCCACGGTCCGCGGGCGGCGAGGGCAACATATGGATTGACCGCGTCGTCCTGATAGAAGTTGATGAAGCCGGCCTGCAGCTTCTGGATCTGGCTGGCTTCGTCCAGATCCAACAGTTCGGGGAACTGCTTCTTCACCTCGGCATATTCGGCCAGCGCAGCATCCACCGCTTCGCCCAGTTCGGCGTTGTCGGCGAACTGCTCCAGCACGGCATCGTCGAGGCCGACCGTGCGGCGCGAGCCGCCGTGGGCGCGCAAGGGCGCAAGCTTGTTGGCGATGGCGTTTGAGTGGGTGGTGCTGGGCATCGGTGTTGCTCCTCCACAGGGTTGATCGCAGTGGCACGGCACCGCAAACAAAAATGCGCGGGCGCGCCGCGCAATAGATTTGCGTTGTATTTCAATCAGTTAGCCGATTCTAACACGCCGCGAAGATCGGCATAACCCCCGGGGCGGACGCGCTGTGTCGCTACACTATGCGATTTGCCGCAGGCGTGTTTCCCGACCTGCCGTATCGCCTGCACCCGTGAAAAGGCCGTCTTGAAAAAATCCGACTTTAACTACCCGCTGCCGCCGGAGCTGATTGCCCAGGCGCCGCTCGCCCGGCGATCCGCGAGCCGGCTGCTGCTGGTTCCGCCGTCCCCGGCAGCATTTGCCGACCACGTTTTCAGCGATCTGCCCGGCTTGCTGCAACCTGGCGATTTACTGGTGTTCAACGATACGCGGGTGATCCCGGCGCGCCTGTTCGGGCTGAAAAGCACGGGTGGACGCGTGGAGATCCTGATCGAGCGCCTGCTGGAGGACCATTGCGCGCGCGCCCAGCTGGGCGTCAGCAAATCGCCCAAGCAGGGCGCCCGGATCCAGCTCGATGCAGGTGGTGAGGCCGAGGTGCTGGGAAGGGATGGCGAGTTCTACCTCCTGCGGTTTCATCTGGACGCGCCATTGGACGAGTATCTGGAGCGTGCGGGGCGTCTGCCATTGCCTCCATATATCCAGCGTGAGCCGGACGCAGGCGACCTGGAGCGCTACCAGACCGTGTTCGCGCGTGAAACCGGAGCAGTCGCGGCGCCGACCGCGGGACTGCACTTCGACGTTGCATTGTTGGAGGCGCTGGCTGCGAGAGGCGTCAAGTTCGGCCACGTCACCCTGCACGTGGGCGCTGGCACGTTCCAGCCGGTCCGGGTGGAGGACCTTGCCGATCACGTCATGCATGCCGAGCGACTGCACGTCGATGCCGCGCTGGTCAGGCAGGTTGAGCGGGTGCGCAGTGGAGGCGGCCGGGTGATCGCAGTAGGCACGACGGTTGTCCGGGCACTGGAAACGGCGATGCAGCCGACGCCGGAAAATCCCGCCGGCGAGCTCCGCCCGTTCGTGGGCGAGAGCCGGTTGTTCATCACCCCCGGCTACCGGATCCGCGCGGTCGACGCGATGATCACCAATTTCCACCTGCCCGAAAGCACGCTGCTGATGATGGTCTCGGCATTTGCCGGCCGCGAGCGGGTGTTCGCCGCCTATGCGCACGCGGTCGCGGCGCACTACCGGTTCTTTTCCTACGGCGACGCGATGTTGCTGTTTCCCGATCCTGGAGCGACACGGCAATGAGCCGGATGGCATTTGAACTGCTGGGTACCGACGGTGAGGCGCGTCGCGGCCGTCTCAGTTTTCCGCGCGGGGTTGTCGAGACGCCGGCCTTCATGCCCGTGGGTACCTACGGGACGGTCAAGGGCATCTATCCGCAGGCGGTGCGCGAGCTCGGCGCACAGATGGTGCTGGGCAATACATTCCACCTCTACCTGCGGCCGGGGCTGGAGGTCATCGAAGCGCACGGAGGGCTGCACGGTTTCATGCGCTGGGACGGGCCGATCCTGACCGACTCCGGCGGCTTTCAGGTGTTTTCGCTGGCCCACAAACGCAAGATCACCGAGGCCGGCGTGACCTTTGCAGCCCCGATCGACGGCCGCAAGGTGTTCCTCGGCCCCGAGGAAAGCATGCATATCCAGAAGGTGCTGGGATCGGACGTGGTGATGATCTTCGACGAATGCACGCCGTACCCGGCCACCGAAGAGGTCGCGCGCACCTCGATGGAGTTGAGCCTGCGTTGGGCCGAGCGCTCGCGCAAGGCGCATGAAGGCAATGACGCCGCGCTGTTTGGCATCGTCCAGGGCGGTGTCCATCACGATTTGCGCACCCGATCGGCAGAGGGGCTGACGCAGATCGGGTTCGACGGTTATGCCATCGGTGGCCTGGCGGTAGGCGAGCCGGAGCATGAGCGCAACGCCATGCTGGAGCACACCTGCCCGCAGCTGCCGCCCGAGCGTCCGCGCTACCTGATGGGCGTCGGACGCCCGGAAGACCTGGTGGAAGGTGTCGCCCGCGGCATCGACATGTTTGATTGCGTCATGCCGACCCGCAACGCGCGCAACGGGCATTTCTTTACTTCGACCGGCACGGTGCGCATCCGCAACGCGAAGTACGAGCATGACCTGGGACCGATCGAAGAGGGATGTGACTGCACCGCGTGCGCCGGCGGTTTCAGCCGCAGCTACCTGCGCCACCTGGACCGTTGCAACGAGATGCTGGGACCGATGCTGGGGACGGCCCACAACCTGCGTTACTACCAGCGACTGATGGCGCAGATGCGCGACGCGATCGCCGGGGGAACTTTCGCGGCGTTCCGTGAGTCCTTCTACGCGGCGCGCACGCCGTAACGCGGTGTGATCCGGTCCCCGCGTCACCCGCGTGGGCATTCGCCAGCCATGACATAATCTCCGGCTGTTTTTCGTCTCTACGGAATATCGACATGAACCTGCTTGATCTGGTGATCGCTCCCGCCCATGCCCAGGCCGCTGCTGCTCCGGCGGGTGGTCTGGGAATGTCCCTGTTGTTTCCGGTCCTGTTGATCGGCGTGATGTACTTCCTGATGATCCGCCCGCAGATGAAGCGCGCAAAGGAACACAAGGCGATGCTGGGCCAGCTGGCCATGGGTGATGAAGTGCTGACCAACGGCGGCGTTGCCGGCGTGGTCACGGCTCTGGGGGAGAACTTCGTGACCGTGGAAATCGCAGACAACGTCCGCATCCGCGTGCAGCGGGGCTCGATCGCCAACGTACTGCCCAAGGGCACCTTGAAATCCGCCTGAGCGGCTGTAGCCACTTTTTTCTAGAAGCAGGGGCGGCCGGATGGCCGCCGCAGGGGTAATCGATGCTCACTTACGCGCGCTGGAAATACGTCGTCCTGGTGCTGGCCATCCTGTTCAGCACCATCTTCGCGTTGCCGAACCTGTACCAGAAGGACCCCTCGGTGCAGGTCACTGCCAATCGCGGTGCGCCCATCGACCAGGCACTGGTCGAGCGCGTGTCCCAGACGCTGCGGACAGCCGGGATCCCGACCAAGAACGTCGCGATTGACGGTGACAACCTGCTGGTGCGCCTGACCGGAACCGATGACCAGTCCAAAGCCGCCGACGCGCTGGCTCCGGTGCTGGGCAATGATTACGTCACCGCGCTCAACCTGGCCTCGACGGTGCCACCGTGGCTGGACCGGATCGGCGCCCACGGCATGCTGCTCGGCCTTGACCTTCAGGGCGGCGTCCACTTCCTGATGCAGGTCGACCAGAAGGCCGCGTTGGACAAGCATCTGGATGCGATCGTCGAGGATGTGCGGGTGGTCCTGCGCGACGGGCGCGTGCGCTATGAGTCGGTCACCCGGCGCCCGGACAACTCCATCAACGTGCGGTTGGTGGATGCAGCCGATGCGGATGCAGCGCGCAAGAAGATCATCGCCAGCCAGCCTGCCCTGCGTCTGGATGGCAGCGGACAAATCCTGACCCTGCAGATTCCCGATACGGAATTGCAGCGGATGATGACCGACGCGCTGAACCAGAACCTCGGTACGCTGCGCAACCGCATCAACGCCTTGGGCGTGGCCGAGCCGCTGATCCAGCGGCAGGGCAACGACCGCATCGTGGTCGAGCTGCCAGGCGTTCAGGACACGGCGCAGGCCAAGCGCGTGATCGGCGCAACCGCGACCCTGGAGTATCGCGCCGTGGTGGAGGGCGATGCGTATGACGCGGTCGCCACCGGCAACGTGCCGCCGCAGGCAAAGGTCTATTACCGGCGGGAGCTGGGAATCGATGGCAAGCCGGTGCCGATCCTGCTCAACAAGCGAGTGATCGCCTCGGGTGACCAGCTGGTCGGCGCGACCTCGGGTCTGGACCCGCAGTCGGGGACGCCTTCGGTATCGGTGCGCTTGGACAGTTCCGGTGGCCAGCGCATGTTCGACTTCACCAGTGGCAACGTTGGTAAGCCGATGGCGGTGGTCTACATCGAGCGCATCCCGCAGGTGCGCATGGTCGACGGCAAGGAGGTCCGCAGCACCAAGGTCAGCGAGGAGGTGATCTCAGTGGCCAACATCAACGGCGTGTTCGGCAAGGAGTTCCAGACCACCGGGCTGGACAGCGCCAAGGAAGCGGCCGACCTGGCGCTGCTGCTGCGCTCGGGTTCACTTGCAGCGCCAATGGATTTCGTGGAAGAACGCATCGTCGGCCCCAGCCTGGGCCGGGAGAACATCGAGCGTGGCGTGAAAGCAGTCGTGTTCTCCTTCAGCTTCGTGTTGCTGTTCTTCCTCCTCTACTACCGGATGTTCGGCGTGATCACCTGCGCCGCGTTGCTGCTCAACATCCTGATGCTGGTGGCGGTGATGTCGCTGTTCGGCTTCACCATGACCTTGCCGGGAATGGCCGGTATCGCTCTCACCGTGGGTCTGTCGGTGGATGCGAACGTCCTGATCAACGAGCGAATACGCGAGGAACTGCGTCTCGGCGTGCCGCCCAAGTCGGCCATCGCACTGGGCTACGAGAAGGCCACCAGCACAATCGTGGATGCAAACCTGACCACGTTGCTGGCCGGCGTGGCGATGTTCGCCTTTGGCACAGGACCGGTGAAGGGGTTCGCCGTCGCACTGATCGTGGGCATCATCACCTCGATGTACACCGCGGTTTCGGCCTCGCGCGGAATGGCAACGCTGCTCTACGGCAATCGCCGCAAGCTCAAGTCCATTGCGATCTGACCGCAGGAATCGATCATGAAACCTTTCACCCTTATCCCCAATGTGACGAACATCGACTTCCTGCGCCTGCGCGGGGCGTCGTTCGTCGTCTCCATCCTGCTGCTCGTGGTGTCGGTTGGCGCGATCGCGTTCAACGGGTTCAACTTTGCACTGGACTTCACCGGCGGCACGGTCACCGAGCTTCGCTTCGAGCAGCCCGTGGACGTCAACGAAGCCCGCAAACGCTTGGCTGACGCGGGTTACGGCAGTGCCGAGGTACTCACCTTCGGTTCCGGCAACGATCTGCTGGTGCGCCTGCAGTCCGGCGACGAGGGCGAAGGCGGCGATCTGGAAACCAATGACCGGACCGCCCGGCAGATCACCGACGCGGTATCGACCGCGGACAACCCCGGCACGGTGATGCGCAGCGACTTCGTTGGCCCGCAGGTCGGCAAGGAACTCGCCCTCAACGGCATCTGGGCATTGATCTTCGTGGTCGTCGGTTTTCTGGTCTACATCTCGACCCGGTTCGAGCGCAAGTTCGCGATTGCCGCCGTGCTGACCTCGTTGCAGGACTCGGTGATCGTGGTCGGCTGGTTCGCCCTGAGTGGCCACGAGTTCGACCTGACCGTGCTGGCGGGCATCCTGTCGGTGGTGGGTTTCTCGATCAACGACACGATCGTGGTGTTCGACCGTATCCGCGAGAACTTCCGCACTATGCGCACCACCCCGGAGGCGATCATCAACGCCTCGATCAACCAGACGCTCTCGCGCACGATCATCACCTCGGTGGCGTCGTTCCTGACCGTTTTCGCGCTGTACATGTACGGTGGCGGATCGCTGCAGGGCATGGCCGAGGCAATGATGATCGGTGTGGTGATCGGCACGATGTCCTCGATCTTCGTAGCATCGCCGCTGTTGACCGTCGGTTTCCTCAAGGTCACCAAGCAGGACCTGATGCCGAAGGCACGCGACGAAGAGGCCCTGGCCCGCCGGCCCTGAGTCTGCAGGCACCGCAAACGGAAAAGGCCGCGCTGGAATGCGCGGCCTTTTTTATGGCTTCGGTGACGGCGGCGGGGATGGCCCGCATCCGCCCGCATGCCGCATCAGTCGAACGTGGCGGCGTACCCGGTATTGAGGATGCGTTGCTGCAACAGGCCGGCGACCTTGAGGTTGCCCGCGATCAGGGGGCGGGGATTGATTCCGCGGCTGTCCATCGGGCCCGTGCTGCGGTCACGGAAGTCGCTGACCTTGCCGCCGGCCTCGCGCACCATCAGTGCACCGGCGGCGATGTCCCAGGGCTTGATCCCGGCCTCGAAGTAGGCATCGGCACGTCCGCAGGCCACGTAGGCCAGATCGAGCGCGGCCGAGCCCGAGATCCGGATGTCCTGGATTTCGGTGAACAGGGTGTCCAGCGACTTCAGTTGGGCGCTGGCGCGCTTGCGCTCCCGCGGTGGGAAGCCGGTCAAGACCATCGCGCCGTCAAGGTTCTTGCGGTCCGCGACGCGGATGCGCTTGTCGTTCAAGGTGGCGCCGCTGCCACGGCTGGCGGTGAACAGCTCGTTGCGCAACGGATCGAAGATCACCCCGTGGACCGGTTCGCCGTTCTCGACCAGGGCGATGGACACGCAGAAGTGGGGGATGCCGCGGAGATAGTTGCTGGTGCCGTCCAGCGGGTCGATGACCCAGGTCGAACGCGCCGTGCCGCTCTTGGGCGCCAGCAGGCCGCCTTCCTCGCCCAGGATGGCGTAGTCGGGCGTGGCGCGGCGGAATTCCTTGATGATTTCCTTCTCGGCCAGGTCATCGACTTCGCTGGCGAAGTCCATCCGGTCCTTCTCCACCACGTTCAGCGCGTCGAGCTTGTGCATGTGCCGTAGCAGTACGTTGCCGGCGGAACGGGCGGCCTTGACCATGAGGTTGATGGCGGGTTTCTGCATGGTAAAACGGCCTCGAGCGGGGAGGTGGGGGGAGTGGGCGAAGGGAAAGAGCGACCGGCGATGGACGAACATGGTTCGTTGCCGGCCGCGCAGTTTACCATTGCCGCCATGACCTCCGACCATCCGCACCTTCCGCCAGCGTCGTCCGTTGCACAGCGCATCCGCATCGTCCTGGTGGGGACGCAGCACCCGGGCAATATCGGGTCGGCGGCGCGGGCAATGAAGACCATGGGCTTGGACCGGCTCGTGCTGGTCGCGCCGCAGCGGGCGCCGGACGTGGAGTCCTTCGCGCTGGCGGCGGGTGCCAACGATGTGCTGGATTCCGCGGTGACCTTCGACACGCTGGCCGAGGCCGTGTCCGATTGCCGGCTGGTGTTGGGGTGTACCGCGCGCAGCCGTCGGATCAGCCTGCAGGAGCTGATGCCGCGGGCGGGAGCAAAACGTGCGGTGGCGGTTGCCGCCGAGGCCGAGGTGGCGCTGGTGTTCGGGCGTGAACGAACGGGTCTGGAGAACCACGAGCTGCAGCTGTGCCACGCAGCGATCCATATCCCGGCCAATCCCGACTACAGCTCGCTGAATCTGGCTGCCGCGGTGCAGGTCATCAGCTATGAACTGCGCCTGGCGCTGCTGGCGAGCCCGGAAGCAGGCTCGCCGACTCTGGCAATACCAGCGAAGCGCAATCCACCCGCCTCGCATGCACAGATGGAGCACTTCTTTGCCCAGCTGGCCGAGACCCTGGATGCAATCGACTTCCACAAGGGCCGGGCGCCGGACTCGGCGATGCGCAAGTTGCGCAGGCTCTTCCTGCGCGTCGATCTCGAGGATCGCGAACTGCGCCTGTTACGGGGAATCCTCGCCGACGCCAGTCGCATGGCAACACTCGCCGGACAACGCTGATGATGCCCTGTACGCTCATCCGCGGGGCGTCGGGGGACACATGCAACTGAATACAGAACAGCGCGTGCGCGGACGGTTCGCGGCCACCATGGGTCGGCTGGGAAAACTGATGCTGGCAGCGAGTCTGGGCTTGGGCGTCGGCATGCCCATGGCCTGGGCAGGTGACGCCCATATCCTGGTGCTTGGACGCATCAGCGATGACCCGAGTACGCATTACGAACAGCTCAAACCGCTGCTCGACTATGTCGTGCCGCGGATGGCGGAGGTCGGGATCCGCGAAGGCCGCATCCTCATGGCGAAGGACCCACAGCAGATGGCGAGCTACCTGCGTCGCGAGCGGGTCGACTGGGTCACCGAGACGTCGGGTTCGGCGGCGATCCTGGCCGAACGCGCCGGCGCGCGTCCGCTGCTGCTGACCGAAAGGGACGGAGAGCGCAGTTACCACACCGTGTTTTTTGCCCGCGCCGACCGCGGCATCACCGGCTTGGATGCATTGCAGGGAACCCGGATAGCATTCCAGCGGCCGACCTCGACCAGTGCGTATTTCATTCCCGCCGGCCAGCTGCTGCGCAGCGGTGTCGAACTGGATCTGCTGATGTCGCCGCTGGATACGGTCGGTCCCCATGCGCTGGGTTATCTCTTCGCCCGGTCGGAACTGAACATCGCCACCTGGGTGCACAAGGGGCTGGTGGATGTCGGAGTGATGAGCAACCTGGATTGGGAGAATCCGCGCCGCATGCCCGACGCTTTCAAGAAGGACATGACGGTTATTGGACGCAGCGGCGATATTCCACGCGCCCTGGAGCTGGTGCGCAAAGATCTCGACCCGAGGGTGCGCGAGCGCTTGGGTCAGGTGCTGGAACGGGCTGCCGACGATCCCCAGGCAGCGGCTGCCCTGCACGAGTTTTTCGGCACCACCCGCTTCCTGCCGCTCGATGACGAGGCCCGTCGCGAGCTGGCCCAGGTGCAGTCGCTCGTGCGACTGGTCCGGGCGGAGGTTGAGTGAGGGCGGTCTTCTCCAGGCTTTTCAGCGGGTTGCAGGGCCGCGTACTGGCCATGTTGCTGGTCGCGCTGCTGGTGTTCGGCGCTTTGACGGCGCTCATGTTGCAGCGCCAGGCGCAAACCCAGCATGAGGTCGAGCGCGTCAGCAACGCCGCGATGCGGGAAGTGGCCGAAGAAAACCTGAAGCAGCGGGGCGAGAACATGGTTGGCCCGCTGGCTGAACTTCTGGTCAACCCGCTCTACTACCACGACCTGGACGGTATAGGCGCACTGCTGCAGGGCGCCCTCAAGCAGGACTGGATCCGCTACGTGTACGTCTTCGATCCGCAGGGGAATGTGCTCCACGACGGCAGTGAATCCATTCCGGCCTACGGGCTGGCAATGGCGGATCGGCTGGCACCCGCGGCAGTCGCGGCGCCCTCGCTCAACACTCAGTTCAGCGACTCGGTCATGGATGTCTCGGCGCCGATCATGATCGGTCGGGAACGCCTGGGAGGTGTCCGTATCGGATACGACCTCGACGCGATGCGGACATTGCAGCAGCGGGCGTCGCTCCAGCTCGACACCCGGCTCCAGGCGTTGGCGGAGCGGCAGAAGTTGTGGATGCTGCTGCTTGGCGTCGCGTTGATGGCCATCGGGGTCGCGGTGCTGTGGGCGATCCAGCGCTGGCTGGTGCGCCCGATTCGGAGCCTGGCCGATGCCGCACGCAAGATCGAGTCCGGCCATTACGACGTGCTGTCGTTTGACAGCGCTCGCAAGGACGAGCTGGGCGAGCTGATACGTGCGTTCCGCCACATGAGCGAGAGCGTCGCCCGGCATGATCGGGACATCCGCACCATGGCCTACACCGACGCGCTGACCGGCCAGGCCAACCGGCTCGCATTCCGCGAGGCACTCGATGAGCGACTGACCCGTCTGCGCGGCAGCGGCCGGCAGCTCGCCTTGCTGTTCGCCGACATCGATGACTTCAAGCGGGTCAACGACACCCTTGGTCATGACGTGGGCGACGAGGTTCTGCTGGCGGTGTCTCGCCGGATCCGCGAGGTGGTCCAGCGTCTGGGCGGGCCGGGCGCCATGCTGGCGCGCTTTGGTGGCGACGAATTCGTGATCCTGGTGGAGGCCAACGAGCCCGGCAGCGATGTCCGCCAGACCGCGACCGCGCTGGGCCAGTCGCTGGTGGAAGAACTCGGCGCGCCGCTGGCGCTGCGCGAGCGCGAGGTGTTCCTGGGTATATCGATCGGCATCAGCATGTACCCCGAGGACGCCACGACCGCGGCGATGCTGATGAAGAACGGCGATATCGCCATGTATCAGGCGAAGTTGGCCGGCAAGAATTGCGCGCGCTACTACGACACCGTCATGAACCAGGCGGTGGAGCGCCACGTGCGGCTGGAAACGGAGCTGCGCGGTGCATGGGAACGCGGCGAGCTGAGCATGGCTTACCAGCCGGTGTTCCGGGTCTGCGATGACGCGGTGGTGGGTGCGGAAGCCCTCCTGCGCTGGCACCATCCCGAACTTGGCGAGGTGCCGCCCACGGTCTTCATCGATGTGGCGGAGAAGACCGGGCTGATCGAGATGATCGGCCCAAAGGTGATGACCGCGGCCTGCCGCGATGCGGCGCGTTGGCCATCCCTGGACGGTGGAGCGGCGCCGTTCGTGTCGGTCAACGTTTCGGCCCGCGAGTTGCGCAGCGGTGAACTGCCGCGCTGCGTGGCCAGAAGCCTGGACTACAGTGGTCTGGACCCCGGTCGCCTGTTGGTGGAGCTGACCGAAACGGCCATGATTGGCGATGAGGCCCACGCCGGTCGACTCCTGCAACAGCTGCGCGCGACCGGGGTGCGGGTCTGGCTCGACGACTTCGGCACGGGATTTTCCGGCCTGAGCCACCTGCGACGGGTGCCGGTCGACGGGGTCAAAATCGACCGCAGCTTCGTGGCCGACATCCTGCATGATGCAGATGACCTGGCACTGACCACGGCGATCATCGCCATGGCGCATTCGCTGGGAATCACGGTGATCGCCGAGGGTGTCGAGAACCGCGCGCAGTACCGCGTGCTGCGCGATCGCGGTTGCGATCTGGCCCAGGGCTTCAGCCTGGCCTGTCCCATGAGCGCCGACGAATTTATTGAGCTGTGCAACCGCGCGGCGGTGGAAAAAGTCCAGGTGTGAGTCTCAACTCAGCCGTGGATCCAGTGCGCGATCGCGGTTGCCAGCTGCCCGGAGACAAGGCCGAAGAAGACAATCGCTGCGGCTCCCGCCAGCCACGCCACGGCGATCAGATAGCCGTCGCGCTCCAGCAGGGCCAGTGCAAACAGCAGCAGCAACACACCAAACAGATAGTTGGTGAAGGGGATCGGCAAGCACAGCAGGAGGCCGAGCGCGACCAGCAACAATCCGGTGATGATGCTGGATACGCGACGCTCGAGCAGCGCGGGCGCGCGCGGCCGCGACAAGCGCTCCAGGCGTTCCAGCCACGGTGAGATGCGGTCACGGAAGCGGCTGAGGGTGTGCCGCGTCGGGCCGCGCTGGGCGACGAAGCCGGGCAGCCACGGCGCAGACAGGCCGACCATCAGTTGCAGCCCAAGCAGCACCACCAGCAGGCCGCTTGGCCCGCCAACGCCAGGAATGGGCAGGAAGGAGGGCAGGATGGCGATGAAAACCAGCATCCCGAAGGACCGCTCGCCCAGTCCGCCAAACATCTCGCCCAGAGGCAGGGTTTCGGCGGGATCGCCCACGGTGAAGGAATCCAGCAACGCCCGGGTACCGATGCGGTCTTCGGGGGCCGCGGGACCGGCGGCGTCCCTATCCGCTGGTTTCATCGTTTTCCGGATCCTGCACGGGCTCGCTCTGCAGCAACAGCTTGTCGATCCTGGGGCCGTCCAGATCGATCACTTCGATCCGCCAGCCCGGCCATGCGAACTGCTCGCCCACGTTGGGAATCCGGCCGAAGTGGGCAATAACCATCCCGGCCGCGGTGTGGAAGTCGTGCTCTTCCTCGCCCGGCACCGAGCCGGACACCAGTTCGTGCAGATCCTCCAGATGCAGACTGCCATCGATCAGCCATGAGCCGTCGGCCCGCTGCACCACCGGTCCGGCGGTTTCGTCGCTGCTCTCGCTGCTGCCGTTGCCCATACCGGCCTGGACGCGGCCGATGACCGCCCCCATCACGTCGTTGACGGTCACCAGGCCGGTGACATCGCCGTACTCGTCCACCACCAGGGCAAGCGACTGCTGCTCCTCGCGGAAGATCTCCAGCAACTTCATCGCGTGGGTCGATTCGGAGACAAACAGGGCCTCGCGCATCTGGCCGAAAAGATCGATCGGCACACCGGGCATCAGGCCGCGCAGCAGCGACTTGGCCTCGACCACGCCGATCACGTCCTGGTCGGTCCCGCGCAGCACCGGGAAACGCGATACCGGCGAGGTGCGCATCGTCTCCAGGTTGTCATCCAGCGGCGCACCGGCGTCCAGCCATGTGATCCGCGTCCTTGGCGTCATCAGGCTGTCGGCGGTGCGATCACCCAGGCCCAGGACGCGGTTCATCATCTTGCGCTCGTCGGCATCGATCACGCCCTGCTCGTGGCTCTCGCTGACCAGCAGCCTGATCTCCTCTTCCGTCACGTTCGACGCCTGGGTCTGGTCCAGGCGCATCAGTTTGAGCATGCCTTGGGTGCTGACCATTAGCAGCCAGACGGCCGGCGTGGCGACCCACGACACCCAGTGCATCGGCGCGGCGACAAAGCTGGCGAGCTTTTCCGGGGCGAGCAGGGCCAGCCTTTTCGGCAGCAGCTCGCCCAGGACGATGCTGAGGTAGGTGATCAGCCCCACCGCCATCACAAGGCCGATCGTACCCGAGTAGTCGGCCAGGAAAGGCGCCTGTACGGCGAGCCAGTCGCCGATCGCCATGCCGATCGCCTCACCGCCGAACATGCCGGTGAGGATTGCGATCAGGGTGATCCCGACCTGCACGGTGGAGAGGAAGCGGTCCGGGTGTTCGGCCAGGTCCAGCGCCTTGCGCGCGCGCCGGCTGGTTACCCCCATGTGCCGCAACTTGGCCTTGCGCGAGGTGACAACCGACATCTCTGACAACGCAAAAAACGCGTTGAACGCGATGAGCACCAGTACGATCCCAAACTTCAGCATGCCGCTGGCCTCATTTGAGCGAAGCAGGGCATGACTGTGCCACGGCCGCTGATAGGCGCCGTGGGCCGTGTAGACGGAGGTTTTGGATCGTCGCCCATGGAGCGCAGGAGACCGTATTGACGCGTCCAAGCGACGCCGCCGGATTTTAGCAGGTAGGCCATGCCGGCCATGGAACAATCAATGACTGGGCGTGAAGTCGGCGAAACCGTCATAATCGCACCCCCCGGGTTGCCGCCCGGAGCGCAATGAAGATGTCCGGCGCGGTTTTGTACCGGATTGCGGTTTCCTCCACCACGACGCGTTGCCTTACGGCACGACGAGGTATTGCACCGATGTTTTCCCTGCAGACGATGTTCGGCCAAGGCAACCAGTTCTACGACCTGCTCGAGCAATCCGCCGTTGCCGCCCACGACAGCACCAAGGCGCTGCACGAGATGCTCAAGGGCGAGCAGCGCGAGCCCGCGCTGGATGCTTTCAAGCTGGCCCGCCAGCGTGAGCGCGACGCGTCCGAGAAGATCAGCCAGGAGCTGGTGGACAGCTTCATCACGCCAATCGAGCGTGAGGACATCGAAGCGCTCAGCTCGGCCCTGCACAAGATCAACAAGCAGGCGGAAAAGTTCGCCGATCGCTACACGCTGGCGGTGCAGCACCTCGAGCACATCGACTTCGCGCCCCGCGCAGCGATGCTGGAACAGGCCGCCAGCGTGGTGGTGAAGATGGTCAAGCAGCTGCGCAAGATCAAACTGGGGCCGATGAAAGAGCTCAACGACGAGTTGCGCTCCATCGAGAACGAAGCCGATCGCCTGATGCTCGAGCTGTACCGTGAGATCTACTCGGGCGATCTGGAGCCGCTGCAGATGTTCCTGTTGAAGGAGTTCTTCGAGATCCTGGAGAAAGCGATCGACCGCTGCCGCGAGGCTGGCGTGGTGGCGTACGACATCGTCCTGAAGAACTCCTGAGGCGCCGAGCATGTTGACCCTGGTCATGACGGTGGTAATCGTCGCGCTCGTGTTCGAGTACATCAACGGCTTCCACGACACCGCCAACTCGATCGCGACGGTGGTCGCCACAAAGGTGCTGTCTCCGGCCCAGGCGGTGGCGATGGCCGCGAGCATGAACCTGATCGGTGCGCTCGTGGGTACCGCGGTCGCCAAGACCATTGCGTCCGGGCTCATTGACATCGGTGTGGTCGAGGTGGGGGCGCAGCTGATCCTGTGCGCGCTGCTGGGCGGCATCATCTGGAACCTGATCACCTGGTGGATCGGGTTGCCCTCGTCCTCGTCCCACGCCTTGATCGGCGGACTGATCGGTGCAGCGCTGGCCGCCGCGTCCAATAACTTCGACGCGATCATCTGGTCCGAACCCGCCAAGCCGATCTATCACAGCGCCGGCGTGCTGTGGAAAGTGGTCGTGCCGATGTTCAGCTCGCCGATCCTGGGCTTCGTTGCCGGCTTCCTGCTGATGGCTGTGCTGTTTGCGGTGATTTCCGGCATGGCCAACAGTGGCGGATTTCTGGCGCGCATGGCGCGGCCGCGCTGGGTCAACGGTTTTTTTGGCCGCGCGCAGATCGTCAGTGCCGCGGGCATGGGTTTCGCCCACGGCATGAACGATGCCCAGAAAACCATGGGCATCATCGCCCTGACCCTGGTCAGCGCCCAGAGCACTGGCGTCCTCGACAATCTGCCTGGCTGGCTGGCGTTCCTGCACCCCTCGCCAGGCGCGCTGGCCGACGGTGACATCGACCTGTGGATCAAGTTCGCCTGCGCGCTGGTGATGGCCGCCGGTACCGCGGCCGGCGGCTGGCGGATCATCAAGACCCTGGGCCACAAGCTGGTCAAACTGCACCCGATCCACGGTTTTGCCGCCGAGACCAGCGCGGCCTCGGTGATCCTGGCCGCCTCGTCGCTGGGAATCCCGGTGTCGACCACCCACAACATCTCCGCCGCGATCATGGGCGTGGGCACGGCGAAGCGCCTGAACGCGATCAAGTGGACGATCGTGGAGCGGATGATCTGGGCGTGGATCCTGACCATTCCCGCATCAGGCGGGATCGCGTGGCTGGCGTTCCGCGGCATGGCTGCATTGGGCTGGGCATAGCCGCAGCACGGGTGGACTAGAGCACGTCGCGCTCGCCCGACAGCACCCGCTCCATGCGGTCGCTGGTGCCCCCGATGTCCAGCACCAGACGGTGCACTTCGGCGCCATCCAAGCCTTCGAAGGGGCGGTTCTCGCATAGTTGCAGGTACGGATCGCCGCCCATTTCACCGATGGCCAGGTAGCCGACCCGGCTCTGCCAGTTGAACTTCAGCGCCCGGGTGGCGTCGATGCCGTCGGCAACGGCAACGGCGACCGCGCTGCTGACACGCAGGTACGGACGCCCGTCCTCGTCGTGCAGCTCGGACAGGAAAATCGTCTGGTGGCGGCTGCCCTTTTCCAGCGACAGCTCGATGCTGGCGACGCCTTCATCCTGCAGGACGACATTGAACCCGGCACCGGTCAGGTGCTGGCGGATCGACTTGAACGTGTGCATGGCGGACTCCGACGGGGGAGGCCTATGCTACCGCGATGGAAAACCCGGCCAACGTCCGCGTGATCGCGGCGATCCGTCAGATCCCGCCCGGCCAGGTGGCCGGATACGGCGAGGTGGCCCGCCGTGCTGGCCTGCCGGGCCGCGCGCGGATGGTGGCGCGGCTTCTGGCCGGCAATGATGATCCCGATTTGCCGTGGCACCGGGTGGTGCGTGCCGACGGGCGCATCGCATTCCCGGCAGGTTCCCGACAACACCTGGAGCAATGCCGGCGGCTCCGCGCCGAGGGCGTCCGGGTGGAGGGTGGCCGGGTCCGTGGGATGCGACGCTCCCCCTCATTGGACGAGCGTTTGTGGGGAGATCCCGGCTGAGGTCAAGCGGACGCGCAATCCCTCGCCTCGCAGGCCCGTTCAGCAGCTACCATTGCGTGACTTGGTAAGGAGCTGCGATGTTTTCCAATCTTCCCCCCATCACCCGCGCGTTGCTGATCGCCAATGCGGTTGTGTTCCTGCTCCAGAACGTCCTCGGGGAAGCCGCGCTCTCCGCCTTCATGCTGTGGCCAATCGGTGGGGGCGAGGGCATGTATCCGGGCCGGGAGTTCCTGCCCTGGCAGCTGCTCAGCTACGGCTTCATGCATGGCAGCTTCACCCATCTGCTGTTCAACATGGTCGCGTTGCTGATGTTTGGCGCGCCGCTGGAGCACACCTGGGGCGAGCGCCGGTTCCTGACGTTCTTCCTGGTCTGCGTGGCAGGCGCAGCCGTGTGCCAGTTGGCGGTGGGCGCCTGGACCATGTCCCAGGGCGGCACGGCCTACCCCACAGTCGGGGCATCGGGCGGCGTGTTCGGCCTGTTGCTGGCCTACGGCATGCTGTTTCCAAACCAGCGCGTAATGCTGCTGATCCCGCCGATTCCGATGAAGGCGCGCACCCTGGTGATCGTTTACGGCGCGATCGAGCTGATGCTGGGCTTCAGCGGATACCAGCCGGGCGTGGCGCATTTTGCCCACCTGGGCGGCATGCTGTTTGGATGGCTGCTGATCCGGTATTGGCGTGGCCAACCACCGTTCGGCCGGCGCGGCCCGCCGCGGCCGCGGGTGGTGCGCTGAGCGTGGTCGCCGAATAGACCCGCTGTACAACGGGAAACGGCGCGGTTGAACGCGCCGTTTCCTTTACCGTCTGCCGCGTGCCGGCGCAGCTACCTACTTCTTCTTGCTCTTTTCCGCGGCCGGCTCCGGACGCAGCACGATGCGGTCGTCCGCCTTCAGCTGCATCGGAGCACTCGCCTTGCAGCCGTAGGTCGTGCCAAAGGCGGCCATGTTCATCAGCGGGCCGTTGGTCCGCCATTTGCCGGGCGCATGCACGCCGTGCGCGGCGAGCTGGGCGGCCGACCCCGGGCTCAAATGCTGCGGCCACAGAGCGGCCCAGCCCTCGAAGAACGCCTCCCTGGCTTTCTTGTCCGCGTCCGGCACGGCCTTGTTGAAGGCTTCCCAGGCAAGCTGGACGCCGGCGATGTCGGCGATGTTCTCGTCCCGGGTCGCCATCGCATTGACCTTGGCGCCATTGAGCATCGGGTAGTCGAAACCGCTGTATTGGGTCACGACGCGGTTGCCCATCGCATCCCAGGTGGAGGCGTCCTGCGGGGCCCACCAGTCACGGATATCCGAATCGGCCGCGATATGCCGGCCGCGGGCATCAAACCCGTGGCTGATCTCGTGCCCGACCAGAGCGCCGAAACCGCCGTAGCGGGTCGCCGTCTGCGCCAGCGGATCCAGCAGCGGTGCCTGCAGCGCGGCGGCAGTGACGATCAAGCGATTCTGGGCCAGGTCGTACGTAAGGGCGGGCTGCTGGGGCAGCACGTCCCAGCGGCGGTCGGCGTTGTTCTCGCCGATGCGACGCATTTCCTCGCGGTGGCGCCAGGTCGATGCGATGAGCATGTTGCCGCCGAAGCTGCCACGTCCCATTGGCTGGATGGTGAAATCCAGGTCGCGGGCCGGGACGCCCAGCTCGATCTTCATCTTCGCCAGCTTGGCGGACGCTTCTGCCCGGGCCTGCTCGCTGATGCGGGTGTCACTGGCCAGCGAATCGGCCAGCGCATTGCGGACCTGGCCGGCAATCTGCAGGGCCTGCTCGCGCGTCTCCGGCTTCAGGAACCGCGCCGCGTACTCGTGGCCCAGCATGGGGCCGGCGGCGTGGTTGATCGCATCCAGCACCTGCTGCTCGCGCGAGGGTGGCGCTGAATCGCCGGCGATCACGCGACCGTGGAAATCGAAATGGGCGTCGCGCCAGGCCTTGGCGAGGTAGGGCGCCATCGAGTCGCCTACACGCCAACGCAGGTACGCCCGCCACTGTTCCGGCTTGAGCTCACCGATCAGCCGGTCCACTTCCGCCAGGCGCGCCGGGGTAGCGATGGAAACGGTGGCCGTGGTGACACCCTGGGCATCGAGGAACTTGTCGAGTTCAAGGTTGGGGTACTGGGAGGCCAGACTGGCGGTGTCTACAGCGGCATAGTTGCTCCGCGGGTCGCGAAGCTCGGCCAGTGGACGCGAGGCCTTTGCCAGGCGGGTTTCCAGGTCGACGACCATCTGCACCTGTTTGGCAAGTTCCCTGTCCTTGACACCGGTGAGGGCGAGGATTTTTTCGATATAGGCGCGGTATTGCGCCATGACGGCCTGGGTCGGTTCATCCGTGCGCAGGTAATAGGCCGGATCGGGCAGGCCCACGCCGCCTTGGCTGAAGTAGCCGATGTGGCGCGACAGGTTGGCCAGGTCGATGTCGGCGCCGAAGTGGAATGCCACCGGAATGCCGACCTGGTGCAGCGCGGCAATAGCCGGCGCGATGCTCTTGCTGCGTTTAATCGCGACGATACGATCCAGCAGCGGCGCCAGCGGCTGGGCGCCATCGGCCTCCACGCCAGCCTCGTTCAGGCCGCTGGCCCAGAAATCACCCAGCAACTGCTGGATGGGGCCCTGCGGCGCCTGCATCGCGCCGTTGAGCAGGTCGATCTGCTCCTGGCGCGCGCGGGTCTCGAGCTGGCCGAGCGCGGAAATGGAGTCGGCACCCGCCGGCAACGGGTTGGCCATCAGCCAGCCGGCATTGGCGAAGCCGTAGAAGTCGGAGCAGGCCTCGGCCGTATCCTGGGCGCTGACGGAGGGCGAGGCGAGGCCGGCGGTCAAGCCGATGGCGAGGGCATAAAACAGGGGTCGAAGGGTCATCGGGTAGTCCATCCAGAATATCTCCGGCAGTCTAGCAAGGCGGCGGGCAGTACAATGCCCCCATGAGCCAACACGTCGTCCTGCCCTGCCTTGCTCCTGCCTTTGGTCCGATGCCGCGCCGCGTCACGCGCGCGGTCAGCATCGGTGGCGTCACCGTAGGGGGCGGGGCGCCGGTTGTCGTGCAGTCCATGACCAATACCGACACCGCCGATATCAATTCGACGGTGAAACAGGTGGCCGATCTGTGGCGCGCCGGCTCGGAGCTGGTCCGCATCACAGTCAACAATGCCGAAGCCGCCGCTGCGGTGCCGCGCATCCGCGACAAGCTGGCAATGATCGGCGCGCCGGTACCGCTGATCGGAGATTTCCATTACAACGGCCACCAGTTGCTCACCGCCGAGCCGGCCGCCGCGGAGGCGCTGGCAAAGTTCCGCATCAATCCTGGCAACGTCGGTTTTGGCAAGAAGCGCGATACCCAGTTCGCGACCCTGATCGAGCTGGCGATCCAGTACGACAAGCCGGTGCGCATCGGCGCCAATTGGGGCTCGCTCGACCAGTCGCTGGCGCGCGAACTGATGGACGAGAACGCCTTGCGTGCCGAGCCTTGGGATGCCGGGCGCGTGCTGCGCGAGGCCTTGCTGCGTTCGGCGCTGGATTCGGCGGCGCGCGCGGTGGATATCGGGCTGCCCGCAGACCGGATCGTGCTCAGCGCCAAGGTGAGCGGAGTCCAGGAGCTGGTCACCGTCTATCGCGAGTTGGCGGCGCGGGGCGATTACGCCCTGCATCTGGGCCTGACCGAGGCCGGCATAGGCAGCAAGGGCATCGTTGCCTCCAGCGCCGCGCTGGGGGTGTTGTTGCAGGAAGGCATCGGCGACACCATCCGCATCTCGCTGACGCCGGAGCCGGGGCAGTCGCGCACCAACGAGGTGATCGTGGCCCAGGAGCTTTTGCAGACGATGGGCCTGCGTGCGTTTACGCCGATGGTCACCGCATGCCCGGGTTGCGGACGGACCACCAGCACGTTCTTCCAGGAGCTGGCGCAGAAGGTGCAGGAACACGTCCGGGCAAAGATGCCGGAGTGGAAGATCACCCATCCCGGTGCGGAAAACCTCACCCTCGCGGTGATGGGCTGCATCGTCAATGGACCGGGTGAATCCCGCCACGCCAACATCGGTATCTCGTTGCCCGGCACCGGTGAGGCGCCGTCGGCCCCGGTGTTCGAGGACGGTGAGAAAACCGTGACTCTGCGCGGCGAGCACATCGCCGATGAATTCCTGGGCCTGATCGACGCCTATGTCGAGCGCCACCATGGCGGCGCCCGGCGAGCCTGACCCGCCGCCAAGCGGGCCGCTGGAGCCCGGCCCGGCTGGAGTCGACCGTCGCGTACCCGACATCGCAGGCGGGCGTTTGCCAGCAGGCAAAGCCGGGTTGCCGGCTGACACCGCGCTTTCCGCCGAGAGTGCCCCGGCGACCCTGCGCCGCGAGCAGCGGCTGCTGGTCCGTATCGCCCGGGACTTCGGCTGGCCGCTGGTGCTGGTGTTTCTGACCTTGCTGTTGCCCTTGTGGGGCTTTTCCAAGCTCGCCGTGGAGCTGCGGGAGGGGGCGATCTTCGCCTTTGACGAGCCGTTCCTGCGCGCGCTGCGCGCAATGGCCAGCGCCGGCGGCGACCGGTTTTTCGTCCTGCTCTCGAACCTGGGCTACCTGTACGGCGTGGTGCCGGTCGACATCGTTCTGGTCGCGGTGCTGTTTATCCGCCGCCACCTGAGGGCCGCCACGTTCGCGTCCATGGCCGTGGTGGGATCGGCGCTGCTGAACGTCTCGGCCAAGCGCATATTCACCCGGGACAGGCCTTCGCTCTGGGAGTCGATCACGCCTGAAGTCACCTGGAGCTTTCCCAGCGGACACGCGATGGGCTCTGCAACGCTGGCCGCGGTCGTGATCGTGCTTGTGTGGCACACCCGCTGGCGTTGGCCCGCCATCGCGGCAATGTCCGCTTTTGTCCTGCTGGTGGGAATCTCGCGGATGTATCTGGGCGTGCATTACCCGTCCGACATCCTTGCGGGTTGGGCCGTGGCCAGCGCGTGGACGGCGGCCTGCCATCTCGCGGTTTACCGCTTCCGCGCGCCGATATGGCCGGCCCGCGACGAGCGCACGCGCTGAACGCTCTCAGTTGCCGGGCTTGGCTGCGCTGGTCGGCGCGGTGCTCGCGGCCCTGCGGGAGAGGCTGGCTTCACGGTGCGCGATGTAGCCATTGGCACTGAAGATGATTGCCGCGCCCAGCAGTGTCCACCGGTCCAGCGCTTCCCCGAACAGGAAGTAGCCGAAAACCACGACAATCGGCAGTTGCATGAAACTGATCGGAACCAGGGCGGACACTTCGCCCAGCTTCAGTGCCCGTGTCCACAACATGTGCCCGCCGGTGCCCAGCACGCCGGCCAGCACCACCCACAGCCAGACGATGCCCTGCGGCCATTCCCACACCCACAGCGCCGGGAGCAGCGACAGCGGCACCCACAGCATGGTGGTCAGGATCACGATCCGGTCCGCCGGCTCGGTATAGGCCAGCTGCTTGATCTGGATGGCGACGATGCCGCTGATGACGGCGGCCGTCACCGCGACCAGCGACGCGGCGCTGAACTCGGTCGTGCCCGGACGGACGATGACCAGCACCCCGATAAAGCCCAGGATGACCGCACTCCAGCGACGCACGCGCACCTGCTCGCCCAGCCAGAGCACGGCGGCGATGGTGACGAACAGCGGCGTGGAATAGGACAGCGAGACGGCCTGTGCCAGCGGCAGATGGCTGATTGCCCAGAAGCCGCAGAACATCGACAGCGTGCCGAGTACGCAACGCACGATATAGCGCGGCATCTGCTGGGTGCGCAGTAGCCCCGGCCCGTGCCTGAGCAGCAGTGGCAGGGCCGCGAGCATGCCGAAGAAGCTGCGGAAGAAAGCGATCTCGAAGGTGTGCAGCGACTCTGATGCCAACCGGATGGTGATCACCATCACGGCGAAAAATGCGGTGCTGCCCAGCATCAACAGCGCTGCGCGGGTGTGGATCGAGATCGGCGGTTTGGTTGATGTCACCAGACGGCGCCGATCAATCGCGGTTCCGGCTCCAGGGCGACGCCAAACCGTTCGTTCACCGAACCTGCTATCTCCCGGGCCAGGTCGTAAAGCGCTTGTCCGCTGGCCGCGCCGTGGTTGACCAGCACCAGCGCGTGGGTCGCTGAGACGCCCGCGTCACCGCAGCGGTGGCCTTTCCAGCCGCAGGCATCGATCAGCCATGCGGCAGACACCTTTCTCGTCGAGTCCTCAGCGGTGGCGAACATCGGCATGGAAGGGTGGGCGTCGAGCAGGGCGCTGGCCTGGGCGGCCGCCAGGATGGGGTTTTTGAAGAAGCTGCCGGCGTTGCCGATCACCGCCGGATCGGGCAGCTTGCTGCGCCGGATGGCCACGACCGCGTCGGCGACCTCGCGCGCCGTGGGCTGCACTACGCCATGCGCCTCCAGTTGCGTGCTGATGCCTGCATAGGACAGGCGTGGCTTGAATTCACGGGGCAGGGCGAACTCGACCGCGGTGATGATGAAGCGACCGGACTCCCGTTTGAACAGGCTGTCGCGATAGGCGAACGCGCAGTCATCGGCACCCAGGTGATGCCACTCCCCGGTGGCCGGCTCGAACGCCTCCACCCGATGGATGAACTCGCCGACCTCGACACCATAGGCACCGATGTTCTGGATCGGTGCGGCGCCGACTGTGCCGGGGATCAAGGCCAGGTTCTCCAGCCCGCAAAGGCCGAGTGCAAGCGATTCCATGACCAGTTCGTGCCAAGGGGTTCCCGCGTCGGCACGCAGGATCGACTTGTCGGGGCCCTCTCCCACCACGGAGATGCGGCGGCCAGTCAGAGAAAGAAGGGGGGCTTGCGGATCGCCCACGAACAACAGGTTGCTGCCACCGCCAATCACCAGTGGTGATCGGTCGCGGAAATCCTGCGATCCCAGTAGATCCGGCAGGAAGGAGGCGTCGTCCACTTCGGCCAGCACAGGTGCATTTGCAGGCACACCGAAGGTGTTGCGCGACTTCAGCGGCACATTGCGGAACAGTTGCACCGACGGGCTCATGCAGCCGGGGGCATCGGTCCGCCGCTGGGCGAGAACTTGCGGCGGCGAATGGCTTCCACGCACTCGTTGATCAGGGCCGGGCCGCGGTAGACCAGGCCCGAGTAGCACTGCACCAAGGTCGCCCCGGCGGCCATCTTGGTCACCGCGTCGGCGCCACTGAGGATGCCACCGACACCCACCAAGGGGATCGACTCGGGAAGGCGCGTGCGCATCATCCGCAACACCGTGGTGGAGCGGCCCATCAACGGTTTCCCGGACAGACCGCCCGCCTCGTCGGCGCCGCGCACGCCTTCCACCGCGATGCGCGAGACGGTGGTGTTGGTCGCGATCACTCCGTCTACCTCCATTTCCGTCAGCACGCGCGCGCAGGCTTCGATATCCGGGTCCGACAGGTCCGGCGCGATCTTCACCAGCATCGGGATCCGCCGGCCATGCTTGGCGCCCAGACGCTCCTGCTCATCGCGCAGCGTGCCTACCAGACGCCGCAGGGTCTGTTCCTCCTGCAGCTCGCGCAGCCCCGCCGTGTTCGGTGAGGAGATGTTGACGGTGACGTAATCGGCCAGCTCGTAAACGCGCGACAGGCAGTACATGTAGTCGCCGTCGGCGATATCGTTGGGGGTGTCCTTGTTCTTGCCGATGTTGATGCCCAGCAGCGCACCCTTTCGGTCGGCACGCTCGACATTGCGCACCAACGCGTCCACGCCCGCGTTGTTGAAGCCCAGCCGGTTGATGACCGCCTTGTGCGAAGGCAGGCGGAACATCCGCGGTTTCGGGTTGCCCTCCTGCGGGCGGGGCGTGACGGTGCCGATCTCGACGAAACCGAAGCCAAGCGCCATCAGTGCATCGATGTGCTCGCCGTTCTTGTCCAGCCCGGCAGCCAACCCGACCGGGTTGGGGAAATCCAGCCCGAACGCCCGTGTCGGCAGCGGGGCAGGGGTTTTCGACAGCAGCGAAGCCGCACCCGATCGCCAGGCGACATCGAGCGCGCGCAGACCGAGGTCATGCGCGCGCTCGGCATCCATGGCGAACAGCAGCGGGCGGGCCAGACCGTACACGTCTATCCCCAGTTGGAGGCGACCGCGAGGAAGGCCGCCAGGCCGCCGAACAGCAGCACCACGCCGATGATCGAGAGTATGGCCACGGCGACCATCGCGTAGCCGAGCACCAGCCCGCTGACCGCCAGTCCGTCACCATCGACCAGGCCATTGCCGCGCTTGATCTCACCGCGCGCCATGTGCCCGGTGACGATCGCCACGAGGCTGCCCACGAAGGGCAGCAGGGTCCAGCCCAGGATGCCGGCAACCAGGCTGATGACGGCCATGCTGCTGGTCCGGCGAATCTGGTTGGCCGGTGGCGGAAGCGGGGCGGAGACGGATGTGTTCATCGAGAGTGCTCGGTGGGTGGGAGCTTACAGGTCGAACTTGATGCCCTGCGCCAGCGGCAGTTCGTCAGAGTAGTTGATGGTGTTGGTCTGGCGACGCATGTAGGCGCGCCACGCGTCGGAGCCGGACTCGCGCCCACCGCCGGTTTCCTTTTCGCCACCGAATGCGCCGCCGATCTCTGCACCGGAGGTGCCGATGTTGACGTTGGCGATGCCGCAATCCGAGCCCCACGCCGACAGGAACTGCTCGGCCGCCTTCAGGCTTTCGGTGAAGATCGCCGAGGACAGGCCCTGCGGCACGTCGTTCTGCATCTCGATCGCCTCATCCAGGGTGCTGAACTTCATCACGTACAGGATGGGGGCGAAAGTTTCCGTCTGCACCACGTCGGCGCTGTTGGCCAGGCCGGTGATCAGGGTCGGCAGGACGAAATTGCCCTTGCGGTCGATCGCCTCGCCACCGGATTCGACCTTGCCACCGGCCGCCTTGGCCTTCTCGATCGCAGCGAGGAATTCCTTGACGCCTTCGGGGCTGTTCAGCGGGCCCATCAGGTTGGCCGGGTCGGTAGGGTCACCGATTTTGCCTTCGACCTGCTTGTAGGCGGCGACCAGTTTGGCCAGCACGTCGTCATAGATCGATTCGTGGATGAACACGCGGCGCGTCGAGGTGCAGCGCTGGCCGGCGGTGCCGACGGCGCCGAACACGATCGCCGGGATGGCCAGCTTCAGGTCCGCGCTGGCGTCGACGATCATCGCGTTGTTGCCACCCAGCTCCAGCAACGAGCGACCCATGCGCTTGGCAACACGCTCGCCCACATGGCGACCGACCTTGGTGGAACCGGTGAAGCTGATCAGGTTGATGCGCTTGTCGTCAACGAAGTGCTGGGCCAACTCGGTGCCGGCGTCGTTGAACAGGAAGAAGATGTCGGGAAACCCGCCCTTGCGCAGCGCTTCGTTGCAGATCTTGATCGAGGCGATGGCCGACAACGGGGTCTTGGGCGACGGCTTCCAGATGGTGATGTTGCCGCAGACCGCAGAGACCAGCGCGTTCCACGCCCATACCGCGACCGGGAAGTTGAACGCCGAGATCACGCCGACGATGCCGAGCGGGTGCCACTGCTCGTACATGCGGTGACCCGGGCGCTCGGAGTGCATGGTCAGGCCGTACAGCTGACGTGACAGGCCGACGGCGAACTCGCCGATGTCGATCATCTCCTGCACTTCGCCGTCGCCTTCGGGCTTGGACTTGCCCATCTCCAGCGCGACCAGCGAACCCAGTTTGTCCTTATTCTCGCGCAGCGCGTCAGCGCACAGCCGGACCGCTTCGCCGCGGCGCGGGGCCGGTGTGCTGCGCCACACCTTGAACGCGGCCTGGGCGCGCTCGACGATCGTGTCGTAGTCGGCCTGCGTGGTTGCATGCACCTTCGCCAGTGACTCGCCGTCGGTCGGGCTGAGCGGCTCCAGCATGCCCGCGGTGCCGGCCTTGGCCCATTCGCCATTGCCGAGGTAGGTGCCGGATTCAGTGTCATTCAGGCCGAGCGCAGTGAGGACGGGATGGGTCATGAAGATCTCCTGTTGATCGAACAGTGGTGAAGCCGCGCTTCAAGCCGCGGGCAAATCCGGGCGACGCACGCCGCAGTGCCACGAAAAGTTCTCGCAGACGACGAATGGTGACCCCGACACGATTCGAACGTGTGACCTGTCCCTTAGGAGGGGACCGCTCTATCCAGCTGAGCTACGGGGCCGCAACACGCTATTTTCGCATGAACCGATGCGCGGGTGGCGCGGGGACCGGCCGAAGTCGCCCTGCGATTGCCTACCTGTCGCCCGCCGGGGCTTCAGCACGGATCGTTTCCGGATCACGCCCCCAGCGCGAGCGTTCCAGCCACCAGCAGGCTGATGTCAAAGCCAGCCATGCCAAAAACCACGGCCAGCGGGGCCCGGGTGATGAGGATTGGTGCTGCTCAGGGAAGCCCGTGGAATGTGACGGCGCACCCGCTGCAAGGATCCGGGTCGCTTCCCGCAATGCGTGGGCGGTCATTGCCGGGGTTTGCTCTGCAGGCGGAATCAGGAAAAGCTGCGACTGTCCACGGTCGCGCAACTGGTGCCAGCCCGGGACGCTTGCCCAGAAGCCTGCGCAGCCGGGTGCGCTGCTGGCCGGATCGACATGCAGCGTGATCGACTCACCTGCAGGCGACACCACGAGTCCGCCGTCACCAACGCCGCAGATCACGCTCCGCTGGTGCGGCGCAGCGACCTCGATGGTGATCGGCGATGCGGTGTCGGCGCTGGCGCGCGCGAGGGTGGTGAAGGCCCGGCTCCAGATCTCGCCATGCACGTCGTCGCGCCCGGCCAGGACCAGGCGGTAGCTGTCGACCAGAGGCGTTACGCCGACGCGGCCGCGACCATGGGCCACCCAGAACCCCAGCGGCTGCCCGGCGCCGTCAGCAAGCAGCGCGATACCGTCAGCAGCCGTCACGCTCATGCCGCGGGTGAGGGTCGGCAGCGCGTCGGCGGAATCGCCTGATCCGACCAACCCTCCGCCAAGCCGGATCTCGCGGTCGGGGTTGGTGCGGGCGACGTTGAAGCCAAGTGCCGCCAGTTGCTGGCGGCTGCCATCGCCCACGGGTCCAGCCATCCGCAGCAATAGGCCCAGGCCGCGGTCGAGCGCGGCTGCGAGTACGCCACGTTGAGCGTGGGTGAGCGCGCCCCAGCTGCGGTCGTCGAGCACGAGCAAGTCGAATTGGTCAAGCGTTGTCGCATCGAATCGGCTGGGCGGGGTGCCGAGCTGCGTGCCGGCGCCCAGGCTGATGCGGGTATCGAGTTCGACGCCGGCATCGAGGGCCCAGCGGCGCAGGTACTTGAGTTCCGGCGAGGGCCCACCGGCCAGGATGAGGACCTTCAACACGCGCGCTGGCGTGACCTCGAGCGGTACTGGCACCTCGTCGATCGCGTTACCGTCCGGATCCAGCACCAGCAGGCGATACAGCGTCAAACCGGCGCTGCGTGCGCTCCCGTGCAGGGTGAACTGGCCGTCGTCGTCAAGCACACGGCTATCCATTAGGCGATCGGCCGGGTCGCGCAGCTCGACTGATCCGCCAGCGAGCGCTTCGGCCCGCCCGCTGACGGAGAAGCGCCGGCCAGCGGACACCCGATCAGGCGATTGCACTTCGATCAGGCCCGGTGCCTGCGGTGCTTCGCGAAAGTCGATTTCGCGGTCCCGGGCGGCCTCCCGGTCGCGCGCGACGAGGCCGGCGCCTACCACCTGGAGGCGCTGGGTCGCCGGGTACTTTCGCAATGCGCTGGCGAGGTCCGGAAAGCGCTCGGCGTCGGCGGGCAAGTCTGTGCCTGCTTCGGGCAACGCCACCCGGCGGTCGCCGACTGCCCCGGGCGCTGGGACCTGTTCGGCGTGGGCAGTCAGGACGACCAGCGTTCCCGCCTCATGTGGAACGGGCGGCGGAAACAATAAAAAGTAGAGCAGCCCAGCGCAGGCCAGTTGCGCCAGCAACAGCACCGTCGTGCGCAACGCATGGGGTCGCGATGCCACCGGCTGTCGTATCCGGACCCACATGGCGCGAGCGCTGCCGAGCAGCACCGCGAGTGCGAGTATTCCGATCACCAACAGCGGCGGGTTCATCGCCGGAGCTCCCGTTGCAGTGCGTCGAGATACGCGTCGCCGGCGTCACCCGCCGACGGCCGGTCGGTTGCTGCCGCCGGTGGTCGTGCGACCAGCGGCCACAAGGCGCTCCGCAAGCGTGCGCGGCACTCCCGACAATCCGGGTCACGTCGCACTTCGGCGATTGCCGCCGCCAGCTGCAAGGGGTCGGCGGCGTCCAGATCCTGCGAGTTGACCCAGCGTGCCAATTTCTCCAGATCAAGATCCGGATTCGTGGCACCCGGCGTCGGCGCCAGCGCGCGCCAGGTATCGACCGCGGTCGGATCGACCGCCGTTGCCTCGTGCAGCGGGTCGCGGCGACTGGCAATGCCGCTTCGGTCACCGCTCAGACGCCGGCCAAGATCGATTGGCGGCACCTGGCTGCCCACGCGTGGCAGGTAGATGCGCTCGGCTTCCTGCACCTGTTTGATGAGCGCCAATGCCCGATGCGCGTACGGCAATGCACGGTCGGGCTGGCCCTGACGCAGCTTGAGTTCCGACTGCCACATCTCGTTGAGCGCGGATCGCAATAGTTCGCGCGTTGCCGGATCCAGCAGCGTTGCAGCCTCCGCATGGTCGTGGGTGTGGCCGAACTGTTCGAGCACGGCGGTTTCCTCGCCGAAGGTCGCCTGGCGCTGGATGCCCTCGGCGTGGTCGTGGCCGTTTCCGTCCTCCGTTGCCTGCTCATCGGTCCGCGCGGGTGTGGTTACCGGCGCCTCGGAGGCGACTTCGATCGGCAGGTCGGTCTGGTGGACGTCCTGGGCGTCGTTGGTGGGCAACAGGTGCGGCGTCCCCCCGGTTTCCTCGCCAAGAAACTGTCCGTAGCGCAGGCGAAGCAACCGCTGGTCCACCCCGATGCTGTCGGATCGCTGGAGATAGACATCCTCTGCCAGCCGTGGCTTTTCCTTCAGCAGCGCCTCGGCATCAATGATGATCTGACGCTGGCTGCGGAAGTAGGCAGGCATGACGCGCTTGACCTGGCCGTCCAGGTCGGCCGACTCGACCACGGGAGGGGTCGGCCAGCGCAGGATGAAACTGGGGCTGACAACAGTGTTGGGCGAGGGTGTCCGCCGGTCGCTGACGCTGAGCCGCGCGATCAGGTCCTCGCCGGCGACCATGCCCAAAGGAGCGAGTGCGATCTGGTGGGCATAGCGCATCTGCCCGGGGCTGCCTCGACCGTGCAAGGTGATCACCTGCTGCCGGGTGGTGATGTTTTCGCCACTGCCGACGGTCCGGGTAATGCTCAGTTCCGCGGTGGGAGACAATCCGTAGTCATCGCTGGCTTCGAATTCGAGCGACCAGTGCCTCTGGCCTGACACTGCCATCGTCAGGGTTTGCAGCGGCTTCAGCACGCGCAACTCGGGTGGTTTGTCGAGGACCACATCGATCCGGTTCTCGCCCGCCTGTGCCGTCGGCAGCGGGTGCTCCAGCTGCAGGTGGTAGAGGGTAGGGCGATCAATGCGGCGGCGGCCGACCCAGGCATCCCCGTCGCGCTCCAGGGCGAGGCGCTCGCCGTCGTGGAAAACCAGTTCGACCTGCTCGGGCATTGGCGCGAAGTGCAATGTCCATTGCAGGACGGAGCCTTCGGGCACCGTCGCTTCGAGCGTGTCGATGCTGCTTTCCGGGAGGCCGGTGTAGGAGGGCGGTTGGATGTCGATGCGAAGCGCGTTCAGTTGCGCGGGGCGGTCGGGGGTGGCGCGTTCCGGGCCGGCAATGCTGGCGGGTGAAGCTTTCTGCTGCGGCTCCGGATAAAACACGATCGCGCATGCGAGCGCGGCGGCGAGCGTGCCCAGGAGCAGCAGACGGCGGTGTCGCCAGGGCGCCCGCAGGTCGATCTGCGGGCCGTCCTGCACCCGTTGTCGCAATCGCTGCTGTTGCAAATACTCCAAGGGATTGGTTGAGGGGCGGTGCGAAAACAACAGGTCCGCGCTGTCGTCCATGTCGCGCCGCCGTGCGTTGAGCGTCCGCGCCAGCCAGCGGTCATCGAACGCGCGTCCCACCTGCCAGACATGCCAGACCGCAACGAGCGCGATCGCGACGAACACCAGGATCGACCAAGCCGCAGCATTGGCCCGCCAGGCCATGACGACTGCAACCAGCAGCCACGGCAGCGCCAACAGCGCGGCCTGGATGCGCGCGCGCCGGGCCGCAGCCTCGCGTGCGCGGCGCAGACGGGTGTCGGCCGTGCTCATGCGGTTGTCCTGCGACGTGGTCCATTGGCCATCCATCGCTCGACAAGGAACAGCAGCGCGACGAGCCCGGCCAGCAGCGGCGCGAGCGGCCGGGGCGCATCCGGAGTCGGCGTCGCGCCGACACGGGGCGCGTGGGCACTGGCATCCACATGGGTCGGCGGTGGGGGCGTTTCGGCAAACAGAGCCGCCAGCTGAGCAGGGAACGCGGGCTCCAGCAGGATGGGCATCTCAGCCGGAGTGAGCTTGTGCTCCAGGCGCATCAGACGGCCACGTCCCAGACGGGTCCCGCGCGTGAGCGGGCCGGTAGCGTCGCGCCAAATGACCGGAGCACCCTCCACTTCCGGGGCGATGGTGCCGGCTGCTAGCAGCGCATTCCCGCCTGCGGCAACCCACCGGTGCACCGCGTCAGGCAACGGGCCGGGGACCAGCCAAGCCAGATGGCGCCCATCGAGGGGAGTGGATGCAACCGCGACGGCCACCGCTGGGTCGGGGTCGGAGCCATCCGCTGAGTCGCCGCCGCGCGAGACCTGCCACGCCGCACCGGCGGCCCGCACGTACTCGAGTCCTTCCGGGTGCTCAGGCGCGTAGCGGACCATCAGTGTGGGAATGGCCGGCTGAGCCTCATCCGTGTCCGACTCGATGGAAGTCGGTCCTGCCCCTGCCACGACGCGCCAGTGGACCTCGCGGCTGAGGACGGGGCGTTCCGCATCGGCGCCGGTGATCACCGGTGGCACCAGCACGGTCAGCGGCGTTCCGGCGGGCAGGGCTGAATCAAACTCGCGCAACAGGCTGGACAACGATGCCGTTTCCTGGCGCAGGAGCGCCGGCGCATCGGCACCGGTTTGCTCGATGGTCGGGAAACCCGGCGCAAGCCACTGCCACCGTGCGTCAGCCAGACCCCCGTCGGGGCGAAACGAAGCGACGTCGACACCGGGGGCCACCAGCACACGGGGCGTGCGGTCCGGACGTCCGAACAGCACCGGCTCGGCAATCAACAAGGCGATCACCACGAGCATCAGCAGGCGCAGCAGCAACAGGGGGATCTCATCGAGGCGGTGCTTGCGTCGGGGCTGCGGCTTTGCCTGCAACCAGCGCAGGGCGGCGAACACCACCACACGCTGTTCGCTGCGCCGGGCCAGGTGCACCAGCAGTGGCACCACAAGTGACGCCAACGCGGCCAGCCCCAGTGGCAGCATGACCGACAGCGTCATGCCACGGGGCCCGCGGTGAACAGACGCCGAAGCGGCAAGTCGAGTGGTTCGTCGAGCACGTACTCGACATGGCGGATACCGCTGGCGGCGAGGCGTTTGGCCAGGTCGGAACGCGCGGCGGTGAAGCGGGCGATGAAGCCATCGCGCACGGCAGCACCGTCGGCGATCAGTTCTTCACCGCTTTCCGGATCGCGGAAAAGATGGCCGCCGTGGAACGGGAAGTCACGCTCCTCGGTGGTGAGGATCTGCAGGTTCAGTACTTCGCGTCGGGCCGCGGCAAGGCGCTCAGCCAGGCGCACGACCTCTTCGTCAAAGGTGTCGCCCAGGAACACGACCACGCTGCGTGCGCGCACGTGTTCCCATACCGGCCGCAGTCGCGCCTCGTCCGGCCAGGTGCCGGCTGCAGCCAGCGTGTGGAGCTCCAGCAGGCAGCGATCGCGGTGGCGCGCGCCGGTGCCGAGAGGGGAAATCCGCAACCCGGCGCCACCGATCATGGCCAGGCCGAAGCGGTCGCCCTGGCGGATTGCGACCTCGATCAGGCACGCGGCCAGCGTGCGCGCCGCGTCGAGGCGCGACCAGCCCGGGCGCGCAGCATCCTCCTGCGACATCGAGGCGCTGGTGTCGATGAGAATCCACAGCTCGAGCGGGCTGTCACGCTCGGACTCGCGAACAAAGAAGCGGTCTGAGCGGGCATAGAGCTTCCAGTCGACCTGGCGCAGTTCGTCACCGGGTTCGTACGCCCGGTACTGGGAGAACTCCAACCCTGCCCCACGGTTCTGGCTCTGATGGAGCCCGAAGCCCTGTGCACCTGCTGCCTGGCGCGCTGAGAGCTGGATGCCTTTCAGGCGCGCCCGCAATTGCGGTGGAATCAGGTCGGGCACGGCGGCAGGTGACTGGGCCACGGGGTCGCGACTCAGCGCGGCGACAGCGGTACGGCTCTCAACAGGGCGGCGATGACGTCATCGGTGCTTTTCTGTTCGGCCTCGGCAGTGAATGACAACATCAGGCGATGGCGCAGGACCGGCGCGGCCAGCGCAAGCACGTCCTCACGGGTGGCGGCCAGCCGCCCATGCAGCAAGGCGCGGGCCTTGGACGCAAGCACCAGCGATTGTCCGGCGCGTGGGCCCGCACCCCATTTCACCCACGCGCGTACTTCGGCCGGAGCACCGTCATCGGGGCGGGTGGCGCGAACCAGGCGGATGATCCAATCGAGCAGTTCGTCACCCAGATGGACCTCGCGAACCCGGGCCTGCAATGCCAGGATCGCATCGCCGCCCATCACCCGAGGCACCTCTGCCAGGTGCGTGCCGGTGGTCTGGATGAGGATGTCGCGCTCCTCCGACTCGGTGGGGTAGGCGACCCGCACGTGCAGCAGGAAGCGATCAAGCTGGGCCTCCGGCAGCGGATAGGTCCCGGATTGTTCGATCGGGTTCTGGGTCGCGAGCACGAAGAACGGTGAAGGCAACGCATGGGTGACGCCCGCATAGGTAACGGTCCGTTCCTGCATCGCCTCCAGCAGCGCAGCCTGGGTTTTGGGCGGCGTGCGGTTGAGTTCGTCGGCCAGTAGCAGGCTGGTGAAGACGGGTCCGCGCTGGAACTTGAAGCTGCGATGGCCGGTGCCGTGGTCCTCCTCGAGGATCTCGGTGCCAATGATGTCGCTGGGCATCAGGTCCGGGGTGAACTGGATGCGGCGGAAGGGCAGGTCGAGCGCCTGTCCCAGCGAACGCACCAACAGCGTCTTGCCCAGCCCGGGCACGCCCTCGAGCAGGCAGTGGCCACTGGCGAGTAATCCGATCAGCAATTGTTCGACCACCTCATCCTGTCCCACGATCGCCTTGGCGATGGCGTCGCGCAGGGTGTCCAGCTGTGCCAGCTCGGACTGGATGTCGTTTTCGGATGGGGCGCTGTTCATGGGGATCCTGTGGGTTCAGGCGGTCAATGCGTAGACCACGATATTGACCGCAAGCCGCGTGTTGTCTTCCGCCAGAAAACGCTTGTTGCGCCAGTCGTAGTCCCACTCGCAGCCGTAGTCCTTGTTGCTGTAAAGCACACCGAGGCGGCCGTTGATCTCAATGCCCTTGAGATAGTCGTGGACCAGGTCGTCGCCCCATCCGTTGAGCTCGAACGTCGTGGCCGGCGGGCCGTCCTTGAACATGAAGAAACTGCGGTAGAGCGCGTGGTTGTTCGGCAGCTTCTTCATCGCGGTCTTGCCGAAGATCGACGCCATCTGCCCTTCGAATGACCTGGCGAACAGGCCGTCGATGTCGTGGTTGCAGTCATCGACGAACACGAACCCGCCGTTGCGCACGTAGTGCTCGAAGTTGCGGCGTTCGGCCGGATTGAACTCGACCAGCTTGTGCCCGGCGAGGTAGCAGAACGGAGCCATCAGCATTTTCGGGTCGGCCAGATCGAGCACGTGTTCCTTCGGGTCGACCCGAAGGCTGGTGTAGTCGATCAGCGAGGTCAGCACGTTGGCCGGCATCCGCTCGTCCACGTCCCAGTCACCGGATTCGTAGCGCAGGCGCGTGAACCAGAAGTCGTAATTTGTGCTCTGCGCGCGGGTGGCGAACGGAAGCGGACCGAGCAGGGCGCCAGCCGCGGCCGCCCCGAACAGGCGCAGGAACTTCCTGCGCTCAGCGACGCTGCTCATCCCGCGATCACAAACGGCCACGCACCGCGAGCACCGCCTAGACCGCGTCCGACAGCGAGGTGAAGGTGAAATCGCGCAGCTTCATCGGCGGGATCATCATCACCATGTCCGACTCATCCCCGGCTACGCGGACCGGTCGGCCAAGCTCGTCGATGTTGTTGAGCATGATCACCGGCGACTCGTTGAAGCGGAAGTTCTTGACCGGGTATTTGATCTCCCCGTTCTCGATATAGAACGTTCCGTCGCGGGTCAGCCCGGTCAACAGCACGGTCTGCGGATCGACCATGCGGATGTACCAGGTCCGGGTGACCAGAATGCCGCGCTGCGTTTCCCGCACCAGATCGCCGGTCGATTTGGTCCCACCGGCCACAAGCAGGTTGCCGGGCCGGCCGACCGCACGCTTGCCTTGCTGCTGGGCCCAGAACCGCGAGTACTGCAGGTTGGCGATCTTGCCATCCTTGACCAGGGCCATCTTCTCGCGCGGCAGGCCCTCGTCGTCCCAGGGCAGGACCGCCGCTTCGGGATGCCACGGATCGGCGCTGATATTCACACGGGGGTCGTACACCTGTTCGCCAAGCTTGTTGCCGCCGCCCTTCTTGGACAGGAAGCTGCGGCCCTCGTCGGCCTGGCGTGCATCGAAGAAGCGCATCATGAACGACACCAGGCCGGCGGCAGCGGCCGGTTCCAGGATCACCGTGTACTTGCCCGGCTCCAACGCCTTGGCGCCGGCGGAGCTGCGCGCCTTGCGGATCGCGGTCTGGATGTCGTTGCCAACGTTGAAGTCGCTCACGTCGGCCAGGTTGCGTCCGACCCAGCCCGAACCGGTGCCGTCCTCGGTACGCACGGTGCAGGTGTAATCCATCGCGGCGGACTTCTGGTACGCGAAATTACCATTGCTGTTGGCGATCGCGGAGAAGCGCTGTCCGTCGTCGAGGAAGCCGGCGGCAACCAGATTCTCCGCCTTGCTTGGCGCGATCGAGTCAGCCGCGACCTTGGCCCGGTACTCGGGAGTGATCGCAGCGGTAGCAGCGTTGAAGGTCGGGCTGGGCGTGTAGTTCTGCTTGCTGACAGCGGGCACAAACTCGGGGTTCTCCGGTGCCAGCTTGGCCAGCTCCTCCGCGCGCTGCACGACCCGCTGCAGCGCCGCGTCATCAAACTCGTTGATCGTCGCGGTGCCGACCCGCTTGCCGAACGCCACCTGCACCCCGAGCTCGGTGTTGCTGACCACGCCGCTGGTGGAGATATTGTTCAGCGCGAAGCGGACGTTGCCGTCGATCGCGCCGGTCAGCGTCGCCGTGCACTCGTCGGCCGTCGACAAGGCGATAACCTTGTCGAGGATCGCCTTGGCTTCCTGTTCGGTGAACATACCCATCTGTGCAACTCCTGATTGGTGCGTGCCTGGCCGGTCAGCCGAGGTTGCGTGCTGTGTTGATGACGTTGATGCCGTCGAAGCGGGTGGTGCTGGATCCGTGTGAGACCGCGGAAACCTGTGACGGCTGGCCCTTGCCGTCGAAGAACGATCCGCCAAGGCGGTAGTCGCGCTGATCGCATATGGCCGAGCAGGCGTTCCAGAATTCCGGGGTGCGGATCTGGTACGCGACGTCCTCGATCATGTTGGTGACCTCGCCGTTCTTGATCTCGTAGAACAGCTGACCGCCAAACTGGGCGTTATAGCGCTGCTGGTCGATCGAGTAGGAACCACGGCCAAAAATGTAGATGCCGTCGTCGATGTCCTTGACCATCTGCGCCGGCGACAGCGCCGACTTGCCGGCCGCCAGCGAGACGTTGGGCATGCGCTGGAACTGCACGCTCGACCACGAGTCCGCATACGAACAGCCCTGGGAGTGCGCTTCGTCGATGATGTGGGCCTGGTCGCGGGTGGCCTGGTAATTCACCAGTACGCCGTCCTCGACCAGGTTCCAGCGCTTGGCCGCCACGCCCTCGTCATCGAAGCCGATTGCGCCCAGCGAGTGCGGCTGGGTCCGGTCGGCGATGAACGTCACCTTGTCGCTGCCGTAGCGGTAATCACCCGAGCGCCACTTGTCGAGCGTGGCGAAGCTGGTGCCGGCGTAGTTGGCCTCGTAGCCGAGCACGCGGTCCAGCTCGAGCGGATGACCGACCGATTCATGGATGGTGAGGAACAGGTTGCTGGGGTCGAGGACCAGGTCGTATTTGCCGGGTTTCATCGACGGCGCCTTGAGCTTCGCCCTGGCGTCGCGCGCCGCAGCAGCGGCATCGGCGACGATGTCGTAGGAGTCCGAGTACATCACCACGCCGCCGGGCAACTCGAAGCGGTGCTGCGGTTTCGGGTCGAGGAACTCGTACCCCATCCCCATCGGCGATGACAGGCCGTCGCGGCTGCGGAACTTGCCGCTGGCCTTGTCGATCGCGGTGACGGTGAACGGGGTCCAGATGCGATGGATGTCCTGGTCGATATAGGACCCATCGGTGGAAGCAAAGTACTTCTGCTCGTTGACCTGGAACATCCGCGACGCGACAAAGCTGGCTCCGGCGGCGGTCGCCGCGGCATTGGCCGACATAAGCAGCTCGATCTTGTCCTTGATCGGCACTTCCATCGCGTTGCGCTGGATGGGCGTCGCCCAGGTCACCTCGCCGACGCCGCGGGCCGGGGCCAGTTGGACGGGTTCGGTGATCGTCCCGGAATTGGCCTTCGCAATCGCGAGCGCCTGCCGCGTCGCCTCGGCTACCGCATCGTCGCCGAGCTGGTTGGTGGCGGCAAACCCCCAGGCGCCGTTGGCCAGCACGCGGACACCGACACCCGTTGATTCGGTATTGACGACGTTTTCGACCTTGTCTTCCCGGGTGGTGATGAACTGGCGCAGGTAGCGTCCGATGCGCACGTCGCAATAAGTCGCACCACCGGCTCTGGCGGTATCGAGCGCGGTATCGGCCAGACGCTTCTTCAAGACGGCATCGATGCGGGTGATCAGCTCCTCCGCGGCGATCGCGCGGCCGAATGCGGGCAACAACAGCAGCCCAATCCCTGCGCTGGAGGCCTTGAGGAAATCGCGGCGGTCCATCATCTCCCGTGTCCTGCCATCAACCCAGATTGCGGGCGGTGTTGATCACGTTGACGCCGTTGAAGCGAGCCGTGCTCGACCCGTGCGACACCGTCGACACCTGCGATGGCTGGCCCTTGCCGTCGAAGAACGAGCCACCGAAGCGGTAGTCGCTCTTGTCGCAGACCGCCGCGCAGGAATTCCAGAACTCCGGCGTCTGGATCTGGTAGGCGACGTCCTCGATCATCCCGGTGATCTTTCCGTCCTCGATTTGGTAGAACAGCTGGCCGCCGAACTGCGCGTTGTAGCGTTGCTGGTCGATCGAGAAGGAGCCGTCGCCGATGATGTAGATGCCTTTCTCGACATCCTTGATCATGTCGGCGACGCTGAGTTTCGCGTTGCCCGGGGCCATGGATACGTTGGGCATGCGCTGGAACTGCACGCTCGACCACGAGTCCGCGTAGGAACACCCGTGCGAGGCATTCTCGCCAAGGAGGTGTACCTGATCGCGGGTCGCCTGCAGATTCACCAGCTTGCCGTCCTTGATCAGGTCCCAACGCCGGGTCTTCACTCCCTCGTCGTCGTAGCCGACCGCGCCGAGGCTTCCGGCCTGGGTCTTGTCGGCGAAGATATTGACCTGCTCGCTGCCGTACTGGAACCGGTCCCTGACCTTGTCCAGCGTGACAAAGCTGGTGCCTGCGTAGTTGGCTTCATAACCAAGGACGCGGTCCAGCTCCAGCGGATGGCCGATCGATTCATGGATGGTCAGCCAGGTGTGCGATGGATCGAGCACCAGATCGTATTTGCCGGGCTTGACCGAAGGCGCCTTGAGCTTCTCCAGGGTCTGCTTGGCGGCAGCGACGGCGTCGGCGCGCATGTCGTAGGACTGGCCGTAGGCGGTGACGCCGTTTGGCAGCACGAAGCGGCCCGCTGCGTCCCCGTCGAGGTACTCGAACCCCATGCCCATGGGCGCCGACAGCCCAGCACGGGTGCGGAACTTGCCGCTGGCCTTGTCGATCGCGGTGACCGTCATCGGCGCCCAGATGCGATGCACGTCCTGATCGATGTAGGAGCCATCGGTCGAGGCAAAATATTTCTGCTCGTTCACCAGGAACAGCATCGAGTTGACGAAGCTTGCACCGGCTCCGATCGCGTCGGCGTTGACGCCAAGCAGGAGATCGGCCTTTTCCTTGACCGGCACCGCCATCGCGTTCTTGCGGATTGGCGTCTTCCAGCTCACCTCACCCAGGCCCGGCGTGGCCGCCAGTTCAACCGGTGCCGTCTGTCGCTTCGCATTTGCCTTGGCGATGGCTGTCGCCTGCCTGGCCGCCTCGGCGACGCCCGCCGCGCCCATGTCGTTGGTGGCGGCGAAACCCCAGGCGCCATTGGCGATGACACGCACGCCGATGCCGGTGGATTCGGTATTGACCACGTTCTGGACCTTGTCCTCGCGCGTGATCACGAACTGGCGAAGGTAGCGACCTATGCGGACGTCGCAGTACGACGCGCCGCTGTCGGTGGCCGCCTGCAGTGCCGTGTCGGCGAGCGATTTCTTCATCGCCACGTCGAGTGCGGGATCCAGAAGTGCTTCCGCCGCGATGGCGTGACCCCAACCGGGTATCGCAAGACCGGCGAAGCCGAGGCTGCTGAGAGTGAGAAACTGCCGTCTATCCATCGTTCATGCGCCACTGGTGTGCTCGACCGGCTTTGACGTACCCAAAGCGTTGGAGACAGGAGGGAGAACCGCGTGAATCGACTCTGGTGATCGCTCCGGAAGGCGTCAAGTGACCTTCGGCACATCCTGTGCGGCAGATAAGCCCACGACGCGACTTGCCCTGATGAGGCAAACAAACCAGCGCCATTCGGACAGGAAATCGGGAGAACCGCAAAGCAAAAAGCCCTGCGCCAGTGGCAGGGCCCTTTACCGTTTCGGATGCTATCCGGACTGCTTCATGGTGGAGCGGAGGGGGATCGAACCCCTGACCTCCACGATGCGAACGTGGCGCTCTCCCAGCTGAGCTACCGCCCCATGAAAGCGGAGCCAAGTCTAACGGGGCGACGACGCCAGCGCTAGTGTTTTGCTTCCAGCAATGGTGTCAGCACTGGTTCCAGCGCTTCCTGCCGCCAGCCGGCGAGAGCATCAGGCCACTCACCGTGGTCAAGCAGGCTTTCCAGGTGCTTGCGCGATGCGAGCACGCCGGCAGACAGATCCAACCGCTCGCTCACCGCAGCGACCGCGTCCTGCAGGGCGCGCAAGCGGGCTTTGTCGCGTTTCTCCGCGAGCCGGGCATCGGGCGCGCCGCCTTCGTCGTCAACAGGGGTGCGCAATGCATTCCAGATGACGTCGGTCAGTTTGCGCGGTGCCTTGGGTTGGCCGTCGAGCAACCCCTGCAGCGCCGCAGCGTCGGCGGGCTTTTCCCGCGCGATCAGCAATGCCAGCTCATTGTCCAGGATCCAGCCACGGGGACGGTCGGTCTGGCGGGCATAGCGGTCGCGCCAGCGCAGCAGCCGGATAGCGCTGCGCTGGGCATCCGGATCAAGGAACTGCGCACCGCGCAGCGACAGGTGTGGCCAGCGTTCCAGCCCGTCCGCATCGGCGTTGGCGAGGGTGCGCTCCGCGTCCGCGGCGAGCCACTCACTGCGGCCCTGCTTGTGCAACATGCTGTCCAGCACGTCGTGCAGCTCGAACAGATGGCGAACGTCGTCGGCGGCGTATTCCAGTTGCGATGCCGACAGCGGACGACGCAACCAGTCCGAGCGCGTTTCGCCCTTGGCCAGTGGTACGCCGGTGATGCTTTCCACCAGCTTCTGGTACCCCATGCCGCCTCCCACGCCGGTCAGTGAAGCCGCCAGCTGGGTGTCGAAAAGCGGCCGCGGCAACGTATCGCACGCATGCTTGAATGCCACCAGGTCCTCGCTGGGGCTGTGCATGATCTTCAGGATCGCTGTATCGGCGAGGATCGAGGCGAGCGCTTCGTTGATGCCCGATGCCAGGCTGTCGACCAGCAGGATCTCGAGCCGGCCGTCGCGCTCCAGCGCGATCTGCACCAGAGCCAGCTTCGGCCAATAGGTGCGTTCGCGGATGAATTCGGTATCCACCCCGATCCTGCGGGGTCCGTGGGCTAGCCGGGCGCGGAGCTGCTCCGGGGCGTCGATCCAGACGGGGGAGGAGGAGGTGGGAGGGCGGTTGGAATTCGGTGATTCTGTCACGTGGAGTAAGCCGGAGACGGGAGTTGCCGCAAGCGGCGACAATAGCCTACTTTCAGCGTGCCTTTACGGCGCGTCCACAGCGACAGCCGACAGGCGAGGAGGACGATTGCGCAACCCAGTGCCAGCGGTGTCGTCGCGCGCGAAGGGCCTGAAGGCTGGCCTCGCAGTGAAGGCGCTGTTGCTTGCGGCAGTCCTGATCAGCTCGGGATGCTCCCGCTCCGGTGATGGTGCTGCGGTCGACGACGCTGCTCCGAACGGGTCGGCTGCAACGGCGCCCGTGGTCACCATCGGCCCGGACGAAGCGCTACCCGAAGCGGTCGTGTGGGAAGCGCCCGCCATCGATGTGGATGAAGGCAACACCGACGAGCTGAAAGAGAAGGCTCGCGAAGCGCTCGACGAGGGCCGTCTGTTCGGGGGCGATGGCGACGCGGTCCCGCTCTACCTTGCGCTGCGCCAGACGGCACCGGACGATCCGGAAATCCGCCAGGGACTCGGTGATGCGCTGGATGCCCTGATCGCCCGCGCGGGCGAGGCGCTTGCAGCAGTCGAAGACGACCCATCGGGCTTGCGGCAGGCGCAGGAGGTGGGCTCGGTTGTCCGCGTCGTGGCTCCGCAAGACCCCCGCGTCATTGCCTACCTGGATGAGCTGCAGACGGTCGAGCGCGCGCAGGAGGCCAGCCTGCGCGGCGAGCGGGCACTGAATCAGGATGACATCGGCGAAGTCGGCGACGGCGGCGCGATCGGCTGGTTCCTCCAGTCACTGGAGATTCGCCCGGGCAACGCGCGGGCCATGCAAGGGCTGGCCGCCGCAGAGAGCGCCCTCATCCGGCGCGCCGAAAAGGCTGCCGAGGCCGACGATTACGAGCAGGCCGACAGCTGGCTCGACAAGGCCGCGGACGTGCGCCCGGACGCGGGCACCGTGGACCGGGCGCGGTCACAGATCGCACGCGTGCGGCTTGCGCGCATCGGCAGCCTGCGTGACCAGGGCATTGCCGCACTGAGCGTCGAGGGTGGTGTGGATGTTGCGCGCGGCCACTTGGCGAACCTGCTGCGCATCGCCCCGGAGGCCAATCCCGCCGCCATCGAGCTGCGCGAGCGCATTGAGCTTGCCAGCCACTACGGACTTTTCCGGCCGGGCCAGGTGTTTACCGAGGCGCTCCGGCTAGGTGGTCGTGGACCGGCCATGGTGGTGATTCCGCACGGTGGGTTCCGCATGGGCGCCAGTGATTCCGACGCGGATGCGACGGACGCCGAGCGCCCTTCTCGGACTATCCGCTTTGACCGCGGCCTCGCGGTCGCCCAGCACGAAGTGACTGTGGCCGAGTTCCGACGCTTCATTACCGCCACCGGTTACACCACGCGCGCCGCGCGGCGCGGATATTCCACCATCTACGACGAACGCAGCGGCAATCTCGTTCGCCGCAACGGCGTCGACTGGCGCCACGACTACACCGGCAAACCCGCCGCGGACGAGTTGCCGGTGCTCCACGTTGGTGCCCGTGATGCCGACGCCTATGCCGAATGGCTCGCCGAGCAGACCGGGCAGCGTTACCGCCTGCCGAGCGAGGCCGAGTTCGAGTACATGCTGCGTGCCGGCAACCCGGGTCCGTACCCCTGGGGTGAGGGTGCGCCGCCGCCGGGCAGCGGCAATTACACCGGCGCGCTGGACGAGTCGCCCAGCGGTCGACATTGGCGCAATGCGTTTGAAGGTTACGGTGATGGTGCCTGGGGGCCGGCGCCTGCAGCCAGCTTCGCGCCCAATGGGTTCGGTCTTTTCGATGTGGCAGGCAATGTCAGTGAGTGGGTTGGCGACTGTTGGCACGGCAGCTACCGTCGCGCGCCCGCTTCGGGCAAGGCGTGGGTCAACCCGGGCTGTCGTGAGCGCGTGGTGCGTGGTGGCTCGTGGGCGAGCTCGCCCGAACAGACCCGTTCGACATGGCGGCTGGGCAGTGACGCGAACACCACAAATGCGCGCGTAGGCTTCCGCGTGGTGCGCGAGATCTGAGCCGGCAGCACCCCGGCCCCTTTGAGGAAACACGATGAACTCCGATCGCATGGGAAATCGGCCTGGTCCGGGGCGTCGCCGCGGTGTTGGCGTGCGCTGGTGGATCCTGGTGGCATTCGCCGCCTTCGCCGCGTGGCAGTGGTTCGGCTCAGCCGAGACGGATCCGTACACCGGCGAGACCGCGCACTACGGCGTCAGCACCAGTAAAGAAGTCGACCTGGGCGCCCAGGCCTATCGCCAGGTCAAGGCGGATGCACAGGGCCAGGGTGCGCTGTTGCCGCCCGATGCGCCGGCCAGCCGCCAGATCCGCGCGATCGCCAACCGACTGATCGAAAAGGTACCGCAGGTGACCGCGGATCTCGCTGCGCAGAACCAGCAGCAGGCGCCGACCACCTACCAGGATTTCCAGTGGGACGTCAGCGTGATCCAGTCCGACGAGGCAAATGCCTTCTGCCTGCCCGGCGGGAAGATGGCCGTCTACACCGGGCTGATGCCGATCACCCAGACCGAGGACGCGATGGCGGTCGTGATGGGGCACGAAATCGCCCACGCGCTGTTGCGGCATGGCTCGCAGCGCATGGCCCAGCAAAACCTGGTGCAGATGGGACAGATCGCGGCGAGCATGGCCGTGGACGGTATGGATCCACAGCAGCAACAGGCGGTAATGGCTGCCCTCGGCGCCGGTGCGCAGTACGGGCTGATCCTTCCGTACGGGCGGAACCACGAAACCCAGGCTGACCAGATCGGATTGATGCTCGCCGCGGCGGCCTGCTACGACCCCCGTGCAGCGGTGCCGTTGTGGGAGCGCATGTCACAGTTGGGCGGCGGTGCGCGTCCGCCGGAGTTCGCCTCGACCCATCCGGATCCGGCCAACCGTATCCAGACGCTGCAGGGGCTCATGCCCCAGGCGATGGGGTTCTACGAGAAGTACTGCGGCGGCACGCCACAGTAACGGCTGCGATCAGGAATCCGACGGCTCGTCGGTCTTGCGCTCGGACCTGGGCGTCTGGCCGACGCTGGCGGAGAAGTTCTTCTGGAATTCCTTCCACAAGCTCATGTTGCGCTCGGTGAGCTGATTCATCATCGTCCACGGCGTCTGGCCCAGCACGTTGCCTATCTGCTTGCGGAATTGCTGCTGCTGATCGAGGAAGGCCTGCATCGACTGCTCCAGGTAGCTGCCCATATAGCCCTGGAGCGAGTCGCCGTAGAAGCGGATGATCTGGCTCAGCAGCTCGGTGGAGAGCATCGGCTCTCCATCCTGCTCGTGCTCGGTGATGATCTGCAGCAACACCTGGCGGGTCAGATCCTCGCCGGATCGCGCATCAACGACCTCGAACTCCTCGCCATCGATGATCAACTGGCGCACATCCTCGATGGTGATGTAGCTCGAGATGCGGGTGTCGTAAAGACGCCGGTTGGGATATTTCTTGATGACACGCTTGGATGACATCGACAGCTCGCCTGCAGCAATGATGCCCCGCAGCATGGCGGAGCAACCGGAGGCTTGCAACATCGCCCGGGGCGCAGGCGATGCTACCAGCCCATGTATTGGCCACCGTTGGCAGACAGGTTTGCACCGGTGATCCAGCCGGCTTCGTCGGGAATGAAGAAGCTCACCGCGTAGGCGATTTCCTCGGGCGTGCCGAGCCTGCCAGTGGGAATCTGGGCGATGATCTTCTCGCGGATCTCCTCGGGTACGGCCATCACCATCTCGGTACCGATGTAACCCGGGGATACCGTGTTGACGGTGATTCCCATCCGTGCGTTTTCCTGCGCCAGCGAGATGGTGAAGCCGTGCATGCCCGCCTTGGCCGCGGCGTAGTTGGCCTGGCCGTACTGACCCTTCTGTCCGTTGATTGAGCTGATCTGGACGATGCGCCCCCACTTTCGTGCCCGCATCCCTTCGATGACCGCGCGGGTGACGTTGAAGCACGAGTTGAGGTTGGTGCAGATCACCTCCTCCCACTGCTGCGGGGTCATCCGGTGGAACGTGGCGTCGCGGGTGATGCCGGCATTGTTGATCAGGATGTCGACCGGCCCGAGCTGATTCTCGATGTCGCGGACCATCGCCGCGCTCTGCTCGGGGCAGGACACGTCGCCGGCAGCGAGCACGACGTCATAACCCTCCGCCTTCATTTTCTCCTGCCAGGCGCGTCCGCGGGCCTCGTCGCGGTAGTTGGTCGCCACCTTGTGGCCCATTTTGCTGAGGCGCTTGATGATTGCGGTGCCGATTCCGCCGGCACCTCCAGTGACCAGAGCGATGCGTTGCGACATGGTGTTCTCCTAGACGAGGGCCGGTGGGATTTACGCTTGCGGCAGGCGGGTGATGCCTGGCGCGGGGTATCCAAGGTGTATCAGAGCCTCAGCGTTTGTGCGAGGCCGCGAACGGTTCGCTCCGCGCCGGTTGGGCCGGGATCCGACCGGGTTCAAAGTTCGCAACGGCCCGGTCCAGAAGCGTCTCCACGTCGGCGGCGTCGCCTAGGCAGGCGAGATCCTGGCCGAGCATTCGCCACGCGCTACGCAGGGCCGGAACCGGATCGGACGGGTCCAATGGATGCGCGCGCTCTGACTTGGACAGCTTTTTGCCGGCCGCGTCCAGCAACACGGGCAAATGGGCGTAGCGCGGGGTCGGCAGGCCCAATCCACGTTGCAGCAGGATCTGGCGCGCGGTGGAGCCGATCAGATCCGCCCCCCGGACCACTTCGGTGATGCCCTGTGCGGCGTCGTCCACCACCACGGCCAACTGGTAGGCCCAGCATCCATCCGAACGGCGGATGACGAAATCGCCGACCTCGCGGTCCACATCCTGCTGCACGGTTCCACGGATCCGGTCGGTGAAGGAGATCCGGCTGTTGTCGGCGACCCGAAAGCGGATCGCGGGGTCGCGGCGATTCGACCGTGCCAGGCAGCGGCGATGGATTCCGCCAACCGCGGCCAGCTGGCCACGGCTGCAGTGGCACTCGAAGGCGAGCCCGGCGTCGAGTAATTTTTGTAGCGCTTGCTGATAGCGCGGCCCGCGTTGCGACTGGTGCACCACCGGCGCGTCGGGGTGCAGTCCGAATGCATGCAGCGCGGACAGTTGGGCCGCGGCGGCGCCGGCGACCTCGCGGGTGCGGTCAACGTCCTCGATGCGTACCAGCCATTGGCCACCGGCTGAGCGGGCGAGCAGCCAGCTGCCGAGCGCGGACAGCAGCGAGCCCGCATGCAGTGGACCGGTCGGGGAGGGCGCGAACCGGCCGCGGTAGGTGCTCCGCGGCGCGGTAGCGCGCGGCTGCGCTCCGTCGGTCATCAACTGCGGGCAATCCGGGTCTGATGCCATGGTGCTTCGAGGTCGCTGGCTCTTGAATTCGGCCCGAGCGTGCCACAGATTGCGATACAGCTGCGCAACCTGCGCAGGAAGGGAAATGTCGATGTTCAAGCGGATCGGGTTGTTTCTGGCCACCAACCTGGCAGTGATGGTGCTGTTGGGCGTGGTGTTGAGCGTACTGCAGGGTGTTTTCGGCATCCGGCTGGGTGACAACGGCACCTTGCTGGTGTTCGCGTTGATCTTCGGCTTTGGCGGTTCACTGATCTCGTTGATGATTTCGAAGTGGGCGGCGAAGCGCTCCACCGGTGCACAGGTGATCGAGACGCCGCGCAACGAGGCCGAGCAGTGGCTGGTCGCCACGGTGCGCAGGCAGGCCGAGGCAGCCGGGATCAAGATGCCGGAGGTTGCCATCTATGAGGCGCCGGAGATCAACGCTTTCGCCACCGGCCCGACTCGCAACAACTCGCTGGTGGCGGTATCCACCGGCCTGCTGGGCGCGATGAGCAGGGACGAGGCGGAAGCGGTGCTTGCCCACGAGGTCAGCCACGTGGCCAACGGCGACATGGTGACGATGGCGCTGGTGCAGGGCGTGCTCAACACGTTCGTGATCGTCGCGGCCCGTATTGTCGGACGGATCGTCGACAGCTACCTGAGCGGCAACCGCGAGGGCAACGGGGTCGGCTTTGGCTACTACATCACCGTGTTCGTGCTGGACATGGTCTTTGGCCTGCTGGCGAACATGATTGCGATGTGGTTCTCGCGCTACCGCGAGTTCCGCGCCGATGCCGGCGGCGCGAGCCTGGCGGGTCGGGACAAGATGATTGCCGCTTTGCAGAGGCTCGGCCAGAACCACGGCGTCAACACCCTGCCGAACCAGGTGGCCGCGTTCGGCATCAGCGGCGCGGTGGGCCATGGCTTGCGCCGCCTGCTGCTCAGCCACCCGCCGCTGGAGGAGCGTATCGGCGCGCTGCGGGCGCGGGCCAACACCGTGCGTACGGTGGCCTGACCCGCATTCTCGATGCCAGCAAAAACCCGCCATCCGGCGGGTTTTTGTGCTTGGCCTGCTTGAACCAGTTGCCGGTCTCCGCGCTCAGCCGAACGTGTAATCCATTTCGGGTCCGGCGCCGGCCAGGAACTGGCCTTGCGCATAGTCGATCCCGGCAGCGAACAGCACGCTCATGCTGGCCGCGTCCTGGACGAATTCGGCGATGGTCTGGGGTCCGGTTTCCCGCGCCTTCGCGGCAATCTCGCGGACCCTCGCCTGGTACTCGGGATTGGCCGGCAGATCTTCCATGAAGCTGCGGTCGAGCTTCAGGAACGCCGCATCGAAATGGCTCAGCAGCTGGAAGGAGTTCAAGCCGCTGCCGAACTGCTCCAGGCCGACCCGAACCCCGAGCTTGGCCATCTGCTGCTGGAAATCCTTGGCCGCCTTGAGGTGGGTGAACACCTTGGACTCTGGCAACTGCAGGACCAGCAGGGCGCCGTCGGCGTCGAATTTGGCCAGGCGCTCGGTGATGTGCTGCGCCAGGCTGTCGTCCTGCAAGGACACTTCACTGATGCGCACCATCAGCGTCGTGCGATGGCCCGCCTTCATGCGCGCACCGATCGCATGGATTGCCTTGCCCACCACCCAGCGATCGATCTCCCACAGCAGGCCGTGTTCCTCGGCAATGGGCAGGAACGCGGGCGGCGGGACCAGTTCGCCGTGTTCGCCGAGCATGCGCAGGTAGGCGTCGTAGATCTCGATCGGCTCGCCATGCAGGCCGATCAGCGGTTGGTAGTGCAGGGTGAAGCGGTCACCGTCGATGGAGTCGCGGATCCGGGTCACCCACGCATCGATCCGCTCCTGCTCGGCGCGGTCCACCGCGCCGGGGTCGAAGATCTCCACCCGGTTACCGCCGACCGCCAGGTTGGCCTGTACGGTTTCGTGCGCCTTGCCCAGCACTTCGGGGACGCTGGCGATCTTCTGCCCGATCTGGACGCCGCCGATGCTGACAGTGGCATTGAGCGAGTGGGCCTCCGTCTCCAGCACGTGATCGGCGAAGGCGGCGCGGATCGACTCGCCCAGCGCGGCGGTGTCGTGATAGTCGCTGTCGGGGCGGAGGACGGCGAACTGGTGTTCGCTGAAACGCGCCGCGACATCATTTTCCCCCAGTGCGCTCTGCAGTCGCTTTGCGCACGCGGCAATCAGCTCGTCGGCGGCATCCAGGCCGATGTCCTGCAGCAGGTGGGCATAGTGGTCGGGTTCCACCAGCAGGAATCCCTGGCGTCCTGCGTCGCGGGCGGCATCGGTAACGGCGTCCTCCAGCGTGCGCAGGAAGCTGGCGCGGTTGAGCAGGCCGGTGACCTGGTCGCGATGGCGCAGCTCCTCCATCTCGCGGACCAGCTCGGGATCCAGCTCCTGTCGGCGCAGGACGATCTGCTGGCAGGCTTCGCCCTCGTAGGTGGCCGAGGTGAACTCCATCACCGCCGGAAAGCCGGTGCCGTCCAGCGTGCGCGCTTCGATTTCGTGGCGCGTTGGCGCGGCCTCGCCCTTGCCCAGGCGCTTCAACAGCTCGCGGAATTCATCGATGTGCTGTGGCGCGATCAGATCCAGCAGGGACATCCCCTCGATGTCCTCGAAGGACTCGAAGCCGAACATCTCCAGGTAGGCGCTGTTGGCGCGGATGTGCATGCCCTCGTGCACGTAGGCGATCGGGTCCCGGGACGAGTCGATCAATGCGTCGCAGCGGCGTTCGGTTTCGCGCACCTGCGATTCCAGCCGGCGCAGCGCGCGCCGGGCCTCCAGGTCGCTCCACTCGCGGCGGATCACCGCTTCCATATGCGCGGGCTGGCCGCGCAGGACGGCGGCGCGGATGCCAAGGTTGGCCATTTCCAGCATCTGCTGGGTATCCATGGTCTCGACCATCGCCAGCATCGGCAGGTCCTTGCCGCTGCTGCCCACCTGCGCAGCGACCTGCTCCAAGGGGATGGCCTGCGAGCTCCGGGACACCAGCAGCAGGTCCAGGGGCTGGCTGGCGAGCAAGCCGGCAAGCTCGTCCGGGGTCTCCGGGCGACTGGGACGCACTGCAATCCCGCTGTTGCGAAGTGTGTTGGCGATGGCCTCGGCGTCATCGACGCTGTCGTCAACGATCATCACCCGCAGCGTCTTGTCCTTTCCCAGTTGCATCTGCGTTCCTTCCCGGTGCTTTGGACGGCGAGTATCGCGCAAGAGTGTCACCCAAGACTTGCGTTGGGTCACTTCATGCCGCGTGGTGACCAACGATCGTGGCTATCCAGCGGTGGACTGGTTGCCGTCGCTCAGTGCTCTCAGTGGGCGTTTGCCGGTGTCGCCGGCCACCTCGCGCACCAGTCGAGGCACCAGATAGCCCGACAGGCGCACGGCGAGCTGCGCGTGCAGCTCCAGGGCGCGGGCATCGTCGACTTCGAAATGCGCGGCGCCCTGAACGCGGTCCAGCTGGTGCAGGTAATACGGCAGCACACCCGCCGCAAAGCCACGCTCGCTCAGCGCCGCCAGTGCATCCACCGAGTCATTGACGCCCCGCAGCAGCACGGCCTGGTTGAGAACCGTCGCGCCCGTATCGCGCAGGCGCGCGACGGCCGCATCGACGTGTTCGTCGAACTCGTTGGCGTGGTTGGCGTGCAGCACGACCGCGACCGGCCATGGCAGGTTGGCCAGCCACTGCGCCAGTTCCGCATCCACCCGTTCGGGCAGTACTACCGGCAGGCGGGTATGCACGCGCAGGCGGCGGATATGCGGAATGTCCGCCAATGCGTCTGTGAGCGCGGCGAGTTTCGCTGTCGCCAGCGACCACGGATCGCCGCCGGAGAGGATCACCTCGTCGATGCCGGGGTCGGCGGCAATTGCCGCGAGCGCTTCGCTCCATCCTGCCGCCGCCGCGTTCTGTTCCGCATACGGGAAGTGGCGACGAAAACAGTAGCGGCAATTGATCGCGCAGCTGCCGGTGGCGACCAGCAACGCCCGGCCGCGGTACTTGCGTATCACCCCGGTGCCGGCGTTGGCCGGACCATCGCCCACCGCGTCGAGACTGAATCCGGGGCTCGCTTGCATCTCCGCATCCAGCGGCAGCACCTGGCGCAGCAGCGGATCATGCGGATCGCCGCGGCGCATGCGGGCGATGAAGCCGCGTGGCACCCGCAACGCAAACTGGGCGGCCGCCGCATCGCTGATCGCGAGCACGTCCGGGTCCAGTCCAAGCAGGCCGGCCAGCTCGCGCGGATCGCGCACCGCATCGCGCCACAACTGTTGCCAGCGTTGCGGAGTGGGGTCCGGCTGTATGGGTGAGGGGCCTGCGGTTATCATTCGTATCCGGTTTTGCCTGCGACAGATCCGCCGGGCGCAGCCGTCCATTCTAGCGGGCCGTCAAATTGGCGGCCTGCGGCATCCCGTTTTCCACCACACTCCAGGAGTTCCAGATGGCCACCTACGGCTTGAACGACGTCAAGAACGGCCTGAAGATCCTGATCAATAATGAGCCTTGCGTCATTACTGATACGGACTTCATCAAGCCCGGCAAGGGCCAGGCTTTCACCCGCGTGAAGTACCGCAGCATCAAGACCGGGCGCACGCAGGAAGTCACCATGAAGGCGACCGACTCGCTGGAAGGCGCGGACGTGATGGATACGGACATGCAGTTCCTGTACACCGACGGTGAGCACTGGCATTTCATGGACCCGCAGACCTTCGAGCAGGTCCAGGCCGACAAGAACGGCGTCGGCGATGCTGCCAAGTGGCTCAAAGGCGAGGAAGACTGCGTGGTGACCCTGTGGAACGGCAACCCGATCTTCGTGACGCCGCCCAACTTCGTCGATCTGAAAATCGTCGAGACCGATCCGGGCGTGCGTGGCGACACCTCGGGCGGCGGCGGCAAGCCGGCCACGCTGGAAACCGGCGCCGTCGTGCGCGTGCCGCTTTTCGTGGCCCAGGACGAAGTCATCAGGGTTGACACGCGCTCCGGCGAATACGTCAGCCGGGTCAAGTAATGACCGATACCGCGCCGCGTCAATGCGACCTGCTGATCGAGGCGGGCTGGGTGGTTCCGGTCGCGCCCGGTGATGCCGTGCTGGTCGACCATGCCGTCGCCGTGACGGATGGCGCGATCGTCGGATTGCTGCCGACTGGCGAGGCCAGGCAACGTTTTCATGCCCGCGAAACGGTGGCCCGGCCGGGCTCGGTGCTGATCCCCGGCCTGGTCAACGCGCACACCCACAATCCGATGACGCTGCTGCGCGGTATCGCCGATGACCTGCCGTTGATGGTGTGGCTGCAGGAGCACATCTGGCCGATCGAAGGAGAGGTCATCGGTCCGGAATTCGTCGCCGATGGCGTGTCGCTGGCGGTGGCGGAGATGCTTCGCGGCGGCACCACCTGCGCCAACGAGAACTACTTTTTTCCCGATGTGCAGGCAGCGACGTACCAGAAGCTCGGCTTCCGCGCCCGGGTCGGTCTCCCGGTCATCGATTTCCCCACTGCGTGGGCGAAGACGGATGCCGAGTACTTCGATCGCGCCATCGAGGTTTACGACCAGTGGCGCCACGACCCACTCGTGTCGATGGCGTTCGTTCCGCATGCGCCTTACACCGTTTCCGATGCCAGCTTCGAGCGGATCCGGATGCTCTCGGACCAGCTCGACATCCCGGTGCACCTGCATACGCACGAGACCGGGCACGAGGTCGAGGAATCGGTGCAGAAGTACGGCCAGCGCCCTCTGGCACGCCTGGACCGGCTGGGCCTGGTCAATGACCGGCTGATCGCCGTCCACATGACCTCGCTGACCGATGCGGAAATTGCGCTGTGCGCGGAGCGCGGCGTCAGCGTGGTGCACTGCCCGGAGTCGAACCTCAAGCTGGCATCCGGCTTCTGTCCGATCGGCAAACTCGAGCAGGCCGGCATCAATATCGCGATTGGCACCGATGGCGCGGCCAGCAACAACGACCTGGATATGTTCGGCGAGATGCGCACCGCGGCGCAGTTGGCCAAGGCCGTGGCGGGTGACGCGACCGCGTTCAGTGCCGTCAGTGCATTGCGTGCCGCCACCCTGGGAGGCGCGAAGGCGATGGGTCTGGACGACAGCGTCGGCTCGATCGAGGTCGGCAAGCGCGCCGACCTTGCCTGCGTGGATCTGCAGCAGATCGAAACCCAACCGTTGCACGATGTCGTATCCCAGCTGGTGTACGCCACCGGTCGCCATCAGGTCACCGATGTCTGGATCGACGGCAAGGCGCGCCTGCAGCAGCGCGAACTGGTCGGCATGGACTGCCAGGCACTGATTGCCAACGCGCGCCAATGGCGCACCCGGATCGCCGCGATCCAAGCTTGAACACCCGGAGTTACCCCCGATGAGCACCACCGACCGCGTGCGTGATGACAACTTCAGCCAGGCCGAGCTGGACAAGTTCGGCGCCCTGGCGAGCCGCTGGTGGGACCCGCACGGTCCGCAAAAGGCCCTGCACGCGCTCAATCCACCGCGCCTGGCCTATGTCGCCGGGCAAGTGGGGCTGGCCGGCAAGCAGGTGCTGGATATCGGCTGCGGCGGTGGCCTGCTCAGTGAAGCGCTGGCCGGCAAAGGCGCTCAAGTCACCGCCATCGACCTGGCCCCGGAATTGATCAAGGTCGCGCGCTTGCACGCGCTGGAAAGTGGAGCGGCGGTCACCTATCGGCTGCAATCGGCCGAGTCGCTTGCCGCCGAGCTACCCGGCCATTTCGATGCGGTCACCTGCATGGAGATGCTTGAGCACGTGCCCGACCCCGGGGCGGTGATCAACGCGTGCGCGACACTGCTCAAGCCCGGCGGCCAGCTATTCGTGTCCACCCTCAACCGCACACCGGCCGCGTTCGCGCTGGCCATCGTAGGCGCCGAGTATGTTGCCCGGCTGTTGCCGAAGGGCACCCACCGCTACCGGGACTTCATCAAACCCTCCGAGTTGGGAAGCTGGCTGCGCGCCGCGGGATTGCAGCTTGAAGACGTCACCGGCCTGATGTACGAGCCGTGGCGCAACGCCGCCCGACTGACCAGCCGGACGGGCGTCAATTACCTGGCGGCCGCGCGCAAGGCAGGCTGAGCGTGGAATTTCCCCGGACCGTCCTGTTCGATCTTGATGGCACCCTGCTGGACAGCGCGCCGGACATGCTGGCCACGATCAATGCCATGCGCGAGTCGCGTGGACGTCAGCCGATGACGCTCGCTCAGCTGCGCCCGCATGTGTCCAAGGGCGCCCGCGCGATGGCCGCCGCGGCGTTTCCAGAAGTCGATGCGGACGAGCGGGAGAGCTGGATTCCAGAGTTCCTGAATCGGTACGAGCAGGAGCTGGGCCTTCATGGCGCTCCCTTCGACGGCATCGAGGCGGTGCTGGGAAAGCTTGAATCGGCCGGCACGGTCTGGGGTATCGTGACCAACAAGCCCGAATATCTGGCGAAGCGATTGATCCCCATACTCGGCTGGGAGGAGCGCTGTGCGGTACTCATCGGCGGTGACACCTTGGCCGCCCGCAAGCCAGACCCGTTGCCGCTGACGGTGGCCGCCGAGCGGCTCGGCGTCGCGGCCCAATCGTGCGTCTACGTTGGCGATGACGAACGCGACATTATCGCGGCGCGCGCCGCCGGGATGCCGTCGGTCGTGGCGCTGTGGGGGTATCGCCTGGATGGTGACGACCCGGCGGAGTGGGGTGGCGATGTTTTGGTGCGTGATCCGGATGCGCTTGCCGACCCCGCCATCTGGCCAGCGATCCGATGAGCGAATCCAACACCACCGAGGATGTGGATCGTCCTGCCGACGCGCGTGACGATGGTTCGGCCGCTCTGGCCGACTTCCTCGCCAAGTGGCGCGGCCGCTGGCCCGAGTGGAATATCGCCGAGGCCTTCGTTCCCGCCGACCAGCGCGACGTGGCCCTTGCGTGGGCGACATTGCAACAGGAACTGGTCGATGCGGCCTGGGGCGGGTCCGACCCGATACCGGGCAGGGCCAAGCTGGGCTGGTGGCAGGAGGAGTTGAGCGGCTGGGCCCGGGGCGCAAGACGTCATCCGCTGGCCACCGTCCTGCAGGACCTTCCCGCAACTTGGCAAGCACTCGGCCAGGCGCTGCCTGCACTCGCCGACACGCGCGAGCGACCGGCGAGCGTCGCTGCTGCGTTCGACACGCTGGAGCCATTCGCGGCTGCCGTCGCCCGAATCGACAGCACCCTGTTCGACGCGCCCCCCGGGCCCGGTGATAAGCGGGCGGTCGCGGCGAACCTGCTGCATTGGCGGATGGTCCAAGAAGGTGACGGCGGCGTGCCGCTGGACATGCTTGCCCGCGCCGCCGACGGTGATCCGGTCGCCGTATGGACGGCAGAGCTCGGCCGGCAGTGGCCCATGGAGCGTCCGGGTAGCCGCGTACGACGGATCTGGGCGGCCCTCGCCCGCAAGCGGCTGGCCGCCGGTGCCGCCACCGCACCCTTGCCTGCCGTACAGACGCTCTGGATCGCGTGGCGATCCGCCCGCGACTGAGCCGGTCTCCGGCTGCCGGCGCATACGCGCATCCGGCCTCTCCGGTGTTCTCGGCACTGTTTGCCCGTTATGCTGCGAACCAGTGCGCGGGGGGCGTATGACACTATCGAAATCAACAGCGACGCCGGCCGGACCGGGACGTTCCGTGTCAGGACGTTTGGCCGTCCTGATGCTGTTTTTCCTGTTGCCAGGGCTGGTGATGGCGATGGCCGGACAGGCCGCCAGTGCGCCTCCGCCGGGAACTCTAGCCCAGCTCACGGTGTCCCGCCTGGATCCGGAACCGGCTCCGGTGGCGGTTGTCGACGGCGCGTCGGATGCGGGATTCGCCCCCGTTGCAGGCGGAATAATCCACGAGTTCACGCCCCGGCCGCGCTGGTGGAGAATCACCGCGGACCGTTGGGTGAGCGCGACGGATCAGCCGCAGCTGGTGTTGCATTCCCCGGGTCACAACACGGTGGAAGCCTGGCTGCCCGGCAGCAGCGCGCCGATTACGCGTGCGCTGCTTGGCCCCGACGCCGACCACGGCTTTTCCAGCCGCGGCCTGGTGATTCCGCTTCCCTCGGGACTGGCGGCAGGGGAGTCCATCTACTTGCGCGTCCAGTCCCCGGTCAGCACGCCGATGGCGGTATCGATCGAGTCGCTCTACGAGGTCCATCGTGCCGACCTGGCCCATGTAGCGTGGCGGGCGGTATTGCTGGGCGGTCTGGGGTTGATGGCGCTGCTGGCACTGGGATTCTGGATCGGTATCGGCGAGCGCGGTTATGCGTACCTGAGTCTGGGCATGCTCGCCCAGGTCGGATTCTTTGCCACCCACAGTGGCGATATCCGCATGGTGCCGGCGTTGGCGGAGCAACTCGGCGCGGACTGGCGGTTGCCGCGCCTGTTCGTGGTGGCCATTGCGATCCTCAGCGTGGTCTTCCTCACCCGCTATCTGAACATGCGGGCCCGGCAGCCGGCGTTGTGGAAGATGGTGTCGGTCTGCGTGGCCCTGTTCGCGATATTTACAGTCAGTACCTGGCTCAGCGAGGCCGAGTGGGTGCCGGTGGTGGGCAACCTGATATTGCTGCTCGGAGCGGTGCTGATCATGGTGGCGGCCGTGCATGGCTGCCTTCAACGCCGGCGCTCGGCGTACTTCGTGTTGGTGGCGTGGCTGCCGATGATGGCGCTGTTGATCGTCCGGGTGGGCGAGACCAGCGGTCTGTGGTCGGGGCCGCCCTGGCTGATGCATGCTCTGCCGGGCACGTTGGTGCTTGCGGGCCTGGTTTTCATGATCGGACTGAGCGATACCCTGCAGCAATTGCGTCGCGATCGTGATCGTGCCAGCCGCTTGGCGAGCGTGGATGTGCTCACCGGTTCGATGTCGCGACCCGCGATACAGAACCGCCTCCAGGCCTGCGTGGAGGAATCGCATCGCCGGAGGATTCCAATGTCGGTGGTGTTCTTCGATATCGACCGGTTCAAGCGCATCAACGATGAGTACGGGCACGGCATCGGCGATTCATGCCTGAAAATCATTGCCCTGCGAACCCGCAACCGGCTGCGGACCTACGACAGCCTTGGTCGCTGGGGCGGAGACGAGTTGCTGGTGGTGTTGCCCGATACCCATCTGGAGGAGGCAATGGGAGTTGCAGAGAACCTGCGCTCGGCGGTCAATTGTCGCCCGCTTTCGATCGACGGCCACCTCTTCGATGCCTCGCTCAGCCTGGGTGTCGCCGAGCTCGCCGAGGGCGAGACCGCGGCGCAGCTTCTCGATCGCGTCGATGCCGCGTTGTACGCCAGTAAGGCCGCTGGCCGGGACCGGGTTACCGGCCGGGTGCCGGTGGTGGCGGCTGCCGAACCAGCCTAGTCGCGGGCTGACGCGCTCAGTGCGACCGCTCGAGCACCAGCAGCGGATCCACGCGCACGTCCAGCCAGTTCATGCCCCAATGCAGGTGAGGGCCGGTTGCACGTCCGGTGGCGCCAACCGCGGCGATCACTTGGCCTTGCTCGACGCGGTCGCCCACTGCCACGTCCATGCGCGAGAGGTGGAGGAAGTTCGAGCTGACACCGTGGCCATGGTCCAGCAGAATCGTACCGCCGGTCAGGTATAGGTCGTCGGCAAAGGTCACTACGCCGGCGGCGGGCGCCTTCACCGGCGTGCCCGCAGGCACGGCGATATCCATGCCGGAGTGGGCCGCGCCGGGCGTTCCGTTGTACACGCGCTGGTTGCCGAATCGCCCGCTGATGCGGCCCGCGACCGGCCAGATGAACGCCTGGGTGAAATCCGTTCGGGCATCCTCCCGCTTGCGCGCGGCGGTGACCAGCGCCTGCTCGCGCGCAATCCTGGCCGCGAGCGCCGGTGCCGGTTTCACCGTGCTGGGCGGTACGCCGTTGACGCGCTCAATCGGCCAGTCGCGGGGTTTCACCGTAATCGTCGCCGTGGTGGGTTCGCCATCCGGCGGCGTGACCTCCACTTTGGCGGCGTCTGACGCATCACGCGCGATGCCGAAGACCACGGTGCCGTATGGCGTCACCCGCAGATCCCGCCCCGAGTGGCGGACGCGGCTGCCGACCGGCACCTTTCCGATCACCAGAGAACCCTGTTCGACGCTGGCCGGGAAAACGATAGTCTCTTTGCTCGTCGCTGAAGAGGAAGCGGTCGGACGTGCATCGACTGCGACCGGATCCGCCGGAACCGCCCCCGCCGTGGTTATCGCGGTGCTGCAGGCACAAGCGGACAGGACCAGCAGAGTGGCCGCGACACCTGCCCTCATCGGTCGAACACCAGACGCTGGCCATTCGGCGAGCCGACCAGGCGCTCGCCGTCCCACGCCAGCGTGCCGTTGACCCAGGTGGCACCGATGCGGCTGTGGAAGGTCTTGCCCTCAAACGGCGACCAGCCGCATTTGGACAGCACGTCCTCGCGGCGGACCGTCAGCGGCACGTCGTCGATCAGAACCAGGTCGGCGGCATAGCCTTCGCGCAGGAAACCGCGCTGGCTGACGTCGAACAACTGGGCGGGTGCGTGGGCAAATTTCTGCACCACCTGCGCGGTTGTGAGGTGCCCCTCGTGGACCAGTTCTAGTGCCGCGTTGAGCGCGTACTGGACCAATGGCAAACCGCTGGGCGCGCGGGTATAGACGTTCTGCTTCTCTTCCAGTAGATGGGGTGCGTGGTCGGTCGCGAGCACATCGATCACGTCATCGGCCAGCGCGCGGATCAGCGCCTCGCGATCGGCCGGGTCCTTGATTGCCGGGTTGCACTTGATCAGGTGGCCGAGCGTGGCGTAGTCGTTGCGATCGAAGCGCAGGAAGTGGATGCAGGTCTCGGCGGTGATCTGCTTGCGGCTGCCGTCGGCGCGAATCAGCGGGCCGCGCTCGAACAGCGCCAGCTCGTCAGCGGTGGAAATGTGCAGCACGTGCAGCCGGGTGCCATGGCGGCGGGCCAGTTCGATGGCCAGCCGGGTCGACTTGATGCACGCCTCGCGCGAGCGGATATCGGGGTGGCATTCGGCCGGGATGTCGTCGCCGTATTTGGCCTTGTAGACCGCGGTCGCCGCCTCGATCATCGGCGTGTCTTCGCAGTGGGTAATGATCGGCGTGGGGACGTCGCGGAAAACCGCGTCCAGCACCTCGGGATCATCGACCAGCATGTTGCCGGTGGACGCGCCCATGAACACCTTGACCCCCGGCGCCGAGCGGGGATCCAGTCGCTGGATGGCCTCCAGGTTGTCGGTGCTGGTCCCCAGGTAGAAGCCGTAGTTTCCCCAAACGCGGCCTGCGGCTCGTGCGTACTTGTCCTCCAGCGCGGTCGCGTCCAGCGTTGGCGGACTGGTGTTGGGCATGTCCATGAAGCTGGTCAGTCCGCCGGCCACGGCGGCGCCGGACTCAACAGCCATGTCGGCCTTGTACTCCATTCCCGGCTCCCGGAAGTGGACCTGATCGTCGATCATGCCCGGCAACAGCCTGCGACCGGCCGCGTCGACCACCGTCTCGCCGTGCCGGGCCGACAGGCCGGGAGCGATCTCGGTGATGCGGCCGTCCGCAATGCGCAGGTCGGAATCGAACTCGCGGCCTTCATTGACCAAGCGGGCATTGACGATAAGCGTGGCGGGGGATGACATTGATGGAAGTCCTCGGGAAAGGGGGGCGTCAGGACGCAGGTGGGACCGGATCATTGCCGCCCGGGTGCAGCGGATGGCAACGCAGGATGCGGCGCAACGCCAGCCAGCCGCCCTTGAGCGCGCCGAAGCGGGCGATCGCCTGCATCGCGTACTCCGAGCAGGTGGGGTGGAACCGGCAGCGTGGCCCCAGCAAGGGACTGATCCAGCGCTTGTATCCTCGCAGCAGCGCGATGAGCAGTCGGTCAATCACGGTGATCCATGTCAGGCAGTCGTCACGCGCGAAATGTAGAATGAAGGGAATAACCGCTCTGTCCAGCAGCGGGAGCGTTGGCCTTGCAGCCGGCGCCTGACGGGTGAATAACTTGCGGCATCGTTCTCGCGTAGTTGCCGCGGGTGCTGGGGCAGGGTATAACAGCGCGCTTTCCCGTCACAAGGGAACCGAAACAGGACAGGTGGCTCGTGGCCGTTAAAAAATCCGCGACGAAGGTCGCCAAGACAACCAAGATCACGTCCGATCTGGCCCCAGGCAAGACCGCGGCCAAGAAGACGGCAAAGGCAGCGAAGTCTCCCGCCGCCCCCAAGTCCGCCGCAGCCGCTGAACCGGCGGCCAAGTCCCCATCCAAGACGGCTCCTGCCAGCAAGGCGGCCGCGAAAAAGAAGGTAGCCAGTACCATCGACAGCAAGCCGAGTGCCAAGAAAACGACCACCAAATCCGCTGCCGCGACGAAGAAGGCGCCGGTAGCCAAGAAAGCCGCAGCCAAAAAGGTTGCCCTGAAAAAGGAAGCGCCCACCAAGAGCGTAGCGGCGACGCCCGCTCCGGCGAAAAAGGCGCCAGCCAAGAAAACCGCAGTGAAAAAAGTCGCCAAATCGCCCGCAAAAACTGCCGCTCCGGTAAACGAGCCGGTTAAATCCGCCGCGCCGGCCAAGCGCCGTCTGAGCAAGGTGGCGGTCGCGGTTGTGGGCAAGCCGCAGGCGCCCGCGCCAAAGACGAAGTTCAAGGTGATCCCGCACAAGATCGACAAGGCATCGGGTCGCCCGATCGTGCCGAAGGACTATTTCCCGTCGGTCGAGGAGGAATACATGAGCGCTCTGCAGCTCGAGTACTTCCGCCAGCGCCTGCTGCAGTGGCGTGACGACCTGGTCGAAGAGTCCAAGCAGACCATCGAGAACCTGAAGGATGAAGTCCGTGACGTGGGCGACGAGGCCGAGCGCGCGACCCGCGAGACCGAGAACTCGCTGGAACTTCGGACCCGGGACCGCTACCGCAAGCTGATCAGCAAGATCGACAGCACGCTCAAGCGCGTGGATACCGGTGATTACGGCTATTGCGTGGATACCGGTGAGGAAATCGGTCTGGAGCGGCTGGATGCCCGGTTGACCGCCGAACGCACGATCGATGCGCAGGAACGTTGGGAGCACCTGCGCAAGCAGATGGGTGACTGACCCGGCTGCGTTGTGCGGCCGTGTCGCGCACAGCGCGCCCTATCCGGAACCCCGCCCATGGCGGGGTTTTTCCGTTTACGGGCTAGCGATAACTCAAGTTTCCCCCAACGCTTGCTTGGCGGTCTCGCGGATGAAGGCGAGCAGGGCCGCCAGGCCGTTGTTGCGAGTGGGCGAGAGGTGCTTGGCCAGGCCGATATCGCCGATGTAATCCGCATCGGTGGCGACGATCTCGCTGGCGCTGCGGCCGGAATAGACGCGCAACGCCAGGTAGATAAGGCCGGAGACGATGGCTGAATCGCTGATGGCATGGAAGTCGAGCTTGTCGGTATTGCCGCTGCTCACGATCCAGACCATCGACTGGCAACCGAGCAGGCGATGCTCCTCGGTCTTCAATTCGGGGGGAAGGTCCGGCAGTTTCCGTCCCAGGTCGATGAGGTACTGGTAACGCTCCGACCAGTCACCGAAGAACGCGAACTCGTCGTGAATGGCGGCTTGCGCTTCGGCAGCGCTGGGTTCCAGTGGGAACGGAGTCGGCAGGTTGGCTTCAGACACGGTACGGCTCGCTTTGAAAAATGGGTGGTTCGCGCCAACGGATTGGTAGCGGCGAGACGGGGAGTCCAGGAGGGAAACCGGTCAACCCGTAAAGATGCGGCAGAGCGTGAACCGGTTCAGGCACGTTTCCAGCGCACGCCTGACGGCGTGTCTTCAAGCACCACGCCTTCGGTTGCCAGCTGGTCGCGAATGGCGTCGGCGCGGGCGAAGTCCTTGGCGGCCTTGGCGGCGGTGCGCTCGTCGATCAGCGCCTGGATATGGGCATCGTCATCGCCGCCGCGGTTGAACCACGCTTCGGGCGACTGCTGCAGCAGCCCGAGCGCGCGTCCTGCGGCGCGCAGCTCGGTCGCGGACGCCAGCAGCGGGGCCAACTGTGCCGGGTTTGGGTTTTCGCCTGCAGCAGCGAGCGTGTTGCGCATCCCGCGCGCCCTGGTAGCGATGGATGCCAGCTCCGACAGCGCCTGTGGCGTATTGAGGTCGTCGTCCAGCGCCGCTTCGATCGCGGCCGGTATCGGCACATCCACAGTACTGGCCGGCGCGGCATCGCCCGCGAGCGCATCGATGTCGCGCATAGTGCCGTACAGGCGGTCCAGGGTGCGCGTGGAGCGCTCGATCAGCGCATCCGACCAGTCCAATGGTTGACGGTAGTGGGCGGACAGCAGGGCGTAGCGCAGTGCTTCAGGTGGGTGCCTTTGCACCAGGTCATGGACGCGCTCGATGTTGCCGACCGACTTGCTCATCTTCGCGCCGTCGAAGTTAAGCATGCCGTTGTGCAGCCACCAGCGCGCGAACGGCTTCCCACCATGGGCGCACTCGCTCTGAGCGATCTCGTTCTCGTGGTGGGGGAACTGCAGATCCACGCCGCCGGCATGGATATCGATGGTCTCGCCCAGATGGACGGCCGCCATTGCGGAGCATTCGATGTGCCAGCCGGGGCGGCCTCGGCCCCACGGCGATTCCCAGCCCGGCAGCCCTTCGTCGGAGGGCTTCCACAGGACGAAATCACCGGGGTCGCGCTTGTAGGGCGCCACGTCCACGCGTGCGCCGGCGAGCATGTCCTCGATGTTGCGACGCGAGAGCTTGCCGTACCCCTCGAAGCTGGAAACGGCGAACAGCACGTGGCCTTCGGCTGCGTAGGCATGCCCGGAGGCGATCAGCTGCTCGATCATCGCGATCATCGGGCCGATGTGTGCGGTCGCCTCAGGCTCGATGTCCGGCGGAGCGACGCCCAGAGCGGCCATGTCGTCGCGGTATGCCGCGGCAAAGCGGTCGGTGATGACCGAGATCGGCACCTGCTGCTCGCGTGCGGCGGCGTTGATCTTGTCGTCCACGTCGGTGATGTTGCGGGCATAGGTCAGCGCGCCGTAGCGCCGCCGCAACAGATCCGCCAGCACACCGAAGACCACCGGGCCGCGTGCATTGCCGATATGGACGTAGTTGTAGACCGTCGGCCCGCAGACATACATCGTCGGGTTGCCCGGGTCGGTCGGCGCAAACGCTTCGAGCCGTCGGCTCAGGCTGTTGTAGAGGTGCAGGCTCATGGCACACGGGAAAGGGACGTTGCGGCATTCTAGCGTTCACAGGCCGACGGGTCAGCCGCGCGGCCGGCTGGCGTCACTACAGCGCTGATTCATTTGTCGCCGTCCCTGGCCGCATACACTTGGGCATCCAGTCGCTCGAGTCCGCCAATACGATGATGTGTCTTCGCCTGCTGCCCCTGTTGCTGTTCGCCGTGGCAGCGGCTCCCGCCAGCGCACAGGACGTGACCCTCACCCAGCTGGAGAACGTGCGCTTCGCCTATGCGCAGGTGTTGCGGGTGACGCCGGTGTACCAGACCCTCACCGCAACGGCGATGGTGGAGACCTGCACGCCGGACCCGGAGGACGAAGACGTGGGTTCCCGCCTGTCGCGGGTCGTGGGAGCGGTGAGGGGTGTCCTGGGTCGCGAGCCCGACGAGCCCGAGGAAGCGAACGAGCGCGATTGCGCGGTGGTGCCGGTCCGACGCGAGTTCCAGCGCCCGATCGCGTATGACGTGGACTATGTCTACAAGGGCTCCAAGTACCGGTCGCGCCTCGCCGAGGATCCGGGCAATCGCCTGCGGATCCGCATTGGCGTTACTCCTGTTGTCAGCAGCAATCGCGAAAACTAGCCGGTATTCGCAAGCCACTTGCGGTGCCCGCCGCTGCGTGCGAGGATCAGCGGTCAATGATTGCCATCCGCGCCAACGCCGACATCCTGACCTCCGCCTACATGGCGGCGGGCATGACCTCGCGCGCGCGCCGACCGTTGCCCACCACTCCGGCCGGGTAGCTCATCGCACGTGCACGCAAGACAAGCGTCACAGACGAAAAAAAGCCCAGCCACCGAGCTGGGTTTTTTTGTTCCCGGCGCCCGCATTCCCCGCCGTCTCCTTCAACCGCTCACTCACCTCCGGACTGACGCATGACCCCCAGGCACTTCCTCAATACCCAGGACTGGTCCCGCTCCGACCTCGACGCGCTGCTGGTGCAGGCAGCGGCGTTCAAGCGCGACAAGCTGGATGACCAGCTCAAGGGCAAGTCGATCGCGCTGGTGTTCTTCAACCCGTCGATGCGCACCCGCACCAGCTTCGAGCTGGGAGCGTTCCAACTCGGTGCCCATGCGATCGTGTTGCAGCCCGGCAAGGATGCATGGCCAATCGAATTCGACCTGGGCACGGTGATGGATGGCGATACCGAGGAGCACATCGCGGAAGTCGCCCAGGTGCTGGGGCGCTATGTGGACATGATCGGCGTGCGCGCCTTCCCGAAGTTCGTCGACTGGTCGCTGGACCGCCAGGACCGCGTGCTGAAGGCATTTGCGCAATACTCGCCGGTGCCGGTGATCAACATGGAGACGATCACCCACCCGTGCCAGGAACTCGCCCACGTGATGGCGCTGCAGGAGCACTTCGGCACCGCCGACCTGCGTGGCAAGAAATTCGTGCTGACCTGGACCTACCACCCCAAGCCGCTCAACACGGCGGTAGCGAACTCGGCGCTCACCATCGCCACGCGCATGGGCATGGACGTGACCCTGCTGTGCCCGACGCCCGAGTACGTGCTCGATGAGCGCTTCATGGGCTGGGCGGCGGACAACGTTGCCGAAAGCGGCGGCTCGCTGGCAGTCAGCCATGACATCGCCAGCGCCTACGCCGGTGCCGATGTGGTGTATGCCAAGAGCTGGGGCGCGCTGCCGTACTTCGGCAACTGGGCGCCGGAAAAACCGATCCGCGACCAGTACCGGCACTTCATCGTGGACGAAGCCAAGATGGCGCTGACCAACAATGGCGTGTTCAGTCACTGCCTGCCGCTGCGTCGCAACGTCAAGGCGACCGATGCGGTGATGGACTCGCCTCAGTGCATCGCGATCAACGAGGCCGAGAACCGGCTGCACGTGCAAAAAGCGATCATGACCGCCCTGGCGGGTCGCTAGCTGCTGCGTCTGACCGCTTACCCCACATCCCCAACGCCCGGCGACCGACGGGCCACCGCCACACCGAGACTCTCCCATGACCGACAAGAATATCGTCCTCGCCTTCTCCGGCGGACTCGACACCAGCTTCTGCGTGCCCTACCTGCAGGAGCGCGGTTGGCAGGTCCACACCGTGTTTGCCGATACCGGAGGCGTGGACGAAGAGGAGCGCGCCTTCATCGAGCAGCGCGCGGCCGAGCTGGGGGTTGCCTCGCATGTGACCGTGGATGGCGGCCCGGCGATCTGGGAAGGCTTCGTCAAGCCGTTCATCTGGGCAGGCGAAGGCTATCAGGCGCAATACCCGCTGCTGGTGTCCGACCGTTACCTGATCGTCGATGCCGCGCTGAAGCGCTGCGACGAGCTGGGCACCCGGGTCATCGCGCATGGCTGCACCGGCATGGGTAACGACCAGGTGCGCTTCGACCTGACCGTGAAGTCGCTGGGCGACTACGAGATCATCGCGCCGATCCGCGAGATCCAGAAGGAGCACACCGAAGTGCGCGCCTACGAGCAGAAGTACCTGGAGGACCGGGGCTTTGGCGTGCGCGCCAAGCAGCAGGCCTACACGATCAACGAGAACCTGCTCGGCCTGACCATGTCCGGCGGCGAGATCGACCGCTGGCAGGCGCCCGGTGAAGGCGCGACCGGCTGGTGCAAGCCACGTGCGCAGTGGCCGGAGCAGCCGCTGCAGGTACGGATCGGCTTCGAGCGCGGCGAAGCGGTCAGTCTCGACGGGCAGCGCATGCCCGGTCACGACATGCTGGCGCGCCTGAACGCGTTGTTCGCGCAGTACGGGGTCGGCCGCGGGATCTACACCGGCGACACCACCATCGGCCTGAAGGGCCGGATCATCTACGAAGCGCCCGGCCTGGCCGCACTGCAGACCGCGCATCGGGCATTGGAGGAGACGGTGCTGAGCAAACACCAGAACCGCTTCAAGCCGGAGGTCGCGCGCAAGTGGGTCGAGCTGGTGTACGAGGGCTTCTTCCATGACCCGCTGAAGACCGACCTGGAAGCCTTCCTGGCGTCCAGCCAGGCAACCGTCAACGGTGAGGTCGTCGTGGAGACCCACGGTGGCAGCGTCACCGCAGTGGCGATCGATTCGCCGCACATCCTCAACGCCAAGGGCGCGACCTACGCGCAGGCCGCGGATTGGGGCGTGGCCGAGGCGGAAGGCTTCATCAAGCTGTTCGGTATGAGCAGCACGCTCTGGGCCGAGGTCAACCGTGCTCCCTGACGTCCTGCGCCACCTTGAAGCCCTGGTTGCCTTTGACACCCGCAACCCGCCGCGGCTGATCGGCACCGGCGGCATCTTCGACTACCTGCGCGCGCAGCTGCCGGGGTTCCGGATCGAGGTCACCGACCACGGCGACGGTGCGGTATCGATGCTCGCCGTGCGCGGCCAACCGACGCGGCTGTTCAACGTGCATCTGGACACCGTGCCGTCTTCGCCGGCGTGGAGTGCCGATCCGCATGTGCTGCGGGTCGATGGCGGCCGCGCGGTGGGTCTGGGTGCATGCGACATCAAGGGCGCGGCGGCCGGATTGCTCGCGGCGGCAGCGGTCACCAGCGGCGATGCGGCCTTCCTGTTCAGCACCGACGAGGAGGCCAATGACCCGCGCTGCATCGCCGCCTTCCTGGGCAGCGGCCACGGCTTCCAGGAAGTGATCGTGGCGGAGCCGACGAACTGCGAAGCGGTGCTCGCCCATCGCGGAATCGCCTCGGTGCTGATGCACTTCCAGGGCGCCGCCGGCCATGCCTCCGGCGCGAATGCCGTCCACGCCAGCGCGCTGCACCAGGCGATGCGGTGGGGCAGCCGGGCGCTGGATTTCGTCGCCGACCAGTCGCATCAACGTTTCGGTGGCCTGACCGGGCTGCGCTTCAACATCGGCCGGGTCGAGGGTGGCATCAAAGCCAACATGATCGCCCCCAGCGCCGAGGTGCGCTTCGGTTTCCGCCCGTTGCCGTCCATGTCCATCGATGAGTTGCACCATCAGTTCGGCACGCTTTCCGAGCCGGGCGCGGTGGAGCGCTATCAGGAGACCTTCCGCGGGCCACCGCTGCCGTCGGGCGATATCGCCACGGCGGAGGACCGCCGCCTGCAGGCACGCGATCTGGCCGAGGCACTCGATCTGCCGATTGGTCCCGCGGTCGACTTCTGGACCGAGGCATCGCTGTTCTCGGCCGCTGGGATGACCGCGATCGTCTACGGACCCGGCCACATCGCCCAGGCCCACACCGCCGACGAGTGGGTCGAACTTGACCAGCTCGAGCGCTACGCCGAGTCGATCCGCCGCATCCTGGACCAGCCGCCTGGTTGAGGTCTGCTGCGACCCCGCCACCGCCCCGCGTCAATCGCGACTTGCTACCACCGCCCCCATCAACGAATCCCCATGACCATTCCTCCTTCCGCGAACGATATCCAGACCCGCCAGACCATCGTGCGCTTGCTGTCCAGCATGGCCAGCGCCAAGGAGATCAGCCAGTACCTGAAGCGGTTCTCCCAGCTCGACGCGGCACGCTTCGCCGTGGTCAAGGTGGGCGGCGCGGTGCTCCGCGACGACCTGGATGCACTCACCTCGTCGCTGGCATTCCTGCAGGACGTCGGCCTCACTCCGATCGTCCTGCACGGCGCCGGACCGCAGCTGGATGACGAATTTTCCGCCGCGGGAATCGAGAAGCAGACGGTCAACGGCCTGCGGGTAACGACCCCGGAGGCGCTGGCGATTGTTCGGCGCGTATTCCACGCGCAGAACCTGCGGCTGGTGGAAGCCCTGCAGCGGGGTGGGGCGCGGGCCACCTCGATCGTCTCCGGGGTGTTCGAGGCGGACTTCCTGGACCGCGACGCCCTCGGGCTGGTCGGCGAGGTGACGCGGGTCGACCTGGCCCCCATCCAGGCCAGCCTGCAGGCGGGGTCGATCCCGGTGATCGCCAGCCTCGGCGAAACCACCGGCGGACAGATCCTCAACGTCAATGCCGATTTCGCCGCCAGCGAGCTGGTCCAGGTACTGCAGCCCTACAAGATCGTGTTCCTGACCGGCACCGGTGGGCTGCTGGACGACCAGGGCAGGATCATCGACTCGATCAATCTCTCCACCGAGTACACCGACCTGATGAACCAGCCTTGGATCAACGGCGGCATGCGGGTGAAGATCCAGCAGGTCAAGGACCTTCTCGACAAGCTGCCGCCGTCCTCGTCGGTGTCGATCACCCAGCCCTCTGAACTGGCCAAGGAGCTGTTCACCCACAAGGGTTCGGGCACCCTGGTCCGACGCGGCGAGCGGGTGCTGCAGGTCGACCGCTGGGAGGCCTTGGACCGGCCGCGTCTGCGCACGTTGATCGAGTCCGCCTTCGGCCGCCAGCTGGCCCCCGACTACTTCGAGCGCACGAAGCTGCTGCGTGCCTTCGTCAGCGAGAACTACCGCGCAGCGGTGGTGCTTACCGATGAGGACGGCTACACCTACCTGGACAAGTTCGCGGTGCTCGACGACGCTCAAGGCGAAGGCCTCGGGCGCGCGGTGTGGCAGGTCATGCGCGACCAGACGCCGCGGCTGTTCTGGCGCTCACGCCACGGCAACCCGGTAAACGCCTTCTACTACGCGCAGTCCGACGGCCACTGCAAACAGGATAAATGGAAGGTGTTCTGGTACGGCCTCGAGAACTTCGATGAGATCGCGAGCTGCGTTGCCCACTGTGCGACCCGCAGCGCCACGCTGGTCGATCCGGCCGATGACAAGACGAACCAGGCCCCGGCTGCGGCGGGAGCTTCGAAGTGACGCGGTCAACGATCAACGTGGGGCTGGTGGGTGCGCGCGGGCATACCGGCGCCGAGTTGATGCGCCTGATCGCCGGGCATCCGCACTTCGCACTGGGATTCGTCTCCTCGCGCGAATTCGCCGGGCAGCGCGTGGCCGACCATCATGAAGTCGTCGCCGGTGACCTGCGCTACCAGAGTTCCACACCGGAGGCCGTCGCCACGGCGGGCATGGATGCCTACGTCCTCGCCATGCCGAACGACAAGGCCGGCGAATACGTCGCGGCCCTGGACGCCGCTGGTACCGATCCAGTGATCGTCGATCTGTCGGCCGACTACCGCTTCGACGCGGACTGGTACTACGGTCTGCCGGAGCTGACCCGGAAGCATTACGCAGGCCAGCGCCGGATCAGCAATCCGGGCTGCTACGCGACCGCGATGCAGCTGGTGCTGGCGCCGATGCTGGACATGCTCGACGGCCCCGCGCAGTGCTTTGGCGTGTCGGGCTACTCGGGTGCCGGTACCACGCCATCGGATCGCAACGATCCGGCACTGCTGCGCGACAACCTCATGCCGTACGCCCTGGCCGGTCATATCCATGAGCGCGAGGTCAGCCATCGGCTGGGCCATCCGGTCGAGTTCATGCCGCACGTGGCACCGCATTTCCGCGGCATCACCATGACCGCCAACATGCACCTGCGACAGTCCCTCACCCGCGAGGAGGTCGTTGCCCGCTACCGGGATCGCTACGCTGACGAGCCGCTGGTGCGGGTTGTTGATGGCGCCCCGTGGGTGAGCGCGATCGCCGGTCGGCACCACGTCGATATCGGCGGGTTCACCCTGTCCGCCGATGGGCGCCGGCTGGTGGCAGTCGCCACCGAGGACAACCTCCTCAAGGGTGCCGCCACGCAGGCCATGCAGAACCTCAACCGGGCCTTCGCGCTGCCCGAGCTGACCGGAATCCCGGTCTAATCCGACCAGGCAGGAACCCCAAACCATGACCCAGCTTCTTTGGCAGAAACCCGGCGTGCAGGTCGATGAGCGCATCCAGCATTTCTGCGCCGGCGCCGACGTGATCCTCGACCGCGAGTTCCTGCTGTTCGACATCCAGGCCAGCCGCGCCCATGCGCAGGGCCTGCAGATGATCGGCATCCTCGACGCGACTGAGCTGGACGCGATCGAGCGTGAACTGACAGCCCTGGCCGATGACTTCTCCAGTGGCCGCTTCGTCCTTGACGCGACCTACGAGGACGGGCATTCGGCGATCGAAGCGCGCCTCATCGACCGGCTGGGCGATGCGGGCCGCAAGATCCACACTGGCCGCAGCCGCAACGACCAGGTGTTGGTGGCGACGCGCCTGTGGCTGAAGGACCGGCTGGCGCGACTGCGCGAGCTGTGCACCGAAATTGCCGGCATCGCGCTGGCGCGCGCGGACGTGGAGTCCGACCTGCCCCTGCCGGGATACACACATATCCAGCGCGCGGTCGTGTCCTCGGCAGGCATGTGGTGGTCGGCGTGGGCGGAGGCATTTATCGACAACGCCGCGCGCGCGGGCGACACCCTGGCGTGGGTGGACGCCAATCCGCTGGGCAGCGCCGCCGGCTACGGGGTCAACCTGCCGCTGGCGCGCGACCACACCACGCAGGCGCTGGGCTTCGGGCGCATGCAGCTGTCGGCGACTTACGCCCAGCTGTCGCGTGGCAAGTTCGAGATGGCGGCGATCGAGGCTCTGTCCAGTGGCATGCTCGACCTGCGTCGACTGGCCTGGGACCTGAGCCTGTTTACCAGCGCGGAGTTCGGCTTTGTCACCCTGCCGGCGCAGTACACCACCGGCAGTTCGATCATGCCCAACAAACGCAACCCGGACGTCATCGAATTGATGCGCGCCAGCTATGCGAGTGTCGCCGCGGCGCGCAGCGAGATCGAGCAATTGCTGTCACTGCCGTCGGGCTACCACCGCGACCTGCAGTTCAGCAAAGGCGCGATCTTCCACGCCTTCGGCCGCGGCCTGGGCGCGCTGGAGCTGTTGCCCGACCTGCTGCGCAACCTGGAGTGGAAGCCCGAAGCGATGCGGGCCGCCCTTGAGCCATCGATGTACGCCACCGACCTTGCCGTGGATCTGGCGCGGGCGGGAACCCCGTTCCGCGATGCCTACCGTCAGGCAGCCGACCCGGCGCGTTGGGAGGCAGGTGATGCGGATGCCAGCCTGGCGGCGCGCGTGTCCCCGGGAGCCGCGGGCGACCTGCGTCTGGACGTCTTGCGCGAGCGCCTGCATGCACTGGGCGGTCGGGTGGAAGCTGCGCCTCAGACGTAGATTTTCACGCTCGGCTGGATCTCGTCGATGATCGTGTGCGGGATGAACCGGGCGCTGTCACGGGTGATCGCGCTGGCATCCTCCCGCACGCCGATTCCGCAGGCGTGGTCACCTACCACCCAGCTGCCGACCATCGGGTAGTTGCCCGAGAACTCCGGCAGGCGATGCAGCGCCTGCCGGATGCTGGGTCCGCTGTACGGGCCATCGCTCTCCTGCCAGCTGCCATCGGGCATGTGCATCGCCACGTTGGCGCCCTCGCGCGAGTGCAGGGGTTTGCGCACCCAGCCTTTTGCCAGCGCTGCGCCGTCGTCGAAGTGCGATTCCAGCAGGTTGGGGTGCCCCTGGTGACGTTGCCACAGCAGCGGCAGGATGCCCTTGTTGCTCAGCACCGCCTTCCACGCGGGCTCCAGCAGTTGCAGGTCGGAAGCGGGCAGGGCGAGGCCGAACTCCTCGTGCATCAGGTCTTCCAGCGGGTACAGCTTGAACAGGCTGCCGATCACGACGTCGCTCATATCCGTGAAGCGCCCATCGGTGGACAGCCCGAGGTCCTCGATGGCAATGGAGGCGCCGTGCAGCCCGGCCTGCGCCGCGCAATCGCGCAGGTAGGTCACGGTGCCCTGGTCTTCCTCCGAATCGCGCACCGCGCTGAAGTACAGCGGGGGCGGCAGTTGCGCCGCCAGCTGGCCGAAGCGCTCCACCAGCGCCTCATGGATCGAGTTGAACTGGTCCGCGTGGCCCGGCAGTGTGCCCCGGTTGCGTTGGTCCTCCAGCCACTGCCACTGGAAGAAGGACGCCTCGAACAGCGATGTCGGGGTGTCGTAGTTCAGCTCGTAGAGCTTGGCCGGTCCGTTGCCGTCGTAGGCGAAATCCAGGCGGCCGTAGAGGTGCGGGTCGCGTCGTCGCCAGCTCTCGGCAATCCAGTCGCGGAAGGGCTCGGGAATCGCGAGCCGGGCCATCAACTCCTCGCTGGCAACGACCTCGCCGACCAGGTCCAGCGCCATCGCATGCAGCTCGATGCTGGGGTCTTCGATGTCGTCTTCAACCTGGCGCAAGGTGAAAGCGTAGTACGCGCTTTCATCCCAGTAGGGCTCGCCTTCGATGGTGTGGAAACGGAAGCCGGCCTCGTCCGCCCGCGCGCGCCAGTTGGAGCGCTCGGCAATGGCAATGCGTTTCACCGGATCAACCGCCGGATGTCGTGCGTTTGCGGCTCGTGTCGCCAAAGCCGCCGCGGCTGGCGGTGACCGCGCGGTTGGGCTGGCTGTTGATCGGGGTCAGGGCGGTGCGGTTGGCGCCGGTCATGCCGGGGGCTGCCGGGCGTGCCCAGGCGTTGGCCTTGTCGCGGAACGCGGGCGCCGCCGCGGGCGCTGCGGCGGTGGCGCTGGCTGCGCGGCCCTGCAGCATCTGCGACATGAAGAATCCAGCCATCATCGGGCCGATGAACGAGGTGCCCGAGCGCGTGCGCTGCTCCACGCACTGATCGGCGTCATATTCCTGCTCGCACGCCGCGCGGCTGGCGAACTGCGGCGCGGAGTCGGCAGCCTGCTGCTGAGCGGTCTCGAACGCCTGCTGGCAAGTGGAGGAGTCGCCCGTGGCGCGGGCGCAGTTGTCCACCGAGGTGTACACGCCTTCCTGCAGCTGGCCCTGCGGCTCCAGCTGGCATGCCGAGAACAGCAGCGGCGCGGCGCTCATCAACAACAGCGTGGTGGTTTTCGATCGCTTCATGCCTGGAGTCCGGAGTGACAATGCTGAGCGGATCTTAGCCGATACGGGTGCCCGGCTCCTGGCAGCCGGGTTGGGTTGGGCACGCGACCCTGTTAGGCTGGCGTGCTTGTCGAATCCGGTTTCCGGCGTCATTTGCGACGTGCCGATGGTTTCGGATTCGCACTTCCTGCGGCTGGCTGGTGGACCCGGCCGCTACCGGGGCTGTTTCCCGTCAAGCCTGTTTGCGCTTGAGTCCTTGCAGCTCCTGTCTGCGACCGTGCAAGGTCGCTGTTGGCTTGATCGATCGCCATCGGAAGTGCCCAACCGTTCGCGATTTCGCGACCTGCCAATACCATTGCCAGAAGGCGATGTTGTGTCCCACTCTGGCCACACACCCATGGAGCACTGGTTACAACGATGACTTCCGCATTTACCGAGCAGCCCCTTCCCCCTTGGCGACGCGCTGTCATCAAGGTCGGCAGCAGTCTTTTGACCGATGGAAAAGGGGGGCTTGGCAAGCGCAATGCCGCTGCCCTGGCGGGGTTGATCGGCCATTTCGCCGATCAGGGGCGCGAGGTGCTGCTGGTGTCCTCAGGCGCGGTCGCCGCCGGGCGCGGCCTGATGGCCCGCCACAACATGGGCGTGATCCAGCGCCAGGCCTTGGCGGCTCTCGGCCAGGCACCCATGCTGACCCTCTGGCAGGGCCTGATGGAACAGCCTGTCGCCCAGGTGCTGCTGAGCCATGACGACCTGCGCAACCGTCGTCGTTACCTCAATGCGCAATCCACGCTGCGCGAGCTGCTTCGCATCGGCGCGCTGCCGATCATCAATGAGAACGACACCGTCGCGGTGGCCGAGCTCAAACTGGGCGACAACGACAATCTGGCCGCCGCAGTGGCCACCATGGTCGAGGCGGACATACTGCTGATCGCCACCGACACCAGCGGATTGTTTACCGGGCATCCGGTGCAAGACCCGGATGCCAAGCCGGTGCCCAAGATCGACCAGATCACTACCGACATCATGCGCATGACCTCCGGCGGTGCCGGCGAGCTGGGGACCGGCGGCATGTACACCAAGCTCGAGGCGGCCATCAAATGCGCATCCGCCGGCATTGGTACCGCGCTGTTCTGTGGCCATGATGCGAAAGCCATCGCTGCACTGGCCCAGGACCGCCTGCTGGGTACCTATATCGAGCCACATGGTGACCAGCTCGTCGCGCGCAAGCAGTGGCTCCGGCACACACCGCCAAGCGGCGGCGCGATCCGCATCGACGCCGGTGCAGTGAAAGCGTTGTGCGAGCACGGCGCTTCACTGTTACCCGGCGGCGTGATCGCCGTGAACGGTGACTTTTCCCGCGATGCGATGGTCGACGTGCTCCCCGCAGAGGGCAACTGCAGGCTCGCCCGCGGGCTGGTCCAGTACCAGTCCAGCGACCTGCGCCGCATCGCCGGCCACCACAGCAGCGATATCCAGAAAATCCTCGGCTTCGACCACGGCCATTCGGTGATCCGCCGCGAGGACATGGTCCTGCTGGCGCCCACCTCAACGGCCGAGTTTTGAACACGCTTTCGAGTCGGGTTTCGAGTCAACCAGAATTCAAGGAGAACTTTCGATGAGTGGATACGTCCGCGAACTTGCCCGGCGCGCCCGCGCCGCCTCCCATGTCATTGCCAAGCTGGACGCGCCTGCGCGCGGCGCCATGCTCGAGGCGATGGCCAATGCGGTGGAGCAGGGCAGCGGCGATATCCTGACCGCTAACGCGCAGGACATGGCCCGCGCCGAACAGTCCGGTACGACCGGCGCGATGCTGGATCGCCTGCGTCTGGACGAGGGGCGGGTGGCCGACATCGTGGCCGCCATCCGCGAGATCGGTGAACTTCCCGATCCGGTCGGCGAGGTGACCCGTAGCCAGACAATGCCCAACGGCCTGAAGGTGGAGAAGGTCCGTATTCCGCTCGGCCTGATCGCGATGATCTACGAGGCGCGCCCGAACGTGACCGCCGACGCCGCCGCGCTGTGCCTGCGCGCCGGCAATGCGGTGCTGCTGCGGGGTGGCTCGGAGGCACGCGACAGCAATATCGCCATCGCCGCCTGCCTGCACAAGGCGCTGCGCGAACAGGGCCTGCCGCCGGAGGCCGTCACCCTGGTCGAGGACACCGCGCGCGAGCACGTGCTGGAACTGCTCCAGCTGACCGACCTGATCGATCTGGCCATCCCGCGCGGCGGCGAGAAGCTGATCCATTTTGTCGCGGAGAACGCGCGCGTCCCGGTCATCAAGCACTACAAGGGCGTCTGCCATCTGTATGTCGACAAGGCGGCCGACTTCGATCTCGCCCTGCGGCTGGCCATCGACGGCAAGCTGTCGCGCCCGGGCGTGTGCAATGCGCTGGAGACCATGCTGGTCCACGGTGATATTGCCGCGGAGTGGCTGCCGGGCGCGCTGAAGGATCTGCAGTCACGCGGCGCGGAGATCCGCGGCTGCACACGCACCCGTGCGTTGTTCCAGGATGCTGCGCTGGCAACCGATGAGGATTACGACCGCGAGTTCCTCGCACCCGTTCTGGCGGTCAAGGTGGTTGACTCCATCGACGATGCGCTGGCCCATATCCAGCGTTTCACCTCCGACCACACCGAGGTCATCGTCAGCCGCGATACCGGAGCGGTGGATCGTTTCATCCGCGAGATCCGCAGCTCGGCCGTGGTGGTCAACGCGTCCTCGCGGTTCAACGACGGTGGCCAGCTGGGCCTGGGCGCGGAGATCGGCATCTCCACCACCCGCCTGCATGCCTATGGGCCGATGGGGCTGGAATCTCTGACTATCGAGCGCTACGTGGTGCGCGGTGAGGGCCAGGTGCGTCACCCCGACGTGGTCGCCGCGCAGGCCTGACGCAGGCCTGCCACTTCCAGCCGCCTTCGTGCGAGGACAGGGCGGATGTCCGCTTTGCCGATCGCATGGCGTGTACCTGTTGACGTGATGCCCCGGACCACTGACGGGCTCGCGGACCTCCTCCACGGACAACAGGGAAGACGACATGTTTCGACGGATAGGGACGGTGTGCTCCACCGGCCAGGGCTTGAGTGCGCTGGCAGTGCTGCTGCTCGCGCTGGTGACACTGGCCGGCTGCGGTGACAAGGGTGCTGGTGGCAACCACTCCACGAGTGCCGGGGAGACTGCTTCGGTTCCCGCACCGGATGCCCGGATGGTTGAGGGCCCATGGGTTCAGGATCTCTGGCTGTATGAGCGTGTTTCCACGTTTGACGCTGACGGCAACCGTGTTGAGCTGCTCGACGAGATCATGGCGAATCTTCCGGGGGAGCCACAAGCCGCGGTTCCGCTGCCGCATGATGCACAGTTCATCGCGTACCCGGAGCTGCGGCCCTGGCTGTCAGCGGGCGACGGGAGCCGCCGCGAGGACGTCACCGTTGTCGCTGGCCTGCTGCGGACCCCTGACGGCGACGGGCTGGCGATCGTGGCCATGCCGGACAGCGGCGCCACTGCCCCAATCGGGATGGACGACAGTGTCGAGCTTGACCTGACGTTTCTCGGCGACCGGCTGACGCCCGATGACCCGATGAGCATTGATTTTGCATTCCTGCAGGCCTTGCCCGGACAGGACCCGGCGGATGCGGGTGGTTTGGAAGTGCTTGCCCACCGGATGGCCGAAAACCGCATCCGCTACTACGGCGAGGAAATCGACGGAGAGCAAGAGCCGCTCGCATTCGAGGGTGTGCCGGCGACTGCGGTAAAAGGCTCAACACGTTCGAGTACGCCGGCCAAGGCCGACCCCATGATGAAGGGGTTCCGCGACGGATTGAAAGGATGCCGTTTCGGACTGAAGTGTGTGCGCAAGTACTTCAAGAAGTTTGGCGGCGGCGCGTCCGACAGCAACGATCTGATCAGATGCAACCTGGGTGGCAATTGCTACGATCCTCCGCCCCGTCAGCCCCCTCCGCCACGTTGCTTTGGCCGCTGCGGCGGTGTCCGCGGCGACCCGCACCTGACGACATTTGACGGCGCGAACCTGTCCATGCAGGCCGTGGGCGAGTTCGTCGGCGTACGCGCGCCAAAGCTCGAGCTGCAGCTGCGCACCGCTCCGCGGCATTCCTCACGCACCGTATCGGTGGTGACTGCAATGGCGATCGACATCGACGGCACCCGCGTGCTGCTGGATACCGATCAGGGCGGCCTTCGTGCGCGGGTTGACGGTAAGGCCGTGCCACACGGCGCGGACGGCGACGTGCTGGAGTTTGCCACGGGCACGCTGACCCAGTTTTACCGCGCCGTGCATATCGCGACCACCAGCGGCCATCGGATCATCGTGAACAGTCCCTCCAATGGCTTCATGGACTTCACCATGGAGTTAGCCGACGGCGTTGAAGCGTCGGGACTGTTGGGCAATCACGACGGTGACCCGAAGAACGACTTCCGCACGCGCGATGGAACGGTTCTCGCCCCGCCGCTGGACAGCGGAAAGCTCTACAAGGTTTTCGCCGCCGAATGGCGGGTCGCCGATGAGGAATCCCTGTTCGACTACCGCGACGGGGAATCCACGGCGACCTACACCGACCTGGCGTTCCCGGAAAAGCACGTCACGCGCCAGACCCTGCCGGCTGCCGTGCTCAAGCGCGCGGAAGCCGTATGTCGCGAGTCGGGCGTCGCGCTGCAGCCCTTCCTCGATCAATGCATTTTCGACTATTCGGTGACCGGTGAGATGGCATTCGTCTCGGCCGCACAGCGCAGCGCGACGATCGCCGGAGGCACGGCCGGGGCCACCCGCGTTGCCGCTGCCGCCGCTGACAGCGATACGAAAGCGCCTGCGGCCCACGATCCCAACGCAGAGGCGACGCTGCAGGTAGCGGAAAGCGCACCGGCCGGATCCACCGTGCGGGTCATCTGGACCGGACCCAATGAGCGACATGACTACATTGCGGTGGTACGTCCGGGTGCACCGGACCGCGAGTCGGTGAACCACACCGGCACCGACGCCGGCAATCCGCTGCACCTTCTGCTACCTGCGGAAGCGGGCGAGTGGGAGGTGCGCTACGTGCAGTACGAGGGACGCAGGGTGCTGGCGCGCAAGACCATCACCGCGACTCCTGTCACCGCCCGCCTGGACATCCCGGAGAGTGCACCGGCGGGCGCAAGGATCAACGTTGGCTGGACCGGTCCGGATTATCCCCACGACGTCATCTCTGTCGTGCGTGCCGGTGCGCCCGGGAGCGAGTCGGTGAACCGCACGCCGACCAAGGAGGGAACGCCGCTGAAACTTCTGCTGCCTGCGGAGCCCGGCGAGTGGGAGGTGCGCTATGTGCAGTACCAGGATCGCAAGGTGCTGGCGCGCAAGACCATCACCACGACTACTGTCACCGCCAGCCTGGACATCCCGGAGACTGCACCGGCGGGCGCAAGGATCAACGTTGGCTGGACCGGTCCGGATTATCCCCACGATGTCATTTCAGTCGTGCGTGCCGGTGCACCCGGGAGCGAGTCGGTGAACCGCACGCCGACCAAGGAGGGAACGCCGCTGAAACTTCTTCTGCCTGCGGAGCCAGGCGAGTGGGAGGTGCGTTACGTGCAGTACCAGGATCGCAAGGTGCTGGCGCGCAAGACCATCACCACGACTCCTGTCACCGCCAGCCTGGACATCCCGGCGAGCGCGCCGGCGGGCTCCAAAATGGCGGTGAAGTGGACCGGACCTGGCTACCCCCATGACTTTATTGCGGTAGCCAGGCCGGGGACGGACGCCAGAAGTGTCGCGGAGCACGGCGCCACCAACGACGGCAACCCGCTCCGCGTAACGGTGCCCCGCGAACCGGGAGTCTGGGAGGTCCGCTACGTGCAGTACCAGGATCACAAGGTGCTGGCGAGAAAAACCTTGACAGTCACGGCCGCCGAACCGGACGAATGACCGGGCAGGGTTACCACTGCGGTGGCGGGTTGCTCACCGCCGCCGCAGGTCGCCGGGGTCGCCCTTGCCGTCGATCGCATCAAGCTGCGCGGGTTCGAGCAGCGCATCGCGCTGCCACCCCGCCACGCTCGCTGCGGCATCCACGGCGTGCGCCCACGTGCACCGGTTGGCAAACAGCATGCCCGGCACGTCGAGTGTGCCGCCGCGGCTGATGTAGCCAAGGGCGCGGGTCCTGGCGCGACCGCTGTCGATGCGGCGCAGGATGCCCAGCATCGGCTCGGGGCGGGTGTGGGTCATAATCACCCGGGGTAACCCGGGCGGAAAAAGCTTGTCGACCGTAGCGTCGTCGTCGACGAATTTCGCTTCGATGTCGTCGCGCGGAATGCGCAAGCGACCTGGCTCGAGGATTACCGTCACACAGGCCTTCTTGCCCCGATCGGCCAGCTGCTCCTGTGCCTTGATCGCTTCTTCCAACTGATACGCGCCGAGCGCGATGAGCTGCACTTCGGCGTCGGCGGGATCACCGACCAGATGGGCGGCGCCATCGCGAACCAGTTGTCTGGTCATTTCCGCATCGAAGCGGCTTTCCACCTCGCGCTTGGAAATGATGATGCAGGCGAGCTGGCCACGGTGCGCGTACACGTCACGCAGCGCCGCAACCGCGGTGTTGCCGTCGACCGGAAACAGCACACGTGAGGTATCGGACATCTCTCCCAGCAGCGCCTCGCCGATGGTCGGGTCCTGGTGGGACTGCTCGTTCTTCGCGTTTTCCCAGGTGTGCGAGGTGACAATCAGTGGCACCGAGATCCAGCCGGGGTTTTGGCCCACCTGGCGCTGGTGGCGGGCAAAGATGATCTCCTGGCGCATCAGTCCGAGCATCTTCACTGCGAAGGCCTCGTAGCTGACGATCAGGTTCAGCCCGCCCTTGTTGCCCAGCGCCGCGGCGGCGACCGCTTCTTCGTTGAGTGCGGTAATGACCGCGCCGTACAGATGCTCGGGCACGCCGGGCTCGGGCTCGTTGACCCGGTGCTTGAGCAGGTCCAGGGTGGCGCCCATTTTGTTGCTGGCCAGTTCGTCGGGATTTCCAACGCGGATGCGCAGGTCCGGATTGCTGTTGGCCAGTTCGACAAACCACCGGTCCAGGGTCGTCATCGCGCTGCGGTGGGTTTCTGTGCTTTCCCAGCGTGGTTCCGGCAAATGGGGTGCGGCGGGGTGGCGATGGGCCATCGGGTGCGCGCTTTCCAACGCGCGTCCCTGCGCGGCATGGGTAGCGAATGCGTCCAGTGCAGCGTCCAGCTCGGCCGGCGGCACAAACAGGGCGGCGGCGCTCTCGTTGAACAACTGGCGGGTGGCGGCATGGGTGTGTGGATTGCCGGCCAGCGGCAGGTTGTGGGCGGCGTTGCTGTCGGCGCCGGGGAAGCCGAAACCCTTCTCGGTTTCGGCAATCACGTACGGCATCGGCGCCGGATAGCGTCGGTCCGGATTGGCGGCGAAGCGGCGCAGCGCCTCCTCGCTTTGGATGATCGCCCAGGCGATCGCGGCCGGGTCGCGTCCATCCACGGTCACCGGTTCAAAGCCGTTGTGGCGCACGTCCTCGGCCAGCCATTCCGCGCCGCCCTGCTGCATGATCTGGGTGCGCTGCTCGATGCGCCGGCCGTTGAGGATCATCACCGGCACCGCGAAACCGCTGTCGTAGGCGCGCCACCAGCGCGGCGCCCAGTCCGGCCCGCGCTGTTCCTCGAACGCGCCGTCGCTGAGGAAGGCGACCAGCGATTCGCCGGGCAAGGGCATGTGGATGTACTGCAAGCCGGCGAACCCCAGATAGCCGCCTTCCGAAACCGCGCCCGCGGTATTGGGGCCTGCGTGGCTGCCCAGCGGAACCGCCGGCACCCCGTTGGCATCAATCGCGTAGGAATAGAAATCCCTGCACAACTGCGAGAGGCCTTTCTCGGTGCGGTCGTAGCGGCCCTTCTGTGCCGGCGAGACGTCGCCGGTCAGTGCATTGACCGCCTCGATCGCGGCCACGCAATGGCCCTGTCCCATGATCCACGAGCGCGTTGTTCCGGTCAGCGCGTTGGCCAGCAGGTAGGCCACGTAGGCTTGGACCATGTTCAGCGAGCCGCCGGTGTGGCCCTCGGGCGTTGGTTTGAAGTCCTCGGCTGCCAACGGCGCACCGGAAAGGTCGATGCGGCGCGCATAGGTCATGTGCGCGACGACCTTCATCGCCGCGCATGTCAGGCGGTCGGCGGCGGCGAGCAGCGTGTAGGCGCTTGCCTCGTCGGCACCTTCGGCCACCAGCCGCGCAATGAGTGATTCGACGCGCTCAATGGTCTGGTCGCGATGGACGATCGGTCCATGGCCGGCAAGCCAGCGCTGGCGGATCGTGGAAACGGTGGTCATGGGGTCAGCCTTCTGTGTTGTCGATGGGTGGAAAGCGTGCGCGGAGCGGTCGCAGCCGCGTGTTTGGTCACGGCGGGCGGCCGTTGGTTGGCAACAGTGCCTGAGCGTGGCGTGCGGCGATCCACTCCTCGTTGGTCGGTTCGACGGCGACGAGCACGCGGCTGTCGGCGCTCGAGATGACCGGCGCGTCGATGGCGTTCGCGTCGAGATCGAGCGCCACGCCGAGGTAGGCCAGATCGCGGCAGACCCGCTCGCGGATGAAAACGCTGTGCTCGCCGATGCCTGCGGTGAAGGCGAGCAGGTCCAGACCGCCCAGCACGGCCGCCATCGCGCCGATCTCTTTCACGATCCGACGCACGAACAGCGCGAGCGCGATCCGGGCGCGCTCGCCGGATTCTCCGGGATCATCCTCGTGCCGGATCAACACCCGCGGCTCGGAAGAAATGCCGGACACCCCGAGCAGTCCCGAGTCGTGGTAAAGCGTGGAGGCGACATCTTCCAACGAGAGTTTTTCGATCTCCACCAAATAGAGCAGGGCGCCTGGGTCGATGGAGCCGGTCCGCGTGCCCATCATCAGCCCGTCGAGTGCGGAGAAGCCCATGGTTGTGGCGACGCTTTGCAGGTCCTGCATGGCGCACAGGCTGGCACCGCTGCCCAGGTGCGCGACGACGGCCCGCCCGCGCGCCACGTCACCATGGCGCTCGGGAAGGGCGAGGCTCATGAACTCGTAAGACAGGCCGTGGAACCCATAGCGTCGCAGGCCGCGCTGCCACGCCGAGTAAGGCAGGGGCAGGATCTGCTCGACCTTGGGCAGGGTGTGGTGGAAGGCGGTGTCGAAGCATGCGACCTGCACGATGTCAGGACGTTGCTCCAGCAACAGGCCCATCGCCTCCAGCGGGAACGGCTGGTGCAGGGGCGCCAGTGGGATGTAGCTGCGCAGGTCCTCCAGGATCGGCAACGTCACGATCGTGGGATCGAAATACCGCGTCCCGCCGTGGACGACACGGTGCGCCACGGCGATCACGCGACGCCCATCCAGGCGCCGGGTGATACGTTGCTGGATAAGCGTCAGCGCGTCCCTGTGCGGATGGGCCGGATCAAGATCGACCGCAAATGGTTCAACGCCGGTTTCACCGAAATCCGGAGAGGAGCCGCCGACGCCCTGGACCTTGCCGTTCCACAGTGGCTCTCTCGGCAGCGGCTCAGCATCGGCGGGAAACACGGCGAACTTGATGCTGGACGAGCCGCAGTTCAGGACAACGATGAGCGTACCGGCGCGGTCCACGGCTAGCGCGTCGGGGTAACCCGCCAGATCGTGTTCGACAGGTCGTCGGCAACAATCAGCGCGCCGCGTGGATCGACCGTGACACCGACAGGGCGCCCACGCGTTTTTCCATCCTCGCCTCGGAACCCGGTGACAAAGTCGATCGGGTCACCGGCCGGGCGGCCGGCGGTAAAGGGAACGAAAACGACCTTGTAGCCGACCGGGTTTTTCCGGTTCCAGCTGCCGTGCTCACCGACGAACGCGCCTTCCGCAAACTGCGCGCCCATCACCGGCGAGGAAAAGTCCAGGCCGAGCGCGGCCACGTGCGAACCCAGGCTGTAGTCGGGGGCGATCGCAGAGGCAACCTTCTCCGGGTCCTCCGGCTTCACCCGCGGATCGATGTTCTGGCCCCAGTAGCTGTACGGCCAGCCGTAGAAGCCGCCCTCGCGGATCGAGGTGAGGTAGTCGGGGACCAGGTTCGGGCCGAGCTCGTCACGCTCGTTGGCGACCGCCCACAATTCGTCCGTTCCGGGCAGGATCGCCAGCGCAGTGGGGTTGCGAACGCCGGTGGCGTAATCGCGGTGGGCGCCGGTTGACGGATCGATCTGCCAGATCCTGGCGCGGTCGACCTCGGCCACCATGCCGCGCTCGGTGATGTTGCTGTTGGAGCCGATGCCGACGTACAGGAACCGACCGTCCGGGCTGGCGGTCATCGCCTTGGTCCAATGGTGGTTGATCGCCGACGGCAGCGGGGTCACCGTGACCGGCGGCGCTTCTGCACGGGTCTGCCCCTCGGTGTAGTCAAAGCGCACGACTGCATCCTGGTTGGCGACATAGAGCGTGCCGTCAATAAGGGCCAATCCGTAGGGCGCATTCAGATTTTCCGCGAACACGGTCTGCATCTCGTACTTGCCGTCGCCGTCGGCGTCGCGCAGCAGGGTCAAGCGGTTGCCGCCCTTCACCGGCGTGGTGCCTTTGGCCTTGATCGGACCGGCGATCAGGTCCTTGGGCTTCAGCGCAGGTGCGTTGCCGCCCTTGCCCTCGGCCACCAGGATGTCGCCGTTGGGCAGCACCAGGGTCTGACGCGGGATCTTGAGGTCGGTTGCGATCGCGCTGATGGAATAGCCGTCGGGCACCGTGGGAAGCTCGTCGCCCCAGCCAGTCGGATTGGCAATGGTCATGCGGGGTAGCAGGCCGCGCTGCGGGTCGGGGAGGACGGGTTGTGAGCCGTACTGTTCGGGATCGGGATCGCTGCCGCCACAGGCGGACAGTGACAGGGCGGCAATGACCGCGATGAGCAGGGAAGTGCGCTTCATGACAGAGCTCCTGTCCGGCGGGACATGGACGCTGCACCAGCGGCGATGCAGGCGAGCAGGACCACGATGACAGACAGCACCAGGCCCTCAGGCATGCTCGCCCACGCGTCCTTTGCGTGGACCAGCGCGTTGATGAATCCAAGGATCCAGGTGATCAGCATCAGCACTGGATAGACCAGGCTTCGCGGCTGCCCCCGGCCGCGCCGGAAATAATCCACCAAGCCCCAGACAACGGCCAATGCAGTGAGGACAAGCGCGCCGGCGATCAACCAGGACGCGAAGTTGTTCCACTGGATTTCGTAGGTGGATGAGTAGGCAAAATCGCTCAGCATCGCTGCGATAAAGAGGGTGATAGCGCCGCCCAGCACGAGTGCGTGGAGCGGGGCGATCCGGTCTCGCATTGCGATGGGTCGATCAACGGTGGCTGCCATGGTGCTTGCTCCAGGAGAGAACAGAAGGATTCTTCGGGTTGGCCCAACGTCTTGTCAGGAATCATCGGGAGAACCTTAACGCGGGCAATGTGCGCGGCGCGTTAGCGAGGGAGTGGCTACCTGGAGCGGTCAGCGGCACGAGCCGGTCGTGCCGCGCTTTCTACAGCAATCTCGTCCCCAACGGGACGGGTTGATCAGGGACACACAGCGCGACGTTCCCATCGGCATCATGGAACCCCGTGACAAGGCACTCGGACATCAGCGGGCCGATCTGCTTGCTCGGGAAGTTGACCACGGCCACTACCAGCTTGCCTATCAACGCCTGCGGCCGGTAAAGCCCGGTTATCTGTGCGCTCGACTTCTTGACCCCGAGCTCTTCACCGAAGTCCACGTGCAACACATACGCCGGCTTGCGGGCCTCTTTGAATTCGTACGCATCGACGATACGTCCGACGCGGAGCTCAACCTTGAGAAAGTCGTCAAATGAGATAGGAGTCATCGGTTTGATTCGGTGGGAGTGGTCAATGCGGCGCAAACCATTTGAAAAGGAATGACGATAAGGTGGACGACGTATTGCGAGGTCCGAGTTGAATGAGCGGTCATGCGGCTGAGAGCCGTTTTCACGTTGAGTTGCCTAGCCATCATAGCGGCGCAGAAATCGACGCGCGATTAAAAACACGCCTATTGGAACCAGCGCAAGCAGCGCGACGGCGGCAATGACCGCCGCAGTTGGAGGCAGACCTGCGGCAAAGCCCAGGGCGAAGGAAAGACCGGACACCGCCTCGACGGGATTCAGGGACGTCAGGAATCCTGCATCATCCGGCTTGCCGGAGAACAGCAAGCACAATGAGAAAAACACCAACGACGAGACGATCAAAGAAATCATTACGCTGTTCTTCACGGACCAAGTCTCCTCAATGCCAGTTCATTGGGATTACCAATGGGTCAACAACGCCCCGTGCGACGCATGCCCAGTACCAATGATGACAATTTGCTTCCCCTGCTCCTGTCGCTCCCAGACGTAGGGAAGTGCCCGCGGAGTGCCGGCGACGTTTACGGGCAGGCACAGGTAACTGCGTGAGCCCGGCAACATGACCAGTTAACGCGCACCTGTGGTCGCCGGCTGCCAACGGTAGTACGGCTCATGTGCCAATGCCAACATTTCGTGATCCTCCGAGGTGTCGCCGTAAGCAAAGACGCGCGTGAACCGCATCGGCGGAAATTGCTCCTGGACAAGGCGTGCCTTTTCTTTCCGAACGCATTGACGCCCTCGATACCGTCCGGTGAGCTTGGTGCCATGTTCCTCAAGGACGGAGCATAGAAGTTGTAGCCCATGCTCCCGACACCATGGGCGTAGATAGACGTCCAGCCCCCCGGAAACCACCACAACGGTATCGCCTCTTGCCTTGTGCCAGGCAATACGCGCCATGGCCTCGGGGCGCAGAGTGGTGGGCAAGAACTGTTTAGCAAAGTGCTGGCCGTGAATCTCCAGCTCCTCTACGGGTATGCGCCAAAAGCCAAACAGACAGATGGCTGCGCGCACTATCGCGCCCGGCAGCAGTTTGAACCTGTAGCCGAGGATCAGCGGAAGAAGTAAGACCATGCCCAGTAGTAGCCGACCGGGCCGCACCGCGACACGCATAAAATCTGGCATCGTTTCCCGGGTCGTGATCGTGCCGTCGAAATCGAATAGGGCCAAATCCATTTGCCGCGGATTCCTTTTGGGCGCCAACACTGGAACTAAGCCGGCCTGCAAAGCGGCTTCGACTTGAACTAATCGTTAGCCAGCCGGGCCGGGTGGATGGTTGGCAAACCAATCAGCGATGTCAGGCATATGCTGCTCGAAGTTGCCTGGCTCCGAAAAATTAAGAACACCGGCACGCAAACACCCCCGATTCTCAAAGTCATGGGTCATTTCCGCAGGGACGAGAACAAACGATCCGGCTGGTGCTTCTAGCCAACGATCTCCGACAAGGAAGCTCATGGTTCCTTCAAGGACGTAGAAGATATCATCCTCGGGATGCTAGTGAGCACCTGGTCCCTGCGTGTTTGGCTCAAGCCACCACTCAGAAATGGAATAACGACCGTCCGTTTCAGATCCATCTGCCTTGAACAGTGCCAAGATCCGCCCCATCGGATACCTCCGACCTTCGCCCGGTGCTAAGAAAACTGCCTCTCGTGTCATCTACGTCTCCGAGCGCCTTGCTGGCGACTAACACCTTATGTCTTGAAGTTCCCGTACGCTGAGCGCCGAATCGGGATCAATGCTCAGCGGAAGCAATTGAGTCGAATCTGCCCTGCAACAATGACGACAGGTCACTCGCGCTGTTAAGGGTGGCAGCGGGATCTGCACACAAGTTGTTCATCCCGAGCAACTGTTGGTATCCATTGGGCCCGCCGGGCGAGTCGACTGTCACAAAAGGGGTCGCCTCGCCTCTAACACCCGCCTCTTCCGATGAAAAGGTACCGCACAGCATGTACCTTGGTGTGCCGGCAGAGGTAGCCAAATAGCCAAAGCGCACGTTGTGAAACCGCAGGCGTGCACCGCCAGGAGGATGCGCCTGAAAGTCTGCAGCCGCTGCTTCAAGTAGGAATTCCATCGTGGCAGCGGCCGACCCATCGTGCGTATTCGATCGGGTAGTTAGAGGGGCGCTAGCCATCCCCGTGTCGCTTAGGTGGACAACAGTGGGGCTGCAGCCGAACGCAGCCAACGCGGAAATTAAAACCACGAGACTTCGCATAACTTATCCTTAGGCGCGAACGCTTGAGTTAAGCCGCGCCACGAAGTGGCGTCGGCTTGGACGAATGGTTAGGCTGCGCCCCCGTAACGAGCAGCCCGGCTGCCAACTGACATATCTGGCTGCACTGCTCAGGTGAGAGTACGCGGAACGGTATGGGCATGGCACCGCTCTCGAGCTCGATCAGGAAGCCGAGACTGTAGGTGTGGACTGCTTTTACCTTGGACCAAGGCACAGAGCCTGGACCGCGTCTGGTGCCTCTGCTCACGCCCGCGGCATCAACGATGAAGTCACACCCGCCGACGCGAGACGACTTGTACACGAAACCGAGCGTTGCAACAATCCGCAGCACAATGCGCGACAGAAGTCGCCTCACGCCGCGGAGCATGCGCAATTCTTCCTGCGTATCGAATGCGTGCTCCGTTACGAACTTGAGGTACTCCCCGAGCCGGTAGCGAACTGAGAACTGGACGCGCGGTGAGTGATCCATAGCGGCCTAACGCTGGAATTGAGCGGCGGCGCAGCCGTCCGCCTCGAATGAAATGTTAGGTGCGCACTCTACGGAGACGGTGGGCGACATGCTTTTCCATCGGCTTCGGAATAGGACTTACCAAAGCAGGCCACGAGCCCATCAACGACGTCGATATTGGGCGGCCACCGCATACGCGTAGCAGGGTGCCCTGGCTGGCCGGGAATCTCAAAGTACCCATTTTTCAGCGGCGGCAAACCCATGCCCTCAGCATACGGCACGGCCGCCAGTTGTTGCCGCGCATTGAGTAGCGCAGGCTTGTCATGGCGTAGGAATGCAAGCGTGGCATCGACGTAATAGTTCCAGCCTGCGGGATCTTGACCTGGAGGCTTGCGATCTTTGTTGAGGAGTGGGATTGCTCGCTCATACTGACCGGCCATCGCACGTAATTGCCCTTCGTGCCAAGCAAGAACCGCGCTGACTTTGGAATGTTTAGTCCGATAGGCGTTAAGCAGATCCGCGGCGGCAAGCTCACATCCAGGAGTTTTAGCGACGGTTCGCCAGCCACCGGAGGGATCCTGATCGAACGCTTCTTCGTCAAGAGCCAGCAAAGCGGCCTTGTCGTACGAGCAAGTAGTGGCGGCATGCGCTACGGGGCCGCCCATCAATAGGAAATTGCATAGCAAGAATCCGATCTTATTCATCTGCGCTCCTAACACGTGAGTTAAGCCGGGACGCGAAGCGGTCTCGGCTTGAACGAATAGTTAGACCGTTTCCTGGCTGTTGCGAAACATAGCGACGACGTCTAGACCACGAGCAGAATACTCAGAAAGGCGGTGGCCTAGGATCGTTGGAAGACCTGTGGAGACATGCTTAAAGCCTGCTTGACCGTAGAACGTCACAAGGTGCTGATACGGCAGGCAGTAGCAGGGATTGAGTCCGATCGCGTTCGTGAGTTGTTGAAGAATCCGACTGCCAAGTCCTTGTCGTTGGAACTCTGGACGTACTTGCATGCCGCGTAAGCAAAGAAAGCTTCCCTCTTGGCAAAGGCGACCTATTCCTACGATCTCGGTCTCATGTTTGGCCAAGACCACAATGTCAGTAGTCTCAATGGCTGCGCCGCCGTAACCGCGGGAATCGTAGAAGCGTTGCGCCTCAACGAGTTCATTCTCTTTGGCAGTGTTAACGCTGACATTCTTCATCACGGTCTAACACCTGAGTTAAGTCGCGCCGCGCAGTGGCGAAAGCTTTGCGCTAGCGTAGCGCAGGCGCAAAGGTGAAGCTACGAAGCGGTGTCGGCTTGAACGAATAGTTAGGCCACATTTGCGGGCTTTCGCGGCCAGTGCCACGCGTACCACACAACAAGTAAGGCGAGAACGATCTCAATTGCCGCAAAGAGCATGTAGAACGCCCATGCGCCGCCAATAAAGATAAGCAGCATGATTGTTGCGTAGAAAAGACCCACACCTATGTTTAGCCAACGGGCGACTACAGGTGGCAGGGAAACCGAGAGGAAGATCATGAGACTGGGGACTGCCATCAGAACGGCAGTACCCACCAACGCCCACTGTGTGACAGGCCCAAATAAGAAGTTCCCTTGAAGCATTTCTTGCAGCTTACCTGGGACGTAAAGCTCAAAATAGTCGCCGTAGACGTAGCAAAACATCACGCTTGTCCACAGTACAGCCAACTTGATTCTCACCGATACTGTTGTGTCTTGAAGTTCAAGCGGCGGCATTTGACGCTCCAGAATTCCCGCGCGAAGTTTGCGATATCGCTATCTGACCATCACAGGGAGTTGGGCAGCAGTGCCATCTGTAGCCGTGTCGTTCGGCATGTGGCCTAACACCTATTCGACACCAAAGTGGTGCCTATTCCTTGTGCCTAATCCCGAATTTCGGGTCCTTTTCCGAGCCGCAGCCCCTTGGAAATCAACTAGTTCCCCAACTTAAGGTGCCTAATACCGGGCTTTTTCCCGGCGACGGTCCCCACCGGAATATCGCACTGCACCCGGCCAGGCGCAACGTCCCACCGATTCGCTGCTCGCGTTGCATCGCCACGCAGCTGATTTCATTTCGACCAGGCACAAAAAAACCGGCACGTGGCCGGTTTTTTGCTTTCTGCCTTGCAGCGAATGGCTGACAAGTGGTCGGGGAGACAGGATTCGAACCTGCGACTTCTACGTCCCGAACGTAGCGCTCTACCAGGCTGAGCTACACCCCGACTGCAGAGCCGGTGATTGTAAGCACCGTCACGGGACTGCGCAAGGGGCGGGGGCCGCGCGCAGTCCGGCATTGAGTGGGCTGGGCCGCTAAACTGTGCGCCATCTATTGCGACGTTCTGTCACTGGAGTCCTGCTTGATCAAGCCGCGTACGCCTCCCGGGATCATGGAGCTGCTGCCCCGTGACCAGATTGCCTTCCAGCGCATGCTCGATGTCATCCGCCGCAACTACGAGCGCTTCGGATTCCTGCCGGTGGAAACGCCGGTCATGGAGCTCTCGGACGTGCTGCTCACCAAATCTGGCGGCGAGACGGAGCGTCAGGTCTACTTCGTCCAGTCCACCGGTGCGCTGGAGAAGGCCGCGTCGGGCGGGGAGGGCGTACCGGAGCTGGCCCTGCGCTTTGACCTGACGGTACCGTTGGCGCGCTACGTGGCCGAACACGAGCACGACCTGACCTTCCCGTTCCGTCGCTATCAGATGCAGCGGGTGTACCGCGGCGAGCGCGCGCAGCGCGGCCGTTTCCGCGAGTTCTACCAGTGCGACATCGACGTCATTGGCAAGGATGCGCTGTCGGTGCGCTACGACGCCGAGATCCCCGCGGTCATCCACGCGGTGTTTTCCGAGCTGGCGATCGGCAAGTTCACCATCCAGCTCAACAACCGCAAGCTGCTGCGCGGCTTCTTCGAGGCGCAGGGCGTGGCGGATGGCGAGCTGCAGGCGCGGGTGCTGCGCGAGGTCGACAAGATCGACAAGCGCGGTCCGGACTACGTCCGCGAGACCCTGACCGGTCCGGAGTTCGGCCTGCCGGCAACTGCCGTCGACCGGATCCTGACCTTCGTCCAGGTCCGGTCGACGTCGCACTCGGACGCGCTGGCGCGTCTTGATGCGCTGGGTGAGGGCAACGAGGCGTTGCGCGAGGGCATTGCCGAACTGCGCGAGGTGCTGGAGCTGGTCCGGGCAATGGGCGTTCCCGAGTCCGACTACGCGCTCAACTTCTCCATCGCGCGCGGCCTGGATTACTACACCGGCACCGTTTACGAGACCACCCTGGATGACTACCCGCAGATCGGTTCGATCTGTTCCGGCGGCCGCTACGAGGATCTCGCCAGCCACTACACCAAGTCGAAATTGCCCGGCGTCGGCATCTCCATCGGCCTCACCCGGTTGTTCTGGCAGCTGCGAGAGGCCGGTCTGGTGGAAACCGCCGCCAGCTCGGTGCAGGTGTTGGTGACGCAGATGGACAGCGGCTCGCTGACGGAGTGCCTGGCGATCGCCAACGATCTGCGCCATGCCGGCATCAATACCGAGGTGGTGATGGAGTCGTCCAAGTTGGCGCGCCAGTTCAAGTATGCCGATCGCGCCGGGATCCGATTCGTGGTCGTGTTGGGCGAGGACGAGATGGCCAAAGGCACTGTCACGGTCAAGGACCTGCGCCGCGCCGATCAGTTTGAGGTCGAGCGGGCGGAGTTGGCGCGGGCGTTGCGCGTGGAGCTGGCCCAGCCCGAGGTGCAGCGGTGAAACCGGTCCGCCTTGACGGGCGCTCGCTGACCCGTGCCGGGCTCGTCGCGGTGGCACACGGCGCGCATGTCGAGCTGGCACCGGAGCAGTTGCCAGCCGTCGCCCGCGCGGCCGATTTCCTGGCCGAGCAGGTGCGCCGCGAGGAGCCGATCTATGGGGTATCCACCGGGTTCGGCAGCAATGCTGACCGCCTCCTGGGTGGTCGTCGTGTGCGCGAGGCGCTGCCCGGGCAGCAGCCAACCGGCGAGAGCCTGCACGCCGAACTGCAGCGCAATCTGATCGTCACCCACGCCGTCTGCGTGGGAGAACCCTTTTCCGCCGACGTGGTGCGCGCGATGCTCTGCATCCGCATCAACACGCTCATGCGTGGCCACTCCGGCGTCCGGGTGGAGACGCTGCAGGCGCTGGTGGCAATGCTCAACGCGGGCATCGTTCCCGTGGTGCCGCAGCTCGGTTCGGTTGGCGCTTCCGGCGACCTGGCCCCGCTGTCGCATCTGGCCATCGTGCTGCTCGGTGGCGGCGAGGCGTTCTATCGGGGCGAGCGGCTGGGCGGCGGTGAAGCGCTGGAGCGCGCGGGTCTGAAGCCGGTGACCCTGTCCTACAAGGAAGGGCTGGCGCTCAACAACGGCACCGCGCAGATGCTGGCCTGCGGGGTGCTGGCGCTGTCCAAGCTGGAGGATCTGCTCGACACCGCCGACCTTGCCGCGGCGATGACCATCGATGCCTTTGCCGGCCGCCTGGGCGCGTTTGCGGAGAAGGTCCACGCCTTGCGGCCGCATCCGGGTCAGGTCGAGGTTGCCGCCCACCTTCGCACGCTGCTGGACGGCTCCACGCTGTCGGATATTCCCTATCACCTGGTCCCCACGTTCAAGCCGTGGACGGCACAGAGCTGGGAGACATCGGATGCGCAGGCGCTGCGTTTCGACATCGGCTGGAACTGGGTCCCGCTGGACCAGCGCCATGGGCGAGAGAAGTTCTACACCCGCTTCCGCCCGTTCAAGGGCGGCAAGAAACACCAGCCGCAGGACAGCTATTCGCTGCGCTGCATCCCGCAGGTGCATGGCGCGGTCCGCGACGCGGTTGCACAGGCTGCGCGTGTGCTGGACATCGAACTCAACGCGCTCACCGACAACCCGATCATTTTCCCGGACGCGGAGGCGGACTACGTCGAGCAGCAGGTGATTTCCGCCGGCCACTTCCACGGCATGCCGTTGGCGCTGGCGATGAGCTACGTCAAGGCCGCCATCCCGGTGCTGGCGAGTATCTCCGAGCGCCGCCTCAACAAGCTGGTCGATCCGGCCACCAATGACGGCCTGCCGGCCTTCCTGATCGGCAATGAGGACGCGACCGAGTCGGGCTTCATGATCGTGCAGTACACCGCGGCGGCGATCGTCAACGACCTCACCAGCCGGGCGATGCCGGCCTCGGTGTATTCCATTCCCACCAGTGCCAACGCCGAGGACCACGTGTCGATGGGCGCCAACGAGGCGCGTCATGTGCTGGCGATGGCCGATGACCTGGGCAAGGTGCTGGGCCTGGAGCTGTACACCGCCGCCCAGGCGCTGGATCTGCGCACCGACATGATCAATGCGGCCCGCGAGCTGGCCCGTCAGGGCGACGTGGAAGCCCTTGCGGCGAAGATCCATGGTGCTCCGGGCAATGCGGGCGACCACGCGGCGTTCCTGGCCGAGGTGGACGCCCTGCGCGCGGAGCTGGCTGAGTCGGAACCCTTCCATCCAGGCGACGCCGTCGCCGCCGCGCATGCCGCGATCCGGGCGCGGATACCTTTCCTGGAACGCGACCGAGCCCTCGATCGCGATGTCGCGGCCGCGGTGCGGTTGGTCGTTGACGGTGACGTGCTGGCGGCTGCCCGCAGCAGCTGACCGCACTCAGCTGGTGTGCGTTGGCAGGTCGACGTCCCAGCGCACACAGTTACGGCCTTCCGCCTTGGCCCGGTACAGCGCCTCGTCGGCCTGTTGCAGGGCACTGGCGACCTGCGTGCCCCCGTCCAGGTGCAACTGGTGGACGCCGATGCTGGCGGTCAGGTGGATCTTCAGGCCGGCCGTCTCGCACGGCGCTTGATCCAGACTTTGGCGCAGCGTTTCGGCGACCCGCAGGGCCGCTTCGCGGTCCTTGCCGGGCAGGGCGACCACAAACTCCTCTCCACCGAATCGCGCGAACAACGCACTGTGCTCGCGCAAGGCCTGGCCAAGGATATGTGCGCTGAAACGCAGGCACTCATCGCCAACCAGATGGCCGTGCCGGTCATTAATGTCCTTGAAGTGGTCCAGGTCGATCATCAGCAGTGACAGCGGCTGGTGCAGGCGGTGCGCCTCGTTCATCAGTTGCTGGAACCGATCCATGAAATGGGCGCGCGTATGCAGTCCGGTGAGGCTGTCGCGTTGGCTGGATTCGCGCAGACGGGCGTGTGCGTGACCCAATTGGTCGAGCGCCAGCCGCAGCTCGGAGGTACGCTGCTCGACCTTCTGCGCCAGTTCTTCGCGGCCGGCGCGGATGATGCGCTCGTTCTCGTGCCGCAACGCGGAGTAGCGGTAGCTGAGTGCGATGGACAGCAGCAGCATCTCGGTGGCCGAGCCGATCTGCACGCCGTATTCGGTGATGAAGGTTTTCGGCAACACGCCAAACGCCAGCGCGGCGAACATGCCGGTCCCAACCAGGAACAGGGCCCAGGCGAGCAGGAAGATCCGCGCAGGTTTGTAGCCCCGCGCGGTCACCACGATCGCCTCGATCGCGATCCAGGCAATGCTGACGAATACGGCAGCCGAGGCAAGCGGCGTCGCGATGCGGTAGGGAAGCCAGACCGAGGCGACTCCCAGCACCACGAAGAACGCGATCATTGCCAGGCCGACCAGATCTCCCAACCGCCAGCGCTGGCGCAACTCCAGGAAATAGCGTGCGAACTGCTGCATGCCGATCTGGGCCAGGCAGATCGACAGGGGCACGGCCTTGTCCGCCAGCCACGGAGATTTCGGCCACAGGTATTCAAAGCCGAGGCCGTTGAGCGTGAACAGCACCAGCCCGAACGCGGAGATGTGCAGCAGGTACCAGAAGTAGCTGGGGTCGTGCAGCCGCAACCACAGCACGAGGTTGTAGAAAAACAGCGCCAGCAGGATGCCGTAATACAGGCCGATGCCGAACTGGGCATCGCGCGACACCTCGGCGAACGCTCCCGGCGTGTACAGCCACAGCGGCACCTGCATTGAGCTCTGGCTGCTGACGCGCACCAGCAGGTCGACCGGCGGTCCCGGTGGCACGTTGACCCAGAAATTCGGCATCCGGTAGCGGATGCTGCGCGCCTCGAAGGGCAGGGCGTCTCCACCGATGTGGGTATCGACGCGGCCATCGGCATGCAGGATGTGCACCTCGATGTGGTCGCTCAGCGCGTATTTCTGGACCAGCAGCCAACGTGGCTCGCGCGCGTTGGAGTTGACCATGCGCACATGGAACCAGAGCGCTCCAGGCTGGAATCCAAACGCAGTCTTGTTGTCGGGCAGCGCAACGAAGCCACCCGAGTCCAGTACCTTGCGCGCGGCGACGAGGTCGTCCTGGCCTTCCAGGTCGTGGTACACGCTGACGTAGGGCGTGAGTTCAAGGCGCGAGGTCTGGATGTCCAGCTGCAGCACCGGGCGCGCGGCGTCGGGATCGACCTTGGCAAGGGGCGCCGCATGCAGAGCCACGGACACGCTCGCGAGTGCCAGCCACGCCAGCACGCCGCGCCATCCCGACAGCTTCCTGCCCTTCATCGGATATCCCCGTTTCTGCCTTTGCGATCTCCTGCTCGCCGACCCCCGCGCGTGCCGCGATTCCTACAGGCGGTGCTTGTCCCCAATGGAATGCTACCCCTGCAAACCCCTTGACGGAACAACAGGTGTGACATAACGTAACAGCACGTTATTACATTGTTACAGCTTACATGAAGCGACAAGCAAGCGATTCGCACGATCCGGCAGACGATCTGGATGCACTTTCCGACGCGCTCAGCGCCCTGCAAGGCAGCGCCGATGTTCGCGCCTTCCTGCTCGATCTGTGCACGCCGGCAGAACTGGAGGCGATGGCGGGTCGCTGGCGGGTCGTGCCGTTGCTGTTGCAGGGCATCCCCTACCGCGAGATCCACTCGCGCACCCAGGTCAGCGTCACCACCATCGGGCGGGTCGCCCGGACCATTGACCACGGCGCCGGCGGCTATGCGGCAGCAATCCGCCACAGCCACCCAGAGCTGCATCCAGGCGATGCCTGAATCGCCCGACGCGAGCTTCTCGACCTTTCGTTCCTCCCCCATTTCGCCATTGCGTCGCTGCCCCGGGCACGATGCACGCTTCCGGATTTCCCCATGACTCCACAAGTTCCTGCCGGCCGCGATCGACTGCGTATCGCCATCCAGAAAAATGGCCGCCTTGCCGAGCCCGCGCGGGCCCTGCTTGCCTCCTGCGGCATGAGCTGGCGGGAAAGCCGCGACCGGCTGTTCTGTTACGGCGAGTCGCTGCCGGTCGATTTGCTTCTGGTGCGCGACGACGACATTCCCGGATTGATCGCCGACGGTGTCTGCGACCTGGGCATCGTCGGGCGCAACGTGATGGCCGAGCAGGATGGCGCGCGGCGGGCGTCCGGAGCGGCTCCGGCCTTCCGCGAGTGGCGGGCGCTGGGTTTCGGTGATTGCCACCTGGCACTGGCGATACCCGAAGGTGAGGAGTGGAAGTCGCCGGCGCAGCTGGCCGGCAAGCGCATCGCGACCAGCTACCCGGCGCTTCTGTCGGAATGGCTGGCGCGTGAGGGCATCGACGCCGAGGTGGTACTGCTGTCCGGTTCGGTGGAGATTGCACCGCGGCTGGGGCAGGCGGATGCGATCTGCGATCTGGTATCCAGCGGCGCAACACTGGCGGCAAACCAGTTGAAACCTGTGGTCACGCTGTTTGAGAGCGAAGCAGTGCTCGCCGGCCCGATGCACGAACTGGACGCCGCGCGTGGCGAGCTGGTGGACCTGTTGCTGCGGCGGCTGGATGGCGCGCTGCGTATCCGCAACAGCAAGCTGCTGTTGTTCCAGGCCACGCGTGAGAGCCTGCCGGAGCTGCTGCCATTGCTGCCCGATGCCGAGGCGCCGACGATCATGCAGGTGGACGGTGCGGATCGCCTGGCGCTGCAGGCGCTATGCCATGGCCACTTGACCTGGCAGCGGCTGGAGGATCTCAAGCGCGCCGGGGCCATGGGCCTGATGGTGTTGCCGGTGGAAGGGATGCTGGCATGAGCGGGGCATCCATCGCGGCGATCAGTCCGCAAAATCGCCTGCAGTGGAACGCGCTGGATCCGGCAGCACGCGCAAATGCGCTGAGGCGGCCGGCACAGGTCGATGGTGGGAAGACGGCAGCCGCGGTGGCGGCGCTGATCGAGGAAGTCCGGTTGGGCGGCGACGTTGCGCTGCGCGCGCTGACGGCCCGTTTTGACGGCGTTGATATTGATAGCTTCGCGGTGTCCGCGGACGAATTTGCGGCGGCACAGGCGCAGGTCGCGCCGGCCCTACGCGATGCCATCGTCGAGGCGGCGGCACGCATCGAGAAGTTCCACGCCGCCGGCATGACCCGACCCTACGCGGTGGATACCGCACCGGGGGTGCGCTGCGAGCGCGTGCTGCGGCCGATCCAGCGGGTCGGTCTGTACGTGCCGGCAGGCTCTGCGCCGCTGCCCTCGACAGCGCTGATGCTGGGTGTCCCGGCCCGCCTGGCCGGCTGCCCCGATGTCGTGCTGTGCACGCCGCCACGCGTCGACGGCAGCGTGGATCCCGCCGTGCTGGTGGCCGCGGCAACCTGCGGCATCGACCGGGTATTCAAGCTCGGCGGCGTGCAGGCCATCGCCGCCATGGCGCTGGGCACCGCGAGCGTGCCGGCGTGCGACAAGCTGTTCGGCCCCGGCAATGCCTACGTGACCGAGGCCAAGCGCCAGGTCGCGCAACTGGAGCGGGGCGTGGGCATCGACATGCCGGCAGGTCCCTCCGAGGTGCTGGTGATCGCCGATGCCGGTGCCAACCCCGATTTCGTCGCCGCCGACCTGCTGTCCCAGGCCGAGCATGGACCCGACTCGCAGGTGATCCTGATCAGCGATGACGCCGATCTGATCGAGCGCGTCATTGACCGGATCGGGATCCAGTTGCTGGAACTGCCGCGGCAGGAGACCGCGCGCCGGGCATTGCAGTCGGCCCGGATGATCCAAGTGGCCGCACTGGAGGATGCCTTCGCGATCAGCAATGACTATGCGCCCGAACATCTGATCCTCGCGCTGCGCGACGCCCGCCGCTGGTTGCCCTCGGTGAGCGTTGCGGGATCGGTCTTTCTGGGTGACTGGGCGCCCGAGGCGCTGGGAGATTACTGCAGCGGCACCAACCATGTGCTGCCGACCAGCGGAGCGGCGCGGTTCGTTGGCGGGCTCAACGTCGCCAGCTTCCAGCTTGCGATCACGGTGCAGGAAGTGGACCGGCAGGGCCTGCGCGCGATTGGTCCCTGCGCGGTCGAGCTGGCCAGCGCGGAGGGCCTGGACGCCCATCGCCTGGCCGTGTCACGCCGGTTGGATGCATCGTGAACGCGTCCCTTCGCGAAGGTGACCCGGTGCGACTGGTGCGAGCCGACCTCGCGGGTTTCGGGGGTTATGCGTCCGCCCGCACCGCCGGGTTGGACGGTGACACCTGGCTCAACGCCAACGAATCTCCGTGGCCCAATGCTGCCGATGCCGACGGTGCCCTGCGTCGCTATCCCGAGCCCCAGCCTGCTGCATTGCGCGCATTGTTGGCCGAACTCTACGGCTGCGACGCCGATCGCCTTCTGGTCGGGCGCGGCAGTGACGAGGCCATCGATCTGCTGGTTCGCGCGCTGTGCCGGCCCGGCGGCGACGCGGTGCTGATCACCCCGCCGACTTTCGGCATGTATGCGGTCAGTGCGCGCCTGCATGGCACGGCGGTGATCGAGGTTCCCTTGCTGGATACCGAAGCGTCGCGCAGGGAAGACTGGTTTAAAGCCGACTTTGCGGCCATCAGGCGCGCGGCAACCGCCGGTCCGGTGAAGATCGTGTTCCTCTGCTCGCCAGGCAATCCGACCGGCGCGGCACTGCCGTTGTCAGAGGTGGAAGCGCTCGCGCATTCATTGCAGGACCGCGCGCTGGTCGTGGTCGATGAGGCCTATGGCGAGTTCAGCGAGGTCGCCTCGGCGGCGTCCTTGATCGACCGCCAACCCAATATTGCCGTGCTGCGAACCCTGTCCAAGGCGCATGCGCTGGCGGGCGCCCGTATTGGCAGTGTGATCGCGGACGCCGGCCTGATCGCGGTGCTTCGGCGCTGCCAGGCCCCGTATCCCTTGCCGGCGCCCTGCATCGAGGTGGCCTGCCGGACGCTCGATGCCGAGGCTCGCGCGCGCACCGATGCCGGCGTTGCCGTGGTCCTCGCCGAGCGCGAGCGTCTGCGCGCGGCGCTGGCGCAAAGCGCGGCCGTCCGGCGGGCATATCCCTCGCAGGCCAACTTCCTGCTGGTGCGGTTCCATGATCCCGACGCGGCGATGGACCGCCTGCTCGACGCCGGCATTGTGGTCCGCGACCAGCGCGCCGCCACCGGGCTGGGCGATGCGCTGCGGATCACCGTTGGCACCCCCGAACAGAACAACCGCGTCATTGACGCCATCAACGACTTGGAGAGTACGCAATGAGTGGTCTGACGCCGATCCTGTTCGTGGACCGTGACGGCACCCTGGTCGAGGAGCCGGAAGATTTCCAGCTCGACAGCCTCGGCAAGCTGCGTCTGGTGGCGGACGTGGTGCCGGCGATGCTGAAGTTGCGCGATGCGGGTTACCAGTTCGTCATGGTCACCAATCAGGATGGTCTGGGCTCCGAGGCATTCCCGCAGGAGGCGTTCGACGGTCCGCAGCACCTGATGATGCAGATCCTGGAGAGCCAGGGAATCACGTTCCGCGAGGTGCTGATCGACACGAGCTGGCCGGCCGACAACGCGCCCACGCGCAAGCCCGGAATCGGCCTGGCCCAGCACCTGCTGAAGGACCGTGACATCGACTGGAAACGATCGGCGATGGTCGGAGATCGCGAAACCGACAACGGCTTCGCCCGCAACATGGGCATCCGTGCATTCCAGCTGCGCACCGAACAGTTCGGTGGCGAGTGGGATTGGCCCGGCATCGCCCATGAGCTGGCCGATGCGCCACGCCGTGCCGTGGTCACCCGCGACACCCGCGAGACACGCATCCGCGTCGAGGTTGACCTGGACCGGGTTGCCGAGCCGCAGGTGACGACCGGCTTGGGGTTCTTCGACCACATGCTCGAGCAGATCGGCAAGCATGGCGGTTTCGCCCTGAAGTTGGAGTGTGAGGGCGATCTGCATGTGGATGAACACCACACCATCGAGGACAGTGCGCTGGCGCTGGGCCAGGCGCTGCGCGAGGCGCTCGGCGACAAGCGTGGGATCGGCCGCTACGGATTCACCCTGCCGATGGACGAGACACTGGCGAGCGCTGCGTTGGACTTCTCGGGCCGACCCTATTTCGTATTCGAAGGTGATTTCCAGCGAGAGATGATCGGCGACATGCCGACCGAACTGGTGCCGCATTTCTTCCGCTCCCTGTGCGAAGGCGGCGGGATCAACCTCAACCTGTCGGTCAAGGGCGACAACGACCACCACAAAGTCGAGGCCAGCTTCAAGGCGCTGGCGCGCACGCTGCGCCAGGCGATTCGCCGCGAGGGCCGCGAACTGCCGAGCACCAAGGGCCGACTGTGAGCGCGACGGTTCTGGTCGATGCGGGTGGCGCCAACCTGGGGTCGGTGCGTTACGCGCTCGAACGGCTGGGCGCGGACCTGCGGGTCAGCCGCGATGCGGCGGAAATTGCCGCCGCGAGCCGGGTGATCCTGCCCGGTGTCGGTGCCGCGGCGTCGGGCATGGCGCTGCTTCGCGAGCGTGATCTCCTCAAGGTATTGCGCGAGCTGACGCAGCCGCTGCTGGGCATCTGCCTGGGCATGCAGCTGCTTTACGAGGGCTCCGAGGAGGGCGGCGTCGAGTGCCTCGGGCTGATTCCGGGCACCGTGCGCAAGCTGACCGCGTCACCTGCCCGCGACGGCAAGCCCGCCATCCGGGTGCCGCACATGGGCTGGAACACCCTTCAACTGCGCCAATCTGATCCGCTTCTGGCGGGCATCGGTGACGGCGCGCATGTGTATTTCGTCCACAGCTACGCTGCACCTGTTGATGAGCGGACCCTGGCCTCCTGCCAGCACGGCAGCCCCTTCGCCGCTGTGGTACGCAGCGGCAACCGCTACGGGGCGCAGTTTCATCCCGAGCGCTCGTCGACGGTGGGCATGCGCCTGCTGACCAATTTCCTCAAGATTCCTGCGTGAGTGTGTGCGTGCCTTCTGTGGGCATCGTCGCTGCAGCTCACCGTTGCTGATATCCACGATTTCCGGAGTTGATTCCATGCCTTCGCCCGATCCCCGTCCTTCAGCCGACCGCGCCATGACCCGGCCCGGCGCGGACGCCTTCGTCGTCTATCCCGCCATTGACGTGCGCAACTGCCGTGTGGTCCGTCTGCAACAAGGCGATTACGACCGCGAAACCCGCTATCCCGACCAGCCCGCAATCGTTGCCGCGCGCTATTCCGGGGCCGCGGCGACCTGGCTGCATCTGGTCGATCTCGACGCGGCGCGCGCCGGTGGCTACACCCTGCAGCCGCTGTTGCGCGAGCTGAAGCGGACCACGAACCTGCAGATCCAGACCGGTGGCGGCGTCCGCGCCGAGTCGGATGTCGAGGCGATCCTGGAGGCTGGCGCCGACCGTGTCGTGGTGGGTTCATTGGCCGTGCGCGAACCGGAACTGGTGATCCGCTGGATCCACCGCTTCGGCAGCGAGCGCATCACCGTGGCGTTGGATGCACGCCAGGACGAAGCAGGGCGCTGGCAGTTGCCGACCGCCGGCTGGACCCAAGCCAGCGATGTGTCGCTGGAATCATTGCTGTCGCGCTACGCCGGCGAAGGCCTGCGCCACCTGCTGTGCACCGACATCGCCCGTGACGGGATGATGGCCGGCCCCAACCTGGACTTCTATCGCCATCTGCTCGCGCTGGCACCGGACATGCAGTTGCAGGCTTCCGGCGGTGTGCGCGACACCGCCGACATCGTTGCCGCGCGCGACGCTGGCTGCAGCGGTGCGATCCTGGGCAAGGCGTTGCTGGACGGTCGGCTCGACCTGACCGCAGCACTGGCCGAGGAACGCCCGTGCTGAGCCGGCGCATCATTCCCTGCCTTGACGTCTCCGACGGCCGGGTGGTCAAAGGCGTGCAATTCCGCGGCCACGTCGATGTCGGCGATATCGTCGAGCTCGCCATGCGCTACCGCGACGCCGGGGCGGATGAGCTGGTGTTCTACGACATCACCGCCAGTCCGCAAGGACGGCACGTGGACAAGGAGTGGGTCGAGCGCATCGCGCGGGTCATCGATATCCCGTTCTGCGTCGCCGGTGGCATCCGCAGCGTGGCTGACGCGCGCGAGGTGCTGCACGCCGGCGCGGACAAGATCTCGATCAACACCCCGGCCCTGCAGCGGCCCGAACTTGTGGCCGAGCTGGCCGATGCATTCGGGGTCCAATGCGTGGTGGTCGGCGTGGACAGCCTTCGCGATGAGGACGGCCAGTGGCGTGTGCGCCAGTTCACCGGCGATGTGGAACGCACCCAAGCGCTGGCGAAGACCACCCTGGAATGGGTCGCACAGGTACAGGACCTGGGTGCGGGAGAGATCGTGCTCAACTGCATGGGCAGCGACGGCGTACGAGAGGGCTATGACATCGAACAGTTGCAGCGCGTGCGCGAAGTCTGTGCGGTGCCACTGATCGCGTCCGGCGGCGCCGGGGCCAGGGAGCACTTCCTCGATCTGTTCCGTCGCGTGGATGTTGACGGCGCGCTTGCCGCCAGCGTGTTCCACTCCGGTGCCATCGCCATTCCCCAACTCAAGCAGTACCTGCACGCGCAGGGCATCGAGGTGCGTCATGCCGTTTCCTGATCCCGAATCGCTCGCCTGGGACGCCGCCAGCGGTTTGTTGCCAGCGATCGTGCAGGACGCCGACACGCTGCGGGTGTTGATGCTGGGCTACATGGATCGCGCGGCGCTGCAGACCACCCGCGAGACCGGCAAGGTCAGCTTTTACAGCCGCAGCCGTCAGCAGGCGTGGACCAAGGGCGAGACCTCGGGCAATTTCCTCACCCTGGTCTCGATGCAGGCCGATTGCGACGATGACACCCTGCTGGTGCTGGCGCGTCCGCAGGGGCCGACCTGCCATCTGGACCGCACCAGTTGTTTCGCCGATGCGCCCGGCAGCTTCCTCGCCGAGCTCGACCAGCTCGTCCAGAGGCGCGACCTTGAGCGCCCCGCGGGGAGTTACACGACCAGCCTGTTTGAAGGCGGCATCCGGCGGATCGCGCAGAAAGTCGGCGAGGAGGGCGTGGAGACGGCGCTGGCCGCGGTAGCCGAGGGCGACGATGCGCTTTCGGGTGAGGCGGCCGACCTGATCTTCCATCTGCTGGTGTTGCTGCGCGCGCGAGGTCTCTCTCTGGAAGCTGCACTGAGCGTTCTGCGCGAGCGCCACCGCACCGATTGATCGCGTCGATGGGTTCGCGTCGCCGGCGCCGCTGCTAGGCTTCCCTTCCTGTCTCTGCAACGGAACGGCCCGGCATGTGTGCACCCCTCCCAACGTCAGCCTGTTCGCCCCGTCCGGACGCGACGGTCAGTCGGCCTGCGTTCGTGGCTCTGGCTCTGGCTGCGGCGCTGGCATGCTCGTGGCTGCTGCCAACCGCCCAAGTGGCAGCAGCGACCCAGAGCAACGCGGAGTTCTCCGGCGTGGTGTACGCCGACACCAACGAAAACGGCCGGCGAGACCCGGGTGAGCCCGGCGTGTCCGGGGTCAAGCTCTCCAACGGCCGCGACATCGTCCTCAGCGACGCCGATGGCAGCTACCGGATCCCCGTCCGTCCGGGCGACACGGTTTTCGCGGTCAAACCGGCGGACCGGGCGTTTGCCACCGGCGCTGACGGATTGCCTGCGTTCTGGCAGCACTACTTTCCCGCCGGCTCGCCCGCGCTGGAGTACGGCGGCATCCCCGCCGACAACCGGCTGAGCATGGACGTGGCGCTGCACGCCAGGAAGCCCCCGGCGGGCGATCTGGAGGTGCTGCTGATGGCCGACCCGCAGGTCAAATCGCTGGTTGACGTGGACTACCTCGACCGCGACATCCTCCACTCGATCCGCAAGGACGCCCCCGCGCAGCTCGGTCTGAGCCTGGGCGACATCGTTGATGACGACCTCTCGCTGTACCCGGCGATCAACGCACGCACCGCGGCCCTGGGTGTGCCCTGGCTGCACGCGCCGGGCAACCACGACATGGACCTGGACGCCGCCTCCGACGCGGAATCCACGCTCACCTTCCGCCGGCATTTCGGCCCGGACACCTTGGCGTGGGAAGAGCAGGGCACGGCGATCGTCCTGCTGGATGACGTCATCCACCTCCCGGGCGACGGCTACGTGGGTGGACTGCGTGAGGAACAGTTCGCCTTCCTCGAGTCCTACCTGCCCACGCTGGCTGATGACACGCGGCTGGTGGTGGGCGCGCACATCCCGTTTTTCAACACCGCGACCGCACCCGGGGCGGAGACCTTCCGCGTGGCCGATCGCCAGCGGCTGTTCCAGCTGCTGCAGCGCTTCGACAACGTGCTGTTGCTCAGTGGCCACACCCACGTCCAGCAGCACTTCCACCACGGTGCTGCGGAAGGCTGGAACGGGCGACATCCGCTGCACGAGTACAACGTCGGGGCGGCTTGCGGCGCATTCTGGTCCGGGGTCAAGGACGAGGCCGGCATCCCCGATGCGACGATGGCCGACGGCACGCCCAACGGTTACGCGCGGCTGAAGATCGGTCGGTCCGGCGACTACGCCCTGAGCTGGCATCCTGCGCGCCTGCCGGCGAACCAGGCCGAAATCACGGACGCCATGGCGCTGCACGCACCCCGGGTCCTGCGGCGCGGTGCCTATCCGGCCTGGGGTGTGTACGCCAACGTGTTCATGGGCATGGACCACAGCAAGGTCGAGTACCGCATTGACGGTGGCGAATGGAAGCCGATGCGCAAGGTGGTGCAGGCCGATCCCCGACTGCTGGCCGAGAATGTCCGCGACGACGAGGCGGACATGCTGCGCGGCTTCGACCGCTCGCCCGAAGCCAAGCCCAGTCGCCACCTGTGGCGTGGGGCGCTGCCGACCGATCTGACCGCCGGCGAGCACGGCGTCGAGGTGCGCACGACCGATCGCTGGATCGGCGAGCAGACAGCACGCACCACCTACCGGCTGCAGGACGCCTCGGAGTAAGCGCGAATCCGCAACGCGACGGAACGATCGTCATCGGCCGCGGCAGGAAACGCCTGGCCGCACAAGCCGCAGCGGCCGTCGGCCTCACTTCACCGGGTGGATACCTTCGAAGGATTCCAGCCGGCGATGGCCGTTGGCAGCCTCGGTGTCGCGCGGCTGCGGATAGTCCTCCAGACGATCGATCAGTACCGTGTCCATGCCTGCCGTACGCGCGGCGTCCAGCTCGGCGACCACGTCGGACAGGAACAGCACGCGCGCTGCCGGAACGTCTATCTCCGAGGCAATGCGGTCGTAGCTGCGGAAATCCCGCTTCGCACCGACTTCGGTATCGAACCAGCCCGAGAAGAGCCCGGTCAGGTCGCCGGCATCGCTGTGGCCAAAAAACAGCCGTTGCGCCGTCACGCTGCCCGAGGAGTACACGTACAACGGGATTCCGTCCGCGTGCCAGCGCTGCAGCGCCTGCGCCGCATCGGGGTAGATGTGCGCGGTGAAGTCGCCGTTGCGGTAACCGTCGGCCCAGATCATTCCCTGCAGGGCCTTGAGCGCGGTGTGCTTGCGGTCCTCGTCGATCCAGCCCTGCATCACCTCGCCGATCATGGCGTCCTGGCACATGCCGCCCAGCTCGGTGGCGACCAGATCCAGCCACTTGCGTACTGCCGGCTCATGCCCACGGACCTTGACGAAGGCGGGCAGGGCGCGGCGGGCAAACGGGAACAGCACCTCCTTGACGAAGGAGATGCTGCTGGTCGTGCCCTCGATATCGGTAAGGATCACCTGTGCAGGCTTGGTCATGGCGACTCGGCCGGTTCGTGGCGCGGAAAGCGCGTGGCGATGTCGGTGCCGGTGAAATGGCCGATCCAGCCGTCGGGCTGCTTGAAAAAGCGGATGGCGACGAAGTCCGGCTCCGCGCCCATGTCGAACCAGTGCGGCGTGCCGTCGGGCACCGAGATCAGGTCGCCCTTTTCGCACAGCACCTCGTACACCTTGTCATCCACATGCAGGGTAAACAGCCCGGAGCCGGCGACGAAGAACCGCACCTCGTCCTCCTTGTGGAAGTGCTCGTCCAGGAACGTCTTGCGGATTTCGGCGCGCTTGGGGTTGTCCGGCCCAACGCTGGCGACATCGACGCTCTGGAAACCGTGCTCCGCGACGAGGCGGTCGATGTCCGTCTTATAAGCGGCGAGGATCTTCTCGGGAGCGTCGCCGCCGCTGATCCGGTCGTTGGTTTCCCAGCGCTCGAATGTCACCCCGATGGCAGCCAGCTCGCGCGCAATCGCGGCGTGCTCGCTGATGGTTGACACCGCGTTGGCGGGGTCGAGGTCGGAAAAAATACGCAGTCGGCTCATCGTTGCAGCTTCCTCAGTTCCAGTTCGCATCCCAGCAGGAAATCGAACGCCTCCAGATGGCGGCGCGCCTCGGCCATGTCGCGGCCCCACGCATACAGGCCGTGGCCGTCGATCAGGTAGCCCCACATCGACTGCCGGTCCAGCAGCGCATCCACCTGGTCGGCGAGGGTGGGCATGTGCTGGCTGTTGGGCAGCACGGGCAGCTCGATCGCGGCTTCGTGGGTGGTGTTGCCGTGGAAGGCCTTGAGCATCTCATACCCCTCCAGCCGCACCTTGCCAGCCGGGGCATACAGGCGCGAGGCGACGGTCTGGTTCTGCGAGTGCGTATGCAGCACGCAACCGACCTCGGAAAAGCGGCGGTACAGGCGGGTGTGCAGCAGCGTCTCGGCCGAGGAGCGACGCTCGGTCGCCACTGCGTTGCCCTCCAGATCGACCACCATGATCCCGTCGGCGGTCAGTTGACCCTTGTTGCCACCGGACACGGTGATGGCTACATGGTGCGCATCCAGACGCTGGGAGAAGTTGCTGCTGGTGGCCGGGGTCCACCCGGCCGAGGCTATCTCGCGAACGTTTCGCGCCAGCTCATCGGCGCGCGCGGCAAACAGCTGCGGATCGTAGGGGTGTGGCTTCATCCCGCCAGTTTATCGGATGCCCGCGGCCGCGGCGCCCGCTTGTCCCCCGCCTCAGAGCACCACGTTCAGAAGCACCATCAGCACCAGCAGGGGCGCCACGATCCGCACCACCCAGCGCCATGTGGTGAACACCGCCGGCGAAATGCCTGCGAGCTGCTCGCGCAGCACCGTCTCCTTGAGCGCCCAACCGGCGAACAACGCGATCAACAGGCCGCCCAGCGGCAGCATGATGTCGTTGGCGACCAGCTCGATCAGGCCCATCAGGTCGCGGTCGAGCATGCGCACGTGCGACCAGATGTTGAACGAGAACACCGTGGCCAGACCGATCAGCCAGCACAGTCCGGCGACCATCAGCGAGCCGCGCTTGCGCGCAATCCCGCGGCGCTCGACCAGGAACGCGGTCGCCGGCTCGAGCAGCGAGATCGACGAGGTCCAGGCCGCCACGAACAGCAGACCGAAGAACATCAGCCCGTAGATGACGCCGCCTGTCATCACATCGAAGGCCAGTGGAAGGGAAGTGAAGATCAGGCCGGGGCCGCCGCCGTGCGGGTCAATGCCGAAGCCGATCACGATCGGGAAGATAGCCAGTCCCGCCAGCAACGCGATCGCGGTATCCGCCAAGGCCACGATGGCGCCGGTCTTGGGGATCGAGATGTCTTTGGGCAGGTATGCGCCGTAGGTCATCATCGTGCACATGCCCAGGCTCAGCGAGAAGAACGCCTGGCCCATCGCCGACATCATCATGCCGGCGTTGACCTTGGAGAAGTCCGGCTCGAACAGGAAGCTCGCCGCCTTGCCCAGGTGGCCGGTGGTGGCGCCATAGGCCACCAGCGCCAGCAGGGTCAGCAGCAGCGCTGGCATCAGGAAGCGCACCGCGCGCTCAAGGCCCTTCTCCACGCCCAACCCGACCACGCCCACGGTCAGGCCCATGAACACGGCATGCCATCCAGCCAGCTCCCACGGGTTTGCCAACAGGTCGGAGAAGGTCGCGGCCGGGTCGGTGATGTGGGCACCGCCGAAGGCCTGCATCAGGTACAACCAGCTGTAGTGCAGCGTCCAGCCGCCGACCACGCTGTAGAAGCTCAGGATCAGGATGCCGGCAACGATGCCGATCCAGCCGATGCTGATCCAGCCCTTGGCGGCACCGGTTTCCCTAGTCAGCGCCGCGAGGGTGGTGATCGGGCTGCGCCGGCCGTGGCGGCCGATCAGGATCTCGGCGATCAGGATGGGCAGCCCCACCAGGGCGATGCACATCAGGTACACCAGCACGAACGCGCCGCCGCCGTTGTCGGAGGCCAGGTAGGGGAACCGCCAGATATTGCCCAGACCGACAGCCGAGCCGGTGGCCGCGAGGATAAACGCGGTTCGCGAGGACCACATGCCGTGGATCGAGGTCTTTTCCATTCAAGCAGTACCTTGTTGGGGAGCGTTTAGCGGGCCGGCGAAGGAGCAGGCGCAGGGCCTGCGGCACGCGGCAGCATCAGGATCTTGAAGCCCGCGTAAGCGGAGACGACCGCAACCAGCGGGCCGACGAGGTTGAAGAACGCGTAGGGAAGGTAGTCCATCGTCGCCACGCCCAGGGTGGCCGCCATGTAGGCGCCACAGGTGTTCCATGGCACCAGCGGCGAGGTGATGGTGCCGCCGTCCTCCAGCGCGCGTGACAGATTGACCGGGGCGAGGCCGCGCCGCTTGTATTCCGGGGCGAACAGTCGACCGGTGAGTACGATCGCCATGTACTGGTCGGCGGCGACGATATTCGCGCCGATGGCCGTTGCCAGGGTGGCTGCAATCAGCGACCCCGCCGACCTGGCCGCCTTGAGCACGCTGCGGATCATCCGCTCCAGCAGTCCGGCCCGTTCCATGACGGCACCGAAACCCATCGCGCAGATGATCAGCCAGATCGTGTTGAGCATGCTGATCATGCCGCCGCGGCTGAGCAGGTCATCCACCGGGCCCACGCCGGTCTGGCCGTGGTAGCCGTCGAACATCGCCGTCCAGGCACCGGCCAGCAGCGCCATCGGCCGTGACAGGGCCTCGTTGTCGGCCAGCTGCAACACCACGTCGGGCTGGAAGATCACCGCGAACACCGCGCCCAGCAGGGCGCCGATCAGGATCGACGGGTACGCCGGGAAGCCGCTGATGGCCAGGGCGAACACCACCACCATCGGAATCAGCAGGTGCGCACCAAGTGCGAACTGCTCACCCAGGACCTGTGGCAGATCGCCGAAGGCCTGTTCTGTGGCCAGCTCGCGGGCCTCGCCCAGGCCGATCACGGTGAACAGGAGCAGGGCGATGACGATGCTCGGCACGGTCGTCCACAGCATGTGGCGGATATGCGAGAACAACTCGCTGCCCGCGGCGGCCGGAGCGATGTTGGTGGTGTCCGACAGCGGCGAGATCTTGTCGCCGAAATAACCGCCGGAGATCACCGCACCCGCCGTGACCGCCGGTGACATTTCCAGGCCATGGGCGACACCGATCAGGGCAACACCGAGGGTTCCGGCCACTGTCCACGAGCTGCCGATCACCAGTCCCACGATGGCGCAGATCAGGCACGCGGCGGGATAGAAATACGAGGGATGGAGCAGCTTCAGGCCGTACACGATCATCGTCGGCACGGTGCCGCTGAGGATCCAGGTGCCGATCAGCGCGCCCACCGCCAGCAGGATGAAGATCGGTCCGATTGCCAGCGAGATGCCGTGGACCATGCCTTCCTGGATGTCGTCCCACTTCAGCCCGTTGCGGATGCCGATGATCGCGGCGACACCGCCGGCCAGCATCAGTGATACCTGGTTGGCGCCCGAAGAGGCGTTGTCGGAGAACAGGTAAACGCCAGTCGCCAGGGCAATGGCGAGACACAGCAGGGGCAACAGGGCCTGGAGCAGCGATGGCTGGCGAACCGGTCTTGCGCTCATGCAGCCGACCTGATCAACACGCGAGTCTTTGACATGGATTCCCCAACGGCTGTTCAGTAGCGACGGTGGCTGCGTTCTGTCACGTCGCGCGAGCAGCGTGCGGGCCAGTGGCGGATCACCTTACCCCAGTGGCGAAACGGGCGGCAAGCCGCGCTCGAAAGTGGACGCGACGGGCATACTCCCCCCTCCCGGGACCACCCTGCACGTACGCAAAGGTATGGAAAACGCTTCAGAAATTGACATCTCCCGATTCCGACGTGAGCTGGAGGAGTACCGGCAGCGATGGCCCGGGGAAGGCGAGGTGGTTGCCCACTTCCAGGCCTTGTCGACGGACCCGCAGGATCCATTTTCGCGCTCTCGCCTGGCAGGCCACTTCACCGCATCGGCGTGGTTGGTGGATCGCAGTGGCACGCGTGTCCTGCTGACCCACCACCGCAAGCTGGAGCGCTGGCTGCAACTGGGCGGCCATGCCGACGGCGACCGCGACCTGGCCGCGGTCGCCCTGCTGGAAGCGCAGGAGGAGTCCGGTCTGCCGGATCTGCGCGTGGAGCGCACGCTGTTCGATCTGGACCGGCACTGGATTCCGGCGCGCGGCGAGGTGCCGGGCCACTGGCATTTCGACGCCCGCTACGTTGTGCGAGCCGGCGCCGATGAGCAGTACGTGGTCAGCGCCGAGTCACTGGACCTGGCGTGGCGGGACATCCGGCAGGTTGCCGACGGTGGCGATGGCGCCACCGTCGGAAGCTACGACGCCGCGTTGCAGCGCATGGCGCGCAAATGGCTGCAACGCCGGCGGACGGCGGATCAGTAGAGGATGCGGGTGCGCAACGTGCCCGGGATCGCCTTCAGCAGGCTCTTCAGCTCGTCGCCTTGCGCGCTCGTGGCGCTTACATCGATCACCACGTAGCCGACCTCCGGATTGGTGCGCAGGTACTGGCCATCGATGTTGAGGCCGAGCTGGGAGAAGATCTCGTTGATCCGCGACAGCACGCCGGGAACGTTGCGGTGGATATGCAGCAACCGCAGGCTGCCTTCGTGCCCGGGCAGGGTGACTTCAGGGAAGTTCACTGCCGACAGGGTGGTGCCGTTGTCGCTGTAACGGATCAGTTTTGCCGCCACCTCCAGGCCGATGTTGTCCTGCGCCTCCAACGTGCTGCCACCGACGTGCGGGGTCAGGATCACGTTGTCGATGCCCACCAGCGGACTGCTGAAGCGGTCCTGGTTGCTGCCCGGCTCGACTGGGAACACATCGACCGCGGCCCCACCGAGGCGGCCGTCCCGGAGCGCGGCGGCGAGTGCGTCCACGTCGACCACGGTGCCGCGCGCGGCGTTGATCAGGTGCGCGCCCTGGCGCATCCGCGCGATCTGCTCGGCGCCGATCATGTTGCGCGTGGCCGGCGTCTCGGGCACGTGCAGGGTCACCACGTCGCTGCGCTCCAGCAGCTCCTCCAGACTGGCGACCGGGTGCGCATTGCCCAACGTCAGCTTGTCCTCGATGTCGTAGAACAGCACATGCATCCCCAGGGCCTCGGCGATCACGCCGACCTGGGTGCCGATGTGGCCGTAGCCGACGATGCCGATGGTCTTGCCGCGCGCCTCGTGGCTGCCAGCGGCGCTTTTCGTCCAGCCGCCGCGATGGCAGGCGGCGTTCTTCTGCGGGATCCCGCGCAGCAGCATGATGGTCTCGGCGATCACCAGCTCGGCGACGCTGCGGGTGTTGGAGTAGGGCGCGTTGAACACCGGGATGCCGGCCAGCTCGGCGGCCTCCAGGTCGACCTGGCTGGTGCCGATGCAGAAGCAGCCAATCGCGATCAGGCGCTGCGCGTGGGCCAGGACGTCGGCCGTCAGGTGCGTGCGCGAGCGGATGCCGACGATGTGCGCCTCGGCGATCTCGCGCTTGAGCTGATCTTCCGGCAGCGCCTTGTCGTGCAGCACGACCTGCGAGTATCCGGCTTCGCGGAATCGATCAACGGCATTCTGGCTGACGCCCTCAAGCAACAGGACGCGGATGTCGGTTTTGGGGTAGGACGTCTTCTTGGTCACGGCGGCCGCGGGGTGGGAAGTGGGAGTGCAAATATCGCAGAAACCGCACACGATTGCTGCGACGCAGCACTGGACGCGACTGACAGGCTGCTGGCACGCTGCATGGGTCGTCCTTGAAGGCTTCGCCACAATGAGTTCTGCAGTCACCGCTTCCCTGCTTGCGGCCGTGCCCGGCCTGATGCTGAAAACCGATCCCGCGGACCTGGAGCATTACGGCCGCGACTGGACCCGGCGCTGGACCCCGGCGCCGGTGGCGATTGCGTTTCCCGAATCCGTGCAGCAGGTGCAGGCGATCGTGCGCTGGGCGCGTGCCGGGGGTGTGGCCATCGTGCCCTCGGGCGGGCGGACCGGGCTGTCGGGCGGCGCCGTCGCCGCCCACGGCGAGCTGGTCCTCAGCCTGGAGCGGATGGCGCGGGTGCTCGGTTTTGACGCGGTGGACCGCACGCTGACGGTGCAGGCCGGTATCCCGTTGGAGGCGGTCCACAACGCAGCGCGCGAGCAGGACCTCGCGTACCCGGTCGACTTCGCCTCGCGCGGCTCATGCTCGATCGGCGGCACCATCGCGACCAATGCCGGTGGGATCCGGGTGATCCGCTACGGCAATACGCGCGAGTGGATCGCCGGGCTGAAGGTGGTCACCGGCGCAGGCGACCTGCTCGAGCTGAACCGCTCGCTGATCAAGAATTCCAGTGGTTATGACCTGCGCCATCTGTTCATCGGCTCCGAAGGGACGCTGGGCATCGTGGTCGAGGCCACCCTGCGGCTGACCGCGCCGCCCGCGCCCACCAATGTCATGCTGCTCGCGCTGCCGTCCTTCGACGTGCTGATGCAGGTGTTTGCAATCCTGCGCAGCCACCTCGAGCTTGAGGCCTTCGAATTCTTCACCGACCGCGCACTGGCGCATGTGCTGGCCCATGGCGCGCAGGCTCCGTTCGCCGAGGTCCATCCGTACTACGTGGTGGCCGAGTTCGAGGCGGCCGACGAGGCGCAGGAGGCGGCCGCACTGGCCGCGTTCGAACTCTGCGCGGAGGCGGGCCTGGTCAGCGACGCCGTCCTGAGCAGCAGCGATGCCCAGGCCGCGCAGCTGTGGCGCCTGCGCGAAGGCATTACGGAAAGCCTGGCCGCGTTCCGCCCCTACAAGAACGATGTCTCGGTGCGAATCTCGGCAATGCCGGCGTTCCTGGCCGAGGCCCAGGCATTGCTGGCCGCTGGCTACCCCGACTTCGAGGTGGTCTGGTTCGGCCACATTGGCGACGGCAACCTGCACATCAACGTACTCACCCCCGACGGCATGGAGGAGGCGGAGTTCGTCGCCCGCTGCAGTGAGGTCACCGACATGCTGGCCGCCATCCTGAAGCGGCATGGCGGCAGTATTTCGGCCGAGCACGGCATCGGACTGGTCAAGAAACCGTGGCTGGAAAGCACGCGCAGCGCCGAAGAAATCGCGGTGATGCGCGGCATCCGCCAGGTTCTGGATCCGTCCGGAATCATGAATCCGGGCAAGGTGTTCGACGCCATCCCCAAGGCGTAGGCGCGCTTGCGGCGCCTGTCGGGCATGCGGAACAGTCGCCGCAGCGGTACTCTCTGCGCGCGTCGCCCTTTTCCCGCTTCAGGTCTGCTGCCAATGATCCGATTCCGCCTGCTCGTCGCCGTGGTGCTGTGCACTGCCTCAGCCGGGACGTTTGCGTCCGCCACTTCCACGACCTCCGACGCAATCAGCGGGGCGGTGAAAGGCACATCCAATGGCGTCTCCGCCAGCAGCGGGTCCTTCAGCGATGACCGCGTCGTGCTGGCGGCCCGCGACGATGCTGCCAGTTTCGTCGCCAGCGACGGTGCGATCCGGGGCGTCCAGCTCGAGGCCGCGCTGGCGCTTCTGCGCGCCGAAATGCCCCAGGCGGACGGGGCCAGTGACCTTGCGCTTGCACGGGCGATCCTCGCGCTCTGAGTGGCGCTTCAGGTGACTTGGATCCGCGGCTGCCGTGCGCGGCCACAACTTATCGGTGTTTCTGTCAGGCCAGGATGCTCGGGCCGCTGAGTCAGCCGGCTTGAATCGGCTCAGTCTGCCGGCGTCTCCCCTGTGCAGCGGTCTGCTGGCGGTGGGATTGCTGTGGTCTTGTGCCTCCGCCCACGCCGGGTTGCGGCTGCAGCTGGATACCGCCAGCCTCACCGCAGGGGAGGTGGCCGCCACCGCGAGCGTGCTGGACGCCGCGCTTGCCCGCTTACCACCCTCGCTGGTGGCGGAGACGGACCAGGCCATCACCGTGCAGTGGAGCGACACGTTGCCGCATGCGGCGACCGGTCGGGCGCGGTCCCGGACGCTCCTGCTCAATCGGCGCCTACTTCCGCTTCTGGCGGTGGAACCTGCCGGTCCGTCCCACGCGGTGGAAGCCGAACTGGACAGTGCCACTCACGGCGCCGACCCAGCGCAGCAGACAGCACCGGCGGCGGGCCGCGCGCGCAGCGAAGTATTGGCGACCTTGCTGCACGAGGTGGCGCATTTCCACGACCGCCGCACGGGGCTTTCCGCGGATCCCCGTTTGCTGGATCTCGCCGGTTGGCAGGTCAAGGTCAAGCGGCCACGCGCACGCGCCTCGGAAAACCCTTTCGTTGATCGCACGCCCGACCCGTACGAGCTGACCAGCCCGCGGGAGTTTGTCGCTGTCAACCTGGAATATTTTCTCCTTGACCCGGAGTACGCGTGCCGCCGGCCGGCGCTGCACCGCTACTTCAGCGCGCACTTCGGCTGGGCGCCGCCGCGCGCCGACTGCACGCAGGGCTTCACCTACGTCGCGGTTGACGCGGACGGCGACATTGCGCGCGATGGCGACTTCGCACTGGCCACGCTGGAGGCGGCCCGGGTGACCTCGGTCGAATACCTGCTGGCCGAGGGCAACAGCGAACCGATGAGCCGCTGGGGCCACAGCATGCTGCGCCTGGTGGTGTGCGCGCCCGGACGCGCGCCGGGACCGGAGTGCCGCTTGGATCTGCAACACCACCTCGTGCTGTCCTTCCGCGCTTTTGTCGATGACGTGCAGCTGTCCAGCTGGCGCGGCCTGACGGGGTCGTATCCCTCGCGCCTTTTCGTGCTGCCGCTGGCGCAGGTGGTGGACGAGTACACGCGCGACCAGCTGCGTGGACTGCAGTCCATTCCGTTGCAACTGGAGCGCAAGGAGATCGCCGCACTGCTGGAACGCGCCGCGCGCCTGCACTGGAGCTACGACGGGCGCTACTACTTCATCACCAACAACTGCGCGGTGGAGACCTTCAAGCTGCTGCACGACGGCGTCCCGCGACTGGCGCAGGCGCGTATCGATGCCATCACTCCAACCGGTCTGCTGCGCAAGCTCGAGCGCTCTGACATCGCCGATACGGGCGTGCTTGAGGACGTGGAGGAAGCGCGCCGGCTCGGCTACCGCTTCGACTCGTTGCGCGAACGCTATCAAGCGATGTTCGCTATTGCCCGCAACGACTTGGCACTGCCGCAGACGAGGGTGGAAGACTGGTTCGGACTGGATGCCACCGCCCGCCGCAGCAGTTTCGGCAAGGCCGGCATCCGCGCGACCGCGGCGCTGCTGTTACTGGAGGAGTCGGCGCGTCGCCGGCAGCTGGTGTTGGCCAGGCAGCAGTTGAAACGCCGCTTCCTGGACGCGCGCGTCCATCCCGGAAGGGGCGCGTTCGCGGAGGTCGATGCCACCCTGCAGCAAATCCTTGGCGACAGCGGGTTCCTCAGCCGTCCGGCAACACTCCTGACCGGTGAGGCCGGCTATGGGCTGCCGCAGCCGGCGGAAATCGACGCGCTGAAAACCGTGGCCGTGACTCGATCCCGGCGTCTGGCGGAACTGGGCGGCCAATTGACCTCAGAGGTAGAGGCGCTGCTGGCTCCCGCAGTTCGCGACGAGCTCGCTGCGACCGAGAAAAACCTCCAGTTGCTGCGCGCGCAGATGGGGCGGCTCAACCGGGACGGCGGCGGGCTGCAAGTGCCCTAGTACGGGCCTTCGCGGCATCCGTGCCGCACCAGTGCCAACCCGACTGCTGCCTCGCTGCGAGCCGCCGGCAGAAGTCGGGTCGTTGGCTCCGATCAGTCCGCGCGGCCGGCGAACTCACCGTTGCTGGTGCTGACCAGCACGCGCTCGCCGGTGGCGATGTACTCGGGAACCATGATCTCCAGGCCGGTCGACAGGCGCGCCGGCTTGGGTCGCTTGGTCGCCGTGCCGCCCTTGAGCTCGGGCGGAGTTTCGATGACTTCCATTGCCACGCTCGCCGGCAGCTGCAGCCCAACGGGCAGGTCGTCGATGATCTGCACGTAGCAGCCGGACAGGTCGTCAACGATGTAGCCGGCGTCATCGCCGACCGTCGCCGCGTCCAGCGTGTAGGGCGTGTAGTCCTCGTCATCAAGGAACACGAACGCGTCGCCGTCCCTGTAGGAGTAGGTGACCTGGCGCCGGCTGAGCTCGACTTCCTTGAGCTCGTCGTCGCCGCCCAGGCTGAGGTCGAACTTGTTGCCGCCGGGCACCGAGTACATGGTGAAGCGGAACTTGACGTTGCCGCCGCGGCCTTGGGCGGCGCTGCGCTCGATGTCACGCACCTGGTAGACGGTGCCGTTGTGCTCGACCACGTTTCCTTTCTTTACGTCGTAGGCTTTCATCTTGGTTTTTCTGCCGGTGGAAGCGCACCGTAGATGCGCTCATTGAGGACCCATGTGATCGCGGCCCAGACCGTGCCGCCAAAAGCGCACAGCACCGCGGCCACGCCGATCAAAAGTTCAAAACGGGGGTTGCCGAAGCCGAATTTCGACCACATCAGCACGGCCATGAGGGCGAACATGCCGCCGCCGTAGAGCAGCAGACCGCGGACCACCACGAAACGGCGCATGCCGCGTGCGCGGATGGCCGGCCAGCGCTGCGCCATTCGGGAGGTGCGCTGGCCGCCGGGCATCACTTGGGCGCCAGACGGGTCGCCCCATCCAGGCGGATCGTCTCGCCGTTGAGGTAGGTGTTGCCGAGGACGTAGGCGACCAGGTCGGCGAACTCCTCCGGCTTGCCCAGGCGCGACGGGAAGGGGATCGTCGCGGCCAGCGATTGCTGCACCGCCTCCGGCATGCCGTCCACCATCGGGGTCCAGAACACGCCCGGGGCGATGGTCATCACGCGGATGCCGAAGCGCGACAGCTCGCGCGCCATTGGCAAGGTCATGCCGACCACGCCACCCTTGGACGCGGAATAGGCCGCTTGGCCGATCTGGCCCTCGTAGGCCGCCACCGAGGCGGTGTTGACGATCACGCCGCGCTCGCCGTCGACGCCGGGCTCGTTGTTCTGCATCACGTCAGCGGCCGCTTTGGCGACGTTGAAGCTGCCGACCAGGTTGACCATCACCGTGGTCTGGAAGCGCGACAAGGGCATCGGTCCGTCGCGGCCGAGCACGCGACCGGCGCCCAGAATGCCGGCGCAGTTCACGGCGACGTTGAGGCCGCCAAGAAAGTCGCGCGCACTGGCGACGTTGTCCACCACAGCCGACTCGTCGGACACATCGGTGGCGAAGAAGCGGGCGTTGGCCTCGCCCAGTTCGGCGACGGCCTCCGCGCCCTTGTCGGCGTTGACGTCAAACAGCGCAACCTTGGCGCCCTGACCGACCAGATGACGGGCAACGGCGAGGCCGAGGCCGGAAACGCCACCGGTGACGATGGCGCGGGTATCGGAAAGCTTCATGGGGGGATCCTGCGGACGAAAGTCCCTGATTCTAGGCCATCCAAACGAGGACATCCCCGCCAGTCCGCCCGCCACGCTCACCCCGATGGCCGTGCCCGCTAGAACGACAGCGCGCGGCCGACCTTGCTGCCGGTTTCCCGGCCCAGCAAGGTGGACAGCCACCGCCCGGTTTCCGCCAGCAGCGCCAGGTCGATACCGGTCTGGATGCCCAGGCCATGCAGCATGTAGACGACGTCCTCGCTGGCAACGTTGCCGCTCGCACCCTTGGCATACGGGCATCCGCCCACGCCCGACACGGCGGAGTCCACCACGCCGACGCCTTCCTCCAGACAGGCCAGGATGTTCGGCAGCGCCTGCCCGTAGGTGTCATGGAAATGCACCGCGAGCGCATCCATCGGCACCTCGGCGGCGACCGCACGCAGCATCGCGCGGGCCTTGCCCGGCGTACCGATGCCGATGGTGTCACCCAGTGATACCTCGTAGCAGCCCATCGCGTACAGCTCGCGGGCGACGCGGACCACCTCGGCAACCGGCACCTCGCCCTGGTAGGGACAGCCAAGCACCGTGGACACGTAGCCGCGGACCTTGATGCCATCGGCTTTCGCGCGGGCCATCACCGGCTCGAAACGGGCCAGCGACTCGGCGATGGAGGCATTGATGTTTTTCTGGTTGAACGCCTCGGAGGCGGCGCTGAACACCGCGATCTCTTCCACACCGACGGCCAGTGCGCGCTCGTAGCCGCGCTCGTTGGGCACCAGTACCGGATAGTGGACGCCCGGCTTGCGGGTGATGCCGCCGAACACCTGGGCGGCGTCGGCCAGCTGCGGCACCCATTTGGGGCTGACGAAGCTGGTCGCCTCGATGCTCTGCAGACCGGTCGCCGAAAGCCGGTCGATCAGCGCGACCTTGTCGGCGGTAGCGATGATCGCTTTCTCGTTTTGCAGGCCGTCGCGCGCGCCGACCTCGACGATGCGGACCGCAGACTTCATGGCGCGGGATCCAGTGCAACCAGTACTGCGTCGGCTTCGACGAAGTCGCCGGTTGCCGCGCGCACCTCGGCGACGGTGCCATCGCGCGGCGCCTTCAGGCTCAACTCCATCTTCATCGCCTCGATCACCATCACTTCCTGGCCTTCACTGACGGCATCGCCAGCCGCCGCGCGGACAACGACCACGCGGCCCGGCATCGGCGCCACCACGTTGTCGGCCGCCGCGCCTGCGCCGGTCGCCTCGTGCTGGTACATCGCCATCGGCTGCAGGCGCAGGCGGCCGGTGCCGTCATGGACGACCACATGCGCGCCCTGATCCAGCACCTCGAAGCGCCGCGCACGATCGCCGATGCGCAGGCTCAACGCGCTGCAGGTGCGGCGGGCGCCACTGACCTGATGGCTCTGGCCGTCATGCTCGATCCGGTACTCGCCGTTGCTGCCGCTGGCGTGCACCTCGATACGCTCCTCGCCATGTCCGAAGGCCAGACTGCGCTGGCTGCCGTGGGCCAGCCTCCAGCCATCGGCAATCGCCCACGGCGATCCCGGGTCCGGGGACTGCGCTGCACGCTGACGACTGTCGGCCTCCTGGGCGAGCAGGCGGGTGGTGGTGGCGGCCAGCAGCAGGTCGGTGTCCACCGGCCCGCTGGGCGACAGGAACTCGTCCAGATGCCGGTCCAGGTAACCGGTGTCGATCGTGCCCTCGACCACGCTGGGGTGGCGGACCAGTCGCTCCAGGAACGCGATGTTGGATTTGGGGCCGGTGATCTCGCAGCGCGACAGCGCCTCGCGCAGACGGGCGAGGGCACGCGTGCGGTCGCTGTCGTGGACGATCAGCTTGGCGATCATCGGATCGTAAAAGATCGTCACCGTATCGCCCTCGACCACCCCGGAATCCACCCGCACGTGCGCGTTGGACGAGGGCAGCCGCAGGCGCTCCAGCCGGCCCGAGCCGGGCAGGAAACCGGCCTCGGGATCCTCCGCGTAGAGGCGCACCTCGATGGCGTGGCCAATGCGACGGATGTCGGCCTGGGCGAGCGGCAGCGGCTGGCCGGCGGCCACCTGCAACTGCCACGCGACCAGGTCCAGGCCGGTGATCATCTCGGTGACCGGATGCTCGACCTGCAGGCGGGTGTTGATCTCCATGAAGTAGAAATCACCGTCCTGGCCAACGATGAATTCCACCGTTCCGGCGTTGACGTAATCGATCGCCTTTGCCGCGAGCACCGCTGCCGCACCCATCTGTTCGCGCAGCTGAGGGGACAGGAACGGCGAGGGCGATTCCTCCAGCACCTTCTGATAGCGGCGCTGGGCCGAGCACTCGCGCTCGTTGAGGTGGATGGCGTTGCCGGCGTCGTCGCCGAACACCTGGATCTCGATATGCCGCGGCTTCTCCACGTAGCGCTCCAGCAGCACGCGGTCACGTCCGAACGCGTTCTTCGCCTCGCGCTGGCAGGATTCCAGGTTCGCCCAGAACTCCGCCGACTCACGCACGATGCGCATGCCCTTGCCGCCACCGCCGTGCGCCGCCTTGATCATCAGCGGGTAGCCGATGCGGTCCGCTTCGGCGTGCAGGTGGGCGGGGTCCTGGTTCTCGCCGGTATAGCCGGGGACCACGGGCACGCCAGCAGCCGCCATAAGATCCTTGGCGCCGGCCTTGCTGCCCATCTTGCGCATCGACGCCGCCTTGGGGCCGATGAACGCGATGCCCGCGGCCTCCACGGCATCGGCGAAGTCGGCGCTTTCCGACAGGAACCCGTAACCCGGATGGATCGCCTGGGCGCCGGTGCGCGTGGCGACCTCGATGATCGCCTCGCCGCGCAGGTAGCTCTCCGGCGGTGTGGGTCCGCCGATGCAATACGCCTCGTCGGCCTGGCGCACGTGTTGGGCGTCGGCATCGGCGGTCGAGTAAACCGCCACCGTTCGAATACCCAGCTGGCGGCAGGTGCGGATGACCCGGCAGGCGATTTCGCCGCGGTTGGCGATCAGGATCTTGGTGAACATGGCGGGCCTCGCGATGGGGGCTTTCGGGTTGGGCGACGCGCTCACTGGCACCACGCCGGCTTGCGCTTGTCCAGGAAGGCGGTCAGGCCTTCCTGACCCTCGGGCGAGACCCGAAGCCGGGCGATCAGGTCGGCGTTATCCCTGTCGTGGGCAGCGCCGTCGGTATGCGATGTGACCTGGCGCACCAGCGCCTTGGCCTGTGCCGACGCGATCGGTCCGGCCTTCAGCAGCAACCCGACCTGACGCTCCACCGCAGCGTCCAGCTCGGCGGCTGCCACGATCTCGTGCAGCAGTCCCATGTGCCGTGCCTGCTGTGCGCCGAAAATCTCCGCCGACGCGAACCAGCGCCTTGCCTGGCGGGCGCCGATGGCGTCGATCACGTACGGCGATATCACCGCCGGCAGCAGGCCGAGCTTGCTTTCGGTCAGGCCGAACTTCGCGTCATCGGTGCCAATGGCGATGTCGCAGCACGCGACCAGCCCGACGCCGCCACCGAAGGCCGCGCCGTGGACTCGGGCAATGGTCGGCTTCGGCAGCTCGTTCAAGGTCCGCATCAGGCGCGCCAGCGCCAGCGAATCGTCCCGGTTCTCCGCCTCGCTCGCCGCCGCCATGCTGCGCATCCAGTTGAGGTCGGCCCCGGCGGAAAACGAGGCACCGGCGCCCTCCAGGACCACCACCCGGACGCTGTCATCGGCGGCTAGCGCTTCGAGCGCGCCGGTGAGCGCCGCAATCAGCATCGCGTGGAATGCGTTGTGGACGTCCGGGCGATTCATGCGCAGGCGCGCCACCGGGCCTTGGCGAACATTCAGCAACGGATTGGTCATCGGAATTCGCGTGTTCGGGAAGCCGTCAATGATAGCGGGCGCGACTCCGGGGCGTTGTTGGAGATGCGACCCGTTCTCATTTCTGCAGTAGAATCAAGACTTGCCCGCCACGCGTTGCCGCCCGATGCCCACTGTCCTACGTTGCCTGCTAATCCCCTTGCTGCTGTGCCTGTCGCTGCAAGTCCATGCGTCCACCACGGATGCGCAGACTGCGTGGCGACTGCTGGATTACATCGCCGTGGACTATGCCGAGGCAGTGGCCGATGGCGAGGTCGTTGATCCGGCCGAGTTCCAGGAGATGGTGGAGTTCTCTGCATCGGCACGCGAGCGGATCCGGTCCCTCGAGGCCTCCGCCGAGAAGCCGCGGCTGCTGGCGGAGGCGGATCGCCTGCAGGCGGCCATCGCCGCCCACGAATCCCCCGAAGCGGTGGCCAAGCTCTCCCGGGGCTTGGCCAGCAATCTCATTGCCGCCTATCCGGTCCCGCTCGCACCGAGCGCCCCGCCTGACATGGCCGTGGCGGCGGGCCTGTACCAGCAGCAATGCGCCAGCTGCCACGGCGACACCGGTGGTGGTGACGGCCCGGCCAGCGTGGGTCTGGATCCCCCGGCGATCGATTTCACCGATCGTGGCCGCGCGCGCGAGCGCAGCGTGTTCGCGCTCTACCAGGTGATCGAACAGGGACTGGAAGGCACCAGCATGGTCAGCTACGCGCATCTGCCCGCGGATGAGCGCTGGGCGCTGTCGTTCTACATCGGCCAGTTCGCCTACCCCGAACCGCAGGCCGCAGCGGGGGAGAAGCTTTGGAACACGGACCTGGCGTTGCGGGCCGCGATCCCCGACCTGGCGGCACTGACCCAGGTCACCCCAGCGGCACTGGCGCAGGACGTGGGCGAGGAGACCGCCCAGGCCATCACCGCGTATCTTCGCCGCCATCCGGAAGCGGTGGAGGCGCCGGTCGCCGCCGAGGGACAGCTGGCATTTGCCCGCAGCCGCCTTGCCGAAAGCGTTGCCGCCTATGCCGCGGGCGACCACGCCAGGGCCCGTGACCTCGCCCTGTCGGCGTACCTGGACGGGTTCGAACCGGTCGAACCGCTGTTGGCCGCACGCGACCGGGCGTTGATGGCGCGCATCGAGGCGGCCATGGGCGAGCTGCGCTCACGCATCGGCTCGTCGGCCAGCGTGGAAGCGCTGCAGGAGCAGGTGCAGGTTGTCGACGCCCTGTTTGCCGAAGCCGAGCACGCGCTCAAACCGGAAATGGGCAACAACGCGTCGGCATTCGTCGGCGCGTTCACCATCCTGTTGCGCGAAGGACTTGAGGCGCTGCTGATCCTGATTGCGATGGTTGCGTTCCTGCGCAAGGCCAACCGGACCGAGGTCATGTCCTACGTGCATGCTGGCTGGGTCAGCGCGCTGGTGGCCGGTGGCGTTACTTGGTTCGTGGCCACCTATGTGGTCAGCATCAGCGGGGCCGGTCGCGAGCTGACCGAAGGATTCGCAGCGTTGTTTGCCGCCGCGGTGCTGCTGTTCGTCGGCATCTGGATGCACGGCAAGAGCCAGGCCGGCGCGTGGCAGCGCTACATCAACGACAAGCTCTCGCACGCCCTGTCCAAGCGTTCGGCGTGGTTCCTGTTCGTGCTCTCGTTTGTCGTGGTGTACCGCGAGGTGTTCGAGACCGTGCTGTTCTACATCGCGCTTTGGAGCCAGGGCAACGGCATGGCGATCCTCGCAGGCGGCGGGCTCGGGGTGGTCGTTCTGGCGGTGATCGCCGTGGCCATGCTGCGCTTCAGCCAGCGCCTGCCGATCGGCCAGTTCTTTTCGATCAGCTCAATCCTGATCGCGGTCGTGGCAGTGGTGCTGGCGGGCAAGGGAATCGCCGCCTTGCAGGAAGCGGGCTGGGTCCCGGTGTCAACGCTTTCGATCCCACGTGTCGCGTTTCTGGGTATCTACCCGACGCTGCAGGGCGTGCTCGCGCAACTACTGACGCTTGCGGTGCTGGTGGCGGGATTCTGGTTCAACCGGAGCTCCGCGGTGGCCAAGGTTGCCTGACCGTGCCAGAGCAGAGTCCATAGCTACGCCCGGACGCCCCCTTACATCCGGAACACGCCAAACCGGGTTGACGAGGCAATCGGTGCATTCAACGCCGCGGACAGACCCAGGCCAAGGACGCGGCGGGTGTCGGCAGGATCGATGATCCCGTCGTCCCACAGGCGGGCGGTGGCGTAGTACGGATTGCCCTGGCTTTCGTATTGGTCAAGGATCGGCGCCTTGAACGCGGCTTCCTCGTCTGCGCTCCACTCATCGCCGCGTGCCTCGATGCCGTCGCGACGCACGGTGGCCAGCACGCTGGCCGCCTGCTCGCCGCCCATCACGCTGATCCGCGCGTTGGGCCACATCCACAGGAAGCGGCCGCCGTAGGCCCGGCCGCACATGGCGTAGTTGCCGGCACCAAAGCTGCCGCCGATCACCACGGTGAACTTGGGCACGTGCGAGCACGCCACGGCGGTGACCATCTTCGCGCCATCCTTGGCGATGCCGGCCTGTTCGTACTTCTTGCCGACCATGAAGCCGGTGATGTTCTGCAGGAACACCAGCGGGATGCCGCGCTGGTTGCACAGCTCGATGAAGTGCGCACCCTTGAGCGCGCTCTCGGCGAACAGGATGCCGTTGTTGGCAACGATCCCGACCGGGTAGCCGTGGATGTGGGCGAAGCCCGTGACCAGCGTCTTGCCATAGCGCGCCTTGAATTCCTGGAACTCGCTGCCGTCCACGATCCGCGCGATGACCTCGCGGATCTCGAACGGGCGCCGGGTGTCCTTGGGCACCACGCCGTACAGCTCCTGCGCGGCGAACAAGGGCTCGCGCACCGGCCGCACGGCGACCGGCAAAGTCTTCTTCCGGTTCAGGCTGCCCACGATGTCGCGGGCGATCTGCAGGGCGTGGCGATCGTCCTCGGCGAAGTGGTCGGCGACACCCGAGATCGACGTGTGCACATCCGCGCCACCCAGGGTTTCGGCATCGACCACCTCGCCGGTGGCGGCCTTCACCAGCGGTGGGCCACCGAGGAAAATGGTCCCTTGCTCCTTGACGATGATCGACTCATCACTCATCGCCGGCACGTACGCGCCGCCGGCCGTGCAACTGCCCATCACGACCGCGATCTGGGGAATGTTCTCGGCGCTCATCCGCGCCTGGTTGTAGAAGATCCGGCCAAAATGCTCCTTGTCCGGGAATACCTCGTCCTGCAATGGCAGGAAAGCGCCGCCCGAATCGACCAGATAGATACACGGCAGATGGTTCTCACGGGCAATTTCCTGCGCCCGCAGATGCTTCTTCACTGTCATCGGGAAATAGGTGCCGCCCTTGACGGTGGCGTCGTTGGCGACAACGACTACCTCCTGTTCCATTACCCGGCCGATGCCACAGACCATGCCGGCGGCCGGTGCTGCGCCGTCGTACATCTCCTCGGCGGCCAGTGCGGCAATTTCCAGGAAAGGCGAACCCGGGTCGAGCAGGGCGGTGATGCGATCCCGGACCAGCAGTTTTCCGCGACCGGTGTGGCGTTCGCGCGACTTTGCACCGCCACCTTCCGCGGCCCGAACCAGCCGTGCGTCCAGCTCATCCACCAAGGCGCGATGCCAGGCGACGTTGTCCTGGAAATCCTGGGAGCGGGGATCGAGTGCTGAGGTCAGAACGGGCATGGCAACCGGCCGATAGTCAATTGACCGCACAGGATACCGGACGCTTCACGGGCTTCCGACGACCGATGGGCGCAAACAGAACAAGGCCCACATATGCGGGCCTTGTGGTTACAGCTTCCGTTGTGAAACGGATCAGTCGTTCTTGGCCTTCTCGGCGGCCGCGCGCGCAGCTGCGGCTTCCGCCTCGGCCTTCTCGCGCTTCATGCGCTCGGCAACGCTGTCGGCAGCACTGCCGATCTTGTCAGCGGCGCTGGCCTTGCCTTCCTCATACGATTGCTTGATGGAATCGCCGGCCTCGCTGGCAGATGCTGCGGCCTCGTCGGTGGCCTGACGGGTGGAATCGGCGGCGTCAGCTGCGGCGGCGCGGGTGGAATCGGCGGCATCGCGGGCGGCGGCACCGGTGGCGTCCGCTGCATCGCGCGCGGACTCAGCTGCGGAATCCAGGCTGCGGGCAGCGGCATCGGATGCCGAGTCGGCAGAGGCAGCGGCATGGTCACCGGCGGCGCGGGCCTCGGCGGCGGCTTCCTGACGATCCTGTTCCGCCTGCGGGGAGTTGCAGGCGGTGATGGCGAACATACTGGCGGCAAACATCAGGGTGATCTTGTGATTCATCGGAAAGCTCCTAAAAGGTCGGCAGGGTAACTGCGTCTTGCGCCGGTTCTGCCGGCGGGGAAACTATCCAATGGCCCCCGGTAAAGCAATGTGAAGAATCGCGTCGCGATTAAACCGGAAAGAAACGCCGCGCATAAAAAAACCGCCGGGATAACCCGGCGGCTTCTTCAACGATAAAACCTTGCAACGGGGCTGATTACTTGCCGTCGTTGTTGGTCTTGGCGTCGGCGCTGGCAGCGGCTTCTTCAGCAGCGTCCTTGGCCTGCTCGGCGGAATCCGCCATGTTCTCGGCAGCATCGGCAGCGTCGTCGGCAGCGGTGATGTCACCAGCAGCGGCAGCGGCGTCGGCCGAAGTCGCGGCAGCATCGGCAGCCGAAGCGGCGGTGTCAGCAGCAGCCTGGGCAGCGTCGGTCGCCATGGCGTCGCCAGTGGCGGCGGCGTTGGCAGCAGCTTCCTGCGCTTCGTTGGCGGCGGTGGCCGCTTCCTGGGCAGAGCTGTCAGCCTGCTGGGTGTTGGAGCAAGCAGCCAGGGCCAGGCCCATAGCGAGGGCGATCAGCGCCTTGTTCAAAGTCATGGTGTATTCCTCGTCTTAAGAAAAATTCGGCAGCACGCAATCGCGTACCGTCAACATGATGACGACCCGTCAGCTTGTGTCAAGCGGCAGGGCTTCCTTTTTTCGTCAATTTATCGTTAACTGTTGGGCTGCCGTTCGGCATTGACACTTTGGCGTGAATTACGGCAACTCGATGGCAATGGCGGTCGCCTCGCCGCCGCCGATACACAGCGACGCCACTCCGCGTTTGCCGCCGCTGGCGCGAAGGGCATTGATCAACGTAACCACGAGTCGCGCACCGCTGGCACCGATCGGATGGCCCAATGCGACTGCGCCGCCGTGCACGTTGACCTTCTCACGTGGAATGCCCAGATCCTTGATCGGGGCCATGGCCACGCATGAGAACGCCTCGTTGATTTCAAACAGGTCAACGTCGGCGACACTCCAGCCGGCTTTCTCAAGCACGTTCTTGATCGCGGTAACCGGCGCGGTGGTGAACCACTCCGGCGCCTGCGAATGGGTGGCGTGGGCAACGATGCGCGCCAGCGGGGTCAGGCCACGCGCGGAGGCGTCCTCGGCCGACATCAGCAGGGTCGCTGCCGCGCCGTCGGAGATCTTCGAGGAGGAGGCGGCGGTCAGCACGCCTTCCTTGCCGAAGGCCGCACGCAGGCCGGGAATCCGGCTGGTGTCGATCTTGCCCGGCTCCTCGTCGGTATCCACGACCACTTCGCCCTTGCGGGTCTTGACGGTGACCGGAACGATCTCGTCCTTGAAGGCGCCATCGGCCTGGGCGGCCTTGGCGCGCTCCACGCTCTCGGTCGAGTAGGTGTCCAGGGCTTCGCGGTCGAAGCCGTACTCGTTGCAGGCCATGTCGCCAAACACGCCCATCGCCTTGCCGTCGTACGGGTTGGTCAGGCCGTCGTAGGCCATGTGATCGATGAACTCGGCGCTGCCGTAGCGGATGCCGGTACGCGAATCGTTGAGCAGGTGCGGGGCATTGGTCATCGACTCCATGCCGCCGGCAACGACGACCTTGGCCGAGCCGGCCTTGATCAGGTCGTGGCCGAACATGATCGCCTTCATGCCGGAGCCGCAGACCTTGTTGATGGTGGTGCAGCCGGCGGAGGGGGGCAGGCCGGCATTGAGTGCGGCCTGGCGGGCAGGTGCCTGGCCCAGCCCAGCGGGCAGCACGCAACCCATGATCACCTCGTCCACCTGGTCGGCGGACACGCCAGCGTGCTCGAGGGCGCCGGTGATGACGGCCGAGCCGAGGGCAGGCGTCGGCACGCCGGTGAACTGGCCGAGGAAGGAACCGATGGCGGTGCGCTTGGCACCGACGATGACGACGTCGCTCATGACGGACTCCAATTGGGACGGGCCGGAAGACACTTCCGGTGCCCCCCGATTATGGGGCGCCATGCTGCGCTGCCGCAAACCGGCGGAGGAAATGTGCGCCTCATCGCGCAACACCACGGCTGCGGAGGGCCTGCGCGTGCGTGGATAATCGCCGATTGTGGCTGAGGCATGAATGCCCTAATACTGGTGTCCTTGTGGCGCCCTGCGCCGACCGTTGCCGACAATTGAGGGGGAGACCTTATGAAGTCGCACGCATCCCAGCGCGCTCGCGCATGGAAACTGGGCCTGGCCGGGGCCGGATTGGTTGCGCTGACCGCCTGTGGCGGGGGCGGTGGAGGCGGCACGATCATCCGCCCCGAGCCACCGCCGTCACCCCCGCCGATTCCGCCACCGGACGAGGAGCCAGTACCGGGCCCGCAGCCCGACTTTGATGCCCACCTGGTACTCACCAACACCGACGCCGCGCATGCTGCCGGGTTCACCGGTGAAGGCGTCACGATCGGTGTGCTGGACAGCGGCATCCGCCGCGACCACCCGACGCTGGACGGCCGGGTCACGCGAAGCTTTACCTATCTCGATCCTCGCACCAACAACCTCAACGTCGATGACGTGGTTGGCCACGGCACTGTGGTTGCGCAGCTGGCCGGCGGTCGTCCGTTTGGCGACTGGCCCGGCGGTATCGCGCCGGATGCCACGTTCGTCTCCGCGCGGATCATCTCCGATGCGCCTCCGTCCGATGACGGGTCCGGCAAGGGCAACGAGGTCACGGATGGCTCCTGGCTGGGTACGGTCCACGCGGACCTGATCGAGAGCGGCGCGCAGATCTCGAACAACTCCTGGGGCGGTCTGTACTGGACCGGAGGCGACAAGGTCACCCGCACGTTCGTCAACGCGCTCAAGCCTTTCGTGGTCGATTGGGGCGGTCTGGTCGTGTTCGCGACCGGCAACGAAGGTTTCGACAATCCCAGCGACACGGCGGCACTGCCCAGCATGGGCGCGGGCGCCGATATCCTGGAGCGGGGCTGGCTTGCGGTGGCGGCACTGGACACGCTGGAGCCGACCAAGTTGGCGAACTACTCCAACGCCTGTGGCATCGCCCAGAACTACTGTCTGGTCGCGCCGGGCTACGTCGTCTTCACCGACGTGCTGGATACCGCCGGCAATCCGACCTACTGGGTCGGCAAGGGCACGTCTTACGCAGCGCCACAGGTGTCCGGTGCAGCGGCGGTGGTCTGGCAGGCGTTCCCTTACTTTGAAAACGACCAGGTCCGGCAGACCCTGCTGGGCACTGCGGTGGACCTCGGCGCACCCGGCGTGGATCCCGTGTTCGGCCATGGCCTGCTGGATGTGGGCAAGGCGGCCAAGGGTCCGGGCCGCCTGGACTGGGGTCAGATGAGCGCCGCGTTCGATGGCGGTCGCTCAGTGTGGTCCAACGACCTGACCGGCGCGGGTGGCATCACCAAGACCGGCGACGGCGATCTGGATCTGACCGGAAAGAACAGCTACCGCGGTAAGACCATCGTCAACGAGGGTTCGCTGGCGTCGCTGTTCGACATTCCCGGCGATACCGAAATCGGTCACGACGGCCTGTTGCTGCTGGACGGCATCTCGGTGCAGGGCTCGCTGCGCAACGAGGGCATCGCGGCGTTCTACGGCGAAGACCCGAACGGCACCGTGCACACGATTGATGGCGACTTCACCCAAACGGCGACAGGTGTTTTTGCCTTCGACCTTGGTTCATCGGTCAATGTCACCGGCCGCGCGGCGGTGGGCGGCGAGGTGCTGGTCACCGGTGTCACCGAGGGTTACGTGCGTTCGGCGCGCGAGACCTTCCTGACCGCCGATGGCGGGTTGTCCGGCACGTTCTCCGCGGTGTCCGCCAGCAACAACCTGTTCCTGCTGGCGACCCTCGGGCATGACTTTGACAGTGCCTGGCTGGACATCCAGCGGTTGGACGTGCTCGCCACTGCGCAGTCCTTGCGTTTGAGCCCGACCGCGGTCAGCGGCGCGGCACGGGTCGAGCGCGCGTTCCGCGGGCTCGATCGCGATAGCACGGGAGTGATCGGTCCGGCAGGCCCGGGTGCGATGGGTGGCTTCATCACCGGCGCCGGGGCAATCCAGTCGACCGTGTCGGCCGCAGGCGCCGAGCGCACGCTGGCGAGCCTGTCCGGTGAGATGCATGCGGCGGACACCGCATTCGCCACCATGGCGATGGACGATGGCCGCCATGCACTGGAGTCGCGTCTGGACGGTCTGTCCGGCGGGAGCGTGGTCAGCCTGGGAAGCTGGGCGAGCCGGCAGGGCGGCGAGCGTGCGATGTGGTCGCAGTCGCGGCTGGATGCCGATTCCTGGCTGCTCGGGCATGACCAGCGCATCGGTCGCAACCTGACCCTGGGCTTCGCGTTCGGCCAAACCGACGGCTACGCACACAACCCGCTGCGTCAGGACCGGGAGCACAACCGCCAGTACGAGAGTCAGTTGTACGCCGCCTGGGAGTTCGACGGCAGCTACCTGCTGGGTCGCTTTGCCGCTGGCCGCATGGACCGCAGCACCCAGCGCGAGATCGTGCTGGGCAGCCAGAGCCATGGTGTCGCGGCGGACTACGCCAGCCGTTACTCGAGTTTCGGCGTGCAGGCAGGCCATCGCTTCGCGCTGGGTGCCGGAACGCTGACCCCGTACGTAGGCACCGAGACGCTGCAGTTGGATCGCGACGGTTTCAGTGAGCAGGGTGCGGTCGGCTTCGGCCTTACCACCGGGGACTCGCAGCTGGATGCCACGCGGGCGCTGGCGGGTGTGCGCATGCAGCGGCCGTGGCAGCTGGGAGGCCTCAGGCTTTCCGTGCAGGGACGTCTGGAATGGCAGCGCCTGTTGTCGCAGTCGGGCACGGCCATCGACGCGCGCTTTACCGGCATGGATGCGTGGTCGCCGATCACCGGTGGCGGGCTGGCGAAGGAAGCCACCGTGCTGGGCTTCGGCCTGCGCAGCGAGCTGCCGCTCGGCCGCCTGGGGTTCGATCTGGATGCGCGTAACGAAAACGGGCGCACCTGGACGGGTGCCTACGCCAACTGGACGGTCGGGTTCTGATCTGACTCCGGTCCGGCGCGTGGCCCGAGTGGCTGCGCGCCAGACCGGAGGTTCCAGCGGGGCCGGCAAGCCTGCCCCTCAATCGCTGATGGTCAGCTGCGGTCGTCGAACAGTTCGCGGCCGATCAGCATGCGCCGGATTTCATTGGTGCCGGCGCCGATCGCATACAACTTGGCGTCGCGCAGGATGCGTCCCGCCGGGTACTCGTTGATGTAACCGTTGCCGCCGAGGGTCTGGATGACCTCCAGCCCGACCTGCACCGCCGCCTCGCTGGCGTGCAGCAGGCAGGACGCGGCATCCACCCGGCTGCGATGCCCGGCGTCGTAATCACGCGCCACCTGGTAGGCAAACGCACGGCTGGACTGCAGCGCGGTGTACATGTCCGCCAACTTGGCCTGCATGATCCCGAACGTGCCGATCGGCGCATCGAACTGGCGGCGCTCGCGGACGTAGGGCAGGGCGATGTCCATCGCGTCCTGCATCAGTCCGATCGGGCCGCCGGTCAGCACCAATCGCTCGGTGTTGAGGCCGCTCATCAGCACCTTGACGCCCAGGTTGACCTCGCCGAGCACGTTCTCGGCCGGGATCTCGCAGTTCTGGAACACCAGCTCGCAGGTGTTGGAGCCGCGCATGCCGAGTTTGTCGAGCTTCTGTGCGGTGCTGAAGCCGGCCATGCCGCGCTCGACGATGAAAGCCGTCATGCACTTGCTGCCCGCTTCCTTGCCCGCGGTGCGCATGTAGACCACCAGCACGTCGGCCTCGGGGCCGTTGGTGATCCACATCTTGTTGCCGTTGGCGACCCAGACATCGCCGCGACTCTCGATTGAGCGAAGCTCCGCGTGGCAGCTCATCGAGCCGACCACATCGGAACCCGCGCCCGGCTCGCTCATCGCCAGCGCGCCTTTCCATTCGCCGCTGCACAGCTTGGGCAGGTATTTCTGGCGCTGGGTCTCGTTGCCGTTGAGGTAGAGATTGTTGACGCACAGGTTGGAGTGGGCGCCGTAGCTCAGGCCGACCGAACCGGACGCGCGGGAGATCTCCTCCATCGCCACCAGGTGGGCCAGATAGCCCATGCCGCTGCCGCCGTATTCGGGGTCAACGGTCAGGCCGAGCAGGCCCATCTCGCCGAGTTTCGGCCACAGGTCCTGCGGGAATGCATTGTCTTCGTCGATCTGTTGCGCGCGCGGCGCGATCTCGGCTTCGGCAAACCGACGCACGGCATCGCGCAGCGCGTCGATCTCGTCACCCAGCGGAAAAGCACGCATCCCAAAACTCCTGTGTGTTTGAAAGCACGACGGGGCACATGGCCCCGTCGCGTTGTTGCACTACCTGTCGCCGCGGATCAGCTGCGGACGCGGCCCTTGAAGCGCGGGGTGCCACGGCCCATTGGCAGCTTCAGCTTGCCGATCGACGCGATGCGCTCCTCGCCCAGGCGGTCGGCTGCCTTGTAGGTCGGGATGCCATCGCGTTCGGCGATCTCGAAGATCCGGGTCAGGTTGTGGTAGATCGTCCGCATCATGCGCATCGCACGCTCGCGGTTGTAGCCGTCGATTTCCAGCGAGACGTTCATCACGCCGCCCGCGTTGACCGCGTAGTCCGGCGCGTAGAGGATGCCGCGCTTCTGCACTTCATCGCCCATGGCATCGGAGGCCAGCTGGTTGTTGGCCGAGCCGCAGATGACCTTGGCCTTCAGGCGCTGCAGGGTTTCTTCGTTGATCGTGCCGCCCAGCGCGCACGGCGAGTACACGTCGGCCGGTACGTCGTAGATCTCGTCCAGGCCCACGGCCTCAGCGCCGTACTCGGTCACGGCCTTGTCGATCAGGCCCTGATTGATGTCGGTGACGAAGATCTTCGCGCCGCGCTCCTTGAGCAGCTTCACGAACTCCATGCCCACGTGGCCGAGGCCCTGCACGGCGTAGCTGTACTTGCCGACTTCCTCATCGCCGAAACGCTTGTTCAGCGACGCCATCAGGCCCTGCAAGGTGCCGTAGGCGGTGAACGGCGACGGATCGCCCGAACCGCCGTGGACCTGGTGCACGCCGGTGACGTATTCGGTCTCGCGGAACACGAACTCCATGTCGTTGACGTCGATGCCAACGTCCTCAGCGGTGATGTAACGGCCGCCCAAAGTCTCGACGAAGTGGCCGAACGCGCGGAACAGCATCTCCGACTTGTCGGTGGCCGGGTTGCCGATGATCACGGCCTTGCCGCCGCCCAGGTTCAGACCGGCGACCGCGTTCTTGTAGGTCATGCCACGGCTCAGGCGCAGGACGTCATTGAGCGCCTCGGCCTCGGACTTGTACGGCCACATACGGGTGCCGCCCAGCGCCGGGCCGAGCGTCGTATTGTGGATGGCGATGATCGCCTTCAGGCCGGCATCCTTGTTGTGGCAAAACACGACCTGCTCGTGGCCGTAGGTGTCGAGGGTTTCAAAAATCATCAAGAGCTCCGGGTCGGCGGTGGTTGCGCGGTAGCGCTGGCGCCAAGATTCGTGTAAGTCGTTGAATCCGCGTGGATTCGCCATTGCAGGCCGAGTTCTTCCCGGTCGCAGGGGCGCTAGTCTAATCCAATCGTGGCGGGGTCTATTGCTGCGCCGCCGCATTCGCGCATTCAGAAATACTCGGTCATTCGGGGCGCCCAATGGCCCGCGCAGGGGCGACCGGGGGCGCACGTTACAATCACGCCAAACCCCTTTGCCTGCACGGATTGAGCGCGTTATGAGTACTCCTGCCAGCCAGCTTTCCCAGCCCGACACCGCCGCCAAGTCGGCCACCGCTCGCACGCCCTTGCGCTTTGTCACCGCTGCCAGCCTGTTCGACGGCCACGACGCGGCGATCAACATCATGCGCCGGCTGATCCAGTCCCAGGGTGCGGAGGTGATCCACCTGGGCCACAACCGCTCGGTGGAGGACGTAGTGCGCGCCGCGCTGCAGGAGGACGCCGACGCCATCGCGCTGTCGTCCTATCAGGGCGGCCATGTCGAGTACCTCAAGTACATGGTCGACATGCTCAAGGAGCGCGACGCGGCCCACATCAAGGTCTTCGCCGGTGGCGGCGGCACCATCACGCCCGAGGAGATCCGCGAGCTTCAGGCCTACGGCGTGGAGCGCATCTACCACCCCAACGACGGCATGAAGATGGGTCTGGTGGAGATGATCGAAGACGTGGTCAAGCGCGCCGAGGAGGCCCGCGTCGGTGCCGAGGCGCCCGAATCGTCGCCGTCGATCACCGACGAGATCGCCATCGGCAAGATGCTGACCGCGATCGAGGAAGACCAGTTCGACGAGCACGCGCTGGAGTCGCTGCGCAAGCAGTGGCAGCTGGCCGGCAGCCGCACCCCGGTCATCGGCATCACCGGAACGGGAGGCGCGGGCAAGTCCTCTGTGACGGATGAGCTGTTGAACCGTTTCCTCTCGAGTTTCCCCGAGATGCGCCTGGCGGTGATCTCGGTCGACCCGACCCGCCGCCGCACCGGTGGCGCGCTGCTGGGCGATCGCATCCGCATGAACTCGCTGCGCTCCAAGCGCGTGTACATGCGCTCGATGGCGACCCGCCGCCAGCACGCCGCGACCAACATCGTGCTCAAGGACAGCATCGGTTTCCTGAAGGGGCTGGGCTACGACCTGGTGATCGTGGAGACCGCCGGCATCGGCCAGAGCGATTCGGAAATCGTCGATCTGGTCGACTTCCCGATGTACGTCATGACCAGCGACTTTGGCGCGCCCAGCCAGCTGGAGAAGATCGACATGCTCGACTTCGCCGAACTGGTGGTCCTGAACAAGTACGACAAGCGCGGCGCCGAGGACGCGCTGCGCGACATCCGCAAGCAGTGGAAGCGCAACCGCGTGGCGTTTGAGGTCAAGGACGAGGATGTGCCGGTTTACCCGACCATCGCCAGCCAGTTCAACGACCCCGGCATCAGCTGGATGTTCGCCAACCTGTGCCGGTTGATGCGCGAGAAGGTACTGGAGAAGGGTGGGGCGGAGGGCAGCCATAAGGTCGCGCCGGCGCATTGCGACTTCAAGCCTGATATCGACACCAGCCTGAAAGAGCCGCGCGCCACGGTGCTGATCCCCGGCCCCCGCGTGCGTTATCTGGCGGAGATCGCCGAGCAGGGCCGCAGCATCAACCGTCAGATCGAATCCCAGGCGGAGATCGCCGACCGCGCGCAGTCGATGTGGGAAGCATTGAAGGAGCTGGGCGACGAAGCACTGCCGGAACCACTGGACCTCTACGGTGCGGCCGCAGTGGCGCCGGGCGAAGGCAACGCGCAGGCCGACAAGACCCTGCTGACGCTCCGCCAGCGCTACAACGACGCCATCCAGTCGCTGACCAGCGACTCGGTCAAGCTGCTGCGTGAGTGGCCGGAGCGGCTGAAGTCGATCACCGACGAGATCACCGAATACGAAGTGCGCGGCAAGAAGATCCGGGTCGAGAACTACCGCGAGTCGCTCAGCCATCAGCTGGTGCCGAAGATCGCCGCGCCGACCTTCAAAGGCTGGGGCGATCTGCTGAGCTTCCTGCAGAAGGAAAACCTGCCCGGCCATTACCCCTACACCGGTGGCGTGTACCCGTACCGCCGCACCGGCGAGGACCCGATCCGCATGTTCGCCGGCGAGGGCACGCCGGAGCGCACCAACCGGCGCTTCCATTACCTGTCCGTCGGCCAGCCCGCCGCGCGCCTCTCCACCGCGTTCGACTCCGTCACCCTGTACGGCGAGGACCCCGCGCCGCGCCCGGACATCTTCGGCAAGGTCGGCAACTCTGGCGTCAACATCGCGTCCCTGGACGACATGAAGAAGCTGTACTCGGGCTTCGACCTGTGCGCGCCGACCACCAGCGTGTCGATGACCATCAACGGCCCCGCGCCGATGATCCTAGCGATGTTCATGAACTGCGCCATCGACCAGCAGGTGGAGAAGTACCTAAACGAGGATCCCGCCCGCTGGATCGAAGCCAACAAGAAGATCGACGCCTTCTTCAACGGCGCCCCGCGCCCGCAGTACAGCGGTGAGCTGCCCGAACCCAACGACGGCCTCGGCCTGGCCTTGCTGGGCGTTACCGGCGACCAGGTGGTGGATGCGGCGACCTATCAGCGCATCAAGGAGTACACCCTCAAGACCGTGCGCGGCACCGTGCAGGCCGACATCCTCAAGGAGGACCAGGCGCAGAACACCTGCATCTTCAGCACCGAGTTCGCGCTGCGGATGATGGGCGACATCCAGCAGTACTTTGTCGACCACGGCGTGCGCAACTTCTACTCGGTGTCGATCTCCGGCTATCACATCGCCGAGGCCGGGGCGAACCCGATCAGCCAGCTCGCCTTCACCCTGAGCAACGGGTTCACCATCGTCGAGTACTACCTGGCGCGCGGCATGGACATCGACGACTTCGCGCCCAACCTGTCGTTCTTCTTCAGCAACGGCATGGACCCCGAGTACACCGTCATCGGCCGCGTCGCCCGCCGCATCTGGGCCCGCGCCATGCGCGAGCGCTACGGCGCGTCCAGCCGCAGCCAGATGATGAAGTACCACGTGCAGACCAGCGGCCGGTCACTGCACGCGCAGGAGATCCAGTTCAACGACATCCGCACCACGCTGCAGGCCATGTACGCCCTGTTCGACAACTGCAACAGCCTGCACACCAATGCCTACGACGAGGCGATCACCACCCCGACCGAGGAGAGCGTGCGCCGCGCGGTCGCGATCCAGATGATCATCAACAAGGAGTTGGGGATCAATTTCAACGAGAACCCCTGGCAGGGCAGCTTTGCCGTGGACTACCTCACCGACATGGTCGAGGAAGCCGTCTACAAGGAGTTCGAGGCGATCAGCGAGCGCGGCGGCGTGCTCGGCGCGATGGACACCATGTACCAGCGCGGCAAGATCCAGGAAGAGTCGATGTACTACGAGCGCAAGAAGCACGACGGCAGCCTGCCGCTGGTCGGCGTCAACACCTTCCTGCCCAAGGAGCACGCCGGCGAAGTGACCACCGAGATCGAGCTGATCCGCTCAACCCCGGAAGAGAAGGGACAGCAGATCGAGAACGTCCGCAACTGGCAGGAAAACCGCAACAAGCTGGCGCCGAGCGGCGAAACATCGCACAGTCACGAAGTGGGGACCGACGGCGCAGGGGAAGAAGCGCACGACGGACACGGACTGGGGTACCTGCAGAAGATAGCGCGCGAGCGGAAGAATGTGTTTGAGGCGCTTATTGAGGCGGTTAAGACGCACTCGTTGGGACAGATCTCGCACGCGTTGTATGACGTGGGTGGGGAATATCGAAGGAATATGTAGTTGTCGCAATAGTTCAACTTCGGGGCAGGAATGGAGAAGAAGACTGAGGGGGCATGGTTACTGGCCCAATCAAAATGCTTGGATGCGGTTTCAGGTATCAGCGCGGCGCGACTGGAAAATATTTCATATGCGGGGAAGATAGGCCGACTGTATAACTTGCTTCGCCGAAATATTGTCGACGACCCAAATCCGACGATCGACAGAGAAACGGTTCTTCGGGCTTGCCAGTTGAGCGGTATTGACAGATCAACCCGCGAGCGTGGCCTCGAGATCTTGTCAGCAGCGGGTCGCATCGACGTTGCGGCAAATGGCGCAATATCGGTACTCGGCGCTACTACTATGGCCGTCTTGGAACTTACCTCAGACGTCTTTGGGGAGTCCAACCCGACAGGAGAGGAAAAAGCCGTAATAGAGCTTTCGGAAAGGGTAGCGTCACAACCCATTGCGACCGGCGATGCAATCGAACAAATTGGCGATGAATTTCGAATTCCTATTGATCGCGCAACATCACTTCTTGGCTTATGTAAAGACACGGCCTTGATCGATGAGGTTGCAGATCGCGGTAGGGTTATTCTATTCAACTCGAACACATTCCGTGATGGCAGGTACGCCATTAAAGCTATGGAGGTTCTTAAGGCGCTCGGAACTGTAGATCAGACAAACCTCCACGAAGTCCAAGAGCGATTGCGGAAGGATGGGGCAATGTATGATCGCGACGTGGAGCAAATCCTCGGAGCTGATCTTTTCCGAAAGCTGAGTTCCATCGGTTACTTTGACCGGATGGAAGTTAGTAATAGTACGGAGGCTGTCGGTTACGTCGCATCGCCTAATGATTTCCAGAAGTACGGACGACCATTTGAAGACGATCCTATCGATGACGCTAAGGCTTTGCTCGCATCCCTGACGTATGGGCGTACAAGAAGCGGATATTACAGGGGGGCAATTACTATGCCTACCGCTTTACTAGGGGCTCTAATTGCGGGGCGTGAAGTCGGAAAGAACGGTGTGAGAGCTATCGGGGAAGACTATCGAGAACTCGAGGCTCGACAAGTCGTCAAGGTTACCGAACGGGGCCCGGGGCGATATACGATGCGTCTGCTCAAGCGAGATGTGGGCGAAATGGCACTTAGCATTGTCAGAGGACGTGGCGCGGCTGAAGAGGCTGTGCTTCTTGATGGATCGCCTGCCAGTCGCTTCGAGGGTCCGCACCAAGTGCGTATGAAGACCCGCCTCCATAATTCTGTCAGCGACCTAACTTTCATGACTGACGCGCTTGATCGGCTCCGCGCTGGAGGATGATGAGATATGGCTAATCAGAAGGGTGCAAGCCTAGAAGAACTTGTCCGTGGTTATTTTTCCCAACAGGGATTTTTTGCTTTGCGTGGAGCTTCATTTCAGTTCGAAGGCGGAGAAGTAACTGATCTGGACGTTTGGTTATATTGGCGTCAGGGAGGCGGGTTGCGAACTCGATCGCTCGTCGACGTAAAAAATAAGCGTTCTCCCAAGGCCATGGAAAGAATTATTTGGGCGAAAGGGATGCAGTCTGTACTTGGGTGTGACCGCGCGCTCGTCGCGACTACTGATACTGACTTGCGAGTTGCCCGCTTTGCTCGTCAGCAGAACGTCTCCTTACTTACGAAGACATTTATAGCGCGCTTGGAAAATAGTTTCAGCGACGCGGATAGATTGACCGCGGAGGAATTCACAAGCAATATTCGAAAGTACCCTGGTGTTAAACAGGATGGCGACTGGCTTGGAGTTGTAGAAAGCGTCAAAACAGCGCTTGTCAGTGGCGGAGGATTTGCGGCTTTTAATCAGTCTGTGGCCGCTTTTAAATTCTTTGCACAAAAATTAAAGACGCGCTCACGTCATTCCGAACAGGCTTTGCGATGCGCGTATCTTATGTCGGCTTACTCGTGTATTGCTTTGGATATTGCGGTTGCCCCGTTGAATTTCGAGTCATCGGAGAAGAAATACGAGTCGATTATGAACGGTGTGAAGTACGGCGACAATGGTGAGGGCCGAGTCCAGGCTAGTATTTCTAGTGTTCTGGAAGTGATCTCCTCGCGAGTAGAGAACGGTCGCGTGATAGCTGCCCAAGCAAGGGGAGCATTAGATGGCGCTTTTTCTGCAGTGCGCGCGGAGGTCATTGCAGAATTTTTCGCCACAGACGCGCCATCGGTAAGCCTTTTTAGGGTGGCGAAGGATCTTGAGCGCCGTGCCCATGCAAGCAACTCGGCGGGTCTTTTGGGGTTGTCGATTGAGGAAAAGCAGCTTCTCGGGTTGCTGTGCGATTTCACTGAAGTAGCCCGGACAAGTGTGTTTTCTCCCCAATTGGGTTTATCGGATCCGGTAGCGGTTACGTCACGCATTAAGTCAGATAATGTTCCAGTTGCTTCCGCCGATACGCAAGATTGCGGCGACTCTCCTCAAGTTGATCCAAGAGGAGAAACTCAGAAAAAATTGCTATAGTTTTTTCTGGCGTGGCCGAATCCGAAATAGGGGTCAGGTACATTTTTCCTCGAGCTTGGATCGTCCGCGTGGCCGAACTTCGAGCTCGCGCTTGGCGAGCGCTTCGATCTGCAGCGGGGCCGTTCGCTGCCCCAGTTTTTCTGTTGTTTGGTTGCCAGGCGCAATGCATTCGCGTCGTCGTCGGACAGGCCTCCGTCGAATAGTTGCTGGTAAGCCTTCTTCCGTTTCGCGTCGCTGGCGCCAAGCGCGGAGTACGCGGGATGCGGGTGGATCCGAGGCTCGTCAACGCCGTGCGCGTTGTGCGCATGGCTTGGCCAGCGGTAGTCGCTGGCAGTTCGTGGCTTGCTCGCCGTCCCAGTCGCAGTCCCGGTGCTGGGTGGCGGACGCGTAAGCGCTCGCGAGCTATCCTGGGCGTCGATAGGGGGATCGATGACAAGCCAGCACATACAGACGGTAGGTTCATTCCGGCGCTTCGGTTACGGCGCACCGGTGGGCCGCTTCTTAGCGGCTTCCGTGGAGGAGGTGGTCGGTCATCTCACCGGCAATTCGTCGTTCGATGTAGATCAGACTCAAGTCCACGCATGGCAGGGCACGATCGAAGTCTTGCAAGCGGCCCTAGAGCCGTTCGGTGCGCGCGGCCATCTTTTCCTCGAGTTTGATATTCCGCGTATGGGTCGGCGTGTGGATGCGGTGTTGATGCTGGATCACGTGGTGTTCGTCATCGAGTTCAAGGTCGGTGCGCGGCAATTCTCGGCAGCGGATTTGGATCAGGTCGTGGACTACGCGCTTGATCTGAAGAACTTCCACGAGCCGAGCCATCACGCGCCTCTGGTTCCAGTGCTGGTCGCCACGCATGCCCCGCCCGGCGAGCTTTGCGTTGCGACCGATAGCGCGGCCGATGGGTTGTACGCACCGGTGCGTGTAAACGCGGACACGCTTGCCTACGCGCTCGAGCAGTCGCTCGCATTTGCCGACGGTGAAGTCATCGATCCGCAGCAGTGGGTGACTGGCCGCTATCGTCCGACGCCTACGATCGTAGAGGCTGCGATGGCGCTCTATGCGCGGCACTCAGTTGCCGACATTTCCCGCAATGACGCGGCGAACTTAGGAGAGACCTCCGGTTTTCTGGCAGGGGTTATCCAGCAAGCAAGAAACAGCGGGAGCAAAGCTGTCTGTTTTGTCACCGGCGTTCCTGGGGCGGGGAAGACCCTGGTTGGTTTGGATGTGGCGACGCATAGCACTGATGCTGAGTCCGAATTGCACGCCGTGTATCTCTCCGGTAACGGGCCGCTGGTGAAGGTGCTCCATGAAGCACTGGCCCGGGACAAGGTTCGTCGGGAGGCAGAAGAGGGCAGAAAATTGCGGATCGGCGACGCCCGACGGCAGGTGAAAACGTTCGTGCAGGCGGTCCACCACTTTCGCGACCACGGACTGGCCGACGATCGCCCACCCCATGATCACGTCGCAATCTTCGACGAGGCTCAGCGAGCATGGAATGTCGAACAGACCGCGTCCTTCATGCAGCGCAAGCGTGGGATGGCCGGGTTTGATCAGTCCGAGCCGGAGTTCCTGATCTCCTGCTTGGAACGCCATCCCGACTGGGCGGTAGTAGTGTGTTTGGTGGGAACTGGGCAAGAGATCAACCGGGGCGAAGCGGGAATCGGCGAATGGCTTGCGTCCTTGAGCCGGCGCTTCCCGGATTGGGAGGTCTTCGTGTCTCCCGCGCTAGAACAGCGCGATGCCGTAGTGCGTGAAGAGCTTGCCGCCACTCGCGCGAGGGGTAAGTTGCACGAGTCGACATCACTGCACCTCACTGCATCGATTCGATCGTTCCGTTCCGAGCGTGTCTCCGAGTTCGTCAACCGCTTGCTGGATCTAGACACCGATGGTGCGCAGGGGATGTTGCAGGAGGTCACCGAGCGCTTCCCCATCATGCTGACTCGGGACCTCAGCGCCGCGAAATCTTGGCTGCGAACTAAAGCCCGGGGTAGCGAGCGCTACGGGATGGTCGTCTCTTCACAGGCGCTGCGGCTGAAGCCCCACGCAATCGACGTGCGCGTGCCGGTCGATCCGGTGCACTGGTTCTTGGCCGACAAGGCTGACACGCGCTCCTCGTACTACTTGGAGGACGTGGCGACTGAATTTCAGGTGCAGGGGCTGGAGCTCGACTGGACGTGTGTCGTTTGGGATGGCGACCTTCGCTATGCGGACGGGGAGTGGGGCTACTACGGCTTCGTTGGCGATCGCTGGAAGCGCGTGCTGAAAGATGAGCGGCGCCAATATCTGCTCAATGCGTACCGAGTACTGTTGACGCGGGCTCGACAAGGGACTGTGCTGGTGGTTCCCCATGGGGATGCGCACGACCCGACCCGTGCTCCAGAATTCTATGACCCGCTTTATACGATGCTGCAGGGCATCGGCTTGCCAAATCTGAGTTGAGGCTAGCTTTGACGAATTTAATCCTGTTTGTTGCGCTCCTAGCACCCGTCGTGATGGGGCTTGGGGTGATGCTGGTGTGGCGCTTTCTCCGACGCGATAAGCGTCGTTCGCCGTTGACCTTCAAAGTGCTAAACCTTCCCGGCGAGAGCTTGCTTCGCGGGATCGAAAAGCATGACGAGGGGTATTACGAGAAGGCAGGGATCTTGATGTTGGTCGGCCCTGTGGTGCTATCTGCATGGCTACTCGCGCGTATGGATCGCGTAGTGGATGACTGGACAGCAATGCAGTTCGGTAAGGGCGATGCACTTTTTGCAGTGGTGGGGATCGGGGCGTTCGTGTGGGCTGTGGTTGGGCTGATAAGGCACCTACGCGAGCGTCGCAATTATTTGGACGGTCGTGCTGCGGAGCTCGCAGTGGCCCAGGCGCTAATGCCCTTGATGGCTGATGGCGCGCTGATCTACCACGACTTCCCCGGCGACAAGTTCAACATCGACCACATCGTCATCGGTGGCGGAGCCGTGTTCGCGATCGAAACGAAGTCCCGGCGTAAGCCTCGTGGGGGGGGCAAGGATTCGGCGCGCGTGGACTACGACGGCGCGCGGCTCAAGTTCCCAAGCCATGTCGAGACCAAGCCGATCGAGCAAGCTCACCGCCAAGCGCAATGGCTGGAAAAATTTCTCGGCAGCGGGGTGGGTGAGCCGGTCCGGGTGATCCCGCTGGTGGCGCTGCCGGGTTGGTACGTCCAAAGTCGGGTCCAACGTCCCGACGTGCTGGTGAGCAACTGCCATAACTCCAGCTTCATGATGAGCCGGAGTTTCGGGCCGCCCATGTCTCCCGCCATGCGCAAACGGATCGCGCATGTGCTGACCGAGCGTTATCCGCAGATGGAGTCGTAGTCCTTCGTCATCCTGTTGTGCTGCAGCGCCCGAGTCGTCAGCGGCGCGCTGGCCACAAAAACCCTGCAGGAAAGCGGCGCACCTGTTTGTGCTGACCAGTCGCAGGTAGCGCGACAGCTGTCCGATAGTTTCTTCCGCGAGCTTAGGAAGAACGCCATGACCAACCAGCAGCAACGCGAACACCACAGCATGTTCGAATACCTCTACCGCGATGCCGGCAACTTCAAGAGCTACGGCGCGCTGCTACTGACCGGCTACACGCCGGACGCCGACGCTAACGTGCGCGAGTGCTTGGAGTGGGGCGATCAGTTCGTAGCGGAGCAAGTGGGCGTCCCGGTCCTGTGCCCGGAGCACTGGGAGTCGGTAGGCGAGGGGCCGTCGGATCTCGACCACGCGTTTCACGAGTTTGTGTGCTTGCGACCGGCGACCTCGCAGGAACTCAGCCTGCCGCACGGCGGTTCGTTGCACACGCTGGTGGCACGCATGCAGGCGGCGAGGGGGCGGTGGGATGTAACCCTGTCGCCAAATTGTGATGCTTAGGCCGTGCGGCGCTTCACTCCCCGCGCTTCCTTTTGGCCATAACGTGTAAAAGTTCGATCGACTCGCGAATTTTCGCGGCAAAGTTAACGCCAGCCATCTCGCTGCAGCTGAAGAGATTTCCGGGGGAGAACACGTTCGCTTCCAGGATGGTGTCGCCGATGATGTCGGTGCCGACCAACACGGCGCTACCGACTACTGCAAGGATGCATCTAAATGCCAAGTCTATTGCGATACCTGCGCGCGCCGATGAGCTTTGCGCTCGTGATGCTGCTGATACCCACGCTGGTACTGGCCGCGCCACCGCGGGCTGACATCGCGCGTGCGCTCCAAGAAGAAGGCCTGGTTGGTGCTGTGTGGGCGACGGTCGATGATGACGGCGCGGCATCTGTCGACGCGGCCGGGTTCGCCAATGCGCGCACAGCACGGCCGATGCGTGCCGACGACCGCGTGCAGGTTGGCTCGATCGCCAAGACCGTACTGGCGACGGGCTTGATGCATCTGGCAACTGAAGGCCGGATCGATCTGGACGCACCTGTGTCGAGCGTGCTGCCCGCGGTCGCGTTCAATAATCCGTGGGAGGCGACTGATCCGGTTCTGGTCCGCCACCTGCTGGACCACACCGCTGGCCTCGATGACCTGCGGTTGTGGCAGATGTTCAGTCGGCGAGCGACACCGGACACACCGCTATCCACCGCATTCGAAGATGACAAGCGTCCGCTGCGGGTTCGGAGCAAACCGGGCAGCCGCTTTTCGTATTCCAACGCCGGCTATGCGCTGCTTGGCCGGGTGATTGAAGCTGTCACGGATCAACCCTACGAGCGTTGGCTCGACGACCAGCTGCTGCGACCGCTCGGTATGCATGACAGTACTTTCGGGTTCGTTTCGCAGACAGGCCCAAATGCGGATGCGCGTCTCGCCGTGGGTCACTTCGAGGACGGTGCGACCCAGGATGCTGTGCCGATGTTCCTGCGCCCGTCGGGACAGTTCACGACGACTGCCGCCGACATGGCCCGCTTCGCGCAGTTCCTGATGAGTGATGGGGCGCTGGGTGGCAAATCGTTCATCGATCCGGCGATGATGAGGTCGCGCGGGCAAGCGGCGGGGACCGAAGCGTCGCATGCAGGGTTGGAAGTCGGCTACGCGCTCGGCCTCGCATTGCGCGACCGTCATGGCACGGTGGGCTTGTGCCACGGCGGCGACACGGTGGGTTTTCGCGCGATGCTGTGTGTGTTTCCAGACCAGCGCCGTGCATTTTTTGTCGCGTTCAACGCAGATGTCGAAAGTGCGGATTACGCGCGCCTGCGCGGAATGATCATGGATGCGCTTGACGTGCGAACCCGACCCATGCCGGTTGTGGCGTCGTCGCTGGATCCTGGCGAATGGGAGGGCTTTTACATCCTTGCCCCGAACCGTTTCGCCACGTTCGAGTGGGTCGACACGCTGTTCGGATTCATCCACGTCTCGCGCGATGGTGACGGCCTGCGCGTACGCACACTGCAGGCGCAACCGATGGTGCTCAAGCCGCTCGGCGGCCAGTTGTTCCGCCAACCGGATCGGGTATTGGCCTCGCATGTTCTGCTGACGGCAGATCACGGGTCGAAGGTGATCGCGAACGACCATCAGAGCTATCAGCAAGTTTCCGCAGTCTGGCTGGGGGCGCTTTGGACGAGCCTGATCGCCGGGATGCTCGGCTTACTGTACGTGCTCGTTCTGGGGGGCGTGCGGCTACTGCGGCGCCAGCCGTGGCGTTCCGACCCGTTGCGCGTGCCGCTGATCGGGGTGGCCGCTCTTGTGCTGCCGGTGCCGTTGTTTCTGCGCCAATCGTTTCTTCAACTCGGTGACCCGACGACGGCAAGCATCGTATTGGCCGTGGTCACTGCAGCGCTGCCGCTCGCCATGCTGTTCGGTCTGGGAGTACATGCGCAGGCGCCGCGGCCACGTGCGTTGGATGCCGCGGCGCTGCTCGCGGTGCTGCAATGGGTTTTCGTGCTCGCGGTTTGGGGGCTGATGCCTATGCGGATGTGGGTCTGACTCGTAGGATGGTGTCGCCGATGATGTCGATGCCGACGAGGAACATGCCGTCAATCTGCAGCGGATAGCCGTTCATGATGAACATGCGGATGTCGCGCTTGTTGGCCTCGGGCACCACGGCCTGGGCAATGATGTAGCCGTCGCGCTCGATGGCTTCGACCATCTGGTTGAGGTTGCCGGCCGACTTGGCATCGAAGCTCGACGCCAGTTTCCCCAGGGAGCAGCGGGGTGCAAGCTGTGTGACGCAGTCTCGTGATCTGCTTATGGCCCTCGATGGAGACACGCTATGAAACACCGACGTTTTTTCTACATGTTCCTTTCGGTCCTGCTGGCGCCCAGCGCATGGGCCGGGCAGCAAGACTTCAAGGTCGGTCCGGTAATCAAGGAATACGGCAATGTCGCCGCCGTGCCTTCGGCGCCGCCGATTGACGCGAGTGCACGCTTCCAAGTCGCCTTTGACGTGGCCACTGCGGCAGAGCCTGGGAAAATCAATCGACAGCTGGAAAGCGCGGCACGCTTCATCAACATGCACGTCGCGGCCGGCGTGCCGAAAGAAAATCTGAAGCTCGCCATCGTCGTTCACGGCGGCGCGGCCAGTGATCTGACGCGCGATGCGAAGTTCGGCAGCGCCAATCCCAATGCCGGCCTGATCGCGGCACTCCAAGAGGCCGGCGTGAGCATCCAGCTATGCGGCCAGACCGCTGTCGCCCGCGACATCAGCGTGGACGACCTGCTGCCCGGCGTCACCATGGCACTCTCGGCGATGACTGCGCATGCTCAGTTGCAGCAAGCCGGCTATACGCTAAATCCATTCTGAGTTGGGCTCAAAAACGCGCGGGGACGGGGTCACCGTGCCTTTGTAACGGCCGGCTTGCTATGTTCGGCACGTCCACCCTCCGCTGGAGCCGCCCATGAACCGCCTGACTGCCAAGGATTTCGCCCCCGAGCTGCTGGAGCTGTATGACGGCTACGTGCATGGCCGCATCGACCGACGCCAGTTCCTCCAGGGAGCTGCCGGGTTCGCGGTGGCCGGGATGTCGGCTACGACCATCCTGGCCGCACTGAGCCCCAATTACGCGATGGCCACCCAAGTGGAGTTGACCGACCCGGACATCGTCGCCGAGTACATCCGCTACCCCTCGCCGCAGGGCCACGGCCAGGTGCGTGGCTACCTGGTCAAGTCGGCCAACGCCAAGGGCGCGCTACCGGGCGTAGTGGTGGTGCACGAAAACCGCGGACTGAACCCGTACATCGAAGACGTGGCCCGACGCTTGGCCAAAGCCGGTTACATCGCGCTGGCCCCGGATGGGCTGAGTTCGGTCGGCGGGTACCCGGGCAACGACGAGAAGGGCCGCGAGCTGCAGGCCAAGGTGGATCCCACCAAGTTGATGAACGACTTCTTTGCCGCCATCGAATACCTTCTGGCGGATGGACGCACCACCGGCAAGGTGGGCATTACCGGGTTCTGCTACGGCGGCGGCGTGGCCAATGCGGCAGCCGTGGCCTACCCGGAGTTGGCCGCTGCCGTGCCGTTTTACGGCCGCCAGCCGCGCGCGGAAGAAGTGCCGGCGATCAAGGCGCCGCTGTTGCTCCACTACGCGGAAAACGATGAGCGGGTCAATGCGGGCTGGCCCGCCTACGAGGCCGCGCTGAAGGCCAACCACAAGACCTACGAAGCCTACATCTACCCCGGCACCCAGCATGGCTTCCACAACGATTCGACGCCGCGCTACGACGAAGCCGCGGCCAAGTTGGCTTGGGAGAGGACGCTGGGCTGGTTCGAGAAATATCTGGCGTAACGCGCGACGGTCATCGAGGAAATCGAAGCAGGGGTTCAGGTTCACGTCGATGCGTGCGGCAACGGTGTCGTACCAGTTTGCGGTCTTCATGCCCGGCGATCGGGATAGGCAATCGCCGCTGATGACCTCAGCGCGAGATCTCGAAAACTGCCGCCACTCGCTCCGTGAAGTCGATGCTCGGTTGCAGGTAGCGCCCACTGTCCATGCGCGCTCCGGTGACCTGGATGCTGTCCAGTGTCGTGTTTCCGTACCCGTGAGCCTGCGACGAATTGACGCTGTTGATGCTGTAGACAGCGCCCAGCTTTCCTCCGAACGTGGTCGCCAGTCCGTTTGCGCTTTCCCTGGCTTGGGCGACGGCGTGGGCGCGCGCTTGTTCGCGCAAGCTCGCTTCTTTGCTGGATTTGAAGCTGACGTCCGAGATCTCTGTGAACCCTGCCGCCAGGGCCGCGTCCATGTAGGCGCTCAGTTTATCGGGGTCGTCGAGCTTGACCTTCAATTCGCGGCTGGCGACGTGGGCTACCGGCAGGGGACGGTCGTTGTCGTCGTAGTCGATGTTCTCGCGCAGCGCGAGGTCTGAAGCACTGATCTCATCGGTTGCTACGTCGAATACCGGAGCTGCCTTCAGGAGTGCATTCACCGCGCGATCGACCACGCGCTTGGCCTCGCTGGGGCTCGCGGCGCGATGCCGCGCCACCATGGTGACGATCGCCGAATCCGGCGCCACGCTGACCTTTCCTTCGCCCTGCACGACAACGTGGGGCCCATCTGGCAATGGGGTGCCAGCCAACGCCAAAGTGGAGGCAAGGACGAGCGGGAGGGCTGCGGCGAACATCCGTTTGCGCATGGTGAGTTCCATTTATGGGGGCTGATGCGGGTCGTGGCTTGAGTGCGGGTCAGAATGAGGCTGGCATCGTGCCCTTGCAATGTGGATATCGCGCGCAGCCCCAGAAGGGTTCGCGCGTTCGGCCGTTATGGCGCCGGCGCATTGCACCTGCGCAGGCCGGGCAGAAAGGGGCATCTTCAGCCGGAGTCGATGGTTGCGATGCCGGTGCCGGTACCGCTCGCGGTTCGGCTGCCGGTGCCGCGCCAGCGGCCGTCTGGGCAGCACGGATCCGGTCCAGCAGCTCGCGTCCAGTGATCAGATGGATGGGCTTCCCGGCAGCAAAGCGCGCCGCGTCGGCGGTGAAATCCCCGAGGCTGACGATGTGCACGGCATCTGCCACATGGTGGTCGACCAGGCCCCACATTTCGCGGACCGTTGCGACACCGACCTGACGGCGCTTCCATTGTTTGCATTGCACCAGTTGGCGTCGGCCGCCTTTGGACACGACCAGATCGATGCCCCCATCCTTGCCACCCAGGCCAGTCTCAAGCACCTCATAGCCCTGTCGACGGAACGACTCGCCGACCAGCATCTCGAACTCGCGCCATGAGATGTCAGCCAAGCTGTCGAGGTCGCTGCGGGTGTCATGCAGGCTGCGTCGCTTTCTCGCATTGCCCCACGACACCGCCGCGGCGAGCCAGCAGGCGAGCATCACGATCCATGCGAAGGGGGCGGTGATGCCGCCGATCTGCTGCCCGACGGGTCCGAGCAGCGGACCTCCGGTCGTCGAGAGCCATGCCCCGATACCGTAGCGGATGAGCAGGAATGCGACGATGCCCGCCAGAATCCCCATTTGCCACGGCCATGACGCGACCTCGTCCAAGCCGCTTTTTCTCCGACGTCTCATTATCGCTCCCCGTTTTTAGGCGAATGGTAGCGCTGCCCGAGCGGATTAGTCCTGGCCGGTATACGCTCGCCTGACTGCCATGCCGATGCTCGTCCCACTATCTTTCTGGCTGGATGCACGGCAGAAACGGCCGCACGAAACTCAGGAACGGGCGTTCAGGCCCAGAGCTGCCAAGTGATCATGCAAGCACTTGTCCCGCGGCTCGCGACTCTGCGTGAAATCTTCGACATCTTCGCCAGCGGATACGTCCTGCCGCATTATGCGTTAATTTATCTCTGAATCGAGTTGCTGAATCTTGTTAGTTAGTGCTTGTAGTTGAGCGCGATCCAGTGTGAAAAGCCTCTCATTAATGATCGACCTATAGGCGTCGATATTATTGTGCGTAATTGGATCACACGCCAGTAAGTTTTCGATTGAGTTTTCAGCGGAGTCAAAAGGCGTACGTTTTCCGCTAACGTAGTCTTCAGCCTTGGCGCTGCCGGCCATTATATCGAATTCCGGATAAATCGAGTTGTCCCATTTATTGTTCCCCGCGAACTGCCCGGCACAGAACTCCCCAGTCTCCCGTGCCGCAATGCAGCCGCTTTTTGTCTCAATTAGGCTGCAATAGGCGCGATCTTCCGTTAGGGTGCCTTGTGGCGTCTCCAACTCGGCCGATTCGATTTGGGTGAGATAAAGAAAGCGCTTATCTGGCGAAAGTCTTATTGGCGTTTCAATCTCGAACGCACCGCCTACGTCTTCTTCCGAGGAGAAGACCCGAATAGCTATCTCGTCACGTAAGAGTGTGACCGATAAGAAACGATTGTGTTTTGTCGGTTCAGCGTAGGATAGAGCTATTTTAGGGGATGGTCGAATCGAGTTCGATATTGCTGGGCCTTCCGAAGTCGCGGTCGGCGCTTCCTTGCTTGTAGGCGGAGCGGTAGACCTCGATATCTCAGCTCGATCGTATGCGTTTACTCTATTGCCATCACAGGCGCATAGGGCAAAAGCCATAATAAGAAAATGGATTTGATTCATAGTTTTGATTTCAAGCTGCGGTATCGTGAAGATGCGTCGGTCATCACGCGCGAGTTGCCATAGATGTCAAGCAAGGTGGACTCATACTTTACGTGGCTTTTACCCCAAGCTGAGGGGTCTGCGGGAGCAGTCGGGTGCTTCGCAAAAAAAACTGTCAACGCAGCTCCGAAATCCCGCGCAACATAACCAGGGCGGTTTACATGGTGATCAAGAACCACCGCCTTCCCTAAATTCGAGTGGATATAGTTACTTATGATGTGGCCGGCATATCCGTTTGGCGATAGCGAATTGGCAGAGCGCAGGCGTTTTACGAAGTCTATAACCTGCTTGGCTTTATACTCATCGGTACTTATGGCGTGAACAATCGCCGCTAAGGGTTTGGAGCTTGATTTATTTCTACTCTTAAAACTGTTTTGGTCAAAGCCATCACGAAGTATACGTTTGAGCGTGCCCCCAGTCTTTCCATCGTAGTAGAGATGCTTCTTACCGGCTACGATTTTCACCTCCCACCCACACTCGGCAAACAGGGATTGGTAGAGGTCCGGATGCTCTTGTTGGAACTCATATACCTGTATGGGAAATTCACCTGCTCCGAGCGGATTGATCGTCTTCTGCATTGCGCCAGCTGTCAGAACTTCGCTGTCGTAGGACTGGATGGCATCCATCTTTCCTTCGTTCTCGGACATTGCCACCAGAATTTCGCGTTCGTTTGGGGTGACACTTCCCGATATAATGAGGCTTTCCCAATCGGCGTAGTCTGCGAGTTTAGTGGTGCCCCAATAAACTGGGCCATACTGCTTTCCGTAGCGCGTCGAACTGAAGATATTGCCTAGACAGGAGCCGCATGCGCATTCGGTCTTCTTCAGGAAATTCGTGATCAGGCCTACAGAATGAAAATGATAGGCTGCGACATAATCCAGGTCCTCAATTTTATCCCACCAAAGCAGCGACTCGATCCTCTTCTTCTCCTGCACCCAGTCGGCCTTGCGCGGCTCCGGGACCAGCGGGTCGATGGCATCCCACTTGTCCATTGGGCCGGCCCACTCGCTGTCGTAGCGGGTGATCAGGCGGGAGATCGCTTGCGCCAGCCACGGTTGTTTGAGTGCCTTACGGATCTCGGTGGCCGTGAGCTTCTTGTCACCGTCCACATCAATGACGTCGTAGAGACTTTGGAACAGCGGCGCACTTTCGGCGCTGGCGCCCTGCGCGGCCAGCGTTCCCTGCTCATCCTTCGGGGTCCGGGGCTGTTTGGCAACATGGTTCGCGTAGAACGTTGCCGGTGGTGTGTCATCGGCTTTGACCAGTTCGAACCCGGGCCAGTCCCAGGGAGTACATAGTGTGACCTTGGTCTGGTCCTTTTCCCGCGCCCAGCCGCTGCGGCCGCTGCCTTCGGCGGTGCCGACATCCACTTGCCACCAGCGCGTGCCATCCGCTTCCACAGCGGTCATTTCCAGATTCTTGAGCGGCACGACTCTCGGCCAGGCGGCCCGCGGACCCGTCGTGTCGCCGGCCTGGAGCGGGAAACGGCTCCAGGCATCCATCGTGCGACCGGTGATAAGCGGACGGTCGTCGAGCATTGAACGCTGCACCCACACCGGATCCCCGGTTGGCACCATCACCTCGCGCCGGGTGTAGGCAGACTTGTCCGTCAGGGCATTGTAGGCGTCCAGTGCAATCGCATTGCCGTCGGCATCCAGGATGCGCGAGAGCACGCTGCCGTTCCCGTAGGTCCGGGTGGCCTTGTCGTAGCCACTCAAGCTGTCCTTGCCGACCACTTCCATGGGGCCTTTGCGTACCTTCGCCCAAGCGCCCGTTTTCGGTGACGTGGTGTCCAATGTAATGCCGTCATTCGCGACGATCTGCTGGTCCGCCTTGGCTGGCGACGCGAGTGTCGCGCCGGCCTCGATGAGCAGCAGAGTTTTGTGCTTCTCGTCCAGCAGTTTGGCGCGCTCGCGACTCTTGGCGATGAAGCCCTCGACATCATCGCCGCTGAATACGTCCAGTTGCACGAGAGGTCTTTTGCTGCAGCTGGACCCAAGCGGGTTGGTATCGACGTGACGTTGATACTGGCCAAGAAGGCCCATCAGGTCGCCAGCCTTGACCGCAAACGGGGTGTCGAGGACGACCACCTGGTTGGGAGTTGGATCGACTGGCGTCTCGGTGAGTTCCTTTTTGTACGCATACGCACCGGTCAGCCCGGCAGGTACCACTTCACCGCTCTCGACCCCGGTCACGGCGTAGTAGCCTGCTTTATTGCCCTGATCGCCGAGCCGGAGCTTGACGCCGCGCGGGGCAAACCCGGCGATCTTGCCGTCCGCGTCGCGCAGGTTCAGGCCGATTCCCCCTTCGGGGATATGCGGGTTCCTGAACCGGTCGGCATCGGCGGCCGATTCCGCGACCTCATACACCGTATCGCCCCAATAGGCCGGACGCGGCTTCTTCGCATCGTCCTGGTAGCCCTTCCAGTGGTGAAGGTGCATGTACAGGCTGTAAAAAGTCAGCGAAGGCTCCTTCGCCTCGTTCGTCGACGCTGCGCCGGAGCCGGTGACTTCAATAGGCGCACTTTCCGTCGTCTTCGAAGCCGGCGGCAACTGCAGCCTGTGGCGGACCAGCGCGAAGCCGGTCGAGTAGGTCGCCTCGCCGCAGCTGTCGTAAGCGACCTTGGGATAGGTGCCGTCGATGCGGTAGGCGATCACCTCGCCGTCGGCGATGCAGCGGATACCCTCATCCTGCGCCAGCGTGGCGCCGGTCTGGCTGCCGAAGTGGACCCCACCGTGCCACTGTCCGTTGGCACCGATCGGGTAGAACCCGTCTTCCGCACTGGCCAGCGCGCTGTAATAGGTCTGTGGGTCGACCACTTCGGTCGCCGCTGAACCCGCTTTGCCTCCAGTCGACGCCACCCGGAATGGATAAACGAACTTTTTCAGCGGAGGCGGTGTCTGGGTTTGGTCGGCCATGTAGACGTCCTTGTCTAAATCTGTTGTACGTGTGTGTTAACCAGAAAAATCTGGCATCCGATCGGGCTCAAGTTTCAATAGTCCGTCCGGCAATGAAAGCTGAACATCGCCACTCGCCCCGCCCTTGAACGGCACTTGCCCAGCTTTCACCCGGAACTCGCCCGGGCAGGCGAACGTGATGTCGCCTCCCTCCAGGGTGATCTTCGTCTGCCCGGCCTGCAGGACGATCTTCTCCTTCGCCAGCACGTCGATGCGCTCATCACTCGCGGTGATGGTGACCGACTGGTCGGCCAGCACTTCCAGCTTTCCGGTGTGTGCTTGCAGACTGACCGGGCCGTCGGCGGCGATGGCCTTGATCGGACCTCGGTGGGCGAACAGGGCGACTTGACCACCGGCCACGCCGGCCACGGTCTGGCCGGCGGCGATGTGGGTGTCCTGCTGACTGGTGAGATGGACGCTGCCGCCGGCGTGCGCCAGTGCACTCTTGGGTGTGGCCAGAGCGATGGCGTCGGGGCTTTCCAAGAACAGCAGCGGGGTGGCCAAGCGCTCCACGGGGTCACCGCCGTCGCGCTCGCCGCCGGCAGGCTTGGTGGCGGACTGGCCGTTGACGGCGCCGCTGTAGTGGCCGTCCTGTTCCGGGTCAACTGCGGCGAGCATCTCGGTCTGGCGCTCATTGGCGCTCAGCGGCGCGACCTGCGCCACGCCGACCGCGTCATCCAGCGCCTGCGCGGTGCGCTGCGCGCCCTTGAGCTGGGCGACCGCCTCGGCCACGTCCATCTGGGTGGAGGCGCCTTCAGTGCGGACAGTGGTCGATAAGAGCACCCCCTGACCGGCGCGCACGTTGGCCCAGCCCAGCGTGGCCAGATCGAAGCCCGACCCTCGCAGGCCGCTGCGGCGGGCGTTGTCGTGGTCGATCAGGTAGCCGAGCTCCAGCCGGCTGTCGGCCAGGCTGGTGTGCAGGCGCTGGCGCAGTTGGCCGGGGGCGTCGTCGATCACCCACTGTTGGCTATCACCGCCATCCAGGCTTTGCGTGTGCAGGCCGCTCAGGGTCCCGGGGTGGTTGCTCGCATCGGCCAACGCGAACGGTGGGGCTACGTTGCCGTTGTAGAGCTGGCCGGTGATGACGGGCTGGTCGATGTCGCCGTGCAGGAACTCGACCAGCACCTCGCTGCCGACGCGGGGTAGGGCGTGGCTGCCCCAGTTGGCGCCGGCCATCCACTCGGCCACGCGCACCCAGGTGCCGCTGGTGTCGTTGCCGGGCGCGTGGCCCTCCGGGTTGGCACTGGATCCAGTCTCGGCGAGCCCGCCGGGGTTGGGCACCGCGCCGCGCTGCCACGGGAACTGGATCCGCACCTGATGGTCGCGAGTGGAGGTCACGGCGGATTCGGGCAGGCCGACCACGGTCGCAGTCTGCATCCCGGACGCGGTGGGCTTGAAGCGGTCGACAGGTACCACCGGGGTCTCGGCGGTGACGGCGAGAAACCGGTTGCGGTAGTTGCCGCGTTCGATCCCGCCGGCCGTATCCAGCAGTTCAACGATGCCGCTGTCCAGATTGTTGGCGGCGCGGTGTTCGATGACCAGCGGCACGAACGCCTGCCCGGACAGGTCGGGGTGCCGGCTCAGGGTGAAGGCAAAGCCCGACGCCATGCTGCGGGCGCTGCCGGCGCCGGCATGCAGGCGCTGCGGCAGGCGCATCGCGTCCAGTTGCAGGGCCGCGTGCTGGTCGGCGTCGCTGCGAGCGGCAAAGCGGCCGCTGCGTGGGGCGCGGAAGCATTCAAGCGCGGGAGCGTTCGGTCCGGCCGGAGCGCCGGTGGCGACGGCCGCCACCGCCTCGACCTGCTCGGGCTGCCAGCTGGCGGTACCCACGACGCTGGCGGTGACCTGGCGCTGCTCGCTGAAGCGCTGGATCGCGTCGGTCGATTCGGTCGCGTCGCTGCGGTGGAAGCGCAGCGTGGACTCGATCGCCTCCGGCACGCTCGCATCGCGATCGAAGACCACCAGGGTGACGCCGCCTTCGGCTTCCTGCGCATGCTCGAACCGCCACGCCAGCCCGGCATCGGCCAGCAGACGGAACACGAACTGGTGGTCGCTCTCGCGGTACTGGGTGGTGATGGGATAGACCGGCAGGGACTGGGTGGCGTCGACGCGCAGTGCCGCTTGCGGGTAGTCGTCCAGCACGCGTTCCAGCACGCCCAGCGCATCCAGGTCCTGGAACACCAGCGCGTTGCGGCGCAGCTTCAGGAAGGTGGTCCACGGCTCCATCACCAGCCGGTAGCGGGCCAGGCCGCCGTCGCTGCCCAGTGCGACGACGCGGGTGCAGTGGCCGTGCCAGTGGCGCAGACCGCCATCGGCCCGACGAAGGCGCAGCGCCATCGGGTTGCCCAGTAGGGCACGTGTATCAAGAAATGCATCGGTGGACAGGCAGTCCACGTTGAAGACGAAATCGTCGCAGACGGCCTCACGGCCTTCGAAGCGCTCCACGACGAGCGCATCCGGCAGCGCCGTGGACAGCTCGATCAGGCGCTGGTCCTGCGAGACCCGGGCCAGCGCACGGGCGACAGACTGGATATCCATATCCATAGGTAGCATCCACTTGCTTGTTGAGGCGGCGCTGCGATCGCACCGTTACTGGCCGGAAGATTAGCACCGTCCACGACGGGCCGCAGTCGGGGGGCAGACGCGACGCCTCCCCGTTTTGCGTCGCGGTCTATGTCCTGACGGTTCCCGACCGCCTCCATTCCCTACATCACCGCCAACGCCGAGTTGGTGAAGTGCCCCGGGTACTCGTCGCGGATCTCCAGCTTGCGTTCGATCGATTCGATAATTTTCGCGGCGAAGTTCACGCCGGCCATCTCGCTGCAGCTGAACAGATTTCCGGGGGAGAACACGTTCACTTCCAGAATGGTGTCGCCGATGATGTCGATGCCCACCAGGAACATGCCGTCGGCCTGCAGCTTGGGGCGGATCAGTTCGGCCAGGCGCAGTTCGCGGTCGGTGATCTTGACCGCCTTGGCAGTGCCGCCGGCGTGGATGTTGCTGCGCACGTCGTCCTCGGCACCGACGCGCCTCATCGCCGCGTATTTGCCGTCGATCTGCAGCGGATAGCCGTTCATGATGAACATGCGGATATCGCCCTTGTCGGCTTCGGGCACCACGCTCTGGGCAATGATGTAGCCGTCGCGCTCGATCGCTTCGACCATCTGGTTGAGGTTGCCGGCCGACTTGGAATCGAGCACGAACACGCCCTGGCCTCCGGAGCCCTGCAACGGCTTGAGCACCACCTTGCCGCCGTTGGCCTTGGCGAAGGCCTTGATGTCGCCGGAGTTGCGGCAGATCAGGGTCTTGGCGCGCACTTCGCGCGGGAAGGACTGGAAGTACAGCTTGTTGATCGCCTGCGACAGCGTGTCCGGGTCGTTTAGCACCAGCACGCCGGCATGGGCGGCACGCTGGCCGAACTGGATGCCGATCTTCTCCGCCCAGGGGCGATCGACGGCGTCGTTGGACGGATCGCTGCGCATCATCAGAACGTCGAGCTCATCGATGTTGATCAGGGTGCTCTTCTTGCCGGCGCTCTTGAGCGCCTTGAAGAACTCGTCGCGGCTGCGTGTCTTGCCCTTGCCGGCCGGAATCCTGCGCGCGTGCACCTGCAGGGTGTCTTCGGGGTTGAGCACGAAATCGCCGGGGGTGATGTAGCAGACGTCGTGCCCGCGGCGCGAGGCCTCGTGCGCGAGCACGGTGGTGGTGTAGCGCGGGTATTCGTCTTCGATCGAGTTGACGTAGAAGGCAATCAGCACGTTGATGGTTCCTTTAGCAGGTCAATGAAAGAGTGCCCCTCGCGCAGGCGGGCCAACCTGGCCTTGGCGTCGGGACGGTCGAGGAATTCGGGGGTGGCAACAGGCGGGCGCAACATGCCGCGCGCTTCCAGTTCTTCCACCACCGGCACATGGTGTTCGGCGATCTTCCCGTACCACAGGGGGTCGAGAGACAGGCCGTCGGCGACGCGTTGCAGCACCTGCCGGAACCCGCGCAGGTAGATCGCGTCCTTGGTCAGGCCGCCGGAACGGAAGATGCGCGCAACGATGTTGAAGGCGCCCCGGCTGGAGAAGCCGTGCTCCGCCTGCAGCAGGCGATGGCAGGTAATGAAATCGGCACCGTCGAGCATCGCGTGGACCACCAGGACCCGAGCCGCTAGCAGGCGCAGCCGCGCCACGGTCAGGCCACCAACGATGAACTCGGCGAACACGCCCAGCCCTTCCTGCAGGCCCTCGTAGCCGGCCAGCCCGGCGCCGAAAATGCCCAGCCCCTGCTGGCAGCCGTTGATCCAGGTGAGCACATGCACGCTGATCTCGTGCTGCAATAAAGGATCCACGCGAACGCTTGGCACGCTGGTAGCGGTGGAGATCAGCAGCGAACGCCCGGACACCATCAGTCCGGGACCGGTGTCCGCGCGCAGGCAGGTCTCCGCGATGGCGAACGCCGGTGTGCGTTGGGTGTACCGCGCGAGGATCCGCTCGGCGGCGGCCTGGACACCGGCGGCATCAACGTACTCGCCGCTGTGCTCGCTGCCGGGCGCGAACGCCGCCAGCAGCGTGTTCGCCACTTCCAGCAGTTCCGGCTCGACCCCGCCGTACTGGAGCAGCGACACATGGCGGAACGCGGGGGTATTGCGCCGTTGCAGCATCATCAGCTGCTGGTCCAGCTCATGCCGTTTCTCGTCAAACAACTGTTCGAGCACCGGGTCTTCGACCGCGCGCAGGTCGATGGCGTACAGGCGACGCTTAACGGTGTCGGGATTGATGGGCAGCGGGCGGTAGTGGAATTCCGGCGCCTTGCGTCGCTGGTCTGCCTCGAACGCCTCGTAGGCCTCCACGGTGTTGATCGGCGAGATGCCGAGGAGGAAATCGAAGGAGGCACTGATGTTCGCCAGCGCCCGGTCGGCACGCTTCGCCGCTTTGACGAAGCGCCGGCGGCCGAGCGAGCGGTGGTGCGGGCGTTCGCCCACGTCGCCCTCGTGCGCCGTCAGCTCGACGAAGTGGGCGGCTGCCTGCAGCAGTGCATCGTGGATCGCGCTCTCGACCTGGTGGTAGATCTGCGGATAGATACGACGCGGGTCGCCGGGAATGCGGTGGATCTGTGGGATGCCGAGTGAGAGCACCGAAATCCCCTCGCGCCCGTCCAGCGCCGCGGCCAGCGCGGGCGACAATGGCGGGAGGGTCTCCGTGCAGAGCTCGGGCACGCGCAGGTCGATCTCCAGTTCCGACAAAGCGGACTCGAGGGTTTCCACGACATCCTGCGCGGCACGATCGCGGCTGGCGGCCAGCACGAACTGGAACGGTTCCAGTCGCGGGCTTTCCTCGTGCAGGCTGAGGTCGCGTGGCAGGTCGTGCAGCACGATCACCAGAAATTTCGGATAGGCATCGCCCAGATGGTCGAGCAGCAGCGTCACTTCGGCGGCCGCGCCTGCCGCCGCCAGCTCGCCGCCCGCCTGGGGCCAGATCACGCTGGCCGCGCTGATCGAGGCGACGCGCCGGGCCAGGCTGAAGGGCTCATCCGGATGCCCGGCCAGCAGCAGGAAGGGCAGGGGCCGGTCGATGTGCACGCGGCCGCCGTCCGCCAACTTACGGCGATGGGCGTGCTCGCCACCGAGGTCGGGCGAGGGTGGCTGCTGCACCGGCACGTCGTCGTTCAAGCCGCACCTGCCAGCAAGGTGCGCGCCTGCGCGGCGGCATGGTTGATGAACGCACGCATCGCCGCAAGCTCGTCCTGATAAGGGCGGCCGGTCCACTCGTCCATGTAGAACTTCTTGAATTCCAGTGCGATCGCGCAGCCCGACTCCGGGTAGCGTTCGTGCACGAAGCGCGCCAGTTCGCCCTTGCCCTGGAAGGCGATGTTCTCGCGGACGTCCAACCGTCGGCCGTTGAAGTCGAACGCGCTCATTGACTGGATCAACGGGTCGAGGAGGAACGCCCAATGGTCACGCGGCATCGAGAAGGTGCCGATGTTCACGTCCGGCGCATCTTCTTGCGGTGTCGGCGGTGCATCGGCGCCGTCGCGGCGGTGGTTGTAGCTGTGCACGTCGAGCAGCACGAAGCGGCCGTGACGGGCGACCACGCTGTCCAGCATTTCGCCCATCATCCGGTAGAAGCCGCGGTGGTAATCGTGCATGCCACGCAGCAGCTCACCGGCCGGCGGTGTCTGCCAGACGTGCAGGCCCCACGACTGGCTCGGATCCATGTACACCGCCGTATCGAGGCCGCGGTTGAGGTCGGCCTCGAACCGCGACCGCATCGCAATGACGTGGGTCGGGATGTCGACGATCGCCTGCCCGGTGTGCGGGTCCTCTTCGCGCAGGCGACCAGGGTCGTCGAGCGACATCGCAGCGGACGCCTGCGCGCCGAGTCCGTGGCCGTCGTGGATCGCGGTGGCAATGATCGGATCGTCGCCACGTTGGACGATCCACCAGGGTGGGGTGGGCTGTTCGAATTTTTCCATCGCGGCACCTTGGCCGAAGGTGCGTGGCCAAAACGTGTATGCGACAGGGACACCCCATCGTTGCTGGTCGGCTGGCTATTTTTTGACCTGCACGCCCTTCCAGAATGCCACCCGACCACGGATCTCCTCGGCCGCTTGTTTGGGCTCCGGGTAGTACCAGGCCGCATTCGCGTTGACAGCGTCGCCGACCACCACGTCGAAGTAGTGCGCGGTGCCTTTCCACGGGCAGGTGGTGGTGTGGTCGGAGGGGCGGAAGTGCTCGCGCAACAGTGCATCGTTCGGGAAGTAGTGGTTCTTCTCGACCACGACGGTGTCGTCGCTGCGCGCAAGAACGGTGTCGTGCCAGGTGGCGGTCGTCATGGCATGGCTCTCTCTATAGCAGTGGAGCGTGCGACGTTGGATCGTAAAGCGGCGTCAAGCTGCGAGGGTGTCGACCGCACGCGTGCGTTCCGTCGTTCAATGACGTTTTCCCTACACTCTACTGCCACTCATTTATCCGGAGCGCTCACATGTCCAGCAAGTCCTTCAAGCAAATAACCCAGGATCTCGGTAAGGCGGTCGGAACCTTGCGCACGGCTGAGACCGGCACGATGGACGGATTTTCGGCGATGTCCAAGGCGGCAATGGAGCCGGGCGTGCTATCGGCGATTGACAAGGAACTGATGGCGCTGGCGATCGGCGTCGCCACCCGTTGCGATGGCTGCATCGGTTTTCATGTGAAGGCACTGGTGCGCCTTGGGGCCAGCTATAAGCAGCTGACCGAGACACTCGCGGTGGCGGTTTACATGGGTGGCGGTCCATCGCTGATGTATGCAGCCGATTCCGTGCGGGCGTGGGAGGAATTCGGGGGAAACATCTGACCAGCGTAAGCGTTCGTTGAGCCCGATAGACCCGTGCCGAATCAGGCGCCTTGCTGAACTGGATTCCCTATGAACACATCTGGTTCCGGCGCACTTCGGGCTGACACGGCAGCAGGTGGCCTTGCTCGCCTTGCTGCTGCTGCGCGGGCCGCAGACGGCTTCAGAGCTGATGGTCCGCAGCGAACGGTTGCAGGCCTTCGCTGATGTGGAGGAACTGCGCCATCAACTGGATCGGATGGCGCAACGCCAGCCCGCGCTGATCGTGGAGCTGCCACGCGGGCAGCGCCAGCGCGAGGAGCGCTTTGCTCATCTGCTTTGCGGGCCGGTAGACGTGGATGCGATTATCGCGCGGGAGCCCACTGCCGCTGGCGACTCGGCAGCGCCGCCGTTGGCAGCACGCGTGTCTGCGCTGGAAGCAGGCGTGGCCGACCTGCGCGAGCAGATCGAGCGGCTGTTGGGTGCGACTGCAAAAGGCGACGAAGCGATCTAAGGAAACAGGATCAGGTGATCGGCTGACAGCAGTGGAGTGGGATAGCCGGAGATCCACTGGCTGAACGGTTCACAGGTTGTCTCACACGGTGAGACGGAAACCCGCGATTCTCGCGCGATGAACGTGACCGAGAAGCTCGCCGTGCTCGCCGATGCGGCCAAATACGATGCGTCGTGCGCGTCCAGCGGTGCAGCCAAGCGGGATTCGCTCAAGACGGGCGGGATTGGCAGCACCGGTGGCATGGGCATTTGTCATTCGTACACACCCGACGGCCGCTGCGTGTCGCTGCTGAAGATCCTGCTGACCAACTTCTGCATCTTCGACTGCGTGTACTGCGTCAACCGCGTGTCCAGCAACGTCCGGCGCGCGCGCTTCACCACCGACGAGGTGGTGCGGCTGACGCTGGATTTCTACAAGCGCAACTACATCGAAGGCCTGTTCCTCTCCAGCGGCATCATCCGCAGCGGCGACTACACCATGGAGCAGCTGGTGGAGGTGGCCCGCAGCCTGCGCGAGGACCACCGCTTCGGTGGCTACATCCATCTCAAGACCATCCCCGACGCCGCGCCCGAGCTGCTGGCGGCGGCCGGTCGCTACGCGGACCGGCTCAGCATCAACGTTGAGCTGCCCACCCAGGCCGGTCTGGACGCGCTGGCGCCGGAGAAGAACCTGGGCAAGATCCGCGGCGCGATGGGCGAGCTCCGCTGGCGGATCGAGGAAGGCAAGGCGGCGCGCAAGGCGGTGCGGCGCGGATCGGCCAAGCCGCCGCGCTTCGCGCCAGCAGGACAGAGCACGCAGATGATCATCGGCGCGGACGACGCCGACGACCGCAGCGTGCTGCAGTCCAGCGCCAACCTCTACGGCAACTACCAATTGCGGCGGGTGTACTACTCCGCGTTCTGCCCGATTCCGGACGCGTCATCGCGGCTGCCGCTGGTCCCGCCGCCGCTGGCCCGCGAGCACCGCCTCTACCAGGCCGACTGGCTGCTGCGCTTCTACGGGTTCGAGGTCGACGAGATCGCGCCGCCGGGTGGCAGCAATGCGGCCGGCAGCGGGATGCTCGACCTGGACATCGACCCCAAGCTGGCTTGGGCGTTGCGTCACCCGGAGCAATTCCCGGTGGACATCAACCACGCCCCACGCGAGATGTTGCTCCGGGTGCCGGGGCTGGGCACGAGGAATGTGGGTCGGATCGTGCAGTCGCGCCGCAGCGGCGGCCTGCGCGTGGCGGATCTGGCGCGGCTGCGTGCGCCCATCGCCCGGGTGCTGCCGTTCGTGCAGTTGCTAGACCATCATCCCCGCGGCCAATTGGATGACCCGGTGCGCCTGCGTGCGCGACTCGCCCCTCCGCCTGTGCAGGGCGGACTGTTCGGCTGAGCGGCGCAGCCATGTATCGCACTCAGGTGGAGCCGGGCTGGAGTCTGGACGCGTGGCGGGGACGGGCGCGCGCCGCACTTGCCATTGGCGTCGCGCCTGAAGACCTGCAGTGGGACGGCGACGCGCAGCAGGGGCTGGCACTGGGCGCGCCGCTGCCGGACGCACCGGAAGCCGGCGCCCAGCTGCTCGTACCGGCGCGGTTTATGGACCTGGCCAGCGCCGTGCTGTGCCACCGCGACACAGGCCGCCATGGCCTGCTGTACCGGTTGCTGTGGCGGATCGTGAAGGGTGAGCGCCGCCTGTTGGATCGCGCCACCGATCCGGACGTGGTGGCCGCCTCTACGCTGGCCGCCGCGGTGCGCCGCGACAGCCACAAGATGAAAGCATTTGTGCGCTTTCGGCAGATCGAAGAGGGCGAGGAGGCCTACGTGGCGTGGTTCGAGCCCGACCACTGGATCCTTGATCGGGTCGCGCCGTTCTTCGCCAAACGCTTTGCAGGGATGCGCTGGGCGATCCTCACGCCCTACCGCAGCGTGCGCTGGGACGGCGCGGTCTTGACGTTCGGTCCCGGCGGGGTACGCGCCGACGCACCTGCCGACGACGCGCGCGAGGACCTGTGGCGCACCTACTACGCCAACATCTTCAACCCGGCCCGCCTCAACCCGACGATGATGCGGCAGGAGATGCCGCAGAAATACTGGAAGGGGCTGCCCGAGGCCGCGCTGCTGCCCTCACTGATGCGCGAGGCTGGCAGCCGTGTGCGCGACATGGCCGAACGCGAGGCGCAGGCGCCGCGCCGCAAAATTCCCGCGCGTCACACCGCGCCGTCGCCGGTCGACACGGGCGGACTGGTGGCAGCGCGTGCACAGGCAGCCGACTGCCGTCGCTGCCCGTTGTGGGAGCCGGCCACCCAGACGGTCTGGGGCGAGGGGCCGGAGGACGCGCGCTTGATGTTCATCGGTGAACAGCCCGGAGACGCCGAGGACCTGACCGGCCGGCCGTTTGTCGGCCCCGCCGGGGCGCTGCTCGACCGTGCGTTCGCCGACGCCGGCATCGACCGGGCGGCGGCGTATCTGACCAACGCCGTCAAGCATTTCCGATTCGAACAGCGTGGCAAGGTGCGATTGCACAAGCGGCCGGACTCGGGCCACGTGCGCGCCTGCCACACGTGGCTGCAGCGAGAGCTGGCGACCGTGCGACCGGACACGGTTGTGTGTCTGGGCGCGACCGCGGCGTCGGCGGTTTTCGGTACGGGCTTCAAGCACACGCAGGAGCGCGGACGCTGGCACACGCTGGGCAACGGCGTGCGGGCGATGGCCACCGTGCATCCGGCGTGGGTGCTCCGTCAGCCTGCAGCGGCGCGGGAGTCCGCTTACCGTGTACTGGTCGCGGACCTTGCTGCGGTTTCGTCGGGGGTCAATGAACCGACGCGAGTGAATGTCAGATCGCAGTAAATAGGTATCGTCAGGGATCGAATCGAAGGTTTTTATAGTGGCGCAATCAAATGGCCCAACCGCAATCCCTGTCCGGTCCGATGACTGCCTGCCGTACACTCGGTCATGCCCACCGTGCGCGAGAGGACGTCATGAAAGTATCCATTTCGATAATGTCGCTATGCGTGTTCGCACTGGCTGCCTGCTCGGGCGGCGGCGCTTCGACTGATACGTCCGCGGCTGATGGCATGGCATCGGCGACAGCGGCAGCGTCAACGCCCACGCCAAATGAGTCCGTCATGGGCGACAGCGCACCGACACCGCAGGGTGACTGCGACCTGCTTTCTGCCGATGAAATCGCCGCCGCGTTCGCAGGCAAGCTCACGGTGACTCGAAATAGTGGTCACGGTGAACGGGGCGGCAGCTGCACCTACTACATCGCGGAAGTTCCCGAGGGGCAGCTCATCCTGCAGGCCGGCGATGAAGCGGCATATCTCGCGAAGAAGGAAAGCTATTCCAGCTATCGCGGGGTGAAGATGGAGCCGATGGCTTTCGCGAAAGAAGCATTCCTCGTAAACGGCGCGCAGGCGATTGCGCTGCGAGACGACGGAAAGTCCATCAGCCTCGCACTCAGCCTGGTGGCGTTCGATACCCCCGTGCCGGTAACGCCAGAGGAGGCCGGTGCCGGCGTCTCATCGCTGGCCGAGAAAGTCACGGCTCGGCTTTAACGGCAGGTCTGGAATCACCGGCATCCAATTCCGTCCGGTCCAGCAGCGCGCGCATCGCCGGCTTCCACAGTTTCCAGTTGTGCTTGCCGGGCAGGACGATGACGTGATCGTCTGGCAGCAGCGGCGTCATCAGTTCAATCGGATGTCGGAATGGTTCGTCGGCGCCGTACGCGACCCAGGTCGAGTCCGTGCGTTCCGGGCGTCCTGACCAGGCTTGCAGTGAGCGCCACAGCTCGTGTTGGAACGTATCGGGCCCGGCCGTCTGTGGCGGTCCCGCCTGCCATGCCGCAAGACCGCCGGCGTCGCGGATCTGCTGATGGATCGCGTCCTCGCCCAGATACGGTGAGAGCAGCAACAGGCCGTCGATCTGGTGGGGGTACTCACTGTCGTACAGCAGTGCGCCCATCCCGCCGAGCGAGATGCCGGCCAGCCACACCTGCTCGTACCCCTTGCGTCGGGCAGGCTCGATCACTTCGTCGTGCAGCCGCTGGACAGCGCGACCCTGCCGGTAGAACGGCATGGTGAGCCCGGTGAGCACCACGTCGGCATCGGGCCAGCTCTGCTGGATGATCCCCGCAACGTCGGTGTCCGTGAGCTTCTGCAAGCTGTCACCGCGCCCGGGCAACATCACCACCAGCCGATGCGCCGGCTGCGGTGCCGCGACGAAGGTGGTGGGGACCGGCTGGGTGACATCGCCGCCAGCGGCGCAGCCGACCATAGCCAGCAGACACGCAACCAGTGTTGGGGCGAGTAATCGGCGGGATCGGGTCATGGTGGCGTGCCTGTGAAGGGTGGGGGTAGGGAGGCGGAAAAGCCGGTCATGAACGTCTTGCCCCGGCAGATTTGGCGCCGCACTGAAAGTAGACTCTGACCGCCGTGTCGGCCACGACACGAATTGCCGAAAGACACCCCAGCCATGCAGTCCATGAGCACCACCGAGATCTACCTGATCGCACTGCTGATCATTTTCAGCGTGCCCTATCTGATCTGGCGGCTTGGGCGCACGGACTACTTTGCGCCATTAGTCGTGGTGCAGATCATCACCGGCATTTTGCTCGGGCCGGGAGTGCTCGGCGCGGCGTTCCCCGAGTACTACGAGTTCGTCTTCAACCCCACCGTGATCGACGGGTTGAACGGCGTGGCCTGGTGGGCGGTGATGGTCTTCGTGTGGATCGCCGGGATCGAGCTGGACCTGCATCAGGCCTGGCAGCATCGCAAGGAGAGCGGCATCACCGCCGGCCTCGCGCTCAGCGTACCGCTCGCCTTCGGCAGCGCCGCCGCCATCGGCATGCTGATGTTCCCCGGATGGGTCGGGCCGAACGGTCAGCCGTGGCAGTTCGTGCTTGGCATCGGCATGGCATGCGCGGTGACGGCGTTGCCGATCCTGATCCTGCTGATGGAGAAGATCGAGATCCTGCGGCAGCCGATCGGCCAGCGCATCCTGCGCTACGCCAGCATCGACGACATAGCGATCTGGGGCGTGCTCGCCCTGATCCTGATGGACTGGGATCGGGTCGGGAAGCAGGCCGGCTTTCTGCTCGCTTTCCTTGTCGTCGGCTACGCGTTCCGCCGGCTGATGGTGCGCATTCCCGAGCGTGACCGCTGGTATTGCGGACCCATATGGCTCGCGGCCTGCGCGCTGGGCGCTGACTGGGCGGGGCTGCACTACATGGTCGGCGCGTTCCTTGCCGGCGTGAGCATGGATTCGCACTGGTTCAAGCAGGTTGACATGGACGCACTGCGCGGTAACGTGCTGCTCGTCCTGATGCCGGTGTTCTTTCTCAGCACCGGCTTGCGCACGAATTGGGAGGTTGGCGGCACGGCGGTGTTGATCGCTGCGGCGGTGCTGCTGGTCGCATCGGTCACCGGGAAGCTGATCGGCACCAACATCGCCGGCAGGGTCCTGAAATGGCAACCGGGCGAAGCCTCGCTGATCGGCTGGCTGCTGCAGACCAAGGCGCTGATCATGATCATCTTCGCCAACATCCTGCTCGACAAGCAGATCATCACCAACGAGACCTTCACCGCGCTGCTGCTGATGGCCGTGGCCAGCACGATGCTGACCATCCCTGTGGTTACGCCGAAGCTGGCGCGGATGAGGGAGGTCGTGTTCCGGTCAAAGTAAAAGCAGGGCTTGGCTGTCGGGCGCCACCTGATAGGCGCCATCCCGTGGCGGTGGATGGCATCTTCAGCTGGCTCGCTTTGCGGGGATCTGCGAAGTTCTCGGACGCGGCGGCGCATCGCGCTATCGTCTCCATTGAGTGCACATCGGGTTGAACAGTTGAGAACAACAATCGTCGGGCTGATTACGCCGCATTTTCTGAGAGTCATTGACCTTGCCAATCAGGCCGAGACAGGGGTCAGCGTCGACTGGCACCTCAGGAATGAGGTCGCAAACACCGTTTCGAGTCTCGCCGACCAATACAACGCACGTGAATTGCTCGAGGCGTACGTGCATGGACTTGAGGCGGCGACCAACGATGCCCGACCGGGGCGTAAGCGGTACGCGGACACGCTGGAGACCGCGGCGTCGCTGGCTGCACGGGAGATCGAAAGACTGGATTGAATGTGGAACTTGCGAGCGAAAAAAGTACCGCGCGTCGTCGTCCAGCCGCTCCCACGGCCCGTAATCGATCTGAACAAAGCAGCGCGTCGCCGGATCGGAGATGCCACCAGTCACCGCGCAGGCGTTTGCGTCGCGTGGACGCGATGTGATTGACTGACTCGTTTGCGGGCGCCTGCCCGCCGCAGTTGACAATGGGGTTTTATGGCGATTGGTGTCTGGATCAGTTTGGGCCTGTACTTCGCGTTGATGCTCGGGATCGGCTTCTACGCGTACCGCAATTCGACCTCGTCTTCCGAGGAGTACACACTCGGCGGACGCAAGCTCTCGCCGGCCGTTGCGGCACTGTCCGCCGGCGCATCCGACATGAGCGGCTGGTTGCTGCTCGGCCTGCCGGGTGCCCTGTACGTCAGCGGTCTGGTCTCGGCCTGGATCGGGATCGGCCTGACCTTTGGCGCGCTGGTGAACTGGATCGTGGTCGCGCCGCGTCTGCGCGAGCAGACCGAGCGCTACGACAACAGCCTGACGATCCCGCAATTCCTGTCCAACCGCTTTCCCAGCCGGGCGATGGCCCTGCGCGTGGTCTCGGCGTTGATCGTGGTGGTGTTCTTCTCGGTCTATACGGCATCGGGGCTGGTGGCAGGCGGCAAGCTCGCCCAGAGCGCCTTCAGCGCGGTGATCCAGTTCGACTCGATGAGTGACTACGCGGTTGGCGTGTCGGTGACGCTTGGCGTGGTGCTGGCGTACACCGTCATCGGAGGATTTCTGGCGGTCAGTCTCACCGACTTCGTGCAGGGTGTGATCATGATGCTGGCTCTGATCATCATGCCGTTGGTGGTGCTGATGGGTCCTGGCGGCGGCGGACTGTCTCAGGCACGCGAGACTTTGGCGGTGCTGGGACCGGACTATCTGTCGTGGTTCTCCGGTCTGTCGGTGATCGGCTTTCTGTCGGCGATCGCTTGGGGGCTGGGGTATTTCGGCCAGCCTCATATCATCGTGCGCTTCATGGCGCTGCGCTCGGTCAAGGACGTACCCCGTGCGCGCAACATCGGCATGTCGTGGATGGCCATCTCGGTGCTGGGCTCAATCAGCCTGGGTATCTTCGGTCGGGCGTATGCGCTCCGCAATGGCCTGGTGGTCGACGACCCCGAGACGATTTTCATCGTGCTGGCGGACCTGCTGTTCCACCCGCTGGTGACCGGCTTCCTGTTTGCGGCGCTGCTGGCCGCGGTGATGAGCACGATCTCCAGCCAGCTGCTGGTCGCGTCGTCTTCGTTGACCGAGGACTTCTACCGGCTGTTCCTGCGCAAGGACGCCGGCGACAAGGAGACCGTTCTGGTCGGCCGCATCAGCGTGATGCTGGTCGGTATCGTCGCCGCGTTCCTGGCATGGGATCCCGATTCCAAGGTCCTGGACCTGGTCAGCCACGCGTGGGCCGGGTTCGGCGCCGCGTTCGGGCCCCTGATCGTGCTCTCGCTGACCTGGCCTCGGATGACCGGCACCGGAGCGGTCGCCGGTCTGGTGGTCGGTGCGGCCACCGTGATCGGCTGGATTCTGATGGGTTGGGATGTGAGCTTTATGGGTGCAGCCGGCATCTACGAGATCATCCCGGGCTTCGCCGCCGCCTGGGCCGCGATCTATTTCGTCAGCTTGGCAACGCAGGGCCAAGACGAATTTCGCGCGCTGCCGGAGGTTTGACTTCCCCAGACGAGACGGGTTTCGCGTTGCTTTGATTGCCAGCTCGGCACCCTGAACGCTGACCTCGTCCATGGAGCTGGCCAATGCCGGTGCGGAATGAGATTGGCCAACGCTGACGCCGGATGCCTGAGATGGTGGTAGGCGGCCATCTGGACCAGATGTTCCACTCGCTGAGGATCTTCAACTACCGGCTGTGGGCCGGTGGCGCACTGGTATCCAACGTCGGCACGTGGATGCAGCGCATCGGCCAGGACTGGCTGGTGCTGACCGTGCTGACCGATGGCAACGCCACCGCAGTGGGTACGGTGATGGCCCTGCAGTTCGGACCGCCGCTGCTGCTACTGCCCCTGAGCGGCTTTGTCGCGGACCATTGGGACAGGCGCAAGCTGCTGATCGCCACCCAGGCCGCCTCAGGACTGCTGGCTCTTGGACTGGGCCTACTGACCCTCCTCGGACTCGTCCAGCTCTGGCACGTCTATGGGTTCGCCTTGCTGCTGGGCGGCGTGACCGCGTTCGATGCACCGGCCCGGCAGGCATTCGTATCGGATCTGGTCAGTGACGACGACCTGGCCAACGCGGTGGCGCTGAACTCGGCCTCGTTCAATGCGGCGCGCATGTTGGGCCCTGCTGCGGCGGGCATCCTGATCGCGGCGGTGGGCGAAGGCTGGCTGTTTGTGATCAACGCCGGTTCCTACGCGGCAGTGCTGGTCTCGCTGTGGTTCATTCGAGTGCACGAGCTGTTTACCGAGGCCCGGCCGGAACGCTCGCGCGGCAGCGTGCTGGCCGGGTTCCGCTATGTGTGGAACCGGCCGGACCTGATGGCCGTGCTGGTGATGCTGTTCCTGCTGGGCATGCTGGGCTTCAACTTCGCCATCTTCATCTCCACCATGTCGGTCAAGGAGTTCGGCGGCGACGCGAGCCAGTTCGGCCTGCTGACCTCCGCAATGGCGGTTGGGACCATGACCGGTGCACTGCTGTCGGCCCGGCGACCGTTGCCCGGGATGGTCTTGATGGCGGTCTCGGCGGCTGCTTTCGGCATCAGCATGGTGGTGGCTGCGGTGATGCCCGGTCCGATCCTGTTTGCCGTAGTGCTGTTCTTTGTCGGCCTGGCCGCGCTGACTTTCATGACCGCCAGCAACTCGATGATGCAGCTCACCACCGAGCGCACCATGCGCGGCCGTGTGCTGGCACTGCGCATCGCCGTGGTCATGGGCGGCACGCCGCTGGGTGCGCCGCTGGTGGGGTGGGTGGTGGACCGATTCGGGGCGCGCTGGGCGATGGGCGTGGGCGCGCTGTCGGGTCTTGCCGCGGCCGGAGTCGCGGTCGCCTATCTGGCCCGGCATCGGCAGTTGCGGGTGAGTCGGGAGCAAGGCCGCCTACGGTTGCTCATCCAGCCCGATCCGAACCACATGACGGCTGCGCGGGTCGCGGCGGGGGAGCGGGTGACCTGAGTTAGCGCGGCTGTTGGCCGTGGCAATGGCGCGTTGGCTACCGGCCCAGCGCATCATTGCAGCGACGTGATTTCGCCGCGGGCGTGCAATGCCCCGCGCAATCCGGCCAGAGTCGAACAGGGTGTGGGTCGTCTTCACACCGCGGGCCTATGCTTCGCGCATGAAAAAGCTCGCTGAAACCTTCTGGAATATCCGTGGTGTCCACCGCGTCGCGGGTGTGCTGGATATCGGTACGCACATGTCGCTGGTGAAGCGGGGCAATGGCCGCTTTGTGATCGTGGACGGTTGCGATCCCGACGATGCCGAACGCGAGGCCATGCTGTCGCTCACCGGCGGGGGGGAGCTCGTCGATGCGGTGGTGCATGTCCACCCGTTCCACACCCTGCACGTGGAGGCGACCCAGCGGTTGTTTCCTGCGGCGACGCTGTATGGCACCGCACGACATCGCCAGAAAGCGCCGAGGTTGCCATGGTCGGACGCGCCGGTGGAAGAGTGGGGCGAGGATCATCCTTTGGCGGATGTGTTCGATCTCTCGGTGCCAGACGGTGTCGGGTTCGTCACTGACGATGAGCGCGTCCACGTGGCGTCGGTGCTGGTGCGCCATCGCCAAAGTGGGATCGTTCACGTCGATGACACGCTCAACGTCATGGCGGCGCCGGGGTTATTGCGGCCGCTGTTTCCCCAATCATCCCTGCGCATGCATCCGATGCTGTCGCGCGCGCTGATTCCGGCCGCGGGTGCCGCTGACGCCTACGCCGCGTGGGCGCGTGGGCTTGCCGCTCGGTGGGCCGACACCCCGGTTGTCTGCGCGGCGCATTCGGCTGTTCGCGACCTGCCAGCCGGCGGCTTCGCCAAGGAAATGGAGGCCGCACTGGAAAAGGTGGCGGGTACGCTCAATCGGCATCGAGCGCGTTACGGTTAGCGCTCCCATACAGTCGCGCTTTCTCTCAGTTCAACTGGAGTCCGGAATGGCCACGCAGTTTCGTTTTCTCACCTTGGGCGCGGCTTGTACTATGGTTTTGCTCGCCGCCGTGGGATGCGCGAGCACGACGGCGCAGTCCGGATCCGCGCTGGTGGAGGGGAGCCAGGCCAGTGTGGATGGGACCATCGCCGCGGTCGACATGCAGCCGTGGACGTATGACGGCAATGCGGTGGTGATGCTGGATACGGCGGAATACGGGCGGATCTCAGTGCAACTGCCGGCAAGATGGAACCTGTGCAAGGCCACTTCGGTCGACACCGCGTCCCTGGCTGTCGGAGCGCGCGCGCATGCGGTCGGCACCGTCACCGCCGACGGGGAAATACTTGTGTGCGAAGGCGCCGACCATCAGCTGGTGCTGGCGCCCCAGGCGAGGCCGTAGTCGCCGGCGCGGACGTGGTCGACGAGGAAGTGGTCACCGACAAAGGCCTGGTGTCGAGCCGGAATCCCGATGATCTGCCCGCGTTCTGCAAGAAGATCGTCGAGGAGTTTGCCGAAGGGCGTCACGAGGATCGCCGGTCGCCCTGATTTCGAGGACCAGGACGGTGCCAACCCACGTGCCTTGCGCACTGGACACCGCCCAGAGTCGTTCCTCGCGCTTACGGCATCCTCGGAAGTTCGTGCGGGCGTAGGTCGAACACCAACACCTCGGCATCCTTGCCGCCGCCTAGGGTCAGTGTTTCGGGTTTGCGCATGCGTACGCCGTCGCCGGCTTCCAGCTTCTCGCCGTTGAGCGCTACGCTGCCGCGTGCGACATGGACGTACGCGTGGCGGTCATTTTCGAGCGTGAGTGTGGCGCTTTCGTCGCCGTCGAGCAGGCCGGCATAGATGCGGGTGTCCTGCTGGATGCGCAGCGACCCGTCTTCGCCATCGGGGGAGATGATCAGGCGCAGCCGGCCGCGCTTGTCTGCTTCGCTGAAGTGCTGCTGCTGATACACCGGCTTGCCACCGGTGTGGGCAGGCATGATCCAGATCTGCAGGAAGTGCACCGGCTCATCATTGGATGCGTTGAACTCGCTATGGGTGACGCCGGTGCCGGCGCTCATGAGCTGCACGTCGCCGGGCAGTATCTTCGACCCGGTTCCCATGCTGTCGCTGTGCGCCAGCGTTCCTTCCAGGACGTAGGAAAATATCTCCATGTCGCGGTGCGGGTGGGTGCCGAAACCTTGGCCCGGGGCCACGCGATCCTCGTTGATCACGCGCAGGTCCGAGAAGCCAACCTCGTTCGGATTGCGGTAATCGGCAAATGAAAAGGTGTGGCGCGAGCTCAGCCAGCCATGCTCGGCGACGCCACGGTCGGCCGCTTTGCGTACTTGCATCATGCTGTTTCTCCTTCTCTGAGGGAGGTTCTGGAGCCGTTCCTTCCGTGGCATTCACCGCTTACGCGGGACGTTGCGCGTCACGGATCTCCAGCTTGCCCAGGCGCTCGCGGTCGTGCGGCGCGTTGAAATCCAGATCCGGACCGACGGACACGATGCCGTGCGGGTTGATCGTCGGGTGGCTGCGGAAGTAATGGTGGCGGATGTGGTCCATGTGCACGGTCTCGGCCACGCCGGGCATCTGGTGGATATCGCGCAGAAAGCCGTTGAGATTCGGATAATCGGCGATGCGTTTCCGGTCGCACTTGAAGTGCGTCACGTACACGGCGTCAAAGCGCACCAGCGTCGTCCATAGCCGCAGATCGGCTTCGGTCAAGGTGTTGCCCAGCAGGTAACGGCGCTCACTGAGCTGCTGCTCCAGATCCTCGAGCGTGGCGAACAGCGCGGTCTCCGCCTCGTCGTAGGCAGCCTGGCTGGTGCTGAATCCTGCCTTGTAGACGCCGTTGTTGACGTTCTCGTAAACCGTCTCGTTGATGCGGTCGATCTCTGCGCGCAGGTCGTCGGGATAGTAGTTGCCAGGACGCGCGCCGATCCCGTCGAACGCACTGTTCAACATGCGGATGATGTCGGCGGACTCGTTGCTGACGATGGTCTCGCGCTGCTTGTCCCACACGATGGGCACCGTCACGCGTCCGCTGTAATGCGGGTCGGCCTTCAGGTACAGCTGGTAGGTCTTGTCGAATCCGTACAGCGGGTCGCCGGTGGCGCCATCGAAATCCGTGCGCAGTTCCCAGCCATTGGAGATCATCAGCGGATGCACCACCGACACGCCGACATGCAACTCCAGACCCTTCCACGCACGCATCACCAGCGTCCGGTGGGCCCACGGACAGGCGTATGAGACGTACAGGTGGTAACGGCCGCTTTCGGCCTTGAAGCCGTCTTTGCCGGCGGGACCGGCGGAGCCGTCAGTGGTGATCCAATTACGAAACTGGCTTTTGGAGCGTTCGAAGCGCCCGCCCGTTTCCTCGGTGTCGTACCACTCGTCGTGCCACTGCCCGTCTACCAGAAGTCCCATGGTTGCCTCGCGTTGTTTCCATCAAGAGGTTCAGGGTAGCGGGTGCTCCGTTAAGCGGCGCTGCTATCCGTGATCGCGACGGCGCAGACGGCGCACGCGCTTGCGGTAGGCACGCACATTGTCCCCGTTGATGCGTGTCTGCTGGGTGCCCTTGACCTCGTTGATCTTATGGTCGGAGCCGGTCACGGGCTTGGCCTCCACGGCCGTCTCGAGTTCGAATGCGTGCGATTTGTCGGTATTGCGGTAGAACCGGTAGAGCGCCCAATACAGTCCCACTGCACCCGCCGGGCCGAGGGAGAGAAGCCAGAGACCGCTGTCGTCGCTCATGATGCGAATACCAGAAATGCGACGGCAAGGCCTTCGATGAAGGTGCCGACGGTGAGTGCGGCCAGCAACAGCTTCCACTGCTGTACCGGTACGCTGCCCATGGTCTCGCCGGTGCGTCCGTTCACCGCGATGTAGTGCAGCATGCCGCCGTTCCTGCCGGGCTGCTGGTAGGAATACAGCCACACTGGCAGGTACATCGACACCCAGCGCGACCCGTGGACCTGCACGTCCTCCTCGTCCCAGCGAACGCCACGATCGTAGCGGCCCACCGACTTCTCAATCTGCGCACGGGCAATCGACAGCAGCTGGTCCTCAAGGCGCGGGTGGAGGTGGTCAACGTCGCGGTCGCGCTTCTCCGAGCTGAAGCCCGCAAGGTAGGACGCGTTCCATTTCACCGCGTTCTTGGTGTCGAACGGCAGGATCGTGTTGATGATGTTGTTGGTGTTGGCGGCGCTGTCCAGGTTGCCGCGCTCGGTGGAGGACTCCAGCGGCAGGTCGTCAACGGTGAAGTCGACGTGGCGCTCCACCTGATAGACGTCGGCATCGTAATACGTCGTCTTCTGCTTACCGTTCTGGCGCGTGTAGCGCCGCGTCTCGATCTCGCCCTGGCCGGCGACGTCCACGCTCGCCTTGCCGTCCACGATCATGTAGGGCAGGTACACCCCGATGACGTTCTCCGGGGTGAACTCGTCCTTGAAGGCCTTCAGCGCGAACATGCGCCGCTTGTCCACGAACTGGCGGATGCGCGCGACCGCGTCGTCCTTCTTGATGTGAAAGGGCAACACCGCGTCTGGCACGGCCCCGTTGGCCACCTGTTCGTTGACGCCGAAGACGTGGCGGCACCAGTGGCACCGTGCGGTCATCGCGTTCGCCGTGTTGATGGTCACCTCGGCCCCGCAGCCAGCGCATTTGAACGTCATCAGGCTCGCAGCGTCGGCGGCGATGTTCTGCGCACCCGACGCGATGATCGTTCCCTCGAGTTCGTCCAGCCCCTCGCCGAACCCGAACTCCTCCTCGACCCGCGCGGCATGCCATTCGTTGCGGCAATACAGGCAGATCAGCAGATCCGTGCCTGGTTTCTGCTGGATCTCGGTCGCACCGCATTTCGGGCAGCGGTTGAGGCCGTCCTTGAGCTCCTCGGCCGCGGTGTCAATGGCCACCGGGTCGGGCGCCAGCACCTCTGCGCGGATCGGATCGGGCAGGGTGTCCGGATCGATCGGGAAGCTGCCCGGGGCAGGGGGCACGTCCCGGGGTGAGCCGGGGCCGGTGACCGGAGGGACCGGCGGCGACGGAGTATCAGACTTCGACATGGGCGCTTCCGAGGTCGTGGCTTACAGGCCCAACGCCTTGGTTTTGACTGCGTCGTAGTCGGCCTGGGTGATCAGTCCCAGATCCAGCATCTCCTTGGCCTTGGTCAGCTTGGCAATCGGATCGTCAGCCGCCGGGGCAGCCGGCGCGGCGGGCGTTGCTGGCTGCTGCAGGCTGCCCATGCCGCCCATCATTCCCGAAGCCATGCCCAGGCCCATGATTCCGGCGGCACCGCTGTTTTCCCCGGCCGACTGCATGCCAGCTGCAACGCTGGCCTGCAGGTTGGAGTTGCCGCGCGAACCCGCCAATGCATCGGCACGCTGCACGGTCTTGAGCAGTTCCCGCGTGTTCTCGTCGTACTCGATCGATACGATGGCGGTCTTGACGATGGCCAGACCGCGATCGGATCTCCACTGATAGCCGTCCTCCACCGCATCGGACAGGCTCTTGGCGAAACCGAGCGAATCCTGCTGCAGCTTGGTGATGCGATTGCCCTTGTCGGGGTCGTTGGTGTATCGGCTGAAGGCGGGCGCGAGCGAGCCCACGACCTCGTTGAACAGCTGGCCGGCGGCGGCATTGTCGAGGTCGGTGAAATCGAACACCTGACCGGTCTGCAGGTAGCGCGCCGGCACAAAGTTCTTCACGAACAGGATCGGATCGATGATCTTCAGCGTGTACGAGCCGCGCGTGACCGCGCCGACCTGGGTGCCGAGGAAACCATCGTCCCAGTAGATTTCCGACTGGGTGCCGAAGCGGTTTTCCGGCAACTCCTTCAGAGAGACGAAAAATGCCGCCTGCTGAGAACCCGGCTGGCCGCCGAACTTGAAACGCTCCCAGCTCTGTTTGATCAGCGGACTGACGATGCCGTCGCCGGCAAAGATCGACTTGGAGTCCAGATGGTCAGAGCGCCACTCGTAGCCGCCCGGCTCGGCGGCGAATCCCGTGATTGCGCCATCCTGGAACAGCAGCAGGCCGTAACCTTCGGGAACGATGATCTTCGAGCCGTTGGTGATGATGTTTTCCGAGCCACGGGTATTGGAGCCGCGCCCGGCATTGGTGCCACGCGGTACCGCTGCGAACAGGGCCGCCGTGGCTGGCAAGCCATCCGGAATCGTGTAGAAGTCCTTCCACTGGTCCGCCAGCGCACTGCCAACCGCACCCACCACTGCCTGCACAAGACCCATGCCAACTCTCCGTGATTCGTCAGCGGGTACCGTACCCGCCATTCCCGCCGAACTATACATTCCCGCATAAGCGCTCGAGTCGGCCACGCCGGTTTGCAGCCACAATACCTATCCCCTCAAACGTCCCGCCCCCCCATGGCTCCAATACGCGTCACCCTGATTTTCGTGCTGGTTGCGATCAGCACCGTGTTGCATGTCGTGCCGTTGCTGATGGTGGCGGTGATCAAGGCGCTGCTGCCCATCGACCGGGTGCGCAAGGCCAGTAACCGCGTACTCACTGGGATCGCCGAGAGTTGGATCGGGATCAACAGCTGGGTCGTGGGCCGGTTTTCCCGCACGCGTTTTGAGGTCAGGCAGGACGGAATCCTGCAGCGCGACGGCCATTACCTGGTGCTGGCCAACCACCAAAGTTGGGTCGACATCATCGTTTTGCAGAAAGTGTTCAACCGCCGCATCCCGTTGCTGCGTTTTTTCCTGAAGCGCGAGTTGTTCTGGGTGCCGTTGCTGGGGCTGGCGTGGTGGGCGCTGGATTTCCCCTTCATGGGTCGGCATACGCCCAAGCAGATTGCGCGTCGCCCCGAGCTGGCGGGGCGGGATATCGAAGCCACCCGCCGAGCCTGCGAGAAATTCCGCGAGATCCCGGTGTCGATCATGAACTTCGTGGAAGGCACGCGGTTCACCCCGGCCAAGCACGCCAAGCAGGGCTCACCGTACCGGCACCTGCTCAAACCCAAGTCCGGCGGCGTGGCCTTCGTGCTGGACGCGATGGGGCAGGGGCTGCACGCGATCCTCGACATCACCATCGCCTATCCCGCCGGTCGACCATCGATGATGGACCTGATGGCTGACCGCGTGCCGGTGATCCAGGTGCAGGTGCGCCAGCGCGCGATCCCGGTAGACTTGCTGGGAGGCGATTACAAGAACGACCGCGCGTTTCGTATCCGCTTCCAACGCTGGATCAACAGCTTGTGGCTGGAGAAGGATCAGGACCTTGCGGCGTTGCTCGGGGACGAGGTCCATCGCGATTGAGGGATCCGAGGCCGTGACCCGAACGGCATCGCAGATAGCGACCTTGCGTTCACAGGCGCTCCGTATGCTGCGATGCAACAAGGCGTTTGCCTGATCCCGGAGTTTTCGTTGAAACCACTAGATAGCTTCCTCCCAGGCATCGTGCGTGCCACGCCGCGGGCCGGTGCTCCGCGCGACCGCGATGCGCGCGGCGTTGATATATCGGCGACGATAAACGAGGCGCTGACCACTGCCGGCCTGCTGCCGCAACGCGACAATCGCTCCGCCATCGGACCTGTCGCGAGTCGACTGCCTGCCTTGACAGCGATCAGCTCAGCCGCCGCGCCGCTGACGGTAGGCAAGTTCGCGCCGACACTGCGGCCCCGTTCTGCTAAGGCGCCCGCCGCTGGCAAGATCGAGGACAAGGCGCCCGGTGGGACCTCGGTCCGGCGGAGCTACACCAACTCGGCGGGCACGCGTGATTACACCCTGTACATTCCGGCCGGGCTGGACCCAAGCACCGCGGCGCCTTTGGTGCTGATGCTCCACGGTTGCACTCAGAATCCCGACGACTTCGCCACCGGTACCCGGATGAATGCGTTGGCAGACGAGACCGGCGTGCTGGTTGCGTATCCGGCGCAGACGGCACGCGCGAACGGGTCCAACTGCTGGAACTGGTTCCGCAACCAGGACCAGGCGCGTGGCACGGGTGAGCCGTCGATCCTCGCCGGCATCGTTGCCGATATCGCGCAGGACCATCGGGTCGATGAAGCCCGCGTCTACGTTGCCGGGCTCTCGGCCGGCGCAGCGATGGCCGTTATCCTGGGACGCACGTATCCGGACGTGTTTGCCGCGGTGGGCGCGCATTCTGGGCTGCCCTTCGGCGCGGCCACGGACATGCCGGGCGCCTTCGCCGCCATGCAGGGCCGGGCGACAACGCGGAGCGCTGCGGCGGACGCAAGCCCCGGCGCTACCGGGCGAGCGAACCGGATCGTCCCCACGATCGTGTTCCACGGCGACGCAGATCGCACCGTGAGTTCGAGCAATGGCCGGGCCATCGTCGACGACGTGCTTGGCTCGCAGCGATCGGCTGCCCGGCTCACAGCGAAAAGCACGCGATCCGAGGCGGGCGGGCGCCCTTATACCCGGCAGACGTACGCGGATGATTCGGGCAAGCAGATCGTTGAACTGTGGGGCCTGCATGGCGCCGGGCACGCCTGGAGCGGGGGTGATCCGGCCGGCAGTTTCACCGATGCGAGCGGGCCGGATGCATCCGCCGAGATGTTGCGGTTCTTCCTTCAGCACACCAATGCCGGCGGCACCTGATTTTTCCTGCAGGAACCCGCGAATGGGCACAAGCCACACCCCGTTCACGATCGATGCGTACAAATGGCTCATCTGTCATCTGGAGCGCGCCATGAAGCATCGAATCCGGGCTGTTGGCATGCTGATGGTCGCGAGCATGTTGCTTCTTGCCGGCTGCGTCACGCCAGGCGGTTATGGGACGCAAGGCGGCTATGGCAATCAAGGTGGCTACGGGGGTGTCCCGGGCGGCTATGAGCAGCCATCACCGGGTTACCCGTCCGGATATGGCAGCCAGTTGGAAGGCACGGTCGATGGCGTTGATCCCCGCTACGGCCGCCTTTCCGTCCTGAGTGCCGATCCGCGAACCGGGCGCAGGCAGCGAACGGACCTCCGCTACGACCAGAACACCCGCTTGTTCTACCAAGGCAGGCAGCATGCGGTTGATGGCCTGGAGCGTGGCGACGTGATCCGCATCGATGTTGTCCAGTCCGGGCGCGAGCTGTGGGCTCAGTCGATCGAGGTCGTGCGCAATATCCGCGACAGTGGTTATGGCGGCGGATACGGCGATGAGCGCTATGGCGGTGCTTATGGAAACGAACTGCGTGGCTCGGTCAACTTTGTCGACACACGGGCGCGGCTGATCCGCCTCGATGACGGCGGGTACCGCAACAATCGGCAAATCACCTACGACGACCGCACGACCGTCGAGTACCAGGGAAGGCGGTACCGCCCCGAGAGCCTGCAGCGTGGCGACCAGGTGCGTATCCAGGCACGACAGGTGGGCAACAACCAGTGGCTGGCGGAGCGAGTCGTCGTGGAGCGCTCTGTCGGGAGATAGCAGGTAGCTCACGACATAACAGAGCAGCCCGCGCTGGCTGTTGGTTCGTTGCAATCCATGCATGCAACGCCGTGGATTGATCCACGTCAGGCCTCTTCCTCTGACTCTGTGGTTGAATGCGGCGCATCAACCCTTCCCCGTCGAGGAACCTGTAATGCCTTCCCATTTTTCCGATCGGCGCACCCGTTCGACGATCGTGAGCAGGGCCGTTCGCGCATCGCTCCTCCTTGCGGCCACCGGACTTGTCAGTTTCGGCGCTATCGCCGCCCCCGCCGAGTCCGATGGCTGGCAATTCAGCGGCGACTTCCGCGGCGGCTATTTCGCCAGTGAGCGAACCGCGCGCGATGGAACCGAATCCGACGAGGACGCGTTCAATGCGCGTCTCCGCCTCGCCTTTGAGCGCAGCCTCAACGAGGAATGGCGCTTCCGGACCCGCGTCGCCGGCCGTTTCAGCAGCGAACAGGATGATCTCGACGTTTACCTGCGCAGCTACGCGCCGACCCGCGGCGGTGCCGATTTCGGTGACATCACGCTGGATGAGGCCTATTTCGGCTATCAGGCGCCCGATGACGGACTGCGCTTCAAGGTAGGCCGCATGCAGACGGCCTTTGCCGTGCCGGGTGTCGCGTCCAAGGGCCTGGACCGCAATGACAGTCCCAACATCGGGGTCAACTGGACCGACGGCGTGCACCTGGATATGCCTGTGGCCGGCGGCTGGCGTGGCCATGTAATCGCCCAGTACCAGGATGCAAAGGGCAGCAGCAGTGTCACTGCTGCGCCGCTGGATTTCAGCGACAGCGGCAGCCGGACCACGCTGTTCCTGGGACTGGAAAACAAGCAGCGACTGGGCGCGATCACGCAGCGGATGCTGTCGCTGACCTGGATGCCCAACAGTCTTGCCGACCTCGGCCTGGGCGACCCCTCGCGGCAGGACTACGTGACCATTGATGCCCGCATCGCCGCCGAGTGGCCGTTGGGCACGGCGGGCGCGAAGTTCGTCACCGGTGCCGAGGTCGGCTATGCCCTGAACACCCCCGTTGACGCGGTCAGTGGCACGGGTGGCACCGGCGATACGGGCGGGCTGGCATGGCAGCTTCAGGCGAGCGTCTATGACTTCGCTCCGAACCACAATATCGGCTTGGCCGTCGGTCGCGCGGACGCGGGCTGGCTGATTTCTCCCGACTACCGCCCCAACGACAGCTCGGTCGAGGTGAGGTACCAGTGGCAGTTCCTGCCGAAGACGTCGATGGAAGCGCGGGTGCGCGAACGCCGCGAGCTCGAGCATCCGACGGGCACCCGCTCGCGGGTTGACCGCGATCTCTACGTACGGGTGTCGCACAAGTTCTGACGGTGACGGGGCGTCAATCAAGGGTCTATTGTCGAGGGAACCCACCGCAACGAGGTTCCCATGGCCACGCCTCCCCGCAAAACGGCTGACGATTTCGACCCGGAAGTACTGCGTTTGTTCGACCGGTACGTGCATGGACAGCTGGACCGACGCGGCTTCCTGACCTGCGCGGCGCGTTTTGCGGTTGGGGCAACCACCGCGGCCGGATTGCTGGCCGCGTTGATGCCGCGCTTTGCGGCGGCGCAGCAGGTGAAGCCCGACGACCCGCGGCTGCGGGCGGAATATCTCGAGTTCCCGTCGCCGGAAGGGTACGGCACCGGCCGCGGCTATCTGGTGCGTCCTGCGAATGCCTCCGGCCCCTTGCCGGTGGTGCTGGTCGTGCACGAGAACCGTGGCCTGAACCCGCACATCGAAGACGTGACCCGCCGCCTGGCACTCGAGGGGTTCATCGCCTTCGCTCCCGACGCATTGTTTCCGCTGGGTGGCTACCCCGGTGACGAGGACAATGCGCGCGCCGAATTCGCCAAGCTCGACCAGGCCAGGACCCGGCAGGATTTCATCGCCGCCGCGGAGATGCTGCGGACCATCGAGGGTGGCAACGGCCGCATGGGCGTTGTGGGGTTCTGCTACGGCGGGGGCATTGCCAACTTCCTCGTCACGCAAATGCCGCAGGTACTCGCCGCCGCGCCGTTCTACGGCAGCCCGCCGCCGCTTGGGGACGTGCCGAATATCAAGGCGGAGATGCTGGTGGTTCTGGCCGCGAACGATGAGCGGATCAACACGGCCTGGCCGGAATACGAGGCTGCACTGAAGCGGGCAGATGTGCGCTACGAGCTCTACCAGCCGGCGGGGACACAACACGGCTTCAACAACGACACCACGCCGCGGTATGACGAAGCGGCCGCAGCCGAAGCATGGAAGCGAACGATCGCCCTGTTCCAGCGCGTCCTGGTAACGGAAGCGGGCGCCGGGTGAATTGTCGCTCCAGGGGCGGTTTGCTACGCTCGCCCGCACTCCGATCGGCAGGCAGCAGCATGCAAAGGCGACAGTTTCTGGGGCACGCAGCCGGCGCTGCACTTCTTCTGCCATTCCTGGGTACGTTCAACGTGCTTGCCGGTCCGTCGGCTGCCAGGTTGCTGCCCACCCCTCTGGCGAAAGGTGACTGGGTCGGGCTGGTCAGCCCCTCGTCTGCGCTCAACGACGAGTTCGACCTGCAACTGGCGCGGGAGGTCATGGAGGCCCTGGGGTTCAAGGTCAAGACCGGCGCGCACTATGCGCAGCGACGCGGTCACTTGGCCGGCACGGACGCCGACCGTGCCGGCGACATCAACGCCATGTTTTCCGACCCCGAGGTCAAAGCCGTCATCGCCACGCGCGGAGGCTCCGGCGCGGCTCGGCTTCTGCCCCTGCTGGACTACGATGCAATCCGGCGCAATCCCAAAGCGCTGCTGGGGTTTTCCGATATCACCGCGCTGCACAATGCCATCCATGCGCGCACTGGCCTGGTCACCTTCCACGGGCCCAATGGCGCCGGCAGCTGGAACCGGTTCAACGTCGACCAGTTCGAGCGTGTGTTCTTCAAGCGCGAACTGATGCAGTACCGCAACCTCGACGATGCCGGCGACGAGCTGGTCCAACGGCGAAACCGTACGATCACGATCACCGCCGGCAAGGCCCGTGGGGAGCTGGTCGGTGGCAATCTTACGGTGCTGGTGGCGCTGGCCGGGTCGCCGTACCTGCCCGATTTCACCGGCAAGATCCTGTTCCTCGAGGACGTCTCCGAAGCGCCGTACCGCATCGATCGCATGCTCACCACGTTGAAGCTGATGGGGGTGCTCGACGCGATCGCCGGGGTGATCTTCGGTGATTGCAGCGACTGCGAACCGGGCAACGGCTACGGCTCGCTGACGTTGTCGCAGATCCTCGACGATCATCTCAAGCCACTGAAGATCCCCGCCTATCAGGGCGCGATGATCGGCCACATCCGCCAGCAGTTCATCGTGCCGGTGGGAGGGTTGGTGGAGATGGATGCCGACGCCGGCACGTTCCGCATGCTGGAGCCGGTGTTCCAGTCCTGAGCCGTGCAAGGTTTGCCGCGTGACTACACTGGCGCGCTGATCACCGCAACGATTCTTTGAACGCTGGATCTCCAGACCGCGTCGGCATCGGAGCGTCCGCGACACATTGCCTCGGGCAGTACCTTGGCGGGCCCATCCCGTGGAACGCTGTAGGCCATGAGTGTCCGGTTTGACTCCGGCGGCGGGCGGCAGACTCGAGCCCCGGACGATTCAGTCCTCATCCTCCCCCACATATCAGGACATCCATGAGCGCACATATATTGGAAGTTGCCGCCCGCAGTCAGTGGACATCAGGCGTACAGACGGTTAACCGGATTCGTGATTTCGCGCCCTTCGTCATGGACGAGCCGGCGGCTCTCGGTGGCCAGAATGAGGGGCCGAATCCCCTGGAATTTCTCGTTGCATCGCTCAATGGCTGCAAGGGGGTGATGATCCCGTTGATTGCGCGGGAAATGGATTTCAAGTTCACCGAGTTGAGTTTCGCAAGCGAGGGTGTGATTGACGTGCGTGGACTGATGGGACAAGAGGGAATCTCGACCCACTTCCAAAGCCTCGACTTCCAGGTGACCATCAGGACCGAAGAGTCCGACGAGCGCCTGAAGGCGCTGGAGGATGCGGTTTCCGCTCGATGCCCCATCTACAATCTCCTGCGCGAGGCGAAGGTTGCGCTGCGGACGCACTGGCGGCGAGCCTAGGAAAGGGCAACCTTCTGCTATCGTCGAAAGACGCGAAGGCGATCCATCAATGACAAACAAGGGCCCGCCAATGCGGGCCTTCGTCGTTACAAGGGGAGTTGCATGCTGATGTACTCGAACGTGTGGAGGGCAGGTTCGCTTGCAGTCCTGCTGGTCTTTGGAATGTCCGGCACCGCCTTGGCGCGCGACACCGGCACGACGACCGCGATCATCAATGCGTTGGTCTTTGACGGCACTGGGAAAGCGGCCTATCCAGCCACCGTACTGATCCGCGATCAGCGCATCGTGGACGTGGGCACCAGGCTGAGGGTGCCCAAGGGCGCGATAAGTGTGGACGCCGATGGCAAGACGCTCATGCCGGGGCTGTTCGACCTGCATACGCACTGGACACCCAATTCAAGTCCGTCCTCCAGCGCGGTGCTTTCGGGGGTCTATCTGGCGGCAGGCGTCACCACGGTCAATGATTTCCACCAGGCGCCGGAGTCCTATGCGCCGCGCCGCGAATGGCTGGGCAGCATTGCAGCGCCGCATGTCAACTTTGCTGCGCGCATGAGCACCCCGCTGGGTCACGGCGCCGACTGGGCCGATACGGCGACCACGCGCTGGGTGAATTCGCCCGACGCGGCGCGCGATGCCGTCCGCGAGCTGGCGCCCTACAAGCCGGACATGATCAAGGTGTTCACCGATGGCTGGCGCTATGGCCACATGCCCGACAACACCAGCATGGATCCGTGGACGTTGACGGCGCTGGTTGAGGAGGCGCATGCCAACGGACTCAAGGTGGCCGCCCACACCGTCACCGCGGAACGCGCAGGATGGGCCGGCGACGCCAAGGTTGACCTGATTGCCCACAGCATCCAGGACCGCGTTGTGGATGCACGCACCGTCGCCCAGCTGAAAGCCGGTGGTACGTTTTACGCGCCCACCCTGGCGGTCTACGAGCCGGTCAAGATGGGCAGTTCGCCGCCGGCCGATCCCGAGTCTCCCGCGTTTCTGAGCCGCCAACGCAACTTCCGCAACGCGATGGAAAATGTTCGCGTGCTGCACAAGGCCGGCGTACCGATCGCGCTGGGCACCGACGCCGGCATGCCGGGCACGCCACACGGTGCGGCCACTTTGCGCGAGCTGGAATTGCTTGTGCAGGCGGGTTTGAGTCCGGCCGAGGCACTGCAGGCAGGCACTGCAACCAGCGCGGCAGCCGTCGGCTTGCAGGATGACCGGGGTCGCATTGCCAAGGGCCAGCGCGCCGACCTGCTGCTGGTGGATGGCAAACCCTGGGAAAATATCCAGGACATCAAGAAGCTCAGCCGCGTCTGGGTGGACGGCCAACTGGTGCTGGGTCCGGGCGTGTCGCTGCCGGCCGGCAACTCGCGCAAGTACCCGCAGCCCGAGGTCGTGGGGCCGCTGGTGGATGATTTCGAGCGCGCGGACGAACGTACCGCCTTGGACACACTGCGCACCACCGACAATGACGGTGGCAACGATCGCACATGGCAATTGACCCGGGTCGTGGTGCGTGAAGAAGGCGGGCGCGCGCTGCGGACCATGGCGCGGATGTCCAGCAAGGATCGCGCGTATGCCTCGGTGGTGCTGCCATTGAGCCGTGGCTCGGTAAAGCCTGTAGACCTGCGTGGCTATCGCGGAGTGCGTTTCGACATCCGCGGAGAGGACGGACGCCACGCGTTGATGGTCAAAGGACTGGAAGGCGGGCGATGGAAAACCGCCATCAACGTGCAGCCACAATGGCAGCAGGTCAGCGTCGATTTCAGCCAGCTGGAGTACGCACCCTATCGGGCGGTCGAAGGCGAGACCCTGCCATGGCGCGGCGACGATGCCACCGATCTGCAGTTCATCGTTGATGGTGAAGGCGCTGCAATGCCATGGTTTGAACTCGACAATGTGGAGTTCTACTGAGCCTTGCCCTCGACTGTTTTGTAGTCGGCACCAAAAGGAGCCACATGTGAAGGTGATGAGCAAGACCGCGGTGGCGATCATTGCCGCACTGGCACTGCAGGGTGCGGTTGTCGCTGGTCAGGGCGACGTCGCTGACCCTGATGTGACCCGTGCCGAATCCACTGCGCCCGTGGGCCAGCCCTTGCTGCAGCGCCTGGATGCCTACGCGCCGCAGATCATCCGCATGGCCGACCAGATGTGGCGGGAGCCCGAGCTGGGCTATCTGGAAAACGCGTCGTCGGCACTGATGCAGGACGAATTGCGTGCTCACGGTTTCCGGATCGAGGCCGGAGTGGCCGGTATGCCGACAGCCTTTGTGGCTACCGCCGGCAAGCGCGGCAAGGGACCGGTGATTGGACTGCTGGCGGAAATGGACGCGCTACCGGGAATGTCGCAGGCCGCGGTTCCGCAGCGGCAGTCCATCGCCGGTCAGGATCCGGGCCACGCCTGCGGGCATAACCTGTTTGGCGCCGGCACGGTGGGCGCGGCGGTGGCGTTGAAGGAATGGCTCGACAGCAGCGGCACCGAGGGCGAGATCCGCGTGTTCGGCACGCCGGCCGAGGAGGGCGGCTCGGGCAAGGTCTACATGGTTCGCGCCGGACTGTTCAACGACGTCGACGTGGCGCTGCACTGGCACCCCAACTCGCAGAATTCCGCTTCGCAGAGCATCAGTCTGGCCAACATCAGCGGCAAGTTCCGCTTCAGCGGCCAGGCCTCGCACGCAGCGATGGCGCCGGAGCGTGGACGCTCTGCGCTGGACGGAGTGGAAGCGCTTAACTACATGGCCAACATGCTTCGCGAGCACGTCCCGCAGGAAACCCGCATCCACTACATCATCAGCAACGGCGGCGGATCGGCGCCCAACGTGGTGCCGGCCTCGGCGGAAGCCTACTACTACGTTCGCCATCCCGATCCGGTGGTCGTGCGGAGCGTGTTCAATCGATTGACCGACGCCGCCGAGGGCGCGGCGCTGGGCACCGGCACCAGCTTCGAATTCGAGCAGACCGGCGGAGTGTTCAGCCTTTTGCCCAACGACACCCTGGGCAAGGTCATGCATGCCTCCCTGCAGCAGGTGGGCGGAGTGGAATACGATCCCGCGGACGTCGCGTTCGCAAAAGAGCTGCAGAAGCAGCTCGAGCAGCAGGTCGATATCAGCGAGGCGTCCCAGGTAGCACCGTATTCGGTCGACGGCGACGGGTTTGGTTCGACCGACGTCGGTGATGTCAGCTGGGCGGTCCCCACGGTCGGCATGGGCGCTGCCACTTGGGTGCCCGGCACGCCCGCGCACAGCTGGCAGGCGGTGGCTGCGTCGGGCATGGGCATCGGCCACAAGGGCGCAGTCGTGGCGGCAAAGGCGCTGTCACTGACGGCAATGCGGCTGTTCTCCGAGCCGGCGCTGGTGCAGCAGGCGCGCGCGGAGTTCGAACGCCGACGCGGCAAGGATTTCCGCTACGAGCCGTTGCTGCAGCGAGAGAAGCCTCCGCTGGATTACCGGAAGTAATCAGAACGCGCGCCTGCCAACCGAGGCGAGCCCGCTTACCCGGCGCGTGCTTCCGGCGGCAATTTTGCCCCGTCCTGCGCAGCCTTCAGCCGCATCAGGTGGCCGTGGAGCATTTCCGTCGACAGGCCGTGCAGTGACAGCCGGTATCCGGCGCGCAGGGTGGACATCGGCACCAGCGGGTGCTTGTTGTTGACCAGCCCGAGGTGGTCGCCTGCGTCAAGGATCGTGGCGACGTAGATGCCGATGGTTTCATCGAGCTGCAGCGAATTGGTCGCCCGCCAGAAGTCGTCATCGCTCAGGAACAGCTGATAGACCGGGGTGAAAAGCTCGATCGCGCTCTGCAGGTCGAGGAAGTTCCGGCGCCGGTTGGGCATGTCCTCGATCCGCAGATGGTCCGGCTGGTGCATCATCGAGAAATCCGGCGTTTCGACCTTCCCGAGCTGCTTGCCGCTGGCGCGCAGCGCGCTGTTGAGCCGGATCACGAAATTGTAGAGGTTGAGGTCGTGGACCAGATACATGTCCGGGGCGACGTCGGTGATTTTCTCCGGCCGCAACGGGTTGGTCTGGATATCGACCGGTGCATTGGCGGCAATGAAGGACAACGCCTGCGATCCGATGCAGAAGTGTCGCAGGATCAGCCAGTTGGCTTCCGGGCGGATGAAGTTCTGCATGCCCCAGGCAAGCAGCCGGTGGAGCGTGGGGGAAAACGCCAGTTTGCGTGGAGTGAACACCTTGAGTATCTGCAGCAGGATGATCGCCAGCCGCGCAAACGGGCGGATGAAGGGCAGCACGTACTGGCGTGACCTCGAGCTGGAGTCGACCAGCCAGGCGTGTTTCACCGCCGGATCAATCGGCGTGGACTGGTCCAGATACAGGGCCAGCCATGGGCTGGGGTCGCGTGGGTCGTGCTCCCGCTCGAGGAAGTCGGGGTTGCCGCGGCTCATGACGAGGTTTCCCGCAATGGAGTGACGTGCTGGAACTGCATCAGATACATCTCCGCGGTTCGTTTGGCTGTGTCCAGGATGTCCGTCGCCAGATGGCCGTCGTGGTCGTGCTCAAGTGCGATTTCCACCGCGCGCAGCCAGCGCAGCAAGTGGTGCTCGTCATTCTCGCCGTGATACTCGAGAAAGCGGAACGCATCGCGCGGAACATCCTTGAGCGTTGCCTTCATCAGCGGAAGCAGGGCGGGAATGATCCGCTGCCCCGTGCCTTCAATGATGTAGATCGCACCCAGCAGGCCGATCGGGTTTTGGGTTGCGGCAAGTGCGTGAAGGTAGGCGTTCAGTGCCTCTCCGCCGGGGTTCCGCTTGAGGTGGTCAATGTCCGCCACCGGACCACCGGCCTTGCCGTAGTCGCTGAACAGGATTTCGAAATCGTCCTGTTCCTCGCCTGCGTGCGTCTCGATCAGCGCCGCCAGCGGCTCGAAAGGAGTGGTGATACTCGCAGCACCCTCGCGCATCCAGAGGCTGCCCTCGCGAACCTGCGGGATCCAGTGGCTCATCCAGCCCAGATAGTCGGCGCGCGTCCAATCGCCGCCGCGCAAGCGCCGGACCACGGGCGTGCGCCAAACGCGCGAGCGGTAGTCATGCCACACGCCTGCCAGCTTGCCGAGCAGGTCGCGCAAGGCTTCGGGCGCGTCCGCCGGGTCGTGGGGCGCGGGAACAGGGGTGTCCAGAGAGGGCGCGGAGGTAGTGGACGTTGCCCGCGGTATCGGAGCAGCCAACGGGCTGTCAGCTGCTTCGACCTCGATCAATACGAAGGACGCAGTAAAGCGGCCGGACTCCGGAACAAAACACAGGATCTGCTGGCCGGCGGCGATTTCGCGGGTGCGCAGGAACTCGTCGAGCATGATGAAGATCGACGCCGCCCCGGTGTTGCCGCGCGTCGCCAGGTTGCTGTACCAGCGCTCGCGCGGGATGGCCAGACCGGCTTTCTGCATCAGGTCGTCCACCACCGGTGCGAACTTTTCCGATGAGTAGTGGCACAGGAAATGGTCGACGCGCTCCGGGTTGATATCGCCAGCCTGCACAAGGCGGACGTACTCGTGGATGCAGACGTCGAAGAGGTTCGGCAGCAGCCGGATGTCCTGCCGCAACAGCAGGGCGCCATCGGCTTCCGCGTCCTGCCAGCTGTCGTAATCCAGGTGGGAACGCGTCCTGTTTGCCGAGAGCCCCAGCTGCATGCAGACCGGGTAGTCGCCCGAAAAGGAGCGTTGGTGGATGAAGCGCAATTTCAGTCTCAGCTTGGCGTCAGCCTTGGGCCGGGACGACAGCAGTACCGCGCCGGCGCCGTCGGACAGCATCCAGCGCAGGAAGTGGGCATCGAAGTCGGCGTCGTAGCCGCAGCCGGCAAATCGAGAGCGCTTGAACAACCGCGACGGCATTTCCGCAGCGGCCACGAGTGCATGCTCGTGTGAGCCCAGCTCCACCGCACTCGCCGCCGCCTCCCAGGCCGCGATGCCCGATGCGCAGATACCGAGCGAGCTCAGGGTCTGCATCGGCGGGCCGTTGAGTTCACCCAGCACCATGTTGGCAAAGCCGGGCAGCAGGGCATCGCCGCCGCACCCGCCGGTGGCAAGCATCCCTACGTTGTCCAACGATTGCCCGGCGCTATGCAGGCACTCGCTGATTGCGCTCGCCGCCATCGCCTCGGGCGATGTGTGAGTGGTGCCGTCCTGGTTGATGCCGTAGTGGCGTGTGACGATCCCGTTCTGATCCAGGATGCGCTGCTTGATGCGCGATGACAGCTGGTTGAGCGGGGCCACAAACGAATCCATGCCCGCGTTGTCGATCGCGGGACCGGGCAGGTGGCGGGCGTGGCCGGTGATGTAGACGTTGTTGAAGCGGGTGGTCATTCTCGGAAATCCTTGCCGGGCGACGGGGCAACCAGGTGGTCGGCGGCGCCCGCTGCGATGGTGCTACCCGCCAGACGGTCAAACACGTCCAGCAGGAAGCCGTAGTTGCCGTGATAAACGGCGTGGTGGAGGTGATGTCGGCGGCTGGCTGCAAGGAGCCCCCGCGCGGGCGCGAGCCGACTGAACTCGTAGTTCGCGTGACCCAGATTGTTGAGGACGATGCTCATCACCGGCAGGCAGAACAGCGCGGTCGGGCTGAACTGATGCACCAGCATCGGCAGGATGGGAACGCTGCCCAGCAGCAGGGCTTCCACCGGGTGGAAGGCATAGGTGGCAAACGGTGTTGGCGTCAGCGAGCGGTGATGGTCGGCGTGGAACCGCCGCAGCGGCCGCGTGTGCAGCAGCCGGTGGCACACATAGAAGTGCAACTCGTTCCAAAGGAACAGGGCCACCAGCTCGACAACGATGCGCTGCGCCGAGGCCTCATACGCGAGTCCGGACCAACCGCTTCGCAGTAGCCACCAGGGCACCAGGACACCGACGCCGAACAGCAGGATCGAACCGCAGGATTCAACGATCTCGCGGCCAAGCTGTCCTGGCCGCAGGGGCCGCTGATCGAGCACACGGCCGAATCCCAGTCTGGGCAGTAGCGAGCGCGTCAGCCACCACGTCAGCGTGCCGGTCACGAAGTACAGCGCGGCGAAATAGAGTGTCGCCCAGAGCACTATCTGCCATGCAGGCAGAGCGACGAAGTCAAGTGCGAGGCGCGTAATGCCGGTGAAGTCCAGTCCTGTATCCATCCATGGCTAGCCGGATCCGGGGCCAAAGGTTACCCGGCGTGAGGGCCTGCGCCAAGAAGAGCTACGCCCAATCGGTTGCCGGCGTCGTGCCCCGATTACCGGGGTTCGAGTTCGGCGTCGGCCGCGATGGCGTCGAGTTGCGCCGCGAAATCAAGCACGTTCGCGCGCTGGTTCTCGAGGTCGGCCGCCACAGTGAAGTCGTTGGATTCGATGGACTGTTTCAACGCCGCCACCTTCGACAGATCGATGCCGCCCGCATCCTTCTGGATCTGGCCGAGCGCGTCGGCGGCTTCGTGCAGGCGCGTGTTGGCGATGCCGAAATTACGCTGGTCCAGATCGACGGCCGTGCGGTAGAGGTCCACTCGTGCGCGCATCAGGTAGTTGCGGTTCTGCACTTTCGCCAGATCGGCTTTGGACTCTCCCAGGATCTGGTTGCCCTGCTCGATCTGCTGCTCGTACTGCAGCTTCTGAGTCGCCAACTCCTTGCGGCCCTGGCTCAGACCGACGTAATAGAGCACGCCCGCAACCACGATGAAAACGCCGGCGGCGATGAGCATGGCCGTGGTCGACACGAGGTGACCCTGTCGGGGCGATGTTGTAGCGGTCTCGTTCATGGCATGTCCTGAGGTGGTGTTGATTCGACGTCCGGATCCAGACTGCGAGAGTACATCGTGCGTGACATCGAGCCCAAGATGAGTGAAAGCACGCTGGGTGATCGCTGTATTGATCGAAGAAGAGGCCGGTGGATTGCCGGCCTCGTTGCTTATGCGGCGCTTCCTGCCGTTATATCAACCCAGATCGACATCACCGGCCTTGGCCTTGTAGCTTTCCTTGGGATCGATGCCCAGAAGCAACTTCACGCCCGCCACCATCGTGTGCTCGTTGAGCCACACATGCGCGCTGTCCAGGTCCATTCGAACCAGACGAAGCTTCGGGTCGTCCTTGCCCTCGAACCATGCGCTGACGAACGGGTTCCACAGGCGCTCGATCACGGCGCGGTCGTTGTCGATCACCACGTTGCCGGAGAACGAGGCGAACACCTCGTGGTTCTTTGCGGTCAGCGTGCCGGTTGCCCGCTGCGCCGTACGTCCTTCCAGTGCGATGCCAAAATCGGTCTGGCTGGACGTGAAGAACCAAAGCGGTGAACGCTCGTCTTCAGCAATTCCGGTCATGGGTCTGGGTGAAACCGTGTCGGTGGCAAGCATCACGGTCCGGTCGCTCTTGAGCGCCTTCCAGAATTTCGCTTCAAGTTCTTTCGCGTCAGCCATGGGGGTAATCCTTTCGGTAGGAACTCCATTGGAACAAGTTGGCTGTCAGCATCGCGAGAACAGCGGGTGCTCCAGCACCGAGCAGGCGCCCGTCCAGCGAGTGTCAGGGGACGGTCTTGCCGTCCGGCAGGGCGTAAGCAATCACCGAGTCACCGGTTTTGGTCCCCGTATAGCGGTGTCCACCGGCAACCACGACCAGATACTGCCGACCGTCGCGCCCAAGGTAGGTCGCCGGGGTCGACTGGCCGCCTGCGGGGAGGCGCTCCTTCCAGATTTCCCGGCCGTCCGCGATGTCATAGCCACGGACGTAGTAATCAACCGTGCCAGACAGGAATGCCACACCACCGGCAGTCACAATCGGCCCACCTATACCCGGGACGCCGGTTTTCAGCGGTAGCGGCACGGGCGCCATGTCGCGCACGGTCCCGTTGACGCGCTGATAGATCGTTTCGCCGGTGGTCAGGTCGACGCCGGCGATGTAGCCCCATGGTGGCTGCTGGCAGGGCAAGCCGACGCGGGACATGAACGGTCGGAGGACGGAGGCATAGGGCGCGCCGAAATTCTCATTGCCCATCGGCTGTCCCGGCGCGGACGCAACTTTCTCCAGCGTGTCGGGACGCGGGATCAGCTGGGCGGTGAAACCCAGATAGACCGGCATGGCGAACATCACCTGCCGCGCCGGGTCCACCGCCACCGCACCCCAGTTGAAGACGCCGAAGCTGCCCGGATGGGTAAGCGAGCCCTGCACGCTGGGCGGAGTGAACCGGCCTTCATACACCAGCCTGGCCAGATCGATCCGGCACAGCATCTGGTCCACCGGCGTCATCCCCCACATCTGCGCTCCGGTGACGTCCTCGGGCGCAAAGGAGATCGCGGACACCGGCTGTGTCGGTGAGACCGGTTCGCCGGCAATGGCGTTCTGCGACACCGGCATTTCCCGCACCGGGTGGACCGGCTTGCCGGTCGCACGGTCCAGGACGAAAACGTCGCCCTGCTTGGTGGGCTGGACCAAAGCGGCGATGCGTCGTCCGTCGACGGTCAGATCCACCAGGCTGGGCTGCGCGGGCACGTCGTAGTCCCAGACATCGTGGTGGACGGTCTGGAAGACCCAACGCACCTCTCCGGTCGCCACGTCCAGAGCGGTCACCGAGTTGGAGAACTTCTCGACCGCGGCCGAGCGCCCGATGCCGTACTGGTCGGGTGAGCTGGCGCCGAAGGGCAGGTAGACCAAGCCCAGCTCCGGGTCGTAGCTGGCCACGCTCCAGCTGTTGGGCGCGTTCGCGGTGTAGGTCTCGCCCGCGGCGATGGGTGTGGTTTGTTCCGGATTCGCGGCATCGAAATTCCACACCAGCGCACCGGTCTTCAGGTCGAAAGCGCGCACCACGCCCGATGGCTGGGTGGTGGAAAGATTGTCATCGATGCCGCCGCCGACCACGATCACGTCGCCGGCAACCAGTGCCGGCGATGTGCTGTAAAACGCGCCGGGCGATACGTTGGGCATCCCCTGCCACAGGTTGACCGTGCCGTCGGCACCGCCAAAGCCGGGGCAGATGACGCCGGTTTCCGCGCTCAGTGCGATCAGTCGCGCATCGCGGGTTGCCACGAAGACTCGGCGGTGGCAGTCCCGGCGCATCGGCGTATCTTCCTCGGTCGCCGTGGCCAGGACCACCGGGTTGGGATCTCCCGCAACCGCCGTGCCGGCGACGATGTTGTGGGACACGCCCGCAGCGAGCGTGGTCGCCATGGCGCGGCTTGCGGCCGTGAGTTGTCGGGCTTGGTTGCTGTCTGCCTCGGGCAGATCCGTCGGCGCGGCAGCCTCGCCGTCATCGTGATAGCTGACACCACGGCAGGTCGTATAGCGGGCGAGGGCGAGGGGCAGTTCGACCAGCTGCGGATCGAAGCGCCAGCGCTGCTCGCCGGTGACCGGATCCAGTGCGATGACCTCGCTGCGCGGCGTGCACACGAACATCGTGTCGTTGACGATCAGCGGTGTGGCTTCTACCGCGCTTCCCGGCAGATCGGGGTGGATATCGCCGGCATGGAACTCCCACACCTTCTCCAGGTTTTTTACGTTCTCCGTGGTGATCTGGTCCAGAGGTGAGTAGCGCTGTCCTGCAGCCGTTCGCCCGTAGGCGATCCAATCGCCGGGCGCCACCGGATCCTCGCCAGGGGCACGATCCGCCATGCGGTCGGACGGCAAGGCTCCATGGATTTCGTGGGGGTTGGAGAAAAGCGAAATCCCTGCGACGACGGCACCAATGGCCAGGACGCCGATCAGACTGCCGCGATCGAGGTCGACACCACTCGCTCGTCCGCTGCGCAGCGGCAAGGAACGGCTGACCGCCGGCAAGAGCAGCAACAGACCCAGAAGGACGATGACGCCCTCACGTGGCGCCATTGCCCACCAGTCAAATCCCACCTCCCAGACCGCCCAGACCAGGCTGGCGGCGATAGCGACTGCGTACGCAAGCAGGCCGGCACGCCTGCGCAGCAGCAAAAGCACGCCCGATGCAATCAGCGGCAGCGAGAGGACCGCAAAGCCCCAAGAGCCTCCGAGAACGATCAGCTGCACACCGCCGACCGCCAGGGCGAGACCGAGTACAAGGATGACGATGGCAAGCAGGGTACGGATCATTTGAGTGCTCCCCGGGGCGACGCCGGAGAATATCCCGGCTCGGTTGCTGCAAACCTAACCCATCACAAGCCCACATAGACAAAAAAAGACAGGGGCCTCGCGGCCCCTGTCTCGTCTCACATTTTCCCTATACCAGGGGTGCGAATTACTCGACCGCGATGGTGCCCTTCATGATGGCCGAGTGGCCGGGGAAGCTGCAGAAGAACTCGTACGGACCGTCGCCCTTGATCTTGCTGACATCAAAGCTCACGGAGGTCGTCTCGCCGCCGCCAATCATCTTGGTGTGGGCAATGACGCGGTCGTCGCCAGCCTTCACGTAGTCGTTCTCGATGCCGGCGCCCATGCCGTCAGCGGCGACCTTCTTCATGTCCTCCAGCTTGGTGATGACCACGTTGTGACCCATAGCGGCGACTGGCATCTTGCCAGTGTGCTTAAGGGTGATCTTGAACTCGCTGCACGACGCAGGAACGGTGATCGACTTGACGTTGAACTGCATCGCGTCATTGCCTTCGATCTCGGTCGCGCAATCGGTGACCACTGCCGCGCCGCCGGCGGGTGCTGATGCCGTGGTGGAAGCCGGGGCCGTTTCGGCGGGCGTCGTGCTGGCCGGAGCTGCGGTCTCAGCCGGCGCAGTTGTCGCAGGCGCAGTGCTCGCAGGCGCTGCCGGAGCCGGTGGAGGCGACTTGTCACCGCAAGCGGCGAGGGCCAGCGCACAGGCAGCAGTCAGCAGGGTAATTTTGACATTCATTGGAGAATCTCCGAGGGGTAGATAAGTACATGGTCGGCGCGCACCGCTTTGCATAATGTGAAGGTGCGGCCCGGCAGACAGCTTACGCTCACTGGCAAGCGGGTCTCAAACGCGGCTGACGCGCATTCAGGGTTGACGCATCCGCAGTGAGATCTGTGAGATGCGCTCAACAACCCGGGCCATGGCGGCTGCGGCTTCGTCGAACAGTTCGCCGTCGGCGGTCGCCATGACGGTCTCGAGCATGTCCGCCATCGCCTCGAGCGGCCTTTGCGCATCCACCAGCAGGTGTCGCGGATCTTCCTTGGCGGGCAGGTCGGAAGTGTCCGCCGGCGCGGTGGTCGCCGGGGCTGCAGCAATCGGCGCTGGCGCAGTGCCGGCCGGGATGGCGCGCTCCAGCAAGTCCGCACTGGCGGCATCACCCGCACGCCGCAGTCGCGGCGCCAACGCAAGATGCTCGGCAGCGATGGCCGCTTCCCGCTGCGCCAGCGCGTCGCGCAGCATCGCGACCGAATCGATCTCGACCGTCTCGGGTCGGGAGGGGCGTCGCTCGCGGTGGTAGGCCCGGCGCCTCCATTTCCGCAGCAACGCGGCGTGGCGCAGCTCTTCACCGCCGAGCTTCTCCGCTTCTGCCCTGATCTCGTCATTTTCCGCGTGTGCGGCGAGGTATGCATAGAAGGAAAATGCGCGCTCCTCGTTCTCGACCGCCAGAGCGAAGGCCCGATACGGCGTCAGCAGCGCGCTACCGGCCACGTTGTCCCAGGAGCTGGACAGGTCGGCAGGCAGTTGCCATTCGAAATCTTCGGCGGATACGTCGGGCTGGCCCACCGACGTCGCCCACCGATCCACGGCCTGAACGTGGCTCTGCTCTTCTTCCAGCATCACCCGGAACGCGGCTGCGGTGGAAGTCTCTCCACGGCTTTCCATCAACTCGGCGAGGAACCTGTAGCGACGGACAGCCTCGTCCTCGATGGCCTTGGCGATGCCCACCAGGGTGGGCATGTCGACGACGTCGATGTCGGGATCGTCGCGCAGCAGTGATCGCCGGCGCGCGTACTCCATCGGGCTGACGCGCCGCTGGTCGGGGGTGTTCTGGGCGAGCGCCAGCGGCTCGCGCGATTCGTTGTCGGTAAGCGTTCGACTCATGACGGAAGCCTCGGATATACTCGCCGCGAAAGGGCTGTCGCGAGACGTGCCTGCGACAGCACGGATTCAATCATCCCACAAGCACCCCGGGGTTGGATTTTGAGACATCCCGCAAGCGTGTCATGGCGAGCCGTCCTTGCCATTGTGCTGTTCGCGGCACTTTCCTGGCTGCCTGCCAGTGCGCAGAAGGCAGCCACTTTCGATACGTTTGTGAATCAGGTGGCACCCGGTGAGGTTGTTCCCGGCGCCGACCGATTCGGACCCACCCAGCAGTCTCCACCCGTCGCCCAGGTGTTCCGCGGCGACGAGCTGGTCGGCTATGCGTACCTGAACTCGCAGTACGTCAACGCTGACGGCTACTCCAGCAAGCCAATCCACATCATTGTCGGGCTGGATACGACTGGCACGATCGTCGGCGTCAAGATGGTGGCCCACAGCGAACCGATCGTCCTGATCGGTATTCCTGAAAAGCGCGTGGTCGACTACATGGCCGCGTTCATCGGCTACAACCCGTTGAAGGCAGCGGCGGACGGCAGCGGCCCCCCGCGGGTCAACCTGGTCAGTGGTGCGACCGTCACCGCGCTGGTCATGGGTGAAAGCATTACCCGCTCAGCTGTGCGCGTGGCCCGGCTGCTGGGCCTGGGCGGCACGGGTGCAGGGGGCCGTGGCGCGGAGGCGGGCACTCGCTCCATTGACGCAGGCGCCGGTGAACTCCAGGGATGGCAAAGCCTGTTGGAGGAGGGCGGCGTCAAGCACCTTCATCTGACGGTGGGCGAGGTCAACCGGAAGTTCCTTGAAAGCGGCGATCCTGTGGCGGCAAAGTTCCCACAGGCGGGTGCGGCGGACGAACCCTTCATCGACCTGTATGTGGCATTGGTATCGCAGCCTGCAATCGGTCGCAGCCTGCTGGGTGACAGCGAGTACGCCAGCATGCAGCAGATGCTGGCACCCGATCAGCAGGCCATCCTGGTGGCCGGGGACGGAATCTACTCGTTCAAGGGCTCGGGCTATGTGCGCGGCGGCATCTTCGATCGCATCGAGTTGATCCAGGGCGCGGAAACCATCCGCTTCCGTGACCAGTTGCATCGGCGCGTGGGCGCAATTGCAGCGGAGGGTGCTCCGCCGCTCAAGGAAATCGGAATATTCATCATTCCCGAGGGCAGCGAGTTCGACCCGGCAGCGCCTTGGCGCCTGCAATTGTTGGTACAGCGCGCGACCGGCGCGCTCACCAAGGTGTTCGAGTCCTTTGATCTTCCGTACGCGATTCCGGCGCGCTACACCAAGTCGGATTCGCCGGCGGTCGCAGAGTCTGGACCTGGGCGGGGAGCCGGTGTCGGCCCCGGCGCGGGCCCTGGCCCTGGACCCAGGGCGGGGCACGCGTCAACGGCGGGCCAGGCCGCGGTCGGAATGGGCGGCACTACCGCGGATGCCAACCAGTGGTTCGACGAGGAAGACGAAGGCGACCCGCTGTGGAAGCGGATATGGCAGAGCAAGGTCGTTGCCATCGCCATGCTGGGCATCATGCTCGTCGTCCTGACCCTGATCTTCTTTTTCCAGGACGCGCTGGTAAAGCACGAGAAGGTGTATGACCGTGTTCGTCTCGCCTACCTTGCAACCACGCTGTTCTGGTTGGGCTGGGTGGCACAGGCGCAGCTCTCGGTGGTCAACGTCCTGACGTTCTTCAGTTCGCTGCGCTCGGGCTTCAACTGGTCCTCGTTCCTGATTGATCCGCTGATCTTCATCCTGTGGTGCTCGGTGGCGGTTTCGCTGCTGTTCTGGGGCCGGGGTGCGTTCTGCGGGTGGCTGTGTCCTTTCGGCGCGCTGCAGGAGCTGAGCAACCGGATCGCGAAGGCTCTCAAGGTGCCGCAACTCAAGATTCCCTGGGCGGTTCACGAGCGCCTGTGGCCGATCAAATACATCATCTTCCTTGGTCTGTTCGCCGTGTCGCTGGGCTCGCTGGCATTCGCCGAGCAGCTGGCGGAGGTCGAGCCGTTCAAGACGGCGATCATCCTGCACTTCATGCGCGAGTGGTGGTTCGTCCTGTTCGCGGTGTCCCTGATCGTCGCCGGTCTGTTCGTTGAGCGCTTCTTCTGCCGCTACATGTGCCCGCTGGGCGCGGCGCTGGCGATTCCCGGGCGCATGCGGATGTTCAACTGGCTCAAGCGCTACCGCGAATGCGGCAATCCTTGCATGCGTTGCTTCAAGGAGTGCCCGGTGGAGGCGATCCATCCGGAAGGTCACATCAACCCGAACGAATGCATCCAGTGCCTGCACTGTCAGGTGCTTTATCACAGCGAGCAGAAGTGCCCGGTCAAGATCCAGCGCAGACTGAAGCGCGAGAAGCGCGAGGCGTTCGCCCAGCGCATTCCCATTGAGGTCCTGCCCGACAAGGAAGGACCCGCCGCCCAACCTGACGCCGTGACCTGAACCCGCCGCGTAGACATCCATCCCCGTACCCCGCTTCAACTGGAGAGAACGAACGTGACTGACGACAAGAACAAACCCATCAGCGAGGCATCGGACAAATCGGGCATGCCGGATTCCGGCCGAAGGGCCGTGTTGACGGGCGGCGTCATGGCGTTGACCGCCGGCGTTGCGGCAACAGGTTTTCTGTCCGGCTGCGGCGACAGGAGCGCGGCGCCGGCCGCCGGTGGTGCAGCCCCGGCCGGGTCGCCGCCCTCAGGTGGCAAGAACGCCACTGCCGATGCGATGGCCAAGACGCACATCGCACCGGGCGAGCTCGACGAGTACTACGGCTTCCTCTCAGGCGGACAGAGCGGCGAGATGCGCATCCTGGGCATACCGTCGATGCGCGTGCTGATGCGCGTCCCGGTGTTCAACCGCTGCAGCGCAACCGGCTGGGGTCAGACCAACGAAAGCCTCAAGATCCTCACGGAGGGGCTCACCCCGGAGACGAAAAAGTTCCTGGAAAGCCGCGGGGGCACCTACATCAACGGTGACCTGCATCACCCGCACCTGTCGTTCACCGATGGCGCGCACGACGGCCGTTATCTGTTCATGAACGACAAGGCGAATACGCGTGTTGCGCGGATCCGCTGCGATGTCATGAAGTGCGACAAGATCATCGAGCTGCCCAACCAGCACACCGTGCACGGCCTGCGCTTGCAGAAGTACCCCAAGACGGGCTACGTGTTCTGCAACGGTGAAGACGCCGTTCCGATCCCCAACAACGGCATGAATCTGGACGATCCGTCCGAGTACCGCTGCATCTTCACCGCGGTTGACGGCGATACGATGGAGGTGGCCTGGCAGATCATCGTCAGCGGCAATCTGGACAACGTGGATTGCGATTATCAGGGGCTGTACGCATTCTCCACCTGCTACAACTCCGAAGAGGGTGTGACCCTCGCCGAGATGACCGCAGCGGAGCAGGATTGGGTAACGGTTTTCGACCTCAAGGCTATCGAGGCAGCGGTCAAGGACGGCAAGGCCGAGATGATCAACGGCGTACCGGTGCTGGACGGCCGTAAGGAAGCCAACTCGCCGTTCACCCGTTACATCCCCGTCCCCAACAGCCCGCACGGCATCAACACCGCTCCTGACGGCATCCACGTGGTGGTCAATGGCAAGCTCTCGCCGACGTGCACCGTGTTTGACGTGCGCAAGTTCCCGGACGTCTTCTCCGGCAAGATCAAGCCGCGCGACGCCGTTGTCGCCGAGCCCGAGCTGGGCTTGGGCCCGCTGCACACGGCATTCGACGGCCGTGGCAATGCGTACACCACGCTGTTCATCGACAGCCAGATCGTCAAGTGGGACATCGCCAAGGCCGTGGCCAAGTTCAACGGCGAGGATGTCGAGCCGATCATCCAGAAGCTTGATGTGCACTACCAGCCGGGCCACAACCACACCTCGATGGGAGAGAGCAACGAAGCCGACGGCAAGTGGCTGATGTCCCTGAACAAGTTCTCCAAGGACCGGTTCCTCAACGTTGGACCGTTGAAGCCTGAGAATGACCAGCTGATCGATATCTCCGGTGACGAGATGATCCTGGTCCACGACGGCCCGTCCTTCGCCGAACCGCACGATCTGGAGATCATCCACCGCTCCAAGATCAACCCGGTAAACGTCTGGGATCGTGGGGACGTGATGTGGGAAGACGCGCGCAAGCAGGCCGAGGCCGACGGCGTCGACCTGGATGCGGCCGCCGACGTGATCCGTGACGGCAACAAGGTGCGCGTCTACATGACCTCGGTCGCGCCGACCTTCAGCGTCACTGACTTCAAGGTCAAGCGTGGCGACGAAGTCACCGTTTATGTGACCAACAAGGACACCGTCGAGGACCTCACCCACGGGTTCACGATCGTCAACTACGGCGTGGCCATGGAAGTCGGCCCGCAGGCGACCGCTTCGGTGACGTTCGTCGCCGACCGTCCTGGCGTCTACTGGTACTACTGCCAGTGGTTCTGCCATGCCCTGCATATGGAAATGAAGGGGCGGATGCTGGTCGAGGCCTAACCGGTTGGCGAGGGAGAGGCGTTCAATGGTTCGGCTCCGACCATGGCGCCCGTTGGGCCGAGACGCCTTTGTCGTCGGGATGGCCGCGCACGCACTGGCGTGCGCGGCCATCGCCGTGGGATTCCTGGCGCTGGTGCCTGCGGCTTACGCCGCAGAGCTGAGGGTCCAGCCCGGTACGTCCTTGCAGCCGGTTATCGAGGCTGCGACGCCGGGCGACACCATTGTGCTGGCTGCCGGGCGCTACGACGGGCCTTTGCTCGTCGACCGGACACTGTCGCTGGTTGGTGAGCCCGGGGCCGTTATCGCAGGCCCGGGTACCGGTAGCGTGGTTACGGTCACGGCGCCGGAGGTCCAGATCCGGGGGATAGAGATCACGGGTTCCGGGCTGGACGTACCGGCCATGGATTCGGCGATCCTGGTACAGGAATCCGCGCCGCGTGCCGACATCCGCGACAACCAACTGGTCGACAACCTGTTTGGCGTCTATCTGCATGGAGCTGCTGGCTCGCTCGTGGAGGACAACGTCATCACCGGGCGGAAGGACCTCCGTCTCGCAGAGGCCGGTAACGGCGTGTCCATATGGAACGCGCCGGATGCCAAGGTAATCGGCAACACCATCAGCCACGGCCGCGACGGGATTTTCGTCAAGGTCAGCAAGCACAACACGTTTGAGAACAACACGTTTTCGGATCTGCGCTTCGCGATCCATTACATGTACACCCACGACAGCCGGATCGTGGGCAACCGCTCCCGAGGCAACCATGTCGCGTGGGCGATCATGTACTCCGAGCGCCTGGAGATCCGCAACAACGTGTCCGACGACGACCGCGACCACGGTCTCATGCTGAATTCAACCAACGCCTCGGAGGTGGTCGGCAACACCGTCCGGGGCGGTGGGGAGAAATGCGTCTTTGTCTACAATGCGAACGTCAACCGGATCGTCGATAACTGGTTCGAAGGCTGTCCAATCGGTATCCATTTCACCGCCGGGTCAGAGGGCAACGTCATGACCGGCAATGCGTTTGTGGCCAACCGGATGCAGGTCAAATACGTGGGAACGCGTTACCTCGACTGGACGTCTGAAGGCCGTGGCAATTACTGGAGCGACAATCCAGCTTATGACCTGGATGGCGACGGCATCGCCGATCGGCCGTATCGACCGAATGACGTGATGGATGAAATCCTGTGGACGCTGCCTCAGGCCAAGGTGCTGGTCAGCAGCCCGGCCGTTCAGATGGTGAAATGGGCGCAGGCGCGTTTCCCGGCGCTTTATCCCGGTGGCGTCGTGGACAGTGCGCCGTTGATGCGTCCGCCACAGATGACCCGGCCGGACGCACTATGAGCGCGATTGCACAGTGGGACGGCGTGACCAAGCGCTACGGCAGCGTGGTTGCGGTGCAGGACGTGAGCTTGGCGTTGCATCCCGGCGAGGCGACCGCGCTGGTAGGCCACAACGGCGCGGGAAAGACCACCCTGATCAAGCTGCTTCTCGGTCTTATACGACCCGAGAAGGGCGCCGTGCGTGTGTCCGGCATTGATCCGGCTGGCGCCCAAGGCGCCGACGCGAGGCGTGCGCTGGGCTTCCTGCCCGAGAACGTGGCCTTCCACGGCGCAATGAGCGGCAAAGAGCTGATGGCCTTCTATGCTGGGCTCAAGGGGCATTCGACCAAGCGCAACGAAGAGCTTCTGTCGCTGGTCGGCATCGCCGACGCCGCCGGTCGCCGCGTGTCGACTTATTCGAAAGGGATGCGCCAGCGGCTGGGCATCGCCCAGGCCTTGATCGGCGAGCCGCGCCTGCTGCTGTTCGACGAGCCGACCAGCGGCCTGGATCCCGCCTCGAGGATTGACGTTTTCAACACCATCGACATGCTCCGCGGCAGCGGTGCGACGGTGCTGGTCAGCACGCACGCCCTGGCTGAAGTCGAAAACCGGGTGGACCGCGTCGCAGTCATGCATCGCGGCAATCTGTTGGCGGCCGGGACCCTGGAGGAATTGCGCGAAGGGGTTGTGCCTGACGTCGGGCTTCGGGTGCGGGTGCGCAACTGCGACACAGAACGTTTGCTTGCCGCGCTTCCTCCGGGGATCGAGTGCCAGCAACGTGCTGATGACCTCCTCATGTTGCGAGTGGCGGCCGCGGACAAGATGGCCGCGTTGCGTGCGCTGGCCTCGATGGGTGAGGCGGTCGAAGATATCCAGACCGTGACGCCTGGACTCGAGGATCTGTACCGGCGTCTGGTCCAGCAGGAGGCAAGCACGGCATGAATGTCTTCAAGCTTGCAATGCAGGAAATACGGGCAGGATTCCGCAACCGCTGGGTGGTGGCGACCACGCTGCTGTTGGCTGCGCTGGCCCTCTCGCTGGTATTGCTGGGCAGCGCGCCAACCGGTGTGGTCAAGGCCGATCCGCTGGCCGTGGTGGTCGTCAGTCTGGCCAGCCTGACGATCTTCCTGGTGCCGCTGATCGCCTTGTTGCTGTCCTTCGACGCGATCGTCGGTGAGCAGGAGCGCGGGACGCTGATGCTGCTGCTGTCCTATCCGATTTCGCGTTGGGAGGTGATCCTCGGCAAGGCGCTGGGGCAGATCTGCATCCTCGGGATCGCGACGTTGCTCGGCTACGGTGTCGCGGCCGGCGCGCTGGCACTGAAAAGCGAAATCGGGGCGCCGTCCTGGGGCGCCTTCGGAGCCATGGTGCTGACCTCGATCATGCTTGGCGCTGCGTTTGTGTCGATGGGCGTCCTGGCGAGTGCGATCGTTCGCGAGCGCGCCACCGCCGCCGGGTTGGCGGTCGGCATCTGGCTTTTCTTCGTGCTGCTCTATGACACGGCGCTGCTGGGCATTCTGGTTGCCGACCAGGGCAGGCATGTGACCCAAAGCACTCTGGATCTGGTGTTGTTGCTCAATCCGGCCGACGTGTACCGGATATTCAACATGACCGCGAGCGACAGTGTTGCCATCTATAGTGGATTGGCCGGCCCCGGAAATGTGGCGACGCTGTCACCGGCGGTTCTGTTCGCTGTACTCGCCGCATGGGTAGTGGCGCCATTGGCGCTGGCCGTACTGGCCTTCAGGAGAAAATCGGTATGAGGATCGGGCGGATGACATGGGTCGGGATCGGCCTGGCAATGCTGATGCTGGCAGCGTGTGACAAGGCGGCGCCGGAATCGCCACCTCCAGCGCCCGCCGAGGTCTCTGATGAGGCGACCGGCCACTACTGCGGCATGCTGCTCGCCGACCACGAGGGACCCAAGGGCCAGATTCACCTCGCCAGCCGGGATGATCCGCTGTGGTTCTCATCGGTGCGCGACACCATCGCTTTCCTGCGCCTGCCCGAGGAGGCCAAGGATGTGGTGGCGGTCTACGTCAACGACATGGGAAAGGCGCAGCACTGGGAGCAACCCGAGGCGGGCACCTGGGTGGACGCGCACGCGGCGTGGTTCGTCCTTGACAGTTCAATGCGTGGCGGCATGGGCGCCAATGAAGCGGTGCCGTTCGCGATCGAATCGGCGGCCGAAGCCTTTCGTGTCAAGCACGGCGGCACGATAGCCAGGCTCGATGACATTCCTGACAGCTACGTACTTGGTCCCGTGGATTTGTCATCCCCCATGCCGGGCATGGATGCGGGTGGGACGGCGCCGGCGGGTCAGGATGGGCCCGCCAAGGGCCACGACCCTGCGGATGCCCATGAGCATCCGCAGCATCCCGAAAAGTGAGGATTCCCCGATGGTGAATCGCCGACGTTTTCTTTCGATCGCCGCCACTTGCGCGGTTATGGGTTCCATGCCGGTGCGGCTGGCGCTCGCTGCGTCCACGCCGGCAGTGGTGCCAACTGTCTGGAAAGGCTCGGCGATGGGCGCGCTGGCGTCGATGACGCTGGTCCACCCCGACCGAACTTACGCCCAGTCGATGATCGCGCGCTGTGTGGCCGAGATCGATCGGCTTGAATCGGTTTTCAGCCTGTACCGACCCGATTCCGCCTTGTCCCGCCTCAACGCAGCGGGCGAGCTTGCGGAGCCGCCGTCCGAGCTGGTCGAGTTGCTCTCATTCAGCCTGTCGCTGGCGGAGCGCAGCAAGGGTGCGTTCGACCCGACCGTCCAGCCACTGCTCAGCCTCTATTTCGAGCACTTCGCCACGCCGGGTGGGTCGCCTGCGGGACCATCGGCGGCGGCCATTGCACAGGCGCGTCAGCGCATCGGGTTCGCCGATGTGGAAGTGGACCCGCGCCGGATCCGTCTGGGGCGCCCTGGCGCAGCAATCACCCTCAACGGGGTGGCACAGGGTTTTGTTACCGACCGGGTTGCCGAACTGTTGCTGGCCAATGGCTTCGGCAACGTGTTGATCGACCTCGGGGAAGGGCGGGCGCTGGGACGTCGTGCGGATGGCCAACCTTGGCGCGCCGCTGTTGCGGACCCGGCCAGGCCTGACCGCACGCTGTTCGAACTGACACTCGGGAGCGACCAAGGGCAGAGTCCGGCGCTTGCAACCTCTGGTGGGTACGGGACGCGCTTCGGCACCGATCCACTGGTCCATCACCTGCTGGACCCGCATAGCGGACGCAGCGCCAACCATTACGGATCGGTCTCCGTGGCCGCGCCACGTGCAACGCTCGCCGACGGGCTTTCAACGACGCTGTCCATCGTGCCACCGGCCGATCGATCGGCGCTGCTCGCAGACTACCCGCGGGCGCGCGCATGGTTTGTCGACAACGCCGGTCGCGTGACCGGTCCTGATGGCGAGCGGGTGATCCAGGCTTAGTTCTTGGGGCGCCTCCGCTGCGCGTCACTGGGGAATACCCCAGTTGTGCGGCCCAAAATGAGTTCCTACGCTGATGGCACCCCAATGCCGCGTGGAGAGAACGATGGCCGACATCCAACAGATTGCCTCCGACGTTCTCGACAAGGGCGACCGTTTCCTACGCGTTGACGACTACGAAGCGCGGATGGACTATTTCGCGCAGGAGCTCGAAAAACTCGACCCCTCTGCGCGGGCGGCGTTGTTTGATGAGGTTCTGGAGCAGGACTCCGGCGCGCCGATGTCGTGGTTGACCACCGAGAGGCTGGACACTCTGGTATCCGAAGGGCGCATCACGTCGCAAGAGCGCAGCGCGGTTATGGATGCATTCGGCCAGGCGTATGTCGACGGCGATATCGACCTGGTGGAGGCGCTGCAATTCACCAATATTTTCGGTAGCGGTGCGATCGGGCCAATGGGGATGATGTCGCCGGCGTCGGACCAGCTGGAAGCCCTCATGCAGACATTGACGGAAAGCAACAGCAGCTATTCGTCAGAGTTTATCGAGAAGTTCGCGTCCGACGTCCTGACCCAGCGCGTGTTGGCGGAACCCACAATGTTCTCGCCGACCGAGCAGGGCGCCTATGTCGGCGTGCTGCTCAACGCCCTGTCGCAGTCCGGCGGCAGCACAGCCGTGCACAACGTCGTTTCGCAGTTGTCGCCGGAGCAGCAATCCGCGGTGCGAAGCGCTGCCGGCGGCGAGGGGCTGACGTTCGGAAACCCGGCTTACGACGGCGCCGGTGTGCGCGACCCGATGGCGATACTCACCGAGGCGGTTTCGCGTCACGGTACGTCGGCGGAGGTTCTGGACCTGGTGAAATATGCCGGCGCACACTCCAGCGGCAACGTTCTGGAGAACCAGTTCCTCGACCACGACAACAAACCCTATGACCAGCGCGCCGAAGCGCTCGGTGAGCTGTTTGAAACCCATTCGGCCACGATCCTCAGTGACCTCACCGTCGCCAATCCGACCCAGACATCCGGGTCGAGCAATGATCGCGCGACGGTGGTCGGCGACAACCTCGCCGCGCTTTCCAACCTGGTACGACTTACGGGCCTCAACCCCGACAACAGCCATTCGGCGGCGGTCATGTCGGCGCTTGGTGATTTCTCCAGCGAGAATATCCGGGTGGGCAACATGGCGGAAAATACCGACGCCAACGGCGATGGGCGCATCGACGATGCCGATATCCAGGCCATTGATACCGGCAACGGCCGTACAGCCATGATTGGCGCGGTCCTCCAGGACGCAGTGAGTTCGGGCTACGTCGACCTGCGCGCCGACCAGGCCGCGCGCGAGGCGTTTCTGGGTTTCGTGATTGACGTGGCGGTCTCGGCGATTCCCGTCGGAGGCAAGTTTGCCGGCAAGGCGATCACCGAACAGGTGTCAGCGGCACTTGGCGGTTTGAACGAGCAGGCGCGCAGCGCCATCACCGATGCACTGGCCGCCATCCCCACCAAGCTGTTGACCGATGCCCAGGGCCAGCTGACGGCCGAGGCCAAGAAGGCGATCATTGATGCGTTGCCTACCGACTACCAGTATCTGGAAGGCATCAAGGAGCAATCGAACGGCTTCATTGAGAACACGATCCTCGGGAGCACGGTGCGCGACTACCAGATCACTGAATCGATATCCGATTACCGTGGTTACATCGATAATTCCAAGGGACGCTGATCTACCGCGCAACGCCGCAACGTCAATAGCACAGGCCCCGTTCGCGGGGCCTTTTGCTGTCCGATCCACACTGGCGGGGACCGGGACCGGTGTAGAGTGGCCGCGTTTCGATATCAGGAGCACGCCGCATCATGAACACAGATTTTTCGTATCCCATCGGTACGCCCGGAACGCCCTGGGGGCCGGCCGAGATCGCCCAATGGCGCTCACAGCAGAAGGTCCAGCGCAGCTATGCGGAGGACGTGCTCAGCAAAATCGACCGGCTGCGTGAGCGCTTCGACGTCGAGCAATACGGGCAGTTGGACTACGGGTCGGACACCTACCCGCTCTACGCGGTCCGCAGCCGCCACTGGAACGATCAGCTTCCCAGCGTGCTGGTGACCGGCGGCGTGCATGGCTACGAGACCAGCGGCGTCCACGGTGCATTGCAGTTTCTCGATCAGCATGCCTCGGAGTACGAGGGCCGGGTGAACCTGCTGGTTGCCCCTTGCGTGAGTCCGTGGGCGTACGAGCGGATCCACCGCTGGAACGTGGACGCGGTGGACCCGAACCGTTCGTTCGTCAGCAACAGCCCGGCACGCGAGTCCGCGGCGATCATCGAACTGGTCGCACCCTTGCGCGACAAGCTCCTGGTGCACGTTGACCTCCACGAGACCACCGACACCGACGAATCCGAGTTCCGTCCCGCTCTGGCAGCGCGTGACGGCGAACCGTCCGAGCCCGGCGAGATTCCGGACGGTTTCTACCTGGTGGGTGACAGCGAGGATCCGCAGCCGCAGTTCCAGCAGGCGATCATCGACGCGGTGGCGAAGGTCACCCATATCGCGCCGGCCGATGCGCAAGGCCAGATCATCGGCACCCCGATGGTGGCGCCGGGCGTGATCAACTACCCGGTGAAATCGCTGGGCCTGTGCGCCGGTGTCAGCAACGCGCGCTACCGGACCACCACCGAGGTGTATCCCGACAGCCCGCGGGCGACCCCGCAGCAGTGCAACGACGCTCAGGTCGCGGCAGTTCGCGCTGCGATTGATTACGCGCTCGCCCAGCAAGGCTGATCCGAGCGCCGGGTGCGGCGCATCTCCGGCAGCCAGCCGCCGCCGCCGATGACGTCGCGCTGACGCACGCACTGCTCCACTGACGGCTCTGCCGGAGGGCATCGTGGAGCGGGGTGGGTTCTGGCAAGCACGTCCGAACTGATGGTGAATACGCCCGACGGGCTGTACTGTCCGGCCGGCGATTTCCATGTTGATCCCTGGCGACCCGTGCCCCGTGCGGTGATCACGCACGGTCACGGCGACCACGCCCGCACCGGCATGGGCTGCTACCACGTGGTCGATGCCGGCCTGCCGATCCTGCAGTGGCGCCTGGGTGATCAGAACTACCAGGTCCATGCCCACGGCGAGCGCTTCCAGCTTGGCGAGGCGACCGTCTCCTTCCACCCGGCGGGCCACGTGCTCGGCTCGACCCAGGTGCGTATCGAGGCAGATGGCCAGACTTGGGTGTTGTCGGGCGACTTCAAGCGCGATCCGGATCCGACCTGCGTGCCATTCGAAGTGGTGCCCTGCGATGTATTCGTTACCGAATCGACGTTCGGTTTGCCCGTATTCCGCTGGCCACCGGCGTCGGACGTGGCGCGCGACATCGTGGCGTGGCGCGAGGAATGTGCAGCCAACGACGAGGCCGCCATCCTCTACTGCTATGCGTTGGGCAAGGCGCAGCGGGTGTTGGCAGAACTGATCGCCCACACCGATCGTCCCGCCTGGCTGCACGGCGCGATCGACGCCGGCGTCCAGGTGTACCGCGCGGCCGGCGTGCCGATGCTGGAGACGCGAAAAGTCGCCGACGAGGCGCGCGGGGCGGATTTCGCCGGCGAGTTGATCATCGCTCCGCCGTCGGCCGCGGGAAGTGCGTGGACGCGCGGGTTCCGCCACGCACAGCAGGGCTTTGCGTCGGGCTGGATGCGGATTCGCGGCAACCGGCGTCGGCGCAACTACGACCGGGGCTTCGTGCTCTCCGATCACGCCGATTGGCCGTCGCTGCTGCGCACGGTGCGCGAAACCGGCGCACGCCGGGTGATTGCGACCCACGGCGACACCGACGCGCTGGTTCGTGTGCTGCGTGAGTCCGGTATCGACGCCGGTGGATTCCAGACCGCCTATGGCGAGGAGGACTGATGCGGCGTTTTGCGGCGCTGTACGAGCGCCTCGACCGGACAACCGGCACCAGCGACAAACGCTCGGCGCTGGCGGAGTATTTCCGCTCCGCGCCGCCCCACGATGCGGCGTGGGCGCTGTGGCTGCTGGCCGGGGGCAAGATTGGCGGAACCCGCGCCCGTATCGCCAGCACCGGAGAGCTGCGTGCCTGGGTCGCCGAGGAGAGTGGCAATCCCGCCTGGCTGGTCGAGGCCAGCCACCACGCCGTTGGTGACCTGGCGGAAACGCTGGCGTTGCTCCTCGATGACCCGGCGCACCCCGGTGAGGATGTCGGTCTGGCTGAATGGGTGGAGCAACGGCTGGTTCCCGTCGCCAATGCCGAGCCCGAGCAGCGGCGCGAGGTCGTGGTGTCGGCGTGGCGCAGCCTGTGTTTTCGTGAGCGGCTCGCCTTCAACAAATTGCTGACGGGTGCGTTGCGGGTCGGCGTTTCCGCCGGACTGGTGCAAAAGGCGTTGGCGGAGTCGTCCGGGGTGGACGTGGCGCGGATAGCGCAGCGGATGCTTGGGCGCTGGACGCCATCGGCGGACTTCCTTGCCAAGCTGCTCTCCGAGGATGTCCTGCCCGGAGATGCAGCGTTGCCATACCCGTTCTTCCTGGCCTCGCCGCTGGAAGGTCCGCCCGGGGAGCTCGGCCCGGTGTCTGAGTGGATCCTGGAATGGAAGTGGGACGGCATCCGCTTGCAGCTGATCCGTCGCGGTCCCGACATCGCACTGTGGTCGCGTGGCGAGGAACGCATGGACGGGCGCTTTCCGGAAATCGAAGCCGCCGCGGCCGAACTTCCGCGCGATGCCGTGATCGACGCGGAGCTGCTGGCCTGGCGCCCGGATGACGACATGCCGTTGCCGTTCTCCGCCCTGCAGACCCGGATCCAGCGCCTGAAGCCTGGGCCGAAGGTACTCGCAACGACGCCGGTCCGGGTGACGGCGTACGACCTGCTCGAGCTGGACGGCGAGGACCTGCGCGAGCGTCCGCTGGACGAGCGACGCAACATCCTGAAAGAGCTGCTCGAGGCGGCCGACCACCCTGTATTGCAGGTGTCCCCCGAGGTTGACGTTGCCGACTGGGAGCACGCGGCGGAACTGCGCGAGCGATCCCGCGAGCTCGGTGTTGAAGGCCTGATGCTGAAGCGACGCAACTCGCCCTACCGGCACGGACGCAAGCGCGGTGACTGGTGGAAGTGGAAGGTCGATCCGCTTTCCGTCGATGCGGTATTGATCTACGCGCAGTCAGGCTCCGGCCGGCGCAGCACGCTCTACACCGACTACACCTTCGCCCTGTGGGACGGCGACGTATTGGTGCCGGTCGCGAAGGCCTATTCGGGGCTCACCGACAAGGAGATCCTGCAACTGGACCGGTGGATCCGCGGCAACACGCTGCAGCGGTTCGGTCCGGTGCGTTCCGTACCGGCGGAGCAGGTGTTCGAGATCGCCTTCGAGGGCGTGAACCTTTCAGCGCGGCACAAATCGGGGATTGCCGTTCGCTTCCCGCGGATCGTTCGGTGGCGGTCCGACAAGCCTGCCGCCGAGGCGGATCGGGTGGATACGTTGCGGGCACTGGCCCGGTGAGCGCGGCTCCTCTTCAAGCAAGCCCACGGCGACCCAAGGACGCACTGCTGGTCGATTGGTTTGCTTCCCGGGGCTGGCGGCCAGCGCCGTTCCAGCGCGAGGCATGGCGACGTTATCTGGCCGGCGAGTCGGGCCTGTTGGTGACGCCGACCGGCAGCGGCAAGACCTTGGCCGCTTTCGGTGGGCCGCTGCTACAGGCACTGACGCTGGGCGACACCCCGGCGAAAACCCGCCGTGGCGTCGCTGCGACCCCACGTCTCCGAATCTTGTGGATCACCCCTTTGCGCGCGCTGGCTGTCGATACGGTGCGCTCGATGCAGGAACCCATCGCTGCACTCGGCGTGCCCTGGACAGTGGCGATGCGTACCGGTGACGCCAGTGCGCGCGACAAGCGCCTCGCCCGCAAGGGCCTGTCGGACGTGCTGGTCACGACGCCGGAGTCGTTCGCGCTGATGCTTTCCTATCCCGACGCAACGCAGTTGCTCGCCGGCGTGCGCGGGGTGGTGGTGGATGAGTGGCACGAGCTGTTGGGCAACAAGCGTGGAGTGCTGCTCCAGCTATGTCTGGCCAGGCTGCGCGGCATTGCGCCCGACGCCCCGATATGGGGTCTGTCCGCCACTGTGGGCAATCTGGAGGAGGCGCGGGACGTTCTGCTGCCGCACCGTCCTGATGCGGCCATCATCAGGTCTGCGCGCCGGCGACGGATGACCTTGCAGACATTGTTGCCGAGCCAGGGTGAGCGCTTTCCGTGGGCGGGGCACCTGGGCCTCTCGCAACTGGCACGGGTCTCGGCGGTGTTGCAGAAGGCGCGATCCAGCCTGTTGTTCACCAATACCCGCTCGCAGGCAGAGCTGTGGCATCGCGCGCTGCAATCGGTGTGGTTGGACGATCCCGCGACGCTGGCACTGCATCACGGATCCCTCGACGCATCCCTCCGGGCAGCTGCCGAGGCCGGCCTACGTGACGGCACCGTCCGCTGTGTGGTCGCGACGTCCAGCCTAGACCTCGGCGTGGATTTCCCGGCCGTTGACCAGGTCCTTCAGGTCGGCAGTCCGAAGGGCATGGCCCGGTTGTGGCAGCGGGGCGGGCGCGCCCGTCATCGTCCCGGTGAGGTGGGAAAAGTGATCTGTGTCCCGACGCACGCGCTGGAGCTGGCGGAGTACGCCGCCGCGCGGGTGGCGATGGCCCACGGACGGGTGGAGTCACGGCCGCCATTGCGGCTGTCGTTGGACGTGCTGGCGCAGCATTGCGTCACCCTCGCGCTGGGTGGCGGCTTCGACCCGGTGCAATTGTTGGGCGAGGTGCGCGGCACCCACGCATTTGCGCGGCTGGGCGAGGACGCGTGGACCGCGGTACTCGACTTCATCGTCCGCGGCGGCAGCGCACTGGAAAACTACCCCGACTATCGTCGCGTCATACGCGACGAGGACGGTTGCTATCGCGTCCATGATCGCCGCGTGGCATTCCGGCACCGGTTGTCGATCGGCACGATCACCAGCGACGGCAGCGTACAGGTGCGCTACATGAAAGGCGGCTGGCTGGGCTCGGTGGAGGAGGCGTTCATCAGTCGGCTGCGACCGCGCGACCGCTTCCAGTTCGCCGGCAAGACGCTGGAACTGGTCCAGCTGCGCGACATGACGGCGTTCGTCCGCATCGCCAAGGCCGGCGAGGGCAGGGTGCCGCGCTGGCAGGGTGGCCGCATGCCGCTGTCCAGCGAGTTGGGGGCCGAGGTCGAGGCGATCCTGCATGAGCCGGCGGCAAGCCCCGAGATGCGTGCGCTGCAACCGCTGCTGCATCTGCAGGCGCGTCTTTCGGAGTTGCCGGGGCCGGATCGCCTGCTGGTCGAGGCGGTCAAGACGCGCCAGGGTTGGCATCTGTTCGCCTACCCGTTTGCCGGACGCGCGGTGCACGAAGGATTGGCCGCATTGATGGCGCTGCGCTGGGGACGTGAAACCCCCAATACCTTCAGTTGGGCGGTAAACGACTATGGGCTGGCGCTGACAGCCCAGTCCGAGGCGTGGCCAGACTCGCGGCTTATCCAGCAGCTGCTGACGCCAGAAGGTTTACTGGACGATCTGCTGGCCAGCCTCAACATTGCGGAACTGGCACGGCGGCAGTTCCGCGAGATCGCCCGGGTGGCCGGGCTTCTGCCTCCTTCCTTGCCGGGGCGGGCCGCCCGGTCACTGCGCCAACTGCAGGCGTCGAGCAGCCTCCTGTTTGACGTGTTGCGCCAGCACGACCCCGGGCACGTGCTTCTGGCCCAGGCCGAGCGCGAGGTGATGGAGGCGCAACTCGACGTCCAGAACTTGCGGGCGGTCCTGACGCGCTGCGGGGAAAGGCCGCTGGCACTGCACCGTCCCCGCAGCCTGACGCCGCTGGGGTTCCCGCTCTGGGCGGAGGCCATCCGTGGCCAGCTCAGCACCGAGGATTGGCGCACCCGCGTCACGCGGGCCGCGCAACAGTTGGAGCGGCGGCATGCCCGGAGTGATTGAACGCGACGTGGCGGGGGAGGCGCTGCAGTTCCACGCCGATCGCGCGGTGTTCTGGCCTTCGCGCAACCGGTTGATGATCGCGGACCTGCATTTGGGCAAGGGTGATGTGATGCGGGCAGCTGGCATATCGGTACCGACAGGCGGCACCGCGCACGACCTGGCCCGGCTGGACATCCTTCTACGCGTGACTCGCGCCACCGAGCTGTGGGTTCTTGGGGACTTCCTGCACGGCAGGCGGAGTGCTGCCGTCGAGCGCGCTTGGAGGGCACTGCTGGCGAGTCATTCGACGGTTGTAGTGAGCGTGGTGGGTGGCAACCACGATCGCGCACTGGTGCCGGACGCTCTGGATGTGGCGTTGCTGCCGGAGGATGTCCGCGACGGCCCATTCCGGTTCCGCCATCACCCGCGGCCAGCCGGAGATGAGGCCGGGGGGCACGTGCTTTGCGGTCATCTGCATCCCGTGGTGAAGCTGCCGGGCTTGCCGGGACGCTACCCGGCGTTCGTACTCGATGCAGATGAAACGGTGTTGCCCGCGTTCTCGGCGTTTACCGGCGGTATGCGCATTGACGATCCCGCCCAGCGATGGATCGCGTGTGCGAAGGGCATGTTGGCGGGAAACGCTTAGGAATCTGCTATCTGTGGGCGAGGGATCGGACGCCGCCGCGGCGACGCCCGTCCATCGCGTGAAGAGGTTGCCGCGGGCTATCAGCCCTTGGTGCCCGTGCTGGCGGTCTTGGTGGCGGCCTTGCGCGCCGTGTTGCCGCGCGAACGGAAGGCGGTCGCGTTCACACGTGGCCGTATCGGCGTGTTGCCCAGTACTTCTACGCGCCCACCCTGCTTGCGGAATGCGGCGAGGTCGGCTGCGATGCTCTCACTTGTGATGCCATTGTTGGCGTTCTTGGCGCTACCGGTCGAGCGGCGGCGCAGCGGCGCGCTGGCGGTGCGGGTGGTTGTGGCGGTCTTGCTTGAGTTGCTTGACATTGGCTCTCCTGGAAATAGGCCGTCCCCGGGCGGGACAGCAGCCGGCGGATAGCGGCGCGCCACCGCTGACTGCGGTGATGCCGATGCCGTGGTTCCCCGTGCCGGATCACCAGACCTCGATCTTCGATCTGGCCGGCGTCGCCTGTTCGACGAAGCCCTGGACGGCGGGGAGCTCCGTATGATAGCACAAGTTCGTTTAAAATGCAGGGAACGTCTTCCATTAGGAATCTAAGTTCGGATATTCCAGCGTCTGGTGTGCCCGCAATAAAAAAACGCCCCGCACCCAACCTTGGTTGAGTGCGGGGCGCCTGGCGTGCGCTTGGTCAGGACTTACCAGCTGAAGCCGGCACCTGCTGACACGCTGCTCTCGCCGCCGGCAATTGCACCGCCCAACGACACACTCGCACGGGCACCGATGGCTCGGCGGTAACCGATGGCCAAGGCTTGCTGCCCGCCCTGCGACCCGAGGCCGACGCCGATATTGTTGGCGCCGCCCAGCCCCGCCGTGTTGGCCGCGAGACCTGCGTATGCGGCGCTTGTGGCGCCCATGCGATCGATACGGCGGTCGAGCGTGTGGAAGCGATCATCCATTTCCATGCGGAGCTCATCCAGGCCGTGGTTGAAACGGGCCACCTGCTGATCCGTGTAGGCGTTCGCGGACCGCAGGGTGGCGACATCGCCAGTGTCCGCGTAGGTGTTGGCAGTCTGCAGCGTCTGCGCGTCACCAGCATCCGAATAGGCGTTGGCGTCGGTCAGGGTTTGCGCATCACCGGCGTCGGCGATCGCCTGCACCTGGTTTTCGGTGATGCTGCCGGCGGATATCACCTGCGCATCGATGTAGATCTTCGCATCTGCCAGCGCCTGAGCGGTTCCCGAGTCCGTGTACGTGTACGCATCCGTCAAGGTTTGCGCGCTGCTGGCATCGGTGTAGGCATTCGCATCGGCCAACGTCTGCGCATCGCCCGCATCGGCGATTGCCTGCACCTGCGCGGGGGTGATGCTGCCTGCAGCGATGATCTGCGAGTCGGTGTAGGCATTCGCGTCGGCGAGGGTTTGCGCATCGCCTGCATCCACCACGGTCTGCACCTGGGGCATGGTGACTCCGCCAACACCGGCAATTGCCGACTGCATCTGGCGCAGGTTGACTGCGTCGGTGGCGACAGTGGCGTCGGCGACGTTGACGATCTGCCGTTCGCCGCCTGCGGTCCCCACCGAAACCGTATTCACCCGGTCGGCGACGGAGTTCGAGCCCAGCGCGACGCTGTCAGCGACGCTTGCGTACGCCGAACTGCCCAGCGCGACGCTGCTCGCGGCGGTCGCACGTGCGCCCGAACCAAACGCAGCACTCTGCAGAGCGCTGGCGCTGGAAGCGGGGCCGATGGCGGCGCTGAGGCCGCCGCTGGCCGTGGCTTTCCCGCCGAACGCCATGCTCGCATTGCCGCTCGCTATCGCGCCGGTACCCACAGCGCTGCTGTGGTCACCGGTGGCGCGCGCACCGCTGCCGAACGCATTGGCGTTGGCACCGCTTGCGACGGTGACTTCGTTGACATCGGCAATGCCATCACCGTTGTCGTCAAGCCACGTCCCGACGGCGATGCTGTTTGGCCCCATTGCAACGCTCTCCACGCCGATTGCGACTGACCGGGCGCCCTCAGCGCTGTTCACACTGCCAATTGCGACGCTGTATTCGCCAGCAGCTTCGTTGACATATCCCATCGCGCTGGCGTTCCTGCCGGTGGTCGTGTTGACTAGGCCTATCGCCGTGCCCTGGTAGCCAGTTACCTCGTTCGTGTGCCCAAGTGCAATGCTGGCGAACCCATTTGCATAGTTTTCAAAGCCTACTGCCAGGCTGGCGTTGCCAATCGCGCTGTTATAAGCGCCCAGTGCGGTGCTGTCTCTGCCAGTCGCCTCGTTCTTGTAGCCCAGAGCGATGCTTGCAATACCTGAGGCTGAGTTAAAGGTACCAAACGAGCTGCTGGAATCACCCTCGGACTGGCTGCCATAGCCAGCCGCGATGCTGGAGGTCCCAGTGGCCAGATTCGAGATGCCAACCGCGACGCTGAAGTCGCCAGTGGCTTGGTTTCGGCTGCCAACGGCATTGCTCTCTAAACCTGCGGCCACGCTGCGGAAACCAACCGCGTTGCTGGAATCGCCGCTGGCCCGGCTCTGATAGCCGAACGCGCTGCTCCAGTGGCCGGTGGCTTTATTCTGAACGCCGAAGGCGCTGCTGAACTGCCCGGCCGCCTCGTTCCCCATCCCGAATGCATTGCTGCTGTAGGCCATCGCATTGTTGTGCGCGCCAAACGCGTTGCTGAATGCGGCGCTGGACGAGTTGCGCAAGCCATACGCGCTGGATGAGTTGGTGCAGGTCGCGTTCTCAAAGCCGTGTTCGTAGCCCTGATTGGTGCCGGGTGGCGGAGCGACAGGTGTTCCATCTGGATTAAGACAGCTTACATCTGCCGCCGAAACCGAAAACGGCGCGCTCAGCAGAACGGCCAAAGCGAGGGCGATCGGAGTGCGATTCGCAGCGATAGGGCGCGCAACCGCAGCGCGGCGACGTGAGTGATGAACCATGTTGATTTCCCCATTGGGTAGTTGGTAGGCGGAAAGCAGAAGCAACACTGGAAGGAAGAACTCCTTCGCTACCGGCCATACACGCCGCTGCAATCAGTAACCGGACATTCCGGGCGGCGTCGGGAAACGCGCCGCCCGGATCTTTCCCCATTCAACGTGGTCCGCACTCGGCGTGCGGTTGACCGCTCGTGTCAGGCGGCCTGCTGCGCGGCCTTACTTCCCGTCAGATGCCCAAACAGGTCTTTTGGATCTTCCATTACCGGCACCAGGTCGGTGTGGCTGCCGAGTTTGAGTTCGACCGCGCAGTCGCGCATCAGCCGCAGGGCGGAGTAGTCCTCCAGGGCGAAGCCGACGGAATCGAAGATGGTCACCTCGGTGTCGTTGCCGCGCCCACCGGCAAGCTTGGCGACGACCTGCCAGAACTCGGTCACGCTGAAAGTCTCGTCCATGTGCTGCAGCTCGCCTTCGATGCGGCTCTGCGGCTCAAACTCGACGAAGGTCCGGGTGTTGGGGCGCAGCAGGATCGCGGGATCCAGCTCGGTCTTGCCCGGGCAGTCGCCGCCGACGCAGTTGATGTGCATGCCCGGCTCGATCATGTCAACGCGCAGGATGGTGGCGTTGGTCTTGTCGGCCGTGACCGTGGTGACGATGTCGGCGCTGCGGACGGCTTCAGCGGTGTTGGCGGCGCGAACGACCCGCAGCGACGGCGCAGCGGCAGCCAGGTTCGTGACCAGCTTGTCGGTTGCGGCCGGATCGACATCGAACAGGCGTACTTCTTCGATGCCCAGAAGCTGGTGGAAGGCCAGCGCCTGGAACTCGCTTTGCGCACCGTTGCCGATCAGCGCCATTGACTTTGCGTCCTTGCGTGCGAGCTGCTTGGCAGCCATCACGGACGTGGCAGCCGTGCGTATCGCGGTGGTCATGGTCAGCTCGCTGAGCACGGTTGGCATGCCGGTGGCGACGTCGGCCAGTGCACCGAAGGCCATCACGGTGGGCAGGCCGAAACGGGTGTTGCCGGGATGGCCGTTGACGAACTTGAAGCTGTATTCCTTGTCGTCAGCCACCGGCATCAGCTCGATCACGCCGACGTCGGAGTGGGCGGCGGTGCGCGCGGTCTTGTCGAAATCGGTCCAGCGGGCGAAGTCGGCCTCCAGGTAGTCGACCATGCGCTCGAACATGTGCGGCAGGCCTTTGGTAGCCACAATTTTGGCGACGTCGTGGGTCGTAAGCAGGGTGGTCATGCAGACTCCTTTGAACGGGGCAGCGGAAAGCGCGCCCGGTCAGCCCATTGTCCCGTTGCGCGCGACAGAGCGAAACGGTATTAATGCTTTGTATTGGTCAGAAATATTGCAGATCGACAAGTAAAAGTGGCAATGTGCACAAATGGATGATCTTGACCACCGCCTGATCGCTGCGCTTCGGCAGGATGCACGCACCCCGATTGCCACCCTGGCCGAGCAACTTGGCGTGGCGCGAGGGACGGTTACCAACCGCTTGGGAAAGCTGGAGCGCGACGGTGTGATCGTTGGTTACACGTTGCGGCTGCGGCCGGATGCGGCGCCCGACGAGATACGCGCCTGGACCAGCATCGCCGTCAAAGGGCACCAGCGAGCGGTGGTGAGGGCGCTGCTGGGAGAGCCGGGCGTCGCCGAGTTGCATGACACCAACGGACGCTGGGATCTGGTGGCGGAGCTGCGGGTGGCTGAGCTTGCTGAGTTGTCCACCGTGCTTGAGCGGATCCGCGGGATTCCGGGCGTCAGCAGCACCGAGACCAGCGTGCACCTGCAGACGTTCCGGAGCTGATATGGCTGGCTGCACGCTCAGCCGATGGCATCGACCAGCGTCATCTCCGAGTCCGCATCGAGCTTCAGCGTCGCCAGCTCGTCGGCGCGGGTGACGCCCCGGGTGAGGATCGCCAAGGGCAATCCACGTTCATGGGCGATGCGGGCAAAGCGGAACCCCGAGTAGACCATCAGCGATGACCCAGCTACGAGCATCGCGTCGGATTGCGCTAGCGCCTCGAGCGCACGCGCCAGGCGCTGGCGGGGGACATTTTCACCGAAGAAGACGACGTCCGGCTTGAGCATGCCGCCGCAATACGGGCACACAGGTGCCTCGAAGCCGGTCAGATCGACACCTTCCAGGTCGGCATCGCCATCGGGTGCAGCGGCCGCGGTGTGCTGGCTCCACTCCGGGTATCGCAATTTCAGGTCTTCCTGGACCAGGGTCCGGTCCATGCGCTGATCGCACTGCAGACAGGCAACAACGCCAATCCGGCCGTGCAGATCGACCACGTTGCGGTGACCGGCGCGCGCGTGCAGTCCGTCCACGTTCTGGGTGACCAGCGTGGACAGTACGCCGCGCGATTCCAGTGTGGCGAGCGCCGCATGGGCACGGTTGGGCTGCGCCCCGGCAACTGCCGGCCAGCCCACGAAGCTGCGCGCCCAATATCGTGCGCGCATGGCCGGATCGCCGGTGAACTGCTGATAGGTGATCGGCGAGCGCCCCTTCCATCGGCCATCCGCACCGCGATAGTCAGGGATGCCCGAGTTGGTGCTGACGCCAGCGCCGGTGAGCACGAACACGGAACGTCGACCTTGCAACCAGGCTGACAGTTCTACCGCGGCATCGTTCGGTGAGTGGGGCATGGCGACATCCTAAACGTGGCCGGCCTGCATCGGGGGCCGGTGTTTTCGGATCGGGCGGATCCGGGTGGCGTCGGCTGCATCCACTCGGGTCGCTGCTGCGTACAGGGATTTGAAGCGTTTCAGCTGTACCCGTTTTGATGCCTGCGCCGTTGCTCCGCGGCAGGGCATCCCGGGAAGCGTGTTTCAGCTTCCCGGATCTGTTCGGGCGGTCATGCGCGCTGTCGGCCACTCCTTCCCCGGCGCGCGTGACCACCTGATTTCCCCCGTTACAAAACCCACAGGAAACCGACCGATGAAAAAACTGATTGTGGCGGCGTTGCTCGGCGGCCTCGCCCTTCCCGCATTTGCGGCCCCGGCCCAGGGCGATTTTTCGTTCTCTCTCATCGGCGGCGTTGACACCGCCCTCAATGGTGATGTCCACAAGGGCGCGGTAGCGCTCATTCCCGATCTGGGGCCGTTGAATCCGGATCTCGCCGGCGTGGACGCGGAGTTGCGCATCCGCTCGCGCAGCCACAGCGAGATCTATGACATGGCGACGGTTGCAGGTCTGGAGATGAGCTACGGGCTCAGTGACCGGGCCGAAATGTTCGGCCAGGTACGCCAGACCCGTGCGGACCAGGGCACAGTTCAGGTGGGTGGCGCTTTTGTGCCCGCGTTAAACACGGAATTGCCGGTCTACGGCACGTTTTCCGACTACAAGGCGCTCAGCGTTGAGCTGGGCTATCGGTACTACTTCCTGCAGGCCGGCTCGACCCGGCCTTACCTGGCAGCGCGAGTAGGTGGCACCCAGACCGATGCGATCACCGCAACGTTCGAGATTCCCGACGGCGGCATCACGATTGCCAATGCCCCTTTCTACGACAAGAAGTGGGCGGTCAGCGGCGGACTCGATGTGGGCGTGATCATTCCATTGAGCGAGCGTTTCAGCCTGACCGCGGAAACCGGTGTCCGCTACGTCGATAACCTGAGTGGCAATGACAGCGCGATTGGTGGTCTGGGTCTGGCGTCCATCAACAACACAGGCAGTCGTCTGTCGATGCCGATCACCGTGTCGGCACGCTGGGATTTCTAAGCGCGAGACACGCCCCCTGGCGACGAGCGCCCAGAGAGCTTGATCCAGACGCGGTTCGCAGCCGCGCCTGGATCTTGCCGAAGATCCGGGTCACTCCAGCGGTGCGCCGACCACCAGGTCCTTGAGGTCGTAGCCGCGAGCTTCCGCGTCTGACTTGAGCCGATTGAACAGTCCCGCGTCCATCCCAGGATCACGGGAGAGTATCCACAGGTACTTCCTGCTCGGTCCGCCAACCACCGCCCAGCGATAGTCGGGGTCGACATCCAGGACCCAGTAGTCGGCCCAGATGCCGGGGACCCAGCCCAGCCATGCGGGGGCGAAGCGCACCTTCAGCGCGCCGGGACTGCCGTCGACCGTCTTCGCCTCACCGACCGATTCGGTTTGCGAGCCATCCTTGGTGCCGCATGCGTTGCGCACCTCGATCCGGTCGTTCTCTTTCAGCGTGTACGTAGCGGTCGTGTCGCTCACGCATTTGCGCTGGAAAAACATCGGCAGGTGCGCGATCTCGTGCCACTGGCCGAGGTACCGCTCCAGTTCCAATGTCGCGACCGGGACATTCTCCAGAGGCGCACCTGTGCCGGTGCAGGGCGATGTCTGGGCCACGACGGCCCCGGAGGCCAGAGTCGTGGCCGCGGCGACGGCATAAGCGATTGCGCGCATGGGGAGCTGCCCGGTCAGGAAAGATGCCGACCAAAGTGTCACCGAGGCCCGCGAGAGCGCGTGAACGACAAGCAGGGTAGGGCGCGGTAGTCGCTGCTCCGGCCATATGCTCCGGCCATACAGGGGCGGCCAACTATACTGTCGGGTGTTCGACGACCCGTCCTCGCGCGCTGCGTGAGCGGTCGACACGCCACCCGCCAACGAGGTACCCAACGCCAACCATGAACACAGCCAACCGCAAGCCCCTGCCGGGCACCGAACTGGACTACTTCGATGCGCGCGCCGCTGTTGATGCACTCCGTCCCGGCGCCTACGCGAAGCTGCCGTACACCTCGCGGGTGTTCGCGGAAAACCTGGTGCGGCGCTGTGACCCGAAAACGCTCGACGCATCGCTGCTGCAGCTGATCGAGCGCCGGAGTGATCTGGATTTCCCGTGGTACCCGTCGCGGGTGGTCTGCCACGACATCCTCGGCCAGACCGCACTGGTGGACCTGGCTGGCTTGCGCGATGCGATCGCGGAGCAAGGGGGCGACCCCGCCCAGGTCAATCCGGTGGTGCCGACGCAGCTGATCGTCGATCACTCGCTGGCCGTCGAGGCACCCGGTTCCGACCCCCAGGCGTTTGCCAAGAACCGCGCGATCGAAGACCGGCGCAACTTTGACCGGTTCCACTTCATCGACTGGACAAAGAAGGCGTTCAAGAACATCGACGTGATTCCGCCCGGCAACGGAATCATGCATCAGATCAACCTTGAGCGGATGTCGCCGGTGATCCAGGCAGTCGATGGCGTGGCGTCTCCCGACACGCTGGTCGGCACCGACAGCCACACCCCGCACGTGAATGCATTGGGCGTGATCGCCATCGGTGTCGGCGGGCTGGAAGCCGAGAGCGTGATGCTGGGGCGGCCTTCATGGATGCGTCTGCCAGACATCATCGGCGTGGAGCTCGCGGGCAAGCCGCAGCCAGGAATCACGGCCACCGACATTGTCTTGGCGTTGACCCAGTTCCTTCGCAGCGAGCGTGTGGTCGGCGCATATCTGGAGTTCTTCGGTGAGGGCGCCAAGGCGTTGACGCTGGGTGATCGCGCGACGATCTCCAATATGACGCCGGAGTTCGGCGCGACTGCGGCGATGTTCAACATCGACCAGCAGACCATTGACTACCTAAAGCTGACCGGCCGCGCCGACGAACAGGTCAAACTGGTGGAAACCTACGCGCGCCACACGGGGCTGTGGGCGGATGACCTGGTCACCGCCGAGTACGAGCGAACACTGCGCTTTGATCTCTCCGCCGTGGTGCGGACCATGGCCGGCCCGTCCAACCCGCATGCCCGGCTGCCGACGTCCGAGTTGGCCTCGCGCGGCATCGCCATCGACCTGGACAAGGCGCACGCCCAGGAAGCAGAAGGCCTGCTGCCCGACGGCGCGGTCATCATCGCCGCCATTACCAGCTGCACCAACACCTCCAATCCCCGCAACGTCATTGCGGCCGGCTTGCTGGCACGCAACGCCAACGCGCGTGGCCTGACGCGCAAGCCGTGGGTGAAATCCTCCCTGGCACCGGGCTCCAAGGCGGTGCAGTTGTATCTGGAGGACGCCAAGCTGCTGCCGGAGCTGGAGCAGCTCGGCTTCGGCATCGTTGGCTTCGCGTGCACTACCTGCAACGGCATGAGCGGCGCGCTGGACCCGGTGATCCAGAAGGAAGTGGTTGAGCGTGACCTGTATTCGGTCGCCGTGCTGTCAGGCAACCGCAACTTCGACGGTCGCATCCATCCCTACGCCAAGCAGGCGTTCCTGGCCTCGCCGCCGTTGGTGGTCGCCTACGCCATCGCCGGCACGATCCGTTTCGACATCGAGAAGGACGTCTTGGGCATCGACAAGGACGGCATCGCGGTCACCCTGAAGGACCTGTGGCCGGATGATGCGGAGATCGACGCGATCGTCGCTGCCAGCGTCAAGCCCGAGCAGTTCCGCCAGGTGTATGACCCGATGTTCGCGCGCAGCGGCCTGGCCGCGCGTATGGTCGATCCACAATATGCGTGGGATCCCAAGAGCACCTACATCCGCCGTCCGCCGTATTGGGAGGGCGCGCTGGCCGGCGAGCGCACGATGACCGGGATGCGCCCGCTGGCGGTTCTGGGCGACAACATCACCACCGACCACCTGTCACCCTCCAACGCCATCCTGGCCAGCAGTGCAGCCGGTGAGTACCTGGCAAAAATGGGCCTGCCCGAGGAGGACTTCAACTCCTACGCGACGCACCGCGGCGACCACCTGACCGCGCAGCGCGCCACCTTCGCCAACCCCAAATTGCTCAACGAGATGGTCCGCAACGAGGACGGGTCGGTGCGGCAGGGCTCGCTGGCCCGGTTGGAGCCGGAAGGAAAGGTCATGCGCATGTGGGAGGTCATCGAGACCTACATGGCGCGCAAGCAGCCGCTCGTGATCATCGCCGGTGCCGATTACGGCCAAGGCAGCTCGCGCGACTGGGCGGCCAAGGGCGTGCGGCTGGCAGGCGTGGAAGTGATCGTCGCCGAAGGTTTCGAGCGCATCCACCGCACCAACCTGGTGGGCATGGGCGTGCTGCCGCTGCAGTTCCACCCCGGCACCGACCGCAACACCCTGGGCATCGACGGTACCGAGACGTTTGATGTGGTCGGCAAGCCGGCGCCGGGCGCGGAGCTCGTGCTGGTGATCCACCGCAAAAACGGCGAGCGGGTCGAGGTGCCGGTGAGCTGCCGCTTGGACAGCGATGACGAGCTGCTGATCTACGAGGCGGGCGGGGTGCTGCAGCGGTTCGCGCAGGATTTCCTGGCGTCGTCCAGCGGCGGCGCTGGGCAGGGCGCGAATGCCGAACAGACCGCAAGCGCCTGACCGCATCCACGTCATCCTCCGTCCTCGCCCGCTGCCGGAATAGTCCATGAGCCACAAACCGCAGATTCGTATCCCCGCCACCTACATGCGTGGCGGCACCAGCAAGGGTGTGTTTTTTCGCCTTGACGACCTGCCCGAAGCCGCGCGCGTGCCCGGCACGGCCCGCGACGCCTTGCTGCTGCGGGTGATCGGCAGTCCCGATCCCTACGGCAAGCAGACCGACGGGATGGGCGGCGCGACCTCCAGCACCAGTAAGACGGTGATCGTCAGCGCCAGCACGCGGCCGGACCACGATGTTGATTACCTGTTCGGCCAGGTCGCGATCGACAAGGCCTTCGTGGACTGGAGCGGCAACTGCGGCAACCTCACCGCGGCGGTCGGCTCGTTCGCGATCAGCAACGGGCTGGTGGAGGCGGCGCGCATCCCGGCCGATGGCATCTGCACGGTGCGTATCTGGCAGGCCAACATCGGCAAGACCATCATCGCCCACGTGCCGATAACGGCCGGGCAGGTGCAGGAAACCGGTGACTTCGAGCTGGACGGGGTGACCTTCCCGGCGGCCGAAGTGGCGGTGGAATTCCTCGACCCGGCCGACGACGGCGAGGAGGGCGGGGCGATGTTCCCCACCGGCAACGTCGTCGATGAGCTGGAGGTGCCCGGCGTCGGCACCTTCCCGGCGACGCTGATCAACGCCGGTATCCCGACGATCTTCATCAACGCCGATTCGATCGGCTACACGGGCGCCGAGTTGCAGGACGCGGTCAACGGCGACCCGAAGGCGCTGGCAATGTTCGAGACCATCAGAGCGCACGGCGCGGTGCGCATGGGCCTGATCGTGCATATCGACGAGGCCGCTGGGCGGCAGCACACGCCGAAGGTCGCGATCGTGGCGCCACCCGCGTCTTATACCGCCTCCAGCGGAAAAGTGGTTGCCGCCGACGACATCGACCTCAACGTGCGCGCCATGTCGATGGGCAAGCTGCACCACGCGATGATGGGCACCGCGGCGGTTGCGATCGGCACCGCCGCAGCCGTTCCCGGCACCCTGGTGAACCTGGCAGCGGGCGGCGGCGATCGGACGGCGGTGACCTTCGGCCATCCGTCCGGAACCCTCCGGGTGGGGGCTGAAGCAGTGCAGGTGGACGGGAAGTGGCAGGTCACCAAGGCCATCATGAGCCGCAGCGCGCGTGTACTCATGGAAGGCTGGGTGCGGGTTCCCGCCGACGCGTTCTGAGCACTCGTGCACCTGGTCGCGCCCCTCCGGGCATTGCAGGCCCCGTGTTGTTACACCATGTCCAACCCAGCCTTTGGCACTGCCGATCGCAGCCCGTGTCGGTTAGAACAGGGCATGGCTTTTTGCGTCATCTGAATTCATTTCCGGAGATCTCCTTGAAGAAGACCCTGCTTTTTGCTGCGACTGCTGTCGCCTTGACCCTGGGTGCGCCGCTGGCCGCCAATGCCGATGACCGCTGCCTGGACGCCACCTGCGACCTGCGCGCGCTCTATGCAGCACCCGACAACGCCGGCGGCAGCGCAGACACCGCGGCCGTCTCGGCCACCCGCTTCGGTAGCTGGGGCATCGACACCGATGGCATGAATCCGGACGTCCGTCCGGGCGATGACTTCTTCGGCTATGTCAGCGGCAAATGGGCGGAAGAGACCGAAATTCCGGCCGACAAGTCGATGTACGGCTCGTTCCTCGGCCTGCGTGACCTGTCCGAGCAGCGCGTGCATCAGCTGCTGGAAAGCTACCCGCAGGCCGACCCGGCCACCGGCGGCGACGCGGCGAAGCTGGCCGCCCTCTACCAGGGTTACCTGGACGAGAAGACCGTCGAAGCGCTCGACGACAAGCCGCTGCAGCCCTATCTGGACGCGATCCGCAATGCCGGCGACAAGGACGCGATCGCGCGCCTGATGGGTGAAAGCAGCGCCAGCCTGGGCCGCAGCTTCTTTGGCAGCTACGTCTCCGACGACCAGCGCAACCCGGATGTCTACACCCTGTACTTCAGCCAGTCCGGCCTTGGTCTGGGTGATCGCGAGATGTACCTGGGCGAGAAGTTCGCGCCGCAGCGCGAGCGCTATGTCGCCTACATCGCGCAGATGCTCGAGCTGGGCGGCTGGGCCGATCCCAAGGGCCATGCCGACGCGATCATGAAGATGGAGACGGAGATTGCGAAGGCCCACTGGACGCGCGCGGAAAGCCGCGACCGCGACAAGACCTACAACCCGGTCCAACTGGCCAAGCTCGACACCGTCGCCGCCGGCTTCCCGTGGCAGACCTACCTGACCGCCGCCGGCCTGGACTACGCGACCGACGGCGTGATCCGCCAGGACACCGCGCTGCCGAAGATCGCGAAAATCTTCGCCGACACCGACCTGGATACCCTCAAGGCCTGGCAGGCGTTCCACACCATCGACAACGCCGCGCCGATGCTGTCGAGCCGCTTTGCCGATGCCGAGTTCGAGTTCCGCAGCAAGTTCCTGTCGGGCCAGCCCGAGCAGGCAGCGCGCTGGAAGCGGGCGGTGAGCTATACGTCCTCGGCGATGGGTGAGGCGATCGGCCGCGACTACGTCAAGCTGTATTTCCCGGCCGACGCCAAGGCGAAGATGGACGCGCTGGTCAGCAACGTGAAGGCTGCGATGGGTGCCCGCCTGGACCAGCTCGACTGGATGAGCCCGGCAACCAAGGCCGAAGCACACGCCAAGCTCAAGGGCTTCGGCCTGAAGATCGGCCATCCCGACGAGTGGCGCGACTACAGTGCGCTCAAGGTCGCCCAGGGCGATGTGCTGGGTAATGCCGTGCGCGCCGCGCAGTTCGAGTGGGATTACCGTCGCGTGCGCATCGGCAAGCCGGTGGACAAGGCGGAGTGGGGCATGACGCCGCACACGGTCAACGCGTACTACAACTCGGTGAAGAACGAGATCGTGTTCCCTGCCGCGATCCTGCAGCCGCCGTTTTTCGACCCCGACGCCGATCCGGCGGTGAATTACGGCGGTATCGGCGGCGTGATCGGCCACGAGATCATCCACGGCTTCGACGATCAGGGACGCAAGTCCGACGGCAGCGGCCTGCTGCGCGACTGGTGGACCTCCGAGGATGCCGCCAAGTTCGAGGCTCAGGCCGCCAAGCTGGGCGCGCAGTACGAGTCCTACGAGTTCCCGCAGCTGCCGGGCATGCACATCAACAGCAAGGTCGCGATGGGCGAGAACATCGGCGATCTGGGTGGCCTGACCATCGCGCTCGAAGCCTACCGGCGCTCGCTGGACGGCAAGGACGCACCGGTCATTGACGGCTTCACCGGCGAGCAGCGCTTCTTCATGGGCTGGGCGCAGGTCTGGCGGACCCTGTGGCGTGACGACGCGCTGCGCCAGCAGCTGGTCAACGGCACGCATTCGCCGGGCCATATCCGCGCATTCGCGCCGCTGCGCAACATCGATGCCTGGTACGACGCGTTTGACGTGAAGCAGGGCGACGCGCTGTGGATCGCACCCGAGGATCGCGTGCGCATCTGGTGATGCCGGCATCGCGATGCGTTGGTCACTGACGCATCGGTTGCAGAAACCCGGGCTGCCACGGCGGCCCGGGTTTTTTCTTTGCACCGATGAAGCCGGTGCCTCCTCCTTTATTTCGCCGTCAAGGGCATTCACCCCCGACGTTCCGACGTGACGGTAGTTTGTAAAAGCGCAAACCGACCAGCACGGGCGTGGCCTGTATATCTTCCCGGCGAAATAAAGGAGGAGGCGTCCGCCGCAGGCGGAGGCCGGGGGACATTCGCCGGGGAAGATATACAGGCCACGCCCGGCCAGTCAGGTCGCAGCCGTTGCGACCGGCGGCCGCTATCCTTTGAGCCTCATGAAAGGGGGCGGTGCGGTGACGTCAGTCGATAAGCGCGGGGAGTTGCGGGAAGTGGAGGGTGCGGCGCAGACCACCGGTCTGGTGATCTACCGCGCCAGCCGTCTGGAAATGCTGCTCGGGCCCCTCCGCGAGTTGTTGGATGTGACCCGCCCGGCCAATGTCCTCGCCCCGCAGACGATCATTGCGGCCCATCCGGGAATGAAACAGTGGCTCAATGGCGCTCTCGCCCGCGCGTACGGGCCCGGCGGCATCGTTGCCAACCTGGACATCCAGTTGCCGAGCACGTGGATCGGCAACCTGGCGCAGCGGCAGCTGGGCCAGCAGGCGGTGTCCCTGCCGCGTTACCAGCGTGAGCACCTGCGCTGGAACATCCATGAGCTGCTTGGCGGCGGACTGGAGGCAATCGGCGTCACCGACGCACGCATCGCGTCCTACCTGCAGCCCGGAGAGGCGGACAGACGGCAGGCCGGAGCGGACCTGGCGCGGCGCCGATTCCAGTTGGCCGACCGACTGGCGCGGATCTATTCCCAGTACGTGGTCTACCGGCCCGACTGGCTGAATGTCTGGGAGCACGGGCGCCTGGCCGAGGTCACTGGCCGCGGCGGAGATCCATGGGTCGCGTCCACCGAGCAGCGCCTTTTGGCGCCGCTGTGGCGGCAATTGCACGCTCAGCTCGGGCCGCATCGCGGAGACGTCGTCGCTGCCCTTATCGACCGCCTGCACAATCACAACGGCGCAGTCGATGAGGCGCTGCATGTCTTTGGCGTGAGTCATCTCGCACCCTCGGAGCTGGCGGTTATCCGCGCTGCGGCCCGTCACCGTCTGGTGGCGATGTACGTGCCTGATCCGTGCCGCGAATACTGGGGCGGTCTGGGCAACACGGTGGCGGAGATCCAGGAACGACGTGACGCCGAACAGGCCGGATTGGATCGCGCGGGTGCCGGCGACTACTGGATCGAGCAGGAGAATCCGCTGCTGGCCAGCTGGGGCCGGATGGGCCAGCACTTCATCATGGCGCTGGCTGACGGCACCGATGACGTATTGGCGGATGTGCGCCATCGCGCGGACGAGGACGCATCGCCCCCGGTCAACCGCTTGCAGCGGGTGCAGGAAAGCATCCGCGCATTGGCGCCGTTGCCCGAGCCGGTTGACCTCCAGCACGCAGCGGTCACCGAGCGCGAGATCGCCGACGCGTCCCTGCGGGTGCACGCCAGCCACACCCGCTTGCGCGAGCTGGAGATCCTCCGCGACCAGCTGCTTGACGCGATCGAGAGCACCGACCGGGCCGGCGATACCATCCGCCCGGCGGACATCGTGGTCATGGCGCCCGACATCCGCTCCTACGTGCCGCTGATCCCGGCCGTGTTCGGTGTGGCGGGGCACGGCGGGGAGCGGTTGCCGTATCACCTGGCCGATGTCTCCGTTGCCCGCAGCCACTCGCTGTTTGGCGCGTTCCAGCGCCTGCTCGATCTGCCCGGTACCCGTGTCACCGCGCCGGAGGTGGTGGATCTTTTGACGATCCCCGAGGTCGCCGCTCGCCTGGGTCTTGATGCTGCGGCGGTGGATGAGCTGAGCCGATGGTTGCAGGCGAGCCGGGTCGCGTGGGCGCTGGACCCCGCATTCCGCGGCCGGTTCGGCGTGCCGGCGATCGCCGAACACACCTTTGGTTGGGCGATGGACCGGATGATGGCGGGCTACCTGATGGCCGACGGCGCGGACAGCGAGCACCAGTCATCGATAGAGCTGCCGGGTGGCCTCGCCATTGCGCCGCTGACGGGCATTCATGGCCCGGCCGCCGCCCATCTGGGCGCACTGGATCACCTCTTGCGTGAGGTCCAGACAGTTTGTGATCTTGCCGAGGAATCGCGACCGGCCAGCGCCTGGGCGGAGGAGCTGGAGCGGCGCTTCGAGGCGATGTTCCGGATTGACGTCATGGATGCCGATGCCCGCGACGCGAGGGCGGTGCTGCTGGGCTTCATCCGCACGCTGGCGACGGAAACGGCAAAGGCCCACGTGGACCCGGAGTTGCACTTCAGCGTCGTGCGCGACCTGCTGGTGGAACGCCTCGCAGCCGCGCCCGAGCGGCAGCGTTTCCTGATGGGCGGCATCACGTTCTGCGGCATGGTTCCGCAGCGGGCCATTCCTTTCAAGGTGGTCGCCGTGCTCGGCCTCAATGACGGCGAATTCCCACGCAACAGCAGTGATGCCGGCCTGGACCTGATGACACGCTATCGGCGGCTCGGGGACCGTGACGTGCGCAGTGACGACCGTTACCTGTTCCTCGAAACCGTGATGTCGGCCCGTGAGCGACTACATCTGAGTTACCTGGGCGAAGGCGTGATGGACGGCAAGCCGCGAAACCCTGCGCAGCCGCTGTCGGAGCTGTTGGCGGTGCTGGATGCATCAGCAGGTTTAGCCGCCGACGACACCGACACACCGCGACCCTGGATCGTCCGTCATCCTCTGCAACCCTTCGACGCCCGCTATTACGACGACAGTGATCCGCGGCTGTTCTCCTATCAGCAGGACTTCGCCGCGATGCACGCCCAGGCTGCGCGCCCCGACGTGGCCCCCTTTTTTGATCGCGACTGCGCGGACGAGGTGGCGGTGGAGGGTCCCATCCCGCTGCGGGAAGTGCAGTCCTACTACCGCGACCCCGCCGCTCAGGTGCTGGGTCGGCGCATGCAGATCAGCCTGGACGCGCTGGTGGATGATCGTCTGCCCAGCGAGGAGCCTGTCGATCCGAGATTTGGTGCGCTGGATTCGGTGCCCCGCAAGCTGTTTTTCAACGATGCGCTGCCGGCTTGGCCGCAGGGGCAGTGGCCTCCGGAGCGTGCCCCCGACTGGCTGCGTCTGGGCGGGATGATGCCGCCCGGACGGCCGGGGCTGCAGGCATGGGAAGACGCCGCGGGGGCCGTGGCGACGCTGCTGGAGCGGGTTGCCGATCTGCCGGTGTTCGAGGGCGGAGTGCCGGCGCCGGTCAATGTCGTGATTGATCACTCCATTCATGATGTCGCCCTGGTAGGTCAGGTCGGTCACGTTTACAGGGTCAACCACGAGGGACGCGAGCACCTGCAGCTGCTGCGTGCATTTCCCGGCCAGGGCGGAGGGTTGAAGGCGGAGAAGGAGCTGGACTTCAAGGACCGCGTGCCGATGTTCATGGATTGGGCATTGCTGCGCCTGCATACGGCCGCCGGGAGTGGTCCACTGCCAACGGTGCGGCTGGCGATGCTGGTTGACGATGAGATTCCGGACTGGTCCGGCGGGCTGAACACTTGGGATGCGGCGTTTCTGGAAGCACGCCCGGACCAGCGCACGCAACTGATCGCCGATCTGCAGCAGCGGATTTTCCGCTTGCTGCAATGGTGGCAGCAGGCACAAAGCCGGCCACATTGGTACTTCCCGAAAGCCGCCTGGAGAGCAATCCAGCCGACGGTCAACCCGCGCGGTGTTGGCGGCGGCGGGGATGACGATCACCGCCCAGCGCCGGCCAACATCGGCGCGGTCTGGGTGGCGACCCACGACGGCGGCACCGGCGAGCGGGACTACTCGCCCGGTTACAGCCGGCTTCTGGCCGGTCGTGTCGATTTTGCGCAAGGCAGCGCCGAGCTGGCCGAGCTGCACAGCTTCGGGCTGGCGCTTTATGAGTGCATCGACATGGCATCGCCGTTGCGGCGCAGTGCCCCCGCCGGCGCCCCGGCCTGTGTCGGGAGTCAGCAATGAACGATACGTTTTCAAGCGCCGAAGCCCGCGAACCCGACTGGCGCGATCTGGAGCTGGGAGCAGGCGGGCGCAGCCTGATCGAGGCCAGCGCCGGGACTGGCAAGACCTGGACCATTGCCGTCCTCTACCTGCGCCTGCTGCTGGAACAGGGTTGGTCACCGCGGCAAGTGGTGGTGACGACGTTCACCGAAGCTGCCGCCCAGGAGCTGCGCGAACGCCTGCGCGGCAAGCTTCGATGGGCCGTGCAGATCGCGGAATCCTCGGAGCCGTTCCCCGCGACTGCCGGTGCGGACGCGATGTGGCTGCACGGCCGTTGGGAGCACAGCGCCGACACCCGGGTCAACGACCTCCAGGCGCTGCGACTGGCCCTGGCGGAAATGGATGCCGCGCCGATCAGTACCTTGCACAGCCTGTGTCGCAGGATCCTTGCCGACCATCCGTTCGCGTGTGGCGTGGCGTTCGTGATGGGCGAGATGGTCGCCAGCGACGCGTTGCTGGATGAGGTGACAGGCGACCTCTGGCGTCGCTTGCAGCAGGGGGACGCCAGCGACCCGCTCGTGACGCTTGGCCGGAGCGCCGGCAACCTGAGCCGCGACCGTTTGCGCACGCAGCTCAAGGTTTGTCTGGGGCAGGGTGTTTCCGTGGGTGGCATGCCGTCAGCGGAGATCGACGCCGCACTTGATCCGGCATGGATACCGAAACTGGAAGCCATCATCGCCGGCAGCGCCGAGACGTTCGCCAAGTCGGCCGTGCTGCCGCGCGTGCTCACCGAACTGCTGGAGTTGCTGAAGGACCAATCCCGGCTGCCAAGCGAGGAAAGCTGCAAGCGGCTGGCCAGTGCCTCGAAGCTGACCGGGGTGAGAAAGGCGTTCGAAAACGACCCCCACCTCCTCGCTGCAGGGCGGTTTGCCGAGGCATGCGTTCCCGCCATCCAGGGCCTGCAGATGAGCTTCTGGCGTGAGCTCGCGGCGGTGGCGCGCGGAGAAATCCAATCCCGGCTCGCCACCCGCCATCAGCTCACCTTCGATGCGTTGATCAGTACCGTCAGCGACGCGCTGGCGCGCGAAGCGGGCGACCGCGGCGAGCGTCCGCTGGCCGATGCGCTGCACGATGCCTGGCCGGTCGCACTGGTGGACGAATTCCAGGACACCGACGCGCTGCAGTACGGCATCCTGGACGCGATATACCGCGACGCCGGTGGCGCCCCGCGCGGCCGGCTGGTGATGATCGGCGATCCCAAGCAGGCGATCTATTCCTTCCGCGGCGGGGACATCCACGCCTACCAGCGCGCGGCGTCCGGCGCGGGTGTCGGGGACCGGCTCACCCTGGGTACCAACCATCGCTCAAGCGAGGCGTTGGTCGATGCGGTCAACCAGTTCTATGCGGTGGCCGGGAACCGGCTGAGCGCATTGGACGAAACGGACATCCGCTGCAGTCCCGTCGGCGCCTCGCAACGCCGGAACGACACGCCCTACACCGTCGATGGCGCGCCTTGCGACAAGCCGCTGGCGATCCACTACCAATCCCCGGCGGCGCCATCCCAGCCGGAGCGCCGCGCTGAAGCCCTGCGCGCATGCGCGGACCAGATTGCAGGAATGCTGCAGTCGCGCAGCCACCGTATCGCGGGGCGCCCGGTGGAGCCTTCCGATATCGCGGTACTGCTGCCGGCGGGCCGTGACATCACCGCCCTGCGTGACGAGCTTCGCGCGCGGGGCGTTCCCTGCGTTACCAGTACCCGTAGCAGCGTTTTCGCGACCGATATCGCCCGCGACGTTCAGGCCGTGCTGCACGCCGTTGCCTATCCGGCGGAGTTCGGCGCATTGCGCGCGGCAGCCGCGACCCGCCTGTGGGGCGCCAGCTTCAGCGAGTTGCAGGAGTGGGGCGACGACGTTTTACGCTGGCAGGCCGTTGCCGGGCAGTTCCGCCAATGGCATCTCGACTGGCAGCGACGCGGCGTGCTGTATGTGATCGAACAGCTGATCACCCACATGGCCCCGCGGTACCTGCAGACACTAGCGGGCGAGCGAGCCCTGACGGATCTGCGCCATCTGGGAGAACTGCTGCAGGCGCGATCCGAGGACGATCCCGGCTTCGAGGAGCTGTTGGGCTGGCTGGCTGAATGTCGCGACGGCGTGGGTGACGCCGGCGATGACGCCGCCGAAGCCGCGCAGCTGCGGATCGAGTCCGACAGCGCGCGGGTCCGCCTGATGACACTGCACGCCAGCAAAGGCCTGGAGTTTCCGATCGTGTTCCTGCCGCTGATGTGGAACCACGGCCATAAACGCGGCGGCGACATGCATGTGCTCACCGATCCGCGCACCGGCGCTAGCCGCGTCGAGCGCTCGCCTGCGGCAGCTGCGGCCAAGGCGCAGGAACTGCAGGACGAACGCTTCCGTGTGTTGTACGTGGCGCTGACCCGCGCCATTTATGCCTGCCATGTTTTTGCACTGGACGTGGAGCGACCGGCGAGCGCACGCGAAAAACCGCCCATTAAAGGCACCGCACGCAGCGCGCTTGACGTGATGCTGGCGCGCCTGGCCGCACCACTGGGGAGCCCGGAGCTGGATGGCCAGACCACCCGGATCGACTGGCGCCAGGGGTGGCTCCCCACGGAGCGCCAGCACTACGTCGCCGATGCAGCAACCACAGACAGGCAACGGACCGCGCGCCCGATGCCCGCTTGGCCGGCAGGCCCGCTCCCGGGAAAGCACAGCTTCACCACGCTGACCCACGGCGAGCAGCGCGAAGCGATCAATCCAGAGGCGCCCGCCGGCGACGAGACGGAGGCCGGCACTGCGGGCTCAAGTGCGGCGGCCCCCGAGTCCACACCCGCCGTGCCACATCCCGAACTTCTCGCATTGGCCGACGTCCGCGGGACGGATTTCGGCAACGCGGTCCATGCGGTGTTCGAGTTCCGCGAAATTGGCAAGCCGATCACCGCCCAGTTGTCGCTGGTGGAGCGGTATCTGGGCGATGCCGGAGTGCGTCGCAAGGATCCAGCGCAAGCGCCGCTCGCCGAAACTCTGGCGCGACGGCTGCAGGCGGCCCTGAAAGCACCGCTGGGGTTGCAGGGAAACCCGGATCTGTCGCTGGCAGACCTTCCCGAATCGGACCTGCGCGCGGAGATGGGGTTTCACTTCGCCGTGGATGGGGTCTCCATGGCGGATCTCCGCGAAGCCTGTGCTGCGCATGGAGAGTTGCAGCTGGTGCCCACCAGCCAGCGTGTCCTGAACGGACTGATGAATGGCAAAATAGACCTCACGTTCAACTGCAACGGAAGAGTCCACGTCCTTGATTACAAAGGTAATTATCTGGGCGATACAGTAAGCAGCTACACCGGAAGTGCGCTGCTTGAGCAGATGGACCGCAGCCGGTACCGCTTCCAGGCGCTGCTCTACACGGTTGCCGTGGATCGCTACCTGCGCCAGCGTCTTGGTGTCGGTTACGACAGGACTCGACACCTGGGGGAATGCGTATACCTGTTTGTCCGTGCGGCAGGCTTGGCGCCAGGCGCCGGCATCTGGCGCCACCGGTTTCCCGATCGACTGCTGGACGCGGTGGGCAGCGTTCTCGGCGAAACCCGCACCGAGGTGACCGCGTGAGCGCATCAAGCACTTACCATTTCCGCCAATCCGCGAAAGAGCCTGTCCCACCCGAGGCCTGGCGCATGCTGGACCACACCGTGGCGCGCTGGGTGAAGGCGCACGGTGGCTCGGCTGCGCTGGCCGAGTTGGCGGGCTGGGCCAGTCTGGCCGAAGGCCACGGGGACAGCGCTCTGCCGCTGAGTGGCGAGGCCGCTGGCCGCCACGGAATGCCACCGCTGGATGAGCGCACGTTGGCGCAGGTGATGGCCGATCCAATGGTCACGGTCGTAACTGCCGGATCCGGGCAAGACACGGAAGCAAACGCGGCAACGCCGTTCGTTATTGAGGATGGGCACTTCTACCTGCTCCGCAACCACCGTCACGAGGGTGCGGTGGCACGGCATGTCCGCGCGCGACGCGCAGCCGCCGAGTCCCAGCCTGCCGGCAGTCCAGCCGATATCGACGTCCTGTTCCAGGGGGACAGAAGCGAGCGGGTCGATGCCCAGCGCGCTGCAGTTGCCCGGGTTTCTGGCAAAAGACTGTTCGTTCTTACCGGCGGTCCCGGCACGGGCAAGACCACCACGGTCCTGCGCATGTTGATGCTGCTGCTCAAGCGCCGCGCCGGGTCGGATGCCGCGCCGCCGGTCGTCCGGATCGGCGCGCCAACGGGCAAGGCGGCGCAGCGGCTCTCGGAGTCACTGCGCGACGGTGCCAAACTTATGCGCGACGGCCAGACTACGCTGCCTTTAGAGTGGCACCCGTCGCTGGAGGCGTCGCTCAACGCGCATGCGAGCACCCTGCACAGGCTGTTGGGCAGTCGCGGACAGCGCGGCGGCTTCGTCCACCACGCGGGAAACCCGGTGCCTGCCGATATCGTCATCGTCGACGAAGCCTCCATGGTCGATTTGGCGATGCTGCGCCATCTGCTGGACGCGTTGCGCGAGGACGCCACGCTGATCCTGGTTGGCGACGCCGACCAGTTGACCTCGGTCGGCACCGGTTCGGTTCTACTGGACCTGGTAGGCGCGATGGAGGCGGAAGCGGATCCCGGGCTGGTGCGACTCACACACAGCTTCCGCGCGGACCGGTCGCTGCTGCCCCTCAACGAAGCGGTGCGCCTTGGCGGTATTGAGGTGTTCACGCGCGCTTGCGCCGGTGCAGGTGGGCACGTGCAGCGCGTGCATATCGACGCCCCGCACCAACTTCACGCAGCGTTGGCCGGCTGGGCAAGGGACTTGGCCGATGGGTTGCGCCTGGCCGGCGCGTTCTCCGAGCTCCCGGGTGGCGCCGACGGCGCACCGGAGCAGCGCGCCGTCCTGGCCGCCCTGGATGGCTTGCGCGAGCGCCAGTTGCTCTGCGCTTTGCGTGAGGGCGAGTTCGGCGCCGAGGTGGCGAATCGCCAGCTGGAGTCCCTGATCCGGGTCGACTCATCCGGCGACGGCTTGTCCCTTTCGCAAGGGGAGTGGTACCCCGGTCGCGCGGTGATGATCACCCGCAACGACTATACCTCCGGCCTTTTCAACGGTGACGTTGGCATCTGCCTGCGCGATGCGGACGGCACGTTGGGGGTCTGGTTTGCGGTCACGGTCGCCGCATCGGCAGGCGGCTTTGCAGAAGAGGGCGGCACCGTTGCCGCCGAAGGTGGCCGTCGCGCGATCTGCTTCGCTCCCGGGGCGCTGCCGGATTACCAGGGTGGCTTTGCGATCACGATCCACAAGAGCCAGGGCTCGGAGTACCGCGAAGTCGCGGTGCTGCTGCCGCCGGATCCGGAGAACCGTATCCTTTCACGGCAACTGCTTTACACCGGGGTGTCGCGCGCCCGGCAAAAGGTGCAGATCTGGAGCTCAGAGGCGGTGCTCCGTCGCGCCATCACCACTCCGGCGCGGCGATCCAGCGGCCTGCGCGCGAAGCTGGACGAGCACACATCGTCCTAGGGCAACCGTCAGGCCGATCGGGGAGAGGGAGGGGGACCCGGAAGCGCCACGCGCGCGGCGCACACGGGCTCATCGCATCCCCAGAGGCATAGTTGGGGGCTCGTGCCGGTGCGTGTTTTGCGCAACGGCACACCACTCGCATCAGGAGAAACCAATGAAGAAGACCGCATCGGCTGTATGGACCGGCGAAGTCAAGACCGGCAAGGGCAGCATTTCGACCCAGACCGGAGTTTTGCGCGACGCACCGTACGGCTTCAAGGCACGATTCGAAGACGGCCCCGGCACCAATCCAGAGGAGCTGATCGGTGCGGCGCACGCCGGCTGCTTCTCGATGGCGCTCTCCATGATGCTGGGCAAGGAGAACCTGACTCCGGACAGGATCGAGACCACGGCCTCGGTCACCCTGGATCCCGACGCTCTGGAAATCACCACCATCCATCTTGACGTCAAGGCCAAGGTACCCGGCGCCGACGACGAAACGTTCCAGCGCATCGCCACGGCTGCAAAGGAGGGTTGCCCGGTCTCAAAGGTCCTCAAGGGCGCGAAGATCACCATGGACGCGAAACTCGACGCGTGACCCACCGGTCGCCGCGCACCTGCCGCGGCGGCATCGCGCAGATTACCTGAGGAGCTGCTGCTACTAGAGGGACACGCGCACCTGCTTGGCCGCCAGCACCTTGCACCCACACGCCAGGCCGCTGCCGTGCACGGCAACCGGCTGGCCATCGATCAGGGTGGTGGTGTCGCCATCGACGATCGGAAAACTGCCCTTGTGGGTTGGGCACGTTGCCTGATCGGTCACGCGCGCCACCGGCTTTCCATCGATATCGGTAAACGGTGAGCCGGTAATGACCTGGCCGCCGCCGCTGGTTGGATCCCCGATCACAATCCACATCTTCGCCATGGTGTTCTCCTTGTCTCGCTCGACCCGGCCAGTCTAGCGCGCGGAAGCACACCCCGCGCTCGGCCGGCGACCGTATGATGAACAGGACGGCAAACTGCTCGTTATTCCGCGTTGAAGACGCCGGGAGGCCACCCTGAAACCCACCCGCACACGTAGCGCATTGCTGGTGATCCTCGCCCTCGTGGTCGTCCTGTCCGGATGGCTGATCATGCGCAAGGTCCAAGGGCCGCAGATGCCTGCGTACCGCCTGCAAGCACAGCCGCTGGTGCAGACCGTCGTCGCAACCGGCCGGGTGGCTTCAGCATCGCGTGCCCAGGTGGGTGCGCAGGTCGCCGGTGTCATAGCCGAACGATTGGTCCGCGAAGGCGACACGGTCGAGGCCGGGGATGTGTTGGCGGTGCTGCAGGCCGATGAATACCAGGCGCGGTTGGGTGAAGCACGGGCGGCGCTGGCCGATCTGCAGCAATCGGGAAAGCCGCAGGCGGAAGCCTCATTGCGCCGGGCCCGATCGGCTTTCACCCAGGCGAGTCGGGAGGCGGTCCGCCGGCGTGAGCTGTTTGCCCAGCAACTGGTGTCGCGCGAGATGATGGAGCAGTCGGTGCAGGCTGAAGCCGCGGCCCGCGCCGTTCTGGACCAGGCGGAGCTGAGCGCGCGGTCGCTGTCACCGGGCAACCCCGCGGAGACCGAGGCGCGCCAGCGGGTGTCCGCAGCCGAAGCCATGCTGCAGAAGACCCGCATCCGTGCACAGGTCGGCGGCACTGTGCTGACCCGCGACGCCGAGCCCGGCGATGTCGTCCAGCCGGGGCAGGTGTTGTTCGAGATCGCCCGCGATGGCCAGACCGAACTTCTGGTTCCGGTGGACGAGAAAAACCTGTCGGTCCTCGCCCTTGAACAATCGGCGATCTGCGTTGCCGACGCCTACCCGGATCGCCCGTTCCCTGCGACGGTCGGCTTCATTGCCCCGGCGGTGGATCCGCAGCGCGGCAGCGTGGATATCCGCCTGCAGATGAATCCCGTGCCCGGGTTCCTGCGCCAGGACATGACCGTTTCGGTGAACGTGGAAACCGGGCGTCGCGAACGCGCATTGGTGGTCCCCAATGACGCCCTGGAGCGCGACGAGCGCGGCAACGCGGGGGTGTGGAAGGTCACTGATGGCAGGGTCGAGCAGGTACCGGTGACGCTGGGTCTGCGTGGAATCACCGTCACCGAAGTCACCGGTGGACTGGCCGAAGGTGATGTGGTCCTGAGCGCCCCCGAGGCAACGCTAGCCGATGGCGACCGGGTACGTCCGCGACTCGGAGCGATTCCGTCCGAACGCGCGGATTCCGCGACCGATCGCGAAATACCGGTCAAGTTCGACTGACGGCCATGTGGACCGAATGGACCATCGCCACCCGATTCCTTCGCGAGGGGCGCGCGCAAAGCACGTTGATCCTGGTGGGCATTGGCGTTGGTGTCGCGGTGATCGTTTTCATCACCGCGCTCATCACCGGCCTGCAGCACAACATTGTCGACCGCACACTGGGCACCCAGTCGCACATCAAGGTGTCGCCACCCGATGAGGTGAATCGGGTCCTGCCGCTGGACGGCCCGGCAGTTCGGATGCTGCTGGAGACCAAACGTGCGCAGCGGTTGCGCTCGATCAACAACTGGCAGCAACTGCGCGACGTGCTGGACGAGTTCCCGCAAGTCACCGCGGTCTCGCCGATCATCTCGGGACCGGCATTCGCGCGGCGGGGAGAAGCGCTGCAGTCGGTTGCCCTGGTGGGCATCGACCCGCGCCGCTACCAGCAGATCCTGCCCATCAGCGACGACATCATCTCTGGAGCGTTCCGGATCGGTGCCGGTGAGACGGTCATTGGCAAGCAGCTGTCGATCGATCTGGGCGTCAGCGTCGGCGACAAACTGCGGCTGGAAACGGGGCAGGGTGGCGCCAGCGTGGTCAACGTCGCCGGGATCTTCGAGCTCGGCGTGCGTGAGCTGGACGCGCGTTACGTGTACCTCGATATGAGCCAGGCGCAGTCGCTGCTGGACCTGCCCGGTGCGGCGACGGTGATCGACCTGACGGTCACCGACATTTTCCACGCCGACGCCGTCGCCACGCGCATCCGTCGACTCACCGGGCAAAAAGTGGAGAGCTGGATGGAGACCAACGCGCAGCTGCTCAACGCCCTGCGCAGCCAGAGTATGTCCACAACGATGATCAGCGTGTTCGTCGCCTTGAGCGTCGCGCTCGGCATCGCCAGCGTGCTGTCGGTGAGCGTGGTCCAGCGCACCCGCGAGATCGGCATCCTGCGGGCAATCGGCATCACCCGCGCCCAGATGCTGCGGGTGTTCCTTATCCAGGGCGCGCTGTTCGGGCTGCTTGGGTCCCTGATGGGCGGCATCAGCGGGGTCGGTCTGGTCATGGCGTTCAATCACTTCGGCCCGCGCCTGTTCTATATACCGGTCAACCCATGGCTGCTGGTCGCGGCGACCGGGCTGGCGACGTTGACCGGCGTGATCGCCGCGGCCATTCCTGCGCGCCGCGCTGCGCGTCTTGATCCCGTCGTGGCGATCCGCCATGTCTGAGTCCGGAAAGAGTGCTCCCTCCTTGGACAGGTCCTCTCACGACCACCAGCAGGAAGTCCTGCGCCTTGAGGGCGTGCGCAAGAGCTACAACGTCGGCCTGCCCACCGAAGTGGAAGTGCTGCACGGTCTGGACCTGCGCTTGCAGCGCAGCGACTTCGCCGCACTGGTCGGCGCTTCGGGATCGGGAAAAAGCACGCTGCTCAACCTCATCGGGCTTCTGGACACGCCGACGAGCGGTGAGATCCGCTTGCTGGGCGAAGCCACGACGGCGATGGACGACGTGCGCCGCACTGCGGTTCGCGGACACTCGATCGGATTCGTGTTCCAGTTCCACCACCTCATCCAGGCGTTCACTGCGCTGGAAAATGTGCTGATGCCGTTGATGGTTGCCGGTGGCAAGCCCACGGCAGAGCAGCGAGCAATCGGCGAAGGCCTTTTGCAGGACGTGGGATTACGGGGTTTTGCGGACCGCAGGCCCGACCAGCTCTCCGGCGGTCAACAACAGCGGGTCGCGGTGGCGCGCGCCCTGGTCACCCGGCCGGCCCTGCTGTTGGCGGACGAACCCACCGGCAACCTGGACAGTAAGACCGCGGAGGACGTCTTCGCCCTGTTTCGCAAGTTCAACCGCGAATTCGGCTGCGCCGTCCTGCTGGTGACCCACGATCCGCGGCTTTCATCGCAGTGCGACCGTACCGTCACGTTGACTGATGGCCGGATAACCGGGGATACGGCCCATTCGCAGCTGGGTGGGGAACCGTCGCTGTCCGGGATGTTCGTCACCCCATGACGGTGTTGCGGCCCTCGTGTTTGGCGCGATACAGCGCGTTGTCGGCGTGTTCCAACCACGTGTCGAGCCAGGTGTCGTGCCGCGCGGGTTCGGCGGGAGCCACGGCCAATCCGATACTCACCGTCGGAACCACCCCCGGGTAGTCCGGCAGGCGGATCTGCTCCACTTCGCTGCGCAGCCGCTCGGCGATCGCCAGGGCTTCCGCGTGCGTGGTTTCCGGAAGCAATACCGCAAATTCGTCTCCACCGCGCCGTCCGACGTGGTCGTGCGGTCGCATTACACGTCGCATCCGTTCGGCCAACTCACGCAGTGTCGCATCGCCTGCTCCGTGGCCGTGCTGGTCATTGATCTGCTTGAAACGGTCAACGTCGATCAACAGGAGGCAGTCCTGCCGGCCGGGTCGTCGACTGGCGAGGACCTGCTGAGCCTGTTCCTCCCACGGCCCTCGGCGCGAAAGCCCGGTCAGGGTGTCGATCCGGCGCAGTCGATCCAGCTCACGGTTCTGCGCGGTCACTTTGCGTATCAGCTGATAGCGCCCGATGCTGACGGCGATCATGTGGATCAGCAGCATCGGCATGCACGCCAGCAACACCGGCATGGACGTCAGGGGATTGAAACCGGTTCCCAATAGCAGCGCGCTCGCCACGCCGCCAAGGATCAGCGCCGGCAAGGAGTGCAGCCACAGTCGCCGAAAACCCGTGCTGAGCTTGTCCACCGTTGTCAGGGTGATGAGCAGGGTGCTGGGCAGCACGTTGAAATGCATCATCGGGACCATCGCTCCGGCAATCGCCGAGTCGATCAGCAGGTGGTGCTTCTCCGCGCGCAGCGGGTCCGCGCTGCGGGTCGCACGCCAGTACGCAAGATGCGGCCAAACCAGACAGCCCAGGACGACGAACCCCCAAGCGGCCCAGGGGGCGTGCAGCTCGTGCAGCACTGCCGCTACCGAGAGTCCGCCGAGGGCCATTCCCACCACCCGGTACGGGTAGATGAGCCGGCTCACCCATAGCGGGTTGCGGGCTTCACGGCGATTCATCCCGGCTCACCCGCTGCGCGCCAGTCAGCGTCGGCGCCGCAATCGCGCAGACATCGTGCGGGTAACGTCTGTCTTTGCATCGCAACGGCCCCCCGTTTGTCGGCTGAATCATACACCGGCCCCAGCTCGCGGCTAACGTTGTGTTGCACTGCTCAGGTCTATTCTGGACCCAGGCAGGATCAGTGGAGCGGAGGTAAGTCATGGCAACCGGATGGGCAGGCGATGGCGCGGTTCAGGACCAGATTGACGCGACGGTCGAGGACGCGGTGAAGCGTGCGCGCAGCCGAATCGCAAGCGGGCCGGGATTGTTGCATTGCGAGGAGTGCGATGAGCCGATTCCAGAGGCTCGGCGGCAGGCCGTGCCTGGTGTCCGCCTCTGCGTGGTCTGCCAGCAGGCGCAGGATAACGAGCGCGCCGAAAGCGGTTACAACCGTCGTGGCAGCAAGGACAGCCAGCTGCGCTGATTGGTCGGGAAAGCTTGAACGCCGCCAAGCTGAACCCGACAGGTTAAGCTGCGGCGCTTAACAACGAGGAGCGATGTCCCAATGATTGCCCAGGCGGCTCCCGGACGCCGCAGATCCACAGCTGTCGGGGCGGACAGCAGATGTTGATGGAACCGGAGCCCAGCACCCTCGTTGTCGACGGATCCAGCTTTCAGATCGGGTTCCGTCGCGACGGCGACTGCTTGCGCGCGTCGGTCACAGGAGTTACCGGCAGCCTGGAAGCATCCAAGGAGTATTGGACGCTTATTGCCAAGGAAACGCTCAACGCTTGCCTCGCAACGCTGTTGGTGGTTGACGGCACAGCCGGCAGCTCATTGACCTTGGCTGAGTTGGAGCAGTTCATTCAGCACTTGAGCGAGCTGGGCCTGGACAAAGTGCGTACGGCCTACGTTGGTTCGGATACGGCGCACTCCTGGCAGAACGAAACCGCCGAGATCCTCGCCCGCGAGCGGGGCTTCGTCGCGCGCGTGTTCGACATCGAGTCGGAAGCCTCGCGGTGGCTGCGTCACGGACAGCTTTGAGACTCGCCCAGACGCACCAGTCTCAGTTCTTTTCCTTGGCCCGCGCGAATGCAGCCGCCAGCGCGTTGTTTGCCGGAGGTGCCATCGGCCGGGCAGGCGCCTTGGCGGGTGCGGAGCGGCGGGTGTCATTGGTTTGACGGGCGCGTGACCGTTCAGCAGCAGCGGGTGTCGCCGGCGGTGGCGTTTCCTCCAACCTGCAGGTCAGGGCGATGCGCTTGCGCGGAATGTCGACCTCCAGCACCTTCACCTTGATCACATCGCCCGCCTTGACCACCTCGCGCGGATCCTTGACGTAGCGGTCGGCCAGCATCGAGATGTGGACCAGGCCGTCCTGGTGCACGCCGATGTCGACGAACGCGCCGAAAGCCGCCACGTTGCTGACCACGCCTTCAAGGACCATGCCCGGCTTCAGGTCCTTGATCTCCTGAACGTCGTCGGCGAAGCGGGCGGCTTTGAACTCGGGACGCGGGTCGCGGCCGGGCTTTTCCAGTTCCTTGAGGATGTCGCGCACGGTCGGCAAGCCAAAGCGCTCGTCGGTGTAGGCGGTTGCATCGATGCTGCGCAGGAATCCGCTGTCACCGATCAGCTGCTTCACCCCGCGGCCGCTCTGCTGGACGATGCGTTCCACCACCGGATACGCCTCGGGATGCACCGATGACGCATCCAGCGGCTCGTCGCCGTTTGCCACACGCAGGAAGCCGGCGCACTGCTCGAAGGTCTTCTCGCCGAGGCGCGGCACCTTGAGCAGCGATTTGCGGTTGTTGAAGGCGCCGTTCTGGTCGCGGTAGACGACGACGTTCTCGGCGACGGTCGAACTCAGGCCCGAGACGCGGGCGAGCAGGGCGGCCGAGGCCGTGTTGACGTCCACGCCCACCGCGTTGACGCAATCCTCGACCCGCGCGTCCAGCGCACGGGCAAGGCGATAGGCGTCCACGTCGTGCTGGTACTGGCCGACGCCGATCGCCTTGGGCTCGATCTTGACCAGTTCCGCCAGTGGATCCTGCAGCCGGCGTGCGATCGACACCGCGCCGCGCAGGGAGACGTCCAGATCCGGGAACTCGCGCGCCGCCAGCTCTGAGGCCGAGTACACGGATGCGCCGGCTTCGCTGACGACGATTTTCTGCATCTTCAGCTCGGGCGCCATCTTGATCAGGTCGCCGGCCAGCTTGTCGGTCTCGCGCGATGCGGTGCCGTTGCCGATGGCGATCAGTTGCACGCCGTGCTTCACGCACATCGCCCGCAGCAGGTGCAGGGAGCCGTCCCACTGGTTGCGCGGCTGGTGCGGGAAGATGGTGTCGGTGGCGACCAGCTTGCCGGTCGCGTCGACCACTGCGACCTTGACCCCGGTGCGCAGGCCCGGGTCCAGCCCGAGCACCGCCTTGGGTCCGGCGGGAGCGGCCAGCAACAGGTCTTTGAGGTTGTCGCCGAAGATGGCGATGGCTTCTGCCTCAGCCTTCTCGCGCGCCTGGCCGAACAGGTCCAGCAGCAGGTGCAGGTGCAGCTTGGCCTTCCAGGTGAGCCGGCAGGCGTTGAGAAGCCAGGCGTCGGCGGGACGGTTGCGATTGGCGACACCTGCGTGATGCGCTACCCGCGCCTCCGCCTGCGCATGGCCGGCGTCCGCGTCACTGCCCGGGTCAAGGTCGAGCTGGATGAATTCTTCGCGGCGCGCGCGCAGCAGCGCGAGCAGCCGGTGCGACGGGATCCTGGACAGTGGTTCGGCGTGGTCGAAATAGTCGCGGTATTTGGCGCCCTCGTTTTCCTTCCCCTCGATGACGCGCGCGCGGATCACGCCCACGTCCTTCAGCCACTCCCGCAGCTCGCCGACCAGCGCCGCGTCCTCGCCCCAGCGCTCCATCAGGATCGCGCGGGCGCCCTCCAGCGCCGCCTTGACGTCGTCCACGCCCTTTTCAGCATCGACGAATGCAGCGGCTGCGGTTTCCGGTACCTGCGATGGATCATCCAGCAGGCCGTCGGCAAGCGGCTCCAGGCCGGCCTCGCGCGCAATCTGGGCGCGGGTGCGACGCTTGCGCTTGTAGGGGAGGTAGAGGTCTTCCAGACGGGATTTGCTGTCTGCCGCCTCGATATCCGCGCGCAGCTCATCGCTCAGCTTGCCCTGCTCCTCGATACTTGCCAGCACGGTGGCGCGTCGGTCCTCCAGCTCGCGCAGGTAGATCAGTCGCGTCTCCAGGTTGCGCAGCTGGGTGTCGTCCAGGCCTTCGGTGACTTCCTTGCGGTAGCGCGCGATGAAAGGGACTGTCGCACCTTCATCCAACAGACCGATCGCGGCGAGCACCTGGGCCGGGCGGGCACCGATCTCTCCCGCGATGGTCCCCGCGATCTGCGCGGCCACACGGACAGCGTGGCGGGCGTCGGTCGCAGCGGCGGCTTTACTGGAGGGTGTATCGGTGGGCGTGACGGTGGCTTGGGGCATTGCGGTAGGACCTTGCTGAAAGCGGGCCCCGCAGCGCGGGGAGGCCGATTGTGGCCGCGCCCGTGCAAGTGGGGAAGCCGTTGACAGGGAACGCTCCGGCGCTTACTGCCGCAGTGCGTCGTTCATTTCTCGACGAATGCGCGCTCGAACACGTAGTCCCCGGGAACCCCGATGCGCGGTGCGGCAGTGAACCCGTGGCCATCCAGGAGGGCGCGGAAGTCCGCCAGCATCTGTGGGCTGCCACACACCATCGCTCGGTCGTGCGCAGGGTCCAGCGGCTCGATGCCCAGCTGTTCCATGAGCTGCCCACTGGCCATGAGGTCCGTCAGGCGTCCGCGGTGATCGTCACCGTCAAAGACGAACGGCTCGCGGGTAACCGCCGGGTAGTAGCGCAGCTTGGCGCTGATCTCCTCGCCGAGGAACTGGTGGTTGGGCAGCTCTTTGAGAATGTAGTCCCGGTACGCAAGATCAGCCTCCCGGCGCACGCCGTGGGTCAGGATGATCCTCTCGAACCGCTCGTACACTTCCGGGTCCTTGATGATCGACAGCCATGGCGCGAAGCCGGTGCCGGTGCCCAGCAGATAGAGGTTCCGCCCCGGGTGCAGGTCATGGATCAGCAGCGTGCCGGTGGGCTTGCGACCGATGCGGATGGCATCGCCGGGCTTGATGTGCTGGAGACGGGACGTCAACGGGCCGTTGGCCACCTTGATGGAGAAGAACTCAAGCTGCTCCTCCCAGTTCGCGCTGGCGATCGAATAGGCACGCATCAGCGGCTTGGTCGATCCGTCGGGCTGTGGAATATCCAGACCGATCATCACGAACTGCCCGTTCTCGAACCGGAAGCCGTCGTCGCGGGTGGTGGTAAAGCTGAAGTAGTCGTCCGTCCAGTGACGGACGTCCAGCACGGTTTCGGTGCCGAAGGCAGATGACATGGCTGAGGTTACTGCGTGGGGGACGTGGGAATGCGCATTTTAGCCGATCGGGCCGGGCGGGCCCGCCCCCGATCGGTTGGCATATCCGTCAGCGGACCACCGTCACCGGCACGCCGGCCTGGGCGATCACCTTGGTCGCGGTGGAGCCGAGCAGGAAACCCCGCAGCGCCGAGCGTCCACGCGAGCCCATGACGATCAGGTCTACCGCATCGTTGGCGGCGATCTCGACGATGGCCTTGTCGGCATCCTCGACCACCGCGCGTGCGTCGAATTCCAGTCCGGCAGCGCTCAACGCAGCGCGGGCATCCTTCAGCGCGTAGCGGCTGTTGTCGGCGTGGTAATCCAGCGTCCCCTGAGTGCCCAGCGCCTCCTTCACACCGGCGAGCAGGGGCACGTCGGCGTGGAGCAGGATGATCTGCGCCGGCGTGGCCAGGCTCTTGGCGAGTTTGGCCACGAAGTTCGCGGCACGGGTGCTGTTTTCGCTGCCGTCAACGGCAAGGAGGATCTTCATTCACGGGGCTCCGGTAATCGTTATGCGGCAACTATGAACGTTATCGCCCGACAGCGCTTGATTGAGGTCAAAAGTCTCCAGGTCAGCGTGGTCCGCGTTCTTCCCGCGGCTTGGCACGTCGATCGCCGAGCAATGCGCTGAGCACGATTGCGACGCCCAGTCCCGCGCCCAGCGCCAGCAACACCATCGCGACGGCCGGATAACCGAGCAATTTCGGCCCCTCGCCGGCGCGCATCATGAACGCTGCGGCGAGGATCAGCGCGGCGGTGACCGCGCCGGCGGCGATCCGGTTGGCGATCTTCTGCAGTGCTTCCAGCAACTGCGAATTGTCCAGGCCGGTGATCCGCATCTGGAGGCGGTTGTCAGCCAGCAGCGAAAGCGCATCGCCGATCTTGCGCGGGGCCTCGCGCAGCAACTCGTGCAGCTCGATCATTTCCCCGGCAAGATTGGACGGCGAGAGCGTCTTGCGCAGCCGCTCGCGCATCACATGTTGCAGGTGGTCCTCCACGAGGCTCTTGACGTCCATGTTGGGGTCCAGCGCCACGCAGACCGATTCCAGGCTGAGCAGCGTCTTGCCCAGCAGGCTCATCTCCGGCGGCGTACGCAGCCCGCACGCGGTTGCAATGCGCGCCAGGTCGAGCACCAGGCGCCCCTCGGACATATGGGTGCCGTGGCTGCGAGTGGAGTGGGCGGCGTAACGCGACACCAGCTGGCTGACCTCGCGCAGGTAGGTCTCGCTGTCGAAGTCCTCCAGCCGCGTGCCCATGGCGATGCCCTCGGCAGCGACATCCTCGCCGCGCCCATCCACTGCGGCGAAGAGCAGCTTCAGCAGCCGCTCGCGCTGCTTGGGCGGGACGTGCGCGACCATGCCCAGGTCGAAGACCGCCAGACGCCCGTCGTCGGTGACCAGCAGGTTGCCGGGGTGGGGATCGGCGTGGATCTCGCCATGGATGAAGGTCTGGTCCAGATAGCCGCGCATCAGTGCGGTGGCCAGATGGCCCATCGGCTCCTCGGCACGACGCATGCCGCTGATCTGGGTGACCTTGGTACCGACCACAAGCTCCATGGTCAGAAGCCGGGTGCGGGTCAGGTCCCAGACTGGCTTGGGAACAGTCAGCTCCGGATACTCGGCGAAATGCTCGCCGAAGCGTTCGAGGTTTTCCGCCTCGGCGCGGTAGTCCAGCTCGGCCAGCAGCGTCTTGCGGAACTCGTGGACCCAATCGGCGAAGTGGATGCGCCGGCCCAGGTCGGTTGCCTGGTCCACCCGGCCCGCAATCGATGCCAAAGCGTCCAGATCGGCCCGAATCTGCTCAACCGCGTGCGGGCGTTGCACCTTCACCGCGACCGCGGTGCCGTCGCGCAGGGTGGCGCGGTGTACCTGGGCCAGCGACGCGCAGCCCAGCGGTTGTTCGTCGAAACTGGCGTAAGCCTTGGTCAGGCGGAACCCGAGTGCGTCTTCGATCGCCTCGCGTACCACCGGGAAAGGCAGCGGGGAGACGTCGTCCTGCATCCGTTCCAGCGCGTCGACGTATTCCTGCGGGACCATGTCCGGGCGCGTGGAAAGAGTCTGGCCGATCTTGACGAAGGTGGGACCGAGCGCCTCCAGGTCATCGACGAACTGCTCCGCCGTGCCATCGGCGGGTACCGGCTCGGCGCTGTCGAGCGCGTCGCTGAGGTCCAGACCGCCAAACACGCCTGAATTGCGGTACTTGAGCAGGAAGCCGATGATCCGCGCGGTCCGCGCCAGACCGTGCTCTACGCCTGGCTCCTTCTCCCTGGCTGGCGTCGGCAATTGCCCGTCCGGGACATCGTCCGGAGTTGTATCCGTTTTCGGGGGCAGGACGTCATTGCTGCGTGCAGTATCTGGCATGTTGGTCTCCATGAATGCCGATACCGTATCGGGGAAGGCGTCAACGTCGCTTCACGGGTCGGCTGGCACCCTGAGAACCATGTCAAGTTCCGCCGAAACGCTCTGGACGATTGGGCACTCCACCCGCGAGTGGTCGGTCTTCGTGGGCATGCTGAAGGACGCGGGGATTACCGCTCTGGTCGATGTGCGCCGGTTTCCAGGCTCCCGGCGCAACCCGCAGTTCAGCGCCGAGGCGATGGCGCGGGAGATGCAAGATACGGGAATCCTTTTCGTTCCGATGACCGATCTGGGCGGGCGACGCAAGGTCGATCCCAACACCCACAACACGGCCTGGCGCAATGACAGTTTCCGCGGCTACGCCGACTACATGGAGACGACCGGATACCAGGCGGCCCGTGACCGCTTGGCGGAGCTGGCCCGCCAGGAGCGGGTGGCGATCATGTGCGCCGAGGCCGTGTGGTGGCAGTGTCACCGCGGGCTCATCTCGGATGATTTCAAGGCGCACGGTTGGGAGGTCATCCACCTGATGGCGCCGGGACGCAGCGAGGAGCATCCCTATACCTCAGCGGCGCGGATCGTCGATGGCAAGCTGGACTACTCCGCGCCCGAACCGCCGCAGGCGTCCTTGTTCTGAGGCGCGAGCGTCAGCGATAGCCCGCCGCCTGCAGTTCAAACAGTTCCGCGTAGCGGCCGCCGGCAGCCAGCAACTCCTCGTGGGTGCCGCTTGCTTCCAGGCCGCCGTCGGCCAGCACCAGTATCCGGTCGGCCATCCGCACGCTGGAGAAGCGATGTGAAATCAGCACCGCGGTCTTGCCCGATGACAACTCCTTGAAGCGCTGGAAGACCTCGAATTCGGCGCGCGCGTCCAGCGCTGCGGTCGGTTCGTCCAGGATCATCACCTGCGCGTCGCGCATGTAGGCCCGGGCGATCGCGATCTTCTGCCACTCGCCGCCTGACAGGTCCACACCGGTCTTGAAGCGCCGGCCGATCAGCTGCTCGTAGCGATCTGGCAGGCGCTCGATCATCTCCTCGGCCATCGCCCGTCGCGCGGACTCACGGATCCGGACCTGGTCGTCCATGGCGTTGATCTGACCCACGCCGATGTTCTCGCCGACGGTGAGGTGATACCGCACGAAGTCCTGGAAGATCACGCCGACGTTTGCGCGGAGATCGTCCAGGTCGTATTCGCGCAGGTCACGCCCGTCCAGCAGAATCCGCCCCTCCACCGGGTCGTAGAGTCGCGCCAACAGCTTCACCAGGGTGGTTTTTCCCGCACCGTTCTCGCCCACCAGGGCGAGCACCTCGCCGGCCCGCAGCTCGAAATCCAGACCCCGCAGCGCCCACTTGTTGGAGTCCGGGTAGCGGAAGCCGACGTTCTCGAATACGAAGCCGGTGCGTATCGGCTGCGGGAACGGTGCGGCGTCGGCCGGGGAGATGATCTTGGGTTGGGTCGCAAAGAAGGAGAACAGGTCGTCCAGATACAGCGCCTGACCGGCGACCTGGGAGAAGCCGACCAGCAGGCCTTCGAGCAACTGGCGCAGGCGACGGAAGCTGCCGGCCAGGAACGTCAGGTCGCCGATGCTGAAGTCGCCGCGCACGGTGCGCCAGGCGATGTAGGCGTAGGCAGCGTAGTAGCCCAGCGTCCCCAGTGCGGCGAGCGCCGAACCCCACAGCGCGCGTCGCCGGGCCAGCGCGCGGTTGACGAGATAGAACTTGTCGGCCAGCTCGGTATAGCGCGCTACCAGGAACCGGTGGAGGTTGAAGATCTTGACTTCCTTGGCCGTCTCCACGCTTGCGCCCATCTGGCGCACGTACTCCAGTTGCCGGCGTTCCGGCGTCCAGGCGAAGTTGATCGAATAGCCCAGCGCGTTGAAGTGCGCCTCGCCGAGGAACGCGGGAATCAGCGCCACCGCGAGCAGGGCAATCAGCCACGGCGCGTACACCAGCAGCCCGATCCCGAAGCTGACCACCGTGATTGCGTCCTGCAGCTGGCCGAACAGCTGGCTGAGCAGGTTCATGCGTCCCATCGTCTGGCGACGCGCGCGATCCAGCTTGTCCTGCAGGTCGGGATCCTCGAAGTCCTGCAGGTCGAGGGTCGCGGCATGTTCCATCAGGCGGACGCTGGTCGCGTTGGTGAACAGCTCCGAAAGCAACCCGTCACCGTAGCTGGTCAGCCGCCCGAGCAGGTCCGAGGCGATCGCCAGGCCCAACTCCATCGCCAGCAACGTCGCCAGGTGGTTGAGCTGACCGCTCTGCCACGCGACCTGGAGGGTCTCGAATGAGGTGCCGATGGCGACCAGACGGATCGCCTCGTCGATGATCAACTTGCCGATGTACAGGGTGGCGATCGGCACCAGCGCGCGCACCAAGCGCAGGCCGAGGGTCACGAGTGTCAGCGACCGGCTGGTCGCCCAGATCATGCTCAGGAAAGGCGGCAGGTTGCGCAGCGCGTCGAATCGTTCGCGCAGCGAGGGCTTGGCACTTGGGCGTCGGAGCGGGCCGTGCGTGCCCGTTTTTGCCTCAGCCATATCGGTCAGCCCTGAAGCGAGGCGGTGCCTTCGGTCCGTTCAGGGGGGCACGACAGCGGGAGGCACGGGGGTGAAGACGATTGAAATCCAACGGGCTTTCTTCCTTGGGGCAAAAGGTGCGCGATCGCGCGGACCTGGTGAGGGCGCGATTCTGCCAACCCGGCCAGCTGCAATGCGTGAATGCAGTCATGCCGCGTGGGCTGGCTGCCGACGCGAATCCACGCATTTCCCGCTGGCCTGATCAGGGTCAAGGCGCGGGCGATCGATTGGCCGGATGCTGCACCTACACAAAAATCCACGCTCATCAGGAGTTGAAGTCCATGTTGCTCGAAGTTGAAAAGATCACCTGCGACAAGTGCGGTGATGCCATCCAGAAAGCCATCCTCGCGCAGGACCCGACCGCGCAGGTCACTGTCAACGTCGCCGACCAGCAGGTCCGCGTCGAGGGCTTGATCACCCAGCAGCAAGCCATCGACGCGTTGGCCGCGGCCGGTTACCCGGCCAGCAACGCCGCGCCGCACAGCGGTGAAGGCAGTGACTGCTGCGGTGGTTGCTCCTGATCGACCGGGATGCGCTGGCGGCCAGCGAGGCCGCCAGCGATGCGGAGCAATACCCGCCGCGCCAGCGCAGGGCCGTTAGAATGGCCATCCCTCCGCCAGCCTGAAGTCCGCGCCGTGAGCAATGCCGCCAACCCGTTTGCCGTCCGCCAGCCCGTCTCCATCCGGCAGGAGGACTTCATCCAGTCCGTTGCCGATGCGCTGCAGTACATCTCGTACTACCACCCGGTGGACTACATCAAGAGCCTCGCGGCGGCCTACGAGCGCGAAGAAAGCGCCGCGGCCAAGGACGCGATCGCGCAGATCCTGATCAACTCGCGCATGTGCGCCGAAGGCCACCGGCCGATCTGCCAGGACACCGGTATTGTCACCGTGTTTCTGGAAATCGGCATGGACGTGCGCTGGGACGACGCCACCATGGGCGTGGAAGACATGGTCCACGAGGGCGTGCGTCGCGCCTACGCGCATCCCGACAACAAGTTGCGCGCGAGCGTGCTGGCCGATCCGGCCGGCAAGCGCATCAACACCAGGGACAACACGCCCGGCGTGGTCAACGTCAAGGTCGTGCCCGGCAATACGGTCGATGTAATCGTCGCGGCCAAGGGCGGCGGCTCTGAGGCCAAGGCCAAATTCGCGATGCTCAACCCGTCCGACTCGGTGGTCGACTGGGTGATGAAGACCGTGCCGACCATGGGTGCGGGCTGGTGCCCGCCCGGGATGTTGGGAATCGGTATCGGCGGCACCGCGGAGAAGGCGATGCTGCTGGCGAAGGAATCGCTGATGGAACCGATCGACATCACCGAGCTGAAGGCACGCGGCGCGTCCAGCCGGGCTGAAGAACTGCGGATCGAGCTGTTCGACAAGGTCAACGGTTTGGGCATCGGCGCCCAGGGCCTGGGCGGCCTGACCACCGTGCTGGACGTCAAGGTCAAGGATTTCCCGACCCACGCGGCCAACCTGCCGGTGGCGCTGATTCCCAACTGCGCCGCGACCCGACACGCCCACTTCACCCTGGACGGCAGCGGCCCGGTGATGCTCGACCCGCCGTCACTGGAGGACTGGCCCCAGCTCACCTACGACGCATCCAAGGGCCGCCGGGTGGACCTGGACACGGTCACTGCCGAGGACGTGGCCAGCTGGCAGCCCGGCGAGACCATCCTTCTCAACGGCAAGCTGCTGACGGGCCGCGATGCCGCTCACAAGCGCATCGTCGGCATGCTGGATGCCGGCGAGCCGCTGCCGGTGGACTTCAAGGGCCGCTTCATCTACTACGTCGGCCCGGTCGATCCGGTCCGCGATGAGGTGGTTGGACCGGCCGGTCCCACCACCGCGACGCGCATGGACAAGTTCACCGAGCAGGTGCTCAGCCAGACCGGCCTGCTGGGCATGGTCGGCAAGGCGGAGCGGGGCAGCGAGGCGATCGAATCGATTCGCCGCCACAAGTCCGTCTACCTGATGGCCGTGGGCGGCGCGGCGTATCTGGTCTCCAAGGCGATCAAGGCCGCCCGCGTGGTCGCGTTCGAGGACCTGGGGATGGAGGCGATCTACGAGTTCACCGTCCAGGACATGCCGGTCACGGTGGCCGTGGATTCCACCGGCGAGTCGGTCCACGTCACCGGTCCGCGCGAGTGGCAGGCGCGCATTGGCACGATCCCGCTGCTGCTGGCGGAGGTCTGATCGCTCAAAGATGGCTGATCAGCGTTCGCAACATCTTCCCGGTTGCGGGCTCGGCCAGGTACGCGCTGGCCATCGCGTCCAGCGCGGCCAGATTGGTCGCGCTGACATCATCCAGGTCATCCAGCCCGACCCGCAGCTCGGCCTGCATCCGGTGGTAGCCCTGACCGACGATCTGACGGGCGATGTAGTCCACCGAGTCGGTATTGCCGTCAAACAGCACGTCGATGATCGGGATTGCCCACTCCAGCGCACCCCATTCGCGTGCCTGCCTCAGCGAAATCGGCCGATTGCGTTGACCGCTGCCTACTGACAGCACGGTCAGCTGCTGGCAGTGTTGGACCTGCGCGTCGTGTCGTATTGCCTCGGCGATGGCGCACGCGGTGGGGTTGTTGGCAACCACGCCGCCATCAATGAGCGAGCATGGCTGTCCCTCCACGACCAATGGGTGGGCCGGGAAATAGGTCGGCGCTGCGGTCGAGGCGCGACACACCTCCCAAACCAGGAGGTCCTGGTGCTCGGCCTTGAAGCTCTTGAAGATCACCGGCTGGCGGGAAAGGGTGTCGTAGCTGGTGATGACCACCGGCATTTGCAGCTCGCCCAGGGTCAGTTTTCCAAACACCTCCCGCAATACGGATTCCAGGCCCTTGCCGTCGTATTTCGGCGCGGATGGGCCATCCCGAAAAAGGCGCCCCGCCCGCGACCACAGACGGTTGGCCATGCCGGGAAAGATGACCTGCCCGCGCTCGCGATACAGCCCGGCCATCTGCGCCGGTGCCAGGCCCATCCCAAGGCCGCAGGCGATCACCGCGCCGGTGGAACTGCCGGCAACCAGGTCGAAGCTTTTCTGCAGGCCCGGCCGCCCGGCTTCGGCAAGCGCGTCGGCTACGCCTTGCAACCAGGTACAGGTGACCAGACCACGTATGCCGCCGCCATCAATGGACAGAACTCGTCGCGCTTTCATGATTGCCGCCTCCGGTGGAGTTGATCCACGTTAAGCGGAGGCCGGCGCACGGAGTGCGACGGCGGGGCGGATCGACACAACTACGCGTGTGTCAGAACCACTCCAGCAGCGAGATGCCCAGACCGACCTGTGTGGAGCGGTGGTTGTAGTCGATCAGGCTCTCACCATAGCCGTCGAACACCTGCACATGTCCGCGCAAGGTACGGGTCAGCGGAAATCCCCAGTCGAACTGCAGGGCGCCGCGCGATTCGCTTCCGGTACGCAACGAGTGCCGTGCCATCAGTGCAAATTCGTGACCGTCGCGGACGTGTACCAGCGTCGCATCGGCACGGCCCATGTAGTTCTCGATGCCCGGGTTGTCATCATCGCTGCCTTCCGACAGCCGCCACCACGGGCGCACCATCAGCGCCCAGTCTTCGCGATCCATGCCGATGTTCACCATCACCCGGTTCCAGCTGCGCGAGAGCGGATCGGCACGGCCGTTGGACTGGTGGTTGACCCCAACACCGAGCATCCGTCCGCGCCAGCCGCCCGGCAGTCCGTAATTGTTGCGGAAGACCAGCATGACCTCCGGTTCGTAGTTGGACTCGCGGAACGGGCGTGAATCCTCGCCCTGATAGACCTGCCAGTGCGAGGTCTGGGTGTATGCCATCCAGAGGTCGCCGTTGCTGCCGATCAGGTTCTCCAACGCCTTGGTCTTGAAGCTGACCTGGAACTTCGCCTCGACGCTTTTCAGCGAGACCGGCTGCGCGGGAATGTTGGGATCGGAGCTGGTGGGGTTCTTGTTGGGACTGCTGTTCCAGACCGCGGGCAGCAGGTAGACCGGCTTGTAGGCGCGCAGATTGAAAACGCCCAGCTTGGAATCGCGTGCCAGCTCCCAGCGGCTGTCCAGCAATCCTCCCTTGCCTGCGTTGGCAATGCGCTCAACCAGTGCGTCGTCACCCGTATCGGTGCTGAAGAGGTTGCCGGCCACCAGACGGGCCCGGGCGGCAGCAGGGCTGGCTTCGCCCTGCTGAATCTCGCGGTTCGCCTGGCTGGCGCGCGCTTCGCGGGCGCGGTCGGCCTCGCTGTCCGCGCGCGCGGTATCGCTCGGGCGGCGGGCGAATACATTGTCGTAGCAGGCGAGTCTTTCGACATCCACGCCGAGCGCTGCGCACGCCTCCGGGGTCGCCGGGACTTCTGGCGACATCAGGTCCTGGGCGGACAGCGGAGCCGCGAGGGCGAAGGACGCCAGTGCAAGAAGGGGAAGCGAGGCGGGGTGGAAGACGGCTGGTGGCTTCACGGTTGTGCTCATGGATTTCAGGATTCGGGTGACATCAGGTCGTCGGGAGAGTGTGCGCGTTGCTCGACCGCAAGCTGATCGTCGATGTCGCGGTTGATGGAAGTGTCCTGGGGCGCCGTATCGGGACTCTCGTCCAGGGCCACGGCTTCGGCCGCAGTGGGCTTGGCGGCGGCCGCGGAGGCGTCGGGACCGGGCATCGGCACGACGTGCTGGATCGAGCGGGGCGGCTGGATGCCGGCCAGGAAGAGGCCATTGCGTACCGCACGGATTGCCGCGCTGCGAACACCGCCGAGGTCGTTCTGGCGCTGGTCGATCCAGCCAAAAAACTGGATGCGAATCTCGTTGCCATCGTAGCTGTTGATGATCGAGGACGGTCGCGGATCGGCCAGCACGCCGTCGATGCCGGCGATGCGCTCCAGACCCACCTCCTGCGCGGTGCCCATCGATGCCGCGCCATCCACCGGAATCACGAAATCAAACCGTCTCCGCGGGTTGCTGCTGAAGTTGAGCACCACCGACTTGAACACCAGCGCGTTGGGCAGGCTGAGCCGGTTCCCCTCCATGGTCATCAGGATCGTTGCGCGCGAGGTGAGTGCCACCACCTTGCCTTCGTAGGACTCAATGCGCAGCTTGTCTCCTGGTGAGAACGGGCGTCTCAGTCCCAGCAGGATGCCGGCGACGTAATTCTCGGCGATGTCCTTGAACGCGAACCCGAGCACAAGCCCGATCACTCCGGCCGAGCCGAGCACCGCGCCGAGCAGCGACGTCGCTCCCAGCAGGTTCAGCGCGGACAGGATGCCGACGATCAACACAAGCCATTGGACGAGGTTGCGCGCCAGTCCGTTAATATAGGGATTGCTCGTGCGCAACTTGTGCTGGCCGATGCGTCGGCCGAGCCAGCGCCCCAGCCACCAGGACGCGATAACCATCGCTACGGCAACGATCAGCAACGGCAGCGCTGCCAGCAGTCGGAATACCTTGTCTGTCGCGATTGCGGTCGCGGCGTCCAGCCGGTCGATCAGGTGCGTGGTGAGCGTCACCTGGTTTTCCACCGCGCTGATGCCGGGATGCTGGCTGGCAATCTGCTCGGCCAGCGCGCGGTCCTCGACCTCCAGCACGCTGCCCTCCAAACGGGCAACCCCACCGGTGACCGTGACGTTGATCGCATCCATACCGTCGGCTTTCTGCAATCGCCGGGCGACCTGCAGGGTGAGGACGTCATCGTCCAGCACTGGCGATGCTTCCGCGTCTAACCCGGCGGCCTGTGCAGGCCCGGGTGTGGTCGCGACGCTCGCAGCCGAGTCCTGGGCGATAACGCCGAAAGCGGACCACAGCAGGACCGCGCCGAGACCTGGCGCGAGCAGCGCGCGCAACAATCTGGACATCACCATTTCGGCGGGTCGGCTCAAAGTTGGGACTTGAAGGGCAGGGTAAAGCGCTCGGCCATCTTCTCCCGCCACGGCCGGTTGATCCACATCTCATGGGTGTAGCGCTTGGCAGACTCCAGGTCGTGCTCGAATACCGCGGTCATCGCCTCCGCGAACGCGGCGTCGTAGATGTTCAGGCTGGCCTCGTCATTGAGCCGGAAGGAGCGGATGTCGAAGTTGGTGGAGCCAACCGAGGTCATGTTGCCGTCCACCACCAGCAGTTTGGTGTGCATCATGGTCGGCTGGTATTCGTGGATCTCGATACCGTTGCGCAGCAGCGCACCCCAGGTGGAGCGCGACGAGATCTTCACCGAGGTCGAATCGATGTGCGGTCCCGGCAGGAGCACGCGGATACGCACGCCGCGTTCCCGCGCGGCCAGAAGGGCGTCGACGATCAGCTCGTCGGGCACGAAGTACGCTGCCGCCAGATCAATGGACCTCTGCGCTGCGGCGATCGACATCAGGTACATCAGATGCATGCTCTCGCTGCCGCCCGCGGGCGAGGCGATGATCATGTGCGCGTCCATCTCCCCGACGGGTTCGATCCGGGGGAAATAGGTGGGGCCGCTGAGGACCACGCCGGTTGTCTTGATCCAGTTGTCATTGAAGGCGGCCTGGACCTGGGCCACGGCTGGACCCTCGATACGGAAATGCATGTCGCGCCAGTGATCGGGATCCTCAGCCTTGCCTTCCCATTGGTCGGCGATGCCGACGCCGCCGGTGAAGCCGACGCGGCCGTCGATCACCAGCAGCTTGCGGTGGGTTCGGTTGTTCATCCGGGTGAGGCTGTACCACTTCAGCGGACGGTAGCGCTGCACCTCAACCCCGGCGTCCTCCATGGACTTGAGCAGTGCCTCGTCCATTTTCAGGCTGCCAACCCAGTCGATGGTCACATGCACCGGCAGTCCTGCGCGCGCGCGCTCGGACAGCGCATCGCTGAACTCGCGTCCTATGTCCCCGGACCAGTAAATATAGGTCTCGAAGGTGATTGAGGTGCGTGCGGACCGGATTGCTTCCAGCATCGCTGGAAAGATTTCCCGCCCATTGTTGAACGCTTCCACCCGGTTGCCTGAAAGGATCCCCGGCCCCAGCAAGACCGCCATCTCGCGCTCGTACTGCTCGTCGCCGATCGCGTAGTGGTGGTTGATCCGTCGCTGAATCTGTTTCTCGGAAGTGGTGAAGTTCAGCCCGATCACGACCACGATGGCAGTGACAAGCACACTCAGCACAACGACCCACGTCATATGTTTGCGGCTCCAGGACAGCATGGGGTTCCCCTATTTCCGCGGCCACTGTGAACAGGCGGTGCGTTGTGCGACGTGAAGATAGTGCGTGGCACGCGCAGGTGCCTCAGAAAAACCAGGCGGCGGCGAAGATGCCGAGCATGGCGAAGACCACGCCGATCTTCATCACCGTCCCCACCAGCATTCCCAGCCACGTACCAAAGCCAACCCGGGCTGCCCGCCCCAGATGGCGGTCATGCATCAGCTGCCCGATCAGCGCACCCAGGAACGGGCCTGCCAGCAAGCCGATCACACCAAAAAACAGACCGGCGACGGTGCCCACCACGGCGCCCACCAGGGCCATTCGGCTCGCCCCCACGCGCTTGGCCCCCATCGCGGTCGCCAAGAGATCGATGGCCACCGACAACACCGTCAGCAGCCCGAGCAGCAGCAGGATCCACGGCCCGACCTTCTCGAATCCGTTGGCCCATGCGGCCAGCAACATGCCGGAAAATATCAGCGGTATTCCCGGTAGTGCGGGCAGGATCGTGCCGGCCACACCCAACGCCACGAGCACGACGGCGATGACGTAGAAAAGCGCTTGGAGGTCCAAATCATCGGTCCGTCAGAAGGGATTGATTGCAATCTTGCGGTTCACGGGGTAGTTTCGGGCCGCTGTTTGTCAGGGTCATTGTGAATCACGGCCCGATGATGTGGTTCCCGGATCGCTCATCGTTGCACCTTGTTTCTTCCTTGCAACCAGCCTGGCGCAGCCGCGCCGGTTCAACTCAGAATGTTCCAAGGAGCTACAAGATGTCCAACCGTGAAAACGGAACCGTAAAATGGTTCAACGATGCCAAGGGTTTTGGCTTCATCAGCCGTGAAAATGGCGAAGACGTGTTCGTCCACTTCCGCGCCATCGAGTCCGACGGCTTCAAGAGCCTGCAGGAAGGCCAAGCGGTGTCCTTCGTGGTCACGCAGGGCCAGAAGGGTCTGCAGGCCGACCAGGTCCGCCCCGAGTAAGGGACGGCACTGCGGCAACAAAAAACCCCGGCCAGTCCGGGGTTTTTGTTGCCTGCGCAATGGAAGCCGCAGGCGATTCAGATCAGGCTTGCTCAGCGAAGATGCGCCGCGCCGCCGTAGACGCGCACGTAGGAACCTTCGCGCATGCCATTGACGTTCTTCTGGTCCACCGACACGGTCCGGCCGTTGTCCATGCGGACGTGGACGCGGTAGATGTCGCCCTGCATGTTGTTCTGGATGGCGTTTCCGGCCAGAGCGCCGGCAGCTGCACCTGCGACCGTCGCCGTATTGCGCCTGCCCGTGCTCTTGCTGCTGCCCAGCTCACGCCCGGCTACCGCGCCCACCACGCCACCCAGGACAGCGCCGGTGGCGTTGGGAACATTGGAACCGGTGGAGCCCATGTGCTCGATTCGCACGATGGTGCCGCAATCCTGACAACTGGTTTGACTGCCGTAAGCGGGCTGGCTGGTATAGCCGCCGCCGGAGCCGTAGCTCGGTCCTGTCGCGCAACCGGCCATTGCAAGCGCGGCGGCGGCGACCAGGGCGGTGGTAATGGAGCGCTGTTTGATGATGTTCATGCGGTTCTCCGACCTTGGAATTGGGGTGGGCAACAAGCCACGTCGCCAACTTAGGACCGCGCGGATGAACGCAGGGTCAACCCCTGCTGACGCCTCCGGGTTCGATCAGCGGAAGTCCTGATGACAGGCCTTGCAGTTCTCGCCGATCTTGTCGGCGGTGGCGACGAGCGTCTCGCAGTTCTCTGCCGGACTGGCCAGCGCGTCATCCAGGGTAGCGCGCAGGTCCCCGGCATGGCCCGCGAAACGCGCATCATCGGCCAAGCCCGGGAAAGCCGGCTCAAGGTCGTTGCTGACCGCGCGCAGAGTCTGCAGGTGCGGCACGGAGTCGGACGGGTTGCAGCGGTTGGCCTTGATGTTGCCACCCAGCTGCGCCGCGTGGGCGGCCATCATGTGCATCGCGGCGCCGGGGAAGTGGTCCTGCCAGGTCTTGCGGCCTTCTATGGTGCGCAGCAGCATCACCGTCGCCAGCACGCCGATGGCCAGGCCGACCAGTATGAGGATGATGTATTTGGCGCCGTTTCCATGGGGTTTCTGGTCGCCGTACGGGGTCTCGGGCCGGGGGTTGTTCATGGGCTGGGTTCCTGATGATTGGTCGAACGATAGCACGCAGGGTTCGGTCGCCCGTCGATGCCGGGCCCTACAATATCGCGATGGAAAACCCCTCTCTCGACCCTGTGCTGCTGGAACGATTCGGCGGTATCGATCGCTTGTATGGCGCTGGTGCGCTCGCCCGTTTCAGCCAGGCGCGTGTGGCGGTTGTTGGCATGGGCGGGGTGGGCTCCTGGGTTGTTGAGGCGCTGGTGCGCAGCGGCGTTGGTGGGTTGGTTCTAATCGATGCGGACGACATCTGTGTCTCCAACTCCAACCGCCAGTTGCCGGCGCACGAGGGCCAGTTCGGTCGACCCAAGGTCGTGGCGATGGCGGAGCGGTGCCGGAGCATCAACCCACTTGTCCAGGTGGAGGCGGTAGAGAGCTTCCTGACCGCGGCGAACGTGGGCGAGCTGCTGGACCGTGACTTCGATCTGGTTCTGGATGCCTGTGACAGCTTCCGCAGCAAGGTCGAACTGATTGCATGGTGCCGGCGCCGCAAGCTGCCGCTGGTGGTTTGCGGTTCGGCGGGTGGACGGCTGGATCCGACCCAGATCCGCGTGCGTGACCTGTCGCGCACCGAGCATGACGCGATGCTGGCGCTGATCCGCAAGAAATTGCGTGCCGAGTTCAATTTTCCGCGCAGTCCGCAACGCTACTTCAGCGTGCCGGCTGTGTACTCGCTGGAAAACGTGAAGTACCCGCAGGCGGACGGCACGGTGTGCGGTGTGCGCCCCAAGGTGGCGGGCGAGGCCTCGCTCAAGCTCGATTGCGGCGCGGGTCTGGGCGCGGCGACGCACATCACCGGTGCCTTTGCCTTTGCGATGGTCGGCAGGGCTCTGGAGCTGCTGTTGAAGGGGCGGGCGACGGTCTAGCGAGGGCGGTCGCTGGTTGGAGTAGCACCGTCCCGGCCTGCGTTGTTTTCTGGACGGCGGAAGAAACGGGGTTCAGTGGAAGTCGCGCGAGCGGGTGTCCAGCGTTCCCAGCAGCGGTGTCAGGTTTTCCAGCCGCCGGGCGATCAGGTGCTGTACGCCGCCGCGTGATTCCAGGCGGCCTTCCACCGCCAGCAATTGCGACTCCAGCAGTTCACGGCGCTGACGCTCGGCCAGGTCGTGCCAGACCACCACGTTGGTCATGCCGTCCTCGTCCTCCAGGGTCAGGAAGACCACGCCGCTGGCCGTCTGCGGACGCTGGCGCAGGGTCACCAGCCCGGCCGCGCGGACGTGGCGTCCGTGTGGAAGTTTCGCGATCTCGCCGGAGCGCCGCCACCGCCGCGCATCCAGGACCCGGCGCAGCATTGCCAGAGGGTGGCGGCCCAGGGTGGTGCCGGTCATGGCGTAGTCCGCGCGCATGTCCTCATCGGGCGAGGGCAGGGGCAGCACGATGCGTTCGGGCTCGCGGCTGGTGGCCGGGTCTGCAAATAACGGCAGTTGTGCCTCGATACCGGTGATCGCCCAGCGGGCGCGGTGGCGGTGTCCAGCCAGGCCCCGCAGCGCTCCGGCATCGGCCAGCAGCGATTGCCCCCGGCGATCCAGCGCCGCGCGGGCGCACAGGTCGGCGACATCGTGGAAGGGGGATTGCGCCCTCGCTCGTTCGATGCGTTGGGCTGCGTCCATGCTGAAGCCGCGCACCATGCGCAGGCCGAGGCGGATGCCGGGTTGGGAGGATTTACCGGATTGGGCAGTGCGCCGTCGCGCCGACGTTGCGTCGCGTAGGGCGGGCGCGGCATTCGAATTGGCCTCCAGGCTGCAATTCCAGTCGCTGTAGCGCACATCCACCGGCAAGGTGCGGATGCCGCGACGGCGTGCGTCCTGCAGCAGCTGGTCGGGCGAATAAAAGCCCATCGGCCAGGAGTTGATCAGCGCGCAGGCGAAGGCCGCCGGCTCGTGGCATTTCAGCCAGCTGCTGGTATAGGCAATCAGGGCGAAGCTGGCCGCGTGCGACTCGGGAAAGCCGTAGCTGCCGAAGCCCTTGATCTGCTCGAACAGGCGCTCGGCGTATTCGATGCTGTAGCCGTTGCGCAGCATGCCGGTCATCAGACGCTCGCGGTACGGCTCCAGTCCGCCGCGGCGCTTCCATGCCGCCATCGAGCGACGCAGCCGGTCCGCCTCGTCGGCACTGAAGTTGGCGGCGACCATGGCGATCTTCATCACCTGCTCTTGGAACAACGGCACGCCCAAGGTGCGCTTGAGCACGGTTTCCAGCTGGGGCGAGGGATAGGTGATCGCCTCCTCGCCGCGGCGGCGACGCAGGTAGGGATGCACCATGTCGCCCTGGATGGGGCCGGGACGGACAATCGCCACCTGGATTACCAGGTCGTAAAACTTGCGTGGCCGCAGCTGCGGCAGCATCGCAATCTGCGCGCGCGACTCGATCTGGAACACGCCCACGGTATCGGCGCGGCTGATCATCGCGAAGGTGTCGGGGTCATCGACCGGGATGTCGGCCACGGTGATGTCGCGGCGACCGCTGGCGCGCAGCAGGTCCAGGGTCTTGCGAACAGCGGTCAGCATGCCCAGCGCCAGGCAGTCCACCTTGAGCAGGCCCATCGTATCCAGGTCGTCCTTGTCCCACTGGATCACGGTGCGGTCGTCCATCGCCGCGTTCTCGACCGGCACCAGGGTGTGCAGCGGGTGTTCGGAGATCACAAAACCGCCGGGGTGCTGGGACAGGTGGCGAGGCATGCCGATCAGCTGCTCCGTCAGCGCCACCAGCTGGCGCATCACCGGGGATTCGGGGTCGAAGCCGCGCTCGCGCAGGTGCTCGTCCAGGGGTGCCTGGCCGCTCCAGCGGTCCAGCGTGGACGCCAGTTCGCCCAGCAGGTCCTGCGGCAGTCCCAGCGCGCGGCCGACGTCACGCACCGCGCCACGCCCCCGGTATTGCGTCGCCACCGCAGTCAGCGCGGCACGCTCGCGACCATAGCGATTGAAGACGTACTGGAGGACTTCCTCGCGGCGCTCGTGTTCGAAGTCGATGTCGATGTCCGGCGGCTCGTCGCGCTCGCGGGAGATGAAGCGCTCGAACAACAGGTCCATCCGCACCGGGTCGATCTCGGTGACGCCCAGCACGTAGCAGATAACCGAGTTGGCGGCCGAACCCCGGCCCTGGCAGAGGATGTTGCAGGAGCGTGCGTAGCGCACGATGTCGTGCACGGTGAGGAAGTAGGACTCGTAGCCCTTGTAGTGGACCAGTTCCAGCTCGTGCTCGATCAGCGCGCGCGCCTTGGGCTGGACACCCTCGGGCCAACGCCAGGCCGCGCCTTCCTCGACCAGTTGTCGCAGCCAGGAGGCGGCGGTGTGGCCGGCCGGCACCAGTTCGTGGGGGTACTCGTAGCGTAGCTCCCGCAGGTTGAAGCGGCACCGTCCGGCGATGCGGACGCTCTCGGCGAGCAGGTCTTCGGGGTAGATCGCGGCCAGTGCGCGGCGACTGCGCAGGTGGCGCTCGCCATTGGGGAACAGACGGTGCCCGGCATCGGCCAGAGTGGTGTGGTGGCGGACCGCGGTCAGGGTGTCCTGCAGGGTGCGCCGGCCGCGCACGTGCATGTGCACGTCGCCGGTGGCGACCAGTGGCAGGCCGAGACGCTCGCCGAGGCTGCGCAGGCGGGCCAGGCGGGCGTCGTCGTCGGGACCACGGTGCAGGGCGACCGCCAGCCAGGCGCGATCGGGGAAGGTGGCGTGCAGCCAGCGGGCGTGTTCGCTGTCGAGGGCGTCATCGCGGGCTTCCGCCTTGGGCAGCCACAAAGCGAGCAGGCCGTCGGTGGTGTCGAGGTCCTCGCGCAGCATTCGATACTTGCCCTTTGGCGCACGCCGCCGGGCGCGGGTCAGGCACTGGCACAGGCGGGAGTACCCGCCCAGGTCCTCCACCAGCAGGACCAGTTTTGGACCGTCCTCCAGCTGGATCTCGCTGCCGACGATCAGCGGGACGCCGCTCTTCTCGGAAGCCTCCAGCGCCCGCACGATGCCGGCCAGTGAGCCCTCGTCAGTGATCGCCAAGGCGCTATAGCCCTGTTGCCGGGCGCGCTCGAACAGCTCTGCCGCGGTCGACGCGCCGCGCTGGAAGCTGAAGGCCGACAGGCAGTGCAGCTCTGCGTAGGCGGGCATGGTCGCGCTCCCCCTTACGGAAGCCGTTTTCATGAGAACCAGCCGTGCAGCATGAAGCCGTCCGCCGCGCTGCTGGCGGGGTGGGGGCCGGTAGGGCGCGGGGGATCGCCGGCGGCGCGGTAGGCCCAGGCGCGTTGGCCCTGACTGGTCTGCAGCAGGTAGTAATCGCGGCGCAGGTCACCGTCCCACCAGCCGGTCTCGATGCGTTCGGGTCCGGCCAGAATGCGCAGGTGGTGATCCCGCAGCGGCACCGGATGCGACAGCAGCCAGCCCGGACGGGGCAGGTCACCGGGAGGAACAACGCGGGAGTGCTCGGCCTGCCAGGCCCGTTCGGGGCGATGGTCGGCGCGTACGCCCAGACCCTGCACGGACTCATCGCCGAGGCGGGCGCGCAGGCGTTCGCGCAATTGCTCCCACGGCACCGCTTGGTGTGGGCGCGCATCGAACAGGTCGCGCCCGGCAGGCACGAACGGGGGCAACTCACGGGCCAGCAGTTGCACGCCGCGTACCGGTGCTGGGACCCGGGCCTGTTCGAGCCGGCCACGGGCCAGTTCGAACAGCATCGCCGGATCACGCTCCGGTGCCAGCAGGCCGACCACCACCTCGGTATCGGCGCAGCGCTCGTGCTCCAGGACCAGCGTGAAGCGTTCCACACCACCGTCGCGTCCGGCCAGATAAGCGGCCAGGTCGGCGGTCAGGCGGCGCAGCGGGAACAGCAACGCCTGATTGGACTCGACGTCATAGTTGAGGTCGATCCGGGAGCTGAAGTTGTCCGGCGGCTGGTAATAACGCAGTGGCGTGGGCAGTGCACCGGTGAGGCGGTCCAGATGGGCGAGGGTGTCCTTGCCCACCCGTCGCCCCAGCGCGACGCGTGGCAGGGCGACGACCTGACCCAGCCTGCGCAGACCCATCCGACGCAGGCTGCTGGCCACTGCGGCGGGCAGGCCGCTGCGCTCCACCGGCAACTGGGCGAGCGCCTTGTGCAGGGGGCCGTCAGCCAGGATCGCCAGCCCGTCATGCTGGTTGGCCAGCGCGCGGGCGGCATACGGATTGGGTGCCAGCGTGATGCGGTGGCGGAATCCCAGCGCTTTGAGATCCTCGCGCAGCTGCGCCTCGAAACGCGGCCAGGGGCCGAACAGCTTGAAGCTGGCCTCGACTTCCAGCAGCAAGGCCGACGGCATGGCGTGGCTGACCAGTGAGCTGTAGCGGTAGGCCCACGCGGCCAGGAAGGTATGCCAGCGCACGTCATCGGCCGGATCGTGGGCCACGGCGGTGAAACGGCTGCACAGCGCCTGCGCGGCGCCCAGGGATTGGCCGGCCCGCAGTCCGGCGGTCTTGGCGGATGCGTTGACGGCACGCAGCACGCGGCGCTGCGCCGGCCCGGTCACCAGCGCCAGCGGGGCAGTGGGGTCAGGGTGGCGGCGCAGGACGCCGTCGAGCGCCAGTTGCGGCAGGAGGATGCAGGCCCAGAGCATTGGCGGGTCTCAATGGGTCCGCGCCGGTAACGCATGCAACGTCCGCACGCCTGAGGGTGGAAAGGCCCGGACCACGCCGCCCTGTCTGGAAAGCGGCCGGGTGCCGTCCACGGCAAACGGGATCGCCTGCGGGGGTGGGTTGCCTCCACGACACTTCAGTACCCGCAACTGGGCAGGATCGGCATCGACAGCGATCCGCAACGCCGCCGGCGAGGGATTTGCGGCGGCCTTCATCGGTCGCAGCGCAAACCCCAGGCACTGGCCCGCCTCGGCGGCCACCTGCAGGCGACGCAGGGCGCGATCGTCCACCTGACGGGGCCAGCAGAGCACCGCCGAGCAGGCCGCCGAACGCAGGCACTGCTCGGTGGCCCACAGCGCGTCACGCGGATCGGCGCGCACGATCTGCAGCCGTTGCAGGCGGATGCCGGCATTCGCCCAGGCCGGTGCATAGGGCAGGTAGGGCGGAGCGATCAGCGCGATCATGCCGTCGGCCCGCGACAACCGGGCCAAGGTCGGCCACAGCAGGCGCAGCTCGCCCACACCGTCGGCCGGCAACAGCAATTCGGTCAGGCCGGTTTCCGGCCAGCCGCCCTCGGGCAGGGCATCGTCCAGGTCCGGGAAACCGGTCGGCTGGCTGGATGGCGCGCGCGGAGCAGGCCGGCCGCGCCAGACCTGACGCGACTCCAGCAGGGATTCCAAGGAGCTGACCACCGCCATCAGCCCGGCCTCACCAGCCCGGCAAACAGCCCTTCGATGGCGAAATCGACGATGCGGGCGTCGATTTCGATCGGGGCGTAGGCCGGATTTCGGGGCAACAGGCGCAGGTGGCCGCCATTGCTTTCCGCGCCGCCGGTGTCCAGTCGCTTCACCGTCAGCTCGCCTTCCACCCGGGCGACCACCGTCTGTCCATGCCGGGCCTGGGGAGTGCGATGCACGCCAATCAGGTCGCCGGGCAGGATGGCGTCGAGGATCATCGAGTCGCCCTCGACCTCCAGCAGGTAGTCCGGACGCAGACGGAACAGGGACGGGTCCAAGGTGAGTTCGCGCCGCACCTCCGGATCCGAACCGATGGGCTGACCGGCCGCGACCCGGCCCAGCAAGGGCACCTGCAGCAGGCCATCGCCCGATGCGCCGGCAGTGCGGGAGCCGGTCAGCCGGATACCGCGCGCACGACCGGTGGCCAGCTCGATCAGCCCCGCCTGCGCCAGCACTTCCAGATGGTGGCGGGCCGAGCGGTTCTGACGGAAACCAAAGGCGCGGGCGATTTCCATCTGTGACGGCGGATAGCCGTGGCGGGCGATGTGCTCGCGCAGATAGGCGAGCAGGCGGTGCTGGGTGTCGGAGAGATTCATGTACTAATAATAGTACCTGTCCGTCTCACACATCGAGATACGCCACAGCTCAGACCAGGTCGAACAAGTCCGTCTGCACGCTGCCGGGCTCTTCCTCGATGAATCCTGAAAGGCCGACCCCGACCAGCCGATAAAGCGTGTCCCCGGGCAGGGTCACGCGCTCGCGCAGCCCGCAGGCGATGTCGGCCAGCGCATCCAGCGTCGCCGGTCGGGCCGGCGGCGTCAGGCTGCGGGTCAGGATCCGGAAATCAGCGGTTTTGAGCTTCAGCACCACCGTGCGTGGCGTGCGATCGGGATGGCGTTGCCGTTGGCGCTGGTAGCCGTCCCAGGTTTTCTCCGCCAGGCGCCGGATGTGCGGCGCCAGTTCGGCCAGCGGAAGGTCGCGCTCGAAGGTGTCTTCGGAGGAAATCTGCACGCTCAGTCGCTCCGGCCGCACCGGGCTGTTGTCGATGCCCCGCGACAGCTGGTGCAGGCGGCGGCCCCAGCGCCCGAAGCGCAACTCCAGCTCCTCGCCGGCGACCTCTCGCAACTGGCCGACGGTAGTGATGCCCAGCTCGGCCAACTTGCCCTGCATCACCTTGCCTACGCCGGGCAGGCGCCCGACGGGCAGGGGAGTGAGGAACGCCTGGACCTGACTCGGACGGATCACGAAGGTGCCGTCGGGCTTGTTCCAGTCCGAGGCGATCTTGGCCAGGAACTTGTTGTTGGCGACGCCAGCGGAGGCGGTCAGGCCAGTCTCGGCCCGGATTGCGGCGCGGATCGCCTCGGCGGTGGCCGTTGCCGACGGCAGGCCGCTGCGGTTGTCGGTGACATCCAGATAGGCCTCGTCCAGCGAAAGCGGCTCCACCAGATCGGTGTGGCGCAGGAAGATCTCGCGCACCACCCGGGAGGCCTCCTTGTAGCGCGTGAAGTCCGGCGGGATGAAGATCGCATCCGGACACAGGCGTTCGGCACGCATCGCCGGCATTGCCGAGCGCACGCCGAATACGCGCGCCTCGTAACTGGCCGCCACCACGACCGACCGGGCACCGCGCCACGCCACCACCACCGGTTTGCCGCGCAGTGACGGGTCGTCGCGCTGCTCGACGGACGCATAGAAAGCGTCCATGTCGACGTGAAGGATCTTGCGGAGCGGGGTGGGCATGGGGGAACGCGGCGTCTGTGGAAAGGAACAGCAGCCGGGCAGGCCACCGACCGCATCCATTGTGCGACAGGTTGCCGCCCCGGTTGCCGTCGTCACGCGCTCTTTGGCACGCTGGGGATCCTGGTTCGCGCAATGCCCGCCGACCGCTCCGGAGCCACCCATGCAGCAACCCCGTCATTTCTCGATGCTCCGCGAATTCCAGCTTGCGGACTGGTTCACCCTCGGCAACGCCTTTTGCGGCACCGGCGCGATCTTCGCCGCGATGCGGTTCCTGCAAGAGGGCGTGGTGTTCGACCTGATGATCGGCATGGCGCTGATCCCGCTGGCCTTCATCTTCGATGCACTCGATGGGCGCGTCGCGCGCTGGCGTAAATCCGCTTCCACTCTCGGCCGCGAGCTGGACTCGCTCGCCGACGTGATCTCCTTCGGAGTGGCGCCTGCGGCACTGGCCTATGCATGCGGCATGCAGGGCGGGTGGGACTGGGTGATCCTGAGCTTCTTCGTCGGTTGCGGAGTGAGCCGGCTGGCGCGCTACAACGTCACCGCCGAGCAATTGTCCGGGGACGAGGGCAAGGTCAAATACTTCGAAGGCACGCCGATTCCGACCAGCCTCGTGCTGGTAATCGTGTTGTGGATTGCCGCGGCGCAGGGCGCGATTGGTTCTCAGCTGTGGCTGGGCGTGCTCAAGATCGGTCCGTGGCAGCTCCATCCCCTGGTGCTGATGTTCGCCATTTCCGGCGTGCTGATGGTCAGCAAGACGGTGCGGATTCCCAAGCCCTGATCGGGCGTGCGGTGCACGGGCACGCGACTGCAGCATTGCTATGATCAAAGCAAGCTTGGGAGAGTTTGAATGAGCAATCAGGGATTTGGTGCGGGCGGTTTTCCCCCCGGAGGGTTCGGCAACGTCGCCGATGCAGGCCAAGTGGCGGAGCTTGCCCGCCAGTACTGGAGCCACTGGGGCGAGATGCTTCGGGCGGGTGGTCAGGGTGCGCCAGCGTCCGGCGCCGTCGGCACCGGTGGTTTCCCCGGCATGGGCTTCCCCGGCGGCAACGGTCCGACGGCCACTCCGGGCTTGCCCGGCTGGAACGAGGCAGTCAACTGGTGGTCGGCGTTGGCCAGTGGCGGCATGCCGCAGGCGGATGCGACCGTACAGCGGTTCAACAGCCAGGCCCAGGGGTGGTACGCACAGATCCAGGAGCTGGCCGCGCGCTTTGCCGGCCAGGAAGCCAGCGCACGCGATGTCGCCAAGGCATGGAAGGAGATGTTCGGCGGACACGCTGCCAACCCATTCGCCGATGCCCTCAAGGGCATGCAGGGGCAGGGCCAGCAGGGGTTCGAGCAGTGGATGCAGCAGGTCTCGCCGTGGCTTGAGAAGCTGCGCGAGGGGAGCAACGCCTGGCTGGAGACGCCGACCTTCGGACTCACTCGCGAGCATGAGCAACGCTGGAAGGAACTCATCCAGGCCCAGCAGGACTACCAGCGCCACAGCAAGGGCTACCAGTCGCTGATGAACGAGGCGCTGCAGGATGCCTTCACGCGCTTCGAGAAAAAACTCGAGGAATGCAGCCAGCCCGGCAACAAGCTCGAGTCGATGGGCGCGCTGTTCGACCTTTGGATCGACGCGGCCGAAGACGCCTACGCCGACATTGCCATATCGCCGCGGTTCCGCGATGCCTACGGCGCGTTGGGCAACGCGCAGATGAAACTGCGTGCAGCGGTACAGAAGGAAATCGAGCACCTTGGCGAGTCGATGGGGATCCCTTCGCGGACCGAAGTGGATGCCGCGCACCGCAAGATCACCCAGCTGGAACGCGAGCTTCGCCAGTTGCGTGCCCGGATCGAGGCTGCCGATGCCCGCGAGTCCCGGCCGGCAACCGCGCAAGCGACCGCGCCCGCGGTAGCTGAGCGAACGGCAGCGCCTGATGCAAAGACCGCACAACAGGCCGTCGCGAACCCGCCCGCCAGCAAGGAGCGAGACCTCGGCGAGAGCGCGGCCAGAAAAGTGGCGAAGCGGGTGACCAGTAAACCGGCGAGCAAAGCTGCCAGGACTTCCGCAAGCAAACGGCCCGCCAAAGTTGCCGCAAAGAAAAGCGCCAATGCACCTGCGGCCAAGAAGGCCGCGGCCTCCAAGGCACCGGCGAAGAAGACCGCTGCGAGTCCGTCTCGCGCTGCGGTAAAGAAGACCACCACAAAGGCCAGCTGATATGGACACTTCCTCACCATTCTCCGTTGGCCCGTTCGACTTCAGCGCCGATGCTCTGGCGCGGGAAGCGGGCGTCGTGCAGGAGAAGCTGCGCGCGGGATTGAAGACCCTTCATCAAGTCGGCGACATCGGCTACGGCGCTACGCCCAAAGAGGAAGTCTGGAGCGACGGCAAGGTCCGGCTGTACCGCTATCGAGGCGCCCAGCTGGAAGACGGCCGCGCACCTACCGCGAAGGTGCCTCTGCTGATTGCCTACGCACTGGTCAACCGGCCCTACATGGTTGACCTGCAGCCGGACAAGTCGATCGTGCGGGGACTGCTGGCTCGCGGCGAGGATGTGTACATCCTGGATTGGGGCTACCCCGATCGCTCCGATCGGTACCTGGAGCTTGAGGATTACATCCAGCGCTACCTGGGCGGCGCCATCGACCACATTCGCGCGGCCCATCATCTGGACGCGATCAACCTGCTGGGCATCTGCCAGGGCGGAGCGTTTTCCCTGTGCTACGCGGCGCTGAATCCGGAGAAGATCAAGAACCTGATCACCATGGTCACTCCGGTGGACTTCCACACCGAAGACAACATGCTGTCCAACTGGATCCGTGAAGTCGACGTGGACCTGATGGTCGACACGCTGGGCAATATCCCCGCCGACATGATGAACTTCACCTACCTGACGTTGAAGCCGTGGCGGCTGTTCGTGCAGAAGTATGTGGGGCTGATCGACATCATGGATGACAAGGATGCGCTGGAGGACTTCCTGCGCATGGAGAACTGGATCTTCGACTCGCCCGACCAGGCCGGTGAGGCGTTCCGCCAGTTCACCAAGCAGTTCTATCAGGCCAATGGCTTCATCAAGGGCAGCATCCGCATCGGCGACCGCAGTGTGGATCTGTCCCGCGTCGACATGCCGGTACTGAATGTGTTCGCCCAGCATGACCATCTGGTGCCGCCGTCCTCATCGCAGGCATTGGGTGGCCTGGTGGGCACCGCGGACTACAGCGAGCTGTCGTTCCGTGGGGGCCATATCGGCATTTACGTCTCCAGCCGCGCCCAGCGTGAGGTTCCGCAGGCGGTGCATGACTGGCTTGCGCCGCGGTCGCGCTGACAGAGGAGGGTTCCCCATGAAATCCGCGACTGGTCCCTTTACCCGCTCGCGCAACGATCGAATGCTGGCCGGGGTCATGGGCGGCATTGCCCGGCGCTTCGGCTGGAACGCTAACCTGCTGCGACTGCTGTACGTGATCCTTTCAATCGCTTCCGCCGCGTTCCCCGGCATCATCGTCTATCTGATCCTGTGGCTGCTGATGCCGGAGGAAGGCGTCTGACAAGTCGCTGGCCTGGACGCGGTACGCTTCTGGCTGTGATCGCCGGCATGGCGTGGACGTCCCCCAACACCGTGCTGGGGCTTGTTTTGGGCCTGGCCGGTCTTCCGTTTGGCGCGCGAATCCAATGGCGGGCCGCCGATCTGGCATTGGTATTCCACAACTGGCGCTGGGGCCCGGGCGGGGCGCTCACGCTGGGCAACGTGATCATCCACACCGGCGAAGATCTCGATGCGCACTGCCACACCTACGCCCACAAAGCAGGGTGGGGCATGGAGCCGTCGGTATGCCTGGCTGATCACGAGCGGGCCCACATCTATCAGTACATGGCGCTGGGGCCGTTGTTCCTGCCTCTGTACCTGTTGAGCGGCGGCGTAAGCGCACGCAACCGGTTCGAGCGCGCGGCCGACCGCTATGCGCTGAGCGGACGTGGCTGGTGGCCGTGGTGAGGGCAAAAAAGGTGGAGCACAGCGCGTGGCCTCCGCTATACTCCCGGTCCGCGCCGAAGTGGCGGAATCGGTAGACGCAGCGGATTCAAAATCCGCCGATGGAGACATTGTGGGGGTTCGAGTCCCCCCTTCGGCACCAATTAAAACGAAGGGCCTGCGAGAGATCGCAGGCCCTTCGTTTTTGTCTATTGGTCCAGTGAAAGCCCGCCAGGATAAGCCCAATCTAGATGGCGAGCGCGATCTCGTAGTCCGGCTCCGGGCGCTTGAACAGGTACTCGCCGTTGCGGATCGAGGCCAGCACATCGGCGCGCTGGCGCACGGCTTCAAAGGGTGAGTTGGCGTCCAGCACGAGGAAGTTGGCCGGCTTGCCCGCTTCGATGCCGTACTGGTCTTCGACGTTGAAGGTCTTCGCGCCGTTGTAAGTGATCAGGTCCAGGCACTTGTCGAGTTCCTCGAAGGACATCGTCTGCGCCAGGTGGATGCCGTTGTCGAGAATGTTCATCAGGTTGCCGTTGCCAACCGGGTACCACGGATCGTTGATCGAGTCCTGGCCGAAGCAGACGTTGATGCCGCTCTCCCACAGCTCCTTGACCCGGGTCAGGCCACGACGCTTGGGATAGGTGTCCTGCCGGCCCTGCAGATAGGCGTTTTCAGTGGGCAGGGAGATGAAGTTCATCCCGGATTTCTGGAACAGTCCCATCATGCGGAAGGCGTAGGCATTGTCCGCCGAGCCGAACGAGCAGGTGTGGCTGGCGGCGGTGCGGCTGCCAATCCCTTCGGCCATCACCAGGGCGTTGAGCAACTCCACAAAGCGGCTCATCACGTCGTCGGTCTCGTCGCAATGCACGTCGATGAGTTTGTCGTGCTTGACCGCCAGCTCGACGGTGCGGTGCATGGACTTCTCGCCGATCTCGCGGGCCCACTCGAAGTGCGGGATCGCACCGACGCAGTCGGCGCCCATCTTCAGCGCTTCCTCGACCATCTCGTCGCCGCCCTTGTAGGCGTACATACCCTCCTGGGGGAAGGCGACGATCTGGATGGTGACCTTGTCCTTCAGCTGTTCGCGGATTTCCAGCATCGCCTTCAGGCCCGTCAGCCGCGGGTCGCACACGTCGATGTGGGTGCGGATGTACTGGACGCCCTTGGATACCTCTTCCCGGATGCCCTTCAAGGCGCGCTCTTTGGCGTCCTCCAGGGTCTGGGTCTTCTTGACGTCGTGCCAGCGGGCAATGCCTTCGAACAATGTACCGCTGTTGTTGGTCGCGCCCTCGCTGCGGGCGGTATAGACGTAATCCAGGTGCAGGTGGGAATCCACGTAGGGTGGAACCACCAGACGGCCCTGCAGGTCGATCTCCTCATCGGCCTGGCCCAGATTCTTGCCAATCTTCTGGATGACGCCCTTGTCTACCAGGATCTCGTTGAGATCATCGTGCTGCCGGTAGATCCGGGCATTGGTGTATTTTTTCATGGCTTTTCTCTGTCATTTTCTGCTGGCCGGAACGGGGGAGGACCGCAGCGTGCGTTTGGCCAGAAACGCGATAATCATGGCCGCGATAAAACAGGCGAGCGACAGGTAGACGATGCGCTTGATGCCGGCCGAGGGGGAGTCGTTCAGCAGCATTCCACCGACCCAGGTCGCGATCATGATGGAGAGGTTGAAGACACTCGACTGCACCGACGTGGCGACGTCCTTGGCTTTCTCGACCTGTTTGCTCACGGCGGTCTGGTACATCGTCACCAGCGGACCGAAGGCCAGGCCCCAAAGGAAGAACGCGATGTGTGAGACGCCCGCCATTCCCTTGAAGGCCAGGAACAGGGCCATGGAAAGGCCGCCGATGCCGAGCATGACCACGATCAGGGGCCGCAGATGCGCGTCGATGTATTTCGCGGAAAGCACCACGGAAATGACCGAGCCGATGCCGAAGATCAGCAGCGCCACGCCGATGCCGCCGGCGAACCCGATCATCTCGACCAGCAAGGTGATGTAGGTGTAGACGCCGTAGTGGGCCGCGACGGACAAGAAGGTCAACAGCAGGACGATCAGGATCGACGGCATTTTCAGCACCGCCAGCGGCGAGTTGCTCTTGCTGAGCTTTTCGCCGCTCACCGAGGGTAAAAAGAAATACGACAGCACTGCGATCACCGCGACGATCCCGCCCAAGGCCAGAAAGACGCTGCGCCAGCCGAACATCAGGCCGATCGCGGTCATCGCCGGCAGCCCGATGCTGATGCCCAGGGTATTGCCGGACATGATCACCGTGATGGCCTTGCCATGCATGTGTTCGGGGACCAGCCGGGTGCCGTACGCGGCGATCATCGGCCACATCACGCCGGCGCAGATGCCGCCGACAATACGCGCGGCGATGATCACCGGATAGGACGACGAGACACCTACCACGACGTTGGAAACCGCAAACCCGATCAATAGCGCCATCAACAGCGCCTTGCGGTTGAAGGCGAGGGTCGCGCTGACCAGGGGAATGGCGGCAACGGCGGAGGCAAGGGCATACACACCGACCAGAAAGCCGACATCGCTTTCCTCGACGCCCAGCCCCTCGGTCATCTGCGGCAGGATTCCCGACGGCACCAGCTCGGACAGGATTCCCACGAAGGTGACGCTGGCCATCAGGCTCAGGACAAACCAGGAAAAGGACGGCTTTGGGTTCGGCGGAGATACGGCGGACACTTTGAGCTCCAGACTTGGATTTGTGTGGATTCCACCCGACTGCGGCCGAGACGCACGTCCGCAACGCTTTCGGCAAGCCTCGTACTACCAGTAGTGACGTCGGGCGATTCGCAAATCCGTGGAAAATGCCGCAGCCGTCAGGGGTTCATGCTATCGGCGGATCCGTGCCTGCTCAAGATAGCGCGCGCACCGGATCAGCGCGCGTTTTGTCATTCACGACATCGGTTCCGGCTCGCGCATCTGACCGATCTTGGGCGGCAGCGGGATGAATTCTTTGTTGTCCAGATCCGGCAGTTTCATTCGCCCGGCCGACCAGTCCGCGCGGGCCTGCTCGATCCGCTCGCTGGAGGAGGAGACGAAGTTCCAATCGATGTAACGCGGCCCCACCGGGTCGCCGCCCAAGGCCATCACCATCGAATCGCCGACGGCGGAGATGGTCGCGGCCTTGCCGGGCGTCAGGACAGCCATCGAACCGGCGTCAACGCGCTGGCCGTCCAGCTCCACCGCACCGCGCGCCACATAGACGGCTCGCTCGGGATATTCGGCCGGCAGCGAGACGCGCGCGCCGGCACTGATGCGCCAGTGGACGTAGAACTGGGGTGATTCGGTCCGCACGGGCGAGACGATGCCGGCAAGACGGCCGGCGATCAGTCGCCCGACCACGCCGTCGGCGTCAAAAACCGGCAGCGACGCACTGTCGTAGTGCCAGAACCCCGGATCCATCTCTTCGCGCTCGTCGGGCAGGGCGACCCAGGCTTGGATTCCGTCCAGCATGCCGCCTTCCCGGCGCAGGCGCTCGAATCGCTCCGAGTGGGTGATGCCCCTGCCGGCCGTCATCAGATTGACCTCGCCCGGACCCACGGCTTGCTCCGAGCCGACACTGTCGCGATGCGTGATCTCGCCGTTGAAAAGATAGGTGAGCGTTGACAGGCCGATATGCGGGTGCGGCCGCACGTCGGCCTGCAGGGGCAGGCCCGGCTCCATGTCCTTCGGCCCCATGCGGTCGAAGAAAATATACGGGCCCACCATCCGGCGTTTGGCGAACGGCAACACCCGACCGACTTCGAAACTGCCGAGGTCGCGGGTGCGCTGCCTGATCACAAGTTCGATCACGTGCTTGCTTCTCCTGCCATTTCAACTCTCAACCGGTAGCTTGCTCAGGACGTGTCGTATGTGATCGTGGAAGGCCTTGAGGTAGCCGCCAAGGAACTCGGTCGTGGAGGCATCGGCAATCTCGCCGGATTCATTGATCATCCCGTCCTTGAACTGGATGTAGGCCTCCGGCGAGTTCATCTGCGGAGAATTGAGGAAGCCCAGGATGCTGCGCAGGTGCTGCTGGCCCACGGCGGTGCCGATCGCGCCCGGCGAGGTGCCGATCACCGCCGAGGGAATGTGGGCGAACGAGTTTGTGCCCCAAGGGCGACTGGCCCAGTCCAGCGCGTTCTTCAGGCCGCCGGGAATCGAACGGTTGTACTCGGGGGTCACGATCAGGATCGCGTCGGAACTCTCGATGGCCTGCTTGAACTTGCGCCCGGAATCCGGATAGTCCGGGTCGTAGTCGTAGCTGTAGATCGGCAGGTCGCGGTAGGAAATCTCCTCGAAGTGGAGCTCCTTGGGCGCGAGTTTGAACATCGCGTTGGCCAGCTTGCGGTTGATGGAGTCTTTGGCAATGCTGCCGACCAGATATCCGACCTTGTATGTCCTCATCTTCTTCTCCTGTGCTTCCGCGTCGGCGACCGCAGAGGTCCTTATAGCACCGGGACATTCATAGCTCGATGAAACATTCCACCGCGACCGAACGCCTGTACGCGCTTGTCGCCAACGAGGAGGATGCCCGCGTCTGCACCGACATCTGCCAGGAAGCGTGTCGGGAAGTGCCCGGCAACTTTTTCCGCATCATCGTCGCCAGCATGTTCACCAAGATCGGTGACCTCTTGATCAACCCCAAGACGGTGCTGGCGTGGCTGATCGTGGCCGTCGGTGCCCCCCAGGCGCTGGTCGGGGTGCTGGTTCCGATCCGGGAGTCCGGATCGCTGATCCCACAGCTGGTCATCGGTGCCTGGGTCCGCCGCCATCCGGTGCGCAAGTGGTTCTGGGTGATGGGAGCTATCCTGCAGGGACTGGTGGTGCTCGGCATGGCGGCGTCCGTGTGGCTTCTGCAGGGTCTCCCGGCTGCATTGTCGGTGATTGGTCTGTTGGTGCTGTTCAGCGTCAGCCGCGGTTTCTGTTCGGTGGCCATGAAGGATGTTCAGGGCAAGAGCGTGCCGAAGTCCCGGCGGGGACGTCTGGCCGGACTGGCGTCCACCCTCTCCGGGGTGGTCGCATTGATCGTTGGACTGCTGCTGTTTGAAGGCGGCAGCGACCCCAGCATGCGGTTCTACTCGTTGCTACTGATGGCTGCGGGGCTGTGCTGGTTTGTGGCGGCCGCGGTGTTCTCCGGGGTCGATGAGTTCCACGGGGAGACGGCCGGTGGCGGCAACGCCCTGCGCGAAGCCATTGGCAGCCTGGGCCTGCTGGTGCGCGATGCACCCTTCCGAAACTTCGTCATCGCCCGGGCTTTCCTGCTCGCATCCGCGCTGGGATCGCCATTCGTGGTGGTGCTCGCCCAGCAACGCAGCGAAAGTGCGGTGCTGTTGGGCGGGTTCGTCGTCGCGTCCGGATTGGCCAGCGCGTTGAGCGCCAGTGTGTGGGGATTCATGGCCGATGCATCCAGCCGCCAGGTGATGATCCTGGGTGGCGGGCTTGCCGCACTGGTGTGCCTGTTTGTCGCCGGAGTGACGTTGCTTGCTCCGTCGTGGCGCGTCGGCGGCTGGTTCTATCCCGCGGCGTTCTTTGTTTTGGCGATCGCCCATTCGGGGGTGCGCATTGGCCGCAAGACCTACCTGGTGGATATGGCCGAGGGCAACAAGCGCACCGACTACACGGCGGTCAGCAACACCGTCATCGGCGTGCTGCTTTTGGTGACCGGCGGCCTCAGCGCGGGCGTGGCAATGCTGGGCACGTCCTGGGCTTTGCTGCTGCTGGGAGCGATGGGTCTGATTGGAAGTGCGTGGTCCTGGCGCTTGCCCGAGGTCTCCCATGGTCCGCCGGAGCCAGCTGATCAAGGTGTATGAAACCATCTGCCCGGAGAGCAAGGATCAGAAATGGCTGTCGCTGACTAACGCCGTCCGCGGTTGCCCGTCTTCGGCCCCGGTCGAGTTGGCTGCGATCTTTTGGCGATCGCGCTGATCCTTGAAAGCCATCGCCAACGCTACAAGCACCACGAGCGAGATCAAGCCAAAGCCGATCACCACGGCGACCGACCATGACCATCGCGCAAGCGACGCAAACACCGCCGCGGTGATCATTGCGATTCCCACCGAGGTGCCGACGCGCTGTCCGGTCTGCATGATCGCTCCCGAGCTCCCCGCATACTCCAATGGCACCTCCGCCAGTGTCAGTGTCTGGTTCGGGCTGATCACCGCTCCTTGCGCCAGGCCGATGAACGACAGCGACAGCACGAGCCACCACACGCTCACATTGAATCGTTCGTGCAGGAGCACGACCGCAATGCTGGCGAACAGGCCTAGCAGGGCCAGGAACAGTCCGCCGATAACGATCTTGCGCCCGTAGTGATTTACCCGGCGGCCGGACCAGTGGGCTGCGTAGGCCGATAGAAGCGCACTGGGAATGCCAAAGAGGCCGGATTCAAACGCGGTTTTCCCTTGGCCGTCCTGTACATAAAGGGCTACCAATACCCAGACACTCGTCATCCCGGTGAAGTAGAGGGTCATGATCACCGCGCCGTTGGCGAAGCTGCTGGTGCGGAAGATATCCAGATCCACCATCGGGGTGTGCCCCAGGCGCGGGCAACGCGTCTCCCAGCGCAGCCACACCCAGACCAGCCCGATGCCGGTGGGCAACAGCGCCCACCACAGTGCCGAGCCGCCGGAGGTCATGAACGGAAACAGGATGGCCAGCAGGGCCAGCCCAAGCAGTACCGAGCCGACCGGATCCAGCGACCACAGCCAGCTTGTTAGCCGATCCGTTCCCGTTGGGGCTGTTTGCCGAGGTCGTCGGAAAAGCGGCTTGGGGAACCATCTGATTCCGAGGATGATGGCGATTATTCCGATGGGAGCGTTCACCAGGAATGTCAGGCGCCAGCCGAGGTCGGGACCCCCGGCGCCGATGAGAAAGCCTCCGAGCACCGGGCCGATGGCAACGGAAAACCCCACCACGGTTCCCAGGTAACCGAAGGCACGCCCGCGCTCGTCGCCGCGGAAGTACTGCTGGATCATGCCGATTGCCTGCGGACTGACCAGTCCCGAGCCGATGCCCTGGACGAACCGGGCCGCGTTGAGCCACGTCGCGTCCGGGGCGAAGCCGGCGGCAATGGAGGCGAGAGTGAAGATGCCCACGCCCACCAGGAAAATTCCGCCTCGCCCGACAATGTCGCCAGCGCGACCAGCGGCCACCAGGATGATTCCGAAGGTCAGGGCATACCCCGACAGCACCCATTGCAGGTCCGACTGGTCCGCGTCCAACCCGATCTGGATGGAGGGCAGCGCGACGTTGACGATGCTCACGCCGATCAACGACATGAAGATGACGCCGAGCAGCACCGCCAGGATGCGCCAGCGCGCCGCGCCTTCTACCCGTTCCATTAAGTGGCAGCGATGGCGTGGGACACGGACGATGCACCGAGCAGCACGGTGGCCAGATCGTCGGGCGGGACGCTACCGTGGCGGCCAAGATCCTTGGCAATCTCGACGTTGCCGGTGCCGGCCTCGTCTGTGAGCGTGCCGGGGCGGGCGATGGTGCAGCGCAGTCCACGGATCATGGTCAGGCTTTTATGCGGACCGGAGGCCATTCGCTTGATCAGACGGCGGCCGATATTGCCGTTTGCACCGACGATAAGGACGTGCATGGGACTTTCCTGAAAGAGCGGTAGTGGAGTTGGGGCGCTGCTGTTTTGCGGCAGAAGCAACGGCGCCGGCAATAAGGCGCGGGCTGCGACAGCGCCGAACAGCTGTTTTACGGTACCCGGCGTCCATTCGGCGTGTGCAGGCGGGTGCAGGCGGAGCGTACGGATCAGCTCCCGCAAGTCGGAATTCGCGATTGCCGGGCCAGCGGCTGCTATGGAACCCTCACAGGTCGACGGGGAGCGCCTTCTCGACCCCCGCGAACCACTCACCCTCGACCGGAACGAACATCGCGCAGGGCGCTTGCTTTCATCGGATTGGACCTAATGGATCGGCTTGCTGTCGCCGATGGGCCGATCCCGGCGCGAGGTGCCGATCGCCCGCATCAAAGACTATCGAAAAACGCGCGGATCGCCGGGCAGTAACGATCGTAATCCACCAGGAACGCATCGTGCCCCTGCGGCGAAGGCATCGGCAGGCAATCGGCCGTTGCCCCGCCTTCGCGCAGCCCGTCGGCGATCTCCATCTGCTGTTGCAGCGGGAACAGGACATCGGTGCGAGCGCCAATCGTCAGCGCACGCTCGATACGGATCGCCGCCAGGCCGGCGCGCGTGTGTGCGTGGCTGGCCGCGCGGTCGCCCACTTCGCGCTCGGCGCAGTGGTCGCCCAGGTCAAACCAGTCCATCGACCGGCTGAGATACAGATAGCAGTTGGGGTCGAAATTACGGACAAAGCGTCGTGCGTGGGCTTCCAGATAGCTCTCCACCTGGAACTCCAGGCCGAACGGCTCATCCTCGGTCTGCTCGGAGTCCAACCTGACCCGACCGAAGCGGCCGTCCCATTCCAACGCGGAGCGATAGGTGATGACGCCCAGCTTGCGCGCCATGCGCATGCCGGACTCCGGGTAGGCCGCGTCGCTGTAATCGCCGCCGTTGAAATTGGGGTCCAGGCGGATCGCCTCGCGCTGCAACGAGCGGATGGCGATCGACCACGGCAGCGCGCGGGCCGCGCCGGCCACGTTCAAATGGGCGGCCGCGATGCCCGGATGACGGATCAACAGCGACAGCGCGACCATGCCGCCCATCGAGTTGCCGACCGCGCAGGCCAAACGCTCGATGCCCAGGGTGCGGACGACGTGGGCGAGGGCGTCGGCACCGTCCTCGATCGACAGTTCGGGAAAATCGAAGCGGTACGGCAGGCCGGTGGCCGGGTTGGTCGAGGCCGGCCCGGTTGAGCCCTTGCAGCTGCCCAGCGGGTTGGCGCAGATGACGAACCAGCGGTTGGTATCGATGGGCTTTCCCGGGCCCACCATGGGCTCCCACCAGCCGTCTGCGGGATTGGCGTCCGACGAGGCCATGTGGGCATTGGGCGAGAGTCCGGGTGCGACCAGCACCGCGTTGTCCGCGGCGGCATTGAGTTCGCCCCAGGTCTCGTAGGCAATCCGCGCGCCGTGCAACTGACCACCGCGCTTCATCGGGAAGGGCGAGGGGAGGTCTATCCAGCGCGTGCCTGGCGGGATGAATTCTGTCATCTAGCGGCTACCTACTTGACCACCTGGTCGATCAACAACGCGGCCGCAACCTCTGGACCTGTCTCAAGCTCGACCGGCGCCGACTCGAAATCGCCGGGGCGCGCGCTGGCCTCGCCGCTGGCGGAAATTCGCGCGCTCAGACGCACCTGCTCGAGCTCGGACAGCTTCATGGTCGGCATCAGGCTGTCGCTGTCGGTCAGTGTCACGGTGAGCGGGAACGCGCCGGCCTGCAGCTTCTTTACCGCGACCGGTACCGGGGACCCGTTGGTCTGGCGTGCGATGACGAAGACGCTGGACCCCTGCGGGTATTGCATCGCCAGGCGCGGATCGAGCGACACGCTGACGGTGATGTTCACCGGTGACGCGGCGACCGGTGCGGCGTCGGGCAGCGGTTCCATCCCGGCGTCTTGACGTGCGGCGTCTATCTGCGAGCGAAGGCTGGCGGCCGTCGCCGGATCTACCTGGCTGAGCAGCGGCTCCCAGGTCGCCACGGCTGCGGCGGGGTCTCCGCCCTGGCGCTTGGCAATGCCGAGAAACCAGCGGGCGCGCTGGTGATTGGGCTGCTGGGCGAGCGCGTGCTCCAGCATGTCGACCGAGGTGGCATCGAAACTGCGGTCGGCGTGCGAGCGGGCACGGACCTCGGCGGCTTCGGTCAGGATGTCGGGATCATCGGGCGCCAGCTTCAACGCGCGGTCGTAGGCCCGCATCGACTCCTCGATACCGCCTTGGGCGAGATGGGCGCGCGCGAGCAAGCGCCAGCCCTCCACCTGGTTGGGGTCGCGGGCCAGCTCGGCCTTCAGTTGACCGACGGCATCGGCCAAGGTCTCCGGAGCGGTACGCTGCAGCGGATCCAGCGCGCGCGGGGTGCCAATGACCGTGTAGAGCAGGCCGGCGCTGATGGCCAACAGCACCGTCAGGGCGATGCCCGGCAGCGGTCGGCTGCGCCAGAGCGGCCGCAACACCCACAGCATCACCCCCAGGGCCATTGCAAGTCCGGCAATCACGAACGTAGTCATCACCACTCCTGGTCCTCATCGACGGCGGCGGTGGCCTTGGGGCTGTCTCCGGGTCCGCCGGCCGCCAGCCGCGAGTGCCGCCTCACCACGTTGACCACCACGATCGCCCCGGCCAGCAGCACCAAGGCGGGACCGAACCAGAGCAGCCACGTCTTGGTATCCATCCGCGGCCTGTACAGCACGAACTCGCCGTAGCGAGCCACCAGGTATTCCTTGACCTCTGGATTGGACTTGCCTTGGCGCATCAGGGCCAGCACCTCATGGCGAAGGTCCTGGGCGATGGCGGCATTGGAGTCCGCCAGCGACTGGTTCTGACATTTCACGCAGCGCAGCTCGCCGGCGAGGTCGTGGAACCGGTCGGCTTCGGCCTGGTCGGTGAACTGCATCGGCGAAGGGTCCCTGACCGCTTGCGCGAACGCCAGCGCCGGCAACAGCAGGACCAGCACCCACATCAGCTGCCAGCGACGCCTCATGATTCAGCGTCCATGCGATCGAGCAGCGGGATGACCTCGTCGTCGAGGATTTCCTGCGTCACCGTGCCAACGTGTTTCCAGCGAACAACGCCCTTGGCGTCGACCAAGAAGGTCTCCGGCGCACCGTAGATGCCCCAGTCCAGGGCGGTATCGCCGCTGTAGTCGGCCAGCACCACGAAGTAGAGGTTGCCGAACTGCTCCAACCAGCGCAGCGCGTCTTCGCGTTCGTCCTTCAGGTTGTAGCCAACCACGCGCACGCGCTTGGTCTCGGCAAATTTTGTGAGCACCGGATGCTCGACCCGGCACTCCGGGCACCAGCTGCCCCAGACGTTCATCAAATACGGCTCGCCCAGCAGCTCCTTCGATGAAATCCGGTAGGAGCCGTCGTGCAGTACCGGCAAGTCGAACGTCGGAGCCGGCTTGCCGATGAGCGGTGAGGGCAAGGCTTCGCGATCCTGGTTGCGGCTCAGGATCACACCTGCCAGAAGCAGGGCGCCAATCGCCGCAGCGGCAAGCAACGGCACCCAACGCGAGAACGTCGATTTTTCGATGTGAGTCATGGCGTGGCCTCGGGTTGGACGGCGAGCGGCGCAGGCCGGCGGAAACGCTTGTCGGAGGCCGATACCAGCCCGCCGAGCATCATCAGCAGCGCGCCGGCCCAGATCCAGCGCACGAACGGCTTGACCTGCATGCGCAGTGCCCAGGCGTCATTGCCCAGCGATTCGCCGATCGCCACGTAGAGGTCGCGCGTAACGCCGCTGACGATCGCCGCCTCGGTCATGACTTCGCCGCCGCTGGCATAGGTGCGCTTCTCCGGGTGCAGCTCGGCAAGGGGCTTGCCGTCCTTGAACGCGTGCACCGTTGCGTAGCTGGCGGTGTAGTTCGGGCCCTGTCGCATGTCGACGCCGTCAAAACGGAATGAGTAGTGCCCCAATTCCACGGTCTGGCCCGCCTTGACCGCAACTTCCTTCTGCTGCTCAAGGCCTTCAACCAGCAGCGCGCCAACCAGGAACACCGCCACGCCCAAATGGGCCAGTGTCATGCCCAGCATTTCCGCCGTCATGCGGGTCTTGGCGCCCTTGTAGCGGGACCATACAAAGCGCAGCGTCCCCAGTGCCACCCACACGGCGCCGAAGATGCCTGCGGCCACTTTCCAGCGACCCTGAGGGGCGAGGAAGAACGCGGCCACGCCCGCAATCAAAGCGACCAGCAGCCACGGCGCGAGCATCGCCACGACACGCGATGGTTGGTCACGCTGCCAGCGGGTCAGCGGCCCAAACGGCAACAGCAGGACGATCGGCGCCATCAACAGGATGAAGAGCAGCGCGAAGTAGGGCGGCCCGACCGAGATCTTGCCCAGCTCGAGCGCGTCCGCCAGCAACGGATACAGCGTACCCAGCAGGACCATCGCGCAAGCCGTGGCCAGCAGCAGGTTGTTGGCCAGCAGCAGGGTTTCACGCGAGTAGACCGCGAAGGGCTTGTCGTGGTGAATTCCCGGGGCACGGATCGCGTAGAGGATCAGCGAGCCGCCAATCACGATGCCAAGGAAGATCAGGATGAACAGGCCGCGAGCCGGATCGGCGGCGAAGGCGTGCACGCTGGTAAGCACGCCCGAGCGCACCAGGAAGGTGCCCAGCAACGACAGCGAGAAACTGGCGATCGCCAGCAGCAAGGTCCAGCCGCGGAAGCTGCCGCGTTTCTCGGTGACGGCCTGCGAGTGCAAGAGCGCTGCGCCGGCCAGCCACGGCATGAAGCTCGCGTTCTCGACCGGATCCCAGAACCACCAGCCGCCCCAGCCCAGCTCGTAATACGCCCACCAGCTGCCAAGCGCGATGCCGAGGGTAAGAAACGACCAGGCAACGTTGGTCCACGGCCGCGTCCAGCGCACCCAGCGCGTGTCCACCCGGCCGTCCAGCAACGCGGCGATGGCGAAGGCGAACGGCACCGCAAAGCCCACGTAGCCGATGTACAGCATCGGTGGATGGATGATCATCCCCGGGTCCTGCAGCAGCGGATTGAGGTCGCGCCCTTCCATCGCGGCCGGCAACAGCCGCTCGAACGGGTTGCTGGTGAAGATCAGGAAGGCGAGGAAGCCCAGGCTGACGATGCCCATCACCCCGAGCACGCGGGCGACCACCTCGGCCGGGAGGCGTTGCGAGAACTTCGCCACCGCGCCCGTCCACAGCGTGAGCACCGTCGCCCACATCAGCAGCGAGCCTTCGTGTGCGCCCCAGACCGCGGTGTAGCGGTAGCCCAGCGGCAGCAGCGAATTGGAGTTCTCAGCCACGTACAGCAAGGAGAAATCCTGCAAGACGAATCCGATCGTCAGCACCACGAACGCAAACCCCACAAGCACCATCTGCGCGTAGGCCGCCGGCCGGGCCACGGCCATCCAGGTCTGGATACCGCGGTGAGCGCCGATCAGGGGCAGTGCCGTCTGCAGGGCGGCCACCAGCAGGGCGAGAATCAGGGCGAGTTGGCCCAGCTCCGGCAACATGCCTACGGGCCCACCGGGATATCGACGTCGTGTTTCTGGTGAGCGATGCCCATCTTGTCGGCCACTTCCTTGGGCATGTAGGTCTCATCGTGCTTGGCCAGCACCTGCTCGGCGACGAAGCGGTCACCCTCCATCCGCCCGGTGGCGATCACCGCCTGATTCTCGCGGAACAGGTCCGGGAGGATCCCGGTGTAAACCACCGGCATCTCGGCATCGCCATCGGTCACGCTGAAATGCGAGTCCAGCGAGCCCTCGGTACGTTTCAGCGAGCCTTCCGCGACCATGCCGCCGAGGCGGAACCGGGCCTGCCCGGATGACACATCCGCGCCGGCCTCGCCGGTGATCACTTCATTGGGCGTGTAGAGGTAGGCAACGTTGCGCTGCAGCGCCATCGCCACCAGAGAGGCGGCGATGGCAGCGGCGACGACGAGGGCAAGCACCCAGATCAGGCGGCGGCGGCGAATCGGATTCATCGGGTCAACTCATTGGATACGGAGGGCGGCGCCTGATGCGCGCGGGCGGCGGTCTGCCGGGCGACACGGCGCCGTGCGGTGCGCAACTCCCTGCGCACCTGCAGCCAGCTGGCGAGGAACTCCCCACCCAGCACGGCCACAAACACCGCGTAAGCGGCAATGACATAGCCCAGGTAGCTCATGGCGAGGTCCCCGGGGTGGCTTGCTGTTTGTCCCTGGTAGGCCCGGAAGCGAGCGCCGCAACCCAGGCCTTGCCCGACTCGCGGCGCAGGTTGTCGGCGCGGGCCCGCACCAGTAGCGCACCGATGAACCACAACTTGGTGCCGACCAGCATCCAGATCAACGGCTGCAGCATGCTTGGGTCCATCGTCGACTCGCCCAGCAGGCGGATCGTCTGCCCCTGGTGCAGCGAATTCCACCACACCACCGAGTACCGGATGATCGGCAACAGCACCACACCGACAATGGCCAGCAGCCCGGCGGCGCGGGCGGCACTGCGGCGGTCATCGATCGCGTTGTACAGGCCGATCACGCCCAGATACAGGAACAACAGGATCAGCTGCGTCGTCAGCCGTGGATCCCAGTCCCACCACGTGCCCCACATCGGCTTGCCCCAGATCGCCCCGGTCAGCAGCGTGATGAGGGTGAAGCCGGCGCCGATCGGGGCGCACGCCATCGCGAGGATCTCGCACAACTTGATCCGCCAGATCAGCGCGATTGCGGCGTAGATCGCCATCAGGCCGAACACGGCCAGGCTCATCCAGGCCGCGGGCACGTGGATATAGAGGATGCGGAAGCTGTCGCCCTGCTGGTAATCGGCCGGCACGGTGAACAGAGCGCCATAAACCCCCCACGCCATCACCAGCAGGCCCAACCCATACGCCCACGGCGCCCAGCGGGCGGCGAAACGGTCGAAATAGGGAGGCGAACCGAGTTTGTGGAACCACAGGACGATGGGATTCATATGCCTCAATTCAAAGCAATCCGGATCGCCGCTGCTGCCACCAGTGGGGCCAGCACCAGCGCGACCGCCAGTCCCGCGCCCAGCAGAAGCAGCGGGCCGACCGGGTCCAGCCCTTGCGCCGCGGCAGCGACGCTGCCGGCACCGAAGACCAGCACAGGCACGTAAAGGGGCAGGGCCAGCAAGGCGACAAGTATACCGGAGCGCCTCATTCCAACGGTCAATGCGGCGACCACGGCGCCCAGCAGGCTCAGCAACGGAGTACCCAGGGCCAGAGCGGCCATCAGAACCGGCAATTGCGCCCGCGGAAGATGCATCAGTTCCGCCAGAAACGGCGCGGCGAGCAGCAGCGGCAGGGCGGTGGTCGCCCAATGCATGAAGGTGCGTACACTCACCAGCCAGCCAAGAGGAACCGGCGCCAGCATCCATTGCTCAAGCGAGCCATCCTCGGCGTCACCACGGAACAGCGTGTCCAGCGAGAGCAGGCCGGCAAGCAGCACGGCCACCCAGAGCACCGCACCGGCGACCGCGGCCAGAGTGTCGGGCTCGCCGCCAAGGGCGAGAGCGAACAACACCACCACGAGCAGGGCAAACAACGCGGGCTGGAACGCATCGCCGCGGCGTCGCCACAGCAGGCGCAGGTCGCGCTTCATCAACGCCTGAGCGGACCCCACGAGACCTGGCAGGGTGCCGCTCATGCCATTTCTCCGCCGGACGGTCGGACCATCTCGAGCATGCGCGTGCGCACGGGCGGTGCGGCGTAGGCACCGTGCGTCGTTACCAATGCCGCCCCGCCGCTGCGCAGGTGCGCCTGGATCATCCGGTTGACCAGCTCGATGCCCTCCAGGTCCAGGTTGGCATAGGGCTCGTCCAGCAGCCACAGCGGTGCTGGCGACAACCACAGCCGCGCCAGTGAGAGCCGCTTTTTCTGTCCGGCGGACAGCTGGCGGGCGAGTGCGTCCTCGAATCCGCCCAGTCCCACGATCGCCAACGCATTGATCGGCAGCTGGTTCCGACGCCGTCCCTGCAGGCCGGAGAGAAATGCCAGGTTTTCCATCGCACTCAGGTCGGCCTTGAAACCGGGCAGGTGGCCCATATAGGCGATGGCGCGCGCCCGGCGCGACACCCGCGCCCGCTGCCCGTCGATGTCCACCTCGCCGCCGTCGGCGCGCAGCAGTCCGGCAAGCACGCGCAGCAAGGTGGTCTTGCCCGACCCATTGCCGCCCTGCACGAGCAGCGCTTCGCCCGCGTCCACGGAAAAATCCAGCGGGCCGAACACGGGGTCGTCGTTGCGTGCGAAATGCAGGCCGCGAGCGGCGAGCAGGGGCGGGGCGGATCTATCGGCGGCGGTCATCTGGAGGCGTAGTGGCCGGTGAAACTCCGGGCGCCCATGTTAGCCGTTCGGCGGAGCGTCCCGTTGCTGCTCTTTCCAGTGGACGCAGGCCGCTGCGTCGTACGGCAGTTCGCGGTTGGAAACTGCCTCCTTCCATGCATCCATTGAAGGACCTGGCGCCAGCATCCGCAGGGTCACCGGCTGGGCTGAATCCCACGCAAGGATCGCTGCCTGCCCAAGCGATTCGCCCAGTGCGGCGGCAGTTGGCACATCGATGTCTGCGAGCAGCCAACCCGGTTCATGCCACTTTCCGTCCGGCCCTTCCGCCCACGCGGGCTCGCGCTGGATGCCCAGCGCCTCCAGACGTGCCACCAGTTGGGCGTCTGCTTGTTGGTTGGCGTCGTCGGGACGCGGTTCGGAGGCCGGGTTCCAGGCGGTGATGAAGGCGTATGAGCGGGCAGGCCAGCGGCTTTCGAGCCCCGCTGCGCGCTCGCCCACGAGTAGCGGGAACTCCTCCCCGTCCACCCGCACCCCATACCGGGCCGCGGCGTAGGCAGTGGCCAACTCGATGGCATTGACGACCTTGAGTGTCCTCATGTAAGCCAGCTTCCGACTACTGGCGGCGGGATGCAAGCGTGCTTCGACCCGTCCGCGATACGGCGCCGGTCGTGCCGGCCGGAACAACGCTCATGCCGTCACGGTATTTCGTAGACTGGCTATCTTTGCGACTCACAGGTCCGACCATGTCGATCAACGCTTCCACCCCCACCGTGCCGGCCCCGGAAACGAAGTTGCCCAAAGTCGGCACGACGATTTTCACCGTCATGTCACAGCTGGCTGCCGACCACGATGCGGTCAATTTGGGCCAGGGGTTTCCGGATTTCGATCCGCCCGAACGCCTCGTGGAAGCCTTGGCCCGGGCGATGCGTGACGGCCGCAACCAGTACGCGCCGATGAGCGGTATACCGTCCTTGCGTGAGGCGATCGCCGAGAAAACCGAGCGTTGCTACGGCTACCGGCCCGACGTTGATGCCGAGATCACGGTCACTTCCGGCGGCAGCGAGGCCATCCTCGACGCGATCCACGCTGTGGTCCGGCCGGGCGAGGAGGTCATCGTCCTGGACCCTTGCTACGACTGCTACGAACCGGCCATCGAAATGGCTGGAGGCGTTCCCGTGCACGTGCCTCTGGACCCCCACACCTTCGCCCCGGACTGGGACCTGATCCGCGCAGCGGTTACGCCGCGGACCCGGATGCTGATGATCAACAGTCCGCACAATCCATCCGGTGCGATGCTCAACGCCGATGACATCGCGCAGCTGTGTGCGCTATTGCGCGATTCCGAGATCTACCTGCTGTCGGACGAGGTCTACGAGCACATCGTCTTTGACGGCGCGCGCCACGAGTCGGTGCTGCGCTATCCCGAGCTGCGCGAGCGTGCGTTCGTGATCTCCAGTTTCGGCAAGACCTACCACTGCACCGGTTGGAAGGTCGGCTATTGCGTGGCGCCGCCGGCGTTGAGCGCCGAATTCCGCAAGGTCCACCAGTACAACACCTTCTGCACCTTCGCCCCGGCGCAGTTCGCCTTTGCCGAGATGATCCGAGACGAGCCGGAGCACTACCTCCAGCTCGGCGCGTTCTACCAGCCCATGCGCGACCGCTTCCGCGAGCAGCTGCTGACAACGCGCTTCAAGCCACTGCCGGTGCCGGGTGGCTACTTCCAGCTCGTCGATTACTCGGCGGTAAGCGACCTGGATGACGCCGAATTCTGTCGCTGGCTCGCGATCGAGCACGGCGTCGCCGCGATTCCGCTCTCGCCTTTTTATGGCACGCCGCCGGCCGGACAACGGCTGGTGCGCCTGTGCTTCGCCAAGAGCGAAGCAACCCGCGACGCGGCGATCAAACGACTGGAGAAGCTGTAATGGACAACCTTCGTGTCTCCCTGGTCCAAGGCGAAACCCTGTGGCACGACCCGGCCGGCAACCGCGAGTATTACGGTGGTCTGATCTCTTCCCTGCGCGGTCTGACCGATCTGGTGGTGTTGCCGGAAACGTTTACCAGCGGCTTCTCCAACGACGCCATTGATGATGCGGAAAGCATGGACGGCGAGTCGGTGGTGTGGATGCGCGAGCACGCCAGGGCGCTGGATGCGGCGGTTACCGGGAGCGTGCAGATCCGCGACGGTGACAAGGTGTTCAACCGCATGCTGTTTGCAACGCCCGACGGCGGTTTGCACAGCTATGACAAGCGGCACCTGTTTCGCTACGCCGGCGAACACAAGCGCTATGCCCCCGGCCGTGACCGCCTGACGGTGGAGTGGAAGGGCTGGCGGATCTGCCCGATGGTCTGCTACGACCTGCGATTCCCGGTGTTTTCGCGCAACCGCTTCGATGTCGAACGCAAGGGAGCGCCGGATTACGACCTGGCCCTGTATGTCGCCAACTGGCCCGCGGCGCGCGCGCATGCGTGGAAAACCCTGCTGCGGGCTCGGGCGATCGAGAACCTGTGTTTCGTGGCGGGTGTCAACCGTGTTGGCATCGATGGCAACGACCTCACCTATTCCGGTGACAGTGCGGTCATCGATTACCTGGGCGATGCGCTGAGCGAATGCACCGATCAGGAGCTGGTCACCACCACGACCCTGCTCGCGGCTGGATTGCACGCGCATCGTGAGCATTTTCCGGCAATGCTGGATGCAGACCGCTTCGAGTTGTCCTGACCCACCGGCCGATCACTGCGCTGCGGTTGGGCCGCCATGAGACCGTACATACGCAGAGCTAGGCCGTAACGTTGCTCGAAACCCACGGGCCCAATGAAGTCGAGCACGAAAGACCGGTCGCCTGGTGGCGCCATCTCTGGATCAGCTACAACAACCCCTCAACCCCGAGGAGGAATACGCCGCGGACGCAGCCGCCATGCTCACCCTGTAGCGGTTATGGTCAAGGATCCGAAGCGTCTGGCGGGAATCTGTTTGGGACACTTCCAGGCGCGCTCCAACAGAGGAACGTGACATGAAAATCCTAGCCTTGGGTGGTGCGGGTCAGGAAGGCAACCGCACCGTCAGGGATCTGGTTGCCGGGGCCGGGGTCGCATCGGTGGTTATCGGCGACTTGAACCTGGCTGCAGCCGACAAGTTGAAAGAGGAGATTGGCAGCGACAAGGTGTCAACGGTGCGGATCGATGCCACCGTCACCCCAGAATTGGTCAAGGCCTTGAAGGACGTGGATGTGGTCATCACGTTCGTCGGCCCGTACTACCGCTTTGGCGTGCCCATCCTGAAAGCCGCCATCGAAGCCGGCTGCCACTACGTCGACATCTGTGACGATGCGGAACCTACCGCAGACATGCTGGAACTGCACGAGCAGGCCAGGCAGGCCGGTATCGTCGCGTTGGTTGGTTGCGGTGTCAGCCCGGGAACGTTGAATGTGATTGCCCGCGATGCCGCCAACCGCCTGGACGACCTGGAAGACCTGCATTTTCGCTGGAACGTGCCGAGCAGTGACGTGGAGGGCGACATCGGCAAATCTGCCGCGGTCCAGCATGGCATCCATATCGTGGATGGCGACGTTGTCCAGTTTCTCGATGGCGACTGGACGACAGTGCCGGCCATGTCGGGCAGTGAGCGGGTGACATTTCCGGTGCTGGGCGAGTGCGAAGCGTACTACCTGGGCCATCCGGAGCCGGTCACCATCCCGCGCTATATCAAGGGGTTGCGCAACGTAACCCAGAAGGGCGGGGTGCTTGGCCTTGACGGGCTCTTGCGCGCCTTCCGGGAGCTGGGTCTGACCAGTGACGAGCCGCTGCAGCTCAAGGTGGGCGACGTGCGTCCTTCCGACGTGGCTGCCGCCCTTTTGGGTCGCATGCCCGATCCGGATCCTGCCGAATTACCACCCGCCGTTTCCGAGTTCATGCTGATCGCCACTGGCAAGCGCGACGGAAAGCCCGTCAAGATGACCTATGCCCTCAGCGGACGGATGGGCCCGCTGACCGGAGTACCCGCATCGATCATCGCGCAGATGATCGGATCAGGTCAGATCTCCGGGAAAGGCGTGTTTGCTCCCGAGGGTTGCGTGGACCCGGACATTTTTCTGGCGGAACTGGCGAAAAGGGACATCACGGTCAAGCGGAGCGAAACTGGTATCTAGAGTCCGATTACGGGACTGGTTCCTTGAGCGGCGCGAAGTCCGATGCTCCGCACCCGCCGCATGATCGGCACGATCCAACCGGTTGGGCTCCGTTGGCACAAAAAGGGAGAGGAACAAACATGAGCCAGGACTACGCCACCACCGCGCCGACGCGGGAGGAGGTGGACGCACTGCCCGGCACCAGCGTCATCGAATTTGGTACCTCGTGGTGCGGCCACTGCCAGCGGGCGCAACCGCATATCGCTGCAGTGTTCGCGAAGCACCCCGACCTTCGCCACCTGAGGGTGGAGGATGGACCTGGCCGGCGGCTGGGCCGGTCCTTCCGGGTCAAGCTCTGGCCGACATTGGTGTTCATGCGTGACGGCGAGGAAGTTGCGCGCGTCGTCAGGCCCACGGACGAGCAGGTGATAGCGGACGCACTTGAGGCGGCCGAGGCGTCCTGAGCGGGCCCGCAACGAAGGTCGGGTCGACCCTGCTGTCGACTGGACGTTAACGTCGTCGGCCCTATCAATTGGACAACGACCGCACCTGGCCGGTCTCAATGCGCGCCGTCGCGCGTACGACGAGGACCTATGAACTTTCCAAGCCGCACAACCCTTGCACCGCGTAACCACCGCACGCTTGCCGCCCTCGGTGCATTGTCGCTCGCACTCACCCTGGGTGCCTGCGACCGGGCAGCAGAAGACGGCACCCACATGGAGCCACCGGCAAGGGCCGATGGCGAGATGCCGTCACCCACTGGCCCCGGCGGCACGCTGGTCACCGATGCAGCCGATGCCTCGGGCAGCCTTAGGGTGATGTCGGTGGGTGGTCCGGGCGACTTCGTGGCCGACAACGACCGTCGTGCCGTGTACATGCTGGAAGGTGACCTGGATGGCGACAAGTGCACCGCGTCATGCCTGACCCAGTGGGCGCCATTGTTTCCGCCCACCGGCGAGCCGACTGTAACTGACGGCTTGAGTCCCGCCCTGATTGGCACGGTCGAGCGACCCGATGGCAGCCAGCAGATCACCTACAACGAGCATCCTCTCTACCACTTCGTCGGCGACACCCGGCCGGGCGATGTCCTGGGCCATCAGCGCAACGACGAGTGGGGCGACTGGTATCTGCTGACGCCCCAGGGCAGCGCGCTGGGCGAAGAGGTTGGCAAGCTGGAGACAGCGCCGTCCAGCCGCTGAGAGGCTTCACTCCAGGCGGGGTAATCGAAGGCGGGCGCGGGTGCCTCCGCCATCCCCTCCGGTAAGCTCGAGCAGTCCGCCATAGCGTTTCGCGATTGCCTGGACGATCGTCAGGCCAAGCCCGCTGCCGCTGCCTGCCGCAACGCTCTGGCCGCGCCAGAAGCGCTCGGCAACGCGGCCGGGCGTCGGGCCTAGTCCCATGCCGCGGTCGGTCACCGTGAAATCCACCGCCTTTTCCTCGGGCAGGTCTTCGATCACGACATCCACCCGGGTATCGTTCGGTGAGTAACGCAGGGCGTTGTCGATCAGGTTCCGCAACGCGATGCCTGCCAGTGCCGCCGGCATGTCGAGCTTGGGTGAGCGGGCAGGGCCACAATATTTGACCCGTTCGAAAGCTCCCGGCCGGGCGTCGGCGATCGCGCATTCCACCGCGTCTTCGGCATTGGTTGCTTCGGACTCATCGAACAGCAGGCGACCTTCCACACGCGCCAACAGCAGCAGTTGCTCCAGGGTCGAGCGGAGGCGGACAACGCCTTCGCCCGCATCGGCCAGTGCCTGGTCCCGGGTGTCACCAGCGGTCATGCGGGCGACCTGAAGGTGGGTGTCGATCGCGGTCAGCGGGGTGCGCAGTTCGTGCGCGGCGTCATTGGTGAAGTGGCGCTCCCGTTCCATCGCAGCGGCGGTACGCTGTTGGTGCTGATTGAGGGTTTCCGCCAGTGGCCGCAGTTCGGTCGGCAGGGCGGCAGTTTCCAGCAGTTCGACGCTGTGCGGGCCGCGGGCGGCGACGGTGCGGCGCAGACGCTCCAACGGTGCCAGTCCCCGTCCAACGCCAAGCCAAAGTGCGGCCAGTCCGCCCACGGCGGCAATCAAGAACGGCAGTCCAACCGCCAGCGCTATCCGACGCCGCAGGTCATCACGCTCCGTCATGCTGTCTGCCGTGGTGATGCTGAACTCCCCGCTGTGCAGGGTGTAGGTGCGCCACTGCGTGCCGTCGGCGGTGCGGGTGGCATACCCGGGCGTCTGCCCGTTCATCGGCAGGTTGGAGGCGCCCTTGGTGGCGGCAATGACCTCGCCGCGCAGTGATCGGACCTGGCACGCCATGCTCCGCTTTCCGGGAACCGTGACCGCAGCCTGTAGTGCCGATTCGCCCCGGTCGCCCAGGGCGGATGATTGCTGCATCAGGCCCGAGACCATGCTCGCAGACATCGCCAGCCGCTCGTCCAGCGTGCTCTGCAGGTTCCGGTCCAGGTCGCGGAACATCCAGGTTGCCGCCGCCGTCCAAAGTACGATCAGCGCGATCCCGATGCCGACCACCAGGCGCAGTCGCAGACTCATTGGTCGATGCCGCCGAACCGATAGCCGATCCCCCGCACTGTCTCGACTACACGGGCGCCGAGTTTCCTCCGCAGGTTGTGGATATGGACGTTGAGCGCGTTGCTGCCAACCTCCTGCTCATAGCCGTACAGGCTGTCTTTGAGATGCTCGCCTGAAAGACAGCGACCGTCGGCGGCCATCAGCGCGGCCAGAAGGCTGGATTCGCGGCGGGACAGGGGGACGGGTGCACCTGCCAGCCAGGTCTCGCCACTGGCAGGATTAAGTTTGAGCGGCCCGGATTCGATGAGGTCGATGCTGCGGCCGTCGGCCCGCCGCACCAGCGCATGCAGGCGCGCGGCAAGCTCGCCCAGGTCGAAAGGCTTGGTCATGTAGTCGTCGGCGCCCGCCTGCAGGCCGGCAATTCTGTCCTCGATGGCGTCGCGGGCGGTCAGCAGCAGGATCGGTACACCATGGCCATCGGTGCGGAGGCGCTGCAGAAGCTCGATCCCGTCACCGTCCGGCAGTCCGATGTCGAGCACCAGTACATCCAGATGACCGGTAGCAACAGCGGCTTTCGCCTCGGCTGCTGTGCCCACCGAGTCCACGGTGAGACCGTGCGAGCGGAGCCCGGCTACGATGCCGCGCGCGATCAGCGCATCGTCTTCGACGACCAGTACTCTCATTGCTCCCTAATCCACCAATGCAAACCCGAAACTGTACGCGCCGGGAGAACATACGTCGCCCGGACTCGGCTGCGTTTTTAATCTCCGCTTAATAGGGGGCGGTTAGAGTGGCCGGATGCTCAGCATCGGTCCTTTCCCCTTGCCGGCAGCAATGCTGGCGGTTTCCCTCGTCGTTGCGGTCATCGTCTCGCGCCAGTTTGGCAGGCGCACGTGGGCACAAGAGGATGGTGCGCCAACAGCGCAAGCCAGTCCTGCAGGCGGGGCGGCTTCCGGACCTAAGGCGTCGTCAGTCCTCTTCGACATGTTCTTTATCGGCATCCTGGTAGCGCGGCTGGCCTTCGTGTTGCGGTGGTTGCCTGCGTACGTGGCGGAGCCGTGGTCGGTCCTGCGCATCGGCGACGGAGGGTTTACCTGGTGGGCCGGCTTGTTGGCCGCCCTGGGCTGGGGCGGCTGGAAGCTCCGCCAAAGCCCGGGTTTGCGTGTTCCGCTGATCGCAGGAAGCGTATCTGGACTGCTGGCCTGGGGAGCGCTGCTGGGATCGGTGTGGCTGATGCACCAGTCCAGCGTGGAATTGCCAACCACCGAGATGACCACGCTCGACGACGAGCGGGTAACCCTCTCGTCGATGTCCGGTCAGCCGCTGGTGGTCAATCTTTGGGCCACCTGGTGCCCGCCATGCCGCCGCGAGATGCCGGTGCTGGCGAAAGGCCAAGCGTCCACGCCTGATGTCGGCTTCGTCTTCGTCAACCAGGGTGAGGGTCCGGAGCAGATTCGCGACTATCTCCAGGCCGAGGGCCTGTCGCTGGACAACGTGCTGCTTGATCCGTTTTCCAGCCTGATGAACGAAATGGGTGCACGCGGGCTTCCGACCACGCTTTTCTTTGATGCCGATGGGCGGCTGGTGGACTTCCATATGGGCGAGCTGACCCAGGCCGGTCTTGCCAGCAAGCTGAAGGCCGTCGCCGGCTCGCCCGGCCCACTTTCCCCCACTCCCCCGGAGGTGCCGTGATGGCACGCAAGACCACCCAGTCCTGGCTGTTTCTCGCCCCGATCCTGCTGTTGGCAAGTGCCTGCAGCGACGCTGTGGAATCAGCCGCCCAGCCAGCTCCACCCCAGTCGACCGCGAACGCCGCGGCTCCTGGTGCCGGCAAGAAGACCGGCGACTATCCGGCTCCCATCCAGGCGCTGGAAGCGCAGGGCCTGGAGGTGCTGGGAACGTTCAACGCGCCCTCGGGCCTGACCGGTTATGCCGGAATTGCCGGTGGCAACCCGGTGTCGATCTATATGACCGGCGATGGTTCACACGCACTGATTGGCACACTCATCGACTCCGCCGGCAACGATGCCGGAGCGGAGGCGATTCGTGATCTGGTCGTCAAGCCGATGTCGGAGCGCACCTGGAGCAAGCTGGAGAAAGCGACCTGGGTGCAGGATGGAAAGACCGATGCACCGCGGGTCATCTACACATTCACCGACGCCAATTGCCCGTATTGCCACAGCTTCTGGGAAGCAGCGCGACCGTGGGTGGATTCGGGCAAGGTCCAGTTGCGGCATGTCATGGTCGGGGTGATCCGCCAGGACAGCGCCAACAAGGCCGCCGCGATCCTCAAGGCCGCGTCGCCTGAAAAGGCGCTGGCGGACAACGAGCGCAATCAGTCCAGCGGCGGCATCAAGCCGATGGCGGCCATTCCTGCGGAGGTTCGGGCCCAGTTGGACAGCAACGAACGCCTGATGCTGGAGTTGGGCTTCCAGGGCACGCCGGGAATCCTGTTCCACGACGAGCAGGGCAATGTCCAGCGTCGCTCGGGGATGCCGCAGGGTAGCGATCTCAACGTGGTCCTGGGTCCGCGCTGACCCGACTATGACGCCAGGATTTCGCGAGGCGCACCGGGACCTGGTGCGCCGCGTTTTTCCTGGTACCGCTTAGACGATGCCGGTGCTGTAGAACACGCCGATGATGACCATGACCGCCAGGGTCTTGATGATCGTGATCGCGAAGATGTCCTTGTAGGCCTGGCGGTGGGTCAAGCCGGTGACCGCCAGCAGCGTGATCACCGCGCCGTTGTGGGGCAGGGTGTCCATGCCGCCGGACGCCATCGAGGCCACGCGGTGGAGCACTTCCATCGGGATGCCTGCGGCGTTCGCGTTGGCGATGAAGGTCTCCGACATCGCCGCCAGGGCGATGCTCATGCCCCCGGATGCCGAGCCGGTGATGCCGGCCAGCGCGGTGACGGTGATCGCTTCGTTGACCAGCGGATTGGGGATTGCACCGAGCGCGTTGGCCACCACCAGAAAGCCGGGCAATGCGGCGATTACCGCGCCAAAGCCATATTCCGACGCGGTGTTCATGGCCGCCAGCAAGGCACCCGCGATCGCATCCTTGGTCCCGATCGCAAAGCTTGTGATCACCGGCTTCCATGCGAACGCGATGACTGACAGGATGCCTACCAGCAGCGCACCCTCTACCGCCCAGATGGCAACGACGGACGAGATCTGCTGCACAACCGGCGCGTTGGTGCCGATCACGGCGGGATCAAAAGAGTGGCTCTCGCCGTAGTAGCGCGGTATCCAGTTGGTGAACAGTTTGTTGGACACACCCACCAGTATCAGCGGCAGGATCGCCACCATCGGGTTGGCCAGCTTGCCGCCGGTGAACTCGGCCGGCTCGTTGAGCAGCTTCGCCGGATCGCCATAGCCTTCACCGGCTTTCAGTGCAGCGCGCCGGCGCCACTCCAGATAGCTGATACCGACGATCAGGATGAACACGCCGCCGATCGTTCCCAGCCATGGCGCAGCCCAGGTGTCGGTGCCGAAGAAGGTGGTCGGAATGATGTTCTGGATCTGCGGCGTACCGGGCAGGGCGTCCATGGTGAAGGTGAACGCACCCAGCGCGATGGTGCCGGGAATGAGGCGCTTGGGGATGTCGCTCTGGCGGAACAATTCGGCGGCAAACGGATACACCGCAAACACCACCACAAACAGCGACACGCCACCATAGGTGAGCAGCGCGCACACCATCACGATCGAGAGTATCGCCCGGCTGGCACCGAACAGCTTGATGGTGGCGGCCACGATGGCCTTGGAGAATCCTGACAGCTCGATGACCTTGCCGAAGATCGCCCCCAGCAGAAACACCGGGAAATACAGCTTCAGGAAGCCGACCATCTTGTCCATGAACAGCCCGGTGAACATGGGTGCGACCAGGCTCGGATCGCTCAGCAGCACCGCCCCCAGCGCCGCGACCGGCGCGAACAGGATCACGCTGTAGCCGCGGTAGGCGACGAACATCAGGAACGCCAGTGCGCCCAGGACAATCAGGAAATCCATGTCAACTCCGCCATGCGCCACTCCCCGTGCATCAGTGACCGTGGAGTGTCCGCGCAGCGCCGTCCTGCCGGCATTGTCCGAAGGTACAGCTGTGATCGGCGCCGGCGACGCCTAGTCTGACCGCCAAGGTGGAACCGGTCTGGGTTTGCCGAGGATCCGAAACCTCGACGCGACAACCGGCAAGCCAATCGAATTCAAGGGGAGAGACCGTATGTACCGTAAGCAGTTGAGTGTCGCCATCGTCTGCGCATTGCTCGCGCCTGGCGTCTTGGCGCAGGACGCGTCAAGCAACGCAGTACCCGACGCCACCGCGCAGGACAGCCAGGCCAGGACGCTCGACGCCGTGACCGTAACGGCCCGTCGGCGCACCGAGTCGATCCAGGACGTGCCGGTCGCGATCAGCGCGTTTGGCGAGGAAGCGCTCAAGGACCTGCAGGCCGACACCGTCGAGGGCTTGCAAGGCGTCGTGCCCAATATGAACATCGTGCAAGGCCGCGGATCGGCCAACTCGATCAACGTTTTCATCCGCGGCATCGGCCAGCCCGACGCGTTGCAGACTTTCGATCCCGGCGTGGGCATGTACGTCGATGACGTCTACTACTCGCGCATCAACGGCGCGATGTTCTCCTTGTTCGACGTCCAGCAGGTGGAAGTGCTGCGCGGCCCGCAGGGCACGCTGTACGGCAAGAACTCCACCGGCGGCGCGATCAAGGTCACCACCAAGAACCCGTTCGAGAACACCGGCGGCTCGGTTGAGGCCACGGTGGGCAACTTCGGCCAGCGCGAAGGCAAGTTCTACTTCGGCGGCGAGTTGAACGAATCGGTTGCCATGAGCCTTGCCGGCTCGATGAGCGAGAGCGACGGCTACGTGACCGACCCGTCCACGGGCCGCAAGTACAACGGTGACGAAAACAACGCACTGCGGGGCAAGATTGCGTTCAAGCTCAGCGACAACGTCAACGCCACGCTGTCGCTGGACCGCAACAAGCAGTATGCACCGCTGACCCTGGGCCAGCCGACCGCGCCCCTTATCCAGACCGACCTGGCGTTCGGCCCGGTCGTGCTGAAACCAGCGCCGACGGGAGAGTACGACTTCCGGACGCGCACGTCGTTCGGTCCGAACCAGGGCCAGGAAATGACCCATACGGGCGCGAGCCTTGCGGTCGACTGGGATATGAGCGCGCAGTGGCGCTTCAAGAGCATCAGCGCGTGGCGGAAGTTGAAGACCAACTCCTTCATCGACATCGATGCGTCGGAGTTCGAACTGGGCGACGTGCTGGTGGCGATCGACCAGAATCAAAAGAGTCAGGAATTCCAGTTCCAATACGACAACGGCAGCAACCTGCAGGCGATCTTCGGTCTGTATTACATGAATGAGAAGGTGCCTTCCTACCAGGAGGCCTATGCCAGCGATTTCTTTGCATTCGCCGGCACACCGATCTCGTTCCTTCGCACCATCGAAGACGACCTCGATACCACTTCCAAGGCCGCATTCGCCCACATGAGCTGGGAGTTTGTACCGACCTGGACACTGTCTGCCGGACTGCGCTACTCAAAGGATGAGAAGGATTACATCCGGTCCACCAGCACGTACTGGGGCCCGCTCTTCGCTGCACTGAACGAGACCGTTGCCTTTGACGGCCGCCAGAGCTGGGACGCCTGGACGCCGTCGATCAGCCTGCAGAAAGCCTTCAGCAGCAACGTCATGGGCTACGTCTCAGCCAACCGCGGCTTCAAGTCCGGCGGCTTCAACGGTCGCGCCAACTCGGTTCTGGAAACCACCCAGGCGGTGTTTGATCCGGAGTTCGTCTGGACCTACGAGGCCGGCCTGAAAATGCGCTCGGCCGACGGCCGCATGCAGGGCAATGTCACCGCCTTCCACAGCGAGTACAAGGACTTCCAGGCCCGTGTGTCGGAGATCGTGAATCCGGATTCGCCGACGCCCAGCTTCTCCTTCCCGGTGCTCAACGCCGCGTCGCTGAAAATCGACGGCATCGAGTTCGAAGGCAGTGCATTGCTCGGCGAGGGCACCCGTCTTTCCGGCCAGCTTTCCTACATGAACGCCCGCTACGACGAGTTCGTGGACCCTCGCGTGCAGCTGGACCCGGCGCTGGCCAACCTGCACGACCATGTCCCGTTCTCGCCTGACTTCACCGCGCGTGTCGCCCTGCAGCACACCTTCATCATGGATGGCGGCGCAGGGGTCACTATCGGCGGTGACGTGGCCTACCGTGATGACACCTGGCTCTCGGTCGACAACCGCAGCAACCTGATGCAGGACGCGTACGCAACCTACGGCCTTTTCGGTGTCTGGGATTCGTCCGACTATGCATGGCAGGTGCGCGCGGGCGTGCGCAACCTGGGCGACAAGGTCTACAAGACCGACGGCCAGGAGTTCTCCAGCGTCGCCAACATCCAGACCGCGTACTACGCGATGCCGCGCAACTACTACCTGTCGGTGCGCTACAACTTCTGACCGACAACAAGCGTCAGGCGACACAGCAAAACGGCGGCGGGCCCAGGGCCTGCCGCCGTTTTCATTGCCCGGACCTGGCCCGGACCTATCTGCCGGGTTGGAAGCTGACCGGTACGTTGACCACGCCCGTGGTGGGGCGCCCATCCTGGGTGGCCGGCTGGAAGCGCCAGCGTCGCACCGCCTCGACCGCAGCCCGGTCCAGATCACTGGATCCGCTGCGGCGGGCCACCCTTACCGCAGTCGGCACGCCGTCCGCGCCGATCATCGCCTCCACCATCACAGTCCCACTTTCACCCCGAAGGTTTGCGCGTGCGGGGTAGGTGGGGGCCGGAGTCTGGCCGGCCAAGGGCACCGGCGGGACAATCGGTGAGGTGGACACCGGCGCCTGGGCAGGTGGCGGGGCGGTTTCCAGGGGCGGCTCGGTCTCGACCACCTGGGCCGGCTCCTGCTCGATCCGGGCGCGCTCCCGGTCCTGCGCGGCTGCCTGGTCGGGATTGATCTCGATCGTCTCGCCAGTCCCATCACCGGTGGGCACCGGTAGCGGGGTGTAGTCCGCCGCGACAGTGTCCGCCGGAACTTCGCCGGGACGGTAGAAGTCCGGCTCGCTGCGGCTGCGTGTCCAGATGATCGCGAACAGCAGCAACCCGAATGCAACCGCAATCATCACCACCCACCACATGCGTTGCGTGGGCAGCCATCGGGCCGGGTGAAAGCGGGGGCGGGACGTTGCAGGCATGGCAAATCCGGGAGTTTGGGTACCCGCATTGTGCACAGCCGCAGTTAACAAGGCGGCAATCGGCTGCCCTCGGCGGCCGATCCACGCAATAATGCACGGCCCGATACAACTTTGCGGTCCCGTCATGCTTGATCCAAACCTGCTGCGCCAGCAGCCCGACGAACTTGCCGAGCGCCTCCAGCAAACGCGCGGTCACGAGCTGGACGTTGCCGCCCTGCGCGTGCTGGAAACCGAGCGCAAGCGGATCCAGGTCCGCACCCAGGAGCTCCAGAATCTGCGCAATACCCGGTCGAAGGCAATCGGCCAGGCCAAGAGCAAAGGAGAGGATGCGAGCGCGTTGCTGGCCGAGGTCGCCGGGTTCAGCGAGGAACTGAAGACCAGTGAAACTCGCCTGGATGCGATCCGGGGCGAGCTCGATGCCATTGCCCTGGGCCTGCCGAACCTGCCCCACGATTCGGTGCCGGGCGGCGCGGACGAAAGCGACAACGTCGAACAGCACCGCTGGGGCACGCCAGGCGTCTTCGCCTTTCCGGCCAAGGATCATGTCGAGCTGGGGGCGCGCCACGGTTGGCTGGACGGGGATACCGCGGCGAAGCTGAGCGGTGCGCGCTTCACCGTGTTGCGCGGCCCTATTGCACGGCTGCATCGGGCGCTTGCCCAGTTCATGCTGGACCTGCACATCGGCGAGCACGGTTTCCAGGAAATCAGCGTGCCGGTGCTGGTGAACGCCGAAAGCCTCCTCGGCACCGGCCAGTTGCCCAAGTTCGAAGACGACCTGTTCGCCACCTCGGTGGGCGAGAGCAAGCGCTACCTGATCCCGACCTCCGAAGTGCCGCTGACCAACATCGTCCGTGACGAGATCCTGGGCGAATCGGAACTGCCGATGCGGATGACGGCGCACTCGATGTGCTTCCGTGCCGAGGCCGGCGCCTACGGTCGCGACACCCGCGGCATGATTCGCCAGCACCAGTTCGAGAAGGTCGAGCTGGTCAGCATCGTGCGACCCGAGGACTCCGACGCCGAGCACGAGCGCATGACCCGTTGTGCCGAGGTGGTGCTGGAGAAGCTGGGACTGCCTTACCGGCGCATGTTGCTGTGCTCGGGAGACATGGGTTTTTCGGCCAGCAAGACGTTTGATCTCGAGGTGTGGCTGCCATCGCAGGACACCTACCGCGAGATTTCCTCGGTTTCCAATTGCGATGCGTTCCAGGCCCGACGGATGCAGGCTCGCTGGCGCAACCCGGCGTCCGGCAAGCCGGAACTGGTGCATACCCTCAACGGCTCCGGCGTGGCGATCGGACGCGCCTTGGTCGCGGTGATGGAAAACTACCAGAAGGCGGACGGCTCAATCGTGGTACCGGACGTGCTGCGCCCTTACATGGGCGGCATGGACCTGATCGCCTGATCGCCTGATCGGGTGTCGGAACGGTCCGGGCCGTGCCTTGGAAGTTCTTTAAAACTGATTGTTGCGGTTTGCAGATTGTCCTGATCAAATGTTGCCGAATGTTCTGCTATTGGAATTGTCTGGCATGCAGGATCTCAACGATCTACATTATTTCGCCATGGTGGTGGAACACTCCGGCTTCGCTGCGGCCGAGCGCGCGACGGGCGTGCCCAAATCACGCCTGAGCCGTCGCATCAGCCAGCTAGAAGCGGAGATGGGGGTTCGCCTGCTGCAACGATCCACTCGCCGGTTTGCGGTGACCGAGGTCGGCAATTCGGTCTATCGCCATGTCCAGTCGATGCTCGCCGAGGCGCAGGCTGCGCGTGAAGTGGTCGATCGGCTGAGCGCCGAACCGCGCGGCGTGATCCGGGTCAGCGTGCCGGTGGGCGTCGCCCAGCAGCAGATGCCCAAGTTGCTGCCCGGGTTCCTGGGCCGGTATCCGGAAGTGCGCGTGCAACTGCACGTCAGCAATCGCCGGGTCGATGTGATCAACGAAGGCATCGATGTCGCCCTGCGGGTGCGCAGCAAGCTCGATGACGACGGCAGTCTGGTGATGCGCAGCTTCGGTCAGATCCAGGAGCTGCTGGTCGCAAGTCCCGACTACCTGCGCAAGATGGGTCGCCCCCGGACGCCGCAGGAGCTCTCCGACCACGTCACCATGAGCATGAGCGAGGACGACGCGCGGCAAAGATGGGAGCTGCACGGGCCGGAGGGAGACGTGCAGCCGGTCGAGATAAAGCCACGGGTGATGGGGTTCGACCTGCCGATGTTACTCTCCCTGGCGATACAGGGCGTGGGCATAACCCTTTTGCCGGAGAGCGTGTGCGCCGATGCTGTCCGTCGCGGTGACCTGCAGGTGGTGTTGCCCGCGTGGCGGCTGCCACAGGGGATCTTCCACGCCGTGTTTGCTTCCCGCCGGGGCATGTTGCCGGCAGTCCGGGTGTTCATCGACTACCTTGCCGAAACCGTGCCAGGGCTGGTCGCCGATGCTCGCCTGGGGTGCGGCGACATCAATCGCAAGCCGTGCAGCGAGGCGGAACTGAAGGCGTTTCGACGCTGACGCCTCGGCGGTGCTCGTGCGATAATCCGCCGCGCGGTAATCGGGTGCAATGCCGGTTCGCCGCGAACCGCTGATCGGGCGTTGGCCCGCAGCGAGCAGTTTCTGGAAGAGTGGCCGAGCGGTTGAAGGCACCGGTCTTGAAAACCGGCGAAGGGTTAAACCTTCCGTGGGTTCGAATCCCACCTCTTCCGCCAATTTCGCTCCAAGTCGAGCCATTCGTTCCGATCCCGGCGGCGCCGCCGATCTGGAACCCGCGAGTTGCGCCGCCCAAGGCGCAACGGTAGCCTCGCCTGCAGGGGGCTACATGGAACGTAGACGAGGAGAGGTAAATGGGAATTACTGTATTCATCGTGGATGACCATGCGCTGGTGCGTACCGGCATGCGCATGATCCTGTCGGCCGAGGACGATATACAGGTCGTGGGCGACGTCGAAAGCGGCGAAATGGCTCTGCCAATGATTCGCCAGCTGAAACCGGATGTGGTGCTTTGCGATCTTCACCTGCCCGGGGTCAGCGGGCTGGAAGTGACCGAGCGGATAGTGAAGGGGGGCGATGGAACACGCGTGATCATCGTGTCCGTTCTGGAAGACGGTCCGATGCCGCGGCGACTGTTGGAAGCGGGCGCGTTCGGTTACGTTGGCAAGGGCGGTGACGCGACAGAACTCGTGCGAGCAGTACGCGATGTCGCCCGCGGTCGTCGCTACCTGGCCAGCAACATCGCCCAGAATCTTGCGCTGTCGGGTCTGGAGGGAGATGACTCCCCGTTTGACGAGCTCTCTCCGCGCGAGTTGGAGGTGGCCCTGCTTTTGGCCCAGGGCTTGCGTCAGGAGGAGATCGCGCGGCGGCTGTGCTTGAGCGCGAAGACCATCAACACGCATAAAAGCCGGATGTTCGAGAAACTCGACATCAGCGACAACATCGCGCTGGCCAGGTTGTTGGGGCAACACGGGCTTCTCGAGCCCAGCCGGGTGCTGTGATTATTCGTTGATTTGCCTATTCGGTGTCTTCCCAAATAGAAACGGGCCGCAGATGCGGCCCGTTTCGTTTCATTGGTAGCTGAAATATCGCCACCCTTGTCAAGGAAGCTCAGGCGTCGTGCCTTGTGTCCTTTGCCTCCGGATTCTTCGGCTCGTCGACGTTCTCACCTGCGGATTCCATGCGCTCGGACCGGTTGCTGTCGAACAGGCTGGCCGTACGCGGCTCTTCCGTACCAGCAACGGTTGCCGTCGGCGCGACCGGTTCGGCTGCGGGCTGGGCAGGGTTGTCGGCCGGCAACTCGTCCGCCGTTGCGGGAACCGGCTCAACTGCAGGCTCCACCTGCACCGTTTCCACCTCGACGACAGTCGGCGGCGGCACCACAACAGCCGGGAGTGGCTTTGGCGCATCGCCGATGTCCTCGGTCGCGTTTTCTCCGGTGATGTAACCGGGAGTCGCGCGGACCTGCGGTGCCTGCGCCCGCGGAGCAGGAGTGCCGGGTATTGCATCAGCACCCCGTGACGCCTGCGCGACCTGGCCCGTTGCGGCGGGCGAGGAAACGGCCGCCTCAGTCGCTGCCGGGGCAGTGCTGTCGTGCGTGGCCGCCTCATCGGTGCCACCCGGCTCGCCGCCTTCCGCCGCTACTGCGGCCTGCTTGTTGGCACGTGGGGTACGCGGTGTCCTGGGGGAGCGTGGCTTGCGTGCCCGGGGCGCGGGCGCGGACTCCGTGTCCTCGTTTGCAGTGGTCTCAATGACGTCGAGAGCCTCAGCACCCGTCAGTTCCTCATTCGGGTCCTGCGAGTCCAGGTCCGCGGGCGCGGTCTTGTCCGCATCGGGCGCGGCTTTCGCTTCCGGCCCCACGTCTGCGTGCGCCGGCGCGGGCTTTGGCTCCGTCTTCGGCTTCGTTTCCTGCGCGGCTACGGAGTCCGGCACGTCATCGAAATCGAATTCGGGCTGCGCCCGGCTGACTGCCGTGGGAGCTTCACCGGCGTGCGCGTCGGCGGACACTTCCTCGTCCTCGGAGCCATCATCGGCAAGCAAGTTGTCCGATCCCTGATCGGTGGTCGCTGCTGCGTCGGCGCCGCCACGACGGCGGCGACGGCCACCACGACGGCCGCGGCGACGACGGGGCGTTCCGTCGGCGTTGTTCTCGTCCTCGGCCGGGGCATGGCCGTTCGTGGGGTTTTCGCCTGTCTGCGCGTGCTGGGTGTCGGCGTTTTCCTGGTGGCTTTGACGTTCTGCAACAGCCGATGCCGCCGCCGTTGTGACCGCCGCAGTGGCGAGTGCGGCTGCATCGGTGACGTCCACCTGCGGTGTGCTCACCTCACGTGCCGGTCGTTCACCCCGCGGCTGGCGTGGCTGCCGCTGCGTCGGCTTTTCGGAGACGTCCATTGCCGCCACGTTGGCCTCACCCTGGCGTCGCGGCTGCTTCTCACGCTGCTGCCTCGGTCCACGACCGTTGCTGGAAGCGGCCCGCTCATCCTGAGGCTGAGCGGTGCCACGACGACCATCATCCCGACGGCTGCCATCGCGACCTTGCTGCTTGCCGCCACGGCGCTGACCGTTGCGGTCCTGTCGCTCACCGCGCTCGCTGCGCTCGGCCTGGTTGGTGCCGTTGGGACGGCCACGATTGCTGGTGGCGCGCTCGTTGGCCTTGTCGGCAGCCGGGGCAGGGGTGCCGCGGAAGAACCGCATGATCCGATCCACCATTCCAATGGAATGGGTCGGCGCAGCGGCGACGACCACCGGGGTCGGGGCCACCGGTGCCGGCACGTCTGCCTGGCGCGGCTCGCGCAAGGGCGCCGGCTGGGCTGGCCTGACATTGGTCACGGCGGCGGCGACCGGAACATTCAGATTTGCCTTGGTCAACGCGTGGGTTGGAAGCTTGCGCTGGCTGCCGCGGTGGTAGCTCGGACGGTTGCTTTCTTCGCCCAGCTCGTTATCGCGCAGACGGCTGACTTCGTAATGGGGCGTCAACAGATGCTCGTCGGCGACGATGACGATCGGGGTGCCGTGGCGGCTTTCGATCTCGCTGATCGCGCGTCGCTTCTCGTTGAGCAGGTAGTTGGCGATTTCGATGGGAGCCTGGACCAGGATCTGTCCGGTGTTCTCCTTCATCGCGTGCTCTTCGCTCACGCGAAGGATGGACAACGACAGTGACTCGACACTGCGCATCCGGCCATGGCCTTCGCAGCGTGGGCAGACCAGCTGGCTGGACTCGCCAAGGCTAGGACGCAGTCGCTGCCGGCTCATCTCCAGCAGGCCGAAGCGGGAAATTCGACCGACCTGGACCCGGGCACGGTCCTGCTTGAGCGCGTTCTGCAGGCGGTTTTCGACCTCGCGCTGGTGCTTGCTGGAGGACATGTCGATGAAATCGATCACCACCAGCCCTGCCAGGTCTCGCAGGCGCATCTGGCGGGCGACTTCCTCGGCCGCCTCAAGGTTGGTGTTGAACGCGGTTTCCTCGATGTCGCTGCCGCGGGTGGCGCGTGCCGAGTTGACGTCGACCGCGGTCAGGGCCTCGGTCTGGTCGATGACCAGCGCGCCGCCAGACGGCAGGCGCACGTCACGCTCGTAGGCGTTTTCGATCTGCGACTCGATCTGGAAGCGGTTGAACAGCGGTACGTCGTCGGTGTAGTGCTTGAGCTTGCGCAGGTTGTGCGGCATCACCTGTTCGACGAACTCGCGCGCCTCGGCGTACATCTCTTCGGTATCGACCAACACCTCGCCGATGTCAGGGCGCATGTAGTCACGCAAGGCGCGGATGATCAGGCGGCTTTCCTGGTAGATCAGGAAAGGCGCGGGCTTGGTCAGCGCTGCGTCGGCCACCGCCTTCCAGACCTGCAGCAGGTAATCCAGGTCCCACTGCAGCTCTTCAGCGTCACGGCCGACACCGGCGGTGCGGATGATCACGCCCATGTCGTCGGGTATTTTCAGCGCATCCATCGCGCGCTTGAGTTCGGCGCGATCCTCGCCCTCGATCCGGCGCGAGACGCCGCCCGCAGTGGGGGAGTTGGGCATCAGCACCATGTAGCGCCCGGCCAGCGAGATGTAGGTGGTCAGCGCCGCGCCCTTGTTGCCGCGCTCTTCCTTGTCCACCTGGACCACCACTTCCTGGCCTTCGCGGAGCAGTTCCTTCAGGCCGGCCTTGTTGTGGTCAACGCCCGCGGCAAAGTAGTCACGCGAGATTTCCTTCATCGGCAGGAAGCCGTGTCGATCACCGCCGTATTCAACGAAAGCCGCTTCCAGCGAGGGCTCCAGGCGGGTGATCTTGCCCTTGTAGATGTTGGACTTTTTCTGTTCCTGCGACGGTTGCTCGATATCGATGTCGTACAGGGTTTGCCCGTCGACAATCGCGACGCGCAGCTCTTCGGCCTGCGTCGCGTTGATCAGCATGCGTTTCATTGTTGCATTCCTCGCGCGCTCTACCGCGCGGAACGCCCTGGCGTTTCGCCTCTGGACACTGCGTCCCGTCGCCGCGACATGAAACCTGCAGGCCGGTAAACCGACGTGCGCGCGCTGACGTGACCTGACAATTTCCAGCGCTTCTACACCACGGCAAACCGCGGGAGCGCTTGTTTTTGTTGCTTACCAAATTTTTGGGCCGGAGGCGTTTCGGGCAGATGCCGTGACGCCGCTCGGGTCGTGTTCATCGACCGGTGATTGACGGGGTATTCGTACAAAACCGGACGAGCCGAGGTTCCACCGTGCTGGCGCTGCTAACATGGCCGCCCCGAGGGCGGGGGTCAGACGCAGACCGGAATCGCAGGTTGGGCTTTTGGCCCGTGCTCCGGCAACCGAGCGTAATGTGGTGGCCGGAACGACTTCCCTGCGAAATCAAAACCTTATCTCGCGTCGCGAGTGTATCAGATAACTCCCCCAGAATGACCCATTCAGATACCCAGCAAAGCCATGCCGGAGCGCGCGTTGCGGTGGTTCCAGAAGACCGCGAGGGCCAACGGCTGGACAACTTCCTGCTCGGGCTTCTGAAGGGCGCGCCCAGGTCGTTGGTCTACAAGTTGGTGCGGTCCGGCCAGGTGCGCGTGAACGGGGGCCGGGCGAAGGCGGAACGCAAGCTGGAAAGCGGCGACAAGGTCCGTATCCCCCCGGTTAGGCTGGAGCCGGAAGGCGATCGCGCCTCCCCGCCGCGCGGGTTCATGGATGCGCTTGAGGCGGCGATCGTCCACGAAGACGCACGGCTGCTGGTGCTCAACAAGCCTTCCGGCGTCGCCAGCCATGGCGGCAGCGGTATTAGTTTTGGTGCCATCGAGACGCTGCGTGCGCTGCGACCGGGGCAGGGCCTGGAGCTGGTCCATCGACTGGATCGGGATACTTCCGGCGTTCTGGTTGTCTCCAAGAAGCGCTCCACGTTGACCGAGATGCAGGCACTGATGCGGGAGAGCACCAGCGGCGCGGGAGGCATGCGCAAACGTTACCTCGCTTTGCTGATCGGGCGAATGCCGAACGGAACGATGACTGTCGATGCCCCCCTTCACGTCGGCCTGCGCCAGGGCGGGGAGCGACACGTGAAGGTGGACGCGTCAGGCAAGTCGGCGTTGAGCCATTTCAGGGTGCTGGAGCGACGCGGCGGGCATTCGTATTGCGAGGTGCGTATCGAAACCGGCCGTACGCACCAGATCCGGGCCCATGCGCAGCATATCGATCACCCCGTGGCCGGGGACGACAAGTACGGCGATCCGGAGGTCAACCGCCGCTTGCGGGATCAGGCCGGGTTGAAACGCCTGTTCCTTCACGCAGCGACTCTGGAGTTCGCATTGGACAGTGGCAAGACGCCATACAGCCTCACCGCGCCACTGGCACCCGAGCTGCTGGATGTCCTCGACCGCCTGAAGTAGTTCGTCGCCGGCGGTGCACGCTTGCATCGCCGGCGACGATCGCTCTCGAATTTATTGCGGCAGGCTGCCTGAGACGTCCCGACAGCGCTCCGAATCCATGTCCGGGGCGGTGAACTTCACCGGTACCCGCAGCGGACTTTCCGCCGGTTTGCCACGACTGGTGCCCGCCTGGAATTTCCAGCCCTTTACCGCGTCCACTGCAGACTGGTCCAGCTGCGGGTGGCCGCTGGTGTCTTCCACCTTCACGTTCTTCGGAATGCCATCCACGCCGATGGTCAGTAGCACGCCCACCACGCCTTCGATACCGGCGCAGGCCAGTTCCTCGGGGTACTCGGGCGGCGGAGTCTCGACGGCCATGGGTTGCGTGGGCGCAACCTGCACCGGCTGCTCGGACTGCTCGGAGTTGCAGCCAGCCAGCATCAGGCCCAACGCGAGGGCCGAAAGGGCGGGAAGCGGCCTCCAGCGGCCACTAAAGGGGGTACGGGGGTCGTTCGCGGGCATCTTGTTCACTCCTGCAGGGCGTCGGTTTTTGCAGCACAGATAAAGTCGTTCTCGCTCAGGCCGCCCACATCGTGGGTCGAGAAGCGGACCTCGCAACGGTCGTAATGCACGCCAAGATCGGGATGGTGATCCTCGCGGTTGGCGATGAAGGCCAGCGCATTGACGAAGGCGATCGTCCGATAATAGTCGTCGAACTTGAACGTGCGGGTCAGGGCGCGGCCCTCTTCGGCCACCGTCCAGGCGCTCAGATGCGCGTGGAGTTCACGTATCCGGGCTTCGTCGAGGCGATGCCCGGCCCCCTTGCGCGGAACGCAACGGGCCTGGGCGAGCGAAATCTTGTCGTTCATCGGCGACTCCTTGCAGGGGGAAGGCTGAACGCTATTGACAGCCGTACCGTGCTTAACGGGGGGCACACGCTTGTATAGCCCCAAGCCCGTTAGAATAGCGGCATGATCCAGATATCCGAATCCGCACAGAGTCATTTCCGCAAACTCATCGAACGCGAGGCCATCCCCGGCTTGGGGGTTCGTCTGTCGGCCGTCAATCCCGGTACGCCGCGTGCCGATGTCCGCCTTGAATTCGCCGAGCCGGCGGAGCTGGACGGCGATGAGTGGGCCATCGACTGCAAGGGCTTCACCCTGTGGCTGGAGGCCGACAGCGTCGGCGTGCTCGATGGTGCAGAAATCGATTACGAAGCACTGGCGACGGGTGGCCAGCTGCAGATCCGGGCGCCGAAGATCAAGGGTGCCGTCCCAGGCGAATCCTCGTCGCTGGTGGAGCGCGTTCGCTACCTCATCGAGAATGAGATAAACCCGCAGCTCGCCATGCACCGCGGCAACGTCGCGTTGCAGGAGGTCACTGCGGACGGCATCGTGGTGCTGCGTTTCGGAGGCGGCTGCCACGGCTGCGGGATGGCCGATGTGACATTGAAGAACGGCATCGAGAAGACCCTGCGCGAAAAGGTGCCCGGTGTGACCGGCGTGCGTGATGCGACCGACCACGACACCGGCGCCGCGCCTTATATCGCGCGCAACGGCGACAGCTGACCGACCAGCCACCCTTGACCCTTCCGGTTGACGCGTGGCTGCATGCGCTCCGGCTTCGAATGAAGCTGGTCGAACCGCATCGGCGTCGCTTGGCCGGAGAGTTCCCCCCGGGTTGGGACGAATGGGTTGGGCGCGACGGACACACCCGCAGGCCGGTCGTGCCGCCGGAGGCGATGGTTTCGGTGATCGCGGTTCGCGGCACGGCACCTCCGCGTCCACACGCCCCGGAACTCGGCCGTTGGGATTCGTTCACGGCGCTTTGCCGGCAGCAATGGGACCCGCCTGCAGCCGATGAGCGCCCTGTCAGGCGCATCGCGTGGCTGGTTGCCGTTGGCTGGCATCTTTTTGTCGCCGTGGCGCTGGTCTGGTTGATGTATCAGCAGTACCTGGCGCCGGCGCATCCGCCGCAAAAGGGCCAGGATGATGTCGTCCAGATTGAGTTTATCGGCGCTGGCACACCCGAGGAGGTCGGTGGTGGTCCGGATGTCACGCCGGCGACCGCGGAGGCCAATCCGGCGCCAGCAGCGTCGGCGCAGAATCCGTCCGCCGGCGAACCGCCTGTCCAGCAGCCTGCGCCCCAGCCGGTTGAGCCCACGCCTGCCGTGGCAGCCTCCCAGGCGCCGCCGGATGCACCCGACGCGGCGGTCGTGGATCGGGCTCCGCTGGAAGCAAGTCAGTCGGTCGAGGTGAGCGAACCGGCACCGGAGGTTTCGGACTACCAGCTGCCACCACCGATGCCCCGATTGCCGGTACCGGAGATGAAGGTACCCGACAGTAGCCTTCCCGTGCCGGAGACGGGCGTGGTCGAAGTTCCCACCCGGCAAGCGCCAGCCCTTCCTGCTATCGCTCCGCGTTCGATACCCGAGGTAACGCTGGAGCAGAGACCGGCCGAGGTCGTGGTGCGTGAGATTGCCTCTCCCCTTCCAGCGCCGCCAGCGATCACGGTTCCACAGCCCCAAGTCGCCGTCTCCGAGCGGCCGCTGAAGCCGCAGGAAGTGCGGCAGCGCGAGATCCCCGCGCCGGCACAAACGCCAACAGTCCAGGCGGCAACGCCCACAACCGGTGACACGGACACGACGGCACAGGTCGAAAGTCCCGACCAGACTTCGCGGGAGAGTGGGTCGGTAGCGGCGGGCGGTTCAACGGCAACGACCCCACGGACCGCCGGCCCCAAGGCCGCCGCTGCAGCCGGTGGCTGGGATACGCTCAAACGTTCCGATGACTGGGGCGATTCGAATCGCAACGTGGACGGTGGACAGAAGGGGGATCCGTCGGGTCTCTACAACAGCGACGGCAGCGTGCGCCTTGCCGAGACGCCGGGCTCCGCGTCTCCCGCACGCCCTCCGGGTGCGCTGACGGACGAAATCGTCAATCTGGATCGCGCCGGAACCTGGCTCAAGCGCAAGCCGACCGACTACGAGCCCACCGCATTCGATCGCTACTGGCGGCCCAGCGAGACCCTGCTGGAAGAATGGGTGCGCAAGAGCGTCACTACCGTCCGTATTCCCATCCCCGGCACCAACAAGCACGTGGTCTGCCAGACGATCCTGCTGGTCGTTGGCGGCGCCTGCGACATCACCGATCCGAACCTGCTGGATGTGCCGGCGACCGCGCGGCCCGCGCCCGACATTCCGTTCAAGCCCGAATTGCAGGAAGACAACGGCAGCCTGCCGGAACCTGTCGAGCCGTAGGTCTTTCGGCGGTGTGCGGACAACGGAAAAAGCCCGCGCGGGGCGGGCTTTTGTCTGGTCAAGGTAACGGCGCGGCGGGCTTTCCGCACCCGCTGCACGCTACTTCTTGTGCGACCCGGTCAGGTTGACCAGATTGCTCGGACGCGATGCGAAGTAGGTCGACAGGTCGGCGATCTGCTGATCGGTGAGCGCCTTGGCCTGCATCGACATCATGACGTGGTCGCGGCTGCCATCACGGTAGCTCTGAAGGGCGTATGCAAGGTAGTCCTGATATTGACCGCCAATGACCGGATAGGTCGAATCAATCGGCGCGTTGCCATCAGCCCCGTGGCAATCGATGCACGACTGGCCGGTTGCCGCGCCCTTGGCGTTGGCGAGCTGCTCACCGGCAGCGACGTAGCCCTGCGGCAGCCCCGCGGAGGACGAACGGGAAGGATCCGCCGGCGACTGCGAGCAGCCGGACAGGGCGATCACGGCGACAGCGGCAAGGACCGCAGGTGCGATGGCGAATGTTTTGCGGATCGTCATGGGGCGGCGTTCCTACTTGACGTTGGACAGAAATGCGGCGATGTCGGCGATGTCCTGATCGGAAAAGCCCTTGGCCTGCGCACGCATGGTTGGATGCGAGCGGGTGCCGTTCTGGTAGGCGGTGAGCGCATTGACCAGATAGTCGACCGATTGCCCGCCCAGCTTGGGCACGTGGTAGTTGGGATAGGCGTTCTTGTAGCCGTCAATCCCGTGACAGCCCTGGCAGGTGTAGGTCAGCTCGTAGCCGTTCTGTGCACTGGCGGACGTGTCGGAGGGCTCTTGCGCGGCGGCAGGGGCCGTAGCGAGGGTCAACGCCAAGGCAGCGGCAATGGTCAGCAGTCGCATCATAGGTATCCGCAATCTCGTATGGCTGGCGAAATTCAGGCCGGCTTGGGCAGTGTCGAAGTACCGCGGGCGCCGCGCAATTTTCGGAGTATAGCTTGCGTTCATCAATCAACGAAGCGCGGATGTCGCAAACGGCCATTCGTTGCAGGTGATAATCGCCGGTCGCATCGGCATGACCTTCGGCGCATTCCAGCGTAGAAGTGTTGGTGACATACTTATCTACAACACCGGCATTGCGACCGGGCTGTGTCCTTCCAAAATCACATCACCGGGGTCTCCAATGCAACATCGCACCAATTCCAGCGGCAATGCCTGGCTTCGCGCCTGCGGTCCTCTGTTCGTGTGCCTCTTGCTGCTCTCGGGCTGCAAGGGCGGTGCGGCCGGTGCGGATGGCATGAAAAAAGGTGACGCAGAAGAAAAGGAAGCGGTGACTGTTGAGGTGGCACCGGTGCAAACGCGGTCCATGGCCGCCAGCTACACCGGCACCGCGCCGCTGGAGGCTTCGGTGGAGGCGCAGGTCGTTGCCAAGACCTCTGGAGTGGCGCTGAAGGTGATGGTGTCGGAGGGGGAGAAGGTGCGGGCCGGGCAGACGCTGGTTCGACTGGATTCGGACCGTGCCCGACTGCAGGTCGCCCAGACGGCCTCGCAGGTAGGCAAGTTGAGCAACCAGTTCCAGCGTGCGCAAAAGATGGCTGCCGAGCAGCTCATCGCTGCCGCGGACTATGACCAGATCCGCTACGACCTCGCCAATGCGCAGGCCGCCAACCGCATGGCCAACCTGGAGCTTTCGTATGCGGATGTGAAAGCCCCGATCGACGGGGTGGTTGCATCGGTCCCGCCCAAGGCGGGCAATTTCATTCAGATCAATACCCCGATCGTGCGGATCGTGGATTCCTCGACCCTTGAGGCCACCCTCAACGTTCCCGAGCGTGAGCTTGCAACGATGGCGGTGGGCCTGCCGGTAGCGCTTGCAGTGGACGCCCTGCCGGGCCAGTCATTCACCGGAACGGTGGCGCGGATTTCCCCGGTGGTCGATGCCGGCAGCGGCACGTTCCGCGTCATCGCCCGTTTCGACAGCGAAGGTGGCCTGCAGGCCGGGATGTTCGGTCGGATCAGCATCAACTACGACCAGCGAGCTGACGCGACCGTGGTGCCGCGCAATGCGCTGCTTGAAGGCGAGGGCGATCCGGCGGTGTTCGTGGTCGAGCAGGACAAGGTCCGTCGCGCGCCGGTCCAGCTGGGCTATACCGACGGCAACTGGGTGGAGATCCGTGAGGGCCTTGCGGTGGGCGACCGCGTCGTGATCGCCGGCAAGACCGCACTGAGGGATGGCAGCGCGGTGACGGTGATCGGCGACGCGCCCGCGTCGGCGACTCCTGCGTCCGCGCAGTAATCCGGGGCTGACCGATGAGCGACGTCATGGAACGATCCGCGCCGCTGCCGGAGCAGCATCCGGCCCGCAGCTTCAATCTGGTCGAATTCTCGACCCGCCGGCGGGTCACGGTGGCGATGATCACCATCAGCTTCCTGCTGTTCGGTTTCATCGCGCTGGGCAACCTGAAGGTCAACCTGCTTCCCGATCTCAGCTATCCCACGCTGACGGTTCGTACCGAATACATCGGCGCGGCGCCCACCGAGATCGAGACCCTGATCACCGAACCGGTCGAGGAGGCCGTTGGGGTGGTCAAGGGACTGCGCAAGCTCAAGTCGGTCTCGCGCACGGGCCAGAGCGACGTGGTGCTGGAGTTCGCCTGGGGCACCGATATGGACAAGGCCGGGCTCGAAGTACGCGACAAGATGGAATCCCTGCAACTGCCGCTGGAGGCCAAGCCGCCGGTACTGCTGCGCTTCAATCCGTCCACCGAACCGATCATCCGGCTGGCGTTGTCCTCCAAGACGGAAGGGGACGAATTACGCCAGCTGGCAGTGCTGCGCCACTACGCCGACGATGACCTCAAGAAGAAGCTCGAGCCGGTGCTCGGCGTGGCCGCCGTCAAGGTTGGCGGCGGGTTGGAGGACGAGATCCAGGTGCTGGTCGACCAGGAAAAGCTGTCCCAGTTGAACCTGCCGATCGGGACGGTCACCCAGCGCCTGGCGCAGGAGAACATCAATATCTCCGGCGGGCGCCTGGAGGAAGGCTCGCAGCGCTACCTTGTCCGTACTGTGAACCAGTTTTCCAGCGTGGATCAGATCCGCGACATGCTGGTGACCACCAGCAGTGGTGGGAGCAATGCGGCCGCCGATGCGGCGATGCAGATGGCTCGCGTGGCTGCTGCCTCCGGCTCTGCCGATGCGATGGCTGCAGCGGCATCGGTACAGAGCGCGTCCTCGAGTGACTCCAGTACGGTTGCCGGCGGCAAGCCGGTGCGCCTGAAGGACATCGCCGACGTCGTACAGGGCCACAAGGAACGCGAGGCAATCATCCGCCTGGATGGTCGCGAAGCCGTCGAGCTGGCGATCTACAAGGAGGGCGATGCCAATACCGTCGCCACCGCGGATGCGATCCACGAGCGGTTGGAGACGATCCGCAAACAGGTGCCGCCGGATATCGAACTGACCGTCATCGACGATCAGTCGACCTTCATCCGCAATGCGATCAGCGACGTCAAGATGGACGCGGTAATCGGCGGCCTGCTGGCGATCCTGGTGATCTTCCTGTTCCTGCGCGATGGCTGGAGCACCTTCGTGATCGGTCTGTCGCTGCCGGTATCGATCATCACGACGTTCTTCTTCATGGGCCAGCTGGGCCTGAGCCTCAACGTCATGTCGCTGGGTGGGCTGGCCTTGGCGACCGGGCTGGTGGTGGATGACTCGATCGTCGTGCTCGAGTCGATCGCCAAGGCGCGTGAGCGGGGTCTGGGAATCCTCCAGGCCGCCATCGTCGGCACCGGCGAGGTCAGCATGGCGGTGGTTGCCTCGACCCTTACCACGGTGGCGGTGTTCCTGCCGTTGGTGTTCGTCGAAGGGATCGCTGGCCAGCTGTTCCGGGATCAGGCGCTGACCGTGGCGATTGCGATCGGCATCTCGCTGGCGGTGGCGATGACGTTGATCCCGATGCTGAGCGCGCTGCGTGGCCGACCGGGCGAGTCCTTCCCCGAAGAGCCGCCGCATCCGCAGTGGCAGGCCAAGCGCAGGTGGCAGAAGCCGGTTGCGGCCACGCGCCGTGGAGTCGGTGCCGCGATCAGTGGTGTGCTGTTCGGGGTCGCCTGGCTGGTGGTGCGTTTTTGGCGCGGCACCGTTGCCGTTGTGGGTCCGGTGATGCGCAAGGCCAGCGATCTGGCGATGGCGCCGTATGCGCGGGCGGAGCGGGGCTACCTCAAGTTGTTGCCGGCAGCCATGGCGCGACCGATCGTGGTGCTGGGTTCCGCAGCCGCTGCGTTCGTGCTTGCGCTGCTGCTGGTGCCACTGCTGGGTGCGGATCTGATCCCCCAGCTGGCCCAGGACCGCTTCGACATGACGGTCAAACTGCCACCGGGCACGCCATTGCGGGAAACCGATGCGCTGGTGCGCGACCTGCAGAAGAAGCATGCCGGGACCGAAGGCATCCATGCGCTTTACGGCGTCAGCGGCAGCGGAACCCGCCTGGATGCCAGTCCGACCGAGAGCGGTGACAACGTCGGCAAGCTCAACATCGTCATGAGCAATGGCGGCAGCGAGCGACTGGAAGCTTCGATGAGTAATGCGCTGCGCGAGAGCATGCAGGCGTATCCGTCCGCCCAGGTCGATTTCAGTCGGCCGGAGTTGTTCAGCTTCTCGATGCCGCTGGAGATCGAGCTTGCCGGGCCTGATCTGGAAACGATCAGCAAGGCTGGGCAGCGGATGGCCGCCCTGTTGCGCGCCAATCCGCACTACACCGATGTCAGTTCAACGGTGGAGCAGGGTTTCCCGGAAATCCAGATCCACTTCGACCAGCAGCGCGCCGCGGCATTCGGAATGACCACGCGCCAGATCGCCGATGCCGTGGTGTCCAAGGTGCGTGGCGACGTGGCCACGCGTTACAGCTTCCGCGACCGCAAGATCGACGTCCTGGTTCGGGTCAAGGAGGGCGACCGCGGTTCGGTGGACGACATCCGCAACCTGATCATCAATGCGGGTGGGAAGTCGGTGCGGCTGGGCTCGGTGGCCGATGTGGTGTCCACCACCGGGCCAAGCGAGATCCATCGCGCCGACCAGGTTCGGGTGGCCGTGGTCTCGTCCAACCTGCAGGGCATCGATTTGGGCAGCGCGGTGCTGGAAGTCCAGAAGCTGGTCGCGGAGAACCCGCTGGGCGCGGAGGTGCAGATGCACATCGGCGGCCAGGGCGAGGAGCTTTCCAGTTCCATCCGCTCCCTCCTGTTCGCGTTTGGTTTGGCAATCTTCCTGGTCTATCTGGTCATGGCCTCGCAGTTCGAGTCGTTGCTGCATCCGTTCGTGATCCTGTTCACCATCCCGCTGGCCATGGTCGGCGCGGTGCTGGCCTTGCTGCTGACCCGCTCACCGGTGTCGGTGGTGGTGTTCATCGGACTGATCCTGCTGGTCGGCCTGGTGACCAAGAACGCGATCATCCTGATCGACAAGGTCAACCAGTTGCGCGAGGCCGGCGTGGCCAAGCGCGAGGCGCTGGTGGAGGGCGCCCGCTCGCGCCTGCGTCCGATCGTGATGACCACGCTGAGCACGCTGTTCGGCTTCCTGCCACTGGCATTGGCGTTCGGCGAGGGGGCCGAGGTGCGCTCGCCGATGGCGATCACCGTGATCGGCGGCTTGCTGGTGTCGACCCTGCTGACGTTGGTCGTCATCCCCGTCGTCTACGACCTGCTGGACCGTCGCCCGGACGAGTACTACCGCAACCGTGCGCGGCGCGGCGATGACATCGTGCCGGTGGCCACGGGGAATCCGGAGCCGGCTGCATGAGCATCGCCGAGATCAGTCTGCGACGGCCGGTCACCACGATCATGCTGTTCGTATCGATGGTGGCGATCGGGTTGATCGCCGCGGTGCGGCTGCCGCTGGAAGCCCTGCCTGATGTGTCGGCGCCGTTTGTCGGCGTGCAGCTGCCCTATGCCGGATCAACGCCGGAAGAGGTGGAGCGCAACCTCCTGCGCCCGGCCGAGGAGGCGCTGGCGACGATGAGCGGCATCAAGGGTATCCAGGGGCGTGCGTCCGCGGACGGCGCCATGGTGTTCATGGCGTTCTCGGACTGGAGCCGCGACGTGGAGATCACCGCCTCCGAGGCGCGTGAGCGTATTGACGCCATCCGCGACGAGCTGCCCGACGACTTTCGGCGCTATTTCGTGTTCAAGTTCTCCACCACCGACCAGCCGATCATGCGGCTTCGCCTGGCGGGCGAAATGGACATGAGCGGCGAGTACGACCTGATCGACCGGGAGTTCAAGACGCCACTGGAGCGCATTCCCGGCGTGGCCAAGGTGGATATCGGCGGGGCGGCGGCCAACGAGGTCGAGGTGGCGATCGATCCGGATCGTCTGGTGGCCCATGGGCTCAATCTCAACGAACTGACCCAGCGCCTGCAGGCTGCGAACTTCTCCGTGTCTGCCGGTCAGATCGAGGACGGCGGCCGTCGTTTACGCGTACAGCCGATCGGCGAGATCAACCAGCTGGAACAGTTGCGTGAGCTTCCGCTCAATGCCACGGGCCTGCGCCTGGGCGACGTGGCTGATGTGCAACTGCGCTCTGCGCGTCTGGATGTGGGTCGGCGGCTGGATGGGCGTCCCGCCGTGGCCCTGGAAATCTTCAAGGAGCGCAACGCGAACCTGGTCGAGGTATCCAAACTGGTCCTCGCCGAGCTGGACCGGATCCGCACCCAGCCAAGCCTGAGCGGCGTCGACTTCAAGGTCATCGAGAATCAGGGCAAGGACGTCACCGACTCGCTGCTGGAGTTGGCGGAGGCCGGCGGCATCGGCCTGTTGTTGTCGGTCGCGGTCCTGTTCTTTTTCCTGCGCCATTGGCCGTCGACGCTGATGGTGACGCTGGCCATCCCGATCTGCTTCGTGATGACCCTGGGCTTCATGTATTTCGCCGGGGTGAGTCTCAACGTCCTCAGTCTGATGGGCCTGTTGCTGGCGGTCGGCATGCTGGTCGACAACGCGGTGGTGGTGGTGGAGAGCATCTACCAGGAGCGCGAGCGGATGCCGGACCAGCCGGTGCGGGCCTCGATCGTGGGCACACGCAACGTCGCCATCGCCCTCTCGGCGGGCACCCTGTGCCACTGCATCGTGTTTGTTCCGAACCTGCTGGGTGAGGTCAACAACATCAGCATCTTCATGTCGCAGATCGCGATCACCATCTCGGTGTCGCTGCTGGCGTCGTGGCTGGTTGCGGTGAGTCTGATCCCGATGCTGTCATCGCGGATGAAGACCCCGGCCGCGGTGCAAAACGACCGCGGACTGATCCGTCGGCTGCAGACACGCTACGCGCGCTTCCTGCGCTGGACCCTGGAGCACCGCGGCTGGAGCATCACCGGAATCGTCCTGATCATCGCGCTCAGCATCGTGCCGATGACGAAAACGAAATTCGACATGTTCGGCGGCAACCAGGGCGGCGACACCAACATCGGATACACCTGGAACGGCAGCTACAGCAAGGACCAGGTGTCGGAGGAGGTCGCCCGGGTCGAGGCGTATCTGGAGGAAAACCGCGACCGTTTCAGGATCGCCCAGATCTACTCCTGGTTCAGCGCCGGAAACGACGCCGGCACCATGGTTACTTTCAAGAGCGATGTCGCCGACGCCGGTGAATTGGTGGAGGAGATCCGCAAGGGGCTGCCCAAGTCGGCACGCGGCAAGATCGCTATCGACGAACAGGGCAACCAGGGCGGCGGCACTGGCGAGGGCATGCAGGTCCAGCTGGTCGGGGACTCAACAGAGGTGCTGACCGCGCTGGCCAATGACGTAGTGCCGCTGCTGGCCCGGCAAACCGAGTTGCGCGATGTCCGCATCGATGCCGGCGACAGCAACAACGAATTGAACGTGCGGGTCGACCGCGAGCGGGCCGCGGCATTCGGTTTCAGTGCCGACGAGGTGGCGCGCTTCGTCGGCCTGGCCTTGCGCGGCGCTCAGCTGCGTGATTTCAGCCGTGGCCAGAGCGAAGTGCCGGTGTGGGTGCGCTTCGCCGGGGCCGAGGAGTTCGACGTCTCCGACATCGCCGCCTTCACCGTGCGCTCGCCGGATGGTCGCGAGGTTCCCTTGCTGGCCATGGTGGATTTGGATACCAGCGCCGCAGCCACCGAGATCCGCAGGACCAACCGCCAGACCTCGCTGGTGATCAAGGCCAACCTGGCCGGCGATGCCACGACGCCCGACGCCCGCAAGGCGATCGAGCAGACCCTGGACAGCGTGGCGTTCCCTCCCGGTTATGGTTACACCTTCGAAGGCAGCTCGTTCCAGAATGATGCCGAGGCGGTGAACCAGATGATGTTCAACCTGATCATCGCGCTGGTGATGATCTACGTGGTCATGGCTGCGGTGTTCGAGTCGCTCGTATTCCCGTCGGCGATCATGAGCTGCGTGGTGTTCTCGATCTTCGGCGTGTTCTGGCTGTTCTGGCTGACCGGCACCTCGTTCTCGGTGATGGCCTTCATCGGCATCCTGGTGCTGATGGGGGTGGTGGTGAACAACGGCATCGTCATGGTCGAGCACATCAACAATCTGCGTCGGCGCGGCCTGTCACGCACCGATGCGCTGGTGGAAGGCAGTCGCGAGCGTCTGCGGCCGATCCTGATGACGATGGGCACGGCCATCCTGGCCATGATTCCGATCTCGCTTAGCAACACCGTCGTTCTGGGCGGCTTGACCTACTCGCCGATGGCTCGCGCCGTGGCCGGTGGTCTGGCGTTCTCCACGCTGGTCAGCCTGCTGTTCCTGCCGACCATCTACGCGATCCTCGACGATATGCGCAACGCAACGGCGCGCATGTCACGCCGGGCGAGGGGAGTGCGGGTGGATGGTGGAACGGTGGAACAGGCAGCAGTTTGAAGGAAATGCCGCAAGCGGTGCGTTGACGCGCGGCTGGCTGTGCGGGGCCGGACCGGACAATCAGCCGAACAGTGTTCCCAGCATTTTCAAGCCGCCGGTCCAGACCCCGATGGCCGTGCCCAGACTGGTCAGGAAGAAGTTCAACAGCGTCCGTGAAACGCGGTTGCGCCACCAGCCGCGCACGGTCTGCACGTCGGCACGAAGCGCCATGAAGTCGGCGTAGGTGGGCTTGCGTATCCACGCCTCGGTCAACGCGCTCAGGGTCCCGGACGCCAGGGCCGGGTGCAGTGGGGTGATCGGCGAGGCAACGAACGCCACCAGGATGCTCAGCGGGTGGCCGCCTGCAACCGCGCAACCCAGGGCGCCCAGAAGACCGGTGGCGAGGATCCACTGCAACAGCAGGTCGGAACCCACGTCGATACCGCCCTGCCAGAAGCCCCAGGCAAAACCACCGATCACCACCGTCGACAGGATGATCGTGAACCACGGGATGCTGCTCTTGGGCGCGACGGACTCGAGTTCCTCGCGGATCGCGCCTGCAGGGGCGGTTTCCTCGCGCAGGTGTTTGGCCAGCCCTTGCAGGTGGCCGGCGCCGACCACGGCCAGTACCTCGCGCGATCCGTCGTTGTTGGTGTCTTCGCGGATTTGGCGCAGCCGCGCAGCCATGTAGCGGTCCCGCTCGGCGATGACGGTCTCGTACACCGCAGGGCTTTCGCTGGCGAATTCGTTGAAGCTCGCCTCCAGCATGTCGCCCTGTTTCAGCTTTTCGATTTCCTCCGCGCCAACCTCATCGTCAGCCAGCAGTCCCGTCAGCAGTCCGCCACCGAGTTTGGCCCTGCCCCAGAATCCCAGCCGGGCTGATGCACGCTTGAAGGTCAGGCCGACATCGCGGTCTATCAGGTGCACCGGCATGTTCCGCGCCCGCGCCTCCAGTACGGCCCGCTTCAGTTCGGCACCGGGCTCCACGCCCAGTTGCTCGGCGAGCCGACGCTGGTAGGCCGCAAGCGCCAGGTTGGCCGCGAACATCGCCGTCTTGCCGGTGCGGATCACCTTCACCAGGTCCAGCTTGGCCATGGAATCGGCGTCCGATAGGGCCTGCAGACGCGCTTCGTCGAGCTCCACGGCCACCGCGTCGAAACGGCCGCTGCCTATGGCATCGCGCACCGCCTCCACGCTCGCCTGCGACACATGGGCCGTCCCCAGCAAGGTGTAGCGAACACCGTCGCGCTCGACGACCTCGTGCGGCTGTCCATGCAGAAAGTCGGCCGCCGTGGCCAGTGGGGTATCACTCATCAAAAGACAACCGTGGTGGATGGGTGCGCGCGGGGCGCAACAGGGTCAATCGCGATAGCGCTTGAGCAGGTCGTCGTAGGCGTCAATCCGCCGGTCGCGCAGGAACGGCCATATCCGCCGGACATCCTCGCTGCGCTGCAGGTCGACCTCGGCCATCAGGATTTCCGGAGTGTCCCCGGCCATCGCCAGAAACTCGCCTTGTGGTCCCAGCACATGACTGTGGCCCCAGAAATCAACCCCGGCAGTGCCCAGCGGGGAGGGCTCATGCCCGACGCGATTGCAACTGAGCACCGGCAGGCCGTTGGCGACCGCATGTCCGCGATGGCTGATGATCCACGATTCGCGTTGACGGTCTTTCTCGGCCTGGTCGTCGTCAGGGTCGTAGCCGATCGCGGTGGGGTAGAGCAGCAGTTCGGCGCCGGCCAGCGCCATCAGGCGGGCGGCCTCCGGGTACCACTGGTCCCAGCACACGAGCACGCCCAGACGGCCGACGGAGGTGTCGATCGGCTCGAAACCGGTATCGCCCGGGGTGAAGTAGAACTTCTCATAGAAGCCGGGATCATCCGGAATGTGCATCTTGCGGTACTTGCCGGCGATGCTGCCGTCCGCCTCAAGGACCACGGCGGTGTTGTGGTAAAGCCCGGCGGCGCGGCGCTCGAACAACGAGCTGACGATCACCACCTTGTGCTTGGCAGCGAGGCGGCCGAGGCGGTCGGTGCTGGGGCCGGGGATCGGCTCGGCGAGGTCGAACTCGTCCACCGACTCGTGCTGGCAAAAGTACGGACCGTTGTGGATTTCCTGCAGCAGCACCAGGCGCGCGCCATTGCCGGCGGCCTGGGCGACGCGCTGTTCGATCTGCGCCAGGTTGGCGTCGGCGTTTCCTGCGCCGCGGTCGATAACGGCGCGATCCTGGATCAGCGCAACGGTTAATGTCCTGGTTTTCATGACGGTTCCGATGGTTCGATGGAGGGCGCACGAGCGCCCGGGTGCGGCATCCGCGCCACGCCTGGCATGGGTCAGACGACGCCTTCGGGCAGTTGCATCGTGATGCAATGCAGGCTGCCGTTCTGCCAGATCAGTGGCCGGCAAGGCACTTGAATGACCTCACGGCAGGGAAATGCACTGGCGATCACTGCCGCGGCCTCATCATCCTTGGTGTCGCCGTAAGCGGGCATCAAAACGGCGCCGTTGATGATCAGGAAGTTCGCGTAGCTTGCCGCGAGCCGCCGTTCGCCGTCGATGACGGGCGCCGGCCAGGGCAGCGGAAACAGGCGATAGGGCGCACCTTCGACCGTGCGCAGGGCGGCCAGTTCCGCCGCCATCGCCTGCAACGGGGCGAAATGGGAATCGGCTTCGTCGTCGCAGGCCTGATACACGATCGCATCGCGCGCGGCGAAGCGGGCGAGGGTATCGATATGGGCGTCGGTGTCGTCTCCCTCCAGATAGCCGTGGTCCAGCCACAGCACGCGCCGCTGCCCAAGGTACTGCGACAGCTTCTGCTCGAGCTCCTCCCGAGACGCCTGCGGGTGACGCTCGTGCAGGCACGTCCACGTGGTGAGGAGCGTTCCCTCGCCATCGGTTTCGATGGCGCCGCCTTCCAAGGCGAAGTCGATGTCCTGACGGCTGCTGTGACGGAACACGTCGCGCTCGAACAGCGCTTCCACGAGTCGGTCGTCACGGCTGGCCTCGAACTTGCCGCCCCAGCCGGTAAACCGGAAATCCAGCAAGCGGAAGTTACCGTTCGCCTGCAGGCTGATCGGACCGGAATCGCGCAACCACGTGTCGTCGTATGCCACTTCGATGAAGCGGACCCGGTGCATGTCGACGCGGGCCGACGCCAATCGTGCGCGGGCATATGCCTCCACATCCTCGTCGGCCACGCAGATCAGCACCGACTGGAAGCGGGTGATCGCGGAGACCAGCGCAATGTAGGTCTCCTCGACCTCGCCAAGCCGGTCTGCCCAGTCGGTCTCGGCCGTCGGCCAGGCGATCAGGATCGCCGACTGGGGTTCCCACTCGGCGGGAAAGCGCATCGATTCGGTCATGAGGCTCGCTTGCAAGGTGGGATCAACGCACTGCCGGCTTCGGGCCGATTTCGCTGCTCACGGCCTGATTCGCGACGACGTCGATGACGCGGTCCTTCTCGAAATAGACGGTGAACTGGGGATAGGACCAGCGATTGATTGTCGGCCACTGGCTTTTTTGACCGCCGCGCGGATCCAACCGCTGCGCCGGAGCGCCGTAACGTGCCTCCACCTGGGCCATGCTGGCGCCTCGGGCAGGCACCGCTGCCTGGTTGAGCTGCTCGGCGCGCTCGATCAAAAGCGTGTCGGCGGAGGCGGGCGCGGCGAACGCAATCAGTGCGAGCAGTGAAAGGCTGGCAATACCGGGCTTGATGGTCATTTCCTAAATTCCCTGGACGGATTCTGAAGCGGGATTGTAAGCACAAGCGCCGGAATGCCGCGTGGGGGCTACCCGGAGCGGGATCGGCTTCACGTCCCGTCCCGGACGCAAGCTCCAGAACGCAGAAAACCGCCCGGAGGCGGCCTTCTGGCGAAGCGCAGGAAGCGCCCGTGGATCAGCGCTGGCGCGCCTTGAAACGCGGGTTCGACTTGCAAATCACGAAGACCTTGCCGCGACGGCGAACGACTTTGCAGTCGCGGTGACGGGCCTTCGCCGACTTCAGGGAGGACAGGACCTTCATGAGAGACCTCGGCAGCAGTGGGAAATTAGCAAGCCCGCAATGCTAGCGGGTATTTGCATCGCAATCAAGCGCATGCAGGGATTGAAAGGGGTGTTATGGAGGCCTGCGAACGTTCGGCGCACCTTGCAAGCTCTTCGCGCGGGATCCGCGCCGCGTCCGGGGGACGGCATAATAGCGCGATGAACAGCAGCCCAAGCGTTACCGCACCCGACCCCGCACCCGTTTTGACCATCGATGGCCCCTCCGGCTCCGGCAAAGGCACCATCAGTCGCCTGGTGACCGGCCGGCTCGGCTGGCACTACCTGGACTCCGGCGCGCTCTATCGCGCTGTCGGTGTTGCCGCAGGGTGGAAGGATATCGATCTGGGCGATCCGGCAGCGCTGGTGCGTTGCGCGTTCGATACGCGCGTTGACTTTGAAGACGATGAAGATGGCCTGCGAGTGCTCGTCAACGGCACCGATGCCACCCACGAGCTGAGGATGGAGACGGCGGGGGCGGCAGCATCGGCGATCGCAGCGATCGCCGAGGTGCGCGAGGTGCTGAAGGATCGGCAGCGCGCGTTCCGACGCCCGCCCGGACTGGTTGCAGACGGCCGTGACATGGGGACGGTGATCTTCCCCGACGCCGCCTACAAGGTGTTTCTGACTGCCAGCGCGGACGAGCGCGCGCAAAGACGCTATAAGCAGTTGAAGGACAAGGGGGTTTCCGTTACATTTGCGGGGCTGCTGCGGGAGATTCTCGCCCGTGACGCCCGCGACGCGAACCGTGCGGTGGCACCTTTGCGACCGGCTGAAGACGCCGTAACCATTGATACCACTGGCATGGCGATCGACGACGTGGTGGACCGGGTCCTGGCTGTAATGACTCCGGCGCAGTGAGCTTCACCGCAAAACCGCTGTAACAATCCCGTCGCAATTCCGCGGCGGATAAACCAACTAACACATGGTGCAGTTCCACCGCACCACATCAACGGGTGGGTCGACCACGTGCTGCTTGCGTTCTCCCCGGTGGGAAACGATGCCAGCCGGTGCGGCCCGTGTGTTCACACGGATATTTTCCTAATGACCGAATCATTTGCAGAACTGTTCGAACAGAGCGAGCAGTACCTCGCGAACCTGAAGCCTGGCTCCATCGTTGTTGGTACCGTCGTCGAAGTCCGTAGCGACGTCGTGGTGATCAACGCCGGCCTGAAGTCCGAAGGCATCGTGCCAATCGAGCAGTTCCGTAACGACGACGGCGAGATCGACATCGCTGTCGGTGACAAGATCAAGGTCGCGCTGGATGCCATCGAGAATGGCTTTGGCGAGACCGTCCTGTCGCGTGAGAAAGCCAAGCGCGCGATGGTGTGGGACGAGCTGGAAGAAGCGCTCGAGAACAACGAGACCATCACCGGCCGCATCAGCGGCAAGGTCAAGGGCGGTTTCACTGTTGACATCAAGGATGTCCGCGGCTTCCTGCCCGGTTCGCTGGTCGACGTCCGCCCGGTGCGCGACTCGACCTACCTGGAAGGCAAGGAACTCGAGTTCAAGCTGATCAAGCTGGACCGCAAGCGCAACAACATCGTCGTCTCCCGCCGTGCGGTGGTTGAGAGCGAGCACTCGGAAGAGCGCGAGCAACTGATGGAGAAGCTGGTCGAGGGCGCGATCCTGAAGGGTGTGGTCAAGAACCTCACCGACTACGGCGCGTTCGTGGACCTGGGCGGTATCGACGGCCTGCTTCACATCACCGACATGGCGTGGAAGCGCGTGCGCCATCCGTCCGAAGTCGTGGAAGTCGGCCAGGAGCTGGACGTCCGCGTGCTCAAGTACGACCGTGAGCGCAACCGCGTCAGCCTTGGTCTGAAGCAGCTGGGCGAGGATCCGTGGGACAACATCGCCCGCCGTTACCCGGCCGACACCCGCGTGTTCGGCAAGGTCTCCAACGTCACCGATTACGGTGCGTTCGTCGAGATCGAGCCGGGCGTCGAAGGCCTGGTGCACGTGTCCGAAATGGATTGGACCAACAAGAACGTCAACCCGTCCAAGATTGTGCAGGTCGGTGACGAGGTCCAGGTCATGGTGCTGGACGTGGACGAGGAGCGTCGCCGCATCTCGCTGGGCATGAAGCAGGTCTCGTCCAACCCGTGGGAGACCTTCGCGGTCCTGCACAAGAAGGGCGACAAGGTGGAAGGCCAGATCAAGTCGATCACCGACTTCGGCATCTTCATCGGCCTGGACGGCGGTATCGATGGCCTGGTCCACCTGTCCGACATCAGCTGGAACACCACCGGCGAAGACGTGGTCCGCAACTACAAGAAGGGCGACACCCTGGAAGCGGTCGTGCTGGCCGTGGACCCGGAGCGCGAGCGCATCAGCCTGGGCGTGAAGCAGATGGAGCAGGACCCGTTTGGCCAGTTCATGGCGTCGAACACCCGTGGCTCGATCGTGACCGGCAAGGTCACAGAAGTTGACGAGAAGGGCGCCACCATCGAGTTGGCGGACGGCATCGAAGGCTACGTGGCTGCGCGCGACATTTCCAAGGAGCGCGTGGACGACGCCAGCAAGGTGCTCAAGGTCGGCGACGAGATCGAAGCACGCTTCATCGGTATGGACCGCAAGGGTCGCACCATGCAGCTGTCGATCAAGGCCAAGGACGAGGCGGAAATGCAGGAAGCCGTCTCCGACTACACCCGCGCGAGCGCGGACGCGGCCAGCGGCACGACCAAGCTTGGCGCGTTGCTGCGTGAGCAGTTGAACAGCAACAAGTCCGAGTAATCCGCATCGGTGCGCTGTCCGCTCCGGATGGCGCATTGTTGCTTTTACCTTGCGTTCGCAACATGAGTACGGCCCGGCTTTGGCCGGGCCGTACTTCGTTTGAACCAGACTTTTCCCCCTATTTCGAAATGGCCACAAGCAGCCACCCCAAACACCCATGACCAAGTCCGAACTGATCGAGATCCTGTCCCAGCGCCAGCCGCACCTCAAAGGCGAAGACGTGGATCTGGCGGTGAAGGCCCTGCTGGAGATGATGGGGAGTTCGCTCGCCGATGGTGAGCGCATCGAGGTTCGAGGCTTTGGCAGTTTCTCGCTTCACTACCGACCGCCCCGCATGGGCCGCAACCCGCGAACGGGTGAGTCGGTCGCACTGGCTGGAAAGTACGTACCCCACTTCAAGCCGGGCAAGGAGCTGCGCGAACGCGTCAGCGACGCGATGCCTGTGGATGAGGCGGATTGAACCCGCCGCCGTCTATCGGCGGATGGAGACGCGCGACGTCGCATCTGCGATCCGCTGATCTGATTTTCATGCACGCAGCAACCAGGAGACTGTCATGCGAGTGATCCGATTTCTGGTAGCCATTGTGTGTCTGGCGTTTGGCGCCATTCTGGGCGCACTCAACCGGCAGGCCGTGTCGATCGACATCGGCTTTGGCCACCTCGCATCCAACCTCGGCATCGTGATGCTCGGCTGCCTGCTCGTCGGCGTGATTGTGGGTGGGATGGCTATCAGTGCCAGCGTGGTCTGGCCATTGCGTCGACGGTTGGCGAACGTGCAGAAGCAGACACGCGCCGATCCATCGGTGGCAAAGGAAGTCCTGTAGATGGAGTTCATCAGCGAGTGGTTCTGGTTCTTTGTGCTGGTGCCCGTGGCCGCGCTTGCGGGCTGGGTGGTGGGTCGCCGCGGTGGCGAAAGGCACAGCACGACCCAGGTCAGCCGGCTCTCCACCACCTACTTCCGCGGCCTCAACTACTTGCTCAATGAACAGCCGGACAAGGCCATCGAGCTTTTCCTTCATATCGCCGAACTCGACAAGGACACCTTCGAGACCCAGGTGGCACTGGGCCACCTGTTCCGGCGGCGTGGCGAGGTCGACCGTGCCATCCGCCTGCACCAGGCGCTCGTGCAACGTCCCGGCCTGAGCGACCAACAGAAGGTGCAGGCCCTGCTGGCGCTGGGCGAGGATTACATGAAGTCCGGACTTCTGGATCGCGCGGAAACCGTGTTCAGCGATTTGGTCGATCTGGACATGCGCGCGCCACTCGCGCTGCGCCACCTGATCAACATCTACCAGTCCGAGCGCGAATGGGACAAGGCGATTGAAAATGCCCAGCGCTACGAGGCCGCGACCGGCGAGTCGATGGGCAAGTTGATCGGCCAGTTTGAATGCGAGTTGGCCGATCGCCACCGCGCGGCAGGCGACGTTGCTGCGGCGCGCGCTGCAGTCGCACGTGCGTATCAGGCGGATGCCAATTCGGTGCGTGCCGGGATGCTGGAAGGGCGGCTCGAGGTGGAATCGGGCAATGATGCCGGAGCGATTCGCGCCTTTGAGCGGGTTGCACGAACCGACCCCGACTACCTGCCCGAGGTAATGCCGGCGCTGCTGTCGTGCTATGAACGCACCGGTGACGGCTCAGGTGCGCGGGCGTTTCTTTCCGAAATGTGCGAGCACTATCGCGGTATTGCCCCGGTCCTGGCGCTGACGAAAATGGTGGAGAGCCAGGACGGTGTTCCTGCGGCCCGCGCCTACCTGGCCAATGAGCTCAAGGACCGACCGTCGGTACGTGGCGAGGCGGCACTGATGGAGCTGAGCATCGCTGAAGGCGCCGATCCACTGGCGACGCTGCACGACCTGAAACACATCACCGAGCAGCTGCTGGTCCGCAACCCCAGCTACCGCTGCAATCATTGCGGTTTCGGCGCACGCAGCCATCACTGGCAATGCCCGAGCTGCAAGGAGTGGGGCACCGTCAAGCCGCTCCTGAACTACGCGGTGGTGTGACCTGTTGGTCTTCTGGTTGCTCCTGCACTTTCTGGTCGCGGCCGCGGGGACCCTGCTGGCGCGTCGCTACGCGCTGGAGCGCGATCTTCTTGACCACCCGGGAGACCGGCGCAGCCACGATGTGGCAACCCCACGCGGCGGCGGTATCGCCATCGTTGTCGCCGTGTTGGTCGCGGTCGTGGCGCTGGCGATGCGGGATCCTTCGCAACGCTGGTTGTTGGGTGGGTTCGGCGCCGGCCTGCTGATGGTCGCGACCGTTGGCATGTTGGATGACCATCGGCCGTTGCCGGCCAGCCTGCGCCTGGCCGTCCACGCGGTCGCCGGACTGGTTCTGGCGGTCAGCGTGCAGATGGCGTCCGGCAACCCGTGGCTGGCCGTCCTTGCGTTGGTATCCGCGATCGCGCTGACCAACGTCTGGAACTTCATGGACGGTATCAATGGTCTTGCCGCCAGCCAGGCACTGCTGGTAGCGCTGGCGCTGGCCTGCGTGCTGGGCGGCACGTGGGGCCTTCTGGCGGGCGCGCTGGCCGCGGCCTGTGCCGGCTTCCTGCCGTTCAACTTCCCAAGGGCACGGATATTTCTCGGCGATGGTGGCAGCGGCGGAATCGGCTTCTGCCTCGCCGGGCTGGGAACGGTTGCGGCAATGGCCGATGACGCGGCCGCTCTCTGGCTGCTGCTGCCCCTGTCCGCGTTCCTGGTGGATGCCAGCCTGACCCTGCTGCTGCGAATGGTTCAGCGGGAACGATGGTGGGAGGCGCATACTCGCCACGCTTATCAGGCATGGGCTCGAGCGACCGGACACACAAGGGTCACATTGGCCTACGCATCATGGACGGCGACGACTGTCGCCGTGATGATCGTGCTGCGCGCAACGCCGGTTTCTTTGGCGCTGGTGGCGTGTGTTGTCACGTATCTGGTCGCATCGGTAGCCTGGTGGCGGCTTGAGCGAATGGAATCGCATGTAAAAACAATAGGTGACAAATGACTAGATGGCGTGAGCGGTGGTCCGGCGCGGTGCCACGTTCGGCAGTGGTAGTGCACGACCTTGCAATGGTTTGGATCGTGTGGGTGGTCCTGCATCGGGTTCGCTACGGTGTGATGGTGTCGCCACCCGAATTGCCGCTGTGGTCAACAGAGATCGCGATGGTGCTGGCCGCTCAGGGGCTGGTGTTCTGGCAGGTGGGCCTCTATCGCGGGCTGTGGCGCTTCGCCAGCGTTCCCGACCTATGGAATATCTTCAAGGCGTGTGCACTCGGCCTGTTTGCGATCGTCCTCGGTTTGTTTCTCTACAACCGTCTCGAGCTCGTCTCCCGCACCGTGCTGATGATGTACCCGTTCGTGCTGATGGGCATGCTCGGCGCACCGCGTCTGCTTTATCGCGCCTGGAAGGACAGCAACAGCGACCATACGGATGCGGCATCCGTACGTATCCTGATCCTTGGTGCCGGCCATGCGGGCGATGCGCTGGTGCGTGACCTGCGCCGTCTCGGCTCGTATCAGCCTGTTGGCTTCCTGGATGATGCACGCCGGCTTCGCGGCAGCAAGGTCCAGGGCATTCCGGTTCTTGGCGGCGTGGAGGAGGTGGCTGAAATTGCCCGCGAGACCGCGGCGCGACTTCTGGTCATCGCGATGCCCTCGGCAAGCGCCAACGAAATGCAACGCGTCGTCGCCGCGTGTGAACGCTCCGGCTTGCCGTTCCGGATGGTGCCCCGACTGCGCGACACGCTTGAGGGTCGATCCCTGCCGGGGCAGTTGAAGGAAGTCGCCATTGAGGACCTGCTTGGACGCCAGCAGGTGCTGCCCGACTGGAAGGCGATTCGAAGCTGGCTGGGTGCGCGCTCGGTGCTGGTCACCGGCGCAGGTGGCTCGGTCGGCTCGGAGCTGTGCCGGCAATGCGCGCGCCACGGTGCACGACGCATTGCGATGGTGGAACAGGACGAATTCGCGCTGATAACGGTACTGGCCAGTCTGCGCCGGGACTTTCCGGATCTCGACTACATCCCGGTACTTGGCGATTGCGGGGATCCGGCGGTTATCCGGCACGCACTCGACGCCTCCCAGCCCGAAGCTGTTTTCCACGCCGCTGCCTACAAACAGGTGCCACTGCTGGAGACGCAGTTGCGCGAAGCCGTTCGCAACAATGTGCTGGCGACGGAGACTGTGGCTCGCGCCTGCCGCGAGGCGGAGGTGGGCACCTTCGTGTTGATCTCGACCGACAAGGCGGTGGATCCAGGCAACATTCTGGGCGCCACCAAGCGTCTGGGTGAAATGGTCTGTCAGTCGTTGGTGGATCCGCGCAGCACCCGGTTCGTCACCGTGCGGTTCGGCAACGTACTCGATTCGGCGGGTAGTGTCGTGCCCCTGTTTCGTGAGCAGATCCGCCAAGGTGGGCCGGTCACCGTTACCGACCCGGAAGTAACGCGTTACTTCATGACGATCCCGGAAGCCTGCCAGCTGATCCTGCAGGCGTCGGCCATTGGCAGCCAGGAGGCAATCTACACCCTCGACATGGGCGAGCCGGTGCCGATCCGGGTCCTTGCCGAACAGATGATCCGCCTGGCCGGAAAGCAGCCAGGGCGGGATGTCGCGATTGTCTACACCGGCCTGCGGGCGGGCGAGAAGCTGCACGAAACCCTGTTCCACGCCGATGAGCGCTACCGTGCTACCGCGCATCCCAAGATCCTCCAGGCGGAGCCGCGCGCCGTGGTAGCCAGTGAGATCCACCAAGCCCTTGAGCGGCTGCGCGATGCCGTCGGCCGCTATGACCTGTCCGCGCTGGACATCGTCCTGCGGCGCACGGTTCCCGAATTCCAGCCGATCGGCTCGCATGCAGCGCCGGTCGCGGCTCCCACCACTGTGGTGGCGTTCCCCTCCCACGCTTCAAGGAAGAATTGATGTCCCAACGCATTCGCAAAGCGGTATTCCCGGTCGCAGGTCTTGGAACCCGTTTCCTTCCCGCTACCAAAACGGTGCCCAAGGAGATGCTGCCGATCATCGATCGGCCACTCATCCAGTACGCAGTCGATGAAGCGATCGAGGCCGGTTGCGACACGCTCGTGTTCGTGACCAACCGCTACAAGCACGCCGTGGCCGATTACTTCGACAAGGCCTACGAGCTGGAAGACAAGCTGGAGGCGGCAGGGAAGCTTGAGCAACTGGAGCTGGTGCGCAACCCGCTTCCCCCGGGAGTGAGGGCGGTGTTCGTCACCCAGACCGAAGCGCTGGGTCTCGGGCACGCGGTACTGTGCGCCAAACCGGTGATCGGCAATGAACCGTTTGCGGTCATTCTTCCGGACGACCTGATCTGGAACCGCGGCGCAGGCGCATTGAAGCAGATGGCCGACGCCGCCGAAGCCAGCGGCTCCAGCGTCATCGCGGTGCAGGATGTGGAGCGGGAAAAGACCGGTAGCTACGGCATCGTCGCCACGGACGAATTCACCGGCAGGCAGGCGCGCATCCGCGCGATCGTCGAGAAGCCCAGTCCGGCTGATGCTCCCAGCACCTTGGCCGTGGTCGGTCGTTACGTGCTCAGTCCACGGATTTTCGAGCTACTGGAAGGCACGACCCCGGGGTCAGGTGGCGAGATACAGCTGACTGATGCCATCGCCACGCTGCTGGTCGAGGAGGCGGTAGACGCCTACCGGTTCCAGGGAACGCGTTTCGATTGCGGCACCCATCTGGGATTGATTGGCGCCACCATCCGCTATGCGCTGGACCACGAGAAGATCAGCGAGGCGGCGCAGGGAATGATGCGCGAGGCATTGAATGAAATGGGTCTGCGCGAACTGGAGTAGGAGTCGCCGCTGCTGCATGCGGTACTCCCGCGCAAACCATGGTTGATGGCGATAAATAGCGAAGGGAGCCGCGCATTGGCGCTCGGCTCCCTTCGCCTTTTGGCCTACAGGGCTTCGAAGATGCCCGCAGCGCCCATGCCGGTGCCGATACACATGGTCACCAGGCCGTACTTCTGCTGACGTCGGCGCATCCCGTGCAGGATCGTCGCGGTGCGGACCGCTCCGGTCGCGCCCAGCGGATGGCCAAGGGCAATTGCTCCACCCAGCGGGTTCACCTTGGAGGGATCCAGCTCGCTGTCACGGATTACGGCCAGCGCCTGCGCCGCAAACGCCTCGTTCAGCTCGATCCAGTCGATCTGGTCCTTGGTCAAGCCGGCTTGCTTGAGCGCCTTGGGAATCGCCGCTATCGGGCCGATCCCCATGACTTCCGGTCGCACCCCGGCAACGGAGAAGCTGACGAAACGTGCCAGCGGCATGAGGCCATAATCCTTGATGGCCTGGGCCGAGGCCAGCAGGATCGCCCCCGCGCCGTCAGACATCTGCGAGCTGTTGCCCGCAGTCACGGTGCCCCCGAACTGCCCGTTGCGGAACACCGGGCGCAACTTGGCCAGCCCTTCGATCGTGGAGCCGGCGCGCGGGCCCTCGTCGGTGTCCACCAGCGTGCGCTTCTCGCGGATGCTGTCGCGCTCAAGGTCGGGCAGGTGGGAGACGACCTCCAGCGGGCTGATCTCATCGCGGAATTCACCGGCTTCGATCGCCGCCAGCGCCTTGAGATGCGATTCCAGTGCGAACGCATCCTGGTCCTCGCGGCTGACCTTCCACTCTTCGGCGACCTTCTCGGCGGTGATTCCCATGCCGTAGGCGATATTGACGTGGTCGTCCTTGAACACGTTGGGCGAGAGCGCAACCTTGTTGCCCATCATCGGCACCATCGTCATCGACTCGGTGCCACCGGCCAGCATCAGGTCCGCGTTGCCGAGTCGGATCTGGTCGGCCGCCAGCGCCACCGCCTGCAGACCGGAGGAGCAGAAGCGGTTGATGGTCTGGGCGGCGATCGTGTTGGGCAGGCCCGCCAGCAGCACGCCGATGCGCGCCACGTTCATCCCTTGCTCGCCCTCAGGCATCGCGCAGCCGATGATCGCGTCATCGATCCGGTTCACGTCGATCCCCGGCGCCTGGGCGATGACGGCCTTGAGCACGTGGGCGAGCATGTCGTCGGGCCGTGTATTGCGGAACGCGCCGCGAGCCTTGGCAACCGGAGTCCGGGTGGCGGCGACGATGTAGGCGTCTTGTACTTGCTTGGTCATGGTGTTGTCCTCGTCGTCACTCAGTTGCGCAGGGGTTTGCCGGTCTTGAGCATGTGGGCCACGCGTGCCTGGGTCTTGGGCAGCTGCGCCAGCTCAATAAAATTCTCGCGTTCCAGTTTCAGCAGCCACTCCTCGTCCACAAGCGAGCCACGGTCCACTTCGCCGCCGCACATGACGGTGGCAATGCGGCTGGCGATCTCATAATCGTGCTCGGAGATGAAACGGCCCTCGAGCATGTTCACCAGCAGCATCTTGAAGGTGGCTATGCCGACATCGCCTGCCACCTGGATCCGGCGAGCGGGCAGGGGCGGCCGGTAGCCGGATTCGGCCAATGCGCGAGCCTGCGCCTTGGCGACGTGAAGCAGTTCGAAGGCATTGAAAACGACCACGTCGTCTTCGCGCGCCAGTTCGAGCGATTTGGCCTCGATCGCCGAAGTGGCCACCTTGGCCATGGCGATGGTCTCGAACACGTTTTTGAGTTCGGCGAAGACATCACCGTTCGGCCCGGCGGCATCGGAAGCGCGCACCGCGAGCTCCTTCAGGCCACCGCCGGCGGGCAGCAGCCCGACCCCGGCTTCCACCAGCCCGACGTAGCTCTCCAGTCCGAACACGGTGCGCGCCGCATGCATCTGGAATTCGCAGCCGCCACCCAATGCCAGACCCCGCACCGCGGCTACGACCGGTACCAACGAGTACTTGATCCTTTGGCTGGTGCGCTGGAAGTTGGCGACCATGGACTCGAAGCCCTTGATGTCTTTCGCCTGCAGCAATCCCAGCGCGCCCGACAGGTCGGCACCGGCGGAGAAAGGCTCCTTGGCCTGCCAGATCACCAGCCCGGAGAAATCCTTCTCGGCGCGGGAAATGGCCTCTTGCAGGCCATCGAGCACCTGGTCGGACACGGTGTTCATCTTGGTCTTGAAGCTGACCACGGCGATGTCGTCGCCTTCGTCGGCCCACATGCGAACGCCGTCGTTCTCGAAAACGGTGCGCCCCTGCGACGGCTTCTCACCGAGCAGCGCGTCGGGGAACCGCTGTCGCGCATACACCGGGTTGGACGAACGCGGCACGATGGTGTCGCGGCCCGGGCTGTAGCTGCCATCGGCGACGTGGACACCCTCGCGGCCGTCAAAGACCCAGTCGGGCAGGGTGGCGTTGCTCATCGCATGGCCCGCGACGATGTCCTCGGCGATCCAGTCAGCCACCTGCTTCCAGCCCGCTGCCTGCCAGCTCTCGAACGGACCGACCGACCAGCCATAGCCCCAGCGCATTGCCAGGTCGACGTCGCGCGCGGTCTCGGCAATATCCTTCAGATGGAACGCGCTGTAGTGGAAGGTGTCGCGGAAGCACGCCCACAGGAACTTCGCCTGCGGGTGTTCGCTGGCGCGCAGGGCGGCGAACTTCTTCGCCGGATCGCGTTCCTTCAGCAGTGCGGCGACTTCAGCATCCGCCTCCTGGACGGACGGACGGTAGTCCTGCGCCTCCAGGTCCAGCACCAGGATTTCCTTGCCCTTGCGGGTGTAGAAACCCGCGCCGGTCTTGGCACCCAAAGCGCCTTTCTCGACCAGCGCCGCGAGCCACTTAGGTGCCTTGAAGTACTTGTGCCACGGATCATCGGGCAGGGTGTCGGCCATGGTCTTGATGACATGCATCATCGTGTCCAGCCCGACCACGTCGGCCGTCCGGTAGGTCGCCGATTTCGGCCTCCCGATAGCGGGCCCGGTCAGCGCATCCACGGTATCGAAGCCCAGCCCGAGCTGCTCGGTGTGATGCATCGCGGTCAGCATCGAGAACACGCCGACGCGGTTACCAATGAAGTTCGGTGTGTCCTTGGCGATGACGACGCCCTTGCCCAACGTGGTGGTCAGGAAGGTCTCCAGCGACTCAAGTACGCTGGCGTCCGTCGTGCGCGCCGGAATCAGTTCCGCCAGGTGCATGTAACGCGGCGGATTGAAGAAGTGCACGCCGCAGAAGCGGTGACGCAACTGCTCCGGCAGCACTTCTGCGAGCTTGTTGATGCCAAGGCCGGACGTGTTGCTTGCCAGCACCGCGTGGTCCGCGACGTGCGGGGCAATCTTGCGGTACAGGTCCTGTTTCCAGTCCATCCGCTCGGCGATGGCTTCGATGATCAGGTCGCAGTCGGCGAGCCGCTCCAGTCCCGTCTCGTAGTTGGCGGCCGTGATGCGGCCGGCAAGACGCTTGTCGGCGAGTGGAGCGGGACTGAGCTTGGCGAGGTTGGCGATTGCCTTGTCGACGATGCCATCCGGATTGCCTTCCTTGGCCGGCAAATCGAACAGCACCGTATCGACCCCGGCATTGGTCAGGTGCGCAGCAATCTGTGCGCCCATGACGCCAGCGCCCAAAACGGCCGCGCGACGGACAAGTAGTTTATTAGACATAACTTGTAACTCCTTGATTGGATTGTCTATGTCAAGCATCAGTCTTTGAATCCGGCCGCGGCAAAGCGGATGAGTTCACGTGCCGCCCGTTCCGCGTGGCTCTTCTCCTGCACCCCGCCGGGGCGCTTGATAAGGCCGAAGTCGGCCATGGCGTAGGTCAAGGCTCCAGCGAGGAAGTCCAGTCGCCAGTACAGCTCCTCTTTGCTCAGGTCCGGCAGGCAGGCCCCAATGGCACGCGCGAAATCGCGCAGTACGTGGCCATAGCGCTCGGACAGGAACGTGCGTAAACCGTCGTTCTTTTCCGCGTAGGCGCGGGCGATAACCCGTACAAACGCGGCGCCGCCCTGGCGGTGCAGGGCAACGGCAAGCGCGGGTTCGATAAAGGCCGCGAGGATTGGCTCCAGATCGCCGGGATGCTCATCCAGCGCGGTTTTCAGCGCCCGCAGGCGGTGGGCGCTCATCTCGTCCATGCGTCGCCGGAACACCTCGTTGACGAGGTTCTCCTTGCTGCCGAAGTGGTAGTTGACCGCTGCGATGTTGACGTCGGCGCGTCCAGTGACCTGACGCAGGGAGGTGCCCGAGAACCCGTGTTGGGCGAACAGCTCCTCCGCCGCCGTCAGGATGCGGTCCTTGGTGGAGAACTGGGTATTGGAAGACATGGGGACATCCAATCTGGCGCGATTGCCGGAGCAAATGCGGAAAGGGTGAATCAAACGCTTGTTTGGATGCTAGGCCCCACGCGACCGATGGTCAAATCACCGCAGCCCGGGTGCATCGCGCACGCGGTTTTCCGGTAGAATCCGTGGCAGCCATTTCGGCCAAACCCGCGTCAGTACGCGGGTTTTCCTGTTATCCTTTGGCGCGTATCCCTGATAAACGGGGTACCGCCCGCCCAACCGGAGATTTTCCATGGCGCTGGAGCGTACCCTTTCCATCATCAAGCCCGACGCAGTCGCCAAGAATGTGATCGGCGAGATTTACAGCCGTTTCGAGAAGGCGGGCCTCAAGGTCGTCGCCGCGAAGATGAAGCACCTTTCCAAGGCCGAGGCCGAAGGCTTCTACGCGGTCCATCGCGAACGCCCGTTTTTTGCCGCCCTCGTCGAGTTCATGAGCTCAGGACCAGTGATGATCCAGGCGCTTGAAGGTGAGGGTGCCGTGCTTAAGCACCGTGACCTGATGGGCGCCACCAACCCGAAAGATGCCGCACCAGGCACCATCCGCGCCGATTTTGCCGACAGCATCGACGCCAACGCGGTCCACGGATCCGACAGTCTGGAGAACGCCGCGATTGAAATCGCGTACTTCTTCCCGGCCACTGACGTCTACTCGCGCTGATCATCCGACCCCGAACGCCGGGATCGCAATACGCAATCGCAGTACAAATGCCATGACCACCAACCGCGACAACACCATCGACATCCAGCTGACTGCTTCGCCTGATGCGAAAGGCAGGGCGGTGAGCGGTGTTGCCGCGAGTGCGCAGTCACAGGCGCTTCCGGGAGCGGCGACCGCTGCTCCACGGAAGAATATCTTCGATCTGGACCGCACGGAGCTCGAGGACTTCTTCGAACAGGTGCTGGGCGAGAAGCGCTACCGCGCCCACCAGGTGATGAAGTGGATCCATCATCGCTACGTCACTGATTTCGACGAGATGACGGACCTCGGCAAGGCGCTGCGCGCCAAGCTGCACGAGCACGCGGAAGTCCGGGCGCCGATAGTCCTGACGGAGAAGCCCTCGGTGGATGGCACCCACAAGTGGCTGATCGGTATGGACCCGAAGAACGCCATCGAAGCGGTGTTCATTCCCGAAAAGGGGCGCGGCACACTATGCGTGTCCAGCCAGGTGGGTTGCGCGCTGAACTGCTCGTTCTGTTCCACCGGCACTCAGGGATTCAACCGCAACCTCACGACCGCCGAGATCATCGGTCAGGTGTGGGTGGTCGCCCGTCACCTGGGCAACATGCCGCACCAGCGCCGCCGTCTCACCAACGTGGTGATGATGGGCATGGGCGAGCCGCTGATGAATTTCGACAACGTGGTCCGCGCGATGAGCATCATGCGCGACGACCTTGGCTATGGCCTGGCCAACAAACGCGTCACCCTGTCCACCGCGGGCATGGTGCCAATGATCGACAAGCTGGGCGAGCTCAGCGATGTCTCGCTGGCCGTATCGCTGCACGCGGCCAACGATGAGCTGCGCACTGAGCTCGTCCCGCTGAACAAGAAGTATCCGATTGCCCAGCTGATGGCGGCGTGCGAGCGCTACGTCATGCGCAAGCCACGGTCCTCCATCACGTTTGAATACACCCTGATGCGCGGCGTCAACGACCAGCCTGAGCATGCGCGTCAGCTCGCCCGACTGATGAAGCAATTCGACAATGCCACCCAGATGAAGGACGCGGCAAAGGTCAACCTGATCCCGTTCAATCCGTTTCCGGGCACGCGCTATGAGCGCTCCAGCGAGGACGACATCCGTGCGTTCCAGCAACTGTTGCAGCAGGCTCGCGTCCTGACCACCGTACGTCGCACCCGCGGCGACGACATCGATGCCGCATGCGGCCAGCTCAAGGGGCAGGTCATGGACCGCACGCGCCGACAGGCGACCTTTCGAAAAATCCTGGCTCAGCAGGGCGCGGGAGATGCCAGTGCCTGAGTGGCGTATGTCCAATCGTCGTTCCGGGGGGAGGGCGCTGCTGGTGTTTTTGGTTGCCGCAGTGCTTGCTTCCACTGCCTGCAGCCGTTTGAGCTTCGTCAAGCCGAAACTGGCCCGCAGCGGCATGGATCGCAAGGCGCCCGAGGTGCGGATGACTCCGGACAGCTACGATTCTCCCGCAGCAAAATCACGCGTATTGGTCCAGCAGGGGCAGGTGGCATTGTCCCGGGGCGATCTTGCCGCCGCGGCAAAAGCGGCCGATCAGGCGGTCCGTATTGCTCCCGACAGTGCGTCCGCACAAACCCTGTCTGCCTTGGTTGCCGAGCGAAAGGGCGATTCCGCGACGGCAGGAAAACACTACCGGCGCGCTGTCGACCTTGAGCCGCGCCAGGGCGCCATCGCGAACAATTACGGGACCTGGCTGTGCGCCAACGGCCGCGCGCAGGAGTCGCTGGAGTGGTTCGATCGCGCCCTGGCCGATCCCGGCTATCGCACACCGTCCATTGCAATGGCGAACTCCGGCGCGTGCGCTGCAGACGCAGGCCAGGATGCCCACTCCAAGCGCTACCTGACGGGCGCCCTCGAGCTGGATCCGGAAAACCCGGTCGCATTGGCGGCCATGGCGGAGCGTGCGTTCCGCGAGGGCGACGCGTTCCGTGCGCGCGCGTTCTCACAGCGACGTCTGGCGGCCGCGCCTGCGGACAGGCGCTCGCTCGTGCTTGCATCACAGATTGAAGAGAAGCTTGGCGACAAGGAAGCCGTCGATAGATATGTTCAACGGTTGGGGGAGGAGTTCCCGGCCGTACCGGGTTCCGGAAACGGGGAAATCGGAAAGTGATGGGACAGTCGAACGAAAGGCCATCGGATGATGCCGAACGTTGTGGTGCGCGCCTTGCGCGTGCCCGTGAAAGCGCCGGGATTACGCTTGAGCAGGCTTCCGCACGTTTGAAAATGCCGGTCCGGGTGGTGCGCTCGTTGGAAAACGACGAGTGGCAGTCCGAGCCAAGTGTCTTTGTCCGGGGCCATCTGCGCAGTTACGCGAAGATGCTCGGCGTCGACATAGAGCAGGACCTTGTCAGGACGGGCGTCAACGAGGTTCGGCCTGCAGAGCTTGTCAGCCACACCCACACGCCGAAATACCAACGCATGTTCGAGCAGGCGGCGCGCCGCGGCATCTACATCGCTATCACGGCCTTTATCGTCGTCCCGGTGTGGCTGGCCACCAAGCCACACCTGTCCAGCATGCCGGAAGTCCAGTCACTGGATATCCCCACCCTTGCCACGGGAATGGTCGATTCCGCCTCGCAGGCCGACGCCCCGGTTCAGGAGCGCACGCCGGTCATCGCCTCCATGGCAGCCATCCGGCCCACCGTCGGTATCGCGGAGCCGCAGGGTCTTTCCTTGACGTTCACCGACGACAGCTGGTTGCAGGTCACCACGCCCGATGGCGAGGTGCTGGAGCAGGCGGTGCTTGGCCGCGGCGACAAGAGGCAGTGGGACGCCAAGCAAGGTCTGCGTTTCGTGATCGGGAACATCGCCGCAATCGAAGCGATGCAGAACGGCAAACCTGTGGATCTACAGGCATTCAGCCGCGCGAACGTCGCCCGCTTTAAGCTATCCTCTGACGGTTCACTTGTGCCGACCAGCGACTGATACGCGTCAACCGCATCGTCGCGCCAATCCGGCACCTCCTCACCGGCCCGCTGCGCGGGCCGTTCGTAATCAATGATCCGGCGATTCTGGCGGATCCGGACAGCATGGCGACCCCAGATGGCAATTGACGATCCACTAGACGAACACGAGCAAAGCGAACGCGTATTGGCGTGGTTGCGACAAAACGGCGTCGCCCTGGTGGGCGGCATCGTGCTCGGACTTGCCGCGATCGGTGGCTGGAAATGGTGGGGTCACCACCAGCATGCTGAAGCGCTGGCGGACGCGGATCGCTACCAGAAGGTCATCAGCGCCATCGAAGCCGGCGACGCTGATGCCGTGTCCCGTATCGGCGGCCTGCAAAGCCCTGTTTACGCCGAGCTTGCCGGTCTCGAGCTTGCCGCCAAGCAGGTTCGTGATGGCAACAATGAAGCGGCGGTCGCCACCTTGCGGTCGATCAAGCCGGCCGACTCACGCATGGCCGCGGTGGTCGACCAGCGCCTCGCCCGTTTGCTGGTGGACGCGGGCAAGGGCGAGGAGGCGATCGGACTGCTGCAAGGCGCCGATACCGCCATGGCGTTGGAAGTGCGCGGCGACGCGCAATATGCCTTGGGAAAGACGGACGACGCACGCAGTGCCTATATGCAGGCGCTGACCAAGATGGATGTCGCGTCTCCGCGCCGCAAGCTGCTCGAACTCAAATTGATGGAAGTCGGCGGCAAGCCCGACGACTCCGAGGTACGGTCCTGATGAATCCTGCAAAGACGCTTTCCAATAGTCGCCGACCGGCGAGCCAGCTGGTCGTGCGCGTTTCCATAGTGCTGTTGTGCGCGACTGCGCTCGTGGGCTGCAGCACGATGAAAGGCTGGTTCAGCAGCGACAAGAAGAAGGCCGCAGCGCCGGCGGCACTGGTTGAATTCCAGCCGTCCGCCCAGCCCTCGCGCATCTGGTCGGCCAACGTAGGCAAGGGTGAAGGCAAGATTGGCGCCCGCCAGGGTCCGGTCATAGCCGATGGCAAAGTGTTCGCAGCCGCCGTGAAGGGTGGCGTCCACGCCTACGACCTGCAATCCGGCGCCAAGGTCTGGAGCTATCCAAGCAAGCTGCGTCTGACCGGCGGACCCGGCGTGGGCGAGGGCGTGGTGGCCGTTGGCAGCCTGGACGGTGATGTGATCGCACTGGACGCGGACACCGGCAGTGAGAAGTGGACGGCCAAGCTCGGCAACGAGATCATCGCCGCGCCGGCGGTTGGGATGGGCATGGTGTTCGTGCGCTCCAACGACGGTCGGATCACCGCGTTCGACGCCGCCAGTGGTGAGCGTCGCTGGTTCTGGAACCACGACGTGCCGATGCTGTCGGTGCGTGGCAACGATACGCCGGTGCTGGGCCCGGGCTACCTGTTTGTCGGCAACGACGATGGCACCGTGGTGGCGCTGTCGGCCAATGACGGCCGCCCGTTGTGGGAAGAGAGCGTGGCCCAGCAGGAAGGGCGCACCGAGCTCTCGCGCATGGCGGACGTGGACGGCGCACCGGTGCTTGACGGCACCACCCTGTACGCCACCAGCTACAAGGGCAAAACCATCGCCATCGACGCCCCAAGCGGCCAGCCGATGTGGATTTCCGATCACGGCGGACCTGGCCGGATCGGCGTTGCTCCCAACGTGCTTGTCATCTCCGACGCCGCCGACAAGGTGGTGGGCCTTTACAAGACCGGCGGCAGCGCGATGTGGACGCAGCCCGCGATGACCCGACGCAGCCTGACCGCTCCGGCCATCCACGGCGACTACGCGGTTGTCGGCGATCTGGACGGCTACCTGCACTGGCTCGCGCTGGATACGGGTGAATTCGCGGCCCGCTCCCGTGTCGGCCGTGACCGGTTGCTGTCGGCCCCGCGCGTCGCGGACGGCATCCTGGTCGTGCAGGACGTTGGCGGCAAGTTGAGCGCGTACCGGCTGGGACAGTGATCATCACGTTCTTTCATTCCGACCGGATCCGCCAATGCTGCCGCTAGTCGCCCTTGTGGGCCGTCCCAACGTCGGCAAGTCGACCCTGTTCAATGCGCTCACGCGCACCCGCGACGCGCTGGTCCATGACCAACCGGGAGTTACCCGGGACCGGAATTACGGCCTGTGCCGGCCGGAAGGTCAGCGTGAGTTCGCGGTCGTCGATACCGGCGGCATCGGCGGCGAGGACGAGGGTATCGCCGGAGCGACGACGCGCCAGGCTCGTGCCGCAGCTGCAGAAGCCGACCTGGTGCTTTTCATCGTGGATGGGCGTCACGGTCCGTCTCGTCTGGACGATGACATCCTCGCCTGGCTGCGGAAAACCGCGCGCCCGACCTATCTGGTGGTCAACAAGACCGATGGTCTGGAAACGCACGCGGCGCTGAGCGAGTTCGCCCATTACGGTTTCACCGATGTCATCGGGATCTCTTCCGCCCATCGTCAGGGCATCGATGACCTGATCGATGTGATCCTGGAGCGGTTGCCCGAGGTGGGGGACTCCGCTCAGCTGGACGATGACCCCTCGCGGATCAAGGTTGCCTTTATCGGCCGGCCAAACGTCGGCAAGTCGACCCTCGTCAATCGCCTGCTGGGTGAGGAGCGGATGATCGCCTCCGAGGTTGCAGGAACCACCCGCGACGCCGTCGCGGTGGACATGGAGCGCGACGGGCGCCTATACCGGCTGGTCGATACGGCCGGACTGCGTCGCAAGTCACGCGTGGACGAGGTGGTCGAGAAGTTCTCCATCATCAAGACCCTGCATGCGATCGAGCAGTGCCAGGTGGCGGTGGTGATGCTGGACGCCAACGAAGGCGTGACCGATCAGGACGCCAGCGTGCTCGGCTACGCCCTGGATGCCGGGCGTGCGTTGGTGATTGCGGTCAACAAGTGGGACGGCCTGAGCGATTACCAGCGCCAGCAGAACGAAGCGCTGTTGGCGCGCAAGCTGACCTTCGTCGACTGGGCCGAGCGGGTTCGCATCAGCGCGACCCACGGCTCCGGTTTGCGTGAATTGTTCGCAGCGGTGCATCGCGCGCACGCCTCGGCGACCCGCGAGTTCAGCACCAGCGAGGTGACCCAGGCCATGGAAGCGGCATATGAGGCCAACCCACCGCCGGTGATCCGTGGCCATGTTGCCAAGCTGCGCTACGCCCATCCGGCGGCCAGCAATCCGCCGACGTTCGTGATCCACGGGACGCGCCTGAAGACGCTGGCCGACAGCTACAAGCGCTATCTGGAGAACTTCTTCCGCAAGCGTTTCAAGCTGGTCGGAACGCCGGTGCGCTTTGTCTTCAAGGACGGTCTCAATCCCTATGAAGGCAAGAAGAACGTGCTCAGCGAGAAACAGGTGGCCAAGCGTCGCCGCCTGATCCGTCACGTAAAGCGCGGCTGAGCGGGCAGAAAAATCCCCTCGCACGGAGGGGATCGGATTCGACTCGAAGATCTGATCCGCGGTTCAGTTGGTCTGCTGGTCCCGAAGTTCACGGCGCAGGATCTTGCCCACGTTGGACTTGGGCAGCTCGCTGCGGAATTCGACAACCTTGGGCCGCTTGTAGCCGGTGAGGTTTTCTCGCGCGAACGCGATCACCTGTTCGGCGGTCAATGACGGGTCCTTTTTCACCACGACCACCTTGACCACTTCGCCGGAGCGCTCATCGTCCATGCCGATTGCTGCGACTTCCAGCACGCCGGGCATCATGGCGATGACGTCCTCGATCTCGTTGGGATAAACGTTGAAGCCCGAGACCAGGATCATGTCCTTCTTGCGGTCCACGACGTAGAAGAATCCCTTCTCGTCCATCCTGGCGATGTCGCCCGTGTGCAGCCACCCGTCGGCATCCATCACGTCGGCAGTTTCCTTCGGGCGCTGCCAGTATCCCTTCATTACCTGCGGGCCCTTCAAGCACAGTTCACCCACCTCACCGACGGGGAGCAAGTTGCCGTCATCGTCCTTGATGCAGGCATCCGTGGACGGGATGGGAAGTCCGATCGCGCCATTGTATTCGGCCAGGTCCATCGGGTTGATACAGGCGGCAGGCGCGGTTTCGGTCAGGCCGTACGCCTCGATCAGGGTGCAGCCGGTGATCTTCTTCCAGCGCTCGGCAACGGAACGTTGCACCGCCATGCCACCGCCAAGGGTCAGGTGCAGCTTGGAAAAATCGACCTCGTCGAAACCGGGTGTATTCAACAATCCATTGAACAGGGTGTTGACACCGGTAATTGCGGTGAAGGGGACCTTCTTGAGTTCCTTGACGAAGCCCGGCATGTCGCGCGGATTGGTGATCATGTGGTTCAGGCCCCCGAACTTCATGAACACCAGGCCGTTCGCCGTCAACGCGAAGATGTGGTAAAGCGGCAACGCTGTGATGATTATTTCCTGACCAAGCGCGACGTTGGTGCCGACCCAGGCGGAGGCCTGCTGCATGTTGGCGACCATGTTGCGGTGGGTCAGCATCGCGCCCTTTGCCACGCCGGTGGTGCCGCCGGTGTACTGCAGGAAGGCAATGTCCTCCGGCCCGACGTCGATTTCCGGCAGTGAGTGTTTGGCTCCGGCTTTCAGGGCCTCATTGAAACGGACCGCACCGTGAATACGGTACTCCGGCACCATTTTCTTGATGTACTTGAGCACAAAGTTCATCACCGTGCCCTTGACCCCGAGCATGTCGCCCAGACCGGTCGTGATGACGTGCTGCACCCTGGTATCCGGGAGCACTTCGGCGGCGGTGTCGCCAAAGTTGTCCAGCACCAGCAGCACCTTGGCCCCGGAATCGACCAGCTGGTGCCGCAGCTCGCGGGCCGTGTACATCGGGTTGGTGTTCACCACCGTGAGGCCTCCGCGTAGTACCCCAAACGTGGCGACTGGATACTGGAGGCAGTTGGGCATCATGATCGCTACGCGATCGCCCTTGCGCAGCTTCAGCACTCCCAGCAGGTAGGCCGCGAACTGGGCGCTGAGTGTGTCGATCTCAGCGTAGGTCAGTGCCTTGCCGAAGTTCGCAAACGCGGGTCGGTCACGGAAGCTGCCGATCGCAGCGTCCATGACCGCGACGATCGATGTGTACTCGTCCGGGTCGATCTGGGCCGGCACGCCGGCCGGGTACTGGTCGAGCCATGGACGTTCAACACTCATCGCGATCCCCTTGATAACTGTGGTGCGTGCGCGACCGTTGGTTCCGATCCGCGACGGCGCATTATTCCAAAGATTTGAGCATAGGCCCCGAAGAGTGGCAAGGAGACGGCCGGCCGTTTCCGCTCAGGGCTCGACGACGTCGGGAGGAACGGCATCGCCGCGCGCGGCCTTCGCGACGATGCTGGTAGCCGCGAGGTCAGCGGTGACGTTGCCGAGCGTCGCGAACACGTCCGGGATGGTATCCACTGCCAGCAACAGCCCCAGGGGCGCCACGGGAAGTCCCATCGCCTGCGCTACCGGCAGATTGGTGGCCATGTAGCTGACCTGGCCGGGCAGCCCGACGGAACCCAGGCTGATCACCACCGCCAGCGCGCAACCTGCGGCGAGCTGGGCAACGCCCAGATCGATCCCGTAGGCCCAGGCGATGAAGGCGGCCGCACTGAGGTACTGCACCGGGCTGGTGATCCGGAACAGCGTCACCGCCATTGGCAGGACCAGTCCGGAGATCTGCCGGGGGTAGCGCAAGCGGTCATTGGCGACCTCCAGCATTGCCGGCAGGGAAGCCAGTGACGACTGGGTGCTCGCTGCCACCACCTGGGCCGGTGCAATGGCTGCGGAAAAGCGCCTGATCGACTCGCCGCCCCACACGACAGCGACCAGAACCATGGCCCCGGCTACGGTCAGATAGAGGAAGCATTGAAGAGCGATGTAGATGCCCAGCGCGCTGAGCATGCTCAGTCCGGCCCTGGCGGTAACGGCCAGGATGAGCGCGAACACTCCGAGCGGTGCTGCCCAGAGCACCCAACGAACGATCATGATCATCGCGTCGGCCAGGGCCTGGAAAAACTCGACCATCAGCGCGCGTCGAGGCCCTTCGATCCGGGTCAGGGCGAATCCGAAGAACAGCGCAAACACGACCAGTGGCAGCATGGCGCCGTTGGCAGCCGCCTCCACTGCGTTACTGGGAACGATGCCGGTGACCCATTGCGACCAACCAGCCGGAGCGGGCAGGGCAGCGGTCTCGCTCGCGCCACCACCCAGCGCAACGGCAAGGCTCGGGTCATGCGGCAGCATCGACAGCAAGGCAGGTGCGGCGATCGCGGTGAATACCGCCGCCAAGGCCAGCAGGGCGATGAATACCAGGATGGCGTTGCGCGCGATCCGCCCCGAGGCAGCCGCATCGGCCGCGGTACTGACGCCGACCACGACCAATGCCAGTACCAGCGGCACAACGGTCATCTGCAGCGCGTTCAACCACAACCGACCGAACGGGTGGACAACATCGGCAACGCGGGTCGCGACTTCCGGGTCGAACCAGGCCAGACCCAGGCCGGTCACCGCCCCGAAGCCGAGCGCCAGCAGCACGCGCGAGGTGCCCGTCATGGATGCGCACCCTGCTCGAACGGGATCGCTGCGGCAGTTGCGGGCGCGCCGGGATGCGGGTCAAAAACGGCAGGTCGTTGCATGTACGGTCTCGTGACAGGCATTGGCGGCCGCGCAGCGCGGCCGGAGTGGATCGGGGAAACGAGCGGGTGTCGCCGTTGCACTCAAGGTTCAAGCATCGGTTGCAGGCGCTCGAGGTTCTCACGCAACTGCTGGTCGCGTCCGCCCTCGCAAAGACGGACGAATACGCGGTCCATCAGGTGCTGTGCGGCAGCCTGGTAAAGCAAGGGCTGGATATGCACCTGCTCATCGTGGGCGGATACCAGCAGGGCGATGTCGGCGTACGCGCGCAACGGGTTGGACGTGTGACGGGTGATGGACACGACGGTACCACCACGTTCGCGGAAGCAGCGAGCGATGTAGCACAGCGGTGGCGGTTTGCCGTGTTCGGAGAACACCATCAGCACGTCGCCCGCGCAGGCCGCACTGACGCTGGCCGCCATGTGCGCCGGATCGAAGTTGTGAACCGTCAGGATGCCAAGCAACGACAGCCGCAGGGCGAGCGCGCGGGCGCGAATGTCGTCATCGCCCAGACCGATCAGGAATACCTTGCCGCCCGCGCTGGCGATCGTGATTGCGGCCGCGACCGCAGCGACGGTGCCCGGCGGATTGATCGACCGCGTTTCCTCCTCGGCCGCGGATTTTCGTCGCCACAACTCCGCAGCCATGGCGTCGGCAGGGTGCTCCGGCGCACTGGTTGCGGGCGGCTCGTCGCCGTTGTCGGCGCGGGCAATATCCTCGCCAACGGAGTACTTGAGGTCCGGATAGCCCTTGAAGCCGAGCTTCTGGCAGAACTTCACCACGCTGGACTGGCTGACGCCAAGCGCGTTGGCGAGCTGCTGCGACGAGTAGTCGCGCAGCAGGTTGGCGTTGTCGAGCACGAAGTCGGCGATGCGGCGCTCGATCGCCGACATCTGGTCACGCCGCGAGCGGATGGTCAGCAGCGCCGACATCTCAGGCGGCGGCGTTGCAGTTGCTGATCGGCTCCAGTCCGCGGATCTCGCGGATACCGAGCCCCGGCGCATCGGTGATCGAGATCTCCGACTCGTTGAAGATCACGCCGCCTTCCACCGGGTTGTAGGCGCACAGCGACGGACCGTCGAGGTCGACCTTGGTGATGACATCGGACTTGGCCACCGCCAGATGCACCGCCGCAGCAACGCTGATGCTGCTCTCCAGCATGCAGCCGATCATGCACTCCACCTGGTGCATCGCGGCGATGTCGGCAATACGCACGGCGTTGGAAATTCCGCCGGTTTTCATCAGCTTGATGTTGATGATGTCGGCCGCACGCATGTGGATGAGTTTGATCACTTCCATCGGGCCGAACACGCTTTCGTCGGCCATGATCGGCGTATGCACGCGCTCGGTCACGTAGCGCATGCCTTCCAGGTCGCGCGCGCGGACCGGTTGCTCCACCAGCTCCAGCCGGACGCCCGCATCCTCCAGTCCGCGGATGGCGTACACCGCCTCCTTGGCACTCCAGCCCTGGTTGGCGTCCAGCCGCAGCAAGGCGCGGTTCTCCACCGCCGCGTAGATGGCCTTGACCCGTTCGATGTCGACTCCGATGTCCTTGCCGACCTTGATCTTCAGCGAATCGAAACCCCGATCGACCGCGCTGATCGAGTCGGCGACCATCTTGTCGATCGTGTCCACGCTGATGGTGATGTCGGTAGTGACCAGCGGATCTCCGCCGCCAAGCATCTTGTACAGCGGCGCACCGTAGAGCTGGCCGAAGAGGTCGTAGATGGCGATCTCAACAGCAGCCTTCGCGCTGGAATTCTTCTCCATCGCGGTCTGGATCAAACGGGTGATGCGGTTGAGGTCGGCGATCTCCTCGCCGATCAGCCGTGGCGAGATGTAGTGACGGATCGCGTCGACGATCGAGCCGTGCGTGTCGCCGGTAATGACCGCGGTGGCGGGCGCCTCGCCGTAACCGATGTTGCCGCTGTCGGTGTGGACCATCACAACGATGTCCTCGACCTGTTGGACCGTCCGCAGCGCGGTCTTGAACGGGGTTTTCAGCGGCACGCGGAGCATGCCGAATTCAATGCGGGTGATCTTCATTTGTCGCAGGTCCGGTTGCTGTGTGCGTCGTTGGGTCAGTGGGCGGCAGGCGCAGCGCGCCGTGCGGGCGCACGATGCTGGTCATGCGATCGATGTAGCTCTCATCCTCGCTGAACATCATCGGTTCCAGTGGTGTCACCACCACACCGTTCAGTGCCATCGAGACCAGCTCGCCGTCGGCGCCCCTGTAGCGGCCGCCATGGGTGTCGTGGATCAGGTAGGTCATGCCGCCGTGATGGCCGATCACCATCATCACGTGACCGGGGATGTAGACAAGGTCACCGACCTGCAATTGGGCAACGGCCGCGTGGCGCTTGGCGGAATCGTCATTGCGCTCGAAGCTGATGTGCTGCAGCGCCGGGCTGACCGCCTGCGCGCTGGTGTTGCGGGGAAGCTCGACGCCCATGCTGCGGTAGATCTCCGAGACAAACCCGCTGCAATCGCGTGTGCCGTAGGCATGTCCCCAGCCATAGCGCTCGCCCAGGAACTTGAAGCCCTGGTCCACCAGGTTCGCCGGTGTCAACGGCAGATAATCCGCGGCGCTGTCGGCGCGGCGCGGCAGCAACGCCGGTGACATGGCGAGGCTGCCATCTTCGTTGCGCACCGGCATGTCCAGCACGTATGAAGCGTAGGGGTGATGGCCGTTCACCGGCTTGTTGGCGGGAACGTCGGCCAGCGGCAGGCGGATACCCATGTCGAGCTGCAGCTGGGACACGCGCGGCTCCTCGCGGGTAAACACGGTGTGTTCAGTGCCGCCGGTAATGATCCGGTAGGGCGAAGCGGTGCGGTAACCGAGCACCTGTGCGCGGCTGCCCTCGGCGACATGACGCTTGTCGACCCACGCCGCATAGCGCGGACTGACCACGAACAGCCACTCGCCGTCGGCACTCTCATGCGCGATCACTACCGGCGTGCCCGGGAAAAGGGCACTCTCCTGGAGCCGGTCGATGTCGGTATCACCGCGCGTGCTGAAGATGCGCATCGTGGTGGGCAGGCTGCGCATGTCCGTTCGGTGGACGACCAGCCCGTAGCGTGTGGCCTGCATGGCGGGGATGCTTTCGGCAGCAGTGTTGGCGAACATCGCATCGATTGCGTCTGGAGCGACTTCATTGCCGTCCACGTCCCAGCGCGGCGTGGTGGGGCGGGACGCGGCACCGTCGAGCCACTCACCGACCCGCTTGGCGTCGAGTCGGCTTGGCATCTTGCCTAGGTCATGCATCGACCGGTCCAGCTCAAACAAGCGCCGGTTCTGCGCTCCGATAGCCGAGGTATCGAGCAGAACCCGGTCGGGCGCGGACATCGCTGAAGTCCAATAGCCCGGCGTGAGCATCGCCTCGTCGGTGATGCCGACCACCCCGTGCGCAGGCACGTGAGCGGCGGCGGTAGCCGGCGCCGGTCCAACCGCGGACGAGGGCGGCCTGGCGTGCAGCGGCTGGCACAGTCCGCCGGCCAGCAGGAGGCTCGCGGCAAGTAAGGTGATGCGCATTGTTGCCCTCGGGTTTTCAGTGCCGGCGCAGGTCCCCTTGCGACGGCGTTGCTCGCGGAATACGTGATTCTTATATCACGCAATCGCAGAATATATTATTGCTTCCACTTCCGCTCCGTGCTACACATCGCGTTGGATCACCGGCTTGGGGCAGGCAGTGGTGGATGGGGTCGCAATAACAGTAGCGAGTGACGGTGCATGCGGTTTCCGCCCACCGGGGCACAGCTTTCATGGCTCGCGCACCGGAGTTGCGGTGAACGCCCGCTGCCGGCTCATCGTGTTTGCGATCGCCCTGGTCATGGGCACGGGCGCCACCGCCCACCAGGATTCGGCGGTTGTCGGGGAACGGGACCGGTCTTCCGTTGCGCAGGTAAACCATGGTTCAAGTGTCGACGTGGGCGCGATCGTGGCAAAGGTCGATGCCGGCGAATTCCTACAGGCGGAATCTGCAATCGCTGCAGCATTGAACGCACAGGCACATGACGACTCTGCGCGCGAGGCGGTCCTGTTTGAACAAGAGCGGATGCGCCGCATCCTGATGGACTTCAGTCTTGATGAAGCAGCCGTCCGGGAGCAGTTGCGACGTCAGATCCCTGACCTGCGCGAGGCGGAATTCAAGCAGTGGCTCGATGCCGGCTTGATTGAGCATCGGGTCATCGACGGACGCACGCTCTATTTCCAGCGCGCTGTACCCAACCTGTTCCGGCTCAGCCCGCAAGCCGCTGGGCGGCGTGCGGCTCCGACGCCCTTCCGTGACGGCCCGATGGAAGCGTTCAACGCGCACCACATCGCGATCGCCGAGACCGCGATGGCAAGTGGGGAAAGCAGCGTGCTGCCGCAGCGCATTCGGGTCACCCAGTCGCTCACGGTCAATGCCGACGCGGTTCCGGCAGGCGAAGCAGTGCAGGCGTGGATTCCGTTCCCGAGGGAAATCCCCGGCCAACAGGAGGACATCCGCCTTTTGCAGAGCGAGCCCGTAAAAGCCGAGATGGCCCCGGTGTCGGTCGCCCAGCGGACGATCCATATGCAAAAACCTGCGAAGGCCGGTGAGCCGACCAGTTTCAGTATCCAGTACGAAATGACCGTCTACGGCCGCTATCACGACATTGACGGTGATCGTGTTCAACCCACCCCGAGCGACCCCGCACTCGCCGAAAGTCTGAGCGAGCGTCCGCCGCACATCGTATTCACCCCGGCCTTGCGCGCATTTTCCCGGGACGTGGTTGGTGATGAAACCAATGCGTATCGGATCACCCAGAAGCTCTTTGCCGCCGTCGACCGCATTCCCTGGGCAGGCGCCCGCGAGTATTCGACGATCTCCAATATCAGCGAACACGCCCTGCGTACGGGCTTCGCCGATTGCGGACAGCAGACCCTGCTGCTGATCACGTTGCTACGGCTCAATGGCATTCCGGCGCGTTGGCAATCGGGAATGGTCTACTCGGACTCACAGGTGGCCGGCGCCGATCGCGCCGATTACTGGAACCTCCACGATTGGGGTCAGGTGTATCTGGCACCGTATGGCTGGGTGCCGATGGACGTCACAACCGGCAGGTTGCCGGGTGCTGTGGACGGGCAGGGCAGGAGCCTTGAGTGGTTCTATCTGGGGGGGCTGGATGCCTACCGGATTGCTTTCAATGACGACTTCGGTACTCCATTCGAGCCGGCGAAGCGGTATTTCCGGTCCGAGACGGTGGACTCGCAGCGGGGCGAGGTCGAATGGAGCGGTGGGAATCTGTACTTCGATCAATGGACCTATGACTTCAATACGGAGGTCCTGCTGCCTTAGGGGGTGACTGCAGGACCTGAGATTTCACAAACCTTTCGGGAGAGGGGACATGCGACACACACGATTGCGCAAGAGCGTACTGAGCCTGGCCATGGGCGCCTGTCTGGCAACCATGGTTCCTGGCGTTGGCTTCGCGCAGAGCGTCACCGGAGCGGTGGCGGGGCGGGCCGAGGCAGGCACGCAGGTCACGATCACCAACACTTCCACCGGTGTATCGAGAACCGCCACGGCAAGCAGGGACGGAAGCTACCGCATAGCCCAGTTGGCGCCGGGCGATTACATCCTGACTTCCGGCTCGGGAGCCCCGGTGTCTTTCACCGTCTCGCTGGGCGGCACGACGACCGTCAACCTGACCAATGATGGCGCAGTGAACCTGGCGACCATCCAGGTGGTGGGCTCCCGCGTAGTCAACCGGGTCGACGTGCACTCCACCGAGTCCTCTACCAACATCACACGCACAGAGCTCGCGAAGTTGCCGGTCGACCAGAGTCTGGGTTCGGTCGCCCTGTTGGCTCCGGGAGTGGTGAATTCAGGCGCCAGTTTCGGCGGGCTTTCTTTCGGTGGATCGTCGGTTGCGGAGAACGTCGCTTACATCAATGGACTGAACGTTACCGACCCCTATCGACGCCAGGGCTTCTCGTCCGTCCCGTTTGCGTTCTATGAGGAGTTCCAGATCAAGACCGGCGGCTACTCGGCGGAGTTCGGTCGCAGCACCGGCGGCGTCATCAACGCCGTTACGCGCTCGGGCGGAAACGAGTTCCACGCCGGTGCCGAGGTCACCATGGAACCCGCAGCGTGGACATCCTCAAGAAAGGACCGCTTCCACAGGGACGGCACGATCGTTGAGCAGGATCGCATGAGCCGTGACGACGGGTCGTTTACCAAGGCGAACGTGTGGGCGTCCGGCGCGATCGTGCAGGATAAATTGTTCTTCTTCGGCATGTATGAAAAGCGGGACAGCAATCCGCGCGATATCGACACGACCGAGGCGTGGTACACGAAGAGCGACAACGACTTCTGGGGTGCCAAGGTCGACTGGCATATCAACGAGAACCACTTGCTGGAGGCGCTGGCGTTCTCCGACAAATCGGATTCGACGACTAGCAACTACGACTACACCTGGGATACCGCGCAGCGCGGTGACAAAGTGGGTGAGAGCTACGGCGGATCCGGCGGCGACAACTGGTCGCTGACCTATACGGGCCACTTCACCGATAATTTCGTGGCCAAGGCGATGTATGGCGTAAACGAGCGCAGCGCCACGGCCGGCAGTCCGTGGGACGCGGGTTGCAGTATTGTGACCCGGACTGGCGGTTACACCGAGGTGTTCGGACCAGCGACGGTGCGGGAAGGCTGCCATCCGAGCAACAGCAGCATCAGCAGCCGTTTCGACAAGCGAGAGGCCGCACGCCTCGACTTCGAATGGGTGCTTGGTGATCACCTGGTCCGCTTCGGCGCCGATCAGGAAATCATGGATTCCAATAGTGCGCGGGTCTATCCCGGCGACGGCGTAAGCTACCAGGCCCAAGCAGCAACTCCGGGTGGAGTGCTTCCCAACGGCGCCGTCATTCCCGCTGGCGTTACCAGCATTGTCGACGCGCGCCGTTACATCACCGGTGCTCCGGTTTCGACCGAGGCGCAGGCGATCTATGTGGAAGATAATTGGAATGTGACGCCCGACCTGTTGTTGAACCTTGGCATCCGAGCTGACAAGTTCCACAACAAGCTGGCATCAGGCACGAGTTTCGCCAAAGCCGATTTCTCCGACATGATCTCTCCGCGCTTCGGCTTCAGCTGGGACGTCAGGGGTGATGGAGCCACCAAGGTGTTCGGCAATGCCGGGCGCTACTACACCCCGCTCACCAACAAGCTGACCGACTATTTCGGCGGTGGAACTACAGACGAGCACACCTACTACGTGATGGACGGCTTCGTCGAGCAGATTGATCCCGTCAACGGCAAGCCGTACCTGTTCCCCAACATCGGTGCACAACTGGGTCCAGTGAATACCGAAGGCAATGCGCCGGCACCAAGCAACGTCGACACCGCGGTTGCGCGTGATCTCAAGCAGGTCTACCAGGACGAATTCATCCTGGGCTTCCAGCAGGCACTGAGCAACGCCTGGTCGTATGGCGTCAACGCGACCTACCGCGAAATGACCCGCACGGTTGAGGACGTCCGCATCAACCACGTGGACGGGTGCCCCTGGTACTCCGGCGATTGGCCCATCATCAACCCGGGAGAAAGCACGACGCTTTGGTGCCCGACAACCTCTGACTGGGTGACTTTTGACAACTCCCAGGATGGGTACGAAGCACTGGGAAGCGGCGCCGTCATGGGCTACAAGAAACCCAAGCGTACTTACAAGGCCGTCGAATTCCAGTTGGACCGCGCATGGGACGACAAGTGGGCATTCAATGCCAGCTACCTGTGGTCCAAATCCGAGGGCAACATGGAGGGCCCGGTCAACTCGGACACCGGCTATAACGACACCAACCTCGTGCAGCACTACGATCATCCGGCCGTCAACGAGCGGTACGGCGTGTTGTTCAACGACTCCCGTCACCAGATCAAGCTGCGCGGGAGCTACAAGCTCAACGAGATATGGGGATTCGGTGCCACCCTCTCCGCTCGATCCGGCGGCCCGATCACGGCATTTGGCGTGCGTTGGCCCAATGACAACCGCAGCGCAGGCGGTCCCGGCGAGTACAGCGGTGGCGGATCGGGGTGGTTGTGCAACTCCGGCTGCGGCGATTACACAACGCGTGACCTGACGTACTCACCGCGTGGCGCTTTCGGTCGCATGCCTTGGGTAAAGGACGTAGGCGTCAGCGTGACTTGGACCCTGCCAGTCGAAGACATCGACCTCAAGGCTCGCTTGTCCATCTACAACCTGTTCAACAGCCAGACCGAGGTCAACGTGCATTCCCGTTACGAAAGCACCCCCGGCAACAAGATGCCTTACTTCGGGGAAGGGACCAATTGGCAGTCGCCGCGTTATGCACAGCTGGTCGTCACCTACGCGTTCTGAGGCGAGGACAGCTGCATAGATAAAGGTGATGGCGCCCCGGCTCCTGGCGGGGCGCCAAACACTGGATCAGGAGATGCGTGGTGGCACGTAATTATGTTTTTCCGGCGGCCGCATTAGCGGCCGTGCTTTTTCTGGCGCCGGTGAATGCGCAGGCATCGCCACAGACCACGTTTCCCTCCGCAGCAATCACCGCCGCGGTTGACGATGCGGTCGCGCGCTACGACCTGCCGGGGATCGCCGTGGGCGTGGTCGTGGACGGCGAGGTTCGACAGTGGGAAGTACGCGGGGAGACCGTTGCTGGAAGTGGCGAGCGGGTGGGCCGCGATACGCTTTTCAAGGTGGCGTCCAATACCAAGGCCATGACCGCGGCGTTGCTCGCGCGCCAAGTCGATGCGGGCCTTCTGGCATGGGACGACCCGGTGGTGAAGCACCTGCCCGGATTCCGCATGTACGAGGATTGGGTGACCCGCGAGATGCAGGTGCGGGACCTGCTGATCCACAACAGCGGCATGGGGCCGGGCGCTGGCGATCTGATGCTGTGGCCGGAACCGAACCGGTTCACGCGCGACGACGTGATTGCCGGTCTGGCGTACCTCAAACCGCGCTGGAGCTTCCGCTCCCGTTACGCCTACGACAACACGCTATACATCGTCGCCGGCGAAGTGGCCGCGGCTGTGGGGGGTGCTCCTTATGACGTCTTGCTGCAGCGCGAAGTGTTCGAGCCATTGGGTATGGACGCCTGCCGGATCGGCGAATGGCGGGTAGCGGATGCGGGCAGCGTGGCCTCACCTCACGTCAAGCGTCAGGGGAACTGGGTCGCCAGGCAGGACGGTGAAGTCGTGACCGACATGCCGATGGCGGCTGCCGGCGGGGTGCGCTGCAGTCTGGACAGCATGTTGCGGTGGACCAAAGCGTGGCTGGCGGAAGAGGTCAATTCCCCAACGTATGCGTGGCTTTCAGCGCAGCAGCGCGCGGCAATGTGGACGCCGCACACGCCGATGCCACTGCCATCCCGTATGCGCAAGTGGAATGGCAGCCACTTCTATGCGTATGGCTACGGGTGGCGCCTGAGCGATGTGGACGGCACCGCCAAAGTAGCCCACACCGGCACGCTTTCGGGCATGTATTCCGCAGTGACCCTGCTGCCGGAGCTGGATACGGGATTTGTAATCCTGATCAATGGTGAAGCTGGCGAAGCGCGCACGGTACTGGAGCAGGTCCTGACCAAGCAATTCACTGGACCCGGCGAGAAGCGCACGGTCGCTCACTATGCCGAGGATCTTGCGCGCGAGAACGCGGAGCGGGCATCCACCGTTGCAGAGGACGCGGCGGATGTAACGACGGCGGATGCGCGGGCGTCGGCGCGGCGCTCGGCGGCGTCGCCGGATCAACTTGTTTCGTGGCTTGGCAAGTATCGCGACCCCTGGTTTGGCGACGTGTCCATCTGCACGTCCGATGCCGGCGTGCGTTTCGAGTCGGCCAATTCACCGCGCCTGTCAGGGCCGGTACTTGATGGAGGAGGTCGTTGGCTGGTCGATTTCGACACCCTTGAGTCGGATGCTGATGCCTGGCTGGATTTTGCCAATGAATCCGCTGACGGCAGAACGCAACTCACGATGGCAAAGGTCGACCCGCACGCGGACTTCAGCTACGACTACGAAGACCTCAGCTTTCAACGAATTGGCGAGTGCGCACGCCGATGATGCCCCTACGCTCATTTCCCACTTGGGTAGACCCGACGGGATCAACCCGGAGACTCAAATGCTGCGAATTCATTTCGTCAGGAAGTTTCTGCCGGCCCCGTTATTCGGGCGGCTCCTTATCATCTCGGTGCTTGGAGGCTGCGCGATGACGTCGCTTGCCAGCGAACCTCTACCCGCGGGTTCAGCCCCCGCAGAGTACGCGGAAGTGGTAACGAAGATCGACCAGCTGATGGCGCGCTATGCCGGCAGCGGCCCGGGAGCGTCGCTGTTGATCGCGCGCGCGGGCGAGCCGGCGATCCGTCGGTCCTATGGCATGGCTGACGTCGAGAAAGCGGTGCCGGTCACCCCGGCCACAAATTTCCGGCTCGCGTCAGTGAGTAAGCAGTTCACCGCGGCGGCAATCCTTCTCCTGGTCGAGGACGGGCGTCTGGCGCTGGAGGACCCGGTGCGCAAATGGTTGCCGGAGTTGCCCGCTGGAAATTCGGGCACCACTATTCGCCACCTGCTGACCCACGGCTCGGGTTTGATCGACTACGAGGACGAACTGCCCGCAGACCTGGATCGCCAGGTGCACGATGCCGACGTGCTGGAGATCCTGGCCAAGCAGGACAGCACGTACTTCCCGCCTGGCGGAGATTTCCAGTACAGCAACAGCGGCTATGCGCTGCTGGCACTGATTGTGGAGCGGGTATCCGGGCAGCAGTACCCGGCGTTCCTGCAACATCGCATCTTCGAGCCGCTGGAAATGACCGGGTCGCTGGCCTTCGTCCAGGGCGGTCCGCAGATCAAAGATCGCGCGTATGGCTACAGCCTGGAGGCGGGCGCATGGGTGAGAACCGACCAGAGCTCCACCAGCGCCGTCCTGGGTGATGGCGGCATCTATTCCTCAATCGACGATCTGGCGAAGTGGAACGCCGCGCTCGATGACGACCGGCTCCTGTCGGATCAGTCCCGGGAACTGGCATTTACCCCGGCCACTTCGACGCACGATCCGTCGGTGGATTACGGACTTGGCTGGTATGTGGGCGGCGACCGGGTCTGGCACTCGGGTGAGACGATCGGCTTCCGCAACGTGATCTTGCGTTATCCGCAGCATGGCTTGGCGATCGTGATCCTGAGCAACCGCAATGATCCCGAACCCATGGAAACCGCGCTGGCGATTGCCGCCCTGTTTCTGCGGTAACGCGCAAGCAATGGCTGGTCGCTGTGAATTTGCAGCCATGCAGACATGAAAAAAGCGGCTTGAGCCGCTTTTTTCATCGCCCGGCCCGGCTTATGAAAGCCGGGCCTGGGCCGGGACCGTCAGGCCGCCTTCTTGGCCAGGTCGCGCAGCACGTAGTGCAGGATACCGCCGTTGCGGTAGTACTCGACTTCCTTGGGCGTGAGCAGCAATACATCGACCTCAAAGCGGGTCTCCGTGCCGTCCGCCTTGGTAGCGACGACGGTAGCGGTCCTGGAAGCACCGTCCTTAAGGCCGGTCACGCTGATCATCTCCGAGCCGTCCAGACCATGTGCCGCGGCACTTTCACCCGCCTTGAACTGCAGCGGAAGCACGCCCATGCCGACCAGGTTGGAACGGTGGATGCGCTCGAAGCTCTCGGCGATCACCGCCTTGACGCCCAGCAGGATGGTGCCCTTGGCCGCCCAGTCACGCGAGGAGCCAGTGCCGTACTCCTTGCCGGCAAACACCACCAGCGGCACGCCTTCGGCCTTGTACTTCATCGCGGCGTCGTAGATGTCCATCTGCTCGCCGTGGCCATTGCTGTCGAAGTGCTTGGTGAAGCCGCCTTCCACGTTGTCCAGCATCTGGTTGCGGATACGGATGTTGGCGAAGGTGCCCCGGACCATCACATCGTCATTGCCGCGGCGTGAGCCGTAGCTGTTGAAGTCCGCCGGCTGCACGCCACGGGACTCCAGGAACCGGCCCGCGGGCGAATCGGCCTTGATCGCACCGGCCGGCGAGATGTGGTCGGTGGTGATCGAGTCGCCGAACAGCCCCAGCACGCGTGCGCCCTGTAGGTCGTTGATGGCGCCGACATCCATCGTCATGCCGTCGAAGTAGGGCGGGTTCTTGATGTAGGTCGAAGCCTCGTCCCAGGCGAAGGATTCGCCATCCGGCGAGGCAATCCCGTTCCAGCGCGCGTCGCCCTTGAACACGTCGGCGTAGTTCTGCGCGAACAGTTCCGGGCCGACGGTGGCGGCGATCGTGTCGCTGATTTCCTTGTTGGTTGGCCAGATGTCACGCAGATAGACATCGTTGCCGTCCTGGTCCTTGCCGAGAGAATCGTTGGCCAGATCGATATCGATCGTGCCCGCGATGGCGTACGCGACCACGAGCGGCGGCGAGGCAAGGTAGTTCATCTTCACTTCGGCGTGGATGCGGCCTTCGAAGTTGCGGTTCCCCGACAGCACAGCGGCGACGGCCAGATCGTTCTCCGCGATGCCGCGCGAGACTTCGTCAGCCAATGGTCCGGAGTTGCCGATGCAGGTCGTGCAACCGTAGCCGACGATGTAGAAGTTGAGCTTCTCGAGGTCCGCCAGCAGCCCGGCCTTTTCGAGGTAGTCGGTCACCACGCGCGAGCCCGGGCCGATGGAGGTCTTCACCCATGGTGCGGACTTCAGGCCCTTTGCGGCGGCCTTGCGGGCCACCAGGCCGGCACCGATCATCACCGCCGGGTTGGAGGTGTTGGTGCACGAGGTGATCGCCGCAATCACCAGCGAGCCATCGGTCAGCTCATGCTGTTCGTCGTGCAGGCTGATGGTAGAGATCGGCTTGGCGGCCAGTCGTTCGGCCTGCGGCTGCGCGCCTCCTTCTTCTTTCATTTCGATGACCGCGCAACCCACGCCGCGGTTACTGGTGAAGCCCTTGACGTGGGTGCGGAAGTTTTCCTGCATGTCGCTCAGCAACACCCGGTCCTGCGGCCGCTTCGGGCCCGCGAGCGAGGGCTGAACCTGACTCATGTCCAGTGTCAGCGTCGCCGAATAGGTCGCGTCGGGCTGGCCAGGCTCATGCCACATGCCCTGCGCCTTTGCGTACGCCTCGACCAGCGCGATCTGCTCTTCGCTGCGACCCGACAGACGCAGGTACTTAACCGCTTCAGCGTCCACAGGGAAGATGCCGCAGGTGGCGCCGTACTCGGGCGACATGTTGCCGATGGTGGCGCGATCGGCCAGCGGAAGGTGCTGCAGTCCCTCGCCGAAGAACTCGACGAACTTGCCGACCACGCCGTACTTGCGCAGCATCTCGGTGACCGTGAGCACCAGATCGGTGGCGGTCGCACCCTCGGGCAACTGACCGGTCAGCTTCATGCCGACCACCTGCGGAATGAGCATCGATGAGGGCTGGCCCAGCATCGCGGCCTCCGCCTCGATACCGCCTACGCCCCAGCCCAGCACGCCGATGCCATTGATCATCGTGGTGTGGCTGTCGGTGCCGAACACGGTGTCCGGATAGGCGAACAGCTTGCCGTCGATCTCGCGCTCCATCACCACACGGGCAAGCTTTTCCAGATTGACCTGGTGGACGATGCCGGTGTTGGGCGGCACGACCTTGAAGTTCTCCAGCGCTTTCTGGCCCCAGCGCAGGAAGCCGTAGCGCTCCTTGTTGCGCTCGAACTCGATCCTCCCGTTGATGTCCAGGGCATCCGAGCGACCGTAGACATCCACCTGGACCGAATGGTCGATCACCAGCTCGGAGGGGATCTGCGGATTGATCTGGTTCGGCCGGCCGCCCAGTCGGGTGACCGCGTCGCGCATCGCCGCGAAGTCGACCACGCAGGGCACTCCGGTGAAGTCCTGCAGCACCACACGGGCCGGCATGAAGGCGATCTCACGCGCGGATTCTGCCTTCGGGTCCCAATTCGCAACCGCTTCGATATGTTCCGTGCCGACCGTCATGCCGCCATCTTCATGGCGCAGCAGATTCTCCAGCAGGACCTTCATCGAATAGGGAAGGCGGGCGATGTCAAACCTTTCGCCCAGCTTGCGAAGGCTGAAGTAGTTGTACTGCTTGCCGTTGGCCTCGAGGCGGTCAAGCGTTGAGAACGAGTCGGTCGTCATGTGGGGAGCTCCTTGTTGCGGATGGCGTGCGTGACAGGGCTTGACCAGCCGTGCCGGCTTGCGATGCGCGCGGCAGGTACCACGCGATCACGGTCAGTCGCAGCCAAGGGCCTGGCGCGTCGATCCGTGAAGACCGCCAGCATACAAGGGGATGTGTGGTTTTTGCGTCATCGCACCGGCGAGTCCAGTGGTGGAATCCTTTCCGGCGCTGAGCGGGAACCGTGTAGGTGAAAATCGGTATGCATGGCAAAGTATGTATAATCCCTACATACCCGAAGTAGGGAACGCCATGGAAGCCACTGTTGCAGAACGCGGTCAGATCACCTTGCCCAAGGCCGTCCGCGATGCGCTCGGGCTCACCAAGGGCACCTTGCTCAAGGTGGAGCTGGATGGCAGCCGCATCATCCTGAGAAAAAGCGTCGATGACGCGATCTCCCGGGTTCGCGGCAAGTTCGAGCTTGACGACGTCGAACCCGCCACGAAGCTCCACGCCGCATCCCGTAGCGGTGAGTAGGCGCGATGATCGCAGTCGATGCCCCGGTCCTGATCGAGCTGCTCAGCAACGGCCCCCAGGCCGACGCGGTCGAGTCCTGCCTGCGCCAGGCGCTTGTGGGCGGTCGGGTCGTGATCTGCAGCGTCACCCTGGCGGAGCTTTGCGCGTCGCTGCGTGGCGGCTCGCAGGCCCAGGAAGCACTGGAGGAGATGGGCATCCACTTCAATCCCATGGAGGCCAAGTCGGCCCTGCGAGCCGGCGAGATGCAGCGGCGCCATCGCCAGCGCACGGGTGAGTCCCGGCGAATGGACGACTTCATGGTCGGTGCCCACGCCTTGTTGCAGTGCGACGCCCTGATCACCTGGGACGACGCGCTTTACCGCGATTACTTCAAGGGCCTGAAGCTGATCGTGCCCCACGCTTGATCCCGAATCCGTTCCGCACCCCATTTTCCCGAGACCAATCCGGAGTTGTCATGTTGGAAGCCTATCGCCACCACGTCGCCGAGCGCGCAGCACTTGGTATCCCGCCACTGCCGCTGAGCGCGCAGCAGACCGCCGAGGTCATCGAGTTGCTCGAGAACCCGCCCCAGGGCGAAGCGGACTTCCTGCTCGACCTGCTGATCCATCGCGTCCCGGCGGGCGTGGATGATGCCGCCAAGGTAAAGGCATCCTGGCTGGCAGCGCTCGCGCTGGGCAGCCAGTCCAACGAGCTGATCAGCCGCGAGCGTGCCACCGAGCTGCTGGGCACGATGCTCGGCGGGTACAACGTGGCACCTCTGATCGAGCTGCTGGACGACGCCGCTCTTGCGCCCATCGCGGCCGACGCCCTCAAGAACACCTTGCTGGTCTTTGATGCGTTCCACGACGTGGAGCAGAAGGCGCGGGTCGGCAATGCGAGCGCGCAGGCCGTGCTGCAGAGCTGGGCCGATGCGGAGTGGTTCACCAGCCGCCCGGAGGTCCCCGAGAGCCTGACCATCACCGTGTTCAAGGTGACCGGCGAGACCAACACCGACGACCTGTCGCCAGCCCCCGACGCGACCACCCGCCCTGACATTCCCCTGCATGCTCTGGCGATGCTGAAGAACGCGCGTGAAGGTATCGAGCCTGAAGAAGACGGCAAGCGCGGACCGATCGGTTTCATCCAGTCGCTGAAGGAGAAGGGGCATCTGGTCGCCTATGTCGGTGACGTGGTCGGCACCGGCTCCAGCCGCAAGTCGGCCACCAACTCAGTTCTGTGGTTCACCGGCCAGGACATCCCCTACGTGCCCAACAAGCGCTTCGGTGGTGTCTGCCTGGGCTCAAAGATCGCGCCGATCTTCTACAACACCATGGAAGACGCGGGTGCGCTGCCAATCGAGCTCGACGTCTCGCAGATGCACATGGGGGATGTGGTCGAACTGCGTCCGTACGAAGGCAAGGCGCTCAAGGATGGCAAGGTCATTGCCGAGTTCGCACTCAAGTCCGATGTGCTGTTCGATGAGGTGCGCGCCGGCGGCCGCATTCCACTGATCATTGGCCGAGGCCTGACGGCGAAGGCCCGCGAATCGCTCGGTCTGGAGCCGACCGACCTGTTCCGCCTGCCAATGGTGCCGCCCGACACCGGCAAGGGCTTCTCCCTGGCGCAGAAGATGGTCGGCCGCGCCTGTGGGCTTCCGGAAGGGCAGGGCATGCGCCCGGGCACCTATTGCGAGCCCAAGATGACCTCGGTCGGCTCACAGGACACCACGGGGCCGATGACCCGCGACGAGCTCAAGGACCTGGCTTGCCTGGGCTTCTCGGCCGATCTGGTGATGCAGTCGTTCTGCCACACCGCCGCGTACCCTAAGCCGGTCGACGTCAAGACCCACCACACCTTGCCCGAATTCATCTCCACCCGAGGCGGCGTGTCGTTGCGGGTCGGTGACGGAGTGATCCACAGCTGGCTCAACCGCATGCTTCTGCCCGACACGGTCGGCACCGGCGGCGACTCGCACACCCGTTTCCCCGTCGGCATCTCGTTCCCGGCCGGGTCCGGACTGGTGGCGTTCGCCGCCGCCACGGGCGTGATGCCGCTCGACATGCCCGAGTCCGTATTGGTGCGCTTCAAGGGAGAAATGCAGCCCGGCGTCACCTTGCGTGACCTGGTCAACGCGATTCCGCTGGCGGCGATCCAGCAGGGCCTGCTGACCGTGGCGAAGCAGGGCAAGAAGAACGTGTTCTCCGGCCGCATCCTCGAGATCGAGGGCCTTCCCAACCTCAAGGTCGAGCAGGCATTTGAATTGTCCGACGCATCCGCCGAGCGGTCCGCCGCCGGCTGCACCGTGCGCCTCGACAAGGCTCCGGTCATCGAATACCTGACCAGCAACGTCGCCCTGCTGAAGTGGATGATCGCCCAGGGTTACCAGGACGCGCGTTCGTTGGCGCGTCGCATCGAGAAGATGGAAAGCTGGCTGGCCGATCCGCAGTTGCTTGAACCGGATGCGGATGCCGAGTACGCCGCGGTCATCGAGATCGACCTGGCCGACATCCACGAGCCGATCGTTGCCTGCCCGAACGACCCGGATGACGTGAAGACGCTCTCGGATGTTGCCGGCGCCAAGATCGACGAGGTGTTCATCGGCTCGTGCATGACCAACATCGGTCACTTCCGCGCCGCCTCGAAGCTGCTGGAGGGCAAGCGCGATATTCCAACCAAGCTCTGGGTCGCACCGCCGACCAAGATGGACGCCGCCGAGCTGACCAAGGAAGGCCATTACGGCACTTTCGGCAGCGCCGGCGCGCGCATGGAGATGCCGGGCTGCTCGCTGTGCATGGGCAACCAGGCGCAGGTGAAGGAGGGCGCCACCGTGTTCTCCACCAGCACGCGCAACTTCCCCAACCGCCTGGGCCGCAACTCCAACGTGTACCTAGGCTCGGCCGAACTGGCCGCCATCTGCTCGCGCCTGGGACGGATCCCCACCAAGGCCGAGTACATGGCCGACGTCGGCGTCTTGGATGCGGCGAGTGCGGACATCTATCGCTACATGAACTTCGACCAGATCGAGGACTACGCGGAAGTCGGCGACAAGGCCGCAATTGCCTGACGCGGGACGACCCCGCGTTGATGCGGCAAGTATGAAAAACCCCGGCTTCGGCCGGGGTTTTTTATACCGCAACAGTACCGACAGATCGCGGGTCAGCGGCCCAGATGTGCGTTGACCGCCGCGGTGAGGTCACGCTTGCGCAGGAGGAAATCCAGCAGACCGCCGCCGGACTGACGCCACAATACGGCCGAGCGGACCGCCGACAGCAGTACGGCGCGCACTTCGGCCACGACCGCCGGCTGGCCAAGATAGTGCGGGTTTCCCTGCACCAGCACGCGCGGCCGCAGGTTGCTCAAGGTTTTGGAGTACAGCCCGCCGAGCGCGGCCATCACCTCGGGATGGGCGACGCCCAGCTCATCGGCCTTGTCCTTCTGCGCGAGGATGCCTGCCTGCACTTCGCTCACCATGTCCATATCGGCGACGAAACGGCGCTCCAGCTGGGTCACCGACAACGCCAGTCGCGGCAACTGCGGGTCCTTGGTGGTGCCGCCGAAGTAATCCCGCAGCAGCAGCAATCCCGGCCTCAAGGCGGCTGCACCGCCATAGACGTCCGCAACCGATGCGGCATCGATCTGGAACACCGAGGTGAGCAGGGTTTCCAGCACCGAGGCCTCCGCCTGCCCGGTGTCGGCGATCCGACGCACCTGCGCGAGCGCCTGAGCGAGGCCGGCAAGGGCCAGCACCCGGTCGGACATGGGGTTGAAGCGGGTGCTGGGCGATGGGATTGCGGTGGATCCAATGTCGGTCATTCGGAAGCGGTTCTCAGACGTTGTTCGAGGGGAGCGTCGGTGCGCGCGATCACCGCACCACCAAGGCACACGGGCCCGTCGTAGAGGACCAGGGATTGCCCGGGCGTCACTGCACGCTGGGGGTGCGCGAAGCGCACTTCAAGGCAGCCATCATCGCCCACCAGCACCTCGCAGGGCTCATCCGCCTGCCGGTAGCGCGTCTGCGCGGTGCAATGGAAGCGACCCGCCGGTGGATCGCCATCGATCCAGTGCGCCTGCTCGGACCATAACAGGGTGGATTTCAGCCACGGTGTGTCGCTGCCCTGGTCCACGTACAGCACATTGCTCGACACATCCTTGCCGACAACGTACCAGGGCTCCGCGCGAAAGCCGCGCACGCCACCGATATTGAGTCCTTCGCGCTGCCCCAAGGTGAAATAGAACACGCCCGGATGGCTGCCGATCACGTGCCCGTCCGGCGTGCGCATCCCGCCGCTGCGGGCGGGCAGGTACTGGCCCAGGAAGGTGCGGAAATCACGCTCACCGATGAAACAGATCCCGGTGGAGTCCTTCTTGGCCGCGGTTGGCAGGCCCGCATCCCGCGCCATCTGGCGGATGGCTGGTTTGTGCAGGTCCCCCAGCGGGAACCGCGTGGCCGCGAGTTGTTCCTGCCCCAGCTGGTGCAGGAAATAGCTCTGGTCCTTGTCGCGATCCACGCCGCGCAGCAGGCGGTGCCTGCCGTGCTGGTGATCAATGCGGGCGTAGTGGCCGGTCGCGATGAAGTCGGCGCCAAGCTCCCGGGCGGCGTCCAGAAAATACTTGAATTTGATCTCGCGGTTGCACAGCACGTCGGGATTTGGCGTGCGGCCAGCCGCGTATTCGGCGAGGAAGTGCGCAAACACACCATCCCAGTACTCACCGGAAAAGTCGCGAAAATGGATCGGGATGCCCAGTCGGCCACACACCGCCACCGCATCGCGTCGGTCGTCATCGGCGCGACAGTCGCCACTGCCGTCGTCCGCCCAGTTCTGCATAAACAGACCGGCGATGGACTCGCCAGCGTCGCGCAGCAACAACGCGGCGACCGAGGAGTCGACCCCCCCCGACATGCCGACAATCGTGCGCGGCCCGCCCTTCAATGTCGCGCTGTGATTCACGCCTGCTGCAACAGCGCGAGAGGGTGCCGCTGACCGGCGAGGTAGTCGGCGACCGTCCGCCATACCAGGGGACTGCGATGGCGATCGGAGGCCAGTTCCAGCTCGTCCGGGGTCATCCAGAGTGCCCGGGCAATGCCGTCGTCGAGGGTGCGCGATGGATCTTCAGCGACTGCCTCGCCGACAAAGGCGAAACGCAGGTAGTAGCGCGCCTTGTCGCCAGCATCCAGCGGCGGAGCGCTCCACTGGTAGGCGCCGATGAACGCGGTCAGGCGAATGTCCCAGCGGGTTTCTTCGCGGGCTTCGCGCACGGCAGCTTCCTGCAGACTTTCGTCGGGTTCGAGGTGACCGGCCGGTTGGTTCAGCACCAGACGACCTTTCGAGGTCTCCTCGACGATCAGCAGACGACCGTCGCGCTCGACGACGGTCGCCACGGTCACGTCCGGCTGCCAGAATCGGCCTTCACGGTAGGTCATTCAGAACTCATCGGAGCCGGGGCTCAACTCGGTTTCCATCGCGTCCGCGGTGGTGACAGCGGCGGCAATCGCGTCCTCCAACTCCTTGGTGCTGGCGTCTGCGGCGATCTTGACCACAAACATCGCGATGTCCCCCTGTTTAACCCAGCTGCCGAGTACGGAGTCGTGGGAATCTTCCAGAAGGCGGACGGAGACGGGGGCGGGAAAGCGACCACCATCGACACGATAGGCGGGCGACCATATTTCACGGATCCGGTGCGATCCGAACTCGTGCACGGGGCTGCGCACGTAGGCGAGCTGGGTGCGATCATCGTCCATTTGCATAACCAGCTTGTAATCGCCGTCGTCATCCACGTCGTGGGCGTAGCCGAGCTCGTCAAGCTGCTTGCCAATCGACACCTCCACCGCAGCCGCTTCAACGGCCCCAGACTTGGAGGATCCGACAGTCGCGTACTGCGCAGCGGCACCGGCGCTGGCCATCATCATGGCGACTCCTACGGCGCCGACGGCGCTGCGATTCAGTTTCATGGATGTTGCCCCTGATTAAACCGTCAATTCTGCGGCAGTGCCTGAAGCGCGTCCATACGGGGCGGGAAAGCGGGCATCCGGCGATCTATAATGCGCGTATGCCAAGACACACCGAAACCGAACACCACCACGGCACTGTCGCCGAGGTGGGCAGGCCCGAGCTGGCCCCCCCGCCGATGTACTCCGTCCTGCTGCTCAATGATGACTACACCCCGATGGACTTCGTGGTGGAGGTGCTGACGCGCTTTTTCCCGATGACGGCGGAGAATGCGACCCAGATCATGCTGCACGTGCACACCCGTGGCCGCGGGGTATGCGGTGTTTTCACGCGCGACGTGGCCGAATCGAAGGTAGCGCAGGTCAACGAGTTCTCCAGACTGAACCAACACCCGTTGCTATGTACGATGGAGAGGGCCTGAAGAGTCGGCGGCGTGGAAATCGGTGCCGGCACCCCCATCTTGGGATGCAGTAGTTACCGGAGGCAAACGCCCCATGTTCAGTAAAGATCTCGAGTTCAGCATCGGCCAGTGCTATAAGCGCGCCCGTGAGGCACGCCACGAGTACATGACCGTCGAGCACCTGTTGTTGGCCCTGCTCGACAACCCCTCGGCCGAATCGGTCCTGAAGGCCTGCGACGCGGATAACCACCGCCTGCGCAGCGATCTGGAAGAAGCCATTGCCACGTCGGTCTCGGTACTCCCCGATGATCTCGACCGCGACACCCAGCCAACCCTTGGCTTCCAGCGCGTGCTGCAACGCGCTGTCTATCACGTCCAGTCCTCCGGCAAGAAGGAGGTCACTGGCGCGAATGTGCTGGTGGCAATCTTCGGCGAGAAGGATTCGCACGCCGTGTACTTCCTCAACCAGCAGGACATTGCCCGCCTGGACGTCGTGAATTACCTGTCCCACGGCATCGCGCGTCACGGCGACGCGGAAGACAGCCAGCCGACCGATGGCGAAGCGCGCCCGGCGGACGCGGAAGGCGAGGGCAAAGCCGACGCGCTGTCGGAATTTGCCGTCGACCTCAACCAGCTGGCCCGGGACGGAAAGATCGACCCGCTCGTGGGCCGCGGTGAGGAGGTCGAGCGCACGATCCAGGTGCTCTGCCGCCGCCGCAAGAACAACCCGCTGTACGTGGGTGAAGCCGGCGTGGGCAAGACCGCCATCGCCGAAGGACTGGCCAAGCGCATCGTGGACGGGGAGGTGCCCGAAGTGCTGGCCGACGCCGTCATCTATGCGCTGGACCTGGGCGCGCTGGTAGCCGGCACGAAATACCGCGGCGATTTTGAGAAGCGCCTGAAGGCCGTCCTGGCGCAGATGAAGAAGATTCCCGAAGCGATCCTGTTCATCGATGAGATCCACACGATCATCGGGGCCGGTTCGGCGTCGGGCGGCACGATGGATGCGAGCAACCTGATCAAGCCCGCGCTGTCATCGGGCGACCTGCGCTGCATTGGCTCGACCACGTTCCAGGAGTACCGCGGCATCTTCGAGAAGGACCGTGCGCTCGCCCGCCGGTTCCAGAAGATCGACATTGTCGAACCCACCACCGGCGAGACCGTCCAGATCCTGCACGGCCTGAAGCCGCGATATGAAGCGCACCACGGCGTCACCTACAACGACGACGCGCTGCAGGCGGCGGTGGATCTCTCGGTCAAGCACATTGGTGACCGGTTGCTGCCAGACAAGGCGATCGACGTTATCGACGAGGCCGGTGCACGCCAGCGCCTGCTGCCAGAAGGCCAGCGCAAGTCGCAGATCGATGTCGACGAGATCGAGACGATCGTGGCCAAGATGGCGCGGATCCCGGCGCGTCAGGTATCGGCGACCGACAAGGATGTGCTGCGGAACCTGGAGCGCAACCTGAAAATGGTGATCTTCGGCCAGGATCCGGCGATCGACTCACTCACGTCCGCGATCAAGCTGTCCCGCTCCGGGCTGGGCAACCCCGACAAGCCGATCGGCAACTTCCTGTTCGCCGGCCCGACCGGCGTGGGCAAGACCGAGGTGACCCGTCAGCTGGCCCTGCAGTTGGGCATCGAACTGGTCCGCTTCGACATGTCCGAGTACATGGAGCCGCACTCGGTTTCGCGCCTGATCGGTGCGCCTCCCGGTTACGTGGGCTTCGACCAGGGCGGATTGCTGACCGAGAAGATCGTCAAGACGCCGCATTGCGTGTTGCTGCTCGATGAGGTGGAGAAAGCGCATCCGGATATCTTCAACATCCTGCTGCAGGTCATGGACCGCGGCGCCTTGACCGACACCAACGGTCGCGAGGCGAACTTCCGCAACGTGATCCTGGTGATGACGACCAACGCCGGCGCCGCTCTTGCGTCGCGACGGACGATTGGCTTTACCCGGCAGGACCACAGCACCGATGCGATGGAAGCCATCCGCAAGGCCTTCAGCCCGGAATTCCGCAACCGTCTGGATGCGGTGGTGCAGTTCGATGCACTGGGCTTCGAGCACATCCTGCGCGTGGTGGACAAGTTCCTGATCGAGCTGGAAGCACAGCTGCAGGAGAAGGGCGTGACCCTGTCGACCACGCCGGAGGCACGCGAGTGGCTCGCCCAGCACGGCTTCGATCCGCAGATGGGTGCACGGCCGATGGCGCGGGTGATCCAGGACAAGATCAAGCGCCCGCTGGCCGACGAACTGCTGTTTGGCAAGCTGATGAACGGCGGACGGGTCAGCGTGGAGGTCAAGGACGACGAGCTGGTGATCGACTCACGTTCCGACGAGCCGGAAAAGTTGCTGCCCGCCTCGGTGGAGTAGCAGAGTGGATGTCCGGGTCGGGCCTTCGTGGCCGACCCGGCATTGAGTTCGCACTGTCACGGATGACACTCGTGCAGACGCAAAAAGGCGGCCATTTGGCCGCCTTTTTCTTGTGTCGTACCCGCCGCGATTACTTGTTGCGGTAGGTGATGCGCCCCTTGGTCAGGTCGTACGGAGTCATCTCCACTTTTACCTTGTCGCCGGTCAGGATGCGGATGTAGTTCTTGCGCATCCGGCCTGAAATGTGGGCGATGATCTCGTGCCCGTTTTCGAGGCGCACGCGGAACAGGGTGTTCGGAAGGGTTTCCGCCACCGTGCCCTCGAATTCGATCACGTCGTCTTTTGCCATGTGTTTCCTGTATCACTCAAATGGCGGCGCAACAATGCGGCCGCGAAGCCCGGCATTCTGCCACGATCAGGCCGATCACGCAAAACCAGCGCTGATTTTCTGTTCACTTGCTGCAACCGTTGTCACCCTCGGACAAGCTCGCACTACTGGTCTCGACCGCGAGGCACCAGGCCGGGACGACACCGAAGCGTTCACTCCAGTTGCCGGGCTCACCCGGTTCGCCAGCCAGCGTGCCGGCGACGTCCAGAAAACGATCGCGCGGCCACGACACGGCACCCAATGACATCAGGTGTGCATTCTCAACCTGCGCGTCGATCAGTGGCCAGCCACGCAGGTCCAGATGATGGGCGAGGGCGGCCAACGCGGTTTTGGATCCACCGGACGCCGCGCTGAACATGCTCTCCCCGAAGAACATCCTGCCGATGGCCACGCCGTACAGTCCGCCGGCGAGATTTGCGCCGTCCCAGACCTCGATGGAATGGGCGTACCCCAGCTCGTGCAGCGCGCCGTATGCCTCGGACATGGCGGGGGTGATCCAAGTGCCCGGCTGGCCGGCTCGGGGTGATTGCGCGCACGCGTCGATGACCTGCCGGAACGCGGTATCGGCGGTGACTGTCCAAGTGGAGCGTCGCAGATCACGGCGGAAGTGTCGGGAGAGATGGACAGCATTGGTGCGGAAAACCGTGCGTGGATCCGGCGACCACCACAGCAATGGCTGGCCCTCCGCATACCAGGGGAAGATCCCGCTCGCATAGGCGGTGAGGAGCCGGTTGGGCGACAGGTCTCCGCCCATTGCCAACAACCCGTCCGGGTCGCGCAGGGCGTTGCGCGGATCGGGAAACGGCGCGGCCGGATCGCCCGACAGTTCAGGAAGATAGATCGGCATCGGCTGCCTGCCCCGCATCTCCCTGCTTGAATGGTGAGTGCGCAGACAGCGTCCGGGCGTAGGCACGCACCGATTCGGCTTCGTGGCCGCACCATTGCCGCAGCGCATCGCGAAACACCGGTTCGGCGATCCAGTGGTGACTGTGCACGAAGACGGGCAGGAAACCGCGTGCGAGCTTGTGTTCACCCTGGGCGCCGGGTTCAAAGTGCGAGAGTCCTTCGCGCAGGCAGTATTCGATGCCCTGGTAGTAACAGGTTTCAAAGTGCAGCCCGGGCACCGCTTCGATCGAGCCCCAGTAGCGGCCATAAAGCGTATCGCCACCACGCAGACACAGCGCACCAGCGATCGGCCGGCCGTCGCGCTCGGCGAAGAACAGCACCAGTGACCGGGGCATCGTTGCTGCAAGGTGGTGCAGGAACGGTAGCGTCAGCGCCGGGTGGTTGCCGTATTCGGCGAATGTCTGCAGGTAGAAACCATGGATCTGTTGCAGATCTTCGGCAGTCGCCGTCGCGCCGTCGACGATGCGGAAGCTCACCCCGGCGGCGGCGACCCGGGCCCGCTCCTGCCTGATGTTCTTCCGGCGCTTATGGCTGAGAGCAGCCAGAAAGTCGGCGAAGTCGGCCCATTCGCCGTGATTGCTCCAGTGATACTGGACGTCGATACGGGCGAGCCATTGCACGCTCGTCGAGGCGTCCTTGAATGCCACTCGTTGGCTTTCCGGATGGAAGTTCACGTGCGCCGAGGAGCGGCCCATGCGTGCCGCATCGTCTGCCATCGCATCGACGAGGGCACGCTCAATCCCCGCATCGTCGCTGGCCAGCAGGCGCGGCCCGGTGACCGGGGAGTAGGGCACCGCGTAAAGATGCTTGGGGAAGTACTCCAGGCCTTGCGAGGCGTACGCACGTGCCCAGGCGTGGTCGAACACGAACTCGCCATGCGAGTTCTCTTTCAGATAGCCCGGCGCACCGGCCACCAAGGCGCCATCCCGCCACAGCGTCAGGTGCCTGGGAGTCCAGCCCCATTCCGCCTGGATGCAGCCGTGCCGCTCCAGCCCCGCAAGAAACGCGTGGTGCACAAACGGATTGCTGCCGTCGTGCAGCCGATCCCACGCTGCGGGCTCAATCTCGTCCAGGCGGGAGACGGTGCGAGCGAGCAGGGCGCTCATGGGCGCTTGCCGATGCTCAGCTTTCCAGGTCGAGGAAACGCTCGGCGTCCAGCGCGGCCATGCAGCCGAAGCCGGCCGAGGTGATCGCCTGACGGTAGACCTGGTCGGCGACATCCCCGGCCGCAAACACACCCGGCACGGAGGTCTGGGTGGCGTTGCCGGCCAGGCCGGACTCGATCTGCAGGTACCCGCCGTTCATTTCCAGCTGGCCTTCGAACAGCGATGTGTTGGGGGTGTGGCCGATGGCGACGAAGAAGCCGTTGATGTCGATCTCGCGGACGCTCTGGTCGTCCTTCGTCGAACGAAGGCGCATGCCGGTAACACCCGACTCATCGCCCAGGACCTCCTCGACCGCGTGATCCCAGATGAGCTCGATCTTGCCCGCCTGGGCCTTGGCGAACAGCTTGTCCTGCAGGATCTTCTCCGCGCGGAGGGTGTCCCGTCGATGCACCAGATACACCTTGCGGGCGATGTTGGACAGGTACAAAGCCTCCTCGACGGCCGTGTTGCCACCGCCGATGACCGCCACTTCCTGCTCCTTGTAGAAGAAGCCGTCGCAGGTCGCGCAAGCCGACACGCCCTTGCCCATGTACTTGGTCTCGGATTCCAGACCCAGATACTTGGCGCTGGCGCCGGTTGCGATGATCAACGCGTCGCAGGTGTATTCGCCGCTGTCGCCGATCAGGCGGAACGGGCGCCGGGACAGGTCGGCGGAGTGGATATGGTCAAACACCACCTCGGTGTCGAAGCGCTCGGCGTGGGCCTGCATGCGCGACATCAGATCGGGACCCTGCAGGCCGTGGGCATCGCCGGGCCAGTTGTCCACATCCGTCGTGGTCATCAACTGCCCGCCCATCTGCATGCCGGTGATCAGCAGCGGTTTGAGGTTGGCACGGGCGGCGTAGACAGCCGAAGTCCAGCCGGCCGGGCCGGAGCCCAGGATGATGAGGCGGGCGTGTTTGTTTGGGGTCATGTCTATAATCGCAACGGTGGTTGTCGGAGATGCGGCGGCAGCGTGAGCGCCACTGCCAAGATGCTCCATAGCTTGGAGTCCGGGTCCCGGCAACACAAGGCAAAGGGGCAGGAACGGATCGTTGCATCGCAGGCGCTTGATTCGGTTCGAGCCGCTTTTTCACGTATATTCAATGGCTAACGCAACTTAGCTAAGGCGGAACATCACGGTGGCGCAAGCGTCGGCTGCATCCCGGAAAAAGAAAGCCCCATTGAGCTCCAGCGCTGCGAAATCGCCTTCGCCGGCGCGCCAGCGGCTGATGCGCGACATCGCGATGATCCTGATCGCGCCGATCCTGCTCTATCTGATCGCGAGCCTGTTCACCTATTCACCCACCGACCCGGGCTGGTCGCAGTCGGTCAGCGTGACGGCACCGACCAGCAACGTTGGCGGCTATTTCGGCGCGTGGACGGCCAGCGTGCTGCTCGCCCTGTGTGGCTACGTGGCGTTCCTGTTGCCGGTGATGCTGGGGCTCGTGGCTTGGATCGCGCTGTTCGGAATGGACACCGACGGCGACGGCGAGGCCGACCTGGGTCCTGCGCTTCGCCTGGTCGGCATCGTCGGATTTCTGGTGTCGGCGACCGGATTGCTGCAGCTGCGCATCGGCCCGGTGGCCGACTTTTCGGCCGGAGCGGGCGGGATTCTCGGCAAGCTCGTGGGCGATTCGCTGTACAAGGGCTTCGGGCCCGTCGGCGGTAACCTGTTCCTGCTGGCATTGCTGCTGGTGTCGGTGACGCTCGCCACGGGCATCTCCTGGTTGGCGGTCATGGACCGCATCGGCCAGGGCGTGATGCGTCTGGGACCGTTGCTGGGTGGTCTGTTCCGTCGTGGCACCAAGCAGGCCAGCGAATGGCAACACACCCGGGCCCTGCGCGAGGAGCGCGAGGAGGTCCGCAAGGTCGATACCGAACTGCGGGCAAAACGTGCGCCGGTCAGGATCGAGCCGCCCGCACCGGCGGCGGTGGAGCGCAGCGACCGCGCCCACCGGGAGCAGCAGATCCCGCTGCTCAACGTCAGCGATGGCAGCGGTATTCCGCCGCTGTCGCTGCTGGATGATCCCAAGCCGCAGCCCAAGGGCTACAACTCCGAAACGCTGGAGACGCTGTCGCGGCAGATCGAGTTCAAGCTCAAGGACTTCCGTATCGATGCGACCGTGGTCGGTGCCTACCCGGGTCCGGTCATTACCCGCTTCGAGATCGAGCCGGCTCCGGGCATCAAGGTCAGCCAGATCAGCTCGCTGGACAAGGACATCGCCCGCGGCTTGTCGGTGAAATCGGTGCGCGTGGTCGACGTCATCCCCGGCAAGGCGGTGATCGGGCTGGAAACGCCGAACGACAAGCGCGAGATGATCTACCTGTCGGAGCTGTTGCGCTCCAAGGAATACGACAAGTCGTCCAGTCCGCTGACCATCGCGCTGGGCAAGGACATCGGCGGTCGTCCGACGGTCGCGGACCTGGCGCGCATGCCGCACCTGCTGGTGGCCGGCACCACTGGCTCGGGCAAGTCGGTTGGGGTCAACGCCATGGTGTTGAGCCTGCTGTACAAGGCGTCCGCCAAAGACGTGCGCATGTTGATGATCGATCCGAAGATGCTGGAACTCTCCGTATACGAGGGCATCCCGCATCTGCTGGCGCCGGTGGTCACCGACATGAAGGAGGCCGCCAACGCACTGCGCTGGTGCGTGGCCGAGATGGAGCGGCGCTACAAGCTGATGAGCGCGGTCGGTGTGCGCAACCTGGCCGGCTTCAACAAGAAGGTGCGCGACGCGATCGACGCGGGTCAGCCGATGAGCGACCCTCTGTTCAAGCCGAATCCGGAGGTCGACGAGGCGGCGCCGCTGCTGGAACCACTGCCGTTCATCGTGATCTTCATCGACGAATTCGCCGACATGATGATGATCGTCGGCAAGAAGGTCGAGGAACTCATCGCGCGCCTGGCGCAGAAGTCCCGCGCTGCGGGCATCCACCTGATCCTTGCCACGCAGCGCCCGTCGGTGGACGTCATCACCGGGCTGATCAAGGCCAATATCCCGACCCGGATCGCCTTCCAGGTGTCCAGCAAGATCGACTCGCGGACCATCCTCGACCAGTCGGGGGCGGAAACGCTGCTGGGCAACGGCGACATGCTCTACCTGCCACCGGGCACCGCGATGCCGGAGCGTGTTCACGGTGCGTTCGTGTCCGACGACGAAGTGCATCGCGTGGTCGAGTTCCTCAAGCAGACCGGCGGCGGACCGGATTACATCACCGGCGTGCTCGAGGATGTCCAGACCATGGGCGACGGTGTCGTGGTGGGGGCCAGCGGTCTGCCGGAAACGGTCAGCAGCGGCGATGAGTCCGATCCACTCTACGACGAGGCGGTGCGGGTGGTCACCGAAACGCGGCGGGCGTCGATCTCCGGAGTGCAGCGGCGACTCAAGATCGGCTACAACCGCGCCGCGCGACTGGTCGAGGCAATGGAGGCAGCCGGCATCGTCAGTCCCCAGGAACACAACGGCGACCGCAGCGTATTGGCGCCACCGCCACCACGGGACTGAACCGTCTCGCACGATGTCGAGTACCTGTTCAGCTTGTCCCGCACACACTCGACGCCTGATGGACAGAAATGATGATGCAACCGGAGATCGACCTATGAACCCGATGATTCGCTGGGGTACCGGATTGCTGCTGGGCGCGTTCGTCGCCGGCAGCGCGCTTGCGGGCGCACGCGATGATCTCTCGCAATTCACCAAGGGCCTGACCGGGCTGGATGGTGCCTTTACCCAGCAGGTGTATGACGCCGGTGGCAAGCTGAAGGAAACCTCGACCGGACACGTCCAGCTGTCGGTGCCACATCTGTTCCGCTGGGAGTACGTCAAACCGTATCCGCAGCTGATCGTCGCCGACGGCAGCAAGGTGTGGATATTCGACCCGGATCTGGAGCAGGTGACCGTGCGTGCGCAGGGCGCCGAGGAACAGAGCAGCCCGCTTGCTGCCTTGTTCGAGCCGGCCAAGCTGGACCAGCGTTTCGTGGTCAAGGAGACCGGCAAGGCCGACGGTCTGGACTGGCTGAGCCTGGCGCCCAAAAGCGACGAAGAGGCCAGCTTCCGTAGCGCCCGCCTGGGGTTTGCGGACGCCAGGTTGATGCGCATGGAGGTTGAGGACGCTGTCGGCCAGCGCACCCGCATCGAGTTCGGCCCGTGGAAGCGCAATCCCGATTTCGCCGCATCAACCTTCAAGTACACCCCGCCAAAAGGCGTGGACGTGATCGGCGAAGGCTGATCACTCTCGCAGCTTGGCCAGATCACGTGCCTCCGGTACCGACGCTTCGGTCGTAACGCCTGACTTGCTGAGCGTGGGCAAGAGCGCGCTGCAACCCCTTGCGGAGCGGATGCGGCCGAGCTCGCTCGACGAGATGGTCGGCCAGCGGCGCCTGCTCGCTCCCGAGTCGGCACTGCGTCGCGCGGTGGAGTCCGGCCACGCCCATTCGATGATCCTGTGGGGACCGCCGGGCTGCGGAAAAACCACTTTCGCGCTGCTGCTGGCGCAGTACACCGATGCGGAGTTTCGGGCGATTTCGGCGGTCCTGTCGGGCCTCCCGGAAGTGCGCAAGGTGTTGGCCGAGGCAGCGCAGCGTTTCGCCGAAGGACGGCGGACGGTGCTGTTCGTGGACGAGGTGCACCGGTTCAACAAGACCCAGCAGGACGCGTTCCTGCCGCACATCGAGCGCGGCACGATCCTGTTTGTTGGGGCGACGACCGAGAATCCGTCGTTCGAGCTTAATTCCGCGCTGCTTTCCCGCTGCCGCGTGCATGTCATGGACCCGGTGTCCGCCGACGATATCGCGATCGCATTGCGCCGCGCGCTCGATGACACCGAACGTGGGCTGGGTCGGCAGGACCTGACGGTCACTGACGACGCATTGCTAGAGATTGCGGGCGCTGCGGATGGCGACGTACGGCGCGGCTTGACGCTGCTGGAAATCGCCGCAGAACTCGCCCTGGGCGAGCGGGGTGAGATCACACCGGCGACTCTCCTCCAGGTCCTGGCCGATCGGACCCGCCGCTTCGACAAGGGTGGCGAGCAGTTCTACGACCAGATTTCCGCGCTGCACAAATCGGTGCGCAGCTCCAACCCCGACGCCGCGCTGTATTGGTTCGCGCGGATGCTGGACGGCGGCTGCGATCCGGCATATCTGGCCCGCCGGCTGACCCGCATGGCGACCGAGGATATCGGGCTGGCCGACCCGCGCGCCCAGCAGATGGCGATCGACGCGTGGGATACCTACGACCGCCTCGGCAGCCCGGAGGGCGATCTCGCCCTGGCTCAACTGGTCATCTATCTGGCCAGCACGGCCAAGTCCAATGCCACCTACACGGCGTGGAACGCCGCCCGCCGGGACGTGCGTGAGCACGGCACGCAGGAGGTGCCGATGCATCTGCGCAACGCGCCGACCAAGCTGATGAAGGAACTGGGCTACGCCAAGGGCTACCAGTACGACCATGACGCGGCCGACGGCATCGCGCTGGACCAGACGGGTTTTCCCGATGCGATGGGCGAGCAGGTCTACTACCGCCCGGTAGAGCGGGGCATGGAAATCAAGCTGAAGGAAAAGATCGACCGGATACGCGCCGCGCGCAAAGCCGCGGCGAAGCCAAAGTAGAGAGCTGAAGCCACGAGCGTTCGCTCATCCCGTCACAGACGCGAAACATGCGGATTGTCCGGCACGTACCAGCGCCACGGCAGCTCGGTCGCCCGCGAAATGCCGATGCGTGTGGTCACCACGGGAGTAGGCGGGGGAGGGACGCCGTCGTCGAGCAACCGGAAAGGCCCGCTCAGCAGATCCGTCGCGTCATCCTCGCCGGTGATGCCAAGCGCCTGCGCAAGCCTTGCTGGCCCGCGGCACAGATCCAGATCGCGTCGCGCCTTGGTGCGTGCTTCCCGCATCCGTTCCAGCCCGGCAACAGGCTCAAGCGCCCTGATCAGCACGGCGGTGCCTTCGCCTTCATTCCCGCACACGACGTTCGCGCACCAGTGGATGCCGTAGCTGAGGTAAACGTAAAGCCGACCGGCGGGGCCGAACATAGTCGCGTTCCGGGTGGTCTGGCCCCTGTGCGAATGCGACGCGGGATCGCCGGAACCGGTGTAGGCCTCGACCTCGACAATCCGGCCGGCGCGTCCGTCGGCGGCCACCAGCAATTTATTCAACAGAGCCGGACCGAGCTCGGTCGCGGCCCGCTGGTAGAAGGTAACTGGAGGGGTTTCTGTCAACGTGCGAATGGTTCAATCGTCAGCGTTTGCTACGCAGCTGTGCGCCGCCGAGGGAGGTACCAGCGCGAGTGCGGATCGCAGCGGCATCCGAAATGGAGGCCGCTGCGCAGCAGTCCCGTATCGACTCAGTCCTCGGTGATCGGCTCACCGGCAATCCGCGCCTGGCGACCGACGCTGCTCAGTATGTTCATCGCCACCAGCAGCCCGCGCCGCGCATCCTCGTCACGGTTGAACTGGCGGATGCCCTGCCACAGCGTCGGCGGGGTCTCCACGCGTCCCGCCTGTGCGGTGGAATGGCGGGTGATGTTGCTCAGGTTCCATGCCCCGGCCACCACTTCCTCGTAGCCCTTCATCAGCTTCTGCACCATCGCGTCGTCGGCCATGTCAACGACATCGGACACAGCCGACAACAGGTCGACAACGTTGTGCAGCCGTTTGCCCTGCAACAGCGGCGCCAGTTTGGCGACGATGTCGGCGATGCCTTCCAGAGTGGCCTGGTCGTTCAACTCGGGGGACTGGCGTGCCAGATCCGCGAGCGAGCCCATCGGCTGGGCCTGTAGTTCCATTTCGTTACTCATGTTCGCTCCTCCTCAGACCAGGCCGCGGGCGACGGACCAGTACACGCCACGGTTGAATGCCTTGCGCATCATCCCGCCGATCTTGGTCGCGGGGGTGGGTTGCACGTCCTTGTCGTAGTCGTACCAGAGCGGCATTCCCGCCTCCAGGCCCATCTGCGCGACCGCCTGCACCTTGCCGTCGTATTCCGCGACAGTGTGGCCGAGCCGGATCAGGCCTGCGATGTTGTCGCAGATCACCGGCGCCTGGTTGTGGCAGCTGCCTCCCGCCTTGCTGATGGGCAGGTCCACCGTGTCGCCCATGGGGAACACATTGGGGAACCCGTCCATCTGCATCGTCAGGCGATCGGTTGGCAACCAGCCTTCATTGTTCGGCGCCTCAGATACGTCGGAGTTGAGCACCGCATCAACCGCGCGGATCGGTGGGGTCTGCATCAGGATGTCGAAGGGTTCCTCGCCACCTTCCTCGGAGTAGGCGATCTTGGCATCCGGATCGACCCGGTTGAGGGTAAAGCCGCGTTTGTACTTGATCCCCTTGGAGTCGAAGACGCCCGGCAGCACCTCGCCGACGTCCTTTTGCAGGAACAGGCAGTTGCGCAGCAGCTGTGAAATCGTGGGGTACGTGTACACGATCTCGACCTGATCGCGAACGCCGCGTTTCCGCAGCAGGTCGTCCAGCATGAGGGTGGTCTCCATCGGCGCGATACCGCACTGATGAGGCACGTTTGGCGTCTGGGGGAAGGTCACGCCAATGAAGATGCGGCCCTTCTCGATCGTCCGCAGCTTGTTGTAAAGCTTGAGCGCGGGGTCGTGCTGGTAGAAGTGGTCTCCGCCCTCGACCAGGCCCTCGATTCGCTCGGGGGAGGGGATGCAGCCGGTCGATACGACCAGATAATCGTAGCTGTGGTCGGTGCCTGACTTGGTGCGCAGCCTGCTGTCCTTGAAATCGAACGCGGTGACTTCGTCGAGGATGAAATTGACCTCCGGACGCAGCAGCGACGCCTGCCGGCGACGCAATTCGTTCTTGTAGAACATGCCAAACGCGACGTACATGAAGGCCGGCTTGTAGTAATGCCACGGGCTGTTGGATATCAGTGAGACGCGGACTTCGCCGCGCTGGATCTCCGGATAGAGTTTGGCGACAAGGCTGTTGGCGGTCATGGTGCCGCCGATCCCTCCGCCGATCACGAAAATATCTTTTTTCACACGGACTCTCCTTCAGTTGCGCCGCCGCCAAGGCCGTCTTCATTGGTGAAAAGTTTCTGGAACGCCACGAATGGAAGCAAAATCGCCCCATGCCGGGCGGTATGTGGCTTGGCGGCTGCGAAAATCTCGACTTCAGGCCAGTCGAGTGGGGCATCGGGTTCGAATGAACCGGAAAGCAATTGCTCAAGCTGGGTCTGGACACGCGCCAGACCTTCCGCATTCATACCGATCGCGCGTTTCGCGGCAATTGCGGTTGAGGCCTGTCCGAGCGAGCATGCGCGGACACGATAACCAACATCGGTAACACGGCCGTTGACGATCTCGGCATCCAGGGTCAATTTGCTGCCGCAGACCTCGCTGTAGACATCGACCGAACGGGCAGGCGGCACCGGCAGGCGTTTGTCTTTTCGTACCTGCGGCACGTACTTCTTGAGTGCATCGTAGAGCGACTCCATGGAGGGACCGTCAACTTGCGTGGCGATATCTCGTCTCCTAGATTCACTCCAACCACCGTAGCACGGTGCCGGGAAAGGATCAGGTATCCGATCTGGGACTGCAACGCCCTTGGACGGGGCGGCATGGCTGTGCTGTTTGGCAACCGCCGGTTACCTACCGCGCCATCGCGTACTTCGCAATCTTGGTACTTATTGGGACTGTTGCGATGCAAGAATCCTAAGATATGAGGGGCTCTTTCAATATTTTTGCTGACAACCCGTTGCCTCGCGTCGAAAGCCCGAAGTGTTGCGCCATCAGACAAGGGCAGCGCAACGGTCTTTCGCTTCTCCGGGCATTCTTTGTCCTGCTGGTGTTGTGTTACAACTGGAGCCGTAGCCTAGATGCGCTAAGAGTCACGGAAATCGTCGCATCCGGCGACGAGATTCTCAACACCCGGATCCTTGGAATCAGGTCGAGCTACCAGAATCGCTCTCACGCGTCGTTGAGGATTAGCTATTGGGGGGCATCCCAAAGCCAGTCGATGAGCAGCCGGTGAAGGTCCTTGGCTGGCATTCCGAACCTAATCATCAGGATCTACCATAATCGACCTCTCCTCCAGTTGCAGTTGTCCAGCTATTGTCCCACTACCGAGCATTCGGCGAGGGCGCAGCTCCATCAGGATGGCGGTCTGGCCTTCCTGATCAGGAAGGCATGTCCACTAGGTAATGTCTCGACGTGTAGAAAGCCGCTGTTTATGAGCACCGCCCTCATCCCGTCAGAAGCAGGTAACAGACGAGCTCCAATGCGGATACCGCGTTCATCGAGCTGATCGCATAGGAATTTCGTTAGTGCCGTCATGACGCCCTTCCTACGCTGATTTGGGGCAATCCCGGCCAGCCAAAACTCATTGATCTTCACATCATGGAGATCGAGAACCGTTGTAATTCCGAACCCCGCTTTATCACCGTCAGCATCCACCATAACTATGCTGGCGGGAACTTCGTTGCCCTTTGAATCAAGCCGCGTATTAGTCGCGGCCATCTTTTGGATGTTTTGCATCAGGCCTGCGCTCGCGCGCGGATCCAGAAGGCCAGCGTCAAAGTGCCCAGTCGAAACTTCGCTCATGATCAGCTGATGAATGAAGTGACAGTCCTGCGCCCCCAATGCGGGTCTGAAGCGTACGTTCAAGGCGATCACCCTTGGAGAATTGGAATTTAATGGCTGGAAGCTGGACTTGTTATATCACAAGCAAAACCAGGCATGAGATGCCGCATACGGTTGCATGAGGCATACACAGCCAGTCACTAAGTAGCCCCACAGAGATCCTTATGCGACACGTCGCAGCGCGGACGACTATATCTGGTCCGTTTGCCGCTACGCTTTAGAGCCAGAGGCTCAAGAAGCGGCGGCATGACCTGGCAGAACGATTTGAGGCGTACGGCCCGAGACCCCGAACTGGTCGTCAAAGTCATCGCGGCCGTCGAGCTGCTGCTGGCGCGCGATTCATACCTGTTCGTCCATCGCGTCGGCGAGCGCGCGATCTCCCATCGGTTAGCAATCTACATGGAGGCACAATTCCCGGGGTGGGACGTCGACTGCGAGTACGACCGCGATGGTGAAGCGCGAAAGATGATTCCTGACGGTTCCGGGGACGACCATGACGAGGGCAGCGCGGTGTTGCCCGATATCATCGTCCACCATCGTGGGCCGGGTGGAAACCACCTCGTTTTCGAACTCAAAAAGTCCACCAATCGCGAACCGGATGATCGGGACCTCGAAAAGTTGCGCGCCTACGGTCGCCACCTGGGCTACGACCACGGCGTCTTCATTCGCTTTGTCGTGGGACGGGCCATGCCCGACGTCAGTCGGGCGGAGTTCGTATACCCCGATTAATGAGAATGGGATCCCTTGCTTCAGGGTGCTGCGCTCGGCTGCAGCAGAGCAGCGAAAGTCGCAGTGCTTGTGTTTCGGAAGGACCACAGCGCCCGACGTGCGATGTGCCTAGAGCGAGTCAACGAGTTGCCTGCAAAGGTCCTTTGCCGAGAAAAAGGTCACGGTGGTCGGCAACCGATTCGCCCGGCGGAGCACGTGGATCAGCAGACAAGCCGTATAGATCCAGCCGGTCGCATCATCGTCCGCGTCCGCGTCCAGGACGAGCGCCTTGAATCTCTCGGCAACGGGTGGATGGGTATCCACGATCGCCGCTTGCAGGCCGGCCGGCTCCACGTGGGCTATGCAGAACGCCGCGGTCGCGAGCCCCATGATCCGCTTGTTCAGCACCTGGGAGTAGGGCTCCCCGGTCGTCGCACAGTAGTCGGCCACGTGGTCGAGCAACATGGAGCGCGCATGCACATCACAGGCACGTTCCTCTTCGACGGTGAGCGGGGGAGCATCGCATTGCGCCGCGAACTGCACGTGGCGCAGCTCGTGGAAGAAGGTCGTCGCCGCGGCGAGGCAGGCGAGATCGAACGTGGCTTTGCCTATCGGATCCAACGAAGGGTCCGGGCAGGTGCCCGGCAGCGGGATCGTGGCTGGCCATTCCAGCTCGTCCAATTGCTTCGCTTGCCAAATCAGCCGCGCGAAGTAGGTCGCTTCGTCCATCTGGGACTCGACCGAAGCGACGTCGGCATCCTCGGTGAGATCGTGCACGGAAAGGGGAACGTTCCTGGCTTGGGCGAGAAGGATGTGGGGGCTGTATGCCGTGAGCGCCTGCATCCCCATCGTCGCGATCACCCAATCGAGCGCGAAGGTTTTGTGCATCCAGCTGACACGGTTGCCGTTGGCGCTGATGGCGGCCTCAACGTCGTCTTCCCTGAGATAGAACTCCGGCTTGAACGATTCCCAGCTCTGCCGCATCTCAGCCTCGCGTTCCGGACAGGCGCCCAACAGAACGTTCTCGACGACGTGCGGGGCAACCGGTTGATACGGGGGCATGAACGTGCACCTTGGGCAATCGGCGTGGAGATGCCGCATCTGGGCGCGCAAGCTTGACAGACGATCATCGGATTTGACTATCACCTGATCGCGTTCGATCTGATCGCGCTAAATTCGGTTCCACGGCGTCCCCAGTGAGACCGTAAGCTCCCCCGAAAGCGTTGGGCACGTGCAACACTCAAACGGCTGTTCCAGTGATAGACATCGCAGAGTGTTTCGTTTTCCCACCAGGCGTAGACCCCAACGATGTCCGGTCATCGCCCCCAAAGCGGCCAAGGCGAAGCTCTGATGGATACCTCACTCAGAAGCCCGATCGCACGTTGGATCACAGTTATCCTCGGCAAAACTACACTCTCCTGTAGCGCTAGGCTGTGCGCTTCGAGGGGCGGTTCGTTCTCCCACTTCCATCAAGGATGACCATGCAGATCCACCATTTGGAAATTGCCAATTTCCGCAAGCTTCTATCCGTTCGCGTAGACCTTACCGAAAAAACAACCTTACTAGTTGGTGCCAACAACAGCGGAAAATCATCGGCAATGCTTGCCCTTCGCAGGTTCCTGGTCTCCAAGCCGGGGGCCTTTCGGAGTCTCGATTTCACCCTGTCCCACTTCGCGAACATCGACCAAATCGGGCAAGCCTGGGAGCAAGCGTCCAGCGCCGACCCGGTGCCGGCGTCGGAGGACTGGGACGGCTTGTTGCCGATGCTCGATATCTGGATATCCGCCAAACAGGGCGAGTTGCATCACCTCCGAGACCTCATCCCAAACTTTGCTTGGAAGGGCGGCTTGGTTGGCATGCGATTTCGCCTTCAACCCAAGGATATTGAAGCCCTTTACAAGGACTACCGGGTCGAGCGCGAGCGCGTCGGAGCCTTGGCGGCAGAGGCAGCCAAGACAAGTAAGGTCGGCGGAAAGCAACTGACGCTATGGCCAGTTAGTCTCACCGACTATCTCAATCGGCGTCTTGGTGCGCACTTCACGGTTCGCTGGTACCGGCTCAACCCAGCCCTTCTAGTCAACCCTGACTCCGAGACTCGAATGGCCCGCCCCCAACCACTGGGGCCGCTGGCTGCGCCGCTCGAGCACAACCCGCTTAACGGGCTTATCCGTGTGCATGAAATCAATGCACAGCGCGGCTTTGGCGAAGTGGGTTCAGAGGATGCAGACAACGACGAATCGCCCGCCCGGACCGGACGCAAACTCTCCGAACAGTTGCGGACCTATTATCGCCGACACCTCGACCCCGGCGATTCGCCTGATGTGTCGGACCTCGACGCGCTTCGTGCCATCGAGGCAGCGCAGGACTCGTTCGATATGCGCTTGACCACCAGCTTTCAGCCGGCGCTGAAGGAGGTCGAAGGCCTTGGTTATCCCGGCGCAAATGACCCGAAGATCTGCGTAGCTACTCGGCTGGGTGCCGTTGACGGAATGAATCACGAGGCTGCAGTGCTCTTTGAGCTCGATTCGGTCGGGGGAGTGCCGGGCGCCCCACCGCTGCGGCTGCCTGAGAGTTCCAACGGTCTTGGCTACCAAAACCTTATTTCCATGATTTTTCGCCTGATGAGTTTCCGGGATGCCTGGCTTCGGAAGAACAAAGCAGCTAACCCTATGACCGACGTCGGCATTGAACCCATCCACCTTGTACTCATCGAAGAGCCCGAGGCGCACCTGCACGTGCAAGTCCAGCAGGTTTTCGTCAAACACGCTTACCAAGTGCTGAGACGGGACAAGCTGCTTGAAGAATTCCCTCACCTTTCCACGCAATTGGTGGTCAGTTCCCACTCAAGCCATGTGGCCCACGAGGTGAACTACGACTGCCTGCGCTATTTCCGCCGATTGCCGGCTGGTATGAACGGGGTGAGCGTTCCCGTGTCGACCGTGTCAAACCTTTCCCATGTGTTCGGCCAAGGTACTCAGACGAAGGAGTTTGTTACCCGCTACCTTCGCGCCCAGCACGCCGATGTGTTTTTTGCCGACGCCATCATCCTGGTCGAAGGCGCAGCCGAGCGGATGGTGCTACCCCACTTTATCCGCGACCACTTTGGCGTTCTTGACCAGTGCTACATCACGGTGCTCGACATCGGCGGAAGCCACGCGCACCGGCTCAGGCCACTGGTCGACGCACTTGGACTCGTCACTCTGGTGATTACAGACCTCGATGCCGGGAAGGGCAAGAGCGCGACCCCGGTCCGGCGGAACGTGGGACAGCGGAGCAACAATCCGACCTTGAAGCACTGGATGCGTGGACTCAAGCAACCGCCCACTGTTGACGTGTTGCTCAACCTTGCCGACCCCGACAAGGAAGACGAGATCGATGACCTCTTTGCGATTCGGATTGCCTACCAGACGCCTATCGCCGTTCCGCTGTCGAAGACCGGCAACACAGAAGAGGGGCTTCCTAACACGTTTGAGGACGCACTCGTTCTTACCAATGCGGCCCATTTTGAGGGAAAGAACGGTAAGGGTCTGGTACGGCAATTCGCTGGCGCACTCAAAAACAGCGTTGATGCCGATGAGCTCGGCGCTGCTCTGTTCGATGCCCTTCGAAGTGGCGATAAGGCGGAATTTGCGCTGACGGTGCTCAGCGACCCGGATTTTGGCAGTCTTCAGATGCCTGCCTACATCGAGGAAGGACTCACTTGGCTCCAGGAACGACTGCTCAAGAAGCAAAATGAGATTCTGGTCGTGGTGCCCCTGGCGGGGGAGATTCCGACATGACGGAGGCGGTCGTAGCGCTCGACGACAAGGTTGACGAGGGGGCGGATGCCACCATCCGTGAATGCCTCAACCTCTCAACACCCCGCAGCTTCTTTCTTTACGCGGGCGCCGGCTCGGGTAAGACGCGTTCACTCGTGGAGGCCGTGCGGTACCTGAGGGTACGGGAGCGACAGCGTCTTGTGTTCAAGGCCCAGCGCATCGCCATTATCACGTACACCAATGCGGCCTGCGACGAGATTTCCCGCCGATTGGAATTTGACCCACTGGTAGATGTCTCCACCATCCACGCCTTTGCCTGGCGCCTTATCAAAGGATTTAACACTGACATCCGGGAGTGGGTGCGTAGATCGGTATCCGGAGATATCCAGAAGCTTGACGAACAATTGTCCAAGTCACGGGGTGAGAACAAGACGACCATTGCCCGGAGAGAAGAGCGTGGGCGAAAGCAACGCCGCCTTGATCGTCTCGACGATATCCGGCAGTTCATCTACAGCCCTACGGGTGAAAACCGGGGGCGTGACTCGCTCAACCACAGCGAAGTCATCCAGATGGCGGCCGCCTTTCTGCAAGACCCGCCCCTGCGCGACGTGCTGGTCGACCTCCACCCCGTCTTGCTCATCGACGAGAGCCAGGACACTAACCGTCACCTTATGGATGCTCTGCTGGCGGTCCAAAAGTCAGCACCGGAGCGGTTCTGCCTTGGGCTCTTTGGCGACACCATGCAGCGCATCTATAACGACGGGAAAGAACGGCTCGAAGACGCTATCTCGGCCGACTGGGCGCGTCCCGCAAAGCGCATGAACTATCGGTGCCCCAAGCGCGTCGTGCGGCTCATCAACCAGATTCGGGCTGATGTCGATGACCAGGTCCAGCAGCCTCTTGCGGCGAAGATTGAAGGTACTGTCCGACTGTTCGTGACTGGGCATCGTGCGGAACCCACATTCGAGCTTGAGGAGAGCATTGCCGGGCTGATGGCCCAAGCGTCAGGTGACCAAGCGTGGTGCGAGGGTGAAGCCAAGCGTAAAACGCTGATTCTCGAACACAAGATGGCCGCGCGGCGCATGGAATTCGAGGGCGTCTTCAGTCCCTTGTATGCCGCCGAACATCTGCGCACGGGACTGCTCGACGGAACGCTGCCTGGGGTCAAGTTTTTCTTCGAATCGGTGATGCCTATTGTGGATGCGGGTCTTAAGGACGACGGATTTGCACTGGTTGACGCCGTGCGTACCCGCTCGCCGCTGCTCGACCTCAAGCTGCTCGCGTCGAGTGAAACGCAGCTCGATCTCTTGGAGAACGCAGGTGCGGCGGCGACTTCACTGACCGACTTGTTTAAGGACCGGGACCCGCTTCTCTTTGACGTGGTCGGAGAGCTACTTCGCTCGGCCCTGTTGGACGTCCCGGAATCTATTGGCGCCGCCTGTACCGCCGGCGTGACTACTGACGACCCGCCTGAAACAACCGACCGCAACCTGCTTGAGGTACATGCCTACCGGAGGGTTCTCGGCGTGAAGTTCTCGCAGATGAGGCGATTCGCGAACTACGCAGCGGGGCTCTCGCCGTTTGACACGCACCAAGGCGTCAAGGGGCTGGAGTTCCCTCGCGTGATGGTGGTCATCAGTGATGGGGAAGCCGGCGGCTTCATGTTCAGCTACGAGAAGCTCCTCGGCATCACAGAGCCAACCCCAAGGGATATCGAGAATGAGAACGAGGGTAAGGATTCGAGCCTATCGCGCACGCGTCGCCTCCTATACGTGACCTGCAGCCGTGCTGAGGAGAGCTTGGCTCTGGTGGTCTATTCATCCAATCCTGTAGGCGTGAGAGATTGGGTGGTGCGGGAGGGCTGGTTTGAATCGAAAGAGGTGGTGCTCCTCGACGAGTGAACCACCCGGGTTTCCCCAAGCTCCTCAACCATAGCTACGATAGAAGTCGAGGTCTCTGTGGGCAGTGAGCGGTACCACTCGACGACCGTCGCCGCGAGTACGATAACGTCTATGCCTTTCCACAGGAGTCACCACTATGAGCAATACCGACCCCGAAAAGGCCACTAAGCGGGTCGTCGTTTTAATGACCCCGAAGCAAAAAGTCGAGGTCAGCCGCCGCGCGAAATCGGCGCGATTATCGTTGAGTGCCTTCATGTGCCGCCAAGCGCTGGGGGACGAAGAGGTGCTCTCGATTGTGGTGAGCGAAATTCGCGCGAATCCACGAGCACCGTGGCGGCACTCGATCACGCATTGAATAGGCTGGCCGAAGCGCAAGCGTCCCAGCCAGAACGCAACGAGCAAGCTCGCGCCAGGGCGAGGGCGGAGTTCGCTCAGTTGGGCCTGGTGAGTTGAGGTCTTCCGGGCTCCGCCTCAATCGGTGCTTCCATCAGCGCACCTGCAACTACTGATCCCAAGCCTAGACAGCCAGATAGTCATCGGACTCTGCAACCAGCTTCAACACCACGCTGCCTTCAGCATCCGGTCTTGCCACCAAGATCTTTTTCACTTCAGCGATTTGCTCATTGCTCGGGATCAGCTCGGCTGGCGATTCCCACATCCAGTCGATGAGAACCTCGGAGAGGCTTTCCGCAGGCTATTCCGCAACCTCTTCCCGGGTTGGTACATACATTCCCGACCGGATCGTTGAGTTGTCGACCCCATAGGATTCACGTGCCGCACGATACGCGCTTTCAGGCATTCCGAATCTGTCATCAGGATCGGTTATGGTCGCCTCAGATGTCAGTCGGGGAGGTGGTGGGGTAGGCGCTGGTGCCTGCGCCAAAGTAGTGGTCGTACACGTGAGAGTACGCCCGTGCGAGCTTCTCGGTACGGATGTCTCTGGTGTAAGGCTCGGGTAGCCGGCGCATCTTGAGCTTCAGTGTTTGCATCACCGCGGCGCGGGCTTGCTGCTTTTCGCGCCAGTCCAGCACCAGCATCTCGCGTTTCAATGTCTCCAGCAGTTCGCGGCAGACTTTTTTGACCTCGGCTTCCTCTTTCTTGGTCAGCATCGGCGCGGGCTTGGTCAAAATATCGAAGATCGCGAGCTCCTCTTCACTGAGGCGTTCGACGATGTGCCGCTTCTCCTCCTGGGTCAAAGCAACAGCCATGCCTTTGAGGTCTGCAAACAGCTCCTCGATGTTCTTGCTCCCGGCGTTGTAGTCGTCAATGATCTTCTGGAACTTCTCGGCAAAGTCGCTGCGCGACGGGTTCAACCGCAGCATTTCCGCGAGCTTGCCTTCGATCAGGCGCCGCAGCTTCTCGGCTTCGGTGTGCTTGCGGCCGGTAGCAAATTTCTCTTGCAGTGCGTCGAAATCGATCTCGGACAGATTGATCAGTGCTTCGGCACGACTGATCGGGCCTATGTGATAGCCCTCGGTCGCGATCGAGTCGTTCAGGAGCGACTCGATGTCGCCCATTACCGCAGAGATTTCTGGCTGCTCCGTCTCCGCCCTGATCTTGGCCGCCAGATAGACCACCAGAATTGCTATCGGCGCCAGTTCATTGGCCATCGGGTCCGGCAGTATCGCCTTGAACAAGCGCGCCACCCGACCCGCCAACTGCACGTAGCGCTTCTTGTCCTCATCGGTGCGCAGGATCGCTTCGATGGCGTCGTCAATGCGGCCGATCCGCTCAAACCCTTGTGATCGCGCCACCGCCGGCAACTCCACACCACGCGCTTCGCAGAAGCGCTGCGCTTCCTCCAGCGCCTCGCGCAGGGCGGCTACCAGCAACGTCTTCGTCTCGATCGGGTCGCTGGTCTCGCCATTGTTGCCAGGCTTGGTCTTGGCGTAGATCGCCAACGCCTTCTGCAACGCACGGAAGATGCCGACGTAATCGACGATCAGGCCGGATTCCTTGCCCGGCGCGACTCGGTTGGCCCGGGCGATGGTTTGCATCAGCGTGTGCGCCCGCATCGGCTTGTCGAGGTAGATCGTCGAACAGGTCGGCACATCGAAGCCGGTGATCCACATCGCGCATACAAACACCAGGCGCAGTTCGCCGTCGGGCTTCTTGAACGACTCGGCCAGATCCTCCTTGAGCATGCGTTGCCTATGCGGCGTGATGTCTAGACCTTTGGCCTGGAGGTCCTCGACCTCGTTTTGTCCCTGCGAGACCACCACCGCCATATCGGTGCTCTCCATCAGCCGAATGCGCGCGATCAGCCGCTCGCGGTCGTCGCCTTGGGTCGCCGCGGCCAGTGCCGACTTCAGACGCGTAGTTTCGGCCTGCCAGTGCGCCTGTACCTTGTCGTACATCCGCACGGCCGTCGCCTTGTCGATGCAGATCATCATCGCCTTGCCGCGGTAGCCGCGGCCGGTGAAATGGGCGACAACATCCTTGGCGATGGCGTCCAGGCGCTCCTCGCGGGTGATGACGTGGTACTCACGGGCGAACTCCCGCTCCAGCTTCTTTTCCTGCGCCTCGTCCAGCTCGGCGTCTTCCAGCAGGTTCTCCAAGTCGCGGTTGAGGTCCTGATTGGTGAGCTGTACCTCGGGAATGCGGTTCTCGTAGTACAAGGGCACCGTCGCGCCGTCCTCGATCGAGCGGGCGAAATCGTAAACGCTGACGTAGTCGCCGAACACTTCGCGGGTGCGCTCCTCCTCGCCGGCGATCAGCGGCGTGCCGGTGAAGCCAATGAATCCGGCGTTAGGGAGTGCGTTGCGCATGTTGAGCGCGAAGATGTCGTATTGGCTGCGGTGCGCCTCGTCGGTGATGACGATGACATCCGAGCGCTCGGAAAGGACGGGGTAGGGCTGCCCAGCCTCGGTCCGGAACTTCTGAATCAGGGTGAAGATGTAGCGTTCGTTACCACGCAGCATCTCCTTTAGGTGTTCGCCGCTGGTGGCGCGCACGTCCTCGCGAGTGGTCGCACCGGTCGCCTTGAAGGTCTTGCTGATCTGGTCGTCCAGCTCCTCGCGGTCGGTGACGACAACAAAGCTCCAGGTGCCGGACAGGGTGCGCAGGATCTTCTGGGTGAAGAATACCATCGACAGCGACTTGCCTGAGCCCTGCGTGTGCCAGAACACACCGAGGCGCTTGCGTTCGACCTTGTTGGACGCGCGCAGCTCCACCAGCCGGGCGATGGCCTTGTTGACGCCGAGGAACTGGTGGTTCCTCGCCGTCTTTTTGATCAGGCCGCCTTTGCCTTCCTCGAATACGGTGAAGTTTTCGATGTAGTCCAACAACCGGGGCGGCTCCATCAAGCCGCGAAGCGCTCGCTCCAACGACACTTTTCCGGTCTCGCCTTCGTCGTCGACACGCTTCCAATCGGAGAAGTGTTCCCACGCGCTGGTCAACGTGCCAATGCGCGTGTCGGACCCGTTGGACAACATGATGAAGGCATTGGGATGGAACAACTGCGGAACGGACTGGCCGCGGTAGTCGCGCAAGTTGTCATCGAAGGCGCTGCGCAGTGGTACCGACGGCTTCTTGAGCTCGATGAACACCAGCGGCAGGCCGTTGACGAACGCCAGCAAGTCGCAGCGACGGCGGTACATGTCGCCGGCGACCCACATCTGCGAAGTCAGCAGGTAGTCGTTGTTGGCCGGCAGCGTCCAGTCGATTACTCGCAGCACTTCGGTGCTGTGACCGCCGTGCTCATCGGGGATTGTCACCTTCACGCCGTCCTTGATCAGACTGTAGAGCTCACGGTTGGCGTTGACCGGGATTTTCTTGCTGCGATCCTGGGTGATCTGCTGGATGGCCTGGGCATAGGCGTCGTCGGGAAAGCCGGGATTCAAACGTCGCAGCGCCGCCCGCAGGCGGCGCGTGAGGATTACCTTATGCTCACTCTCGCGCCCCTCAGTGCCGTGCTCTCCAAAGGACTCGGCGAACAGGTTGCGGTGCTCCCAACCCAGCTCGGTCAGCAACTCAATCGCGGGCTGTTCGACCAGCATCAGCTCGCCATAACCCGCGGGAATATCGCCGAGTGGATTGCGCGGGGTCATGGGGTGGTGGCCTCCGGTTCGGGGAGTTCGGACACGTCCAGTTCGCCGGAAATGAGTTTGGGAAGAAGCAGGTCACGTGTTGCGCGCAGGTTGAGGTTCTTCCGGACCAACGTGGTGATCTGTTGCAGCAGCGGGGTTACGCATTTCTCAAAGCGAGCTAAAACATCGTTGGAGGGCAACAGTACTGGCATTTCCGATAACACATCCCAGTTGATCGTCGGCATCTTCATTCCCCCGGAATGTTGAATGGCCCAAGACACGGTCTCGTCAGCGAAGGCGGTGCTGAACAGAAATGCCGGTCCAAACTCCCCCTTATTCTCAAATATGTGAACTGACACGTTAGAAACTCCGTCAAAAGGTGCGAGTAGTACCTTGTGAAAGTTTGGACGGATTGCGCCGAAAAGAACCTCACCCTGGCGGAAGATCAGCCGAGAGGTCTTTATTTCATCGGATAGTCCCACCCCTAACAGTGAGTTAGACCGCCGTGGAATGCGCGACAGGTCAATCAAGGGAAGCGACGAGTGAAGTGAATCTGTGTAACGCTCGGTTTTCTTCTTGGCAACATCGCCAAATGAGCCGCGGCGCCATCCCTCTGGGAGAGGACCTAACGCAGACTCCGCAGTCCGCACGTTCTCGTGGCCTGGAAAGCGGAAGCTGACAAACCACTCGCTGTAGATGCGTCTAACCATCTCCTCCATGATCGCAATTCGCTGCGTATTGTTTTCAATCAGGTCGTCATAGGCGGATAGGATGTAAACAATTTTTTCTTGACGAGGCAGTGTTGGCAGCTTGATCTCAATGCCATTGAGGATCGTTAAAGTTAGGAACTTTGTAGCCGCGCCCGTCGAAATTGACCGAAGGTGTTCGAGCTGGACCTGTAGCGCATAATAGAGATACCTGTTTAACAGCACTTTCTTATCTAACGACTCAATGACATAAGTCCTTTGATAAGCATCAAATCGACCCGAAAAATACTTAATAGGGTAGATGCCGTTGGCATTGTTGCCGGCCAGCAACACGCACTCGGTGTCGAACGAATAAGTATCAGTTCGATACGTTTCTTGAGAGCAAGTAAAAAACGGATACGCCCCGCTAGGATTTGCGGCGTTTGAATTCAGCTTCCCCGTGCGAAAGGATACGAGCCCACCGAGGTTATGGACTGAAGTCACGCCTGCGCCTCCAGAAGGTCGCTGACGTTTTGACCGATTCTTTCTTGAAGCTCAATTGACTCAACGTTGAGTTGCGCTAGCTCTTCGTTCAACTCTGCCAGACGTTCGACGAAAATAAACTCATCCGGCATCCGCTCACCGATCCCGACATAGCGTCCGGGGTTAAGGCTCCAGTTCTTCGCTTCGATTTCGGCGAGGGTGGCTGCCTTGCACAGGCCCGCCACATCTTCGTAGGATCTCTCGGGGAACCGCTTTTTTAGCAACTCGCTGCTGTCTAACTCGAATTCCGGTGCCTCGGCGCGATAAAGCCGGACGACGTTGGATATGAACTCCAAATGTTGCGGCGTGAATTCGCGCACGGAGCGGGTGACTTGCTTGAAAAACGGTCGTGCATCAAGGAACAGCACTCGATCCTTGCGCGCCTTCGGCTTGCCCTTGTCCAAGAACCATAGGGTGCAGGGCAGGGTGACGGTATAGAAGAAGTTTGAGCCGACGCTTACGATGACGTCTACTGCGCCAGACTCGATCAGTTTTTTGCGGATTTCCAACTCACTGCCACGCGCATCGCCGGCGGAGTTGGCCATCACGAACCCAGCGCGACCCTTTGCATTGAGCGCGCTGTGGAACAGTTGGATCCACAGGTAGTTGGCGTTGTTAGTGCTGGGCAAGCCGAGCGGAAAGCGCGGGTCGTCAATGAGCCGGTCCTTGTCCACCCCTGAGACGTTGAACGGCGGATTAGCCATGACGAAGTCGAAGCGGCCCAGGCCATTTTCGGCAACTGCATTGTGGGGGTCTTCGTAGTAGGTGTTGGACTCGCGGATGTCACCAGATAGGCCATGCACGGCGAGGTTCATCTTGGCCAGTTTGACGGTGTCGCTGGCCTTTTCGGTGCCGTAAACGGTCAGCTCGCGCGTGGCCGATTTGTGGTGGCGCTGCACAAACGCCGCCGACTGCACAAACATGCCGCCTGAGCCGCAGGCCGGGTCGAAGATGCGGCCATGGAACGGCTGCAGGATCTCGACGATCAGGCGAACGATGCTGGTCGGGGTGTAGAACACGCCACCCTTTTGCCCTTCCTTCATCGCGAAATTGCCAAGGAAGTACTCGTAGACCTTGCCGAAGGCGTCGCCTTCAAGGTCCAAAGGCGCCAGCAGGCGCAACAGCTCGGTCAGGGTGGCGTTGGGGAGTTTGTTGTAGGCACGGGGCAGGACGCCTTTCAATTCCTCATTGCTGGCCTCCACCAGCGTCATGGCCGTGTTGATGGCGCGGCCCAGGTTGTCGCCTTCGGTGAGCGTGAGCAGATACGAGAACCGCGCTTGCTCGGGCAGGAACATCACGCCTTCGGCCTGGTAGTCCATTGGCTCCAGTTCGTCGGCATCAAGCCCTGCGGTCCTCAACTTGGCGGTGGTCTCGATGAATCGCATGTCTGCGAAGCGCAGGAAAATCAACCCCAGAACCGGCGTGGAGAACTCCGCCGGCTTCAGGCTAGTGTTGGCCCAAAGCTGGTCTGCGGCCGCCCACAGGCGGTTCTCTACTGCGACAAGGTCTGCTGCCATGATTCCCCAGGAAATTCGGTCCGATCGTCGAAAGCGCGATGCGGCAATGCCTGAGTATCGGCCAAGTAGGCAGGCACGTCAGCCTTCAGGGACTGCTGGCTGGCCGAAAGCGGCGGCGGGACAGTCTTACAGCCCGGCGTCGCTCATCAGGCTGGCAATTGTGATGTCCAAGCCTTCCGCCACCCGGCGCATCGTCTGCAATGTGACGTTCCGCTCTCCTCGTTCGATGGAACTGAAGTACGCCCTGTGCATCCCAATGGCGTCCGCAAAAGTGTCCTGACTGTGACCAGATGCCAGCCGACGCTTCCGCACCGCACCCCCTAACTTTCGCTGTAGCGATATCTCATCCATGAGCGCACGCTATGGATGTGATACTTCTACAGCTACGCCTGTATATGTAGTCTACATTTATGTATCGAAATGGCTGGCGAAAATGACTTGGCTTCTCATTGACACAGAATCCGACATCGTGGTCGAAATTCCAGCCACCGCGCTCCCCCCGGAGACGGTCAGGACACAATGGGAGCGGTTGGGCGATGACGAGGCGAAGGAGGCGTTCGGACAGAAACTTGGCGAACTTCTCGAATCGTCACTGATCGATTGTCTGGATAGCGATCTAAAGCCCCCCACTGCAGCGCAAACGTCTTATGCGATCGCTATCGCCAAGAGGCTCGGCGTGCCGGCCTCGGCGGAAGTGTTCAGATTTCGCAACGTAATGACTCACTTTTTGAGAGAACATGCGCCTGTGTTCAAAGCTCTTGCTACCAGCTCCTCCAAAACTCGCCCGAGGAAAATCGGGACAGAGTAGGGCGGTTACTTCTGCCTGCGTGGAAGGAGCGACTCCACCTCAGCTTCCGGCAGTGCACCCAATTGCGCCAGCTGGTCCCTTGAACTGCGGTACGACTCATAGAACTGTGCCCATTTGCTAAAGCCACCCAGCTCGCCAACGGCACGGATCATCGCGACGTGGGATGCCGTTAGAATAGCGACCTGGGATTCGAGCGCGGCGATGCGCACGTCACGATCTGCCAGTGCGCTGGCAGCGGCGACACCGGATAGCTTGCCTGGCCTGCCACGCCAGCGACGGAACTCGGCTTGACGCTTCTGGTACTCGTCCAAGAGCCGGCTGCGATCTTTGCTGCGGGTAATCGATGAGGCGGCATTTATCCGTGGATGCAGTCGTGCAACTGCCCGTGCGGTGATGTCCTCGTCGCGGGCGAGGAGGTCGTCCAGCACTTGGCGCATCTCGGGATCAGGATCGAGATCGGATGTGCGTTGTTCCAAGGTGTCGTTATCCATCCATGACTCCCGTGCGGCGAGGAAGAGAGAGATCGGGGCCATCGGGAAATGGCTTTTCGCCTTGTTTGGTCGCCAGGAGCGTACGCACGCCGTCGAGTCGGACCTTCGCGTGCTGAATCTGGTTGGTGCGGCCGATGCTCTTTGATGGTCTGGCCTCCGCAGTCTCGACAGCTGCGATCAGCTTGAGTTCGAGGGTCTGCAGATGGCTACGATTCTCAGGCAAGTTGGTCGCCGAGAGATGGCGGCAACCGGAAAAGCACTCAAGATGCTTCGGGCACGGATCGACCGTAAAGCTGTTCACGCAATGTCCGTAGGGCGTCGCGTGAAAGCCGTCGGCTTCGACCTTCAAGAACTCAAACGCGGCGGTGTCGCCCTCGCTGCCCTGGATACGTTTGAATGCGTCCACGATCGGACCGCTGGCCCTCCCGGATTGGATCATCTTGGCGACAGTGCTGGCTTTGTCGCCGAGCGCCATTTCCACTTCGACAGGCAGTTCGAGTTGATCCAGCTCTTCAGCCAGACTGCGATGGTCGTACTCGTAGCTTTGAGCCACGCTGCGGCGATTGAAGCGCTTGGAGATGATGGTGTCGGCTACTCCCAGACGTAAGAGCTCAGTGTTCTGCAGGTGGCGAAGGGTGTGGGAAGTGAGCACCAAATCCTTGTCGTCGTCAGACTGTCCGTAGCGTTTGAATAGCGTATCGCAGGACTTCTGCTCGCCAAGGGAAAGGTTGACCAGGGTCGTATCAGGTCGACCAACGGCTGCGTAGCGGGTGATATCGCAGATGCCCTTGTTTCGCTCCTCAGCGAGGGATCGTTTTGGATGCAGGAAAAGGAACTCCCAAGAAGCAAAACTGCGGTCAGTTAGCCTGAAAGGCTCGGTGTCCGACAACTTTGAAGCGGACGCCACACGGAGGTAATTTTCAAGATCCCCGATCTTCACAAAGACCTTGCTCATGTCACGCCTACCCCCAACCGAGATAGCGGTTCCTCCAGAATTTCTTAGCACCAGCGCGTGACTACCGTCATATTTGGTCATTCGGCGGAAGTATATGCGAGCGGCCGCACTCATTTCACCTTGAGAGTGAATGCACCTTTGCTCCTGCATCTTCTGGAGCTCGTCGAAGCACTCGATTGAATAGTTATTCCGGCACTTCTGTATCCAAGACCGCTTTTGCTCCTCGCTGACATCTAGCCAGAAAGCATTTCCGGTGAGCCGAGTGTAAATTTGCGTGATCGGGGCCAGCTCGCTGAGTGCAAAATCCGGTAGGACACGCCCTGTTTCCGTCTGCTTCCTCAGCGTGTTCCGTAACGGGCTGGTTATTTCAGCAGCACGGGTCAGGGTCTCGGTCACAATCTCTTCAAACATCTGAGGGACGTAGTGAGTCCTATCGACGAGCACTCTACTGTCCGCGTTCTTTGCTTGCTGCTTCTCGGCAAAGTGCCGGATCATGAGAGATTGGGAATACCCACCTAGTTCCCCTGCGGGCTGCTGCTTCGAGTCGTAGTAATGGCGATCTGTGCGCCATTCAGCGGGGAGGAGTGTGGCCTCTCCAATCCGAAAACCCGTCAAGATCATGATGCGAATGGCCGCAAAGCGGAGTTCGTCCATGAAGGTGAGGGGCTGCTCGGTCATGACGATCCTGACTAGCTCCCAGAACGCGCGACGATCCGGGAGTCGCTCGGCACGCTTGCGGTCCTCCAGGTTGTGCCGAATCTCAGAATGAGATTTCAGGAATTTGGCTCGTCGCGCCAGCCTGGGCTGCAGGCGGGTCGTGGCCAAGGTAGGGTAGAGCGGTCCCACATCGGCCAAGTGGTTGGTATCAAACAACACCTTGGTCAGCCCCGCGATCAAATCGCCTAGCTTGCCCGATGCCTGGATGCTGTTGCCGGTACGAACCGCGAGACCCATCTCATCAACGGTGACACTCCACGGCTCGGTGTCTACTGCACAGGTAGCGATCACCCGTAAGGGACGCGCCACATTGTTGGCAATGTGACCAAACGAGTTCCGGCGAACAAACAGCTGCTCCATGACGGCAGCTTTAATGAGGTCCTGCCAAGCAGGCGACAAAGTGCGGTGAGGCAGAACCTGTAGTCCGCTGGCGGAGCGCACTGGGTTAAGCGCATCAAGTGCCGAACGTTCCGAGCTGAAGTGGCGCAACCGATGCTTGGGAGCAACGCCTCCCGCTAGCGCTGTGATATCCCATTCATGCCCTTTGATCGCTGTTCCGCTCTGGTCAAGTGGAATTTCCCAGGCAACTCCATGCGTTTCGGCCAACTCCTTTCCGAGCTGGATGAAAGCTGAGAAGTGCGGATTCAAGACTGCGAACCTTCGAGCTCAGCCACCACCGCCTGCACTTCGGCGATCGTCCGCTCAAGCTGTAGATAGGCGGGCGAAGCCGCATCGCCACGAGATGAGTCATGGAAGAACCGCGCCACACCTCGAAAGTCGGATAGAACTTTCGAGTGCATCTGAACGTCGTGAATCGGCATGAACTTCCTGCAGCCATAGCAGGACAAGATTGGGTTGTAGGGGCACGCAGCCTGCCCGGATGTGCACCCTCCGATCCCGGCGATCGGCACACCATGCGGCGCTCCGCCGATCTGCTGTGATTCCTTCAATTGCGCGAGCTCTTCGTGACCAATAAAGCGGTCGTGGGCAATACGAGCCACGCGCTGGTAGATCTCTGAGATCCCCAGTGCCTTGTTCACTCGCTCAGCCTGGTTGGCCGATGTTTCGTAGTACACGAGTGCGGTAGTTGTGTCGGAGTGCCCGAGGAACTCGGCCAGTTCCTCATGGCTTGCGCCTGCGTCGACGAGGCGCTGGGCGGCTGTATGTCGTAGGTGCACGGCAGAAGCTCGCCCTTCAACGAGACTACTAAGAAGCGATGCAATACGCAGGCTCGCCTCGGTGGTGGACTTCATTCCGAACGCTTTGGCGCCCATATCTTGGTTGCTCGCCCGCGCTCGTAGGTTTACCTGCGCGAGTATGGGTGTCCACTCGCGCTTTACGCGCCGTTGCAGTGGTCTAGTGGCCGTCGCCGTTCGTTGCTTCACCATGTGAAAGGTAAGGTGGACCGTCCGAAAGTCCTCTAATGGATCGTTGCGAACTCGTATGTCTCGCAATGTCAGCATCGCAATCTGGATAGGACGCATCCCAAACTGGTAACAACATAGAAGCATCGCCGCATCTCGCAGGTCATCATCATCGATCGACGCTTTGGCGGACCTCAATGCGGTCTCGTTAAGAAATCTGACGACCGCCGCTTCGTCATTTGCAGATATGAAAGCATTTCCAGAGCGGACGGACGAATATTTATCCAGAAACGGGAGAGGAAGGGCGGAGATCATGCCAAGATATGACTCGTTCCAACCTCCAATTCTATACTTGCACAACACTCGAAGGAAGGTCTTCAGGCACAGATACACATCTCTCTGAAGTGCGCGCGAACTTAGGGTTACCCAGTGCGACTGAACTTTTGTCGGCCCTCCTCCGAGAAAGTTTCCGACATCGCTTGCATCCAGGCGAATTCCTGCCTGTATGTATGAGGAAGCAGTTCGTGCCGCAAGGTCTTCCGCCAGCAGGTATATGAATGCGTGCTTGAGCAAGAATGCCAAATGCTCCGAGGCTGAGTCGAACGAGAGAGTAGAAACCAGGCCATTGGCGCGCACTGAAAACCGCTTGGTGCTGGATGGATCCCGTATAGAACGTTGTTGGTCCGCGTAGTTGTCGTAGTACCTAACTACAGAGGGGAGGGGAGGGAGTTGAGAGACGATGTCACGTAAAGCCCGCCCACCAGGCAATTGATGGTGCGTGCGCAAGTTGGTCATCAAATGGCTCCTGGCAGCATGCTCATGGCGGGATGGCGCTAAGAATTGAAGCTCGGTCGTCCAAGTCTTTGGCCCAAACTGATGCAAGTCGATCTTCAAAGACCGCTCGGGCATACCTGACCGGCATCTGAGAATCTTTCGACCAGCCGAAGAATGCGCGCAGCTTCTGTAACGCTTCGTCCATGGGGTCGCTTTGATCCAGGAGTTGATGTAAGCGAACGACTGCGCATGTATGGCGGAGGTCGTGCGGCGTCACTGAACTCTTACCCGTTCGATCCTTCAACTCTTGAATGACATGAGGTTGCAGTTGACCTGATATTTTCAAAAACATCCTTGTCAAAGACTCTGTTGACAAGGGACTATTTTGCTGAGTGTTGAGAAGGAACGCATGGTTCGGGCTTCCTCTGTGGTTCTCCACATAAGCTTGGATAAGGCCAGATATCGTGCTGCTCACCGGCAGCTGACGTACAGAGTTCGCAGTCTTGATGCTCGGTCGCGAGTACCTTGGGTCTTCTTCACCTGAGTACTTGCTTTCCTGTACGTTCAACCAGTAGCGGGGGCGTTGTTGCCTTTCATCGAAGCCACTCTTAACCACGTCGGCTGTTAGAAGAAGAACTTCGCCTCGTCGCAGGCCTTGGTGCAGCATCAGCAGAAATGCCATGAACGCCAGCCATCGGGTATGCGTTCGTGAGAAGGGGTTGCTAGCCGAGGAGGGGTCCAGCATTTCGTATAACGCTTCCACCACGCTGGCCGGCAGCGAGCGGAGTTGGCTCATCTGTCTCGGCTTTCGTACATGGAGTTGTCCATACAGATGCGACAGCCTATGTAGCCGGCTCTCAATCTGCTTTAGCCGATCTGTTGGGAGAGTTGATTTGGACAGCCAGGTAACCACGGAGCTCACAAAGGAAAATCCGGTCCTCCAGCGCAACTCGTCGGCCGAACTGACAATCGCCTGATTGCGAATCGAGACAAACCACGACTCAAGGATTTCCGCGAGTCGGACGTCATCCAGACCACCCAGCGCATCATCCAGTGCGTGGGCTCCGAACATCCGATCTGCATGGCTGTAGAGGTTCTCGACATGACGGAGTCTCTTGATCCGGCTTGACTCAGCGAGTTCAGAGCTCGACATCAAATCCCAAACGCTAGCCCAGTAGCGAGGCAGCTTGTGTTCGTCATCGACGATCAATGCACCGCGAAGCGAACTGGGGAGTTGAGGGTCCTGGAGCAACGTGAGCATGGGGAACGCTCTTTGAGGGCAACATGATTAGTACCATTTATCATGCTGCCGTTGCGGTTGGGGATGGCTGCTAGGCTTCCTCCACGCAACAGGTCCTAATGTACCAGAAGTTCGCATAATGCATATTATGTAAATAGAACGGCGGCCATCCGTCGCGTCCTGTCCGAATGGCAGTCGTTACCCCTCGATCGATGGGCGCGTTGTGGTTTACACCTTCGGTGGATCGCTTTCGCGCTCCGGATGACGGTGCCGCGCCACGGCGTCGATAAACGCCTTGAGGGTCGCATCCAGGTTCTGTTCGTCGCTCGCCAGCACTCCTGGGTCAGCCTTTCCGTCGTCAAGTTTGGTCGGAATGCCTGCGTCCTTGAGCAACGAATGCGACCCTCCCAGTGCGAGGATCGCCTTACCGTGCCGGTACTGATCCTTGATGAACTCCGCGGTGTGTCCGTCGCGGCCCAGCGCGGCAATGGCTTCGTCGCCCGGTGGCAACACCACGGCATCAAACAGCACCGAGGGCTCGTTCTCCATCGACGCGTCGGCGTCCAGTCGATCGCCAGTTGCCGTCTTGACCGGGCCGATGCGGCTGCCAACGAGGCGCGGCACCGCACCTGCGGCCAGCAATGCCGCCTGCACCTTGGCGACGGAATCGCCGTCGACGCCGGCCGCCACCAGCAACGCGATCTTGCGCGTCCTGATGCCACCATCGCCAGGCCTCGCCAACAATGACAATGCCGGCGAACGTTTCACCTCGGGCGTCGGTGGATTGGCGATGGCACGCGGCATTGGCGCAGGCAGTTCCATGCCAAGACCCTGCGCGACCTGCTTCGCGAGCGATTCCGATACGTTTCGCAGCATCGACAACATCCGCTCGCGGATCGCCGGCACCGTGCACTTGCTGAGTTCGAAGCGAAATGCGGCCACGATGTGCGCCTGCTCCGGCGCGGACTGGCTTTCATAGAACAGCGTCGCCTGGTTGAAGTGCTCGGCGAACTTTTCCGGCTTGCCGCGCACCTCGTCGGCGTGCCCCGGTTCGGGGAATGGCACGAACCCGGTGGCGCCGGTCTGGAACGGGCAGCCACCAGCCAGACTGTTGGGCTCGTAGGACACCGACCCGCGGTGGATCGCCTGACGATGCATGCCGTCGCGCTGGTTGTTCTGCACCGGTGCGATTGGAGCGTTGATTGGAATCTCGTGGAAGTTCGGTCCACCCAGCCGACTGAGCTGGGTGTCGATGTAGGAGTGGATGCGCCCGGCCAGCAACGGATCATTGGTGAAGTCGATGCCTGGAACCACGTGTGCGCTGCAGAACGCGACCTGCTCGGTCTCCGCGAAAAAATTGTCCGGATTCCGGTTCAGCGTCATGCGGCCGATCGGCTTCACCGGCACCAGTTCCTCGGGCACGATCTTGGTCGAGTCGAGCACGTCAAAGCTGAATTTCTCCGCGTCCTCCTCGCTGAATATCTGCACGCCCAGCTCCCACGACGGGTACTCCCCCGCCTCAATGGCGTCCCACAGGTCCCGGCGGTTGAAGTCCGGGTCCGCGCCGCCAATCTTGACGGCCTCGTCCCAGACCAGCGAATGGGTTCCAAGGATCGGATTCCAGTGGAACTTGACGAACACCGACTCCCCCGCCGCGTTGACGAACCGGAAGGTGTGCACGCCAAAGCCCTGCATCATGCGGAAGCTGCGGGGAATCGCCCGGTCCGACATCAGCCACATGATGGTGTGGATCGACTCGGGCATCAGGCCGATGAAGTCCCAGAACGTGTTGTGGGCGGACGCCGCCTGCGGCAATGCATGGTGTGGTTCCGGCTTGACCGCGTGCACCAGGTCCGGGAATTTCATCGCGTCCTGGATGAAGAAAACCGGCATGTTGTTGCCCACCAGATCCCAGTTGCCCTCGTCGGTGTAGAACTTCACTGCAAACCCGCGCACGTCGCGTGGTGTGTCCTTGGAACCACGCTCACCGGCGACCGTCGAGAAGCGGACGAACACCGGCGTGACTTTGCCGGCCTCCTGGAACGGCGCCGCGCGGGTGATGTCGGTCAGCGGCTCGTAGCATTCGAAGATTCCGTGGGCACCCGATCCGCGCGCATGCACGACGCGCTCCGGAATTCGTTCGTGGTCGAAGTGGGTGAGCTTTTCGCGCAGGATGAAGTCCTTCAGCAGCGCCGGGCCGCGCACTCCCGACTTCAGCGAGTCTTGGTTGTTGGCCACCCCTACTCCCTGATTGGTGGTCATGGGCTGCCCGGTTGCGTCCACGCGGACCCGATCCAGCGGATCAACGGTGGGATTTCGGCCGGCCGTCGCCGGTCGCCCGGTTTTATCCGAGCTATTCCCCTCCGCCAGCGTGCTGGCTCCGACCAGACCGGATGCGGGATCGTGGTGCGCCCCCTCAGTCGCCTTCCGGGCGTTGTCCTGGCCGTATTCAGCTGCTTTGGTCGGGTTGTACGGCATCGCCGCAACCGTGGCGTTGACATCGGCCGCCTGTTTTGCCGGGGCGTCATCGACGTCCGATCGTGGCGCCGATGCCGGCCCGCTGTCTGAGGTTCGCGCGGCCGCCTTCGCGCCTGCCCCGCTCTTCTTGCTGCCGTTGGACGGGGGGCGTTTTGAGGTGGGCATGAGGCTCTCTCAGGCGTGGACTGGAATGGGCAACTTACGGCGCGGGAAGTGAAACGGGCATCAATTGCAGCGACGGCGAAACAAGGTTACGTGCCGCTCCCGCGCGGCTTTCAGCCTGCCGACCACCGCGAAAGGTCCTGCTTGATGGTGTCGATCCCTTCCCAGGGATCCTTGCGCCGGCGGGCAAGGTGCTTGGGCACCGTGCGCAAATCGAACTGGTTGCCTGCGGTAACCCGGCTCAGCTGTGCCCACGTGAGTGGCATCGCGACTGGTGCGCCTTCCCGGGCGCGCAGTGAGTAGCTCGCCACTGCCGTGGCGCCGCGGCTGTTTCGCAGATAGTCGATAAAGATCTTTCCCGGGCGCAATTTCAGCGTCGACACCGCGATGAAACGCTCAGGCTCGGACTCGGCCAGTGCGTCGGCAAAGCCGTGCGCGAACGTCTTCACCAAATCCCACTCGCAACCCGGATTCAGCGGCACGACCACGTGCAACCCCTTGCCGCCGGTGGTCCGCAGGAAGCTGGTCAGGCCGGCCTTCTGCAAGAGCTTGCGGACGTCGCGGGCCGCCTTCTTGACGTCGTCGAAGGGAACGCCCGGCCCCGGATCGAGGTCGAAGATGACCCGGTTGGCCCGGTCGGGCTTTTCGGCAAAGGAGCCCCAAGGATGGAATTCCAGCGCGTTGAACTGGACCAGCTCCATCAGCCCTTGGGCGTCCCTCACCACCAGATAGCTGGCGTTGTTGCCCGACTCCTCGGTCAGGCGCACCAGGTCCACGCGTTCCAGGCCCGGGGTGTGGTGCTTCTGGAAAAAGCAGCCCTTGCCGGTACCCGACGGACAGCGGATCACGGACAGCGGGCGGTCGACGACCTCTGGCAACAGGTACTCCATGACCTTCTCGTAGTATTCGGCGACGTCCCCTTTGGTGATGCCGGTCTCGGGGTACATCACCTTGTCGGGGCTGCTGATCGTGACGGGCTCAGCATTCTTGTCCGCAGTCTTTTCGTTGTTCACCAGGTCACCGGGATCCTTGTCCAGTCGAATGGTCTTGAGGGAGGGCTGACGCAACAGTCCCTGACTGCTGATGCCGCGGATAAACACCTCGGCGACAAACAAGGGCGAGAACCAGGTCGCTGCGCGTAACGGCACCTGCTGGCTTGAAGGGATCGGCACGGTGGGCGTCGCGCCTCCCGCCTGGCCGATATGCGCACTGATTTCTTCCAGCTGACGATCGCTGAAGCCGCTGTCTACCCGGCCAGCGTACGACCAGCCCCCTGCCCCGTCGGGCCGCGCAAGCAACAAGGCTCCGAACCCCTTGCGCGCGCCTTTCGCCGGCAGCGTCCCCACCACGGCGAATTCCTCGCTCGCCACGTGTTTCGTCTTGCGCCAGTCCTCGCCGCGACCGGCGCGATATGCCTTATCGGCTCGCTTGGAAATGATTCCCTCGAAATCCTGCTCCCCCGCCAACTCGAACGCGGCACCGCCATCGACCGGAACGTGCGAGCTATAGGCAAGATGCGCCGGCGCATTCGCCAACAGTTTCTCCAACAGCTGCTTGCGCTCGACCAGCGGCGACCGGTCGATGGCGACACCATCAAGATGGAGCAGATCAAATAGCACGTAGCTGAGCACCCCCTGCTGCTCGCCGGACAGGGTCGCCTGCAGCAGATTGAAGTCTTTTTGCGTGCCGCTTCCGGCAATCAGCTCGCCATCCAGAGCAGCATTTTTCAAGCCTAGCGCTGCGAGTGCTGCGGCGATCTCCGGGACCCTTTGTGTCCATTCCAAGCCATTGCGCGACCACAGCCGCACGTCTCCGCCGACGATCGTCGTCACCAGCCGGTAGCCGTCCCACTTCACCTCATGCAGCCAGTGCTCGCCATTGGGCGGCGTCTGGTCAAGCTTGGCCAGCTGCGGCTCGAACGTGCGACCCGACAGTTCTGCCTTCTTCGCGCCCGTCAGCTTGGCTGCGGTCGCGGCCCAGTTCCTTTTTGCGGCGCGCGGCACCGGCGGCGCCTTCAGCCCCTTCTTCCCGGACTTGCCGGCGCCGGCGCGCTTGATGTCTGCGGCCGGCGCGGGGGTCACGCCGCCGAGCAGGTCATCGGCTTCCAATTCGGAGGCGAACTCGTCGTCGTCCTTGAACAGGAGCCACTGCGGCTGTTTGGCCGATTTTCCGGAGCGCACCAGATGCCAGCCGCCCTTGAGCTTTTCACCGAACAGCTGAAACCGGAGATGGCCCTTGGCCAGCTGTGCTTCGGCGTTGTGGGCGGTGCTCCAGACCCCATGGTCGAACTGCGCTACGTGCCCGCCGCCGTACTGCCCCTTGGGAATGTCGCCTTCGAAGCTGGCGTAATCGACCGGGTGGTCCTCGACTTCCACTGCCATGCGCTTGACCGTGGGATCGAAGCTGGGACCTTTGGGAACCGCCCAGGATTTCAGCGCGTCACCGACCTGCAGGCGAAAATCGTAGTGGCGGCGCGAGGCGTGGTGCAGCTGGACAACGAAGATCGCCCGCTCACCGGAGATCAAAGGCTTGCCGGGCTCGGGTTCGCTGGTCTTGGTGAACTGCCGCTTCCTGCGGTACTCGGTAAGACTCATGGGCGCTCGGTTCCGGGATGCGCTTGGTCCGCCAGTTTTGCCGGGATATTGGAGGTTGCTCCAACCATGGCTCGGGGGGCGCATATGCAACGTGATGCGCGAGACCGGTCCGACGTGCGTGAACCTCGCTTCAGTCCGTAATGCGGACCAGCTTGATCAGACGGGGATCATCGGCGAAATCCAGCAACATCGAGCGCACGCGCTCCTGCCAGCCTTCGGCAAACGCGCGCTTTTGTGCTTCGCTGGCGACACCCTGCATGATCGCGATCAGCAAGCCTCGCTGGTTCGGGTCGCCGGGCACCGGAGAGGTGTCCAGTTCGGCTGATACCGCGTCACCGGTATCGCGGCGCCGGAACGTCACTGCCCCTGACGTGGGTTGCTCAGCGAAGCTCAGCAGGCCGTTGCGCGCATAGCGTCCGCCGATGCCCTTGAAGCCGTTCTCGGCCGCCGCGCCGGTGAGCAGCGTCAACACTTGGGCCGTGACCCCGGTGGTGCCGTGGCTGGCTGGCGCTGGCATCGCCACCTCGATCTGCCCGCGCTCGGCCCGACCGTCCGGATATAACGCCTGCATCGCGGCACGCCCCATGAGAAAGGAGCCGGCCACCGTCGGACAGGAGTGCCCGGAGAACCGCACTGCGTCAGCGTAGACATAGTCAAAACATCCGTCGCTCGGGGCGCCCAGCAGCTGGGCGAGCGGATCGAAGGCTTTCACAACGGGAGCCTGCTCAAAAAAGGCTGGAAAGATCACGTCGCGCTCCAAGGAATGGTTGTCACTACGCTACCCATCCATGCCTTTTTGCCCCGTGATGCAGGTCAAGCACGCGCGTGTGGCGTCCCGGCGGGGAGGTGACGGCGAGACGAACCCGGGGCAGTCGGCCACTTCAATGAGGGCCTTTTTGGGGAGGCTGGCGTCGCCGCGGCAATCCAATCCACCGCGGCACGTGCTGGCGGTACTCCGCGAACGCGGACCCGAAGCGCGCCGCAAGGTGCCGCTCTTCGCGCTTGATGGCGAGTTGGTTCACCAATACCGCTGCGACCAGCGCAGTGACCAGCAGCCACGGCCAGCCCAACGCGAGCGCGGCCCCTAGCAACAGCAACGTGTTGCCAAGATAGATCGGGTTACGTGACACGGCAAAAACCCCGCCGCTCACCAGCCGCCCGGCAGCGCGGTGGGGCAGGATATTCGTCCGCGCGCGGTGCATCGTGAGCATGGCCGCCAGATCGAATCCCACCCCTGCACACGCAAGGACGACGCCCACCACCTTGAACCATGCCCCTGTCCGGGCCAGCACCTCTCCGCCTGGCCATAACGCTTCCAATCCCCAGGCTGCCAGCAGCGCGCCCAGCACCAGTATGGGCGGCCAGGGAACCCGGTTGGGGCGTTGCACGATGTCGTCTTTCATCGTGAGTCCTCCGGCGCAGCGGCAGGTGTGACGTCGACCCGTAATGGGGCTTTGGCAGCGGCGTGAAGTCCGGGTTGAGCTTCCCACCCTCCTCCCAGCGCCTTGAACAAAGCTACCAATGCCACTGCGGCGGATGTGTGCGACCGGGCGTACGCGTCTTCCGCATCGCGCAGCATGCGCTCTTCCGCCAGTTGTTCGGTTAGGGAAATATCACCGGAGCGGTAACGGATTTTTGCGTATTCATAGCTGCGGACCGCAGCATCCACTGCCCTGCTCCGACGCTCAACCGCTTTCTGGCCGAGCCGGTAGTCGCCAAGCGCGCGCTCCGCGTCGCCGAGTGCGGCCAGCACCGTCTGCTTGTAGGCCAATACGGCCTGTGCCTGCCGCGCGTCGGCGGCACGGATCTCCGCCCGCACCCGACCACCATCCAGCACACGCCAGGAGATCAGCGGCACGACCGAAAAGGTCTGACTGGCGGACTCGAACAGGGTGCTGGCGTCCAATGCCTGGAAACCGCCGCTGGCGCCAATTGAAAGCTTTGGAAACAACTCTGCCGTGGCAACCCCGATGTCGGCGGTGCGGGCAGCGAGTCGCCTTTCGGCGGCCAGAACGTCGGGGCGCCGCCGCAGGATATCCGCACGCAGGCCCACCGGAATTGGATTCAGCGCGATCGCGTCCGTGGTTGTTTCAAGCAGCGCGAGCTCGCGTTCCGGTGGACCCCCGAGCAGGACGCCCAGGCCCAGGGCTGCGCTACGCAATTGGGCCTGGATTCCGGGAATTCCAGCCTCCGCAGCCGCAACACGGGCGTCGGCCGCATCGACATCCGCCTGTGCCGCATCGCCCAGCTCAAACCGCTTCTCCATCAATTCACGAGTGAGCGTCAACGCAGCCGCTGAACGGGTCCGTGCCCCAAGCTCCCGCTGCGCGCCTCGCAAGGATAGGTAGCTGCGCGCAACTTCAGCAGCGATGCTGATGCGCACCCCGGTCGCCTCCGCCTGCGTAGCCTGCACAGCGGCATCCGCGCTTTGCAGCGCGCGCCGGGTCCGACCAAACAGATCGACTTCCCAGCCGGCGTCGAAGCCAGCGTCGTAGATGGTCTGGTCCCGCTCGATGCCGGGAATGGAAGTGATCGGCAGCGCCCCGTTCTCGCTTTGTCGGCGCCGCATCGCGCTGCCGTGAAGCTCCACGACAGGCGCATGTCCCCCGGCGGCCCGATCGCGTATTGCGCGTGCTTCGTCGATGCGCGCGTGTGCCTGTTGCAGATCCAGATTGTTCGCCAGGGCTTCCTGCACCAGTCGCGTCAGATCGGGATCGCCTAACGTCGCCCACCACGCCGACAGGTCCAGATCTGCAACGTTGGACGGAGAAGGCTGGGTCCACCCCGAGTCGGTCTCGACGGGCGGTGGACCCCGGTAGTCCGGCCCGACGGCGCAGCCACCCAAGGTAAAGGTGAGCAGAACCAGTGCCGCGAGCATCTCGCAGCGCGAACCGGCGTTAGAGCGCTTCATGTCAGCTCCCTTATTGCGTGGGGCACGTGCGTCACTGCAGACGACTCCGCACGAGGACAGCGGCGGTGGTCAAGCTCACCAGCGCGATGAGCGCAAGTGGCAAGGTATTGGCGAGGATGTCGGAGGCAGGCATGGCCTTGAGGAACGAGCCTTCCACGATGAGCAGAAAGTGGGTAAGCGGAATGGCCTGGGCAATCCATTGCAGTGCGATGGGCATGTTTTCAACCGGAGTGGCGAAACCCGACATAAGCACCGCGGGTACTCCAATCGCAAACGCTCCGAGAATGGCCTGCTGCTGGGTGGCCGAAACCGACGAGACCATCAGACCAATACCCACCACCGACAGGATGAACAGCAGCAGGCTGGGCAGGAGCAGCAAGAACGAACCGGTAAACGGCACCTGGAACAGGAAGGCCGCCACCCCGATCATCATCAGACCCAGCACGGTGCCGATGGCCACTGCGGGTACGGCTTTGGCGATGATGATTTCCGCTGTGGTGGTAGGCGATACCAGCAGTTGATCGAAGGTTCCCAGCTCGCGTTCGCGGGCGATCGACAGGGACGTGATCATCAGTGCGCTGAAGAAGACCAGAATTCCCGACAGTGCCGGGACCACAAACCAGCGATAGACCAGGTTGGGGTTGAACCAGTGCCGGACCACCACCGGGGAAACTGGCGCCGCCTGCCCTCTCGCCGTGCTGCCCACATCTGCAGCGATGGAGTTGAGGTAGCCCACTGCGATCTGGCCGGCATTGCTGCGACGGCCGTCCACGATCACCTGCACGTCGCCGGTGCGGCCGGCGGCGATGTCACGTGAGAATTCCGGCCCGATCAGGACCCCGGCCATCACCTTCCTGCGATCAACGAGTTCCTGCAGTTCGCCCGGGTCGTGCACGGTATAGAGCCGGTCGACGAAGTCCGCCGCGCCGATGCGAGCCTGCAGCTCGTGCGACCAGCGGCCCGCATCGAGGTTGTACACGGCAATGTTGGCGTTGCGCACTTCCAGCGTGGTGGCGAACGTGAAGACCAGCAGTTGCAGCAGTGGCGGGGCGAACACGATCATGCGGCTGCGCGGGTCGCGCAGGATGCTGAGCAACTCTTTGACGATCTGCGCCCGCAGACGCGGACCCATGAAGGTGTGGAAGAAGCCAGGCATCCGCGCGGAGCGCATCGATCAGGCCTCCAGATTCTTGCGGGTCTTGTGCTTCGCGATGGCGAAGAAGACGACGCCGATGGCAGCCATCGCCGCCAGGTTCGGCAGGAACACCGACCAGACGTCACCCGCCAGGAACACCGTCTGCAGCGAGGATACGAAGTAGCGCGCGGGGATCAGGTAGGTGATCAGCTGGATCGGCAGCGGCATCGCGTCGATCTCGAACAGGAATCCAGAGAGCAGAAATGACGGCAGGAAGCCGGAAAAAAGCGCGATCTGCGAGGCCAGGAACTGGTTCCGGGTCAACACCGAGATCAGCAGTCCCTGCCCCAGCGCGGGAATCAGGAACACTGCCGAGAGGGTCATCAATGCGAGCACCGACCCGCGCAAAGGTACGTCGAACGCGAATGTCGCCAATGCGGCTGACGCCAGCGTGGCGATCATCCCCAGCGTAAAGTACGGCGCCAGCTTGCCGATCAGGATTTCCGTCACCGAGGCGGGCGTGGAGAGGATGGCCTCCATCGTCCCCCGCTCCCACTCGCGTGCAACGACGAGCGCGGTCAGCATGGTGCCGATGATCGTCATCACGATGGCGATGGCGCCCGGGACCAGCGCTCGGCGGCTTTCCAACTCCGCGTTGAACCAAAACCGCGGCCCCAAGGAGATCGCGGGTACGGGTGCCGATTCGGTCCGACCGGCGCCCCAGGTCTGCACCACGCCCTGCGCGTAGTTGGCGACGAAATTGGCCGTATTCGGCTGCGAGCCGTCGGTGATCACCTGCACCAGCGGCTGCGACCCCGGCGAGGCCAGGCGGCGCTCGAAATCCTGCGGGATCACCACGAAACCGCGCAATTTGCCGGAAACGAGCTGATCCGCGACTTCACGACGGTCGCGTGCCGGGGTCACCTTCAGGTAACGGGTGCCGGCAAAGGCCGCTGCGAGTGATTGTGCGGCCGCCGTATCCGACTCGAGCACGACACCGATGCGTACCTCGCGCACATCCAGCGATACCGCGTACGCGAACAGGAACAGCAGCACCACCGGCATCACAAAGGCGATCAGGATCGTGGACGGGTCGCGAATCGCCTGCAGGCTTTCTTTACGGACCAGCGCCGCCAGGCGACGCCAGTCAAATCCACGCGCACCTCGCTCCTCACCAGTGCGACTAAGCGATCCGCCGTATGTGTGCGCATCGATGGGGTCGCTTTTCACGTCGACACCGCTTGCGTGCGCGTCCGGTCCTGCAGATCGGCCGATTCAATCAGGTGGATGAATGCGTCCTCCATAGTGGGGTCGGGGCGCTCGTCGCTCCGCGCTCCGCGCTTCAGCGAGTCGGGTGTGTCGAGCGCGATCAGCCGCGCGCGATACATCATCGCCACCCGGTCGCAGTACTCGGCCTCGTCCATGAAATGGGTGGTCACCATCACTGTCACGCCCTTGCGGGCGAGCCCGTTGATGTGCGTCCAGAACTCGCGCCGGGTGATCGGATCAACACCGGAAGTGGGTTCATCGAGGAAAAGCACGGGCGGGCGGTGCATCAGCGCACAGGCCAGCGCGAGCCGTTGCTTGAACCCCAACGGCAGGGATTCGGGCGACGTCGACAGGTACTGGCCGAGATCGAAGGTCTCGATCATCTCATCGATGCGCTCGCGCCTGAGCACGCGCTCCAGCCCATAGACGCCGGCGGAGAACTCCAGGTTCTGCCGCACCGACAGCAGTCCGTAAAGCGAGAATTTCTGCGCCATGTAGCCGAGCCGACTCTTGGCCGCACCGGTTGCATGGCGAAGATCGATCCCCACCACGTGCGCCTGCCCTTGCGTGGGTTTCAGCAAGCCGCAAAGCATCTTGAACGTGGTGGACTTGCCCGCGCCATTGGGTCCGAGAAGGCCGAAGATTTCGCCCTTGCTTACGTCGAAGCTGACGTTGTCGGTCGCGGTGAAGTCGCCAAAGCGCTTGGTCAGGTCCTTGCAGGACACGGCGATGTCGGAGTCGAGTTCCACCGCAGCAAAGCGATCGGCGAGCGCCGACGTCCCGCCCGGCCCGCCGCCGAGCAGGTCGATGAACGCATCCTCGAAACGTGCCTTGACCGGCTCAATGCGTGCTCCCACCTCACCCGCAAGCGCCTTGAGTTCGGTGCTGCCGGCACCCTGCCGCAGCACCACCCGAACTGCATCGCCCTGGAGCACGCCATCGCTCACGCTGGCCAGATCCAAAGCGCGTGACAGGACGGCGCGACGTTCAGCGCCCACGTTCTCCAGACGGAAACTTCGCCCTTGCAGCCGGTCACTGAGTTCCTGCGGCGGACCGTCGAACTCCAGTTTGCCCTCGTTGAGCAGCAGGACACTCTGGCAACGCTCGGCCTCATCCAGGTACGCCGTCGACCAGACCACCGCCATGCCGTCATCGGTGAGTGACTGCACCATCCGCCAAAGATCCTGGCGGCTGACCGGATCGACGCCCACGCTGGGCTCGTCCAGCAGCAGCACCCGGGGACTGGCCATGAGCGCGCAGGCCAGTCCCAGCTTCTGCTTCATGCCGCCCGACAGCTTGCCGGCGAGACGTCGGGTAAACGGTCCGAGCCGGGTGAAGTCAAGCAGGCTTTCGAAGATCCGGTCGTGCAGGTCGGCGTCCATGCCGCGCAGGCGCGCATACAGGCGCATGTTCTCGATCACCGACAGGTCTTCGTAGAGCCCAAAACGCTGCGGCATATAGCCGCTGGCGACGTGGATCGCATCGTTGTCGTCGACCACGTCAAAGCCGGCCAGCGTCACGGCCCCGCCATCTGGCACCAGCAGCCCGGCCATGATCCGCATCAGCGTTGTCTTGCCGGCGCCATCTGGCCCGACCAGCCCGGTGAGGCGCCCGTACCGGATCTGCGCGCTGAATCCCCGCAGTGCCTTGACACTGCCGAAGTGCTTGGCGACGTTGTCGATCACCACGGCGGCAGCGCCGTCTGGGCGCTGTGTGGGGATATGGCTGGCAGCCGGTGATGTCACCTCATCGCGCCCGGTGTTGTTGCGTGCCGCGTGGAATGCTCTCGACCTCCACCGTCACCGGCATGCCTTGCCTGAGAGTCTCGTCGGCATCGGCGACCACCACCCGCAAGCGGTAGACGAGATCGGTCCGAAGGTCGGCAGTTTCCACCGATTTCGGGGTGAACTCGGCACGGGGCGAGATGAAACCGATCTGACCGCGGTAGGTCTTGTCGGACGAGTCGGTGTGGACGCGGACCTGGGTCCCCGGCGCAACCAGCCCCAACTGTGGCTCGCTGACGTAGGCGCGGACATACACCGGATCGCGCAGGCTGAGGCTGTAGACCGTGCTGCTGCTTGCCACCATGCTGCCCGGCTCACGCACGCGCGAAAGTACGGTCGCGTCGCTTGGCGCAACCAGCTGAGTGTCATCGAGAGCCGTAAGGGCATGCGCCAAGGCGGCTTCGGCGGCGGCCACCCGCGCCTGCCCTGCAATAACGTCCTCGCTGCGGAATCCCTCACTGGTCAGGGACAAGGCGGACTTGGCCGAGGCGAGTGCTGCGGCGGCCTGGTCGCGCGCGTTCCTTGCCGCATCGACGGTGCGTTGACTACTGGCGCCCGAGGGTAGGAGCCGCTCTTGGCGTCGGAAATTGAGCTGCGCCTCGTCGAAGCCGGACTGCGCCTGACTGACGGACTGCTTCGCCTGGGCAACTTCCTGCGGGCGGCTGCCACTGCGCAGCTTGGCCAGTCCAGCCTGCGCGGCATCAAGCTCGGCCTGCACTGCGGCCACGGAATGCTCGTATGGACCCGCATCAAGCGTCGCCATGACATCGCCCGCCGCGACCGCGTCGCCCTCATCGAAATGCATGCTTGAGATGCGCCCCGGTTGGCGGAAGGCCAGTTCTACTTCACGGATATCAACGTTGCCGTAGAGACGCAGAACGTCGCCACCGTCCCGATCGCGCACCACCCACCACGCCAGACCGGCGACGAGGGTCAACCCAATCACGACGATCGCCCAGCGTGCTTTACCGGACGGAAGTGAGCGGGGCTCAGTCGTCATGGCGTGCCTCGATACCGCGGCTGTAGATCGTGAATACCCCGGGCGCATCGCGGCGCATCTGCTGAACATCACCGGCCAGGAGGGATTGCATGATCAATCCTTGGATCGAGCCGATGAACAGTGTCACCGCCGCCTCCGTGTCCAGCGACGGCGCCAGTTCGCCCTGCGCCTTGCCCTCCTCCACTTTGGCCCGCAGGCGCGCCCGATAACCGGAAATCAGGGTCTGCACCAACTGCTTGGCACCCGTCGCGCCGGAACGCTGGAGCTCACCGAACATCATGCGCGGTACCCCGGGATGTTCCGCCACGAAGTCCACGTGGGCCAGAAACATCGCGCGCATCGCCAGAAGGGGCGAGTCGGTGCCTGTGGCGGCCCTGTCGATAAGCGTGAGCAGTCGCTCGGCGACCCACTCCATGACGGCCTGCCAGATCGCATCCTTGCTGGGAAAATGCCGGAACAACGCGCCCTGGGTGAGATGCATGTGCTTGGCGATGGCCGCCGTTGTGATCTCGCTGGGATTGGTGGACGCTGCCAGTGCCACGACCGCTTCCACCGTCACCGCGCGACGCTCTTCTGCGGGGAGATTCCTGGGCCGATGGGACATGGTTTCTGGCCTGAAAGAAAGTAATCGGTTACTATCTTATAGGCCATCTATGGCATCGCAACAACTCAAAATATGATGATCAACCGGGGGTCTGCCCTCCCGGACCCAATCGAACCGGTGCCAACTTGATGCGTCTCTCCGACATGAAACCCGCCCACTGGATCTACGCAGCCGCGGCTCTCGCGCTCTTGTTTTTGGTGGTCATGTGGATGCGTGATCCCGCACCAGCAGATACCGGTGCCGGAGACGCGGCTCCTGTTGTTGACGCTGAAGGCCGGATCCGGATGAGAGAGGAGCAGATCGAAGCCCTCGGTATTGAAAGCGTGGCCGCGCAACCTGCCGAGAACATCCCGGTAACCGGCCTGCCGGGCGAGGCCGTGCCGCCCTTTGATGCAGTGACCCAGGTAACCGTGCCGTTCACGGGCGTGGTCACGCGCATTCTGGTCGATGAAGGCGAGCGCGTTCGAGCAGGCCAACCCCTGCTGCGCATACAGAGCCGCGAGTTGATAGCCATGCAAGGCGACTTGGCCCGTGCCCGCGCGGAAGCCGGGGTTTCCAGCCAGCAGGCACGCCGCGATGCGGCACTCGCTGGCGAAGGAATCATTCCTGAAGCCCGCCTTTCGGAGAGCAGTGCACGAGCCTCGGCCGCACGCGTCACCCTGGATGAGGCAAACGCGATGATGTCCCGGCTGCGCCGCGTGCCCGGCGGCCAGGCCGGCGAATACGACCTCCTCGCGCCCCAGTCCGGCCTTGTGCTGCGACGCAGTGTCACGCCCGGACAGGCCATTGAAGCGATGGCGCCGGCTTTCGTGCTGGTCGATTCCGACGCACTGGATGTCCAGTTCAATGCACCCATTGCCCTGCGCGGGCAGCTGCAACCGGGACTCCCCATCCGCTTGGCCAACGGCATCGAGGGCGAAGTGGTCGCGGTTGGCGCCGACACCGACGCAGGTAGCCAGACGCTACGTGTACGCGCTCATGTCGATCAGCCCGGTGCGCTGGTCGCCGGGCAACAACTGGCGGTGACGCTCCTGCTGCCGGCGGCGGCCGATGCGGTGTCGGTGCCGCAGCGCGCGTTGCAGACGCATGGCCAAGGGGTCTCGGTGTACGTGCAGGATGGATCAACGTTCCGGAGGATCACGGTGGAGCGGATGGGCGGTGATGCCGACACCGCAGTTGTGCGCTCGGCCGGGACGCTGCGCCCGGGTGACCTGGTGGTGCAGAAAGGTGGCAGCGTGCTGAAGTCGCTCGCGCCAATTGCGGAGTAGCGGCGTGCTCTACCGTCTCATCGAGTTTTCCCTGCGCCAGCGCTTGCTGGTGCTTTTGGCGGCATTGGCAGTCTGCATTGCGGGCGCGATGGCGTTCATGCGCTTGCCCATCGACGCATTTCCCGACATTTCGCCCACTCAGGTGAAGCTGGTCCTCAAGGCACCTGGCCTGACCCCCGAGGAAGTCGAGGCCCGCGTCATCACCCCACTGGAGATGGAGCTGCTTGGCGTGCCCAGCGCGGTGATGTTGCGATCCGTCGCTAAGTACGCCATTGCCGACATCACGCTCGATTTCGCCGAGGGCACCGACCTTTACTGGGCTCGGCAACAGGTGGCGGAGCGTTTTTCGAATGTGGCTCCCGACCTTCCCGAGGACGTCAGCGGTGGACTCGCGCCGATTTCCACTCCGCTCTCCGACGTGTTCATGTTCACCATCGAGGGCGGCGGCCTGGATCTCCAGGAGCGCCGCAGCCTGCTTGACTGGACCATACGGCCGGCGCTTCGGACGATACCGGGTGTCGCCGACGTCAACGTACTGGGCGGTGAAGCCAAGAGCTTCGTCGTGGTTCCTGATCGGGCCCGGCTGACCGCCAACGGGCTGGCGTTGCACGATCTGGTGGACGCCTTGCAGCGCAACAACCGCAACGATGGTGCAGGTCGGCTGCAGTCCGGTGAATCGGCCCTGATCGTTCGTGCCGAAGGCTCACTGCAGACGGTCGGCGACATCGGCAACGTGGTGGTCAAGTCCGGTGTCCAAGCGTTGCGAATCAAGGATCTTGCCGAGGTTCGCGTCGAGGGCTTGACCCGGTATGGCGCGGTCGTCCGCGATGGCGAAGGCGAAGCGGTCCAGGGCATCGTGGTGGCATTGCGCGGCGCTGACGCGTCTCAACTGATCGAGAATGTCGACGCGCGCCTCGAGGAAATCCGGCCGAGTCTGCCGGCCGGCGTGCAGATCGACACGTTCTACAACCGCAGTGCGCTGATCACGCGGGCCGTAGGCACTGTCGAGCGCGCACTGCTTGAGGCTACTGCACTGGTGGTCGTGTTGCTGCTGCTGTTCCTCGGCAACTTGAGGGCGGCGATCGTGGTCGCCCTGATACTCCCCATCGCGGCACTTTCCACGTTCCTGCTGATGCATCTCACGGGACAGAGCGCCAACCTGATGAGCCTGGGCGGCCTGGCCATCGCCGTCGGACTGCTGGTGGACGCCGCAGTGGTGGTTATCGAGAACACCGTTACCCGTCTCGACCCCGACGCTCCTGGCGCCCACCTGCCGCATCTGCATCGCGTATTCGCGGCTACCCGCGAGGTCGCCGCGCCGGTGGCCGCAGGCATGCTCATCATTTCCCTCACCTTTGTCCCGCTGCTCACCCTGCAAGGCTTGGAAGGAAAGCTGTTCGCACCAGTGGCGTTGACCATCGTGTTTGCCCTTGGCGCCTCACTGCTGGCTTCGCTCACCGTGATACCCGTGCTGGCGTCCTTCCTGATGAAGGAGGGTGCCCATGGTGATCCGTGGCTGGTGCGCAAGGTGGACGGCATCTATCGGCCACTGCTCGACAAGGCTCTCGCCAAGCCGACCTATGTGTTCGCAGCCAGTGCACTTGCCCTGCTGCTGGGCGTGGTTGCCTATGCGGGCACCGGCAAGAGCTTCATGCCGACCATGGACGAGGGCGACGTTCTGATCCAGTTGATGAAATCGCCCTCGATCTCGCTGGAGCGCTCATTGGAGCTTGAGCTCGCGGTGGAGAAAGCGCTCATGGACGAAGTCCCGGAGATCGCCCACATCGTTTCCCGGGTGGGTTCCGACGAGCTGGGTCTGGACCCGATGGGACTCAACGAAAGCGACATGTTTCTGGAGCTCAAGCCGAAGAAGGAGTGGCGCGTGCGCGACAAGGACTGGCTGACGGGCGAGCTGCGCAAGGTGCTCGCGCGCTTCCCCGGTATCGAGTACGGCTTCACCCAGCCTATCGAGATGCGCGTCGCTGAAATGCTTACTGGAAGCCGTGGTGATCTGGCGGTAAAGATTTTCGGACCCGACCTGGCTGTGCTGGGCGAGCTTGCTCAACGCGTCGCGGGCGCGGTGGAGGAAATCGAAGGCGCGGAAGACGTCCTGACCCAGACTACCGAAGGGGTGGATTACCTGAAGGTGGAGATCGACGCGTTGGCCGCCGGGCGACAAGGCCTTGCCGTGGCCGATGTGCAGGACGAGCTGCGCGCCCAGCTTGAAGGAGTCGATGCCGGGATGGTGATCGAGCCCGATCGCAGGACGCCGATCATCGTGCGCGGCAACCATGACATCCGGTTTTCCGCCGAGCTTTTCTCGCGTATGCAGGTCACCCTGCCGCAAGGCGGCAACGTGCCGCTCTCGAGCATCGCCCGCATCGTGGGCGGCAATGGACCGGTGATGATCGATCGCGAGCACGGTTCGCGCTACGCGTTGGTGCAGGCCAACGTGGACGGACGAGACCTGGTCGGATTTGTCGAGGAAGCAAAGGCTGCGGTGGCTCAGGATATCCCGCTGCCGGCAGGGTATCGGCTGGAATGGGGCGGTCAATTCGAGAATCAGCAACGCGCCGCAGCCCGCTTGGCACTGGTGGTCCCGGCGGCGCTGGGTCTGATTTTCCTCGTCCTGTTCATGACGTTCGGCTCCGCGCGCCAGGCGCTGCTCGTTCTGTTCAACATCCCCTTCGCACTGGTGGGCGGCATGGTGGCCCTCTGGCTTTCAGGAGAATATTTGTCGGTACCGGCCTCGGTGGGTTTCATTGCATTGCTTGGAATCGCGGTCCTGAATGGCTTGGTGCTCGTCACCCGATTCAACCAGCTTCACGACCAGGGCCTGGATATCACCGCAGTGGTGCGCGAAGGCGCATGGCGACGGGTCCGGCCCGTGCTCATGACCGCAAGCATCGCCGCCTTCGGCCTGGTCCCATTGCTCCTCGCGACCGGGCCGGGCTCGGAGATCCAGCGCCCGCTCGCCATCGTGGTGATTGGCGGTCTGGTCAGCGCCACCGCCCTGACCCTGCTGTTGATGCCATTGCTCTACCGCCGCTACGGCTTGCCACCGGTGTCCCATCCTGAAAGGAGTGCAGCGCCATGAGCGGGTTGATCCGACTGAACATGGTGTTTCCTCCTCGGCTGGAGACACCTCTTACCGAAGCATTGAGTGCGGACCCTTCCATTCCGGGGTACACCCTTTTGGAGGCCGAGGCCCATACCGGCGACTTCGCCGATGCCTCGGATGCCGAGCGGGTGCGCGGCCGCGTGGACAGGCGGGTGTTGTGGCTGGTAATCCGGGCGGACATGAAGGACGACGTGCTGCGTTTGATGCGCGAGCACGTCGACTCCGGCGACCTGCACTGGTGGAGCGAACCGGTGCTGGAAACAGGACGACTGTGATGAAGCAAATTGCATCGATGACGCTCTTGTTGGCGTTGGCCGCGCCGAGTGTGCAAGCGCAGGACTGGCTGCCTGATCCCGCCTTGGTGGAGGCCGCTATCGCCGAACAGCCATCCGTACGTGCCGCGATGCGCCGCACCGACGCCGCGGGTGCACAGGCGCGCGCCCGCGCGGTTGGCCCGCACGAGTTCGAGGTGAGCGCAATTTCACAGGTCCGCCGGATCGATGTCGATAACGGAACGGAACGTTACGACGAGTACGAAGCGCAACTGGGACGCGCGTTCCGATGGCCGGGCAAAGTTGCACTGGACCGGCGGATCGGCGAATACGGGATAAGCGCCAGCGAACTGCGGCTGGACGACGCGCGGCACGAAGCGGCGCGGATATTTTTGAAGTACTGGTTGGACTGGCTGCGCGCCAGCGAGCAGTCCGCTGAGGCAGAGGAACAGTTCGAATCGCTGGTCCGGGAGCGCACTGCGCTCGCCCGGCGGGTGCAGTTGGGCGATGCCGCGGCAAAAGATCTCGACCTGCTGGATGTTGAGCTCGCCCAGACCGACGCCACGCGCCTTGCGGCCCAAGGTGCACTCGTGGACGCCGAGGCTGCCATCGCGCATGACTTCCCCACCCTGCCCTTACCCGAACGCGCTCCTACGGTGGGCGATCCGGAAGAGTTGCCCGAGACACCGGAGGTCTGGGTCACCCGTATTGTCCAGCGCAGCCACGAAATTGGCGCGCTGGAAGCGGATGCCATGCAGGCTGACGCGCTGGCCGCTCGCAGCCGCGCCGACCGGCTGCCCGACCCCACCCTGGCTCTGCGATTGATGAATGATCGTGGGGGCGCCGAGCGGGTGGTCGGCTTGGTATTCACCATGCCCGTCGGGGGTCGCCATCGCTCCGCTTTGGCCACCGGCGACGGCGCCAGCGCGGCGGCTATGCACAGCGAAGCGCAGGCGAAGCGTCGCGAGATCCAGCGGGAGGCCGAACAGGCTGTGCGCAAGGTCGAGCAGGCACGCAGGCAGTGGCTCGCCCAGCAGCGCGCCCTGAGGGCCAGCGACGGCGCCCGCAAGCGCACGCGCCGCGGCTGGGAGTTGGGCGAATTATCGTTGGCGGAGTGGCTGCTCGCCGAGCGGACGCATCGGCAGATCGCCTTTGCAGAAGCCTCGGCCCGTGCCGACGCAGAGGAGGCACGTTTGGGCGTCCTGGTCGACAGTCACGAGCTCTGGCACGCCGAATAGTCGCCATTTGCACCGATGATGCGCTCGAATTCGAGCTCCTTCAGCAAGCCCGCATGGTCGCGATGCACGAATGCCGCCGCCAGCTCGCGCCCGCGCTTCAGGTAGCTGACAGTGCAGTCACGCCGCGCCAGATCACCTTCTATCCGGACATCGTCGAAGCCCTTCGCGTGGCCGACGTAGGACAGGCCGAACCCGTGTTGCTCGGTCCAGAAGAAGGGCACGGCTTCATACGGCTTTTTGCGACCCAACATGTTCAGCGCAGCGGTCTGGCCCTGGTGTTCGGCAACCACCCAGTGCTCGATGCGAACTCGTTCGCTGGTGAGCGGTTCCGGCCACAGGGCAATATCGCCAGCGGCATAGATGCCCGGCGAACTCGTCTCCAGAAAGCGGTCGACAATGACGCCGCGATCGACCGCAAGCCCCGCCGCTTCGGCCAACTCCAGCCGCGGTCGTACCCCGATGCCTACCACCACCAGATCGGCCTGCAGGGTCTCCTCGTTGGTCAGGATGACCTCGTCTTCGTGGATGGTGCTGGCCGTTGTGTCGAGGTGGAAAACCACCCCTTTCTTCTCGTGCAGTTCCTGCAGGAAAGCGCCCAGCTCCTTGCCCAACACATTCGCCATGAGACTGGTTTCGCGCCCTACGACGTGCACTTCCATCCCGCGTGCACACAGGCCCGAGGCGACCTCCAGTCCGATGAAGCTGGCGCCGATGATCACCGCGGTTTTTGCGCTTCTGGCTTGCGCCAGCAGGCGGTGGCAATCGGCAGCGCTGCGCAGGTAGTGCACGTGGGGAAGCGAGGCGCCGGGCACGTCCAGCTTGACCGGCTCTGCACCTGTGGCGATGAGCAGCGCTTCGTACGCGATCCGCTCACCATTCGCGAGGTGTACCTCGCGCTCGGCGGTACGGATGGCTTCAACATGCACTCCCAACCGCAACTCGATCTCGTTGTCGCGGTAGAACTGCGATGGATGCAGCTCATTCGCGTCCTCGTCCATGTCGCCGCTCAGCACCCCCTTGGAAAGGTTGGTGCGGTCATAGGGAGCGGCTTCATCGGCGCTCAGCAGGGTGACCGATCCGGTGTAACCCTCGCGTCGCAGCGTCTGGGCTGCGCACAATCCAGCCGCTCCCCCGCCGATGATGACGATGGATGCGGGCCGCGCAGCCGCGGCGCGTGCGGGAGGGCGCTCCAATGATGCGTGCGTTGCAGGAGATCGCTTTCCGGTTACGGTGGCCGTGCCGTCCACCACCTCGACGTCGTAGCACTCGACCGGATCCAGTGCCGGCGGGCGCGATGGCAGCCCGGTTCGCAGGTCGAAACAGGCGTGGTGCCACGGACAGCGGACGCCGCCATCCACCACCAGCCCTTCCGCAAGCGGGCCACCTTGATGGGTACACACCGCGCCCAAGGCGAAAAAATCCTCGCCCTGCCTCACCAGGATCACGGACTTGCCAGCCACATGACCCAGCAGCAGGTCGCCATCGGCCATCCGCTCGATCCGCACACCGACCGCCAGGTCGGGGCCTTTCAGCGTGTCGCTCTCGTCCGCCATTCCGGTGTCCTCGGTGTTGCCCCCTGTTCCGTCCTATAAGCGAGCCTAAGCCTGCCCGCATTAGATGGCGGTGAACCTTCAGCCCACTGCCGCATCGCGCCCCATCGTCAAATGCACGCGGTGCTGTTGGCCATCATCACGCAGCGGAATCCTCGCGGCTTCGCCACGCACCCTAAGTGGCTCACCGTCCAGCGTGCCATCGCGGATTCCGCGGCTGACGCCCGCGGGGTTGTCGACCTGAATTCGATATTCCGAACTGCGATGGCGGTAGATCATGCGGAAGCCGGGCCACGCCCTTGGAATACACGGGTCTACCAGCAGCTGATCACCACGCAGCCCGAAGCCGAGCAGCGCCTCGATCCCGGCGCGGTAAAGCCAGGCAGCGGAGCCGGTGTACCAGGTCCATCCGCCGCGTCCTGCCAGTGCGCCGACCGAATAGACATCGGCGCAGGACACATACGGTTCGACACCGAAATGCTCGGCGGCCGTGGACGATATCGAATGGCCAATCGGATTGAAGAAGTCAAACAGCTCCCACGCCTTGGCGGCCTCGCCCAAGGCGGCCCAGGCAAAGATCGACCAGATGCAGCCGTGGGTGTATTGCCCGCCGTTTTCCCGGACGCCGGGCGGATAGGCCTTGATATAACCCGGATCGTGGGGGCCGTTCTCGGCAAACGGCGGCGTAAACAGCCGCGCCAGGCGGTGGCCCCGGTCAACCAGTTCACGATCGGTGGCATGCATGGCCGAACGCGCTCGATCCGGATCGCCGGCGCCCGACATGACGGCCCAGGACTGCGCGATCGAATCGATCCGGCACGCCTCCTGGCTGGCACTGCCCAACGGCGTCCCGTCATCATAGTAGCCGCGTCGGTACCACTGCCCGTCCCAACCTGCGTCTTCCATCGCCGCTTTCACGGTGACTGCAACTTCATCCCAGGCATCCGACCGGACGGTATCGGCGCGTGAGCGGGCGATGGGCACAAACCGGGTAATCACGTCCAGAAGCAGCCAGCCCATCCAGACGCTCTCGCCGGTGCCCTGCTCTCCTACGGCGTTCATGCCGTCATTCCAGTCTCCCGTGCCCATCAGCGGCAGCCTGTGGGGACCGAGCGTCAGGGACGCGTCCACCGTGCGCGCGCAATGCTCGTAGAGACTTCCATGGGTCGCGGACACGGTTGGGGTAAAGAACGCATCCTTGTGGCCCTCCTCCAATGCAGGGCCCTCGAGAAAGGGCACGCTCGCGTCAAGGATCTCGACGTCCGCGGTCACCGTCAGGTAATGCAGCACTGAATACGGCAGCCAAAGCCTGTCGTCGGTCATCCGGCTGCGAAGGCCCTTGCCGCCTGGCGGCAACCACCAGTGCTGCACATCGCCCTCAATGAACTGGCGCGAGGCGGCGCGCAGCAAGTGCTCGCGGGCGACGTCGGGGTCGGAGATGCAGAGCGCCATCACGTCCTGCAACTGGTCGCGGAACCCGTACGCGCCGCTGGCCTGGTAGTACGCCGTGCGCGCCCACATCCGGCAGGAGAGGACCTGGTAGAGGAGCCAGTGGTTGAGCAGCAGGTTCGTTGCCGGGTCCGGCGTCTCGACCTGGAGCGTGGCGGTCACAGAGTGCCAACGGTCGTGGATCGCGCCCATGACAGTGTCGAGATCCATACCGCGAGCGTGCCGCACCAGATCGCTGGCGGCGTCTGTGGATTCCGCATCGCCGATCAGGAAACGCAACTCAGCGGTCGCGCCGGGTTCAATCTCCAGTACTGACTGCAACGCCGCACACGGGTCCCTGCCCGAGCCCCGCCAGCCGGACAGCGATGAACTGCCCTGCAGCGCGGCCGGCCGATCGATCGAGCCATACCTGCCGAGGAACTCGCCGCGATCGCAGGTAAAGGCGGCCATTTCCGCGCCGATATCCGCAAAGGCAACGCGCTCGCCGAAGTCCTCGCGCCAGCGATTGACCGCAAACACGGCGCCGGTACGCGGATCCTGCGACGTGGCCACGTGCGGCCCGGGAACGGTTCCGTTGGGTCCCAATGCCCATTGCAGGTAGGCGGTGACCGAAATGGTCCGTCTGCGCTCCGAATGATTGCGGACGCGCAGCCCGGATATCTTGACCGCATCTTCAAGCGGCACGAGCTGAAGCAGTTCGATTCCAAGACCGTCAAAATCGTGCGACCACTTCGTCCAGCCCCTGCCATGGCGGGTGATCCGGTTGGTCGCCGCTCCCGGAATCGGCAGAGGTGTGGCACTCCACAGAGCGCCACTGTCGTTGTCGCGCAGGTACAGCACCTCGGAGGGCTCGTCGGTGACGGGGTCGTTGGCCCAGGGGGTAAGCGGGTTCTGCTGGCTGTTGCCGGAGAACGTGTGCCCACCACCTTCCGCCGTCGCGATGAAGCCGAACGCCGGATTGGCGACGATGTTGCTCCACGGCGACGGGGTGCAGCGAGTTCCATCGGTGCGGATGATGTATTCCTCGCCGCCCAGGGAGAACCCGCCGTAACCGTTGTCGAACTGCAGGGAAAGCGCCGCAGTGCGAAAACCCGCGTGATCGGACGGTCGTGGCTCCGGATCGGGCGGCGGCGTTAGAGGTTCCGGTCCATGGACCAGCGGCGCATCCTCCTCCGCGACAACGCCGGTAGCGTCCGGCCTGCCCGCGTCGCCGCCTGCGGGGACAATGACCCGGGCCGCGCCGATCAAGCCGTCTCGCAAGCCCGGGTCAAGCTCATCGGCGCGCAGGTAGAACGCTTCCGCTTTCGCGAGCGCGGCCCGCGTTGCCAGCTTCCGCGTCTGCTCTGCGACGAGGCCGTCGAGCGACTGATCGGCCGCGGATCCTTTCAGGACGCTTCCGCTTGCCAGTACGACCACGTCCGCCCCGATTCCCATCGATTGCCAGTAGCGCTGGGCGCGCAGCAATTCGTGGACGCGTTCGGGAACTTCCGGCTCCTCAATGGCAAGCAGCGCGATCGGACGATCGCCGGAGATACCGGCCGACCAGAGAACGGGCGCTCCGCCTGTCGCCCGAGCCAGCGCGTCCTCTGAGGCGCGCCACGCCGGGTTCGACACCAGCAGCCCAGCGAGCAATTCGCAGCAGCGTTCCGCGCAGGCGTGATCGACCCGGAACTTCGCCCGCCTTGCGATCTCGCATGCACGCGCCTCGTCGATGACATGTCCACAGTGCTCGGCGGGCGGCGCGCCTCTTGCCAGCGCCAGGGCTCGCTCCCGCGTGTCTGCGGCGCAGCTCCAAAATGCGATCCTGACCGTTGCGCCCGCCGCTATCCGCACCCGTCGTCGCAGACTGATCACGGCATCCAGCACGTCGCCGGCAGTCTCGCCCAGGACATCGCCGTTCCACACCGCATGCGCGTTCCCCAGGCGCCGTCCGCGCCCGAGGAAGCGGCGACGATCGCTTTCGTATTCGCAGGTATCCGTCGGCTGGCCTTCCACCAGCGCTACCTGGGCGACCCAGCATGCCTTCTCGTCGGCGGAACGGCGACGACGAGTGGCGAGCAGCACGCCGCCATCGGCCACCCACTCGGTACGCACGAAAAGCTTGGAAAACGCCGGATGCGACGCATCGGCCGCGAGGGACCCCAGCACAGGCTCGCTGTAGGAAGTCACCTCGATTACCCGCGCCCGCGGACTGCGGTTCGTGATGCTCAGGTGCCGCAGCTCGGCGTCCCGATCGGCAGCGACGACCACGGTCAGGCAGGTTTCAAGGGCGTGCGCGACCCGCCTGCTGGAAAACACGCCATACGCCGCATCGGTGGTCACCTCTCCCGCAGACGTAGACATCGGCTGCCGGGTCGGTGACCACACCGCGCCGCTGTCGGCATCGCGCAGCACCAGATAGCTGCCCCACGCATCGCAGGTCGGGTCTTCGTGCCATCGGGTCAACGCCCGACCGCACCATCGACTCCACCCTGAGCCGGCATCGGTCAGCAGGGTGGTGAAGCGGCCGTTCGACAGCAGGTGGACACGCTGCACGGCAATCGTCGGGGCGTTCGGAGCGGACATGCTCCCTCCATCGGGCAGCATGGAATCTTGATGCTACTCCGGCATCGTTACGCTGCCTTGAAGGCCCATCGACTACCGTCGCCGTATCGCAGCGGACGGATACCACAGTGACCGATGAGCGACTGATCGACCGCTTGCAGCGAGCCGCATTTGGCTACTTCTCCGGCGCGTTCAATCCGGCCAATGGACTTGTGGCGGACACAAGCCGGGCAGGCTCGCCATGCAGTATTGCGGTGGTCGGCTTTGCCTTGGCCACCTATCCGGTGGCCGTCGAGCGTGGATGGATCGGTCGGCGCGATGCGGTGCAACGGGCGCTGGCAACCCTGCGCTTTTTCCACGAGAGCGATCAGAGCGGAGCGGCCGACGCCACCGGCCACAAGGGGTTTTACTACCACTTCCTGGACATGGATTCGGGTACGCGGATGTGGCGCTCGGAGTTGTCCACAATCGACACTGCCCTGTTCATTGCCGGGGCGCTGCTTGTCGCCCGCTATTTCACCGACGACACCCATGATGAGCACGAGCTGCGCTTCCTGGCCGACGCCCTGTACCTGCGCGTGGACTGGCAGTGGGCCTGTGCAGACCGGCCCACGATCCGCCAGGGGTGGAAGCCGGAGTGCGGGTTCCTTCACTACGGCTGGGACGGCTACGACGAGGGCATCCTGCTGTATGTGCTGGCCGCGGGCTCGCCCACCCACCCGATCGACAGCGCCAGGTACGCCGCTTGGACGGCCACCTACCAATGGGAAAACCTCTACGGCGAGGAGTTCCTGTATGCGGGACCGCTGTTCGTGCACCTGTTTTCACACGCGTGGATCGACTTTCGCGGCATACGCGACCCCTTCATGCGCGAGAAGCGCAGCGACTATTTCGAGAACACCCGCCGTGCCATCGCCGTCCAGCGTGAATATGCATGGCGCAATCCGCACGGTTTCGCCGGCTATGACCGCGACTGCTGGGGCCTGACCGCATGCGATGGTCCGGACGAGAGCAACCCTCAACTGGCCAACCACCTGGGGCGGCTGTACGGCTACGCCGCACGCGGGGTTCCTTACGGCCCGGATGACGGCACCTTGAGTGCCTGGCTCGGCCTGTGCTGCCTGCCCTTCGATCCGGCGGTCGCGCTGTCAGCCACCCACGCGCTGTTGCAGCGGTATCCACAAACGCTGCAGAAGGAGCGCTTCGCGAGCGGCTTCAACCCCTCGCTCGCAGATGATGACGGCGCTCCGTGGGTATCCGCTGGCGCCTTCGGACTGGATCAGGGACTGGTGGTGATGATGGTGGAGAACCACCGCAGCGGGCTGATCTGGAACCTGATGCGCGACTGCGGATACCTGCGTAACGGCTTGAGAAACGCCGGCTTCGGCGAAGGCTGGTTGGAATGAGTTCCTTTGCCCGCGAGAGTCTGGTTTCCCATGCGCCCGAAGACGGCTACGAGGATGAGCGCCTCGCCAATGTGCGCCCACCCGGCTGGCGGAACCCGGAACCGGCGGCGCGGTATGACCTGGTCATCCTCGGTGGCGGTACCGCAGGGCTGACCGCGGCCGCCGAGGCGCGCGAGCGCGGTGCCAGCGTCGCCCTGATCGAGCCCCGCCTGCTCGGCGGCACCTGTCTCAACACGGGGTGCGTGCCTTCCAAGGCCCTGATCCACAGCGCCCGCATCTGCGCGCACTTGCGGGACGCCAGCAGATACGGAACGGCTGACGTCGACGCGGTGCAGGTCGATTTTGCCGCCGTCATGGAGCGGATGCGGGCGATCCGGGCGCGAATCAGCCGGGGCGACGCGGCGTCACGCCTGTCAGGCATGGGTACGGATGTGTTTTTCGGCCCGGCGCGATTCACTGCAGCCGATTCGCTCATTGTCGCAGGGACCGTCCTGAGGTTCGACAAGGCGCTGATCGCCACCGGCGCACAACCCCTGATCCCTGCCATCCCGGGGTTGGCCGAATGCGGCTTTTTGACCAGTGACACCGTGTTTGACCAGACCACCCTGCCCGACCGGATCCTGGTGATCGGCGGCGGTCCGCTCGGCTGCGAGATGGCCCAGGCCCTATGTCGCTTCGGCGCACGGACAACAATCGTGCAGAACTGGCCCCTGTTCCTGCCGAAGGAAGAGCGCGACGCAGCGCAGGTGCTTTCCGGGGCCTTTGCCCGTGACGGACTGGAGGTGCGACTGAATACCCGGGTTGTGGATATTCGGGTCGAGGGGGATCGCAGGATCGCCGAACTGCTGAGCGACGACGACCGGAGCACCCTCGAATTCGATGCCATCCTGACGGGAACAGGCCGCTCCCCCCGGGTGGAGGGGCTGGACCTGGAATTGGCCGGGATCGAGTACGACGGCCATCGCGGAGTCCACGTCGATGATTGCCTGCGCACCAGCAATCCGCGGGTGTATGCCGCCGGTGACGTGTGCCTGGTGCACCGCTTCAACGACACGGCGCGCGCCTCAGCACGGCTTGCGGTCGCCAACGCACTCGACGGCGCAAATGAACGTCTGAGCGAGCTCGTGATCCCCTGGTGCACCTACACCGATCCGGAAATCGCGCACGTGGGCATGTACGTCCGTCACGCGCGGGAGAAGGGTATCGGGGTGAGGACATTTACCGTGCCGATGCATACGGTGGACCGGGCAATCACCGACGGTAATGACGCCGGCTTCGTCAAGATCCACGTGCGCGACGGCACCGCCGAAATCCTGGGTGCCACGATCGTAGCCCGCCACGCAGGCGAAATGATCAGCGAGATCACCCTGGCCATGGTCGCCAAGCTGGGTCTCGACAAGCTCTCGCAGGTGATTCACCCCTACCCCACCCAGTCCGAAGCGATCCGCATGGCAGCCGACGCTTTTTCCCGCAGCCAGCGTGGCCCGGCCGTCACGAGCGAACTGCGAGACTGATCGGACGCATTACTGAAAAGGAGGCACGAGATGAAACTCGGCATGATCGGCCTTGGGCGCATGGGGGCCAACATGGCCCGCCGCCTGATCCAGGGCGGCCACTCCATCGTCGGGTTCGATCCCGACCCCGACGCCCGCAAAGCGCTGGAAAAAGACGGCGCGCAGACCGCCGACAGTCTCAAGGCGCTGGTCGAATCGCTGCCCGGGCCTCGCAACGTCTGGATGATGGTCCCCGCCGGCGACATCACCGAAAGCACGGTCGGCGACCTGATGGCGTTACTTGACGCCGGCGACACCCTGATCGACGGCGGCAACTCCAACTACAAGGACACAGTGCGTCGGGCCAACTCGCTGGCGGAGCACGACATGCATTACGTCGACTGCGGCACCAGCGGCGGTGTCTGGGGGCTGGCCGAGGGCTACAGCCTGATGATCGGTGGCGAACCGGCTCCGGTGGAGGCGCTGCGCCCGGTGTTCGAGACCCTTGCCCCGGCGACCGACCAGGGCTGGGGCCACGTGGGCCCGCCCGGCGCCGGACACTTCACCAAGATGGTCCACAACGGCATCGAGTACGGAATGATGCAGGCCTACGCGGAAGGCTTCGCGATTCTCCAGCACAAGCAGGAGTTCTCCCTGGACCTGCACCAGGTCGCCGAGATCTGGCGCAACGGCAGCGTGGTCCGTTCGTGGCTGCTCGACCTCACCGCCCGGGCCCTGGACCAGAACCCGACCATGGACGGGATCGCGCCCTGGGTGGACGACTCTGGCGAGGGCCGATGGACGGTGGCAGAGGCAATCGACCTGGACGTGTCCGCGCCGGTGATCACCCTGGCGTTGCTGGAGCGGTTGCGCTCGCGCGACAAGGACTCCTATTCCGACAAGCTGCTGGCCGCGATGCGCAACCAGTTCGGTGGGCACGCCATCAAGAAGGAATGAGGCCGTGAACGTGCGGCGGTCGGCCGACGGACCGCGTCGCTGGAAAGAACCAATGGGCGCCGGCGGTACACTGGCACTCCACATTGCCGTCGCTCGATACCCCCCAACACCATGCGTAATCCCCTGCAGGACCAGCTGCTCAAAGCGGGCTTGGTCAAGAAGAACAAGGTCACCCAGGTTGTCCGCGAGCAGAACAAGAAGCGGCACGGCAAGGCCGAGCCCAACGCAGCGCCTGAAGCCGATGCCGTGGATGCCCAGCGGCTGCTTGCCGAGCGCGTGGAACGCGATCGTGCGCTGTCAGCCGAACGCAACGCCCAGGCGCGCGCCAACGAGCTGAAGGCGCAGGTGCGGCAGATCGTGGAGATGCATCGGGTCAAGCGCGAGGGTGAGATCGACTACCGGTTCACCGACGGCAATGCGATCCGCAGCGTGCTGGTCAACGAGGCGTTGCGCGCCCAGCTCGCAAAGGGAACGCTGGTGATTGTGCGCCATGGCGACAGCCATGAGCTGGTGCCCCGTGCTGCCGCGGAAAAGATCCGCGAGCGTGACCCGGAGGCCATAGTGCTCGACCACGGACGCGCCGACGACACCTCGAGCAAAGCTGGCGATGACGACGATTTCTACAGCCAGTTCAAGGTTCCCGACGATCTGGTCTGGTAATCGCTGCGGCGCCGTTCAGGCCAGCAGCGCCCGCGCCCGTTTCACGACGTTGTCGACGGTGAATCCGTAGGCAAGGGCAACTGCCTGCATTGGCGCCGACGCGCCAAAATCATCCACCGACAGCACGGCGCCACCGTCACCGACCCAGCGATGCCACCCCTGCGCGCTGCCGGCCTCGACCGCCAGTCGGGCAGTGACCGCGGGCGGCAGGACCGAGTCGCGGTATTCCCGCGGCTGGGCCTCAAACAGATCCCAGCTCGGCATCGACACGCACCGGACACCGACCCCATCGCGCCGCAGCCGTCCGGCCGCCTCCACGATAAGACTGACCTCCGAGCCGCTGGCGATCAGGATGATCTGCGGCGAGTCGCCCAGGTCGGCATCCAGCACATAGGCGCCCTGCGTCACTCCATCGGCGGCGGCGTATACCTGCCGGTCCAGCGTTGGCAGATCCTGCCGGGTCAGGATGAGCACGACCGGCCGGTCGCGCATTTCCACCGCGACGCGCCAGGCGACGGCGGTTTCGTTGGCGTCGGCCGGGCGAATCACGCTCAGGCGCGGAATGGCGCGCAGGCTGGCGAGCTGCTCCACCGGCTGGTGGGTCGGGCCGTCCTCACCCAGCAGAATGCTGTCGTGGGTGAACACGTGAACCAGATGCAGCCCCATCAGCGCCGCGAGGCGAATGGGCGGCCGCATGTAGTCGGAAAAGACCAGGAACGTCGCGCCGTAGGGGATGAACCCGCCGTGCGCCGCCATCCCATTCACGATCGCTCCCATCGCATGCTCGCGCACCCCGAAATGCAGGTTGCGCCCGGCCAGGCTCCAGCCGCCGCCGTCGGAGCCTTGCTTGTCCTCGCCCGCGGCCAGCGGAGGATTGAAGTCACCCATGCCCTTCAGGGCGGTCTTGGTCGACGGATCCAGATCAGCCGAACCGCCCGACAGCTCCGGCAGGTGCGGCGCGATGGCGTTCATTACCCTGCCGCCGGCGACGCGGGTCGCCATTCCCTTCGCATTGGCGGGAAATACCGGGAGTTCCGCATCCCAGCCGGTCGGCAGGACGCCCTCCAGGCGCCGCCGCAGTTCTCTTGTCAGATCCGGCTGCGCCGTGGCATAGGCCTGCATCTGGCGATGCCACACTTCTTCCTGGGCGGCGCCCCGCCCAACCGCTGTTTGCATATGGGTGAGCGCCTCATCGGGGACCCGGAAAGCCGGCTCCACCGGCCAGCCCAGGTTCTGTTTGGTCAGGCGCACCTCTTCCTCACCGAGCGGTGACCCGTGAGCCTCGAAGCTGTCCTGCTTGTTGGGCGAGCCATAGCCGATGTGGGTACGGACCAGAATCAGTGACGGTCGCCGGACTTCGTCAGCGGCAGCGCGGATCGCCGCATCGATGGCCGCCACGTCATTGCCGTCCTCGACCCATTGCGTGTGCCAGCCGTAGGCCCGGAAGCGCGCTTCGCAATCCTCGGTGAACGCGATATCGGTGGCCGCTGACAGGGTCACGAAGTTGGCGTCGTACAGACAGGTCAACTTGCCCAGTCGCAGATGCCCGGCGAGCGAGGCGGCCTCGGAGGCGACGCCTTCCATCAGGTCGCCGTCGCTGGCGAGCATCCAGGTACGGTGGTTGATCACCTCGTGCCCGGGCCGGTTGTACTGCGCCGCCAGTTGCGCCTCGGCCATCGCCATGCCGACCGCGTTGGCGAACCCCTGCCCGAGCGGACCGGTGGTCACCTCGACCCCGGGCGTGTGACCGCGCTCGGGGTGGCCGGGGGCCTTGCTGCCCCATTGGCGGAACTGCTTGATGTCATTCAACGAGATGTCGTAGCCGCTCAGGTACAGCAGGCTGTAAAGCAATGCAGAGCCGTGACCGGCAGAAAGGACGAAGCGATCCCGGTCCGCCCAGTCCGGGTTGCGCGGGTTGGCCTTGAGCCAGCGCGACCACAGGACATACGCCATCGGCGCGGCGTCAAGCGGGAGTCCCGGATGTCCGCTGTCCGCCTTCTGCACCATGTCCACGGACAGGAAACGGAGGGTGTCGATACAGAGCTGGTCGATTCGCGCGGACATGCTGTTACCTCACTGTTCGGTGGTCGGGTCCTCCAGGGCGGCGTCAACAGTCTCCTGTGCATCCTTGAGCAATTGCTGCAGATGGTCGGCGTCGCGAAAACTCTCGGCGTAGATCTTGTAGATGTCCTCTGTCCCGGAGGGACGGGCGGCAAACCAGCCACTGGCAGCGACAAGCTTGATGCCACCAATGGCGGCGTCGTTGCCGGGTGCCTTGTCCAGCACCTGCTGGATCGGCTCGCCGGCCAGTTCGGTGGATGCGATGGCGTTGGGGGTCAGCGCGGCGAGCGCGCGCTTTTGCGCCTTGGTCGCGGGCGCTTCCACCCGATCGGTGAACGGCTCGCCATAACGGTCACACAACCGGCGGTAGATCACGCCGGGATCGTTACCCTCACGGGCAGTGATTTCCGCGGCAAGCAGGGCCGGTGCGATGCCGTCCTTGTCGGTCGTCCAGACCGAACCGTCGCGACGCAGGAAGGAGGCACCCGCGCTTTCCTCGCCGCCGAAGCCCAGCGTGCCGGAAAACAGCCCGTCCACGAACCACTTGAAACCCACGGGAACCTCATACAGGTGCCGGCCCAGCCCCGCGGCGATACGGTCGATCATGGCGCTGCTGACCACGGTCTTGCCGATGCCGGCCCCCGTGCTCCACTGCGGACGGTTGCGGAACAGGTAATCGATGGCGACGCTGAGGTAGTGGTTGGACGGCATCAGTCCAGCGCTGGCGGTCACGATGCCGTGGCGGTCGTGGTCGGTATCGCAGGCGAAGGCGACGTCGTAGCGATCCTTCAGGCCGATCAGCCGGCTCATCGCATACGGGGAGGAGGGATCCATGCGGATGCGCCCGTCCCAGTCCAGGCTCATGAAGCCGAACTGCGGATCCACCTGCTCGCTGACGACGTCCAGCGCGATCCGGTAGTGCTCGGCAATGCGCGCCCAGTAATGCACCCCTGCCCCGCCCAGCGGATCCACGCCCAGCCGAAGGTCTGCGCTGCGGATCAGGTCGAAGTCGATCACGTTGCCCAGATCGGCGACATAGGCCGAAAGGAAGTCGTGCTCGCGGGTGGTGCCGGCGGCGCGGGCGCGCCCGCCGGTCCAACGCCGCACGCCGTCCAGTCCCTTCGAAAGGCTTGCATTGGCGTGTTTCTGGATCCACGCGGTCACGTCCGTATCGGCGGGGCCGCCGTTGGGCGGGTTGTACTTGAAGCCGCCGTCCGCCGGCGGATTGTGCGACGGGGTGATCACGATGCCATCGGCGAGACCTCTTTCCCGTCCTGAGTTGTGGACCAGGATCGCGTGGGAGATGGCCGGCGTGGGCACGGGTTCGTCATCCGCCGACACGTGCACCTGGACGCCGTTGGCTGCCAGCACTTCCAGCGCGGTCTCCAGGGCCGGGGCGGAAAGCGCGTGCGTGTCGGCACCAATGAAGATCGGGCCGTCGATCCCCTGCCCCTTCCGGTAGGCACAGATCTCCTGGGTGATGGCGAGGATGTGGTCCTCGTTGAAACTCCCTTCCAGCGACGAACCACGATGGCCGGAGGTCCCGAACGACACCGTCTGCGCCGGGTTGGATGGGTCCGGCCGGGTCTGGAAGTACGCGTTGACCAGACGGCCGACGTCGATGAGGTCACGAGCCTCTGCCGGCAAGCCGGCGCGCTTGTCGATGCGTGTGCCCATCATTGGCGCCCCCGCGCTGCGCGGTAGCGCTGGATCAGGGTGTTGGTCGAGCTGTCGTGGCCCAGCGCCGGCGTGTCCGCCGCCTTGAGTTCCTCTGCAAGGGATGTGGTCAGTTGCTTGCCCAGTTCGACACCCCACTGGTCGAAGGAATCGATGTTCCACAGCGTCCCCTGCACGAACACGCTGTGCTCGTAGAGCGCTACCAGGCTGCCCAACGTGTGCGGCGTCAACCGGTCGGCAAGGATGGTGTTGCTGGGACGGTTGCCGTCAAACACCCGGTGCGGTTGCAGCGCTTCCGGGGTGCCCTCCGCCGCGACCTGTGACAGCGTCTTGCCGAACGCGAGCGACTCGCCCTGGGCCAGCAGGCTGGCAATCAGGAGGTCATGCTGGTCGCCGGCAGCGTCACCCGTGCCGGCTTTGCGTTGCAGCGGCAGCGGGTTCAATGGATGGCAGAAACCGATGAAGTCACACGGCACCAGCCGCGTGCCCTGATGGATCAACTGATAGAACGAGTGCTGCCCGTTGGTGCCGGGCTCGCCCCAGTAGACCGGTCCGGTCTGGTAGTCCACCCGGCTGCCCTCGGCGGTCACGTGCTTGCCGTTGCTCTCCATCGTGAGCTGTTGCAGATAGGCGGGAAACCGGCTCAGGTACTGCGAGTAAGGCAGCACCGCGACTGTATTGGCGCCGAGGAAGTTGCTGTTCCAGATCCCGATCAAGCCCAACAGGACCGGCAGGTTGCGCTCCATCGGGGCAGTACGGAAATGCACGTCCATCGCATGGAACCCCGCCAGCATTTCGCGGAAGCGCTCCGGGCCGATGGCCAGCATCGTCGACAGGCCGATGGCGGAATCCATCGAATAGCGGCCGCCCACCCAGTCCCAGAACCCGAACATGTTGGCGGTGTCGATACCGAACGCCTCCACGCCGTCGGCATTGGTGGAAACCGCGACGAAGTGTTTCGCAATCGCCGCCTCATCGCCCAACCCCTGCAAGCACCAGGCGCGCGCGGCGTGGGCGTTGGTCAGCGTCTCCAGCGTGGTGAACGTCTTGGAGCATACGATGAACAAGGTCTCCGCCGGATCCAGGCCGCGGGTGGCCTCGCTGAAATCCGTGCCGTCCACATTGGACACGAAATGGAACGAGAGCTCGCGCTGGCTGTAGAAGCGCAAAGCCTCGTAGGCCATCACCGGCCCCAGATCCGAGCCCCCGATGCCGATGTTGATGACGTTTCGGATCGGCTTGCCGGAATGGCCCGTCCACTGGCCAGTGCGCACGCGATTGCAAAAGGCCGCCATCCGATCCAGTACGGCGTGCACCTCGCCAACCACGTCCTCGCCGTCAACGATCAGCTCGCTGTCGGCCGGCATTCGCAGGGCCACATGCAGGGCAGGACGGTCTTCGGTGACGTTGATCTTGCCGCCGGAAAACATCGCCTCGCGACGCTCCTCCAGGCCGCAGGCGCGCGCCAGGGCAAACAGGAGGTCCAGCGTCTCCCGGTTGATCCGGTTCTTGGAGTAATCCAGGTAAAGCCCGCCGCCATCCGCCGCCATCCGCGCGCCCCGGTCGGGCTCGTCGGCAAACAGCTCACGCAGATGGCGCGGCGCCATCCACGCAAGGTGCTCTTCCAGCGCCCTCCATTGCGGCTTCGCGGTGAGTGACCCGTCCTTCATCCGCCGCGTTCCTCTCCGGCGAGGCTGCGGCTGCGCGACTCGATGGTCTGCAGGAGCTCTTTCCAGGACTTCACGAATGCCTCGGCACCTTCCACCTGCAAACGATCCGCCAACGCGGCGATATCCACTCCCGCCGCGGAGAACCGCGCGAGCGTCGCCTCCGAATCGCCACCGTCCACTGCCATGACGCCCGAGAGCCGGCCGTGGTCGGCAAACGCGTGCAGGGTCTTCTCGGGGATCGTGTTGATGGTGTCCGGCGCGGCGAGCGCTTCGATATACAGCGTGTCCGACGCGTTGGGATCCTTGGTGCCGGTGCTCGCCCAGAGCATCCGTTGCGGCTGCGCGCCGCGTGCGGCGAGCTTCTGCCAGCGCGGGGACTCAAGCAGTTCGCGGTAGGCCTTGTAGGTCTGCTGCGCGACCGCGATGCCCAGCGTGTTGTGCAGGTCCGCGGGCACCTTGTCGGCGACCGCGCGGTCCCAGCGGCTCACGAACAACGACGCTACCGACGCCACGCGCGCGTCCAACCCGGCCTCAAGCCGCCGCTCCAGGCCGCGCATGTACGCCTCGGCCACGGCCAGGTATTGCGCCGTCGAGAACAGCAGCGTCACGTTGACCGGCACACCGGCGAATATCGACTCCTCGATCGCCGGCACCCCTTCAGGCGTGCCCGGAATCTTGACGAATAGATTCGGGCGATCGCCTTGATCGTGGATCGCCTGGGCTGCGGCAATGCTGCCGGCGGTATCGGAGGCCAGCAGCGGTGAGACTTCCATCGATACCCAGCCATCGACTCCATCGGTCGCTTCGAACACGGGCTTGAACAGGTCCGCCGCGCGGCGCAGATCCTCCAGCGCAAGCTCGATGAACAGCGCCTCGCCCGACTTGCCCTCTCCCGCCTTTTTTCGCATTCCCTCGTCGTAGGCGTCACTGCCACCGACGGCCTCGTTGAAGATGCTCGGGTTGGACGTCAAACCAGTGACCGAGAAGTCGGCGATGTACCGCGCCAACGTGCCGTCGTCCAGGATCGTTCGGGAAATGTTGTCCAGCCACAGGCTCTGGCCCATGTCGTGAAGTGATCGAGTCGTGCTCATGCGTCCTCCGGTGTGCGGCATCGCCCAACATGGTAGTGCCCCGGGGCGGCGAGGGAGCAGTGCCATTGATTGGCAGGCGCGGCGCGATCAAGGTCCGCGCGTTTTCAGCAGGGGTGGCTCTGCTCGGGCTGCGGGTCCTGCCAGTGGCGGCCGCCGGTGACAAGCTCGCTGGTGGATTCCGGACCCCAGCTGCCGGGTTCGTAGATCGTGAGCGGCGTGTTGTGATTGCCATGCGAATCGGGCAGCACGGGCTCGACGATGCGCCACGCTTCTTCCACCGAATCGTCGCGGGTGAACAGGCTGGTGTCGCCCTCAATGGCGTCGCCAAGCAGTTGCTCGTAGGGCGATTTGCCTTCATCGCGCGAGCTGCGGGCAACCAGCTCGACCTGGCGCCCTTCCATCCCCTCGCCCGCCTTCTTCACCCGCGCGCCAGTGGAGATCACCACTTCGGGGCTCAGGCGGAAGCGGAAATAGTTGGTCTCGGCCAGTGAAATCCGGTCGAACAGTTCCAGCGGCGGCGGCTTCAGGTCAACCATCACCTGGGTGCTGGTGATGGGCAGCTTCTTGCCGGCGCGGATATAGAACGGGACGCCGGCCCAGCGCCACGTGTCGATGTACAGGCGCAGTGCCACAAAGGTCTCCACCTGCGAGTCCGCGGCAACCCCAGCCTCGTTGCGATAGCCGCGGAACTGTCCGCGGACCACGTCCTCCGGCCGCAACGAGCGCGTGGCACGGAACAGACGCAGTTTCTCGGCGCGCAGCGATTCGGGGTCGCGGCCGGCCGGGGCATCCATGGCCAGCAGCGAGAGGACCTGGAGCAGGTGGTTCTGGACCACGTCGCGGATGGTGCCGACCTCCTCGTAGAACGCACCACGCCCCTGCACGCCAAAGTTCTCGGCCATCGTTATCTGCACGCTGTCCACATAGGTGCGGTTCCAGACCGGCTCGAGGAACGTATTGGCGAAACGGAAATACAGCAGGTTGCGCACGGCCTCCTTGCCCAGATAGTGGTCGATACGGAACACCGAGGATTCCGGAAACACCTGGTGCAGCTCGCGGTTGAGCTCCCGGGCCGAGGCCAGGTCGCGACCGAACGGCTTCTCCACGATCACCCGGGCGTCGGCGTTGCATCCCGATGCGGCCAGCCCCTGCACCACCGTGCCGAACATGCTTGGGGGGATGGCCAGGTAATGGATGGGACGGGTGGCGGAACCCAAGGCCTGTTTCAGGCCGCGGAACGTCTGCGGGTCACTGTAATCGCCGTCGATATAGCGCAACTGCTCCGACAGGCGCGAAAACGCGTCCTCATCCACCCCGCCGTTGGCCTCCAGGCTCGCGCGCGCCCGCTCACGCAAGCGCTCCAACGACCAGCCGCCGCGGGAAACGCCAATCAGGGGCATGTCGAGCTCGCCGCTCCGGATCATCGCCTGCAGCGCCGGGAAGATCTTCTTGTACGCAAGGTCCCCGGTGGCGCCGAAGAAAACGAATGCGTCTGAGGGTGGCTTGGCCATGCCGCTGCTCCCGTGAGTCCACCGGATGATTGTGCCCGCCCGGACGTGACGGCAGCCAAATGGCGGCGCGAGCGTGGACTCAGCTGGGCGCGCGGCCCATGCAGGGAGCGAACAGGTCCTGGGACGCGTCATAGACGCCCGTCTCCACCTGCATCAGCCCCAGCACCGAGCTGAAGAGATTGTCGTGCGTGACAGGTGTCGAAAGGCGCTGGCGCATGCAGCCGACATCGACATTCCGGTCCGCCGCCAGCGAAGGGGACAGCCACATCACCATGGGCACCTTCAGCTGGGTGTCCGGTGCGATCGCGTAAGGCATACCGTGCAGATAGAGGTTGCCCTCACCAAGCGATTCGCCGTGGTCGGAGACGTAGATCATCGCGCTGTCGCGCGTGGGGTCCGCTTCCAGGGTTTCGATCAGACGGGCGAGAAAGTGATCGGTATAGAGAATCGCATTGTCGTAGGCGTTGACGATCTCCGCCTGCCGGCATTTGCCCAGGTCCGCCGATTCGCACACGGGAACGAACTGGCGGAATTGATCGGGGTAGCGCTGGAAATAGCTCGGCCCGTGGTTGCCGAGCTGGTGCAGGACAATCACCTGGTCACGACCCTCGCCATCGATCTTCGCCTGCAGGTCGTGCAGCAGCACTTCGTCCAGACAGTGCTCGGCGTTGCACAGCTCGGGAACCCGGGCGTCCACCAGGGATTCGAAGGGAAGCCCCGCACACACACCCTTGCACCCGCCCTGGTTGTCGCGCCACAGCGTTGCGATACCGGCGTGATCCAGCACGTTGAGCAACGACTCCGACTCCTTGATCGCCCGTTTGTCGTAGCCGCGTCGCCCCTGCGCGGAGAACATGCACGGCAGGGAGACGTCCGTGCTCGATCCGCACGCCGTCACGTCGGTGTAGTTCAGGACATCCAGATCGGCCAATTCAGGCGTGGTTTGACGCGCATACCCGTTGAGACCCCAGTTCTGCGCCCGCACGGTTTCGCCGACCACGATCACCAGTACCCGCGGTTTGCCATTGCCGCGCCCCACCACAAGAGCATCGTTGCCCAAGGGTTGGCGTGCACGGACGGCCGCTGCGGGGTCCTCTGACGCGACCCGTGCAAGGGAGACGAGGTAGTTGCCCGGGGCGATCAGGTGCCGCAGTTCGGTCCGGTTGCGCATCATCGCGGAGATGTCCTGGAATGAGACCAGCAAGGCCCCGGCGGTCACCGTCGCGACGGCCACCATGACGACCACTCGTCGCAACAGCGCGGCCGCGGGCTTTTGTGCGCGAATCCGCACCCACCAGACCAGGGCTACCGGAATGAGTGTGGCCAACACGGGCAGCGCCAGCCCCGGAGTCAACAGTTCGCGGGCTTCACGCGTGTCGGTATGAAGGATGTTGCGAATCATGTCGGGATCCAGGTAGACCCCGTAATGGCTCGAGTAATACCCGGCCAACGCGGTTACCACCAGCAGCAAGGAAAGCAGCGGCTTGGTGGTCCAGCGGTTCAACACCAGACACAGGAGCAGGAAGTGCAGCCCGGTCATCGCCGTTGCCAGCGAGGCAGCCGTCACCCAGCCGCGCGCGCTTTCCAGAGCGCCGGTCGCCGCATAGGCGCGCCAGAATGCGGTGTTGCAGGCAAGGGTGAAGAATAGGCTCACCGCCAGCGCCATCCCCTCCTGGCTGACCGAGGGCCGCCACATCGACCTGCCGCGCAGCCCCTCCCGGGCATGGGCGACGGCGCTCATGCCGGCGCTCCTGGCCCGTACGGACGAAGGATCCACAGCGACCCTGCCAAGGCTACAAGCCAACAGATCATCAACGTCCACACGTCGTGGGACAGGAAGTGCGCTCCGCGCAACTGCTGGCTGATGCCGAACAGGGCGCCGGCCGCCAGGGCAAGGGCCAATCCGGCCCATCGCAAGCGCGGCTGCACCGCATGGAAGAAGAAGTACAACGTCACCCACGCGTAGCCGGCGCTGGCGTGCCCGGCGGGAAAACACGCCGCGTGACCCATGCTTTGGGGCCGTGACTCGAACAACCCGACAAACGGCTGCAAGCCACCGTAGCGCTGGAGGTCCCATGGGCAATCCATTCCACTGCCTGCCTTGAGCAGCGAGACGGCGACCGAGCCCGCCAGGGTTGCAAAGACCAGATAGCCCAGGGGGCGACGCCAATGGGTCAGCCTCGAATCGACAAGACTCCACAGCCATGCGATCAACACACCCAGCCAGGCGGCGGCGGACACGGCCTTGCCCGCCTCATGCACCAACGTGGTGGTAATCCAGCTGTCGCGCAGGGCCCACGCATTGCCCTGCGCCGCATACAAGAGGTCGGCGAGCAGAAAATCGCCGTGTGCGCTGATAAGGACCACGCTGACCGCCGCCGTCGCCACAAGCGGATACACAAGGTGATTGCGCAGAAAAGCCCGCTTCGACCTCCCCGTTGCGGGCAGGAGCCCAGCTGGACAGAACTCGTCGGATCGCGTTGCGGTAGAGGCGGGCACGTCGGGACTACGGGAGTGGGACCAGCGCCAAGCATGAGCACCCCGTTGTAGCGATCTCTCAGCCATTTCTCAGGCGTTCGTTATCGAGCCCCAACTGCCCGGACTAGACTTGCGTGGATCCGTGCCGCAGCCGAGCCAAATGTCCGACTCCCTGAAAATCCTGATCGTGGAAGACCAGCACGACATCGCGGCCAATATCTGGGACTTCCTGGAACGCCGTGGCCACGAGGTGGACCACGCCGCCGATGGCGAAACCGGGCTGATGCACGCGCTCCGGATCCCCTTTGACGTGATCGTGCTGGACCTCGGCCTGCCGCGCCTGGACGGACTGGATCTTTGTCGGCAGCTGCGGGAAGCAGGACGCGGCACTCCGGTCCTGATGCTGACTGCGCGCGATACCCTCGACGACAAAATACGCGGCTTCCATGAAGGCGCCGATGACTACATGGTCAAGCCGTTCGAGCTCAAGGAACTGGACGCGCGGATACGCGCACTGCACCGCCGCGGCGCGCCCTCGCCGCTGCTGCCCCTGGTCGTCGGTCCGCTGGAACTTGACGCCGAGTCGATGGTGGCAACTCGCGCAGGTACCCGCATCGCCCTCACGCGCAGCCAGAGCAGCATCCTGGAACTGCTGATGAGACGATCACCCGGCGTGGTCGGCCACGATCTGCTGATCCAGTCCGTTCCTGGCTCCCGCGGTGGCGATGCGGCCTCCCTGCACACCCACATGTATGACCTGCGCAACCTGGTGGACAAGCCGTTCGACATTCCCCTTATCCGCACTGTCCACGGCATCGGATACCGATTGGTGCCGCCCGAATGAGGTTTCCCTTGCCACTGCGCACGCGCGTGACCTTGCTTTACACGGTCATGGGCGCGGTGCTGAGCATCGCGTTTGCGCTTGGCGTTGTGTTCATCGCCGAGGAGTACGAGCGCGTCCTGGTGGAATCGATCCTCACCAGCCAGGCGCATGACTACGCCGAGCGGCTGCAACGCGAGCCCGGCATCGACCTGCCGCGCAGCGCCCGGGTCAGCGGTTATCAGCTCCTGCCCGACAACCGCGGAGAAGTCCCTGACGTGTACCTGAGCCAGCCGCCGGGAATCGGTGAAGTGCGCAACGCGGAAGGCGACGAAGTGTTCCTGGGCGTATTCGATACCTCAGCCGGCCGCCTGTTCTTTGTGATGGACGTGCACGACATCGAGGCGCTGGAGCGCTACCTCGCCCTTGTCCTAGCCGTGGTCGTGCTTGCGGGAACGGCACTAAGCGCGTGGCTGGGATGGTTGCTGTCGGGTCGGGTCGTGCGCCCGGTCCAGCAGTTGGCCCAGGCGGTCACTTCGTTGCCGATCCAGCCCGAGCGGACAGCGCTGGCGGACAAGTTGCCGGCCGACGAGCTGGGCCAGTTGGCCAGCGCGATCGATGACTATCAAGCCCGGCTCGCGTCTGCGGCGGAAGCGGAGCAGACCTTCCTCGGCGATGCCAGCCATGAGCTGCGCACGCCGATTTCCGTGGTGCGCGGCGCCACCGAGTTGCTGCTTGAGGACAGCGCGGACATTCCCGCGCTGCAGCCGCGGCTGCAGCGCCTTGACCGCGGAATCCGTGAACTGTCGGAATTGATCGACGCCCTGATGCGACTTGCCCGCCGCCGCGTGGACTCGGCAGAGCCAGTCGAGCTGCGTGGCTGGCTGGTGTCGTGCCTGGCCGGGGTTGCGTCAATCGTGGACGGCACCGTGAGCGTTGCGCTCGACGGCGCGGAGGTCGATACCACGCTGCCTACGCGCGATGCGACCCTGATCGTGCACGGAGTGCTGCGGCGCCTGTTGCCTCCCGGCGTGCCCGGCACACTGCGCATCTTGATCTCGAACCGCATGATGTCGTTCGCCTTCGCTGCCGATGACACCCGGCCATCGACCTCGTCCAGGCCGCGTCCGGCCAGCAGCGATCGACGCCTCGGCCTGACCCTGGTCGGACGCCTCGCCGACCGTATCGGCTGGGAGATTGACGACTCCGATGCCGCGTCGGGCAGCGTCGACGTGCACTTCGTTAAGCGGTAGAACATCGCCCTGCCGTATCCTGTGGCGTCCACGCCCGACCGCTTCATGCGCGCGCAACAACGGTAGAGAAACCCGATGTCGAGCAAGTTCAATGGCAGCCGCAACGACGGCGACACCACCCCGGACACTGGTATAGAGGCACACGCCGACCTGCGTGACGGAGCCGGCAAACTGCTGGGCGGGATCGTCCGCCGAGATGGCGAATGGGTGCTCGGAATGGACGGCAAGATGGTCGGCAGCTCCGACAGCGCCGCCACGATGCTGGCGCTCATCCGCCGAGCCGCCTCGATGCACGAGCGCACCGGAGCCATCGCAACACTCAAGTTCTCCGATGCGCTGCGTGATGCCGCCAACGCGGAGGCGCGTGAGCTGGGTCTGGAGTTCCAGCAATTCGAAGCCCAGCTGGACGAGAAGATGAAGAGCGACCCGCCCTCATCCGTCCGCGGCCCGACTGACCGCACCGGCCTGCACTGAGCGCCCCGGCGTCACGATCCGGCAACAGGGAACTGCACCGACACCTCGAACCCGTCAGGTCGGCCAGTGGCGGGCGAGGCCAATGTCAGCCTGGCACCTGCGGCGTCGGCAATGGTCGTCACGATCGCCAATCCCAGCCCATAGCCCTGCGCCCGACCCCGACCGCGGATGAAGCGGCCGGTCAGCTGTGCCAATTCGGCAGGATCCAGTACCTCACCGGCGTTGATGACGGTCAGCCGCGCCGATTTGCTCAGATCCACGTCGATCGGGTGCCCCGGCGCACCATGTTTGAGCGCGTTCTCGATCAAATTGCGCGCCAGGATCGCGAACGCGTCCGCATCGATGGGCGAGAGAACGGGCCCGGTCGACGGCAGCACCAACCGGATCGGGACGGCTGCCGCGCGTTGCAGGTCGTCCACCACGTGGGTCAGCAGCAGCACCAGATCCTGGGGCTCCTCGGCAAGCACGCTCCCGCCCTCCGCCTTTGCCAGTTGCATCAACTTTTCTGCAAGGCGCGACAGCTCCCTGAGCGATGCCTCGATCTGCCCGGCGCGCGCCTGCAAGGGCCCATCGGCGGCCTCACGACGCAGGCGCTGAACCTGGGCAAGCGCGGCCGCCAGCGGGGTCCGCAGCTCATGCGCGCTGTTCGCGGTGAACCTGCGCTCGGTCTCAAGCGCACGCCGCAGGCGATCAATCAGGCTGTTGACGGCATCCGCGCTCGGACGGATTTCCAGCGGCAGCAACTCGGTGTGGATCGGCGAGAGATCACCGACCCCGCGTGCTTCAACCGCCCGCCGATAGGAACGCACGCTGCGCAGCCTGAAGCGCACATACAGCCAAACGCCCAACAGGCTTGCCGGGACCAGCAGCAACAGCGGCAGCAGCAAGGCAACGGTGGCATCCCGGGCGGCCTTGCGGCGGTATGCCAAAGGCTCGGCAAGCTGCAGGAATACCGTATCGCGCAGGGCACTGGCACCGTACAGGCGGTGGGTCGCCGTCGTGCTGAATCCCAGCATGTCCGGCGGGCCAAACACGCCCGGGTCCGCGTCGTGAGATTGCAGCAGGATGGTGCCCTCACGGTCGCGCACCAGATACGCGACCTGCCCCGGAAGCGCATTGAGCGGTGCCACCCGTTGCTGGGTGGGAGGGTCTTCCCGATTGATGATGTCAAGGACCGCCAGCGGTAGGATGCGCTGCGCCGCACCTTGCATCGCATCGTCGAACGCGTCGTCCAGCCGTCTCTGCACGATCAGCCCGGACAGCGCGGTCGCCACCAGCCACAACACCACGATCCCCAGGGTGAGTCCGTAAACGAGTTGCTTTTGCAGGCTGCCCGCAACCCTCATGGCTGCCCCTGCAGGCCCAGTCGGTAGCCCATCCCGCGGACCGTATCGACCACGCTGAAGCCCAGCTTTTTACGCAGATGGCTGATGTGGACCTCCACCGCATTGCTCTCTATTTCCGCTCCGAACTCGTACAGCCGTTCCTCGAGCTGCGACTTTGACAACAACGCACCGGGACGCTGGAGGAAGGCATCCAGCAGCGCCCATTCCCGCGCCGTCAACGCAATGGTTTCGTCAGCGCGCTGGATGGTCCGAGCCGTCAGGTCGATTGTCAGCGCCCCCAGTTGCAGCTGCGGGTTGGAATTGCCGCTGTAGCGGCGCGCCACAGCGGCCACGCGGGCGGACAGTTCCGACAGGTCGAACGGCTTGACCAGATAGTCATCGGCACCCGCGTTGAGGCCGGCAATCCTGTCGGAGAGCTGGTCCATGGCGGTCAGGATGATCACCGGAGTGCCATCGCCGACCGAGCGCAACCGGCGCAGGAAATCGATGCCGCGACCATCGGGCAGCATCAGGTCGAGCAGGATGAGGTCGTAGGGGGTCGAGCCGATCGCCAGTTGCGCGTGGTCCAGGGTCTGCACCCAATCCACCGCGTGTCCGTCCTCGCCGATCTGCTCGCGCACGGCCTGGCCCAGGTCGACGTTGTCCTCTACCAGCAGTACCCGCATCGAAAAACCCTCGCCTTAAGGCTCGCATAAGGATGCGCGCCTAGAGTCCACGTTGCACCCAACCCAAGGAGATCACACCCATGAAACACCTCACTCTGACCGGTGTCGTTCTGGCCGGCCTCGCCTTCAGCGGCAGCGTGATGGCCGGTGACGACTGTACCGACCCCGTCGCCGACTGGCAGCCGCGCGAAGTCCTGCGCCAACAGCTCGAACAGAAAGGCTGGGAAGTCCAGCGGATCAAGGTCGATGACGGGTGCTACGAAGTCCGCGGGACCGACAAGCTGGGAAACCGGTTCAAGGCTGAGTACTCCCCGGCATCGCTGCAGATCCGCGAGCTGAAGATCACGTTCGATGGCAAGGGCGACGCAGGCGACTACCTGGACCGCAACCCGGACCAGAAGGCGAAATGAAGCCATTTACGACCCGATTGCAGGAGCAATGACATGAACAAGATCGTCCTATCCCTCTGCCTGGCCGGAGCCATGGCGCTGCCTGTACTGGCTGACGCCAGGCCCGTCACCCTCACCACCCAGATGAAAGCCTACACCGGCGATGGAGCCTATCTGGCCATCTATGTCACCGATGCCGCGGGCAAGTACCACAAGACACTCTGGGTCTCGGGCAAGAAGTCGAAGTACTACAAGAACCTGCGCGACTGGGCCCGGGGCAGCGGCATGCGGGCGAGCGAGTTTGACGGCGTGAGCGGCGCGAGCGTCGGCAGCGGGCGCACCCTCAAGGTCACCGCCGAACTTGAGGACGCGTTGATCGATGCCGGCTATGAAATACGGATCGACACCGCGGTGGAAGACGGTCGCGACAACCCGGCCGACGTGCGGGCGCCCCTGACCAAGGCCGGCAGCGGCAAAGCGACTGCGGGGCGCGGTTACGTGCAGTCATTCACTTACGACATGTAATCGATCGGCCTGAAGGAGGTCCGCATCATGTTGCGTCGGATTCACTCACTGCCCGCTCTTGTCCTTGGGCTGCTGATCGCCGTGTTGGCGATCAGCGGCGCGATCCTGTCGGTCAATCCAGCCATTGACCGGCTTGGAACGACGGTGCCGGAGCGTGGGCAGGTCAGCGTCGCCCTGCTCGCGGAGCGGATAGCCGACAACTTTCCCGGGGTCGAGCAGGTCCAGCGCTCACCCTCGGGCACGATCATCGTCTACTACAGTCAGGGCGACCAGGCGGAGGCGGTCCGGATCGACCCGCTCAGCGGAAAGGCGATCGGCCCGTATGCGCCCTCTCCCACCACGCGTTGGATCAAGAAGCTGCACCGCTCGTTTCTCGCGGATACGCCAGGCCGGGCCGCGGCAGGCGTGTCCGCCCTGACGATGCTGGTCCTGTGCGTCTCGGGCGTGGCGCTGCTGCTGAAACGCGTGGGCGGCTGGCGACAACTGTTGCGCCCCCTGCGTGGCAACTTCAGCCAGCGTTGGCACGCGGAACTGGGACGAATCGCCGTGTTGGCACTAGTGCTGTCCGCACTGACCGGCGTCTTCATGTCGGCGACCACCTTCGGCCTGGTACCGCAGGGTGCGGATGTAGAGCCTGCGTTCCCCACTGCGGTGGAGACGCCAGGTGCGCCGGCGCCCGTCGGCACCCTGCCCGCCCTGCTGGATACCGATCTGAACGACCTGCGCGAGCTGGTCTATCCGATGCCCGACACACCCTCGGATTTCTACTCGCTCGCCACCGCGCAAGGCGACGGCTACATCGACCAGACCACCGGCGCCCTGTTGGTGTTCCAGCCACATGACCGCGCCCAGCAAACCTACGAACTGATTTACATGCTGCACACCGGCGAAGGCCTGTGGTGGCTGGGCCTGCTGCTGGGAATCTGCGCACTCAGTGTTCCGGTAATGAGCGCCACCGGCGTGGTGATGTGGTGGCACCGACGTCGCCTGATGCCGCGCATCGCAAACAACAGCGGCGCGCAGGCGGCGGACACCATCATCCTGGTCGGCAGCGAAGGCAACAGCACCTGGGGCTTCGCGAACGCGTTGCACGCTGCGCTGCACAAAGCCGGCAAGCGCGTGCACACCGCCCCGATGAACCAGCTGGCGAAGGAATATCGCCAGGCGAGCCACCTGTTCGTGCTCACCGCCACCTACGGCGATGGTGACGCGCCCACCTCGGCCAAGCAGTTCCTTGCGCGGCTGGAAAGTTTTAGCGGGGACAACAAGCCGGCGTTCGCGGTCCTGGGATTTGGCGATCGCCAGTTCCCGCGGTTCTGTCAGTTTGCCAAGGACGCCCGCAACGCGCTGCTGGCCGGCGGCTGGACAGAATTCGTGCCGCTCGAGACGGTGGACAGACAGTCCTCGCAGGAGTTCGCGCGCTGGGGAGAGGCGGTCAGTCGCGCATTGTCCCTCGACCTGGCGCTGACGCACGTGCCGTCACACCCGCAAACGCGCCCGCTTGAGCTGATCAGCCGCGTGGACTACGGCGCGCAGGTCAACGCGCCAACGAGCATCCTGCGCTTTGGTCCGGTCGCCTCGCAGAGTGCTGGTGGCCGGTTGCGGCGCATGCTTGGGCTCAGTGAACTGCCCCACTTTGAGGCGGGAGACCTGGTCGGGATCGTCGTAGCGGGCAGTCCGGTCCCGCGGTTCTATTCGCTGGCCAGCGGATCCAAAGACGGTTTCCTGGAAATCTGTGTGCGCAAGCATCCGGGTGGGCTGTGTTCGGAAATGCTCCACGGCCTGCCACCGGGCGCCCGAATCGACGCCTTCATCCAGCCCAATCCGGACTTCCGGCCCGCCTCCGGCAAGTCTCCCGTTGTTCTCATCGGCGCCGGTACCGGCATCGGCCCATTGGCCGGATTCATCCGCAACAACGAAGGCAAACACCCGATGTACCTTTACTGGGGCGGCCGCGATCCGGCTTCGGATTTCCTGTACGAGCCGGAACTGGATGGCTACCTGGCCGATCACCGGCTGACCGGGTTGAACGCGATTTTCTCCCGCACCGCCAAGGGCGGCTACGTGCAGGACCGTCTGCTGGAACACTCGTCGCAGATGCGTCGACTGGTTGAAGACGGGGCGCAGATCCTGGTCTGCGGCAGCCGCGCCATGGCCGACAGCATCAGGCAGACCATCGATGCGATTCTGGCCCCGGTCGGCCTGGACGTTGCGACTCTCAAACTGCAGGGGCGCTACCGTGAAGACGTCTTCTGAAGCCGCCAACCCATCCGTCGCCGTCATGCAGCGCCACAGCCTGCACGGCGAGACGATGGGCACCCGGTACAGCGCGCTGTTTTTTGCCGCGCCGGGCGTCGATGAGGCCGCCATCGGCCAGCGGCTCTTCGCCGCCGTCGATAACGTTGATCGACAGATGTCGAGCTGGAAGGCCGATTCCGATCTGAACCGCCTGAATGCCGAGCCGATCAACGAGTGGATTACGGTTCCCGCGGAGCTGTTGGCGGTGCTGGAGACCGCCCTGCGGGTCGGTCGACAGTCGCGGGGTGCGTTCGACATCGGCGTCGGTGACCTGGTCCACTCCTGGGGTTTTGGGCCCGCCCGGGGCGCGATCGACGTCCAGGCGATCACGGCCCGAAACGATGGTGTCCAGCGGGCCGCGTCCGACATCCTCGAACTGGACCCGGTGCAACTCCGGGTCCGGAAGCGGGCGGAGATCAACCTGGACCTGTCCGGGATCGCCAAAGGCTTCGGGGTGGACCAACTGGCCGCCTGTCTCGACAGTTTCGGCATCACCCGCTATCTGGTCGGGATCGACGGTGAGATGCGCGCCCGCGGCAGCAAGCCCGATGGGAGTCCCTGGGCCGTGGCGATCGAGAAGCCGGTCCGCGGCGTGCGCGAGGTTGCCGGCGTGATGGAGCTGGTTGACGCGGCGATCGCCACGTCCGGCGACTACCGCCACTGGGTTGAGCATGACGGCCGGAGCTACCCGCACACGATGGACGCCAGCGGACGACGACCCGCGAGTAACCGGTTGGCCGCGGTCAGCGTGGTCGCTTCCACGTGCATGCTCGCCGACGCGTGGGCGACGGCCTTGCTGGCCCTGGGGGAGACCGAAGGGGTCAAGCTGGCGCGGGATCGCGGAATGGAGGCGTTGTTCACCCTTCACGATGGCGACGGATTTCAGGAGATCCACGTTGGCTAACATCCACCGCTTCCAACTGGAGCGCGCCATGAGTGCACTTGATACCGCCGCTACGGTTCTCGATTGCCTGGTCATTGGCGGGGGTCCCGGTGGCTTGACGGCGGCGACCTACCTGGCGCGCTTCGGTCGCGAACTGGTCATTGTCGACGCCGGCCATAGCCGTGCCCGCTGGATCCCGGCGAGCCATAACTGCCCGGGCTTTCCGTTTGGCGTGGCAGGCAATGAGCTGCTGGGGCGGTTTCGCGAGCACGTCGCGCAATATCACGTGCCCGTGGTGGAGGACCGGATCGAGGTGCTGGAACGTGAAGGAGACATTTTCATCGCCAGCACCAGCTCACGAAAGTGGCGCGCCCACAGCATCATCCTGGCCACCGGCGTCGTCGACCTGCTGCCCGACATCGAAGGAGCGGAAGAGGCCATCGCCAGCGGCGCGATCCGGTTGTGCGCGGTCTGCGATGGTTACGAGGCCAAGGATGATGCGATCGCCGTACTCGGTCGCTGCGAGGAAGCCATCGGCCACGCCGAATTCCTGCGGACGTTCTCGCGCGACGTCACCGCGATAGCCACCGACGGCCTCGCCGACGACCCGTCACTGCGAGACCGGGCTGCCGCCAGCGGCGTGGTCCTGCTTGCGGCGCCAGACCAGTGGCGGTTGGTCGACGGCGGTTGCGAGGCGCAACTGCCGGACGGATCGCGTCGGCGTTTCGACACCCTCTATCCGGTCTTGGGCTCCGACGTCCAGTCATCCCTGTTGGCGCCGCTGGGCGCCGCGACGGACGATGCGGGTGCGCTGATCGTCGATGACCACATGCAGACTAGTGTCCCCGGCGTGTACGCGATAGGTGATGTGGTCAGCGCGCTCAACCAGATCAGTGTGGCGGTCGGACAGGCCGCTATCGCGGCGACCGCGGTCCATGGACGCCTTCCGCGCAACCCCCGTTGAACGGGCTGAGTCGGTGATCGAACCGCTGGAACGGGTGAGAACCCGGCTTTCAGATGGTCCTCCCCCCAACAACGGCACGGGCGCACTTGGTCAGTCTCAAAGTGAACGATTCACCCTACGTTCGGCACGGCGGCCGCGAAAGGCGCTTTTAACCACAAAGCCATCACAAATCCAGGAATAGTTTTTGACATGCCCGCTCGAGGGCACACGCCAGGAGACGGCAATGCCAACTGACAAGAAGCACTCAACCGACAGCAAATCTGAAAAGAAGCACGCAAGCGGCTCGGATCAGAAGAGTGGCAAGTCGGCGTCAGGTGATACGTCCAAAAGCTCAAAAAAGAGCGAAACCAAGAGCCGTTGAGTACCCGCGGCTGGTAACCGGAACGCCCGCGCAATGCGGGCGTTTTCGCGTGCGCCCTCCCGCGCGTCCGAAGGTGCGAAACATCGATCGCCGGCAACGAAATTGCAGGCACAAAAAAGGCTCCGTTTCCGGAGCCTTGATTGCTTGAAAACCGTAAGGTAATCAATGGTTTAGAAGTGGCGTCCCCAAGGGGATTCGAACCCCTGTCGCCGCCGTGAAAGGGCAGTGTCCTAGGCCTCTAGACGATGGGGACGCGGTAGTCCCTGTACCTTTTTTTTGGTTGTCTTTCACACAACCAGGCACAAAAACTATTTTGAAATGGTGGAGCCAGGCGGGATCGAACCGCCGACCTCCTGCATGCCATGCAGGCGCTCTCCCAGCTGAGCTATGGCCCCACGGGGCTGGAAAGTCCGTAAGATTAGATCGCTATTTGAGAACCGTCAAGCCCCAGTCAGGATTTCCGCCGAACTTTCACTTTCCAACCTCAGGGTGCGCTGTCCGTGCCCGCGCTCCGCGAGGTACTCCAGCCATTTGCCCAGGAAGGTGTTCATCCGCAATCGGTGGCTGATCAGGGCCGCCGGCAATGGATGCATGCCCAGCACATCCTGCCAGCGACGGCCAATGTAGCAGTGCGTCGCTTCCAGTTGGTTGGCGTCGTGGTAGTGGCGCAGGTAGGCCGATGGATCGGGCATCCCCGTCACCGGGTCCACCATGGTGTAGCTGACGCGCAACTCGGTCGTGTAGCGGTGCTGCAACAGGACCTCCACGCGCAGGTCCAGGCCATCGCCCACGCTGGAGATGTGCGTCCCGGGCGCGAGGTCGGAGGTGGCGAACAGGCGGCGCAGGCGGACATGGTTTTCCGCGTACAGGGCCATCAGCCAGCCGAAGCGGTCGAGCGAAGGGAGTCGGCGGGTGGCAACAGGACTGGTCATGCGCTGATCCTACACGCCCGCCCCGGCTGCGGCCGGCAGCCACCAGGACCGGGGAACAACGCGGTTCAGAACATCTCGCGATTGATCCGCAGAGTCGTCATGACCTTGCTCGCGATCTCCTCGATGGAGGTGTTCGTGGTGCTCAGGGTGGGAATCCTTTCCGCGCGGAACAGCGCTTCCGCCGCAGCAACCTCGCGCTTGCAGGTCTCCAGCTTCGCGTAATGGGAATCGGGGCGGCGCTCCTGGCGGATCTGGTGCAGGCGGTACGGGTCAATCGTCAGGCCGAACAATTTGTCGCGGAACTTGCGCAGGCGCTCAGGCAAGCGGTCGTGCTCCAGGTCCTCCTCGGTGAGCGGGTAGTTGGCCGCCCGCACGCCGTACTGCAGCGCCAGATAGACGCAGCTGGGCGTCTTGCCGGCGCGTGACACCGCCACCAGGATCACGTCGGCGTCGTTGTAGTCGATCGCGATGCCGTCATCGTGGGTGAGCGCGTAGTTCATCGCATTGATGCGGCGGTGGTAGGTGTCGAAATCGACGATTGCGTGGGCGCGTCCCACCTGGCGCATGCGTGACTGGCCCAGCTCGCGCTCCAGCGGTTCAATGAAGGGCGCAAAAACATCGAGCATCAGCGCCCCGCTCTTTGCCAGCGCTTCGCTGACGCTGCTGTCCATGCACGAGTTGATCACGACCGGGCGTACGCCGTGTTTCTCCGCCGACGCCTTGATGCGCTCGACCGCATCTTCCGCGCGCTCCACGCTGTCCACGAACGAAATGCGCTCGGCGACGAAGTCGGTCCCGCTGAACTGCGTCAGCAGGCTGTGGCCGATGGTCTCCGCGGTGATGCCCGTACCGTCGGAAATGTAGAAAACAGGCCGTGTTTCATTCATGTAGTCAGGCGCCTCGTGGTCAGCTGGGAGAAAAGCCCGCCAGATCAACCTTGTAAGCACCCGGCGCAGCGGCGATCATAACGGCTTCGCCGCGATCAGCGGCGTGCCCCCCCCACGGAGATACACTGTTTTGAACGACAATATCCTCTGGCTGCACGCGCTGCGCCTTGACGACCTGTCCCGCGTCGGCGGTAAGAATTCGTCGCTCGGCGAGATGATCGGCAATCTTTCCAACCTCGGGGTCACCGTTCCCGGCGGCTATGCGACCACGTCAGAGGCGTTCAAGGACTTCATCGCCTACAACAATCTGCACCAGCGCATTTTTGACCGCCTGGCGCCGCTGGACGTTGACGATGTCGCAGCCCTCACCGAGGCCGGCAAGGACATTCGCGACTGGGTGATTGGCGCCCCGCTGCAGCCCGAGCTGGATCGCGACATCCGCACCGCCTATCGCCAACTGTGTGACGAGAACGGCGGCGGCGACGTGGCCGTTGCAGTGCGCTCGTCGGCTACCGCCGAGGACCTGCCCGACGCGAGCTTCGCCGGACAGCAGGAAACGTTCCTCAATGTCACCGGCGAGGACGACGTGGTGGTCAAGGTGAAGGAAGTCTTTGCCAGCCTCTACAACGACCGCGCCATCGCCTACCGCGTGCACCATGGCTTCAAGCATGAGGACGTGTTCCTGTCCGCCGGCGTGCAGTTGATGGTGCGTTCCGACGTCGGCGCATCCGGCGTGCTGTTCACCCTGGACACCGAGTCGGGCTTCCGCGAAGTGGTCTTCATCACCTCCAGCTTCGGTCTGGGCGAGATGGTGGTCCAGGGTGCGGTCAATCCTGATGAGTTCTACGTCTACAAGCCCACGCTCGCCCAGGGCAAGCAGGCGATCCTGCGCCGCTCGATCGGTGCCAAGCAGCTGCGGATGGTCTACTCCGACCAGCCCGGCGAGCGGGTGCGCACCGAGGACACGCCCGCGGACATGCGCGGCACCTTCTCGATCAACGATGACGATGTGCACGAACTCGCCCGCCAGGCGCTCATCATCGAGAAGCACTACGGCCGCCCGATGGACATCGAGTGGGCGAAGGATGGCGTCAGCGGCAAGCTGTTCATCGTCCAGGCGCGTCCGGAGACGGTGAAGTCGCGCGGCCACGCCACTCAGATCGAGCGCTACCAGCTGGGCGAGCGAGGTCCGGTGATCTGCGAGGGCCGATCGATCGGCAACAAGATCGGCAGTGGCGTCGCCCGCGTGATCCGCTCGCTGGACGACATGGCCCGGGTACAGGCCGGCGACGTCCTGGTCGCCGACATGACCGACCCGGATTGGGAGCCGGTCATGAAGCGTGCCGCCGCGATCGTCACCAACCGCGGCGGGCGAACCTGCCACGCGGCGATCATCGCCCGCGAGCTTGGCGTGCCGGCAGTGGTCGGGACCGGCAATGCGCTGGACACCATCAAGGAAGGCCAGACGGTGACCGTGAGCTGCGCCGAGGGCGACACCGGCTTCATTTATGACGGCGACCTGCCCTTCGAGCGCCACGTCGCCGATCTGGACAAGATGCCCGAGGCGCCCCTGAAGGTGATGATGAACGTCGGCAATCCCGACCGCGCTTTCGACTTCGCGATGCTGCCCAACGCCGGCATCGGCCTGGCACGGCTGGAAATGATCATCGCCAGCCACATCGGCATCCACCCCAAGGCGCTGCTCGAATACGACCGCCAGGATGCAGCAACCAAGAAGCAGATCGATGCAAAGATCGCCGGCTACGGTGACGATCCGGTCCAGTTCTACGTCGATCGTCTCGCCGAGGGCATCGCCACCATCACCGCGTCGGTCGCGCCCAAGGCAGTGATCGTGCGCCTGTCGGACTTCAAGACCAACGAGTACGCCAACCTGATCGGCGGCGCGGCATATGAGCCGGACGAGGAAAACCCGATGCTCGGTTTCCGCGGCGCATCACGCTACGTCGATCCGAGCTTCAGCGACGCGTTTGCCCTGGAGTGCCGTGCGGTGCTAAAGGTCCGCGAGCAGATGGGCCTGACCAACCTCTGGGTCATGATCCCGTTCGTGCGCACTCTGGACGAGGGCCGCAAAGTGGTCGAAGTGCTGAGGGCCAACGGTCTGGAACAGGGCAAGGACGGCCTGAAGATCATAATGATGTGCGAGCTGCCCTCCAACGCGTTGATGGCCGAGGAGTTCCTTGAGATCTTCGACGGCTTCTCTATCGGCTCCAACGACATGACCCAGCTCACCCTGGGCCTGGACCGGGATTCCGGACTGATCGCGCATCTCTTCGACGAACGCGACCCTGCGGTGAAGAAGCTGCTGTCGATGGCGATCAAGACCGCCAAGGCCAAGGGCAAGTACGTCGGCATCTGCGGCCAGGGCCCAAGCGATCATCCCGACCTGGCGCAGTGGTTGATGGAGGAAGGAATCGATTCGGTATCGCTGAACCCCGACACCGTGGTCGACACCTGGCTGCGGCTGGCCAAGGCCAAGGCCGCTGGCTGAGCCATGACGGACCGCTAACGGCGGCGGTCCTGGAATCCGGTCCACATTCGACGCCCCGCCTGACCGCGGGGCGTCGCACATGAGGAGATCTGGATGCAATCGACAACGACCATCGCGGACGGCAGGTCAGCGCGTCCCGTTCAGCTTTCAGCGCTAAGACGATCAGCCGAGTTCACGCCGCCCAACAAGCCCATGAACCGACGGTAATAACGCAGCTCATTGATCGAGTCGTGCACGTCGCTCAAGGCGGTGTGGCTCCCCTGCTTGTGCAGGCCGGCGCTGATCGAGGGTGCCCAGCGCTTCGCCAGCTCCTTGACCGTGCTGACATCCAGGTTGCGGTAGTGGAAATAGCGTTGCAGCTTCGGCATCTGGCGATGCAGGAAACGGCGGTCCTGACATATCGAGTTGCCGCACATCGGCGACGCGTTCGCCGGCACCCAATGGGCAAGAAATGCGAGAGTCTGCTGCTCGGCTTCCTGCAGTGAGACGCCCTGCTCCAGCACCCGGGTCCACAACCCAGAGCCGCCGTGCTGGTTGCGGTTCCAGTCGTCCATTGCCTCAAGGGTCGCCACCGGGTGGGCGATGGCCAGTTCCGGGCCTTCGGCGAGGACGTTCAGTTCCTTGTCGGTGACAACGGTGGCGATCTCGAGGATCGAGTCGTTGTCGGTGTCCAGACCGGTCATTTCCAGGTCGATCCAGACGAGGTTGTCGGCGTTCACAGGGCCGTTGGCCATCATGGGCTCGCGTCGCTTGGAAGGGGCAGGCATCATACCGTCAGCCCGCCACGGAAGCCTGCATGACCGCTACGCCCCTCGCCGATCCCAACCACTATGCAGTGATTTCGGCGATGATCACCCCCGCTTTTTTCCTGACCGCAACCGGCTCGCTGTTGATATCGTCCAACAACCGCCTGGCGCGTGTCGTCGACCGCATGCGCAAGGAGATCGAGCACCTGCGCGAAACCGTGCCGGGCCCGATGCGCACCGAGCTGGAAATCCGGATCGGCTACCACCGGCGGCGGTCGTACCTGGTCCTGGGCGCATTGCGAATTCTCTACGCGTCGCTCAGTGCCTTCGTCGGCACCAGTATCGGGATCGCCGCCGACGCGTTCTTCCAGTATCAGCTGGGCTACCTGCCGACGCTGTTGGCGGTGCTCGGCGTGCTGCTGATGCTGGCTGCCTCGCTGTGCCTGGGCCAGGAGGCGCGGATCAGCCTGCGGGTGCTGGAGCGGGAGTTGCGCGCGGAACTGGACAAGGACCCCGGCCTCCCGAGGATGTCCTGACCCGTCGAGTCATTCGCCTCAGGCCGGCTTGGCGCGCTTGCGACGGAAGTAGGCGGTGAGTCTTTCACCCGCCTCTTCACCCAGCAATCCCCCTTCAACCTCCACCCGATGATTGTGGCGCGGGTCGCCCAGCAGATTGAAGACACCACCGGCGGCACCGGTCTTGGGATCGGCGGCGCCGTAAACGACACGCGCCACGCGCGCATGCACCATGGCCATCGCGCACATCGCGCACGGCTCCAGGGTCACATAGACAGTGCATCCCAGCAGGCGGTGGTTGGCCAGGCGGAATCCCGCCTGACGCATCGCTACGATCTCCGCGTGTGCGGTCGGATCATGCTCGGTGATGTTGCGGTTCCAGCCTTCGCCGAGAAGCGAGCCGTCGGCGGCAACGACCACCGCGCCCACGGGGATCTCGTCATCCTCGCGTTCGGCGCGGTCCGCCAGCGCCAGTGCGTGCCGCATCCAGCGCTGGTCGTCGCTCATTCCCACTCGATGGTCGCGGGCGGCTTTCCACTAATGTCATAAACAACACGAGAAACACCGCGCAACTCGTTGATTATCCTGTTGGAAACCCGACCAAGGAAATCATACGGAAGGTGCGCCCAATGCGCTGTCATGAAGTCGATCGTCTCTACGGCCCGGAGTGCGATGACCCATTCATAGGCCCGCGCGTCTCCGACCACGCCCACCGACTTGACCGGCAGGAACACCGCGAACGCCTGGCTGGTCCTGTCGTAGAGGTCGGCCTTGCGCAGTTCGTCGATGAAGATGTGGTCGGCGCGCGCCAGCAGTTCCGCGTACTCGCGCTTGACCTCGCCCAGGATACGCACTCCAAGGCCGGGACCGGGGAACGGATGGCGGTAGACCATGGAGGCCGGAAGACCGAGCTCGACACCCATGCGACGGACTTCATCCTTGAACAGCTCGCGCAGCGGCTCGACCAGACTCAGCTTCATGTGCTCGGGCAGGCCACCGACGTTGTGGTGGCTCTTGATCACGTGGGCCTTGCCGTTCTTGCCGCCCGCGGATTCGATCACGTCGGGATAGATCGTGCCCTGCGCGAGCCATTTCGCGTTGGCCAGCTTCCCGGACTGCTCGTCGAAAATCTCGACGAACAGGTTGCCGATGATCTTGCGCTTGGCCTCCGGATCGGTGACGCCTTCGAGCGCCTCGAAGTAGCGGTCGGCGGCATCCACGCGAATGACCTTGACGCCCAGGTGCTCGGCGAAGGTCGCCATCACCTGGTCCCCCTCCTGCCAGCGCAGCAATCCGGTATCGACAAACACGCAGGTGAGCTGATCACCGATCGCCTTGTGCAACAGCGCCGCGACAACGGACGAATCCACGCCACCGGACAGGCCGAGGATGACTTCATCCGCGCCGACCTGCTCGCGGACCCGGGCGACCTGGTCCTCGATGATCTGCTGCGGCGTCCACAGCGTCTGGCATTCGCAGATGTCGGTCACGAAGCGCTCAAGCAGCGCCCCACCCTGCTTGGTGTGGGTGACTTCCGGGTGGAACTGGACGCCGTACCAGCGGCGCTCGTCATCGGCCATCGCAGCCACCGGCACACGGTCGGTGCGGGCGGTAACGACAAAACTGTCCGGCGCCTTGGAGACGTGGTCGCCGTGGCTCATCCACACGTCCAGGCGCGGCGGTGAGCCCGGATGGTCCTTGAGGCCGTCCAGCAAACGATCCTGTGCCACCAGCGCGACCTCGGCATGGCCGTATTCGCGCTGGTCGGCGGCCTCGGTCTTGCCTCCCAGCTGCTTGGCCATGGTCTGCATGCCGTAGCAGATGCCGAGCAGCGGCAGACCGGAGTCGAACACTTCCTGCGGCGCCTGCGGGCAGCCTTCCCGCGTCGTCGATTCCGGACCGCCGGACAGGATGATGCCTTTGGCGCCGAACCCCTCGATCTCGGCCGGGTCGTGGTCCCAGGCCCAGATTTCGCAATACACCCCCAGCTCGCGGATGCGCCGCGCGATCAGCTGGGTGTACTGCGCCCCGAAGTCGAGGATCAGGATCTTGTCTCTATGGATATCGGTCATCGTCTTCAGCCCACCCGGTAATTCGGCGGCTCTTTGGTGATCTGCACGTCGTGGACGTGGCTCTCGCGAGAGCCGGCGGAACTGACGCTGACAAACTCCGGCTTGGTGCGCATTTCCTCGATGGTCGCGCAGCCGACGTAACCCATGGTCGCGCGCAGGCCACCCACCAGCTGGTGGACAATGTTGCGCAGCGGACCGCGGTACGGCACGCGGCCTTCGATGCCTTCAGGCACCAGTTTGTCGGCGTCGGAGGAGTCCTGGAAATAGCGGTCCTTGGAGCCGGTTTCCATCGCCGCCAGGCTGCCCATGCCGCGGTAGCTCTTGTAATGGCGGCCCTGGAACAACTCGCTGTCGCCCGGGGACTCATCGGTGCCGGCAAACAGGCTGCCGATCATCACCGTCGATGCGCCGGCGGCCAGTGCCTTGCCGATATCGCCGGAGTAGCGGATGCCGCCGTCGGCAATCAGCGGAATGCGGTCCTGCAGGGCCTCGGCGACCATGTCGATGGCCGATATCTGTGGCACCCCGACGCCGGCGACGATACGCGTGGTGCAGATCGAACCCGGACCGACGCCGACTTTGACCGCGTCGGCGCCATGGTCCATCAGCGCCAGCGCGGCGTCGCCGGTGACGATGTTGCCGCCGATCACCTGCAACTGCGGGAAGTGCTTCTTGACCCACTTCACCCGGTCAAGCACGCCCTGCGAATGGCCGTGCGCGGTATCCACCACCACCACGTCGACCCCGGCGGCGACCAGCGCTTCCACTCGCGCTTCGGTATCACCGCCCACGCCTACCGCCGCCCCGACCAGCAGGCGTTCGCTGCTGTCATAGGCGGCGTTGGGGTTGTCGGTCTTCTTCTGGATGTCCTTGACGGTGATCAGCCCCTTGAGCTCGAAGTCGTCATTGACTACCAGAACCTTCTCGATCCGGTGCTTGTGCAGCAGCCCCACGACTTCCTCGTCGCTGGCGCCCTCCTTGACCGTGATCAGGCGATCCTTGCGCGTCATGATGTGGCGCACCGGATCGTCAAGCTTGGTCTCGAACCGCATATCACGGCTGGTGACGATGCCAACCAGCTGGCCGTCGTCGACCACCGGCACGCCGGAGATGTTGCGCTCGCGGGTCAGTTTGAGCACGTCGGCGATCGACGTATCCGGGCTGACCGTGAACGGTGCCCTGATCACGCCGGCCTCGAAACCCTTGACCTGGGCGACGTGCGCGGCCTGCTGGGCCACGGTCATGCTCTTGTGGATGATGCTCATCCCGCCCAGCTGGGCCAGGGCGATCGCAAGGCGGGCTTCGCTGACGGTATCCATCGCCGCCGACAGGATCGGCAGGCGCAGACCAAGGTCGCGGGTCAATCGGGCTGACACGTTGACGTCCTTGGGCAGGACCGTCGAGTGGGCCGGAATCAGCGAAACGTCGTCGAAGGTGAGAGCTTCAGCCTGGATGCGCAGCATGGTCGGAACCGGAATAGGTGAAGCGCGCCATTGTACCGCTTTAGCGCCGCGTCGATGGGGCTCAACTGTCTGCAGCCTCGGCGGCTTCCAGCGTGTTCTGCATCAGGGTCGCCACCGTCATCGGCCCGACCCCGCCCGGAACCGGCGTGATCCAGCTGGCGCGTTGCGCAGCGGCCTCGAAGCCGACATCGCCCACCAGCCGCCCGTCGTCCAGGCGGTTGATGCCGACGTCTATCACCACCGCGCCGGGTTTCACCCATTCACCAGGAATCAACTGCGGGCGGCCGACGGCGACCACCAGGATATCGGCGCTGCGAACGGATGCTTCCAGAACGTCCGGCGGGGTGAACTTGTGGCAGCAGGTGGTGGTGCAGCCGGCAATCAGCAGTTCCAGTGCCATCGGTCGCCCGACGTGGTTGGAGACGCCGACGATGGTTGCGCTGGCGCCGCGCACCGGCCGGTCCGTGTAGGCCAACAGGGTGGTGATGCCGCGCGGCGTGCACGGCCGCAGGCCGAACTGGCGCAAGGCCAGATGGCCGACGTTTTCCGGATGGAATCCGTCAACATCCTTGCTCGGCGAGATACGGTGGATCAAAGCGCTGGCGTCGCGCCGATCGGGCAGCGGCAGCTGAACCAGGATGCCGTGGATGTTGGGATCCGCGTTGAGACGGTCGATCAGCTCAATCAGCTCGTCGTCGCTGGTCCCGGCCGGAAGATCGAAGTCGACCGCGCGGATTCCCACCTTGCGTGCCGCCCGGCGCTTGTTGCGCACGTACACCGCCGACGCCGGATCCCCGCCCACCAGGACCACAGCCAATCCGGGAGCCGACTTCCCGGCGGCCAAGCGAACATCAACTCGTGCCTTGAGGCTGTCCAGTAGATCCTCGGCAATGCGCTTGCCGTCCAGGATGCGGGCGAGTGGCGGGCTGGCGTCAGTATTCAAAAGCAGGACCTGGAGTGACGTGGCCAGCCATTATCGCCGATCTTGCACCCGACGATCTCGTAGCGCACTTCAGTTTCCCGAACAGAAGGCCGCGTAGTCGATGTAGCCGGGAAACGGTGTGCCGGGCGAACACACCGGGCACGCCGGATCAGGCGACAGGCGAGTCTCGCGGAAGCGCATGCCCATGGCATCGAAATTGAGCAGACGGCCGCGCAGCGACTCGCCGATGCCGAGGATCAGCTTGATCACCTCGGTGGCCTGGAGCATGCCGATCACTCCCGGCAGCACGCCCAGCACGCCGGCCTCGCTGCAGTTGGGCGCATCCTCAGGTGATGGCGGTTCGGGGAACAGGCAGCGGTAACAGGGATAACGGCCGCGGTGGCGACCCGCGTCGAACACGCTGACCTGGCCGGTGAATCGATGCACCGCGCCATACACAAGCGGCTTGCCGAGTTTCACGCACGCATCGTTGAGCAGGTAGCGCACGGCAAAATTGTCGCCCCCATCCAGAACGACGTCGGCCTCGCCGATGAGCGCCTCGACGTTGTCGCTGGTCACCCGCGCCGTCACCGGATTGATCCGCAACCGCGGGTTCAATGCGGTCAAGGCAATGGCAGCCGACTCGACCTTCGCCATGCCGATGCGCGCTTCGGTGTGCAGGATCTGGCGCTGCAGGTTGCTGCGATCGACGACGTCGTCATCGGCCAGGTCCAGATGGCCGATTCCCGCAGCCGCGAGGTAATAGGCGGATGGCGAGCCCAGACCGCCTGCGCCCACCAGCGCGACACGCGCGACGGCCAGGCGCTGCTGCCCTTTCGGGCCGACCTCGGGAAGCAGCAGGTGGCGCGAGTAGCGCTCGTTGAAGTCGCGCTCGTCCGGATCGATTTGCGGTTCCGTTATCGGCAGGCCCTCGGCCCGCCAGCGCCGGGTGCCGCCTTCGACGGAAGCGACGTTGGAGTAGCCCGCGGCAGTCAGGGCCCGCGCCGATGCCAGCGAGCGCGCACCTACCTCGCAGATGAGCAGCACTTCAGAGTCGGTCCGCGGAATCACGCCTTCCGGGGCTGCCTCCAGGTCGGGGCCAGCGACGCCAACCGCTGACGCCGCCATCCCGCGCGCACGCTCGTGGGCCTCCCGGGTGTCCACCAGTATGGCGCCTGCCTTCTGACGCGCATGCGCCTGCGTCGGCGTAAGGATCAGTGTCTCCATTTCCGCCATTATCCGCGCTTTCGTGGTTGCTGGAGGGTCAGTAAGCGCCCATGTAGTCGCGCTTGCCGATCTCCACGCCGTTGTGGCGCAAAAGCGCGTAGGCCGTCGTCACGTGGAAAAAGAACTGCGGCAGCCCGTAGGTCAGAAGATAGTCCTGGCCACTGAAACGGCGCTCCTTCGGGGTGCCCGGCCGGGTCAGGATCTCGCGATCCTCACTGCCCTCAAACCGTGCCGCATCCACGCTGTCGAGAAATCCGAGGGAGCGCTGCAGGCGCTCGCGTAACTGGTCGAACCCCTGCTCCTGGTCGTCGTAGGCGGGCACGTCCTCTCCGGCCAGGCGCGCGGTCACGCCGGTGGCGAAGTCGCACGAGATCTGGACCTGGCGGACCAGCGGGAGCATGTCGGGGAAAAGCCGCGACTGCAGCAACACCGCAGGCTCGATCTTGCGCTCCGCCGCGTAGGTCTCGGCCTTGTCGAGGATGGCTACAAGGCTTCCCAGCATCTGCCTGAAAACGGGGACGGAAGCGGCGTACATGGAAATCGACATGGCAGAACCTCTTGCGGGGGGAACCGGTGATGTTAGCCGTTCCCTGAGCGCTCGCGCGGCGCGCCCGGCATTGGCTCGGGCGAGGCCCTAGAATTGGCTGCCCAGCTCCACTGCCGCTCCGATGCCCTATCGCTTGCTGAAATTGTTTGTGGCACTTGCCGCCTATGGGCTGTCGATGGCGATGATGCTGCAGTCGCAATACGGGCTGATGCCGTGGGACGTGCTGCACCAGGGCCTCTCGGTGCAGGGCGGCTGGCCGATGGGACGGGTCACCGTGGCGGTCAGTTTCGCCGTCCTCCTCGCATGGATCCCGATCCGCCAGAAACCCGGCTTCGGCACGATCTGCAACGCCATCGTGATCGGCCTTACGTTCGATGCGGTGCTGGAACCGCTGGGCCAAATGGTCGCTGGCGCCGGACCTGCACTGCGGATGGGTTTGCTGGGTAGCGGGATCCTGATCAATGGCGCTGCCACGGCGGCCTACCTCGGTGCGGATTTCGGCGCCGGACCGCGCGATGGCTTGATGACCGGTCTGGTCCGGCGCACCGGTCGCTCGGTGCGCCTGGTACGGACGCTCATCGAGGGCAGCGTACTGGCGACCGGCTACCTGCTCGGCGGCACGCTCGGCATCGGCACGGTGCTTTACATGCTGCTGATCGGCCCGCTGATCCAGCTCATGCTGCCGTGGTTCCAGCGCCTACCGGTGGCGCCCCGAGTCATCCCCGCAGCAGAACCGCCGGCAGAGCAACCAGACCCAGCAATACAATGACCGCCGCAGCGGCAAGCACGACCTTCATCGGCTCGCGACGCCACACATCGGCGAACGTCTCGCCGGTGCCGTCACGCCGACCGGCCTCATATTCAGCGCGCGCCCTGGCCTGCCGCCCGCTCTGGTAGATCGCCATCAGCCGCTTGGCTTCCGGCAAATCGCCATCGTTGGTCAGCCAGATCGCGCCGTGGGAGATGCCCCAGCGGCTGGGTTTGGTTTCGTAGTACTCGATGCGGTTCTCATCGAGCATTGCGCGTACGTCCTCGATTTCATCTTCAAGGACCAGGCGCAGGTTGAGCAGCAGTTTCGACATCCGCGGATGATACCGCCCGGGACGCGGTCGTGGCTCAACCGCCGCCCAACACATCGAGTGGATCCGCGACCGTTTTCTCGGGCGTCCTCGGCAATGGCCGCGACGATCCCGGACGCAAGCTCGAGCGGCGTGGGCGCGCCCGCATGCCGGCCTCCAGACGGGTCCGCACGTCGGCTGGTATGGCCTCGTCGCCCAGCTCGCGAATCAGGCTGGCCAGCAGTTCACCGGCCATTTCATGCGACTTGGCGTCGTCTTCTGGCAGGTATTGCAATGCGTCATCAGCCAGCCGGATGCTGCCGCGCAGGTAAAAATCCCGGGCCGCCGCGTCGTTGGGATCACGCTCAAGGACTTCGCGCGATGCCGCCACGGCACGGGGCCAATCCCCCAGCCCGGCGTGGATCTCGGCGATATGCAGCCACGGCAATGCCTGTGCGGGCTCGGCGTCTGCGGCGCGCTGGTAGGCCTGGATTGCTGCTGCTGCATCGTCGCCGCGCATCGCCAGTTCTGCAGCGGTCATGCTGTCGGCGTACCCCGGCACCATGGCACTTGGAAGTGTGGCGCAACCCGAAGCCGCAACCGCGAGCAAAACCCCGCCCAACGCCCAGCCCAAGCCACGCATGTCCGTGGATTCCTTCATCGACCTATCCTCGAACCTGGCTAAAGCAGCCCCCACGCGAAGATATCAGTTTCCCCGGCAAATCACGATGGCGGAGCGACCGGTAAATGCCAGTCATAACGGATCGCCATGTAGCGCAAACCGAAGCACACCGCCGCGGAGGCCGCCATGACCGGAACGGCGGGCAACTCCAGGGCGACGCCAATCACGACCACGATCGCACCGAGCATCGCCGCAATCGCATACAGATCCGACTGGAACACAACGGGCGTGCGCGCAACCAGGACGTCGCGGACGATACCGCCGCCAATCCCGCTGAGCATTCCCAGCAGGACTGCGCCAACCGGTCCAAGCCCGTGGTCGAGCGCTTTCAAGGTGCCGATTACGGCAAACAGCGCGAGGCCGGCGGCATCGAATAGCCGCACCGGGTTGCGCAGCCGCTCGATATCGCCGTAGCGGTAAAAAGTAATGATGCCGGCCAGGCAGCTGACGGCCAGGTAGTGCCAGTTGGCCAGCGCCACCGGTGGGGTGGCGCCGATCATCAGGTCGCGGGTGATGCCGCCGGCGGTCGCGGCCGCGAACGAAAGCACCAGCACGCCAAAAATATCCAAACGGTTGCGGACACCCACGGTTGCCCCGCTGATGGCAAAGGCGAACGTACCGATCAGGTCGATCGTGGTGATGATCGTATTGAGCGCCAATTCACGGTCACTGGGAAAACGGGCAAACAGGATGCCACGCGCCACGCACATTGGCGCGGGAGCGTCTGGCCTCCGGCGCGGACTTGCGGCCGGCACGGCGCTTCCCCTAGCCTGCGTGTCCCGCCTTCCGGCGCCCCCAGTTTGAGAGTTCCGATGGAAATTGCCGACCGCCGCGTTGCGACGGTGCACTACACGCTGACCGTCGACGACGGCACGCTGGTCCATTCGTCCTACGCGGCGGAGCCGTTGGTCTATCTGCATGGCGCCGGAAAGCTCATGCCCGGGCTGGAGAAAGCGCTGGCGGGCAAGAAGCCGGGAGATCGACTGAAGGCCGTGGTACCGCCCGAGGAAGGTTATGGTCGACGCCACGAGCAGCTGGTCCAGGCCGTTCCCCTGTCCGCATTCGAGGATGTGTCCATGGTCAAGCCGGGCGCAAAGTTCCTCACTGAGACGGCGCAGGGCCCCGTACTTGCAACGATGATGAGAGTCGAAGGGGACCGGATCACCGTTGATGGGAACCACGAACTGTCCGGCAAGACCCTGCACTTCGACCTGCGCGTGGTCAGCGTCCGCGAAGCGACACTGGGAGAGCTGACCACGGGTGAGGTCAGCAACGACTGAGCTCAGCCTGCTGAGCGGCCCGGATTGCGATCCTGCCAGGCAGCAAGCAGCTCCCGGTAGTGCCGGACCTCATCTGCATAGACATCGTGGACGCAACTGTCGCATCCGCTGTCGCAACACTCCATGGGAAGCGGGCGCTCAGGCTCCACAGGCCGTGGATCGTCCACGGTAGCGGGTTGGGGAAGCGGCAACAGTTCGAGCGGTCGGTCGGATTGGGTAGGCGGTTTGCTCACAGCAGCCATTCTATCGGCAGCGCTTCCATGACCCTGACCGCCGCGTTCAGCAAGAACCCGTTACCCGGCTCTTCCTTCAGAACACGCTCGCCACCTTCCACCGCGCCCTCCTCCACCCACTCCAGCTTGCCGTCCGTTCCCCGCCGCACCAGGTACGCACTATCGGGCACCAGGTCCTTGAACGTATTGGCAATGCCCGACGCGATCGCGGTGCTCTCGACCACCAACCCCATTTCGGTATTGAGGTTGGCGGAGCGCGGGTCGAAATTGAACGAGCCAATGAATGCGCGGCGACGATCGGCAGCGAACACCTTCGCGTGCAGGCTCGACGCCGAGCTTCCGGTGAGCTTGCGCCGCACCGTCGGCACATCGGCCGTTTCCGGCTTCATCTCGTAAAGGGTGATACCCGCATCCAACAGAGGCTTGCGCCGTTTGGCGTAGCCGGCGTGGACCGCCGTTACGTCGGTCGCGGCAAGCGAGTTGGTCAACACCGTCACCTGCACGCCCTGTTTTGCCAGGCCAGCCAGATAGTCGACACCGAACGCGGTGGGCACAAAGTACGGCGAGACAATCTGCAACTCGGCATCCGGAGTACCGATGACCTGCTGCAGACGCTCCGACAGCAGGCTCTCGCGCGGCGCCTTTCCAAGGCCCTTGGCCGGATCATCGCTGAGCAGCTCTACCTCGACCCACTCCAGGCCCAGGTCACCGGACGCCAAAGCCTGCAGATACGGCGATTCATCCAGCGCACGAAGGTAGGCACGCGCGGCGGGATTCCGCTCCACCACCGAGGCGGCCGCCTCCAGCGCCGCCAGCGCACCCTCGGGCGCGGCGGGCACCAGGCCCTGAAGCCGGTAGGAGGACTCGCTTGCCCAGTAAAGATCGAAATCGCGGGACACCTCATCGACGATCGGCCCCACCGCCAGCACATCCAGATCGACGAAGAGCACGCCATCGCCGGCATCGAAATACTCGTCACCGACGTTTCGCCCGCCCATGATCGTGGCCTGGTTGTCGGCGGTGAAGGACTTGTTGTGCATGCGCCTGTTCACGCGCGGGAAATCGGTGATGTAATCCAGCCAGCGCCAGTTTCGGTGCGGGAAGGGGTTGAACAGCCGCACCTCGATCAGAGGATGGGTATCCAGCGTCGCCAGCAGCGGATCGAGCCCGGCGGTATTGTTGTCGTCCAGCAGCAACCGCACCCGAACGCCGCGATCCGCCGCGCGGTGCAACGCCTCGAACAGCAGCGTCCCGGACATGTCGCCACGCCAGATGTAGTACTGAACGTCCAGGGTCCGCTGCGCGCTTTCCGCCAGGGCGACCCGCGCGGCGAACGCATCGTCCCCTCTCGCCAGTGGCAATACGCCTGACAGCCCGGGGTGGGCCCGGGCAAACGGCTGGACGGCCCGAGCCAGGAGCGTGTCGGCGGTATGTGTCAGCCGGGTGGATTCGGATCGGCCCTCCTGCGACGGGAGGCGCGAGCTAATCGCCAGGGCCACGGCGAGCAGCACCAGGATGGCCAAGATCGTCGGCCACCTGAGGACGTGTTTTTTTGCGGTCATGACCTCGTATTCTAGAACGTCCTGTGCGCTGCCAAGGACCCTTCCGGCTCACTCCGCCATCAATTGCATGATGGCCGGAACCGGCGCGTTGCCATAGCTCAGGAAGCGGTTGTGGAACGTATTCAGATCGAAGTCGGCACCCAGCCGTTGCTTCTGCTGCTCCCGGAAGTCGTAGATCTCCGCGTAGCCGGTGAAATACGAGGTCAGCTGCACCTGTGACAGGCGCACCCGACGCCACTTGTTGACCGCCTCGGTCTCCTCCTGGAAGGCCTCGCGGCGCAACAGGTCCAGCGCCTTCTCCTCGGACAGTCCCTGCACATGCACCTCGTAGTCCAGGATCGCGTTGGTGACCACGCGCAGGTTCCACTTGCCGTACATCAGCCACATCTCCGGCGCCTGCTCGCCCCACCCGGCCTCCAGCATCATCCGCTCGGCGTAGACCGCCCAACCCTCAATCATCGCGCCGTTGCCGACCAGGCTTTTGACCAGGCTCGGGCTCTTGTTGGCGTGCAACAGCTGGGTGTAATGCCCCGGGATCGCCTCATGGATATTGAGTATCTGCAACACCCAATGGTTGTACTCGCGCAGGAAGCTCTCGGCCTGCTCGGCGCTGTAGTCATCCAGCGGGCTGACGTTGTAATAGGTGTTGGCGGTCGGGTTGAACGGACCCGGCGCGCTGACCGAGGCACCTGCGCCACCGCCGCGCATGTATTCGGGCGTCTCGCGGACCACCAGCGGCCGGCTGGCGTCCTGGTCGAGCAGGTCGTGCTCGCGGACGAAGTCCGCCAGCAGCGGAATCTGCCGCTTGATCTCGTCGAAAAACTGGTCGCGCGCGACGTGCTGGGTGGAAAGTTTGTCGATCATCATGCCGATCCGCTCCAGCCGGTCGTCGGGCATCGCGGTACCGGCGAAATACTTCGGCCAGAGCTCCACGGTGATCTTGTCCATCTGCTCGTGCAGGCGGTTTTTCTCGTCCACCGCACGCTGATGCAGCTGGGATGCGGTGAAGTGCGACTGGATGTCGTAGGCGAACTTCGCCTCATATTGCTCGGCGCCGATGCGGAAGCTGCGGGCGTTGCCGGAGGCGACCTGCTCGGCCTGCACCCCTTCCAGCCAGCTCGTCCACTCGCCTATGGCAGCGCGGGCGGCATCGATGCGCGCGTTGAAAGTCGCCTTGTCCGCGGAGTCCAGGCCGGACTCGGCGATCTGCTTGCGTAGCGCGTCACCGAGCACGCTGAGCGAGCCGCGGCCCTGAACGATCGCGAGCTCGACGTGCTCCGCGGTCGGGTCGACGATATTGGCCCGCGCGGCGGCGTAGTACTCCGGCACGTGCTCCAGCCGCGCCATCACAGTACGCAGGCGCTCGTCCTCCTCCGCGTAAGGGGTATTGAGGAGCAGGCCGATGGGACCGGCGATGTTGTAGCGCGAGGGATTCCACTCCCAGTCGCGGAACGTTTCCTGATACCAGATGCTGGCCTCGTAACGGTTCTTCAGCAGCATGTGGTCGATGCTCTCGGCGGGCGACAGTTGCGCCGGATCGAAGGCGGCCAGCTCCTGCAGCCCTGCCTTGGCGAATGCCAGGTCGGCGGCGCGCCGCTCCGCGTCGGGAATCGTGAGCGTCGACGCGTTGTCGTAGCGACCGGCATAGATGGAGGATTCGGGGCTGCGCTCCAGACCGCGCATCAGCAGCGATTCGGCAACCTTCGCAAATTCCGCGTCCGCCACGCCTGCAGGGCGTTCTGTACTTGCCGGCGCGCTTTGGCACCCCGTCAGGGCGCCCGCGCCCAGCGCCAGGCTGGCAGCGATGAAGAGGGAAAGGCTGGTCTTGCGCATACAGGTGCTCCGCATCGATTTGCCGTTACCGGATGGGCGACGGCCGGTCCAACATCGTAGCGGGCACAGCACGCAGGGAACGTGCCGTTGGTCAGGCGCGCCCGAAAAGTAGCGCAAAAAAAAGGCGGGCCGTGATGGCCCGCCTCAGCTCCTTGCTTGCCTCAGTGACCCGACGCGGGGTCGCTCTTCTCGCTACTGTCAAAGATCGAGCTGTCCGCCTCGCCCTTTACATTCAAGAAGCCGATCAGTCCCTTCTCGGCCCGCGACAGGGCGTGGTCGACGAGGATGTAACGGCCCGGATAGTCGACCTGGAACTCGACCATCGTCGCCCCGCCCGGCGGCACGATCGTGGTCTGGACATCGGTCAACGGCGGGCTGGTGAACGACGCCAGGTCGTAGACGCGGTCGAACACTTCGCCGATCAGGTGGAAGCTGGAGGTCAGGTTGGGACCGCCGACGCCGAAGAACATCCGCACCGTCTCGCCGACATTGGCCTGCATGTCGAAGGTCTTGGTCAACGCGTTCATGCTGCCGTTGAACATCAGGTGCTCCGGACGCTCGTCCAGCAGCTTGTCGACCGAGAACTCCTGCAGGCCCTTGGAACCGTGCTTCTGCGCGGTGTAGAGCTCGCCCTGCATCACGTAGAACTCGCGATCAACCTTCGCCAGCCCGCCCTCCGGCTCGACCAGGATCATCCCGTACATGCCGTTGGAGATGTGCTGGGCAATCATCGGTGTTGCGCAGTGGTAGACGAACAAGCCCGGATGCAACGCCTTGAAGGTGAAGCTCTTGGTCTGGCCCGGTGCGACCTGGGTCACCGCCGCGCCGCCGCCCGGCCCGGTGACGGCATGGAAATCGACCGAGTGGATGTTGATGCTGTCCTCGGCGTTCTTCAGGTTGATGGTGACGGTGTCGTTCTGCCGGATCCGAAGCAACGGACCGGGAACCGTGTTGTCGAAGGTCCAGTAGCGATAGGTGCTGCCATCCGACAACTGACCTTCGACCTCGGTGGTGAGCAGGTCATAGGTGATGTGTTTGGCCGCACGGTCGCCCACTGGCTCGCCAACCTGGTACGGGTCCTTGGCCACGTCCACCGCGGTGCTGACCACATCGGTGACATCGCCGACGATCAGCTTGCCGAACATACCCGCCGCCTTGTGGCCGGGGATCGTGCACACGTATTCAAAGGTGCCCGCCTTGCCGGCACGGAACACGATGGTTGTCGACGAGCCTTCACCGACCAGCTGGTCGGAGTGGGCATCGAACGCGGGCACGGAAATGTCGTGCATCGCGCCGTCGCCGTTGACCAGGGTGATCGCAACCACCGCCCCTTCCGGCACTTTCAGTTCCGGATTCACCTGACCCTTGATCGTCCCGGCGTTACCGACGAACACCAGCTGCCCATTGTCGATCGCGGTGCGCAGGGTGAAGTTGACATCCGCCACAGGGGCGACGTCCGCCGAACGCGCTGCAATAGCCTGCGGCACAAAACCGGCAGCTCCGGCGAGGGCGAACAGCAAAACCAACTCTTTCATTCCAGTTTTTCCTTCCAGTTACCAAAAAGTCTTGCGTTGGCCGGCAAGATAGACAGTGCGGGACACCCCCTCCATGACGTGGGTCAAGTCAAACCAAACGCACCCGTATGTTGCTGTGGAGGGTTGCAGGGAAATGGATGCACCCAATGCAAAACCGCCCCGAATCCGGGGCGGCAGCAAGGCGAAATGCACGTTTTTTCGTGGGCTGAATCAGTAAGCACGCGGGTCTCGGCGCTACCGAATGGGATCCATCGACCCTGGAAGCACGGGGTGTGTTTTCCGGCCTCAGTCGTGCGTCAGCGGCTTCAGGTCTTCGTGGTCAAAGGTGGCCTCGTAATCGTTCACCACCGATACCAGCCGGGGCACGCCTTCGGCAGATGCGGGATCTTTACGCAGCGCCGTGGCCGCACCCATCATCTGCGCGATCATCGCGTGCAGTACCGCATCGGGTTCGGGTTCCAGTTGGCAGTTGGCGATCATGTAGTTGACGTTGTCCTCGACGGAGACCGCCAGGGCTTCGGCATCCGCCGCCTGCAGGCGCGAGTCGTGGTAGGCGGGCAGGTTCTTCGCAACGTCGTCGCGAATGCCGCTCATCGCCTTGCGCAGCGGCTCGTCGGTCGCCCACCGCTGGCCATCGGCAAGCACCGGCAGTGGGCCGTGGTCATCATGCGCGTCATGGGCATCGTGGGCCTCGGCGGCGACCGGCCCCTGGATCTCGGTTGCCGGGGACTCGGTCTGTTGGCCGGCGGGAGCTGGATCACTTCCACAGGCTGCAACGCTGATGGCGAGAACGGCTGCGGCGATCCCAATGGAAAGAGAGCGAAGTTTCATTGATGGCCTCCTGTAAATGAACTCCCTACCCTAGCCACTCCCGCGCGGCGGTCCTTGACCCTTGTCATGCCGGGCGCGGATACGCCGTTCCACAAAGCGACCTGTTCGTGCTGCGGTCCGCGGCATTGCTGTTGCCATCGACCCCTTCGAGTAAAATTGAGGGGATACCCAACGTTACCTCCGAGGCAACCGTGACCGAACGCATCCTCCACTCCGGGCTACGCGAGAAAATCATGAGCGCGGCGCAGGCCGCCGAACTCATCCAGCCCGGCATGACCGTCGCCATGAGCGGATTTACCGGCGCCGGCTACCCGAAGGCGGTTCCGCAGGCACTGGCTGCACGCATGGAAACTGCCTCCGCGGCCGGCCAGCCGTTCAAGATCAAGGTGCTGACCGGCGCGTCCACGGCTCCGGAGCTCGACGGCGCTCTGGCCCGGGTTGAAGGCATGGAGTTGCGCCTCCCCTACCAGTCCGACCCGGCGGTCCGCGAGCGCATCAACGCTGGCAACCTGGAATACATCGACATCCACCTGAGCCACGTCGCCCAGCACACCTGGTTCGGTTTCTTCGGCAAGATCGATGTGGCGGTGGTGGAAATTACCGGTATCCGCGAGGACGGCAGCCTGATTCCATCGTCCTCGGTCGGCAACAACATGACCTGGCTGGAACAAGCCGACAAGATCATTCTGGAGGTAAACCGCTGGCAGCCCGAAGCGCTCGCGGGCATGCACGATATCTATTACGGCACCGCCCTGCCCCCGAACCGCAAACCGATCCCGCTGGTTCATCCCGATGACCGCATCGGCCAACCGTGGCTGCGCGTGGATCCGGACAAGGTGATCGCGGTCGTGGAAACCAATGATCCGGACCGCAACTCGGCATTCAATCCGCCCGACGAGGCGTCGCAGCGGATCGCCGGCCACCTGTTGGATTTCCTCGGCCGCGAGATCAAGCGCGGCCGTCTGACAGACAAGCTGCTGCCACTGCAATCGGGCGTGGGCAACATCGCCAACGCCGTGCTCGCCGGGCTGGCAACCGGGGGTTACACCGGTCTGGCCGCCTACACCGAGGTCATCCAGGACGGCATGCTGCAGCTAATCAAGGAGGGCGTGCTGCGAATGGCGTCGGCCACCTCCTTTTCGCTCAGCCCGGCCGGGATCGAGGAGTTCAACGCCAACGTCGACTTCTATTCCAAGCGCATCCTGCTTCGTCCGCAGGAGATCTCAAACCACCCGGAAGTGATCCGCCGCCTCGGCTGCATCGCCATGAACGGCATGATCGAGGCGGACATCTACGGCAACGTCAACTCGACCCACATCGCGGGCAGCCGGATCATGAACGGCATCGGTGGCTCGGGCGACTTCGCGCGAAACAGCTACCTGTCTGTTTTCATGGCGCCCAGCACGGCCAAGGGCGGCAAGATCTCCGGCATCGTCCCAATGGTCAGCCACGTGGACCACACCGAGCACGACACCATGGTCGTGGTTACCGAGCAGGGACTGGCCGACCTGCGCGGATTGGCACCCAAGCAGCGCGCCCGGGTCATCATCGAGAACTGCGCGCACCCCGACTTCAAGCCGATGCTGCAGGACTACTTCGATCGCGCCTGCCGCGACAGCTATGCCAAACACACCCCTCACCTGCTGCGTGAGGCGTTGTCGTGGCACCAGCGCTTCATCGACACGGGCAGCATGCTTCCCTGACGAGCGTCAGCGGCCTGCTGCGGACTCCGCCCGCCGGCAGGCCGCTGCGGTGAACAGGACATCGGTGGAGGAATTCAACGCGGTCTCGGCCGAGTCCTGCACCACGCCGACGATGAAGCCAATCGCAACCACGCGCATGGCAAGGTCGTCGGATATGCCAAACAATCCGGCCGCGAGCGGGATCAGCAGCAGCGACCCGCCCGGCACACCGGAGGCTCCGCACGCCGCAACCGCGGCAACCACGCTGAGCAGCAGTGCCGTCGGCAGATCCACCGGAATACCCAGCGTGTGCACCGCCGCAAGCGTCAGCACCGTGATGGTGATCGCCGCCCCCGCCATGTTGATGGTCGCGCCGATCGGGATCGACACCGCGTAGGTCTCGCGATGCAGCCCCATCTTCCGGCACAGTTCCATGTTGATCGGAATGTTCGCAGCCGAGCTACGGGTGAAGAACGCGGTGATGCCGCTCTCGCGCAGGCAGCGCAGGACCAGCGGATACGGATTGCCGCGGATGACAATTCCCACGATCAGTGGATTGGCCACCAGCGCGACAAACAGCATGCACCCGAGCAGGACGGCCAGCAGCTGCGCATAATCGAGCAAGGTCGAGAGCCCCGTGGCTGCGATCGTCTCGGCGACCAGTCCGAAGATCCCGATCGGCGCCAGTTGGATAACGGCGCGAACCAGCCAGGTCACGGCGTCGGACAGGTCGGCAACCGCCGTGCGGGTGGTGTCGGCTGAGTAGCGCAGGGCTACGCCAAGGCCGACGGCCCAGGCGAGGATGCCGATGTAATTGCCCGCCTGCAACGCGTGGATCGGATTGTCCACGACCTGCAGCAGGAGGTTGCGCAGCACCTCGCCGATCCCGCCCGGCGGGCTCAGCTCGGCCGCACTGGCGAGGCCCAGATGCAGCGTCACGGGAAACATGAAGCTGGCGGCCACCGCAACCATCGCCGCAGCGAGCGTGCCGATGAGGTACAGCACCAGAATGGGGCGAATATGGGTCTTCTGCCCCTGCCGGTGGTTGGCAATGGACGCGGCCACAAGCACCAATACCAGGACAGGCGCGACTGCTTTAAGTGCCGAGACGAACACCGTGCCCAGCAGTCCGACCGCCAACGCCGCGGAGGGCGCGACAAGTGCCAGCAGCGTCCCGGCGATCAGTCCGATCACGATCCGCAGCACCAAGCTGGTTCCCGTCCAGCGGGCCAGGAGGCCTTGCGATGACTTGCCGGGCAGCGACGGCGTCGGGTGGTTGTCGGAAGGGCTGGGTTCGGTCATGGCGGCAGGTCCGGGGCGGAAGTCGTTCGTGCCGGCAGTCGTCCACACCGCGCACGAAGCGTCGATTGTCGCCGACCGGGCCGATGATTTGTCCGCCCGCGGGAAAATGGCGATCACGGATACGCACAGGCGCATCTGCATCGCCGGTCGTCGATCGAGTGACCCATGTCATTGATGCGGACGCCCTCACAGACGAGGATGGCTGCCTCAGCCGCGCTTGCGGCGGCTACAGCGAGGAGTCCATGCCCATGCACGGCGAGTACAAAGAGCCCGGCGGAAAGCTGGTGGTGGTCGATCTGGCGGTGTCCGAGGGACTGCTGAGGGAGGTTCGCGTGAGCGGTGACTTCTTCCTGGAACCCGATACCGCACTGGATGTGATCAACAACGCCCTGCGTGGCACCCGTGCCGACGCCGGCGTGGAGGCTTGGGAGACGACGGTCCGCACCGCGTTGGGCGATAGCGCGTCGCTGTACGGCATCAGCGCACGGGGCGTCGCGATCGCAGTGGACCGTGCGCTCCACAACGAGGGCACCCCATGAGCCGCAGCCACTGGCACGAGCACGACTGGCAACTGATCCACACGGAAGCGCAATCGCCGGCGATGCACATGGCGCTGGACGAAGTGCTGACCAATGAGGTCTCCGCCGGCCGGCGACGGCCCACCTTGCGGGTGTGGGAGTGGGCCGATCCGGCAGTCGTCATCGGCCGATTCCAGTCCCTGCGCAACGAAGTTGACAGCCAGGCGGCAGCGGGACACGGCATCCAGGTGGTGCGGCGTATCAGCGGCGGCGGCGCGATGTTCATCGAGCCAGGCAACACGATCACCTACTCGATCTGCGGACCGCTGTCACTGGTGGAGGGGCTGTCGTTCCAGCAGTCGTACGAACTGATGGACCGCTGGGTGATCGAGGCGCTCGCCGAACTGGGCGTAGCGGCGAGCTACCAGCCGCTCAACGACATCACCTCCCCAGCCGGCAAGATCGCCGGCGCAGCGCAGGCACGCAAGGGCAACGCGGTACTGCACCACGTGACCATGGCCTACGACATCGACACCAGCAAAATGCTCGACGTATTGCGGATTGGGCGAGAGAAACTTTCCGACAAGGGCACCACCAGCGCAGCCAAACGGGTCGATCCCTTGCGCAGCCAGACCGGTCTGCCGCGCGCGGCTGTCATCGAGCGCATGATCGCCACCTTCCGGCGCAACCACGGCCTGCGTGACGACCATCTCACCGCTGACGAGCTGGGTCAGGCGATGCAGCTGGCAGTCGACAAATTCGAGACGTCCGAGTGGACCGCCGTGGTGCCCTGAGGAGCCGAATTTTCACGCGTTGTATGGATTCCCACTGCTACTTTCGGTACAGGCCAACCGGGTGGGACCGACATGAAAACCGCATCGTTGTCTTCGTTGTGCTGGCGCGCCCTGGTCGGGCTGGCGCTGGTATCCATGCTTGCGGCCTGCGCGACGGGACCGCGGATTCGCACCGATGCAGATCCCACTGCGGACTTCTCGCAATACCGCACCTACGGCTTCTATCAGCCGCTGGCCATGGAGCAATCGGGGTACACGTCCTACCTTTCGGATCACATCAAGAATGCGGTGCGCCGGGAAATGGACGCCCGGGGCTATCGCTTCAGCCCAGACAAAGCCGATCTGCTGGTCAACTTCCAAGGCGTTATCCGGGAGAAAACGGACGTCTATGACGTGCCGCGCTCGGATATCCAGTACTTCTACAGCTACCGCGCACGTGCCTACTATGCCTATCCGGTCTGGTACGACGAGACCAGGGTGAACCAATACACCGAAGGCACGCTGACCGTGGATCTGGTCGACGCGGCCCGCAACCGGCTGGTGTGGAGCGGCGACGCGATTGGCCGGGTGACCCAAAAGACGCCTCAGCAGCGCGCGGCCTCTGCCGATCAGGCCATCACCGCCATCTTCGCCAAGTACCCGTACCGCGGCGCGCCCTGAGGTTCAGGCCGCAACACGCAGCTACCTGCCGCCACCGCTGCGCCAGATCGAGACCACCAGCCAGGCGCCGGCGATGGCCGCGCCGACAAACCCCAGCAGTCCGAAGGCAGGCAATCCCAACAACGTGGGTCCTCCGCCTACCGTCAGTGTTATCGATGATCCGATAATGAGCGCGGCGAGGACGACGCCGACCGTCAAACGGTTGGCCGAGTGGTTCAGCTGGGTCCCAAAGTCGTCCAGATGGTCGATATCCACGTGCAGCTTGATGTTGCCGCGCCGGGCGGAACGCAGCAGCCGGCGGATGTCGCGCGGCAATAACGAGAGGATCTCCGTGGTGTCGGCCAGCGTACGCATGCCGTTCCGCATGAGCGTTGCGGGTCGGTATCGCTTCAGCATCGCCCGGCGCAGGAAGGGCGCTGCCTCGCTGGCCATGTCGAAATCCGGATCCAGGCTGCGACCCAGGCCTTCCAGGGTCACGAACACCTTGATCATCAACGCCAGGTCGGCCGGCAGCGCCAGCCGGTTCGCACGCAGCAGGACGGTCACGTCGATCAGCATCGTCGCCAGGTTGAGCTGGCCCAGCGCAACGCCGTGGTACTGATCGACCAGTGCGTCCACGTCCAGGGCCATCTGCGTCTCATCGGCGTTGGGCTGGGTTGCCCACTCCAGCATCACATCGGTGACCCGCGCAGCATCGCGCATCACCAGCGCATCCAAAAGGCCAATCACCTGGTTGCGGCGGGCGTCCGACAATCGCCCGACCATGCCGTAATCAATCAATGCGATGCGATTGCCCGGAAGCACAAACACATTGCCCGGGTGGGGATCGGCGTGGAAAAACCCGTCCTCAAACATCATCTTCAGCACGGCATTGGCGCCGCGCCGGGCGATGAGCTTGCGATCCAACCCGGCAGCATCGACCGCGGCCAGGTCAGACAACGAGACGCCGTCGATGAAGTCCTGCACGTTCATGCGCGGACCGGTGTACTGCCAATGCACCGCCGGAACGACGATCTCCCCGGAACCGGCGAAGCTGGCTGCGATGCGCTCGGCGTGACGGCATTCGGCAGCCAGATCGAGCTCGCGGCCCAGCGACACCTTGAACTGGCGAACCATCGCGCTGGGCTGGAACTGGCGCAACTCCTCAAAGCGCGCCTCCATCGCCTGCGCGGCGCGCTGCAACAGGCGCATGTCCGCTTCCACGATCGGCTTGATACCCGGGCGGCGCACCTTGATTACTACTTCGGTGCCGTCGTGTAGGCGCGCCCGGTGTACCTGCGCGATCGATGCGGCCGCCAGCGGCGTGGGGTCCAGCCACGCGAACACCGCTTCCGGCGACGTCCCCAGGTCCTCGAGCATCTGCTGGCGAATCAGCTCGTACGGCACCTCGGGCGCCTGGTTCTGCAGCTTGCCGAACTCGGTGATCCACTCCGGCGGGAACAGGTCCACGCGGGTCGCCAGCACCTGGCCCAGCTTGACGAAGCTCGGCCCCATCTCCTCCAGCGCGTGGCGCACGCGCACCGGGGTGGGCAGCGCAACCAGCTCCTCCATGTGGCTGAGCGGAAGCACCCGCCCTGCCCTGGCCAGCACGGGAGCCAGCCCGAGACGCCCGACCATGTCGCCGAAACCGTAGCGGATCAGTATCGAGGCGATCTCGTACACCCGCCCCAGGTCCCTGGTAGCGCTCAGTCCTTCCCACAACATGCGTGCAGCTCCGGTTTTCCGCGGATCGTCGCGGCGCTCAGATAATGTGCGCCATCACCGCGATGTAGTGGCACAGGCTGCCCGCGAGGACAAACATGTGCCATATCGCATGCGAGTATTTCAGTGCCGGCCGGTGATAGAACACGGTGCCCGCGGTGTAGAAAATCCCACCCGCGAGCAGCCAGCCCAGCGTCCATCCATCCAGTGCGCGCCACATCGGCTTGATGGCCACCAGCACCAGCCAGCCCATGGCAATGTAGATCATCGTGGAGAGACGCCTGTACCGGCCGGTGAGGAACAGCTTGAACACCACTCCGGCTGCCGCCAGGGTCCAGATCACGCCGAACAACCACCATCCCCACGGACCGCGCAGCCCGATAAGGGTGAACGGCGTGTAGGTACCGGCGATCAGCAGATAGATCGCGCAATGATCGAGGACCTTCAGCCTCGCCTTGGCGACCGGGTGGCGAGCGGCGTGATACAGGGTGGAGGCGATATAGAGCAGTAGCAGGCAGACCCCGAACACAACGGCGCTCGCGAGCTGCCACGCATCCCCCCACATCGCCGCCAGGGTGATGAGGACAGCACCGCCGGCGAGCGCGGCGGTGGCGCCCAGGCCATGGGTAAGCGCGTTGGCGAACTCCTCGGAGGCCGGGGCTTGGGAGCCCGGCGCTGGCCGCGAGGTGCTGCAAGATCCGGTGGATGTGTTGGAACTCATGCCGGCAATGCTAGCGCCCTTTACGCGGAGTCGGGGCAGGCCAGCCTTCGCCAGCCTCCCACCATCAGGCCTTTTTCAGGAAGCAGGTCTTCAACACCAGGCCTTTGATCTTGTCGGAGTTGCCTTCGATGTTTTCGGGGTCGTCCTCAACCAGGCGGATGTTGCGGATCACCGTGCCCTGCTTGAGCGGGATGGAGGAACCCTTGACCTTCAGGTCCTTTATTACGGTGACCGTATCGCCCTCGTTGAGGACGTTGCCGTTCACGTCCCGGACCACCATCGCATCGCCGGCGCTCGCATCGGGACTGATTGGCCATTCATGGCCGCAGTCGGCGCACACGTAATGGTCACCGTCGGGGTAGGTGTTTTCCTTACCGCACTTGGAACAGGCTGGAATATCGGGCATCAACGGACCATCCATCGAAGAGTGGGGGGCAGGACAGTATAGGCCAGGCCTGCAGCGACCCACTGCAAGCCGTTGAATTGGCTGTGGAAGTTGCCTATCTCGTGTACGCAGCCCAAGAGCGTCCGTTGACGGGGAATACCGGGTAGCATTAGCTCGGGCCCGATGTATGGGTCCATCCTTGCGGACCACTTTCTGGCAGCAAGCCCGCTCCCGCCATGCGTCCAGCCCTCACCGGGCGACGTTTTCAAAGGGGGTTTCCATGCCCGGTTATCTCACGCGCCACCAGCGCATCCGTCTGGGCGAGTTCGACTACACGATCCGCTCGCTCAGCGACAAACAGCAGTTTTCCGATCCCGATGGTCGCGCCGAACGCTTGGGTATCTCATCCGCCCAGTGGTCGTTGTTCGGGCAGGTTTGGCCCGCCGGGGAACTGCTTGCCAACGCGATGGCGACATTCGATATCGAGGGAAAACGCATCCTGGAAATCGGTTGCGGCCTGGCGCTGGCAAGCCTCGTGCTGCAGCGTCGAGGCGCGGATGTGATCGCCAGCGACATGCACCCGCTCGCCGAGCCTTTCCTCGCCTACAACAGCGCACTCAACGACCTTCCCAGCGTGCCGTATCGCAAGCTGCAGTGGGGGGTGCCGCTACCGACGCTGGGGCGCTTCGATCTGCTGATCGGCGCGGATGTCCTTTACGAGCGCCCGCACGCCGAGCTGATCGCCGCACTGGTCGACCGGCATGCCCTGCCCGCGGCCGAGTTGCTGTTCTGCGATCCGGGCCGCGGCCACAGCGGCGCTTTCACCCGCGCACTGGCGCTGCAGGGATTCGAGGTCACCGAATCGCGCGGCGCGCTGGATGAGGACGATCCGGAAACCATGAGCGGGCGACTACTGCACTTCCGCCGCCGCGCCAGGGCGGGTGTGCTGTGAAGGCAGGCAATTGCGGAATCGCAGGGGTGGGTATCGATCGTTCCATCTCCTGCCAGCTCTGTGATGCGGTGTGCTGCCGACAGACCGTCCTGGTGATGCCAGAGGACAGCAACGTTCCCCGCCACATGATCACCCGCACTCCACAGGGTCTTTCGGTGATGGCGCAGGATGAGGATGGCTGGTGCGTGGCAGTGGATCCGACCCGGATGAACTGCTCGATCTACCCCCAGCGCCCGGGCGTGTGCAGGGCATTCCAGATGGGCAGCCGAGATTGCCGGGATGTTCGCGAAGCGTATTCCCACCTCTACGACGGGGCCGAGCTGCCGCCGGAGTGACCAGCCGGCTGCTCCGGTCGAGCCGGGTCGCCGCCCTACCCTGTCGCTTCAGTCCTTGACCAGCCCACCATCCACGACCAGGTTCTGGCCGGTAACGGCGCGCGACCACGGCGAGGCGAAGAAGAGCGCGGCATCGGCAAACTCCGCCGGTGTGGTCACACTCTGCAGCGGCGTACCCGCGGCGATGTAGTCAAACACCTCTTCGGGAGTCGCGGCGCTGGCATCGGTGGTGCGCAACAGCCCACCGGAAAGCATGTTCACGGTAATCCCGAACGGACCCAGGTCGGCCGACATGGTCCGTGTCAGCGACAGCAACGCCGCCTTAGCCGCCGTGTAGTCGTGGTACGGCACCACCGGATTCTGGAACAGGTTGGTGCCGATGTTGATGATCCGGCCAAAGCCAAGCTCGCGCATGCCGGGGATCGCAGCCTGGACCGTGTTGAGCGCACCGTGCACGCTGCCCTCGAACTGGCTGGAGAACTGCGACCACGCAATGTCGCCGGCTTTCGCGCGCGCATCGCCGTTGAACGAAAAATCGGCCAGCGCATTGTTCACCAGGGTGCTGACGTGCTGCCCGAAGTGGTCTGTCGCAGCCTGGAACATCCGATCCACCTGGGGCCGATCGGTAACGTCGGCCTGCACGGCGAGCGCCTGGCCCGCTCCCAACTCGGCCACCAGTGCCTCGGCTGCCTCGCGGCTGGAACGGTAATTGACCACGACCTTCGCGCCCTCCCTTGCAAAGGCACGCGCGATGGCCATGCCCAGACCGCGCCCTGCACCGGTAATCAGGACGATCTGCTCCTCAAGTTTCACTTCACCGCACTCCATGAATTCAAAGGCCGAACGTGCCCGGGCGGGCATCATCGCCCGGGTCGGCCGGAACGTAAACGATGCGCCGGCCGCGTGATGGTCGAGTGTGGTGGACAGGCGCTCTCAGCTACGCAATAGCAGCGCTCGTCAGGGAATCCGCGGCGACGCCAACCTGGTCCAGCGCCTGCGACAGGTCCGCCCACAGGTCATCCACGTGCTCAATGCCCGCCGATACCCGCAACAGGCCCGCAGTGATGCCCGTCGCCCGACGGGTGGCCTCGTCGAGGAGGCGGTGGGTGAGCCCGGCAGGATGCTGGATCAGGCTGTCCACAGAGCCCAGACTGACTGCCGGTGTGAGCAGCCGCACCGCCTTCATGACTGTGGCCGCCGCTGCATGGCCTCCGTGCAGATCGAAGGCAAGCAAGGCGCCGGGTCCGCGCATCTGGGTGGCGGCCAGGTGATCGTTGGCGACTGTTCCCATGCCGGGATAGAACACCTTCGCCACGGCCGGATGTTCCGCGAGACGCTGCGCCAGCAATCCGGCGTTGTGCTGGGCCCGTTCCACGCGCAAGGCCAACGTCGGCAGGCCGCGGTGCAGCAGGTACGCACCCAGCGGGTGCAAAAGCGCACCGGTGACTGCCCGGACCTGACGCAGCGGCTTGGCGTTCTCCTCGCTGCAGCACACCATGCCGGCAATGACATCACCATGTCCGCCAAGGAATTTGGTCGCGCTGTGCAATACGTACGCCGCGCCCATGGTCATCGGGTTCTGCAGCACCGGAGTGGCAAAGGTTGAATCGACCGCCACCGGCACGTTGCCGGCGGCCGCGACCACCGCGCGTATATCGACCAGATCCAGGGTCGGATTTGCGGGAGTCTCGATCATCACCAAGGCCGTATCGGGGCGCAGGCGCGAGCCGATGTCGATCGCGTCCACAAACTCGGCCTCCAGCCCGGCCATACCGCTGGCGAGCAGATGATCGGAAGTCCCGTACAACGGACGCACCACAAGAACGTGTCCGCCCTGCTGGCGCACCGCCATCAACAGAGCCGTCAACGCCGCCATGCCGGAACCGAAGGCGACACAGGCCTCACTTCCCTCCAACCGTGCCAGTGCGCCTTCCACCCGCGCCACGGTGGGATTGTGCAGACGCGCATAGATGGGATTGGCTGCGGTGGCGTCTCCCGCCACCAGCGCGTCGAAACTGGCTGTACCGGCGGCCAGGTCGGGGACGGGATAGGTGGTGGAGAGGTCAATGGGCAGTGCGTGCACACCCAACTGGCCTAAGTCCTCGCGGCCGGCGTGTACGGAGAGGGTGTCAAGGTGCGGCATGCGAAGGAACTCCGTTCGATATGGAGCCCCATACTAGAACCTGACACGACTGCTGAACTCAACGCCGAACGGAAATAGCTCCTATCGCCATCGGCATCGGGTTGCAGGCGATGGCCTCGCTGCGCCTGACCAGACATTCACGCGAGCCGCTGGACAGTTTCCATGGGCCATGAAGTGGCCCACATCGAGACCAGGCTCATCTTAGAATTCCGGCGCAACGTTGAACTGCCAACCGGGCCGTTGGAAGCGCCCGGATTGGCCTGGATACTCGACTTAGAAGCGATAGATCGCCGCCAGCCCGGTCTCGCTGGGCATCCGTCCCTTGGGCACCACGACGACCTGGCCGCCGTTGGCAATCACCTTCTCGGCGATGTCGTCCAGCAGGTCCTCGCCGATGCCACCCTCGGCAGCGAAGTCCACCGCGCCGCTTTCGGGGTCCATGGTGCCGTTGACCTGGCGGTCCGCCTCCACCAGCAGCGTGGACACGCGACCGGAAAACGCGCTGCGACTGACCTGGGCGACATCGTCGTTGGCGAGCCAGCGCGCGCGCGCGGCGTGGTACATATCGATCAGTCCCGCCAGGCGTTCTAGGTACTTGGGCTCCATGACGCGCCACGCCCGCTCGCGCAACTCATCCATGCCAAGAGCGTCGGGATGGGTGTCGATGCCCTGCGGCAGAAGATAGGCGTTGTGGCTCAACTTGCGGAACATCGCCTGGTGCTCGGGCAGCGCCGCCAGCATCAAAGGCAGCCGCGAGGGCCGGGAGAACTGCTCGGCGACTGCACGATCCACCGCACGGAAGAACTGCTCGGTATCGGCATCAACGAGTTTGCTCCGCTCGATCTGGCCATCGTTGACGCCGGCAATAGTGGCCGCAGCGCCGCGCGACCACGACGCCGGGCGCTGGCGAAGCGGATCGTCACCCAGCACCGATTCCAGGGTGTCCGGAAAGTCGTCGCCGGCGTCGAACGGGTCCAGTGCATCGCGGTTGCCGACGAACATCTTGGCGCTGTGACGGTTGATCGCCAGCACTTGGTAACGATCCGCGGACTGCACCATCCGCAGCAGAGGCTTGATGTGGAAGCTCTCGCCGACGTTGACCAGCTCGGGCACCGCACGCTGCAGACGATAGACACGGAAAATTTCAGGTGAGACCAGGACTGCCAACCCGTCCAACGTGTGGTTCCAGAACTTATGCTCCTCGCCCAGCTTGCGCAGGTTGGCCAGCAGGGGCGCCGGGTCCTTGTCCGGATAGCGCTCCTTCCACGACGCCTCCGCCTTCTTGACCAGATTGCCGAAGCGGATACGGTCCTGACCGTTGTCCGGATGGCTGCGATGGGTCGGCTGGTACAGCGATATGCACGGGCCGACCGGATCCTGGAAAAGATTTGCGCTGAAGTCGTCGATAAGGGAATGCATCATGGCACCTCGGTGAACGTGGAATTGGGCGGAAAAACCGCCGGTATTGCTACCTGCAGGCAGTGTACCCGGCGTACCTGAAGGCGACGTCGTGACTCGATCAAATGCAGTGCCTGCGAGACCGAACGACTGCCGCATTGCCGTATCGTAGCCACATGTCCGAGCTGAAGTACCTCGCCGGTTATGACGCCCACCTGCTCGATCAGATCAGGGCGATGATTGGTGCGGATCGCCTTGGCCCGTGGCTGCGTCAGCGCTACAACCAGGCCCACGATGTCCGCAACGACAGCGCGCTTTATGGTTACGTGGTCGCGCTCAAGGATCGCCACATGCGCAAGTCGCCACCTCTGGACAAGGTGGTGTTCGACAACCGCCTGCAGGCGGTGCGTCACGCACTCGGCACCCACACATCGGTCTCGCGCGTGCAGGGTTCCCGCCTCAAGGCCAGTCGCGAGATCCGGATTGCCGGGGTTTTCCGCGATGCGCCAGAGCCATTTCTCCGCATGATCGTCGTGCACGAGCTAGCCCACCTGCGTGAGGCGGCGCACAACAAGCCGTTCTACCAACTCTGCGCGCACATGGAACCGGACTACCACCAGTTGGAGTTCGATATGCGGCTGTATCTGACGCAGCTGGAGATCGACCGGCAGAAACGTATGGCGGATGCCGCTCCACCACCCGACCGGAGCTGACGGAGTCCCGCAGCGTGCGTTGCGTCAGAATCGGATCTTCCCGCTCAGCATCTCCCGCCACATCCGCCAATCGCCTCGCAGACTCCACCACGGATGGCGGAAGGTCGCCGGTCGGTTGTGCTCGAAAACGAAGTGTCCGGTCCACGCCAATCCGTAGGCCTGGATCGGTGCAAACATCGCCAGCCAGCCGTTCCCGGTCAAAACAGCGCCAAGCAGAAGAACCGGGACCAGCGTGGTACCGATGAAATGCAGCCGGCGCGACGTCCTGTTCGAGTGCTCAGCCAGATAGTGCGGATAGAACTCGGCGAACGAGCGATACGCGCTTTGTGTGACCATGGCCCGCCTCCCAGGTGCACGGCACGATGCCGCCTCCATCAAAGGACGATGCCCGCACCACTCAGCCGCTGCAACCACCGCAGCAGATGGACGGCAACTGCTCGATCGCATCCGGCTCCACCGGATAGCCCGCAAAGCCCAGCACGACGGCCAGATGATCCGAATCCAACGCAGCGGCGACACGCAGTCGTCGGCTGGCTGGGGTGAAATCGACTACCGCGGCGGGGTCAACGTCGTAAATGGCGTCTTCGATCCGCGCCAGCGCCTGTGGGTCGATCGTTGCGGCGCCCACCCTGTCGCCCATGTCGACGTGAAACTCGCTCATGCCGGTACTCCTGCCTGTATTCACCTTGCCACCCATGGTGGGCGGACCACCGCCGGCAGGCCCTGACCGGGATCAAGCGTCGGGCAGACCGTAGCGCCGGTTGGTGCTCTGTTCAGTCGGATTCGCAAGCACGTTCGGATACGTCGTGACGCCTTGGGGCTGGGTGGTGATAGCAGTCGGATTAGCGCCGCCACGCGCAGGCAGGTGACGGCGCACCGTGCGCTGGAAGAACAGGTTGTTGGGCACTTGCAGGACCGACGAGGACTTGCCGTCGATGCATTCCTGCAGCGTGGTGTAGATCAGGTTGATGTCCACCACCTGGCCTTTCAGGCCCGGCTTTTCCCCATTTTCCAGCAATTCGATGTGGTCATTCAGCCGGAATGGACGGGTGGTGAGGATCAACGCGGTGCAGAAAATATTGGACAGCACGCTCCATGCGGCGAAGAACGCTACCGCGCCTACGGCGGCAAAGCCGGTGAACGCGGTCCACAGGATGGTCCCTGAGACGCCAAAGCGCTCCAGAATCAACAGCAGGGCGCCGAAGGACACCAGGAATCCCAGCAGACGACGGCCGCCGATCGCCACCTGCGGCAACAGGTTGTAGCGCTGGCTGACCCGCGTGATCAGGCGCCGCCCCAGTGCGCGCACCGCCCACGCCGCAATCACGATCAGCACGATCTGCCCGGCTGGGAGCAACACGTCCAGCCATTGCTGGACCCAGGGTGATAATTGGTCTTTCATCGGCGATCGGACGCTCTTGCGGGTGGCCGGGCCCGCTCGCGGACCCTTGAGGTTTGCAAGGATACCGGCCCCCATCCGCCGGCGTGGGGGTGGCTTTTGTCATGGGTGCGAAAATGGCGTATCGGTTAGGCTGCAGCATCCCATCGACGAGGTTCCTGTCCTATGAAGCACCCTCTCGCGCTGGCCCTGGCAGTGGCGCTGACCACCAGCCTGGCCGCCTGCAGCCAGTCCGACGCCAATACGGCTGAGCCCAGCCAGTCCGCAACCCAGGACGGCAACACCGTGAACGAATCCAGCGACAACCCCTTCTTTGCCGAGAGCAGCCTACCGCTGCACTACCCCGCCTTCGACAAGATCACCGACGCCGATTTCGGCCCCGGCTTTGATCGCGGCATGGCCGAGCACCTCAAGGAAGTCGAAGCGATCGCCGACAACGCCGAGGCGCCGACCTTCGAGAACACCATCATCGCGCTGGAGAAGTCCGGCGAGATCCTCGACCGTACCTCGACCGTGTTCTTCTCGCTGGTCGGTGCGGACACCAACGACACCCGCAAGGCGATCCAGGCCGAGTACGCGCCCAAGCTGGCCGCGCACCGCGACGCCATTGCGCTGAACCCGAAGCTCTTCGAGCGCATCCAGAAGCTGTACGACACCCGCGACTCGCTGGGCCTGGACGCCGAGGGCGTGCGCCTGGTCGAGCGGTACCACACCGACCTGGTCCGTTCGGGCGCCAAGCTTCCCGAAGCCGACAAGGTCCGCCTGAAGGAGATCAACGGCGAGTTGGCCAACCTCAGCACCCAGTTCAACCAGAACGTGCTGGCCGAGGTCAACGCCTCCGCCATTACGGTTGACAGCAAGGACGAGCTGGCCGGCATGACGGACGACCAGATCGCCGCCGCCGCCGATGCGGCCAAGGCCGCCGGCAAGGACGGCAAGTACGTCATCGCCCTGCTCAACACCACCGGCCAGCCGTTGCAGTCGCAGCTCGAGAACCGCGCCCTGCGCGAGCGCCTGTACAAGGCATCGGTGAGCCGCGGCAGCCGTGGCAACGAGTTCGACAACACCAAGCTGGTCTCGACGATCCTCAAGCTGCGCGCCGAAAAGGCCGAGATGCTGGGCTATCCGACCTACGCGGCCTACGTGCTGGCCGATGAAACCGCCAAGACCCCCGAGGCGGTAAACGAAATGCTCGGCAAGCTGGCTCCCCCGGCCGTCGCCAACGCCCGCCGCGAAGGCGCTGCGCTGCAGGCGATGATCGACAAGGAGCAGGCCGCCAAGGGCGAGCCCACCTTCAAGCTGGAGCCGTGGGATTGGGCGTATTACACCGAGAAGGTCCGCGCCGACAAATACGACTTCGACGAGTCCCAGCTCAAGCCGTATCTGGAAATGAAGAACGTGCTCGAGAACGGCGTGTTCTACGCCGCCGGCCAGCTGTACGGCCTGACCTTCAAGCAGCGCACCGACCTGCCGGTCTACCACCCCGACGTGACCACGTATGACGTGTTCGACAAGGACGGCAGCCAGCTGGCGATCTTCGTGTTCGACCCGTTTGCCCGTCCGTCCAAGCGCGGCGGGGCGTGGATGAACTCCTACGTCTCCCAGTCCGAACTGACGGGCAACCTGCCGATCGTTGCCAACCACCTCAACATCACCAAGCCGACCAATGGCCCGGCCCTGATGACGTGGGACGAGACCACCACGATGTTTCACGAGTTCGGCCATGCGCTGCACGGCATGTTCTCGAACGTGAAGTACCCGTACTTCAGCGGCACCAGCGTGCCGCGCGACTTTGTCGAGTTCCCGTCCCAAGTCAACGAGATGTGGGCCGATTGGCCCAGCGTGCTGGCGAACTACGCCAAGCACTACAAGACCGGCGAGGCGATGCCGCAGGCGTTGCTGGACAAGGTGGCGGCCGCCTCCAAGTTCAACCAGGGCTTTGCCACCACCGAGTACCTGGGTTCGGCGATGCTTGACCAGAGCTGGCACCAGGCCAAGGCCGACAAGATCCCTGACGCTGCCGGCGTGATGGACTTTGAAGGCGCTGCGCTGAAAGCCAACGGGACCGACTACGCCGCCGTGCCGCCGCGCTACCGCACGCCCTACTTCAGCCACATTATGGGCGGCTACGCAGCGGGCTACTACGCCTACATCTGGTCGGAAGTGCTCGACGCCAATACGGTTGAGTACATCAAGAAGAATGGCGGCCTGACCCGCGAGAACGGCGATCGCTTCCGCGACACCCTGCTCTCGCGCGGCGGCAGCAAGGACGCCTTGCAGCTGTTCCGCGACTTCGCCGGCCATGAAGCGGAAATCACGCCGTTGCTGGTGCGCCGCGGACTTGATGGAACGGTCACCGATGACAGCAAGGTGCCGGTTATCAAGGAGTAGTCCAGTCGCAAAGCCTGGATGAAAAACGCCGCCGGGTTGATCCCGGCGGCGTTTTTTGTGGGTGGGCACATTGCGGATGCTGCAACGCTAACTACCGCCGTCGAAGAGCTCACGGTATTGCGCGGCCAGATGCGGCATCAACACACCTGCCGGCACATCGACGGTCTGGACGCCATCCGAGTAGGGCCCGACCTGATAGGGCGAGAAAACAAAACGCAGTCCGCGCAGCTTCCCCGCTGTGCCCTGCAAGGGTTCGAACTGGGCGAACTGCGCGGCCTCGGGCACGGTTCCCTCATCGATCATGCGGCTCGCGTTGCGCATCATCCGGGTGCGCTCTGCGGGATCCGGATGATCGGCATCGACGCGCTGGGAGAGGTCCGTGTGCAGTTGTTCGCGGGTGAAGTCGGAAATCGCCTTCCAGCCGGCCGCGTCGGTTACTAGATCCTCAGCGGTGAGCATCTTCTCCTGCGCGGGAAGCCAGTTGAAACGCGCAAGCAACGGCATCCCATGGGCGCCGCCCGTGTAGCTGCTGCCATCGGCAGCCCAGGAGACGAGCTGCGGCGTACGCAGCACCTCGACAAAGCTCAGTGACAGGTCGTAGGGAACATTGCTGCCGGCGTCTTCTCCACGGGGGCGCGACTGCGCGGCCTGGATCATTTCCTCGCGGGCACTGTCGGCGTACGCTTTCAACTGCCGCGCCAGACCGGGATACGTTGACGCGTCGCCCTGATAGCTGATGCCGACGAGATAGTCGCTCGTTCCCTCGACAACGTCCTCAAGCACTACCGGCTGGTCGTCGGTCACCGGCTCGGGCAACCCCGAAGGCTGAGTGGTGGCGGTGTCCGCGGGACGGGCAGCATCGGGCGAAGAGCGGTCACAACCGATGGCGGTGACCAGCAAGCCGGCCATGAGCGCGGCGATAAGTGGCGTGTGACGCATGAAGCGATTCCCTGAACGATTTGTGCGCAGCCTAATCGCGCGGACGTGACGTCCGTATGCACGAAAGCCCTGCGCGACAACGCCTGGGCTCGAACGGCTGTTTATTGCTGCGGATCAGGTCCGGCGGGGTATCCCCTCACCACTCGGTGCGGTGCGGAATCAGACCCTGCAGTTCCTCGTCGGTCAGATTTCGCCATTGGCCGATCTTCAAGCGGCCCAGTTTGACGTTGCCAATACGGACACGCACCAGCGTTTTGACCCGGAATTTGAAGTACGCAGCCATCAGGCGGACCTGGCGGTTGAGCCCTTGCACCAGCACGATGCGGAACCCAAAACGCCCCAACTTGGAGGTCTTGCAGGGCAACGTGGTCTGGCCGTGGATGGGCACCCCCTTGGCCATCGCGCGCAGGAACTCCGGCGTCACGTCGTGATTGACCGCGACCAGATACTCCTTCTCCAGCTTGTTCTCGGCACGCAGGATCTCGTTGACGATGTCACCGTTGCTGGTCAGCAGGATCAGCCCTTCCGAGTCCTTGTCGAGCCGGCCGACAGGAAAGATCCGCTGCTCGTGGCCAATGAAATCGATGATGTTCCCGTCCACCGCCGACTCGGTCGTGCAGGTGATCCCCACCGGCTTGTTGAGCATGATGTATACGTGCTTGCGCTTGCCCTTGGCCACGGTACGCACGCGCAACGCCTGGCCATCGATCTTGACCTCGTCATCCTCACCGACTTCCGAGCCGACCCTCGCGCGAACACCGTTCACGGTCACCCGACCTTCGGAGATCAGGCGATCGGCTTCGCGGCGGGAACAGAAACCGCTTTCGCTGATGTGTTTGTTGAGGCGCATGGCTGCTTGGTGACCGGTACGGGTCGCGTAGGCTGGCACAAGTGTCCGTCAATGGCGAACACCCGACCATGATCGGCCGACAACGGCAAAGCCCCTGGGCAGTTACCCGCCTTGTTCCACGAGGGAAAGATAGGCGGGATGGCGCTTGGCCCATCCAGCGGCATAGCTGCATTCCGGGCGCACCTTCCATTCCTGCCTGCTGGCGTGCTCGAAGGCCGCTTCCACGAGTTGCCCGGCTATTCCGCGGCCGCCAATCTCGGAGGGCACAACGGTGTGGGTGATAACCATGACACCGCCTTCCTCTTGATAGTCGAGTACCGCATCGGTGCCATCGACGGTGAGAATGAAGCGGCCGGCGTCAACGTCGTGACGCGGCGGTGGCGTTTGTGGAGAAGATTGACCTGCCATGGGGAAGCTCCTGGTGTTGTTGGGTTGCCAGCAATCTACTACCGGAGGCATTCACCAGGCATGAGCACCGCGCACATGGGCAGAGCGTGCCATCCCTCGGCTGGACCTGACGCACCGGGGCAACGCGCCCCTGCCCCGGGCTCCCCATCCCGGGCGTTGGCGACTGGCACGGAACCTGCGCTTACCTGGTTATCCCCGCTTGCCGCGGGGTTGGGGAGATCAGCAATGTGGGATCAGGACAATTCGTTTCCCCCACCCTGCACTGCGGGGGCGGACAACGATGCAGAGGAATTGGTCACGCGGCTCTACGAGCTGAGCCAGGATTCGGCGGCCGACGGCGCGGAACTGGAGAGCCTCGATGCCATCGTCTACCAGCGCCTGCTGCAAACCTACGGCGACGAGGCTACCGAACCGCTCGAATCCTGACCGGCCTCACCCGAACGATGGGCTCAGCAGCTCACGCAGGAAGTGGCTACCGATGGCCGGATTGAGCATCAGCACGAACAGAACGCCGTAGATCGCGCCCGACAGGTGGGCACTGTGGTTGGTTCGGCCGGCGCCGCTGCGGTCCATCCAGAACGAGTAGCCGACAAAGAACACGCCGTACAGGATTGCTGGCACCGGCAGGAAGAAAACGAAGATCAGCGACCACGGCTTGACCAGGATGAAGGCGAACAACACCGCCGACACCGCCCCGGACGCCCCCAGACTGCGGTAGTTGCGGTCACCCTTGTGGCGCAGGTAGGTGGGCATGATCGCCACCACGATCGCCGACAGGTAAAAGAGCGCGAAGCCGACGGGCCCGATCATCTGCGTTATCAGCTGCTCGGCGAACCGGCCGAAAAAGAACAGCGTGATCATGTTGAACAACAGGTGCTGCCAATCGGCGTGGATGAAGCCGTGTGTGATGAGGCGGTCGTACTGCTTCGCGCCGCTGATTGCCGGCGGCCAAAGGATGAGGCGCTCCAGCAGGCGAGGGTTGCCGAACGCCTGCCAGGACACCAGCACGGTGATGGCAATAATGGCCAATGTGATCATGGGTCAGACTTTCCGGTAGTGGTCGACGACGCGGTAACGGCGGGCATAGAGTCCGAACACCAGTGCGGCCACCAGTGCGAAGGCAGCGAAGAAGAACATCTGGAACGACGCGGTACTCAGGCCGGTCGCGGCGATGTTGCCGGTCACCGCATCATTGCGTACCGCGGCATTGGCCAGCAGCACCCAGAGGTTGCCGATGGTGGTGGTCAGGTTCCAGAAGCTCATCACCACGCCCTTCATCGCGAGTGGCGCCTGGCTGTAGGCAAACTCAAGCCCGGTCGCCGAGACCAGCACCTCGCCGAAGGTCAGCAGCGCATATGGCAGGACCTGCCAGACGATCGACATCGGATCACCGTTGTCCATGGCCACCTGGATGCCACCGATGACGATCCACGCCAGCCCACTGAAGGCGATGCCTGCGGTCATCCGTCGCAGCGCGGTCGGCTCCCAGCCGAAGCGACGCAGCGCCGGGTACAGGACCAGGTTGTTGAACGGAATCAGGATCATCACCAGCGCCGGGTTCAACGCCTGCATCTGCGATGACACGAACCACTCGGGCTTGGTCATCGCGTTGCCCTGGATGACCCAGGTCGATGCCTTCTGGTCGAACAGCGAGAAGAACGGCGTGGTCAGCGCGAAGATCACCAGCACACGCAGGACGCTGCGAACGCCATCGACCGCCATGTCCGGATGCACACCGCGGGCGCGGTCCAGCTGCAGGTAGGCGCCGCCGCCCACGCCAACCAGCAGCACCACCAGTGCGATGCAGAACGCGATCACGAAGCCCAGGGTCGGGATCAGGGCGAATGAGGCGGCCGCGACCACCACGCCTGCCATCGCCATCCACAAACCCATCCTCCCCTGCCCCGGCCTCTCGGCCAGCAGCGCGGTGCGGATGACCCGCGAGAAGGAGTCCGGATCGGCCACCGTGGCCGGCGGCACGATCACGTAGTGCTTGCGGCCGAGCCAGAACACAAACGTGGCGATGAACATCAGCGCGCCGGGGATGCCGAAGGCCACGCTGGCACCGAAGTGCTTGAGGAACAACGGCATCATCAGCGAGGCGAACAGGGAGCCGAAGTTGATGATCCAGTAGAAGCCGTCGAAAACGACCTTCGCCAGATGCTTGTTGGTGTGGTCGAACTGGTCGCCCACGAAGGACGCCACCAGCGGTTTGATGCCGCCCGCGCCCAGGGCGATCAGGCCCAGGCCGGTAAAGAAGCCCGTGCGACTGTCCTCGAACATCGCCAGGCACGCATGCCCGGCGCAGTAGATGAGGCTGAACCACAGGATGGTGTTGTACTTGCCGAAAAACCGGTCCGACAGGTAGCCGCCCAGCAACGGGAAGAAGTACACACCGATCATGAAGGTGTGCATCAGGTCCTTCGCCGCGAGCTCGCGCTCGGTGCCTTCCAGGATGTGCTGCAGCAACGTCGAGGTGATCAGGAACTGCACCAGGATGTTGCGCATGCCATAGAAGCTGAAGCGCTCGCATCCCTCGTTGCCGATGATGTAGCGGATCTGGCGCGGAAACCGGGCCTTGCCGGTCGCCGCGGCGGCGTTGATCGTCATCTTTCGCTCGTCCGGAAAAATCGGAACCCGGAGCCTACGCGATGCGGATGGCCAAAGCCCATGCCGTTGGCGGTGTTTGGCTCACTCAGAAGCTGCGGCTCGCGGAAACACCGACCTGCCAGTGGCGACCCGGCGCCGGCTCGTAAAAGCGCCCGTTGCCGTCATTGACGATCACCGAGCCGATGATGTCGCGGTCAAAGACGTTGTTGAGGCGTGCGAATCCGCGCCACTCCAGCCCGCCGGCCTGAAGACGGTGCTCGGCGGCCAGATCGAAGCGCGCGGCGGCAGGTGCGTACTCGGAGTTGGCATCATCCACGGCGATGCGGTCGGTGAACTGCGCTTCCAGCATCACGTCGGTCGAGGCAAGAGGGCTCCAGCGCAGCTCCGACCAGGCGGTATTGCGCGCCAGGCCCGGGATGCGACGCCCGGCCTCGATGAGGAGGCTGTCGTCGCCGCAGGGCGGCGTGCCGCACGCGGCAAAATCAGTCAGATACTCGGCGTCCAGGAAGGTGTAGGCGCCGGACAGATGCCACTGCGGGGCAAACTCGATCGTGCCGGCCAGTTCGACGCCCCGGCGGCGCGACACCCCGGCGTTGCCGTAGACGCTGCGTCCGCCCTGATTGGCGATCACCACCAGTTCGTCGCGGGTCCGGCTCTGGAACACCGCACCGGACCACTCCCAGGTGTCACGCCGTGCACGGACGCCGGCTTCAATGTTGCGGCTGCGCGCCGGGGCGAGGCCGTCGTTCAGGCCGCTGCGGCCGTCATCGCGATAGGCCAACTCGGACAAGGTTGGCGTCTCGAACCCGGCTCCCGCGTTGGCATAAACGCTCAACCACGGCGTGGCCCGGAACAACACCCCGGCCACCGGCGAGGTGCGCGCGTAGTCCAGCGAACCACTGTCATCGGGGTTGTCGGCGGTCACGTAATGGTCGCGCGAGCCGAATCGCACCTGGCTGCGCCGGGCCCCCAGGTTGATCCGCCAGCGCTCGGCGGGCGCCCACTCGGCCTGGGCATAGGCATCGCGGGCGGTGACCCGGTCAACCTGGTCACGCCGGAGCTTGCCAACCACACCAATCCGGTCGCCGATGAAATTCTCGAACCCGCGCCGGCGCTCCTCGGACACCTGGTACTCCAGCCCGGTGGTCAGCGAAAACGGCCGCTCCAGCAGCGTTGAGGCCCATTGCCAACGCAAATCGGCGCCGCTGTAGTCGCGGTCCAGATCGATCGCCCCGCCGCCATGCATCGGGTTCTTGCGTTGAACGATGACCGGCACGGACAGCATCTGGGTGGTCTTGCGGCTGCCCGCATGCGCGGTCAGGCGCACCGTCTGGGATTCACCCAGCGCCTGCTCGATCTGGGCGCCGGCCTGTCCCTGGCGGACCGTCTTGCGGGTATCGAAGGCAAGCGCGCCCTCACTGGCCGCGCGACGGTCGCCGCGCACCTGGCTCGCCGTCAGTCCCTGTGGATCGTCGGCCTCCAGGTCCAGACCGTTGACCAGCACGGTGTAGCGGGTCCCTGTCCCGGCAACGCCCTTGATCACCGCCTGACCACTGCGCCGGTGCGAACGACTGTGGCGTCGATAGCCGTCGCTGCGCACGTCGGTGAAATCACTCACGAGACTCCCATCGCCGTGGCGACCCCAGGGTGACTGGAACGACAGCGAGCCCTGCTGCAAGCCGTAACCGCCCACGACCAGGCCCGCCGAAGCCGTCGGTTCGGCCGGCGCCGCTGCGGTGAATAGCGAGATCACCCCGCCAGACGCATTGCCGTACAGGGCGGAAAACGGTCCGCGCAATACTTCGATGCGCTCCGCCGAGGCGATCGGAAAGTGGGATACCTGCCCCTGTCCGTCGGGCATCGTGGCCGGGATGCCATCGGTGTACAGCCTCACCCCACGCACGCCAAAGGTGGCGCGGGCGCCGAAGCCGCGAATCGAGATCTGCAGGTCCTGGGCGTCGTTCTGTCGATTGCGGGCGACCACGCCGGGTATCCGGCCCAGGCTCTCGGAGAGGTCAATGGCCGGGCGCGCCCGGTGGATGGCGTCGCTCTCGAGCACGTCGATCGCGGCCGGCACGACCAGGGCATCGGCAGGGATGCGCGTCGCTGACACCACCACTGGCGCCAGTTCCACCGCCGACCCTGTAGGAACGCGGTGTTCGCTTGCGGAGAGACCGGCCGACTGCGCGTGCGCTGCCGAGTGAGACGAGAGCGCTATCACGACGCAACAGTGCAGGAGAATCAGCGACGGCCAGGCGCGTCCAGGAGTATGTCCCACGTGGCAAACCTCGAATTTGAGCGCATAACGCATCTGAGTAAGGACGCGCAGCCTAACCCGGTTCGGGGGAGGTCCTTGTCTTCAGGCGTGAAAAAACACCCGAACGCACGAAATCACTCTTACTTCAAGTCCCTTCCGCGAGTATTGGCGAGTTCAGCGGCGTGCGCCTCGTGATCCAGATTCGTCAAATACTCGTACGGCTTAAGTTGCCTGTTCAGGATTCGCACGCAGCCCGTTGACAATAAAAGAATGATCGTTCATTCTCCCCCGGTCAGAGCGGCCGCCCCGCTCCTTTTTTTATCCCATTTTTTGAGTCCAGTCCCATGCCCAGGTCCCCACGTCACTTGGTTTTTCTGCCGTTGGCGCTTGCCGTCGCCTTGGCCGCCTGCGGTGGCGAGCCAGACGCCCAGCAGCGGCCCGCAACCCCGGTCACCGTGGTGACGCTTGCCCCCGAAACCACGACGCTGACACGGGAGTTGCCCGGCAGGACCAACGCCTTCCAGATAGCCGAGGTGCGCCCGCAGGTGACCGGCATCGTTGCCAAGCGGCTGTTCCAGGAGGGCGGCATGGTCAAGGCAGGCCAGCCGTTGTATCAGTTGGACAACGCGGCCTATAAGGCGTCCGCCGCCACCGCCCAGGCCCAGCTGGCTCGGGCGAAGGCGACGCTGGTCGCAGCGCGCCTCACTGCGGCCCGCTCCGCTGAACTGGCCAAGATCGACGCGGTAAGTAAGCAGGACAACGAGAATGCGACCGCCGCTCTGCGGCAGGCCGAAGCGGAAGTCGCCGCCGGCCAGGCCGCCGTGCAGAGCGCGCAGGTGACCCTGGGTTTCGCCCACATCACCTCGCCCATCAGCGGCCGCATCGGCAAATCCTCGGTTACGCAGGGCGCGCTGGTGACCGCCAACCAGCCCGAGGCGCTGGCGACCGTGCAGCAGCTGGACCCGATCTACGTGGACCTGACCCAGTCCGCCAGCGAGCTGCTTCAGCTGCGCAAGGGGCTGGCATCCGGAACCCTGGAGGACGGCCGCAGCCTGCCCGTCACGATACTGCTGGAGGACGGAACCGAGTTCGCGCACAAGGGCGAGTTGGAGTTCTCCGAGGTCAGCGTCGACCCGACTACCGGCAGCTACGCGCTGCGGGTCAAGGTGGATAATCCGGACGACCTGCTCTTGCCGGGCATGTACGTGCGCGCGGTGATCGGCGGCGGTGTCCGCCAGAACGCGATCCTGGTGCCCCAGCAGGGCATCACCCGGGATCCCAAGGGCAACGCGACGGCAATGGTCGTCAACGCCGAGAACAAGGTTGAGGTTCGCCAGGTCAAGGTCAACCGCACCGTCGGCGACAAGTGGCTTGTGGATGAAGGCCTGGTGGCAGGCGATCGCGTGATCGTCGAGGGCCTGCAGAAGGTGCAGCCCGACGCGCCGGTGCAACCAACAGAAGCAGGCGACGCGCCACAAGCACCGGCTGCCCAAAGCGGCGCCGGCGCGCCAGCGGCCGCACAGCCGGCCGCCGCCTCACCCGATGCACCCAACCCCGATGCCGCTGACCCGGCGACACCCGCCGATGCAGCCACGCCCGCTGACGACGCGCCGGCCGCGCAGCAGTAAGCAGAGAATCCCCCATGGCTCACTTCTTCATTGACCGCCCGATTTTTGCCTGGGTGATCGCGATCATCGTGATGCTCGCCGGCTCGCTGGCGATCTTCACCCTGCCCATCTCCCAGTACCCGACGATCGCGCCGCCGACCGTGTCGATCAGCGCCAACTATCCCGGCGCTTCGGCCAAGGTCGTCGAGGACTCGGTGACCCAGATCATCGAGCAGAACCTGAAAGGCCTGGACGGGTTGCTGTACTTCTCCTCCACCAGTGAGGCCAACGGCACCGCGTCGATCACGCTGACCTTCGAGGAAGGCACCGACCCGGATACGGCCCAGGTGCAGGTGCAAAACAAGCTTCAGTCCGCCATGCCGCTGATGCCGCAGGAAGTGCAGCGCCAGGGCGTCAATGTCAGCAAGTCCGCGAGCGGATTCCTGCAGGTCATCGGCTTCGTGTCCGAGGACGGCAGCATGGAGAAGGACGATATCGCCGACTACGTCGGGGCCAACATCGCCGATCCGCTCAGCCGCGTTCCCGGGGTCGGCAACATCCAGGTGTTCGGTGCCAAATACGCGATGCGCATCTGGCTGGACCCCGACAAGCTGGATACCTATGCCCTGACGCCGGCCGACATCACCACCGCCCTGCAGGCCCAGAACGCCCAGGTGGCGGTGGGCACGCTGGGCGGCGCGCCGGCGATCGACGGCCAGCAGATCAACGCGACCATCACCGCGCAGGATCGTCTGCAGACACCGGAACAATTCCGCGACATCATGCTGCGCAACAACAAGGACGGCTCGGTGCTGCGCCTGGGCGACGTCGCCCGGGTCGAGCTGGGCGCGGAAAACTACGAGTTCATCACCCGCTACAACGGCCAGACCGCGACCGGTGTGGCCATCTCGCTGGCCACTGGTGCTAATGCCCTGGACACCGCCGATGGCGTCAAGGCCACGCTTGAGGAGCTGAAGCCGTTCTTCCCGCCGGGCCTGGTGGCGGTTACCCCGTTCGACACCACCCCGTTTGTCCGCGTCGCGATCAAGGGCGTGATCATGACGCTGATCGAGGCGATCGTGCTCGTGTTCCTCGTGATGTACCTGTTCCTGCAGAACTTCCGCGCCACGCTCATCCCGACCATCGCCGTTCCGGTGGTGCTGCTGGGAACCTTCGGCATTCTGGCGGCACTGGGCTTCTCGGTGAACATGTTGACCATGTTCGCGATGGTGCTCGCCATTGGGCTGTTGGTGGACGACGCCATCGTGGTGGTCGAAAACGTCGAGCGACTGATGTCCGAGGAAGGCCTGTCGCCACTGGAGGCCTCTCGCAAGTCGATGACGCAGATCACCGGCGCACTGGTCGGTATTGGCGTCGTGCTTTCGGCCGTATTCATTCCGATGGCATTCCTGGGCGGGTCCACCGGCGTCATCTATCGCCAGTTCTCCGCCACCATCGTCTCCGCCATGGCTCTGTCGGTGATGGTTGCAATCGTGCTGACACCGGCACTGTGCGCGACCATGCTCAAGCCCATCAAGGAGGGTGAACACGGCAAGACGACCGGCTTCTTTGGCTGGTTCAACCGCCACTTCGACAGCGGCAGCGCCAAGTACCAGCGTGGCGTACGTTCGATCATCGGCCGCCGCAAGCGCTACATGGGCATCTTCGCCCTGATGGTGCTGCTGATGGGCCTGCTGTTCCTGCGCCTGCCCAGTTCGTTCCTGCCGCCCGAGGACCAGGGCGTGCTGTTCTCCGAGATCGTGGCCCCGGTCGGTGCCACGCAGGAGCGCACCATGGAGTCCGTCAAGAAGGTCGAGAACTACTTCCTCGAGAATGAGAAGGACGCCGTGGAGTCGGTGTTCTCCATCCAGGGCTTCAGCTTCAGCGGCACCGGCCAGAACAGCGGCATGGCCTTCATCAAGCTCAAGGACTGGAGCGAGCGAACCGACAAGGACCTTGCCGCCACTGCGGTTGCCGGTCGCGCCATGATGGGCCTGTCCGGCATCAAGGACGCATTCGCGTTTGCCTTCTCCCCGCCGGCGATTCCGGAATTGGGCACGTCGGCCGGCTTTACGATGTACCTGAAAGACAACGCGGGCATGGGCCACGACGCCCTCATCAACGCACGCAACCAGTTGCTCGGGGCTGCCGCCCAGGATCCGATGCTGGTCAACGTTCGCCCCAACGGCAAGGAAGACGCGCCCCAGCTGCGACTGGACATCGATCAGCAAAAGGCTGCCGCATTGGGGCTGTCCGCTGCGCAGATCAATGCGACGCTTGCGGCCGCATGGGGTGGCCAGTACATCGATGACTTCATCGATCGCGGCCGGGTCAAGCGGGTGATGTTGCAGGCCGATGCGCCCTTCCGCATGGTGCCGGAGGACTTCAATCGCTGGTCGGTGCGCAACAACCAAGGCGAGATGGTGCCCTTCTCGGCCTTTGGCACCTCGCGCTGGGAGTACGGTTCCCCACGCCTCGAGCGTTACAACGGCGTGCCGGCGGTGGAAATCAACGGCGAGGCGGCACCGGGCGAGAGTTCCGGTGCGGCGATGGACCGTGTCGAAGAGCTTGCGGCGCAACTGCCGCCGGGTTTCGACATCGAGTGGACCGGACTGTCCTACCAGGAGCGCGCGGCCGGTGCGCAGACCCCGCTGCTGTACACCCTTTCGTTGCTGATCGTGTTCCTGGCGCTGGCGGCGCTGTACGAAAGCTGGACCATTCCGACCGCAGTGCTGATGGTGGCCCCACTGGGCATCCTGGGTACCGCATTGGCAGCATCGTTGCGCGGGATGGAGCGTGACGTCTACTTCCAGGTCGCGATGTTGACGACAGTGGGCCTGACCAGCAAGAACGCGATCATGATCATCACCTTTGCCCGTGACCACATGGTCGAGGACGGGATGGATCTCATCCGCGCCACGATGCAGGCCGTGCACGAGCGTCTGCGTCCCATCCTGATGACCTCGCTGGCCTTCGGCATGGGCGTGCTGCCGCTGGCCATTGCCAGCGGGGCCGGCTCGGGCGCGCAGCGTGCGATCGGCACCGGCGTACTCGGCGGCATGATTGTCGGGTCTCTGCTGGGTCTGTTCTTCGTTCCGCTCTTCTTCGTGGTGATCGAGTTGCTGTTTGACCGTGACCTGCGCAAACCCGCTGCCGAAGCTCTGGCAGCAGGAGACGACCGCAATGCATAAGCCACTCGTTACCGCGCTTGCGCTGGCTACCACCCTGTTCGTGTCGGGCTGCGCGATGCTCGAGCCGCGCGTGCCGGAAGTGGCCCCGGCGATCCCCGCCGAGTGGCCACTGCCGCCCACCACGTCGGCCGACTCGACGGCGCAGCCCACCACGGCCGTGGCGCCCCAGCTGGATCTGGGCACGATGCCGGTCGCCGACGTGGGCTGGCGGGATTTCTTCGTCGATCCGCATTTGGAACAGCTGATCGCGCAGGCGCTGGAGAACAACCGCGATCTGCGCGTTGCGATGCTCAACGTCGAGCGCGCCCGCTCCCAATACCGTATCCAACGCGCCGACCGGGTGCCCTCGCTGGGCGTCAGCGCGGAGCTGCAGCGCACCGGCGGCGACGCACCGGTCACCGACGTCTACACGGCCGGGCTCGGGATAGCGCAGTTCGAACTGGACCTGTTCGGCCGCGTGCGCAGCCTCAGCCACGCCGCGTTGCAAAGTTACTTCGCCAGCGAGGAATCGCGTCGCGCCGCGCAACTGGCGCTGGTGGCGGAAGTGGCCAACACCTACCTGACGTTGGCGGCCGACCAGGAACTGCTTCGCGTCACCGAAGCGCGGCTGGCGAACCAGCAGGCCGCCTACGATCTGACCAGCAAGCGTTTCGAACTCGGCGCACTGTCGGCACTGGATCTTAACCAGGCCCGCACGACCGTCGAAGCCGCGCGCTCTGACGTCGCCCGTTTTGCCGGTCAGGTGGCGCAGGACATCAACGCATTGACGTTGCTGGTCGGGGACACGATCGATCCGGCGCTGCTGCCGACCCGATTCGAGCCGAGCGTGAGCGGCTTGGCCGGACTGCCTGCCGGACTGCCCTCGAGCGTACTGCTGCGCCGACCGGACGTGATGTCGGCAGAGCATCGCCTGCTCGCGGCCAACGCCAACATCGGCGCCGCCCGTGCAGCGTTCTTCCCCTCGATCAGCCTAACCGGGTCGATTGGCTCCGCGAGCGACGAGTTGTCCGGTCTGTTCGAAGCCGGCAACGGCGTGTGGTCATTCATGCCGCGCATCAACCTGCCAATTTTCCAGGGCGGCCGACTGCGCGCCAACCTGGGCATGGCCACGGCGGATCGCGACATCGCTCTGGCCGAGTACGAGAAGTCGATCCAGAGCGGCTTCCGCGAAGTCGCCGATGCCCTGGCCCTGAGCCGGACCTTGGCCGATCAGCGTCTGGCCCAGGAAGCGTTGCTGGAGGCCGCGACCCGTACCAACGAGTTGTCGCAGGCCCGTTACGACGCCGGCCTGGACAGCTATCTCACCCTGCTGATCACCCAGCGAACGCTCTATGACGCCCAGCAGTCGTTGGTGGCAACACTGCTTGCCGAGCAGGCCAACCGGGTCACCCTGTACAAGGTGCTGGGCGGAGGCTGGGTCGAAGGCCAATGAACGCCGCGCCGGACATTCCTGGAGCCAACAAGGCCGAGGCACGCGTGGAAGCGCAACGCGAGCGGATTCTCGCTGCTGCGCAGAAATGCTTCGTCGAGCGCGGCTTCCACGGCGCCAGCATGGCCAATATCGCCGAGACGGCCGGGATGAGTGCGGGCCTGATCTACCGCTACTTCGCCGGCAAGAGCCAGATCATCCTCGCCATCGTTGAGCACCAACTGTCGATGCTGCTCAACGACATCAACCTGAAGCGCAAGGTGGACATCACCGCGGAACTGATCGCCAGCTTCGATCGCGGTGGCGATGACCAGAGTCGGGGCATGAACCCGGCGCTGCTGCTGGAAATGTCGGCCGAGGCAACGCGCGACCCCAGCATTGCGGCCTCGCTGGACGGCTTCGACCGTGCCTTGCGGGGTGCACTGGCGGACTGGCTGGGCGAGGACGACGAAGACGGCCGTCCCGGTCTGCCGCAACCGCTGGCCCAGCAGCGCGCGCTGATGATGCAGGTGCTGTTTGAAGGCCTGAAGGTGCGCCAGACCCGCGAGCCCGATCTCGATCGCACCTTGCTTGAGGCGGCGCTACGCGAATTCGTGCCCCAGCTGCTGAAGGCGTAGCGGGTGACGCTGCGGTAGATTGACCGTCCCACCACGGAGGTCTCCCATGCAGAAGCGTTCCCTTGGCAAAACCGGCCTTGAGATTGCCCCGCTGGTACTCGGCGGCAACGTGTTCGGCTGGACTGTGGACCAGGAGCAGTCCTTCGCCCTGCTGGACCGTTTCATCGATGCGGGTCTGGATGCGATCGACACAGCAGATTCCTACTCCACCTGGGTGCCGGGCAATCACGGCGGGGAGTCGGAAACCATCATCGGCCAGTGGCTGAAGGCACGTGGCGCCCGCGACCGGGTGACCCTCATCACCAAGGTCGGGTCCAAGCTGGGTGACTTCGAACGCGGTTTGCGCGGCCTTGACGTAATCGCCCGCGCCGAGGACTCGCTCCGGCGTCTGCAGACCGACCACATCGACCTCTATCTCAGCCACTGGCCCGACCCTGCCACGCCTTACGAGGAAACCCTGCGCGCTTACGAGCAGCTCATCGCAGAGGGCAAGGTGGGGGCGATCGGTGCGTCCAACCTTGATGCCGCGCAGCTGCGCGAGGCACTGGCAGTGGCCGACCAGCTGGGCCTGCCCCGCTACGCGGTGCAACAGCCCGAGTACAACCTCTACGACCGCGCCGGCTTCGAGTCCGGACTACGCGAGCTGTGCATCGCCGAAGGCCAGGGCGTCATCACCTATTACAGCCTCGCCTCCGGCTTCCTGACGGGCAAATACCGCTCCAGTGATGACCTGGGCAAGAGTGTGCGCGGGGAAGGCGTGGCGAAATATCTGGATGCGCGTGGAATGAGGATACTGGCTGCGCTGGACCGGGTTTCCCAGACCCACAACGCGGCGCCGGCGGAGGTGGCCCTCGCGTGGCTGATGGCCCGCGAAGGAGTTACGGCACCGATCGCCAGTGCAACCTCGGCAGAGCAACTCGACAGCCTGGTGCGTGCTACTCGACTGGTCCTGGACGAGGCCGACCGCGAGATCCTGGATACCGCGAGCGCACCCGGCTGACCGACGCCCTCCACGTCCCGTCGTCAGCCTCCGATTGCCACCTGGCCCCAGTCCCGGAGCCAGCCGGTGCGGCGCGTCAGTCCTCGCCTTCGAGCTCCGCCCAGCGAGCGAACGCCTGTTCCAGCTGAACGTGCAGTTGTGCCATCGCCACGTTGTGGGCCGCGATTGCGTCAGCATCGCGCTGGTAGAACGCGGGGTCGTTCATCTCCGTCGTCATCTCCGCAATGCGCGCGTCCAGGCCCTCGATCACGCCCGGCAGGGCCTCCAGCTCGCGCGCTTCCTTGTAGGCGAGCTTGCGCTTGGGTTTGGACGGCGTAGTCGCGGCGGCGGCAATCGGGGAGACCGGCATTGAGGTCGACTTGGTCGGCGCCTCCACACGCGCCGCCGGGCGCTGGCGCACCCAGTCGCTGTAGCCACCCACGTACTCGCCGACCTTGCCGTCGCCCTCCATCACCAGCGTCGAGGTCACGACATTGTCGATGAAGTCACGGTCATGGCTGACCAGCAGCAGAGTGCCGGGATAGTCTCCGAGGATCTCCTCCAGCAGCTCCAGCGTCTCCACGTCCAGATCGTTGGTGGGCTCATCCATGACCAGCAGGTTGGAGGGCTGGGCGAACAGCTTGGCCAGCAGCAGGCGGTTGCGTTCACCTCCCGACAGACGGGTGATGGGCGCGCGCGCGCGCTCCGGGGTGAACAGGAAGTCCTGCAGGTAGCCGATCACGTGCTTCTGCTTGCCGCCAACCTCAACGAACTCGCGACCCTCCGAGACGTTCTCCAGCGCGTTCCAGTCCTCGCGCAACGTCGCCCGGTACTGGTCGAAGTAGGCGATCTGGAGATTGCTGCCGGAGCGGACCTCGCCTGAAAGCGGCTGCAGTTCGCCCAGCAGCACTTTCAGCAAGGTGGTCTTGCCACTTCCGTTGGGGCCGATCAGGCCGATGCGGTCGCCGCGGAAGATCGTCGTGGAGACGTCTTTCAGCAGCGGTTTGCCGCCAAAGTCGAAGAACACCGACTTGGCTTCGATCACCTTCTTGCCCGAAGACTCGGCCTGGGCCAGGTCCATGCGCACGTTGCCGACCGCGTCGCGGCGCTTGGCGCGTTCGGAGCGCATTGCCTCCAGCCGGCGCACGCGGCCTTCGTCGCGGGTCCGTCGTGCCTTGATGCCCTGCCGGATCCAGATCTCTTCCTGCACCAGCATCTTGTCGAAGCGGGCGTTCTCCTGCGCTTCGGCGTTGAGTCGTTCCTCGCGGCGGCGCTCGTAGTTGGCCCAGTCGCCCGGCCAGCTGGTGACCTGGCCGCGGTCGATCTCCACGATCCGGGTCGCCAGTGCGCGCAGGAACCGCCGGTCATGGGTGACAAACAGTAGCGCGCCCTTCCACGAGTTCTTGAGGAAGTCCTCAAGCCAGTCGATGGCCTCGATGTCCAGATGGTTGGTCGGTTCGTCCAGTAACAGCAGGTCGGGCGCCGACACCAGTGAGCGGGCAAGCAGCACTCGCCGTTTCATGCCGCCGGAGAGACCGGAAAACTCGGCGTCGCCGTCCAGGCCGAGGCGGTCCAGGGTTTCCACGACCTTCTGATCCGCGCCCCAGCCGTCGGCCGCTTCAATCTTGGCCTGCACATCGGACAGCGCATCGCCATCGAACACGTCGGCATGGCTGATCCGATGGTATTCGGCCAGCCATGCACCCAGCTCGCCCATGCCGCTGGCGACCACGTTGAACACGGTGCCGCCGGCGTCGGACGGGACTTCCTGTTCCAGCCGGGCAATACGGCGACCGCTGGCACGGCGGATCTCGCCGTCGTCTGGCTGGATATCGCCTGCCATGAGGCGCATGAGGGTGGACTTGCCGGCGCCGTTGCGGCCGATAAGGGCGATGCGCTCGCCGGGTTCAATGGACAGCTCGACGTTCTCGAGCAGGAGCGGGCCGCCGACGCTGTAGTCGACGCTGTTCAGGGTGATCAATGACATGCCCCTATTCTACGCGGCCCGCGACGCGCGTAGCCGGGATTCGCGCATACTGGCGGGTGCGGGCCGGATGGGTCCGTCTGCCCACTCAGCGGCGCTACCGGAGATCGACATGGCAAAGGGCATGGACCAGAAGAAGGACGAGAAGAAGAAGCCGTCCAAGACGATGAAGGAAAAGAAGGCGGAGAAACGCGACAAGAAAGCCGGGAAATCCTTCGCTCCCGCCTGATCGACGCTGCGTGATCGGCGCTGATTGATCCTTGTTTCAGGAGCTGCACGAGAGCATTGAGCAGCCCGCTTTGTCGCGGGCCCAATCCGGCCTCCGGGCAGCGAATTGCTCCCGGCCGGGTTGATCCTCGTACGGCCGGCGCATCACCTCCAGCAGCTCGTTGACCCCCTCGATGTCGCCGCGTGTGGCCCGATCGATCGCCTGCTGGGCGAGGTAGTTGCGCAGCACGTAGCGCGGATTGGCGGCATGCATGGTTCGCCTGCGCTCCTCCCGGTTCAATCCGCCTCTCAGGCGCACGCTATAGCGCTTCAGCCACTCCCGGAACGCGGCGGCGGAGGCCACGCGCTTGTCAGCGTCGTAGAACGCGTCGATGAACGCGGCGTTGTCCATCGCCTCGTTGAGTGCGTCGGCGTCGCAATCGGACAGCGCGCGGAAGAACAGGGTCATATCGACTTCCGCGTCGGCCAGCAGTTCCTGCAACGACTGCATCAAAGCGCTGTCGCCTTCGCGGTAACCGGCCAGGCCGAGCTTGTGCACCGTGTTGTCGCGATCGGCCTGGTTGTAGGCATCCACGTAGGCCTGTAGACCGGCCTGCAAGGCGGACGGCTCCTTGAACAACGGCGCCAGCGCCCCAGCCAACCGTCCCAGGTTCCAGTACGCCACGGCCGGTTGCTGGCCGAAACGGTAGCGTTTGCGCCGCGCGTCGGTGGTGTTGGGAGTCCAGCCTGGATCGAAGTTGTCGATCCATCCGTAGGGGCCGTAATCGATGGTCAGTCCAAGGATCGACATGTTGTCGGTGTTCAGCACGCCGTGCACGAAACCCACCCGCATCCAGTGCGCCACCATGACCGCGGTACGTCGGCAAATTTCAGTGAACCACGCCGCGTACAGACCCTCTCCGCTCCCTTCCAGCTCCGGGAAGTCACGGCCGATGCAGAAGTCGACCAGCTGCCGCAGCAGGCCAGTGTCGCCGCGCGATGCCGGCAATTCGAAGCTGCCAAATCGCAGGAACGATGGCGCGACGCGGCAGACGATCGCACCAGGCTCCGGCGCGGGGTGACCGTCGTAGAACATGTCGCGAACGACCTGCTCCCCGGTGGCGACCAGACACAGCGCGCGCGTGGTCGGCACCCCCAGGTGATACATCGCCTCGCTGCACAGGAACTCGCGGATCGAGGAACGCAGCACCGCTCGCCCGTCCGCGCTGCGCGAGTAAGGCGTCGGCCCCGCGCCCTTGAGTTGCAGCTCCCAGCGCTCGCCAGCGCCGGTCACGACTTCGCCAAGACTGATCGCGCGGCCGTCGCCAAGTTGCCCCGCCCAATGACCGAACTGGTGCCCACCATAATTGGCCGCGTACGGCTGCATGCCGGCAAGAAGTGAATTGCCGCCGAACACGTCCGCAAATTGCCGCGTGCGGGCGTCCTCCTCGTCCAGGACGAGGCGGGCCATCATCTCGGCGGAGTACGCCAACACGCGCGGCGCGCGCACGGGTGTGGGGCGCACCTCAGACCATGCCGCGCCATCGACCTGACGCACGCCGACCGAGGTATCCGGATCACCGGGGAGGTCGCGCACAAACGCGTTGTCGAAATTCAGATCCAGCATCACCTGTCACCGCATTGGACCCGCTGGATGCGCGGGCTGTCCCATCCTAAGCGTTTGCCAGCGGCGTTCCCGTCGTCAGACCGTTGCGCCCTGAGCGCATGACCTAGACTGGTGCAAACACACCTGAGGAAAACGCCGATGGCGAAGCCGAATTATTCGTTTGAAAAGCGTCAGCGAGAAATCGCCAAGAAGAAAAAGAAAGAAGAGAAGCAGTCGCGCAAGCAGACCAGCAAGCCCGAAGACGAAGGCGGCGAGTCCGGCGCGGATGCAGCCTCCGGAGCGGAATCCACCGAACAAGGCTGAAGGCCGGGACTGCGGTTCCTGCGATGCGGATCAGCGCACTCTGCTTACCGGCAGCTGACCCGGACCGCATCAGATCGCGATTTGCATCGCGCCGATCGTCTGCGGACGTTAAACTGTGCGGTCTACCCGACCGGCCCAGCCGGCGCTGCCGAGAACTGCGATGAGCGCCGAAACGCCCGCTACCCCCGATTCCATCCCCGACACTCCTTTGAACTTTGACGGCCTGGCCCTGCCCGAGACACTGCGGCAGGCGATCAGTGCGCTGGGCTACGAGTCGCCCTCGCCCATCCAGGCGGCCACGATCCCGCCGCTGATGCAGGGCCGCGACGTGATCGGCCAGGCTCAGACCGGTACCGGCAAGACGGCGGCGTTCGCGCTGCCGATCCTTGCGCGCATCGATCCCGCGCAGAAGTCCCCGCAGGCACTGGTGTTGGCCCCGACCCGCGAACTGGCCATCCAGGTCGCCGAGGCGTTCCAGAGCTACGCCTCGCACATGAAGGGTTTCCACGTTCTGCCGATCTACGGCGGCCAGAGCTACTACCCGCAGTTGCAGGCGCTGAAGCGCGGCGTGCAGGTCATTGTCGGTACGCCGGGCCGCGTCATCGACCACTTGGACCGCGGCTCGCTGGACATCTCCGCGCTGCGCTTCCTGGTGCTGGACGAGGCCGACGAGATGCTGCGCATGGGCTTCATCGACGATGTCGAGAAGGTCCTGAAGAAAACGCCGGAAACCCGCCAGGTCGCGCTGTTCTCGGCCACCATGCCGGTACAGATCCGGCGTATCGCCCAGACCTACCTGAAAGACCCGGTCGAGATCGCGATCAAGAACAAGACCAGCACCGCCGACAACATCCGTCAGCGTTACTGGGCGGTCAGCGGCGTGCAGAAGCTTGACGCGCTGACCCGGATCCTTGAGGCCGAACCGTTCGACGCGATGATCGTGTTCGCCCGCACCAAGCTGGGCACCGATGAACTCGCCTCCAAGCTCGCCGCCCGCGGCATCGCCGCCGCCGCCATCAATGGCGACGTGCAACAGGCCCAGCGCGAGAAGACCATCCAGAACCTCAAGGACGGCAAGATCGACGTGCTGGTTGCGACCGACGTCGCCGCCCGCGGTCTGGACGTGGACCGCATCAGCCACGTGCTCAACTACGACATCCCCTACGACACCGAGAGCTACGTCCACCGCATCGGCCGGACCGGACGCGCCGGACGCAAGGGTGAGGCGATCCTGTTCGTGGCCCCGCGCGAGCGCGGCATGCTGCGCGCCATCGAGCGCGCGACCCGCCAGCCGATCCAGCAGATGGAGCTGCCATCGATCGAGACGGTCAACGAGCAACGCGTCTCCAAGTTCCTCGATCGCATCACCGATACCCTGGCCGACAACGACCTGGGCATGTTCCGTGAGCTGATCGAGCGCTACGAGCGCGAGCAGAACGTGCCCGCGGTGGAAATCGCCGCCGCGCTGGCCAAGCTGTTCCAGGGCGATCACCCGCTGCTGTTGACGCCGCCACCGCCTCGCGCCAAGTACGAACCGCGACCGGACCCGCGTGGGGCCAGCCCGCGTGACGTCGGTCATCGTGGCCAGCCACCGCGGCCGCCCCGCCAGCAGCGTCCCGAGCGTGACGTCACTCCACGAAGCTTCGATGAGCGCCATTCGGCGCCGACGTCGCCGGAGCCGCGCCGGTTCGACGAGGGCCGCCCCACACCTCCTCGCGCCGACCCGCGCCCACCCGCGCCCCCGCGCGGCGTCAACGCCGCTGAAGCCATGTTCGATGACGCGGCCCCGGCAACGCCATCCCAGCCGCCGCGCAGCGCTCCATCGGCGCCGCCTCAGCGCAACGCACCGCGCACCGATGAGATCGGCATGGAGACGTTCCGTATCGAAGTCGGCCACGACCACGGCGTGCAGCCGGGCAACATCGTCGGCGCGATTGCCAATGAGGCGGATCTGGAAAGCCGGTACATCGGCCGGATAGACATCCGCGACGACTACAGTCTGGTGGACCTCCCGGAAGGCATGCCGCACGAGTTGATGGAACACCTCAAGCGGGTCTACGTGGCCGGCCAGGCGTTGCGCATCCGCCATGCGGACGAGCGCGACAACACCGGCGGACGCACCGCCCGTCCGAACTCGCCCCGCCCGCCGCAGGCCCGACCCTCGGGTCCGCGCGGACCCCATGCAGGCAAGCCGGCGGGTGGCAAGCCCGGCAATTTCGCGCCGCGCAAGCCGTTCAAGCCGCGCTGATCGGCCCCGGGAATTCCAGGGCCAGTGCGCTCCGGAACTCCCGCGCGTCGCCCGTCAGCGGGTCGACGAAAGCCAGCGACCGCGCGAGCAACTTCAGCGGCGACGCATGCTTGTCGGCTGACTGCTCCTGCAGTTCCGGATAGAAAGCGTCGTTGATGATCGGCGCTCCCAGCGCCGCCATGTGCACCCGCAGCTGGTGCTTCTTTCCGGTAACGGGCTCAAGCGCATAGCGCCACACGCTGGCTCGCGCGTCGAGCACGTCGATGCGGCTCTCGCTGTTGGCGATCCCCGCCACCTCGCGCATGCGAAAGAACGGCTTGCCGGGCTCCAGCCGGCTGCGGCGAATCAAGGGAAACGCCAGGTGGCGAAGCGCGGGCGCGAGCGCCTCGTAATGCTTCCGGATCGAACGGTCGCGAAACAGCGCCTGATAGGCGTTCCGGGTCGCCGGATTGATCGAGAACATCACCAGCCCCGCGGTGCCACGATCGATGCGGTGCAAGGGAACAATGTCCCGGTTCCCCAGGGTTTGCTGCAGGCGGAACAGCAAGCTCTGGCGCACGTACACGCCGGCCGGCATCACCGGCAGGAAGTGCGGCTTGTCCACCACCAGCAGGTCGGCATCGGCGTGCAGGATCTGTTCGGTGAACGGGATGATCGGCTCGTCCGCCACCTCGCGGTAGTAGTACAGCGTCATCCCCGCGGTGGCGATGGCATCCGCGCAGAGCGGGACTCCAGCCGCATCCAGTACCCGGCCGCGTGCAAATCGGCTGCGCCATGTGGCTTCATCGATCTGCGGAAACTGCGCGCGCACGGCGTCCAACGCGCACGCCCAAGGGCCGTCCCGGAGTTGCACGCGGCTGGCAGGCACGCCGTCGAGAGGAAGAGGCGTCGTTTTCATTTCCGCAAGCGTACGGGACGACGAGCACCCGCGGCGAAGCCACCGCCATCACCTCGCCTTCACGCCGTCGCGCCGCGGTTGGCCTAGCTTGGTCATTGCGGGGCCATTCATCCATGGACGGGCCGCGGGCCTTGCGAATCACGCGGCGCGCCACGAAACCGGGAGGAATGACATGTCCAGGAACGCATCCCTAGTCATTGTCGCTTTGACAGCTTTCGCATTGTCCGCCTGCACCCGTGCACCGATGCCGCCCGATCGCACTACCGCTGCCACCGCAAGCAAGACCGCCGTCGCGCCAGGAGAGACCGTTGCCCAGTTGATCGCCCTTGATCAGCAGGCGGTGGCCCTGGCTGAGCAGGCCCGACAGCACGGGCAGCTGGATCCACCGGTAGCCGACCTCGCCGAGCAGATTTCCATCCATCACCGGCGGAACCTGACCCAGACCCGCGCACTGGGTGACGCCGAAGCACTGGATGTGGTCGACACCCCCGCCATCAGGAATCAGCGCAGTGAGGAGGAAAAACGCCTGAAGGCCTTGGCCGGCCTTGAGGCTGACGCCTACCAGCGCGGCTACCTGGATGCCGTGGTAGAGACCCACGAGCAGGCGTTGGCGCTGATCGATGAGCGCTTGCAGGCGTCCGACAATGAGGTCATCCGCAGGCATCTGGAGCGCACCCGTGGCAACTACGAGAACCACATGAAGACGGCGCTCGCCTTGCGCGATGACTGAGCCGACCAGGTCGGCGGCTCGCACCGGGCGTTTTTGACCGCAGCCAATGAAGTCGCACTCCGGCTCGCCGCGCGCCCGGGCGGCGTCTATCCTGTGAATCCGGTTTCTGGACGGCGCACTTGATGTCGGCAACTTCCACGCACGCCCCGGCCACCTCACCCACGCCCCCTCCCGCCGCGCCCTCCCCGCTTTGGCCCGGCCTGATGCTGGCGACGGTGGTTGCCGTTGTCGCGCTGCTGCTGGGCCGCTGGCTGCCACTGGTGGGCGGCCCGGTATTCGGCATCCTGCTCGGGGTGCTGATCCGCAATACGGTTTCGCCCCCAAAGGCATGCGAGCCGGGGATCCGTTTCGCCGGCGAGAAGATCCTGCAATGGTCGATCATCGCGCTGGGGTTCGGACTCAGCCTGACCCAGGTCGCCAAGACCGGGATGGAGTCGCTCAGCATCACCGCCGTAACGATCATCGTAGCGTTCACCTCCGCCCTGGTGCTGGGCAAACTGCTCAACATTCCGTCGAAACTGAAGTTGCTGATCGGCGCGGGAACGGCGATCTGCGGCGGCTCTGCCATCGCGGCGGTGACACCGATCATCAAGGCCGACGGGCACGACACCGCCTTCGCGATTTCCACGATCTTCCTTTTCAACCTGGTGGCGGTGCTCGTGTTCCCGGCGCTGGGCCACCTGATGGATCTCAGCCAGCAGGGCTTCGGGCTGTGGGCCGGCACTGCGATCAACGACACCTCATCGGTGGTGGCCGCCGGCTACAGCTATGGCAAGGAAGCAGGCGACCACGCGACCATCGTCAAGCTAACCCGCGCCACCTTGATCATCCCGATGTGCCTCATTTTGGCCGCGATCGAGGCCTGGAAGCACAAGAAGAGTGGCGCCGGCGATTTCCGCCTCTCGACCATCGTTCCGTGGTTCATCCTGTGGTTCGTGGTTGCGTCTGCCGCGCGCACCCTGGGGCTGATCCCCGAAGCGGCGCAACCGGTAATCCATGTCGCCGCCAATTTCCTCATCATCATGGCGCTGACCGCCATCGGCCTGTCGGCCGACCTGCGCCGCATGGCAAGCACCGGTTTCAAGCCGATCGCGCTGGGAATGGGCGTGTGGATCGCGGTGGCGGTATCCAGCCTGGCGGTCCAGTTCGCCACCGGGCAGGTCTAAACCAGCGCTCAGCGCCGGCAAAGCCTAGAATGGCGGGCTACCTTCCGCGAGTCTGTCATGGCAGCCAATTCGACCGTCGTCAAAGCCGAGCTGCAGATCAGCGACATGGACCGGCATTACTACGCCACCCATACGCTGACCCTGGCCCAGCACCCCTCCGAAACCGATGCCCGCCTTATGGTGCGCCTGCTGGCCTTCGCGCTGTATGCCGACGAGCGGCTCGAGTTCGGTCGCGGAATCAGCAACGAGGATGAGCCGGACCTGTGGCAGCGCGACTATGTGGGCGATATCAACCTGTGGATCGACCTGGGTCATCCTGACGAATCGCGAATCAAGAAATCGTGCGCCAAGGCGGACCAGGTGGTAGTGGTGAACTACGGCGGCAACGCGTCGGATATCTGGTGGGACAAGATCGCCAGTTCGGTGTCACGCCTCAAAAATCTGACCGTCCTCGACATCCCCAGTCACGTGGTCGATGCCTTGCCGGCGATCGGCGAGCGCGGCATGCGCCTGAATGTGCTGATCCAGGACGGCGAACTCCAGCTGATGGGCGATCGCGGCAGCACCGCGCTGCGCCCCACCGTGCGCATGGCGCCCAGCACCGACTGAGCCGATGGCGGCGGCGGACACCAGTGGGCCTGCGCGCGTCCGCGAAGTAGACGTGGTCGTGGTCGGCGGCGGCGCGGCCGGCCTGATGTGCGCGATTACCGCCGGTCGACGGGGAAAGCGCATCGTGGTGGTCGAGCATGCGAACCGGGTCGGCAAGAAGATCCTGATGTCGGGCGGCGGTCGCTGCAATTTCACCAATACCGGCACCACCCCGGCCAACTTCCTGTCAGCCAACCCACACTTCTGCAAGTCGGCCCTGGCGCGCTACACGCCGTGGCACTTCCTCGACATGGTGGACAGCCATCGCATCGCCTGGCACGAGAAGGAACTCGGCCAGTTGTTCTGCGACGAGTCCTCCAAGCTGATCGTGAAGATGCTGCTGGACGAGTGCAGCGCCGCGGGCGTGCAGGTGGAAACCGGGTGCAGCATCCGGCGCATCCAGCGGCTCCCCGTAGCCGACCGTGGCGTGGCGTCCGGGCAGGACGGGTTCGTGGTGGACACCAGCCTCGGCCAGTTCCGCACCCCGGCCCTGGTCGTCGCCAGCGGCGGGCTGTCGATCCCCAGCATGGGTGCCAGTGGCTTCGGCTATGAGGTGGCCAAGCAGTTCGACCACACCGTGCTGCCACTGCGCGCCGGCTTGGTCCCACTGACGCTGAGTGGCGTGCACCAGGAACGGCTGGCCGACCTGAGCGGCGTATCACTGCCTGTCACCGCGACCGCCAAGGGGCAGTCCTTCAGCAACTTCATGCTGGTGACGCACCGCGGCATCAGTGGTCCGGCCATCCTCCAGATCTCGTCCTACTGGCAGCCCGGCGAGGACCTGCAACTGGACCTGCTGCCGGACGCCGATGCGCTGGCAACGCTGCAGCAGATGCAGCGCGCGCGGCCCGCGGCCGAACTGAAAACACTGCTGGCCGAACTCTTTCCCAAGCGTTTCGCCCAGCGCCTGTGCGATGCATGGCTAAGTCACCTCCAGCCTGCCCGGCCGATTCGCCAGTTGAACCTGCCGGAGCTCCAGCAAGTCGCCGCGGTGCTGCACCGTTTACCGCTGGTCGCCAGCGGTACGGAAGGCTACCGCACTGCCGAGGTCACCCTGGGCGGCGTGGATACCAATGGCGTGTCGTCAACGACGATGGAGTCGCGCCACGTTCCCGGGCTGTATTTCATCGGCGAGGTGCTGGACGTCACCGGCTGGCTGGGCGGCTACAACTTCCAGTGGGCCTGGGCGTCGGGACACGCGGCTGGAAGCTCGGTCTAGAAGCGCGCCCGGTCCTGGAGCTCGAAGCGCTCGTTCTCCGACAGGCTGGCAGGATCGTTGGTCACCGCGGTCAACGCAATATAGAGCGCCGTGCCACGGACGCGGAGTCAGCCCTCCTCGGCTGCCGCCTCGCGCCCCTGCTGCCGGATGAGCGCTTCCTCGCGGGCGTCGCGGATGGCTAGCTGGACGCTGTCCAGATCCGCGCTGGACTCGTCGAATGCGTATTCGCCGGTGAGCGGGCTGTCGGGGCGCAGCTCGCCCTTCTCATACAGCGCCCACATCTCCTCGGCGTAGTGCGTCGACAGCAACTCCGGGGCGGCCGCGCCGAGGCTGAGGGTGAGGTTGTTGACGTCACGCTGGAGCATCTTGCGCGCGGCGTTGTTGCCCGACGCACTGACTACCTGCGGGAAGTCGATCAGCACCGGGCCGTCGGGACCGACCAGCACGTTGTACTCGGACAGATCGCCGTGGATCAGGTCGATGCACAACATCAGCACGACCTGGCGCACAAGGAAGGCGTGGTACTCGCGCGCCTGCGCCGCGGACAACTCGACCTCGCCCAGGCGCGCGGCGGAATGGCCTTCGGAATCGGTGACCAGTTCCATCACCAGCACGCCGTTGTAATACCCGCGCGGCGCCGGAACCCGCACTCCGGCGTCGACGAGGCGGTAGAGCGCGTCAACCTCGGTGTTCTTCCAGGCGGCCTCCTGCTCCTTGCGGCCGAACTTGCTCGCCTTGGTGATCGCGCGCTGCTCGCGACTGCCGCGGACCTTGCGTCCTTCCTGGTATTGCACGCGCTGCTGGAAGCTGCGCTGGGCCATGTCCTTGTAGACCTTGGCGCACAGGATCTCATCGCCGGAACGGACCACGTAGACGTCTGCTTCCTTGCCGCTCTTGAGCGGACGCAGCACTTCGTCGATCACACCTTCATCGATCAACGGCTGCAAGCCGGCGGGGGTCTTCATGTTTGACGTTCGGCCTTGGATGGCCGGCCAGTATGGTCGATTGGCCGCAATCTGGCCCGGATCGCGATGAGCGCATTGCCGATCAGCGGTATCGTTGGCCTCCCCAAGCCGCCTGCGAAGCCATCACCTTGAAGCGACTCCCGCACCACAACGCCGCGCGCGCCGCATCCCCGTTCGTGCTCGCACTTGCCCTCGCCGGCGCGCTGCTGGCGGCATGTTCGCCCTCCACGCCGCCCGCCCCGCCCAATGGCAGCGTGGCCGAACTGCAACGGATCGACCTGGTCGATGGCGCTGGTGCGGTGGCGGCAGCAGGCGATGAGATCAGCGTCCACTACACCGGCTGGGTGTACGACAAGGACGCTCCGGAGCAGCGCGGCGCCCAGTTCGACAGCTCCCGCGAGCGCGGTACGCCCATCGAATTTGTGCTGGGCGCCGGCCGCGTGATCCGCGGCTGGGATGACGGCGTGGCGGGCATGCGCGTCGGCGGCAAGCGGGTGCTGTTGATACCTGCGTCGCAGGGCTACGGGCAACGGGGCGCCGGCGGGGTGATTCCGCCGGACGCCTCGCTGGTGTTCGAGGTCGAGCTGATGGACGTCAGAAAGAAGCGCTGAGTCGGAGGTCCCGGCCAGGGCTGCGTGCGTCAGTGCGTCGCCATCGCCTCGGCGGCGATCTCGAATGAGCGCACCCGCGCCGCGTGGTCGAAGATGTTCGCGGTGAGCAGCAGTTCATCGGGCCGGTGGCGTTCGATGAACGCGGCGATGCCCTTGCGCACGGTGTCAACGTCACCCACCACCGCGCAGGCCAGTGCCCGGCTCACGCCTTCCTTCTCCTGCGGTGTCCACCACGATTCGATGTCGTCGATCGGCGGCGGCACCAGGCCGATGTCACCCCGGCGCAGCTTCACAAACGCCTGCTGCTGGGTGGTGAAGAGGCGGCGCGCCTCGGCGTCGGTTTCCGCGGCGACCACGTTCAGCGCCAGCATCGCGTGCGGCTTGGCCAGACGCGCAGACGGCGTGAACTCGCCGTGATACAGCGCCAGCGCGTCGTCCATGGCATCGGGCGCGAAATGGGACGCGAACGCGAACGGCAGGCCCATCGCCGCCGACAGCCGGGCACTGAACAGGCTGGAACCGAGCAGCCACACCGGTACCTGGATGCCGGCACCGGGAACGGCACGGACCGGCTGGCCCGGCTTGGCAGGACGGAAGAAACCAAGAAGTTCGGCGACATCGTGCGGAAACGCGTCGGCACCCTGGTGGTAGCGGCGCAGCGCGCGCACGGTCGCCTGGTCGGTCCCGGGCGCCCGGCCCAGGCCGAGATCGATCCGGTCCGGGTACAGCGACGCCAGGGTGCCGAACTGCTCGGCCACCTGCAGGGGTGAATGGTTGGGCAGCATGATGCCGCCGGCGCCCACACGGATCGTCGAGGTGCCGCCGGCGACGTAGCCGATCAGTACCGCGGTCGCCGCGCTGGCGATGCCGGGCATGTTGTGGTGTTCAGCCAGCCAGTAACGCTGGTAGCCAAGGCGTTCGGCATTGCGGGCAAGGTCAAGCGTGTTGGCGAAGGCCTGGCGGATGTCGCTGCCTTCAGTGACGGGGGCAAGATCTAGCAGGGAATAGGGAATCATGGGGAACACTCGCGGGGGATGGTCCAGTGCCCTTTACATGGGGCCGTCGTGGCCGTTTTGCCAACCTGCATGGCGATACTTCCGCCGAAGGTTCGTAGATAATAGCGATTCTCATTTGTACCCAGCCGAGGTGCCTCCGTGCGACCGCTCCCCCTGACTGCCGTCATCCTGGCCGCGCTTGCGGCCTGCTCCGCCGACAAGCAGCCTTCAAGTGATTCCGGAACCGCCGTCCCATCGGGCGACGCTGCCAACGAACTGGTGGTCTACACCTCCCGCAACGAGCAGTTGCTCAAGCCCCTGTTCGACCGCTACACCGAGGAGACCGGGGTCAAGATCACCTACCTGACCGACAAGGCGCCACCGCTGATGGAGCGGCTCAAGGCCGAAGGCAGCCGCAGCAAGGCGGACGTGTTCATCACTGTGGACGCGGGCAACCTCTGGCAGGCGACCAACATGGACCTGCTGCAGCCGGTGGACTCCGAGCGCCTGCGCAACAACATCCCGGAAAACCTGCGCGACCCCGAGAACCGCTGGTTCGGCCTCTCCGTGCGCGCGCGCACGATCATCCACGACCCTGCCAAGGCACCGGCCGCCACCCTGTCGACGTACGAAGACCTCGCTGATCCCAAGTGGAAGGGCAAGCTGTGCCTGCGCACCAGCAACTCGGTCTACAACCAGAGTCTGGTCGCCACGATGATGGCCAGCCTGGGCGCGGAAAAGACCGAGGAAGTCGTGCGCGGCTGGGTCGCCAACCTGGCGGCGCCGCCGATGGCCAGCGACAACGAGGTGATCGAGGCCATTGCTGCAGGCCGTTGCGCCGTGGGCATCAGCAACACCTATTACCTGGGTCGTGCGCTGCGCAAGGACGCGTCGCTGCCGGTCACCGTTTTCTGGCCCAATCAGGCCGAGGGCGAACGTGGTGTCCACGTCAACGTTTCAGGTGCCGGCGTGACCCGCCACGCGCCACATCCGCAGGCCGCGCGCGAGTTCATCGAGTGGCTTTCCGACGGTGAGGCGCAGGCGCTGTTCGCCGGCGAGAACCTGGAGTATCCGGCCAACCCGAATATCGCCACCGACCCGTTGATCAAGGCATGGGGCGATTACCGCCAGGATCTGATCAACGTCTCCCAGGCCGGCGCGATGCAGGCCGATGCCGTCAAGCTGATGGATCGTGCCGGCTATCGCTGATCCGTTCACCCTTCCACCGCCGCCGACTGCGCACGGGCGCCATGCCCGCGCGCAGCCGGGCCCGCGTGGATGGACCTGGCTGGCGGTCGCGCTGACGCTTCCCAGCCTGATTCCGCTTGGGGCCACCCTGGCGGCACTGGCGCGTCCCGATACCGACACCCTGCAGCATCTGTGGCAGTACGTGCTGCCACAGGTCGCCGGCAACACCGCGTGGCTGCTGCTGGGAGTCGGCGCGGGCAGCGCCGTCCTGGGCACCACACTGGCCGCGCTGGTGGCGCTCTGCGAATTCCCCGGGCGGCGCTGGTTTGCGTGGCTGCTGGTGCTGCCCTTGGCCATGCCCGGCTACGTGCTCGCGGTGGCCTTCATCGCGCTGTTCGACTACGGCGCACCGTTCACCGTCTGGCTGCGTGAGCACTCAGCGTTGCAACTGCCCGACATACGCTCCCGCGCAGGTCTGATCGCGGTGATGACGCTGGCGTTGTACCCCTACGTGTACCTCGTTGCCCGCGAGGCATTTGCCAGCCAGGGCGCGCGCGCACTGGAAGCGGCTCGCGCCTTGGGGATGGGACCTTGGCGGTCGTTTTTCCGCGCCAGCCTGCCGATGGCGCGGCCGTGGATCGCCGGCGGCACGCTGCTGGTAATGATGGAGACCCTGGCCGACTTCGGTGCGGTGTCCGCCTTCAATTACGACACCTTCACCACTGCGATCTACAAGGCCTGGTTTGCCCTGTTCTCCACAGATACGGCCTTGCAGATCGCCGCGGTCCTGCTGGTAGCCGTGTTGGTGCTGGTCGGCCTGGAGACCGCATCGCGGCGTCGCCAGTCATTCGTCTCCGTCGGTCACGCCAAGGCGCCACGGTTGCAGACGGGACGTCCGGGATGGTGGGCGACGGGCTTGTGCGCGCTGGTGTTGCTGGTCGCCCTTGGCCTGCCGCTGTCGCAGCTGGTCTGGCAGGCGCTGGCGCATCTGGACGATCTGGACACGCGCTATTTCGCGAGCCTGCGCAACGCCCTGTCACTGTCAGCCATGGCTGCGGCACTGACGACCGCAGCGGCCTTCGTCATCGCGCTGGGCGCGCGTGAGCAACCCGGCTTCCTCACCACCACCGCCACCCGTATCTCCACCCTGGGGTACGGGCTTCCAGGCGCACTGTTGGCTATCGGCCTGTATGTGCCGGTCGCCCGGTTCTCGACCTGGCTGGCCGAGACCCGCGACTGGGATGTGCCGTTGGAAGGCGGATTGATGCTGTTGCTGGTGGCCTACGGCATCCGCTTCCTTGCCGTGGCGCATGCCCCGGTCGCCGGCGGGCTGTTGCGCGTCCGTCCGCAGTTGCTGGAGGCCAGCCGCAGCATGGGCGTGACCGGTGCCCGGCAGCTACGGGTGGTGCACTGGCCGCTGCTGCGCGGCAGCTTCGCCACCGCAGCACTGCTCGTGCTGGTGGACACGATGAAGGAAATGCCAATTACCCTGATGATGCGTCCATTCGGCTGGGACACGTTGGCCACGCGGGTGTTCGAGCTGACCAACGAAGGCGAATACGCCCGTGCCGCCCTGCCTTCGCTGGCGATCGCCCTGGCGGGTTTGATACCGGTGATCGCCCTGACCCGTCGAGGACGCGATGCGGCTTGAGATCGAAAATGGCGCGGTCGGCTATGACGGCCGCGTGGTCCTCTCCGGTGCCAGCCTGGAGCTGGCAGACGGGCAAATCGGCTGCCTGATCGGCCCTTCCGGCGCGGGCAAGACCACGTTATTGCGGGCCGTCGCTGGATTCGAGCCCCTTTTAGCCGGTCGCATCCGCGCAGACGGCGAGCTGCTGGTTGGCAACGGCGTCCACCTTCCGCCGGAAAAGCGGCAGATGGGCATGGTGTTCCAGGATCACGCCTTGTTGCCCCATCTCAGCGTGATCGACAACGTCCGCTTCGGCCTGTTCCGCTGGCCCCGCGCAAAATCCAGGTCGCGCGCGGCGGAGATGCTCGACCTGGTCGGGCTGGCCGATTACGCCAAGCGACCTCCGCACCAGCTCTCCGGGGGCCAGCAACAACGGGTCGCCCTGGCCCGGGCGCTTGCACCAGAGCCACGCATGGTGCTGCTGGATGAACCCTTTTCCAGCCTTGATCCGGACCTGCGCGAACGCCTTGCCATCCAGGTCCGCGCCGCGCTGAAGGCGACCGGCATCGGCGCGCTGATGGTCACCCACTCCCAGGCGGAAGCCTTTGCCATGGCCGATCTGGTTGGCGTAATCGGGGAAGGCCGCCTGCAGCAGTGGACGACCGCCTACGACCTCTACCACCGTCCGGCCAACCCATTCGTGGCCGGCTTTGTCGGCGAAGGCGTGCTGCTGCCGGCGCGCGTGGTGGACGACATGCATGTGGGAACGGGTTTTGGTGTCCTCATGTCGGATCATCGGCTGGTCAGCGCGCCCGGATCACAGGTCCAGATGCTGCTGCGCCCGGACGACGTGCTCCATGACGACCATGCCCCGATGCAGGCGCGGATCGTGCGGCGTCATTTCCGGGGCGCCGATTTCCTGTACACCCTGCAACTGGACGACGGTGAACAGGTGCAGGCCCTGGTTCCGTCGCACCACGACCACGCGGTCGGCCAGGACATTGGTATCCGGCTCGACCTGGAGCACGTGGTCGTGTTCGAGCCGGACGTCCCGGCCGGCGGCGCCTAACGCGTCAGCCGGCTACCCCGCATCCGGCTTGAGCGGCACCAGGCGCAGGTCGTGGAAGTCGAAGCTGAAGTCGGTCAGCGGCGAGATCGCCTGCATGCGGCCCTCGCGGATCGCCCCGTCCGGCTCAAGCGAGAAGGTCAGGAACGCGTCGGCGTTCAGCCAGCGCTCGTCCCAGCGCACCACGAAGGTGTCGTGCTGCCAGTGGCTGAGGGTGCCGACCAGGTCGGGCGTCTTTGCGAAGCGGATCCGCAGCTTGTCGCCAGTCCGCTCGACGACGATGTCGCCGTACCACGGGTCACGGTAGGTCGCGACGTACGCACTCAACGGCAGCGACGGCTTTGAGCGCAGGTCGCGCTTGGCAATGTGTTCCTGCCAGGACTTGTCGGCCTTTTCCTGCGCATCGCCCCGCGCCGAAAGATACGCGCTCGTCCAGTCGGTCCGCGGACCGTCCAGGTAGGCATCCAGCACGCGCATCGTCGCCGCCTGGAATGCGCCGCCCTGCTCGGCGCTCGTGAGCACGATGATCCCCAGGTTCTGCTCAGGCACCAGGGTGATGCGGGAGACGAAACCCGGCCAGCCGCCCGTGTGCCAGACCAGTTTGCGGCCGCGATAGTCCGACAGCGACCAACCCTCGCCATAGCCGGCGTAGTTGGGCGTGGCGGCAGCCAGCGCGGGCACCGACGGCTTGGCGACCGGAATCGGGGTGATCATCGACCACATCTCACGCTGGCGTTTCTGGCTGAACAGACGCCTGGCGCTGTCACCTTCGCCGGAAATCACGCCGCCATCGAGCTGCACCCGTACCCAGTTGGTCAGATCGTGGACGCTGGAGTAGATGCCGCCGGCGCCAGACACATTGCCCCAGCTCACGCGCGGGGCCGCCACCAGATTCGTGAAATCTGCCTGTGCGTAGCCGGTTGCGACGTTGTCGCCGGCCTGCAGGTAATCGCTGTTGAAGCGGGTGTCGTCCATGCCCAGCGGACGGAAGATCCGGGTCTGCAGGAACTCCCGGAACGGCTGGCCACTGGCAGACTCGACGACCAGCTGCGCGACGCCAAACAGGATGTTGTCGTAGGCGTAGCGGTCGCGGAAGCCGCCCTTGAGCGGGACATCCTTCAAGCGGCGCGCGACTTCTTCCGTTGTGTATTTCGAGCCGGGCCAGTACAGCAGGTCACCCGCGCCCAGGCCGAGGCCGCTGCGATGCGCGAGCAGGTCGCGGATGCGCATCTCGCCGGTGACGTAGGCATCCGACATGCGGAACCAGGGCAGGTGGTCGACCACCCGGTCGTCCATTTTCAGCTTGCCCTCATCGGCCAGCATCGACAGTGCGGCGGCGGTGAATGCCTTGGTGTTGGAGGCGATGGCGAACAGGGTGCGCTCGTCCACCGGCACCTTGCTCTCCAGATCGCGCGTGCCGTAGCCGCGCTCCAACACGACGCGACCCTCCTTGACGATCGCCACCGCCATCCCCGGCACCTCGAAGCGCGCGCGGATGTCCTCGATGTAGGCGTCGAAGTCGGCAAGCTGCGCCGGCAACCCCGCCGGCGCATCGGCGAAGACACCGACGTCGGCCGCTGGGGTCGTATCGGTTGCGGCCTCCCGTGCCTGCGCGTGCGCCTGCGCGCCGGGGACCAGCGCCATCGCGGCGCTCAGTGCGATGGCAAGGGCGAGCCATTTGCCGGCGCCTTGCCGGCGAACGTTGTTGATAGGCATCTGTATCCGTATCCCCTGGAATGCGAAGGGCTGAAGATACCCCAGCGCGGCATAATGCAGCGCCGCAATGCCGTGCCACCCCGGAGCCGTTTGATGACACGCCCCACCGCCCTGCCCCGCCTGGCTGTCATTGGTGGCGGCCCGGCTGGACTGATGGCCGCCGAAACCGCGCGTGCGGCCGGCATCGAGGTGGATCTGTACGAGGCCAAGGGCTCGGTCGGGCGCAAGTTCCTGATTGCCGGCAAGGGCGGCTTGAACCTCACCCACGGCGAGCACCGCCCGGCGTTCGACAAGCGCTACCGCGAGCGCAGCGAAGCAGTTGGGGCATGGCTGGACGACTTCGATGCGGCCGCATTGCGCGATTGGGCTCTCGGGCTGGGCGTGGAGACGTACGTCGGCAGTTCTGGGCGGGTGTTCCCGCTGGATCGCAAGGCAGCGCCGCTGCTGCGCGGCTGGGTGCGGCGTCTGCGCGATCAGGGTGTGCGCTTTCATGTGCACCACCGCTGGGAAGGCTGGGACAGCGATGGGGCGTTTCGGTTCTCGACGCCGTCAGGCGAAGTCACTGCGCACTATGACGCCACCGTGCTTGCCCTGGGCGGTGCCAGTTGGCCCCAGCTCGGTTCGGATGGCGCGTGGCAACCGTGGCTGGCTGCGCGCGGCGTGGACACGGCGCCTCTGGTCCCCGCCAATTGCGGTTTCGATATCGACTGGAGCTCCCACTTCGTCCAGCGCCATGCTGGCGCGCCGCTCAAGCCGGTCGTCGCCCACTGGCACGAGGACGGCACCGACCATGCGCTGCAGGGCGAGTGCGTGGTCACCGCCAACGGCATCGAGGGCAGCCTGGTTTACGCCATCTCGGCACCGCTGCGCGACGCGATCGACCGCGACGGCCATGCCGTGCTGATACTGGATCTCGCACCCGGACGCGAACCCGCTCGCCTGCGTGCCGACCTCGCCAAGCCGCGCAACGGACGCAGCATGAGCGACCACCTGCGGCGGCAGGCCGGACTCAACGCCGTCAAAACAGCGCTGCTGTACGAGGTGCTCGGCAAGGACGGACTCGGCGACACCGATCGGGTCGGCCGCACCATCAAGCGCCTGCCCCTGACACTCCTGCGCCCGCGCCCGATCGACGAGGTGATCAGCAGCGCCGGCGGCGTGCGTCTCGAGGCGATGAACGAGGCGCTCATGCTGAACGCCCTGCCCGGGGTGTTCTGCGCCGGCGAGATGCTGGACTGGGAAGCGCCGACCGGTGGCTATCTGCTCAACGCGAGCTTTGCCAGCGGTCGGCGCGCCGGCCTGGGCGCGCTGGATTGGCTGATGCGCCCAGGCCACACCGCAGGATGAGCGATAGCAGCGCGCATTACTCCGTTGCGGGCCGACTTGCCGACTGCGGCTTCCAGCGTCGCAGCAGCAGGGTGTTGGAGACCACGCTGACGCTGGAGAAGGCCATCGCCGCACCTGCCACCACGGGATCAAGCAATCCTGCAGCGGCCAGCGGAATACCGATCACGTTGTAGATGAACGCCCAGAACAGGTTCTGCCGGATCTTGGCGCTGGTACGGCGGGAGATGGCGATCGCGTCCGACACGAGACGCGGGTCGGGACGCATCAGGGTGATACCCGCAGCGTGCATCGCCACGTCGCTTCCTCCGCCCATCGCGATGCCCACATCCGCGGCGGTCAAAGCAGGCGCATCGTTGATGCCATCGCCGACCATCGCCACCGGGCCGGCGGACTTCAGTTCGTTCACCGCGTCTGCCTTGTCACCGGGCAGCACCTCGGCGCGGACGTCGTCGATCCCGAGCGCATCGGCCACGGCGCGCGCCGCGCCGACGTTGTCTCCGGAAATCATCGCGGTGCGAAGTCCCTGCGCGTGCAGGGTCCGGATCGCGTCGCGGGCTTCTGGACGGGGTTCATCGCGGAATGCCAGCAGGCCGAGCAAACGAACCCCATCGGGGTGGCGCTCGGCCAGCCACGACACGCTGTGGCCGTGCGCGGCCAGCTCCCTGCCCTGCGACTCCATCGCGGTGAGGTCGACTCCGCTTTCCCGCATCAGCCGGGAGCTTCCCAGCAGCAGATCGCGACCTTCCACCTCGCCTTCCAGCCCGCGGCCGGCCAGGGCCCGTACGTTGGAAGCGCGCGGAGCTTCGAGATCGCCCGCGGCGTCGAGCACCGCGCTGGCCAGCGGATGCTCGCTGCCGGCCTGCAGTGCGGCCGCCAGGCGCAGCACCGACGCGTCATCGCCGTCGACCCCGATGTGTTGCGCCAGCGTCGGCCGGCCCACGGTCAGCGTGCCGGTCTTGTCAAAGGCGATGATCTTCAGGGAGCGGGCCGTCTCCAGCACCTCGGCGTCCTTGATCAGGATGCCCGCGCGGGCCGCGACGCCGGTGCCGGCCATGATTGCCGTCGGCGTCGCCAGGCCCAGCGCGCAGGGGCAGGCGATCACCAGCACCGCCACTGCATTCAGGATCGCCACGTTCCAGTCGCCACCGATCAATCCCCAGCCGAGCAGGGTCAGCACGCCGATCGCCACCACCACGGGCACGAACACGGCGCTGACCTTGTCGACCATGCGCTGGATCGGGGCCTTCTTGGCCTGCGCGTCCTCGACCAGGCGGATGATCCGGGCGAGCGCGGTCTCCGTGCCGATCGCGACCGTCCGCAAGCGCAGGCGACCTTCGCCGTTGACCGCACCGCCAGTAACCCGATCGCCGGGTTCCTTGGCCACCGGCAGGGATTCGCCGGTGATCAGCGACTCATCGGCATGGCTGCGGCCCTCGATGATCCGCGCGTCCACAGGAATGCGCTCACCGGGCAGCACCACCACCTCATCATCGACCCGCACCTCACCCAGGGGCAGCTCGCGCTCCACGCCGTCGCGCACCACCCGCGCGGTGTCGGGGCGCAACGCCTGCAGTGCCCGGATCGCCTCGGTGGTCTGGCGCTTGGCCCGCGCCTCGAGCCATTTACCGAGCAGCACCAGGGTGATCACAACCGCCGAGGCCTCGAAGTACAGGTGCGCGCCGCCCTGTGCGGCATCAGCGAGCAGGTGGTACACGCTCAGTCCATAGCCTGCGCTGGTGCCCACTGCTACAAGCAGGTCCATGTTGCCCGCGCCCGCTTTAAGCGCGCCCCAGCCGGCGCGGTAGAAACGCGCACCAAGCCAGAATTGCACCGGCGTGGCCAGAGCAAACTGCACCCAGCCCGGAAGCATCCAGTCGCGCCCGAACGGCATCGCCAGCATCGGGAGCATCAGCGGCGCCGACAGGGCGATCGCGATGAGCAGATGGCGTAATTCACGCGAGTGGCGGGTGTCGCGCGGCGGGGGCACGGTAGCATCCGGCCCGCCCTCCGCGTCAGCACCCGTGGCGGGAAGGCTGGCGGCGTATCCCGCAGCCTTCACCGCATCTACCAGCGCCGCCGGGTCCGATCCTGCCAGCACGCGCACCCGGGCCTGCTCGGTCGCCAGGTTGACGTTGGCCTCAAGCACGCCTGGAACGGCGGCGAGGGCCTTCTCCACCCGTCCGGAGCACGAGGCGCAAGTCATGCCTTCGATCGCCAGGTCGATCAACTCGTCGCGGACCGCGTAGCCGCCCGCTGCCACCGCCTCGACCAGGCTCGACAGAGCGACATCCGCGTCGGCGTCCACTTCGGCCATCTCGGTAGCCAGGTTGACGCTGACCTCGCGCACCCCCGGAACCTTCGACAACGCCTTCTCGACCCGGCCCACGCAGGACGCGCAAGACATTCCTTCCACACCCAGCCGTAACACGGTAGTGATTTCTCCGCTTGAACGAACAAGGCCCATCAACGTCTCACCCACCATATGGGGGCGATGCGCCCGGTTTCCACGTTGCGCTCACGCGGCAGGCTGCGGTTCCCCATCGACCAGCGGTTGCAGCAACGGGTCGAGTGCCACGCGCTCGTCGAACACGAAACAGCGGCCCTCGTAACCGGCCCCGCCAACCTGCTCGAAGTAGCCCAGGATGCCGCCGTCGAGCTGGAGAACGTTGTCCATCCCTTCAGCGCGTAGTGTCAGCGCCGCTTTCTCACATCGGATCCCGCCGGTACAGAAGCTGACCAGCGTCGCATCGGCCAGGGCCTCGCGGTGCGGTGCCAGTGCTCCCACCAGTTCGGTGAAATTGTCGATCGGCAGGGTCAGCGCGTTACGGAAGCTGCCGTAGGCGACCTCCTCGCGATTGCGCGTGTCCAGCAGCACGACCCGGCGGCCGTCGTCATCGACGCCGCGCTCGATCCAGCGCGCCAGATCGACCGGGGCCACCCCCGGCGCTCGCGGATGCGCCAGTGGTGCACCATCGGCGCGGCGCCAGGCGATGATTTCCGGCTTGACCTTCACCTTCAGTCGGGCAAATGGCTGGCTGCGGCTGCGGCTGGTCTTGACCGGCATGCCAGCAAACCGCTCGTCCTCCCGCAAAGGCGACAGGAAGGCGTCCACACCCTCATCAGTGCCTGCCAGGAACAGGTTGACCCCTTCCGGGGCCACCAGCACGGTACCGCGCAGTCGACCCTCCTGCGCCAGTATCCGCATCCGCTCGGCGAGGGCCGCAGGGTCGGCGATGTGGGTGAAGTGGTAGGCGGCGATATTGATGACATCCATCCGCCGATTTTACCGGCGCCACGGGCTGCGCGCCTGCCGCTGCAGGCACGCGCGGAGGGAAATTCGCCCGTTGCACGGGCGTCCAGCCCGCCGTTGTCGCCGGGTCAACATGCAATGGACTATTGTTGCGTTTGACCCGGCGAAATCGCCAACCTCACCGACGGAGATACGTCTGAATGAAGATCCAGCTCAACACCGACAAGAACATCCAGGGCGACGAATCGGTCGCGGCCCACGTAGACAAGGTCGTCAACAACGTGCTGTCGCGCTTCGCCAACCAGATCACCCGGATCGAGGTGCACCTGAGCGACCTGAACGCCGACAAATCCGGCCAGAATGACAAGCGCTGCCTGATGGAGGCGCGCCTTGCGTCACGCGACCCGGTCGCCGTCACCGCCGAGGCCGCCACGGTGCAGGAGTCGATCAACGGCGCCGCGCAGAAGCTGAAGAGCAAGCTGGAGAGCTCGCTGGGCAAGCTGGCGGCCGATGAGCGCAAGCCGCACCACATCTCGCCGGCTGCCGACGAGCCGGTGCTTGATCAGGCCATCAAGGACATCGCCGACGCTTCCTGAGCCCGGCGACGCCGCCAGTAAATGGTGGCAGCACAACTCCGACCCGGCCAGCGAGGCCGGGTCGATCTACACTGGTCGGCCGTACCCAGGTGCCGCCGATGTCCGATCACCCCAACCCCACCCCTGAACGACTCTCCCGCAAGGTATCCGACCTCGCTGCGTGCTCGCGCGCGCAGGCCGAACAGTACATCGAGGGGGGCTGGGTCACGGTTGACGGCGAAGTGGTCGAATCCCCGCAATTCATGGTCGAAGCTGCGCAGTGCGTTGAGCTGGACCCGGGCGCGCGGCTGGAAGCCAGCGAGCCGGCCACGATGTTGCTGCACAAGCCCGCCAACCTGCCCTTTGCAGAGTCGGTCTCTTTGGTGACCGAGGCGACCCGCATTGACGGCGACGAGCGTCGTGGCATTCGCACGCTGCAGCGCCACTTCGCCCATCTGCAGCCGTTGATGCCGCTGGATGACGATGCCAGCGGGCTCGTCGTGGTCAGTCAGGACGCCCGCACCGCGCGGCGCCTGAAAGAGGACGGGGCGAAACTCGAACAGGAGTTCCTGGTCGAAATCGACGGCCAGGCCGGCCCCTACACCTTGAGCCGACTGGCTCGCGGACTCAGCTACGAAGGCCGGACGCTGCCGCCTTGCAAGGTCAGCTGGCAGAACGAAATCCGGCTGCGCTTCGCCATCAAGGATGTGCGGCCGGGCCAGTTGCGCGACATGTGCGCGCAAGTGGGGCTGCGGGTCGTTGCTATACGCCGCCTTCGCATCGGACGGATCGGGCTGAACAAGACGCCTGTGGGGCAGTGGCGCTACATGCCGGCCAGCGAGCGGTTCTGACGACGTAGCAAACGCGCCCCAACACAGGCGTCAAACCCGTGGAATCAATCCGGTACAACGCGGTTGGCACCCGGCTCGGCTGATCAGCTTCCCGATTCGGGGCGCATATACGGGAACAGCAGCACGTCGCGGATCGACGATGAGCCGGTCAGCAACATGACAAGACGGTCGATCCCGACCCCCAGCCCGCCGGTCGGTGGAAGGCCGATCTCCAGCGCGCGGATGTAATCGGCGTCGAAATGCATGGCCTCGTCATCGCCGCTGTCCTTCGCGGCAACCTGCGCCTTGAAACGGGCGACCTGGTCCTCGGCGTCGTTGAGCTCGGAGAAGCCGTTCGCCAGCTCCTTGCCGCCGACGAACAACTCGAAGCGGTCGGTCATGCCGGGATCGTCGTCGCTCTCGCGGGCCAGCGGGCTCACTTCCACCGGATGGCGGGTAATGAAGGTCGGCTGGATCAGGGTGTGCTCGACAGTCTCCTCGAAGATCTCCAGCAGCATCTTGCCCCAGCCGTAGTCGGGCTTTACCGGGATCTTCAAGCGCTCGCAGTGGGCGCGCATCGCATCCACATCGCGCAGGTCGTCGGCGCTGATCTCCGGGTTGTGCTCCAGTACCGCATCGCTCATCGTCCAGCGCCGGAAGGCCGGGCCGACATCGATGGTTTCCCCATCCCACTCCAGCCGGGTGGTGCCCAGCACCGAGGTCGCGATGTCGCGGATCATCGCTTCGGTGAGGTCCATGACCTCTTCGTAGGTCGCGTAGGCCTCGTACAACTCCAGCATCGTGAACTCGGGGTTGTGCCGGGTGGACACGCCCTCGTTGCGGAAGTTGCGGTTGATCTCGTAGATGCGCTCCAGGCCACCTACGACCAGTCGCTTGAGGTACAGCTCGGGCGCGACCCGCAGGTACAGGTCCAGGTCGAGCGCGTTGTGGTGGGTCTTGAACGGCTTGGCCGTCGCTCCGCCGGGGATGTGGTGCATCATCGGCGTCTCGACTTCCAGGAAGCGCCGGCTGTCGAGCCACTCGCGCATCGCCCGGATGATCTGCGAGCGCTTGATGAACACGTCGCGCGCCTCCGGCGACACGATCAGGTCAACATAGCGCTGGCGGTAGCGCTGCTCCACGTCCGAGAGGCCATGGAACTTGTCCGGCAGCGGCCGCAACGACTTGGTCAGCAGGCGCAACTCGTCGACCCTGACCGACAGCTCGCCGGTGCGGGTGCGGGTAAGCACACCCCGGGCACCGACGATGTCGCCGACGTCCCAGCCCTTGAACGCAGCGTAGGTATCGCCGAGCGCGTTCGCCTGCAGGAACAGCTGCAGGCGGCCCGACTCGTCCTGGATCTGGACGAAGCTGGCTTTTCCCATCACCCGCTTCAGCAGGATCCGACCGGCGACAGCGACCCGGTGTTGCTTCGCGTCCAGCGCCTCGGCGCTCCACTGCTCCGCATCGGCATATTGGGCCTGCAGGTCACCGGCATAGTGCTGACGGCGAAAGTCGTTGGGAAACGCGATGCCCTGCTCGCGCAGCTCGGCAAGCTTGGCTCGACGCTCGGCCACCAGCTTGTTCTCGTCGGGCCGGTTTTCGGCGGTCGTGGCGTCGGCAGAAGCTGGAGCTGAATCGGTCATGGTCATGTCTGAAAGGTGATGCGTGGGGCGATGTGGGTCGCGAAACTGGGATCAGGTGGCGTCGGAGCGTTTCGCCCCCACCGCAAGACCGGCCTTGAGGCTGGCCGAGACGAACTCGTCAAGGTCGCCGTCAAGGACGTTCTGGGTGTCGCTGCGCTCGATGCCGGTGCGCAGGTCCTTGATCCGGCTCTGGTCCAGAACGTAGTTGCGGATCTGGCTGCCCCAGCCGATGTCGGACTTGGTCGCCTCCACCGCGTCGCGCTCGGCATTGCGCTTCTGGATCTCCAGCTCGTACAGCTTACCGGCCAGCATCTTCATGGCGCGGTCTCGGTTGGCGTGCTGGCTGCGCTCGGTCTGGCAGGCCACCACCGTGCCGGTGGGCACGTGGGTGATGCGGACGGCCGACTCGGTCTTGTTGACGTGCTGGCCGCCGGCGCCAGATGAGCGGTACACGTCGGTCTTCAGGTCGGCCGGGTTGATGTCGATCTCGATGTTGTCGTCCACCTCGGGTGAAACGAACACCGACGTGAAACTGGTGTGGCGGCGGTTGTCCGAGTCGAACGGCGACTTGCGCACCAGCCGGTGCACGCCGGTCTCGGTCTTCAGCCAGCCGTACGCAAACTCGCCCTCCACGCGGAAGGTCGCCGATTTCACCCCGGCCACGTCACCGCCGCTGACTTCCATCAGCTCGGCCTTCCAGCCGCGCGACTCGGCCCAGCGCAGATACATGCGCAGCAGGATCTCGGCCCAGTCCTGGGCCTCGGTACCTCCGGCTCCCGCCTGGATGTCGACGAACGCCGCAGCGTTGTCCATCTCGCCGGAGAACATCCGCCGGAACTCGAGCTCATCGACGGCCTTGGCATAGGTTTCGACGTCCTCGATCACCGCCTGCGCGGTGTCGTCGTCGCCTTCCATCTCGGCCAGCTCAAGCAGTTCCTCGGCGCCGGTCACGCTCTCGGTCAGGCTGCGGATGCCGTTGACCACCTTGTCCAGTGACGCGCGTTCGCGGCCCAACGCCTGGGCGCGCTCGGCATCGTCCCAGACATCCGGGCTTTCCAGCTCACGGCTTACTTCTTCCAGGCGTTCGACCTTGGTGTCGAAGTCAAAGATACCCCCTGAGCGCCTGCAGACGATCCTTGAGATCGTCGATGCGCTCGTGGACGGGATTCAGTTCAATCATGTCCATGGTTTCATGCGAAAAATGACCGCCAAGTCTAGCAGGCGCCTGGGCTGAGGCGGCGGTGATCGCGACCTGAGAATGGATCGCGGGCCGGCGAACGATGCCCGGGAGCCGCTGCCCTCAGGTCGCGGCAACGTGGTCCACCCGCTCCCGCAGAAGCTGTCGCCAGCGCCGACTGCAGGGCAGCGATTGCCCATCTTTGAGGTGAACACGTGCATCCCCGCTGTCCAGCGGCTCAATCGAGGCAATCCGATCGAGATTGACGATGTAGCTGCGGTGGATGCGCGCAAACCTTACAGGGTCCAGCTTGGCCTCGATGCCGGCAATGGTGCTGCGCAGCGGGTAGACGCGTCCGTCCAGATGCAGGTTTACGTAGTTGCCTGACGCTTGCAGCCACTCCACGTCGGCTGCGGCAATCAGGAACTCCCGACCGAGCATGCGCACCAAAAAGCGCTCTGGCCGATCAACCTTCTTGATCGCCTGCCCATTGTCCAGGACGTCCAGAACGCTGGCTTCGCCTTGCAGCCGCAACACCAGCAGCCGGTAGCCGTGGATCAACAGCACCATGCCGATGAAGGTGCGGACATCCTTGGAATACTCGTAGAGCAGTTCGGCCGGCCAATGGCCAAAGTCGTAGCTGACGCCTTGGGTGGCGTAGACCAGCTTGCGAGTGGCCACCATGCCGACGACATGGAGCACCGACCAGACGACGCTCGCTGGCAGATACCACCCGAGGTTGTGTCGCCAGGTATCCAGGTGCAGCGGCCAGCGCCGTGTGAACCACAGCAATGCAGGCACCAGCGCCAACTGCAACAGTGCGCTGCTCCATGACCAGGTCAGCGGTTTCCACCAGTCCAGTGCCAATCCCAGCCGCTGATAGTCGGCCCACTTCGCGAAGCTGCCACCCAGGGCGCTCAGGCAGCAACTTATAACCCAGTAGGAAACTTCAAAAGGTCGACGATGCGCGAGGTAACGCTCGGCGCGTGTCTTGATGGCTGTACGCGGAAGATCCTGCATCGGCGCATCATACGGACGGCCTCTCAGCGGAGAGCAGCGGTTCGTCCCTGCATCACCGCCATTGGTCACAAGCCGAGCACGATCAAGCACTTGGACGTACCCCTTTCTGGCCCGGCGGGTACGCTTGCGGAAACCATCACGGACCGCCCCATGCCCCGCCGCCATGACATCGATGCATTGCGCGTCCTCGCCTTCGCGATCCTGATCCTCTACCACGTCAGTGGCGTGTATCAGGTCGACTCGGACTTCCACATCGTCAGCAGCTACCAGAACGGCTGGCTGGAGTACGTCCGCATCGTGTTCAACCGCTGGCGGATGCCGCTGATCTTCGCCATCTCCGGCATTGCCCTCGGGCTGGCGTTGCGAGGACGAAACCCGCGCAGCTTCATGCTTGCCCGCACGTGGCGGCTGCTGGTTCCGCTCGTTTTCGGCATGCTGTTCGTTGTGTCCGTGCAGGCGTACTGCGAAGGGGTCAGCAAGGGAACGATCGAAACCGGCTATGGCGCCTTCATGTGGCGGTATCTGCAACTGCGCCCGTGGCCCGCGGGCACGTTCTCCGGGGCTACGTACGGAATCACCTGGAACCACCTGTGGTACCTGGCCTATCTATGGGTGTACACGTTGGTGCTGCTGGCACTGATGCCCCTGCTCCGCTCCGGCCCGACCCAGCGTGCCATCGAATGGCTGGTCCGCCCCCGTGGAATTGTCTGGCTGCTGATGCCCGCCGTGATGTTCTTTGCATTTCTGGTGCTGCTGAAACCGCTCTTTCCAGAAACCCACGCCCTGGTCGGCGACTGGTACCTGCACGCGGAGTACTTTTCGGTCTTCGTACTCGGTTTTGCTGTCGCCGACAAAGCGGCTTTCTGGACCGGCCTGACCCGCCTGCGACGGCCCTTGCTGGCCCTCGCGGTGGCCTGCATCTTGGTGGAGTTGAGCCTCAAGGCAGCGGGCCAGTACCTGCCCGCCGGCGACATCCCGCTTTGGGCACAACACGTGCCCTGGGGCACGATCGAACGAGCGGCGCGTGCGCTGTACATGTGGTCGGCCCTGCTGGCGATCTTTGCCTGGGGCCACGCGCTGCTGAACCGCCCGATGCGCTGGCTCCCCTACGCCACCGAAGCCGTGTACCCGTGGTACATCCTGCACCAGAGCCTGATCGTTCTGGCCGCGTACTGGTTGATCCCGCTGCGGATCGGACCCGTGCTGGAACCGGCACTGGTGACATTGCTGACGGTCGCGGGCTGCGCGTTTCTGCACGAACTGGTGATTCGTCGCGTCAAACTACTGCGTCCACTGTTTGGATTGGGACTTGTGCCGCGGGGCGCGGACCTGGGACGGCCAAAGGCGGCACCGCTGCAGATCGACTGAGGCGTCGCCGTCAGGCCGCTTCGCGGTGGACCACGACCAGCTGGATCGCGTCGCCGCCACGGTAGTCGTCCGCTTCCAGCCGGTACGCGATCCGCACCCGGGGCGGCGGTTCCTGCTCGTCCCAGCCCCCGAAATGGATGGCATTGAGGCGTCGGCCATCAAGCGCCAGCTCAAGCTTCAAATGCTTCTGGCCGACGATGCGCCAGCCAACCACATCAAACTCGCCGTCGAACTGGGGTTCCGGGAAGCTCTGTCCCCACGGCCCACCTTCGCGCAGCGCATCGGCGCTACGACGGGTGAACTCGTCCACGGCCAACTCGCCATCGCTGGCAACCTGCAACTGCAGTAATTCGGGCGCGAGGGTCAGCTCCACGCATTGGCGGAACGCTTGCTCGAAGGCAGCCAGCGATGCCAGTGGCAACGACAGGCCGGCCGCCATGGCGTGGCCGCCAAAGCGCTCGATCAGGCCCGGGTGGCGCGCATCGACCATCGCCAGGGCATCGCGGATGTGGAAGCCGGGAATCGAGCGCGCCGAGCCACGCAGCATGTCGCCACCCGGCTCGGCCGGCGCGAACGCGATCGCGGGCCGGTGCAGGCGCTCCTTCAGCTTGGAGGCCACCAGGCCCACCACGCCGGGATGCCAGCCAGGGTCGAACAGGCAGGCTGCCAGCGGTGCGTCCGTGGCGTCGAGAACCACCCTGGCGAACGCCTCCTCGGCCTCGTCGGTCATCTGCTGCTGGACTGCACGGCGCTCGGTGTTGATTCGGTTGAGCGTGGCGGCGATCTCGCGCGCCTGGGTCAGGTCGTCGGTGAGCAGGCACTCGATGCCCACGGCCATGTCCTCCAAACGGCCGGCAGCGTTCAATCGCGGCGCCACCGCGAAACCGATATCGCTGGCGCTCAACCTCGCCGGATCACGCTGGGCGGCTTCGATCAGGGCCTGCAGTCCTGCGCAACCCTTGCCTGCACGCAACTGGCGCAGGCCGGCGGCGACCAGGGCGCGGTTGTTGGCGTCCAATGGCACCAGATCGGCCACTGTCCCCACCGCCACAAGGTCGAGCAACTGGCTCAGGTCGGGGCCACGCCCGTTGCTGCCGCCGTCCAGGGTGCCGTCTGCCAGCAGGCGCCGACGCAGTGCCAACAGCACGTAGAACATGACCCCTACGCCGGCCAGCACCTTGCTGGGAAAGGTGTCACCGGGCTGGCTGGGGTCGACGATCGCGTCGGCGGGCGGCAGCGTGTCACCGGGCAGGTGATGATCCGTCACCAGCACTTTCCATCCCAGCGCCTTGGCCGCGGCGACGCCGGGGTGGCAGGCGATGCCATGGTCCACGGTCACCAGCAGGTCGGGCTGCAACGGCGCAAGTTCGGCGACAAGTGCAGGCGACAGTCCGTAGCCGTGAATGGCCCGATTGGGCACGGCATGGGAGACGCGCCGCGCACCGAGCATCCACAAGCCTCGAACCGCCACCGCACACGCGGTTGCACCGTCGCAGTCGAAGTCACCGACCACCAGGATGTGGCGATCGCCGGCGATGGCCTCGGCGAGCAGGCTCGTGGCTGCATCCAGCCCGAGCAGCCCGTCGGGTGGCAGCAGGTGGGCCAGGCGCGGGCGCGCCTGGGCCTCGGTGAGCGCGCCGCGAGCGCCGTAAATGCGGCGGAGCAGCGGCGGAATAGTGTCCGGCCACGGTCCGGACGCGCCACCGCTCGGGCGGCGCACGATCCCACCGCGGCTCACTGCACGGATTCCTGCGCCGGATTGACGAACGAGCGCAACGGACGCCGCCAGAACCGCCAGCGGTGGCGCGGCGCCATGACCAGACGGTGGCCGTCGGCGAATTCAACTACCAGCGACGCAACGCCGCCGGATCGCAGCTGCACCGACAATGGCTGCCACCAGTCGCGATCAAACACGGCCAGATCGCGCAGGTGCCGTAGATCAAAGAGCCCGTCGCCCTCCTCCTCCCAACGCGCCGGCAAGGGGACAGCTGGAACGCCGGCGGCGGTTCCGAACGCGCAGAGGGTGTCATCGTCGCTGGAGATCCGCGCATGATGCGTGCGGACATGGTCCGGCAATGTGCCTGCCCCCCAGAACCACAGGGAGTTGACCGGCGCCAAACCCAGCGCCGCCCGCTCGGCATTGCGCGGATGGTTGTGCAGGATCACCTGCGCCTCACTCAGAAGTGCACGCCAGCGACGCCCGTCCGGGCCATCGGGCAACTGCTCGAACAGGTCGGCGCCCAGCGCGTTGTCGAGCGACGCCATCGTCGGCAGCTTGGCGCCCGAAGGCATGCACAGGTACCAGCGCGACGGCACGGGCGCATCCAGCAACGTTCCGCCATCACCAAAATACGGCTTGAGCGCCGGCAGGAACGCGGCGGTGTCGGCATCACTCAGCGACAGCGCTTCCCCGTGCGCCATCAGGCGCGCGCCGTTGATCTCGGGTTGGATATAGACCGGGTCAGCGCGCATCCAGGCGGCTGACGCTGCATCGCCCGCATCGCGCTGCCGGGTGACGGCCGCGACCGGCCAGCCGCGCGGCAGGACGTCAAACTGGCGCTGCACCACCTCGCCGTCGGGATCGGAGCAGTCTGCGCGGGCGAACCAGCGGCCCGCGCTTTCCGACAGCCGCTGGCCGCCGAAGCGGCTGCGGGCCGGCATCAGCAGGGTAACCGCGCGGGCCGCCATCCTCAGACGACGTAGCGAACGGCGACGATGTCGTATTCGCGGGTGCCACCCGGTGCGTCGATGACGATGCTGTCGCCCTCGTGGCGGCCGATCAGTGCGCGCGCCACCGGCGAGGAAATCGCGATCAGGCCGAGCTTGATGTCGGCCTCGAGATCACCAACGATCTGGTAGGTCCGCTCCTCGTCGCTCTCGGTATCCACCAGATCGACGGTCGCGCCGAACACGATCTTGTCGCCCACGTTGAGCGTGGCGATATCGATGATCTGCGAGTTCGACAATTCGCTCTCGAGCTGCTTGATGCGGCCTTCGATGAAACTCTGCTGCTCGCGCGCGGCGTGGTATTCGGCGTTCTCCTTGAGATCGCCGTGTTCGCGGGCATCGGCAATGGCGGCGATGACCGCCGGCCTCTTGACTGACTTCAACTGCTCAAGTTCGGTGCGCAGACGCTGCGCACCCTTGGCGGTAAGGGGTGCTTGCATGGAATGGTCCTCGGGCCGGCGCACGGCCGGCACTGGTTTTTCTGCGACGTCCCGATTGTGCCCGGGACCGTCGCGGCAAAGCTAGGCGGTGGTTTTCACCGTCGCGTGCAGTTCCTGCAGCGACAGCACCGGCCCGGCGTCACGGAACTCCAGCGACTGCAGCAATGCACGTGCGCCGGCGATGGTGGTCGAATAGGTAACCCGCTGCTGAAGGGCCTCGCGACGGATCGAGAACGAGTCGGAAATCGCCTGGCTGCCTTCGGTGGTATTGACGATGTAGACGATCTCGCCGTTCTTGATCAGATCGACGATATGCGGCCGGCCCTCGTTGACCTTGTTGATGCTCTGGCATTCCAGGCCCTGCTCGCGCAGGAACTTCGCCGTTCCGCCAGTGGCGACGAGCGAGTAGCCGCGGGCGACCAGATCCTGGGCCACCGGCAACACACGCTGCTTGTCCGGGTCGCGCACCGACACGAAGACCTTGCCGTCGGCCGGCAACGCCTTGATGCTGGCAGCTTCCTGCGCACGCGCCATGGCCGCGCCAAAGCTGCGACCCACGCCCATCACCTCGCCGGTGGAGCGCATTTCCGGCCCGAGGATCGGGTCGACGCCCTGGAACTTGGCGAATGGGAAAATCGCTTCCTTGACCGAGTAGTAGTCGGGGATGATCTCGCCCGTCGCGCCCTGCTCGGCCAGGGTCTTGCCAGCCATGCACCGCGCGGCGATCTTCGCCAGCGCCATGCCGGTGGCCTTGGACACGAACGGCACCGTGCGCGAGGCGCGCGGGTTCACTTCCAACAGATAGATCGTGTCCTCGCCGTTGCCGTCGGTCTGGATCGCGAACTGGGTGTTCATCAGGCCGACCACGTTAAGCGCCTTGGCCAGCGCGGTGACCTGCTCACGCAGTCGCGCCTGGGTATGCGCCGACAGCGAGTACGGCGGCAACGAGCAGGAGGAATCCCCGGAATGCACGCCGGCTTCCTCGATGTGCTCCATCACTCCACCGATCAGCACGTTGCCGTCCTTGTCGGCAATGATGTCCACGTCCACCTCGATCGCGTTGTCGAGGAAGCGGTCCAGCAGGACCGGCGACTTCTCCGAGACGCGTACCGCATCGCGGATGTAGCGCTCCAGGTCGGCGTCCGAATGCACCACTTCCATCGCCCGGCCACCCAGCACGTAACTTGGCCGCACCACCAACGGATAGCCCACCTCGCGCGCGAGCACGACGGACTCCTCGGCGTTGCGGGCGATGCGGTTTGGCGGCTGCTTCAGGCCCAGCTTGTCGACAAGCTGCTGGAAGCGCTCGCGATCCTCGGCCAGGTCGATGCTGTCGGGACTGGTGCCGATGATCGGCACGCCCGCGGCCTCCAAGGCCTGGGCCAACTTCAGCGGGGTCTGGCCACCGTACTGCACGATCACGCCCTTGGGTTTCTCCAGGTCGCAGATCTCCAGCACGTCTTCCAGTGTCAGCGACTCGAAGTACAGACGGTCGGAAGTGTCGTAGTCGGTGGATACGGTTTCCGGGTTGCAGTTGACCATGATGGTCTCGAACCCGTCCTCGCGCAGCGCCAGGGAGGCGTGCACGCAGCAGTAGTCGAACTCGATGCCCTGGCCGATCCGGTTGGGTCCGCCACCCAGGACCATGATCTTGTCCCGGTCGGTCGGGTTGGACTCGCACTCGTCCTCGTAGGTCGAGTACATGTAAGCGGTGGTGGTGGCGAACTCGGCGGCGCAGGAATCCACACGCTTGTACACCGGGCGCACCCCGAAGGCGCGGCGCAGCGAGCGCACGGCCGTCTCGTCGGTACCCGTCAGCTGGGCCAGGCGCGCGTCGGAGAAGCCCATGCGCTTGAGCTCGCGCATGCGGCCTGCATTGAGCGCGGACAGACCGTGTTCGGCGACGTCCTTTTCCGCGGCGATGATCTCCTCCATCTGGTCGAGGAACCACGGGTCGACAAACGACAGCCGTTGGACGTCCTCCACGCTCATGCCGGCGCGGAAGGCATCGCCAATGTGGAAGATGCGCTCCGGACCGGGCTCCTTGAGCTCCCGCCGGATAGTGGCCATGCCTTCATCGGTAGTCAGGTCGATCCCGGTCGGATCGAGGCCCACCTTGTCGGTCTCCAGTCCGCGCAGGGCTTTCTGCAGCGACTCCTGGAAGGTGCGGCCCATCGCCATCACCTCGCCCACCGACTTCATCTGGGTGGTCAGGCGTGAGTCGGCCTGGGGGAACTTCTCGAACGCGAAACGCGGAATCTTGGTCACCACGTAGTCGATCGTCGGCTCGAACGACGCCGGGGTCGCTCCGCCGGTGATGTCGTTGCGCAGCTCGTCCAGCGTGTAGCCCACGGCCAGCTTGGCGGCGATCTTGGCGATCGGAAAACCGGTCGCCTTGGAGGCCAGCGCCGAGGAGCGCGACACGCGCGGATTCATCTCGATCACGACCACGCGGCCAGTCTCGGCGTTGATGCCGAACTGCACGTTGGAACCGCCGGTATCCACGCCGATCTTGCGCAGCACAGCCAGGGAGGCGTCGCGCAGGCGCTGGTATTCCTTGTCGGTCAGGGTCTGCGCCGGGGCGACAGTGATCGAATCGCCGGTGTGGACGCCCATCGCGTCGAAGTTCTCGATCGAGCAGACGATGATGCAGTTGTCCGCGGTATCACGGACGACCTCCATCTCGAATTCCTTCCAGCCCAGCACCGATTCCTCGATCAGCACCTCATTGGTCGGCGACAGCTCCAGGCCGCCCTTGACGATCTCCTCGAACTCCTCGCGGTTGTAGGCGATGCCGCCGCCGCTGCCGCCCAGGGTGAAGGACGGCCGAATGATGGTCGGATATCCAACGGTGGCCTGGATCTCGACGGCCTGCTCGAAGGTCTTGGCGATCGCCGCCTTCGGGCATTCCAGGCCGATCTCGGCCATCGCGACGCGGAACAGCTCGCGGTCCTCGGCCATCATGATGGCCTCGCGCCGGGCGCCGATCAGCTCGACGTTGTACTTCTCCAGCACGCCGTGGTCGTCAAGGTCGAGTGCGCAGTTGAGCGCGGTCTGGCCACCCATGGTCGGCAGCAGCGCGTCGGGGCGCTCCTTGGCGATGATCTTCTCCACCGTGCGCCAGTTGATCGGCTCGATGTAGACCGCGTCGGCCATGTCCGGGTCGGTCATGATCGTGGCCGGGTTGCTGTTGACCAGCACCACCCGGTAGCCCTCTTCACGCAGGGCCTTGCAGGCCTGCGCGCCGGAATAGTCGAACTCGCAGGCCTGGCCGATCACGATCGGGCCGGCGCCGATGATCAGGACGGTCTTGATGTCGGTGCGCTTTGGCATGTCAGTTGGCCTCCATCAGCGCAACAAATCGGTCAAACAAGGGAGAAACGTCCTGCGGACCCGGGCTTGCCTCGGGGTGGCCCTGGAAGCCGAACACCGGGGCGCCGGGAATCTCGATGCCCTGGTTGGAGCCGTCAAACAGCGAACGGTGGGTGGCGCGCAGGCTCGCAGGCAACGTTGCCTCATCGATGGCGAAGCCGTGGTTCTGGCTGGTGATCATCACCCGGCCGCCATCGTCGAGCGCCTGCACCGGATGGTTGGCGCCGTGGTGGCCGGACTTCATCTTCATCGTTCTGGCGCCACTGGCCAAGCCGAGCAACTGATGACCCAGACAGATGCCGAACATGGGGATGCGCTGGGCGATCAACTCGCGGATCGCGGCGATCGCGTAATCACACGGTTCCGGGTCGCCCGGGCCATTGGACAGGAACACGCCGTCGGGCCGCATGGCGAGCACATCGGCGGCAGGCGTCTGCGCCGGCACAACCGTGACCCGGCAGCCCCGCTGGGCCAGCATGCGCAGGATATTGCGCTTGATCCCGAAGTCGTAGGCGACCACGTGGAAACGCCCTTCGCCCTGGGCGAATTCATTGGTGTCCAGGTCGAGCTGGCCCTCGTTCCATTCGTAGCGTTCGCGCGTGCTTACTTCCTTGGCGAGGTCCATGCCCTGCAGGCCGGGAAACTTGCGCGCCGCCTCGACGGCCTGGTCCGCGTCGATGTCATCGCCGGCCATCAGTGCGCCACTCTGCGAGCCGTGGCTGCTGAGAATGCGGGTGAGCTTGCGGGTATCCACATCGGCGATCGCGACCACGCCCTGGCTCACCAGCCACTGCGGCAGCGCGATCTGGCTGCGCCAGCTGCTGGGGCGGCGCGGAACGTTGCGCACGATCAGGCCGGACGCCCAGACCTGCGCGGACTCGTTGTCCTGGTCATTGATGCCGGTGTTGCCGATGTGTGGGTAGGTCAAGGTCACCAGCTGGCGTGCGTACGAGGGGTCGGTGAGGACCTCCTGATAGCCGGTCATGGCGGTGTTGAAAACCACCTCACCGACCGACAGGCCGGGTGCGCCTACGGAAACGCCTTCGAAGATGGTGCCGTCTTCGAGCGCGAGGATTGCGGGTTGGGTCACGGAAAAATCGCCTTGTCTGCCAGGGGATGCTGAGTCCATCGAGCGCAACACTGGCCAAATACCGGCTGCAGCAAAGCGCGGACGCGGTGGGGGTTCCGGTCCGACAAATGGGGTTCAGGCGAACGAGAATTCTAGCGATGAAGCGCTGCGAGCGCCAGTGTCGCGCGTGCCCAGGTTTTCGGACAGCGTCGCGGACGGAGTAAACAGGCCTCGCTAGAGCAGCATGTCGCGCAGTTGATACCGGCCCGGCTCCCGCCCGGCCAGCCAGGCCGCGGCGTGCAGCGCACCGCGTGCAAACACGTCGCGACTGGTCGCGCGGTGGACAAGCTCGATCCGCTCACCCGGCCCGGTGAACTGGACCGTGTGTTCACCGACGATATCCCCGGCACGCAGGGATGCGTAACGCGGCTGGGCGCCGCCCTGCTCCGCGCGGGCACCCAGCGCAAGAGCGGTGCCCGACGGTGCGTCCAGCTTGTGCTTGTGGTGGGACTCGACGATGTCGCAATCCCAGCCCTGCAGCGCGCTGGCCGCGCGCTCGATCAGCTCCTCAAGCACCGCGACACCGAGGCTGAAATTGGCCGCTGACAGCACCGCGATACGCTCGGCAGCGCGGCCCAGGGCTTCCCGCTGGGCCGACTCCAGCCCGGTGGTGCCTGATACCAGGGCCGCGCCGCGCTGCACGCATACCGTGAGGATCGGATCGAAGCCGGCCGCGAGGCTGAAGTCCACTGCCACATCGAACGCCGGCACACCGGACAGTTCAGAGGAGGCGAAGTAGGGCAGACCGTCCAGCACCCGTTGCGAGGGTTTGCTGCGCGATACGGCCGCAACGACCTGCAGATCGTCACGTTCAGCGGCAAGGCGCAGCAAGGACTGGCCCATACGGCCGGATACGCCGTGGATCAGAAGTCGGGGGACAGCAGGCGACTGGCTCATGCCCGAAGGCTATAGGCTACGCGGCGGTGCGGGCAACCCACGTTCACATTTCGCCTTCCCTGCCCCGCTCTTCCGAGGACACCTGCAGACCCCACATGACAGAGTTCCCGCGCCAGTCGCTCGCCCCGTTGCGGCCTCAGCGGACCACTGCGCCTTTCAATGACGGAGTTCCTTCCCTCACCTCCACCCAGACAAGCCACGCCGCCCCATTGCGCACTGCAAGGCGGGGAATGCCGCTGGCGCGGCCCCGGGCGGCCAACTCGACAACGGGAATGCTGCGCACTACCTGCAGCTGCCGATCGGTGCGCGAGAGCATCAGACGCTGGCCGGTGCCGCGCTCGTCCTGCTGCAGCCACGAGAGCAACACGTCAAACCGCGCGATGCGCAGTTGACGCTCACCCTCTGGCGACGGCTCCACCCAGCTCAGCATCAAGTCGCCCTGCGGCGTCGCGATCAAGTCAGGATGCGCAGCCTCGTCCATAACGGGCATAGGCCACGGCTCCACCTGCAAGAAGCTTTCCCCCGAGTCGCGCCCGCTGGACGGCAACTCGACGGAACACGCGCCAAGCCCGGCGCACGCAGACAAAACCAACAGCTGGACGACCGTTGACCGCAATCTGCGCGATGGTGCGGAAAAGCTGCCAACCGTCATCTTGAAGGGCCCTTGAGCTATCTGCCGGATATTCTTCCATGGCCGAGTACAGGTAACACTGCGCCCTACTGCCGCAGCTCAGACGCGAATCACGATGAGGTCATCCGGTCCCAGAAGCCCTTGACGCCATCCATGAACGTCGAGGAGCGCGGCGAATGCCGGCTTGCATGCTCGCCGGTGAAACTGGTTTCCAGCTTCTGCAGCAATTCGCGTTGCTCGCTGGTGAGATTGACCGGGGTTTCAACGACCACCCGGCAATACAGGTCACCGGGACGACGGCTGCGGACCGACTGCACACCCTTGTCGCGCAAGCGGAATACCTTGCCGGTCTGGGTCTCGGCGGGAACCTTCAGTTCCACCTCGCCACCCAGCGTGGGGACGCGGATGGAAGCACCCAGCGCCGCCTGGCCCAACCGGATCGGCACGTCGCAGTGCAGGTCATCGCCATCGCGCTGGAAAAACTCGTGCTCGCGCACCCGGACCTCGACATACAGGTCACCCGGAGGCGACCCGGGCGGGCCCGCTTCGCCTTCACCGGAGAGCCGAATGCGGTCACCGTTGTCCACGCCTGCCGGAATCTTCACCTGCAGGCTCTTGCTGCCCTCGATGCGTCCCTGGCCATGGCAGTCGCCACACGGGTTCTCGATGGACTGACCGCGGCCGCCGCAATGCGGGCAAGCCTGCTGCATCGAGAAGATGCCCCGCTGGATGCGCACCTGGCCCCGCCCCTGACAGGTGTTGCAGGTATGCAGCTTCCCGTCGGCCGAACCGCTGCCCTTGCAACGGTCGCAGGAGTCCAGGGTCGGGATTTCGATGCGCTTCTCGATACCGGCGACCGCGTCTTCCAACGACAGCTCCATCACATAGCCGACGTCGGCGCCGCGACGCGGCCCGCGACCTCCACCACCACCCCCGAAGATGTTGCCGAAGATGTCACCGAAGATGTCGCCCATGTCGTCGGAGTATCCGCCGCCAGCGCCGCCCATGCCGTGCTCGAACGCCGCATGGCCATGCTGGTCGTACATGCGCCGTCGCGAGTCATCGGAAAGCACTTCGTAGGCTTCCTTGCACTCCTTGAAGCTGGCCTCGGCGGTCGCGTCGTCCGGGTTGCGGTCCGGGTGGTATTTCATCGCGCAGCGACGATAGGCCTTCTTCAGCTCATCGCCAGTCGCGCTTCGGGCCACACCCAGGACTTCGTAATAGTCGCGTTTGCTCATGTGTTACCACTTCCCCTGTCCGCCGGAACAGGGTCCGGGCAGTCTGGTTCAAAAGTTTGTCGGAACGAGCCGCTGAAACAACGAGGGTCCGGGACCACTGATCGATCCCGAACCCTCGCGCCTTACCCCGCGATCATCCGCGGGCGCGGATCGGTTACTGCTTCTTGTCGTCGTCCTTCACTTCGGTGAACTCGGCGTCGACCACATCGTCGGCCGCCGTGTCGGCACTGGCATCGCCACCGGCGGCGTCGGCGCCAGCCTGCTGCGACTGGACCGCGGCAAACAGGGCCTGGGCAGCCTCCTCCAGTGCCTTGCTCTTCGCCTCGATCTGGGCCTTGTCGTCACCCTTCATCGCGGTCTCGACTTCCGCAATCGCCGCTTCAGTGGCGCCGATCAACTCGCCCGGCAGCTTGTCGCCGTTTTCCTTGATCGCGGTACGCGCGGAGTGGACCAGACCGTCGGCCTGGTTGCGCGCCTGCACCAGCTCGTGGAACTTCTGGTCTTCCTCGCGGTTGGCCTCGGCGTCCTCGACCATCTTCTGGATCTCTTCCTCGGACAGACCCGAACCGGCCTTGATCTCGACCTTCTGCTCCTTGCCGGTCTTCTTGTCCTTTGCGGTCACGTGGACGATACCGTTGGCGTCGATGTCAAACGACACCTCCACCTGCGGCAGGCCGCGCGGCGCGGGCTCGATGCCCGACAGGTCAAAGCGGGCCAGCGACTTGTTATAGCGGGCCTGCTCGCGCTCACCCTGCAGCACGTGCACGGTCACGGCGGACTGGTTGTCCTCGGCGGTCGAGAAGGTCTGCGAGGCCTTGGTCGGCACGGTGGTGTTCTTCTCGATGATCTTGGTGAACACGCCGCCCAGCGTCTCGATACCCAGGCTCAGCGGGGTGACGTCCAGCAACAGCACGTCCTTCACGTCGCCGGCCAGCACGCCGCCCTGGATCGCGGCACCCACGGCCACGGCCTCATCGGGGTTGACGTCCTTGCGCGGCTCCTTGCCGAAGAACTCGGTAACCGCCTGCTGTACCTTGGGCATGCGGGTCTGGCCACCGACCAGGATCACCTCGTCGATCTCGCTGGCGCGCACGCCGGCGTCATTGAGCGCGGTACGGCACGGCTCGATCGACTTCTTGACCAGGTCCTCCACCAGCGACTCCAGCTTGGCGCGGGTCAGCTTGATATTGAGGTGCTTGGGACCCGATGCGTCGGCGGTCACGTACGGCAGGTTGACCTCGGTCTGCTGTGCGGTGGACAGCTCGATCTTGGCCCGCTCGGCCGAATCCTTCAGGCGCTGAAGGGCCAGCGGGTCCTTGCGCAGGTCGATGCCCTGGTCCTTGTTGAACTCCTCGACCAGGTAGGCGATGACGCGGTTGTCGAAGTCCTCACCACCCAGGAAGGTGTCGCCGTTGGTGGCCAGCACCTCGACCTGCATCTCGCCGTCAACCGACGCGATCTCGATGATCGAGACGTCGAAGGTACCGCCGCCCAGGTCATACACGGCCACCTTGCGATCGCCGCCCTTCTTGTCCATGCCATAGGCCAACGCGGCCGCGGTGGGCTCGTTGATGATGCGCTTGACGTCCAGGCCGGCGATCTTGCCGGCGTCCTTGGTCGCCTGACGCTGGCTGTCGTTGAAGTACGCCGGCACGGTGATGACCGCCTCGGTGACTTTCTCGCCCAGATAATCCTCGGCGGTCTTCTTCATCTTCGACAGGATCTCGGCGGAGATCTGCTGCGGCGCCATCTTCTTGTTGTCGCCGGTCTCGACCCACGCATCGCCGTTCTCATGGGCGACGACGCTGTAGGAGACGTGGTCCAGGTCCTTTTGCACTTCGGCGTCGGTGAACTTGCGGCCGATCAGGCGCTTCACCGCGAAGAAGGTGTTCTTGGGATTGGTGACGGCCTGACGCTTGGCCGAGGCGCCAACGAGGATCTCGCCGTCCTTGGTGTAGGCGACGATGGACGGCGTCGTGCGATCACCCTCCGCGTTCTCGATGACTTTCGACTTTCCGCCTTCCATGACCGCCACGCAGGAGTTGGTGGTGCCCAGGTCAATACCGATTATCTTGCCCATGCTGTTTATTCCTTTGAAATTAGATTTGATGCCGATAGACGGGGGCGGTCACAGTTCCTACCGCTCATGTCACTTATCTGGGGGTCGGGGGTCGCCCGTTCAAGCGTCGCCGCTGACAACAACCAGGGCCGGCCGCAACAAACGTTCATTCAAGAGCCAGCCTTTCTGATAGACCTGCACCACGTGGCCCGGCGGGTGCTCGGCGCTGGCCACGGTGCTCATCGCCTCGTGGTGCTCAGGGTTGAACGGCTGGCCGGCGGGGTTGACCTCGACCAAGCCGTTGTCGCCGGTGACCTTGAGCAACTGCCGCAGGGTCAGCTCGACGCCCTGGCGCAGAGCAACGGCGTCGTCGCCGGACGCCTGCAATCCCGCTTCCAGGCTGTCGATTACCGGCAGCAGCGCGGACAACAGGCGCTCGTTGGCAAACTTGCGCGCCATCTCCACATCGCGAGTCAAACGCTTGCGCTGGTTTTCAAGGTCGGCCCGCTCGCGCAGCATGCTCTCGCGCAGGTTGCTCAACTCTTCATTCGCCGCGGCGAGCTGGGCGGCCAACTGGCCGTCCGGATGGGGTGTGTCATTTTCGACTGGGGCCGACTGTGCTGCCGGATCCTGATTGGGTTCGGTGGTCATATCTGCTCTGGTCCTGACGTTGCGGGGACGCGTTGTCCTTGACTGCCACAGCAATGGGGTCGCCGCCGACCAATTCAAGACAATTCCGCACGGCGGCCGTCCCGATTAGACTCGCGCCACATGCTTACCCATCTCTCACTCAAGCATTTCGCCGTCGTCAGCCAGGCCGAACTGGTCTTCGGGCCCGGCCTCACGGTCATCTCCGGTGAAACCGGTGCCGGCAAGTCGTTGCTGGTCGATGCGCTCGGCCTGCTCTCGGGCATGCGTGCAGACAGCGGCGTCGTGCGTCACGGAGCCGAGCGCGCCGAGCTCGCCGGTGAATTCAGGCTGGACGATGTACCTGCCGCCACCGCGTGGCTGAAAGAGCACGAGCTCGACGAAGACGACGTGCAGTCGCGGCCGTGTTGTCTGGTACGGCGGGTGATCCGCGCCGACGGCGGCTCGCGCGCGTGGATCAACGGCCGCCCGGTCACCATGGCCCAGCTGGCCGAACTGACCCGTCATCTGGTCGAGATCCACGGCCAGCACGAGCATCAGGCCTTGATGGCACGCGGCAGCCAGCTCGCCCTGCTCGACGCCTACGCCGCCACAGCGCCCGAGCGCCGGCTGGTCTCCGAGGCCGCTGCCCAGTGGGGCGCCCTGCTGCGTGAGCGCGACGAACTGGTCGCCCAGGGCGACGTCAGCGACCGCATCGAATGGCTGGAGCACCAGTACCTGGAGCTTGAGCGGGAAACCCTGGACGCTGATTCCATCGCCCAGTTGCTGCTGGACCACCGCCGCCAGGCTCACGCCAGCGATTTGATCGCCGCCAGCGACAGCGCTTTCGAGCAGCTCGGCGGCAGCGATGACACATCGGTCTCGCGCGCACTGCAGCAGATACGTCATGAACTGCAGCGCGTGGCCACCCACGAACCCCGCCTGACCGAAGTTGACGACATGCTCGCCGCCGCCGCGATCCAGATCGACGAGGCAGGCAGCCTGCTGGACCGGATTCGCGACGATCTGGACATCGACCCCTCGCTGTTGGAGTCCATCGAGCAGCGCCTGGCACGCCTGCATGACCTGGCCCGCAAGCATCGCGTGGCTCCGGAAGAACTCGCCGCCCACCGCGACGCACTTGAGCAGGAACTGGATGCGCTGCGCGGTGCCGACCGGCGGCTGGAAAAGCTCGACATCGAAATCGACAATGCCCGACAGGCTTGGCGCAAGGCGGCAGACAAGCTGGGCGCCAAACGCCGCAAGGCGGCCACCAAACTCGCCCAGGCCACCACCGCGCTGATCGGCGAGCTGGGCATGGGCGGTGGGCACTTCGACATCGACATCGAACCGCTCCCTGCGGATAAACCCGATCCGAATGGCGGCGAGCGCATCGAGTTCATGGTCGCCGCCAATCCGGGCCAGCCGCCTCGCCCCTTGCGCAAGGTGGCATCGGGTGGCGAGCTGTCGCGCATCTCACTGGCGATCGAGGTCGCCGCGCTCGGACTGGATGCGGTTCCAACGATGGTGTTCGACGAGGTCGATTCGGGAATTGGCGGCGCGGTTGCCGATATCGTCGGCCGCAAATTGCGTGCCTTGGGTGCCAATCGCCAGGTCCTGTGCGTGACCCACTTGCCACAGGTCGCGGCCCAGGGTCACAGCCACTATCGGGTCAGCAAGGCGGCCGCCGACGGCGTCACCCAGAGCCAGGTGCAACAGCTGGATGCCGACCAGCGGCAGGAGGAACTGGCCCGGATGCTGGGTGGCGTGGAGCTGACGCACGAGGCGCGTGCGGCGGCCCGCCGACTGCTCAGCGACGTGGAGTGAGGCAAAAGCCAAAGCGGGCAACCTGATACGTAGGGCGCACTGAGACGCGCTCAAGCACGCTGCGGTTGAGGGCTACCGGGGCGCCTTCTTGCGCACGTACAGGACCAGCGTGTGGTCCTCGATCTCGTAGCCGTACTGCGCGGCGATGACGTGCTGGAGACGCTCGATCTCCTCGTTCTCAAACTCGATCACCTTGCCCGTGTCCACATCGACCATATGGTCATGGTGGCCGCCGCGGTCGAGCTCATACACCGACTGGCCGGCCTCGAAGTTGTGCTTGAGCACCAGCCCGACCGCCTCAAACTGGGTCAGGACGCGGTACACGGTCGCCAGGCCGATGTCCTCGCCCTGGTCGAGCAACTGCCGGTAGATGTCTTCGGCGGTGACGTGACGCGGTTTGCTCTGCTCGAGGAACTGCAGGATCCGCATCCGCGGATGGGTCACCTTGAGACCCGCATTACGAAGATTCTGGGATTCCATCAAGGGCTCCTTGCGGGATCCGTGGCGGGCGACAAGCGCCCTGCAACACTGGATGAACGTGGACAGGGTGCAGCCGCGGCGCGGCGGCGGCAGTGTATCATCGCCCCCGATATCCACCTGCTGCAGACACCGATGACCAAGCACCCATTGCGCACGATCCTGCTCGCCCTTGCCGTTGCGGCGACCACCGCCGGATGCGGCATCGTCTACCGCCAGCCCATCTACCAGGGCAACCTGTTGAACGAGAACGCGGTTGAACAGTTGCAGGTGGGCATGCCCAAGCAACAGGTGACAGGCCTGTTGGGCACGCCGTCAATCCAGGACCCCTACCACCCCGAACGCTGGGACTACACCGCGAGCCAGCGTACCGACCGCCTCGCGCACACCCACATCAAGAACCTAACCCTGTGGTTCGATGCGAACGACGAGCTGGTGAAGTGGGACGGCGACTACTTCCCCAAGCAGGACGCCGAGCTGGCGAAGAAGTCGGCCAAGCAGTTCGGCCGCAATCTGGCCAAGGAAAAGAAAAAGCGCTGAGCCGCCCGCTCAGTCCGGCTTTCTGGCCGCCTTCGCGCGGCGGCGTCGCGCCTGCTTTGGATCGATCAGCAACGGCCTGAGCAGCTCGACCCTGTCGCCGTCGCGCAGCACATCGTGCAGGCCACCCACCACACCGAATATCGCCACCGCGACAGCGCGATCGGCAATGTCATCGGCAGGCACCATTCCCGACGCGCGGACGGCATCACCGACCAGCGCACCGTCCGGAAGCTGCACCTCGACGAGCTCGAAGCGATCCGGCCACGCCCGAACCACTTCCACCCTCACGACGGGTCGCGATCGGCAGCGCGGATGAAGTCATCAACCATCCGGTCGGCCAACTTCTGGAAGCCGATCGCCATCGCCGGTCCCAGCAGGCGGATTGCCGGCTCGAAGTTCAGGGTCAGGCTGATCCGGCTGGCGGACTCTTCCAGCGCGGTGAACTCCCACCGCCCCGACAGCTTGCGGAACGGGCCATCCACCAGCGCCAGGTCGATATGCTCCGGCGCGGTAAACGTGTTGCGGGTGGTGAACCACGTCTTCAGGGCGCCGAGGCCAAGATCCAGGCGCGCAACCACGTGGTTGTCGCCGGACTCCAGTACCTGGGCCTGGTGGCACCAGTCAAAGCGTCGCGGGTACGCCGCCACGTCGTTGACCAGCTCGAACATGCGTGCAGCCGAATGGGCAACAAGGGCGGTGCGGTGAATCGTGGTCATGGGAGCAACAGCCATCATCCGGTATCACGGCGCGCTCCGGATCGGACACAATAGGCGCAATGACGAAGAACAAAACCAACAAGAGCGACAAGGATAAGGGAAAGTCGGGCGGAGGCACCATTGCGCTGAACAAGCGCGCCCGCTTCGACTACCACCTTGAAGAGCGTTTCGAAGCCGGCCTAGCCCTGCAGGGCTGGGAAGTGAAATCGATCCGTGCCGGCCGCGCCAACATTGGCGAGAGCTACGCCGTGGTCCGCGACGGGGAGATGTTCCTGTTCGGTGCGCAGATGACGCCGGTGCTTTCCACCTCCAGCCATGTCGTCGCCGACCCGATGCGCACGCGCAAGCTGCTGCTGCACCGGCGCGAGATCGACAAGCTGATCGGCCAGATCGAGCGAGACGGTTACACCGTCATCCCGACCTCGATGTACTGGAAGGCCGGCAAGGTCAAGCTGGAGCTTGCGCTGGCGAAGGGCAAGCAGAGCCACGACAAGCGCCAGACCAGTAAGGACCGCGACTGGGCGCGGGAAAAGCAGCGTACGCTGCGCCAGCACAACAAGAACGCCTGACTCCAGCGGAACGCGCAAGCGCGCTGCGTCACCGACGATCGCCGGCGCCGGTCTTCACCCTTCAACGCGTGGTCAACCCAATTCATCCGGCGCATCTGCCAGGGTGAAGCGGAAGGTGGCACCTGCGTCCTCGCTCCCTTCGGCACGTATCTCGCCACCGTGGCGCTGCACGACGCGCTTGGCCGACGCCAGGCCGATGCCGTGACCGTCGAACTGGGACTGCGCGTGCAGGCGCTGGAACGGCCGGAACAGTTTGCCGACGTAGTCCTGCGGGAAGCCGGCGCCGTTGTCGCGAACGAAGAACTCGCCATTCTCCTGGCCGAACTCGATACGCGCCGCATCACGGTTGCGGGTGAACTTCCACGCATTGCCCAACAGGTTGACCAGCAGGTTGCGCAGCAGCGCCGTATCACCGTGCGCCTCCAGACCAGGCTGGATCGCCACCTCAACCTGGTCCGCACGGTCCGGATCCCCCGCGCGCAGGTCGTCGATGATCTCGGTCGCCATTCGCGTCAGGTCCACTTTCTCGGTCTTGAGCTCACCGCGGCTGATCCGGGACATCTTCAGGAGCGCGTCGATGAGGTCGCCCATGCGTCCGGCCGCCTTGCGCACACGCCCCAGATAATCGCGCCCGGTTTCGTCGAGCGAGTCGCCATAGCGCTCAACCAGAATACGGCTGAAGCCATCGATTGCCCGTAGTGGTGCCCGCAGGTCGTGCGAGACACTGTAGGCGAACGCTTCGAGTTCCTCGTTGCTCTGGCTGAGCTCACGCGTGCGCAGCGCGACCCGCGCCTCCAGGGTGCGGTTGAGTGCGCGAACTCGCGCCTCGGCCCGCAGCCGATCGGTCACGTCCTCGACCTGGACCAGGCCGCTGACCGCCATGCCCTCCCCGCCCGGAATAGGCGCGTACGTCAGTTGCACGTGGCGAGGCTCACCGCCCAGCCGGTGGAGGCGGCGCGTCTCCCGACGGACGCCGTCACCGTCGCCCAGATGTGCAGGTTCGGTGGCCTGGCGGCGACTCAGGTCGTCCTCGAACAACTCGTCGAACCGGCGCCCTTCCAATTCGTCAGGCTCAACCCCAACGATGGCGCCAAATGCCGGGTTGGCCTGGACGATCACCCCTTTCGGATCCATCAGTGCCTTGCCGATGGCTGAGTACTCCATGGCGGTACGGAAGCGCTCCTCGCTGAAGCGATACTCCTCCGTCAGGCGCAGTGCTATGCGCTGCGCGCGCGACTCGGTGCGTGCCAGCATCCAGGCGATGGCGTACATCAACAGCGACGCCAGCAGCCCGAGCGACAGGATGCTCTGCAGGCTGCCCAGTCGCGGCGCAGCTTGCGCCAAAGGCGCCGACTGGAAGTTCATACGCCAGCGACGACCGTAGTTGTCGAACTCGACCGCATGCGAGAACGCCGCCGGCTTGGCGGACTCCGGCTCGCGGGTGAAGATGCGCTGCGGCGTCGGGTCGGTGACATCGTCGATGGTGAAGCTCAAGTCACGTCCGGGAATGACCTCGCTCACGAAGTCGTCCACCCAGAACGGCACATACACCCAGCCCAGAATCGCTTCGCGGCGCGTGTCCGCGGTGGCCGGTGCCTCGGGGCCGCGATACACCGGTCGGAACAGGAGCAAACCAGTGTCCGTCGTGTGTCGTCCCTCTCCCTGTACCAATGGCACAGGGCCCGACAGCGACGGGTCGCCGGTGTTCATGGCGCGCTCCATCGCCCGGCGACGCACCGCTTCGGAGAACATGTCATAGCCGATGACAGCCCGGTTTTCCGGTGTTTTGGGCTCCAGATAAAGCACGACGGCCAGACGATCGTGGCCAAGGTTGGGCCGCACCTGGAGGTCTCCCCACCCGGCCTGTTGCCACTCGTCCTGCAACTCATCCAGACGCGACTGACGCAGGTAACCGGTGAACCCCAGACCGGCCACGCTTGGAAACCTGCGGCCCAGTTCCATGCCTTCCACGTAGCCGAACCACTGGTCGGGAGTCGGCCGGGCGACCGAAGCAAACAGGGAGATACCGCCTCCGGCAACCAGCTCGAAATTCACCATTCTCTGCTGCAACAGATCGGCCGCATCCTGGGTCTGTGAGATGAAGGCTTCTTCGCTGGAGCGCAACTCCCGGTCGTAGGCCATCTTCCACAGGATGACCACCAACGCGAGCGAAGCGACCAGCACCCCCAATGCCCACAATTGCCCGCGCAGCGGGCGCAAACGACGGCGGATTGCTTCGGCTGGATTCTCACGGGTGGATTTCGGCATCCGCAAAGCATACAAGCGCAACGCAGTCACCGGGACCTCTGGGATACTGAACGCCACGCACCGCACGCCTTGCAAACGCTTGTGTAGCGGCCCGGCGCCCCTATACTGGGTGAGTCAGCAATCTTGTAGTCCCCGGGGGTGCATTGGCTTCGACGGGGGTCGCGAAATCGCTTGGCGCATGCCGAGGGGGTAGCTTTCCTCGTTAATCCAGCTGCAAAACTCTAGTTGCCAACGACGACAACTACGCACTGGCCGCTTAAGGCCTAAGCCCCGAAATCGCTTGTGTCCGTGCTCGCGACGTAGGGTCAATATCACGGAATCGCCGGGAGTGGCCGCCTGCCAGCACCCGGTTAACCTAAAGCAGGCTGGTTCCCGGATGCGCTTCGCGCACCGTGCTGTTCGGGAATGAGATCCAACGGTGAGCTAAGCATGTAGTGCCGGGGATGGAGTGCCTTCGGACGGGGGTTCGAATCCCCCCACCTCCACCAATTAACGCAGTAGATTCAACGACTTGGGCCACCTCAACGGGTGGCCTTTTTCGTTGTGCGAATCCTGATGTGGATATCGAAAAAACGAACTCTCGTGGAGGTCCTCGCCAAGTCGGACGTCGCTATTCGCTCCTCAGGAACGCGACCACCGCATCGCTCCACGCCTCGGGTTGCTGATCGACGATGTCGTGGCTGCCGCCCTGGATCTCGACGTAGGCAAAGTCGGGACGCAGGGTGCGGGCGCGCAGTGCGAGCTCGTAGATGTCGTCGCCCGTGTTGGTGAGGATCAGAGTGCGGTGGGTCACGCGCTTGAGTGCAGCCGTATGGTCGTAGCGAAACGCGGCGTGGTGACCCCACCAGTACGGGCCGAGCGTCTGGTACTTCTCAGCGATACTGCGGGTGATGATCGCAGGGTCCGGGTCGGGGCCCCACATGCGCACGCGGGTCTCGAAGCTCTTGAGCATGTGTGAGCCGTCGACAACCGCCACGCCAGCGGCGTGCCTTTGATCGCCGGCGGCAATATATTCGGCGCGTTCAGCTTTGTTGACGGGGAATGGGCCGTTCAGGATCAGGCGACCCACGCGCTCAGGGTGCTGCAACGAGACTTCGGTGGCGATGAGGGCGCCGGTGTGGTGGCCGAGAACGTCGGCCTGCTGGATGCCGAGATGATCGAGCACGGCGACGACGGCGGGAGCCCAGTCTTCGACCTTCGGTATTGTCGGTGTCGGGTCGGAGAAGCCAAAGCCGGGAGTGTCGATCGCGATGAAGCGGATGCCTCTGGCAACCAGTGGCTTGAACGCGGACTCGAACTGTCGGGTGGACTGGGGAGACTGATGCAGCAGCACCAGTGGCCGCTCGCCGGGGCGCGGCCGCACGAGTCCACCAGAATCCTGGAAGTGCACCAGACCCTGCCGATATCGGGCGTAGCCGCGTCCCATGATCCCGTCGTAAACGCAACTGACGGAACAAGCGTCTTTAGCGGCGGCAGGCCGCTGGGTAGCGACCGCAACTGCGGTGGCACGTCCGGCGAGCTCAGGAAGGGTGCGGTGATCTGTCATACGGAAGGGACTCTTTGGCACGCGTGACCCTTCAATGTACCCATGGTTACGCGTGTGCGGAACGGAAGGAACTGCACCAAGCCCTCGGGGCTTTTTTTTTGGCTGCGCCACGAGTGTGTGCCCGCGGGTTTCACGCGGCGTGGTCTGCGACCCTTGATAGAAAGTACGGCAGACAACAGGAGAGATGCATGGATTGGTTGGATCAGTTGCACGTGATCATGGGAACCGCTATCGCCATGGTGCTGGGAGGCATGGTGGGGTTCGAGCGCGAGTTGAAGAACCGGCCGGCCGGATTCCGCACCCACATGCTGGTGGCAGGCGCGGCGGCCCTGCTGGTGGGGATTGGCCTGATGACGCTGCACAACCCGGCGGTCGTGTCCGTGCTGCAACCCGAGCAGCTGCGCATGGATCCGTTGCGACTGGTGGAATCGGTGATTGCGGGTGTCGCGTTCATTGGCGCGGGTACGATCTTCGCCAGTCGTTCATCGAAGGCGATCGTTGGCATCACCACCGCGGCGTCCCTGCTCATGGTGGCGGTGATCGGCATCGCCACAGGTCTGCAGTACTACGTATTGGCGATTTCGGCCACGATGCTGACCTTGGTCGTGCTGACGGTCCTGAAATGGATGGAGCGCCGCTTCCGCACGAACAGGCCCGAGGCCGAGGCGCAGTAAGACCCTCGCTCACCCAGCCTCGGCACCCGCCTCAGATCACGCCCTGCGCCAGCATCGAATCGGCGACGCGTACAAAACCGGCGACGTTGGCGCCATCCAGGTAGCTCAGGGTGTTTCCCTTGTGCATGCCGTGTTCAACACAGGCGGCGTGAATGCCCTTCATGATCTGGTGCAGGCGCAGGTCCACCTCCTCGGCGGTCCAGCACAGGCGAGCGGCGTTCTGGCTCATTTCCAGCCCCGAGGTGGCGACACCGCCGGCATTGCTCGCCTTGCCGGGCGCATACAGTACTCCGGCTTCTTCAAACGCCCTTGCAGCATCCAGCGAGGACGGCATGTTCGCGCCTTCCGCTACACAGATAACGCCGTTGCGGATCAGCAGCTCGGCGTCGTCGATGTCAATCTCGTTCTGGGTCGCACATGGCAGGGCGACATCCACCGGCACGCCCCACGGGCGGATGTCGGGCACGAAGCGCGCACCTACGCGTTCGGCGTACTCGCTGACGCGGCCATACTGCTCGTTCTTTATGTCCATCAGCTCGGCAAGCTTGTCGGGGGTGAAGCCCTCATCGTCGATCACGGTCCCGCCGGAGTCGGACACGGTGACCACTCTGGCGCCCAGCTCCATCGCCTTTTCGATGGCGTACTGGGCGACGTTACCCGAACCCGACACTGATACACGCATGCCGTCCAGAGAGGCGCCCTTGCGCGCCAGCATCTCCTCGACGAAATACACGGTGCCGTAGCCGGTCGCCTGCGGGCGGATCAGCGAGCCGCCATGGGACAGCCCCTTGCCCGTGAACACACAGTCGGCGCGGTTGCCGAGCTTCTTCATCATGCCGACCATGTAGCCGATTTCGCGGCTGCCCACGCCGATGTCGCCGGCCGGGATGTCGGTATTGGCGCCGATGTGCCGGTACAGCTCGGTGATGAATGCCTGACAGAACCGCATGATCTCGAACGGACTCTTGCCCTTTGGGTTGAAGTCCGATCCACCCTTGGCGCCGCCCATCGGCAACGTGGTCAAGGCATTCTTGAAGGTCTGCTCGAAGGCGAGGAATTTCAGTACCGAGAGGTTGACCGAGGGGTGGAAGCGCAAACCACCCTTGTAGGGTCCCAACGCCATGCTGTGCTGGACACGATAGCCGCGGTTGATCTGCACCCTGCCGTGGTCGTCCACCCAGGGGACACGGAAGATGATCGTCCGCTCCGGCTCCACCATCCGTTCCAGCAGGCCGTAGCGCGCGTATTTGGGGTTGTTCTCGATGAACGGCCAGATGCTTTCGACCACTTCGGTTACGGCTTGCAGGAACTCCGTCTCAGCCGGGTTGCGGTCGGTGACATATGCAAGAAAATCGCCTGCGGACTCGAACGTGTTGGCCATCGGCATTCCGTGAAAGGGGTCGATTCATGCTGCACCGCACCAAGCCCGGCTGTCAATCTTTGTCCGTACAAACAACAAAAAACGGGCCCCGAGGGGCCCGTTGTCGTACTCCGGTGCTACGCGCGGTTACGAGCGCAGCGGCACCAGGGTCAATTCAACCCGGCGGTTCATCGCGCGGCCGGCCTCTGTGTCGTTGCTCGCGATAGGACGGGTCTTGCCCGCACCGGTGATGATGAAGCGGTCGCGCACCACGCCACGCGACATCAGGTAATTGCCCACCGACTCAGCACGACGCATCGACAGGCCCTGGTTGTAGGAATCCGAACCGACGCTGTCGGTGTGGCCCGCTACCTCGATGATGGTCTGGTTATACTCGCTCAGCGTGCGCGCGAGATTGTCCAGCACCGGATAGAACTGCGGCTGCAGGTCCGACTTGTCGAAACCAAACGTGATGTTGTCGGGCATGTTCAGGGTGATGTTGTCGCCCTGACGGACGATATCCACGCCGGTACCGGCCATCTGGTCACGCAGGGCGCGCTCCTGACGGTCCTGGTAGTTGCCGATCGCGCCACCGGCCAGGCCGCCCACGCCGGCACCCACCAGCGCGCGCTGGCGACGCTCGGTGGCATCGCTGCCGCTCAGCAGACCGGCAACGACGCCTGCGACGGCTCCGATGGCTGCGCCCTGCTTGGTCTTCGCGTTCGGATCCTGAGGCTGCTGCTGGCCGTAAGGACCCTGGCCGCCGTAGTAACCACCGCCGGTGGTGGCGCAGCCGGCGAGCATCGCGCCCATGACGGCAGCGGCAAGAATGTATTTCGTCGGATTCTTCATGAGCAATGTCCTTTCGTTGTCGGAATAACGTGGATAACGGGGTAACGCTACCCAGTCGCCAGTATGAACGGGGTGATGACCGCTGTCCCGTTCAGGTTACGGCAGGACTTGTCCCACTGGCCGGCATTACTCGAAGCTGCCGGCCGTGTCGTGCGAGAGATTGTCGAAGCGCGTGTACTCACCGAAGAACTTCAGCTTGATTGAGCCTGTCGGACCGTTTCGCTGCTTGCCGATGATGATCTCGGCCAAGCCCTTGTCGGGTGAGTTTTCCTTGTTGTAGTAGTCGTCGCGATAAATAAACATGATCACGTCCGCGTCCTGCTCGATGGCGCCCGACTCGCGCAGGTCGGCCATGACCGGACGCTTGTCGGTCCGCGTCTCCAACGAGCGGTTGAGCTGTGACAGCGCGATAACCGGGACGTTGAGTTCCTTGGCCAGATGCTTCAACGAGCGGGAGATCTCGGAAATCTCGGTGGCGCGGTTCTCGGTGTTGCCCGGCACCGCCATCAGTTGCAGGTAGTCGACCACCACCAGTCCCAGGTCATGCTCGCGCTTCAAACGGCGCGCCTTGGCGCGCAGCGAGTCCGGCGACAGTCCCGGGGTGTCATCGATGAAGATCTTGGATTCCTTGAGCATCCGGATCGCGCTGGTCACCCGGCTCCAGTCCTCATCCTCCAGTTGGCCGCTGCGCAGGCGCTGTGCATTGACCCGGCCGTTGGAGGAAATCAGGCGCAGCGCCAGCTGGCTGGCCGACATCTCCATCGAGAATACTGCGACCGCCTTCTTGCTCTTGATCGCGGCATATTCCGCGATGTTGAGCGCCAGCGTGGTTTTACCCATTGCCGGACGGGCCGCCAGGATCAACAGGTCCGTCGGCTGCAAACCGGCGGTCATCTCGTCCAGCTCGGTGTAGCCGGTGGACAGGCCGGTGACGGAACCGCCCGCGGCGTAGCGCGTCTGCAGGACGTCGAAGGCTTCCGACAGCGCCGTGTTGATCGCGGTGAAGTCGGTACGCCCGCGCGCACCGGCCTCGGCGATCGCGAAAACCTGCTGCTCGGCGGCCGACAGGATCTCGCTGCTCTCACGCCCTTCGGGCTGGAAGCCGTCATTGACGATGGTGGTGCCGACCTCGATCAGCTTGCGCAGCACGGCCTTGTCGCGAACGATCTCGGCGTAGGCCTTGATGTTGGCCGCCGATGGCGTCGTGCTCGCCAGTTCGATCAGGTACGCGCCGCCGGCGACCTGCTCGCCCTCGCCCATGGACTCGAACCACTCGCCCAGGGTCACTGCGTCAAACGGCTTGCTCTTCTCGGCCAGCTCGCGGATCGCGCGGAAGATAAGCTGATGGTCGCGGCGGTAGAAGTCATGCTCGCCAATGCTGTCGCCGACGATGTCGTAGGCCTCCGGGGCAAGCATCAGCCCGCCCAGCACCGCCTGCTCCGCCTCGATCGACTGGGGCGGCACGCGCAGCTGGTCGAGCCGCTGGTCGGCGCGGCTCTCGAAGCGGAAATCACCGCGGGGTTCACCGCGGAAGCCGGGGCGTGCACTCATCGAGGGAAAATTCCTGACAGGGGCCGCGCGTCGGAATCGTCGCGGGCCGAGCGCCCATCCTAGGGCCGGATGGGCACGGGGGTTGCAGACAAGTCTGTGGATAACCGGTGGACAGGGCGGGACAACCACCCACGAGACTGTCCTCGCCGTGTCGCAGCGACTGCGACCACAGCCCGGAAGTCCGAATCAATATCGCGGAAACACGAAAGGCACCTTGCGGCGCCCTTCGCTTGGATCAGCTGCAGGACCGGGCTCGATGCCCGGCCAAGGCCTTGATCAGGCCAGCTCGCCTTCGACGATCACCGAAACGGTGCTCTCGACATCGGCGTGCAGGTGCACGACCACCTCGTAGGTACCGGTGTGGCGGATGGCACCCTCGCCCATGATCACCTCGGACTTCTCGACCGCATAGCCGGCCTTGGTCAGCGCCTCGGCGATATCGCGGGTGCTGACCGAACCGTACAGCTTGCCTTCGGTGGAAGCGTTGGCGCGGATCGTGATCTCGGCGCCCTCCAGCTTGGCCTGGCGGCTCTCGGCCTCGGCGCGCTGCTCCTTGGCCTTGGCTTCGTACTCGGCGCGGCGCGCTTCGAAGTCGGCCAGGTTGGCGGCGGTGGCCGGCGTGGCCTTGCCCTGCGGCACCAGGTAGTTGCGGCCGTACCCGGGCTTGACGTCGACCTTGTCGCCGAGCTGGCCCAGATTCTGCACGTTTTGAAGGAGGATCAGTTGCATTGTGTTGCTCCGTATTCGTTAGCGGGGCGAAAGGCCCCGCAACTTTGGCTGTCCGAACGGGCGCGTGCCCTGGCCTCCGGGGAAGGAGGCGCCGGGATCAGGCGTTGTGGTTGTCGGTGTACGGGATCAGCGCGAGGTAACGAGCGCGCTTGATCGCCGTGGCCAGCTGACGCTGGTAGCGCGCCTTGGTGCCGGTGACGCGGCTGGGAACGATCTTGCCGGTCTCGCTGATGTTCTGGCGCAGGGTGTTGAGATCCTTGTAATCGATCTCCTTCACGCCTTCAGCGGTGAACTTGCAGAATTTGCGGCGACGGAAAAATTTGGACATGGGAACGCTGCTCCTAGTGAGGCGTGATCAGGCGGATTCGGCAGCGTCGTCGGACTTGTCCGAGTCGGCGTCGTCTGTGTTGGCGTCGGACTTGTCGTCGCCGTCGGTGTCGTCATCGTCACGACGACGACGCTCGCCCCGGTCGGAACGCTCCGGCTTGTCGCTCTTCTCGTCCTTGAACTTCATGATCAGGGACTGCTCGGTGTCGGCCTCGTCGCGCTTGATCACCAGATGGCGCAGGATCGCATCGTTGAAGCGGAAGCTGTCGACCAGCTCGTTCAGGACGGTCTGGCTGCACTCGATGTTCATGAGCACGTAGTGGGCCTTGACCAGATTGACGATCGGGTACGCAAGCTGACGGCGACCCCAGTCTTCGAGGCGGTGAACCTTGCCTTCGCCTGCTTCGATCACGCCCTTGTAGCGCTCGATCATGGCAGGCACCTGCTCGCTCTGGTCGGGATGGACCAGGAACACGATTTCGTAATGACGCATGTGTGGTGTCCTTGTGGATGTCGGTCTTGCGACCGGTCAGCCCCCCGGAACCGATATGGCACGGTGGGGCAAGGTTCCAACGGCAACGCCGAGGGAAGCCGCGAATTATCGCAGCTTTATGGCATCGCAACCAGCGGGGTGGCGATCAGGCCAGGTCGGCGGCCGTGGTGAAGCTCTCGCCGCAACCGCATTCGGCGCTGGCATTGGGGTTGCGGAACATGAACTGGTCGCCGAGGCGGTGCTTGACGACGTCGATCTGGGTGCCCTGGACCTGAGGCAGGCTCAGCATGTCGACGTAGATCTTGACGCCGCCGTCCTCATACACGCTGTCGCCGGCGCGCTCGTCGGTTGCCAGCTCCGCGAAGTGCTGCCAGCCCGAGCAGCCGGTCTTGACTGCGCCGAAGCGCAGGCCGATGGCGTCGGGAGTGTCGGCGAGGAAGCGCTGGACGCGTGCCAGCGCGGCGGGTGTCAGGGTGATGCTCATGAAATCTCCTGCTGCGATGGGTCCATCATACCGGGGCAAGTCAGTCGGCCTGCGCCAGCCGTCCTGGATCAACGTTGGCGCATTCACTCCGGTAAACTCCAACGCTTTCAATATTGGCCCCTACAGGCAAGGATTCAAGGCATGACGGCGGTGCGAGCATGACCATTATCAGCATCGAACACGCACTGGCGGGCAAGTTGCCGGTGGGCGGCGAAATCACGGTCCGCGGCTGGGTGCGCACCCGGCGCGACTCGAAAGCCGGCCTGAGCTTCGTCAATGTCAGCGATGGCTCCTGCTTCGCGCCGATCCAGGTCGTGGCGCCCAATACGTTGGCCAACTACGACAGCGAGGTGAAGCACCTCACCGCGGGTTGCTCGGTGATCGTCACCGGCGAGCTGGTCGCCTCGCAGGGCAAGGGCCAGGGCTTCGAGATCCGCGCCGCGCGCGTTGAAGTGGTGGGCTGGGTGGATGACCCGGAAACCTACCCGATCCAGCCCAAGGCACACTCGCTGGAGTTCCTGCGCGAAGTGGCCCACCTGCGGCCGCGCACCAACCTGTTCGGCGCGGTCACGCGGATCCGACATTGCCTGGCGCAGGCCGTGCACCGCTACTTCCACGAAGACGGCTACTTCTGGATCAGCACCCCGATCATCACCACCTCGGACGCGGAAGGCGCCGGACAGATGTTCCGCGTGTCCACGCTGGACATGGCCAACGCGCCGCGCAACAAGGCGGGCGGCGTCGACTACAGCCGCGACTTTTTCGGCCAGGAAACCTTCCTGACCGTGTCGGGCCAGCTCAACGCCGAGGCGTATGCGCTGGCACTGAGCAAGGTCTACACCTTCGGACCGACGTTCCGCGCGGAGAATTCCCACACCACCCGCCACCTGGCCGAGTTCTGGATGGTCGAGCCGGAGATCGCCTTCGCAGACCTGGCTGAAGACGCGCGTGTCGCCGAGGAGTTTCTGAAATACCTCTTCCGCGCGGTACTGGACGAGCGTGGCGACGACATGGCCTTCATCGCCGAGCGCGTGCAGAAGGATGCGATCACCCGTCTGGAGGGCTTCATCAACGCGCCCTTCGAGCAGATCGACTACACCGATGCGGTGGCCCTGCTGCAGAAATCGGGGCAGAAGTTCGAGTTCCCCGTCGAATGGGGCCTGGACCTGCAGACCGAGCACGAGCGCTGGCTCACTGAGCAGCACGTGGGCCGGCCGGTGGTGGTGACCAACTACCCCGAGCACATCAAGGCGTTCTATATGCGCCTGAACGACGACGGCAAGACGGTTGCGGCCATGGACGTATTGGCACCGGGCATCGGCGAGATCATCGGCGGCAGCCAGCGCGAGGAGCGACTCGACGTGCTCGACGCGCGCATGGCACAGTTCGGTCTGGATCCGGAGATCTATCAGTGGTACCGCGACTTCCGCCGCTACGGCTCGGTGCCGCACGCCGGCTTCGGTCTGGGCTTTGAACGGCTGGTGGTCTACGTCTGCGGCCTGAGCAATATCCGCGATGCCATCGCCTTCCCACGCGCACCGGGCCAGGCCGAGTACTGATGCCGAAATCCGCACGAGGTGATCGCCGGTGATCCTGTTCTTCGCCCTGCTCTGCCTGGCGGCTGCCATCGCCGGCGCCACCGCGTTCGTGATCTTCTGGCCGCTGACCCTGGTGCACATGCGCGATCGCCAGCCGCAGTTGCTGGAGGACTTCGGGCCCAGCGCTTTCATCAACCCGTCGGCATGGGCATGGCTGGTGCGCGGCGGCTACCGCGCGGCGGAAGACCGGAACCTGAACGGGCTGGCGGCGCCGGCTCGGATTTCCCTGCTGACCATTCTCGCCGGGCTGGTGAGCTCCGGCGTGCTGTATACGATCGCGACGGTGATGCAATGAACCACGAGCAATGGTGGCTGGCGACGCTGGGGCGGACCATCGTCTGGGCGCGGCTGCGCGAGCTGGAAGCTGGCACCGCCGAAGTGCTCGACAGCGATGGCAACACCCTGTCCTATGACAGTCCCGACACGGCCAAGGCGGCACTGATGGATGCCGAGTTCGCCGCCCTCGACGGCATGGACGCCGAGGACGCCGCTGAGCGCGGTTTCGCGCTGGAAGAGCTGGTCGTTCCCTACGCCGAGGACGAGGAGCGCTTGCGCCAGCTGATGGTGCAAACGTTGCCGCGGCCCAACTGACACGCGCCACTCACAGGAGAGCAACTTGGACATCAACCTCATCGGACGCCACGCCCTCGTGCGCGGCGCTTCGCAGGGCATCGGCCTGGCGACGGCACGTGCATTGGCCACCCTCGGCGCCGACGTGACGATAGTCGCACGCCGCGAGCAACTGCTGGGCGAGCTGTCCGCGGAGCTGCCGCGGCCACACGCCGCCCAGGCCCACGGCTGGCTGGCGTGCGACTCGAGCGACATCGACGCCCTCCAGGCCCAGGTGCAGGCGCTCGCTGCCGGCAAGCCGGTCCACATCCTTGTCAACAACAGCGGCGGCCCTCCCCCGGGCAGCATCCGCGGAACCGATGTCGCCGAGTTCGAGGCGGCGTTGCGCCAGCACCTGCTGGCCAACCATGTGGTCAGCGAGGCGGTAATACCGGGCATGGAACGCGACGGTTACGGAAGGATCGTCAATGTGATCTCGACATCGGTGAAGGAGCCGATCAAGGGGCTCGGCGTGTCCAACACCGCGCGCTGGGCCGTGGCCAGCTGGGCCAAAACCCTGGCCAACGAGCTCGCGCCGCACGGCATCACCGTCAACAACGTGCTGCCCGGCTCGACCCAGACCCCGCGCATCGACCAGATCATCGAGACCACCATGGAGCGCAGCGGCCGCACACGCACCGATGTGTACAGCGAGATGGTTGCCGAGATCCCGATGGGGCGATTCGCCCGGCCCGAGGAAACGGCCGCGGCAATCGCCTTCCTGTGTTCCCCAGCCGCGGCCTATATCACCGGGGTCAATCTGCCGGTGGACGGCGGCCGGACGCGCTCGTTGTGATCACCCCGGAGCAGTAGGCTTCCCGGATGCAGCTGCCTCACTGGATCAATGGCCAAGCGGAACACGCCGAACGCCGTATCGACGTCTCAAACCCTGCCACGGGCGAGGTGTTTGCGGGTGTCGCGTCCGGCGACGGTGCAACGGTTGATCGTGCGGTAGCGGCCGCTTCCGACGCGTTTCCGCAATGGTCGGCGTTGCCCAACACCGAGCGCGCGCGCTGGCTGGAGAAGCTGGCGACCGCGCTGGAGGAACGCCTGGAGGAGTTTGCGGCCGCCGAGTGCCGCGACGGGGGCAAGCCGATCCGCCTGGCACGCGAGATCGAGGTGCCGCGGGCGGTCAGCAATCTGCGCTTCTTTGCCCATGCTGCGACGCAGTTCGCCAGTGAGTCGCATCACGGCCAAGCAGGACTGAACTACACGCTGCGCGCGCCGCTCGGCGTTGTGGCGGCGATCTCGCCGTGGAATCTGCCGCTGTACCTGCTGACCTGGAAGATCGCGCCGGCCCTCGCGGCGGGCAACACCGTGGTCGCCAAACCCTCGGAAGTCACCCCGTTGTCGGCCACGATGCTGGGCGAGCTGGCGGCGGAGATTGGTTTTCCCGCAGGGGTGCTGAACATCGTCCATGGCTCCGGTTCGGAGGCTGGCGAGCCGCTCGTGGTCCATCCGCAGGTCAAGGCAGTGACCTTCACCGGCAGCACTGCGGTTGGCCGTCGCATCGCCGGGCTGACCGGTCCGGTGCTGCGCCGGACATCGCTGGAGCTGGGCGGCAAGAATCCGACGCTGGTGTTCGCCGACAGCGACTGGCGCGAGCATCTGGACGTGTTGGTGCGCTCCGCGTTCCAGAACTCCGGCCAGATCTGCCTGTGCGGATCGCGCATGCTGGTGGAGCGCCGCATCTATCCAGAATTCCGCGATGCGCTGGTGGAGCGCGCGAGCGCGCTGCGCGTCGGCGACCCGCGACTCGAGGACACTGACCTGGGCCCATTGGTGTCGCAGGCGCATTTCGACAAAGTCCTCGCCGCCATCGGCCGCGCGCGCGACGAAGGCGCCAACGTGCTGTGCGGTGGCGCAGCGCTGGACCGCCCCGGCTGGTTCATTGCCCCGACCGTGATCGAAGGACTCGGACCGGACTGCACCACCAACCGCGAGGAAATCTTCGGTCCGGTGGTCACGCTGCAAGCCTTCGACGACGATACGCACGCACTCGCGCTGGCCAATGCCGGCGACTACGGACTGTCCGCATGCGTGTGGACGCGCGACCTCAACCGGGCCCATCGTCTGGCCGCGCAACTGCGCGCCGGCATGGTCTGGATCAATACATGGATGCAGCGCGACCTGCGCACGCCGTTCGGCGGCAGCGGTGCATCCGGCCTCGGCCGCGAAGGCGGCATGGAGGCCATGCGATTTTTCACCGACGTGCGCAATGTCGGCATCCACCTGGAATAGAGACTCAATGAATTCGATCCCCGAACTGCTGCGCAAGAACCGCGAATGGGCTGACCGCGTCAACGCGGAAGACCCGACCTTCTTCAAGCGCCTGTCCGGTCAGCAAGCCCCGGAATACCTGTGGATCGGCTGCTCCGATTCGCGGGTACCGGCAAACCAGATCATCGACGTCCCCCCGGGTGAGGTGTTCGTCCACCGCAACATTGCCAACGTGGTGGTGCAGAGTGATCTCAACTGCCTGTCGGTGATCCAGTTCGCCGTGGACGTGCTGAAGGTCAAGCACATCCTGGTGGTCGGGCACTACGGCTGCGGCGGCGTGCATGCGGCACTGACCGACCGTCGTCTGGGCCTGTCCGACAACTGGATCCGCCACGTCACCAACGTGGCCGAAGTCCACGCCCCGTTCCTCAGCAAACTGTGCACTGAAGAACTTCAGCACGACCGCCTGTGCGAGCTGAACGTGCTGGAGCAGGTCATCAACGTCTGCCACTCAACCGTCGTTCGCGACTGCTGGGAGCGCGGCCAGCCGCTGGCGGTTCACGGCTGGGTTTACACCTTGCGCGACGGGCGCGTTCACGATCTGGGGATTGATATGGACTCGCTGGAGAGCATGCCCGAACGCCACGCTGCGGCACTGAGCCGTATCTACGCCGATCGCGAGGACCGCTGAGATGCCGGCCGGCGTCCAGGCTGACACAGCGCCGCGCGCGGTGGGCCGTTACCCGCATGCACGCCGCGTGGGCGGACTGCTGTTCCTGTCCGGCATCGGCCCACGCAACCCCGTCGACAACACCGTGCCGGGCAACGTGGTGGACGCCGAAGGCGGGCTGGTCTCCCACGACATCCGTGCCCAGGTGCTGGCGACGTTTGCCAATGTCCGCGCGGTCCTCGCCGCCAGCGGCGCACGCTGGGAAGATCTGGTGGATGTCACCGTATATCTGACCCGGATGGACTCGGACTTCGCCACCTTCAATGCGCTGTGGGCCGAACACTTCCCGGACGCCGCCAGCGCGCCGTGCCGGACCACAGTGGGCGTCGATGCGCTGCCCACGCCCATCGCCATCGAGCTGAAGTGCATTGCCGTCGTGGAGAACTGACCATGTTGCCCAATCCGTTGAACCTGCAAGCGTGGATCGAGGAACACCGCCACCTGCTGAAGCCGCCGGTCGGCAACAAGGTGGTGTACGACGGCGACTTCATCGTGATGGTCGTCGGCGGGCCTAACGTGCGCACTGATTACCACTTCGAGGAAGGGCCCGAGTGGTTCTACCAGATCGAGGGGGAGATGGTGCTCCGCATCCAGGAGGCCGACGCCAACGGTGTTTTGGCACCGCGCGACATTCCGATCCGCGCCGGCGAGATGTTCCTGCTGCCACCACGCACACCGCATTCCCCGCAGCGGATGGCCGGCTCGATCGGGCTGGTCATCGAGCGCCGACGCCTGCAGCACGAGGACGACGGCCTGATGTGGTTCTGCGAGCGCTGCAACCACAAGTTGTACGAGGAGTTCTTCCACCTGCAGGACATCGAGATTGATCTGCCACCGGTGTTCGACCGCTTCTACGCCTCCACCGAGCACCGCAGCTGCACGCAGTGCGGGCACCTCAATCCGGCCCCCGACAAGTACGTGATGCCGGACACCTGAGCGGCGGGGATAGACTGACCGCATGCTCAAGATCGACACCCACGCGCACTACCTGCCGCAGAACTGGCCCGACCTTGCGCGCAAGTACGGCGACCTGCGCTTCCCGGTGATCCACCACACCGAGGACGGGCGCCACCGGATCTACAAGGACGGGAAGTTCTTCCGCGAGATCTGGTCCAAGACCTGGGACCCGCAGGAGCGCATCGACGACTACGCCGCGTTCGGGGTGCAGGTTCAGGTGCTGAGCACCGTGCCGGTGATGTTCTCCTACTGGGCGCGGCCGCATCACGCGCTGGAGTTGCACCAGGCGCTTAACGACCACATGGCGCAGACCTGCCGCGATTTCCCGCGCCATTACGCCGGCATCGGCACCGTGCCGTTGCAGTCCCCGCGACTGGCGGTGCAGGAGCTGGAGCGCTGCATGGACCAGCTCGGCCTGCAGGGGGTTCAGATCGGCAGTCACGTCGGTGACTGGAACCTGGACGCGCCGGAGCTGTTCGAGTTCTTCCAGGCCGCCAGCGAACTGGGTGCGGCGATCCTGGTGCACCCGTGGGACATGATGGGCACCGCCAGCATGCCCAAGTACTGGTTGCCGTGGCTGGTGGGCATGCCGGCCGAACAGTCGCGCGCGGCCTGCTGCCTGGTTTTCGGCGGTGTGCTGGAGCGGCTGCCCAACCTGAAGGTGTGCCTTGCCCACGGCGGCGGCAGCTTCCCGTACACCATCGGTCGGATCGAGCACGGCTTCAACATGCGTCCCGATCTGGTCGCCACCGACAACCCGCGCAATCCACGCGAATACCTGCGTCGGCTGTACTTCGATTCCTGGGTCGCCGACGATGCCGCCCTGCGCTACCTGCTGGATACCTGCGGGGTCGATCGGGTCATGCTCGGCACCGATTACCCCTTCCCGTTGGGCGAGCAGACGCCAGGCGCCGGGATCGACGCGCTCGGTCTGAATGAAGACCAGCAACAGCGCCTGTATCACGGCACCGCGCTGGAATGGCTGGGGCTGCCGAAGTCGCGCTTTGCATGACCCGAAGTCCAACCACCCGCTGGGCATCGCACCCGCACCTGCATCCGCTCCCCGTCGCCGCGCCGTACGCGTGCCCACATCTGCCGGAACTGACGATCTGATGACCGACATTCGCTCCCTCGACCACGCCTCGGCGCTGGACGCCGCCGATCCGCTGCCGACCCTGCGCGACCAGTTCCATATCCCGCGGCACAAGGACGGCGATCAGGCCTACTTCGTCGGCAACTCGCTGGGCCTGCAGCCACGCGGCGTGCGCGCCCAGGTCGAGGACGTGCTCGACAAGTGGTCGATGGAAGCGGTCGAAGGGCACTTCCGCGGCAACTCGCAGTGGATGAGCTACCACCAGCTGATGCGCGAGCCACTGGCGCGGATCGTGGGTGCGCAGCCGGAGGAAGTGGTTGCGATGAACTCGTTGACCGCCAACCTGCACCTGATGATGGTCAGCTTCTACCGCCCCTCGGCCGAGCGTCCGGCGATCCTGATCGAGGCCGGCTCGTTCCCGAGCGACCGCTACGCGGTCGAGTCGCAGATCGCCTTCCACGGGTTCGACCCGGCCACCGACCTCATCGAAGTCAACCCGGACCAGCCCGGCGGCCTGTTCTCGATGGAGGCGATCGAACAGGCGATCACCGAGCACGGGCATCGACTGGCGCTGGTGCTGTGGCCGGGTGTGCAATACCGCACCGGGCAGGCGTTTGACGTCGCCGAGATCACCCGCCTCGCCCACCAGCACGGCGCGGCCTGCGGGGTCGACCTTGCTCACGCCGTCGGCAACATTCCGCTGACGCTGCACGACAGCGGCGTCGATTTCGCGGTGTGGTGTCACTACAAGTACCTCAACAGCGGACCCGGCGCGGTGGCCGGCTGCTTTGTGCACGAGCGTCACGCACGCTCAGCGGTGCCGCGCTTTGCCGGCTGGTGGGGTCACGACGCCGCCACCCGCTTCCAGATGGGGCCGGACTTCCAGCCCACGCCGGGTGCGGAAGGGTGGCAGCTGAGCAATCCGCCGATTCTGGGACTGGCGCCGCTGCGTGCATCGCTGGACTTGTTCGACCAAGTCGGCATGGCGGCTCTGCGCGCAAAGTCGCTCCGCCTGACCGGCTATCTGGAAACCCTGATCCAGCAACGGCTTTCCGATACGTTGGAGATCCTGACCCCTGCCGATCCGGCCGACCGCGGCTGCCAATTGTCGATCCGCGTCCGCGGCGGCCGGGACGACGGTCGCTTGCTGTTCGACCACCTCGCAGCCGCCGGCGTACTCGGCGACTGGCGCGAGCCGGACGTGATCCGGATCTCCCCGGCTCCGCTGTACAACACCCATCACGATGTCCTGCGTTTCGCCGACGGCGTGGACGCGTGGCGCCAGACCCGGTGACGCATGCCCAATCCTTCCTCTGTGGCTCCTGAGCTCCCCCTCCCGCCCCGCGTCGATGACGCGGGCCAACACCTGACCATCGTCGGTGCGGGTCTGGCCGGCGCGTTGCTTGCCACCCTGCTCGCCCAGCGCGGCTGGAGCGTTGACGTTTACGAGAAGCGCGGCGATCTGCGCGAGCTCGGCTACGAGCGCGGCCGTTCGATCAACCTCGCTTTGGCCGAGCGCGGACGGCATGCCTTGCGCCAGGCCGATGCCGACGACGCGGTGATGGCCAAGACCGTGATGATGCGCGGGCGCATGGTGCATTTCGCAGACGGTCACCTGGATCTGCAGCGCTACGGCCGCGACGACAGCGAAGTGATCTGGTCGGTCCATCGCGGCGAGCTCAACGAGGTGCTGCTCAATATCGCCGAGCAAGCTGGTGCGCGCATTCACTTCCACCACCGGCTGGACAGCGTCGATTTTGATGCCCGGATTGCCCGCTTCGGCGATGACCGGAACGACACCGTTCGCGAGATCCACTTTGAGACGTTGGTCGGTGCCGACGGTGCCGGCTCGTCCCTGCGTCAGGCGATGGCCGGCGTGTGCGAACTGGACGAGCGCAGCGAGTTTCTCGGCCACTCCTACAAGGAGTTGGAGATCCCGCCCGGTCCGGACGGCGGCTTCCAGATCGAGCCGCACGCGCTGCATATCTGGCCGCGCGGACGCTATATGTGCATCGCCCTGCCCAACGACGAGGGCACGTTTACCGTCACGCTGTTCCTGCCCAACCATGCTGTGCCCGACGACGGGTCCGGCAACCAGCGCCCCCATCCCGCCCCGGGGTTCGACACCATCACCAACGGCGCGCAGGCACGGGCATTCTTCGACCGCGACTTCCCGGATGCGTCCAAGCTCATCCCGGCGCTGGAGCACGACTTCGACCACAACCCGACCGGCGTGCTCGGCACGCTGTATCTCGACCGATGGCATCTGGACCACCGCGCGGTGCTGATCGGCGATGCCGCCCACGCGATGGTGCCCTTCCACGGTCAGGGCATGAACTGCGCGTTCGAGGATTGCGTCGCGCTGGCCCACCACCTGCTGCAGACGACCGACCGCAACGAGGCGTTCGCAGGCTTTCAGGCCGAGCGTCTGCCCAACGCACGGGCGATCCAGCAGATGGCGCTGGAGAACTACCTGGAGATGCGGGACCACGTCGATGACGAGGACTACCTGCTGCAGCGCGAACTGGGCAACCGGCTTGCCGAGCGGCATCCGACCCGCTTTCTGCCGCGCTACTCGATGGTGACGTTCACCCACATGCCCTACGCGATCGCGTTGGAGCGCGGAGATATCCAGCGCCAGTTGCTGGTCGAGCTGACCCACGACCGCACAACGCTCGACGGCTTCGACTGGGACGCGGCGGACGCTTTGGTGGAAGCCCGCCTGCCGCCGTTGCCAGAGAACATCTGACGCAATGGCGGCCAGCTTCCTTTTCTACGATCTGGAGACATTCGGCGCCGACCCGCGCCGAACGCGGATCGCCCAGTTCGCCGCGATCCGCACGGATGCCGACCTCAACCCGATCGACGAGCCGATCAGCATCTACGTCAAACCCGCCGACGACCTGCTGCCCTCGCCCATCGCCACCCTGATCACCGGCATCACGCCCCAGCACGCCCTGCGCGAAGGCATGGCGGAACGCGACGCGCTGGCGCTGATCTTTGATGAAATGGCGCGGCCGGAAACCTGCACCCTCGGCTACAACTCGCTGCGTTTCGACGACGAGTTCGTCCGCCACGGCCTGTTCCGCAACTTCTTCGACCCGTACGAGCGCGAATGGCGCGGCGGCAACTCGCGCTGGGACCTGCTGGACGTGATGCGCTTCGCCCACGCCCTTCGCCCGGACGGCATCGTCTGGCCCCGGCGCGAGGACGGGGCGACCTCCTTCAAGCTCGAGCACCTGGCCGAGGCTAACGGCGTGCGCGAAGGCGATGCCCATGAGGCGCTGTCGGACGTGCGGGCGCTCATCGGACTGGCCCGCAAACTCAAAACCGCACAACCGCGCCTGTGGGATTACGCCCTGCGCCTGCGCGACAAGCGCTACGCGGCCAGCCTGCTGGACGTGGTGGCGATGACCCCGGTGCTGAACGTGTCCCAGCGCTTCCCGGCCAGCCGGATGTGCGCCGCCCCGGTCATCCCGCTCGCCCGCCACCCACACATCGACAGCCGGGTCATCGTATTCGACCTGGCGCAGGACCCTGAGAACCTGCTCACGCTGGATGCCGAACAGATCGCCGCGCGCCTGTACGTGCGCGCCGCCGACCTGCCCGAGGGCGTCGAACGGGTCGCACTGAAGGAGATTCACCTCAACCGCAGCCCTGCCCTGTCGGCGTGGGATCACCTGCGTCCGGCGGACTTCGAACGACTCGGGATTGACCGAGAGCTCGCCGAGCAGCGGGCCGCACGCCTGCGCGATGCCGGGCCGGCTCTGGCGGAAAAAGTCCGTGCAGTGTTCAGCACACAACGGGAGCACGAGCCTTCGGACGTGGATGCCAGCCTCTACGATGGCTTCCTGGACGGTGCCGACAAGCGCCTGTTTGCCGAGATCCGCAGCAGTGATCCGAAGGTGTTGGCTGAGCGCGACTTTGGTTTCCGCGACCAGCGGCTGCCGGAGCTTCTGTTCCGCTACCGGGCGCGCAACTTTCCGGAGCACCTGTCGTACGCGGAGCAGCTGAAGTGGGACGACTACCGGCGCCGGCGCCTGTTCGATGACGCCGCGCGGCTGGGCGAACAAACCCTGCCGCAGTATTTCGAGCAGATCGAGGTCCTGCGCGCCGAACACCACGACCAACCCGACCGCCTCGCGCTGCTGGACCACCTGCAGCAATGGGGCCAACAGCTGCAGCAATCGCTATGAGCGCCTATTTCTCTGGCGCCAGTTTGAAATTCCTGCGCGAACTGGCGCTGCACAACAACAAACCGTGGTTCAACCAGCACAAGCCGCGGTACGAGGAGCACGTCCGCCAGCCGTTCCTGCGTCTGATCACCGACCTGCAACCGGATCTGGCCACCGTCAGCCCGCATTTCCGCGCCGACCCGCGCACCGTTGGCGGCTCCCTGTTCCGGATCTACCGCGACGCCCGCTTCTCGCACGACAAGTCGCCCTACAAGAGCTGGCAGGGCGCGCGCCTGTTCCACGAACGCCGCCGCGAAGTCGCGGCACCGTCGTTCTACATCCACCTGCAGCCCGGCGCGAGCTTCGTCGGCGCCGGCCTTTGGCACCCCGAACCCAAAACCCAGCTCCGCATCCGCCACTTCATCCTCGACAACCCCGCCAGCTGGAAAGCCGCAGCGCATTCGCCAAAGCTGCGCAAGCAGTTCGACTTCGGCCAGGAGAACAAGCTGGTGCGGCCACCGCGTGGTTTCCCCGCAGACTTTGAATTCATTGACGACCTGAAGCACCGCAACTGGGTGTTCTTGCGGCCGATGGATGACGAAACGATGACGGGGCCGCAGTTGCGCGAGACGATTGCTGCCGACTTGGTCTCGCTGGGGCCGTTTGTGGATTATCTGTGTGCGGCGTTGGATCTGGAGTTCTGACTGAGGGGCTTCTGCCGTAGTGCTGTCGCGACAGTTGATCTCGACGGCAGGTGCATTCCGCTTGTGGTTGCCATTTATTCACACTCCATCTACCTATGCCAACGTCAACTGACAGAGGGTCATGGCTTCGACACTCACGTGGCTGTATTTCCTGGCCCCTTTCCAATACCCCAGACGAAGGAGCACTGAAATGTCTATGACCAAGCAACATCTGGTGATCGTGCGCACGCTCGCCGTGGCGATAATCGCCGGCTTGGGCCTTGCTGGCTGTGCCACCTATAGCGACGAGTTTGCAACGATCAACACCCGCCTCGATCGACTCGACGCGAACGTGCAGAACGCAGCCCGGAGCGCCGAATCCGCCAATCAGTCCGCGCAGCAGGCCAACCAACGATTGGATCAAGTGGAAGGCCGCGTCCAGCAGATCGAAGCGGCGCGGGGCCGCGCACCGCGGGGTTAGAGGAGTCGTCCCATACGTACGTGCACACAACACACGATGCGCGTTCTGGCGTTGGCGTTGGCGTTGGCAAGCTTCGGCGTGGCCAGCGCCAAGGATGCCACCGCAGAACCGGTACGAGCCGTTGATCAGCTCCCGCGTGGCCAGAAAGTGGCCGGTACTGTAATTGAGCTAGCGGGCTGGGTTGTCGCAACCAGGGACAGCCAGGGCTATCCGTTCGCGATCATGGACAAGGCCGCCGCACAGATTTTGGTCTTCGGCGGGGACGGCCGGCTTCGCGGCGCGGCGCCTGGGCTTTTCGGCTCGGCAATCGGCGATCACTCCGCCCCAGGCATCGCCGGCCTCGCGCTTCGCGAAATTCCAGGCCGGGATCGGACAACGCCTGCTGGCCGTTTTGTTGGGGGCTTTGGCCCATCAATAGACGCTGGGCGCGTCTTGTGGGTGGACTACGATTCTGCGGTCTCCATGCACCCTACCGCCACTGGCGTCCCGGCCGAGAGACGTGCCGAACGCCTTGCATCGCCTTCGCCGGACGACAACCGCGTCACCCATGGCTGCATCAACGTAGCACCCGATTTTTACGAGGGAATCATCCGTCCGACGTTCGAGCGCGGCGGAGTGTTCTACATCTTGCCGGACACGCAGCCGCTAGCGGAGACTTTCCCGGAGTTCGTGCAAAGTCGCGCGACTGGGCAACGCAACGATGGACGAAGCGCGCGGCGCGACTCCCGGTGAAGAACGGTCCAGGAGGTGCGTCAACTGCGAGCCCAATTGGCTTTGGACAACTCAGGCTTCAAGGGCACACCACCGCGCTATGCCCCATTCCCCGCGTCTTGCGCACCTGAATCTGCACCGGGATACGCTCCTTGACCGCATCGACATGGCTGATCACGCCGATCAGCTTGCCTTGCGCGTTGAGGCTGTCGAGCGCGTCCAGCGCGACGTCGAGTGAATCCGGGTCGAGGCTGCCGAAGCCTTCGTCGAGGAAGAACGAGTCGATGCGGGTCTTGTGGCTGACCAGATCCGACAGCCCCAGCGCCAGCGCGAGGCTGACCAGGAAACTCTCGCCGCCAGACAGGGTGCGGGTGTCGCGCTGGGCGTCGGCCTGCCAGGTGTCGAGCACGCTCAGCGCCAGCCCCTTGCCGTCGCGGGCCAGGAGGTAACGGCCGCCGTCGAGGCGCTGCAGATGCTGGTTGGCCAGTCGCACCAGTTGGTCGAGGGTCAGCCCTTGGGCGAAGGTGCGGAACTTGTCGCCCTGCGCCGAGCCGATCAGGCCATTGAGATGCTGCCATTCCTCCAGCCGATCGCCGGCCTCGGCGATCTGCGTGTGCAGGGCCTGCAGGCCGCTGCGCTGGGCCTGATCCAACTCCAGCTGGGTACGGATCTGCGTGGCCTGATCGCGCGCCTGCTCCACGGCGGCTTCGCTGGCTTGCGCCTCTGCCAGCAGGTGGTCCAGATCCGCGTCGCTGCGCGGCGTGGCCTGCAGTTCGTCGCAGCGCTCGCGTAGTTGCGCGGCGCGGCTGCGGATGTCGGCGAGTGCCTGGGTCAGTGCGTCCTGTTGGATTTGCAGCTGTTCTCGTTCTTCCGGCGGCAGCCGCGCAGCCAACAGTGCGTCTTGGTCAGCGAAGCCGTGCTGCTGGAGCGCGGACTCCAGCTGGGCTGCGGTCTGGGCGAGATCCTGCGAACGGCTCTCAAACAGCACCTCGGAGGCGTGCAAGGCGGAAGCGGCGCGCTGCACCTGCTGCTGCACCTGCTCCAGTTCCGCTACGGCTTGGCGCAGTGAGGCGGCGGGCTCGGCTACCGGCGCCAGCTCCTCCCGGGGCCTTGCGGCGTGAATGCTTTTGTCCCAACGCTGCTGCCAATGCTCGCCCTGCTGGGCCGCCTGTTTCGCTTCGCTGCGGTGTTCGACCAGCGCTTGTTGCAGGCGCTGCAGTTCGGCATCGCGCTGGCGCCATTGCGACCACTCTTTCTCGCGCTCGCCCAGCCATGCTTCGGCATCGGTGGGCAGTTCGCGGTCCGGCAGGTCAGCCGACAACTGATGGCGCAGTCGCTCGGCTTCGCTGACGGCCGCATCATGACGCCCACCTTGCTCCTGCTCATGGCCGGCGACCAGCGCCAGCGATTCGCGCAGGCCCTGAAGTTGGGTGTCGTGACGCTCCAACGCTAGTTGCTGTTCGTCACGTTGCTTCTGCGCCGCCAGCACGGCGGCGTGCAGCTGCTCGAGCCGCGTGACCTGCTCACTCGCCTGTTTGCCTTGCGCGCCGATGGCGGCCAGTTCGGCGTCCAATGCCGACCACTCGTCCCCCTCGGCGAGGGACAGCTGCAGGGCGGCGCAGCGTGACGCCCAGTCATCGGCAAGCGTGGCGTTTTGCGCGATCAAACCCTGCAGTTGCTGTTCGGTACGGGTCAGGTCGGCTTGCCGGGACGCGTGCTGCACCTCGAAACGTCGCTGATGCTGGACGGCTTGCTGGACCTGCTGTTCGGCAGCTCTGGCGTCGGCCTGCGACTGGCTGGGGTCGAGCTGCCGGTACTCGTCAATCGCCGGGTGTTCGGTGGCGCCGCACAGCGGGCACGCCTGCCCATCTTCCAAAGCCGCGCGGTGGCCGGCCAGGTCCATGATCTGGCGCTCCAGCGCGACGATGCGCTGGCGGTCCTGCAAGACCGACTGGGCGGCATCCAGTTCCGATTGCGCCTTTGCCAATTGCCGGGCGTCGCTGATGAGCGCGGTCTTCAACGCTTCCATCCGCGCCTGTTCGTCACGGATCTGCGTGCGCAGCGTTTGCCGCTGTTCGGCCAGCGGCGACAGATCGCGCAAGGCGGCGTATCGCTCGCGCAAGCCGTCGCGCGCCTCGCGCAGTGCGTCCAGACCGGCGCCAGCGCTGGTGGTCGCGAACTGCGCGGTTTCCGCGTCCACCTGGGCGGTGGCCTCAGCCAAGGCCGTCGCCAGCCCTGCCCTTTCCTCTTCAGCCGACTTGAGCAGCGCTCGGGACTTCTCGTGTTTGGTCGCCGCGTCGGCCAGCGCCTGCTTCGTCTGCGCCTCCCGCTGGATCGCGCTCTGCAGCTGGGCGAACCCGGCACGCCAGCCCGGCAACTTCTCGCCGAGCTGCGTATGGGCGTTCAACTCCGCCTGGGTGGCCTGCAGTTCATCAAAGCGCTGCTGGTCGGTCTGCAGCGCCAGCGCGCTGACCTGCGCGCACTGCTGGGCAAGTTGCAGGCATTGCCACAGGCCGGTGCGCTCCAACTCAAGCTGCTCGACGTGCTGTTGCTTCACCTGATCGCGATTTGCCTTTGCGTCGGCAACGCCCTGCGTCGCGCTCTGCCATTGGGTGTAGTCCGGCCACACCGCTTCGGCGGGTTGGGCCTGTCGCAGGCGCTCACGCGCCGGGGCGGCGGCGCTCAATGCGTCCAGCGCGGCGCGTTTCTGGTCATCGATGGCACGCAGTTGCGCCCGCACCTTGTCCAACTCCTGCCGCCACGCCAGCGCGTCGCGGCTGTGCTGCCGCGCAACCACCAGACGGTCCACCTCTTCGGTCACGGCCTGAAGCTGCCCCTGCATGGCCGCGAGCGCCTCCTCCGACAGCAGCTGCACGCCGCCGGCCTTCGCCTGCAGCTGCTCGACCTCGCGCTTGATCCGGTCGGTATGCGCGTATACCCGTTGCGAGATTTCGCTGTAGATATCGGTGCCGGTCAGTTGCTCCAGCAGCTCGGCGCGCTCATTGTCCTTGCTGTGGAGGAAGCTCGCGAACTCGCCCTGTGCGAGCAGCACCGATCGCGTGAAACGCTCGAAGTCCAGCCCGGTACGGGCCTCGGTTTCGTCCAGTTTTTCTTTGATCGAGCTGGTGATAATGGTGCCGTCGGCCAGCGCCAGCTCGACCTGCGGCGCCTGAAGCTTGCCGCCCGCCTTGCCATGCGCACGCCGCTGCGACCAGAAAGCGCGGTAGCACTGGCCACGGCTCTCGAACCCCACCTCGGCCAGGCAGTCGGCGGTGTGTTCGGTCATCAGCGGATTCTGCGAGGCCGAGATCGCGGCCATGCGCGGGGTGCGGTGGAACAGCGCCAGGCAGATCGCGTCCAGCAGCGTGGTCTTGCCAGCACCGGTCGGCCCCGTGATGGCGAACAGGCCATCGGCGAACGCCGGCGCGGTGAAATCGATCGAGGTTTCGCCCTTGAGCGAATTGAGGTTCTTCAGGCGCAGCGAGAGGATCTTCATGCCTGCTCCCCGCCTTCGATGTCGGCCAGCACCTGGTCGAAGCAGGCGTGCAGCCGCTCAACGCGCGTGTCGGGCAAATCGGGTTCCTGGGCCAGCCGCTGGGCGAACACCTCGCGCGGTTGCAGCTCGTCGAGATGCTGGCCGTCCGCGGCATCGATCACCGCATTGACCGCGCTGCGCTTGCGGCGGATGCGCAGCACCTCCAGCGGCAGCCCTTCCACCAGCGCGGCGACCCGGCTCTGCAGGTCCGGCAGGTAGTCGTCGGTTTCCACCATGACCTCGACCCAGCCCAGCCCGCCTTCCGGCACTTCAGCGGCCACGGCCGCCAGTTGCCGCGGCAGGCTGGCCAGCGTTCCGGACACCCGTCCCAGCACGCGGAAGCGCGGCACCGGCAGCGGCGTCACCGCGTGCAGCTGCTCGCCCTGCAGTTCAACCAGCAGCACCTGCTTGTTCTGGCCGACCTCGTCGAAACTCAGTGGAATCGGCGAGCCGCTGTAGCGGATGTGATCCAGCCCGCCGACCTTCTGCGGCTGGTGGATATGCCCCAGCGCGATGTAGGCGGCCGGCGGAAACGCGCTGGTGGGGAAGGCATTGAGCGACCCGACATAGATCTCGCGCACCGAATCGCTGGTACTGGCGCCCACAGTGGTGAGGTGGCCGCTGGCGACGATCGGCAGCGCCTCCCCGGCAGCCTCGCGCATGGCGACGGCGGCATCGTGGATGCGTGCATAGTGCGAGGCGATACCCGCCATCATTGCGCCGCGCTTGTCCTCGGCGCTCTGCCCGGCCTCGCTGCGTGATACATCGCGCGAGCGGATAAACGGCACCGCGCACAGGATCATCCCGGGTCCGCCGTCACGACCGGGGATCCGGTACACGTGCTCTGCCGGCGACTGCATCAGCGTGGGCACCACCAGCGTGTCCAGCCGCGCCAGCAGGTCGCGCGACTCGGACAGCATCGCCGGCGAATCGTGGTTGCCGCCCAACACGATCAGCCGCGCGCCCGCGTCACGGATGCCGACGATGAAGCGGTTGTACTGCTCGCGCGCATAGCTGGGCGGCATGCCGGTGTCGAACACGTCACCGGCCACCAGCACCGCATCGATTTGGTGCTCCTGCACCTGCGCGACCAACCAGTCGAGGAACGCCGCATGCTCGGCTTCGCGCGACTGGCCGAGGAAATTCTGGCCAAGATGGAGGTCGGAGGTGTGCAGCAGGCGCATGCGTAACGGGTCCCGGAAAGACACGGACGCGTGGGCGCGTCCTTACTGTGGCGAAGACCGGCCAGTGTGCCCTGCCGGCCATCCCGACGGCCATTTCAACGCGAGCGCATCTCACCGAATGCGACGGTGTCGCCCACGCGGCAACGGCTGCGGTTCACCCACACGTGACGGTTTTGCGGCAGGCTTTGCCCAGCACATGAGGAGGATGGGCGATGAAGAAGTGGCTGCTGGCGGCAATCCTGATCGTGCTGGCTCTGGGCGGGTACGTCGCCGCCGGCCCCTACATCACCTACACCGCGATCCGCGATGCGGTGGAATCCAAGGACACCGCCAAGCTGTCGCGACAGGTCGATTTCCCGCAGTTGCGGACCAACCTGAAACTGCAGCTGGACGACTACATGGTGCGTCGCGCGGGCCCGGAGATGCAGTCCAGCCTGTTTGGGGTTTTTGCGGTCCGGGTGGCGAGCGGTGTGGCCGGCGCAGCGGTGGACACGATGATTACCCCGGTAGGGCTGGCGGCCATCCTGGAGGGACGTGCGGTGGTGCACCGTGTCGCGGGAGACACCGGATCGGATCCCTATCGGCCGGCTCCGCCCGTCAACCCGTTGCGCGATCCCAGCTACCGGTTTGAATCGCCGTCGCGCTTCAGCGCCACCGTTCCCGGTGAGGACGGCGAGAAGATCACGCTGGTGCTGAGCCGTCAGGGCCTGCGATGGAAACTCAGTGATATCCGGCTGTCCGATCCGGCCCGGGACGCGCTGGTACGGCGTCCCTGATTGCACTGTCGCGGGCAGGGCGCATCTGCACACGCCCTGCCCCGATAACAGCAGGCGCTAAGCGCTCTTGCGACGCTCGTCGACCGCCGGCTCGGCGTCGGCGACGCCTGCGACATCAGCGCGCGTCAGATTGTCCTTGCTCACCGCTTCCGCACTGTCGCGATCCTCGGCCAGGAAAGCCTCCAGCGAGTCGTCCATCGCCTCCATCCACGGTGTGTGGTGCGGCGGCGCGAGCGTTCCGGTCATCGTCGAGCGGTAGCTCTTGTTGCGATAGCCGAGGATGTCCTTCTGCTTGTCACGGATCCATTCCTTGAACAATACCCCCATGCCCTCGATGTCGAACTCCGGGTAGTCGGTCGGGCCAACCAGGTCGCGGATGTACTCGGCCTGGAAGTCGATATCGCCGAACGCATCCTGCACGGCCTCCTCCTTCTCGACCCACTTCCGCGAGTCGGCGAGCATCTCGTCCCTGGAGGGAAGTGCGAGCTTGCCGAGGATCACGTCGCGGGCGTACCAGGCCTGCGCGTCGAACATGTTGAACGTGTAGTACTGGTCCTGCATGCCCAGGTAGATCAACTTGGGATTGTCGATCCAGAAGATGCCCTTGTAGAGGTCCTCCGGATACAGCCGGTTGTAGGTGCGAAGGGTCAGATCGTCCGGCAGGAACGGGAAGTAATGCTGGTAACCCGTGCACAGGATGATCGCGTCGACGTCGCGTGTGCTGCCATCGACAAAATGCGCGGTAGACCCTTCCACACGGGTCAGCAGCGGGTACTCGCGGAACTGGGGCGGCCAATCGTAACCCATCGGCGAGGTGCGGTAGCTGAAGGACACCGACTTGGCACCGTACTTGTGGCACTGCGTACCGATGTCTTCTGCCGAATAGCTGCTGCCGACCAGCAACAGGTCCTTGTCGGCGAACTCGCAGGCATCGCGGAAATCATGGGCATGCAGGACACGGCCCGGGAACTGCTCCAGACCCTCGAAATACGGCGCATTCGGGGTCGAGAAGTGGCCGGTCGCCACGATCACGTAATCAAATTCCTCGGTGGAGAGCTCATCGGCCTTCAGGTCGCGCACGGTGACGGAGAACTTGCCGGTCTCCTCGGAGTACTCCACCCACTGCACTTCGCTGTGGAAGCGGATGCTCCGGCGCAGATCGATCTTCTCGACCCGGCCCATGATGTAGTCGCGCAACACCGCGCGCGGCGGATAGGACGCGATCGGCTTGCCGAAGTGCTCCTCGAAGCTGTAATCGGCAAACTCCAGGCACTCCTTGGGTCCGTTGGACCACAGGTAGCGGTACATGCTGCCGTGGACGGGCTCGCCGTAGGCGCCAACGCCGGTACGCCATGTGTAGTTCCACATGCCGCCCACATCACCCTGCTTTTCGTAGCAGACAATTTCGGGGATCTCGGCGCCCGCGTTGGCGGCTGCCTCGAAGGCGCGCAACTGTGCGAGGCCACTGGGGCCGGCGCCAAGGATCGCAATACGTTGTTTAGTCAAGGGAAACTCCTGTTGTCTGGCGGCGGGGAACAACCGCGATGGGGCGCATGATTCAGGCGGCGGCGCACACGAAACACATGGATTCGTCGAAAGACGAACCGAAAGTCCGTAGTGGCCCTCTCCGGTCAAAAACTCTGACCTGGACGCTCAGCCCGAAACAGCCAACGCAGGTGCGCCGCGTCCGCAGCCGATCGGCTTCATGCCTGAGACCCGGATCGCCCGCGAGGCGAAAAAGACGGGATCTCCTTCCCGTCATTGCGGCGCAGAAACCGCAGAACCGCATGAAACGCGGTGAGAATTGGTGCCTTACACCAACGGCCTATGTTAACACAAGTGCAACACCCATGCCATTCCTGGGGTCAGAACACTCACCCATGGAGCTGGTCCGTGCTATGCAGTGCGGACCTCGTGCCATCGTCCCGGATCAATCGGGATTGGCAACACCGTGGGGAACGTGGCCTGCGGTGACCAGACCGCGCGCAGATTCGATGTTGTGCTCGGAATCATCAAAAAAGATGTCCGCGCCAAAAGCCTCCAGAAACGGACCCTTGGCGCGGCCACCGAGAAACAGCGCCTCGTCCAGACGTATATCCCAATCGCGCAGGGTCCGGATCACCCGCTCGTGCGCCGGAACGGAACGTGCCGTGACCAGGGCCGTGCGGATCGGGGCTTCCTGACCCATCGGAAATGCCTCCTGAAGACGGTGCAGCGCATCCAGGAATCCCCGGAAAGGTCCGCCTGACAGTGGCTCACCCGCACGATCGAGCTCGTGCTGGGAAAACGCCTCCAGGCCGCCCTCACGCGAGACGCGCTCGCTCTCGTCGCCGAAGATCACCGCATCGCCATCAAAAGCGATCCGGAGCTGGTGCTGGCGCTCCGGCAATGCCTTGGCAGGCAGCAGCGTCGCCGCGGCAACACCGGCAGCCAACGCGTTGCGCACGTCCTGCGCATGGGTGGAGAGGAACAGGTCGGCGCCAAACGGCCGGATGTAGGGAAACGGCGGCGCGCCGTTGCTGAACGCCGCGCGGCGGATCGACAGGCCGTGATGGGCGATCGAATTGAAGATGCGCAGCCCGGTGTCGGCGGAGTTGCGCGAGATCAGGATGACCTCGACCCGGGGCGCCTGCGGCGGTGAGTCCTCGTTGAGCGCAAGCAGTTTGCGCACCAGCGGAAACGCCACGCCGGGCTCAAGAATCTCATCCTCGCGGCTGAGCTGGTAGGCCGCGTAGGCATCCAAACCCTCGCTGGTAAACAGCGAATGGCTGTCTTCGAGGTCGAACAGGGTGCGCGAGGAGATCGCGACGATCAACGGGTCAGCTTGGTTATCGGGCATGCGGGTATTGTGCGCGATCGTCGTCGCAGGGGCTGCGAACGCCCACCCGGGTCGCTGGCGATCACAGTCGGATCCGGCGCCGCTCCGGCGAATCTGGCGGTCGCGCTGCGGGCTGGGTTTGCTGCGCGGCGCGCCGTCAGCCGCCGACAAACTGCTCGGTCAGCATGCGCTCTTCCAGGCTGTGCTCCGGATCGAACAACAGGGTGACGGTGTGCTCGCTGGACTCGCGAATGGTCACCTGGACCACGTCGCGGACCTCGTGTGAGTCGGCGGTCGCGCTCACCGGGCGCTTGTAGGGATCGAGCACGCGCAAGCGCACCTCCGTGTCCGCCTTGAGCACGGCGCCGCGCCAGCGCCGGGGACGGAATGCCGCGATCGGCGTCAGCGCGACCACGTGCGTGTCCAGCGGCAGGATCGGACCGCCGGCGGAGAAGTTGTAGGCGGTGCTGCCAGCGGGGGTGGCGACCAGCACGCCATCGCAGATCAGCTCGTCCAGGCGTCGCTGGCCATGCAGCTCGATCGACAGGTGTGCCGCCTGGCGGGTCTGCCGCAGCAGCGACACCTCGTTGTAGGCCAGCGACCGAACCCGTGCACCGGAGTCGGTCTCGGCCATCATCTCCAGGGGCCGCAGCACCGATGGCTTGGCCGCCTGAACGCGCTCGATCAGTTGATCCGTGCTGTAGTGGTTCATCAAAAAGCCAACAGTGCCCTGGCGCATGCCGTACACCGGCTTGCCCAGTTCGCCGAAGCGGTGCAGCGTCTGCAGCATGAAGCCGTCGCCACCCAGCGGGACCAGTATGTCGGCCTCCGCAGGCGAGTGATCGCCATGCAACGCCACCAGCTCGCTGCGCGCTGCCTGCGCTTCTTCGGCAATGCTGGCGAGAAAAGCGAAACGCAGGGATGAGGTCATTGGCGGCTCCGGATTCATTGCCCGCAGGATAGCGTGGCTGAGATGCGCAAAAAAAACCGGCGGGAGCCCGAGGACCCCCGCCGGCTTTCGTGGCCGCAGAAATCAGGCGGCCGATTCTGCCAACTGCGCCAGGCGACGCACCGCGACCGACACGGTCGGGTAATCCAGGCTCTTCTGGCTCACCAGCTCGGCGAGCATTGACAGGGTGAAACGCAGGCCCTGGTCATCGCGTGCCAGCCAGGCTGCCACCTTCCCCGCCGCCGGCTTTTTGCCGCCGCCTGCGAGGATCTGCCCGACCAGCGCCCGCTGCTGGGTCGCGAGTTCGTCGCGCATCGCGCCACGGGCCAGCGCCTGCCAGCGTCCTTCCACCGGCAGGGCGTTGATCTGCTCGTGCAACCACGGCAGCTGGAACGCGGCGCCAAGCTCGAAGTACGCGCGCGATGCCTCGAGCGCCGACACCTTACGGGCGTTGGCGATCTCGATGATGTCGCAGGCGAATTCCAGCACCGGCAGCGCAGCCAGATGGGCCGCCAGCGCGGACGGCACGCCCTTGGCTTTCCACTCGGCCAGCTGGGCGTTGAACTTGTCGCGGCGAACCTGCGACATCGTCTCCGGCAGAGCCGCGTGGACTGCCTTGAAGCCGTCGCCGAAGCGCGCCATGCCCTTGGTGATCTCCGGCATCGGGCCCGGGCGCGACAACAGCCAGCGGGTGACCGAACGCAGCAGGGCCCAGATTGTCTGCAACGCGTCGATCTGCACCGACTCCAGCACCTTGCCGTCGAGCGCGTCGATCTGCGCCCACAGCGCGCGTGCATCGAGCGCCTCGCGGGCGATGGTGTAGGCCTCGGCGATCTCGCCCGGGCTGCGGCCGGTGTCCTCCTGCATCCGCAGGGTGAACGTGGCCCCCATCCGATTGACCATCGAGTTGGTGATGGCGGTGGCGATGATCTCGCGCTTCAGGCGGTGGCCTTCCATCGCCTTGGCGTACTTGGCCTGCAGCGGTTTGGGGAAGTAGCGCACCAGCTCCTTGGACAGGTACGGGTCCTCCGGCACGTCCGAATCCACCAGCTGCTGGAACAGCACCAGCTTGCTGTAGGACAGCAGCACCGCCAGCTCCGGCCGGGTCAGGCCCAGACCGCGAGCCTTGCGCTCGGCGAACTCCGCATCCGAGGGCAGGTACTCGATCTGGCGATCCAGCAGGCCCTGCGACTCCAGGGTCTGGATAAAGTGCTGCTTGGAGCCCAGACGCGGCGCGCTCATGCGCTCCATCAGGCTGATCGCCTGGTTCTGCCGGTAGTTGTCCACCAGCACCAGTCCGGCCAGCTCGTCGGTCATCTCGGCCAGCAGCTTGTTGCGCGCCGGCAGGGTGAGCTTCTTCAGCTTGACCTGCTCGTTGAGCAGGATCTTGATGTTGACCTCGCGGTCGGAGGTGCCCACACCGGCGGAGTTGTCGATGAAGTCGGCATTAAGCAACGCACCTGCCTGGGCGGCCTCGATCCGGCCCAGCTGGGTCATGCCCAGGTTGCCGCCCTCGCCGATTACCTTGCAACGCACGTCACGGCCGTCGATACGCAGACCGTTGTTGCCGCGGTCGCCCACGTCGGCATGACTCTCGGAGCTGGCCTTGATGTAGGTGCCGATGCCACCGTTCCAGAGCAGGTCGACCGGCGCCTTCAGGATCGCGCTCATCAGCTCATTGGGGCTCATCGCGTCGATCGACTCGTCGATGCCGAGCACGGCCTTGACCTGCGGCGTCAGTTCGATGGACTTGGCGCTGCGCGGGAACACACCGCCGCCCTTGCTGATCAGCTCCGGCTTGTAGTCCTGCCAGCTGGAACCGGCCAGCTTGAACAGACGCTGGCGCTCCTTGAAGGACGTTGCCGCCACGGGCGCCGGATCCAGGAAGATATCGCGGTGGTCGAACGCGGCGACCAGGCGGATGTGCTTGGACAGCAACATGCCGTTGCCGAACACGTCGCCGGACATGTCGCCGATTCCGACCGCGGTGAAGTCTTCCTTCTGGGTGTTCACGCCCAGGGCGCGGAAGTGGCGCTTGACCGACTCCCACGCGCCGCGCGCGGTGATGCCCATGCCCTTGTGGTCGTAACCGACCGAACCGCCGGACGCGAACGCATCGCCCATCCAGAAGTTGTGGTCGGCGGAGATCGCGTTGGCGATGTCGGAGAAGCGCGCGGTGCCCTTGTCGGCAGCGACCACCATGTAGGCGTCATCGCCGTCGTGGCGAACAACGTTGTCGGGGTGCACGACCTTGCCGTCCACCAAGTTGTCGGTGATATCGAGCAGACCGTTGATGAACATCTGGTAGCAGGCGACGCCCTCGGCCTGCAGCGCGGCGCGATCAGACGGCGGACGCTTGACGATGAAGCCACCCTTGGCGCCGACCGGCACGATGATCGTGTTCTTGACCATTTGCGCCTTGACCAGGCCGAGCACCTCGGTGCGGAAATCCTCGCGCCGGTCCGACCAGCGCAGGCCGCCGCGGGCCACTGGCCCGAAGCGCAGGTGGATGCCTTCCACGCGCGGCCCGTAGACGAAGATCTCCCGGTACGGACGCGGCTTGGGCAGGTCTGGCACCAAGGCGGAATCGAACTTGTAGGCGACGTAGCCGCATTCTGCTCCGCCCACGCCACACTGGTAGTAGCTGGTGCGCAGGGTCGCCTCGATGACCTCCATGAAGCTGCGCAGGATGCGGTCCTCGTCGAGGCTGGAGACGCGGTCCAACAGGGTCTTCAACGCGGTCGACGCTGCTTCGGTCTGGGCCTCGCGCTTCCCGCCACGGGCTGCGACCACCGGCGCCAGCGCCGCCAGCACTGTTTCATCACCGCCGCTCAAGCGCTCGAGCTGCTGCTGCAGCAGCTCCATGCCGGCCTTGATGTCCGCTTTGTCCTCGTTGCCGGTACTGGGATCGAAGCGCGCTTCGAACAGCTCCACCAGCAGCCGGGCCAGGACCGGGTAACGCGCAAACGTCTCCTCGACGTAGCTCTGCGAGAACGGCACGCCGACCTGGAGCAGGAACTTGGCGTAGGCGCGCAACATCGCAACCTGACGCCAGGTCAGCCCCGCGGCGAGGATCAGGCGGTTGAAGCCGTCGTTCTCCGCCTCGCCGCGCCAAGTCCGGGAAAACGCATCCTCGAAATTGTCGCTGATACCGTCGACATCGACGTCCGGCGTAGCGGTCTCGACCTCGAAGTCCTGGATGTACACCACCTCGCCGTCGGCATGCAGGCGGTAGGGATGCTCGGCAATTACGCGCAACCCCATGTTCTCCATCACCGGCAGCGCGTCGGACAGGGAAATGTCGTCGTGCTGGCGGTAGAACTTGAAGCGCAGGCCGCCGGCACCCGGACGGCTGCGGTACAGGCGCAGGCGCAGGTCCTCGGGGCCCTTCAGAGCAGCAAGGTGCTCCACGTCGGCGGCGGCCACGGGAAGGGACACGGTCTCGATGTAGCCGGCCGGCAGCGCATTGCCGAAGGTGGCGGCCATTTCGAGCCCGCGCTCCTCACCATGACGCTCGGCGAGCACGTGGGCCAGGTCTTCCCGCCAGTCACGCACGATTTCCGCCAGCTCCGCCTCGATGACGGCGTTGTCGACCTGCGGCATGCCTTCCACGCCCAATGCGCCCGGCTGCGGACGGACCAGCACGTGCAGCTGCGCCAGTGGCGAATCGCTCAGCATCACGGTGGTGTCGATGTGCTCGCCATGCAGCTCGCGCTTGAGCATGGCCTCGATGCGCAGGCGCACGTCGGTGTTGAAACGCTCGCGCGGGATGTACACCAGGCCGGAGAAGAAACGGCCGAAGCGGTCGCGGCGCAGGAACAACTTGCTGCGCACGCGCTCTTGCAGGCCGAGGATGCCGGTGGCGGTCTTCAACAGCTCCTCGCCGCTGGACTGGAACAGCTCGTCGCGCGGCAGTGATTCCAGGATGTGGCGCAGCGCCTTGCCGCTGTGGCTGTCATCGGGGAAGCCCGAGTGGCGCATCACGTAGTCGTGGCGCTCACGGACCAGCGGAATGTCCCACGGACGGCGTGTGTAGGCGCTGGAGGTGTACAGGCCCAGAAAGCGCTCCTCGCGCAACGGCTTGCCGTTGTCGTCAAAGCTCAGCACGCCGATGTAGTCCATGTAACCGCGGCGGTGCACGGTGGCACGCGCGTTGGTCTTGGTCAGGATCAGCGCATCCACGGAGCCCGAGTCGGGCATGCGCGTCGCCGCCAGCGAGGACAGTGAACGCGGCTTGTGGCTGTCCTTGCCGCGCAGCAGGCCCAGGCCGCTGCCCTTGACCGCGCGCAGTACGTCTTCACCGCCCTCCTCGACCACGTCGTACTCGCGGTAGCCCAGGAAGGTGAAGTGGTTGTCGGCGACCCAGTGCAGGAACTCACGGCCCTCATTGCGACCGGCCTCATCCACCGGCAAGGTGCGGTTGGCGAAGTCGTCTGCCACTTCCAGCATCTTGCCGCGCATCTCGCTCCAGTCGGCGACGATCGCACGCACGTCGTCCAACACCGTCCCCAGCTTCTTCTCGATGCCGGCCATCGACTGCCTGGACTGGCGGTCGATCTCAAGGTGCATCACCGATTCGGGTTGCCCTTCGCCAATCGCCGACAGCTTGCCGGCCTTGTCGCGCGTAACCGGCACCACGGGATGGCCCAGCACGTGCACGCCGATGTCCGCCTCGGCCAACGCCATGGAAACCGAGTCGACCAGAAACGGCATGTCATCGTTGATGACCTGCAGCACGGTGTGCGGTGACTCCCAGCCGTGGCTGTCCAGAGTCGGATTGAACAGGCGGATCTTCGCCGTACCCGGCTTGCGCTGACTGGCGAAGCCGAGCATGTCGACCGCAAGCGCGGCCCAGCCCTGAGCGGAATGCTGGCCCCATTCGTCGTCGCCCATGCGCTCGTAGAACGCCTTGGCAAACGCCTCGGCCTGGGCGTGATCCTTCTTGGCCGTTTGCTTGCGGATCTCGGTCAGGATCGAATCCAGCGACACGTCCGCGGCACCGGACGCTTTGTCCGCAGTGGTTGCGATCGCTGTGCCGGCCACGCCCTTCGCAGCGGCAGAGGATGTCTTGGCGATGCGGCGGGCGGGAGTTTTGCGTTCAGTGCTCATTCGAATGTCGTTTCCAATGGAGTGAGGCCCGCGTTTTCACACGGGCCAAGGCTCAGGAGTCAGTACACCAGATGGGTGTGGACGTGCATTTTCAGCGCAGGCCGGTCTCGTTGCGGGCGATCACCAGGCGCTGGATCTCGCTGGTACCCTCGTATATCTCGGTGATCTTGGCGTCCCGGAAGTAACGCTCGATCGGCAGTTCCTTGGAATACCCCATGCCCCCGTGGATCTGGAGTGCCTGGTGGGTGATCCACATTGCCGCCTCGGATGCGGTGAGCTTGGCCACCGCGGCCTCGGTGCTGAAGCGTCCGCCGTGTTTCTCGACCTCACCCTTCTTCCAGGCTGCGCGCAGCGTCAGCAACAGCGCGGCATCGAGCTTGCACTTCATGTCGGCGATCTTGGCCTGGGTCATCTGGAAGGCACCGATCGGCTGGCCGAACGCCTTGCGATCGCGGGCGTACTCCAGGGTGGCTTCATAGGCCGCACGGGCGATGCCGATGGCCTGGCTGGCAATGCCGATCCGCCCGGCGTCCAGCACGCTCATGGCGATCTTGAAGCCCTCGCCTTCGGCGCCGAGCACCTCTTCGGGCTTGATCACGTAATCGGTGAACTCGATCTCGCAGGTGGCCGACGCGCGGATGCCCATCTTCGGCTCGGTCTTGCCGCGGTGGAAACCCTCGCGCTCGGTGTCGACCATGAATGCCGTGATGCCGCGCGCGCCCTTCTCCACATCGGTCATGGCAAACAGAACGATGTACTTGGCGACGGGGCCGGAGGTGATCCAGCTCTTCTTGCCGTTGACAAGATAGGTGCCGTCGTCCTGCAAGATGGCCTTGCAGCGCATGGCGGTGGCGTCGGAACCCGACTGCGGCTCGGTCAGTGCGAAGGCACCGATCTCCCGGCCTTCAGCGATCGCGCGCACGTAGAGCTGCTTCTGCTCCTCGTTGCCGAAGGTCAGGATGCCGTTGCAGAACAGGGAGTTGTTGACCGACACGATCGTGGAATGGGCGGCATCGGCGGCAGCGATCTCGATCATTGCCAGCACGTAGGCGATCGGGTCCATACCAGCGCCGCCGTATTCGGTCGGCACCTCGATGCCCATCAGGCCGTTCTCGCCCAAGGTGCGGATGTTCTCCAGCGGGAACTCCCCGGTGCGATCGTGATGCTCCGCGCTGGGAGCAATTTTTTCCTGCGCGATACGACGCGCCACGTCCTGGATCATCAACTGCTCTTCGCTGAATCCGAAATCCACGTCCGCACCTCTGGCTGTTAAACGATGCGGCAATTGTAGCCCTGCGCGACGATTAAACCGAACCGCCGCCGGCATCCGCGCTTGACCTGCACAGCGGGCGTCCCCACACTTATCGCTGCATCGCGATAGGTGGATGAATATGGATCTGGAAGGCTGGTCGTCACGTCTCAAGGTGTTTGCCGACGCCACACGGGTGCGGCTTCTCGCATTGCTGGAACGTGAAGAGCTCACTGTCGCGGAGCTTTCGGCCATCACACGACTGGCCCAACCGCGGGTGTCCACGCATCTGGCGCGTTTGAAGGACGCCGGGCTGGTGCGTGACCGCCGCGCCGGCGTGTCCGCCTACTACCGCTTCGACGAGGCGGCGCTGGACCCGGCCCAAAGCGCGCTGTGGAATACCCTGCGCGAAGGCAGCGACGACCCCCTGTTGCGCCAGGACGCCGAGCAGGTGCGCCAGGTTCTGGCGATGCGCGCCGCCGACCAGAACTGGGCGGACTCCGTGGCCGGCGACATGGAACGCCACTACTCCCCCGGCCGCACGTGGGAAGCCATGGCGCGCTCCGCGTTGCCGCTGCTGGAGACAGGCGACGTGCTGGACGTGGCGTCGGGCGACGGCGTGCTGGCCGAGCTGCTGGCGCCGCATTCCCACCGATACGTCTGCCTGGACTCCAGCACCAAGATGGTGCTCGCCGCCTCCGAGCGCCTGCGCCGACTGGAGAACGTCGAGGTGCAGGAAGGCGACATGCACGAGCTGCCCTTTGCTGACGCCAGCTTCGACCTGGTGGTGTTGATGCACGCCCTGTCCTACGCCGACCATCCGGCCGAGGCCGTGATGGAGGCGGCGCGGGTGCTGCGGCCGGGCGGTCGCATGTTGCTGACCAGCCTGGCCAACCACGGCCACCGCTCGGTGGTGGAAGCGTACGGCCACGTCAATCTCGGGTTTGCGCCCACCGAGCTGACCGGCATGGTCGAAAAGACCGGGCTGGGCGTGGAGAGTTGCGAGATCGTCACCCGGGAACGGCGCCCGCCGCATTTCGAGGTAATCGCGCTGCTCGCCCGCAAACCCCCCGCCGGAGCGCAACAGAAAGCGCGCGACACGCGCCGCAAGACCGAGTCGAAATCATGAATACCGAACTACCCTGGCTGAATCCCGCCCGCGCCGAGGCCCTGCAATCGCAACTCGGTGAGCGCATCCTGGTGATCGACGGCGCGATGGGCACGATGATCCAGCGTCACGGGCTGGAGGAGGCCGACTACCGCGGCGAGAGGTTTGCCGACGGTTACGACCGCGAGCACGACATCCCCGACCACGTGCACGGCGCCGACTGCGGCTGCGCGCGTGACCAGCGCGGCAACAACGATCTACTCAGCCTGACCCGCCCAGACCTGATCCTCGACATCCATGCAGCCTACCTGGCCGCCGGCGCCGACATGGTGGAAAGCAACACGTTCAACTCCACCCGGACCTCGCTGGCCGATTACGGGCTGCAGCATCTGGCGCGCGAGTTGAACGCGGCGGGAGCGCGGCTTGCACGCGCCGCCTGCGATGCCGCCGAACAGCAGTCACCGGGCCGTCCACGCTTCGTCATCGGCGTGCTCGGCCCAACCAGCCGCACCGCGTCCTTGAGTCCCGACGTCAACCGGCCCGGCTTTCGCGCGACCACGTTCGACGACCTGCGCCTTGCCTACCGCGAGGCCGCCGAAGGCCTGATTGATGGCGGCGCGGATGTGCTGATGGTGGAAACCGTGTTCGACACCCTGAATGCCAAGGCGGCGCTGTTCGCCATCGCCGAGGTGTTTGAAGGCCGCGGCGCCCGGCTCCCGGTGATGGTCTCGGGGACGATCACCGATGCCTCCGGCCGCACCCTGTCGGGGCAGACAGCCGAAGCATTCTGGTACTCGCTGCGGCATTCGCGGCCGCTGTCGATCGGGCTCAACTGCGCGCTCGGCGCAAAGGAGTTGCGGCCGCACGTGGACACGCTGTCGCGGATTGCCGAGGTCGCCGTCAGCGCGCATCCCAACGCCGGGCTGCCGAATGCGTTCGGCGGCTACGACGAGACTCCCGAGGAAACAGCCGGCATGTTGCGCGAGTTCGCCGAGTCCGGCCTGGTGAATTTCGTCGGCGGCTGTTGTGGCACCACGCCGGAGCACATCGCAGCGATCGCCGAGGCCGTGCGCGGCCTGCCACCGCGGCAGCCGCCCCGCATCGCCGACGTGGCCTGAGGTCGAACCGATGAGCACCCTCCCCCGCTACACCCGCCTCAGCGGCCTCGAGCCGCTGGTAATCAGCCCGGAAACCAACTTCATCAACGTCGGTGAGCGCACCAACGTAACCGGCAGCGCCCAGTTCAAAAAACTGATCAAGGACGATCGCTACGACGAGGCCGTCGCCGTCGCCCGGCAACAGGTCGAGAACGGCGCCCAGGTGCTGGACGTCAACATGGACGAGGGCCTGCTGGATTCCGAGCAGGCGATGGTGACCTATCTCAACCTGATTGCCGCCGAGCCGGACATCGCGCGCATCCCGGTGATGGTCGACAGCTCCAAATGGAGCGTGATCGAAGCCGGGCTGAAATGCCTGCAGGGCAAGGGCATCGTCAACTCGATCTCGATGAAGGAAGGCGAGGAGGAATTCCTGCGCCAGGCCCGGCTGGTCCGCCGCTACGGGGCCGCGGTCGTGGTCATGGCCTTCGACGAGGAAGGTCAGGCCGACACCGTCGAGCGCAAGGTCGAGATCTGCTCGCGCGCCTACAAGCTGCTGACCGAGGAGATCGGATTTCCGCCCGAGGACATCATCTTCGATCCCAACGTGTTCGCCATCGCGACCGGCATCGAGGAACACAACGACTACGCGGTCGCCTTCATCAAGGCCACCGCCGAGATCCGCCGCCGGTTCCCGCACTGCCACATCTCCGGCGGGGTCTCCAACGTCAGCTTCTCGTTCCGCGGCAATGAACTCGTCCGCCAGGCCATCCACGTGGTGTTCCTGTACCACGCGATCAAGGCGGGGATGGACATGGGCATCGTCAACGCCGGCGCGCTGCCGCTGTACGACACCCTGGATCCCGAGCTGCGCGAGGCGGTCGAGGACGTGGTGCTCAATCGCAACCCCGAGGCGACCGAGACCCTGCTTGAGCTGGCGGAGCGCTATCGCGGCCGCAAAGGTGAGAAGAAGGTTGAGGACCTGCGCTGGCGCGAGCAGCCGGTCAGTGCCCGCCTCAGCCATTCCCTGGTGCACGGCATCGACCAGTGGATCATCGAGGACACCGAGCAGGCCCGGCTGGACGCGGCGCGCCCGCTGGACGTGATCGAAGGTGCGCTGATGGACGGCATGAACGTCGTCGGCGACCTGTTCGGTGCCGGCAAGATGTTCCTGCCGCAGGTGGTCAAATCGGCGCGGGTAATGAAGAAGGCCGTGGCCCACCTGCTGCCGTACATCGAGGCGGAAAAGCTGCGCACCGGCGATACCGGCAAGACCAACGGCAAGATCGTCATGGCCACGGTCAAGGGCGATGTCCACGACATCGGCAAGAACATCGTCGGCGTGGTGCTGGCCTGCAACAACTTCGACGTCATCGACCTGGGCGTGATGGTGCCCTCGCAGGTGATCCTGGACCGCGCGATCGCCGAGAACGCCGACATGATCGGTCTGTCTGGGCTGATCACGCCGTCGCTGGAGGAAATGGGGCACGTCGCCCGCGAGATGCAGCGGCAGGGCTTCACGATGCCCCTGCTGATCGGCGGAGCGACGACCTCGCGTGCGCACACCGCGCTGAAGATCGATCCGTTCTACAAGCCGGCCACGGTCTGGGTGAAGGATGCCTCGCGCGCGGTCGGCGTCGCCCAGAGCCTGCTCAGCGTCGAACTGCGCGATGCGTTCGTGGCCGCCAATGCCGCCGACTACGCACAGATCCGCGAGCGCCACCGCACCCGCGGCAGCGGCAAGCGACTGGTGTCGCTGGAACACGCCCGCGGCAACCGCTTTGACGGCGGATGGCAGGACTACGTGCCGCCAACACCGCTGCAGCCCGGCCTGCACGTATTCGACGACTATCCCCTGGACGAGCTGGTCGGGTTGATCGACTGGACACCGTTTTTCCAGGCGTGGGAATTGGCCGGCCGTTACCCGGCGATCCTGACCGACGAGGTGGTCGGGGAATCGGCCAGCGACCTGTTCCGCGATGCGCAGGCGATGCTGAAGCGGATCGTCGACGAGAAATGGCTGACCGCCAAGGCGGTGTTCGCGCTGTGGCCGGCCAACAGCGATGGCGATGACGTCATCGCCCGGGTCGATGGCCGCGACGAGCCCATCCACTTCCTGCGCCAGCAGGCGGACAAACCGCCGGAGCGGCCCAACCTGTGCCTCGCCGATTTCATCGCGCCCCGTGACAGCGGCCGCCAGGATTGGATAGGCGCGTTCGCCGTCACCGCGGGCCTGGGCATTGAACCGCATGTGCAGCGGTACGAGGCCGACCACGACGACTACAACGCAATCCTGCTGAAGGCCCTGGCCGATCGTCTGGCTGAGACACTGGCCGAGCGGCTCCACCAGCGCGTGCGCACCGAATTCTGGGGCTACGCGGCCGACGAATCACTGGATGTGGACGCGCTCATCGACGAGAAGTACCGCGGCATCCGCCCTGCCCCGGGCTATCCGGCCTGCCCGGAACACAGTGAGAAGGCGACGATCTTCCGCCTCCTCGACCCTGCCAGGAACGCCGGCATGCAATTGACCGAGAACTTCGCCATGACGCCCGCTGCAGCGGTGTCGGGCTACTACTTCAGTCATCCGCGCAGCCAGTACTTCGTGGTCGGTCGTGTCACCCGCGAGCAGGCGCTGGACTACGCCCAGCGCAAGGGTCTGACCCTCGCCGAGGTCGAACGACTGCTGGCCTCCAACCTTGATTACGACCCGGAATGATGCCGCGCAACGGTCCCGACGGACGTCCGCCGGTGGTCGGCATCGTCGGCAACGCCGGTGCCTACGGGCGCTGGCTGTCGCGGTTCCTGCAGGATCAAATGGGGCTGCAGGTCATCGGCCGGGATCCGGCAGGTGATACCCGCCTCTTGCCCCGCGAGCTGATCCTCCAGGCAGACGTGCTGGTCTTCAGTACCCCGATCCGGCACGCAGCGGCGGTGATCGACCAATACGTGGACCTCGCCGCTGGCGACGAGGACGGTCGGCTCTGGCTGGACCTGACCTCGATCAAACAGGCCCCGGTCGAGGCGATGCTCCGGTCGCGCGCTGATGTTGTCGGCCTGCATCCGATGACCGCGCCGCCAAAGACGGTCAGCCTGAAAGGCCGGGTGTTGGCGGTCTGCCCGTCGCGGATCGGCCGGTGGCACGACTGGCTGGAGCAGCTGCTGCAGACCCTTCAGGCCCATTGCGTGGAAGTCGAGCCGGCCGCCCACGACCGGGCCATGGCGCTGGTCCAAGGCCTGTCGCACGCCTCACACATGACCCAGGCGCGGGTATTGGCCGCGCTGGCCGAGGACGCGGGTGGGATGGCGCTGCTGCATGCGCTGCGCACGGTCGGCTACGAACTCGACCTGACCGTCACCGGGCGCATCCTGTCGGGCAATCCCTCGATCTACGAAGAGATCCAGTTCGGCAACCCACACGTCCTGCCGGTACTGCGCAACCTCGCCGAGGCCACTGCCCAGCTGCGCGACCACGTGCTCGACGGCAGCGATATCGCACGGCGCAACATGCGCTCGGCCTTCCTGGAGCAGCCGGCGACCATGTTCAGTGCGCAGGCGCTGGCATCGCACAGCCACGGGTTTGAACGCCTCGGCTACCTGTTGGCTGATCTGGACGAGGGTCGGTATCTGAGCGTGTTCCTGCCCGAAGACCGCCCAGGCTCGCTGCGCAGCCTGCTGGAAATCTTCGACCAGCTGGGCGTCAACCTGGCGTCCATACACTCGTCGCGCACGCCGGAAGGCGAACTCCACTTCCGGATCGGCATCGATGCACTACCGGTACCGATGCCGACACTGTGCGAGGCGGTGGAGAGCGCGGGTATCGGCCGGGTTGTCGAATTCCGGGATCCGCAGCACTGAGGTCACCAGATCAGGTCGTCGGGTACCTGGTACTGGGGGTCGGCATAGGGATCGTCCGCCGCGGGCGCATTGGGGTCGACCTTCAGCGCGACCGCCGGTGCAAACACCTGCTCGGCCTCCGCCAACAGGGCGGCATCGACCAGCAGGTAACGGCCATCGGTCTGCAGCACGCCCAGCTCGCCGGCATTGAGCGCCTTGAGCTGCTCTGCGGTGACGTGGACGCGCTTGATCTTGCCGCCGTACTCAAAGTGCCTGGCAATGTCGGCGTCGGCGGCGTTCAGCGCCTTGCCCTGCACGAGCTGGGAAAGCTTTGCCCGTGCCTCGCGCCGCTCGCGCGCGGCATCCTGCTTCGCCTTTTCCGCGGCGATGCGTTCGTCCTTCTCGCGCTGGGCGCGGATTGCATAGGCCTTCGCCAGGTCGATGTCCTCGCGCGAGCGCGGTGCGCCGCGAGGTGGGCGGGCTTGGCCCGTCGCATGCTGTCCCGGCCGTGTGCCTGGTCCACTGGCGGACCGACCGGGAGTCGATGGATTCCCCCGCTTCTCGGTGCCGCGGCCCGAGCCGGCGTTGCCACCCTTGCGATCCTGACTGCCATCGCGTTTTTTGGCAGGACGGCGTTCTGGTTCGGGCGCGGGCTTGAAGCCCAGCCCCATCAACTGGTTGCGCAGGGTGTCATTCATGGTGTTCTTCAACAGGCAAGGGACGACGGGTGTGTCGCGCGCTCAATAATGCGGCGGTGGCGGCTCGCCGGCAGGATCGGCGGAGTGCGGGTTTGCCGCGACCGACAAGCGCAACTGGCGCAGGTCTTCCAGGGCGCGGTGCAGCAACAGGGCGTTGCGCGCTTCCTCGTCACGGGCGGCGGCCAGCGCATCGCTCAGTTCGCCCAGGTGATGCTCCTGGAACGAGAGCCGGGTTTCCAGATCGACCAGACGTTGCTCGATCGAATCGTCAGAACCAGAACCGCTCATGGGACCGCACCTTGTGGCCCGGTGCGCATCAACGAACGACCGCGGCCGATCCCGTAGTAAGCGATGCCGGCCTCTTCCAGTTCTTCGGGATCGTAGAGATTGCGTCCGTCGAAGATCACCGCATCGGCCAACGCAGCGCCGATGCGGCCAAAATCGGGGCTGCGGAACTGCTTCCACTCGGTGATCACGATCAGCGCGTCGGCACCTTCCAGCGCGTCGTACTCCGAATCGCACAACACCAGATCGCTGCGCTCGCCAAAGATGCGCTGGGCTTCGCTGGACGCCTCCGGATCAAACGCACGGACCCGTGCACCGGTGGCCCACAGCTGCTCGAGAAGGCGCCGGCTGGGGGCCGCGCGCATGTCGTCGGTGTTGGGCTTGAAGGCCAGCCCCCACAGGGCAAAGGTCTTGCCGGCGAGGGAATCGCCGTAGTGGCGCTGGACCAATTCAAACAGGTGTTCCTTCTGGCGCTCGTTGACCGCCTCCACCGCGTCCAGCAATTGCGGCTGCAGACCGTGCTGATGGGCGGTGCGGGCAAGCGCCTGGACGTCCTTGGGGAAGCACGAACCGCCATAGCCCGCGCCGGGGTAGATGAACTGCCAGCCGATTCGCGGATCCGAGCCGATGCCCTGGCGCACCATTTCCACGTCTGCGCCGACACGCTCGGCAATCGTGGCGATCTCGTTCATGAAGCTGATCTTGGTCGCCAGCATCGCGTTCGCTGCGTACTTGGTCAGTTCGGCCGAGCGCACGTCCATCACCACGAAACGCTCGCGGCTACGCACGAAAGGTGCGTAGAGCCGGCGCATCTTCTCAGAAGCCTCCACGTCGTCGGTGCCGATGATGATCCGGTCCGGTCGCATGAAGTCGTTGACCGCATCGCCTTCCTTGAGAAACTCGGGATTGGATACGACCGTGAAGTCGATCTCCACGCCGCGCTGCGCAAGCTCACCGGCGATGGTCGCGCGCACCTTGTCGGCCGTACCGACCGGCACCGTAGACTTGTCGACCACAAGCGCCGGCTGGTCGAGGTGCTGGCCAATCGTCCTGGCCACCGCGAGCACGTATTGCAGGTCGGCGCTGCCGTCCTCATCGGGAGGCGTACCCACGGCGATGAATATCACTTCCGCGTGGGCAATGGCCTGCACTGGATCGCTGGTGAAGTGCAGGCGCCGCGCATCGTGGTTGGCGCGCACCATCGGCGCCAGGCCGGGCTCGAAGATCGATACCTCACCCCGCTTGAGTCCATCGACCTTGGCCTGGTCGATGTCCACGCAGATCACCTCATGGCCGACTTCCGCCAAACAGGTGCCGGTGACCAGACCGACATAGCCGGTGCCGAAAATACTGACGCGCATTGTGTTTCTCCTGTCCCGACCGCGGGAAGATCGACCCGAAGGTGGGGTGCGGAGCGGTTATTCGCCCGCGTTGTCCTTGACGATATCCAGCAACTCGACTTCAAACACCAGTGCCGCGTTGGGACCGATCGCGCCGCCCGGCGTACCGATTTCCCCGTAACCCAGCTCGGAGGGAATCCAGAAGCGGTACTTGCTGCCCACCGGCATCAGCACGATGCCTTCCTGCCAGCCGGGAACGACCTGCTGCAGTGGAAGGTCGGTCGGCTCGCCGCGATCATAGGAACTATCGAAGGTCTCACCGTCGAGCAGCGTGCCCTTGTAGTGCACGCTGACCACGTCATCCACGGTCGGCTTGGGGCCCTTGCCCTCCTCCAGCACCTGATACTGCAGGCCCGAATCGGTCACCACGACACCCGGCTTTTTCGCGTTCTCGGCCAGGAATGCCTCTGCCTCAGTCTTGTTCGCGGCCCCGATGGCGGCGGCCTCGGCGGCGCGCTTGGCCTGCAGCTTCTGGCCGAACGCCTCCGCCACCTGCGCGGCCTGTTCGTCGGTCATCAGCGACTCGCCACCGTCCAGCTCGGTCTTGATCGCCTTGGCCAGCGTGTCCACGTCGACTTCGTCTTTGACCTGCTCCAGCGCCTTGGCCAGGTCCAGGCCGATCATGTAGCTGACCTGCTCCTTCTCGGTCGCCAGGCCCTTGATCTTCAGCGGCTGGCCCTGGGCAGTGGCGGGCTCGGCGGCGTCGGTTTTTGGCGGGGCCTTGTCATCGGACTGGCAGGCCGCCAACGAGAGGACCAAGGATGCTGCAAGCAGCGCGGTGCGGGGGAAATGGATCATGGAATCTGGACTCCTTGGGGCAAGACGCCCCGGTACAGGGACGGGGCGTTGGCAATGGGGTGAAGGATACGTCCTACTTGATGATTGCCTGCAGTTCGACGTCGAATTCGAGCGTTGCGTTGGGCCCGATCGGACCGCCCGGAGTGCCCTTGCTGCCGTAGGCGAGCTCGCCCGGAATCCAGAAGCGGTACTTGGCGCCCACCGGCATCAGGCCGAGCCCCTCCGTCCAGCCCGCGATGACCTGGTTGAGGCCGAATTCGGTCGGCTCGCCACGCTTGTAAGAGCTGTCGAACACGGTGCCGTCCAGCAGCCTGCCTTCGTAGTGGACCCGTACCTGGTCGGAAGGCAGCGGGCGCTCGCCCGAACCCTGGCGCAGCACCATGTACTGCAAGCCCGAAGCGGTGGAGAACACACCCTTCTTTTGCTTGTTCTCGGCGAGGAACTTCTCGCCTTCGCTGCGATTGGCCTCACCCTGCGCCTTGGCCTGGGCCGCCATCTGGCCCTGCTGCTTCTCCGCCTCGCCCTGCATTTTCTTGGAGAAGGTGTCGCGGACCGCGTTCAGCTGGTCATCGCTCAGCGCGAGCTTGGCGCCAGCGAAGGTGGCGCGCACGCCCTGCAGCAACTCCGGCAGGTCCAGCTCGCCCTTGATGGGAGCCAGGTTGCGGCCGACGTCGGCGCCCACCAGGTAGGCGACCTTCTGCTTGTCGACGTCGGGGATCTTGGCATCGGCGGGCGCCTTTCCGGCACGCGAGGCGATACGCATCATCAGCGCCTGGCCAACCTCCTGCACCTCGCCCTCGGCGATCAATGGCGGCTGGCCATTGAATGCGTTGCTGATGGCGCGCTCGAAAGCGGACAGGTCGATGTCCGCCGCGGCGGGCGTGATGGAACGCGCGATGTCATGGCCAACCATATAGCTGACCTTGGCACGATCGGTGGTGAGCAAATTCTTCTCCTGGGCTGGAGCGTTCTGCGCAGCGGCAGCAACGGGAAACGCCACCGTGGCACCCAGCAGCGAAACGGTGGTGAACAACACGGCACTGCCGCGCACGAAAGCCTTCATCCGGATTGCTCCTGTCGGTCGCCGGGGTGGCGGCGAAAAACGCCTATTGTCGCGGTCGCGGTGCCGCGGGGCAATGACAATACAAAAGTATTGACGGCATGTGTTTCGGTGTTATAGTCGCATACAACACCGACTGACCCATTGCGGGGAAGCCTCATGAACCGGAAGCTCAACAACTCGTTGTCCGCCCTGGCCATCACCGGCGCCGTGCTGGTGACCACCGTCGTGTTCGGCCTGAGTCCGCTGGCTGTCGAGCGGTCCACACAACCGGCCGTAGCCGCGGTCGATGGCAATCGATCAGCACCGGCGACCAGCGGCGGAGCCCCAACGGCACAGCCCCGCAGGGCCGCGGGCGGCGACGCCCAGCTCAGGCAGACGCTTCTGATGCCCTACTTCTCATTTGTTCCACGGGGATGACCCAATGACCGCAGTCCAATGGAGCGACGGCGCTCCGATCTATCGGCAACTGAAGGAGCGCGTCGTGGCAATGATGCTCGATGGCGAGCTCAAGCCGGGTGATGCCCTGCCTTCGGTCCGCCAGGTCGCCGCCGACTATCAACTCAATCCGATCACCGTATCGCGCGCCTACCAGGAGCTGGTGGACGAGGCACTCGTCGAGAAACGCAGGGGTTTGGGAATGTATATGACTGAAGGAGCAGCAGAGAAACTCCTGGCGAGCGAACGCGAACGGTTCCTGACCGAGGAGTGGCCACTGGTGCTTGAACGCATCACCCGTCTGGGCCTGAGCCTGGAACAGCTGGTAGCCGTGGATCCAACCAAGGCAGGTGCCCGATGAACGCCCCCCTCGATACCACCCCCGTGAATGTTGTCAGTGCCCGCAACCTGCGCAAGGTCTACAAAAAGGGCAAGCCGGCCCTGGACGGCGCGAGCTTCGAGATTCTGGCAGGACGGATCGTCGGCCTGATCGGCCCGAACGGTGCCGGTAAGACAACCGCGCTCAAGGCGATGCTCGGCCTGATCCAGTTCGAAGGCGAGATGACCGTACTGGGCCGCGACCCGCGCAGCGCCCGCGACGAGCTGATGCGCGATGTGTGTTTCATCGCCGATGTGGCGGTGCTGCCGCGCTGGATCCGCGTGGGCGAGGCGATCGACTTTGTCGCCGGCGTGCACCCACGCTTTGACCGCGAGCGCTGTGATCGCTTCCTGAAGGGCACCAAGCTGACGCCGAAGATGCGCGTGCGCGAGCTGTCCAAGGGCATGATCGTGCAGCTCCACCTCGCCTTGGTCATGGCGATCGACGCCAAGCTGCTGGTGCTGGACGAGCCCACCCTGGGCCTGGACATCCTCTATCGCAAGCAGTTCTACCAGCGCCTGCTGGAGGACTACTTCGACGAGGAGAAAACGATCCTGATCACCACTCACCAGGTGGAGGAGATCGAGCACATCCTCACCGATGTGATGTTCATCAGCGATGGCAAGATCGTTCTGGAAAGCGCGATGGACGAGGTCGGTGCGCGCTTCACCGAGTTGCTGGTCACCCCCGACCATGCGGACACCGCCCGGCGTCTGGTGCCGGTGAATGAGCGGGCGTTGCCGTTCGGCCAAACCGTGATGCTGTTCGACGGCACGCCTCGAGAGCAGCTCGCCCCGCTGGGCGAGATCGGCACGCCTGGCCTGGCTGACCTGTTTGTCGCGACGATGCAAGGGACCTACGAATGAACGCCACCGACACCTCACTGCCCACCAGTGCGCGGACGTTTGCGCCTATCCATCCCACCCACACCTTCAAAATGCTGCTCAAGCGCGAGTTCTGGGAGCACAAGGGCGGCTTCCTGTGGGCTCCCCTCATCGCCGGTGCCATCTCCCTGCTGTTGACCCTGATGGCGTTTATCGTCGCCGAGGTGGCCGCCCGCCGCGCCATCAGCGGTGGCGAGCTGAAGATCGATGGCGAAGTCATGGTCAATGGGCTCGACCTGGGCGCACTCACCGGCAAACTGGACGCCGGGCAGATGCAACAGCTGGCGCAGGGGATCGACCTGTCGCTGCTGATGGCGGCGCTGTGGCCGTTCGTGGTCCTCGGCTTCGTGGTGTTCTTCTACTGCCTGGGCTCGCTGTACGACGACCGCAAGGACCGTAGCGTGCTGTTCTGGAAGTCGCTGCCGATCTCCGACGCTCAGACCGTACTGTCCAAGGTCGTCAGCGCCACGTTGATCGCGCCGACTCTGGCCGTAGCAATGGCGCTGGCGACGATGGTCGGGTTCATGCTGCTGCTCAGCGCTATGGTCATGGCACACGGTGGCAATCCGATTGAGCTGTTGTGGGGACCGGCCAACCCGATGGCCCTGGCCGCGAGTCTGCTGGCGGCAATCCCGGTGTTCGCCTTGTGGTCGCTACCGACCGTGGGCTGGCTGATGCTGTGCTCGGCATGGGCACGGACCAAGCCTTTCCTGTGGGCCCTGATGGTGCCGCTGTTCGCCGGAATCATCGTCAGCTGGTTCCAGTTGATGAAGATGTTCAACCTCGACGCGTCTTGGTTCTGGTCCAACGTTGTCGGCCGGATGTTGCTGGGCACGGTGCCCGGCAGCGAACTGCCCTATCGCCAGAGCGCGGCGCAGGGCAGCGACGGAGTGAAGGATCTGCTGGCCCACATGTCTGCCAGCAATGTCCTCTCCAGCCTGGCCATGCCCTCACTGTGGATCGGTGTAGTGGCCGGTGCGTTGATGATCTTTCTTGCGATCCGGCTGCGCCGCTGGCGCGACGAAGGCTGAGCATCGGCCGCGGGGCTCACGCCGGCCCCGCGCGCAGTGACCGGCCTTGCGCGACCTGGTTTCAGCGGCCCGCTTAAACGCCCCTTCATTTTCGGAGTAGACGATGAACGCCCAACATTTCTCCCGCGCGGTGCTGCTGACCCTGTGCCTGCTCCCGCTGGCTGCGTGCTCTGGCCCGACCGACTCATCGGACGGAACGCTGGCTACCGGCCTGAATTCTGTGGCAAGCAAGATCCGCGATGCCTCCGACAAAGTGCGCGAGGAAATCCGCACCGGCGATATCGACCTCTCCAGCGACGAGACGGACGCGCCCAAGGCGGTGATCACTCCGCAGGGCGCGCTGGTGATCGACGGTAAGAAAGTGCGGACCAACCCGACCCAGGACGCGCTGCTGCGCGACTATCGCCGGCAGATCGAAGAGATTGCCGAAGCCGGTGCCGATATCGGGCTCAAGGGCGCGGGCGTGGCCATGACCGCGGTCGGCGAAGCGCTGAAGGGCGCGTTCAGCGGTGCCAGCGAAGCGGACATCGAGCGTTCCATTGAAGCCCAGGCCAGTGGACTCAAGCAGGAAGCCAGCAAGCTGTGTGATCGGCTGCCCGGGTTCATCGCTACACAGGACAAGCTGGCCGCTGCACTTCCCGAGTTCGCGCCTTACGCCAACGCCGACATGGGTGACGTCGCGGATTGCCGTTCCGACACCGAGGGCGCGAGCGTGACATCGCCGCCGCAGTAAACCCAGGCAAGCCGCCCTGCCATCACTCCGGAGCCCGCAATGAAATCGCTGATGCTTGCGTCACTGCTTTTGCTTCCTCTCGCCGCCTCCGCCACTGACGCGACGCGGTGCGAGCATTCGAAGGACCTCAACCTGCAACTGGATCTGGCTGGAGTAAAGACGGTCGTCTTTGATGTGGGCGCCAGTGACCTGGACCTGCGTGCCTCCAGCGAGAAGCTCGGCACGGTCAACGGCCGCGCATGTGCTTCCGACCCGAAACTGCTGACTCGGATCACCCTGACCCAGGACAAGCAAGGCGATCGGCTGACCGTACGCGCCAGGCGCAACGGCGAGGACGACGTAGGCCTGCGCTTCAACCTCGACCTGTTCGGGGTGACGCATCGTCGATACGCCGATCTCACGCTGCGGGCCACGGTTCCCGACGACCTCGCGGTTGACCTGAAAACTGGCTCAGGCGACGCGAAGGTCGCTGGCGTGCACTCGCTCGATGCAACGGTTGGCTCAGGCGACGTGAGCGTTTCCGGCATCCGTGGCTCCTTCAGCGGCAGCACCGGATCGGGCGATATGCAGGGCACCGACGTGGGCGCGCTGGACCTGCGCTCCATCGGCTCGGGCGATGTCAGCATCCGTCAGGTTCGCGGTCCCGCCCGGATCGGCAGCTTCGGGTCCGGCGACATCGAGATCAGGCAGACCAGCGGAGCGGTCGACATCGGCAGCGGCGGCTCAGGCGATATCACCCTGACTGACATCGGCGGGAGCATCGCCATCGGCTCGATCGGTTCGGGCGATGTCGAGGTCGACGGCGCGCGCGGCGACCTTATCGTGCGCGCCAAAGGCAGTGGGGACATCGAACACCGCGGCGTCAGCGGTCGCATCGAGTTACCGCGCGGGAACTGAAAAGCATCCTCACATTCCGACCAAGGAACCGCCATGTCCACGATTCGCACTATGGGTTGCGTTTTTCTTCTGATCGCCGCTGGAGGCTGCCAGCCAAAGGAAGTTCCGGCGTCAGCGACAGCATCCACTCCTTCCACTGCCGAGATGATCGCGGCTGTTGACAGCGGAGACCCCGCCGTCGTTCACCAACTCATCGAGCGGGGGGCCAAGCTTGATGCGAGCGTGCGCGGCGACGGCACTGCGCTTATCCAGGCGTCACGCCAGGGAAAACTCGCGATCGTCGATCAACTTCTGCGAGCCGGTGCAGGGGTTGACGTTGCGTCGCCCGGCGACGGCAATCCGCTCATCAAGGCGGCCAAGGCAGGACATACCAATGTGGTCAGACGGCTGACGGAAGCGGGCGCCGATCCGAACGCCGTAGTACCCGGCGACGAAACTCCGCTGATCAACGCCGCGCGCGCAGGACATCTGGACATCGTCGAGTTTCTTGTGGAACACGCGCCGACCTCAACCTGGCAGTAACCGCCAACGCTACCCAGGTTCGTACGCCGCTCAACCAGGCGAGCGACACGGCCATAAGGTCCTACTTGGTCAGTCGCGGAGCGAAAGAGTAGCGGCCGCGGAATTCCAGCGTGGCCGCGCTCGGGCCTGGTCAGCGGCCATTACTTTCCGCCCTTTTTTGAAGGGTTGCCGCCTTTCGTCAACGTCATCGGATCAAGCAGCAGCTTCAGCTCCGACTCCGGCAGTTCGGTATCTTCCAGCGCGACCTCCAGCACCGGGCGCTGTTCCTTGTAGGCGCGCTTGGCGATCGCCGCCGCCTTCTCGTAACCAATCACCGGGTTCAACGCGGTCACCAGAATCGGATTGCGCTGTAAAGCCCCGGCGACCACGTCCTGTCGGACCTTGAGGCCGGCGATGACCTTGTCCGCCAGCAGGCGCATTGAGTTGGCCAGCAGGTTGATCGAATCCAGCAGGTTCGACGCGATCAGCGGAAGCATAACGTTGAGCTGGAAGTTGCCGCTCTGACCGGCGACCGTGATGGCCACGTTGTGGCCCATGACCTGCGCGCACACCATCGCGACCGCCTCGGGGAGCACCGGGTTGACCTTGCCGGGCATGATCGAACTGCCCGGCTGCAAGGACGGCAGCTCCACCTCGCCCAGACCCGCCAGCGGCCCGGAATTCATCCAGCGCAGGTCGTTGGCGATCTTCATCAGCGCCACCGCAAGCACGTTCAGCTGGCCTGACAGCTCCACCGCGTCGTCCTGCGAGGCCAGCCCCTCAAACTTGTTGTCGGCCGCCTCGAACCTGGAACCCGCCAGCGATGACAGCGCTTTTGCCATCGCCTTGTCGAAGCGCGGGTCGGCGTTGATGCCGGTGCCGATGGCAGTGCCGCCAATGGGTAGCCGGCGCAGTCGCTTCAGGCAATCCTCGATACGCGCCTGCGCGGAGGCGAGCTGGGCCGACCACGCGCCGAATTCCTGCCCAAAGGTCAGCGGCATCGCATCCATCAGGTGGGTGCGGCCGGTCTTGGTCACCTTGTCCAGTGACTTGGCGCGGCGGTCGATGACCCGGCGCAGGTGCTTGATCGCCGGCAGCAGGGTGTCCACCGTCGCCAGCTGGGCGGACACGCGCAGTGCGGTCGGCACCACGTCGTTGGAGCTCTGGCCCAGGTTGACATCGTCGTTGGGATGCACGGCCTTTCCGCGGGCCGCGCGCGACGCCAGCGTGGCAATCACCTCGTTGGCATTCATGTTGCTGGAGGTGCCGGAGCCGGTCTGGAAGATGTCGACGGGAAAGTGCGCATCGTGCGTGCCATCGGCCACGGCGATGGCGGCCTTCCGGATCGCGGCGGCGCGGCCCTTGGGCAGCAGTCCGAGGTCGGCATTGACGGTCGCGGCAGCGGCCTTGACCAGGCCCAGCGCGCGGATGAAGCCACGCGGCATCGCGCGACCCGAAACCGGAAAGTTGTCGACAGCGCGTTGGGTCTGCGCGCCCCAGAGCGCATCGGCGGGCACCTGCAATTCGCCCATGCTGTCGTGCTCGGTGCGGAATTCCTGCTTGGCCATGGCCTGCTCCTGCGTATTGGTCGCTATCGCCTGAGGATACGCCGCGCCTCCCGCCGGCGCGGCGAGGCTCGCGCTAGAATGCCCAGCCCCCTGCCAACCTTGCCTGCCATGCCCGCCAACAACGACTCCCGGTTGCTCGCCCTGTCTCCACTCGATGGCCGCTACGCCGGCAAGGTCGACGCGCTGCGACCGATTTTCTCCGAGTTCGGCCTGATCAAGGCGCGGGTGAAGGTCGAAGTCGAATGGCTGCTGGCGCTGGCCAACGAGCCGCAGATCACCGAGCTTGCGCCGTTCTCGCCTGACGCCACCGACCGCCTGCGCAAGCTGGCCGACCAGCTGTCAGTGGAGGATGCGGTGCGGGTAAAGGAGATCGAGCGCACCACCAACCACGACGTCAAGGCGGTGGAGTACCTGATCAAGGAACGCCTGAAGGACGACGCCGAACTCGGCCCGGCGCTGGAGTTTGTCCACTTCGCATGCACGTCCGAGGACATCAACAACCTGAGCTATTCGCTGATGCTCAACGAGGCGCGCAACACCGTGATGGTGCCGCGACTGGACGAACTGATCGAGCAACTTCGGGCTATGGCGCATCAATTCGCCGCGCTGCCGATGCTCTCGCGCACCCACGGACAGACCGCCTCGCCCACCACGGTCGGCAAGGAAATAGCAAACGTGGTCGCCCGTCTGCAGCGCCAGCGCCAGACCCTGGTCGAGGCCCCCACACCGGGCAAGATCAACGGTGCGGTCGGCAACTACAACGCCCATCTGGCCGCCTACCCGGACATCGATTGGCCGGCGTTCTCGGAGAAGTTCGTGACGTCGCTCGGCCTGGCCTGGCAGCCCTACACCACCCAGATCGAGCCGCACGACGGCATTGCCGAGCTGTGCGACGCGCAGAAGCGCATCGACACCATCGCCATCGATCTGTGCCGCGACATCTGGGGCTACATCTCGCTGGGCTACTTCAAGCAATCGGTGAAGGCCGGCGAGGTTGGCAGTTCGACCATGCCGCACAAGGTCAACCCGATCGACTTCGAGAACGCCGAGGGCAATTTCGGCATCGCCAACGCCTTGTTTGAGCACTTCGCCATCAAGCTTCCGATCAGCCGCTGGCAGCGCGACCTGACCGATTCCACCGTGCTGCGCGCGCTGGGCACCGCGTTTGGCCATGCACTGATCGGTCTGGACGCGTTGATGCGCGGCCTGGGCAAGCTCTCGGCCAACGAAGAGCGCCTCGCCGCCGACCTGGACGCGTCCTGGGAAGTGCTCGCCGAAGCCGTGCAGACCGTGATGCGCCGCCATGGCCTGCCCAATCCTTACGAGCAGCTCAAGGCGCTGACGCGTGGCCACGGCATCAACGAGACATCGATGCGTGAGTTCATCGGCGGGCTGGACCTGCCCAATGAGGCGCGCCAGCGTCTGCTCGAAATGACTCCGGGAAGTTACGTCGGCCACGCGGAAAAGCTCGCGCGCGACATCTAGCGGTCCGTCGGCCCGGTCCGCCGGCTCGCCGGCGGCAACATCACCAGTGGCCGGCGTTTGCGGCCCAACAGCAGGACGCGCAATGCACAACCCCAAGCCCACGGCGTCTGGATCCATCCGCACCCCGGGCAGCAAGCGCGGGAGTGGACCGCTGACTCTCCCGCCACCGATCGAAGTCGACGGAAGTGCACTGCCGCCGCTGGGAATGCCACCGGCGGATTTCCTCCGCGACTACTGGCAGAAGCACCCAGTGCTGATCCGCAACGCCTTCCCCGACCTGCAATCGCCAATGGACCCCGACGACCTCGCCGGTCTGGCCTGCGAGGAGGGCGCGCTGTCGCGGCTGATCCGCCACGACCGCACCGACGACAGCTGGAGCGTCAGTCACGGGCCGTTTCCCGAGGAGATGTTCCCGTCCCTGCCGGGGGCGGACTGGACGCTGCTGGTGCAGGACGTGGACAAGTGGGATGTGGACGTCGCGGCGATGATCGGTCATTTCGCGTTCCTGCCGCGCTGGCGCATCGATGACGTCATGGTGTCCTTCGCCGCGCCCGGCGGCTCGGTCGGTGCCCACGTTGACCAGTACGACGTGTTCCTGCTGCAGGCGGTTGGCCATCGCCGTTGGCAGATCGACGCGCGCGACAACCCGCCGCTTGTCTACCGCGAGGATGTCGAGCTACGCCTGCTGCGTGAGTTCGAGCCCAGCCACGACTGGGTGCTGGGCCCCGGTGACATGCTCTACCTGCCGCCCGGCGTGCCCCATCACGGCGTCGCAGAAGATGCCTGCCTGACCTTCTCCTTTGGCATGCGCGCGCCCTCCTCGGCCGAATTACTGGGCGATCTGGTCGATACCCTGACCGCGGAAGCAGACGACGCGCTGCGCTACCACGATCCCGACCTGGTGCCTGCCGCCGACCCCGGCGAGATCGATGCCGCGGCGATGGCGCGTGTCGTCCGCGCCCTGGATGCCCTCCGCGGTGACCGGCCGGAACAACTGGCCGAATGGTTCGGCAACTTCATCACCCGCTACCGCAACGCGGTCGAGGTGATCCCACCGCAGCTCGAAGAAGGCGAACAGCCGCGCTCGCGCATTGAGGTCGAGTGGGATCTCCAGCACGGCGGGCGCCTGCAGCGGCACCCCTACTCCCGGATGGCATGGCGACGCACGGACTCCGCGGCGGTGCTGCACGCCAACGGTGAAAGTCACCCGTTGCCGATCCATGACGCGACGCTGCTGGCCAATGCCGACGTTATCGACGGCAGCGACTATGCAGCCCTCGGCGATGCGGGCCGCGATTGCCTGATCGAACTGATGGAAGCCGGCCACTATCACCTGGTGACGGAGGAAGATGACGAATGAGCGAGACCGCATCCGGTTTCCATGTTGAGAGGATCGATTACGAGTCCGGCCTGCCCGCGTTGCGTGCCGTCCGCGAAGCGGTATTCGTCCAGGAGCAGGGGGTACCGCTTGAACTGGAATGGGACGAGCTGGATCCCGCCTCCCATCACGTGATCGCCCGCGACTCCGCCGGCACGCCGATCGGTACGGCACGCCTGACTCCGGAACGGCACATTGGGCGAATGGCGGTGCTTTCCCCATGGCGCGGCCGCGGCGTCGGTGGCGCCATGCTGCGCACGCTGCTCGCGCGCGCCGCCGAGCTGGGTTGGAGCCGGCTCTCGCTGCACGCACAGGTACATGCCATTCCCTTTTATGCACGCCACGGCTTCCTGCCAACCGGCCCGCGATTTGACGAGGCCGGCATCGATCACCAGTTGATGTCGCTGCACCTTGGCGCCTCCAATGCGGTCGGCGACTGGACGGGCGCGATCGCCGCCACCCTGGGCGTCATCGCCACGGCGCGCAGGCGCGTGCTGATCTACAGCCCCGAACTGGACGCAGGTGTCCTGGATGCACCGGAGGTGGTGACCGCCCTGCGCGACTTTGCGATCAACAAGGGCGAGATCCAGATCCTTTTGCATGACCCGGCTGCACCCCAACGCGACCAGAGTCCGCTCATCGTCCTGCACCAGCGGCTGCCCAGCAAGATCGCCTTCCGCGCCGTGGAGGAGCCGTTCGATCGCTCCTACGCGTCGGCCTATACCTGCAATGACGTCGGCGGCTACTACTTTCGTCCCATGGCGTCGCGCCTTGAAGGCGATACCCGCCTGGACGATCGTTCCCGCGCACGCCATCTGCTCAACCTCTTCAGCCCTGTCTGGGAACGCGCTCGCCCGTGTAGCGAGTACCGCGCGCTCGGGATTTAGGTCGTGCAGCGAACCTGAACAGGGATGAACCCCGGGCTGCGAGGTCTTCGCGAAATTGTCCATCGAGCCGGTTCGGCACCCGCCCGGGGCGTCCCGAGAGGCTATAATTCAAACACTCGCGTGCCCGAACCGGCATTTCCGCCGCGCCGGCACACCCACTCCCCCTATTCGAGTTTAGCGACGCCACCGTGGCCAATCTCCTGAAGCAGTTCTCGCAGTCATCGCAGCTGGGTTCCAGCGGCGCCTACATCGAAGACCTGTACGAGCAGTACCTGGTCTCCCCCGATAGTGTTGGGGTCGAATGGAAAACCTACTTTGACGGTTTCCACGGTCGGGAGGCGGGCGATGTACCGCACTCGGCTGTCATCGACACCATCATTGAAGCGGCGCGCCACGCGGGCAAATCCGCACACGGCACCGCCGATGAGCGTGAGCGCTTCGTCGGCAAGTTGATCACCGCCTACCGCTCGCGCGGCCATTTGGGCGCGGACATCGACCCGCTGGGCTTCCTGGAGGCCCCAGAGGCGCCGGATCTGGAACTGGAATTCCACGGCCTGTCCAAGGCCGACCTCGGCGACGAGTTCAGCACCGGCGGTGTCGCCGGGATGGACCGGATGAACCTGGGCAAGCTTTTCGACCTGCTCAAGGCCACCTACACCGGCTCCATCGGTGCAGAGTTCATGCACATCGCCGACGCCCCGCAGCGTCGCTGGCTCTACGAGCGTCTCGAAAAGGCCGGCGGCAAGTACGGCCGCAGCACGGACGACAAGCGCCGGATCCTGGAGCGCCTGACGGCAGCCGAAGGCCTCGAGCGTTACCTGCACACGCGCTACGTCGGCCAGAAGCGCTTCTCTCTGGAAGGTGGCGATGCGCTGATCCCGCTGATGGACACCACGATCCGTCGCGCCGGTGAGCAGGGCGCGAAGGACGTGGTCATCGGCATGGCCCACCGCGGCCGTCTCAACGTACTGGTCAACACCCTGGGCAAGTCACCGCGCACGCTGTTTGACGAGTTTGAAGGCAAGTTCGAACACAACGGGCTGGCGGTTGCCGGCGACGTGAAATACCACATGGGCTTCAGTGCCGACGTGGCCACCCCGGGCGGTCCCGTGCACCTGGCGCTGGCGTTCAACCCGTCGCACCTGGAGATCGTGAATCCGGTGGTGGCCGGCTCGGTGCGCTCGCGCCAGACCCGTCGCGGCGGTAATGACAGCCGTCAGCAGGTTTTGCCGATCCTGATCCACGGCGACGCCGCATTTGCCGGCCAGGGCGTGGTGATGGAGCTGTTCCAGATGTCCCAGGCGCGCGGTTTCCGCGTCGCTGGCACCGTCCACATCGTGGTCAACAACCAGGTGGGCTTCACCACCAGCGCCCGCGAGGACGCCCGGTCCACGCTGTACTGCACCGACGTGGCGAAAATGGTCGGTGCGCCGATCCTGCACGTCAACGGTGATGATCCGGAAGCCGTGGCGTTCTGCGCCGAGCTCGCGCTGGACTTCCGCAACACCTTCGGCAAGGACGTGGTCATCGACCTGGTCTGTTACCGCCGCCACGGCCACAACGAGGCCGACGAGCCGGCCGCCACCCAGCCGCTGATGTACCAGACCATCCGCAAGCACAAGACGCCGCGCGAGCTGTACGCCAACCGCCTGATCGCGGAAGGCACGCTGAGCGAGGATGAGGCCAAGGCGATCGTAGACACCTACCGCAACAAGCTCGACGCGGGCGAGGTCACCACCGAGATGGTGGCGGTGATGCCCGACGAGTTCACGGTGGACTGGAACAAGTTCCTCAAGGGCAAGCTGTCCGACGAGGTGGACACCCGCTTCAATGCCGCCGAGCTGAAGGCACTCGCCAAGCGCATCAACACCGTGCCTGAATCGATCAAACTGCATGCCCGCGTGCAGAAGATCTACGAGGACCGCCGCAAGATGGCGGCCGGCGAGCAGAGCGGCGACTGGGGTTTCGCGGAGAACCTCGCCTACGCGACGCTGCTCACCGAGGGCTACAAGTTGCGCCTGGTCGGCCAGGATTCCGGCCGCGGCACGTTCTTCCACCGCCACGCGATCCTCCACGAACAGACCAGCGACGACTACTACCTGCCCCTGCAGGAACTGGTCAAGGGCCCGATGGACGTGGAAATCATCGACTCCCTGCTCAGTGAGGAAGCGGTGATGGCGTTTGAGTACGGCCACGCAACGGCCGACCCGGACACCCTGGCCATCTGGGAGGCCCAGTTTGGCGACTTCGCCAACGGCGCGCAGGTCGTGATCGACCAGTTCCTGTCTTCCGGTGAGGCCAAATGGGGCCGGCTGTGCGGACTGGCGCTGTTCCTGCCCCACGGTTACGAAGGCCAGGGACCGGAGCACAGCTCGGCGCGCCTGGAGCGTTTCCTGCAGTTGTGCGCCCTCGACAACATGATGGTGTGCACGCCGACCACCCCGGCGCAGGCATACCACATGATCCGTCGCCAGATGCATATCCAGACGCGCAAGCCGCTGGTGGTGATGACGCCCAAGTCATTGCTGCGCCACAAGCTCGCCGTGTCCACCCTTGATGAGCTCGCCAACGGCAACTTCCAGACCCTGATCCCCGACGCCAAGGCCGACCCGAAGAAGGTCAAGCGGGTCGTGGTGTGCGGCGGCAAGGTCTACTACGACCTGCTCGAGGACATGATCAAGCGTGAAGCCGATGATGTCGCCCTGATCCGCGTGGAGCAGCTCTATCCGTTCCCGCGCGAGGCGCTGCGAGCCGAACTGGAACGCTATGCTTCGGTACAGGACGTGGTGTGGTGCCAGGAAGAGCCGCAGAACCAGGGAGCGTGGTACCAGATCCGCCACCACCTCAACTTCTGCGTCGCTGCCGGTCAGGCGCTGCATTACGCCGGTCGTCCGAGCTCGCCGTCGCCGGCGGCCGGCCACATGTCCGATCACGTCCGCGAGCAGACCGAGCTGGTCGCCGATGCACTGGTGAACCCGCTCCAGGGCGAGCCCGCCGACGAGTGAGTCCTGCCAATCCGGCCCGGTTGATCCGGGCCGGATCCATATCCACTTGTCGTGCAACCGGTATCCGATTGCACAACCGAAAGTCCACCCCATTCGACCCACTCCACAGTTACCCAGGATATTTTCCCCATGAGCACCGAGATCAAAGTTCCGGTTCTGCCCGAATCCGTCTCCGACGCCACCATCGCCACCTGGCACAAGAAGCCCGGCGATGCCGTCAAGCGTGACGAGAACCTGGTCGACCTCGAAACCGACAAGGTCGTCTTGGAAGTTCCCTCGCCGGTGGATGGCGTGCTCAAGGAAATCAAGTTTGAAAGCGGTGACACCGTGACCAGCGAGCAACTGCTGGCGATCGTTGAAGAAGGCGCGGCTGCGACCGAATCCAAGCCGGAGAAATCCGACAAGGCCCTCGACGCCAAGAACGACGCCGCCGCGAGCGATGTCGCCCAGCCGGTGCAGCCGAAGGCTGCCGCGAGCAGCCCTGCCCCGTCCAAGGGCGGATCCGCCGAGTTGCCGCCGGGCGCGCGGTTCACCGCGCAGAAGGAAGGCATCAATCCGGCCAACGTCGAAGGCACCGGTCGCCGCGGCGCGGTGACCAAGGAAGACCTGGTCAACTACGCCCGCAATGCCGGTGTCGGCAAGGCCGGCGGAAACCGTCCGGAAGAGCGCGTGCCGATGACGCGCATGCGCCAGCGCATCGCCGAGCGCCTGATGGAGTCCAAGAACTCCACCGCGATGCTGACCTCCTCCAACGAGGTCAACATGTCGGCCGTCATGGCCATGCGCAAGGCGCAGGGCGAGGCGTTCCAGAAGGCCTACGGCATCAAGCTGGGCTTCATGAGCTTCTTCGTGAAGGCCTGTGCCAATGCGCTGCAGCGCTACCCGGCGGTGAACGCCTCGATCGATGACAAGGACGTGATCTACCACGGCTACTCCGACATCTCCATTGCCGTGTCCACCGACAGGGGCCTGGTCACGCCGGTCCTGCGCAACGCCGAGTCGATGAGCTTTGCCGAGGCCGAGCAGGCGATCAACGATTACGCGGTCGCCGCGCGCGAGGGTGGCCTGAAGCTGGAAGACCTGCAGGGCGGCACCTTCACCATCACCAACGGCGGGACGTTTGGCTCGCTGTTCTCCACTCCGATCATCAACCCGCCGCAGAGCGCCATCCTGGGCATGCATGCCATCAAGGAACGCGCGATTGTTGAGGACGGCAAGGTGGTGGCCGCACCGATGATGTACATCGCGCTGAGCTACGACCACCGCATCATCGACGGCAAGGACGCGGTGTTGTTCCTGGTGGACATCAAGAACCAGCTCGAGAACCCGCACCGCATGCTGCTGGGCATGTGATCCCCCGGGATCACTCCCATCCGGCGCCCCACGCCGAACTCCCGGGGCGTTCCGCACCAAGCCAAGGATCTTTTTGAGATGAGCGAACAACAGAACTTCGATGTCGTCGTGATCGGCGGCGGTCCCGGCGGTTATGTCGCGGCCATCCGCGCCGCGCAACTCGGCCTGAAGGTCGCGTGCGTAGATGCGGGACTGGGCAAGGACGACAAGCCGGCCCTGGGCGGCACCTGCCTGCGCGTGGGCTGCATTCCCTCCAAGGCGTTGCTGGACAGCTCGCGCCAGTTCCACAACCTGCTGCACGGCTTCGCCGACCACGGCATCTCGGCGGAAAAGCCGAAGATGGACGTCGGCGTGATGGTCGGACGCAAGGACAAGATCGTCAGCCAGTTCACCGGCGGCATCGCCATGCTGTTCAAGGCCAACAAGGTGACGCCGTTCTACGGTTTCGGCACCCTGCACAAGGACAACGTGGTCAAGGTCAAGCAGCACGACGGCAGCGAGGTCGAGCTGAAGGCGGCCAACGTGATTATTGCGACCGGTTCGGATTCCATCGAGCTGCCGTTCGCCAAGTTCGACGGTGACCGCATCGTCGACAACGTCGGCGGTCTGGATTTCGACCAGGTGCCCAAGCGCCTCGGCGTGATCGGCGCGGGCGTGATCGGGCTGGAACTGGGCAGCGTGTGGAGCCGTTTGGGCGCCGAGGTCACCATTTTGGAGGCCCTGCCGTCGTTCCTGGCCGCCGTCGATGACGACATCAGCAAGGTGGCGGCGCGCGAGTTCAAGAAGCAGGGCCTGGACATCAAGTTGGGCGCCAAGGTCAGCAAGGCCGAGGTCAAGAAGGATGGCGTGCACCTGACCTACACCGATCCCAAGGGCGAGCAGAACCTGGTCGTGGACAAGCTGCTGGTGGCCGTCGGCCGCCGCGCGGCGACCAAAAACCTGCTGGCGGATGGTGTCGCGGTCAAGCTCAACGAGCGCGGCCAGGTCGAGGTCGACGAGCATTGCCACACCGGCGTGGACGGCGTCTGGGCGATCGGCGACTGCGTGCGCGGTCCGATGCTTGCGCACAAGGCGTCCGAGGAAGGCGTTGCCGTTGCCGAGCTGATTGCCGGCCTGCCTGGCCACGTCAACCTGGATACCGTGCCTTGGGCGATCTACACCGAGCCGGAAATTGCCTGGGTCGGCAAGACCGAAGCCCAGTGCAAGGAAGAGGGCATCCCGTACAAGACCGGCAGCTTCCCGTTTGCGGCCAACGGCCGTGCCGTGGCAATGAACGAGCCGGCAGGCCTGGTCAAGGTGATCGCGCATGCGGAAACCGATCGCGTGCTGGGCGTCCACCTGTGCGGCCCGAATGTGTCCGAGCTGGTCCACAGCGGCGTGATCACCATGGAGTTCCAGGGTGCCGCGGACGATCTGGCGCGCATCTGCTTCGCCCACCCGGCCCTGTCGGAAGTCGTCCACGAAGCGGCGCTGGCGGTCGACAAGCGAGCCATCCACAAGGCGAACTGAGCCGCGGCGACCGGCGGCACGCGTCGCCGGACATCGCATCCCCACAGACGGCGCACCCACGGTGCGCCGTTCTGGTTTTATCCCTTCCATAACAAGGCAACGACCCATGACCATGCAATCGGTCTGCGTTTACTGCGGCTCCCATTCCGGCTCCCGGCCGGTCTATGCCGAGCACGCCCGGGACCTCGGCCAGCGACTGGCGGAAAACGGGCTTGGTGTCATCTATGGCGGCGGCAACGTCGGCCTGATGGGCATCATGGCCGACGCGGCGCTCGCCGCCGGCGGCGAGGTGATCGGCGTGATACCCGAGCAACTGGTCGATTGGGAGGTCGCCCATCCCCGGCTGAGCCGCCTCGAAGTCGTCCCCAGCATGCACGCGCGCAAGGCGCGCATGTTCGAGCTCTCGGATGGATTCATCGCCCTGCCCGGCGGCTTCGGCACCCTGGACGAGATGTTCGAGATGTTGACCTGGCGCCAGCTGGGCATCGGTGACAAGCCGTGTGCGTTTCTCGACGTGGATGGCTTCTATGAGCCGTTGATTGGCATGATGGACCGGATGGTCGCCGAGCACTTCGTCAACGCCGAGCAGCGCCGCGACCTCTGGCACGGCGAGGAGATCGATACGATGCTGGAGTGGATGCACTCCTACCGCCCGGCGAACGCCGACAAGTGGCTGGAGGAGAAGCGTCGCAGCGTCCCACGCTGAGCTGTGTTCCAGTGCCACTGGCGTGTTCGGTAAACACGCGCCGACACCAGTTTCGAGAGGAAATCATGTCCAACGCCGTTCCAGAGCGCTTCAACGCCTTCCGCATCCACAACGACGACCAGGGATACCGCAGCGGCCTCGAGTCGGTGTCGTTGGACGATCTCGCACCGGGTGAGGTCGTGATCAAGGCTTCGTACTCGTCGGTCAACTACAAGGACGCCCTTGCCGGTACCGGCAAGGGCAAGATCCTGCGGCGCTTCCCGCTGGTCGGCGGCATCGATGTGGCCGGCCACGTGGTGGCCTCCACTGATCCCGCGTTCAAGGAGGGTGACCGGGTGCTTGCCACGGGTAGCGGACTGAGCGAGACCCGCGATGGCGGCTACTCCGAGTTCACCCGCCTGGAGTCGAAATGGGCCATTCCCCTGCCCGCGGGGCTCGAGCTGCGTGAGAGCATGATCATCGGAACCGCCGGCTTCACTGCCGCGCTGGCGCTGTTCCGCATGGTGGAAAACCGCCAGAAGCCCGCCATGGGTCCGCTGGCCGTCACCGGCGCCAGCGGCGGCGTGGGATCGCTGGCGATCGACATCTTCAGCCGCGCAGGGTTCGAGGTGCATGCAATCAGCGGCAAGCAGGATCAGCACGCCTACCTCAAGGGACTTGGTGCCACTGAAGTGCTGGGGCGCGACGCGCTGGCGCCCGGCAGGGCGATGGAATCCGCCCGCTTCGGCGGCGGCCTGGACAATGTGGGCGGACCGATGCTCACCAGCCTGCTCGCCCAGTGCGCGCCGTACGGCAACGTTGCCAGCGCCGGTCTGGCCGCGTCCGCCGAGCTGGACGCCACGGTCATGCCCTTCATCATCCGCGGCGTCTCGCTGCTCGGCGTCGCCTCTGCGGGCACCGCCAGAGATGTGCGCGAAGCGGTCTGGCAGCACCTGGCCAGCGACTGGAAGCCGGCGCACCTTGACACCATCTGCACCCGCGAAGCGACGCTTGAGGAGCTTCCCGAAGTGTTCAACAACATGCTGGCCGGTGGGTCACTGGGCCGCACGCTGATCCGGATCTGAATCGTTTGGCGCTCCAGCCGGACGCCGCTACAATCCGGCAGTCACTTTGGGGAAAGACATGGCTCGCATTCTGATCGTCGACGACTCACCGTCGCAGTTGATGGGTATCCAGCGCATCGTCGAGAAACTGGGGCACGAAACCCTGGTGGCAGAAGACGGCGCCGCAGGCGTCGAAGTGGCGCGCCGGGAATTGCCCGACCTGGTGTTGATGGACGTGGTGATGCCCAACCTCAATGGCTTCCAGGCCACCCGCTCGATCTGTCGCGACGCCACGACCAAGCATATCCCGGTGGTCCTGGTGACCACCAAGGATCAGGAAACCGACCGCGTCTGGGGAATGCGCCAAGGCGCGCGCGCCTACATCACCAAGCCCTTCAACGAAGCCGAGCTGGGCGAGGTGCTTGATCAGTTGCTGCCGGCCTGAGTGCAGCGGCGCCGGTTACTCCCGGCGCCAGTCCTTTCCAAAAGCATCGCGCATCGCCACGTAGGCCGCCTCCTGCTCCTTGGTCTCCGGTTTGGGCGCAAGAACTTCCAACTCGACGATTTGATCACCGGTGCCTGCGGGTGCGGGAATGCCGCGACCGCGCAAACGCAGCTTCGCCCCGGCTTCGGATTGTTTCGGAATCTTCAACTCCACCGATCCGCCCAGCGTCGGTACGCTGACCGTCGCGCCCAGCGCGGCTTCCCACGGGGCGATCGGGAGCACATGGATTACATTGCGTCCATCCACCTCGAACCTGGGATGGGCGGAGTACTCGATTTCCAGCAACAAGGCGCCGCCGTTGCCTCCCTGGCCGGCGAGGCGGATCACCTGCCCCGGCCCGATGCCCTTCGGAATCTTCACGTCCAGGGTCTTGCCATGCACGCTGACCCGAACGGTATCGCCGGCGTACACGGTTTCCAGGGACACGGACAGTTTCGCCCGCGTATCGGGGCTACGCTGTGGCCCGGCGCCGGGCCGCCCGCGTTGTGCTTGGGAGAACGGATCGCCATGACCGCCCTGGCCGCGCCTGAACAGCGTCTCGAAGAAATCGCTGAAGCCGCCACCCGCGCCACCCCCGGCAAACACCTCTTCGAAATCCGGGCCGCCGCGGCCACCGTTGAAATCGAAGCCGCCTGGCGGAGCCCTGACCTCATCGCCCGGACGATAGCCGCGTGAGCGGAGCTGGTCATATGCCGCCCGCTTCTGCGGGTCACGCAAGGCTTCATAGGCCTCGTTGACGGCCTTGAACTTCTCTTCGGCGTCCGATTCCTTGCTCACGTCCGGATGGTACTTGCGCGCCATGCGCCGGTAGGCGGTCTTGATCTCCGCCTCGCCGGCCGTGGGCTCAACGCCGAGGGTCTGGTAGTAATCCTTGAAATGCATTTATTGCTCCAGTGCCTGCACCAGGACGGTGCAATGCAGGAATGGTTGGCGGGTCATGGCCAGCACGGCGGGATGCCACACAGGATATTCGCTGCGCTGCGCCCGGTCATGCCCTGCGGTGGATATGGTTCCGATAAGTGCCCGGTTCAAGCGCCGCAGCCTGGACTTTTCCCGGTGCGGCACGAGCACAGCACCATGGACGCCCTTGATGTGATTTTTAGAAGGAGGCGCCTAGACTGATCCTTTCATTAAGGAGAACCGTATGAGCATCCAGGTAGGCGACCGCCTTCCCGAAGTGGTATTGCAGCGCATCGGCGACGGCGTCGAGAGCGTAGACACCAAGACCTTGTTCGGTGACACCAAAGTGGTGATCTTCGCCGTCCCGGGGGCCTTCACTCCGACCTGCTCGGAGCGCCACCTACCCGGCTACATCGAGCACTTCCAGCAGTTCCACGACAAGGGCATCGAGGTGGCGTGCGTGGCCGTGAACGACCCCTTCGTGATGCAGGCGTGGGGCCAGAGCCAGAACGTCCCCGAAGGTTTGATGATGCTGGCGGACGGCAACGCCGACTTCGCCCGTGCGCTGGGCCTTGAGCTGGATGCGAGTGCCTACGGCATGGGCGTGCGGGCAAAGCGGTTCGCCATCTACGCCGAGCAGGGCGTGGTGAAGCAGCTCAACGTGGAAGCACCGGGCGAGTTCCGGGTGTCCTCCGCCGAGCACGTCCTGTCCCAGATTGCCTGATCCCCTCCCCACCGTCCGGAGAACGACATGAGCAAGCAAGACGACTCCAACCACGGTTCCGACACGGGCGCCTCCCCGTTTGCCACCGACCTGGCCACGATCCGCGAGCGCGCCCGCCAGCACATCGAGAAGGGGGCGATCACCGACAGCTATACCGCTGACCGCGAAGTGGTGATCCGCCTGTTGAACGAGGCCCTGGCGACCGAGCTGGTGTGCGTGCTGCGCTACAAGCGCCACTACTTCATGGCCAGCGGCCTGATGGCCGACTCGATCAAGGCAGAGTTTCTCGAGCATGCCCGCGAGGAAGAAGAGCATGGCGACATGCTGGCCGAACGCATCGTCCAGCTGGGCGGTGAGCCGGACTTCAACCCCGACATCCTCAGCAAACGTGCGCATGCCGAGTACGTCGAAGGCACCGATCTGCGCGACATGGTGAAGGAAGACCTGGTGGCCGAGCGCATTGCAATCGACAGCTATCGCCAGATCATCAACTACATCGGCGACAAGGACACCACCACCAAGCGCATCCTGGAGTCGATCCTGGCCCAGGAAGAAGAGCATGCCGACGAACTGTCGGACATGCTGGACGGCTGGACCGGCAGCTGATCATCAGACCAGCAGCCCCCGCGACAGCGCGGGTCGGTCAGCAGGACGCAGAAACGCCGCCCCATGGGGCGGCGTTCTGCTTATCGGAATCCCGGCGGCGGGGACGATCAGGCCGGTGAATCGCCCGAAGGCTCATCGGCCCCTGCTTCGTCGACGGGATGCGTAAGAACGGTATCCGACACGGTCGGATCCGATCCGATCGCCGCCAGCTCCGTATCCTCTTCCAGCTCGTCATCCAGCGACGCATCCAGGCGCTCCACCGCCTGCAAGGTCTCATTGTCCGCCAGGCGCATCAGGGTCACGCCCTGGGTGTTGCGGCTGACCTGGGAGATCTCCGACGCGCGGGTGCGCACCAGCGTGCCACCGTCGGAAATCAGCAGGACCTCGTGGCTGTCGCTGAGCTGGACCGCGCCGACCAGCTGGCCGTTGCGGTCGGTGGTCTTCAGCGCGATCACGCCCTGCGTCCCGCGTCCCTTGCAGGGGTACTCGTCCAGCGGCGTACGCTTGCCGAAACCACGCTCGCTGGCGGTGAGGATGTCACCGTCACCATCGACCACGATCAGGCTGACCACCTTGCCGCCTTCGCCCAGGCGCATGCCGCGCACGCCGCGGGCGGTACGGCCCATGGAGCGCACGGTCTCGCCGGAGAACCGGACCGCCTTGCCCTCGTTGGAGAACAGCATGATGTCGGAATGGCCGTCGGAGAGTTCGACGCCGATCAGCGCATCGCCTTCATCCAGGTTGATCGCGATCTTGCCGCGCTGCAGACGGTAGGCGTACTCGCTCAGCGGCGTCTTCTTGACCACGCCGTTGCGGGTCGCGAAGAAGACGTGGCGGTCGCCGTCGTAGTCACGGACCGGCACCACCGCCTGGACCTGCTCGTCGGCTTCCAGCGGAATCCAGTTGATGATCGGTCTACCGCGCGCGTTCGGGCCAGCATCGGGCAGCTGGTACACCGGCAGCCAGAACACCCGACCGGCGCTGGTGAAGGTCAGCAAAGTGTCGTGGGTATTGACCAGCCACAGGCTGTCGATGAAGTCCTCGTCCTTGGTGGTCGCCGCATTGCGGCCGCGACCGCCGCGTTTCTGGGCCCGGTAGCTGCTGACCGGCTGGCGCTTGGCGTAACCGGAATGCGACAGGGTCACCACCACGTCTTCGGGGGCAATCAGGTCGAGGATGTCGAGGTCTTCTTCGCTCTCGCGGATCTCGCTGCGGCGCTCGTCGCCGAACTCGAGCTTGACGTTCTCCAGCTCCTCGCGGATCACGCTCAGCAGCACGTTCGGATCCTCGAGGATCTCGATCAGGCCGCGGATCGTGTCCAGCAGCAGCTTGTATTCCTCGGTCAGCTTCTCCTGCTCCAACCCGGTCAGGCGGTGCAGGCGCATTTCCAGGATCTGCTGGGCCTGGATCTCGGTCAGCTGGTAGAACTTGCTGTCATTGGCGCCGGTGACCAGGCCCACGCCACGCGGCAGGTCTTCCGGCTGCGACGCCTCTGCGCCGGCCGCCGACAGCAACGCGCCTACCAATCCCGGCTCCCAGGTCTTGGCCAGCATGCGCTCGCGCGCTTCGTTGGGATTCGCCGAGGTCTTGATCAGCTCGATCATCTCGTCGATGTTGGCCAGCGCGACGGTCAGGCCTTCGAGCACATGGGCGCGGGCGCGGGCCTTGCGCAGGTCGAAGATGGTGCGGCGGGTGACCACCTCACGGCGGTGACGCACGAAGGCCTGCAGGATCTGCTTGAGGTTCAGCAACTGCGGGCGGCCATCGACCAGCGCCACCATGTTGAAGCTGAAGGACGACTCCATCTGGGTCTGCTGATACAGGTTGTTCAGCACAACGTCGGCCGAGTCGCCGCGCTTGACCTCGATATAGATGCGCATGCCGTCCTTGTCGGACTCGTCGCGCAGCTCGCTGATGCCTTCGAGTTTCTTTTCCTTGACCAGCTCGGCGATCTTCTCGATCAGCTTCGCCTTGTTGACCTGGTAGGGAATCTCGGTGACGGCGATCGCCTCGCGGCCGTTGTCGGCCACCTCGATCTCCGCCCGCGCGCGCATGCGCACCCGGCCGCGGCCGGTGTGATACGCGTTGATGATGCCCGAGGTGCCATTGATGATGCCGGCCGTCGGAAAGTCCGGCCCCGGCACGTGCACCATCAGCCCGTCCACGTCGATCTCCGGGTCGTCGATCAACGCAATCGTCGCGTCGATGATCTCGCCCAGGTTGTGCGGCGGGATATTGGTTGCCATGCCAACCGCGATACCGGCCGAGCCGTTGATCAGGAGGTTCGGGATGCGCGTGGGCATCACCGTGGGCTCGAACTCCTTCTCGTCGTAGTTGGGCTGGAAGTCGACGGTCTCCTTCTCGATGTCCGCCATCAACTCATGGGTGATCTTCGCCATGCGCGCTTCGGTGTAACGCATGGCCGCGGCGGAGTCGCCGTCGACCGAGCCGAAGTTGCCCTGCCCGTCCACCAGCATGTAGCGCAGCGAGAACGGCTGCGCCATGCGCACCAGCGTGTCGTACACCGACTGGTCGCCGTGCGGATGGTATTTACCGATCACGTCACCGACAATTCGCGCCGACTTGAAGTACGGCTTGTTGGCATGGGCTCCCAACACGCTCATGGCGTACAGCACGCGCCGGTGCACAGGCTTGAGCCCGTCGCGGACATCGGGAAGCGCGCGGCCGACGATTACGCTCATCGCGTAATCGAGGTAGCTGCGACGCATCTCGTCTTCGAGGTTTACCGGGATGATTTCCTTGGCAAGATCGGCCATCAGGTTTCCGTATTTGAGCTGAGGTGGTTTACCGCGGTGCGGGCGAACATGCGCCGGCGGACACACTGGAAACTGGCCGGCACAAGGGAGAATCCGATCCGCGGCAATACCGACGAAAAAGACAGCGAATTATAGCACGAAAGGCCGCCTCATGCCCGGCTGTTTTTCCAGAGAAACAACGACTTAGGCGCTAAAAGCAGCCCTCATCGCGGCCGCATCCGGCTGCATGATCACGCCCCGCTCGGTCACGATCGCGTCGATCAATCCGTGCGGAGTGATGTCGAACACGGGGTTCCAGGCAGCGATTCCGCTCGCCGCTGTGGCGACGCCGCCGAGATGGAACAGCTCGGCCGCATCGCGCTCTTCGATATCGATCCCGTCGCCGTCCGGCATCGCCATGTCCACGGTCGAAGAAGGCGCGGCCACCATGAACTTGACGCCGTGGTGGCGGGCGGCGATTGCCAACTGGTAGGTGCCGATCTTGTTGGCGGTGTCGCCATTGGCACAGATGCGGTCGGCGCCTACGATCACCCACTGCACCTGGCCGGTTTTCATCAGGTGTGCCGCAGCCGAATCGGCCACCAGCACGGGGGAGATTCCGTCCTGTTGCAGTTCCCAGGCGGTCAACCGCGCGCCCTGCAGCCATGGCCGCGTTTCCCCGGCGAACACCCGCGAGATGCGCTGCTGGGCGACCCCGGCGCGAATCACGCCCAGCGCCGTACCGAACCCCGCCGTCGCCAGCGAGCCGGTGTTGCAATGGGTCAGGACGCCGCTGCCCGGGCTGATCAACGCCGCCCCGAGGCTGCCCATGTGGCGGTTGGCCGCCAGGTCCTCCTCGGCAATGGCACGCGCTTCGCGTTCCAGCACGTGGTGCCAATCGCTGCCAGCGGATGCGAGCACGCGCCGCATGCGCGCCAGGGCCCAGGCCAGGTTGACTGCGGTCGGGCGGGCATCGTTGAGACGCGCGATCGCCGGATCCAGCGCGAGTGCCGCGGCCGCACCGTCATCCGCTTTGATCTCGCGAGCGGCCAGCACCAGACCCCAGGCGGCGGCGATGCCAATCGCCGGCGCACCGCGCACGGTCAGGGCGCGAATCGCCTCGAAGACGTCCTCGCCCGTGTCGCAGCGGACGTACTCGACGTGGAAAGGCAAGCGGCGCTGGTCGAGCAGTTCCAACGATTCGCCGGTCCAGCGGATCGGGCGAATACGGTCGTATCGGTCAAAATCGAAGGTGTCGTTCATGGCGGCGTGGGTCCACAGGGTGCGCGTAATGGCATCACGCGCGGAAGAAATCGAAGGCGATCACATCAGCGATGCGGTCGGTGCGCAGCATGGCCATCATCAGGCGATCCATGCCAAGGGCAACGCCTGCGCAGTCAGGCAAACCGGCCTCCATGGCCGCCAGTAAACGCTGGTCGGTGGGAGGCACCGGGTCGGCGCGGGTACGCCGGATGCGGCCGTCGCGCTGGAAGCGGGCGGCCTGCTCCGACGCATCCGTCAACTCGTGATAGCCGTTGGCCAGCTCCAGTGGGCCCAGGTAGAGCTCGAACCGTTCCGCAACCGGGGGCGACCCGTCGCCATCATCGCGCACGCGCGCCAGCGCGCATTGCGTGGCGGGGTAATCGTGCACGGCCAGCATGTGCTCGTCGCTGAAGCCCGGTTGCAGCCGATGGGTCATCAGCAGATCGAGCCAGTCATCCCGAACCAGACCCCGAGGGTCAAGGATCACGTCGCCCAGTGCGTTGCGCAACTCTTCCTCGCTGGCGGTCAGCGGATCAAGGCCAAGCCGGACGTGGTAGAGGTCGCTGTAACGCACCTGCACCAGCGGCACCCGGCGACCGATCAGGTCAAGCCCGAGATTGATGATCTCGGCGGTTTCCTGTGCCAGCCGGAGATGGTCCCAGCCCACCCGATACCATTCCAGCATCGTGAACTCGGGATTGTGGCGGGCGCCGGCTTCGCCGTTGCGGAACACCCGCCCCAGCTCGTAGCAGTCACCAAAACCGGCGGCGAGCAAACGCTTGAGCGGGTATTCCGGCGAGGTGCGAAGCCAGCGGGTGCGGGATGCGCCGTCGCTGCGGCCACTGAATTCGGTTGTGAACGAGGCAATGTTCGGCTCGGTATTTCCAGCCACCGACATCACCGGTGTTTCCACCTCCACCACTCCGCGCTCAGCGAAGAATCCGCGGATGCGCGCGTTGAGCGCCGCCCGCAACTTCAACGCGGAGAATTGCGCTTCCGGCCTCCAGTCCGTCGGCCGATCGCCAGAGGAATGCGGCTCGGTCACTCGTGTTTGCCGAGGAACGCCAGCAGCTTCGCCTCGTCCCAGATCTCGATGCCCAGTTCCTCGGCCTTGGCCAGCTTGGAACCGGCGGCCTCACCGGCGACCACGAATCCGGTCTTCTTCGACACGCTGCCGGCCGACTTTGCGCCCAGCGCTTCCAGCCGCGCTTTCGCCTCGTCGCGGGTCATCGCAGACAACGTTCCGGTCAGCACGACCGTGCGTCCTTCGAGTGGACCGGCGCTGCTGTCGTCGACGTCGGGAATCCGCTTCTCGAGCGCCGCAATCGCCTCCCCGGAGCGGGTCAGCAGGAGGGCGTTCTCCTCATTCTCCAGCCAGGCCACCAGCGCCGATGCGGTGTCGTTGGGCAGGCCGGCGGTAATGAATCGATGGACTGGCGCATCCAACAGCGCAGTCGTATCGGCAAAAACGCCGGCGAGTTGCTCGGCGCGGATCCGGGTGATTTTCGGGATTTCCATGTCCACCAGCAGGTCAGCCAATCCGAGTTGGCCCCGCAGTTGCGCGGACGGAAGCCGGGCATCGACGATCTCCACGCCGCCGGCCAGCAGATCGTCGATCACCTTCTGGTTTCCCGGCTGGTCGAAGAAGCGGCCGATCGACCTGGCGACCTCCGAACCGATGTCAGGGACCCGCTTGAACAGCGGCCACGGCAGGGTCCGGATCACCGCCAGGTCGCCAAACCACTCCGCCAGCGCCTTGGCGGTGCTCTCGCCCACGTGCTGGATGCCCAGGCCGAAAAGGCAACGCGCCAGGGTCGTCCTGCGGCTGCTCTCGATGGCCTCAATCAGGTTCTCCGCCCAGCGGGTCGCCACCTTGCCCGCCTTGACCGTCTCCGGCGTCGTGCCATCGCGCTCGTCGCCGCGGCGCTTCATCTCCAGCAGATCGTCCAAGGTCAGGGTGTACAGATCGGCCACAGAACTGACATACCCGAAATCGACCAGGTCCTCGACGTAACGCTCGCCGAGTCCTTCAATGTCCATGGCCCGGCGCGAGGCGAAATGCTCGATCGCCTCCTTTCGCTGGGCGGGGCAGATCAGCTCACCCGAGCAGCGCCAGACAACCCCGCCCTCCTCGCGCACAAGATCGGAACCGCACACGGGGCACACCGTCGGCATCACCCAGGGCTGCGCGTCCGGCGCGCGCATGCCGGGCACCACGCGCACGATCTCCGGAATCACGTCGCCGGCACGACGCACGATCACCGTGTCGCCCACGCGGACATCCAGGCGGGCAATCTGGTCGGCGTTGTGCAAGGTCGCCCTGCTGACCTCGACGCCCCCAACCTGCACCGGCGTAAGCAGGGCCAGCGGTGTCGCCGCCCCGGTGCGACCGATATTGACCTCAATGGCCTCCAGCACCGTGGACTGCTCCTGGGCCGGGAACTTGTGCGCCAGCGCCCAACGCGGCGCACGCGAGACAAAGCCCAATTCCAGCTGCCCGGCGTAGTCGTCCAGCTTGTACACCACCCCGTCGATATCGAAGGCCAGGCGGTCGCGGCGCTCGCCGATATCGCGGTAATACGCGAGAAGACCGTCCAAGCCGGTCGCGACGCGGCTTTCCGCGCTGACCGGAAATCCCCAATCACGCAATTGCCGCAGTGTCTCCGAATGCGTTTGCGGCAGCTCGCCGCCTTCCACCAGCCCCACGGCGTAGGCGTAGAACGCCAGCGGGCGGCGCGCGGTGATGCGCGGGTCCAGCTGACGCAGCGACCCTGCGGCACCGTTGCGTGGGTTGGCCAACGGTTTACCGCCTTCGGCGAGCAGGCGCTCGTTGTAGCGGTGGAACCCCGCCAGCGGCATGTAGACCTCGCCACGGACTTCCAGCACCGTCGGCCAACCCGTCCCGCGCAGCGCCAACGGGACAGCCTTGACGGTGCGAAGGTTGGCAGTGACGTCCTCGCCCGTGGCACCGTCACCGCGGGTCGCGCCCTGGACGAATTGGCCATTCTCGTAGCGCAGGCTGATGGCGAGGCCGTCCAGCTTGGGTTCCACCGAAAAAACCGGCTCGCTGCGCTCTAGCCGTTGCTCGATGCGCCGGACGAAATCGGCCACCTCGTCCTCGCTGAACGCATTGCCCAGCGACAACATCGGAATGGCGTGGGTGACACTGGCGAAGGCCCCGGACGGTGGCGCACCGACGCGCTGGGTCGGTGAATCCGCGCTGGCAAGTTCCGGGTGCGCCGATTCCAGCCCCTCCAGCTCGCGCAGCAGGCGGTCGTACTCGGAGTCCGGAATGGCCGCATCGTCGAGGACGTAATAACGGTAGCTGGCGTCGTCGAGCTGACGGCGCAGCTCGGCCACGCGGGCGGCGGGATCGGACGCGGGCATCTGCGGCTGCTTACCAGCGGCTGGGCTTGCTCAGCGGTGGTGCCTCGCGCTCGCGATCGTAGGCGCGCAGTTCATCACGAATGTGGCCGATCCGCTGGCGACCCAGGTTGTTGCGCTGCTCGTCCAGCAGCAGGCCATCGAGCAATTCCGCCATCCGCTCCGCGGTCGGCAGCATGGCCTCCCACGCATCCAGCGCGGCGACTGGCGCGGGCAAGGTCAGGAAGAAGGCAATCGCCGGGGTTTCCAACTCCTGGATGGTGCCCATCTCGAAGTTGCCCGGTTTGACGATGTTGGCCACGCTGAACACCGGTCCGCGCTCGGGCTGCTGCTCGATCAGCCGGTGGTAGACGCCCATGTGGCCGTAGACCAGACCCGCCTTTTCCGCTGCCACGACGATATCCGGCCCGTGCAGCTTCTGGCCGGCGCGGGCCGCCAGATATACCGTGACGATCTTGTCGAACTCGTCACTGACCCGCTTGCCGAGTTCGGTGCCTGCGGCGCCATCAAGACTGCGTTCGAACAGGTCCAGCTCGGCCTGCGCGGTCGGATCCTCGCCAGCGGCACCGGCCGAATCGGCCGCCGCCTCGTCCTCCAGCTGCTCGCCCAGGGTCGGCTCACGCCTGGACCCGCTGCTGTCCGCGGCACGCGCAACGCGGCGACCTTGGCCGGGCTTGCGCGGACGGCCAAAGAACAGGATCGCGCCGACCACAAACAGCCCGGCGATCAGGATTCCGATTCGCAACAGGGTTTCGTCTGACATCAGCTTTGCTACTCCGGTTTATTGCATGGATGGACGCCAGAAACGCCGTGGTGTCACGACGATCCGACGCCCGCGATCAGGCGGCGCCCACCAGACGGGTGGCTTCGGTGAGGTCAACGCTTACCAGTCGGCTGACGCCGGGCTCGCGCATCGTGACGCCGGCCAGTTGCTGAGCGGCTTCCATCGTCGCCTTGTTGTGGCTCACAAACAGGAACTGTACCTGTTCACTCATCTCGCTGACCATCGCCGCGAGCCGACCGACGTTGGCTTCATCCAGCGGTGCATCGACCTCGTCGAGTAGGCAGAACGGCGCCGGATTGAGCTGGAATATCGCGAACACGAGCGCGACCGCGGTCATCGCCTTCTCGCCGCCGGACAGCAGCGAGATGTTGGATACGCGCTTGCCCGGTGGACGGGCCATGATCGCCACGCCGGTGTCCAGCAGATCGTCGCCGGTGAGCTCCAGATAAGCGTGGCCGCCGCCAAACAGGCGCGGATACAGGGCCTGGACGCCGGCGTTGACGCGGTCGAAGGTTTCCTTGAATCGTCCGCGCGTTTCGCGGTCGATCTTGCGGATCGCATCTTCCAGCGTTTCCAGCGCTGTGCACAGGTCGGCGTCCTGGGCGTCGAGGTATTCCTTGCGCTGGCTGGCCTCGGCGTGCTCGGCGATGGCCGCGAGGTTGACCGGCTCCAGCCGGCGCAGCTTGGCGTCCAGTTCCTGGACGGTGCGTTCCCACACCGCGGGTTCCATGTCGTCGGTCAGGGTGTTGACCACGTCGTCCAGCACGAAGCCGGCTTCGGTGATGCCCTCCACCAGCGATTCGGCCTTCAGCACAAGGGCCTGCTGCTCGAGCCGGCGCTGGCCGATGCCTTCCCGCTGGGCGAGCGCCTGCTCGTCGCGCTGCTGGCGAACCTGCTCGAAGCGGCGAAGTTCCTGGTCGATGCCGTCCAGCGCGCTGCGGGCGGCGCTGAGCACCTCGCCCGCCTGCACCCGTCGCTCCAGCGCAACCTGACGCTGCTGCTCCAGCTCATCCACCGGACTGGCGCCGTCGGTCAGCTGGCTGGATAGCTCGACCAGACGCGTGTCCAGCTGACCGCGTTGACCGCTCATCCGCTGCAGGGCCTGGGTGAGCGAGGCGATCTGGGCACGGTGCGATTCCAGCGTCAAGGCCAGCGCATGCGCGGCGTCGCGGGATTCGCGGGCCATGTTGCGGGCCTGATCGCGCGCCTCGCCGAGGCTGCGGCGTTCACTGTCCAGCGCCAGGCGGGCGTCTTCCAGTTCGGTCATCCGCATCACCGCCTCTTCCTGGCGGGTGCGGGCCTCGCGCGCCTGCTCGGCGAGCAGCTGCGACGATTCGGTCAGCTGCGCGACCTCGGCATCGATCCGCTCGATCCGGCTTCGCGCCGAGTCCAGGCGTCCCTGCTGGCTGTGCAGTCGGCCGGCCAACTCCGCGACGCTGCGATGGGCGACATGGAGCGCGCGCTGGGCTTCCTCGCGCTGCTGCTCGGCGGCCAGGGCCTGTTCGCGCAGGCGGGTCAGGCTGGATTCCAGCTCGTGCTCCCGCTCCTGCAGCGTCTCGATCTGACTGCGCAGCGACTGGATCTCTTTCTCCCGCAGCAGCGCACCCTGCTTTACCGCGCCGGAGCGCAGCACGCGTACCCAGCCGTTGCCCAGACGCTCGCCACTGCGGGTGATCACCGACTCGCCATCGGCAAGGTTGGGCAGCAGTGCGCGCGCGGCGGACAGGTCAGCGGCGGCGTGCAGCGGCACCAGCAGGCGCCGAACCGCCGCAGGCCCCTGCACCTTGCTGGCCAGCGATGTGGGCGCGCAGCTGACCGGCGCGTCGGCCGATGCGACCAGCGCCAGACGGCCGTGATCCAACTCACCGATCGCCTCCACCAGCGCCTCGGGCGCATCCACCAGCGCGCCTTCGATGATCTGGCCAAGTGCGGCTTCAACCGCGTCTTCCCATCCCTCATCCACCACCAGCGCCTCGCCGACCCGGACCGCGGAGTCCAGGCCGTGCGCCTTCAACCATTCCAGCGCGGCGCCGTCCTCCTGTCCCAGCGCCGCGTTCTGCAGCGTCTCCAGCGAGGACAACCGCCCACGTGCGGTCTGCGCCTGCTTGCGCACGTCGGCCAAGGCCGACTGTGCTTCGCGCTGCTGCTGTTGCAGGGTGTCGACACTGCCCTTGCGCAACTCCAGTACGTCGCCAAGGCTGTCCAGGGAGACCTTGTGGGTCTCGTGTTGCTCTTCGAGCTCGGCGAACGCGTCGGCGAGCGTCGTCAGGTCCAGACCTTCGCGCTCGGACTGCAGGGCCTGCCGGCGGCGCTCGGCATCCATCGACTGGCGCTCGAGATGCTCGATCCGGGTGCGCTCGACTTCCGCCGAACGGGTCGCCTCCGATTGCGCGCGACTGTGCTCGTCCCAGCGCTGCTGCCACGACGACAAGGCCGCCTCGGCCGCGCGAAGTGCTTCCTGACGGTCAAGGTCCTGCTCGCGTAACTCCTCCAGGCGCGGCTCGTCGACTTCCAGCGCCGCGCTCAGGACATCCAGCCGCGACTGGTCGTTGCCGATGTGCTCGGCGACCTCGGCCAACTGGTGGCGGGCCTCGTCGCGTGCCTTCAGCAGGCGCTCGGACATCTCGCGCTGGTGCTGGATCTGCTGCTCAATGCGGGCCAACGCCCCGCCGACTTCGTAACTTTCCGCCTGCGCCTTGTTGAGCGCCTCGGCGGCTTCCTCGCGGCGCACGCGGCCGGTCTCGATCTCGCGCTCGGCCTCACGCTGCTCGGCGATCAATTGCTGCAGGCGGGTCTCCTGCTGCGCAAGCTTCTCCCGCTGCCCGGCCAGCTTGCGATCCAGTGCCCGGTGCTCCAGTGCCTTCCATTCCGCGTCGCGGACCCTGCGGTCCTCCTGCAGCGCCTGATACTGCTCGGCCTGCCGTGCCTGGCGGTTCAGGTGTCCCAGCTGTTTGCCCACCTCTTCTCGCAGATCGCTCAGCCGGTCGAGGTTTTCGCGGGTATGGCGGATGCGGGTCTCGGTCTCCTTGCGGCGCTCCTTGTACTTGGAGATGCCGGCCGCCTCTTCCAGATAGACCCGAAGGTCCTCGGGCCGGGCTTCGATGATCTGGCTGATCATCCCCTGCTCGATGATCGAGTAGCTGCGCGGCCCAAGGCCGGTACCCAGAAACAGGTCGGTGATGTCCCGGCGACGGCATTTGGAGCCGTTGAGGTAGTACTGGCTGGCGCCGTCGCGACTGACCAGGCGCTTGACCGAAATCTCGTCGAATGCGCCGTACTCGCCGGTGATGGTGTGGTCGGAATTGTCGAACACCAACTCCACGGTGGCCTGGGAGACGGGCTTGCGCGAAGACGATCCGGCAAAGATCACGTCGGTCAGCGAGTCTCCGCGCAGGCGGCTGGCCGAACTCTCTCCCATCACCCATCGCACGGCGTCGATGATGTTCGACTTGCCACAGCCGTTCGGCCCGACCACGCCGGTCATGTTGGTCGGCAGGTGCAGAGTGGTGGGATCGACGAAGGACTTGAAGCCCGACAGCTTGATCGTTGACAGACGCATGCGTCGCGGGAGCCTCATTGCGCGCCGCATGCGGCGCTGCGGTGGATGTCAGGAAGCCGGCAAACCAGCGGCCGCCCGCGAGTATAGCGGTCGCTGGGCGGTGCCCGCAGGGCGGCGCCGGGCTAGTCCGCTTCTTCCGGGGTGCGAGCGATGATCGACAGCGCGTGGATGTCGGTTTCCATCATTGCGCCGACGGCGTCGTACACCCGCCGATGCCGCGCCAGGGGAGCCAGCCCACGGAACGCGTCGCTGACGACCTCCACATTGAAGTGGCCACGACCGTCGCGCGCACCCGCATGGCCGGCATGGCGCGCGCTGTCATCCTCGACCGACAGGGAAACCGGAGCCAGGGCGGATTCGATGGCCGCGCGGATCGCCGGCACGCGCTGCTCGCGCGGCAGACCGCCGGTCACGGCAGCACCTGCCGGAACGGCCGGACTTCGGTGCGCTCGTACACCCCGGCGTCCACATAAGGATCGGCGTCCGCCCACTCGCGCGCGGCTTCGAGGGACTCGAATTCGGCCACCACCAGGCTGCCACTGAACCCCGCCGGACCCGGGTCCTCCGCGTCAATCGCAGGGCATGGTCCGGCCAGGAGCAGTCGGCCGGCGTCACGCAGTGCCTCCAGCCTGGCCAGATGTGCGGGCCGGGCTTTGCCGCGCAGGGCCAGCACCTCCTCGCCGTCATATCCCTCAATCACGTAAAGCATCGTTTCATTTCCACCCGACAATCCGACCAGCGCTGATTGTAGGCCAAGCCCGGCGGGGCAACGCTGGACAGCGCTCCACGCAGCCCGTAACCTGTCCGGAACCTGAGTTGGATAAAGACGTCGCGTCCCTTACGGCTACGGCCCTGCCGCCGTAACGATCTTCGCGATGCCATGGCCGCGCCTGCCACAGCGGTGTTCATCCCAGATCGATTCAACTGTCAGCAGATCGGGTTTTACTGCTGCATGTCCAAACATCGCATGATCATCGTCGCAGCCCGACGATGGCTGGACCGTATTCCTGCCGCCGACCTGCAGTATTCCGATCCTGTCCCGGCCGCTCACGCCTTTCATGTGCAGCGCGCCAAGGATCGAGTTGTGATGTTCCGACGCAACCGCTACAACGCAGCGCCACGGCCCGGAGGGGCCGGCACCGCATGACAAACGTTTCCGCGCCCGCCGCGACCGATGACAACCAGGAAACACCGGTACCGGACGGGGAGATCCCGGCCCGGGTGTCGCCGCGACAGCAGGAAATGCCACTGGCGATGGTGCACGGGCAACCGGTGCTGCAGATTCCGCAGGACCTCTACATTCCGCCCGATGCGCTGGAAGTGATCCTGGACGCATTCGAGGGCCCGCTGGACCTGCTGCTCTACCTGATTCGCCGCCAGAACCTGGAAATCCTTGACATCCCGGTTGCGGAGATCACCCGCCAGTACGTCGATTACATCCAGGCGATGCACCAACTGCGCTTCGAACTGGCAGCCGAATATCTGGTGATGGCGGCGATCCTGGCCGAGATAAAGTCGCGGATGCTGTTGCCGCGTGCGGTGTCGGACGAAGACGACGAAGAAGATCCACGGGCGGAACTGGTTCGTCGATTGCAGGAGTACGAACGCTTCAAGAAGGCCGCCCAGGACATCGACGCCCTGCCCCGGCAGGATCGCGATACCGTTCCCGCGCAGGCGTTCGTCCCGGATCGTGCCGCGGTGCGTTTGCCGCCCGAAGTTGATCTGCGCGAGATGCTGCTGGCGCTGCACGACGTCTTCAAGCGCGCCGAGCTGTACACGCAACACGCGATCAAGCGCGATGCACTCAGTGTCCGCCAGCGGATGGGCGAACTCCTGGCCCGGCTCGATGACGGCGAATTCCACCGCTTCGAATCCCTGTTCGAGGCCAACGAAGGAAGGATGGGGGTGGTGGTGAGCTTCCTGGGCATCCTCACCCTGGCCAAGGAGCAGCTGGTGGACATCGTGCAGGAAGCGCCCCTCGCTCAGATCTACATCAAGTCATTGGCCATCGGCACGGCACCGGAAGAGATCCAGCTCAGCAGTGAGTTCGATGACCCCGCCAACGACGAAGCGCCTTGAGCGCACCGCACCAATACACACAACGACACGCTGCATGGAACAGACCCAGATAAAACGAATCATCGAAGCCGTCCTGCTGGCCGCCCACCAGCCGGTGAGCATTGCCCAGCTGGGCGAGCTGCTCGCCGGGGACGACGAGCAGCCGATGGCTGCCAGCGACGTTGCGCAGGCGTTGCAGGCGCTGCAGGATGATTGCGAAGGACGCGGCGTCGAGCTGGTGGAGCTGGCTTCGGGGTTTCGCTACCAGGTCCGCGCCGACGTGCATCCCTGGGTCGCCCGCTTGTGGACTGAGCGCCAGACCCGCTACACCCGTGCCACCCTGGAAACGCTGGCGTTGATCGCCTACCGCCAGCCCATTACCCGCGGCGAGATCGAGCAGGTCCGCGGGGTGTCGGTCAGCAGCAACATCATCCGCTCGCTGGAGGAACGCGAATGGATCCGCGTGGTCGGTCACCGCGATGTGCCCGGCAAGCCCGCGCTTTTGGGCACGACCCGGACGTTCCTCGACTATTTCGGGCTGAAACGCCTTGATGAACTGCCGCCACTGGCGGAGCTGGGGGACATCGGCGAGCTGGAACCGCAATTGCAGTTCGAGCCGCGTGCCACCCCGGAAACACCCGGATCCGTCGCTGCCGGTGGCATTGCCACCGAGCCGGCGCTGGACCAGAACGATGCCGAGGCCGTCGCTATTCCCGCACGGGAACAGCCGGCTGACGATTCCAACACCGCGGACGACGCCATCGAGACGATGGAACGCCACGGATCACTCGAAGATGACGATGCCGAAGAAGCCTCGTCGGAGTTACGCAAATGACTGAAGAAACACGCAGCAAGCTTTCACTCAAACACGGCAAGGACGACGCCGGCACCGCGACACCGCGCCTGCAGGAACGCCTGCACAAGGTCCTGGCCCAGGCCGGACTGGGCTCGCGCCGGGCGCTGGAGCAGCGCATCGCCGACGGCCTGGTCAAGGTCAACGGCGAGGTAGCCCAGGTCGGTGTATCCATCGGCAGCGGCGACAAGGTCGAGCTGGATGGACGGCAGTTTGTCGCCAGCGCCCTGACCGAGCCGTCCCGCGTGCTGTTGTACAACAAGCCCGAAGGCGAGGTCACCACCCGCGAAGACCCCGAAGGTCGCCCGACCATTTTCGACGCCCTGCCCGCGCTCAAAGGCGCGCGCTGGATCGCTGTTGGCCGTCTGGACATCAACACCACTGGATTGCTGATGTTGACTACCGACGGTGAGTTGGCCAACACGCTGATGCACCCCTCGCACGAAGTGTCGCGTGAGTACGTGTGCCGGGTGCGCGCACCCGAAGGCGAGGACCGGGTTGAGGACGCAGTCGTGGAGCGGCTCAAGCGTGGTGTTTCGCTGGAGGACGGCCCGGCCAAGTTCGACGACATCGAGCGTATCGGCGGCGCGGACTCGCACGACTGGTTCCGGGTGGTGGTAAAGGAAGGACGCAACCGCGAAGTGCGCCGCTTGTGGGAGTCGCAGGGCTGCCAGGTCAGTCGTCTGAAGCGCATCAAGTATGGCTCGGTCGACCTGCCGCGCGAACTGCTCCGTGGCCAATCGATCGAAATGAGCACTGAGCGGGTGGACAGCCTGCGCAAGGAGCTGGGACTGGAAGACGGCACGCCGTCGGCGCTGACCCTGCTGCCGGTGATCGGCCAGCGCAAGGCAGCCCGCTCCACCATCAATCTGACGGGCCGGCCGCAGAGCCCGGGCTATGTAGGTGGCCACGTTACCAGCGCCGACGAAGGCCGGGAACTGCGCCGCTTCGACAACGTGCGCGAGGATCGCGGCCGCGGTCGCGGCGCGCCCAAGCGGCATGGCGGGCTGACAGTGAGCGGCGAGGCCGCCGCCAAGCAGTCGCAGCGGCCCTACAAACAGCGCGCGCCCAAGGGCCAGCAGCCACTGCCAGACGGCAACCCGGCGGCGTTCCGCACCTGGTACGTGCCCGATGGGGTCAACACCGGCCCCAGCGGCCATCGAAACGCGGACAGCCGTGGCCCGAAAAAGCCCTACGGGAACAAACCCGCAGGCGGCTACAAGGGCCGTGCACCCGCAGGCGGTCAGGCGCGCGGACCGCGCCCTCCGTACGGGCACCCCGATGGCGCACCCAGCTTTCCGTCTGATCACGCCAACCCGGGCGGCTTCAATCCTTACGGTGACAAGCCGCGCGGACCCGGCGGCAACCGTCCGGCCGGCAAGCCTGGCGCCGGCAAACCAGCCGGTCGGCGCGCGGGCCCCGGCGGCCCGCGACCGGGCGGCCCCCGCGGCGGTGGGCGTCCGGGCAGCGGGCGTGGCGGGTCACGCAGCGGCGCCTGATCCGTAGGAGGCAATAAAAAGGCACCCGCAAGGGTGCCTTTTTTCTTTCGCGTCTCGACCCTAGCCACACGCAGGCAAGGGCTCTCAGGGTCAGTCCGTCACACTGACTTTCTTGCTGGCCAGGATGCGGTGATCCTGACGCTGGACGTAGCGGACCTCATAGGTGCCAATCTCATCGGGCAGCTTGATCTCCGCCGGCGAACCATCGCGGGTTCGCTTGTAATCAAGACTGCTTCCTCCTGGCGAGTCGATTTTCGCTATCGAGATGTAGTCATCGCGGTAGTCGGGACCGGTCCACTCCACCGCGATCTTCGAGCCTACCGCGGCGCTGGCCGGCAGCTTCAAGGATGCGGCCACTGCGGTTGCATCGATTTTCTCACTCGCGAGGATCTTGTGGGACTGGCGCTGCACATAGCGAACCTCGTAGCTGCCCGGCTCGGCTGGGATCAACAGCTTCAAGGGATTGCCGGAGGACGTGCGTGTGTAGTTGATGTACTTGTTGCCGGCGGCATCCAGCTTGGCCACCGAGATGTAGTCGTCGTGGTAATCCGGCCCCGTCCACGCCACGCTGATCGTCGAACCTGCCGGCGCCTTCACCGGCACCTCCAGACCAGCCGTGATTTCACCCACTGCAATGCTTTTTCGAGCCAGTACGTCGTGGGTCTTCCGGCTGACATAGCGCACCTCGTAGGTGCCCGCCTCGGCCGGCATCAGCAGTTGCAGCGGGTTGCCATCCCGCGTCCGGGTGTAGTTTGCGTGGCCGTTGCCCGCAGCATTGGCAGGACCGACAGAAATGTAGTCGTCGGTCTCATCGGGCCCCGTCCAGACGATCCGGACCTTGGATCCCGCCGCGGCGGACTCCGGCACGGTGAGACTGGCATTGAGCTCAACCACGATCGGCAGGCTCAGCGTGCCCCTGTCGCCGTCAAGCTTGATCTCCCCTTCCGCCGTGGCACCGTCGGACACGCGCCGTACCGAAACATCGTGCACACCCCGTGGAAGCTCGACCACGATGCGGCCGCCGGCGTCGGATTCATGCAGCACATCGCCGCTGGCGCCGTGGCGAACCGTCCACACGAGATCGTTCTTGATCACGGGACCGCCGCGCTGGTCGGTAGCTTCCAGCGTGGCCATGCCCGTTGCAACCGCTCGTGGCTGGGTCGCCGGCTCTGGCACGGGCTCTTGCTTGGCTGGCGCAGCCTGGGCCGCTCCGGTTTTACCGCTGGGCGCCGCAGTGATCTTGGGCACACCATCGATCTGGGCCCACATGGATCCGGTCGCGTGGAAAACCAGAATCGTGTCGCCAGCTGCAGACGTGTCCTGGGCGAGTGCGGGCACGCTCAAGCCTGTCAGCCCGAGCAGAAGCCCCATTGCCAAAGGTCGAAGCATAGTCATTTCCCTGTTCTTGCGGATGCGGGTCGCTCGATGGCAACGCGCGGAACGCACCGCCAATCACGATGTCATCGTGATGACTTACCAATGCCCATAAAGGGGTGCGAAGCGCCGACTGACGTGGTCCAGGTCGCGCCGGGCCATGTCTTCGCGGCGCCGGGCGTGCATCAGGTCCTCCTCGGCACGCCGGAGATCAGCGCGCAGGTCGCTGATCTCCCGGCGCAGGCGTTTCCGCTCATCCTCACTCTCGGCGTGGCCAAGACGCTTTTGGGCCTTGTCGATGTCCTTGTCGGCTTTGCGGATCCGGTGTTCGATGGAACTAACGTCCGAGCTGACGTCATCGAAATGCTGCTTGGCGTCGTACACGAAACGGCCGTCACCAAAGCCGGCAAGGAAGCCGGGTTCGAGGTGGCCCGGGCACACGCCGGCGTAGTTGCGGCCGTTGGCGGCTGCCGTGAAGCCACGATACGGCGTGCAATAGACCTCCAGGCCACGCTCCCTGGCCTCCAGGTAGGCGCGGGCATCCACGCCGACGCCGTACGCAGCACACGCCTGCTCGTGGTTGCCGAGGCGGGATGACGGATACCCGGCAACGCCATCCTCATAGCCGATCCGCGACCAGTTCCCGCTCAGGCAGTCGCCTTGGCTCATCGTTGCGCAACCGGCGTGAAACCCGGCCAGCAGGATAATCATCAGTAAACGCATCGCACCCATGGCACTCCCCCGTCGGGCTTCCCGCCCGAGTTGTCATTGAATCCCGCCATCGGAGGACCGCTCCAACCGGCAGGCGTGCGATGAAATACGCACCCGTTGCACCCTGATACGAGGTCGTAGCAGCAAACCGGACATCGCCCCGGCAAATGCCTCCCGGATCCGATTGCGTCGAGTCGCTGAATCTGAATGGCGCCGACCGACCTCAGCATCTGTTCACTGATGCGAGTCAATGGTGAAGGCGCCAACAGGGGTGTTGGTCTACCAGCGAGGGTCCAACATGAATCTCCTATCCCGCCGGATCAACTGGGCATTGATAGCCGTCCCTCTGTTGGCTTCTGCATTGGCCATGCCGGGCAACGCCTATGGTCAGGACAGCAGGCGAGAATCCAGGCAACTCGAGCACAGGCAGCATGCGGGGAACACCGAGCGCCTGCGCCGCAAAGCCGAGCGAAACGAAACAGCACCGGCTGCGCCGCGACCAAGGGCGAGCGCAAGTGGCAGTCAGGATTCCGGCAAACGTGCCCAAGTACGAAACAACACCAATGCAGCACCTCAGCGAGTCCGCCGCGACGCCCGCCCCCCGGTGCGGCAGCAGGCTGCGGAGCCCGCCCGGGCGCGCCAGAGTGCTGCCAGGGAATCCATTGCCCGCGCCCAGCAATCGCGTGTCCAGCCCGACTCTCGGACCCAGGTCCAGCGTCACGCGGCCCGCCCGACGCGCCCTGCCCGACAGGCGACGAGCGCAGGTGTGCCCCAACGGCCGCAGTCGAGCGACACACGTCATCTCGACCGCCGCCACACACAGCGAATCCACGATGACCAGCAACGGGCCAACCGTTACTACGCTGCCCAGGCACGTCAGCGGGAAATCGCCATGCAGCGCGCTCGCCAGCTGCAACAGCAGCGCCGTACGAATCAGTACCGCTACCAGGACCAGTACAACCAACGATTGCGTCAGCAGTACGTCAGCTGGAACTCGGGCCGCTACAACTACTACAACGACCCGTTCTATTCGACGCCTGCGAGCTACCGGTATCAGTTTGGCGGCCAATGGCACTCCACCAACCGCTATGGCGCCAACCTGATGCAGCAGGCCGTGGATCACGGCTATCAGGAGGGCATGAGAGCCGGCCAGGCTGACCGTTACGATGGCTGGCGCGGCGACTACCGGGACAACTACGCCTATCAGGACGCGGGATACGGCTACAACGGTCGTTACATCTCACCCGCCGAATACCAGTACTACTTCCGTCAGGGCTTCCAGCGTGGGTACCAGGATGGCTATGGCGACCGCTATGACTACGGCTACCGCCGCAATGACGGCAACTACGCGATCATCGCCGCGGTGCTTGCGACCATCGTTGGCCTGCAGTTGCTCAATTGACTCACCCGGTGCTCAGCGCGGCATCGCCAGGTGGTCTGCCTGCAAGGGATTGCCCGCACCGCGAGGCGTCGTGGCGATGACCGCGTCGCCGGGCATGGGCACACCGCTCTCCAGGTGCGCCCACGTGCGGTCGAGCGCCTCGTACACATAGGGCAGCAGCGGCACGTACATCCCTGCGTACACCGGGACGCCAAGGAAGGCGTCGAAGTGCTGCGCGTTCCTGACCTGCCAGTGGTGCACATCCGCCCCGGCGCTGCGTGCGGCCGCCACATACGGCGCGCTGGTGAATGCGGGGGGAATCAAACCATCATCCAGCCCATGGATGACCATCACCGGCAGTCCGGCCGCCGGCGCGGCGCCCTGCAATTCGCTGATGCCCCGACGCACGCGATCGGCGTTCGCTCCCGGCCCGTCCCAGAGTGCGCGCAGACACTGCAGATCCGCGAAGGGATTTGCCGGATCGATCGGTGGCGCAACGATCCCGACGCCGGCGCCCGGCGGTATGCCGGCGGCCTCCGATGACCATGCCGCGCGCTCGATCGCGGAAGCCGGGCGCGGCGCTCCCTCAGCGGTCACCACCGAGAAGGAATAGCCGCAAGGATGCCCTCCGGCGGGAAAGCGGCCGTAGGCTGAGGCGTAGGTCACCGCGACCGAGCGCCACAGGTCGAAGGCGACGCTGATCGAACCGGCGCGAAGTGCCTCGTCGGTCCAGCCATTGGCGCGCAGTGTCTGATAGGCGGACTGCTGCTGCTCGCCCAGGGTCTCGCCCTGGATCAGACCGGCCGTTGCCAGCGCCGCACACTGCGCGTCCGCGGTGGGCATCGCTGGAATTCCCAGCGCAGGCAACGCACACGGCATCAGCAGCGCCGCCTCGGTCGTATAGTCGTAGATGGGGCGTGCGCCGGCGACAGTCACGTTGGGTTCGGCCGCGACGACCGCGTCCAGCCAGTCGCCGGCCGACGCCGACTGGGCCGCCTGCAATACGGCGCCGCCGCCGTTGGAGATGCCCACTGCAATCACGCGCGTGTTGTCGAACTGGAAAGGCGCGGCAGCGGGGAACGCTTCGCTGAGGATCTTCAACGCGAATTCCGCTGACTGCCTGACATGCTCACCCCAGTGCGCTTCCGGGTTGTCGCCGGAGTGCGCATGTTTGAACGCGATGCCCGTGGCTGACCCCCGCTCCGGCTGGAATGCCAGAGTGGCATCCGGACCACCGATGGTGCCGTCCAGTTGCACCCCAAACGCGGCATCGAGGTCGTAATAGTCACTGCCCGCGCCCTTGTCGGTATATGCAATCGCGCAGCCTTTCGGCAGCGCCCACGGGCCGGCGACCGCAATTGCGCCGAGCACGCCGCGCGACCCCGAGGCCGGCGCAAGCACAACGCAGCGCGCTTGCTGGTCGAAGTTGTCCGGCACCTGGACCAGCACGCGGTGCGGTTGCTTCGCGCCCGGCAGCCAGGCCAGCGTCTGGAATTCCCGGCCCGGCGATGGCGCGACGCTGCCGTAAAGGTCCGCATAGCCGCCGCCCGGCGCGAGATCGGCAATGCCGCGCCAGTTGCTCCAGATCGCGCGTCGACGCACTTCGGCTGCCGTCGGGTTTTCCGGATCGGCGAACGCCGGTGCGGTCATGGCGCGCAAGCCATCCAGACCCAGGCCCGCGGTGAGCAGATCATCGTTGCCGCGGTGTTCGGTGACACTCACCGCGCCGAAACTGGACGCTTCCATGGCGGCATTTCCTGGATTCGATGTGGTGGCGCAGCCGACGGCGACGGACAGTGCGGCGGACAGGGCGACGGCGAGCAGGGAGTTTTTCATGCGCCGACAGTAGCAAGACCCGAGCCAGCGGCTCATCGTACTTTCGTACCACGCTCCTGGCCTGCGCAGTTGCTAATCTGGCGCGGATGCCTTCCCTCCTGATCGCCGACGACCATCCGCTGTTCCGGGCCGCATTGCGTGGCGCGGCGGCCGACGCGGTGGCCGACCTGACCGTCCACGAAGCGGACTCGCTGCCTGCCGTTCTTACGGTGCTGGAAGAGGAGCCGGACATCGACCTGATCCTGCTGGACCTGCACATGCCGGGCAACCACGGCCTCGCCGGTCTGGCGGCGATCCGTGCGCAGTACCCGGGAGTCGCGGTGGTGGTCGTGTCGGCCAACGACGACCCACGCGTGATCCGCCGCGCGCTGGACCACGGTGCTGCGGGCTATCTGCCCAAGAGCTCCGGATTGGACGAGCTTCGCGACGCGATCCGCGCCGTACTGGCGTGCGAACAATGGCTGCCGCCGGCCCTTCGTGCATCGGTTTCGCACACGCGCAGCTCGCCCAATGATGCCGAGCTGGCGGCGCGCCTTGCCAGCTTGTCCCCGCAGCAGTTCCGGGTCCTCAGTTTTGTTGCCGAAGGGCTGTTGAACAAGCAGATCGCCGATCGGCTCGGCGTCCAGGAACGCACGGTCAAGGCGCACCTGTCGGCAATCTTCGAGCGCCTTGGCGTGCGCAACCGCACCCAGGCGGGGGTGATCCTGAGGAGTCTGGAACTCGTCGACCCGGCCCGCCTGGTCGCTGACTGAGGGCAACGCGTTCAGTCTTCCTCAACAGCCACGCGCTCACCACTCAGCGCACTTGCAGCCAGCATCCGGTCCAGCACGGATTTCAGCGCGAGCGGCTTGAGCGGTTTGGACAGCAACGACTGGCCCGCATCGAGCACCGCGCGCCGGACCACGTGGCCGGTGTCGGCGCTGAGGATCAGGGTTGGACGGGCACCGTGTTCGGCGGCCAGGGATTCGGCCAGCGCCACTCCGGTGTCGCCGTTGTCGAGGTGGTAATCAAACAGCCAAAGCGCGGCGGGTTCGCGAGCGAGATGCCGGCGCGCGCCATCGCGGTCCGCCGCAGTCAACACCTCGCAGCCCCACGCACGAAGGATCGCCGACAGGGCCGCCAGCGCCTGCGCGTCGTTGTCGACCAGCAACACACGCAGGCCGGAAAGCCCCCGCGGCGCGCTGGCGACAACCGGCATGCGCGACTCGACGCGCGCAACCTGCATCGCGAACACCGTGCCTTGGCCCGGAACACTGTGCAGCGTGAGGGGTGCATCGAGCAGCTGGGCGATGCGGTCGGCAATCGACAGCCCAAGGCCCAGCCCCTGTCCGGGCGCATCGATGCCGCGCCGGAACTCCTCGAAAATCGCCTGCTGCATACCGGCTTCGATGCCCGGACCGGTGTCATGCACCTCGATCCGCATGAACTCATCGCAACGACGTACGCCCAGCAGCACGCGACCGCTGGCGGTGTAGCGCACCGCGTTGGCAAGGAAGTTTTGCAGTGCGCGCCGCAGCAGCTGCGGATCGCTGTACACCCAGGCCCGGGTCGGCACGAAGCGGAATCCGAGGCCGCGCGCGGCGGCGATCGCGCTGAACTCCGATGCCAGTGGCTCGAGCACTTCGGCCAGTGCGAAGGCCCGTGGTTCCGGCACAAGGCCGCCCGCCTCCAGGCGCGACATCTCCAGCAATCCGGTCAGCAGGTCGCCGGTGGAATCCAGCGCGCCAGCGATCTGGGCCAGCATCGCGCGCTGCGCGTCATTGCCCGCCTGCACGGACATCGCATCGGTGAACAGCTGCGCCGCATGCAGCGGCTGCATCAGGTCATGGCCGATCGCGGCCAGGAACCGGCTCTTCGCGTCATTGGCGCGCTCGGCCTCGCGGGTGGCGATCTGCAGATCGGCGGTCCGTTCGATGACGCGCTGCTCCAGAGTTTCGTTGGACTCCAGCAACGCCGCCTCGGCGCGGCGGAAATCAGTGACGTCGGTGAACGTCGCGACGAAGCCGCCTCCGGGCATGGGGTTGCCGCGGATCTCGATGATGCTGCCGTCGGCGAGGATCCGTTCGGTGAGGTGCGGGGATCCAGCGCGCATGAACGCCAGTCGCCGCTCCAGCGCCCGCTCCAAGCCGCCGGCCGGTGGCGTGCCCTGCAGCATCGCCCAGCGCGACAGGTCGGCGATGGGTCGGCCCACCTGCAGCAGCTCGGCGGGATATTGGAATAATTCGGCGTAGCGCCGGTTCCAGGCGACCAGTCGGAGCTGTGCATCCACCACGCTGATGCCCTGGCTCATGTTGTGCAGCGCGGCTTCCAGCACGCGCTGGTTGAAGCGCAGGTCCGCGGACGCCTCACCAACGATCGCGGCCACCGTGTCCAGCCCCCGCGCGCTTTCGCTACGCGCCGCATCCAGCAGAACGCGCGCCGAGGCGGAGCCGAGGACGGCCGCGAGCTCGCGCTCGATCCCCGCCTCCACCGCCGCTGACACGGGGCCGCTGGGTGGGGCCTTCTGCAAGAGTTGCTGGACGCGGTGGCGTGGCAGGAAGCGCATGCCGGCGTCACGCAGACTCTGCGCATCCATGCCCCGGTAGCTGCGTCGCGGCGTATCGCGACGCCAGCTCCAGGTCCAGCCGAGCACCGTGGCCAGCGTGCCAAGGAATAGACTGACACCTACGGCGCGTCCCAGACGGCTCCAGCCGGTCAGCCCAAACAGACCGTCCGGCGACAGCATGTGCAAGCCCAGCGGGCCCGAATCCAGCCACGCGGGCCGTTGCCCGACCACCTCGAACACCATCGGCAGCAACAGCACCCAGGCCCAGGCCGCGAATCCCACGACCACGCCGATCACGGCCGCGCGCGGCGGCGTTTGCGGCCGCCACACCGCGAAGCCCAGCGCTGGCGCGAGCGTCGCCAACGCCGAGAACGACACCGCCCCCACGTCCGCCAGCGCCTCGTTGCCGCCCACCAGCCGGCTATAGGCCCAGGCCAGCAGCATGATCGCGACGATGCCGATCCGCCGCAGCATCAACACGCTGCCGCGCAGGTCGCTGCCATCGTTGCGCGACCATGCGCCGCGCAGCAGTCCCGGCGCGAACCAGTGGTTGCCGATCATCAGACCCAGCGTCAGCGTGCTGACCACCACCATGCCGGTAGCGGCGCTCAGTCCGCCGAGGAACGCAAACAGCGCCAGGCCCTCATGGCCCTGCGACAACGGCAGCGCCAGCACGTACATGTCGGATGGCACCGAGTCGCCGAGCAACGCCGCACCGGCGGTCGCCAGCGGCAGGACCGGCAAGGCGATCAGGATCAGGTACAGCGGAAACTGCCAGCGTGCGGTGCGCACGTCGCGCTCGTCGCGACACTCGACCACGCCGATGTGGAACTGGTGCGGCATGATGAACATCGCCAGCGCACCCAGCAGGACCAGTGGCAGGAAGCCGGCTGCGGGCGCCGCGGGCATCGTCGGTATCGACTGGATCGGGACCGGCACCGAGGCTCCGGCGCCGGTGTCCAGCCCGAGCCAGACAAACGCACCGATGGCGAGCATCGCGCCAAGCTTGAACACCGACTCGAATGCCATGGCGAGCACCAGTCCGCGGTTGTGCTCGGTGGCGCTCGCGCGCCGCGTGCCGAACAGCATCGCAAAAACGGCCATGGCCAATGCTACGTAGAGAGCGCTGTCCTGCCACGGCGGCGTAGCCAGTCCGGCATCGCGGGTGGTCAGCATGGCGAAACTCATCGCCACCGCTTTCAGCTGCAGCGCGATGTAGGGAATCAGTCCGAGCGCGGCGACCAAGGTGACGGTGGCGGCCAGCCACGCATCCTTGCCCAGGCGCGTGGCGATCAGGTCGGCAATGGAGGTCGCATTGGTCTCGCGGGCCAGGCGCACCAGCTTGATCATGAAGCCGACCGCGAGCACGTACAGCAGGATCGCGCCCAGGAAGGTGGGCGGCAGCGGCCAGCCATAGCGCGCGGCCTGGGTGACCGTGCCGTAGAAGGTCCACGAGGTGCAGTGCACCGCCAGCGACAGCGCATAGACGTGGCGCCAGTGACCGGCAAACAGCGCCGGCCGGCGCTCGGCATACAGCGCGGCACCGAACATCAGCCCAAGCCAGGCAAGGCTGGCGAGGGCGACCGGAGTGAAGCTCAGCATCGCCGGAGCATAGCGCGCGGCACGGATTCTGCGGACCTGCTCAACGGCACAGATCCGGCGGTCGCCGGATCGGGCAGGACCGGGTTGTCCTTACTGCCGGGACGACCCGGTAATCCCGTCGATGGACATTCCCACGCCCCGTGCCAGTTCGACGAATCCGGGGAAAGAGGTAGCGACGGTCGCGATGTCCTTGATCCGGACCTCGCCCGAAGCCCGTTGCGCGGCGACCGCGAAGCTCATCGCGATGCGGTGGTCATCGTGGGTATCGATGCTGCCGCCGCCGAGCGCTCCGCCCTCGATGACGGCGCCGTCGGGCGTCTCCTCGATGCTGATGCCGAGCGTGCGCAGACCCGCCGCCATGGTCGCAATGCGGTCCGACTCCTTGACCCGCAACTCAGCAGCGTCGCGGACCACCGTGCGGCCGGTGGCGCACGCGGCGGCGACGAACAGCACCGGGAACTCATCGATCATGTCCGCTACCAGCGCGGGCGGGACCTCGATGCCGTGCAGCGGCGCGTAGCGGACCAGCAGCTCGGCAACCGGCTCACCGCCGTCATCGCGGGGATTTTCCTCACGGATGTCCGCGCCCATCAGACGCAATGCCTGCAGCAGTCCGGTCCGGCGCGGATTGATCCCGACCGCCTGCAGGCGGAGCTCGGATCCCGGAATGATCGTTGCGGCGACGATGAAGAAGGCCGCCGAGGAAAAATCCGCGGGAACGTCGATGCGGGCTGCGTGCAGACGGTGCCCACCGCTGAGGCGGACGACGCCGGGCGCACTCTCCACCGGCCAACCGAAGGTGGCCAGCATCCGTTCGGTGTAATCGCGGGTCGGGTGTGGCTCGCGCACGACGGTCTCGCCGTCGGCGTACAGACCCGCCAGCAGTAGCGCCGACTTCACCTGCGCACTCGCCACCGGCAACGCGTAGTCGATGCCGCGCAATCCCGCGCTGGCATGCAGGCGCAGCGGCGGTGTGCCGCCATCACCGGTGTCGATCCGCGCGCCCATCGCCGTGAGCGGATCGGTGACGCGGCGCATTGGCCGCTTCGTCAGCGAGGCGTCGCCGACCAGGACGCTGTCGAAGGCCTGCCCGGCCAAGACGCCCGCGAGCAGTCGCATGCCGGTCCCCGAGTTGCCACAGTCGAGCACCTCGTCGGCGCCGCGCAGGCCATGCAGGCCGACACCGTGCACCAAGCAGACCGTCGGCGCCGGGGTCTCGATCCGAACGCCAAGCTGGGTGAAGATCCGTGCCGTGGCGCGGGTGTCCTCGCCCTCCAGAAAACCATGGATCTCGGTGGTGCCTTCCGCCAACGCGCCCAGCATCACCGCGCGATGGGAAATAGACTTGTCCCCGGGGACGAGCAGGCTGCCGCGTAGCGCGGTTCCCCTGCCAGCCCGCCAGTCCTGCCGTACCACCTCGCTCATACGATCGCCACCGGGTAGGAACCCAGCACGCGCACCTGCTCGGCGAATTCATCGACCTCCGCCAGCGCCAGCCGCATCGCTTCCTGCTCGATGTGCCCGCCGACGTCAACGAAGAACGCATATTGCCAGCGCCCGCCATGGCCGGGCCTGGACTCGATCCGGTTCATGCTCAAGCCGTGGCGCGCGAACGGCGCCAGCACCTGGAAAAGTGCACCCGGCTGGTCCTTGATGAAGATCAGCAGGGAGGTGCGGTCATTGCCGGAGGCCGGGAACAGTTCGCGCCCGAGCACCAGGAAACGCGTGGTGTTGTCGGGGCGGTCCTCGATCGGGCCGGCCACTGACTTCAGTCCGTAAACGCTCGCGGCACTGAGTCCGGCGATCGCTGCCGCGTCATCGGCGTTGCGGGCACGGCGTGCAGCTTCGGCATTGCTCGCCAATGGGATCTTCTCGGCGTCGGGCAGGTGCTGGCGCAACCAGGCCTTGCACTGGGCGAAGGACTGCGGATGCGAGTACACCCGCTCGATGTCCTCCAAGCGACCGCTGCGCGAGAGCAGGTGCTGGTGCACGCGCAGTTCCACCTCGCCGCAGATCTTCACATCGGTGCCCAGGAACGTGTCCAACGTCGACTGGATCGTGCCCTGGGTGGAATTCTCCACCGGCACCACACCGAAGTCCGCCGCTCCCGACTCCACTTCGCCGAACACCTCCTCGATGCTGCCCAGCGGCAGGCCGAGGATGGAGTGGCCGAAGTGTTTGTACGCCGCCTGCTCCGAATGCGTGCCCTCCGGTCCCAGGAAGCCGATCTTGAGCGGCTCCTGCTGGGCCAGGCAGGCCGACATGATCTCCCGGAACACCCGCACCAGAACCTCGCTTTCCAGCGGGCCTTCGTTGCGATCGACCACCCGGCGCAGGACCTGGGCCTCGCGTTCGGGGCGGTAATAGTCGATTGCCGCCGCGAGCGGTCCCTTGGCCTGGCCGATCTGGCTGGCGAACCGCGCCCGTTCGGCGATCAGCTCCTGGATGCTCCGATCGATGCCGTCGACGCGCTCGCGCAGTTCGGCCAGTTTCGGCGCGGCCGGCTTCTTGGGCACCACATCCCGGCGCGAAGCCTTTGCAGGCGGCTTGCCCTTGGCAGTCATCAGCCGTTCCTCTTCTGGAAGTCAGCCATGAAGTCGGCCAATGCCTGCGCGCCGGAGACCGGCATCGCGTTGTAGATCGATGCGCGCATTCCGCCCAGCACGCGATGGCCCTTCAGCGAGATCAGCCCCGCCGCGCGGGCCTGTTCGAGAAAACGTGCATCCAACTTCTCATCGTGGAGCGAGAACACGACGTTCATACGCGAACGCGCGCTGCGCTCCACCGTGTTGCGATAGAAGCCGTCCGACCCGTCGATGGCCGCGTACAGCAACTGCGACTTGACGGCGCTGCGTCGGGCAAATTCCTCCACCCCGCCTTCATCCAGCATCCACTGGAACATCAGCCCGGCCAGGTACCAGTTGAAGGTGGGCGGCGTGTTGAGCATGGAGCCGGCGCGCTCATGGGCGGAATAATCCAGGATCGGCGCGCGCGCCTGGCCGGTGCGCGCCAGCAGGTCACGACGGACGATCACCACCGTCAGACCGACCGGCCCGAGGTTTTTCTGGGCGCCCGCGTAGATCACCCCGAAGCGGGAGATATCCAGGGGACCGGAGGCAATGCTGGAACTGAAATCGCCGATCAGCGGCACGTCTCCGACATCGGGAATCCCGTCGAACTCGACGCCGTGGATGGTCTCGTTGGCGGTGTAGTGCACATAGGCCGCACCTTCCGACAACGCCCAGTCCGCGCGCGCCGGCAGGTCCCGATAACCACCATCCGCCGTGTCGGCCGCTACCCGGGCGTCGACGTAGGGCTGCGCCTGCTTGATGGCAGTGGCGCCCCAGTGACCGGTAAGGATGTAGTCGGCGGCTTGGCGCGGCGCGGCGAAATTCAGGGGTATCAACGCCTGCTGGGTGGTTGCCCCGCCCTGCAGGAACAGGACCGCGTAGTCATCGGGTACCGACAGCAGCGTGCGCAGGTCCGCTTCGGCCTTTTCTGCGGCCCGCATGAACTCGGGGCCGCGATGGCTCAGCTCCAGGACCGAGGCGCCGGCGCCGTTCCAGTCCAGCAACTCCTCGCCTGCTTGCTCAAGGACTGCTTCGGGAAGGGCCGCAGGGCCAGCGCTGAAGTTGTACGGACGTGACATGGAGGCGTTCCAGTGGGGCGTGACCCCCAAGGTATGCCGCACTGCAGCAAGATGTAAAGACCGCCTCCCGACAGTTGCTCAGCGCGCGCCGTAAAGCAGCAGCAACGCCAGCGCGCCGGCCATCAGCAGTGCCGCCAGCAACAACCACGGAATCCGCCGCAGGGAGGCCATCAGCGGTGAGCGCTGGGGACCCACTTCGGCTGCAGGCAAGTCAGGGGCGGGATCCGCAACCGGCGGCTCGGGCGGTGCCAGAACCCGAGGCGCTTCCACTACGAATCGATGGCTGGCGTTGAACACCACCTGGTCGCCGGCCATCAGCAGCCCTTCGTCCAGCCGATGTCCATTGACCTCGACTCCCCCCGATGCGCCAAGCGCACGGAACCTCACGCCGTCGCTGTGCGGCTCCAGCCGGGCGTGTTGATCGGAAATGCCGGCTTCGGCAATGCACAGCTCGGCGTCGGGCTGGCTTCCAACCGTGCACGGATGATCCAGATCGAAACAGCGGCCGTGGTGGGGACCACCGACGGCGCGCAGGACCACGCGCGCCCTGGGTGGATCGTTCGCGGCTGCCGCGGGAGCCGGGCCGGGGCGGGCACCCACCAGGGTCAGGTCGACCCCGTCCAGGTGCAGCACGTCCCCAGCTCGCAGCATCGCCATCCGCCGCACCGGTCGGCCGTTGACATGCATCACCTGCGACTGCTCGCGCAACTGCAGCCAGATACCGCGGCGGTCGATGGATATCTGCAGGCGCGCGTCGTGGGAGCCATCGACCAGACACGGGTTGCCGTCGCTGTCCTGGCCCACGGCATGCACGCCGACGCCAAGTACAAGGTCGTCCCGCGCACCATCGGCGAATCGCAGTCTTAGGTTATTCACTGGGGCGAAATCTACCACGCACGCCACTCGCGCGGGCACCGGCATGCGGATCGACTTGAGCCTTTCACTTCCGCCCCCAACACTGGCGTTCGCCCACGGAGATCCGCATGTCCGATATCGATATCCAACACCCCCACACCATGGAACCGCAGCAGGCACGCACGGCGGTTCAGGAAATTGCCGACAAGCTGACCGATCGTTTCGGGGTCGTGTCCCGCTGGGAAGGTGACACGCTCCACTTTGACCGGAGCGGAATCGAAGGGAAAATCGAAGTGGCACCGTCCCGCCTGCACGTCACCGCCAGGTTGGGGTTCCTGTTTGTGGCCATGAAGGGTCCAATCGAGTCCGAGCTGCGGCGCGTTCTGGATAAGCGATTCAGCTGAGAACAAGTCTCGCGGCGTATATTGAGCGGTCGATCTGCTCAGGCGCCTGCCGCCCGATATCCGCCATGCTCACTGCTTCACCAATGACCACCGCGTTCTTGATTGCGCTGATCCTGGGGACTGCCGGCAGCGCGTGGCTCTGGCTGGTTCACAACCGGGCCACGGTGGTCGCGTTGGGCCTGCGTGCACTCGCGGCCATGCGCTGGCGCGAATCGTCGCGATTCGTCATCGAGGCGCTTGAGGCCCAGGGCTTTTCCGCCAGTCGCCTGTCACCCGACCCCACCCGCGGCCAGAACGCCGACCTGCTGCTCAACCGGGGCGAGCAGACCTGGCTGCTGACCTTCAAGCAGGGCGTGGATTACCGGATCGATCCCGGCATGGTCAGCCAGATGTCCGCAGCCGTGCGCGACAGCAATGCCAGCGGCGGCATCATCGCGACCCTGGGCACCATCCAGGGCGAGCTGCGTAAACATCCGCAGGAAATCGAGTTGATCGACGGCGCCACGTTGTGGCCGCTGATCAGCCCGTTGCTCCCGCCCAGCCTGCACAACGACATCATGGCCCGCGCGCGTCGGCTGACCGTCCGCGCCACGGGCATCGTCTGGGTGGTCGCGCTGCTGGCGGGATTTTTGGCGTCGCTCCTGATCCCCGACGCCGTGGTGGATCCGACGCGCGATAGCGCCGATACGGCTGCGGCCTCGGCGGAGCGCGCCGACGGTCCAAGCCAAGCCGAATCCGACGCACAAATCCAGGCTCCGCCGATTTCCGGAAGCGAGGACGAGCAACGACGTGACATCGTTGCCGCCGTCGGTCGCTTGCCGGGGATCTCGCGTGCCTCATGGGCTACACGCTCTACGCTGGTCGCCTTGGTGAACGCAGACGCCAGCGAGCAGCAGATCGATGGCATATGCAAAGTACTGGCGCCCTACGAGGACCTGCGATACTCGCGCGTCCAGCTGCAGCCACCGCCAGGCAGCGAAACCCCGGTGCGGTTCCTGCAATGCAACTGGAGCTGAGTTCCAGCCTCATCTCCGACTGACCGCCTCAGGTGGTCATGCCGACCGCTCGCATGATCACTTTGATCGCCAGCGCCACCAGCGCCAAGGTGGCGACGCTCGCCAACCAGATCACTGCCAGCCACGCCAGCCGCTTGCCCCAGTGGGGCCGCCGTGACGCGTGGACTGGGTTACGGCCTGGCATCAGTGGTAACCCTCTCCCGCACGCACCTTGCCGCGGAAGACCCAGTACGCCAGCCCCGTGTAACCCAGGATCATCGGAATGATCAGCAGTGCGCCCACCAGGGTGAAGCCAAGGCTCTGCGGCGGTCCGGCAGCTTCCCAGAAGCTGATGTCGGGCGGCAGGATGTTCGGCCAGATGCTGATGCCCAGCCCGCTGTAACCCAAGAACACCAGCGCCAGGGTCAGCAGGAACGGCGAGGTGTGGGACTCGCCGCGCAACGACCGCAGCAGCCAGAACATGACGGCCGCGACCAGCAGTGGCACCGGGGCGAAGAACAGGAGGTTGGGCATGCTGAACCAGCGCTCCGCAATCGCCGGCTGGGACATCGCGGTCCAGATGCTGACCACCACGATGGCACCCAGAAGCGCCCACACCCAATGACGCGTGCGCAGGCGAAGGTCATCGTGCAGTTCGCCCTCTGTCTTGATCAGCAGCCAGGTGCTGCCCAGCAACATGTAGGCGACGACCAGGCCGACACCGGTGAACATCGAGAACGGGGTGAACCAGTCGAACGCCCCGCCCACGAACTGGTCACCCTGCATCGCGAAGCCGTTGATGAATGCACCCAACACCACGCCCTGGAAGAACGTCGCCCCATACGATCCGGCGATGAACGCCCAGTCCCACGGGCGCTCCCCGCCCTCCTCGACCTTGAACCGGAACTCGAACGCCACCCCGCGAAAGATCAGCGCGACCAGCATGAAGATCAACGGCAGGTAGAGCGCGCTCAGTACGACCGCGTACGCCAGCGGAAACGCCGCCAGAAGTCCGGCGCCGCCCATGACCAGCCAAGTCTCGTTGCCGTCCCAGACCGGCGCGACGGTATTCATCATGACGTCGCGGTCACCCTTTTCCGGGAAGAACGGAAACAGCATGCCGATACCCAGGTCGAAGCCATCCATGACCACGTACATCATGATCGAGAAGATGATGATCACGCCCCAGACGAGCGGCAGGTCGATACCCATCACAAAGGCCCTCCCAGGTTGCCTGCACCGGCAGGTTTGGCGTAGGTGGTCGCGCCGGCGTAGTCGTCCGACGTCCCCGACTCGCGTCCGTCGGCAGCGGACATCGGCCGGCCAGGCTGGTTCCTGCGGCCGGGACCGCCGTCGGGCGGAGCATCACCGTCACCCGGCTCGGGGCCCCGCGCGATGATGCGCAAAATGTAGACCGTGCCTGCCCCGAACAGGAGGAAGTACACCACCACGAAGATCGCCAGCGAGAGACCGACCTGGCCGGCGCCGTGCGCCGAAACCGCATCGGATGTGCGCATCAGGCCTTGGACGATCCACGGCTGGCGCCCGATCTCGGTGGTGAACCACCCGGCAAGGATGGCGGCCAGTCCCGCCGGGCCCATTACCAGCGCAAAACGCATCAGGCCGCGCGAAGTGTGCAGCTTGCCGCGAGCGCGGGCCCATGCGCCCCACAGGCCCAACGCGATCATCAGCAGGCCCAAGCCCACCATGGTCCGGAAGGTCCAGAACACGACGGTCGAGTTGGGCCGATCCTCGCGGGCGAATTCCTTGAGCCCGGCAAACTGCCCGTCCCAACTGTGGGTGAGGATGAGGCTGCCCAGGTTCGGTAACTCCACCGCGTAGAGGTTGCGCTCCTGCTCCATGTCCGGGATGGCGAACAGGGTCAGCGGCACGCCTTCGCCGGGTGTGTTCTCCCAATGCCCTTCCATCGCCGCGATTTTCGCCGGCTGGTGCTTGAGCGTATTCAGACCGTGGAAGTCGCCGATGATCGCCTGCAGCGGCGCCGTCACCAGCACCATCCACAAGGCCATCGACCACATCGTGCGCACGGCCGGATTGTCGCGCTTGCGCAGCATCTGCCAGGCCGCACTGGCACCGACGAATAGCGCGGTGGCCAGGAAAGCCGCGGTCACCATGTGGGTCAGGCGGTAGGGAAATGACGGATTGAGGATCACCGCCAGCCAGTCCACCGGCACCGCGATACCGTCAATGATTTCGTGGCCCTTGGGCGTGTGCATCCAGCTGTTGGAGGCGATGATCCAGGTTGAGGAGATCAGCGTGCCCACCGCCACGGCGGCAGTGGAGAACATGTGCAGGCCGGGACCGACGCGCTTCATCCCGAACAGCATCACGCCCAGGAAACCCGCCTCCAGGAAGAACGCGGTCAGCACCTCGTAGGCCAGCAGCGGGCCGGTGATTCCACCGGCAAAGCGCGAGAACTCGCTCCAGTTGGTGCCGAACTGGTAGGCCATCACCACCCCGGACACCACGCCCATGCCGAAGGCGACAGCGAACACCTTGATCCAGAACTGGTAGAGGTCCAGATAGACGCGGCGCTTGGTGTACAGCCAAGCGCCTTCCAGGACCGTCAGGTAACTCGCCAGGCCGATGGTGATGGCCGGGAAGATGATGTGGAACGAGATCGTGAAGCCGAACTGGATCCGCGACAGCAGCAGCGCATCAAGGTCCATGGTCAACGGGACTCTGGAGGGATTACCCGCTCAGGATGCCGGCTGCCCGGTTACGCCTGCGTATGCGGCCGCACCTAGTCGACCGGGGAGCTCTGGTAGAGCTCGATGATCTCCTTGCGCAGCAGGTGTTCGATGCGCATGCGCTCGCGGAACGACAACTGCTGCGCCATCTCGCTGAAAAGGTAGTCATCCAGGTTGAAGTTCTTCAGATGCATCTTGGTGTGGAAGATGTTCTCCTGGTAGACGTTTACGTCGCGGCACTCGTACTTGTCGAGCAGGCGCTTGTGGATCGATTCCTGGATCGAGTTGATCTTGTGGTCGATGAAGTGCTTCTTGCCCTTGGCGTTGCGGGTGAAGCCGCGCACCCGGTAGTCGCAGATCACCACATCCGAATCGAACTGCTTGATCAGGTAATCCAGCGCCTCCAGCGGCGAGGTCAGGCCGCAGGTGGCCACGTCGATATCGACCCGGAACGTCGCGATGCCGTTATCCGGGTGCATCTCCGGGTACGTGTGGACGGTGATGTGGCTCTTGTCCATGTGTCCCACCGTGCTGCCGCGCGCGGGCGGCGGCACGGCCGCGGGACGGTCCGACATCAGGATCGTCACCGACGCGCCCTGCGGGTCGTAGTCCTGGCGCGCGACGTCCAGCACCGTGCCGCCGATGATCTCGGCGACCTTGAGCAGGATCTCGGTCAGGCGGTCGGAGTCGTACTCCTCATCGATGTATTCGATGTAGCGCTGGCGCTGGGTCTCCGACACCGCATAGGAGATGTCGTAGATGTTGAAGCTCAGCGACTTGGTGAGGTGGTTGAACCCGTCGAGTTTGAGTTGTCCGCGTGGCTTGCCCATCAGCTCGACCCTGGGTCGTCCATCACCTGGGCGAACGCATCGGCGACCCGATCGACGTTGCCGTCGCGCAGACCAGCGACACAGATTCGCCCGGAGCCAACCGCGTAGATGCCGTGCTCGGTGCGCAGTCGCTCGACCTGCGCCGGGTTGAGGCCGGTGTAGCTGAACATGCCGCGCTGGGTCACCAGATAGTCAACGTCCAGCGACGGCGCGCGCGCCTTCATGCCGGCATGCAGCCGCTCGCGCATCTGCAGCATGCGGGTGCGCATCTCCTCGACCTCATTCCTCCAGTCCTTGCGTAGCGCGGGGTCGGTCAGCACGCTGGTGACGATCCGGCCACCGAACGTCGGCGGGCTGGAGTAATTCGCGCGGATGGACATTTCCATCTGGCTCAGCACCCGACGTGCCACGTCGGCGTCATCACACACCGCCACCAGTGCGCCGACCCGCTCGCCGTACAGCGAGAACGTCTTGGAGAAGGAAACGCTCAGCAGCAGCGAAATCCCGGCATCGACCATCGCGTGCACGGCATAGGCGTCGGCGTCGATACCTTCGGCAAAACCCTGGTAAGCCATGTCGAGGAACGGCAGCAAGCCGCGCTCGGCAACCACCTTGACCACCGCATCCCACTGCGCACGGGTCAGGTCCGCGCCGGTCGGGTTGTGGCAGGCCGGATGCAGGATGACGATGCTCCGCGCCGGCATCTGCTGCAGATCGGCCAGCATACCGTCGAAATCCACCCCATTGGTCGCCGTGTCGAAATAGCGGTAGGTGCCCACCTTGAACCCGCCCGTCTCGAAGATGGCCTGATGGTTCGGCCACGACGGTGCGCTGATGAAGACTTCCGAGTCGGGAAAGTAGCGCTTGAGCATGTCGCAACCGACCCTCAAAGCACCCGAGCCACCCAGCGACTGGATGGCCACCGCGCGGTCGCCCACTTTGTCGTAGCGATCACCGCCGAGCACCAATTCGGTCACTGCGTCGCGGTAGGCCTTGGCGCCAGCAATCGGGAGGTACGGGGACGGACCCGTGTCAGCCGCAATCTGCGGGCGAACAGCGGCGACCGAGCGCAGCGTCGGGATCGCACCATTTGCGTCCTGGTAGGCGCCAATGCCGAGGTTGACCTTGTCTGCCCGCGTCTCGGCCAGGTACGCCTGCTGAAGTGAAAGGATCGGGTCGCCCGCGTAAAGCGGCAAATGGCTGAACATGTCCAGCTCCTGTTGAGGAAGGGGGTTTGACGGCCGCAGCGCGGCGCGCGGGGTAAAACTGTATGGCGAGTTCGCACGCGGACAACGTGCATCGGCTCGAGCGCATATTGTCGCGCAGGTTGGCGCGAATAGCAGCCGTCGCGCGATGCGCGGATCACAGTGGCGACACGACGGGATGGCGATGGGACGGACGTCGCTCTTCTCGAACCACGGGTGGCGGAAAACACGGTTCGACTGGACAATGTCAGCGATGAAATCTCCTGTCCCTCGCCTCGACCGGCGGCGCGCATGCACCTGATCGGGCTCAGCATCCTTTGTAGCGTGCTGGTGTCCGTGCTGCTGAAACTCGCTCCGCGCAAACGCCTGGATGTGGCCCAGATGGTGACCTGGAACTACCTGGTCGCCGCCGTGCTGTGCGCGCTGCTGCTGCGCCCCGACCTGGGCAGCCTGCGCAGCGCCGGCGGCCACTGGTGGGTATTGCTGGGACTGGGCGTTTTGTTGCCGTCGCTGTTCCTGGTCCTTGCCAATGCCGTGCGTCAGGCGGGGATCGTGCGGACCGACGTGGCCCAGCGCCTTTCGCTGCTGCTTTCGCTGGTGGCGGCGTTCACCGTATTCGGGGAGACCGCCAGCGTCGTCAAGCTGGTGGGTCTCGCGCTGGGACTGCTCGCCGTCGCAGGCATCGCTGCCCGCCCCGTTGCAACCGCCAACGAGCGGGCTGCGTGGATGCCGCTGCTCACTGTGTGGGTGGGGTTCGCGTGCGTGGACGTGCTGCTGAAACTCGTCGCTCAGTCGGGCACGCCGTCGATGGCCTCGCTGCAGGTCGCCTTCGTACTGGCGTTCGTGCTCATGGCAAGCTGGCAGGCCTTCCGTCATATCCGCGGAAAGGCGCGTCTGGACGGGTCCAGCTTCGCCGCCGGGCTGCTGCTGGGGCTGCTCAACTTCGGCAACATCGTCTTCTACGTGCGCGCGCACCAGGCATTGCCCGAGAGCCCGGCCGTGGTTTTCGCGGCGATGAACATCGGGGTGGTGGTGCTGGGGACTCTGGTTGGCGTGGCGGTCTTCCAAGAGAAGACAAGCCGCTGGAACCGCTTGGCGATCGCGCTGGCGATCGTGGCCATTGCCCTGATCGCGTACGCCCCACGAGGATGACCGGCGCGCATGCCGGAGTGGATTCGTAGCCGCAGAAGCGTCTGCTTAGCCTGTCAGGGGCTGGTGTCTCGTGCAACAAGCGCCTGCAGCCGCGCCGCGTCCTCCACCGCGTGGCCGCCGGCGGTGTTGTCAAAAATGCACCACGCCGGCGATCTCGCCCTGCCCCGTTGCAAGAGCTGCGTTGCCAACTTTTGAAGCACCGCATCCTCATAGCTGCTGTAGTACATGCGCGGAGAGCCGTGCAGGCGCCAGTAACTCCAGCGCGCTGACTTCGGACCAGCAGGCGTCCCCGCCTCGGGCAAGCGTGCGGGGTCTGCGGCGACGCGGGTGATCGAAAACGCGTCCCACACCTCCGCGGCCTTGCTGCCGAACCAGCTCGAATGGCGTGGCTCGCAAGCGATCGGGGTGTCGACACTGCGACGCATCATGCCGAAGAATCCCTCCGCCACGCGAGCGTCGAATACAAGACTCGGCGGCAGTTGTACCAGGATCCCGCCCAACTTCGGGCCCAGGCCGGAGACCTGATCAAGAAACTCCCCCAGCAACCTGTCGGCGTCAGCCAATCGCGCCTCGTGGGTGATCTGTCGCGGCAGTTTCACCGAGAACCGGAACCCCGGCGGCACCGTGTCCGCCCACCGGCGATACGTCTTCGCTTGATGTGGACGGTAAAATGATGAGTTGATCTCGACCACGTCGAAGCGGGTCGCGTAACGCTCGAGATGACTTTCCCCTGCACCGAACAGTCGCGCCGCGCGCGTGGGGATCGACCAGCCTGCGCAGCCGATGCGAACGGACGATGTTGGCGTTGGCGCACGGACATCACTCATCGACCGCTCCACTCTGGGGGGCCCATGTTCGCCGGGCGGTTTGCAAGAGCGCGTCACGGTCGCTCCTGCCGGCACCGTGTGGCGGCGCAGCGCGCGTGCGCGGGATGCATCGCGGGAAAAACAACGCAACGGTTGCGCAGATTCGGAGCTGCCGTATAATCGGCCGGATGATCCGGACAACGGATTGCGGGCGGTTAGCTCAGCGGTAGAGCATTGCCTTCACACGGCAAGGGTCAGTGGTTCGATCCCACTACCGCCCACCATATAAATCAACGACTTAGGCCACCTTTCGGGGTGGCCTTTTTCGTGCGGCGAAGTGACGCACAGCAGACCCGAAACCTCACCCTGCGAAAATCGGGACTGAATGCCCCCGAGACGCGAGCCGCCCTCTGCGACGCTAGGATGATCGCCGAGCCTTTTCAGGAGCCATGCCATGACCGAGACCCGGCTTTACCACAACCCACGCTGCTCAAAGTCGCGCGGCACCCTCGATTTGCTGCAGGAAAAAGACATCCAGCCCGAGGTCATCCTCTATCTGGATAACCCGCCCAATGCCGATGAGCTTCGCTCACTGTTGGAGTTGCTGGATATGCGGCCACGCGCGCTACTTCGCACCGGCGAGAGTGAATACGCCGAGCTTGGCCTGGCGGATCCGGCCAGGACCGATGACCAGATCGTCGAGGCCATGGCAACCCATCCGCGCTTGATCGAGCGTCCGATATTCGTCCACAACGGGCGCGCCGTGATCGGACGTCCGCCGGAGAACGTGCTGCAAATTCTCTGACTGCACTCAGCGCGACTTGCTATCGCGCATCGACTTCACCTGATCGGGCGCGTCGAACGAATCGCTCCTTGCGCTCGCCCAGTACGACTGGAACACGGCGTGGTCTGGGATGCCCGATAGCAGCTGGCCCGGCTCAAGGAAGTTGTACAGCGCCGCCAGCGACCGCACCTCCGTTGGCGAGACCCGCCGCAGGATATGTTCAGGGCCGACCTCGCTGGGATCACTCAGGCCGGCCGCGCACAACAGGTCACGCAGGGCATTGAGGGTATTGCGGTGGAATCCCTGCACGCGAATGGCCTTGCTGGTCACGTCCAGGCCTTTCCAGCGAGCCGGATCCTGGGTCGCCACGCCGGTCGGGCAGCGATCGGTGTGACAGCTCTGGGCCTGGATGCAGCCAACTGCAAACATGAAACCCCGTCCGGAGTTGCACCAGTCCGCGCCCATCGCCAGCGTCCGCACGATGTCGAACGCGCTGATGATCCGTCCCGCGCCACCGAGGCGGATGTCATCGCGCAGGTTCAGCCCGACCAGGGTGTTGTGGACCAGCATCAACGCCTCGTGCATGGGCACGCCGACGTGGTTCATGAACTCCGCCGGCGCAGCCCCGGTGCCGCCCTCCGCACCATCCACGACGATGAAGTCGGGCAGCAATCCGGTCTCGTGCATGGCCTTGGCGATCGCGAACCACTCCCAGGGGTGGCCGATGGCGAGCTTGAATCCGGTCGGCTTGCCGCCAGACAGGTCGCGCAGCTTCGCCACGAACTGCAGCAGCTCCACCGGGGTCGAGAACGCGCTGTGGCGCGCGGGTGACACGCACTCCACGCCCACCTCGACGCCGCGCGTCACCGCGATCTCCGGAGAAACCTTCGCCGCCGGCAGCACCCCGCCGTGGCCGGGCTTGGCGCCCTGCGACAGCTTGATCTCGATCATCTTGACCTGCGGCTCGGTGGCATTGGCGGCAAAGCGCTCGGCATTGAAGGTGCCGTCGGGATTGCGGCAGCCGAAGTAACCAGAACCGATTTCCCAGACCAGATCGCCGCCGTGTTCGCGATGGTAGGGCGATATCGAGCCCTCCCCGGTGTCATGGTAGAAGCCGCCCATCATTGCGCCCTTGTTGAGGGCGCGGATGGCGTTTGCCGAAAGCGAGCCAAAGCTCATCGCCGAGATGTTGAACACGCTGGCCGAGTACGGTTGCGCGGTATTGGGGCCGATCAGCACGCGGAAGTTGGGATCACCGTGGGGCACCGGCGCCATCGAGTGGTTGATCCACTCGTAGTCGTTGGCGTAGACGTCCTGCATGGTGCCGAACGGGCGGGTGTCATTGACCGACTTCGCACGCTGGTACACCAGCGCACGCTGCAGGCGTGAGAACGGCACCTCGGCGGTATCGGCCTGGATGAAGTACTGGCGCATCTCCGGGCCGATGGACTCAAGTCCGTAGCGGAAGTGCGCGATCACCGGATAGTTCTGCCGCAACGCGCTGGTCCGCTGCAGTACGTCAGCCGTCCCCAACGCAGCGATGCAGCCAAACACCAGAGCCGCCCATCCCCAGCCGGGTGCCACCAGCAAGGCAAGCAGGCCGGTCAGCACGGTCAGCAGGATGCTCAGGAAATACGGCAGGTAACGCAGCATACGTGGGGATCCGGATCAGGTCAGGCCACGAGGATAACCGCCCGTGGAACTGATCTGCGTGTTGTCGCGCCATTAGCCGGAGGTTCCCGCTCCCGCTTCGCGCGTAGCGTGTTGCAGCGCGCGCAGGATCGCCTGCCCCGCCCGTCCGTCGGCGCTCATCCCCAGCCGCTCTTGCTCGCGCTTGATGGCTGCGCGGCTGGCGCTGCCGATCATGCCGTCAACCTCGCCGATCTCGTGACCGCGCTGCAGTAACAACATCTGCAGCTCACGGCGTTCGCGGCGCGAGAGTCCGGGATCATCGGTCGGCCATGCAGTGACCAGTCCGCCCTGCCCTCGCAGGCGGTCCGCCAGCAGCGCGATCGCGAACGCATAGCTCTCCGCCGCGTTGTAGGAGTAGATCGCATCGAAATTCTTGAACACCAGGAACGCGGGCCCTGACTTGCCCACGGGCAACATGAGCGCCGTGGGCTTGTCCGAGCCGGCGAGCGGCGCTCCATCCACGCGGGTGATGCCACGACCGGTCCAGAACGACAGCGGCCTGCGCGACGTGCGACCGGAAACCGACGCATCGAAATTGGCTGGCAGCCGCACTTCGTAACCCCAGGGCTCACCGGTGCGCCAGCCCGAGCGCTTCAGGTAGTTGGCCGTGGAAGCCAGCGCATCGGGGACGCTGCCTACGAGGTCGCGGCGGCCGTCGCCATCGAAGTCCACTGCGATACGCCGGTAGGTGGACGGCATGAACTGGGTATGGCCAAAGGCGCCCGCCCAGGAGCCGACCAATTTGTCCGCCGCCACGTCGCCGGCCTGGACAATCTGCAGCGTCGCAATCAGCTCACCGCGGAAGAACGGCTGCCGGCGGCCCATGCACGAAAGCGTTGTCAGGGATGTCAGCAACGGCCGCTTGCCGAAGGTCTTGCCGAAGTCACTTTCCACCCCCCAGACGGCCACCACCGTCGCCGGGTCCACACCGTACTGGCTCTCCACACGCTTCAGCGTGGCGGCGTGCTCGCGCAGCATCGCCTGCCCGTCCTCGACGCGCTCGGTATCGACCAGTCCCGCCAGATAGTCCCAGATCGGAGTTTTGAACTCGGGCTGGCTGTCCAGCAGCGGCAGCACCGACACATCCGGCGTCACGGTGCCCACGTGCTGGTCGAATACCGCAGCGCTTATCCCGGCCCCGAGCGCCTGCGTGCGCACACCGGCAAGGCAGCGATCGAACGCGGCGGCGCCATAGGACTCATCGCCCGGCGCGGCAAAGCACTGCAGCGGAAGCGCGATTGCGCCCAGTGCCGCCAGGACACAGGGAAGAAGCCGGGAATTTGACATGGGCAACACCGCGAAAGTCGGGGGACGGCGCCCATGGTCGCACCGACTGGCAGGAACAGCGCCGGCATCCGTTCAGCAAGGGAAAGCGGCACTCACCACGGGGTGCCCGGACCGGGGGTCGAGCTCGGATAATTTCGCGGTTAACCGGGTTTGAGTTCAAAGCCTCGATCAAGGACGGGCGATGAAAGCTATCGATAATAAAGACTCAGGGTTCAGTTCGCAGAATCCGGTGTGCGCCGACATCGGCCCACACAGTACCGGCGGCCCGCTCCTCTAGCAGCTACGGGATGCTGAAGTTGAATGGCATCGCGGAAGACGTAGACGCCACGCTGCAGGTTTTGCTAAAGCCGTCGACATCCCAAGCAGCCTTCTGCTCTGCGATTGCGCGGTTCACGATTAGACAACAATCTGAAACTTCCCCTGAGTGCATGGGATCCGCGATGTACGGCTTACCTTGCCAAACCATGAACGCGGTCATACCCGAGTATCCGCCAAAACCTGTCTTCGCATTGACCCTTCCACACACCAGCTCTCCATCCTCACCACCAACAAAAAACGTTTCGTCAAACTTTGCGCTATCGGGGTCCCTCAACACATCAAGAATTAACTCTTTTGCCCGCGCTTCCGCCTTCACATCCGAAATTTGTCCGCAACCAGTTGCTACGCATAGAACAAACAAAAAAACGAAAATCTTACTCATTAAACCCCTCTCGCTTGGTGAATAATCTGAATTGAAAAAGTGATCGATCCAGTACGACTCCAGCGTGGAGCGGGAGAGTAACTGCCCTCTTGGCTGATTACCGCCGAGGTCGAATGCTATTACACGCCGCCCGGAAGCAATCAAACAGTACGCTTGTAGTTGACGTGACTAACCCAGAATATCGAGCGTTCCCGAGACTATGTGGCGACAACTACGTGCGGCAGGCTACACGCCGCTCATGGATGTTCTCACGCATCTAAGGCTTCATGCGCGCATCTCCACCATGATTGAGGAGCCAAGTAAATCGGCCTCGCAGCGACGCCCAAGCCGCCGAACCTTGTTCCTTCGGTCCCGAGTACGTGCTTTTTGAAAGTCGGCACACACTCCTGTTGGTACTGGGATCTTGCCCCCTAGACCGAAAACATTGAACACTATTGCTCGACCCCACTGACCTTGTTGGTGCCCGGACCGGGAATCGAACCCGGATAGCCTTGCGGCTGACGGATTTTAAGTCCGTTGCGTCTACCAGTTCCGCCATCCGGGCTGAGGATTCGCACTTCGGCGCGGCCATTGTACGGACGCGGTCGTGATCCGCGTAACTCCGCGCGTCGGGTGCTTCATTGCGGCACTGCCAAACCGTCGCCGTTGCAGCCTGATTACGCTGCAGCGCGGGTGTGGTTTCTTGCTTTACAGTAGTCATCGATGCCCATCCCACACCTGCTACTGCGTGTCCTGCTCTGCCTGGCGCTGGTCCTCAATGGATCGGGCCTCGCCGTGGCCACGACCCAGATGCATGGGCAGCACGCGGGGATGGAAGTGCCGGTCTCCACTCCGGATGACCACATGGGCTGCCTAGAGCACGCCCGGACAACAACGCCCGACCCGGCCTCCGCGCCCTGCAACACCCATTCCGCGGCGGCAGAGTGCTGTGAAGGCTCGTCGTGTGATCCGGCCTGCCCGGCAGGAATGCTGTGGGCCGTGACGGTGCCATCGCAGGGGTGGTCCATCACGCCGCAGGTCCTGACGCCGCATCAGACGTTCTCCGACCATCCGGCACCCCTGCTGCAGAGTCGATACCGACCTCCGATCGGTTGAGTCCGGTCCGCCCGCTCAGGGCGACCGTTGCGATTTGCTGGCCAATAGGCGCGCTTGCTACGCCGCGCCGGCAAACGTTGAGCGATTCCGCCTTCGCGCGGACGACGACTTGATCCGAGTTCACGGAGCGATGCATGTCCACCGATTCTTCAGGCCGCTCTCCGGCGGTCCCCTCCCGGCGGCGATTTGTCACGGGTCTGGTCGCTGGCGGCCTTGCCGCTGGAGCTGGTCTCTGGCGGGTGCCGGCCCTCGCTGCCACCGGGAAGCCTTCATCCCATCAAACCCTGAGCGGCACCGACTTCGACCTATCAATCGGCAGCTCAATGGTCAACTTCACCGGCCGATCACGCCCCGCGATCACCGTCAACGGCACGCTGCCTGCGCCCCTGCTGCGCTGGCGCGAAGGCGACACGGTGACGGTGCGCGTGGCCAACCGCCTGCGCAACGCGCACTCATCCATCCACTGGCACGGCATCCTGTTGCCAGCCAACATGGACGGCGTTCCCGGCCTGAGTTTCGACGGGATCGCCCCCGGCGAGACCTACACCTACCGGTTCCAGCTGCAGCAGTCCGGCACGTACTGGTATCACAGCCACTCGATGTTCCAGGAGCAGGCGGGTCTGTACGGACCGATCATCGTGGAACCACGATCCCCGGCGCCATACCACTACGATCGCGAGCACGTGGTGCTGCTGTCGGACTGGACCGACATGGACCCGAACGCGCTGTTCCGGCGGATGAAAAAGAACGCCAGCCACGACAACTACTATCAGCGCACCGTGGGCGACTTCGTCCGCGACGTGCGCGAAGACGGCCTGTCGGCGACCCTGCAGGACCGCAGGATGTGGGGCCAGATGCGGATGACGCCGTCCGACATCTCCGACATCAACGGCCACACCTACACTTTCCTGATGAACGGCACCGCGCCGTCGGGCAACTGGACCGGCCTGTTCAAACCGGGCGAGAAGGTCTTGCTGCGCTTCATCAACGGCTCGGCGATGACCTATTTCGACGTGCGCATCCCCGGCCTGAAGATGACCGTGGTCGCCGCCGACGGCCAGTACATCCACCCGGTTTCCGTCGACGAGTTCCGCATTGCCGTGGCCGAGACGTTCGACGTGCTGGTCGAACCAGCCGGCGCGGACGCGTTTGCGATCTTCGCCCAGGACATGGGTCGCACCGGGTACGCACGCGGCACGCTGGCGATTCGCGAGGGGCTGCAGCCACCGGTTCCACCGCTGGATCCCCGCCCCCTGCTGACCATGGACGACATGGGCCACGGTGGTATGGATCACGGGACAATGGACCACAGCAGCATGGGACACGGAACTGCCAGCCCTGCCGATGGCGGCCACGCCGGTATGGATCATTTCGGCCATGACATGAGCGCGATAGCCGGCATGGCTGACTCGGCCGACGGCATGCAGCAGCACCCGGCGAGCGAGACCGGCAATCCGCTGGTAGATATGCAGGCGATGTCACTCGCGCCCAAGTTGGACGATCCCGGCATGGGCCTGCGCAACAACGGTCGCAAGGTGCTGACGTATGGCGCCATGAAAAGCCTGTTCGACGATCCCGATGGACGCGAGCCCGGCCGCGAGGTCGAGCTGCACCTGACCGGTCACATGGAGAAGTTCGCCTGGTCGTTCGACGGCCTGAAATTCGCGGACGTCGAACCGCTGCGACTCAACTACGGCGAGCGCCTGCGCATCGTGCTGGTCAACGACACGATGATGGGCCACCCGATCCATCTGCATGGCATGTGGAGCGATCTGGAAGACGAGAACGGCAGCTTCCATCTGCGCAAGCACACCGTGGATATCCCCCCGGGCACCAAGCGCAGCTACCGCGTCCGCGCCGACGCACTGGGCCGCTGGGCCTTCCACTGCCACCTGCTGTACCACATGGAAGCCGGAATGATGCGCGAAGTGAGGGTCGAGGAATGAGTCGCGTGATTGGTCCCGTCACCGCGTTGACATTCGCCCTGGGTCTGGTACTGCATGGCACCGCCGTTGCCCAGAACCATCGGGGTCACGCCGCATCGACGCCGACGCCTACGCCTGTCACTCACGACCACGCCCATCACGCTGCGCCGCTAGCGAGCAAACCCGCGAAAAAGGCGACCGTGAAAACGGCGACAAGGGTCGATGATCACTCAGCCATGGGACATGGGGCGCCAGCTTCTAGCAGCGAGCCGATCACGCCGATTCCTGTCGTCACGGACGCCGATCGTTCGGCCGCGTTCCCGGTCCTCCACCGCGGCATGCAACACGGGCAGCAGATCAACAGCTACGTCGCAGTCAACCGCCTAGAGGCCTGGGCCGCCAAACCCGGCTCCGCTCAGGCCTGGGAGGGCCATGCCTGGATCGGCAGCGACCTCAATCGTGTCTGGCTGCGCACTGAAGGCGAACGCACGGGCGGCACAACTGAAGCGGCGGACCTGGAGGTCTTTTACGGACGCAGCGTCTCCCCGTGGTGGGATCTCCTGGCCGGTATCAAACACGACTTCCAGCCGGGTGGTTCACAGACTTGGGCAGCGTTCGGCGTGCAGGGTCTGGCCCCAATGAAATTTGACGTCTCGGCCACCGCCTACGTCGGTGATTCCGGGCAGACCGCAGCCAACCTGGAGGCCGAATACGAGCTGCTGCTGACCAACCGGCTGATCCTGCAGCCGCTGGTGGGGATCACTGTGTTCGGCAAGGATGATCCGCAACGCCGCGTCGGCTCCGGATTCAGTTCAGTGGAGGCCGGCGCGCGCCTTCGCTACGAGATCAACCGTAGGTTCGCGCCGTATGTGGGCGTTGTCCACGAACGCTTTTTGGGCACCACCGCCGACCTCCGCCGCGCCGATGGCGAGGACACCCGTGACACCCGCCTCGTGGCGGGCGTACGCATCTGGTTCTAGAACGGAGTACCACCTATGAAACGCAATCGCCTCGTTTTACTGACCCTCGCCCTTGCGTCGGCGCATGCCCTCACGGCGTGTGCGGCGGCTCCGGACGACGATCCGGCCATGACTACGGCCGCGACACCCGCAGCCCAACCACAAACACCCGTGCACACGCCGGTGCCGGGCGAGTCCGCACTGCCGCTGATGGTGGTAAGCAAGAGCGCAAGCTGCGGCTGCTGCCACCTGTGGGTGGAACATATGCAGAGCGCGGGCTTCAAGGTCGAAGTCGTGAATACCGAAGAATTGGATCCCATCAAGCAGCGCGTGGGCGTGCCGTACGGCAAGGGCTCTTGCCACACCGCAGAAGTGGGCGGCTACTTTGTCGAGGGCCACGTGCCCGCTGCTGACATCAAACGCCTTCTCGCCGAGCGGCCCGATGCCAAGGGGCTGGTAGTACCCGGGATGCCGGCCGGATCGCCCGGCATGGAGCTTCCCGACGGACGTGTGCAGCCCTACATCGTCGAGCTTGTCGCCAACGACGGCACTACGTCGGAGTTTGCCCGTCACGGCGAGTGAGCCACTCGCACACACCCCGCCATCGCCATTGCAGCCCTCGGGAGGGACCCATGAACAACCCCCATCACCACAAGGACTCTGCGGAAGGGAGCGCCGTCACCGATCCGGTTTGTGGCATGCAGGTCGACCCGGAGGCGACCGAGCACCACGCCGAGCACGAAGGAACGACCCACCACTTCTGCTCAGCCTGCTGCCGCGAGCGCTTCGTCGCGGATCCTGCCCGATATCTTGACCCGCAAGCCGAAGACGTTGCCCCGGCCGCTCCCAAAGGGGCGATCTACACCTGCCCCATGCATCCCGAGATCCGTCAGGAAGGACCGGGCACTTGCCCGATCTGCGGCATGGCGCTGGAGCCGGAGATGCCGGGTCTGGACGATGAGGAAAATCCGGAGCTGCGTGATTTCAGCCGACGCTTCTGGTGGACGCTGCCGCTTTCGGTTGTCGTGATGCTGCTGGCGATGTTCGGCCACCGCTTCCCCGCCCTGTCGGTGGATACGCGCACCTGGATCGAATTCGCATTGACCCTGCCGGTGGTGCTGTGGGCGGGCGCGCCGTTCTTCGTGCGCGGCGTGCAGTCGGTCCGCAACCGCAGCCCCAACATGTGGACGCTGATCAGCATGGGCGTCGGCGCGGCGTTCGGCTACAGCGTGGTTGCCACGCTTGCACCCGACCTGTTCCCGGAATCGTTCCATGAGCACGGCCGGGTCGGGGTCTATTTCGAAGCCGCATCGATGATCATCTCGCTGACCCTGCTTGGCCAGATGCTAGAGCTGCGCGCCCGGTCCAAGACCTCCACTGCGCTGAAGGCACTGCTGGGTCTGGCACCCAAGACCGCGCGCCGGTTGAATGATGACGGCAGCGAGGAGGATGTCGAGCTCAGCCATGTGCATGTAGGGGATCGGCTGCGGGTTCGCCCGGGCGAGAAGGTGCCGGTGGACGGCGAGGTTATCGAAGGCAGCTCCAACATCGACGAGTCGATGCTCACCGGCGAGCCCATCCCGATCGAGAAGAGCCCCGGTTCCAACGTCATCGGCGCCACGCTCAACGGCAGCGGTGCCCTGGTGATCCGGGCAGAAAAAGTGGGCTCGGCCACGGTCCTTTCGCAGATCGTGCAACTGGTCTCGCAGGCGCAGCGCTCGCGCGCGCCGATGCAGCGCATGGCCGACAAGGTGTCGTTCTGGTTCGTGCTGGCCGTCATTGCTGTGGCCATTGCCACGTTCATTGTCTGGGGGTTTTTCGGTCCCGAACCGTCGTGGACGTTTGCGATCGTGAACTCGATTTCGGTATTGATCATCGCCTGCCCCTGCGCGCTCGGGCTGGCGACACCGATGTCGATCATGGTGGCGACCGGCCGCGCGGCCGGCGAAGGCGTCCTGTTCCGCGATGCGGAAGCCATCGAGAACCTGCGCAAGATCGATGTCCTCATCGTCGACAAGACCGGAACCCTGACCGAGGGGCGCCCGGCGTTCCACTCCACATTGGCCGCGGAAGGCTTCACCGGGGACGAGGTGCTGCATCTTGCCGCCAGCCTCGACCAGGGCAGCGAGCATCCTCTGGCGGATGCCATCGTCGCCGAGGCACGCCGGCGCGACATGACGCTGGAAACGCCGGAGGAGTTCGAGTCATCCACCGGTATCGGCGTGCGCGGCAAGGTCGGTGGCGCCACGTTGGCGATCGGCAATACCGCGTTGATGGAGGAGGTCGGCGTGGATGCGTCGGTTCTCGCCGAACCGGCCGAAGAATTACGCCGGGAGGGCGCCAGCGTCATGTACCTGGCGGTCGACGGCGTCCTGGCCGGCCTGCTGGCGGTATCCGACCCGATCAAGGCGACCACTGCCGATGCGATCAAATCGCTGCACGAGGCGGGCCTGAAAATCGTGATGGCTACCGGAGATGGCGTCACCACGGCCAAGGCGGTGGCGGAGACGCTCGGCATCGACGAGGTACACGGCGAGGTCCGCCCGCAGGACAAGATCGAACTGGTGCAGAAGCTGCAAGCCGAAGGCCGCAAGGTGGCGATGGCCGGTGACGGCATCAACGATGCCCCTGCCCTCGCCGGCGCGGATGTCGGCATCGCAATGGGCACCGGAACGGACGTGGCGATGTCCAGCGCGCAGGTCACCCTGGTGAAAGGCGACCTTCGCGGCATCACCCGTGCGCTCGCGATCTCCAGGGACACCGTTGCCAACATGAAGCAGAACCTGGGCTTTGCGTTCCTCTACAACGCCATGGGCGTGCCGATCGCGGCGGGCGTGCTGTACCCGTTCACGGGCCTGCTGCTGAGTCCGATGATCGCCGCGCTGGCGATGAGTCTGAGCTCGGTGTCGGTCGTTGCCAACGCGCTGCGGCTGGGCGCGAAGAAGGCCTGAGCGAGCGCTTCCTGCCGCCAATAAAAAACCCCTGACGAGTCAGGGGTTTCAAATGGAGGCCGAGGTCGGAATCGAACCGGCGTACGCGGATTTGCAGCCCGTATCACTGCCTGCAAAATCAACGACTTACCGAATTTACCACTATGAATACCACTCCAAAACCATCCAACGCAGACTCAATTGTACGATCGTCCGCGCCCTTTCATAACTCGCGACGGAACATAGTCAGTAGAACGACGGCACAGCCAACGCATCCCAAGACGTACTTTTCCGATGCGACGCGACGCGGTCCCTCGCTTCATATCGAAGCCGAAGAGTCAGCCGCCCATCCAACAGAGCGACGTGTTTACGTCGTGTCTACCAGCTTTCCAAGTACCTCGGGCGACGCGTCGGGCGCATCTCCTGGGCGCGAAGGAATTGCAGGCTTTGACTTTTAAGATTCGACGCGCGAACGACACAGCGTCGGAAGACGCTCTCGACAATCCCTTACGCGCCACGCGCGCCGTACACGAGTCTCCTCCCGGCGTTGATGCTCAACCCGCGCAAGCCCAAACTCGGGTGGCAGTTTTGCCATGACAGCCCAGCTCCTCGTGCCAAACGCCGTTGTCCAGCGGGGCGAGCAACGCGACGACCACACCGCCGACGCAGAGGGCTGGGCCGTGGGCATGGTCGCGAAGACGAAAGCCGGTAGGGAACTACAGTTCCTTGCTCCACTCAGGAGCGAAGCGTTCGAGAGTCTCGCCGAGATAGTCGTAGCTGCCCCGCAGATCGGCTTTCGCCTCGGCCATCGCGGTTGGTAGGTACATGGTGGCCGACGGCACTCCCGGGACAAACCAGTTGGAAACCCGCTCGGCAATGGGCTGGATGGCGTCTAGTGCTGCCTCAGCAAGCATCAATTCGCCAACCTGATCGGACGTAAGCAAGTGAAGCGCCTGACTGAACCGATCCAGCTTCTTCCGCGTTCGATCGATGTCGAGCAGCAAGTCGGCGGCAAGCCTTTCCAGCGCATCGACCTGTTCTTCCACCGCGCCATGATAGTGGACGTCCAGAGTCCCGGCCGCGTGGTCGGCTACGGCCAATTGACTTATGAGCTCGAACGATGCGTGGAAGACTTCGCCAAATTGCATGGCGATGGACTTGGCGAGATGCCGCGTTCGTTGAGCCTCTTGCACTCGCCACAGCAGGAGGGCGCCACCGATTGTGGCGACCGCGCCAATCACCGCACCGATGAGTGCCGCCGCGCTGTCGGGGAGCGTCACGCCCGTGGGCAGCATGATGGCCATGCCGGCGAGAAAGGCGATGGTGGCGACGATGAGCGTGTGGCCATGACCAGCGATGCAGTCGAGCGTCCGGCTCACTTTGTCCCTTCCTCAAAGTAGTCGCTGTCGATTTTCGGGCTATGGGGGTGTCGGAAATCAACAGCCTCGCCGCGCAGCACGCAGACCTCCGCCGGGCACACGACGACCTTGTACCCTTCGTAAGCTTCCTGCATCGGTTGTAGGGTCTCATCCGTCGCGCTGCACAAGGCGATCGACTGTACGCTGAGCGGTCCGAGCTGCTGCACCAACTGGCCGGAAAGCAGGGTCTGCCCCATGAGGTCCATACCCAGCCTCTTGTTCTTAGTCTGGATGACGATCAAATCCTTGCCCTGGAGATCGGGCTTAGCCGCTGTACGCACCCGCTCTGTGGGCCGCCGAGCACGATCACCTCTTAGGGAGGTCTTGGTGGCAATCCTGGACTCCTCTATCAGCAAGCCTCCGACCTGCGACCAGTACCAGAGGGTCGTCGGGGTTTCGCAACGACTCATATGACCAACGATTCCTTCGCAGCGATCGCCCGCCGGAGCGCCGCGTTTGTCGCCTTCCCGTCGGAGCCGTGGTGAATTCGCCGATGGCAGGTTGGGCAAATGGCCGCAACAAAGACCGGCGAATCTAAGCCGTTGTCAGAAAGGCGCTCTGTGTGGTGCGCCTCAAGATAGAAGGTTCCGTCTGGTCGCCGAAACGGCGCAATCGAGTCACAGCATTCGCAGGAACCTTGGGCCCGCGCAAACACGTATTCGACCACTGATCGTGACCGTTGGTAGATAGAACGGGGCGTATTGGTCGTGATCTTGGTCCCGGGCGGCTTGACCGCCTTATAGGCTGCTGCACGCAGGCTGGCCAACGAGGTCGGCGGCGAAGGAAACTGACTACCGGCGGGCAGGTCATTGACATCCGTGGCAGGCATTACTTCAGGAATCGCGCGAACCCGCACCAACTGGAACTGGATGATTTCTCGCTCATCTCCGTACTTGTCAGGCCCGCGAACCATGCTTGTGCTGGCGCACTGCATTTCGCCCATGTAGCGGTAGCGGCCATTGCGACTGACCTTCTTAAAAAGATGAAGGGCACGGCCTTCAACGCCATGGTCTCGAACGGCCGCGTTTCCTCGGACAAAGGTCATATCACCGACTTGCCCTTCACCGGTGTAGGTAAAGACCTGTTCCGCATCATCCCACTTATCGACGTACCCGAACTTTTCGCCCCCCTCTCCAGTGAAGATGAATACCGCCGGCGTTTGGCGCGAATGGGCAATGCCCCCCTGTGGGCTTCCCCCGAATCGGCCGGTGATTTCCTTAGATCTGGAGTAGACATTCCCTTCGACAAACGCGACGTCCAAGCCGTCCATTCTCACCTCCTTTTATGTGGGCCCAAACGGAGATCCTAAGCAATTCCTCTCTCTGGGACGGTCGAGCTCCTCGCCGGAGCGGCCATAGCCTAACGGATGGACCTGGCTGTCGACTCGGCTGAGCGAAAATCCCTGAGTCAGAAGTTCGGTCCTTTTCCTTCCCAGAGCATCCACGTCTTCTTCGATCCAGCTGCCGTAATTGCTTCTCTTCCAAATGCGGCCAGTGTCCCCGTCAAGAGGATGACTGCCGGAAGGAATGCGCAGGGCTCTATTCATCTCGAACCGCTAGGCGTTGTCTCATATGGGCTAGTACGTCGAGTCGATCGACGAGTGATAGTCGTGAAAAACTGTGGATGGCGTCTGCAACAGACTCGTCCTCTGCGTAGAGACTTGCGAGCGGAATGCCGAGAGCTGAGGCCAACCTTTGCGCAGTCTGCGAGTCGCAGTCATGCACGCCGCGCTCATAGCGATTGATCCTCGTGCTTGCGACGTCTTCGGCAATGCCCGCAAGCCTGCCTAATTCCTTCTGCGTCAGACCGGCTGCCGTCCGCGCTTCTTTGAGACGGGCGGCGAAAATGGATCTGGCAGGGAACTGGGGCAAGTCGAGCATCACTACTTGAACGAGTAGCGACCATGCCTTGCTTTTTGAAAGATGTAAGCTACGTTTAACGTAGCTTCTTAGGTAAGGGAGACATTGTTGTGGATCGAACTGCCCGTGATGTGGGAACGATCAACGGAACGCCCGGGTGTGCCTCCGAGTGCCTTAGCCTCAGTGAAACAGCAGAACTCTTGAGGATGGGCGTAGACGCGACGCGCGACCTCATCACAACCGGTGAACTTCCTGCTCTATCACTCAACCGGAAACATCTAGTGATCCTTCGCGACGATGTAATCAACTTCGTCCGTGAAGCCGCAAAGCGTCAGCAACGGGAACGGAAGGATCGCCATGTAAGGTGTGCTGCAAACGATCCCACAGACACAGTTCACGAGGTGGATGAACCCCAGCGTCGCAACGGAGGGCGCCGGCGCAGACAGCCGCCGCCTATCTAAGGAAGCGTCTTTCTCATGTCTCGACTGGAGTGCGAGGGCTCAGGACGCCGATTGATTGTGCAACGCGAGGCAACATCCAACCGTTGACCAACTTCAGCCACGCATATGCAGCCAGCGGGTAGTGGCGACCGAGTCGTGACGATGCCAGAACAGGCCACGGGATTTTAGTGCGATGAGCCCACCAGCGGCTCCACTAACTGCGGACCCGTATTGCGCACATTGCCGACGGCCCGGCTCACCGGGTGATACACCAGATTCGCGGACGGGACGCTCAGCGCGATCGACATCGCGTCGTCGCTGGTGCCATGAAGCCAAGCGGGGAACACATCCGTGGGCAGGATCAATGGCATGCGATCGTGGATGGTGGCCACGGTCTGGTCGGCGTCTCGGGTGATCACGCTGTAGGTCAGCAGTTCGCCGCCATCGGCACCCGTCCGCGCATCCCACAGCCCCGCATAGAACATGACCGGCGCATCGGCCAGGTGGATGAAATATGGCTGCTTCGTTTTCGGGTCGAGCTGGATCCACTCGTAATAGCCCGAGCTCGGGATCAGACACCGACGACGAACCCACGCACTCCTGAATGCCGGCTTTTCGGCCACGGTTTCCAAGCGGGCATTGATGGTCTTGTACGCCAGCCGCGTGTCCTTTGCCCATGCCGGCAGCAGACCCCAACGCATTGGCAACGCGGCACCACCATCTTGGTCAGCTGCAACTATCGCCCACCCTTCCTGCGTGGGGGCACGGTTGTAGTTGGGCACCGGGTCGGCATCAGGCGTAACCAGAGGCAGCCCGCCGGAGAAGGCATGCACCTCGCGCCACGTGTAGAACTGGGAGTCTCTTCCGCACATGCCGAAAGAATAGTGCCGGGCTGTGCTGCCTGAGTGAACCAGCAGCACCGCCATCCCCAGCGGGGCGCGTCGCGGTGGATCACCTCACGGCAAGGGGCGTAGCTCGCGTCAACCTGCCTAGCCATGAAACTCACGTACACGACTAAGAACTCCGTGTACGTCGGTTCGTAGAGACTAGCGAAAACCATCACACGAAGCACTCTAAGTATTTGCTTTTGTTACCTTTATCTTCCTTCAACAGCTAGTCTCAGATGCGTGAATGGCATAGATGAACAAGGCAAACTACCGAAGCCACGCCATTTACCACTCCGAAACCACTCCAAAAAAGCAATAAAAAAGGGCTACGTTTGCACGTAACCCTTTGATATATATGGAGGCCGAGGTCGGAATCGAACCGGCGTACGCGGATTTGCAGTCCGCTGCATGACCACTCTGCCACCCGGCCGGATGACGTGCGCCACAAGGATAACCCTTGCGGCTGGAGTTGCACTGGGCAATCTCCTGAAAAAACAAAACCCCGAAACCGGGGCCTTGTTCGGTGCCACCCCGGCGAACCGTGGTGCCATGTCTGGAGCGGGAAACGAGACTCGAACTCGCGACCCCGACCTTGGCAAGGTCGTGCTCTACCAACTGAGCTATTCCCGCTGACTGAGCCGACTATTGTAGGCATGCAGACAGAACTGTCAACTGCCTCGTGAATCTTCTTTCATCGACGGCCACGCGGCCCGCAGATACGCAAAGCCGGACCAGAGAGTAAGCAATGCCGCGGCTGCGAGCAACCATTCACCGATGGTGAAAATGGGCAGTCCGAACAGCGGCTTCTGGTAGAGCAGGAACACCAAAGCCAGCATCTGCACGACCGTCTTGATCTTGCCCAGGGTGGCGACCTGCACCTTGGCGCGCTGTCCCAGCTCGGCCATCCACTCGCGCAGCGCGGAGACCGCGATCTCGCGCCCGATGATCACCGCCGCCCACAGGGTCATCCAGACCGTCGGGTGCTTCTGCACCGTCAGCATCAGCGCCACCGCGACCATCAACTTGTCGGCGACCGGATCCAGGAAGGCGCCAAACGCGGAGAACTGGTTGTAGCGGCGCGCAATCCAGCCATCGGCCCAGTCGGTGAACGATGCAAACGCGAAAATGGAGGCGGCCGCCAGGCTCGTCCACTTGAACGGCAGGTAGAACACGACCACCAGCACCGGGATCAGCGCGATCCGCAGCAGGGTCAGCATGGTGGGTACCGTCAACTTCATCCGTTACTCCGTGTGCCGTCATCCGGCCCGCCGCCCGCATCTTCCAGTCCGTGCAAGGTCGCGTAGATGCGTTCGGCCAAAGCGGCATTGATGCCCTCGACCCGTGAGATTTCTTCCACCCCGGCCCCCTTGAGTCCACCCAGGCCGCCGAAGTGTCGCAACAGGTTACCGCGTCGACGCGGGCCAATACCGGGAATATCCTCCAGCCGGCTCGAATTGCGTGCTTTCTGGCGGCGACCGCGGTGACCGGTGATCGCGAAGCGGTGGGCCTCGTCGCGCACCTGCTGGACCAGTTGCAATGCCGGCGAGTCGGCACCGGGATGCAGCGTACGCCCGTCAGGCAGCAGCAGGTCTTCATCGCCCGGACGTCGGGCGGGACCCTTGGCCACGCCCACCAGCACGACGCTGCGGATGTCGAGCTCCTCGAGGACCGCGCGGGCCTGGCCCACCTGCCCCGCTCCACCATCAATCAACAGTATGTCGGGCAACACCCCCGCAGGCTTGCCCGGGGCGGCGATTGCGCGCTTGAACCGCCGGCTCAGCGCCTGGTGCATGGCGGCGTAATCATCACCCGGCTCGATGCCGGCGATATTGAAGCGACGGTACTGGCCGCGCACCGGGCCTTCCGCATCGAACACCACGCACGATGCCACGGTCGCCTCGCCCATGGTGTGGCTGATGTCGAAACATTCGATGCGTTCGGGCAAGTCGTCCATCCCCAGCATCTTCTGCAGGTCCCGGGCGCGCGCCAGTTGGGCGGCGTGGCTGGTGCGCTCGCTGGCCAGCGTGATTTGGGCGTTGCGTCGCGCCAAGTCCAGATAGCCCGCGCGGTCACCGCGCACGTTCCAGCGCAACTGCACCCTTCGGCCACCCGTGCTCGACAATGCATCCTCGATCAGCTGCCGATCGGGAATGTCCCGGTCCAGAACGATTTCGCCCGGCGGCATGTGCTCGCCGTAGTACTGGGAGACGAATGCCGCCAGCACTTCCTCGGCGCTCTCACTGCCGTTGGTGCGCGGAAAGAACGAGCGTGTGCCCAGGTTGCGGCCGTCGCGGAACGCCAGCAGCATCACGCAAGCCGCGCTGCCTTCCATCGCAACCGCGAGCGCGTCCAGGTCGGCCGCGCGCCCGTCAACGTATTGGCGTGCCTGCAGGGTGCGGATCGAGCCCAGCAGGTCGCGCAGCCGCGCCGCCTCCTCGAAGGCCAGCCGCTCACTGGCGGCCTCCATCGCGCGGCCGATCTCGTCGGTCAGCTCGTCGCTGCGGCCTTCCAGCATCAGCACCGCGCGGCGCACGCTTTCGGCGTAGACCTCCGCGTCGACCAGCCCGACACACGGACCACTGCAGCGGCCGATCTGGTATTGCAGGCATGGACGGGTGCGGTTGGCGAATACGCTGGCGTCGCAGCTGCGCAGCTTGAAGAGCTTGTGGATCAGGTTGAGCGTGTCGCGCACCGCGCCGACGCTGGCGTACGGACCAAAGTAGCGACCGGGCACCGAGCGCGGCCCGCGGTGCATCGTGATACGTGGCCACTCCTCGCTCGTCAGCAGCACGTAGGGGTAGCTTTTGTCGTCGCGCAGGAGCACGTTGTAACGCGGCTTCAACGACTTGATCAGCTCGTTCTCGAGGATCAAGGCCTCCGTCTCGGTACGGGTGACGGTGACTTCCATCCGCGCGGTCTGCGCGAGCATGGACATGATCCGCGCCGACTTCGGGGTCGCGTTGAAGTAGCTCGATACGCGGTTGCGCAGGGCGCTGGCCTTGCCGACGTACAGCGCCTTGTCATCGGCACTGATCATCCGGTACACACCCGGTGCAGTGCTCAATGTCCTTGCAAACGCCTTGCCATCGAATGGGGGAGCTGACTGATTCATGCACCCGGGCCCGTTCCGGCAGATCCCGATCCGGTCGACGTCCACGCGTGACCGCGCACCAGCAGCCCGCACTGGTCATGACGTTCGGACAAGGATGAAAGGGTAAGCATGCACTCCATGGATGGGGCAGATTATGCGTCAGGGCAAGCCTCAGCAGACCCTCCACGAGCCGATACCAGGACAACCTGCCAACCGATGACAGCAGAAACCGACCTGCCCCCGACCGCGCCCCGATCGCCTGCCGCGCCACCCACCAGCCTTGCCGGTGATGTGCGCGCCGCGGCGCTGGCGCGTCGTAAACGCATCGCCGTCAGCATGTTGGCTGTCGCTGCCGCGGTGTTCGCGATCGGCACATGGCTGCGGATCACCCACCCGCACTGGGGATTCGACCTGATGGTGGCGATGGCCGAGGCGGCCATGGTCGGCGGCCTGGCGGACTGGTTCGCGGTGGTCGCCCTGTTCCGGCACCCGATGGGCCAGGGCTGGATCCCGCACACGGCGATCATCCCCAACAAGAAGGTGGCCCTGGGCCGTGCACTGGCGAACTTCATCAGCGATCACTTCCTGGAAAGTGGCGAGGTGCTGCGGCGGGTGGAGGAGTTCAACCCTGGCCAGCGGTTGGCGGGCGCATTGGCCAATCCTGTCCACGCCGACCGGATTGGCGCGTTCGTGGTCAGTGTCGCCCCCCACCTGCTGCAGCTGATGGACAGCGAGCGCCTGCATCGCTTCCTGCTGGGGCTGGTGCGCGAGCAGTTGCAGCGCGCCGATGTCGCCGACCTGGGCAGCCAGCTGCTGGAGGTCATGACCCAGGACCGCCGCCACCAGGCGCTGCTGGACAGTGTGCTGCGCGACCTGGGCGATGTGCTCGCCAACGAAGACACCCAGCACATGATCGCGGGCAAGATCTCGCCCCAGTTGTGGTCGGTCCTGCGCCTGACCCGTCTGGACGACGCGGTGGCAGAGAAACTCGCGGCCAAGATCATCGCCGGCGTCAGCGACCTGATCAGCGACATGGCTGAAGATCCTTCCCACGAGCTGCGCCTGCGCTTTGACGACTACGTGGATGCGTTCATTGATCGCCTGCGTACCGATCCGTCGCTACAGCAGAAGGTCTCGGCCCTTCGCGACCGCGTCCTCGACGATCCGGCGCTGGCGCGCTACCTGCGCCAGTCATGGACGCGCGTGCTGGACTGGGTGCGCGATGACCTGCAGCGTAACGACTCCGCCATTGCCGGCAAGGTGGCGGACGCCTCACGCGCAATCGGCGACAAGCTGGCCAGCGATCCCGCGGTACAGGGTTGGTTGAACCAGTGGGTACTGGACACGCTGGGGCCGCTGATCGACAAGTACCGCGGGAATATCCGGGATTTCATTGTCGAGCGCGTGGAGCGCTGGGATACCCGCGAGCTGGTCCGCGAACTTGAATTGAGCGTCGGCAGTGACCTGCAGTACATCCGCTACAACGGCACCGCGATCGGCGCGCTGATCGGCGGTCTGCTGTACGCAACGGTGCGCTTGATCGAGTGGCTCGCATGATCACGGGTGAATCCACCAGCAAGATCGCGGTGCGACCTATTGCCCGGATCCGGGCCGTGATGCGCCGCTGGTACTCGGTGCTGCACGGCGAGAGCTGGTTTCCACACGTTCCGCTGGCCCTCGCCCTCGCCATCGGCGGTGTGTTGCTGCTGCGGTTGGACTTTGGCAACGACTGGCGAACCTATCTGTACGGGATGCTGGACGGCCACTTCGCGGTCCGACCGCAGCGGCTGCCGGGACTGTTGATCGGCGGCGGCATGCTGATCATGGCCGGAGGCCTGCTGTCGCGCTCCCGGCTTGCCTGGAGCATGGCGCTGCTGTTCGCGCTCACCGGCGTCACCAGCCTGTTGCTCGGCCAGGTCCAGTCGCACCTGCTGCTGGTCTACTTCGTGGTGATGCTGCTGGCGTTGTTCCTCGCCTGGCGCCAATTCGACCGCAGCAGCGTCGCTGCCAGCACCCTGTTCGCCGTCACCTCAGTGGTGATGCTGCTGATGTACGCGACCTTTGGCGCCTACTACCTGGGCGGGGATTTCGATCCGCCGATCACCGACCTGGTCAGCGCGCTCTACTACGCCATGGTCACCATGAGCACCGTCGGATTCGGCGACATCACGCCGCAGACGTCGGAAACCAAACTGTTCACCATTTCGGTAATCGTTCTGGGCGTTGCAGTATTCGCGACCTCCCTGACCGCCGTCATCGCGCCAATGGTCAGCAACAGCCTGAAACGCATCGTTACGCAAAAGGGGACACGCATGAAGCGGGAAGATCATTTCGTCGTCATTGGCAGCGGCTCGCTGGCGATCAATACCGCGCGGGAACTCGCACGCCGGGGCAACAAGGTCACCCGCCTGCTGCGCACGGCACCCGAGGACAGCGACAGCCGCGAGATGGACATCGTGGTGGGTGATCCCAGCAGCACCGAGGTGCTGCGCGAGGCGGGCGCGGACCGCGCCGAGGCGGTGCTGGCGATGCTGGTGGACGACTCGGAAAACGCCTTCGTGATCCTTGCGGTGAAGGAGCTGGGAGGCAACGCGCGCACCGTGGCCGCCGTCAACGATGCCAAGCACCTGAGCCGGGTCAAGCTGGCCCAGCCCGACGTGGTGATCTCTCCGCAGGTGCTGGGCGGCGAACTGACCGCGATGCTGTTGAGCGGCGAGGAAGTGACCCCCGACTTCGTGATGAAGCACGTATTCCAGCGCAAGGACGAGGATGCCGGGCCAACCGGGTGAGTCCGGATTGATCCGGCTTCGCATGCGTTGGTGCGACCCCGGCGGATGGCTGCTGGACTGTCAGCCCCGGAGGCTCCGCCGGGCGCAACGTGCCGCGCCCTGAGCTAGATCGCGCGCTGACCGCGCATTAGTGCTTCCACCCGGGCAAGGTCTGCGGCAGTATCCACACCGGGCGGAAATGGCTCGGGCGTCAACGCCACCGCAATGCGGTGACCAGCCTCGAGTACCCGCAACTGCTCCAGCAGTTCGATCTGCTCCAGGCGACCCGGCCGCATGGCCGCAAATCGCTGCAGGAACCCGGCCCGGTACGCGTAAATACCGATGTGCCGCAGCCACGGGCCGCCATCGGGCATCCGCGTGCGATCGGCGGCAAAGGCCTGTCGCGGCCACGGTACCGGCGCACGGCTGAAGTAGAGCGCGTCGCCACTTGTCGCGCGCACCAGCTTGACCGCGTTTGGATCCAGCAGCGTCTCGACGTCATCGATGGGCGCCGCGAGCGTCGCCATTTCCGCGCTGCTGGCGGCGAGCAGCCGGGCTACCGCGCCAATGCCCGCAGCGGGCGCAAAAGGCTCGTCGCCCTGCAGGTTCACCACGATGGTGTCGTCGCTCCAGCCGGCGATGTGGGCGCACTCGGCGAGGCGGTCGGTCCCGGACGCATGCGCGGTGGACGTCATGGCCACCTGTACGCCTGCGCCCTGCAAGGCATCGGCGATGCGCACATCATCGGCCGCCACCCAGACCTCGCGAGCTCCCGCCGCCATCGCGCGGCGGGCGACGTGCAAAACCATCGGCTCGCCAGCGATCAAGCGCAGCGGTTTGCCGGGCAGACGGGTGGCGTCATGGCGCGCCGGGATCGCGACGACGAAGTCGAGTCCGTCACCCGTCCCCGCGCCCGTGTTCGCCATCATGCTTTACCCACCTGCCCGATCCGGTCCAGCAGCGACACCCAGAACCCTTCGGGCAGCTCGGCGCTGACCGGCACGCTGAAGAACGCCTCGGTTGCGAATCCGGCGCACTTGACCGCATCCTTCTCGGTCATCAGCACCGGCAGCGGACTGCCGAACTGGAAGTCCTCGGCGCGATAGCGGTGGTGGTCGGCAAACGCATGCGGCACCACGGCGATGTCCAGCGCCCGTAGCATCGCGAAGAAGCGCTCGGGGTTGCCGATCCCGGCGACAGCGTGCACGCGGTGTCCGGCAAACGCCGCCAGCGGACGCGCCCTGCCTCCCAGCACGGGCACGGCGTCGTGGCTGACCAGGCGCATCGGCCACTCGCCAAAGCCCGTGCCGTTGACATCGCTGGCAGGTGCGTTGGCGACGTTGATGACGCGGAAGTCGCAGGCATCGCCGCGTGGCGGCAACTCGCGCAGCGGTCCGGCGGGAAGAAGGCGGCCATTGCCATAACGGCGCGCCCCGTCGACCACCTCGATCTCGATATCACGCTCGAGCCGGTAGTGCTGCAGGCCGTCATCACACAGGATGATGTCGCAGCCGGCTTTTGCCAGCGCGGCGGCGGCGGCGGCGCGGTCCCGGTCGGCGCGCAACTTGACGCCGGTGCGGCGCGCCATCAGAACCGGCTCGTCGCCGCCGACGGTCGGCGCGGTGGTCGCCTCCACCCACACCGGTGAGCCGGCGTCGGTGCGGCCGTAGCCGCGGCTGGCGATACCCGGCGTCCACCCCTCCTGCTGCAGCCGCTGTGCCAACGCGATGGTCAACGGGGTCTTGCCGGCGCCACCGGCGGTGATGTTGCCCACCACCAGCACCGGTACGCCCGGATGGCGACGCCGCAACAGGCCGACGCGGTAGAACCAGCGCCGCAGGCCGGTCAGGATTCCATACAGCCACGCGAGGGCCTGCGCGAACAGGGGCACCGGCAGGTCGCTGTACCAGTACGCCGGCTGATGTTCGCGCCGACGTGCGGGGCCGGTACTCATTGCGGCTCCCGGAACTGCATGCGGTGCAGATGGGCATACAGTCCGTCGCGCGCCAGCAGCTCGTTGTGGGTGCCGCGTTCGACAATCCGGCCTTCATCGAGCACCAGCACCTGGTCGGCGTGCTCGATGGTCGACAGGCGGTGGGCGATCACCAGTGTTGTGCGATCGGGCATCAGTCGCTCCAAGGCGTCCTGGACCAGTCGTTCCGACTCGGTATCCAGGGCCGCGGTTGCCTCGTCAAGAATCAGGATCGGCGCGTCCTTGAGCATCGCCCTGGCGATCGCCAGCCGCTGCCGCTGGCCACCCGATAGGCTGCTGCCCTTGGCACCAATGGGACTGTCGACACCGTCGGGAAGGCGCTCGACGAACTCCGCCGCATTCGCACCGCGTATCGCGGCTTCCAGACGATCCGCAGGCGGCTGCTCGAGTTCGCCGTAGGCCACATTCGCCGCGATGGTCCCGTCAAACAGCATCACATGCTGGCCGACCAGTGCGATCTGCCGTCGCAGGTCCGCGAGCCGGTAGGCATCCAGAGGCAGATCATCCACCAGAATCTGGCCCGACTCGACTTCATAGAAGCGCGGGATCAGCTTGATCAGGGTCGATTTGCCACTGCCGGACCGGCCGACGATCGCCGTGACGGTGCCAGGCGTGGCGACGAAACTGACATCGGTAAGTGCGTTGCTGGGTTGCCCGGGATAGCGCGCACAGACGTCGCGGAATTCGATTTTGCCGCGGGCGCGCTGGAGGGGCTGAGTGCCGGTGTCGGGCTCATCGTCGGCGTCGATGACATCAAACAGGCGCTGCGCAGATGCCACCCCGCGCTGGAGCATGCCCTGCACGTTGGTGAGCTGCTTCAGGGCCGGGATGATCGCCATCATCGAGGTCATCAGGACCACGAAGCTGCCCGCATCCATCCGGCCCGCCTGCGCTTCGCGGCCGGCAAAGAACAGCAGCATCGCCAGGCCCACGGCACCCATCAGCTGTACCAGCGCCGACGAGATACTGCGGGTGGACTCGACCTTCATGCTGAGCTTCAGATGGTGGTTGGCCTGCTCGGTGTAACGGTCCAGCTCGACTCCCTGCGCGCCATAGACCTTGACCTCCTGCTGGTTCGCCAGCGCCTGGTCGGCAGACTGGAGCAGCTGCGCGCCGCTTTCCTGGATGCGGTGGCTGACCCGGCGGTAGCGCCGGCCCACCTTGTCCATCACCCACCCCAGCGGCGGCGCAAGGATCAGGATCAGAATCGTGACCTGCCAACTGGTCCACAGCATCACCCCGACCATCACGATGGCCTGCAGGGACTGCTGCAGCATGACCTTCATCGCATCGATGGCCGCCTGCGCCACCTGGTCACTGTCGGAACTGAGCTTGATCAGCATCGAGGGGACCGGCTCGGCATCGAAGCGCTGGCCGGGCAGCCGCAGGTATTTGCCCAGTACCTGCACGCGCAGGTCGCGGGCGATGCTGCGACCCGCCCGGGCCATGCTGACGTCGGTCAGGTAGCCGGCCACGCCGCGGGCCACGAACAGGCCCACGATCGCCAGAGGCAGCAGCAGACTGGCCGCCACATCCTTGGCGATAAAGGTCTGGTTGATGATCGGACGCATCAGCCAGGTGAAACCGCCCCCCGCCAGCGCCTCGATCACCATTCCCACCAGACCGACCACGAGCAGGGCGCGGTACGGCTTGGACAGGCTCAGCAGCCGCCGGTAGATCTGTCCGGGTGAGGTGGTTTCTGTCACCGACGAACGTCCTCGCCCGCGGCATTGGCTTCCGGCGATGCAGTGGCGGTCATGATCCGGCGGAAGCCCAGCTGGCCCAGCGCGTCGTACACCGTCACCACAGCCTGGTAGGGAGTGCGCGCATCGGCCCGCAGCATCACCGGGCGTTCCCGCTCCATACCGGCGACTTCCGCAATCGTCGCTTTCAAGGAATCGACATCGTTGCGCAGCACCTCGCGGTCATCGACGAAGTAGCGCCCGTCCGCGTTCACCAGCACCACGAGCGGTCGGGTCGCCTCGACCTGCTCGCCGGTCGCACGCGGCAGTTCCAGCTGGATTACCGAGCGCGCGTCGAACGTGGCGGTGACCACGAAAAAGATGATCATCACCAGGATCACGTCGATCAACGGAACGAGGCTGATCTCCGGTTCGTCGTCGGCCCGATGGTCGCGGATGCGCATGGGCGGTCAGTCCACCAGGGCGGGAGTGCGCATCTGCGCTTTCACCACCGGCGCGGCCGGGCGCGTCTTTTCCAGGGTGTCCAGAAGCTGGATCGCCTCGTGTTCCATCTCGACGATGTATCCGGCGATGCGGCCGCGGTACCAGCGATGTGCCATCAGCGCGGGAATGGCGACCACCATCCCGGCCGCGGTGCAGACCAGCGCCTTGCCGATGCCGCCGGCCAGCTGGTTCACGTCGCCGATGCCATGGTCCAGTATCCCCAGGAAGAGCTGGATCATGCCCACCACAGTGCCGAACAGCCCAAGCAGGGGTCCGGCGGAAGCTACCGAGCCCAGTGTGTTCAGGTAGCGCTCCATCTTGTGCACCAGATGGCGGCCGACATCCTCGATGCGCTCGCGGATCTGCTCGCGCGGGCGATCACGCACGTCCAGCGCCGCAGCCAGCAACTCGCCCAGGGGCGAAGTCGCCCGCAGCGAGTCGATATGGGCCGGGTCGAGGGCCCCGCCGCTGGCCCAGGTACGGACCTCGTTGCCCAGTCCCGGCGGCAGCACATGGGCGCGTCGCAGCGTCCAGGCACGCTCCACGATCAGCGCCACGGCCAGCGCCGACAGCATCAGGATAGGAATCATCGGCCACCCACCCGCCTTGACCAGTTCCAGCACGCGCCAACCTCCGGCCTGGGGCCGATTCAATCCGGTCGATAGGATAGCCCAGCCGCAGCGTCCACCAAGGGCTTATTCTCGCGCCGGGCCGCATCCCACAGCCGTGGACGTGCGGCGCGTCGCGTTTCCACGGTGATCCCGGCTTCCCCGATGCGTACCCGGATCGCCCCATCCCGCGCCGTGTCCGGCGTCGCGGCGCCGGCGTCCTGCCAACGCCGGGTCACATCGACACGCGGATGGCCAAACCGGTTGCCATGCCCGGTGGACATGATCGCCAGTCGCGCTCCGGTCGCCTCGACCAGCGCCGGATCGGATGCGTTGGCGGCGCCGTGGTGGGACACCAGCACAACCTCGGCGTTGATCGCCGACGCCGCTCCCAACCGACTGCGGCGGACCAGATCGCGCTCGATGACCTTGCCCACATCGCCCAGCAGGAGCGCGGCTCCGTATTTTCCCGCGACGCGCAGAACGCAACTGGCGTCGTTGCCGAGATACGGGAAGTACGGCGGTGGGTGCATGAAGCGGAAGGTGACCCCGTCCCACTCCCACTGCTCGCCCGCGACACAGGGCAGCGTATCGGCGATGCCCGAGTCCTCCGGCGCGTTGGCGGAATCGATAACGGTTCGGCTGCGAACCGCCGCGAATCCTCCGCTGTGGTCGTTGTCGGCATGGCTGACGACCGCGCGGTCCAGCCGCGCCACCCCGAGCGCCCGCAGGGCGGGAATCACCACACGCTCGCCACTGTCGAAGCCGTCGGGTGTGGAAGGCCCCATGTCGTACAACAGGGTGTGCGCTGCCGTTAGGACCAGAACCGACGACCCCTGCCCCACATCGAGTACCTGGACATCCACCTCGCCGGGCGCCGGCAGGTCGCGCGCCGGCCACAAAAGGGGCAGCCACAGCAACAACGCGAGCGGACGTCCGGGCAGGCCGCGCGGCAGCAGCAGCCAGAAGGCGCCAGTGGCAAGGCGTACCAGCGCGACTCCCTGAGCCACCAAAGCGCCAGATCGCTCCCCGCCATCGCCTCGAACAGCGGCCAGCTGAGCTGGAAGCACCACGCCGCCGCATTCCATGCCCACAGCCCCCATCCCGCATGCATCAACTCCAGTGCGGTACCCATGAGCGACAGCGGCACGACCACGAGTGTCCACCACGGCACGGCCACCAGGTTTGCCAACGGCCCCGCGAGCGAGGCCTGATCGAACAGGACGGCCGTGAGCGGCAACAGGCCTATGGTGGCCACGCCCTGGGCGGAGACCAGATCGTGGAGCGGTCGGCGGCCCACCTCGGGCAGGCACCAGACCAGCCAGGCGACGCCGAAGAAACTCAACCAGAATCCCGCGGTCAGCGCCGACAACGGGTCCACGACCAGCACCGCGATCATCGCCAGAGCGAGCACTTCCAGCGTGGTCGATCGCCGCCGCTGGATGCGCATCCCTGCCACCACCGCCACCATCAGGACAGTCCGCACCGTCGGCAGCGCGAAACCGGCCACGGCGGCGTACAGCATCGCTCCGACCAAACCACCCATGGCCGCTGCGATGGGACGCGGCACGCGTCGCCCCAGACCGGGAATCAGCCACCAGAACCCAGCGACTGCCAGCGCAAAGAATCCCGCAACGATCCCCACGTGCATTCCGGAAATGGCCACCAGATGACTGAGACCGTTGGAACGCAGGACGTGCCAGTCGTCATCCTCCAGACCGCGCGTATCGCCCAGCGCAAAGGCGGAGAGGAAGCGCGCGGATTCGGGGGCGACGGAGTCCGCTATGCGTTGCGACATTGCGCCGCGCCAGGCGTTTATGCCGCTGCCCGACCGCTCAAGATGCGCCTTCCCGGGCTCGCGGACATAACCGATGGCGCTCACACGACCGGCAAACGCATGCTTTTCACTGTCGAATCCGCCGGGATTGCGCAGCCCTCGCGGCGCTCGCAACCGTAACGTCATCTGCCAGCGCTGACCTGCCTGGACCTGCTCACGGCCCGTCCCTGTACCGTCGCGCTCGTCGTACCACGACACCCGCAGCAACCGGCCGCGCAAAGCCTCGGGCTGGTCGCTCGCGCGATCCACCCTGAGTGCAAAGGCGGTGCGCCGCGGTTGATGCAGCGGCAACTCGACAATCCGCCCACGAACCTCGACGTCGCGTTTTTCCCAGTCTGCCGGAAGCTGGACGGACAGCGCGTGTGTGGCGTGCAGGCCTGCAAGCGCGAAACCGACCAGGCATGCACCCGTCCAGCGTCCCCGCCACGCTCGCCACCACGCAGGCGCTCCAATCGCCAAGCTCGAGAGCAGCAGCCAGAGCGGTGCCAACCCAGGTAGCCACAGGGCCAAGGAGACACCGGTCAGCAGACCTCCCGCCACCGGAACACCGAGGGGGCGCGACCCGACTGGCGGCGTGGCCACGCAAGCGCGTCCATCCGCATGGGCGCCAATAGCCACGCGAGGGGCACGGTCGATCTTGGGGATGGACGGCGGCGTCCTTGCCGCATTGCTCATGGCCTACTTCCATGTCGTGGGATTGTCGCTGGGGCGGCACTTAGACGCGCCGGCCCGGAGTGCCTACATGTCGCTTACCGCGAGTTCGCGCAGCCGGCCCTCGTGCAGTTCCAGCACGCGGTCCAGCCGGCTTGCCAAACGCCGGTCATGGGTCACCAGGACAAGGCTCGTGCGGTGCTCGCGGTTGAGCTCAAGCATCTGGTCGAAGACATGTGCCGCGGTTTTCTCGTCCAGGTTGCCGGTCGGCTCATCACCCAGGACGCACGCGGGCCGATTGACCAGTGCGCGCGCGACCGCCGCGCGCTGGCGCTCACCACCGGAAAGCTCGCCCGGCTTGTGCTCCAGGCGATGCCCCAGCCCAACCGATTCCAGCAGCTCACGCGCCCGGTCACGCGCCGTGGCCACTTTGTCGCCGCCCAGCAGCACCGGCAACATCACGTTTTCCAGCGCGGTGAACTCCGGCAGCAGGTGATGGAACTGGTAGACAAACCCGAGCGCCCGGTTGCGCAATTGCCCACGCGCCGTATCCGACAGCGCGCTCATCCAGTGCCCGTCAACGTAGACATCGCCGGCGGTCGGCGTGTCCAGCCCGCCAAGCAGGTGCAACAGGGTGCTCTTGCCTGCGCCGGACGCACCGACGATGGCGACGGTCTCGCCCTTGCGGACTTCCAGCTCCAGACCATCGAATACGGGCGTGCGCATCTTGCCCTCGGCATAGACCATGCCCAGGCCGGTGCACCCGAGTACCACGTCGTCCCCGGGTTGCCAGACAGGCTCATTCATAGCGCAGCGCCTCCGCCGGAGGCGTACGCGCGGCACGCCATGCCGGGTAGATCGTAGCCAGGAACGCCATCACCAGCGCCACGGCGGTAATGGAAAGCACGTCCTCGGGCTTGAGGTCGGTGGGCAGGCCGGTGATGTAGTAGACGTCCTCCGGCAACAGGCTGACTCCAAACACCCGCTCGATGGCAAACAGGATGTTCTCCAGGTTGAGGGTCAGCACGATCCCGCCGACCACACCGAGGACGGTTCCGATCACACCGATCAGGCTGCCCTGCACCATGAACACCTGCATCACCCCTTTGGGGGAGAGCCCGAAGGTGCGCATGATCGCGATATCCGCCTGCTTGTCGGTCACCAGCATCACTTGCGACGAGACAAGGTTGAAGGCGCCCATGGCGATGATCAGCGATAGCAGGATCGCCATCAGTGTCTTCTCCATCTTCAACGCGCGGAACATGTTCGCGTTGTCGGTGGTCCAGTCGCTGACCTGCAGACCACCCAGCTTGGTGGCCAGGTCGCGGGCGACGTCCCAGGCCTGGTTCATGTCGACCAGCCGCAGGCGTACCCCGGTGACGCCATCACCCAGCCGCATCAGCCGTTGCATGTCCGACATGCTGGTGAACGCCATGCTCCGGTCGTATTCGTTGTAGCCGACCTCGAAGATGCCGCTGACGTTGAATCGTTTGACCCGCGGCATCGCACCGACGGGCGTGCTGTTGAACTCGGCGATCGTCATGACCACCTTGTCGCCGACCCCGACGCCGAGCCATGCGGCCAGCTCGCGTCCCAGCACGATGTTGAATTCGCCCGGCACCAGCGACTCCAACGTACCGGCCACCATCTTATCGCCCAGCACCGACACAGTGCGTTCGTCAGCGGGGACGACGCCGCGGACCATCGCCGGCTGCTGGCGCGGACCATTGAGCAACGCTTCCTTTTCCACATACGGGGCAGCACCGGCGACACGCGGATCGGTCAGCGCCAGATCCACCGCCTGCTGCCAATTGTCCAGCGGTTCGCCGAAAGCGCTGACGGTGGCGTGCGCCGCCATCTGCAACATGCGGTCACGGATCTCCTGCTGGAAACCGCTCATCACCGCCAGGGTGGTGATCAACGCCGCCACGCCCAGGGCGATGCCAAGGATGGATGCCAGGGAAATAAACGAGATGAAACCATTGCGGCGTTTGGCGCGAAGGTAGCGCAAGCCGATGGCGACTGGAATGGGTTTGAACATAGCCCGCTATGGTGCCACCGAACGGCGTCTGCGAGCAGGAGTTTGTGCCGGCAATGCCAGTCGCAGTTCGCGCCGGCTGGCCGCATCCAGCGTGTCGGGCCACCATGCCAGACTGCGCAAACGATGCTCCCGGTCGCGCCAGCGCGCAAAACTCAGTGGCCCGCGCCAGAACACCCGGAAGTCCGCGACGGCCTGCCCGTCGACCTTCACCACTTCGCCGTCCAATTCCAATTCAAGCGCCGGCTTGGCCGCCTCTCGGCGTGATTCCCGAACGCCCCACAAGAGCGCGAGGACGGCGCCAGACCAGGTCACCTCGCGGGGAAAGCCCGACAGCAGCAGCGACAGGGCCGCCAGCACTCCCAGCACCGGGAGCGCCGCTATCAGCCAGGCAGACGGCCGCCACTCAAGCCGGCAACTGGCGGATGGCGCTGACAAGCGTTGCGAGTTCGGCATCCGGCGGGACCTCATGACCCATGAACCAGTGCCAGAGCTTATCGTCCTCGCATTCCAGCAGGCGTAGGAAAACCGCCCGCTCGACTACCGATGCCTGCCGCCATTTGCGGTCGAGATAACGGCCAAACAGCTGATCCAGTTCGCGCATCCCGCGCCTGCATTTCCAGCGCAGCCGGCGCAGCTCTACCTCATCTTCCGGGCTCAGTTGCATGTGCTCTCCAAAAAAAGGGGCGTGCACCCGGCACACCCCTTTGCAAAACTATCGAAGCGCCCGGATCAGGTCCGGCGCGCCACCATCAGCTTCTTGATCTCGGCGATCGCGCGGGCGGGGTTGAGGCCCTTGGGGCACGTGCGCGTGCAATTGAGGATGGTGTGGCAGCGATACAGTTTGAACGGGTCTTCCAGATCGTCCAGGCGCGCACCCGTGTCCTCGTCGCGGCTGTCGGAAATCCACCGGTAGGCCTGCAGAAGGACCGCCGGACCCAGGTAGCGATCGCCGTTCCACCAGTGACTGGGGCAACCGGCGGTGCAGCAGGCACACAGGATGCACTCGTACAGGCCGTCGAGCTTCTTGCGGTCCTCCGGCGACTGCAGGCGCTCGCGATCGCTGGGCGCCGGGCTGGCCGTCCGGATCCACGGCTTGATCGAGGCGTACTGCGCGTAGAAATGGGTCAGGTCGGGAACCAGGTCCTTGACCACTTCCATCGCCGGCAGCGGATAGATCGGCACATCGCCGCCGCTGCAATCCTCGATTGCCTTGGTGCACGCCAGGGTGTTGGTGCCGTCGATGTTCATCGCGCACGACCCGCAGATACCTTCGCGGCACGAGCGGCGGAAGGTCAGGGTCGGGTCGATCTCGTTTTTGATCTTGATCAGCGCGTCCAGAACCATCGGGCCGCAGCTCGCCATGTCCACCTCGTAGGTGTCCACGCGCGGGTTCTGGTCATCCTCGGGATTCCAGCGGTAGACACGGAACGTGCGCGGCTGCTTGGCCCCGGGCGTCTCGTAGTGCTTGCCCTTCTGGATCGTCGAGTTTTTGGGAAGGTTGAAATCGGCCATCGGTAGTTCCGCCTTGGAAGCCGGTCTCAGCCGGCACCACGGGCCGGTATGCGGCCCGCGGGGTGGTTGGTGAAAACGAAGTCAGTAGACCCGCTTTGCAGGCGGGACCACGTCCACGTCGTCCGTCAGCGTGTACATGTGCACCGGCCGATAGTCGATCTTCGTATTGCCTGCATCGTCGACCCAGCACAACGAGTGCTTGTGCCAGTTCGTGTCGTCGCGCTCCGGATAGTCGTCGCGCGCATGGGCGCCGCGGGACTCGGTGCGGTTTTCCGCGCAGACGATCGTCGACAGCGCCTGACCGAGGAGGTTGGACAGTTCGAAGGTTTCGACCAGGTCGGAGTTCCAGATCAGCGAGCGATCGCTGACCTTGACGTCCTCGAACGACGCTCGGATCTCGCGGATCCGGCTCACGCCCTCGGCCAGGGTCTCCTCGGTCCGGAACACCGCCGCGTCAGCCTGCATCGCACGCTGCATCTGATCGCGGATGACCGCGGTCGGCGTGCTGCCATTGGCGTTGCGCAGCTTGTCCAGATGGGCCAGCGATGCATCGCAGGCGTCAGCGGGCAGGTCGGGATGGGTTGCGCCCGGGGTCAGCGTCTCAGCGCAGCGGTTGGCCACGGCGCGTCCGAACACCACCAGATCCAGCAGCGAGTTGGAGCCCAAGCGGTTGGCACCGTGCACCGACACGCAAGCCGCCTCGCCGATCGCATACAGGCCCGGCACCACCGCATCGGGATCGCCGTTCTTCAACTGCACGACTTCGCCGTGGTAGTTGGTCGGCACGCCGCCCATGTTGTAGTGCACGGTCGGGATGACCGGGATCGGCTGCTTCTCCACATCGACGTTGGCGAAGATGCGCGCCGACTCGGCGATGCCAGGCAGCTTCTCGTGGATCACTTCCGGGCCCAGATGGGTCAGGTCCAGCAGCATGTGGTCCTTGTGCTCGCCTACACCGCGACCCTCGCGGATCTCCATCGTCATGGCGCGACTGACCACGTCGCGCGAGGCCAGGTCCTTCGCCGATGGCGCATAGCGCTCCATGAAACGCTCGCCGTTGGCGTTGCGGAGGATGCCGCCTTCGCCACGCACGCCTTCGGTGATCAGGCAGCCGGCGCCGTAGATGCCGGTTGGGTGGAACTGCACGAACTCCATGTCCTGCAGCGCCAGTCCAGCTCGCAGCGCCATGCCGTTGCCGTCACCGGTGCAGGTGTGCGCGGACGTCGCCGAGAAGTACGCACGTCCGTACCCGCCGGTCGCCAGGACCGTGCCCTGGGAGCGGAACAGGTGCAGCGTGCCTTCGGCCATGTCCAGCGCGAGGACGCCGCGACAAACACCGTCGGCATCCATGATGAGGTCCAGCGCGAAGTACTCGATGAAGAACTCGGCGTGGTGCGCCAGCGACTGCTGATACAGCGTGTGCAGGATCGCATGGCCGGTGCGGTCGGCTGCCGCGCAGGTGCGCTGGGCGGGCGGGCCCTCACCGTACTTGGTGGTCATGCCACCGAAGGGACGCTGGTAGATCTTGCCCTCTGGCGTACGCGAGAACGGGACGCCCTGATGCTCCAGCTCGATGATCGCCGGGATGGCCTCACGGCACATGTACTCGATGGCGTCCTGGTCGCCCAGCCAGTCCGAGCCCTTCACGGTGTCGTAGAAATGGTAGCGCCAGTCGTCCTCACCCATGTTGCCCAGCGCCGCGGCGACGCCACCCTGCGCGGCCACGGTGTGAGAGCGGGTCGGGAAGACCTTGGTGATGCACGCCGTCTTCAGGCCCTTCTGGGCCAGACCGAAGGTCGCGCGCAGCCCGGCACCGCCGGCACCGACCACGACCATGTCGAATTTGTGTTCCTGGATCTTGTAAGCCGGCACGATCAGCCCCCGAACGCGATGCGAATGACCGCGAACACGCTGGCAAGTGCCGCGAGTACGCAGATAAAGATGATGGCCAGCTGGACGGTTACCTGCAGCCATCCGGTGTGCACGTAGTCCTCGAACACCACCTGCAGACCGAGCTTGGCGTGCCAGAACGAGGCGATCAGGAATGCGATCAGCAGCAGCGCATTTAACGGCGATGCGACCGTCGCGCGGACGCCGGCGTAATCGGCCCCCACCAGTGACAGCAGCAGGTAGACCACGTAGAGCGAAAGGAATACGAGCGCGATCGCGGTAACGCGCTGGACGATGAAGTGACCCGTGCCTTCCTTCGCCGAGCCCAGGCCGCGTGCGCGCTTGAGTGGATTGCGCAGGTCACCCTGCAGATCGTTGCTGTTCATGCACCACCCCATTGCTGCATGGCCGCGAACCACAGCAGCGCGGTGATCACCAGGCTGGCAATGATCGTGGTCCAGCTGTTACGGACGAAGTCAGGAATCCGGAAGCCCCAGCCGGCATCCTGGATCACGTGGCGGATCCCGTTGGCAAGGTGATAGGCGAAGGCCCAGCTCCAGCCGAACAGCACCACGAAACCCGGAATGGAGCGGGCAAACGCACTGAAGTCCGCCCACTGCGCGGGACCTGCCGCCAGCGCCCACAGCCCCCAGACAAACAGCAGGCTGCCGGCAACCAGGACGATGCCGGTGGCGCGATGGAGGATCGAGGTGACCATCTGGACCTGCCAGCGGTAGACCTGGATGTGCGGTGATATGGGACGTTGGCGACTGGCCATGGCAACGGCGCTCTCTGGGCTGGGCGGCGGGGCCGCGTGGCGGAATGTGCTTGGGGTGACTGGACGTAGGGTGACGTCAGAAATCGATGCAGCGGCCGTTCTTCTCCCAATCGCCATACCGGGTCGGATCCGGGCCATCACGGCCGCCGTACTCGGGTATCTGGGAAGGCTGGTCCGGCTGGTCCACAGCGGTGTCCGCAGGCACCTCGGCGGTCTCGGCAGGATCGGTCTCGGCGGTGGTTTGGCCTATCATCACGGGGTCCTAGCTTAGTTGGCGCCCCCATGTCTGACAAGTCGCCCGTCCCTGTTGGCCCGGTAATTGCGTTACCCGGCCACGCCGTAATCACCCTCCTCGGCCGCGATGCCGTCGCATTTGCCCAGGCCCAGTTCATGAACGACGTCGATGCCCTCGCAGACGGCGAGTGGCACTGGAGCGGATGGCTGACCCCAAAGGGACGGGTCATCGCGCTGTTCGCACTGTTGCGCAAGGATCCGCAGACGCTGTGGCTGGTGTTGCTGGATGGCGACGCCGAAGCGATCGTGCAGCGGCTGCGTGGCTATATTTTCCGCAGCAAGGTCACCATCGAAATCGATGAGGGCGTAACCGTAGGTGGCCGTTTCGCGGCGGCCGCGCGTGCCCGCGGCTACGCCATCGCCGAGGACGGCGTCAACGTCGAGCTCGATCTCGGCACAGGTGAGCAGCCGCGCAGCCTGTTGATCGGCGGGCATCTGGACGCGGCGCGGGACGATTGTGCAGCGGCGCATTGGCGCGTGGCTGATCTGCAAGACGGGTTACCACGGCTGACAGACTCGGAACGCGAGCAGTGGACGCCCCAGCAGTTGTCACTGGAGCGACTACAGGCCTTCAGCGTGAAAAAAGGCTGCTACCCCGGACAGGAAATTGTCGCCCGCACGCACTTTTTGGGGAAGGCAAAGCGCGGCCTCGCGCTGCTCACCGGCGGTTCGCCGATCGCTGTTGGCAGCGATGTCATGTCTGAAGGAAAACCCCTGGGCCGGGTGATGTCGGCCGCCAGCGCGGCCGGGGAGCACGTTGCGCTGGCGGTGTTGCCGCTGGAGCGAGCGCAGGCCGCCCTGCTGGTGGACGGCGCCGACGTGGTCGAGGCACCGTTGAGAGACGGCCTCGCCCGCTGACTGATTGCCGTCGCGTCACTCGTCCCCGGTGTCCATCTGCGCTGGGTCGGCTACGGATGATGTGAGCGAGCGGTCTCAGTGCGCACCCGCCAGACGGCCTGCGGCCTCGACGATATCCTCTTCCCGGGGAATGACCAGGAACGCGGCGCCGGCCAGCGGCGTGTAGGTGTCCGTACCGACCACCCGTTCAAACGGGATGTCACCCAAACCGCCTTCCGCGATCGCGGTGATGATCCCCTCCCCCACGCCCGCGCTTTGGCGGCCCTCATCGACAATGATGATCCTGCGTGCGCCGCGGGCCTGATCGACGATCCAATCGTCATTGAGCGGCACCAGCCAGCATATGTCGACAACGCGGACACCCCAGCCGTGGGTTTTCCCGATGCTGCGGGCGGCGCGAAGACTCATCGGCACGCCATTGCCGTAGGTGAAGATCACCAGTCCATCGCGCCCATCGCCGACATCAGCGCCAGCGCCTCCGAGGCTTTCAGGCGGGTACACGCGGCCTTCGCCGATCACCATCGCCTCGCCGGGGGCGGGATAGTCCGTCAGCCAACCGCCGTCCCCGGACTCGTGCAGGTCCTTGGTCATGTACAGCGCGATCGGCTCGAGGAAGACACTGACCCGACCGTCCACCTTGGCCAGCGCGGTCAATGTGCGCAGCATGGTGACCGCATCATCCCCACGCGAGGGGCAGCCGACCACCAGGCCGGGGATGTCACGCAGCGCGGTGATCGAATTGTCGTTGTGGAAGTGGCCACCGAACCCGCGCTGATAGCCCAGCCCGGCGATACGCACCACCATCGGGTTGGCGTACTGGTTGTTGCTGAAGAACTGCAGGCTCGCCGCCTCGCCGCGGATCTGGTCACAGGCGTTGTGGAAATACGCCAGGTACTGGATTTCCGGGATCGGCAGCATGCCGACATTCGCAAAACCCTGTGCCATGCCCAGGATCATCGTCTCGTCAAGCAGCGTATTGAACACGCGACGCGGACCGAACGCCTTCTGCAGTCCTTTGGTGACGGTGTAGACGCCGCCCTTCTGGGCCACGTCCTCGCCAAACAGCAGGGCCTCGGGATACTTGGCGAACGTCTCGTGCAGGGCCTGGTTGATCTGGATCGCCATATGCCGGGGCGGCAGGTTCTCCGGCAGCTTCGCCTCGCCGCCGAAAACCTCCAGGCGGCGCTCCTGATAGTCGGCGCGCTCGGCCTCGGCCATGACCTTGTCGGGAGAGTACGGGGCCAGCGGCGCGATGACGTCCGCCAACGCTTCCAGCTTGGGGCGGCGATCGGCTGCTTCGGCGGCCGCGAAGCAGCGCTTGCGGGTGCGCTCGTAGAGCTCAAGCACCTCATCCCTGGACATGAGCCCGGATTCCAGTGCGATGGCCGCCGAGCGCAGCAGCGGATCCGTGGCCTCGACCGCGCACAGCTCTTCCAGCGATCGCCACTCGATCTCGAAGTCGGTGCCTGCGTGTCCCATGATCCGGGTCGTGCGCAGGTGCAGGAAGGTCGGCCGGCGCGTCGTACGGCAGTGGTCGACGGCGCGCTGGACGTCGGCGTAGCCATTGGCCAGATCCAGGCCGTCGGCCGCGAAGTAGTCCAGGTCGGCGCGCCGGGAGAAATTGCGCGCGATCCAGCCCGACGGCGTCTTCACCGAGATGCCGATTCCGTTGTCCTCACACACGAACAGGACTGGCGCCGGGAGCTTCTGGTAAGCGGTCCACGCAGCTGCATTGAAGGCGGTCTGCGCGGTGGCATGGTTGCTGGACGCATCGCCGAAGGAGCAGATGGTGATGCTGTCATCGGGAATCGGCAGCTGGTGCCCAAGGCGCCGACCGGCCTCGATCGCAATCGCCGTGCCGAGCGCTTTGGGCAGATGCGAGGCAATGGTCGAGGTCTGCGGGAGCACCCACAAGGGCTTGCTGCCCCAGACCTTGTGGCGACCACCGCTTGCCGGGTCATCCTTGCTGGCGGCAAAGCTCAGCGCGGAGTCCATCGCCGGATCCATGCCGGGTAATTTGCGGAAACGCTCGGCCATGAAACCGCCGCTGCGGTAGTGCAGGAACGCCGGATCGGTGTGCCGGGTGGCTCGCGCGACCATCGCGTTGCCTTCGTGACCGGACGAGCCGATCGTGTAGAAGACCTTGTTCTGCACCCGCAGCACCCGCGCCATGAGGTCCAGGTGTCGGCTGACCAGTTGCGATTCGAACAGTTCAAGGAAGCCCCTGGCATCCAGCGCGCTTCCCTCCAACACCGGCGCATCGGCGTCGGGTGGTTCACAGGTCCGCCCATCCCACGACTGGACGAATTCAGTGAAGTTGACATCGCAGATCTCGGCGCGGTTGAGACCTCGCATGCGCGCGGGGATCGGGGTGGACAGGCTCGACATCATCAGGGCTCCGCCTCTGCCGGAGGGCGCGAGGCTGCAATAGGAAAAGGTGGAGTAGCGACTGGGACGCACACGGCTCCGCTACGGGTTGCCGTGGCTCAGGGAGGCGCCTGCGTCTTTCGGGCACGCCATTGCTCCCGGGACTGGCCCCAGATCTGCACGGCTTTATCGTCATAGGGCTCGGGCAATTGGCCCATGCGAAGCAGACTCGATCCAAGACGCTGGGCGAGGCGTTGCGATGCGTGGTTATCCGGGTCGATGGAATGGATCACCTCGGGCCATCCCAACTCCTCCATCGCCCATTCGGTGGCGGCGGTGGCGGCTTCAAGCGCATATCCCTGCCCCCAGGCGGCGCGACGGAACGACCACCCGATCTCCGGACCCGGCCAATCGACCGGATGCCAGGGACCGGTCTGTCCCAGCCACTGGCCACTGTGCTTGTCGATGACGGAAAACATCGCAAAGCCCTGCATCGCCCAGGCGCCGGGCATCTGCAGAAATCTCCGCCACGCGGCCGAACGCGGCATGTGGCCGCCGATATAGCGGGCTGCCTCCTCATCACCCAGCATCTCCGCCACACCCTCGAAGTCCTCCACCCGCTGCGGACGCAACAGCAGGCGGGAGGTTTCCAGGGTTGGGCCCAGCGGATGGATAGAGTTCATCAACGGCTCCGATTCTTTCCATGAGACGGCGGGATGTCGATCAGACAAGGCGACTCTAGCCCGGCGCAGATGCCGGGGGCGGTTATCAGAACGCGTTGATCCCCGTCAGCTCGCGGCCGACCACCAGCTGGTGCACGGTCTCGGTGCCCTCGTAGGTGATCACCGACTCCAGGTTCATGGCGTGGCGGATCGCGCAATGCTCGGTGGTGATGC
>NZ_JAIEUJ010000002.1 GCF_019802285.1 Novilysobacter antarcticus
CGTGTCCTGCACGGCGCGCTCCTCCTCGGTCAGCAGGGAGCGGGTGTCGTACAGGTCGTAGGGATTGAGGGACATGGCGGACTCGTGCGCGAAAACGACCATTGTAAGCAGCGCGCCCGATTTAGCGCACGTCTCACACAACACGCAAAACGCGAGGGGGCCGGAATATCCGGCCCCCTCGATAGGTCATCCGCTGTGGCAACAACGATCAGCCACGCGGTGTGCCGGCCACGGAAGCGGTCTGCACCACGACTTCCCCGTCGATCACCGGCAGGCGATCACCGGGGCGATCGTTCATCCGCACGGTGCGCTCCTGACCTTCGAAGCGGTAGGTGACGTCGTAGCCCACCACCTCGTCCCGGCTGCCAAGCGAGATGCGATCGCCGGGCTTGCTGCCCATACGCTTGCTGCCGGTCGTGCCATCCGGGTTGCGGAAGGACACGTCATACCCCACCACGCGGCTGGACTGGGAGGTGTCGGACACCGTGCGGCACTGCCGGTCCACCCGCTCCACTACCCGGCCACCCACGTGGTTACGGTCGACCCGGTTACCAACAAAGCCGCCTGCCACAGCGCCCGCCGCCGTGGCCGCCCTGCGCCCTCTGCCCTTGCCGACCTGGTTGCCCAGAACACCGCCAATCACAGCGCCCGCAACGGTGCCGCCGACATTGCCATCGCGCTCAGGTAGGCGCTCCTGCACAACAACGTCCTCACACACCTGGCGCGGACTGGATACGGTGCTGGTTTCGCGAACCGGCTCGACCCCGGTAACGACAGCGTACAGGTCTTCTTTCTTCGTCACTTCGTCGATATCGATCACATCCGCGTAATCCAGACGCGCCGCGGGCGCCTGAGCCAGCGTCGCAATGGATCCGTCCGCCCCCGCATCACCGCTGAAGGAGGCCACGCCGGCTTCTCCGGCGACAGGCGAAAGATTCGCTCCAGCGACATCCTGCCTCGCCGGCTGGTCGAAGGAATTGTAGGCGGCGACCGCAACGCCGCCCACCAGCAACGCGGCAACAGCAACGGCAAGCATGTTCTTGTTCATCTCTCCACCTCATCCAAGCGGGGACGCCCGCGACGTCAACTGTGCCCATTCCACCATCACCGCGCTGAACGGACCCGCACTTTGCGTCACATATTGCCAAATCACGTCTGCACAGCCACGACATGGCGACTGCGATACTGATGGCAGACGATCACGCATCCACGAGGACACCCATGGCCAACCCCCTTTTACTGCCATTTCTCGGCTGGGCGCGGAAGCTCCGCTTCCCGACCCTGTTCAAGGTCACCGCCGCGCTGTTCGTCCTGTCGGTACTGATCCCGGACCCACTGCCTCTCGTCGATGAAATCCTGCTGGGGCTGGGGACCCTCCTGCTGGCGCAATGGAAACAGCGCGGGCAGGTGATCGACGCGCCTCCCGAGGCGCGTCGTTGATGTGGCCGGGCGGGTAGATGCACTGTGCTCGTAGACACGCATTGCCATCTCGATGCTCCCGAATTCGATCAGGACCGCGCGGCGGTGATCGAGCGCGCCCGCGCTGCCGGTGTCAACCGGCAGGTGATCCCGGCGACGATCGCCGCCGGCTGGCCGGGACTGCGTGACGTGTGCGCCTCCGGCGCGGGCCTGCATCCCGCCTACGGCCTGCACCCGATGTTCCTGGACGCACACCGGCGCAAACACATCGCTGAGCTGAAGCAGTGGATTGAAAGCGAGAAGCCGGTGGCTGTGGGGGAATGCGGGCTGGACTTTTTCATCCCGGATCCGGATCGCGACGAACAGGCCTGGTACTTCGAGGCCCAGCTCAAGCTTGCCCGCGACTTCGACTTGCCGGTGATCGTCCACGCGCGCCGCGCCGTGGACCAGGTCATTGCAGCCATCCGCAGGATCGGCAATCTTCGCGGCGTCGTCCACAGCTTCCCAGGCAGCCTTCAGCAGGCGGAGATCCTCTGGGAACATGGCTTCATGCTCGGGATCGGCGGGCCCGTCACCTACGAGCGCGCCAAGCGACTGCGGAAGATCGTGGCAACGATGCCGCTGGAGTGGCTGCTGCTGGAAACCGACGCACCCGACCAGCCGGACGCCGCCCGACGCGGCAGGCGCAACGAGCCCGCGCGCCTCACCCACGTGCTGGAAACCATCGCCCTGCTGCGGGACATGTCCCCCGAGGACCTGGCCGCTGCGACCACGGCCAACGCCGAACACCTGTTTAGCCTGCCCCGCACCCCGCAGCCTTCCTGAGACGCCACCACCCCCGCCGCTCGTGCACAATCGGCTGAAGCGAGGGGAGCGGACATGCGATCAGTAGAGGGAAGAATCGTTCTGGTAACCGGCGCCGCGATGGGCATGGGACGGCTGTACGCAGAGCGTGCGATCTCCGAGGGGGCGAAGGCTGTGGTGCTCTGGGATCTGGACGGGCCAGCCCTGGCGGCCACCCGGGACGAAATTGGCAAGCCGGGCACGCAGGTGCACGCATACGTTGTCGATGTCGCCTCGCTGTCTGACATTACGACCGCCGCGGCCCGCGTACGCAGCGAGGTGGGCGACCCCGACGTGGTCATCAACAACGCCGGCATCGTGCGCAGCAAGCTGTTCTGGGAACACGACCACACACGCGACATCGCTGCCGTCATGGACGTCAACGTGCTCGCATTGATGCATATCGCACGCGAGTTCCTGCCGGCGATGATCGGGCGCCCCGGGCCGGCGCGACTGCTCAACGTGGCGTCCGCGTCGGGCATGCTCGCGGTGCCCCGGATGAGCGTCTACACCGCGTCCAAATGGGCGGTGATTGGCTGGAGCGATTCGGTGCGGCTGGAGCTGCTGCGCGCAGGTCACGGCCACGTGCGCGTGACGACGCTGATCCCCAGCTACACCACCACCGGCATGTTCGCCGGCGCGCGGGCGCCGCTGCTGACACCACTGATGGCGCCCGAAGACGTCGTCGATCGGGCCTGGCAAGCCATGAAACGCGGCAAGCCACGACTGATGATGCCGTGGTCGGTCTGGTTCAGCGGCGCCCTGCGGGGGGTGCTGCCGCAGCCCGTGTGGGACGTGCTGGCTGACAAGGTGTTCCGCGTGTACTCGTCGATGGACTACTTCACCGGGCGCGGACCCAAACGCGGCCCATGAAAAAAGCGGGCCGAAGCCCGCTTTTCTGCAATCAAGCGATGGCGCCCGGACGGATCACTCCGCCGGCGTGCCCTCACCTTCGTCCACTGCCTTCATCGACAGGCGGATGCGACCCTGCTTGTCGACTTCCAGCACCTTGACCTTGACCACGTCGCCTTCCTTGAGCACATCGCTGACCTTCTCGACGCGATCGTTGGAAATCTGCGAGACGTGGACCAGCCCGTCCTTCCCGGGGGAGATCGTCACGAACGCACCGAAGTCCATGATCTTGGCGACCTTGCCCTCGTAGATGCGGCCCGGCTCGACGTCGGAGGTGATCTGCTCGATGCGATCCTTGGCGGCCTGACCGGCAATCGCATTGACCGAAGCGATCGTGATCGTGCCGTCGTCCTGGATGTCGATCTGGGTGCCGGTTTCCTTGGTGATCGCCTGGATGACCGAGCCGCCCTTGCCGATCACTTCGCGGATCTTGTCGGGGTGGATCTTGATGGTGATCAGACGCGGCGCGAACTCGCTCAGCTCGCCGCGCGGGCTGGTCATCGCATTGGCCATCTCGCCCAGGATGTACAGACGACCGGCCTTGGCCTGCTCCAGTGCGGTCTTCATGATCTCCTCGGTGATGCCCTGGATCTTGATGTCCATCTGCAGCGCGGAGATGCCTTCACTGGTACCGGCCACCTTGAAGTCCATGTCGCCCAGGTGATCCTCGTCACCGAGGATGTCGGACAGCACGACGTAGTCATCGCCTTCCTTGACCAGACCCATCGCGATACCAGCCACCGGCGCCTTGATCGGCACACCGGCATCCATCAGCGCCAGCGAGCTGCCGCAGACAGACGCCATCGAGGAGGAGCCGTTGGATTCGGTGATTTCCGAGACCACGCGGATGGTGTACGGGAAAGCTTCCATGGTCGGCATCACGGCCAGCACGCCGCGCTTGGCGAGGCGGCCGTGGCCGATTTCGCGACGCTTTGGACCCATCATGCGGCCCGCTTCGCCCACCGAGTAGGGAGGGAAGTTGTAGTGGAACAGGAAGTGGTCCTTGTACTCGCCGCCGACGGCGTCGATGACCTGGCCATCACGCGCGGTGCCGAGGGTGACCGCAACGATCGCCTGGGTCTCACCACGGGTGAACAGCGCCGAGCCGTGCACGCGCGGCAGGATGCTGACCTTGGAGCTGATTCCGCGCACAGCGTCCGGCGCACGGCCGTCGATGCGGACCTTGGTGCTGAGCACGGTGTCACGCAGGGTGCTGTATTCCAGCTCCGAGAACTGCTTGGAAACCTCGGCACTGGTCCAGCCGTTGGCTTCGATCTGCTCGGCCATCGACGCGATGACGTCCTTCTTCAGCGCCGAGATGGCGTCCTTGCGCTCCAGCTTGTCGCGCACGGCGAAAGCCTGGGTCAGACGGTCGCCCAGCGCGGTCTTCAGCGCAGCGACCAGCGACTCGTCGGCCTCCGGGGCGGACCAGGTCCACTTGGGCTTGCCGGCTTCTGCAACCAGCTCGTTGATCGCATTGATCGCGACCTGCATCTGCTGGTGCCCGAACATCACCGCGCCAAGCATGACGTCCTCGGACAGTACGTCGGCTTCGGACTCGACCATCAGCACGGCGTCGGCGGTACCGGCGACGACCAGCTCGAGCTTGGAATCTTCCAATTCCGAGACGGTGGGGTTGAGCAGATACTCGCCGTCCTTGTAACCGACCTTGGCAGCCGCGATCGGGCCGTCAAACGGCGCGCCGGAAAGGGCCAGCGCGGCGGAGGCACCGATCAGGGCCGGGATGTCGCCGTCGATTTCCGGGTTCAGCGACATCACCGTGGCGATGATCTGGACCTCGTTGCGGAAGCCATCGGGGAACAGCGGGCGGATCGGGCGGTCGATCAGTCGGGAGATCAGCGTCTCCTTCTCGGTCTGGCGACCTTCGCGCTTGAAGAAGCCACCGGGAATGCGGCCGCCGGCGTAGAACTTTTCCTGATAGTCGACGGTCAGGGGGAAGAAATCCTGGCCCTCGCGCGCGGTCTTGTTGGCAACCGCGCTGACCAGCAGCACGGTGTCTTCAACGCGGACGATAACGGCACCGCCGGCCTGGCGGGCGATCTCACCGGTCTCCAGGGTGACCTGGTGTTTTCCGTACTGGAAGGTCTTGGTAATTTTTGACACGTTGAATTCCTATCGGTGCGGGTGCGATCCGGCTGTGGTCCGGGACTGGCCCGGTCGGTCGCCGGCTAGCGACCTGTTGCTGGTTCTACCACGGCCTTCCGACCGCGGAAACGCATCGCGGCGCTCTGAAGCGCCGCGATGGGAAAAGTTTAGCGACGAAGGCCGAGCTTCGCGATCAGTGCCTTGTAACGAGCCACGTCCTTGCGGTGCAGATAGTCCAGCAGGCTGCGACGGCGGTTCACCATCATCAGCAGGCCACGACGGCTGTGGTGGTCCTGTTTGTGCTCCTTGAAATGGCCCTGGAGCGTCTCGATGCGCGCGGTCAGCAGGGCAATCTGGACTTCCGGGGAGCCGGTGTCGTTCTCACCGCGCTTGTTCTCTTCAATGACTTTCTGGGTATCAATGGACATTTTGCTGCCTCGTAGACGCGCGACCCGCAGAACGCAACCGGCACTGGAAAAAAGTGCCGGCGCACCACAATGGTCCGCCGCTGGATGGTAGGAAATTGTTGGAACGGAGGTTGCCTGAAAAAGGCAAGGCGAATTGTAGCCTTCCGCCAAGGTGACAACAAGGCGCGGGGAACGATTTTACCGCTGTGGGGCGATCGCCCAGGCGAACAGCCGTTGCGGATGGACCCAGCCGGCATGGTCGATGCGACCAATCCCGAGCACGCGGCGATCCTGATCGTGGACCGCGACCGTGGTGCCCGCGGCCACTTGCGGCTTCGTTGCCGGTAGCGCCGGCTGCCCGTAACTGAGCGTACGGGTCTGGGCCTCGTCCAGGTCCACCCGTGCGAAGTCAGCAAGGCCAGCCTCAATGGGCAGCAGTGCGGAATCCAGGACGGCATCACCCTGCCCCGCCAGCGCTTCCAGCTCTTCCAGGGTGAACATCCGCGGCTGCCGGAACGGATCCACCCAGGTACGCCGAAGCTGCTCGACATGCGCACCGCACCCCAACGACTCGCCCAGGTCACGCACGAGGCTGCGAATGTATGTACCTGAACCGCACTCCACACTGAGCTGCAGGCGCTCGTTTTCGCGCTCCAGCAACCGCAGCGAGTGCACTGTGATATTGCGCACAGGTGCCTCGATCGCCTCGCCGCGGCGCGCCTTGGCATACAGGGGTTCGCCGCCCTGCTTGAGCGCGGAATACATGGGGGCACGCTGCTCGATCTCGCCGCGCAATGGCACAAGCGCTGCCTCGATGTCGGCATCGTCCAGTGGCGGAACGACGCGCTGACGCAACGTTACGCCGTCCGCATCATCGGTATCGGTGGTGATGCCCAGTACCGCCGTCGCCAGATAGGCTTTGTCGGCGCCGAGCAAAAGCCCGGCGATCTTGGTCGCCTCCCCAAAGCAGATCGGCAACAGGCCTGTCGCCAGTGGATCAAGGCTGCCGGTGTGCCCCGCCTTGCGGGCGCGAAAGATGTGGCGTGCGCGCTGCATCGCCTGGTTCGAGCTGAGGCCAGCAGGCTTGTCCAACAGGAGCAGGCCATCCAGCGGGCGAAACCGGGTACGGGGACGTTTTCCCGCGCCGGTCATTCGTGCGGATCTTCCCCGTCATCGGTGGCCAGAGGCGGATTCTCCCGCAGCAACGTGTCAATGCGCTCGCCGCGGTCAACCGAGTCGTCGTAGTGGAAGTGCAGTTCCGGGACGTGGCGCAACTTCATCGCCCGCCCCAACTCGTAGCGCAACGGCTTGACCAGTTCCTTCAAACCGGCCATCGCCTCTTGCGCACGCTCGGCCTGCAACGCAGTCACAAAGACCTTGGCGTGGGCCAGGTCGCGTGTCACTTCTACATCAGACACGCTCACGGAAGGCAGACCGTGCTCGCGCACGGCTGCATGCACCAGCGTCCCCAGCTCACGCCGGAGCTGGGCTGACACGCGGTCGGAGCGATGGAAGGTCTTCATCGGCTCAGAGCGTGCGCTGGACTTCGATGCGCTCGAAGCACTCGATAACGTCGCCCACCTGGACGTCGTTGTACTGCTTCACGCCGATACCGCACTCGGTACCACTGCGGACTTCGTCCACGTTCTCCTTGAAGCGGCGCAGCGATTCCAGCTCGCCCTCGAAGATCACGACACTGTCGCGCAGCACGCGGATCGGCTTGGTGCGCTTGACCACGCCCTCGGTGACCATGCAGCCGGCGACCGCACCGAACTTGGAGCTGCGGAACACATCGCGGACCTCAGCGTTGCCGATGATCTCCTCGCGGATTTCCACGCCCAGGATGCCGGACGCGACCTGCTTCACCTGATCGATCACGTCATAGATGATCGAGAAGTAGCGCAGGTCGACGCCGTTGGTCTCGATGACCTTGCGCGCGGAGGCGTCGGCACGCACGTTGAAGCCGATGATGGTGGCTTTGGAGGTCGACGCCAGCTGGGCGTCGGACTCGTTGATTCCGCCCACGCCCGAACCGATGACGTTGATGCGGATATCGTCGGTCGACAGCGCAGTCAAAGCCTCGCGCAGCGCCTGCACGGAGCCCTGCACGTCCGCCTTGATGATCAGCGGAAGACTCAGCTGATCGCCCTGGCCGATCTGGGCCATGATGTCTTCCATCCGGTTGCCGCTCTGGGCTACCAGACGCGACTCCCGGCGCTGGGCGTCACGCTGTTCGGCGACATCCTTGGCCAGCCGCTCGTCCTCGACGACAACGAAATCATCGCCGGCATCGGGCACGCCTGACAGGCCCAGCACCTGGACCGGGATTGATGGCCCCGCGGAGTCGACCTGTTCGCCGGCCTCGTTGAACAACGCCCGCACGCGACCATATTGCACGCCGCACACCAAGTAGTCGCCCTTCTTGAGTTCGCCCTGCTGGACCAGCACGGTGGCCACGGCGCCGCGACCCTTGTCCAATGCGGATTCGATGACGACACCGCTGGCGCGGCCATCGGCAACCGCCGACAGCTCGAGAACCTCGGCCTGCAGCGTGATGGCGTCCAGAAGGCCGTCGATGTTCTGACCGGTCTTGGCCGACAGCTCGACGAACTGGGTGTCGCCACCGAACTCCTCGGCGACGACCTCATGCTCGAGCAACTCGTTCTTGACCCGCAGCGGGTCCGCCTCGGACTTGTCGATCTTGTTGATGGCCACGATCAGCGGGACGCCGGCAGCCTTCGCATGCTGAACCGCTTCCACGGTCTGCGGCTTGACTCCATCATCGGCGGCAACCACCAGCACGATGATGTCCGTCAGCTTGGCGCCGCGGGAACGCATCGACGAGAACGCGGCGTGACCCGGGGTGTCCAGGAAGCTGATGATGCCCTTGTCGGTTTCGACGTGGTACGCACCAATATGCTGGGTAATGCCACCCGCTTCGCCGGTCGCGATCTTGGTGCGACGGATGTAATCCAGCAGCGAGGTCTTGCCGTGGTCGACGTGACCCATGATCGTCACGACCGGCGGGCGGGGCGTCTGCTCGCCGTCGAGATTCTCGACGTGGGCCAACAGGACGTTCTCCACGTCGGCGGCATCGGCACGGACCACGTTGTGGCCCAGCTCCTCGGTGACCAGCGCCGCGGTGTCGTGATCGATGCTCTGAGTGATCGTCGCCATGACGCCCATCTTGAACAGCGCCTTGACCACTTCACCGCCCTTGAGCGACATCTTCTGCGCGAGATCGGCGACAGTGATGGTCTCGCCAATGGCGACATCACGCACGATCGGCGCCGTGGGACGCGTGAAACCGGTGCCGGTGCGGCTCTGGTCGCTCTGGCGACGCGGCTTGGCGCGGCCACGGGTATTGGTGGAACGGCGCGCCCGGTCCGACGCGCTCAGGTGCATCTGGCCGGCGAAACGCTTCGCGCCACGGTCATCATCGCGGCCAGCCGGCGCCACGGCGCCACGACCCTTACGGGGCGCTGCCGGGCGGTCATCACCGCGCGCGGGAGGCTTGGGATGGCCGTGGCCATGCGTTGGTGTCGGCTCAGGAATCTCGTCGGGCGTTGCAACAACCGGCGCTGCTTCGGCAGCCTTGGCTTCTTCGATCTTGCGGCGCTTGGCCTCTTCGGCTTCGCGCTTGGCCTGCTCGGCCTCTTCAGCGCGGCGCTTGTCGGCCTCGGCGAGTGCCTTCTGCTCGGCCAGATTGCGCTGACGCGACTCCTCCAGCTTGCGCAGGATCTCGGCGCGCTCATCATTGGGATCCACCACGCCGGCATCGGGCCGCACCACGGTGACCTTCTTGCGCACGACGACGTCGACCGTCGAACGGCTCTTGCCACCGCCGACGGTCAGTTCCTGCCGGCGGCTGCGGTTGAGAGTGATCTTTTTCGGGGCCTCGCCCTTGGCGCCCGAAGTTTCCGGCTTGCCATGGGTGCGACGCAGGAACCCGAGCAATTTGACCTTCTCGGTACTGGTGACGGCCTGGTCCGGGCCACTGAAGGGCATGCCGGCCTCGGCCAACTGCTCCAGTAGCTTCTCGACCGGCGTATTCACCAGTTCGGCCAACTTGCGGATGGTGGTTTGCTGCGACATTCGGTTTCCGTGTCCTGTGGCACGGACCAGTGCCCGTGCGTGATGATGCATTGTAGCGGCTGGGTTGCTTGAACCCGGTCAAAAAACCTCGCCGCGTTACTCGAACCAGTGTTTGCGCGCTTCCATGATCAATGCGGAGGCGCGTGCCTCTTCCAGGCCTTCCACGTCGGCGAGCTCGTCGGTGGCAAGGTCGGCCAGGTCATCCCGGGTGACGATGCCCCGCGCAGCGAGCGCCAGGGCCAGATCCTCGTCCATCCCCTCAAGCGTGAGCAGGTCCTGGGAAGGCGCGCCGTCGTCATCCACCGCCTCTTCCGCGGCCAGCGCGTCATCCAGCAGCGCATCGCGGGCGCGGGTGCGGAGTTCTTCGACGATGTCCTCGTCGAAGCCTTCCACTGCCAGCAACTCGCCGACCGGGACGTAGGCGATCTCCTCGACTGTGCTGAAGCCTTCGGCGACGAGGATCGATGCGATTTCCTCGTCGACCTCCAGCTTCTCCTGGAACAGCTGGCGCGCGGCCGACTGCTCCGCTTCCGACTTCTCAGCAACCTGGTCCTGGGTCATCACGTTGAGCTGCCAGCCCGACAAACGGCTGGCAAGGCGCACGTTCTGGCCGCCCTTGCCGATCGCCTGGGCGAGGCGATCTTCAGCGACCGCCAGGTCCATCGAGTGCTTGTCCTCATCGACAATGATCGACTGGACCTCGGCCGGCGCCATCGCGTTGATCACGAACTGGGCCGGGTTGTCGGACCACAGGACGATGTCCACGCGCTCGCCATTGAGCTCGTTGGTGACCGCCTGCACGCGTGAACCACGCATGCCGATGCAGGCACCGATCGGATCGGTACGGTTGTCGTGCGCGAGCACCGCGATCTTGGCGCGGTCGCCGGGATCACGGGCGCAGCCCATGATCGACACCAGACCCTGGCCAACCTCGGGAACCTCAAGCTTGAACAGTTCCATCATGAACTCGGGAGCGGCGCGGCTGATGAACAGCTGAGGTCCGCGCGGCTCGCTGCGCACGTCGTAGAGGTAACCACGAACGCGATCGCCGGCACGCAGGACGTCGCGGGGGATGCCCTTGTCCTTGGTGATGATCGCCTCGGCGTTGCCGCCCAGGTCCACATAGATGTTGCCGCGCTCGACGCGCTTGACGATGCCGGTCACCAGCTCGCCGACGCGATCCTTCCACGCATCGATGACCTGCGCGCGCTCGGCCTCGCGCACACGCTGCACGATGACCTGTTTGGCGGCCTGCGCTGCGATGCGCCCGAACTCCGGATTGTCGATCTGCTCGTCGATGTAGTCGCCCACCTCGACGCCCTCGACCTCGTCAACGGCGTCCATCAGCCGGATCTGCCGGTCGGGTGACTCCATGACCACGTCATCGGCGACCACTTCCATGCGCCGGAAGGTCTCGTAGCTGCCGTCGTCGGGATTGATCTTGACCCGGACCAGCACGTCTTCATCGAGGTAGCGCTTCTTCGCCGCGGACGCCAGCGCCGCCTCGATGGCCTCGAGGATCACTGACTCCGGCACGCCCTTCTCATGGGCGACCGCGTCCACGACCAGCAACAATTCCTTGCTCATCTCGTCACTCCGCCGTGGGCGGTTCATCCGCCGTGGGCTTGTTGGTTGATTTTCTGGTTGGATTCTTTCGAACGCCCGGCTTGGCGCCGGGCTTGCTTGGCGCCAAACCCAGCGCGGCCCAATCGGGAACCAGGCGCGCCTTGTCGATATTGTCTGCGGCGACCGCGAACTCAGCGCCATCCACGAGGAACGATACGCCCTCAGCATCGACCCGGCTGATCACGCCGGTGAGTCGACGGCGTCCGTCAATCGGCAGTCGCAGGGTGACCTTGGCGGTCTCGCCAATGAACCGGGAGAACTGCTCCTGGCTGAAAAGCGGCCGATCCAGTCCGGGCGATGACACCTCGAGCGTGTAGTTGCCGGCGATCGGGTCCTCCACATCGAGCTGGGCGGAGACCTCGCGGCTCACCGCCTCGCAGTCCTCGATCGACACCGATCGCGGCAGTTCGTCACCGTTGCCGGTCCCGGCGGGAGCAGCCTCGTCGGCCGGCACGTCGATGTACAGCCGCACCACGGCACCGCCCGGTGAAGGGAGGTACTCGATGCCAAGCAGCTCGACTCCCAACGAAGACACAGTGGGAGCGAGAAGGCGGCTGATTTCGGCGGCTTTGTCCGTCACGCGTGGCTGACTCCTGCGATGGCGAGTGGCACGTGGATATCTGCAAACCATTCCAGCAAAAACAACAAAGGACCCAATGGGCCCCTTGTCCAAATACCTGGATGTCGGTGTGACACGCGAGCAGAGCGCGTCACCAAGCCCAGGCTTCGATCATCACGAGCGAGACTCCATGTGGTGTCTGGCACGCGGATCGCCGATAGTCCGGCAATCGTGATCTGAAGCTGGTAGCGGGGGCAGGATTTGAACCTGCGACCTTCGGGTTATGAGCCCGACGAGCTGCCAGACTGCTCCACCCCGCATCAGGCCGCCCATTGTATCGGCGGACTTGAAACTTCGCAAGACCCCAACAAGACACTGGAGGGATTTCCCGCTCGACGGACGATGTCCGCCGGTGTTGCCCGAAGCCCGTTTTATCGGACGTCGTACCCTCTCGGGCCGAGCATCATAACCGTTCGCCGCGGAAATAGAAACTTCAATCGTCTTTCCAAGCTATGTGCGCAGGATCTGGCACCGGGCGCAACCGGCAGGGCGTGTTCAGATGCCGAACGAGCGCTGGCACCACTCCATCACCGGGCTCCAGGCCAGGCCCAAGGCGAGCAGGATCATCGCGTTGACCCCGAACACGATCCGCAGCGGCCGGTTGCTGGAAGGAGGATGCACCGCACCTACCGGCTCGTCGAAGTACATGACCTTGACCACGCGCAGGTAGTAGAACGCGCCAATGACCGCGAAAACGATACCGACGATCGCCAGCCAGAGCATATCGCCCTGCACCGCCGCCTGGAGTACGGCCAGCTTGGCCCAGAAGCCGATGAACGGAGGCACGCCGGCGAGGGAGAACATGACCAGCAGGATCATCCCCGCCATCCACGGATTGCGCGAGTTCAAGCCACGGTAATCGATGATCTCGTCAGCCTCGAAACCGCGACTGGACATCACCACGATCGCGCCAAAGGCAGCAGCCGCCATGAGGGCGTAGCTGATCGCGTAGAACATCGCCGCCGCGTAACCGCCGGGGGTAGCGGCGGCGAACCCGATCAGCAGGAAGCCCACGTGGGAAACGGTCGAATACGCCAGCATCCGCTTCAGGTTGACCTGCATGAGCGCGCCGAGGTTGCCGATGGCCAGGGACAGGACGGCAAGAACGCCCAGCATGATCCGCCAATGGTCGTCCAGCGGACCCATGCCCTGCTCCAGCAGCCGGTAGGTCAAGCCGAAGGCCGCCAGCTTGGGCGCCGAGCCGATGAACAGGCTGATGGGGGTGGGCGCGCCGTGGTACACGTCCGGCAGCCACATGTGGAACGGCGCGGCGCCGAACTTGAAGGCGATGCCCGCAACCACGAACACAAGCCCGGTCGCCAGCAGCATGGGCGACTCGGTAACCTGCGCGGCCATCGCGACCGCTTGGATGTCCAGTACGCCAGTGGCGCCGTAGATCAGCGACAGGCCGTAGAGCAGCAAACCGGAAGCCAGCGATCCCAGCACGAAGTACTTGATGCCCGCCTCGGACGCCATGGAGTTGTCGCGGTCTATCGCCACCAGCGCGTAGGAACACAGCGCGAGCATCTCCAGGCCGATATAGATCATCACCAGGTTGCCGGCCGACACCAGCAGCATCATGCCCAGCGTCGCGAACAGCATCAACACGGACATCTCGCCCTTGTAGATGCCCCGCTCACGCATGAACGGCCACAGGTAGACCATCGACAACGCCGACGCCAGCGCGATGCCGATCTTCAGCACATCCGCCAGTGTGTCCCGCACGAACATGCCGTCGAACACGACTCCCTGACCTCCCACACCGGCGGCCAGCATCGCCGCCACGGCCAGCAACAGGGCAATCGACAGGACATGGATGACGGCGCGGCGGGTCTCGTCCAGGAATAGATCGAGCATCAGCAGCGCGAAGGCACCGCCAACCAGGACCAGCTCTGGGAGCAGCGGCAGCAATTCGGCGGCGGAACGTACGTGGATCATTGGCTATCTCTGATTGGTCAGGCGCAGGTCGCGCGATTGGCCGACTGGACTGGTTGCAACTTGCTTAGAACTTGGACGCGGCGATCTGCATCGCCAGATTGGCGATCGTGGGTTCCATCATGTCGGTCAGCGGCTGGGGCCACACGCCCAGCGCCAGGGTAAACACGGCGAAAACACCCAACACGAACATCTCGCGGCCGTTGAGGTCCTTCATCGCCGCGACCTTTTCATTGGCCACCGGGCCCCACAGCACGCGCTTGACCAGCCACAGGCTGTAACCGGCGCTGATGATCAGGGTCAGCGCAGCCACAAGGGCGATCAATGGGTGCTTCTGGAAGCTGGCGACGATGACCATGAACTCGCCGACGAACCCGGAGGTTCCAGGGAGCCCGGAGTTGGCCATCGCGAACAACACGTAGAACACCGCGAAAGCAGGCATCAGGTTCGCGACGCCGCCGTAATCGCTGATCCGGCGGGTGTGCAGGCGGTCGTAGAGCACACCAATGCTGGTGAACAGTGCCGCGGAGATGAATCCGTGGCTGACCATCTGCACCATCGCGCCCTGCAGGCCGAGGCGTGCGGCATCGACGTTGCCGAATTCGCGCACCAGGCCAAATGCGATGAAGGTACCCAGGGTGACAAAACCCATATGGGCGACCGAGGAGTACGCAATCAGGCGCTTCATGTCCGACTGTGCCAGTGCGACCAGCCCCACATAGACCACCGCGATCAGGCTGAGCGCGATCAGCAACCACGCCCACTCGGCGCCGGCGTCCGGCACGATTGGCAGCGCGAAACGGAGGAATCCGTAGCCACCGATCTTCAGCATGATCGCGGCCAGGATCACCGAGCCCGCGGTCGGGGCCTCGACGTGCGCATCCGGCAACCAGGTATGTACCGGGAACATCGGAATCTTGATCGCGAAGCCGAGCAGGAAGCCGAAGAAGATCCAGGTCTGCTCCGTGGCCGACAGCGACAGCTGCACCATGTCGGCGATCTGCCAGCTGCCACCCTTCATGTACAGGTAGATCAGCGCGATCAACATGAACACCGACCCGAGGAAGGTGTAGATGAAGAACTTGAGCGCAGCGTAGACCCGGCGCGGCCCACCCCAGACGCCGATGATGATGAACATCGGGATCAGCATGCACTCGAAGAACACGTAGAACAGCATCGAATCGAGCGCACAGAAGATGCCAACCATCAGCCCTTCCAGAATCAGGAAGGAGGCGTAGTACTGGCTGACGCGCTTGTCCACGCCCCAGGCGCCGATCAGCACCAGCACCGAGGTCAACGTGGTCAAGCCGATCAGCGGCACCGAGAATCCGTCCACACCGAAGTGGTAGCGGATGTCGAATGCCGGGATCCATGGCTTGTTCTCGACGAACTGCATTGCCGCAGTGCTGTAGTCGAACCCGGTGAACAGCAGGAGGCTGAGCACGAAGGTGAGGGCGGCGACACCGGTGGCAAACCAACGGGCGGGAACGGCCCGCTCGTTGCCAAGGGCGAGGGTAATCAGGCCACCGATGATCGGCAGCCAAACAAGCAGGCTCAGCAAAGGAAGCGCGCTCTGGAAGGGCTCGGGGGTCACGTCGCGGTCCTTGTCAGATCAGGTTACGGATGAGAGCGGCCAGCATCACGATCAGGCCGATAATCATCACAAAGGCGTAGTGGTACAGGTAGCCGGACTGGATCCGGCGGCTCAGGGCGGCAACCAGCTCGACAACCCGGACGCTGCCGTTGACAAACACCCCGTCAATCAACTTGCTGTCCACCGCGCTGGAGGCCTGGCCCACCTTGAGGCTGCCACCGGCCAGGCCCTTGATCCACAGCGTGTCGAAACCGTACTTCTCCTCCAGGATGCGGACCGGCACGGAAAATGTTGCGCGGGCCTTGGCAGGCAGCTCGGGCTTCCACACGTACATCACTGTCGCCAGGGCGAACCCACCCAGGGCGAGCCAGAACGTCGGTGCCGTGAGGCCATGCAATGCGAACTTGACCGGGCCATGCCAGACCTCGGCGGCAAGCGCGGCGACCACGTCGCGCGCGGCACTCACGTCGATGGAGCCGAGGAAGAACGGCGCCTGTTCGATGCTGCCGCTCCAGTTGGTCCCGAACAGCATCGGCCCGGCGGTGAAAAAGCCGATCAGCACCGAGGGAATCGCCAGCAGGACCAGCGGCAGCGTCACCGACAGCGGAGACTCATGCGGCTCGTGGACTTCGTGGTCGGCGTGCGGCAGGGCGTCGCCGTGGACGGCGGCCGGGATCTGGCGGAAACGTTCCTCGCCGTGGAAGGTCAGGTACAGCAGGCGAAAGCTGTAGAACGCCGTAACGAACGCACCCAGCAGCACCGCCCAGTAGGCGTACTGGTGAACCCAGCTGCCACCGGCGCTGGCATGGTGTGCCGCCTCGATGATGGTGTCCTTGGAGTAGAAACCGCTGAGGAACGGCGTACCGACCAGGGCGAGCGTGCCGATCAGCATGGTCCAGTAGGTAACGGGCATGTATTTACGCAGCCCACCCATCCGACGCATGTCCTGCTCGTGGTGCATGCCGATGATTACCGAGCCCGCACCGAGGAACAGCAGCGCCTTGAAGAACGCGTGGGTCATCAGGTGGAAAACACCCGCGCTGTACGCCGACACGCCCAGGGCAACCGTCATGTAGCCCAGCTGGGACAAGGTGGAATACGCGATGACGCGCTTGATGTCGTTCTGAACGATGCCGATCAGGCCGGTGAAGAACGCTGTCGTCGCACCGATGAACAGGATGAACTGCAGTGCGGTGTCGGAGAGCTCAAACAGCGGCGACATCCTCGCCACCATGAAGATCCCGGCCGTGACCATGGTCGCGGCATGGATCAGGGCGGAGATCGGCGTCGGGCCCTCCATGGAGTCCGGCAGCCACACGTGCAGCGGCACCTGTGCCGACTTGCCCATGGCGCCGATGAACAGACAGATGCCGATCACCGTCGCTATCGACCACTCATGCCCGTCGATCACCGACATGGTCTGGCCGACCAGGCTGGACGAATTGGCAAACACGGTCGCGTAGTCCAGCGAGCCGAAATGCCACGCCACCGCGGCGATACCGAGAATGAAGCCGAAATCGCCCACCCGGTTGACCATGAACGCCTTGAAGTTGGCGAACACCGCCGTCGGGCGCTTGAACCAGAAACCGATCAGCAGGTACGACACCAGGCCCACTGCTTCCCAGCCGAAGAAAAGCTGGAGGAAGTTGTTGCTCATCACCAGCGCCAGCATGGAGAAGGTGAACAGGCTGATGTAGCTGAAGAAGCGCTGGTAGCCGTCGTCGCCGGCCATGTAGCCGATGCTGTAGATGTGGACCAGCAGTGATACGAAGGTCACCACCACCATCATCATCGCGGTGAGCTTGTCGACCATGAAGCCAATGTGGGCCTCAAAGCCGCCCACCTTGAACCAGGTGTAGAGGTTCTCGTTGAACGGCGCAGCACCCTGCCCTACCAGCTGCCACAGCACCCAGACCGACAGTGCGCAGCTGATCGCCACGCCCAGGATGGTGACGCTGTGCGCCCCAGCCCGGCCGATCCTGCGACCAAAGAACCCGGCACTGATCGTGCCCACCAGTGGCGCGAGGACGATGGCCAGCAGCGCCGACTTGGAAACGACGAATTCCATACCCGACATCGGATCAGCCCTTCATCAAATCGATTTCGGCGACGTTGATCGTGCGCCTGTTACGGAACAGCGTGACGAGGATCGCCAGGCCAATGGCGGCTTCAGCCGCAGCCACGGTCAGGATGAAGAACACGAACACCTGACCGGAGGGATCGCCAAACTGACGCGAGAAGCCGACGAAATTGACATTGACGGCGAGCAGCATCAGCTCGATCGACATGATCAGGACGATGACGTTCTTGCGGTTGAGGAAGATGCCCGCGACCGAGATGCAGAACAGCACCGCGCCCAACGCAAGGTAGTGGCCCAGGGCCAGGCTGGAATCGACCATTTCCATTACGCGCCCTCCTCCGGGTTGACGTCGGGGGCAACCGCATCACGCAGGTTTGCCGGCGTTGACGAATCCATCTTCACCATCCGCAGGCGATCGGCGACGCGCACCTTGACCTGCTCGCTGGGGTTCTGCTTCTTGCCACCCTCGCGAATCGGCCGCAGGGTCAGTGTCACCGCCGCGATTACCGCCACCGTCAGGATCACCGCCGCGGTTTCAAACGGCAGCAGGAATCGGGTGAAGAGCTCGGTGGCGACCCACTGGGTATTGCCTATTCCTGCCGCCTCGGCCGCATCGACCGGGAAGGGCTGCGCCATCTTGGCCCGCGCGCCGATCAGCATGAGCATCTCGATCAGCATCACCACGGCAACCACCAGGCCAACCGGGAGGTAACGCACATAGCCCTCGCGCATGCCCACGATATCGATGTCCAGCATCATGACCACGAACAGGAACAGGACCATCACCGCGCCGACGTAGATGACGACCAGGGCCACGCCGAGGAACTCCGCGCCACCGACGATCCACACGCAGGCGACCGAGAAGAAGGTGAGAACCAGCGAAAGCGCGGAATGCACCGGGTTGCGGACGCTGATGACTGCGACCGCCGCCGCGGTGGCAGCGATTGAAAAAGCGATGAACGCGATGAAGACGAAATCCATGGGGTGCACTCAGCGGTAGGGCGCGTCGGAGGCGCGACGTTCGGCGATTTCGGCCTCGAGCCGGTCGCCAATTGCCAGCAGCTGTGGCTTGGTGACGATGTTCTGTCCGCGCTGGTCGAAGTGGTATTCGTGGATGTGGGTCTCGACAATCGAGTCCACCGGGCACGACTCCTCGCAGAAGCCGCAATAGATGCATTTGAACAGGTCGATGTCGTAACGCGTGGTGCGACGGGTGCCGTCCTCGCGTCGCTCCGAATCGATCGTGATCGCCAGTGCCGGGCACACCGCCTCGCAGAGTTTGCAGGCGATGCAGCGCTCTTCACCGTTGGGATAGCGGCGCAGCGCATGGATGCCGCGGAAGCGGACCGACTGCGGCGTCTTCTCCATCGGATACATGAGCGTGTACTTGGGCTTGAACGCATACTTGAGCGTCAGGCCCATGCCTTGCAGCAACTCGATGAGCAGCAGGCTTTTGAAGAAGGAAACGATGCGATTCATGCCTCTACCCTATTGCCCCGGCTCGAAGACGCCGAAATACGCCATGACCGCAACCACCGCGATCCATGCGATCGCCAGCGGAACGAAGACCTTCCAGCCCAACCGCATGATCTGGTCATAGCGGTAGCGCGGGAACGAGGCGCGGAACCAGATGAAGCAACTGGCGAAGAAGAACACCTTGGCCGCCAACCACCACCAACCGTCCACCGACAGCAGCGGGATGCCCATTCCCTGGAACGGGCTCAGCCAGCCGCCGAGGAAGAAGATCGGGACCAGGAAGCTGATCAGGATCATGTTGGCGTATTCGGCGAGGAAGAACAGCGCGAAGCCGGCGCCGGAGTACTCGACCAGATGTCCACCGGTGATCTCCGATTCGCCCTCCACCATGTCGAATGGCAGACGGTTGGTCTCGGCAACCCCGGAGACAAAATAGATCACGAACAGCGGTAGCAGTGGCAACCAGAACCATTCCAGAAGGCCAGCGTTGCCCGACTGCGCCATCACGATCTCGGTCAGGTTCAGGCTGCCGGCGGCCAGCATCACGCCGACCAACGAGAAGCCCATGGCGATCTCGTAGGCCACCATCTGCGCTGCACCGCGCATCGCGCCAAGCAATGCGTACTTGGAGTTGGTCGCCCAGCCCGCAAGGATCACTCCGTACACGCCAAGCGAGGTCATCGCCAGTATGTAGAGCAGACCGGCGTTCGCGTTGGACAGGACCACCTTGGCATCGAACGGAATGACCGCCCAGACTGCGAGCGCCGGTATGAGTGCCAGCAGTGGCGCCAGCCGGTACAGGAACGGCGACGCGGCAGCGGGTTGCAGCATCTCCTTGAACAGCAGCTTGAACACGTCGGCGAACGTCTGCAGGAAGCCGCCAAAGCCAACGTACTTCGGCCCGACACGCACGTGCATCCAGCCGATCAGCTTGCGTTCCCACAACACGTAGAACGCGACCGCCAGGATCAGCGGCAAGCAGATCGCCACGATCATCAGCACCAGCCACGCGATCGTCCCTAGCGGACCGAACGACACCAGCCAGGCGTGAAACGGGTCGATAACGCTGTTCATCATGCCGACGCCCTCCCGACCGTCACCCGCCCGGATCCCAGCGGAGCAGTGGCGCCGTGGCCGCTCTCTATCCAGACCGTCCCGCGCGCCACCGTGTCTTTGACGAAGACCGGCAGTGCAGCCGTTCCGGCCGCCGTGCCGAACTTGCCTGTTGTTCCATCCTCCAGTCCAAGCTCGCGCGCATCCTCGGGGTGGAGGCTGGCGTGCGGGCCGACGTTCAAGGGATGTGCCTGCAGCGCAGCGGCGCGGCGGACCACAGAGTCGCAGCGGTAGATGGCGGTGGCCAGTGCCACTTCCAATCCGTCGCCGTTGACCATCGGCGCCTTGCCTGCCACGGGAGTTACCTCGCGCTTGACCAGACTGTCGCGCAGGCCGGCAAGATCAATGAAATCAAAGCCCGGCAGCGCCAGGTCGCCGGCCAATGCACGCAAAACGCGCCAGCCCGGCTCCGCCTGGCCCGGCAGCTTCCCGCCGGCGACGGAAACCTGTTCGCGACCTTCCAGATTGGTCAGGGTCGCATCGATTTCCGGCAGCAGGCCGATCGGCAGGATGACGTCGGCCACCGCCCGCGTTGATTCGCAGGCGAAGTGACTGAAAGCCACCACCTTGGCACCCGACAACGCCTTCAATGCCGTGGCGGTATCGGCAAAGTCGAGGCCCGGCTCGATGCCGTAGAGGACGTACGCGGCGCGCGGCTCGGCCAGCATCGCGTTCGCGTCGCGCGAGGTCGGCAACACGCCATGATCGGTCAGGCCGACGGCGTTCGCGCCCTGCGGAATGCGGCACACGTGGGCACCGGTTGCGGCAGCGAAGTCGGCAACCGCGCCGCGGAGGGCCGCGGCATGCGGACCGTTTTCCGCCAAGGCACCAACAAATACGGCCGCATTCTTCGCGCCTGCGATGGCATCGCGCAAACCGGCATCACCGAGTGCCGCGGCCATCTGCGACGGCGCCACGATGTGCTTGCCAACCACGTCAAAGGTCTGGTCGAAGTCGACCGGATTGACGACGTAAACCTTGGCACCCGCCTGCCACGCCTTCCGCACACGGACGTTGACCAGCGGTAGCTCGTGACGCAGGTTCGAGCCGACGATGACGATGGCGTCGGCGCTTTCGATGTCGGCAACACGGGTGGCGAACACCTCTGCCACCGCGGCATCCGACAGGTCGGCCTGGCTGAGGCGGTGATCGATATTGCCGGTCCCCAGCGCTTCGGCAAGGCGCGCCAGCAGCGCGCCTTCTTCGTTGGAAGTGGCCGGATTGACCAGCACGCCCAGATTGTCACCGGAATTGTCGCGAAGCACCCGGATGGCTTCGGCGAGCGCCTCTTCCCAGGTCGCCTCGCGCCACTGGCCGCCTTCCTTGAGCATCGGCGCAATCGCCCGATCAGCGGCGTACAGCCCCTGGTGCGAATAGCGGTCGCGATCAGACAGCCAGCACTCGTTGACCATCTCATTGTCGCGCGGCACGGTGCGCATCACCTCGCCCCGGCGCACGTGCAGGAACAGGTTGCTGCCCAGCGCATCGTGGTAACCCAGCGACTCGCGGGCAACCATTTCCCACGCGCGGGCGCGGAACTGGAACGGCTTGTTGGTGAGCGCGCCGACCGGGCACACATCGATCACGTTGCCGGACAGTTCCGTGGTCAGCGGCTTGCCGTCGTAGGTCCCGATCTGCAGGTTTTCGCCGCGGTACATACCACCCAGCTCGTAAGTGCCGGCAATCTCCGCAGTGAAGCGGATGCAGCGCGTGCAGTGGATGCAGCGGGTCATCTCGGTCGCCACCAGCGGACCGATGTCCTCGTCTGCCACCACGCGCTTGCGCTCGTTGAAACGGCTGACCGAGCGCCCGTAACCCAGCGACAGGTCCTGCAGCTCGCACTCGCCGCCCTGGTCGCAGACCGGGCAGTCCAGCGGATGGTTGATCAGCAGAAACTCCATCACGTTGCGCTGTGACTTGAGCGCCTTCTCGCTGCGCGTGCTGACCTTCATGTTGTCCATGACCGGCGTCGCGCACGCGGGCGCCGGCTTGCCCATCTTCTCCACGTCGACCAGGCACATGCGGCAGTTGGCGGCGATCGACAGCTTGTCGTGGTAGCAGAAACGCGGAATCGGAATACCGATCTTGTCGGCGGCCTGGATGATCATCGAACCCTTGGGCGCGAAGGTGGCCACGCCGTCGATCTCGATCGACACGTAGCCTTCCGGCACGACTGGCGCGTCTGCGGTGGGTTTGTCCGGAGTGGTGCTCATGCCGCTGTCTCCACAACCCGGCCGTCGCGCTGGTCATCGACCAGGAAACGCTTGTTCAAGATCGCGTACTCGAATTCGTTCCAGAAATGGCGCAGGAAGCCCTGCACAGGCCAGGCCGCAGCCTCACCGAACGCGCAGATGGTGTGTCCTTCAATCTGGCCGGCCGATTCGCGCAGGACATGCAGGTCCTCGACGGTCGCACGCATGTCGACCACCCGGCTGATCATGCGGTACATCCAACCGGTACCTTCGCGGCACGGCGTGCACTGGCCGCAGCTTTCCTGGTAGTAGAAGCGCGAGATGCGCTGGCACGCGCGGACCATGCAGGTGGTCTCGTCCATCACGATCACCGCGCCGGAGCCGAGACCGGAGCCGGCCTTCTGCAGCGCGTCGTAATCCATGGTCAGGCCCATCATGGTCTCGCCCGGCAGCACCGGCATCGAGGAACCGCCGGGGATCACGCCCTTGATCCGGTTGCCGTTGCGCACGCCGCCGGCGATCTCTAGCAATTCAGCAAAGGGCGTGCCCAGGCGGACCTCGTAGTTGCCCGGCTTGTTGACGTGGCCGGACACCGAGAACGCTTTCGCGCCACCGTTGTTGGGCTTGCCCAGGTTGAGGAACCAGTCGGCGCCGTTGCGCACGATTGCCGGCACCGAGGCATAGGTTTCGGTGTTGTTGATCGTGGTCGGCTTGCCGAACAGGCCGAAGTTGGCCGGGAACGGTGGCTTGTACCGTGGTTGGCCCTTCTTGCCTTCCAGCGATTCCATCAGCGCTGTTTCTTCACCGCAGATGTAGGCGCCCGCGCCAAGCGCGTTGTAGATGTCGACATCGATGCCCGAGCCAAGGATGTCCTTGCCCAGCAGCCCGTTCGCGTAGGCGTCCTTGAGCGCCTGCTCGATGCGCTCGAAAGGCTCATGGTGGAACTCGCCGCGCATGTAGTTGTAGGCGACGGTGGATCCGGTCGCGTAGCAGGCGATCGCGATGCCCTCGAGCACCGCGTGCGGGTTGTAGCGCAGGATGTCGCGGTCCTTGCAGGTGCCCGGCTCGGATTCGTCGGAGTTGCACAGGATGTACTTCTGCACCCCGTCGTCCTTGGGCATGAAGCTCCACTTCAGGCCGGTCGGGAAACCCGCGCCACCACGACCGCGCAAGCCGGATTGCTTGACCATCTCGATGACGTCAGCGCGCGGGATCTTCTCGGCGAGGATCTTGCGCCAGGCGCTGTAGCCGCCGATCTGGACATAGTTGTCGTAGGACCAGGGTGTGTCGAAGTGCAACGTGGTGTAGACCACGTTGTGCTCCTGGGGAGCCGGCCCGACCGGACCGGTGCTCTTGGAATAATCGTGGTGCGACATCTTCTGCCTCACTCCAGACCAGCGAGGATCGCGTCGACGGCGGCAACGTCGAGCTTCTCGTGGTAATGACCGTTGACCAGCATCACCGGGGCACCGCAGCAGGCGGCGACGCACTCTTCCTCGCGCTTGAGGAACACCCGGCCATCCGGGCTGGATTCGCCCAGCTTGCAACCCAGGGTCTTCTCGGCATGTGCGACCAGATCCTCGGCGCCGTTGAGCCAGCAGCTGATGTTGGTACAGAAAGCGACGTTGTTGCGACCGACCGGCTCGAGCACGAACATCGAGTAGAAAGTCGCGACCTCATAGGCCAGCACCGGGGGCAGCCCGAGGTAGCGGGCAACCGCGGCGATCAGCTCGTCGCTCAGCCAGCCGCCGTTCTGCTCCTGGGTCGCGAACAGCGCCTGGATCACCGCCGAACGCTTGCGGTCGGCCGGGAACTTGGCCACCCAGTGGTCGATGAACGCGCGCGTCGCATCGGACAGCACGACCATCGGGTCGACGTTTCGGCACGCCTCGAAATTTCCAGTCGCTTTCATTCTTTCAGATCCTCAGCGATCGCCTTGTCAGCGATCCACCTCGCCAAAAACGAGGTCATAGGTACCGATCATCGCCACCGCGTCGGCCAGCATGTGCCCGCGGATAACAGCGTCCATCGACGACAGGTGGGCAAAGCCAGGCGCGCGCAGCTTGACCCGGAACGGCTTGTTGGCGCCGTCCGACACCAGGTAACAGCCGAACTCGCCCTTGGGCGCCTCGACCGCGCAATAGGTCTCGCCAGCAGGCACGCAGTAGCTCTCGGTAAAGAACTTGAAGTGATGGATCAACGCTTCCATCGACTCCTTCATCTCCTCACGCGCCGGCGGCCGGACCTTGTAGTTGTCGACCATCACCGGACCGGGATTGACCCGCAGCCAGGCGACGCACTGCTTGATGATCCGGGTTGACTGGCGCATCTCGGCGATGCGGACCAGATAGCGGTCATAGCAGTCGCCGGCAGTGCCGACCGGAACGTCGAAATCCATCTCTGCGTACTTCGCGTACGGCTGCTTTTTGCGCAGGTCCCATTCGATGCCAGAACCGCGCAGCATCACGCCGGACATGCCCCACGCCTTGGCCAGCTCCGGGCTGACTACGCCGATACCGACGGTGCGCTGCTTCCAGATCCGGTTGTCGGTGAGCAGGGTCTCGTACTCGTCGACGCGGTGCGGGAAGTCGTCGCAAAAGGAGTCGAGGTAATCGAGCATCGAGCCTTCGCGCCAGGCGTTGAAGCGCTTGAGCTTGCCACCCTTGCGCCACGGCGATTCCTTGTAACGCGGCATGACGTCGGGCAGATCGCGGTAGACACCGCCGGGGCGGTAGTAGGTCGCGTGCATGCGCGCGCCCGACACCGCCTCGTAGACGTCCATCAGCTCTTCGCGCTCGCGGAACGCGTAGAGCATCACCGCCATCGCGCCCAGATCGAGAGCGTTGGAGCCCAGCCACATCAGGTGGTTCAGCAGTCGGGTGATCTCGTCGAACATGGTGCGGATGTACTGCGCGCGTTCCGGCACCTCCAGCCCCATCAGGTTCTCGATGGCGCGCACGTAGGCGTGCTCGTTGCACATCATCGAGACGTAGTCGAGGCGGTCCATGTAACCGATGGACTGGTTGAAGGGCTTGGATTCGGCGAGCTTCTCGGTGCCGCGGTGCAGGAGGCCCACGTGTGGATCGACCCGCTGCACGACCTCGCCGTCCATCTCCATGATCAGGCGCAGCACACCATGGGCGGCCGGATGCTGCGGGCCGAAGTTCATGGTGTAGTTGCGGATCTCCGCCGAGCCGGTGACGCCGCCGTGTGGATTGTCGGTGGTCTGGTTGATCAACGGCATGGTGGTCGCAGGTGTGTTCATGGCTTCACCCCCAGACGCGCAGCCGATTCATCGGCGGCGGTCAGGTAACGCGAGTCATCGCGGATCACGCGCGGAACCAGCACGCGCGGTTCGATGGATACCGGCTCGTAGATCACGCGCTTGCGCTCGGCGTCGTAACGCACTTCGACGTTGCCGATCAGCGGGAAGTCCTTGCGGAACGGATGACCAATGAACCCGTAGTCGGTGAGGATGCGGCGCAGGTCCGGGTGACCCTCGAACACGATGCCGAACAGGTCGAACGCCTCCCGCTCGAACCAGTTGGCACCGGCCCACACGGAGGTCAGCGAATCGACGATAGGCATCTCGTCATCGGCTGCGAAGGTGCGCATGCGCAGACGCTGGTTGTGCTGGAACGACAACAGGTGCGCTACTGCGGCAAAGCGTCGCTTGGGCGCATCGGCAGCGCCACTAGGCATCTGGCCCCACACAAAGCGACCCGGACCGGCGCCTTCCACGCCACGGGAGAACCCCTCGGAGGAAGGCTCGGTGTTCCATTCGTCGCTGCCCCAGGTCAGGTAGTCGACGCCGCTGACATCGGTCAGCTGCTCGAAACCGAACTCGTCGCGCAGCGCGAACGCCGTGGCGAGCCACTGCGCGGGATCGACCTCGATACCGACCTCACCGCGCGGCTCGGCGACGGTGACCGTGCAGTCCGGGAAACGTGCGCGCAGGCGATCGACGTACGCGGTGATCGACTCACTCATCGCGGACACCGGTCTTGTTGTCGCCAAAGTTGGTGCCGCGGCGGATCTTCTTCTGCAGCTGCAGGATGCCGTACACCAGCGCCTCGGCCGTGGGCGGGCAACCGGGCACGTAAATATCGACCGGGACGATCCGGTCACAGCCGCGCACCACCGAGTACGAGTAGTGGTAGTAGCCGCCGCCGTTGGCGCAGCTGCCCATCGAGATGACCCACTTGGGATCGGGCATCTGGTCGTAGATCTTGCGCAGCGCGGGCGCCATCTTGTTGACCAGCGTTCCGGCCACGATCATCACGTCGGACTGGCGTGGCGACGGGCGGAAGATGACGCCATAGCGGTCAAGGTCCAGCCGTGCCGCGCCGGCGTGCATCATCTCCACCGCGCAACAGGCCAGGCCGAACGAGACAGGCCACATCGAACCGGTGCGCGCCCAGTTCCACAGCGCGTCCAGGCTGGTGGTGACGAAGCCCTGCTGCAGCAACGGGTTGTCATCGCCGGGGAGCAGGATGTCGTCCAGGCGCCCTTCGGGCACCGGGTTGTGCATCAGGCCCGAGATGGTCTCACTCACTCCCATTCCAGCGCTCCCTTCTTCCACACGTAGATGAAGCCGAGCAGCAACATGCTCACGAAAATTCCCATCTCTACCAGGCCGACCACACCCAGGTCACGGAACACCGTCGCCCAGGGCACCAGGAAGATGATTTCAAGATCGAAAATGATGAACTGGATGGCCACGAGGTAGTAGCGCACGTCGAACTGCATGCGCGCGTCTTCGAAAGCCTCGAAGCCGCATTCGTATGGGGACAGTTTGGCCAGGCTCGGGCGCTTGGGCCCCAGCAGGTGTCCCACCACCAGAAGGGCGACGCCAATGCCGCTGGCGACGATAAGAAACAACAAGGTCGGCAGATATTCGCCCAGCACTTCTGTTCTCTCGGCTACACCACGCTTGTGCGTGGCCTTGGCTCGGCGGCATCAATGCTGCCTGTGGCAGCAGCCGATGCCGTTGACGGTACAACTGTGGAGTGGTGCCCAAGGGGGGACTCGAACCCCCACGACCTAAGCCGCTACCACCTCAAGGTAGTGCGTCTACCAATTCCGCCACCTGGGCACATGTTCCAGCTCTACGCCTCCTGCTCCGAATCCAACCGCTAACGGTGGACCCGGCTTCCGGCAATGAAGACCGGGCACCCGCGCATCCATGCCGGATGTAACTGCTTATCTTATCGCGAATAACTTAATTCTGGACCGGTTCGGACGGTGCCGAATCCGTCGCCTCGGGAGCGGCCGGGGCCACAGGGACCTCAGGAACGACGGCCGGGGCCGGCGCATCCGCCGGCGCCTCACCCGGGACTACCGGCACGGCGGGCGCGGGATCCACGGGCACCTGCGACATCACGCCCAAGCCTTGCCCCGTCGTCGGGCCGACGGCCCTGTGGGTGGCCTGCCAAGCCATGAACATCGCAATCACGAAGAAGGAGATGGCAAGCCACTTGGTGGCCTTGGACAAAAAGCTGGACGCGCCGCGCGCACCGAATACCGTCGCGGAGGCGCCACCGCCGAAACCGGCGCCGGCCTGGGCGCCAGAGCCGCGCTGCATCAGGATCAGCACGATCATGGACGCGGCAATCAGCACATAGATGACGTTGAGAAACAACAGCATCGGAAGACTCTTTGGTAAGTCGCCCGGGCCAGGCCCGGAACAGGTCAGGGTGCCAGCGCGGCTGCGATGGCGTTGAAGTCGGCGGCCACCAGGGACGCGCCTCCTACCAGGCCGCCGTCGACATCCGCTTGTGAGAACAAGGCGGCGGCATTGTCGGCCTTTACGCTTCCGCCGTACAGGATCGGAAGCGAGCCAGCGATTCTATCATCGTGCGATGCAACTCCGCTACGGATGAATGCGTGTACCGATTGCACCTGCTCGGGGCTGGCGGTCTTTCCGGTACCGATGGCCCAGACCGGCTCGTAGGCGATGATCGCGCCGTCGAGCGCCTTCGCACCGTCGACCAGCAGCGGGGCCAGCTGTTCCTGCAGACGTGCCTCGGTCTGGCCGTCCTCGCGTTCCTGCAGGCTTTCGCCCACGCACAGGATGGGAATGATGCCTGCAGCCTTGGCTGCCCTGAACTTGGCCGCGACCAGCTCGCTGGTCTCGTGATGGTATTGGCGGCGCTCGGAGTGACCGACGAGGCAGTAGCCGGCTCCCACGTCCGCCAGCATCTGCGCGGAGATCTCACCGGTATAGGCGCCGCTGGCATGCTCGCTGACGTCCTGGGCGCCAAACTCCAGGCCCGTGGCTGCATAGCGGGCGATCAGCTCTGCCAGGTACAACGCGGGCGGGATGATGATGCGCTGCACACCGGGGGCACCCTCGCCGGCAGTCACTGCATCCAGCAGCTCCGCGGAGAATCGACGATCTCCGTTCAACTTCCAGTTACCAGCGACAATCCTGCGACGTGCCATGCCTACCCCCGCGAGTGAAAGACAGGATTCTACCGCACCGTGGATGATCGGCGACCTACGGGGGGGTTCAACGGACCGTTTCCGGCACCGCCCCGCCCCGCCCGGGTCGGCTGAAACCTACTTGAGCTTGATCTCCCGCAGCCGCTCTTCCAGATACCCCTGGGCGGTGATCGGCTCGGGGTAGCGGCTCGGGTTGTCAGCGGTGACCGTTCCCGGCAGCACATCGATGAGGAAGTCGGGGTTGGGGTGGAGGAAGAACGGGGTGGAGTAGCGCGGCTGGCGCGCCTTCTCGCCCTGCGGATTGACCACGCGGTGCGTCGTGGACGGGTACACGTGATTGGTGAGCCGCTGCAGCATGTCGCCGATGTTGACCACGATGGTGTCGGCGTCGGCGGTGAAAGGCACCCACTCGCCCGCGTGGGAAAGCACCTCCAGGCCCTCTGCGCTGGCGCCCACCAGCAAGGTGATCAGGTTGATGTCCTCGTGCGCGCCGGCGCGCTCGTTGGGCACCTCGAGGCTGGTGATCGGGGGGTAGTGCAAGGGGCGCAGGATCGAATTACCGCTGTCGATCTTGTCGTCGAACCAGTGCTCGTCCAGGCCGATATGCAGTGCCAGCGCACTGAGCACTCTGGCACCGAGTCGGTCCAGCGACTGGTACAGGCCGTAGGCGACCTCGCGGAACTCCGGCAGCTCCTCGGGCCATACATTGGGCGGCATGGACTCGGCGTAGCGCGAGTCCCGGGGGATCTCGCGGCCGACGTGCCAGAACTCCTTCAGATCGAAGTGCTGTGCGCCTTTGGCGGTCTCGATACCGAAGGGCGTGTAACCACGCGCGCCGCCGCCGCCGACGACGTGGTACTTGCGCTTGACGTCCTCGGGCAGCGCGAACAGGCGTTGGAACACCTCGTAGCTGCGGTCGACCTGCGACTGCGCGATGCCGTGTCCACGCACGCCGGCGAAGCCCCACTCCCGGTAGGCGGCGCCCAGTTCGGCGACAAAGGCGTCCCGCTGGGCGGGATCGTCGAAGCGACTGATGTCGAAGATCGGGATACGGGTCGGGCTCATAGGGTCTGAAACCTCATCAAGGAAGCGGAGCCGGCGGCGACCGGCGACGGCCTATCGGGCCGCTTCGCGCACCGCGCCGGCAAGGCGATCCAGGGTCGACTGCATCAGGCCGTCATCATCGGCCTCCACGGTGACCCTGACCACCGGCTCGGTTCCGGACGGGCGAAGGAAAGCACGCCCGCGGCCGGCGACCGCCCGCTGCGCTTCGGCCAAAGCAGCTTGTACGGATGGCAGCTCAGCGGGCTTCACGGCGTCGCCGCAGCGGACATTCACGGTTTTCTGCGGCACCCGTTCCAGACCGGCGAGTGCCTCTTTCAGGCCGATGCCGCGGCGGCGCAGCACTTCCAGCACCTGCAATGCACTGACGATGCCATCGCCGGTACTGGTGCGGTCCACGCACAGCAGATGGCCGGACGCCTCGCCGCCCAGTACGCCACCGTGCTCGACCAGCTTCTGGTGCACGTGGCGGTCACCGACCTTGGCACGCAGGAACTCGATTCCCGACTGCTCGAAGGCGCGTTCCAGTCCGTAGTTGGTCATCAGCGTGCCCACCACCGGGCCCTGAAGCCGGCCGCTCTCGCGCCAGTCGTTGGCGAGCACGTAGATCAGGTCATCGCCGTCGTGGACGGTCCCGTCGGCATCGACAAACATCACCCGGTCGCCGTCGCCGTCGAAGGCGATACCCAGGTCGGCGCCGGTGCTGCGAACGCGCTCGGACAAGGCCTCCGGGTGGGTCGTGCCCACGCCGTCGTTGATGTTGAGGCCGTTGGGATCCACGCCGATCGTATCCAGCTTGGCCCCCAGTTCGCGCAGGACCAGCGGCCCGAGCTGGTAAGTCGCGCCGTGCGCGCAGTCGAGCACGATGTGCATGCCGCCCAGATCAAAACCCTTGGGTACGGAGGTCTTGCAGGCCTCGACGTAGCGGCCGATGGCATCGCGGGTGCGTGCGGTCTTGCCCAGCTCGGCGGACGGTACGGTGCTGAAAGGCTCATCCAGAGCAGCTTCGATGGCCAGTTCAGTGGCGTCGTCGAGCTTCTCGCCTTCGGCCGAGAAGAACTTGATGCCATTGTCGTAGTGCGGATTATGCGAGGCGGAGATCACGATGCCGCCGTCGGCGCGCATCGAGCGGGTCAGGTGGGCGACCGCCGGGGTCGGCATCGGACCCATCAACTGCACGTCCACGCCAGCCGCCACCAGGCCGGCTTCCAGAGCCGCCTCGAACATGTAGTTGGATATGCGCGTGTCCTTGCCGATAATCACCACCGGCTTGCGCCACGCCCGACCGGACTCGACCGAGCGCTTGAGCGCGTGGCCGTAGGCATTGCCCAGGCGCAGGAGGAAGTCGGCGGATATGGGGCTCTCGCCTACCCGGCCGCGGATGCCATCGGTGCCGAAATAACGACGTCCCATTACGCGTTCTCCCCCGCATCGTCGACTGGCTCAGGCTGGCGCATCATCATGGCGAGCAGGTCGGCGAGCCGGTCGCGCATCTCGCGACGGTCGCAGATCTGGTCGATGGCGCCATGCTCCAGAAGGAATTCGCTGCGCTGGAAACCTTCCGGCAGGGTCTCGCGCACGGTCTGTTCGATCACGCGCGGGCCCGCGAAGCCGATCAGTGCTTCGGGCTCGGCGATGTTGATGTCGCCCAGCATGGCCAGCGACGCGGACACGCCGCCGGTGGTGGGATGGGTGAGCACCGCGATGTAAGGCAGGCCCGCGGCGCGCAGGCGACCCAGCGCGGCGGAGGTCTTGGCCATCTGCATTAGGGAGAACAGGCTCTCCTGCATGCGCGCGCCACCGGTGGCGGTGAAGCACACCATTGGGCAGCCCGCCGCCAGCGCGGCTTCGGCTGCGAGGGCAAACCGCTCACCGACCACCGAGCCCATGGATCCGCCCATGAACGCGAAGTCGAACGCGCACGCCACCAGCGGACGCTGCTTGAGCTCACCCTTCATCGCTATCAGCGCGTCGCGCTCGCCGGTGGCTTTCTGCGCAGCCTTGATACGGTCCGAATAGCGCTTCTGGTCGCGGAACTTGAGCACATCGGTGGGACCGAGCTCCGCGCCGATCTCACTGGTGCTGCCAACGTCCAGCAAGGCGGTCAACCGGGCACGCGCGCGGATGGCGCGGTGGTGGTTGCACTTCGGACAGACTTCCAGGTTTTCTTCGAGCTCCGGGCGGTAGAGCACCGCGCCACAGCGATCGCACTTTTCCCAAAGGCCTTCGGGGACGCTGCGGCGCTTGGCGACAGGCGTCTCGGTGCGGATGCCGGAAGGCATGAGTTTCTTGAGCCAGGACATGCGTTGCGGATTCCCTGTAATTGGTCCGGTGCAATGATCCGGAGGTGTCTGTGCCCGCCTGCCGCCACAAAATGGCGGCGGGCGGTTGCCGGTACCGCCGGCGAACGCGGCAGTTTACCGCAGGCGTTCGTCCGGCCGTTCGTCAGGCGCCGGGCAAGCCGTCGAGGGCTTCACGCAAGGGCAGCAGGAACGCGGCAGCGTTGCGCGCCGCATCGGCGGGATCCAGCGCGTCGGCCATGGCGGCGACCAGCGCGCTGCCTACGACCACACCGTCGGCGTGCACGGCCATGGCAGCGGCACTGGCGGCATCCTTGATGCCGAAACCTGCAACCACCGGCACCTTGTCGAGCGCGCGGATCAAACGCAGGCGGTCGCCGGCGGCGCCGGTGTCGAGATGGTCACCGCCCGTCACACCGGCGTAGGTCACGTAGTACAGATAACCGGTAGCCAGCGTGCACAGGCGCTGCATGCGCTCTGCCGAGGTGGTCGGGGCGGCGAGCAGGATCAGCGCCAGGCCGTGACGATCGAACGCCTCGCGGTACTCGACCGCTTCCTCGGGAGGCAAGTCCACGAGCAGCGCGCCGTCGACCCCGGCGGCGACCGCCTGCGCGGCATAGGCTTCCGGACCGCGGATCTCGACCGGGTTGAGGTAACCCATGAGTACCACCGGGGTGTCCTGGTTGTCCTCGCGAAACTGGCGAACAGTCTCGAACACGTAGTCCATGTCGGCCCCGCGAGCGAGTGCGCGCTCGGAGCTGTGCTGGATGGTGGTGCCGTCGGCCATCGGATCCGAGAACGGGACGCCGATCTCGATGACGTCCGCGCCGGCGGCGACCAGCGCGTGCATCACCGGCATCGTGGCCTCCAGCGACGGATCGCCAGCGGTGATGAAGGGCACCAGCGCCTTGCGCCCCTGTGCCTTCAGCGCGGCGAAGCGGGTGGCGATGCGGCTCATAGCACCATCCCCTCGCGCTGCGCGATCGTATGTACGTCTTTGTCACCCCGGCCGGACAGGTTGCACAGCACGATCGCATCGGCCGGCAATTCGCGCGCCAGCTTCACCGCCTGGGCCACCGCATGGCTGGACTCCAGCGCCGGCAGAATGCCTTCGGTACGGATCAACCGGTGGAACGCATCGAGCGCTTCCTCGTCGGTGATTCCCGCGTACTCGGCGCGCCCGGTGTCCTTCAGGAACGCGTGTTCGGGCCCGACACCGGGGTAGTCCAGCCCGGCGGAGATCGAATGGGTCTCGATGACCTGGCCATCGTCGTCGCACAGCAGGTAGGTGCGGTTGCCGTGCAGGACACCCGGCCGGCCAGCGGTGAGTGAGGCCGAATGGCGCCCGCTGTCCATGCCCTCGCCCGCCGCCTCGGCACCGACAATACGGACACCCGGATCGTTAAGGAACGCATGGAAGATGCCGATCGCGTTGCTGCCCCCACCAACGCAGGCAGTCACCGCATCAGGCAGGCGGCCGTATTCGGCCAGCATCTGCGCGCGCGCCTCGCGGCCGACCACCGCGTTGAAGTCGCGCACCATCCGTGGGTACGGGTCCGGGCCGGCTACCGTGCCGATGATGTAGAAGGTGTCGGCGATGTTGGTCACCCAGTCGCGCATCGCCTCGTTCAGGGCATCCTTCAGCGTGGCCGAGCCGCTGGTCACGGGCACCACGCGGGCACCGAGCAACTGCATGCGATAGACGTTGATCTTCTGGCGCTCGATGTCCGTGGCACCCATGTACACCACGCACTCCAGGCCGAGCCGGGCGGCAACGGTGGCCGATGCCACGCCGTGCTGGCCGGCGCCGGTCTCGGCGATGATGCGGGTCTTGCCCATGCGGCTGGCCAGCAAAGCCTGGCCGATCGTGTTGTTGATCTTGTGCGCGCCGGTGTGGTTGAGGTCCTCGCGCTTGAGCAGGATGCGTGCGCCGCCCACTTCTTCGCTCAGGCGGCGGGCATGGTAGATGGGACTCGGTCGGCCAACGTAATGGGCCAGGTCGTCCTCGAAGGTCGCGATGAATGCCGGGTCAACGCGCGCCGCATCATAGGCATCGGCCAGCTCCTGCAGCGGCCCGACCAGGGTCTCGGCAACGAAGCGACCGCCGAAGCGCCCGAAGTGTCCGTTCTTGTCGGGATAAGCGTGGTAGTCGATGGGGATATCGGATGGCAATGGGGAGGTCATGACTCGGTTTCACCGGGGGAGGTTTGGTGACCGCGGGCGAAGATGCACGCGGTGTCTGGGCGTATCGGGATATGGACCAGACGGAAGCGTCAGTCCAGGACGTGGCAATCGGCGTGGCGCACCTGTTCGACGAAGCGGCGCATCCGGTCGCCGTCCTTCAGCCCGGGCGCGCTTTCAATGCCGCTGGAGACATCCACCGCCCACGGCATCGTGGCGATGATCGCCTCGAACACATTGTCCGAGGTCAGGCCGCCGGCCAGCACGAAGGGTTTCTGTACGCCGGCGGGAATGCGCGCCCAATCGAACACTTTGCCACTACCACCACTGGTACCGGCGCCGTGGCTGTCGAACAGGAATCCCGCCGCGCCCGGGTATTGTTGGTGCAAGGCGGCAGGATGTTCCTTGCTGATCGGGCTGCCCATCGCGATGGCTTTGAGGTATGGCACACCGAACGCGCGACAGAACGCATCGTCTTCGCTGCCGTGGAACTGCAGGAGGCTGGGACGGATCTGGCGTACGACCTCGCGGACCTCTTCGGCGGGGTTGTCACTGAACAAGGCGACCGAGTCCACCATCGGTGCCAGCGCCTGGCGCATCGCCCGCGCCTCCGCCGGGGCAATCCGGCGGCTGCTGCCGTGCGCAAACACGAAACCGATCGCGTCGGCGCCCAGCTCGCAGGCAAGCCGCACATCACCCGGCCGGGTGAAACCGCAGAACTTGATCCGGGTGCGGAACAGGGTCCGCTTCAAGACAACATCCTCAACACTTGCTCCTGATGACCGGTTTTTCCGGCCGCTCCGCGTTGGGCGGGACCATGAATATAGTCTGGAAGCACACGCACGTCGCGTCGCTCACAGGGTGACTTCTGCGGGCAATTGCCAACGGGCGGGATAACGCGGGCCGACGAACACCAGTCCGGCCGAGGGCGCGGTGGGTCCGGCCCGGCTGCGATCGCGCCCGTCCAGGACCTCCTGCAGCCAGCTGGCCGGGCGCTCCCCCTGCCCGACCAACAGCAGGCTGCCGACGATGTTTCGCACCATGTGGTGAAGGAAGGCGTTGGCCTGGACTTCCACGGTGACGAGGTCGCCGTCGCGCGATACGGCGATATGGTGCAAGTCGCGGCGCGCGTGCGGCGCCTGGCAGTGCACGGTCCGGAACGCGGAAAAATCATGCTCGCCGACCAGATGCTGGGCCGCCTGGTGCATCGTGTCCGTATCCAGCGGCTTGCGCGCCCAGCTCAGGTATTGGTGCTGCAAGGCGGGCCGAATCGCGCGATTGAGGATGGTGTAGCGGTATCGCCGCGCTCGGGCGGAAAACCGCGCGTGAAACTCATCGGTGGTGGGCACACACCATTTCACGCATACCGACGGCGGCAGGTTGCTGGTGGCGCCCAGTACCCAGCCACGCGGATCACGCTGCGCGGGGCCATCAAAGTGCACCACCTGGGTCGCGGCGTGCACGCCGGCGTCGGTACGCCCCGCGCACACCACGCCAATCTCCCGGCCCGCGACGATGCTCACGGCCTGTTCCACTGCTGCCTGCACGGTGGGTTCCACGCGCCGCTCCGGCTCGTCGCGCTTGTTGAGGCGCTGCCATCCCGAGAAGCTGCCGCCGTCGTACTCCACGCCGAGCACCCAACGACGTTGCGTCGGCGGGCTATCCGCAGACCTCGCGGCCGGGGAATCGGGCGGAATCGGGTCGGGCAGCGTTCCGTTTTCCGTCGGCACCGCTTACCCCAGCTCCCGCAACAGGCGCGTGGCCTGTTGACGCGCCTCCAGACTGCCACTGACCTGCAACTCGCCGAGCAATTGCCGCGCGCTGCCCTCATCGCCGAGGTCGAGGTAGGCGCGCGCCAACTCCAGCCGTTCCATGCCGGGCGCATCATCCCCACCGACGGGGCGTGAAGTCGAGACTGCGTGCCCGCGCGGCGCGTCGGACGATGCATCGGCGACGGACAACGGGGCAGTCAGGCGGGTCTGGCCGGTTGCGGTCGGGGCACCGTGCCATGCGGGTACCGCCGCCGCAGCAGTATCGGTCGATGCAGCGCTGGCTACCGGCGCCGGCCCCGGGCCCGGGGTGTCTGCGTCGACAGCAACGGCGGGTTGCACACTCCTTTCAGCGGTCCGATCCACCACGTTCGGGGTCAGCAGGCTCCGCTCCGGATCAGGCGCAGAGGCAGGGGCTTCCGAGCCGGCAGCAAATCCGCGCACAGGGGTTGAAGCCGCGCGCGCGGGTGCCACGGGGGCGCGGAAGCGCGGCACCGAGTCGGCGCGTCGCCTCCACCACCAGACAGCCACAAGCGCCAGCACCAGCACCGTTCCGCCCAGAAGCCACGGCACCGCCGCCCCCCCGGCCGGGTCCGCCTGGGCGGCGGCCTGCGTGGACTGCGCCTGGGCCAACTGCTCCTGCGCGGATGCAAGCTCGGCGTCCTTCATCGCGAGCAACTTCTGCTGGTCGGACTGGAGCTGCTCGAGGGTGTCGATGCGACTCTTGAGATCGGCCAACTCCGCATCCCGCGCCGCCAGGGTTTCCGTGGTTGTCTGCAATTCCTGTCGCACCATGTCGCCCTCGCCTCCGGCACTGAGGCCTGATTGGGTACCTGCGCGCGACGCATCACTGGCGCCGGGCGGAACAATTTCCAGTCGCGCACCGTCGGCAGGCGCGGCAGCAGTAGCGGCAGCCACGGTATCGCCCGCGGCCGAAGCCTCGCCCACCGCGTCCGCCACCTGTGGCTGCGGCACCGGCTGGGATGCCACCCGCCAGGCGCGGGTCTGTTCGCGCACCTGCGCGGCTGCCTGGGCTGCAGTGATCGCCGCGACCTCGTCAGCTCCGGGAATCCGCAGCACCGCACCCTGCTTGAGCAGGTGGATGTTGCCGCCGATAAAGGCTTCCGGGTTGGCCTGCAGCAGCGCGATCATCCGCTGCTGGAGGTTGCCGTCCATCTCCAGACCCTCGGCGATCTTCGACAGGTGTTCCCCGCTTTGCACCGCCCCATAGCGGGTCGGCGGTGGGGTCGGTTGCGCGGGCACCGTCATACCGGGCGGCGTATCACCCGCGACCGGGCGCTCGTCGCCCGCGCCCTCCGCAACGAATCCAGTGACCGCGGACGGCTCGGTTTGATCTGCCACTGCGTCACGCATAATCGCGTTGCTTTGCGCCTGCGTCGGTGCCTGGATCGACGGCTGCGCGGAGGCTGCCAGCGTCCTCGGCGCGTCCATGAGCGTGGAGTATTCGCGGACCAGTCGGCCCTGGCCCCAATCAACCTCGATCAGGAAGCTCAGCAGTGGCTGCTCGATCGGCGCCACGCTGGTGACCCGGATCACCGGACGCCCGGCATCGTTCAGCGCCTGGGTGAACTGCAGATCCGCGACTGCGCCCTGGGGAAGATCCAGACCGATGCGGGCAAACGTTTCCGGCGAGGCGAGGCCGGCGCGCAGACCCTCCAGCTCGGACGGATCGCTGGAAACGATCATGATCTCGGCCAGCAACGGCTCGCCCAGCTTGGATTTCAACTGGATCTGACCCAGCCCGAGTGCCGCGGCCGTCCCGCTGGCAACCATCAGGACCAGCGCCAGCGCGACGCGCATCAATCCATTCACAGCCATCCCCTAGATTCCCCTGACGGCGACTCTAGCGGCGCAGACAGTGGGCAGCAATGCACTCGCGGGAACGTCATCGATGCTCCGCAACGACCAGCTCGGCCAGCTGCACCGCGTTCAGGGCCGCGCCCTTGCGGATGTTGTCCGCCACCACCCACAGCGACAGGCCACGCGGGTGGGAGATGTCCTCGCGGATGCGCCCGACATACACCGGATCATTGCCCGAGGCATGGGTAACCGCGGTTGGATAGCCGCCATCAGCGTGCTCGTCGATGACTTCCAGCCCCGGCTGTGCCCGCAGCAGTTCGCGGGCTTCCTCGGCCGTGAGCTTGTCCTTGGTCTCGATATGGACGGCTTCGGAATGACCGTAGAACACCGGCACGCGGACCACGGTGGCGTTCACCCCGATGGTGTCGTCGCCGAGGATCCGGCGCGTCTCCCAGACCAGCTTCATCTCCTCGGTGGTGTAACCGTTGTCGGTGAAGTCCCCGCCATGGGGGATGACGTTGAACGCAATCTGGACCGGATAGACGTTCGCTTCGACGTTGCGGAAATTGAGCATGTCGGCAGTCTGCTTGCCCAGCTCGTCCATCGCGGCGCGACCGGTGCCCGATACCGACTGGTAGGTGGCGATGTTGATCCGCTCGATCGTCGCGCGGCGGTGGATCGGAGCGAGCGCGACCATCAACTGCATCGTTGAGCAGTTCGGGTTGGCGATGATGCCGCGCGGCCGGTCACGCAATGCTTCCGGGTTGACCTCGGCCACCACCAGCGGCACGTCCTCGTCGCCACGGAACTCGGACGAGTTGTCGATGACGACGGCACCCGCCGCGGCGAACTTCGCGGCGTACTCGCGAGACACACTGCTGCCGGCGGCAAACAGGGCGATGTCCACGCCGCTGGGATCGAACTGGGCGATATCGCGGACGACCAGTTTGCGCGCGCCGTATTCGATCTTCTCGCCGGCCGAGCGCTCGCTGGCCAACAGGTGCAGCTCCCCGATCGGGAACTGGCGCTCGGCGAGGATCGCCAGAAGGGTTTCGCCAACCGCGCCGGTGGCACCGGCGATGGCTACGTTGAAGAGCTTGCTCATGACAGGACTATCCGGGAATTGCTGCAGGGGAAGGGAGCTCAGGTACGACGACATCGCCGCATTGGGCGCGGTGCCGCAGCGCCTGGTCCATCAGGACCGCGGCCACCATGGCCTCGCAGATCGGGGCGGCGCGGATGCCGACGCAGGGATCATGGCGGCCGGTGGTGACCACTTCAACGGTGTTGCCATGGATGTCCAGGCTGTCCACCGGCAGGCGCAGGCTCGAGGTCGGTTTGAATGCGACCGAGCACGTGACCCGCTGACCGCTGCTGATGCCGCCCAGGATGCCGCCGGCATGGTTGGAGGCGAAACCGTCGGGGCCCAGCTCGTCGCGATGCTCGCTGCCCTTCTGGGCGACGGCGTCGAACCCCGCGCCGATCTCCACGCCCTTGACCGCGTTGATGCTCATCAGGGCGCAGGCGAGTTCACCGTCCAGCTTGCCGTAGATCGGCTCGCCCCAGCCGGCCGGGACACCGTCGGCCCAGACATCCACGCGTGCGCCGACCGAGTCGCCGGACTTGCGCAGCGCGTCCATGTACGCCTCCAACTGCGGGACCTGGGCAGCATCGGGCCAGAAGAACGGGTTGTCCTCGACCACCGCCAGGTCCAGCGAGTTGGGCAGGATGTCGCCGAGTTGGGAGAGGAAGCCCTGGATGCGGATGCCGTGGCGCTGCGCCAGCCACTTCTTGGCGATCACCCCGGCAGCGACGCGCATCGTGGTTTCGCGCGCGCTCGAACGCCCGCCACCACGCGGGTCGCGGGTGCCGTACTTGTGCCAGTAGGTGTAGTCGGCGTGGCCGGGCCGGAACTGCTCGGCAATCTTTGCGTAATCGCGACTGCGCGCATCGGTATTGCGGATCAGCAGCGCGATCGGAGTGCCGGTGGTGCGTCCCTCAAAGACACCGGATAGGATCTCGACTGCGTCACTCTCGCGCCGCGCCGAGGTATGCCGGGACTTGCCGGTCGCCCGGCGCTCAAGATCGTGGCGGAAGTCCGCGGCATCGATCTGCAGTCCCGGAGGGCAGCCGTCCACCACGCAGCCGATCGCCGGCCCGTGGCTCTCGCCGAAGGTGGTTACCGCAAACAGCTTTCCATACGTGTTGCTGGCCAAGATAGTGCCTCCACTGGGACGACGGCCGGGCCGGGGCCGCACCCGATGATGATTCAGCCGCGAGCGTCGGCCAAGTCCTTGATCCTCGCATGATGCGCGACGAGATCGGCGCGTTCGGCGACAAAAATCCCCATCTGGCCCACCTTGAACTCCACCCACGCCAGCGGCAGCTCCGGCAGCAGCTCGCCCAGTGCGCGCTCCGCCTCGCCGACCTCGCAGATCAGCAACCCGTCGGTGGACAGGTGCTCGGGCGCGTCACGCAGGATCTTCAGCGCCAGGTCCAGGCCATCCTCGCCGGCGCGCAGGCCGAGCTCGGGTTCGTGGGCGTACTCGGCCGGCAGTGCGTCGGTCTCATCGTGGGTGACGTAAGGCGGGTTGGTCACGATCAGGTCGTACACCTCGCCCTGAAGATCGTTGAACAGGTCGGATTTGCGCAGGCGAACGTTGTCGGCCAGCAGGCGTTGCCGGTTTTCCGCCGCCAGCGACAGCGCGTCGTCATCGATGTCCACGCCGTCGACCTGCCAGTGCGGATGGTAGTGGGCAGTGGCGATGGCGATGCAGCCCGAGCCGGTGCACAGGTCGAGGACGCGGTTGACCTCGCGCCCGCCCAGCCACGGCTCGAAACCGGCTTCGATCAACTCGGCGATCGGTGAACGTGGCACCAGCGCGCGCGGGTCGGACTTGAAGCTGAGCCCGGCGAACCAGGCCTCGCCGGTCAGGTACGCGGCGGGAATGCGCTCGTTGATGCGCCGCTCCAGCAACCCCATCACGCGCTGCTTCTCATCAGTGGTGACGCGCGACGCACCGTAGACGGGGCTGAGGTCATGCGGCATTGACAGCGCGTGCAGCACCAGCTGGGTCGCCTCGTCCAGGGCGTTGTCATAGCTGTGGCCGAACGCAAGGCCGGCCTCGCCCAAGCGGCTGCCGCCGAAGCGGATCAGGTCGATGATCGAGATCTGCTCGAACTGGGCGGAGCCGAAATCGGCGCGGTCGACGGTCATGGCGGCAGGCTCTGCGGAAGACCGGCGATTATAGCGGCAGCGGGCGGCTATCATGGCCGCTGATCCGCTCCACCACCGGGCTGTCCATGTTCAACCGCAGCACCCTCATCATCCTGTTCGTTGCCCTGGCCGCGGGACTGGGCCTGCTCGCATCGAAGCATTTCTTCGGCCAGTCGGCGCCATCGGCATGGCCGCAGACCAGCGCGGTCAAGCTGTTTGACCCGCCGCGGCCACTGCCGGACTTCAACCTGCGCCAGTCCGATGGCACCCAACTGGTGCCGGGCGAGCTCAACGGGCACTGGACGCTGGTCTTCCTGGGATTCACCCACTGCCCGGACATCTGCCCGCTGACCCTGTCCCAGATGGCCCAGGCGCAGGCGCAGTGGGAGTCGATTCCCGAGGCGGTGCGTCCACGCGTGCTGTTCGTCTCGGTGGATCCGGAGCGCGACACGCCCGACCGCATCGGCGAGTACGCCCACGCTTTCCACAAGGACACCCTGGCGGCAACGGCGGACATTCCCTCGCTGGAGAAGTTCGCACGCTCGCTGAGCCTGGTGTTCGCCAAGGTGCCACCGGAAGACGGCGCACCGGCGGACCAGTATTCGGTCGACCACAGCGCGACCATGGCCGTGCTGGATCCGCAGGGCCGCATGTCCGGCGTGGTCCAGCAGCCCTTCGACCCGGCCGCGCTTGCCGCCGACTTCGCTGCATTGACCACCGCCAGCGCACCTTGAGACTGCCATGAGCCTCACCACCAGACTCACCTATGTGTTGCCGCACCGGCTGCTCTCGTCGATGGCGCGCCGCCTTGCCTACTCCGACAATCCGCGCCTGCGCGCATGGCTGATCGACACGGTCACGCAGCGGTTCGGCGTTGACCTGTCGGAGGCGGCGAAGTCCGATCCGGCCGACTACCCGACCTTCAATGCGTTTTTTACCCGCGCACTGAAGCCCGGCGCGCGCGTCGCCGACCCCGATCCGCGCGTGCTGGTGATGCCGGCAGACGGGCGGGTCAGTCAATGCGGCGCAATCACCGCCGATGCCGATGGCAGCGGCCGGATCTTCCAGGCCAAGGGCCAGTCGTTCACCACCGCCGAACTGCTGGGCGACGCGGACGCGGCGCACGCGTTCGACAACGGGATTTTCGCCACGGTCTATCTCTCGCCGCGCGACTATCACCGCGTGCATATGCCCTGGACGGGGCGCCTGCGCGAGACCGTGCACGTCCCGGGGCGCCTTTTCAGCGTCGGCCCGGCGGCCGTGCAGCATGTGCCGCGGCTGTTTGCCCGCAACGAACGCCTGGTGTGCCATTTCGATACCGACTTCGGTCCCATGGCGGTGGTGATGGTGGGTGCGCTGCTGGTCTCGGGTGTGGAAACCGTCTGGAGCGGCGAGGAAATCCCGGCCTACGGCACCACCACCACGGTCAAGGACTATCGGGGCGAGGACATCACGGTGGACCGTTTCGACGAAATGGCCCGCTTCAACTACGGCTCGACCGTCATCGTGCTCTTGCCCGCCGGCGTCGCCGAACTGGCCGCCGGCCTGGGCCCGGAGACGCCGGTCAAACTGGGTCAGGCCCTGGCGAAGTTGCTCCCCTGATCGCGCAGGCGCAGCTTCGCGCAGTCACCCCATAAAGAGCGATCACTCGATCGACGTGCACCCGGTCAGCTTCAGCTTCTGACCCGGGCGCAAGGCATAGCGTGGCGGGCGGACGCCGTTGGCGCGGGCAAGCTGCCCGAGATCGCAACCGAACTTCTTGCTGATGGTGGTGAGCGTCTCGCCGCGCTGCACCGGGTAGTTGCGCGGCTGCGAGGTCGTATTCGCCACGGCGGCGACAACGGGCGCCGGGACGGGCCGGGTTGGCGAACCTCCCTTGACCACGGCCATGCTTGGATCGCTCGCAACAAGCTCCCGCGCCATGTCCGCACGCGGGCCACGCACACACTGGCGTTTATACAATCCGGCGATCTGCGTGGTCGCCTGCAGGGTGGTGCCGGCGGGCAGCCGCTCGTCGGCCTGGTAGCGCGGGTTGTAGTTGCGCAGCGCGCGCATGTAGCCCTCGCGCACGCCCCGGTTGCCCAGGCAGATCGTCAGCTGATAGATCGACGCCGGCTGCTCGAGGCGCAGCTGTGCCGGCTTGGGATCGACCCTCGGCAGCGTCAGCCCGTACTCGTCGGGATGCAGGAACAACCATGCCGCTGCGATCACCATCGGCACGTAGTCGCGGGTCTCCGGTGGAAACTGCGCGTACACATCCGCATCCCAGAACCCCTTGCCGCCCGCGCCCTGATAGACCCGCAATGCGCGCCCTTCCCCGCCGTTGTAGGCGGCAAGTGCCAGTTCGATGTTGCCGTTGAGCTCGCGCATCCGCTCGTTGAGGTAGGAGACGCTGGCCTCGGAGGCAGCGTAGGCGTCGTAACGGGTGTCAAAACCGGTACCGTCGTCGCCCAGGCCGAAACGCTTGCCGGTGGCGTACATGAACTGCATCGGCCCGGCGGCGCCCGCGCGCGAGGTGGAGTGCACCCGGCCGTTGGATTCCTTGGCGAGGATGCCGAAGAGCAAGGCCTCCGGCAGCCCGGCTCGCTCGTACTGCGGCCACATCAGATGGCGCATGTACTGGTAGTTCTCGTAACTGGTCAGCAGCGAGCCGCGCATGTCGGTAAGCCAGCGGCGGATGCCTTCCTGCACCGCCGGGTTGTACTGGACGATGCGGTCGAAGTGGTGACCGTCGTCGTCCAGCAGGGCCGCCGCGCGCGCTGCCTCGGGCACGTCATCGGCGAACGAGGTGATGTGGTGGCCCGCCGTGCCGGGCGGTAGCTCGTCAAACAACAGGTCGCTGCCCTCGATATCGGCGGTCAGCTTGAGCAACCGCTTGTAGGTGCTCAGCAGCGCCGGCACGGAACAGCCACGCTGGCCCGAGCAGGCCGCTACCACATCCTCCATGTCCTCCAGCGCCTTGTCGGCTTCGCCGCTGCCGGCCGGATCGGCGTTGCCCATCTTGACCAGCGCCTGCTTGTAGGCGGTTTCCGCGGCCTCCATGCGGGCCGTGATGGCATCGACCGCGGCCTGGTCGCGACGTGACAGGGCGGAGGCATCCACTGACATAGTCAGCAGGGCGACGCCGAAAACAGCGGCGAGCAGGCGGGAAAAGCAGTGTTGTACTGGCATGGGGTCAGATAGGAGGAAGCGACATGCAGGGTAGTCTGTGGCAAGCGGGCACCGCAATCGACCGCCTGCACCGCCGCCGCGTTAGGCCATAGAATCAGCCGCAGTCCCGCCCCGGAAACCAGCATGCCCACTCTCCCTCCAGTGCTCGTCGGCAAGGCCGTCACCACGCCCCACGCACTGCCCGAAACCCAAGGGCAGGTGTTCCTGCTGCCACGACTGGGGAACCGCCATGGCCTGGTTGCCGGCGCGACGGGCACCGGCAAGACCGTCACTCTGATGACGCTGGCGGAGGGATTCTCGCGGATCGGGGTGCCGGTGTTCCTGGCCGATGTGAAGGGCGACGTCGCCGGCCTGGCCGTCCCCGGGACGATGAACGAGAAACTGCAGGCCCGGATCGACGAAATCGGCGTGGACGGCTATACCAGCGAAGGCAGTCCCACGCTGTTCTGGGACCTGTTCGGCAAGCTCGGCCACCCGGTGCGCGCCACCGTAACCGAGGTCGGTCCGACCCTGCTCTCGCGCATGCTGGAGCTCAATGACACCCAGTCGGGGGTAATGGACATCCTGTTCAAGGTCGCCGACGACCGCGGCCTGCTGCTGCTCGACCTGGCCGACCTGCGCGCGATGCTCAACCTGCTGGCGGCGGAGCGCAAGACGATCTCCACCGAGTACGGCCTGGTCAGCAGTCCGTCGATCGGCGCGATCCAGCGCGCCCTGCTGCGGCTGCAATCGGACGGCGGCGAGCACTTCTTCGGCGAGCCTGCGCTCGAGCTTTCCGACCTGATGCGGACCAACATCGATGGTCGCGGGATGATCAGCATCCTTGCCTCCGACAGCCTGATCCTGAAACCGCGACTGTATTCCAGCTTCCTGCTCTGGCTGCTGTCGCAGCTTTTCGAGCAACTGCCCGAGGTCGGCGACCTCGACAAGCCCAAGCTGGTGTTTGTGTTCGATGAGGCGCACCTGCTCTTCAACGACGCCCCGCCTGCGCTGCGCCAGCGCGTGGAACAGGTCGTCCGGCTGATCCGATCCAAGGGCGTGGGGGTGTATTTCTGCTCGCAGTTTCCCGACGATGTGCCCGACAACATCCTCGGCCAGCTTGGCAACCGTGTGCAGCACGCCCTGCGTGCCTTCACGCCGCGCGACCAGAAAGCGGTACGCACGGCGGCGGAGACCTTTGTCGCCAACCCGGCTCTGGACGTCGCCAAGGCGATTGGTGGCCTCGGCACCGGTGAGGCCCTTGTCTCCACGCTGCAGGACAAGGGCGTGCCGATGCCGGTCGAGCGCACCCTCATTGCGCCGCCCCGCTGCCGCATGGGGTCCATCACTCCGGCTGAGCGCGACCAGGTCCGCGCGGGCAGCCCGATCGGCGCGAAGTACGACAAACGCGTGGACCGCGAATCGGCGATGGAGCTGCTGGCGCGCAAGGCCGACGCCGCCGCGAACCAGGCCAACGCCCCCAACGCCAAACCGATCACCGAGGAGACCGGCGGCTTCGGCCAGTCGATCCGCGACATTGTGTTCGGTACCAAACGCCGCCAGGGCATGGTCGAGACCATGGCGAAGCAGAGCGCACGGACCGTTGGCAACCAGGTCGGCCGGCAGATCCTGCGCGGCGTCATGGGCGGACTGTTCGGCGGCAAGAAATGAATCACCGGAAAACCAAGGACGTCAATCAATGAACCAGAACCTGATCGCCCTCGCCTGCATTGCCGCGCTCGCGCTGGCCGCCTGCGCCCAGCAGCCCCCCGCACCGTCGACCGGCGCAGCCGTTGATGAGACCCCGGTAGAGGCCTCCCAGCCTGCCGCCGTGGACGTGGTTCCCACCGGTGAGGGTGAAGCAGCAACCTTCGACCCACGAGACTTCGCCGGGACGTTCACCGGCACATTGCCCTGCGCGGACTGCCCCGGCATGGACGTCACCCTCACGCTGGAACCCGACGGCACCTACCGCACCACCCACGTCTACCAGGAACGTCCCGATGGGACCTGGACGATTGACGGCCACTGGTCGGTCGAGTCCGACGACGGGGTGATCCGTCTTGACCCCAACAGCAAGACCGAGCAGGACCAGCTGTACGCGATCGAGTCAAGGGAGCGCATTGTCATGCTCGACGCCGACGGCAACAAAGCGGACTCGGGAGTGGACTACGGCCTGACGCGCCAGGGCGCGCAGTAAGCTTGCGGAGTCGCCCATGAGCCGTTGGCGCCCGCCGGTCGCAGCCAGCACCGCACTGATTACCCGCGCCGGCCACGAGCGGCTCAAGGCCGAGCTGGACGAGCTGTGGCGGGTGAAGCGCCCGGAAGTGGTCCGCGCCCTGGCTGCCGCGGCCGCGGAGGGCGATCGCTCCGAGAATGCCGAGTACACCTATCGCAAGAAGCAGCTGGGTGAGATCGACCGCCGCGTGCGCTACCTGAGCAAGCGCATTCCGGCGCTTCGGGTTGTGGATACCACGCCGGAGGATCGCCAGGCGGTGTTCTTCGGGGCGACGGTGGAGGTCGAGGACACCGCCAGCGGCGAGACCCGCACCCACCGCATCGTCGGCCCCGATGAAACCGACGCCGCCCTTGGCTGGATCAGCATCGACTCACCGCTGGCGCGGGCGATGCTCAAGAAACGCGTGGAGGATGAGTTCGACGCGGAGCTGCCGGGCGGCAGCAACCGCTTTGCGATCGTCGACGTCTCCTACGACGAATGAGGCGTTCGGCCTCAATCCTCGAACGAGACCTCACCGTAGAGGTCGTGCTCGTCGCTGCCCATGATGTGGACATCGGCGAAGTCGCCCGGCTTGAGGCCGGCAAAGTAGCCGTTCTGGATCTGCACCACGCCGTCGATCTCCGGGGCGTCGGCCATTGAGCGACCGATCGCCAGCTCGCCGTCGACCGCGTCGATTATGCAACGCTGCACGGTGCCGACCTTGGCTTCCAGCTTCAGCGCGGAAATCTCCGCCTGCCGCTCCATGAATCGGCCCAGCCGCTCCTGTTTGACCGCCTCGTCGACCGGATCGGGCAACTCGTTGGCCTTGGCACCGGTCACCGGCGAGTAGGCGAACGCACCCACGCGATCGAGCTGGGCCTCGTCGAGGAAATCGAGCAACTCCTCAAACTCGGCCTCGGTCTCACCCGGGAAGCCGACGATGAAGGTCGAGCGGATCGTCAGGTCCGGACACACGTCGCGCCAGCTCTGGATGCGTGCCAGCGTCTTGTCGATCGCACCGGGACGCTTCATCAGCTTGAGGATCCGCGGGCTGGCGTGCTGGAACGGGATGTCCAGATACGGCAGGATCGTGCCCTCCGCCATCAGCGGAATGATCTCGTCCACGTGCGGATACGGATACACGTAGTGCAGGCGGGTCCACAGGCCCAGCTCGCCCAGGCCCTCGCACAGCGCCTTCATGCGGGTCTGGTAGGTCTTGCCGCGCCATTCGTGCTCGGCGTAGCGCACATCCACGCCGTAGGCGGACGTGTCCTGGGAGATGACCAGCAACTCCTTGACCCCACCCATGGCGAGTTTCTCCGCCTCGCGCAGGACCTGGTCAATCGGCCGCGACACCAGGTTGCCGCGCATCGACGGAATGATGCAGAAGCTGCAGCGATGATTGCAGCCCTCGGAGATCTTCAGGTACGCGTAGTGCTTCGGGGTCAGCTTGATACCGACGCCCTCGACCTGCATGTCCGGCAACAGGCTGATGAACGGGTCGTGTCGCGGCGGCACGGCCAGGTGCACCGCGCTCAGGACACTGTCGTAATCCTGCGGGCCGCTGATCGACAACACGCCCGGGTGCGCCTCGCGGATCACTTCCGCGCGCTTGCCCAGGCAGCCGGTCACGATCACCTTGCCGTTCTCGGCCATGGCCTCGCCAATCGCATCCAGCGACTCGGCCACCGCGGAATCGATGAAGCCGCAGGTGTTGACCACCACCACGTCGGCATCGTCGTAGCGCGGCACCAGGTCGTATCCCTCGACGCGCAACTGGGTGAGGATGCGCTCTGAATCCACCAGCGCCTTGGGGCAGCCAAGGCTGACGAAACCGACCTTCGGATTTTTGGACAAAGTGTCTTGCACGGGCATGGAGTAACCAGTCAGCGGAATAGCGCAAGGCTCCGGGCACGAGTGCCTGGAGCCATCGCAGTGTTCGGGGACCGCGATTATAGCCTTGGCGCTAGAATCAACTCGTAGCCCAAGCTGCCGGACAGCTGAACGGAGCACCGCATGAACCGCTGGATCGATCTGGATACCCCGCATGGCTGCATCCGCGCCTGGCGCAGCGAGCCCGCCGGACCCTCGCGCGGGGCCATCGTGGTGCTGCAGGAGATCTTCGGGGTCAATGCGCATATCCGCGACGTCACCGACCGTTTCGCCCAGGCAGGCTTTGTGGCGCTGGCACCGGCCCTGTTCGATCCGGTCGAGCGCGATGTCGAGCTGGAATACGACGCCTCCGGTATTGCCCGCGGACTCGCGCTGACGCGTGCGCTGGGCATCGACCGCGCCGTCGACCTTGCCAACGCCAGCGCGAGCCTCCTGCAGGCCGAGGGACTGCGCACCGGTGCGGTTGGCTTCTGCTGGGGCGGCACCATCGCGCTGCTCGCCAACACCCGCCTGGGACTGCCGTCGGTGAGCTACTACGGCGGCCGCAACGTGCAGTTCCTCGACGAGCCGCTGCGCGCACCGATGATGTTCCATTTCGGCAGCCAGGACCGCAGCATCTCCGCAGCCGACGTCGAGCAGCACCGGGAGAAATATCCGGCCGCCACCGTGCACGTCTATCACGCTGGGCATGGCTTCAACTGCGAACCGCGCGCCGACTACGACGCCGCCAGTGCGGCTCAGGCCTGGCAACGCAGCATCGACTTCTTCGAGGAGAACCTGCGATGAGACCGCCGCGTGACCTGGGCTGGCGGCTGGACCCCCGCCTCGCCGACGACACCCACCCCGTCACCAACCTGGAGCTGAGCGAAGTCCGCTTGATGGATGACGCCAACCACCCGTGGCTGATCCTGGTGCCACGCGTCGAGCACGCGGTGGAATGGATCGACCTGGACGCCGAGCAGCAAGCCTGCTTGACCCGCGAGATCGACCGCTGCAGTCGTGCGCTGCGGAGCGCGTTCCAGCCGCACAAGCTCAACGTCGCCGCGTTGGGCAACCAGGTAGAGCAACTGCACATCCACGTGATCGGCCGCTATCGCGAGGACATCGCCTGGCCGCGGCCCGTCTGGGGCAGTGCGACCGCCCTGCCCTACAAACCCGAGCTGTTGATAAAGCGGATTGAGCTCCTGCACGCCGCGCTCGACTGAAGACGCCTATACGTTGGCGCCCGACCGCGCTCAGGTACGCGGCAGGGTAACGCCGCGCTGGCCCTGGTACTTGCCGCCACGATCAGCGTAGGAGGTCTCGCAGATGTCATCCGCCGCGGCCTGGAAGAACAGCATCTGCGCCACCCCTTCGTTGGCATAGATCCGGGCCGGCAACGGGGTGGTGTTGGAAAACTCCAAGGTCACGTGGCCCTCCCACTCCGGCTCCAGCGGCGTCACGTTGACGATGATCCCGCAGCGCGCGTACGTGCTCTTTCCCAGGCAGACCACCAGCGTGTCGCGCGGAATACGGAAGTACTCCACGGTGCGCGCCAGCGCGAAGGAGTTGGGCGGGATGATGCATTGATCCGCCTCCACGTCGACAAAACTGCCGGGATCGAAATTCTTCGGATCCACGATCGTGGAATTGATGTTGGTGAAGATCTTGAACTCGCGCGAGCACCGCACGTCGTAGCCGTAGCTGGACGTGCCGTAGCTGACGATGCGCTCGCCGTTGAGGTGCTTCACCTGCCCCGGTTCGAACGGCTCGATCATGCCTCCGTCTTTTTCGGACATGCGGCGGATCCAGCGGTCGGACTTGATGCTCATGCGTTGGGTTCCCCGATACGATCGGCTCCGGTCGGGCGGAATCCCCGGCGGAAAACATTCGATTGTAGACCGCGGCGGTGCCGGTGGCAGCCGCGGCCGTTGTCTGCGTCCACTATCAGAGCAGCGACGCCGAGATCGATGGGGTTACCCGCGGCCGCTTGGCCAATGCCACAGCGATGCGGCGCGCAGCGTCCTTGTAGGCGGCTGCTGCGGCCGAATCAGGCTGCGCCAACACGATAGGTACGCCCGCGTCACCCTGTTCACGGATCTCACGCTGCAACGGCAGGCTGCCCAACAGCGGCACGTCGTACTGGCTGGCCATGCGCTGCCCGCCACCCTCGCCGAAGATGTGCTCGGCGTGGCCGCAGTTGCTGCACACATGCACCGCCATGTTCTCGACCAGACCCAGCACCGGCACCTCGACCTTCTCGAACATCTTCAAGGCCTTCTTCGCGTCCAGGGTGGCGATGTCCTGCGGCGTGGTGACGATGACCGCGCCGGCAACCGGGATCTTCTGCGCCAGGGTCAGCTGGATGTCGCCCGTGCCGGGCGGCAGGTCGACGATCAGGTAATCGAGGTCGCCCCAGCGGGTGTCGTTGAGCAGCTGGGTCAGTGCCGAGGTCGCCATCGGACCGCGCCAGATCATCGGCGTGTCCTGCTCGACCAGGAAGCCGATTGACATGGTCTCCACCCCGTGGGCCCGCATCGGCTCGATGGACTTGCCGTCGGGGCTGTCCGGTTTGCCCGACAGGCCCAGCATCATCGGAATGCTGGGGCCGTAGATGTCCGCATCCAGTACCCCGACGCGCGCGCCTTCGGCGACCAGTGCCAGTGCAAGGTTCACCGCCGTCGTCGACTTGCCGACGCCGCCCTTGCCCGAACCCACCGCAATGACGTTGCGCACGGTAGGCAGCGGGGAGAGCTTGGGCTGAACGGCATGACTGGTGATGCGTTGGCCAAGCTCGAGACGGGCCAGCTGCGACCCTTCGGCCTGGATCGCCGCGCGGATCGTGGCTTCAAGTTCGCTGCGCATGCCTTCAACCGGCACTCCCACGTCCACGGACACCGCCACATTGGCCCCATCGCGGGCAACCCGGATCCGTGCCTGGGTGGCGGCCAGGGATGTATCGGTGCCAGGCAGCAGCACGCTGCCGATCAGGGCTTGCAAAGAATCGGTCACGGCGTTCCTCGTGCGGGTATTGCGGAACACGCATTGTCGCAGCGGCGCACTGGAATGGGGTGACCTGGATCAACGCAAGGACGAGAAGGCTGGACATGCTCTGTCCGCAGGATGCGTCGGTAGGACCTGACCGGCAGCCTCCTTACCGGATTAAGCCATCGTCCGAATATCGCTGGATACGGTATAACGAACCAGTTCCAGCGCCTCGTGCCTGGCACCCACACTGTCTTCCGGAGGGAAACATGCACAGGAAAATCTCCATCTTGCTGGTACTTGCGGTGGCTCTGATGGCCGCGCCGCTGGCCGCGCTTGCCCAACAGACGCCGGTCGGTACCTGGACCACGATCGATGACAAAACCAACCAGCCCAAGTCGGTCGTGGAGATCTACGAGACCCAGGACGGCAGCCTGGCGGGTAAGGTCCTGGAAGTGCTGCAGTCCGACAAGGGCCCAAACCCCGTGTGCAGCGACTGCGAGGGTGATCGCAAGGACCAGCCGATCAAAGGCATGGTGATGCTGTGGGACGTTGCCCGCACCGGCAATGAGTGGAAGGGCGGCAAGATCCTGGATCCGGCCACCGGCAAGGTCTACTCGGTGAAAATGAGCCTGGCCGACAACGGCCAGAAGTTGGAGGTCCGGGGCTTCATGGGGTTCTCGCTGCTGGGCAAGACCCAGACCTGGCAGCGCCGCTAGACGATTGCCCAGGGCCGCACGGCCCGAACGCACGACGACAACGGTCCGCTGACGCGGGCCGTTGCCGTTTATGGCTGACCCGAAGCCCCGGGTCATGGACGCCGCGACGCATGCGATACTCACCGGCTCCGTCGCCACAGCCATATCCATGTCCCGCGAGCTTGTCGTCACCTGCGCCCTTCCCTACGCCAACGGCCCCCTGCACCTGGGTCATCTGGTCGGTTACATCCAGGGCGATGTGTTTTCCCGCGCCCAGCGCCTGGCCGGAAACACGGCCTACTTTGTCTGCGCCGACGACACCCACGGGACGCCGATCATGCTGGCGGCCGAGAAGGCCGGAACCACGCCCGAGGCCTATATCGCCGGCATCCAGGCCAGCCATGAGCGTGACTTCGCCGACTTCGGCGTGGCCTTCGATCACTACGACTCGACTCACTCGCCGCGCAACAAGGCACTGACCGAGGCGATCTACAGCACGCTCGATGCCAACGGCCATATCCAGCGCCGCTCCGTCGCCCAACTGTATGACCCGGTCCGTGGCATGTTCCTGCCGGACCGCTTCGTCAAGGGCATCTGCCCAAGCTGCGGCACGCCCGATCAGTACGGCGACAACTGCGAGAGCTGCGGCGCGACCTACTCGCCGACCGAGCTGAAGGAGCCGCGGTCGGTCGTCAGTGGCGCGGAGCCGGAGCTGCGCGAGTCGGAGCACTTCTTTTTCGAGGTCGGTGACTTCACTGCGTTCCTGCGCCAATGGCTGGCCGGTGACGTCGCCAACGCCGGCGTCAAGGCCAAGCTGAAGGAATGGCTGGACGCCGAGGGTGGCCTGCGCGCCTGGGACATCTCCCGCGACGCGCCGTACTTCGGATTCCAGATCCCCGGCCATCCGGGCAAGTACTTCTACGTCTGGCTGGACGCACCGATCGGCTACCTGGCCAGTTTCCAGGCCCTGTGCGAGCGCGAGGGCCTCGACTTCAACAGCTATCTGGCCCCGGACAGCACCGCCGAACTGCACCACTTCATCGGCAAGGACATCGTCAACTTCCACGGCCTCTTCTGGCCGGCAGTTTTGCACGGCGCGGGATTCCGCGCGCCAACCCGGCTGCACGTCAACGGTTACCTGACGGTCGACGGTGCGAAGATGTCCAAGTCGCGCGGCACCTTCGTGATGGCGCGCACCTATCTGGAAGCGGGGTTGGATCCGGAGGCGCTGCGTTACTACTTCGCTGCCAAGACCTCCGGCGGGGTGGACGACCTGGACCTCAACCTGGGCGACTTCACCGCTCGGGTGAACGCCGATATCGTCGGCAAGTTCGTCAATCTGGCCAGCCGATGCGCGGGCTTCATCAGCAAGCGCTTCGACGGCATGCTGGCTGACAGCCTGCCGGACCCGGCGATGTACGCCCGCTTCGTCGAGCAGCTGGCACCCATTGCAGCGGCCTACCAACGCAATGAGGCGGCCACCGCGCTGCGCCTGACGATGGCGCTGGCCGACGAGGCCAACCGCTACATCGATGACCACAAGCCGTGGGTGATCGCCAAGCAGGACGGCGCCGACGCGCAGCTGCAGGCCGTGTGCAGCCAAGGACTGAACCTGTTCCGGGTGCTCAACGCAGCGCTCAAGCCGGTGCTGCCGCGGGTCACTGCCCAGGCGGAAACGTTCCTCAACGCGCCGATCGCCCACTGGGACGACCTCGCCGCGCCGCTCACCGCGCACCGGATCCAGCCCTACACGCCGCTTTTCACCCGTATCGACCCCAAACTCATCGACGCCATGACCGAAGCCAGCAAGGAATCCCTGCAACCCACCGACGCCCCGGCAGCGGCCACGCCAGCGGCAGCCGCACCGTCGACTGCCGAGACCGGCGCGACCGAATCAGCCACCCCGATCATCGGCATTGACGATTTCGCAAAACTTGATCTGCGGGTGGGCAAGGTGCTGGAGTGCGGGTTTGTCGAGGGCTCCGACAAATTGCTGCGCTTCCAGCTGGATGCGGGCGAGCTGGGGCAGCGGCAGATCTTCTCCGGCATACGCGCGAGTTACGCCGACCCGGACGCACTTGTCGGGCGCAACGTCGTGTTCATCGCCAACCTGGCGCCGCGCAAGATGCGTTTTGGCATCAGCGAAGGGATGATCCTTTCAGCCGGCTTCGATGCCGGTGCCCTCGCCCTGCTGGGCACGGACAGCGGCGCCAGCGCAGGAATGCCGGTGCGGTGATTCGATGCAGCCGCCGGACGACGCCGAACGCCTGACCGAGCGCCTCGACCGCCTGCTGCCCCAGACGCAGTGCGGTCAATGCGGCTATGCAGGTTGCCGGCCGTACGCTGAGGCGATGGCGCTGGGAGAGGCGGAGACCGATCGCTGCCCGCCCGGTGGTGACGCCGGTGCGCTGGCGCTCGCCCTTGCGCTCGGCACGCGCCCTGTGCCCTTTGACCGCCGCCGCGGCGACTACAATCCGGGCCTGGTCGCGCTGGTGATCGAGGAGGACTGCATCGGTTGCACCAAGTGCATCCAGGCCTGCCCGGTGGACGCGATCATCGGCGGTGCCAAGCGCATGCACACCGTGCTGGCGTCGCTGTGCACCGGATGCGAGCTGTGCGTTCCGGCATGCCCGGTGGACTGCATCGAAATGGTCGCCGGCGATCGACCGCTGGACCCTACGATCCGCTCGGAACGCTGACCGGTTCGCGAGACGCTTCAAGCCCGGGATGCTCCAAGCCGGCGCAGGCGCTGCAGACGCGCTCCACCGTGTAATCCGCCTGCGCGAGCAACGCGAGAAGCCCGTCGTCACCGAGCAGATGCATCGCCCCGACGACGACCAGCACGTTGTCACGGCCACGCCCGTCGAGCATTCCCCGCAGCAGCGGCAGCCATGCCTGATTGCGCTCCACGTTCACCATTTGATACGTGCGCGGCGTCTTGACCATCATCTCGTTGAGCGCGATGGCTTCAAGCCTGGACACGTCCCCCGCCCGCCATGCCTCGTGCAGTTCGGCGAGCTCACCCGGCATTGCCTGCGGACGGTCGAGGAAGTCCTCCAGGCCCACCACCTGCTCGGCAATCGGCGCGTCAGCCAGTGCACGCAACTGGTCGTCTATCGTCTCCAGACCGGCGGTGGGTTTGCCTGCCTCCTGTGCGCGTTGCATCAGGTACTGGTCCACGCCGAGCTCGGCGCTGAAACCCAGCGAGTGCGACAGACCCAGCATCAGCGAAAGGTTCACGAACCAAGGGCTGTACTGATTGACCTGTTCCAATGATCCGCCCTGACGGGCCAGCAGGCGATGCAGTTTCTCCCGCAGCCGGGGTGAGATCAGGTCTGACAGGGTACGACCGTCGGGCAGTTTGGCCGCCTCCCTGAAGCTCGCGCTGGCTTCGGGGCTGCCCAACTCTTCCGGGGACACCTCGAATATGACCCGGGCAGCGTCATCGAAAACGGCATCGATGTCAGCCGACAACGGGTAATCGTCTTCCTTCAGCAAATGGATCGAGCCAAGCAGGTACACCGCGTTGTTCCGGTCCGACACCTTCCACAGCAACGGTACCGGCGGCACATGGGTCGGAGACTCGGCCTGCGTCCGCAATGCGTCGGTGCTGTCGGTGGACGTCCAGCGGTCGGGCGCCACGACTGCGAGCGCGGTGCCGCACAGCAGCACAAGGCTGGCAATCAGGAGTTTTGTCTTGCGCATGGTTTTTTACCGGATACGGCGACGGGCTACCTTGGGCTGGCTGGCGGCACGTAGAGCTTTTCGCCGGCAGTGACGGCCAGATCGAGGCGGTTCTGCGGCGGCGGCAACGGACAGGTCGCAAAGTCGGAGAAGGCGCACGGTGGGCTGTAGGCGCGGTTGAAGTCCAACAGCACGCCGTCGTCCGCATCCGGCATCGGCGCGTCAAGGAAGCGTCCCGCGCCGTAGCTGCCGTGGCCGTTCGTGCGGTCCGCAAACACCAGGAACAGTCCACCGCTGCCGTCGTCAATCGTCTCCAGCCGGTAGCTCACTCCGTCACGCTGGAATTCCACCAGTCCGGGATTGGGCATCGCGTCGAACGAACCAATGATGTTGGCGATCTCGATCGTCTGCCCCGGCGGATGCGGAATGAACCGGCCACTGATCACCCAGTCCCGGTCGGCGGGCCAGTACTCCAGAGTGCCAAATCCCTTCCGTGTCGGCGCGTCCGCGTGGCGAACCCGCAACGCGTGGCGGTTGTCGCGCAGGATGACCGTCGCCTGTCCGCGGCCACCGTCAAAACCGAGCACGCTCGGGCCGGCGGGGTCGTCATCACTTCGCAAGACGACCGAACCCTTGACCGGCACTCCATCAACGCTCTGGTCGCCGCCGGACTCGGGAACAAAGCGCACCTTGCCCTCGCGCAGGTCCAGCATGCCCAGGTGCGCCGGGCCCATCGAGAGCTGGATGCCGTTGCCGGGATTGCGGCCCACGTAATGCGCGCCCGGGGTGATCCAGTGCAGGCCGACCAGGGTTGTCCAGCCGTCCGGTGCCACCAGCGCGGCGCGGCGCTGTTCGCGCCAGGATTGCTGGTAGGCCTCGAAATCAATTTGTTGGGCAGCCACATCAGGCTCCTGTTTGGCGTTGAAGAGGCGGTTGCCGTCGCATGCGCCGACGGCGAACAGGAGGCCTGCGGCCAGCGCAAGCGCTGGGATGGAAATGCGATGCCCTGGTGCGCAGCTCATCTCAACGTCCTCGCAGGAACCAGCGGTCGATCTCGGCCAGGCTGAAATGCGCCCAGGTCGGTCGGCCGTGGTTGCACTGCCCTGAGCGTTCGGTGATTTCCATCTCGCGCAGCAACGCGTTCATTTCCGGCAAGGTGAGCCGCCTGTTCGCGCGCACGGCACCGTGGCAGGCCATCGTGGAAAGCAGCTCGTCGCGGGCCGCGGACACGCGGATGCCCCCCAATGGCGACGCGCCGCCATGTTCGCGCAGATCCGCCAATACATCGCGCAGCAGCGCCTCCACGTCGCCGTGGGCCAGCAGCGCGGGTACCGAACGCATGGTTACCGATTGCGGCCCGGAGCGGGTGACTTCGAAGCCCAAAGTTTCGAGCACGTCCGCCTCGCGCTCTGCCACTTCGGCCTCGCGCTCGGACACCGCCAGGGTCGCCGGGACCAGCAGCGGTTGGGTCCGCAGTCCTTCGCCGTCGTGGGCACGTTTGAGCTTCTCGTAGCCGATACGCTCGTGGGCGGCGTGCATGTCAACCACGATCAAGCCGGCACTGCTTTCGGCAAGAATGTAGATGCCGTGCAACTGGGCGATGGCGTAACCCAGTGGCGGCAGTGTGGCTTCGCTGCTGGCGGGGAGCGGCATGGAGCCGGCTCCGGCGAGTCCGCCAGGTGGGACGCCGGCAGATACTTCGGCAGGAGGCTGGGCACCGTACAGCTGTGCCAGCCCCGCACGTTGGTCCGCGACCTGCAGCCCGAGCGGCGACTGCGGGCGGTGCCACGGGTAGGGGTTCACCGGTTGCGAGTCGCCCTCACCGGTGCCCGGAACGCCCGCAACCAGGCGCTCCTCCTGCTGTCCGCCGTGCAACGCGGCCGGCTGGCCGGCGCGCGTACGCGCCAGCACCGATTGGAGCGTCCGATAGACGAAGTCGTGAATCAGCCGCGAGTCGCGGAAACGCACCTCGTGCTTGGCCGGATGCACATTGACATCGACCCGCCGGGGGTCCAGCTCAAGAAACAGCACGTAGGCGGGCTGCCTGCCGTGGAAAAGCACATCCGAGTACGCCTGCTTGACCGCATGGGCCACACTGCGATCGCGGATCGCCCGGCCGTTGCAATAGAGGTATTGCTGGTCGGTGGAGGCACGGTTGTAGGAGGGCTCGGCAATCCAGCCATGCAGGCGCAATCCCGCCCCGCTGTGGTCCACGGGGATGGCGTTTTTGGCAAACTCCTCGCCGAGGGTCTCGTGCAGGCGCAGATCCGACAGACCGGCCTTTTCCAGCATGTCCGCATCACCCTTCCAGCGCCGCGAAGGCTTGCCGTTGTGCGACACGCGCAGCTCGACGTCGGGTCGGGCCAGCGCCAGTTGCCGCAACCATTCTTCGATATGCGACAACTCGGTGCGCTCGGCGCGCAGGAACTTGCGTCGCGCGGGAACGTTGAAGAACAGATCACGAACCTCAACCGTGGTTCCGACCGGGTGCGCCTTGGGCGCAACGTTTCCGACCTGGCCACCGCCAACCTCCAGCGAGGAGCCGTGCTCGGCATCGGCAGGACGCGAGGTCATCACGAAACGGCTGACCGAGGCGATTGATGGCAGCGCCTCGCCGCGGAAACCCAGGGTAAGCACGCCTTCAAGATCGTCCAGGGACGCAATCTTGCTGGTGGCATGGCGGGATACCGCCAACGGCAACTCCTCGGGCGAGATCCCGGAACCGTCGTCGCGCACCCGGATCAACCTTGCCCCGCCCTCCTCCAGATCGATGTCGACCCGGCGGGCACCCGAGTCGAGTGCGTTCTCGACCAGTTCCTTGACCACCGACGCCGGTCGCTCAACGACCTCGCCGGCGGCAATCTGGTTGATCAGGGTATCTGGAAGGGGACGGATTGACACGGAGCGGCAGGTCCTGGCGAGGTTGACCGGCCATCATAGCGAACGTGGGCTGTACCGCTGAAGGAGGCGATTGCCCCCATGCGAAGCAACCTTCGCCGGGTCAGGGACTGCCGCCGGCAGTGATCGATGCAGACGCGGTTTCCAGTGCGGCGGCGCGGGCCGCAAACATCGTGCCGGGCGGCGGCTGGCGGGTAAAGAAGGTGTTGACACCGTCCAGTACAGCGCCGGCGACCTTGCGCTGGAACGCGGGATCCTTGAGTCGGACTTCTTCGGTTTCGTTGGAAATGAAGGCGGTCTCGACCAGCATCGCCGGCATGTCCGAGGTGCGCAGCACTGCGAAGTTGGCACGCTCGATGTTCGGCTTGTGGACATTGCCGACGCGCTTGAGCCCGTCAAGGATCTGCCCTGCCGCATCTTCCGACGCCTTCATGTGACCGCTCTGGGTAAGGTCGAGCAGCACCGAGGCCAGCGTCGTGTTGGCGGACATGCGGGCACCTCCGATCAGGTCGGCCGAGTTTTCCTTGTCCGCCAGCCAGCGGGCACGCTGCGAGGAAGCGCCGCGCAGCGACAGCACGTAGACCGAGGAACCATCCGCGTTGCGGTTCTCGGCCGCGTCGGCGTGGATGGAGATGAACATGTCAGCCTTCGCGGCCCGCGCCAACGCCGCCCGCTTGTTCAAGGGTATGAAGACGTCGTGCTCGCGGGTCATGTAGGCCTTCAGCCCGGGAGTGGCGTTGATCTGGCGGGCCAGCTCCTTGCTGATCGCCAGCACCACGTCCTTCTCGCGCGTGCCGTTCTTCCCGATCGCGCCCGGATCCTGCCCGCCATGACCGGGGTCGATCGCGATGACCAGCGGGCGCATGCCCTGGCCCTGCATGACCTGCTGGATGGTCTTGACCGGCGGAGTCGCAGCGGGCGGTGCAGCCACAGGCGGCGGGGCCGCACGGGCGGGTGAAGGAGCCACTGCAACCATGCCCGGCATTGCAGCCTGTGGAGAAGGACGGTTCGCGAGTTCTCTGGCCGAGGCGGCGGCATTGGCCGCAGCGATCTGGGAGATAAGCCGGCTGGTGGCCTCCGCGGAAGCCGCCGTATCCACCCGGGTCGGTGTGGGCGCGGCTACCGGTGCCATCATCTGCGCCGCCGCGGCGGTGGAAGCCGCGCTGGGTGCCTGCGCGGACGTCGGTGAAACCGCAATCGCCGCTGCCGGCGTGGCAGCTGACGCGCCGTCACCGGGCCACTCCACCACCAGAACGGGGCCATTGCCGCTTTGCTCGATTCGCGGCTTGAGCGCAGTGATCGTTTGCGAAAGGTCAAACACCACGCGTGCCGTACCCGGCACGGGCTTGCCGGTCCTTACCGAGGTCACCACGCCTGCACCGGCGGGAAGCGACAGCGTTGGCGAAACGGAAGACGCCGGCATGTCGATCACCAGACGATCCGGACCGGCCAGACTGATGACCTTGAACTCGCCAGGAGCGTCCAGCGCAATCTCCGCGCGCGTCCCGGTGGCGCCTGCATTGAGCTGCAGGCCCTTGATTTCACTCGCGTGCACAGCGCCGCCCGCGCAGACGGCGATCAAGGTCAAACCGAACAGACGGCGGCACAGGCTGGGGGATTGGACTCGCATGCCGCGTAGTCAACCATCGCAAACCCGTTATTGCAAGCACTTTTTCCCTTATTAATCCGATACCTGCCGCATCTTCCTGCCAAAACGTTCAGGAGTCGGCGGTGAAGTCGTTCGCCTTCAAGAGGCGCTGCAGCCATGCAGTCCCGGCACTGCTCTGTGCCGAGAGCCGGGCGCGGCGGCCGTCGCCCTGAACTTCCAGCGCGATCTGAAGATCCGCAGGCGGCAGCCCCCCGCGGCCACGATCCGCCCATTCCACCAGCCACAGGGTCACGTCCGCGCTGTCCAGACCCAGATATTCCAGCTCGGCCGGATCGCCGATCCGGTACAGATCCAGGTGCCACGCCTCTCCACCGCCGTCGAGCGGGTAACGCTCGACCAGGGTGTAGGTGGGACTGCGGATCGTGCCGCGCACGCCCAGCTCGCGCAGCAGCGCGCGGGCCAGCGTCGATTTGCCGGCGCCCAGATCCCCCTCCAGGTGAACCACGGCATGTTCAGGCCGGGTCCGCGCTAGGGACTGACCCAAGCCATCCGTCTGGCTGCTGTCGGCGAGCGTGAAAACGGCCATCAGCGGGCTCCGGGATTGGCGTGGCAACGCAGCCACCGCATAAGGTCGCTCGGCAGCAGTCCTCGCTCTCCGCCATCTGCAGCCGCCGAATCGCCGGCCACGGAGTGCAGCAGCGCGCCGCATACGGCGGCGTCCCCCGGCGGGAGTCCCTGCGCGAGCAACGCGCCGATGACGCCGGCGAGCACGTCGCCCATGCCGCCAACGGCCATGCCGGGATTGCCGGCGTCGATGAGGCTGGCGTCCCCGGAACTGTCGGCGATGATGGTGCCGGCTCCCTTCAGCACCACCACCGACTGGTAGCGCGAGGCGATGGCACGCGCCGCGGCGAAGCGGTCGTGCTGCACATCGGTGATCGCGGTCTGCAACAGCCGCGCGGCCTCGCCCGGATGCGGCGTCAGTACGGCGCTGGCAGGGACCGAAGCAACATCGGCCGCGATCAGATTCAACGCATCTGCATCCAACACGATCGGCAGGCCGGACGCGACGATTGCGCGCAACCACTGGCGGCCCCAGTCGTCCTGACCCAGACCCGGGCCGATCACGATGGCGGTCGCCCGGCCAATCAGCGCGTCCAGCACCGTTCGACCGGCGCCATCGCCGTGCACCATCGCCTCCGGCAGCCGGGTCAGCAGCGGTCCGACGTGGGCATCCCGGGTGACAACGTCGACGAGTCCGGAGCCCGTGCGCAACGCCGCCTCGGCAGCGAGCATGATGGCACCACCGTGGCCGTGGTCGCCGCCGATGCAAAGAAGTCGACCGTTACGACCCTTGTGACTGTCGCGCCGACGTGGCTGCAGCCAGTGCGCCAATTCCTGCGCCCTCAGCCATGCCACATCGGCCTGCGCCGAACGCAGATCCGATTCCCCCAGGCCCAGCTCCGCAACCTGCAGCCGACCGGTGAAATCACGCGCCGCGCCGGTGCGCAAGCCGGCCTTGGCGGCGATGAATTCGAGGGTGAGCGCGGCCACGACCGCTGCCGATCCGGCTGCGCCGGTGTCTGCGACCACGCCGCTGGGAACATCGAGCGCAAGCACGGGAGCCGACTGTCTGTTGATCCGCTCGACCAACTCCGCGACCGGTCCCGTCAGTTCGCGTGTCAGCCCGATGCCGAACAACGCGTCCACCACCACATCGACGGGCGGCAGCGGCGCTTCCGCGCCGAGCAGTTCACCGCCTGCTTCGATGTATTCATGCCTCGCCCGGCGGCATTCGGCGGTTCGCGGCTCGTGGTCCGGGAGACAGACGACGGACACCTCGCGATCGGATGCCCGCGCCAGCGTCGCCAGCACGTAACCGTCGCCGCCGTTGTTGCCAGGCCCGCAAACGACCAGTAGCGACTGCGCTTGCGGCCAGTGCTCCAGGACCACCTGCCAGGCGGCGCGACCGGCACGGCGCATCAGTTCGAACGGATCGCCAAGCCGAACGGCGGCGCGCTGTTCGATTTCCCGCAAGGCATCGCTGGTGAGGAGGACGGCAGGCGACATGCGGCGATTCTATACTTACAGAGCCGTGACCCCTCCCTCCCGCCCCTCCACACCGCCCAGCAGCGTGACGCCGTCGCGCGATTCCCGCGGGCACGCCGACCCTGCGGCGCTCGCACTGCGCATCCGTGAACTGGCCGCGGAATTCGGGTTCCAGCGCTGCGGCATCAGCGGCATCGAGCTGGGCGAGGACGAGGGGCATCTTCGCGACTGGCTGGAAAAGGGCCTGTACGGGTCGATGGAATGGATGGCCCGTCACGGCGAGAAGCGCTCGCGCCCGGCCGAGCTCGTCCCCGGAACCTTGCGCGTTGTGTCGGTGGGTCTGGATTACGGGCGCCGCGACGACACCGAGACGTGGCAGACTCTGGCCGATGGCGAGCGCGCCTATGTCGCCCGCTACGCCTTGGGTCGCGACTACCACAAACTGATGCGCCAACGCCTGCAGAGGTTGGCCGACCGCGTCGCTGAACTGGTCGGGCCGTTCGGCCACCGCGTGTTCGTGGATTCCGCCCCGGTGTTGGAGCGCGCGCTCGCCCGCAATGCCGGTCTGGGCTGGATCGGCAAGCACACCTGCCTGATCGACCGCGACGGCGGTTCTTGGTTCTTCCTCGGCGAGATCTACCTGGACCTGCCGCTGCCCGTCGACGAACCGGCCACGTCGCACTGCGGAACCTGTTCGCGCTGCATCGATGTCTGCCCGACGCAGGCGATCATCGCGCCCTACCGGCTTGATGCACGGCGGTGCATTTCGTACCTGACCATCGAGAACGACGGGCCGATCCCGCTGGAATTCCGCGAGCCGATCGGCAATCGGATCTTCGGCTGCGATGACTGCCAACTGGTGTGCCCGTGGAACAAGTTCGCCAAGCGCAGCGACGAGCCCGACTTTCGTGCCCGCAACAACCTGGACGAGGCCAGTCTGGCGGACCTGTTCGCGTGGACGGAGGCGGAGTTCCTGGAACGAACCGAGGGCTCGGCGATCCGCCGCAGCGGGTATCGCCGCTGGCTGCGCAACATCGCCGTCGCACTTGGTAACGCACCTACAACCGCACAAGTGCTGACGGCACTGGAGTCACGTCAGGACATCGATGACGACCTCGTGCGCGAACACGTGACGTGGGCATTGCAGCGCCATCGCGAGCGCGGCGGCTGAGGTGAACGAGCGCGGTACCCGCAGACCTTCCGGGCGAATGTCCCCCGGCGCCCTCCTCCGGCGGGTACCTCCTCCTTTATTTCGCCCCGAAGGTCTACGGGTACCGCTGCAAGATCGCACGCGTACGCAGGCAGCGAGCTCGCGGGTTTACGCTTCTACAACCACCGCGCGCTGCAACAACGGGAGCGAATGCCGTTGGGGAGAAATAAAGGAGGAGGCACCGGCTGTATCGGTGCCGGGGGACATTCGCACCCAATGGCACTCGCTCCCGGTGCCCCGCCATCCCGGCGCATAACGCGACCGGATCGGAGGGATCACGCCGCTTGGGCGGGGATCGAATCGTTGGTGTGGGTCATCGCGTTTTCGGCATCGACGTAAACCAGGGTCGGCTTGAACTGCGCCGCCTGGGCTTCGTCGAACTGCGCATAGGCGCAGATAATCACCAGGTCGCCCGGCTTGGCGCAGTGCGCCGCGGCGCCGTTGACCGAGATGATTCCGCTGCCTTCCTCGGCGCGGATCGCGTAGGTCACGAAGCGATGGCCGGAGTTGATGTTGTAGATGTGGATCTGTTCGTATTCGCGAATGCCGGAAATGTCCAGAAGCCGGCCGTCAATCGCACACGAGCCTTCGTAATGCAGCTCGGCATGGGTGACGGTGGCCCGATGGATCTTGGCCTTGAGCAGGTTCAATTGCATGGTTCAAAAACTCCGACCGAACGGCAGCTGCGTGTGGAGATGTGAGTTTATCAGGGGATGGCGCACTGCAGCATGAGCGGCGACAAAACGCTGTGTCTAGCGCTCAAACTCGATGTTGTCGATCAACCGCGTGCTTCCCAGCCGCGCCGCCGCCAAGGCCACCAGCGGCCCCGCCGCGTCAGCGTCGGCCGCACTCAGATCCGGATGATGGATTGCCACGTAGTCGACCGCAAAGCCCGCCCCGGCAAGTTGCGCCGCCGCATCCTTCTCGGCCGCGCGCAAAGACATACCCGCCATCACAGCCTCGCGCGTGTCTTGCAAACTTCGGTGGATCGCGGCCGCCGTCTGCCGATCCGAAGGAGACAGATACTGGTTGCGTGAGCTCATCGCCAGTCCGTCGGCCTCGCGGATGATCGGCGCAGCAACCAGTTCAATGGGAAATGCCAGATCGCGGACCATGTAGCGGATCACCGCCAATTGCTGGTAATCCTTGCGTCCGAAAACCGCGACGTCCGCCTGCACCTGGTTGAAAAGCCGGGCGACGACCGTGGTCACGCCGTCGAAATGGCCCGGACGGTGGGCACCCTCGAGGACGGCCGTCACGCCCGGCACCCGGATTTCCACGACGCCTTGCGTGCCGTGCGGATACATCGTCTCCACCGAGGGCAGCCACATCGCGTCGGCGCCCGCTTCCTCCAGCGCAGTCATGTCGGCCTCGACCGTGCGCGGATACCGCTCGTAATCCTCCCCCGGACCGAACTGGGTCGGGTTGACGAACACACTGGCGACGACGCGATCAGCGTGTTCGCGGGCGAGCCGGACCAGCGACTGGTGGCCGGCATGCAGGTTACCCATCGTGGGCACGAAGCCCACGCGCAGGCCCGCCTGTTTCCAGCCAAGCACACGCTCGCGCAACAGCGCAAGTTCGGAAATGGTCTCGATCATCGGATTCTCGGCCGCGGAAAGAACGGTATGGGTGGCTCAGGCGTAGGAGTGTTCCGGGCCGGGGAAGTCACCGTCCCGCACAGCGGTAGCAAATGCCTGCATCGCCCCGACCACCGAGCCACCTTCGACCAGGAAGTCCTTGACGAACTTGGGCCGACGTTGCCCACCGGCCAGGCCGAGCATGTCGTGCAGCACCAGGACCTGGCCATCGCACTGCGGGCCGGCACCGATGCCGATGGTGGGAATCTCCAGCGCGGTGCTGATCGTGCTGGCGACGGCGCTCGGCACGCATTCCAGCACCAGCAACTCCGCGCCTGCATCGGCAACGGCGCGGGCGTCGTCCAGCAGCTTGGCAGCGGCTGTTTCGTCGCGACCCTGCACCCGGTAGCCGCCAAGGCGCAATACCGACTGCGGGGTCAGGCCCAGGTGTGCGCAGACCGGAATCTCGCGCTCGACCAGATAGCGTATGACCTCAAGTTTCGGCCCGGCACCTTCGATCTTGACCATCGCGGCGCCGGCCTGCAGGAAGCGGGTCGCCGCATCCAGTGCGCGGGTCGGCGAGGCATCGGACTGGAACGGCATGTCGGCCACCAGCAGCGCGGTCTGCAGGCCTCGGGCAACGCAGGAGGTGTGGTAGGCGATGTCGTCCACGGTGACAGGCAAGGTGCTGGCCTGACCCTGCACCACCATGCCCAGCGAATCGCCGATCAGCACCAGGTCGATTCCGGCTGCTTCGACTGCACGCGCGAAGCCTGCGTCATAGCAGGTCAGCATGACCAGTTTCCGGCCGTCCACCTTGGCCGCGCGCAGCATCGGCACGGTCCAGGGTTTGCGCTCAACAGGGGATGAGGGGGAGGTATACATGGCTCAGTGCTCGTAGTCAGTCGCGCGGGGGTGCGGCGGTTGTACACGGTAGCGCCTGGATGTCGTCGCAGGCCAACCCGGCCAACGCATCGGCCGCGCGTCCGATGCCGGGGATGGTGGCATCGGGGGCAATTTCCAACAGTGGCAGCAACGCAAAGGCGCGCTCGTGCAGGTGCGGGTGAGGCACCGTCAGGCCGGGCTCGTCGACCACGCGATCGCCGTACAGCAGCAGGTCCAGATCGAGCGTTCGCGGCCCCCAGCGGTCGCTGCCATCGTCCAGGCGGACGCGGCCCGCTTCGCGTTCGATCTCCAGCAGAGCGCGGAGCAGCGCCTGTGGAGGCAGCTCGGTGCGCAGCATGCCCACCGCATTGAGGAAGTCCGGCTGATCGGTCATGCCCCAGGCGGGCGTGCGATACAGCCGCGAGGTGGCGAGAACCTCCGTGCGGGGAATGCCGCCCAAGGCCGCGAACGCCTCGCGCATGATCGCCGCGCTATCACCCAGGTTGCTGCCCAGGCCAACGAAGGCAACGCTTGCGGTCATTCGCCGGCGGCTGCAGTGGGCCTGCGGCTGCGGCGGCGCGGACGCCGCGGTGCGTCGTCGTCGGAGTCCTGATCATCGCGCGGCCGCGGACTGGGCTGGCCCGGCCCCATGCCGACCAGCTCCTGTTGCTCGCGCCAGAACGCGACGTCCTCGGCGTGTTCGTCAGAAGCGGCCAGGCGCAGGCTGAGGAAGTCGAACGCGGCGCGGAAGCGGGGATGGCCGAGCATCCGCGACACGCGCTTGCCCTGACGGAGCGAGAAGCGGGACTGCAGCAGCCAGATTTCCTGCATCGGAATGGAGAACCGGCGCGGCAGCGCGACCGTGGACAACTGGCGCACGGTGACGCGGTCGGCGGCCCGTCGCTGCGCGTCGACGGGCTGCACGCCCTGTGCCTGTAACGCGATCAGGGCCCGGCAGTACGCAGGCCACAGCAGCAGGGCGAACAGGAATGCCGGCGATACGGGCTCGTCGTTGGCGACGCGCTCATCGGTGCCGCGCAATCCATCGATCACCACGCTGCGCAACGCGCCGCTGCGGTTGGCCGTCAATGCCGCCGCGGTATCCGGGAACAACGCCGGCAGCAGGCCGCGGGCCTCAAGGCCGATAAAGCTCTCCACCGCGTGTCCGGAAAGGAACAGCTTCAGGCATTCCTCGAACAGGCGCGCCGGTGCCGCCTCCGACAGCAGGTGCGCCAGCTGCGGAATCGGCTCAGCCGTGGCCGGCTCGATCTCAAAACCCAACTTGGCCGCCAGCCGGACCGCCCGCAGCATGCGTACCGGATCTTCGCGGTAACGTGTTTCCGGATCGCCGATCAACCGCATCAGACGGTTTTGCACGTCCTCGAAACCGCCGGTGTAGTCGCGCACGGAGAAGTCTTCGATCGTGTAATAGAGGGCGTTGGCGGTGAAGTCGCGCCGCACGGCGTCGTCCTCGATGGTGCCGTAGACGTTGTCACGCAACAGCCTTCCGCCCTCGTGCTGCTCACGGTCGCCACTGCCATCGTCGGTATTGGCGCGGAATGTCGCCACCTCGATGATCTCGCGACCGAACACCACGTGCGCCAGGCGGAATCGGCGGCCGATCAGGCGGCAGTTGCGGAACAGCTGCTTGACCTCCTCCGGCGTCGCGCTGGTGGCAACGTCGAAATCCTTGGGCTGGCGTCCGGCCAGGAGGTCGCGAACGGCGCCTCCCACCAGATAGGCGGAGAAGCCGCCGTCGCGCAACCGGTACAGCACCCGCAGCGCATTGGGACTGATGTCCTTGCGGGAAACGTTGTGCTGGTCGCGCGGGATGATCCGCAGTTCGGGCTTGGAAGGTGGGTTTTGTTCAGGCATCAGGCGGGCTTCGCCGCTTTGGGAATTTCGCAGGATACCAGTTGCCGGGATGATCAGCCGTCTCTATACTGTGCGGCCACGCAACGGTGAGAGTCCGGCGTGGATCTGCTCCCTTCGTCTAGAGGCCTAGGACGTGGCCCTCTCACGGCTAAAACACGAGTTCGAATCTCGTAGGGAGCACCATCTACCGAAAGCCCGCGCATCGCTGCGCGGGCTTTCTTTTTGGCCGGCGCCGGCGCGGATGCATTCCATTCGCCGAAGTCCGCGCGGCGCTCGCTACAATCGTTGCGAACCATCCTTTGGAATACGGGAATACGCGTCATGACCTTCGTCGTCACCGAGAGCTGCATCAAGTGCAAATACACCGATTGCGTCGAGGTGTGCCCGGTCGACTGCTTCCATGAAGGTCCCAACTTCCTGGTCATCAATCCCGAGGAATGCATCGACTGCACGCTGTGCGAGCCAGAATGCCCGGTCAGTGCGATCTACCCCGAGGACGACGTGCCGCGCGGCCAGGAGGTGTACGTCGCACTCAATGCGGAGCTGGCGGCACTGTGGCCGATCATCTCCACGCGCAAGGACCCACCGCCCGATGCGGCCGAGTGGGACGACAAGACCGGAAAACTACCGCTGCTGGAGCGCTGACACCGACCGGTTCGCTCCGCGGCACTTGAATGTACGCCTGCGTATGGCAGGCTGGCCGCCCCTCGTTGACCTGCCCCGCCCATGAAAGCCGGCCTGCTTCGCCACGTTCTCAACCTCTGGCCCCCGTTCCTGTTCAGCGGCGTCCACGTCACCCGTCTGGACACGGACTACCGCCACGCGCGGGTCGAGCTGCGCATGCGGCCCTGGAACCGCAACTATGTGCGGACCCATTTCGGCGGCAGCCTCTTTGCGATGACCGATCCGTTCTGGATGCTGCTGGTGATGCAGTCACTGGGTCGCGATTACATCGTCTGGGACAAGGCCGGCGAAATCGAATTCGTCAAACCCGGCCGTGGCACTGTGCGCGCGAGCTTTGATCTGGAGGAGGACGCGCTGAACGAATTGCGCCAGGCCACCGCCGACGGCGCCAAGGTCCTGTGCTGGTTCGACACCGATGTGATCGACGCCGCTGGCGATGTCGTTGCCCGCGTCCGCAAGCAGCTGTATGTACGGCGCAAGCGTGATGCGCATCGCGGCCGCGGCGTCGAGCTGGACACGCCCCGATAACCCGAACCGGGGGTATGCTCTCGGATTCGCGACAGGGGGCCGCGATGACAGGCGCGAATTACATCGACGACGAGCATCCACTGCCGGAAATCCGGGGCTATCGACTGCTTCGGGTGCTCAATCGTGGAGGAATGTCGACCGTGTATCTGGCCGAGCAGATCGCGCCATCGCGTGAGGTCGCCATCAAGGTCATGGCGCCCAACGCGCTGTCGGACGAAGTCAGCCGGCGCCGGTTCGAAAACGAGGTCCGTACGATTGCGCGCCTTGAGCATCCCCACGTGGTGCGCATCCACGAATTGGGCCGGACCGCTGACGGGCTGCCCTACTACACGATGCCGTATCTCGCGCGGGGCCATCTGGGCCAGCGCAGCTTCCTGCGCGACGACGGCAGGCCGGACGAGCCCCGCATCATCGCCACCTTGCGGATACTGCTGTCCGCGCTGGAATATGCCCACGGCCGCGGCGTCGTCCACCGCGATGTGAAAGCGGAAAACGTCCTGTTCGGTGACACCGAGCAGCCGTTGCTGGCCGATTTCGGCATCGCGCTGCGTCGGGGGTTTGGCCCGAGGGTGACCGCCACCGGCCTGGCGGTGGGCAGCACGGCCTACATGGCCCCTGAGCAGGCACGTGGCGAGGACGTGGACGGGCGCGCCGATCTCTACAGCCTGGGCGTGCTGGCCTGGGAAATGCTGACCGGGCGCCTGCCCTACGAAGCCGGGGATGCGCTGGCGATGGCGGTGATGCACGCGCAGAACCCGATTCCCAAGCTACCCGCACACCTGCGTCATTGGCAGCGGTTCATGAACCGGGCGCTCGCCAAGCAACCAGCCCACCGTTTTGCCGACACCGGCCAGATGGCGGCCATGCTCGACCAGGTCGAGCGCCGTGGCCGCTGGCCCCGCGCCACGCTGGGGCGGGATCGCCTGGTACGCGTTTTGTCCCGTGTCCCGGGTCGCGTCTGGGTGGTCGCTGGCATCGTAGCCATCCTGGGGATGGCCCTGCAACTGGGTAGCAAGGACCCGGCTGTCGAAGAGGCTGAGCGGGCGGCCCAGAGGCTCGTTGACGAGGCGACCCGCGACGATCCGATCCCCGCGATGCTGGAGCCGTTGCCGGAAGCACCGTTGCAGATCGCCCTCGACAAGGCCAGACAACAGATCGCCCAGAACCGGCTGACAACACCGGACGACGACAATGCGTTCTCCACGCTCATGGCCGCCTGGGCCAGCAACCCGGAAGATCCCGCGGTGGCAGCGCTGGTGGACGCCCTGACGGCGGCTCTGGGGAAATCCGCGTTGGCCAATCTGGCTGAGGGCCGCGACGAACAAGCCAGCCGGCAGATAGAACGCATCCGGCTGCTCGGCACCGAGACCGCGAGTCTGGAATCTGCCGCACAGCTGCGTTTGAGCGAGGCCATCGAAAAGACCCTGGACGCACGCATTGCACGGGCGGCCGACCGCCTGGATAGTTCTGCGGCCACGGCAATCGCGGCTTTGGCGGCTCCGATGGGTCTGGCGCCGGCGACGGTTCGCAGGTTGCAGGCGCGCGCCGCTGCAGTACCGACCGGCTCTGGGCCAGGGGCCGGCACCAACACCGTTGTTGTAGCGCTGGCAACCAAGCCGGTAAGCCGCGATGAGTACGCCGCGTTTGCCGAGGCGACGGGACGCAAACCTGCGCGGTGCCGGGAGCGCTCATCGCTGCTGCGCGTACTGGCGCCGCGTGACTGGCGTGCACCGGGTTTTGAGCAGCAGGGCGCCGACCCGGTGCTTTGCGTGTCCATCGCCGATGCCCAGGCCTACGCGGAGTGGCTGCAGAAGCAGACCGGCCGCGCCTACCGGCTGCCGACGATCGTGGAATCCAGGTCAATCGCTCCGCAGATAAGCGGTCGCGAAATCTCCCTCTGGCAGCTCGACTGCGGCGAGGGGTGCCAGGAACGCGCAGTCCTCGGTGAGTCCTGGCGCAAGCCGGAGGGCAAGCGGGTCCTTGATGCCGAGCGCGGCTACGACGATGTAGGGTTCCGCCTGCTGCGCGATCCTTGAGCCACACGCTGATCCGAACAGGCCGGGGCGCATCTCAACGCGGAGCCTGACGTCTACAATCGCCGCATGCGAACCCCCACCCTGCAACGACTGTTCCTCACCGGCCTGCTGACCCTGCTGCCCCTTTGGTTGACCCTGATCGTGGTCAGGTTTGTGTTCTCCCTGCTGTCGGACATCAGCCGACCGATCACCGGCCCCATATTGCAGCGCCTCGCCAGCGTGGATCCTCAGGCGCTGGGCTGGCTGACCGACTCCTGGGTGCAGACCCTGCTCGCGCTGGTCGCCACCTTGCTGCTGATCCTCTTCACCGGCGCGATGTCACGTCGGGTCTTCGGCCAGCAGCTGCTGCGCTGGATCGAGACCCTGATCGGGCGGGTGCCTTTCGCCAACACCATCTACGGCAGCGCGCGGCAGCTGCTGAACATCCTGCAAACCAAGCCCGGTGGCACCCAGCGCGTGGTCCTGATCGATTTCCCGCACGACCAGATGAAATCGGTGGGGTTCGTGACCCGTGTGCTGCGCGAGCAAGGGACCGGTCGCGAGCTCGCCGCGGTCTATGTACCGACCACGCCCAACCCGACCTCCGGTTATCTGGAAATCGTACCGATCGAGAAACTGACGCCGACCGACTGGAGTGTCGATCAGGCGATGGGCTTCATCATCTCCGGCGGCGCCATTTCGCCGGACAACATTCCTTTCTCTGCACCGGGCAAGGCGACTCCGCCACCCCCACCGCCGCCTGCCGAGCCAGCCACCAGCTGATCCCGACATCCACTGCCTGGAGACCGATATGCGCCAACCCGCCCATCAAGCCGTGCTCGTCATCGCGCTCGCCGCGATCATGGCCGGCTGCTCGCCCAACACCGGAACCAGCACCCCGGAGGCTACCTCCAGCGCAGGTACCACGCCGGTCAGCGACAAGGCCGCGCACCTGGAGCGCCTGTATGCGCAGTACTGGGAGGAAATGCTCAAGCGCAACCCGTTGGCCGCCACCTACCAGGGCGATGCGCGCTACAACGACCAGCTGCCCAACTTCCTCTCTCGCGAGTATCGCGACACCAGCCGCGCATTCACCAGCGAATGGCTGGAAAAGATCGAGTCGCTCGGTCCTGACGGCCTGGAAGGCCAGGACCTGCTGAGCTGGCAGATCTTTGTCGAAGACGCCCGCGACGAGCTCGCGAGCCAGAAATTTCCCGCGTGGATGCAGCCGGTCAACCAGTTCTACAACATCGCCTCCACCTTCGTGCAGCTGGGATCGGGCACGGGCGCGCAGCCCTTCAAGACGGTGCAGGACTACGACAACTGGCGCGAACGGGCGAGCAACGTCCCGGTGCTGTTCAACCAGGCGATCGCCAACATGGGCGAAGGCATCCAGGCCGGAGTCGTGCAGCCTCGTGCACTGATGGAAAAAGTACTGCCGCAGCTGGATGCGCTGATCAAGGAAGACCCGCGACAGACGCTGTTCTGGAAGCCGGTGGCGGACATGCCCGAGACGTTTTCCGAGGCCGACCGCAAGCGCATCGAGGACGAGTACACCAAGTTGATCGCTACGGTGCTGATGCCGTCCTACAGCCACCTGCGCGACTACATCGCCAACGACTACCTGCCGCATACGCGCGACTCGGCTGGCATGGCCGGGCTCCCCAACGGTCAGGACTGGTACGCCTTCCGTGTCCACCAGTCGACCACCACTGACCTCTCGCCGGCGCAGATCCACCAGATCGGCCTGGACGAGGTCGCACGCATCCACGAGCGCATGCACGAGGTCATGGACGAGGTCGGCTTCGATGGCACGCTGCAGGAGTTCTTCGTCTTCATGCAGACCGATCCGCGCTTCGAGTTTGCCAGCGAGGACAAGCTGCTGGCGTTCTATCGCGGCCTCGAGGCGAAGGTGAACGCGAAGGTCCCGGAGCTCTTCTCGCTGGTGCCCAAGGCGCCGTTCGAGATCCGCCCCGTGGAGGCCTTCCGCGCGCAATCGGCAGCGGGTGGGTCCTACATGACGCCCAGCGAAGACGGCACTCGCCCCGGCATCTTCTACGTCAACACATACGATCTGCCGACACGCAAGACCTGGGATGCCGAGGACCTTTTCCTGCACGAGGCGATTCCCGGCCACCATTTCCAGCTCGCCCTGCAGCAGGAGCTGACCGGCCTGCCGGCGTTCCGCCGCTTTGGCGGGCAGACCGCCTACATCGAGGGTTGGGGGCTGTACGCCGAGTCGCTGGGCAAGGAGCTGGGCGTCTACGAGGACCCCTACAGCCATTTCGGCTACCTGCAGAACGAGCTGTGGCGCGCGATCCGGCTGGTGGTGGACACGGGCCTGCACAGCAAGGGTTGGACCCGCGAGCAGGTGATCGACTACATGCTCGACAACTCGGCCGAAAGTCGGACCCAGGCCGTGGCCGAAGCCGAGCGCTACATGGCGATCCCGGGGCAGGCGCTGGCCTACAAGATCGGTGAGCTGAAGATCCTGGAACTGCGCAAGCGCGCCGAGGAGGCACTGGGCGAGAAGTTCCACATCCGCCAGTTCCACGCGGAGGTGCTGAAGGACGGCTCGGTCCCGCTGGATGTGCTGGAAGGCAAGATCGACCGCTGGATTGCGGCGAGCCGGTAAGCAAGCTGCGAAGCGGATGGGAACGCGGGCCTAGGGCCCGTCATTGGAGTAGATCCGCAGCCCTTCCTCACGGTGATGAAGCCGCAGGAATCCGGCGCGGTCAAAGACCGCGGCGTGGACGGGGTTGGCGTAGGCAATGATGATCCGCCGCGGCGCGGCTTCATGCGCAGCCTGCAAAGCGGCGAGCACCTTGCGCATCACCACCGCATCGAAGGGGTTGTAGAAATAGCAGAACAGATTGCCGGGTGGTGGCCGATAGGCTGCCGCGTCCATGCACAGCAGTTCGATTGAACCGGCCGTCGGGTCGCGGGCGGCAAAGGCGGTGATGTTGGCCACTCCATCGGCGTGCAGCGAGGCAAACAGCTCGATTCCCACGACGCGTCGAAAACCAAGGCGTGCGGCAAGCACCAGTGCACGTCCCTTGCCGGCGCCGTAATCGATGAAGGTGTACCCGGCCGCATCGAACGGCTGCGCGGCGCGGATCAGGCGGCGGAACTTGGGAAACGCCAGTGGCGCGTAGAAGACGGCATTGCTCCGGTGCTCGCAATCCGACGCCGAGGCTGCCGAATCGGCGACATCGACCTGCCCGGTGGTATCGATGCCCAGCTCGCGATCCAGCGTCGCCTCGCGGATGCCGCGCAGCCACAAAGGGACCTTGGCTGCCACCCCGAACACGCCGTCAATCCGGACCTGGCGTATTACCTTGCGCACGAAAGTCTGCACGCTCAGCCGTCCTGATCGAGCATAGTGACATGCAGCTGGGCGGCCTCTTCCGGCAGCCGCTGCGGGTTGAGCCACAGGCCAATCAACGGCTGCTCACTGCGGGGCACGAACCCCTCGGCCCGCCATCCGGCCATCGCCGGGTCCGATGCGGTCAACAGCAGGTGGACCGCGCTGCAACCCTGCTTGTCGGCCGCGGCAATCAGAGCGCGAATCAATGGGCGACCGATGCCGATCATCGCGTCGGTGGACCAGTAGTCCATTACCGTCAACGGCCCGCCCTGCCCTTCGCCCTCCTCACAGGCGAACCAGGCGCGCAGCCGACCGTCCTTTCCGGAGACCAGCAGGTAGTGCGCGCGCCCCGCCGGCGGGGTATCGAAGCGCCACCGCAGCAGCGCGTGGTCGCGCACGCTGGTCAGTGCCTGTGTGTGCAGCGCCTCGCGCCAGAGTGCGTCCATGCGCTCATCGCTGGCGTGCACCCACTGCGACTGCAGCTCCGAAAACAGGCCGTCGGCAGCCCCAGTCCGCAGACGCTTGCCCATGTCGATCAGCAAGCCAGAGGGTGATGCGAGAAAGGCCGGCATTCGGCGCCGGAGATACTCGCCGTGTCGCAGCACCCTGGCGTGCCGAACCAGTGTCCCCAGGACATGGAACCCGGCCCGCTTGCTGACCGCCACGGCGCTTGGCCGGGGCAGTCCGTACAACAGGTCGAAGCGTCCGCGCGCGGCGTCGATCAGACTCTCCTGCAGCATCAATGCGGGCCCGAGCGAGCGATGCTTCTCATCGACCGCGAAGTGGGCGACCACGCCGGCGCGAATGGGGCGACCCCTGCACAGGAAAGGCCGGGGGCCGGCACCAATGACGCCGACCAGCGCACCGGTCGGCAGATGCCGCAACAGCTGGATGATCGGCGGACCGTATCGGTTCTCCCGATAGAAGTGATCGAACTTCGCCCTCTGGATGTCCCGCGGGCCGAAATGGTCCTGCCAGACCTCGAGGATTTCCTCGCGATCGTGCAACACGTCGCCGGGTTGCGTTGCGTAGACGGGCGGCTCCCCTGTCGGCACCCCCGCTTCCTGCAAAGCGCTCACGACGTCGGGACCGCGCGCCGGCGTACGAAAGCCTGCATCAGTCGCGCGCCGTGGCCCAGAAGCATGCGATGAAACCGGTTGTTGCGCAGGATCGCAAAGTCGCCAAGCACGCACTCGCCCGACCACAGGCCGGGAAACATCGTGTTGTCGGCCACGGTGCACGAATCCACCGCCTTGAGCTGGGGATGGACCTCACGCAGGTGGTGCATCTGGTACAGCTCGATCAGGACCCCGGGGGAAAAGCGCGCGTAGGCCTCGTCGTAGGCGATCTTGAAGGTGAAAGCCTGGCTACCTGCGAGGAAGTTGCACTTCATTGCGATCGGCTTGCCGTCCAATTCGAGCGCAAGCATGTGCAACTGGTCGCGCGCATGGGCCTGGCAACAGACGGCGATGAAGAAATCACGATCGCTGGTGGCCATGGCCGTCCCCTCGCGTCCCTTCCAGCCACTGGCCTCCACCTCGAGGAACCGCTCGATCCACGCCATCGGGTCGTCGCCGGTTTCCATCCTGCGATACGCAACCGCACCCTCCTCTGCCAGCCGGCGCTCCTTGCGTCGAAAGCCACTGCGCTGCTTGGCGGACATGTATTCCGGGTCGTCCGGGATGTCCAGGCGGTACATCGCCCGCGTCCAGCGGGTCTGCCGGGCCAACAGCTGCGTGTGATGTGCGCTGATGCTCGCCTCCAGCGCAGCGGCAATCGGGCCGTCCATGCGGATGTTGACCAGCTCCAGGATGCCGCTTGGCGCGCGCCGGCTGGCACACCAGTCCAACAGGCCGGCGATCGCCTCCTCGACGTGGTCGCGATGGACCAGTGGTGCGGCCAGGAACGTGTAGTCATGCGTCCACGAGCGCAAGTTGCGCAGCGGCAGCCGCTTGAAACGCGCGCGCGGAGTCAGTGGCAACACGCAGATCAGCTGTCCCGAAGCGCTGTGGATCAGGACCAGCAGCAACGGTTCGGTGGTCAGGAACTCCAGCGTGAGCCGCAGATACCAGCTTTCATAAAACGGGTTGGGCTCGACAGCGTTGAACGCCAGCCGGTCGATCTCCGCCGCCAGAACATCGTCCAGCACCCCCACCTGCAAGCAACGCACAGTTGCCGGGGAAGGCACAGTCATGACTTTTCCGCCGCTTCGGTCGCGGCAACCCTGGACACCCAAACGTACATGCCATCTCCTGCGCGTTATGGCCCTCGCTGGCGGTGTTGTCAGCGAACTATCCATACAGAATCTGAAACGGCAGATACGGCGCAACGCGGACGCGGGAGGCTCACCCGAAAAAGCAAAGTAGCCGAGCGGCCGGAGACTGAAACGCCCAAACGCAAACGACCCGGAGGTTATCCAGGTCGTTTGCTGAAACCGGGGCGCATCGGCCGGAATCATCCGATCGATGCGCCGTTACGCGCTTTGGTTCAGGCGGTGGAACCGTCGCGGAACGAACCGCGACCGCCACGGGCACCCGGACCCGCCGAACGCTGACGCGGCCCACCGGCGTGCGCGTGACGCGGCGCAGCCTGGCCGTGCGGACGTGCGGCGCGCGGGCTGCTGTTGCGGGGCGGACGACCGGCGCCGGCGTTGTTTCGCGGGTTTGGAATCGCCACGTCGAGGCGGATCGGACGGCTGGGCTCGTAACCCGGCACTACTACCATCTCCACGTCCTTCTTCAGCACGTGCTGGATCTGGCGCAACAGACCACCCTCGTCGTGCGAGACCAGCGACAGCGCCTCACCGGTGGAGCCGTTGCGGCCGGTACGGCCGATCCGGTGCACATAGTCCTCGGCCACCATCGGCAGGTCGAAGTTGATCACCAGCGGCAGGTCGGGGATGTCCAGGCCGCGGGCGGCAACGTCGGTCGCCACCAGCACCCGGGCACGGTTGCCCTTGAAGTCGCGCAGGGCTTTCTGGCGCTGCGCCTGGCTCTTGTTGCCGTGGATGGCGACCGAGCGCAGGCCGGCGGCCTCGAGCTGCTCGGCGAGACGGTTGCAGCCGTGCTTGGTCCGACCGAACACCAGCACCTGGTCACCCGGGCGCTTGGCGATGATGTCGATCAGCAGGTCGCGCTTGCGGCCCGAATCAACCGGATGGGCGATGTGGCTGATGGTCTGGGCGATCGCGTTGTTGGTGGCGACCTGGACCTGCTTGGGGTCACGCATGAACTGCAGCGCGAGCTGCTTGAGCTGGGCCTCGAAGGTGGCCGAGAACAGCAGCGTCTGCCGCTCGGCCGGCACGCGGCCGAGGATGCGCTTGATCGCCGGCAGGAAGCCCATGTCGAGCATGCGGTCGGCCTCATCCAGCACCAGCACTTCGATCTCGTCAAGCTTCACGGTGCCGCGCTCGATGTGGTCGATCAGGCGGCCCGGAGTCGCCACGATCACGTCGACGCCGCGGCGCAGGTTTTCCACCTGCGGGCCCATGCCGGCGCCACCGAAGATCGTGCAGAAATTCATCCGCAGGTGCTTGGCATAGCTGCGCAGGCTGTCGTTGACCTGCACGGCCAACTCGCGGGTCGGCACCAGGATCAAGGCGCGCGGCTTGCGCGAACCGTTGGGGCCGGTCTGCTTGGACAGGCGGTTGAGCAGCGGCAGGCCGAACGCGGCGGTCTTGCCAGTACCGGTCTGGGCACCGCCGAGCAGGTCGTTGCCGGCCATGATCAGCGGGATGGCCTGGACCTGGATCGGGGTCGGGCTGGTGTAGCCCTGTTCGGCAAGCGCGCGCAGCAATGCAGGCGCAAGGCCGAGGTTTTCAAAAGACATGTTGTAGCTCCGAATAAAAAAACAGCACACAAATGCGGTAAAGACCCGGAGCGTTCCCTGTAACCGCGCTGCGAGCATTGTTGTGACGGCACAGGATGCTCCGGGCCGTGTCGGCGCGACGAAAGACGTGCGGGATATTCGCACCGGACCACGCCTTTGGGCGGGGGGTCTTGGCCAATTGGCCAACCCGTGCGAGGGCATACCTGGGAAACGTGACCCTTGCGGGCAGGCAGCCGTGCGCTGAACAGGGGAAGCTTACGGGAAAATCCGCGCTTATACCAACTCGAGTGCCTCATCGTTCATTTCCACGCGCTCCAACCGGCCCAAACATCAAGCGTTTGCGTCGATACCATGACCTCCTACACGCCTCCCCGACGCTCGCGAGGTCTACTGTCGGCCGTGACCGGCTTCGAACGACGTACCTTCGGGGCTGCCATTTCAATGCCAACGCCGGAGCCTTACGTGAGCCAGACCAAATCGAACGCCTTCAAACCCCGTGTGCTGTTGCTGAGCCTGGCCATCGCGACCGCCGTGTCCGCCTGTTCGTCCCCGGACTCCTCCAAGGACGCTTCCAAGGACGCGGCGCGAGCCGCTACGACCTCCAACGGCGAACCCGCCGTCGCAACCCTGACCCTTGACGAGAGCAGCCTGCCGCCCGTCAACCGCTTCCAGATTTCCGACCTCGATAAGTCCAAGGACGCATGCGCCGATTTCGGCAGTTACGTCAACGGCACCTGGTTGGCTGCCAACCCGATTCCCGGAGACCGCACCAGCTGGGGCGCCTTCGAGATGCTGTCGGAGCGCTCCACCGCCGCCCAGCGCCAGCTCGCCGAGCAGGCCGCGGCCGACAAGAACGCCACCGGCGTGGAGGCCATCGTCGGCAATTTCTGGGCCACCGGCATGGACGAACAGACGATCAACGCCCAGGGCATCAAGCCGATCCAGTCGCGTCTGGACGCCATCGCGGCCCTGGATGACCAGCAGAAGATCGCCGACTACCTGCGTACCAGCGCGGCGAAGGGCGAGAACTTCCTGTTTGGCTTCGGTGCCGAGGCCGACTTCAAGGCCTCCGACATGAACATCGCCTACGCCGCCCAGGGCGGCCTGGGCCTGCCGGACAAAATCTATTACGTGGACGCCGACAAGGCCGACAAGCTCGCCGCCTACCAGGACCACGTCGCCAAGGTGCTGGAGCTGTCGGGCATCGACGCCGCCCAGGCCGCGGAGCAGGCCAGGCAGGTGGTCGCGTTCGAGACGCGCCTGGCCAAGGCCTCCAAATCCAGCGAGGAGATGTCGCGCGACGTCTCGCTGTTCTACAACCCGATGTCACCGGCGGAGGCCGACAAGCTGACGCCCAATTTCCCGTGGACGACGTTCTTCGAGTCGCAGGGCGTAGCGACACCGAAGATGTTCTCCCTGGCCATCCCCGCCTTCCATGAGGAGGTCAGCAAGATGCTGGCCGACGTGCCCGCCGAGCAGTGGCAGGCCTACCTGCGCTTCCACACCGTGGACGGCGCGTCGCCTTACCTGTCGGACGCGTTCGTGCAGGAGAACTTCAACTTCTACAGCAAGGCCATGCGCGGCCAGGCGGAGATGAAGGAGCGCGGCAAGCGCGTGCTCGACACCATCGAGAACGAGGCCGGCGAGGCGCTGGGGCAGCTGTACGTGAAGGTCGCTTTCCCGGCGGAGTCCAAGGCTCAGATGGAGCGCCTGGTGGGCAACCTCAGCGACGCACTGAAGGTCCACCTGGAAGGCCTGGACTGGATGAGCGACGAGACCAAGGCCAAGGCCATGGAGAAATGGGCGAGCTTCACCCCCAAAATCGGCTTCCCCGACAAGTGGCGCGACTGGAGCGGACTGAAGACCAGCCGCGACAGCTATATCGAAAACGTCATGGCCGCCAACGAGTTCAACTACAAGTGGAACCTGTCCAAGGTCGGCAAGCCCGTGGACAAGACCGAATGGGGCATGAGCCCGCAGACGGTCAACGCCTACTACAATCCGCTGGCCAACGAAATCGTGTTCCCGGCCGCGATCCTGCAGCCGCCCTTCTTCGATCCTGAAGCGACCGACGAGATGAACTATGGCGGCATCGGCGCGGTGATCGGCCACGAGATGATCCACGGTTACGACGACCAGGGCAGCCGCTTCGGACCCACCGGCAACTTCGAGAACTGGTGGACGGATGCCGACACCAAGGGCTTCCAGGGCCGCACCGACAAGCTGATCGCCCAGTTCAACGGCTATGAAGCCATGCCCGGCAAACACGTCAACGGCAAGCTGACCCTGGGCGAGAACATCGCCGACCTGGGCGGCCTGGCCGTCGCCTACGACGCGATGAAGAAAGCCACCGCCGGCAAGGACGACCCGATGACCGACGGCATGACGCGTGACCAGCGCTTTTTTGCCAACTGGGCGACGGTATGGCGCCGCAACTTCACCGACGACGAGCTCAAGGTCCGGCTGGCAACCGACCCGCACGCGCCGGCAAACTTCCGTGCCATCGGTGCGCCTTCGAACATGCCGCAATTCGCCGCGGCGTTCGAGTGCAAGCCCGGCCAACCGATGGTCCGCGCCAAGGACCAGCAGGTGGTGATCTGGTAATCATCCCACCGCGGGGTTGCGCATAAACCGGCCAGTCGATGGCCAGCAAAAGGCCCGGATCGATTCCGGGCCTTTTGTTGTTACCGTAGTCCGCCGCCCCACCCTGTCGCCATGAACTCCCCAGCACCCGATCACGTCCTCACCCCGAGCCAGCTCAACACCCTGGCACGCGACCTGCTGGAAGGCGCATTCCCGCTGGTCTGGATCGAGGCGGAGTTGGGCAACGTGGCCCGTCCTTCGTCGGGGCACCTGTATTTCACCTTGAAGGACTCTCGCGCGCAGGTGCGTTGCGCGATGTTCAAGCCCAAGAGCACGTGGCTGAAGTTCGTCCCCCGCGAAGGCATGAAAGTGCTCGCTCGGGGACGGCTGACGTTGTACGAGGCGCGCGGCGAGTACCAGATGGTCCTGGACCACATGGAGGAAGCCGGCGAAGGCGCGCTGCGTAGGGCCTTCGAGGAGCTCAAGGCGCGCCTGCAGGCGGAAGGCCTGTTCGAGCAGGAGCGCAAGCGCGCGCTGCCGCCCTACCCCGCCCGGATCGGCATCATCACCTCGCCCAGCGGCGCGGCGGTCCGGGACGTGGTGAGCGTTCTGGCACGCCGCTTTCCGCTGGTCCAGGCCGATGTGCTGCCCGTCCAGGTACAGGGCAGCGCTGCCGCCGGGCAGATCACCGCGATGCTGAACAGCGCGGCTGGGTCGGGTCGCTACGACATCCTCGTACTCGCCCGCGGTGGGGGCTCGCTGGAGGACCTGTGGGCGTTCAATGACGAGCAACTGGCGCGCGCGATTGCCGCATGCACGGTGCCTGTGGTCTCCGCGGTCGGCCATGAAACCGACTTCAGCCTGTCCGATTTCGTCGCCGACGTGCGCGCGCCGACACCCTCGGTCGCGGCCGAGTTGCTGGTGCCCTCACGCGAGGACGTCAGCCGCCACCTTCGGGCGCTGGAAACCCGCTTGGGCAGCCTGCAGTCGCTGCACCTGCGCCATGCGATGCAGCGGACCGACCGCGCCGCGCTGCGCTTGAACGCCATGCGGCCGCGGTCCCGGCTCGACCTGCTGCACCGGCGTCAGGCCGAGGCGATGCGGCGGTTGGACGATGTCCTGCGACGCCGCCTGGGCGACTCACATGTGCGCCTACGGCATGCTGAAGCGGTCCTGCGCATGCACCATCCGCAAAGAAGAATCCAGCAGCTCAGCGAGCGTCTGGCGGCACTGGCAACGCGCCCGCAGGCAGCCGTTGCGCGGCGCATGGCCAACGACGCACTCGCGCTGCGGGGGCTCGCCCGTTCGCTGGAGGCGGTGAGCCCGCTGGCGACGGTGGCTCGCGGCTACGCCATCGTTCGCCACGAGGACGGCCGGGTGGTGCGCAGCGTTCTCGACGCAGCCCCGGGGGACGGACTCCAGTTGCAGCTCGGCGATGGCCGGTTGCGGGTGCGGGTGGAGTCCTCCTGACGTCCGCAATTGGCCGCGGTTACTGCCCGCCGACTGCTGCCTTGAGTGTCTCCAGCAACTGGTCGGCCGACGCCTCGCTGGCCGGAGTCGCACGCGGGTTGAGCGTGGATACCGTCGATCCGCCGGCAGCCGTGTTGACCCGGACCAGGAAGTTCGCGTCCTGATAGGTGAGGTCGAACACACCCAGGGTCTTGGCCCGGTTGACGATGGCAACCCCGTCGATGGCAGAAAGTGCCTTGTCGATGCGATCGAACGCGGCGTCGCGACCCTCGGCCATGTTGAACCCGGCACTTGCGCTTGAATCTGACTTGGGGGTGCTCACCGTCTGCGACGCGGTGACCGACCCCACCGGCGCCTCACCTGTCGCTCCCTCACCCGCCATGACGAGATCCGGCGGCACCTCAAGCGGGCGCGTCTGTGCCGTATACAGCGAGTTGTCCTTGCGCAGCCAACTGCAACCGGACATTGCAACCAGGCCAACAAGGAGAACGCCAGCGATCGCGGCGCGGGACATCGGAACGGTGGAACGCATGGGAATCTCCAGGTCAGCCAGCGACGTCAGCGTCACAGGCAAGTTCAAGTTCACGGACCGCTGCGGCAACCGCAACGGCCGCATCATGGTGGGCTGCAGAAAGTGGCAGCAAGGGCAGGCGCAGACCGGTCCCGATCTGCTGGCGCGCGAGCAGCGCCTTGACCGGAATCGGATTGGATTCGACGCCCAGAAATGCGTAGATGTCCGCCATCCGCGAGCTCCAGCCGGAAGCCGCGTCGCTTTTGCCATTGCGGGCAAGTTCGCACAGGCGCCGGAATGCGCGCGGAACGACGTTGGAAGCGACAGAGATCACGCCGTCGGCGCCAGCGAGCATCGCCCGGCAGGCGGTCGCGTCATCACCGGAGAGAACGACGAAATCGTCGGCGCGATATGCCAGCAATGCCTGCATCCGCTGCGGCTCGCTGGACGCCTCCTTGATACCGACGATGCGCGGATGGCCGGCGAGTTGGGCGACCGTATCGGGCAGCATGTCCACCCCGGTGCGGCCGGGGACGTTGTAGAGCAGGATCGGCAGCGCGCCGTCATCGGCGACAGCGCGATAGTGCGCGACCAGACCCGGCTGGGTGGGACGCACATACGCAGGGGTCACCACCAGCGCCGCGTCGGCGCCCAGCGCCGCGGCACGGCGGGTCTGCTCGATGGTCTTGGCGGTGGCGGAGTGCCCGGTGCCGGCGATCACCGGCACCCGCCCGCCGACTCGCTCGACCGCCATGCGCAGCAGCACGTCGAACTCGGAATCAAACAGCGCCGCGGCCTCGCCGGTCGAGCCGGCGACCACAAGCGCCTCGGTGCCGCCGTCCAGCTGCAGATCGATGAAGCGTGCCCACGCATCCAGATCCAGCTCGCCGTCGACGTCGAATGGGGTTGCCAGTGCGGTGATGCTGCCGGAAAGTCGCAAGTCGGGGGCCTTGTGCGGTGGAGGTGCTGGGGTGTGGGTTATCGCGCGGGGTGACGTGCCGATGTTACTTGCGGCGCGAAAGCACGGGCAAGTATGCTGCCTGCAGCCCCGCTCCGCTCGCGGAACGCGGTTCAGCTCCCGGCGACGCGCGGTTGCGCACCGGACCGGAGCCAGTCCCCACATTTGCAGGCGAAGCCTTGACCGATCCAATCCCCCGGCCGTCGCCGAACGAAAACCACCTCCTGATCAACGCCTATTCGACGCATCCGGACTCTCCCTTGTTGCCGGTCTCGCGGCGGATCACCGAAAGCGGCTGCAACCTGGTCGATGCGCGACTGTCCACCGTCGGCCGGGATGTCTCGGTCACGGCCCTGGCGATGGGCTCGTGGGACGCGATCGCCAAGCTGGAAGCGATGCTGACCCGGCTGGAGCGCGAGGACAGCATCAAGCTGATCTGGTACCGCACCGGCGAGAAAGAAGCCCAGTCCGACCTGCTGCCCTACATCGTCGAGGTCGTGGCCGCCGACAAGCCCGGGATCACCTTCCAGCTGGCTGATTTCTTCGATCGCCAGGGCATCAGCATCGAAAGCCTGCATTGCACCCGCTATCGGGCGATGCAGACCGGCGCGGACATGTTCTCCGCGCAGATCACCATCGGCGTGCCGGCCAGCATGCATATTGCGGCCCTGCGCGATGACTTCCTGGAGTTCTGCGACCACCTCAACCTGGACGCGATCCTGGACCCGATGAAGTTCTGAGGAGACCCGTTGATGCTCGACACCGGTGACGCCGTTCCCGCCGATCTCCCGCTGGCGCTGTCCAGTGGCGATACCACCACCCTCGCCGACTACCGTGGCCAATGGCTGGTGCTGTACTTCTACCCCAAGGACCACACGCCGGGTTGCACCACCGAGAGCCGCGACTTCACCGCGCTGCTGCCTCAGTTCGAGGCGGCCGGCGCGCGCATCCTGGGCGTCTCCCGTGACTCGGTGAAAACCCACCAGAACTTCATCGCCAAGCAGGAACTGGGTTTTGCACTGGTCAGCGATGCCGACGAGGCGCTGTGCAACGCTTTCGGGGTCATCCGGGAGAAGAACATGTACGGCCGCAAGGTGATGGGCATCGTGCGCAGCACGTACCTGATCGACCCTGATGGCGTGATCGCGCACGTGTGGCAGCCGGTGAAGGTGCCGGGCCACGCCCAGGCGGTGCTGGATGTACTGCTGACGCACGCCGAGACGGGATCCTGACGGCGCGCAACCCCCAACCATTGAACGCGCTGCGGAGTTTGCGATGACCGGAAGCAAGCGGATCTACGTGCTGGATACCAACGTGCTGATGCACGACCCCACGGCGCTGTACAAGTTCCAGGAGCACGACGTCTACCTCCCGATGCAGGTGATCGAGGAGCTGGACGCCGGCAAGAAGGGCACCACCGACGCCAGCCGCAACGCGCGCCAGGTCAGCCGTTTCCTCAACGAGCTGGTCGAAGCTGCCGGTACCGAGAAGATCGCCACCGGCATCCCGCTGACCCCGCCGGGCGGCCTGCAGTTGCGGGGCCAGACCAGCGCTGGCTGCCTGCGCTTCCAGACCGACAACTTCGATGCCGGCAAGCGCTTTGGCGCGGTGGTTCCCGACAACGCGATCCTCGGCGCTATCCTGGCCCTGCAGGAAGCCGAGCCCGCGGCCAACGTGGTGTTCGTGTCCAAGGACATCAACCTGCGGATCAAGTCGGCGATCGCCGGGATCGTATCGGAGGATTACGAAAACGACCGCGCGCTGGATGATTTCAGCCTGCTCTACACCGGCGCCACCGAGCTGCCGGCAGACTTCTGGCGGCGCCATGGCAAGGACCTGCGCTCATGGACGGATCGCGGCCACACTTACTACGAGGTCAACCGGATCGAGGGCGACAGCTGGTATCCCAACCAGTTCCTGTACCTTCCCGGCGATGACGACACCGAGCTGAGGGTGACCTCGGTCGGCGAGCACAGCGTGATCCTGCGGATCGTCGATGACTACCGCCACGTCCAGCACGCGGTTTGGGGGATCACCGCGCGCAACCGCGAGCAAAACTTCGCCCTGAACGCGCTGATGGACCCGGAGATCGACTTCGTCACCCTGCTGGGCACGGCCGGCACCGGCAAGACGCTGCTCGCGCTGGCCGCGGGACTGGCGCAGACCATGGACCAGCAGCGCTACCGCGAGATCATCATGACCCGCGCCACGGTAAGCGTCGGCGAGGACATCGGCTTCCTGCCCGGTACCGAGGAGGAGAAGATGACGCCGTGGATGGGCGCGCTGACCGACAACCTGGAAGTGCTCACCCACAACCAGTCCGGCGGCAGCTGGGGCCGGGCGGCAACCAACGACCTGCTGGCGAGCCGGATCAAGATCCGCGCCCTGAACTTCATGCGCGGCCGCACGTTTCTGAGCCGCTGGCTGATCCTGGACGAGGCGCAGAACCTGACGCCCAAGCAGATGAAGACGCTGATCACCCGCGCCGGCCCTGGCACCAAGATCATCTGCCTGGGCAACGTCGAGCAGATCGACACGCCCTACCTCACCGAGACCACGTCCGGACTGACCTACGCGGTCGACCGGTTCAAAGACTGGCCGCACAGTGCGCACGTAACGCTGCGCCGCGGCGAGCGCTCACGCCTGGCCGACTACGCCTCCGAGGTGCTCTGAGGCGGGAGCGCTGCGTTGTCGGCGCGCTCGCGCTCCACGTATGCGAGCGCTTCACCCAGATCGGCGAAATAGCTGGCCGGGTCGGCGCGACTGACGATCCCGGCACGGACCAGCTTGCGCAGCACGCGCAGGCTGGCGCCACACAGCAGGATGCGCACGCCCTTTTTCGCCTGCGCCTGGATCGTCGTATCCAGCCGCTTCAGGCCGGTCGCGTCCAGCAACGGCACCCGATCCAGCCGCAGGACGAGGAACTCGGGCGCATCGCGGCTCCAGGACAATGCGCGATCCAGCGACTCCACCGAGCCGAAGAAGAACGGCCCGTTGATCGAATACACCATCACGCCTGACGGCAGCTGCTCGACGCCCAGCCGAGCCAGTTCCGCGCGCAGCGAATGCGGGTCCTGCTCCAGCACCTCGACGGAAGACGACATGCGGCGCACGAACTGGAACATGGCCAGGATCACGCCGATGTTCACCGCCACCACCAGGTCGGTAAAGATGGTCAGTGTGAAGGTGATCAGCAGGATGACCATGTCCGCGCGGGGTGCGCGGCGCACCATGCGCACGAAGCGGCCCGCCTCGCTCATGTTCCAGGCAACGACGAACAGGATCGCCGCCAGCGCCGCCAGCGGCACCTTTCCGGCGTAGGGAGCGATCACCAGCAGCACGAGTACCAGCGTGATGGAGTGGACGATGCCGGCCAGCGGGCTGGTGGCGCCGTTGCGGAAGTTGGTCGCGGTACGGGCCAGCGCCCCGGTCGCGGCGATGCCGCCAAACAGGGGCGAGACGATGTTGGCCACGCCCTGCCCGATCAGTTCCTGGTTGGAGTTGTGCCGTGTGCCGGCCATGCCGTCGGCAACCACTGCCGAGAGCAACGACTCGATCGCCCCCAACATCGCGATGGTGAAGGCGGCCGGCAGCAGCATGGTGATCTGATCGAAGCTCATCTCCGGCCAACGGAAGGAAGGCAATGTGCGCGGTATGGCCCCGTAGGCCGACTCGATGGTTGCAACGCCGGGCAACGTGAACGCCGTTGTCAGTACCGTCGCCGCTATCATCGCCAGCAAAGGCCCGGGCACCTTGGACAGGCCGGGAACGCGTGGCCCCAGAAGCACCAGCGCCAAGCTCCCCAACCCGATAAGCGTGGTGGGCCAATGCAGCTGCGGGAACGACTGCAGCAGGACGAAGGTCTTCTGATAAAACGCCTCACCTTCCGGTGCCGGCAGGCCGAAGAAATACTGCCACTGGCCGACCCAGATGATCACCGCGATACCGGCAGTGAAACCCACGATCACCGGGTCGGAGATGTAGCGGATCACCGATCCCAGCCGTGCCAGACCCATCAGCACCAGGATCACGCCTGCCATCAGCGTCGCCACCAGCAGACCTTCCACGCCGAACTGGGCGACCACGCCGGCGAGGATGACGATGAAGGCGCCGGTCGGACCGGCAATCTGGATACGGGTGCCACCGAAGATCGACACCAGCAGCCCGGCGATGATCGCGGTGTACAACCCCTGCTCGGGCTTGACGCCCGACGCGATCGCGAACGCCATCGCCAACGGCAAGGCAACGATGCCCACGATGACCCCGGCGACGATATTGGGCAGCCATTGGGCGCGCTTGAACAAGCCGGCGCGATAACTCTCGACCAGTGCGATCATGCCGGCGGCATCCAGAAGCAATCGTTTCGAATCAAGACCGCGACTTCCCAAGGATGGAACCCGGGACGAATTCTACGCTACCGGTTTTCGCTCGATGGTATCGTCGCGTGCCCTTCCGCTGCTCTGACCACGCCCATGAATTCCTCCCAGGTTGTCTGCGCCCTGACCATCGCCGGCTCCGACTCCGGTGGCGGTGCAGGCATCCAGGCCGACCTGAAGACGTTCGCGGCCCACCGCGTGCACGGGTTGAGCGCCATCGCGGCGCTCACCGCGCAGCACACCCGCGGGGTGACCGCGGTGCATGTCCCCGACACGGGCTTCCTGCGCGCACAGATCGATGCCTGTTTCGACGACTTCCGGATCGGCGCGGTGAAGCTGGGCATGCTGGCCAGCGCCGAGGTCATCCTCGCCGCTGCCGATGCGCTGGAGCACTATCGACCCGCGCACGTGGTCCTGGACCCGGTAATGGTGGCAACCTCGGGCGCACGCCTGCTAGAACCGGCGGCACTGGCGGCCCTGCGTGAGCGCTTGCTGCCACTTGCCACGCTGCTCACCCCCAACCTGCCCGAGGCGGAGTTGCTGCTCGGGCATCCGGTGACCACCCAAGCTGCGATGCAGGAAGCCTGCCGCAGCCTGCTGGCCGCCGGTGCGCGCGCCGTGCTGCTGAAGGGCGGTCATCTGGAAGACGGTGGCGATGTCATCGACCTGCTGGCCACGTCCGCGGATGCCGCCATCGAGTCGATCCGGCACCCGCGCCTGGACCTTGAAGCGCATGGCACCGGTTGCACCCTGGCCTCGGCCATTGCCGCCAACCTGGCGCTGGGCTCGGATCTCTCGACTGCGTGCCGGGACGCGTCCGATTACGTCCACCGGGCGCTGCTGGGCGGCTACCGTCCAGGCCGCGCCGACATGGTGGTGCTGGACCACTTCGGTGCCGGGGCATCCGGCACGGCGCGCTGATTTTGCCTGCAAGCCGGAGCCCGCACGCAGGCACGTTGCCGGTGCAGCAACTCGAGGCCGTCGCAGCGGACGGTCATCGCTGGGAACTTCAGGCGGTGATCCCCGAGAACCCGACTGCCCGGCTTTTGTGGCTGCCTGCGCTAGGCGTTTCGGCGAGGCATTACCTGCCCTTGGCGCAGGCGCTGGCAGCGCGCGGCGTAGGGGTGTTCCTGCATGAGTGGCGCGGGCACGGCAGCAGCAGCCTCCGCGCCGGACGCGACTGCAACTGGGGCTATCGCGAAATACTGGAACTCGACCTGCCCGGCAGTGAGGCGGTCATGGCAAGCACGCTGGGAGCGGGCATGACACGGATCATGGGCGGCCACAGTCTGGGCGGACAGCTGGCGTGCTGTCGGGTGGCTTTGCATCCCGCCGCCGCGGCGCAGGTCTGGTTGGTTGGCAGTGGAGCGCCTTGGTGGCGGGCGTTCCCCGCGCCGGTGCGTTGGTGGCTGCTGGTCGCCGATCCCCTCCTGCCCTGGCTGGCGCGGATCAATGGCAAGCTGCCGGGTCGACGCATCGGTTTCGGTGGTCGCGAGGCACGCGGGCTGATCGTGGACTGGGCGCGCACCGCAAGGACGGGGCGCTACGCGGCTGAAGGACTGGATGCCGACCTGGAGGACGCACTCGCCTGCGCCTCACCCGCAATCCGTGGAGTGGTGCTGGCCGATGATTGGTACGCGCCGGAAAGCTCGCTGAACTTTCTGCTCGGCAAGATGCCGCAGGCAAACATTTCGGTGACAACGCTGGACGACGCTGACCTGGGCATCGGTGCGGACCACTTCAAATGGATGAAGCAACCGGATGCGGTGGCCCCTGCGTTACTGGGCTGACCTGCAGTACTGGGCACCCTGCCTCCTCCGCAACCGGCGTTGCATCCCCAAGGGTAATACCTGAAGCCAGAACGCCCTCCGCGTGGCTGGCCACTTCAGGCACGGCGTAGCCATGCGGATTCATCCGCTGCCAACGCCACGTGTCCTCGCACATCGCGTCCACGCCCAGCTCGGCCCTCCAGCCCAGCAACTCCAGAGCGAGGCCGGGGTCGGCGTAGACCTCCGCCACGTCCCCCACACGCCGGTCAACGATCCGGTAGGGAACCCGCCGGCCGGACGCGCGCTCGAATGCCTTGACCAGCTCGAGAACGCTGATGCCACGCCCGGTACCCAGATTGATCGTCGCGCTGCGGTCCTCGCGCAGCATGAACTCCAGCGCGTCGGCGTGGGCGCGGGCCAGGTCCATGACGTGGATGTAGTCGCGCACGCCAGTGCCATCGATGGTCGGCCAGTCGCCGCCGTACACGGCCAGCCGCTTGCGCCGACCCACTGCCACCTGCGAGATATAGGGCATCAGGTTGCTCGGCTCACCGCCGGGGTCCTCGCCGATGCGTCCGGACGGATGCGCTCCTACCGGGTTGAAGTAACGCAGGTTGACCGCGCGGAAGTCCGGATCGTGCTGGCAAAGGTCCTCGATCAGCTGCTCCGTTACCAGCTTGCTGCGTCCGTACGGATTGGTCACCCGCAGCGGTGCGTCCTCGCGGACAGGCACCGAGTCGGGGTCGCCGTAAACGGTGGCCGATGAGCTGAACACCAGGCGGCCCACGCCGGCGTCACGCATCGCCTGGAGCAGGTGGATCGTCCCGCAGATGTTGTTGTCGAAATAGGCCAGTGGTCGCGCGCAGGACTCGCCCACCGCCTTGAGCGCGGCGAAGTGGACCACGGCGTCGAAACGCGGGCCGGCGAACAGGCTGCCGACGGCATGGCGATCGCGCAGGTCCACGCGGTGGCACAGCGGCGTTTTGCCGAGGATCTCACCCAGACGTTGCAGCACGATCGGCGAGCTGTTGACAAAACTGTCGGCGATCACGAGCTCGTGGCCGCGTTCGGCGAGTACCGCACAGGTGTGGCTTCCGATGTAGCCGGCGCCGCCGCAGACAAGGATCCGCATCGGGACTTCCTGGAATCAGTGACAGATACCCGGACCAACGCGATTCCCCGCCGATAGCGGCTACGGATGACCGCTTCGCAGCCGCCCGGACGCCCCGTTCCGCGGCCGCCGCAGTGTGATGACCTGCCTGGCGCGTGATTGGCGTTATTGCTGGATAACGGGGACTTTATGGAAATTCACATGAAAATCGTTCGATACGTTGCTTTCCTGCTGCTGGTCGCCGTCGTCTCTGCCTGCGCCTCGGGGAGGGGCACCCTCGACCCGCCGCCGGAACGCACCCAGGCCGCCGTCGACGACTACCTGATCGGCGTCGATGACATCGTCCAGGTCACGGTCTGGCGCAACCCCGAGCTCGGCGTGACCGCACCGGTTCGCCCGGACGGCAAGATCTCCGTTCCGCTGGTCGGGGACGTGGTCGCCGGGGGGCGCACCTCGGCTGCGGTGGCAGCGGACATTCAGGAAAAACTCGCCGACTTTGTACGGACTCCGCAGGTAGCAGTGATCCTGACCGAGTTGCGCAGCCACGAATATCTTTCCCGCGTGCGGGTCACCGGAGCGGTCCGCCAGCCAGTCTCGATCCCGTACCGGCAGGGCATGACCGTGCTGGACGCGGTGCTGGCCGCGGGCGGCACCACCGAATTTGCCGCTGCCGACCGCGCCGACCTGTACCGGAAGAACGGTGACGACTCCAGTTCGGCGCACGCGGTGAATCTGGACCGCATCCTCAATCACGGCGATCTATCGACCAACTACCGGGTGGCACCGGGCGACATCATCACCGTTCCGGAACGTACCTTCTGATGGCCACTCACGCACTCCCCGGTCCTGGTGGCCCATCGGTCCCGGGCAAGCCCCGCGACCTGACCCCCCAGGAACTGATACCGGTCCTGCTCAGGGAGGCGCGCAAACGCCTGGTGCCCCTGGTCTCGATCTTCGCCGCGGTCGCCCTGCTGACACTGTTGGTCGGAGTGTTCGTCATCCCGCGGAACTACTCGGCTTCGGTGACCATCCTGGCCAAGGACAGCGACATCATCCAGCCACTGCTGGAAGGTCGCGCCGTGTCCACGGGAGTGGCCGACCGCGCCGGCATGGCGCGCCAGATCCTCTTCAGCCGCAAGATCCTCGAGCAGATCCTCGCCATCGGCAACTGGAAAGAGGCCAACCCCAATCCTGTGGAACAGGAGCGCCTGATGGAGGAGATCCGCAAGCGCACCCTGATCGACAGCCCGCGACCGGACCTGGTGCAGATCACCTACCAGGACCGCGACCCGCAGCGGGCGTTCGACGTGACGGAGGCGTTCGGCTCGATGCTCATCACCGAGGCACTGGCCACCAAGGCACGCGAGAGCCGCGACGCCTACGAGTTCATCGACAGCCAAGTCAGTGCGTACCACGCCAAACTCACCGGCGCGGAGAACAACCTGCAGCAATACCGGTCCGAGAACGTCGACGCGCAACCCGGCAGTGCGACCGACGTGAACGCGCGGATCGTCTCGCTGCGCAACCAGGTCGAACAGACCCGCATGACCATGCAGGAGCAGCAGTCGCTGGGCGCGTCGCTGAGCTCCCAGCTGTCGGGGGAATCCGCGGTGTCGCGCGCGCAGACGCGCGAGAACCTGCTGAGCAGCCAGTACATGGAACTGCAGGCCGAGCGTGACCGGCTGATGCTGAGCTTCACCGAGCAGCATCCCGACGTGGTTCGGGTGACTCTGCAGATGCAGGACATCCAGCAGAATCTGGCACGCGCGCAGACGCGGGTCGATCCGCCGCTGCCGGGTATCGAGTCTGCCGAAGCCCAGGCCAATCCGCTCTACCGCGAGCTGCGCAGCCAGTTGGCGCTGGCCCGCCGTGAGGGCGCCGCGGCGGGTTCACGACTCAGCGCAGCGCAATCAATGTTGGCGGAAGAGCTGGACCGCAGCCGGCGCATCGCTGCCTCCGAGGGTGCGCTGGCGGAGCTGACCCGCGATTACGAGGTCAACCGGGAGATCTACCAGGATCTGCTGCGGCGGCGCGAGAACGCGCGGGTATCGATGGGCCTGGACGAGGCCAACCGCGGGCTGACCCTGAAGATCCAGGACCCCGCGATCATGCCCTTGCGGCCCTCGGGGATGCGCCTGATGCACATCGCCGCAGCGGGGCTGCTGCTGGCGATCGTGCTGCCGATGGCGCTGGTCTTCCTGTTGGCACGCTTTGATCCTCGGATCCGGTCGGCACGCCTGATCGAGGCACAGAGCCGCTTCCCCCTTCTGACCACCATTCCCGCGTATGCGACACCCCGGGAGCGTCGTCATGAGCTCTACGGAAAGCTGGGCAGCGTGACCATGATCCTGATCGTGGTGCTCGCCTACGTCGCCACCTACGCCTTGAAGATGTCCCACGCATGAGACCGCGATGAATCTTATCGACACTCCGGAACCGCCCGTGAAACGAACCCAGGAGCTTGCTTCCCCCTCCCACGGCGACGACGCGGAGTCGCGTTCGCTGCACCGAGTCCGCGAGGTGGCGCCGCTGAGCCCGCGGGCGCTGGAAGACCGCAGGCTGATCCATCGCCAGGACTCGGCACGGGTCCAGGCGGACGCCTTCCGCGACCTGCGCACACGCCTGCTGACCCTCGGGGGCAAGCAGAACTTCGTCACCCTGGTGGTGCCGGTCGGCCACGGCTGTGGGGGCAGTTTCGTAGCGCGCAACCTTGCGCTCGCCTTTGCGTTCGACGAGATCAAGACCGCGCTGCTGGTGGATTGCGACGCCCTCCATCCCAGCCAGCACACCGTCATGGGCGTCAACCCCGTCAACGGCGGGCTGATGGATTACCTGCGCGACAGCAGCAACGGGCTGCAGCAGATCCAGTACCCGACCGGCATCCCGCGCATGCACCTGATTCCGAACGGGGGAAGGCATGAGATCTCCGGCGAGTACTTCACCTCCCCGCGCGCCCGGACGATGATCGACTCGCTGCGCGGAAGCAATCCGGATCGCTACATCATCCTGGACGGGCCGTCGGTGCTGAACTCGCCCGATGCACGGATCCTCTCGGAGCTTGCCGACCTGGTGGTCCTGGTGGCCGGATACGGCAAGGTGACCATGAAGAACATCGAGGAGGCGGCGGCGAACTTCGACCCCGCAAAACTCGCTGGAATCGTCTTCAATGACCTGCCCTGACGACTCCTTGCTGGCCGACAGGACGGGCCCGGGCAACCGTGTCCGCAGCAAGGCGTGCATCCCGGCAATCACGACGGCCCTGCTGGCCGCGATGTCCGGCAACACCGACGCGGCCCGGGTCGACTACGCAATTGACACCGGCGTCGAACACGACGACAACGTGCGAGTGGAGGCGGTCAACCCGGCCTCCGAACTGACCTGGCGCACCGGCCTTGGCTTTCTTGCCACCGAATCCAACTCGACCATCCAGGCAAGCGTCAACGGCCGCGTCGATTACCGGGCATTCACTGACAACGCCTACGACAACACCTTGGAAGGCGTGCTCGACGGCCGACTGAATTGGGTGGTGTTGCCCGATCGCTTGAGCTTCACCCTCGACGAGCGTCTCCAACTGGAGGCTATTGACCGCTTCGCGGCCGATTCGCCGGACAACCGCCAGCAGATCAACGTCGTGTCGCTGGGTCCGAACCTGTTCTTCAATGTCGGTCAGACCATGCGCGGCCAGATCGAAGCCCGCTACATCGATACCCATGCCGAAGTCACTCCCCAGTTCAACTCACAGCGCCTCGGCGTGGCGCTGCGGGCGATCAAGGATCTCGGCCCGTCCAGTGCACTCTCCATCAACGCGCAAACGCAGGATGTCAACTTCGACGACGATCTGCTTTCCCTGGACTACAAGCGCAACGATCTGTACGCCCGCTATGAACGCACCTTCCCCAACTTCGATTTCGGCGTTGATGTCGGCTACTCGCACCTGAACTATCGCGATGCCGACGATCGCTCCAATCCGCTGGTCCGCGCGCAACTGGCGTGGCGGCCGAGCCACCGCAGCCGTCTCACTCTGTTTGCTGCCAACCAGTTCGCCGATGCCGCCTACACCGCCATCAGCGACGTTGGCACCACGTCCATCCCGGAACGGGTGTTGATCGACGGCCGGACCATCACCGCCGCAATCTATGAGGAGAAGCGGGTCGCTTTGGGCTACGACTACCGCGGAGAACGGGCAACGTTCGCGGTTGCGCCGTACGCGCAGAAAATCGACTACCCCGACCCGCTCAACGACGACGAGGACAACCGCGGCGTGACGATCGGATTCGACTACCGCCTGCGTCCGACCCTGATGCTCACCTCCTATCTGAATTTCGAACGGGTCCAGTACCAGCAGAGCGATCGCACCGACGACACACGCCACCTGAGCCTTGGGCTGGACAAGCAGTGGTCACGGCACTGGAGCACGGGGCTGAGCTATTACCGCTACGAGCGCACCAGCGATCTGGCCACCGCCGAAGCCAAGCAGAACGTCTGGTACCTGAGCATCACCTACCGCAACCGGTAGACGCGATCGCCACTGGCCCAGACCCACCACCAGGATCGAACACGATGGAAACGTTTGCCTCGCTTCGCCATTGGGCGCGCAACTCTCCGCACCCCACGGCGGCGACCTTGCGCGACCTGCGCCAGCGCGGTCGTCGTTTCACCCTGCCCGCTCCGCGCGCGGTATTGCTGCCGTACCTGTGGTTGTTTCTTGCACTACGCTCGATCGTGTTCTTCGTGCGCCGGGTACTGATCGCCGAACCCCTGTTCAAGGCGTATTGCACGCGCGTCGGCAAGGGCGTCACCACGGGCATATTCGTGCCCTGGGTGCATGGCAGCGGAGAGCTGTTGGTGGGCGACCATGTCCATGTCAGCGGCAAGTTGAGCATCCACTTTGCCGCCAGCTTCGTGGAGCGACCGCGGCTGGTGATCGGAGACCACACGGACCTGTCGCACGATGTCATGTTCGTCGTCGGCCGCGAAATCCGGCTCGGCTCCCATGTGCAGGTTGCCGGTGGAGTCTCCTTCCGCGACTCCGGTGGCCACCCGGTCGATCCGGGGCAGCGTCAGGCCGGAGCGGCCCCCGACCTGGCCGACGTCAAACCCGTGGTGGTCCACGACAACGTGTGGATCGGCACCGGCGTGCTGGTGATGCCCGGTACCGAGATCGGTGAAGGCAGCATCGTGTCCGCGCACGCGGTCGTGTCCGGCGTGATCCATCCCTACACGGTGGTCGCCGGCAATCCAGCGCGGCGAATCGGGATGCTGACGCCACCGCCGGGCCGGGAGCACCTGGTGCCCGCGCCACCGGCCGCCAGGGCAACCGCCACAAGCGCAGCGGCCGCCGCCACTACGGCGCCCGGCTGTCCGTCATCCGCGCAATCGACGTAACAGGCACGTCATCGTCGGAGCCCGGCACTGCGGCATGGCGCGCGTGGCCTTTCGCGGCCCAACCTCAGACCAGCGCTTCCACCACGTCGGGATGACCGAGGAAGCCGCGCGGACTCGCGCTGCGGCCGTAGGCGCCGGATTGGAAGACCACCACCAGATCCCCAACCTGCGCGACCGCCAGGTCCATCCGGTCGGCCAGCAGGTCCAATGGCGTGCACAGCGGTCCCACGACGCTGGCGACCTCTCGCGCGCCGGTGCGGGCGTTGATCGCTACCGGGTAGTTCCTGCGCAGTACCTGGCCGAAATTGCCCGACGCGGCGAGGTGGTGGTGCATGCCGCCGTCGACAACGAGGAACACCTGGCCCCGGGACAGCTTGCGGTCAACCACGCGGGTGACATAAAGCCCCGCCTCTCCTACCAGGTACCGCCCCAGTTCGATGACCAGATTCGCGCCGGGCATGTCGGTTTGCGCGCGTTGGGCCAGGGTGGCGAGGTTGTCGGCCACTGGCGCCAGGTCCAGCGGTGACTCCCCGGCCGTGTACGGAATGCCGAAGCCGCCACCCAGGTTCAAGCTGCGCATCGGGGCAGGCAGCACGTCCTGCCACTCCAGTGCCTGCTCGTAGCTGCGTGTCTGGGCCTCGACGATGGCTGCCTGGCGCAGGTTCTGCGAGCCGGCGAACATGTGGAAGCCCTCGAAGGCCAGGCCGGCGGCGGCGATCTCGCCCAGCAGCTCGGGCACCAGCTCGGAATCGACGCCGAACTGACGCGCCCCGCCGCTCATCTTCATCCCTGACGCTTTCAGCTCGAACGGCAGGTTCACGCGCACTGCCACCCGTGCCGGGCGCCCGTGGTCCTCGCTGGCGCGGGCCAGGATCGCGACCTCACGGAAGGACTCGATATTCACCAGGATGCCTGCCGCGCTCGCCTGCCGGAGTTCATCCTCGGACTTGCCGGGTCCCGCAAAGCTGATGTGTTCAGCGGCCATGCCCGAATCCAGCGCCACCCGCAGCTCGCCGGCAGAGGCCACGTCGATGCCATCGACGAGACCCGCCATGTGGCAGACCAGCGCCGGCATCGGGTTGGCCTTCATCGCGTAATGGATGTGAACCTGCGGCGGCAGCTGCGCGCGCAGGGCCGATGCCCGCTCGCTGAGGGCGGCGCGGTCGTACAGGTAACAGGGCGTGCCACCGACGGCGCTGACCACCCGCGACAACGGCTGGTCACCGGCCAGCAGCAACTCGCCGTCGCTGTCGCGTGGCCACTGATCCGCTGGATTGTATTTCCCCCCGGTCCCCGTCATGAAGGCAACGCCTTGCGGGCCAGAGCGGTATGGAAATCCAGCAGATCGGAGATGTTGTGCTGCCACTGCCGGTTGGCCGCGACGTAGGCGCGGGCATTCGCGCCCACTCGGGCCAGTCCGGCGACGTCGTTGCTGTGGGCAACAACCCGCTCGACGGCGGCGTCGAGGTCGCCCGCCTTGAACATCCACCCGGTCTGGTCCTCCACCAGTACCTCCCGGATCGGCTCGAAGTCCGGAGCCACCGGCGGGATGCCGCACGCCATGAACTCGAACAGTTTGACTGGTGAGGTGTAATCGCCGGCACTTGGCAGGATCGCCATGTCCATCGCCGCTAGCAGTCCCGGGACCTCATCGTGCGGGACCCGACCGGTCAACACCACCTGCGACCCGAGCGCGTGGGTGTCGACAAACTCCCTCAGCGCCGGATAGGTGGCGCCGTCACCCACCAGCAGCAGCTTCAGGTGCGGCGCCTCGGCGAGCCGGTCGGCGATGCGATGCACGAACGCGTCAATGGCGTGCCAAGGCACGAACGCGCCCAGGTACCCACAGACGACGTGCCCCTCCAGTCCCAGGCGCGCACGCGCCTCCTCGCGCTGGGCCGGGGTAAAGGTGAACTTGTCGATGTTGGCCGCATTCGGGGTGACGATGGCCGGGGCGATCGCCCCGTGCGCCGACCGCGCGCGGTCGCGGAACACCCCCGAAACGAACACCAGTCCCGAAGCGTTGCGCAGGACCCAGCCCTCGATGGCCATGGCCACCTTTTGGAAGAACAGGGGCCGGACGCGTTCCACTGTCGCCGAATCGTTGACCTCCAGGATGATCGGGATGCCGCGTTTGCGGGCGATCCGGATCGACTCGAACATGAACAACGAATAGCGCTCGTAGATGAAGTCCACGCCGGGGTTGCGCCGCAACCACGCGCGCAGGCGCCAGCCCGCCACAAGGTTGTAGGCGAGTTCCACCATCTCGAACAACGGCTCGGGCAGGCGGGTGACCGCACCCATCCACGGCTTCACCTGGCGGGTAGGCGACATGGCCTTGGGCGATGAATACGGATCCGCGCCGGGCAGCGAAATGATGTCGACATCCACCCCTTCGGCGCGCAGCGCATCGGTGATGCCGCGGATGTGCACGCCTTCCACGGCCTTGCCCTGCGTGCGGTGGTGATAGAGCACGCTACGCGCGCGCGGCCGGGTGTCGCCATCAGGCATGGTCATTTCCTTCTCGACAATGTGCATTTCGTTGGGCATCGCATGGTTCATTCCCCCCGCTGCCCGGCATCGGCGGCCAGCGCACGCGCCAGCGGCACACCAAAGGTGTTCTTGCCCAGCACCCTCGCTACCAGGCGCTCGCCGGACATGCGCGCGCCGTGGCGGCGGATATCGACCCAGTGCAGCCTGCGGGCGTCGGTGGCCAGGCGCCGCTTGTACTCCTGGGCGCCGGCAAGGAAGTCGAAATGGCTCCACCCCTCCCGCAGAGCCTGCTCGATCGTGGCGTGCAGCGCGGCAAGTCCCGGGCGGTCATGCTTGGGCAGCGCGCCGTAGTTCAGGCCGCTGTTGTAGTAGTAGATGCGATCGCGCCACGCCAGGTTGTAGACATAGCCGACGGTGAGCGGACCCGCGCTGACCCGGGTCATCCGGGTGAAACCCGTGGCCGCGCCGGCCCCCACCAGCGAGCGATGGAACCGGCAGAAGAACGGGCTCGAAAATGATCCCGGCTTGCCCTTGCTGTTCCAGTAACTGGTGTGCAGGGCAGCCATTTCTTCCAGCCAGGCCAGCGCGGTGGAGGCATCCTCGGCGACCTCCGCATGCAACTCTCCGTGGGCGCCGTAGCCGCGCCGGGTCTGGTTGAGCGATCCGCGGATGTTCGCCCCCAGACTGGCGTGATAGCTCCTGCCCTCCGCCCGCAGCGCCGCCAGGTCGACGAAGTACGACGGGCGCGCATCCACACTCGCCGCATCCAGACTTGCAGGCAACGCAGAGACAATGGCGTCGGCGTGCGCGGTGGCGCTGATCCTGAGCCGTCGCCAGCCCCTTCCCAAGCGCCTGATCGCTTCGAACAGCGCCTTGTAGCCTGCGGTTTCCGCACCCGTGCGCACCAGCAGCCCGGCGTATTCGATGGTGACCTGATCGATGCTCGCGTCGCCGGTTTCCTGCACCAGCAGTGAGTGACTGCCAAACAGCCTGCCCACGCCGCGCTCCGGCGCCTTGAACAGAAGAGCCAGCGCAAACACCCCCGACTCGTCGCAGGCGCGGAACACCAGCGGGCGGCACGTGGCTGGCAGCAACGCCAGCCAGGTCGATACCCAGGACCAGGAGGTGAACGGGGACGCGTCCGCCCGCGACTCCAGCCGGATCCAGTCCGCCGCCAGCCCCGGGTAGGCGTCGACCGCCACCAGTTCCGCACGTACCGCCGATTGGGCGTTTGCGCCCGACACCGCGACGGGCAAAAGACGGCTGGCCGTCAACATCTCCATGCCTGCGTCATCCCCCTTATCCATCCAGGTCGATATTCGTGAAGTGCAGGTCCGGCGAGCCCGCTGTGGACAGCTCGCGATTCAGCCAGCGACCGAATATCCGTTGCTTCCCGCGCTCGACGAAACCCGCCAATCGCCACGAGTCCATGCCGCCATCCGGCACGCAGACATGGATGCTGATAGCCGAGTAGCCCTCGCTGCGTGCATGGCGAACCAGCGCCTCCACCAGCTCCAGGGCCGGGCGTCCACCGCTGTCCGCGGACCAGAAATCCTGGACATCCAGCGTGTGCGGCCATTTTGGATCGACCTCGCAGGCGAACCAGGCCAGCGCATCGCCGCTTCGGGCGTCGCTGACCATCACGTAGCGGGTACTGGGATCAGCGGACCGGTCGAACCGCCAGCCCAGCATCCGGGTATCGCGCGTTGCGGTCAGCGCCATGCCCGGACCAGAGCGCGCCCAGATCTCGTCCATCCGACCGTCTGCGGCGTGGGTCCATTCGACTTTCAGCCCTGAGCGCGAGGACGTCTCGCGCATGCTATCCACAAGGTCCACGGCCCAGCCGGCGAGCTGCGCCAGCGGAGCCAGCAGAGCCGGCATCCGGCGCGCCAGGTAGCGGCCATGGCGCAACACTTTCACGTGGCGCTCCATGACACCCACCGGCCTCAGTCCGGCGCGTTTGAGCGCCGCGTCCGCACCCTCGCTGTTGCGCGGCAGGCCATAGATGAAGTCGAAACGATGCTTCCCGTCCGCCAACAACGCCTCCAGCAGCATCACGGCCGGTCCCAGCGAGCGGTGCTCGGCGTCGATCGCCAAATGCGACACCACGCCCACGCGGATGCGGTCGTCACCCAGGCTCATCACCCGCGGCGCGAGCAACGCAACGCCCACCTTGCGGCGGCTGCGCCCGTCCTCGAGGAAGCGCAACGCGGGCTCGCCAAACGGCGAGCGGTCAAACAGCGCATCAAAGCGTTGCCCGTGCACGTCGTCGGGTCCACTGAGGTTGTCGCGCCAGGCCTGAATGGTCGCGTTGCGTGCCTCGGCGATGCCGTCAGCCTCACCGATCAGGTAGTGCGGTTCGGCGACGGCGCATTCAACGCGCATGTCCTTGCTCCGCAACCCGGTCTTCCACCAGCGTTGGCCCCTGCCACGCGTCGCCCACCAGGATCGGTGGCTCATGCAGGTATCGCGTGGTGCGGCGCTTGTTGTCGATGTCGGCGTAGATCGACTCGGCCCGTGCGCGGTCGATGCCCAGCGCGTCGGCCAGCTGAGCCGCCGGGTAACCGTGGTCACGCGCCCACAAGGCGAGATCCATTTGCCGGTACGGCAAGGCAAAGTAGAACTCGTCCTGGCCCTGGGCGAGGCTGTAGGTGTCGGTAGTGGGCACGACGTTGCAGACCCGTTCGGGCAGGCCCAGGTGCCGTGCCATTGCGTAGACCTGGGACTTGTACAGGTGCGCGATGGGCTTGATGTCCGCCGAGCCGTCCCCGTTCTTGACGAAGAAACCCTGGTCGTATTCGAGATGGTTGGGCGTGCCGACCACCGCGTAGTTGAGCCGGTCAGCGTGGTAGTACTCCAGGGTCTTGCGGATGCGCTGCTTGAAATTGGTCGCGGCAACGATCTGCAGGTATTCGGACAGGCCGAGCGTGCGCTCGTGGACCTCTCCATCCGGTGACTCGGCGACCAGCTTGAAGACGTTGACGCGACCTTCGGTGCCACCGTCGATCGCGATCTTGAAGCGCCAGTCTTCCGCGAACGCAGGCAGCGCGCGGCGCACGGCGGCGTCGCGCTCGGAGTAGCAGCCGATTGCCTCCAGCGCAGGTGCGATATCGACCGTCAGGGTGCGGATGCCCAGGTGTGTGGCGAGTATCCCGGCACGAAGTGCGCTGTCGTCGTTGGAATCGCGCTCCGGCAGGATCAGCGCGAAGACCCGGTCCGGCCCCAGTGCACGGACAGCCAACGCGGCGCAGCATGAGGAATCGATGCCACCGGAGATCGCCACCACCAGTCCACGCTTGTGCAACACGCGCGCAGTGGCATCGCGCACGCGCGTGGCGATGCGATCCGCCTCCCGCTCCAGGTCGAGTTCGAGCACATCAAAGTCCAGCGCTTTCATTGCAACTCCTGCATGGCTGACGGTTCGGTCAACAGGACACGACGGACCTTGCCGGACGCCGTCCGTGGCAATGTCGCTATGAACTCCACATGGCGGGGGACCTTGTAGGTCGCCAGGCGCCTGCGGCAATGGGCCCGCACCAGATTGGCGTCCAGCGGCGGATCGCCGGAGGCCACGATGAACACCTTGACCACCTGCCCCAGCGTCGGCTCGTCGACCCCGACAACGGCCGCGTCGATCACCCCCGGCAACTCGAACAGCACCTCTTCCACGTCCAGTGGGTGCACGCGATGTGCGCCGGTCTTGATCATGTCGCTGCGGCGCCCGTCCAGGTAGAGATACCCCTCACCATCGAGATGGCCCATATCCCCGGTGCGAAGCCAGCCGTCGCGCAACACCAGGGCGGTGGCAGCCGGGTCATTCCAATACCCGGCCATGACGTTCGCGCCGCGCACCCACACCTCGCCCGCAGTACCTGCGGGGACACTGGCGCCGGCGTCGTCGCGCACCTCGATGCTGACCCCGCGGATCGCCTTCCCCGCCGAGCCGGGCTTGTCGTCCAGGCGCTCTGGCGGCAGCCACGCAAGGCGTGCCGTCGCTTCGGTCTGTCCGTACATGACGAACAGCCGCGCCTGCGGAATGGCATTGCGCAGTCGCTTGATGAGCGTGGGTGCCATCGCACCGCCGGCCTGGGTCAGGTAGCGCAGCGAGGACAGGTCGCGTCCGGCCAGCACCGCGCGGTCCAGCAGCAGCGAAAATGTCGATGCCACCCCGGGGAAGCCGGTGACCCGCTCACGCTCCATCAGATCGGCGACCATCTCCGGAAACACGAGGTTCGGCTGCAGCACCAGGCGGCCACCCGCTGCCAGGTGCGTGTGCAGCACCGAGGCACCGTAGGAGTAGTAGAACGGCAGCACCGACACCGCGCTGTCCTCTCGCGTCAACGCCAGGTACTCGATGATGGCGTCGGTGTTGGCCACCACGTTGGCGTGGGTCAGGGTCACGCCCTTGGGCGCACCGGTGGTGCCTGAGGTGTACAGGAGGGTCGCGACAGGCTGGAAGATGTGCGCCGCAGATGCCACCGGCGCGGATTCGACGGCATCCTGCCAGTTGATGCCGCCCGTGGGCTCCTCACCCGCACCTGTGACAACGCGTTGCAGCGTGACCCCGGCCTCGGCGAGTGCCAATGCGATCTCGGTGTTGTCGGCCTCGTGGACCAGCAGCGTCGCCCCCGAATGCCGAAGCCAGGCGCCCAGTTCGCGTCCGCGTGCCTGTGCGTTCAACGGCACCGCCACGCACCCGGCCAGCCAACTGCCGTAGCACGCCACCACTGCTTCAAGACAGTTGGGAAGGACGATGGCGATGCGCTCGCCCGCGCCGAGACCCTGAGCATGCAGGAAACCGGCAAATCCCTTTACACGCGCCGCGAGCTCCGCGTAGTCGATCCGGCGATCGCCATCAACGATCGCACCCAGCCGCGGATGGGTTCGGGCAGTGACGAGCAGCCGGGATGCCAGCGATTTCGTCATACCACGCACGCTGCCATTTTTCGCGCCATGAACGCGCTGATCATGTCGATCGAATCGAAATTGGCCGGGATCATTTCCGCGGCTTCAACGCGGATGCCGTAGGTGCCTTCCAGGAACTCGACGAGCTCCAGGATCCCGGTCGAGTCCACGACGCCCCCGCGGATAAGCGATGCGTCATCGGCCAGCGCCGCGGCATCCTCGGTGAAGAGGTAATTGCCGAGGATGAAAGGCTTGATCGTCTTCTTGAAGTCCATCGCAGTCGTTGCTTCCCAGCATCAGATACCAGTTAGAACGGCAACCCCGGCGACAACCGGCCGGGACACCTCGACGCACGGGCTTGCGCGCCTTCGCTAGCGACCAGACGCCCTGAAGCCCGCCAGCACCCGCGTGCACGCATCCAGGGTGTCGACGGCAACGTCGTGCCAACCGCGACGCATCGAGGCGGCCATTGCAGCCCGGTCCCAGTCGGCGTCCAGAGCGACCTCCAGGGCGCGCTCCAGGGCGGCGGGATCACGCGGGGACACGAGCAGGCCATTGCCTTTGCGCACAATCTCGCCTGCCCCACCCACGTCGCTGACCACGACCGGGCAGCCGCACGCGATGGCCTCGACGACCACGTTGGGGTAGCCCTCCGACCAGCTCGGCAAGGTCAGCACATCCGAAGCGCCAATCCATTCCGCGACACCCGTCGGCTCCATGCCACCGGGCAGATACACCTGCGCTTCGATGCCATGGGCCCGCAGCAGCTCTGGCAGCTGCCGTCGCATCACACCATCACCGACCAGGGCCAATCGCGCGCGCGGATCGCGCCCGGCGATGGCGGCGAATGCCTGCAGCAGTTCCATCAGCCCCTTGGACTCGACGAACCGGCCGACATACACCAACAGCCGCACGTCAGCGTCCACTCCCAGCTGCGCGCGCATCGCGGCACGCTCGCGCGGGTGGAACACCGCGGTGTCGATCCCGTTGACGATCGTGCGCACCTTGGCCGGGTGGGCACCAAACGTCTCGATGGCGGCGGCCCGCATCGCCTCGCTGACCGTCAGCACCTGATCCGCGCCGGCGAGGACCTTGCGCGTGAGGTGGGCGTTGATACCGGACCGCACGTGGATGTCGGAGCCTCGCGCACCGACGATGCACGGAACTCCCAGCCGCCGCGAAGCACGGAGGGCGGCATAGCCATCGGGATAGACCCAGTACGCGAGGACCAGATCGGGCCGGAACGCGCGCAGGCGCGGGATCAGGGCGTGGCCGCCAACCATGCCGTTGGTTGCCCGCGATACGCCGGGGATGCCCGGGTAGGTGTAGGGCTCCAGGTCGATGCCATCCAGGGTGTAGTCCGGGCCGACCTCGCCGTGCAGGAAGCTGCGCGGGGCAAGCCCGGGCAGGCGCAGGTAGCGCACCTGGGGCAGAAACACCCGCACCGTCGCCAGGCGGCTGAGCGCGCGGGCGGTCTCGTGGATGTAGCGGCCGCGCGTCTTGTCGTAGGGCACCGGCAGTATCGGGGTCACCAGCGCGATCCGCAGCGGCACGCCGTCGTCGACGCCATCGGGTGCCGCCGCTCGTGGCGACAGTGCCGTATCAGAGGAAGGCCCGAGCCCGTTCATGACATCGCCAGCAGTACTTTCAGCAGCCCGTAGAAGCCCACGACCGCCACGCACGCCAGCACCAGCCAGCGCAGCAGGTCCTGGCCAAGATTGAACGGCACCACGTCGGGGAAACGCTCACGCACGGCGGTGAAATGCGCCACCACCACGGCACTGAGCAGGTACGGCAGCATCACGTAGCTGCGGCTGAGGAAGAACGCGGTGGCCGCATACCCGACCAGCGACACCAGCAGTGTCATCGCGATGGCGCGATCGCGTCGCCATTCAATGACGTCATCGTCGTCGGACAACTCCGGGGCGTGGCGGAGGATCCGCACCATCATCCAGAAGCAGTAACCCAGGAAGGAGAACCACAGAAAGAACCCGATGAATCCGTTCTCGGCCAGCACGAGGATCAGTGAGTTGTGTGCGGTGAGCTCGTTGTATTCGGTGAACCGGTCCGTGCCGACGCCCATCACCGGGTGGGCAATGAACATCTGCATGCCTTCGTACCAGGCTTCCACGCGACCGGTGGCGGAACGTTCCTGCACGTCGAGCTGGTCCAGACGCGACGGCAGGAGTTTCAGCAGCGTCAGGCACACCGCGGCCATGACGCCTGCGGTAACCGGGCCACGGCGCTGCCAGAGATACGCGCCGCTCATCACCACCAGGGCCAACAGTGATCCGCGCGAGTTGGTCAGCAATATCCCGTATAGCAGCAAAGCCGTGCCGCCCAGCCAGACCAGACGCCGCAGGCCGAGCAGGCCACCGCGGCTGCTCAGGTAAAGCGCCATCGGCACGCAGATCACGAACAGCATGCCGAGGTCATTGGGGTCACTGAAGATGCCCAGGTACTGGATCCGCCCGTCGTCGATCAGTGGCATCCCGGTCCAGCCCAGCCCGGTCGCGGACTGCTTGATGCCGTGGACCGCCAGCAACATGGCGCAGGCGGTGAACACGCCGATGACAAACACCACCCTTTTGCGGGTCAGCGCGGTGTTGGCCAGCAGCACGAACGCGACCAGGGTGGGCGCAAACACGTTGAAGTGCTCCAGCGCGCCGCCACTCCAGCCATTGACCGCAATCGACAGGCTGGTGACCAGCAGGAACAGCGCCAGGAGAAGGTACTGGGGCTCGTCGAAACGCTTGTGTCGGGACGGCAGCCACGCCACCAGCGCCGTGATCAATGCGATCGGCAGGAAAGGAACGCCCGCCTGCGCCCACTGCGGATACTCCTGCGGCCGCACCAGGACCAGCACCAGGTAAATCACGATGAAAATGAAAGGCATCAAGATCCGGCATCTCCCCCAGAGCCATCGATCCGCAGACCACACGGCCGTGCCGCAGTGAAGCGGGCTTGTTGCAACACGCTCCTCGACACGGACAGACAACGCGAGACGCGCGCGAAGGGGGTCACCACAGGTGCAGCGTCCGCCGACGCACGAAGGCCACCGTTGCCTGGGCGGAATAAAGATTCATGTGCACGAACGCGACCAGCATCCGCACCGGCCACCACGCCGCGAGCCGTGGCAATGCGGGCGCCACCGCTACCACCACGATGACCAGTCCGGCAGCGACCAGACAGGCCAGGTAGAAGGGGTGCTTGGAGGCCAGCAAGCACGCGGCCAGCAGCATCAACACCATCGCCCACGGCGCGACCAGTCGCAGCAGCTTGTGGCAGAGGAAGCGGAACCAGATCGGGTTCTGCAGCGGGTTGACCAGCCACGGAGCGAGTTGCACCAGCTGCAGATTGCCAGCGAGCGTGCGGACCTTGCGCACGCGCTCATCGCCGGCCGAGGCGGACGCGTGGTCCCATGCCCGCGCCCCCGGCTCGAACACTACCCGCCTGTGCGCCCGGACCACCTGCATCGGAACCAGAACATCATCCAGCACGGTGCCCTCGGGGATCGGTCGGAACAGTTCCCTGCGCACCGCATACAGCGCGCCGCTGACGCCCACGACCGACCCGCTGCGGCTCTCCGCCTGCCGGATTGCTTTTTCGTAACGCCAATACGCGTCCACGCTGGCGGCAAACCCGGTGTCGGGATGCTCGAAACGCAACTCGCCGCCCACGGCGCCCACCGCGGGGTCTGCCAGACACGCCACCAGCGCGCCCAGCGCCTCCTCTTCGATACGTTGGCGCACGTCCACCATCAGCAGGATGTCGCCGGTGGCCACCGACACCGCGTCGTTGAGGCAGGCGGCCTTGCCGCGACGCTGGTCAAACTCCAGCACCCGCACCCGCGGCGAGCCGACGGTACGACACGCCTCGGCAGAATTGTCGGTACAACCGTCGCACGCCACCACCACATCAAGCAGCGCCGCCGGGTAGGCCATCGCCAGCAGGTTGTGCAACTTCGCTCCGACTCGCGCTTCGCCGTCATGCACACAAAGGATTGCCGTGACGGTGGGGGTGACATCGGCGCGCGCCACCGGTTTCGGCCGCAGCGTCGCCCACACCCGCACCCACACCGGATATCCCGCATAGGTAAACGCGACCAGCGCCGCGCAGCCCCAGAAGACAACGCTCATCGTCGCCGCCTCCGTTCAGTGCTCATCGGGCAGCCTGTCAGCCCAGCGCCGGATGGGAGCCGCCACGCGATCGTGGATGCGCGGGTATTGGGCCAGGAACCCCAGCAGCAGCGATGCATCGGGCCCACGCCAGGCGCCAAAAGCGAGACTGCAGGCAGCAAAGACCACTGCGTAGACGATCCCTGCGACCCAACCGATCCACTGCTCCGAAACCACGGCCATCGGCACGGCGGCGACCCCGGCGGCGACCACGGCGGCGGCCAGCAGACGGCCCAGTTCACGCAGCGGCAGACGCATGTCCATCATCCGCGAGATGCCGCCGGCAATGGCGATGAAAACGATCAGGCGCGATCCGGTATGCGCCGCCACCGCGCCCATCAGTCCGTACCTGGGCACCAATGCAAACGCCAGCGCTGCCGTGATCCCGAGCGACACCAGGACGAAGACCACCCGGATCCGCTGGTTATCGGTCGTGGAAAGAAGCGCGTGCAGCGCGGACTCGGCCAGGGTCAGCCCGGTGACACCGATCATGATCTGGAACGGAAGGATCACGCCGGTATAGGCGTCCCCATAGAGCAGACTGACCGCTGGCGCAGCAACCAGCACGCCAACCCCGCCAATCAACAAACCGATGAACGAGTAATAGCGCATCGCGCTGGCCATGATCCGCCCGGCGCGCTGGTCGCGTCCTTCGCCAAACGCGTGCGCCATCATCGGCATCAGTACCGTGGACAGGCCCGCGGACAGCATCTCGATGCCGCCCCGGGTCAGGGCCCCGGCAATCGCAAAGTAGCCGACCGCAGCGGCGCCCACCAGGTCGTTCAGCAGCCAGGTCTCGATGGACTTGTTGTTGAAGGCGTAGGCCGTGGTCAGGATCACCGTCCAGAACAGGTGCGGGCGCAACCGGCCCAGCAACTCCGGAGGCAGGGGCGCGCGCGTGGGGCCCAGGTCGCCCGCGCGCAACAGCAATCGCGAGGACAGCGCGTAACCGGCGCTGGTGGCGGCGAACAACGCCATGTAGGCGATCAATCCGGCGCCCGTCTGCATCAGTAGCAGCACGGCGATCATGTTGATCACGCTCATCACCACCGATGAGGTCGCCTCGACGCCGTAGCGCCCATATCCCTTGCCAACGGACGCGTCGAACATGAAGAGTGCCTTGGGCACCGCTGCCGCCAGCGTCAGCGCGACAAAGACCCGGGCGCGGTCTTCCCAGCCGGCTGGCATGACGAACGGAACCAAGGCCGCGAATGCGACCGCAATCAGCACCAGGCACGCGTACTGGCGACGCCGCGCCCAGCCATGCACGGCGCGCGCCGTTTCCGGCGACTGTCGCCCCAGGCTCTCGGAGATGAAGCGCAGCGCGGTTGCATTCAGGCCGTTGTTGCCAACCATGATCAGCAGGCCCACCAGCCAGACCACGTAGGAGTACCGCCCAAAATCGTCCGGCCCCAAGGCGCGCGCGACAATGATGCTGGCCAGCAACCCGAGTGCGTAGGTCACGTAGGTTGAACCCATCACCAACATGGCGCCGCGGATGGCGGCGAGACCGCTGAACTGGTGATTGATCTGTTCTGACGCCACAGGGTTTTATCGCAATCTGGCGAAGGCTACTGGGGCAAACGCATAGCGGTACCCCTGTCGGCCAAGCGGCCTTTCCCGCGGCAGGCCGGAAACTCCCCTGCAGTCCGTTTGCTTGTGTATGCACGCGGCGGCCCTGGCCGACGCAAAACAGCGTCCCCAACCTGTGGAGTGCGGATTGAACAGTGATGCCTACCGGACTGCGGCCGTGGTTCGCGATTTTGCCAGCCGTTCCGCACTGACCCCGGCGGAGGTCGCCGCGCTCGGTGAGGTCTGGCCGTTGGTCCGCGGCGACGTGCTTGACGTTGGCGTCGGCGGCGGACGGACCACCGGGTATCTTCTGGGCGTCGCCCGCAGCTATCGCGCACTCGATATCTCCGACGCGATGATCGCCGCATGCCGCAACCGGTTTCCGGACGTCGATACCCACATCGGCGATGCAAGGACCCTGGAGGGTCATGAAAACGGCAGTTACGACCTGGTCCTGTTCTCGTTCAACGGCATCGATTACGTCGAGTTTCACGAGCGCGCCTCGGTGTTGGCGGCGTTCATGCGGGTGCTCCGCCCGGGCGGAGCACTGGTCTATTCCTCGCACAACCTGCGGGTCCTGGGTGGCCGTTTGCCTCCGCTGTCGCGAGCGCATGTGCTCCGGACTGCCAATCCATTGCGGCTGGCCGTTCGCGTCGGTCGCGCGATTGCCTCCAGCGCGCGTCGCGCGCGCAACAGACGGCGGCTTGCACACAGGCAGGTCATGGGCGAGTCCTTCGCAGTGGTCAATGACGAGGCGTACGAGCACTCCCTGCTGACGGTGTATGTCGACCCGGACCACGAGCGGGCAAGTCTGAATGCGGCAGGCTTCACCGACGTTACTGCGATCGACCTGGTCGGCCGCCGAAACCCGGCCGCGTTTGATGACCCGTGGATCTACTACGTCGCCCGCAAACCTGCCGCCGGCGCCTTCGTCCCCGCGTGACCGTCATCAATCTGCCAACCGCCCCGGAGATCAAGCGCGATGAACGCGCCGCAACGGCGGCAAGACCGCGGGACACGGGCATCGTCCACGTCGTGGACTGCCTGGAAATGGGCGGGCTGGAGCGTGTCGTCACCGATCTGGCGATCGAGCAGGCCCGCTGCGGACACCGGGTCTTCGTCTTCAGCATCACCGGCAGCGGAAGCTTCGCCGCCGAGTTGGAGTCGGCCGGCGTAGCGGTCGTGGTCGGCGACAAGCGGCGTGCCTTCGACACCCGGGTGATTCGCGCCCTGCGACGCGCCGTGATCGATTGCGACGCCGATATCGTCCACACCCACAACTTCGTACCCAACTACTACGCCGCCATCGCCCTGGCCTGGCCTTCCGGCCGGCGCCGCGTGCTGGTCAACACCTGCCACAACATGGGGTCACGACTGTCCAACCGTCGCCTGCGCTGGCTGTACCGCCTTTCCCTGCCGTGGACCGCGCGGGTGGCCATGGTGGGAGCCCAGGTCCAGGACCATTTCGTCGGCTCCGGCATGGTCCGCGCGCAGCGGGCACAGGTGCTGCTCAATGGCATCCCCACCAGGCGATTCGCCAGTGGCGCGGAGGCACGCCGCGCCGCGCGCACGATTCTGGGAGTGGCGCCGGACGCCATGCTGGTCGGCGCGGTGGGCAGGCTGGTCGCGCTCAAGCACCACCGCCTATTGCTGGAGTTGATGCCCGCCCTGGCCGCGGCCTGCCCGGCCGTCGAGCTGGTCCTGCTCGGAGACGGCCCCTTGCGCGCGGAGCTGGAAGCACTGGCCGACTCGCTGTCCATCCGCGGGCGCGTGCACTTCCTCGGCGCACGCGCGAATGTCGCCCAGCTTCTGCCAGCGCTGGATGTATTCGCGTTGCCATCGTTGACCGAGGGACTGTCGATTGCGCTGCTCGAGGCCGGCGCTGCCGGACTCGCGATCGTGGCAACGGCGGTGGGCGGCAACCCGGAAATTGTCTCCGACGGGCGCACCGGCCTTCTGGTCCCGCCCGATGATCGCGAGGCGACGCGCGAAGCCCTGGAAGCACTGCTCCACGACGACGCTTTGCGAACGCGTCTGGGCAGCGCCGCAAGGGAATGGGTCTGCGCGAACGCCTCGATCGAGGCGATGCGACGCAGCCACGACACGTTCTACGCGGCCGCCCGTGCCTAGTCCATGCGCTGCGAAAAATAATCGAAGGTGCGTTGTAGACCGTCGCCGGTGGTGACCCGCGGCTGCCAACCCAGGCGCTTGAGGGCAGCGTTGGGATAGCGGAAGTCGCGGTACATCGAGCGGACCACGTACGGCGTGAACACCGCCGGCAACTGGCCCCTGGATGCCTTGTTGTAGCGCACCAGCAACCTGGAGCCGAGCAGGAACAGCCAGTACGGAACAGGAAACACCCGCAAGCGCTCCACGTTGTCCCGATACCCGCGCAGGTAGGTGCTGCAGCTGGGCAGCTCGTCGTCGACCACGTTGTAGGCATGGCCATCGACACCGGCCACCGCCGCCCGCGCGATCGCATCGGCACAGTTCTCGACGTAGGTCAGTGGCAGGGTCGCTTTGCGTCCCAGGTTGAAGAACAGGCCCAGCGCGCGAATGCCGACGCGCGATGACAGCGCGCCGCCGCCCGGCCCGTAGATCACCCCGGGTCGCAGCACCACGGTCTGGAAACCAAAACGTTCGCGGTACTCCTCCAGCAGGTGCTCCTGACGCGTCTTCGCGTAGGCGTACGGCCCCTTGTCGATCCCGACTGTTTCGACGGCCACCGACTCGTCGTGCATCGCAGTGTCGGCAAGCGGCTCGGTGCGATAGACGGAGAACGAACTGACGAGCACGATCCGCCCCACTCCGGCCGCACCAGCTGCATCCAGGAGGTTGCGTGTCCCCACCACGGTATTGGCGAACATGTCGGCCGGACTGCCGCGCATTCCCGCCGCCGCATGCACCACGCAATCCACATCCGCCACCAAGCCGGTAGCGTCCGGGGCGTACAGCAGGTTGCCCAGCACCACTTCGATGCGCGCATCCGGGTGGGCTTGCTTCAGCTGCGTGACAAAGTCCTCCGGCGCGGAGTGGCGGAAGTGGAGCTTGAGAACCGCGACATCCTCCGCAAGAAGGCTCCGCGCCAGGTGTCGGCCAAGAAACCCGCCCGCTCCCGTCAGCAGCACCCTCATGCGCGCACCTCCAGCGCCACCACGATGGCATCGATCATCCTTGCCACGCGCAGGATCTCCTCGTGCGGTACCGGGTCCACGCCGTTGTCTTCAATGGCGGCGTAGAACTGCTCCAGCAACACCCGCATGCATTGGAAGTAGTGGGACTCGTAGCGCCCGAACGCCGCCACGTTGCGCAGCGCGTTGCCACCAAAGCGCGACGCCTGCACCCACGGTGGGAACAACCGGCCGAGCGCGCTGGGTTGGGTCTGACGGGCCGCACGCACCAGGGTCCGGCACGAGTAGTCCAACTCGACCGTGTCGTGACTGCCATACACCTTCAACGTGTGCGCAACCGGGCGCGCGTGCGAGCTGACAATGCCGCTCGCGGTCACGCCGTTGCCGCCGCACAGCATGAACCGCAATTCGTCGGGCATCGCGTCGATCGCCTCGTTGCCGCTCGCCGGTCGTCGTCGCAGACCGATCGCCTGCACCGTGAAATCGTCATCGAAGTGGGCCACCAGCTTGGCCAGGACATGGTCCAGCACGTTGTGGAACAGCTTGCCGGGCAGCCGATGGACCCAGTGCATCGGGTCGGACATCACTGCCGTGCCGTAGTCACCGGCGAGGTTGTAGCCGAACGCGGTCTCCAGGTGGACGACGCTGCCAAGCGTGCCGGCGTCGAGCAGGTCGCGCAGGCCCAATGCGGGCGACTCGAAGTTGTACAGGTAGTTGACACTGACCCGCTTGCCGGCGACCCGCGCCGCCGCAAGGATCTGCGCAGCCCCCTTTGCATCGGGTGCGAACGGCTTTTCGACAAAGACGTGGCAGCCCATTTCCAGGGCGGCACAAGCCAGCGCGACGTGCGAATCCGGCGGCGTGGCCAGGTGCACCACGTCCAGGCGCTCCTCGCGGACCATCCGGGCGAAGTCGGTATGACGGGTAAGCCCCGGCCAGCGCTGCGCGAACTGCTCCACCATCAGCGGCTCGCGGTCGCACGCCGCGACCAGCTCTGCCCTGGCCACGGTCTGCAGTTGTTCTGCGTGGCCATCGGCAATCTTGCCGCAGCCCACGATCCCCACCCTCATGCGGACGATCCCCTTGCTTCGGTTCCCGGTGCGCGTCGGCTGTCAGCTGACGAAGGCATTGCGCTCCTCGGTGCCTGACGCGCCGGCCCTCGTTTGTGTTTCCTGGCAGTGGTTGATGCCGTAGGCGGGTCGTGGAATATCGAAATCGCGATAGCCACCCGGGTTCCCGGACAGCCCGCACTCCGCCGCCTTGATGATGTTGTAGGTCTCGCGTGCGCTGACGTAGTGGAGTTTCCAGTGCTCGCCATCGTTGTAGCGCGACTCCATGTACGTGTACGCCTCGTCCATCGCGCTGCCCAGCAAGGTATCCATGTCCACCTCCTCGGCGCCGTGCGTGTGCACCTTGACAATGATCCACTCCGGCCGCCCGGCGACATGGATCCCGGTCTTGACCCAACCGTCGATACGTTCGGGCGTGGGCGGGCTGCCGGCACGCACATCGGCGTTTTCGATGCGCGGAAAGATGCCGAACTTGCGGTCCTTCCACCGCAAGCCCAGCGGCCCCTGGATGATCATCAGGTCGCCTTCCGCAACCCCGCCCGTCCGCACCCGCACGCCGGTGTCATGGGACTTGCTCCGGGTCGGATCGCCCTTGGCGTAGTAGATGCTGTTGATGGTTCGCGTCTGGCACGGATCCGGCGCTGCCGGCAGGGTGAAATCCGCATAGCAGCCCTGCTCGCGCAGGATGACCAGCTCGTTGCTGACTCCGCAATGGCGACCGCTGGGGTGGGAATTGTCCAACGCCCAGTTGCCGTGGATGAACGCCCAGCGCGGCTGGCCGGAAAACGGGTCGCGGGGCAGCGCATCGTGACGTCGGGCAAGCACTTCGGTGAACCCGGACAGCTTCTCGCGCAGCCCTACCTCGGTATCGTCGTCGTGATGCAGGTGGATCTCGATCTCGCCCAGTCCCTGTCGGCAAAGCTCCACCAGTGCATCGATGTGCTCGGGCCGGTACTCCTCCTCCGGGTAGAAGAAGGTATGCACGGGCGGCCGGCCGTCGGAATCACGGTGCGGGCCACACAGCGTTGGCAGGTCGCGGCTCCAGCGTGCGACACGGGCGCGTTCAACCGCCAGGCCCGGACTCTGCCAGCCCGGTTCGTAGTGATCGACAAAACAGAACAGCAGATGCCGGGTGGTGCCTGCCGCAACCGGCTCGCGCCAGTCTTGGCGCAGGTACGCCCACAGCCAGCCGGTGACGTTGCGCTTGCGGATCAGTAGTACCCCGTAGGCAATCGCCCCCAGCATCAACACCAGCGCGGCAATCCAGGGCGCCATGGATAGCCAGCGGCGTTGCTTGGCTGGCAGGGCTTTCGCGAATGGCGCCAGGGCGAGAAGCGGTGACCCGGCGGCGGTGCTTCCTGCCGACTCACTCGGACGCAGGGTCATCGGAACCACACCCACCGTGGCAGGCGCGACGCTTTGGAACGCGCCGATGGTGTACGGCGGTGTCCGTTTGGCGCCCTCGATGTCATCGCTGATGTCCGCCACGATGGTGCCCGCTCCGACCGCGGGGCTCCCCGCCAGAGGCTTGCCATCGTCGGCCAACGGAAAAACGGCAAGCAGACTGTCGCCATCAGAGCCGGTCGTCCTGCGCCATTGCGACAATGAGCCTGCGGACGCCGGCAGTAATCCGGGCCCCGCGCGGTTGTCCACAAAGCGGCAGCCGGCGTCCTCGAACCCGTTCCAGTTGCTGCCCGGCGAGCCCTCCAGCCCCAGCAGCCCGCCCAGCTCATCGGATCGCCGGATCTCGATGCAGCGACCGCCCTGCATCCGCACCAGGTTGTTGAGCACTCGCGGATTGACGCTGGGCGGGCGCCCCACGTGCGAGCCCCAGTCCTGGAAACTGATGCCGAAATAGAGCGCCGCGTGGCCGACCCGGGCCGCGTCGATGATCGTGTTGTTGGCGACGACCGCATCCTTCGCCGCGTACAGCCCGATACCCGCGTAGGCGGTGTTGCGGACCACGTTGTTGCGCACGATCCCCCGGATCGATTCGTAGTAGCGCGGGTTCTTGCTGATGTCGAAGTACTCCGGGCTGGTATCAAAACCCACCAGGATTCCGGCGACGCCCGTGTTTTCGATCCGGTTACGCTGAATGACCACGTCCGCCGCGCCGCCTTTGAAGTACAGGCCGGTGGTCGCGATGCCGTGGATCCAGCTGTCCTCCACCAGCATCGAGGAGCCGTTGACGTTGTCGATGCCGTCGGCGTTCATGTCGTCGGTCGGCGTACCCGGCGGATAGATCAAACCGGTGTTGCGGATCTCGGTGCGTCGTACCGTCACGTTGTTCGACTGTGGCGTGATCTTGATGCCATCGCGGCCGGTATCGCGGATCAGCAGGTCCTCAAGGAGGATGTTGGACGCACCGGTGTTGCCCTCGGCGTCGCCCTGGGACCAGTTGGTCTGCATCATCACCCCGTACACGCCGCCACCACTGATCTCGAGGTTTCTCAGCGTGCTGCCCGACGCTGACGGGTCGATCTGGATGGTCACACTGTCGGGTGTGTGGATGTCGCAGTGCACATGCGCGCGCTCGCCGGGATAGGACTGCAGGGTGAGCGGTACCCGCAGGCGCACATCGCATTCGTTGTAGGTGTTGTCGCCCGGCGGTCCGCGCAGCACGATCGTGTCGCCTGCCCGGGCGATGCCTTCGTTCTGCGCCAACAGGTGCTTGATGGTGCGGAATGGCGACTGCAAACGTCCGTCGCCGGTGGTGTCGCTGCCGGTCGTGGACACGAACCATTCCGCCGCAAGAGCCGGCTGGGCAAGCAGACTGGACAGGCAGACCAGCCCGGACAACAGGGCGCGCAAGCGGCGCATTGGCCGGATGCCGGAGCGGCTGGAGTCGCGGCCCGGTCTGCCGGTTCTCGGCGGCGGGAGCGGGGTCGGGAGTCTCTGCGCCTTGTGCATGATTTCTACAACGGCGATTGCCGCCATTCCCGGCCTCGCCCGGCCGCGTGCGTGTCACAGGCGAGCAGCGGTTGCCGGTATCCCTGCGTTTCGCCGTTGTTCTCCATGACGACAATCCAATTCGCAACAGACCCGGACCGTCGCGCATGGCCTAGAGGGTGAAATGGGGAAGAAGACAAAGACGGCAAGACTGCTTGCGGCACCCGGCCTGCGCCGGGTGTTGTCGACTGCGCTTCCGTGGGAGGGGGTGCTCATCCTCAACTACCATCGGGTGGGCGATGGCAGCCGGTCGATCCACGACCGCGATCTATGGAGCGCGTCCAGCGAGGCGTTCGACGCCCAGCTGGCGTTCCTCAAGACCCACAGTGACGTCATCGGGCTGGACGACATAGAGTCCGCGCTTTCGCGGCGGGGCAGCCGCCATGTCGCAATCACCTTTGACGACGGCTATCTGGACAACTACGAGCTGGCCTACCCGCTGCTGCGCAAGCATCGTCTTCCCGCTGCCTTTTTCATCGCTACCGGGTTCATCGACGAGCCCTGCCTGCCGTGGTGGGATGAGATCGCCATGCTGGTCCGCACCACCACCGTGGGACAGCTGGATCTTCCCGAATGGATACCCGGTCCGCTGCTGCTGCGCCCCGGCGAGCGTGCCGGCGTGATCCGTGCATTGCTCAGCGCCTACAAGGCGGCGCCTGGCGAGGAGGCGGCCCGCTTGCTCGACAGCCTGCGCGAACAGGCGCGGTGCGGATCCAACGTCGCGCCCGTCGCAAAGCACTGGATGGACTGGAAGATGATCCGCGACATGGCCGCAAACGGCATGACCATCGGCGGCCACACCGTCCACCATCCTGTCCTGTCCCGACGCTCGCTGGCGCAACAGCGCGCGGAAATCTCCGGCTGCGCGGCGCGGCTGCGTGCGGAACTGGGCCAAACGATGGACTACTTCGCCTACCCGGTTGGCAGCCCGGACGCATTTGATGAGCGCACCCGTCAGTGCCTGCAGGACGCCGGCGTACGACTGGCGTTCTCCTACTACGGCGGAATCGCCACCCGCAACTCGCCCCGCTACGACATCCCGCGGGTCGCCGTCGCGGCACGGATGGAAAACCACCTGTTCCGGGCGATGGCGGCACTTCCCCAGTTTTTCTGCCGCAGGAGCGATGGCCTCGCGGAAAGTGTGGAACCATCGCTATGAACTGCGATACGGACTTCCTGCAGCTGTATCGGCAGTTGCGAATACAGCCCGGCTGCAGCCTGCCGGCGTTCAAGCAGGCCTACCGACGGCGGGTGCGTGAACTGCATCCGGACCGGATGTCGGGCGCACAGGACAGTTCGGAAAGGCTCAAGGAATTGAACCTGGACTACGCAGCGGCACTCGCGTTCCATCGGCACTATGGCCGGCTTCCCGGAGCGGTTCCCGAATCACGGGCGCGTTTTTCCCCGCCACCACCCAGGTCCGAGCGAACGGTGCAAATCCGCCGGCGTCCACGGTCTTCGATTCCCTACGACCCGCCCAACCGCTGGCTTTTGCTGGTGTTCAGCCTGGTGGCGGTCATTCCGCTGTACACCCTGCTCCCCAGCCAGGGCATCGACGCCACCAGGACCGCACCTGAGGCATCCGTCGCTTTCGGCAATCCGGCGGGAATCGCGCCGACCTTCATCGAGCTGGGCATGGAACCAGACAGCGTCTCTGCGCTTCTGGGTCCGCCGGTCATCAACGCCGACGATGCGGAGCACTGGTTCTACGGGCCTTCCTGGATCCGTTTCGAGTGCGGCGAGGTGGTGGAATGGCACAGCTCGGTGCTGCGTCCGCTGCCGGTAGCCGATTCGCGCCGGGCTTCCCTGACCCGGGATCGCCCGCCCGAGCGGCGGGCCAGGCGGTGCACGGCAAAGCCGCGGCGTGCCTCCAGCTCCCGACCGGCCGACGCACTCGTCGCGCCTCGCTCCGGGGTCGCCTGAGCATGTGCGGCCTGGCCGGATACCTCGGTCACCCGGCGGGCATCGGGGAGGAGCGCGCGACCCTCGAGGCGATGATCGGCACGCTGCGGCACCGCGGGCCGGACGGATTCGGCTTCCATCTGGATGCGGGCATCGGCCTCGCCCACGCCCGCCTGTCGATCATCGACATGGCCACCGGCGCGCAGCCGATCCACAACCCCGGACGCACCGTGTGGACCGTGTTCAACGGCGAGATCTTCAACTACCTCGAGCTGCGCGAGGAGCTGGAAGCAAAGGGGCATCGCTTCTACACCCGCTCCGACACCGAAGTGATCGTGCATCTCTACGACCGCTACGGCGATGACTTCGTCCAGCATCTCAACGGCCAGTTCGCCATCGCGCTGTGGGACGCAACGCGGCAGCGACTGGTCCTCGCCCGCGACCGCTTCGGCATCCGCCCGCTGTACTACACCCGGGCCCGCAACGCGCTGTGGTTCGCCTCCGAGATGAAGGCGCTGTTCGCCGCCGTCCCGGAGCAAGCGCGGCTGTGCCCGCGCGGCTTGATCCAGACCTTCAGCTACTGGGCGCCACTGGATCCCGATACCGCCTACGAGGACGTCTACAGCCTGCCGCCGGGCCATCTGATGACCGTCGAAGCGGACGGTCGCAACACCGTTCGCCGCTACTGGGACTGGGATTTCCCGGATGCCCGGCAAGCCGGTAAGCCGCCCGAATGGCGAAACATCGATGAGGCTGCAGCGGAGCTGCGCGAGCGTCTGATCGCCGCCATCCGCCTGCAGTTGCGCGCGGACGTCCCGGTCGGCGCCTATCTCAGCGGTGGTCTGGACTCCTCGGGCATCGTCGCCCTGATCCGCACCTTCACCGACACCCCGGTGCGCACCTTCTCGGTCGCCTTCGACCAGCCCGAGTTCGACGAGAGCGCCCATCAACAGGCGATGGTGCGCCACCTGGGCACCGAGCACAGCACGCTTCGCGTGGGCGCGGCTGACATCGGCGCGGCGTTCCCGCGCTTCGTGGCCCACACCGAGACCCCGGTCCTGCGCACCGCCGGCGTACCGTTGATGCTGCTCGCCAAAATGGTCCGCGAGCAGTGCTACAAGGTGGTGCTTACCGGCGAAGGTGCCGATGAGGTGTTCGGCGGCTACGACCTGTTCAAGGAAGCCAAGGTGCGTCGATTCTGGGCCCGTCAGCCGGAATCCAGATTGCGTCCCAGGCTGCTCGGTCGTCTGTACGGCTATCTGGAAAACTCCCCCGCGGCCAACCCGGCCCTGGCAGCGGCGTTCTTCGGCCAGGGACTGCAGCACATTGATCGCCCCGTGTTTGCCCACGTTCCGCGATGGACCACCTCGCAAAGGGCGCTGTCCTTCCTGTCGCCCGAGCTGCGTGCCGCTGCCGGGAACTGGGATGCCCTCGCCTTCGCCGAATCCCACCTGCCGGAAAACATCATGGACTGGGCTCCGCTCGCCCGCGACCAGTACGTGGAGGCCAAGACCCTGCTCGCCGGCTACCTCCTTTCCAGCCAGGGCGATCGAGCGGCAACCGCGCATTCCATCGAAGGCCGCTTTCCGTACCTGGACCACACCGTGGTCGAGTTTGCCAACCGCCTGCCACCGGCGTGGAAGATCCAGGGGCTCACCGAGAAGGCCATCCTGCGCAAGGCACTGGGCGACCTGCTCCCCGCCGATATCGCGTCGCGCACCAAACAGCCCTACCGCGCACCCGACAGCCAGAGCTTCTTCGTCAACGGCCAGCCACTGGACTATGTCCAGGCGCTGTTCGACCCGGCCCATCTGCGCGCCACGGGTTTGTTCGATAGCGCCGCAGTGTCGCGGCTGTTTGCCAAGGCGCGCGCGGGCAAGGTCACCGGCTTCGCCGACAACCAGGCCTTCGTCGGCATCCTGTCGACTCTGCTGCTGGACCAGCAGCGGCCACGCGGTCACGAACCCGAGTGGAAGCCGCAAAACGATCGTTCCCACTACCCACTAACCGCGTGAAACCACCATGACGACCACAATGACACACAGGGATTCCATCGTTGATCTGCTGCATCGCGCGATCGATTCGATCAACGCGCAACTGCCGACTGCAAAGAAGATGGCGAAGTCCCCGGACTTCCCGCTTATCGGCCCCCACAGCAGCGTCGAGTCGCTGACCCTGATGAGCTTCATCGTGGATGCCGAGGAGCGGATCCACGACGAGCTTGGGGTCGAATTGGTGCTCTCGGACCACATCGGGCTGCCGCTGGAGCAAAACCCGTTCAGGACGCTGGACAGCCTCGCCAGCGACCTTGCCATGCGGCTCGATCCGCGTTGACCGGCAGGCAAGGGAGCAAACGACCAGCCATGCCCGACCAGACCGCCCAGGCCACCCACTGCCAGGTGATATCGGACTTCAATGCCCAGATTCTCGTGAACTACCTGGAGGCAGGGTCGCTGGGACCGGAACTTACCGCCGCTGCCGCCCCTTTCGGCCAGGTTGCGCAGACGCTGCGGGATCCCGACAGTCCGGCCTGGCATCCCATGCCCGATTGCACGGTGCTGTGGACACAGCCGCAAGCCGTGGTTCCGTTGTTTTCGGAGGTGTTGAGCTTCGGCGATTTCAGCACCCCGGACCTGCTCGCCCAGGTGGACGAATACGCGGCCCTGGTGGCGCGCGCCGCAGAGCGCAGCAGGATGGTCCTGGTTCCCACCTGGGCGGCGCCCGCGGCGGACCGGGGCTGGGGAATGCTTGATTACCGCAGCGACCTGGGTATCCAGGCCGCACTGCTCCGCATGAACCTGCGTCTGGCTGAGCGCCTGGAGGCGCACGGCAACGTCTACGTCCTTGATACGCAACGATGGTTGCTTGCCGCCGGGCCACGGGCACATGCGCCAAAGCTCTGGTTCATGGGCAAGGTGCCGTTCGGCAACGAGGTGTTCGCCGAGGCCGCACGCGACGTTGCCGCCGCAATCACCGCCCTTCGCGGTGGCACGCGCAAATTGATCGTGGTCGATCTGGACAACACCCTGTGGGGCGGCGTCGTCGGAGACATTGGCTGGGAGAATCTGCTCCTGGGCGGCCATGACCAGGCCGGTGAGGCGTTCGTGGAGTTCCAGCAGGCGCTCAAGGCCATGACCCGGCGCGGCATCGTTCTGGCCATCGCCAGCAAGAACACCGAAGCTGTGGCGCTGGAAGCCATACGAAGTCATCCCGAGATGTGCCTGCGGGCGGAGGACTTTGCCGGGTGGCGGATCAACTGGCAGGACAAGGCGCAGAACATCGCCGATCTCGCCAGCGAACTGCAGATCGGCCTGCAGTCGGTCGTGTTCCTGGACGACAACCCGGTGGAACGCGAGCGCGTACGCTTGGCCCTGCCCGAGGTCCTGGTGCCCGAGTGGCCCAAGGACCCGATGCTGTACGCGCAGGCCCTGCGCAAGCTGAACTGCTTCGATGTCCTGCAGCGGACCGGGGAGGATTCGGTGCGGACCGGTTTCTACCAGGCCCAGCGGCACCGACAAGCGGAGCGACTGGAAGCCGGCGACCTCGAGGCCTGGCTGGAGGGCCTTGCCACCACGGTCGTGGTCGAGCCGGTATCAAGCGCCAACCTGACCCGGGTCGTCCAGCTGCTCAACAAGACCAACCAGATGAACCTGCGCACCCGCCGCCTGACCGAGCACGAAGCCCGGCAATGGACCGCGCAACCGGGTAACCACATGTGGGCGTTCCGCGTCAGCGACCGCCTGGGTGATTCGGGCATCACCGGGATCGCCGGTGTCTCGATCGACGGCGACACCTGCACGGTGGCCGACTACGTCCTCAGCTGCAGGGTCATGGGCAGGAAGCTGGAGGAAACGCTGCTCGCGTGGATCGTCGACCGGGCGCGGGAGATGGGGGCACGCGAAGTGGTCATGGAAGTGCTGCCGACCGCCAAAAATGCCCCGTGCCTCGAGTTCCTGCGCCGGTCCGGGCTGGACGGTCACGCCGAGCCGCGTTTTGCGTTTTCCACCACCCATGCCTACCCGCTCCCCAAGGCGATCACCCTCGTCCGGGGCAACCCGCAGGACGTGCAGCTATGAACACGGAAGCCGCACTCGCACAGGTCCGGTGGCCGGACGGATACCGCTTCGCTTTTAGTATTTTCGATGACACCGATCGGAGCACGCTAGACAACGCGCCGCCCATATATGCGTTGTTGCGCGACCTGGGAATGCGAACCACCAAGTCGGTGTGGCCACTGCCGGGCACGCGTGCGCCCAGCGTCGTCGGCGGCTCGACCTGCGGCGATCCCGCCTATCTGGCCTGGGTGCAGCAGTTGCAGCGCGAAGGCTTCGAAATCGGACTGCACAACGTCACCTTCCACAGCTCCACACGGGAGGAAGTGCGCACCGGCCTGGAACGGTTTGCGGAATTCTTCGGCCATCCGCCCCGGTCCCTGGCCACCCACACCGACTGCCGCGATGGCATGTACTGGGGCAATGCGCGCGTCAGCAACAGCCACCGCCTGCTGTACGACGTCCTGACGCGCTTTCGCCAGCGCGATTTCGGCGGCCATGTCGACGGCGGCCCCCACTTCTGGGGCGACCTTTGCCAGGCGCAGGTGGACTACGTCCGCAACTTCACCTTTCCCGGATTGAACACCCTCAAATCGTGCCCTTGGATGCCCTATTTCGATCCCGACCGCCCTTGGGCAAACGCATGGTTCGCCTCCTCGGAAGGCGCGGATTGCACGCGGTTCAACAACGCCCTCTCGGAGGCCGCGCAGGACGAACTGGTGGAGGAAGGCGGCGCGTGCATCATGTACACGCATTTCGGCAAGGGGTTCTGCACGGACGGCGCCATCAACCGCCGCTTCGTTGAACTGATGACCCGGCTGTCAGCGCGGGGCGGCTGGTTCGTCCCGGTCTCTTCCCTGCTCGACCACATCGCCGCCACCCGCGGCGGTGTCCATCCCTTGGCGCGGCACGAGCGCGGCCGGCTTGAGCGTCGCTGGCTGGCGCACAAGCTCGCCCACGGCACGTCCTGAGGTCTGCGGGTGGCTATCGAATCCTACGGCGAGCACCACGAGGCGGCGGTCGCCTGCTTCAACCAGCGCATGCGCGCGGGCGGCTCGGCATTCAAGTTCCCGGCCTCGTGCGACATTCCCTGGCCGCCGAAGTCCCCCGGCCGGCCGACCTACATGGAGGGCTTCGTGGCGCTTGACGGCGATGTCGTGCGCGGCGGCTACCTGATCAAGCACCAGCCCTTCGCACTCAACGGCACCGTGGTGGAAGACCTCAAGAACCTCCAGCTGCCCTTGTCGGAGGGAAGCATCGATACCGCGTTCAGTGGCGTGAGCATCGAGATCCTGACCAACGCGATGCGGCGTCACCGGAAGCTGTACGCGCTGGGCATGGGAGGGATCCACACCCCGCTCCCCACCGTGCTGGCAAGCATGGGCTGGAGCGCCGAGCTGGTGCCGTTCTTCTTTCGGGTGGTGCGGCCGCCGGCGTTCCTGCGCAACATCCGCACCCTGCGGGTCACCAACGCACGGCGAAAGGCTCTGGACGTTGCCGCGGCCACCGGGGTTGCGGGGATCGGCATCAAGCTGTTGCACAGTGCCCTGGCGAGATCGGCCTGGAGATTCCGGGCGGTCAAGGTGGATGTTGTGGAGCGGTTCGACGACTGGGCCGACGCAATCTGGCGGTCCGCGCTGGACAGTTACGCATTGATCGCCCTGCGCGATGCGGACGGCTTGAACACCCTGTACCCCACGACCAACCCGAAGCCGATCCGTCTGCGGGTGTCACGTGCAGGCCGCGACCTCGGCTGGGCCGTCGTTTTCGATACGCGCCTGGTCAACCACAAGCAGTTCGACAACATGCGGCTGGGAACCATCGTCGACTGCCTCGCCCTCCCGGGAGAAGAAGCTGCGGTGGTCTGCGCCGCCACCCGCCATCTGCGGGCACGTGGCGTCGACCTGATCGTCAGCAACCAGTCCCACGCGGCATGGTGCAAAGCACTACGTGGCAGCGGATTTCTGCCCGGTCCGTCCAACTACGGGTTCATGGCGTCCAAGGCGCTGGCATCCGCGCTGTCGCCCTGGAAGGAAAACCTCAGTCGTGTGCACATGACTCGTGGCGACGGTGACGGTCCCATCCACATCTGAGCGCCTTCCGTTGCGCCCTGCTAGTCCACTTCCGCCGATAGGGCGCGACCTTCGGCTTCGGCCTGCAGCACGCTGCGGCGGATCTTGCCGGTGCCCGTCTTGGGCAGCGCATCGCGGAACTCCACCTCGCGCGGCACCATGAACTCCTCCAGATGGGCCCGGCAGTGGCCAATGACCGCTCGCGCATCCATGCCAGGCTGGTCGGTGACCACGATCGCCTTCAGCGATTGGCCGAGCATTTCGTCCGGCACGCCGACCAGGGCGGCTTCGCGGATGCCCGGCATCGCGTAGAGCACGTTCTCCACCTCCTTCGGGCTGACCTTCTCGCCGCGCGACTTCAGGATCTCGTCCTTGCGACCCACGAAGTACAGGAATCCCTCGTCATCCATGCGGAACAGGTCACCGGTGTGCAGGACCTTCTCCCATGGGTAGCGCCCCGGCTTGAGCACCTTGGCCGTCGCCTCCTCGTTGTTCCAGTAGCCCTTCATCACGTGGCCGCCGCGCACGACCAGCTCACCGACCACGCCGGGCGGCACGGCATCGCCCCGGTCATCGGCCACCCACGCCTGCGTTCCCGGGATCGCGATACCCACGCTGTCGGGCCGGATGGCCAGCTGCTCCGGTGGCAGCCAGGTGCAGCGCTTGGACTCGGTCATGCCGTACATCGAGTAGATGCGCGCCTGCGGGAAGACGTCCTGAAGCTGGAGGATATGGGACGGGGGCAGCGCTGCAGCCGTGTTGGTCAGGAAGCGTACGCTGCGCGCCCATTCGGGATTGAAGTTGCGCAGCTGCACGATCAGCGCCGCCATCGTCGGCACCAGTGGAAAGCCGGTGACCCGCCGCGACGCGAGCAGCGGCAGCACCTTTTGCGGAAACGCGAACGACTTCTCCAGCACCAGCGTCGCGCCCATCTTCACGCACATCAGCAGTTGGTACAGACCGTAGTCGAACGACAGCGGCAGCACGCTCAGGACCACGTCATCGCTGCGCGCCTGCAGGTAGGTGGTGATGGACGTCGCCGCATGCTCGATGTTGGCGTGCGTCATCATCACTCCCTTGGGGCGGCCGGTGGAGCCGGAGGTGTAGACCAGCATCGCCAGGTCGATGTCGATGCCAACCGGCGCGGGGGCGCGGTTCGGCGCCGACGCCAGAAAATCCTCGTAATCCACCACCTCCGCCGGAAGCTCCACTCCGGACTCGTTGACCACCACCACCTTGCGCACACTGGGTGCCTGGCGGGCTGCCTCCAACGCAACGCGAACCAGACTGGCCTGGGTGACCAGCACCGATGCCTCGCAATCCGCCAGCACGAAGGCGAGCTTGTCGGTCTTGGTGGTCGGATTGATGAGGCAGAAGACACCGCCGGCCTTGAGCGTGCCAAACACGCCGACCGCGGCCTCGATGCGGTTGTCCATGAACACTACACAGCGCTCGCCGTCGACCAGACCCGCCCGACTGACAAGTGCGGCGGCGAACCGTTCCGACGCCAGCTCAAGCCGGGTGTAACTGACCTCGTGCTCGCCGCAGATGATTGCCGTCTTGTCGGGATGATCGCGCGCCGCATCGGCGAGATGGACTTCGTAACGACTCATCCAGCCACGCTCATCTCGGCCAGCTTGCGCTCCACGTAGCGCGCCAGGTTGGCGATGCTGTCCATGTTCTCGGGGATGACGTCCTCGTCATCGACGATGATGCTGAACTCCTCCTCCAGCCAGGTGACCATCACCAGCACGCCCATCGAATCCATCACCCCGGTCTCGATCAGGCTTTGGGTGGTCGAGTACTCCTCACCCGGCACCGCCGGAGGGAACGACATGTACACGAATTGTTCAACGCGAGTTTCGGTGTCTTCCACGCACGATTCCTTGTCAGTTTTCGGGTTGGCTCATTTACCGCGGTGGCCGGCGCGTTTCCGCTAGCGCGCGCCGCGCCGGAACAGCACCACTTCCACGGTCTGCAGCATGATCATCAGGTCGAACAACAGGCCCTGGTTCTTGACGTAGAACAGGTCGAACTTGAGCTTCTCGCCCGCGTCGTGCACCGAGGCGCCGTACGGGTAACGCAGCTGGGCCCAACCGGTCAGACCGGGCTTGACCGAATGCCGGACCGCGTAATAACGAAGCTGCTCGTCCAGTTGGGCGACGAATTGCGGGCGTTCCGGGCGTGGGCCGACAAAGCTCATGTCGCCGCGCAGGACGTTGAACAGTTGCGGCAACTCGTCCAGGCGCGTGAGGCGGATAAACGCACCCACCCGCGTGACCCGGTTGTCGTTGGTGGAGGCCCAACGGGCGACGCCATCGGCCTCGGCATCGGTGCGCATGCTGCGGAACTTGGCCAGCTCGAAGCTGCGCCCGCCCTCACCCACCCGGGATTGCCGATAGAGGATCGGCGATCCCGATTCCAGCCACACGCACAGCGCCACGACGAGCATCGCCGGCCAGGCCACCAGCAACAGCGCACTGGCCGCGAGCAGGTCGAAGAAGCGCTTGCTCAGCCGTCGCGGGAGCGAGTGGTCAAACCCACCGGAGAAGATCAAAGAAGACGGATCGACCACATTCAAGTTCAGCAAGCCCGCCTCGCGCTCGAAGAAGTCCGGCAATGCGGTCAGCCGCACGCCACGCTGCGCGCAGGCCAGCATGTCCTCCATCGGCAAGCCACCGCGGCGCTCGTCCGGGGCGATCACGATCTCGTGGACGTTGCGCGCGCGCACCGTTTCCCACAGCGGTTCGCCGCAGGCCACCCGCATCGCCTCCGGCACCACCGCCGGTTGGCCGGGCAAAGGGACAAAGCCCTCGATGGTGAAGGACTCGCGGTCGCTGCGCCGGCGCATGCAGGTGTTGATCAACTGGGCGTTGTACCCCGCACCCAGCACCAGCACACGCCGTTTGAACAACTCCGCGCCAAACAGGTAGCGGGTGAACATGCGGAAGGCGTAAACGGCGACGACGCCCAGCCCAAGCGCCAGCAACAACACACCGCGCCCGATGTACGCCCGCGGCACCAGGTAATAGACCACCAGAAGCGCGATGCCACCGAACGCGAACGAGGCCATCAGTCGCAGACCAAACTCCTTGCGGTTGAGCCGGCCGTGCTCGCTGTACAGCGCAAAGGCCGCCATCGATGCGGTCAGCACCATCGCCACCAGCAGCGTGCGAAAAGGTGCCGCCTGCACGAACATCGCGCGGCCTTCGGGTTCACCGATAAAGCGCAGCCAGACTGCCGCGTTGACGGAGAGCAGCAGGATCACCAGCTCCATCAGCCACAGCCCACGGATCAACCGCCGGGCACGACTCGCCGATACGCTTTTCATGATCGTGCTATCCGCTTCATGGCCTGTCCCCCACTGTCCTGTCACACCAGCAACAAACGCCAAGTCCGCCGCGGTGCGGTCACGCACGTGGCACTGGCCGATATCGCCGGCAATCGGCGTTTTAGCCAGAAGACCACACCTTGGGACAACCACTTGATCAGCGATTTCAGGGCCGGAGCGTGTCCGCAACAGGTCGATGCGGATTTGTGCATATTCGGTGCGGGTGCGGCCGGGCTTGCCATCGCCCGTGAATTCCTCGGCACCACGCAGCAGGTCTACGTGATCGAAAGCGGAGGCATGGAAGCGACGGAGCGCAACCAGTCGCTGTACGAGGGCGTGTCAATCGGCAACCCCACCCTGGATCCCGCTACTGGCCGGCTCCGTGTTTTCGGTGGCAGCTGCAGCCTGTGGGGCGGTGGCTGCGTCCCGGTGGAAGGGATGGAGGCGCGCGAGTGGATGGCCAACAGCGGCTGGCCGTTCTCGCACGCCGAGCTGCAGCCTTACTACCTGCAGGCCTGTACGTTCTGCGGCATTGATGGAGCAGACCTCGCCGAAGGCGGGTTCCTCAATCAGCCCCGGATTGCCCCCCTTCCCTTCGACCCCAAGGTGCTGACCAACCACACCTGCATGGTCAGTCCCGTACTGCCGGGCACCACCTACCGTCAGGAGCTCGAGCAGGCGCCCAACATCCGCGTCCTGCTGCATGCCAACCTGCTCGAACTGGAAGCCAATGACGACGGCAGCTCGGTAACTGCGGCACGCATCACGTCCCTCGACGGGCAAACCGCCCGGATCCGCGCCCGCCAGTACGTGCTGGCCTGCGGTGGTATCGAGAACGCCCGCCTGCTGCTGCTGTCCGACTCCGTGGTGCCCAATGGCCTGGGCAACCAGAACGACCTGGTGGGCCGCTACTTCATGGACCACCCCAGCGGCAAATTGGGCACGATCCGCACCGATACGCCCGAGACACTCACACGCCCCTACAACTGGATACCGTCATCCAGCGACGTCCCCTCGCATCCGGAAATCTGCCTGTCTCCGCAAGCCCAGCGGGAACACCGGGTCCTCGGGGCGCGGGTGCGCGCTTTTGCCGTGGAAGAAGTTGTGCCGTCGGGCATCCAGGCACTTCGTGAATTCCGTGCTGCGCTGAAACCCCACCCGCAGGACGAGAGCGCCGAACTGGCCCGTCGTCTATCGACCCGCAACAACGGCGAGCAGTCCATCTTCCACCCCCCGCCCAGCGAGCCCCTGCCACGCCTGGCGCTACGGACGGCCAGGGGCAGCGCCGATATCGTCACCGCACTCATCCGCAAGATGGCGCGAAGGTCCACCGTCGCCAGTACCCGCGTCGACCTGATCGGATTCTTCGAGCAGGCGCCCAACCCGGACAGCAGGATCACGCTTGGCGATGAACTCGATGCACTCGGCCAGCGCAAGGTCTGCGTGGATTGGCGGCTGACCGAACTGGACCACCGCACCCACCGCACTGCAGCGGCCTTGTTTGGCGAGGAGCTCGCCAAGGTGTGTGGCGGCGTTTTCACGATGGAGCCCTGGCTGGAGGGCGACGGCTCGCAGCCCTCGCCACTGGCTGGCACCGCCCATCACCTGGGCACCACCCGCATGGACGACGACCCCAAATGCGGCGTCGTCGATCGCCACTGCCGTGTGCACGGCGTGGACAACCTGCATATTGCCGGCAGCTCGGTATTTCCCGCCGCCGGCTGGGCGTTCCCGACCCTCACCATCGTCGCTCTGGCCATCCGTCTGGCCGAGCGCCTGCAGAGCGCGCTGGCGACGAGCGCACAAGCCGAGCGGGCGAAGGTAAACGCATAACCGGACAGCTCGACCCGCTGCAGGCGACCGCTGCGTTCCAGCCGGGTAAGTAGTCCGCAGACCGGACTCAGAGCGCGTCAATCACGCGACGCAGCCGTTCGCTCACCTCTGCCGCCACGCTGGCCAGGTCGGGATTGTCCACAGCCTGCATCGAAGCCACCGGGTCTACTGCCGCCACCTCGATATCGCCGTTGTCGCGCTGCTGAACGATGACGTTGCACGGCAACATGGTGCCGATCTTTTCCTCGGCGTGCAGTGCCTGCCACGCCATCAGCGGATTGCAGGCACCCAGGATGCGGTAGTTGCGAAAATCCCGGTCGAGTTTCTTCTTCATCGTGGCCTTGACGTCGATCTCGGTCAGGATGCCGAAGCCTTCCTCCTTGAGGGCTTCAGTCACTCGTGTGATCGCGTCTTCGAAGCCCGTATCCGACAGCGTCCTGGAAAAATGGTAGCCCATCGTCCTACTCCTGTTTTTGCGACAGCAAGCCGGTCCGCTCAGCCATCATTCCCGGTGCCGGCCTTGATCCGCTCAATACCCAGCGCCTTCATCACGTACTTCTCGTAGATCGGCTCGGATGTACCGTGGCGCATCTTGTAGAGAAAGTACTTTTCAAAGGCGAGCTTGGCCAGGTGCACCCATTTGCCGATCTTCGTCCACGTTACATTGCGTGGCGGGATCTGCGGCAGGGCGACGAACGCCGCGCCGGTGTCGCCCATGTCGGCCAGGCAGACCGCGTTCCAGGTGGCTTCGAAACCCGCAGGCTTCCCCGCGAGCTCGGCTTCGATGTTACGCACGATCGTGGTGACCATGGACTCGATCATGAAGCCGGTCTTTGGCGCCCCCGTCGGGATCGGAGTGACCTCCACCGGTGGGATCGCCACGCACACGCCCGCCGCGAAGATGTTGGGGTACTTCGGGCTGCGCTGATGCTTGTCGATGATCACGAAACCGCGGGGATTGCACAGTCCTTCCACCCCCGCCACGGCGTCCACGCCCTTGAACGCAGGCAGCAACATCGAGAAACGAAACGGCAGCACGCGCTCGCTCAAGGGCTTGCCCTCGGCATCGTGCTCGACAACGGTCATTTCACCGTCGCGAACTTCCGCTACCTTGGCATTGACGGTCCACTTGATGTGCCGCTGGCGCAGCTCGGACTCCATCAGTCCCTTGGAATCGCCGACCCCACCCAGTCCCATATGGCCGATGTAGGGCTCGCTGCTGACGTAGTGCATCTGTACCCGGTCGCGGAGTTTGCGGCGTCGCAGGTCGGCGTCAAGGATCATGGCAAATTCATAGCCCGGCCCGAAGCAGCTTGCGCCCTGGACTGCGCCCACCACGATCGGCCCCGGGTTCTTCAGGAATTCCTCGTACGCTTCCCACGCTTTCTGCGCGTGGTTGGTGGTGCATACCGACTGCGTGTAGCCGCCTTCCGGCCCGCTGCCGGGTACTTCCTCGAATGCCAGTTTGGGACCAGTGCAGATCAGCAGGTAGTCATAGTCGATCGTCTCGCCGCCGCCGGTAACTACGCGATTGGCGGCGGCGTCGATGCTGGCCGCTCCATCGCCGAAGTAGCGGATGTCATGCTTCCCGACGTACTGGGCAACCGGAACCGTGATGTCATCGCGCTTGCGCCAGCCGACAGCGAGCCATGGGTTCGACGGCGTGAAACCGAATGTCTCCCCTTGCCCGACAAGCGTGATCTCGTGGCTCTTGCCCAAAACGTCGCGCAACTCGTAAGCCGCGCTCATCCCCCCCAATCCCGCTCCTATCACCACGAACCTGGCCATGACGCACTCCTCTGGACGGCGACGCCGGGGTGGCATCGCGATGTCTGAATCGAGCCTGCGGAAGCTTGTGGGGGGGGGTTGCCTGCGGCCCGGCCCTACACCCAAACATTAGCGCCTACTTATATTCGATGCAACTAATATTTGCGGGCAGCGCAGGGTGCGCGTATCGGAGCAACCCAGGAGCGGCGCCGGTTTTCATCGGCGCCCCAGATGACCAGAAACAAAAAAGCCACCCGAAGGTGGCTTTTTCGTCCGCGACTACATTCAACCGTCGTCGCGTATTTGATTGGTGCGCCCGGAAGGATTCGAACCTCCGACCCCCAAGTTCGTAGCCTGGTGCTCTATCCAGCTGAGCTACGGGCGCGTAATCGGAGAATTATGACGATGAATCTGAAACCCGTCAATCCCTACCGATCGTACTAACAAAGATTGGCGGAGAGTGAGGGATTCGAACCCTCGATGGAGTTTAACCCCCATACTCCCTTAGCAGGGGAGCCCCTTCAGCCACTCGGGCAACTCTCCGCGGTCCACATCATTGATGCGGGCGGGAAGCATAACGGGTGATCGCTCCCGCGGCAAACCTTTTGTCAGTCTGCCGGATCTTTCACTTCGGTATCGGTACCGCTGTCGGCGTCTTCCCCACGCTGGATGCGCTGGTAGATCTCCTCGCGGTGGACCGCAACGTCCTTCGGTGCGGTGATGCCGACGCGCACCTGGTTGCCCTTCACGCCGAGCACGGTGACAGTCACCGAGTCGCCGATCATCAGGGTCTCGCCGACGCGTCGCGTCAGGATAAGCATTGTCAAATTCTCCTTGTGCCGGTGCGTGTTGCACCGAAGCCGTGCTCCGGGAACCCCGAAAACAGTCGCTACTGGGTAAACGACAATTATCGACTTGTCCGGACACTTGTCACAATGGAAAGAAGTCATGCATGCCTGTGCAAGTCAGGTCGCGCTCAGGAAAGTCGCTCCCTAACCCAATCGGCCACGCTTTCCAACACATGCGGCAAGGTGGGCAGGTCTTCGCCGCCACCCTGGGCCATGTCGGGCCGTCCACCGCCCTTGCCGTTGATCTGTTTTGCGACGTGGGATAGCAGCTCGCCGGCCTTGACCCTGCCCGCAGCCGCTCCGTTGACACCGGCGACGAGGCTCACCTTGCCGTCTTTTGCGCCCGCAAGCACCACCACCATGTCACCCAACTGCTGGCGCAGGCGATCGAGTGCATCGCGCAGCGCCTTGGTGTCAAAGCCTTCCAGGCGCGCGGCAAGAACCTTGATGCCATCCACGTCAACGGCGGAGCCGGCAAGATCGGCGGTCGCGCCCGAGGCGAGCTTGGCCTTCACCGCTTCCAACTCGCGTTCCAGCTTCTTCTGCCGCTCCAGCAAGCTCCGCAACTTGTCGGTGATGTCCGCAGGGCTACCGCCCAGCAGGTGCGCGGCGTCGCGCAGACGCTTCTCTTCGGCGTCAATATGGTCCAACGCGCCTTGCCCGGTCACCGCCTCGATGCGGCGCACGCCGGCGGACACGCCGCCCTCGGACAGGATCTTGAACACGCCAATGTCGCCGGTGCGGCTGACATGGGTGCCGCCGCACAACTCGGTCGATGTATCGCCCATGCGCAGCACGCGCACCTGGTCACCGTACTTCTCGCCGAACAGCGCCATCGCACCGAAATCCAGTGCCTCCTGCATGCCCATCTGGTGCACTTCGGCCTCATGGTTGGCGCGGATCTCGGCGTTGACCTTGCGCTCGATCACCGCCAGCTCATCCGCCGTCACCGGCTGGAAGTGGGAGAAGTCGAACCGCAAGCGGTCCGGGGCGACCAGCGAGCCCTTCTGCAGGACGTGGGTGCCGAGCACGTCGCGCAGCGCGGCATGCAGCAGGTGGGTGGCCGAGTGGTTGAGCACGATCGCACCTCGACGGCTCGCGTCGATCTTCGCGTCCACCTTGTCGCCGACACTGAGCGTGCCGCTGCGAAGGGTTCCGACGTGACCGTGGAACTGGCCGCCGAACTTCACCGTGTCGCGCACGTCGAACAGGGACCCGACCGATGTCAGCTGCCCGGCATCGCCCATCTGACCACCGCTTTCTGCATAGAACGGCGTACCGGCCAACAGGACGACCGCTTCCTCGTCCGCTTCGATCCGGTCCAGGGCGCGCCCATCGCGCAGCAAGCCGACAACTTCCAGCCCCTCGGCCTCGACGCAGTCGTAGCCCAGGAACCGGGTCGGCGAGAGTTGCGCGGCCAGCTCGGCCGGCATCGTGGCGGTGTTGCCGAACTTGCCCGCAGCCCGCGCGGTATCGCGCTGCCGCTCCATCGCGGCATCGAAGCCTTCCATGTCCACGGTCAGCCCCCGCTCGCGTGCGATGTCGGCGGTCAGGTCAACCGGAAAACCATAGGTGTCGTACAGCCGGAACGCATCGGCGCCGGGAATGGTGCCGCCTGAATCGGCAGCCACTTCGTCAAAGATGCGCATGCCGGCATCCAGCGTCTCGGCGAAGCGCTCTTCCTCGGCCAGCAGCGCGCGCTGGATCAGCTCGCGCTGTGCTTCCAGCTCCGGATACGCCTCGCCCATGGTGTCGATCAGGGGCTGCAGCATCAAATGGAAGAACGGCTGCTTCTGCCCCAGCATCCAGCCGTGGCGCAGCGCCCGGCGGATGATCCGGCGCAGCACGTAGCCCCGACCCTCGTTGGACGGCAACACGCCATCGACGATCAGGAACGCGCAGGCGCGAATGTGGTCGGCGATGACACGCAACGACTTGTTGTCCAGATCCTCCGTGCCGGTGAGACGCGCCGCCGCGGCAATCAGGAGCTGGAAGATGTCGATCTCGTAGTTGCCGTGCTTGCCCTGCAGGATCGCGGCCAGTCGCTCCAGGCCCATGCCGGTGTCCACGCAGGGCGCCGGCAGTGGTGCCAGGGTCCCGTCGGGCTGGCGGTCGAACTGCATGAACACCAGGTTCCAGATCTCGATGAAACGGTCACCGTCCTCGTCGGGCGAACCCGGCGGGCCACCGAAGTGCTGCTCGCCGTGGTCGTAGAAGATCTCGGTGCACGGGCCGCAGGGACCGGTGTCGGCCATCTGCCAGAAGTTGTCGGAGGCAAACGGCGCGCCCTTGTTGTCACCGATGCGGATGATCCGCTCCTCGGGCACACCGATCTCGTCGCGCCAGATGGCATACGCCTCGTCATCGGTCTGGTACACGGTGACCAGCAGCCGCTTGGGGTCCAGGCCCCACACGTCGGTCAGCAGCTCCCACGCCCACTTGATGGCCTCGAGCTTGAAGTAATCGCCAAACGACCAGTTGCCCAACATCTCGAAGAAGGTGTGGTGGCGCGCGGTATAGCCAACCTGGTCCAGATCGTTGTGCTTTCCGCCCGCGCGCAGGCAGCGCTGGACGTCGGCCGCGCGCACGTAACCGGGCTTTTCGCTGCCCAGGAACACGTTCTTGAACTGGACCATCCCCGAGTTGGTGAACAGCAGGGTGGGATCATTGGCCGGGATCAACGGCGCCGACGGCACGATGGTGTGCCCGCGCTCGCGGAAGAATTCCAGGAAATCGCGGCGGATCTGGTTGGAGCTGGGCGGGTTGGAGCTGGACTTGGGAGCGTTCATGCCTGGCACGGGAAGTCGAAGGGCTGGGCGCGTGGACTCGACGCCGGTCCCCGCAAGCCGCTTAGCGTATCAGGGACGGGTTCAGCAACCGAAAGAATCGTCGGGGTCAAAGCGCGTCGCGGCGCGTACCACGTCGCCGGAAAATCCCCGCCGCATCAATGTGTCGGCGGCCTTGCGACGCACCGCGATGTCATCATGGATCGCATCGCCGTAACGGCGGGACACCAGATCGCGTGCAATCTCCACCCAACTGCCCTCGAAGGTGTCCAGCGCGGCGGTGATCGCGTCATCGTCCAAGCCGTGCATGCGCAGCTCCGCGCGGATATGGATCGGCCCGTAGCCACTGCCGGTGCGATTGCGCACCACGCTTTCAGCAAACCGGTTGTCATCCTGCCAGCCGGCGTCGGCGAGCTTGTCCACCGCGGCCTCGACCTCGCGGGCATCCAGTCCGCGGGACGTGAGCTTGCGTGTCAGTTCCTTGCGCGAGTGCTCGCGCCGGGCCAGCAGGCCCAGCGCGCGTTGCAGCGGGGTGGCCGGCTCGCGCTTGCGTCGCCGGCCCGTCGTGCGGCCTGGTTCTGTATCGAACAGGCCTCCGCCGTCTTCCTCGTTGGAGCTTTCGTCCTGCATCTCTCGAGATCTACCGGATCATGCGAACCCGGTCAGACCTCGGCCTTGGCGCCCTTTGCGGCCTTGCCGACCTTGGCATCCGTGGCGTCTTCTTCGCCGTCCACGCCAGCCGCCGCGGCTTCCGCCTTGACGATCTCGATGGGCACCAGACGCTTGCGGATTTCGGCTTCCAGACGTTCTGCCAGCTCGACGTTGTCCTTGAGGTACTGGCGCGCGTTCTCCTTGCCCTGGCCGATACGCTCCTCGCCCATGCTGTACCAGGCGCCAGCGCGCTCGACCAGCTTGGCTTCCAGGCCCATCTCGATCAGCTCGCCCTCGCGGGAGATGCCCTCGCCATAGAGGATCTCGGTGATGACCTGCTTGAACGGCGGCGCCATCTTGTTCTTGACCACCTTGATACGGGTCTGGTTGCCGATGATCTCGTCGCCCTTCTTGACCGCGCCGATACGACGGATGTCCAGACGCACGGAGGCATAGAACTTCAACGCGTTGCCGCCGGTCGTCACTTCCGGGCTCTGGCCGGGCATCATCTGGCCGATCTTGTGGCGCAGCTGGTTGATGAAGACCACCAGGGTGCCGGAGCGCTTGATGTTGCCGGTCAGCTTGCGCAGGGCCTGGCTCATCAGTCGGGCCTGCAAACCGGGCAACTGGTCGCCCATCTCGCCCTCGATCTCGGCCCGCGGGGTGAGCGCAGCGACCGAGTCGATCACCACGATATCCACCGCGGCGGAGCGCACCAGCATGTCGGCGATTTCCAGCGCCTGCTCGCCGGTATCGGGCTGCGAGAGCAGCAGTTCTTCAACATTGACGCCCAGCTTGGCCGCGTAGGTCGGGTCGAGCGCGTGCTCGGCGTCGATGAAGGCAGCGGTTCCGCCCATCTTCTGGCACTCGGCGATCGCCTGCAGGGTCAGGGTGGTCTTGCCGGAGGACTCCGGACCGTAGATCTCGACCACGCGGCCCTTGGGCAGGCCGCCAATGCCGAGCGCGATGTCCAACATCAGTGAACCGGTGCCGATGACCTCGGCGGCCTCGACGACACGGTCGCCCATACGCATGACCGATCCCTTGCCAAACTGCTTCTCGATCTGGCCCAAGGCCGCGGAAAGAGCGCGCTTTTTGTTCTCGTCCATTGGGGTTTTCCTTGTTGCCATCAGTGAATGAATCCAGCGTAGTGGGAGGCCGTCGCACAAGCTGCGACCGCAACCGTGATTGGGAAATTAGGTGAGCCGCCCATTGTCGGCCATCGGCGCGGCGGCATGGTCACGGTCGGAAATAGCCGCGCACGGGCAGCGGATAACCGGCATCAACGGCCCCGGCGAACAAGGCCGCAGTAAAGCCCTTCAATGGCGAAGTCCTGGTCGGGCATGACCTCGATGGGCTGGTAGTCGGGGTTGCGCGGCAGCAGCCGGATCCGGTCCTTGCCGATTTTCAGCAGCTTCACCGTGATCTCGTCATCGATGCGGGCCACGACGATCTCGCCACTGCGCGCCTCCGGAGTGCGGTGCACGCCGATCAGGTCGCCATCGAAAATGCCTTCATCGCGCATCGAGTCGCCCTGCACCTTGAGCATGTAGTCGGGTGCGGGAAAGAAGATGTTGCGATCCAGCAGCACGTGCTCATCGACGTTGGGGTCGGCACCGATCGGCGCGCCCGCAGCGACCCGGCCCAGCACCGGCAGCAACAAGGCGTCCTCGTCGCGGCGGGACCGCGCGGCCGCGGATTCCGCCACCGCCTGGTCGTCGTCATCTCCCCCCAGCAGGGCGAGGCCGGTCGGCGTCAGCCGCAGGCCGCGCGCCTTGCCGGGGAGACGTTCAATCACGCCCGCCTGCTCCAGGGCTTCGAGATGGTATTGCGCGGCGCGGACACCGGAGAAGCCCATTGCGCGGGCGATCTCGGTCTGCGAAGGCGGCATGCCCTCCACCGCGATGCGATCCCCGATCAGGGCAAGAATGGCGTGCTGGGTTTCAGTGAGTGCGTTCATTAGTAGTAATACTACTAACAAGCATCCACCGGTTACAAGCGACAGCAAATGCGGGGACCAGACACCGGCCCCGCCAATCGCTCAGACGGCCAGATCCAACAGTCCGTGCAGGGCCGCCGCCACCGTCTGCCGGCGCACCGCATCGCGGTCGCCGTCGAAGTGGAACACCAGCGCCGTGGTGTAGCCACCGCGCCGCTTCCAGGCAATCCACACCGTTCCCACCGGTTTGTCATCCACCCCGCCGCCGGGGCCGGCAATGCCGGTGACCGCGACCGCGAGGCTGGCACCGGAATAGACCAGCGCGCCCGAAGCCATCTCGATGGCGGTCTCGCGGCTGACCGCGCCGTGCTCTTCCAGGGTGATCGCCTGCACGCCCAGCATCGCCTGCTTGGCCTCGTAGCTGTAGGCGACCATGCCGCAGTCGAACCACTCCGATGATCCGGGAATATCCGTCAGGGTCTTGGCGATCCAGCCGCCGGTGCAACTTTCCGCAGTGGCCAGCCGGTGATGGTTTCCGCGGGCGGCGTCGCCGACCTGCCGGGCAAGGGCCTCAAGTGCCGAATCCGTTACGTCTTTGCTCATGGCGGCACTATACCGCCCACCTGCGTCACGATGACCCGCGCAAGCGTTTACACGACAATGGACGGACCCTATTGCGCTGACCACGATGAACACAACGACCACCCGCGGCTCCGTAGCGACCGCGGCCGAGCAGGACTCCCACGTCGCCGACGCCTGGCACGAACTGCTCGATGACGCGTCATCGGAACTGGTTGCGCTATTGCGCGAGCTGGCCGACACCGCGCCACCTGCGCTGGCCGAGCACTTCTATTCCGGCATGCTGGGTGACCCGCGGGCCAGCCGGTTCCTGTCATCGGACCAGGTCCAGAGCCGGCTGAAGCCGTCGATGCTGCGCTGGATCTCCAGCCTGCTTACCTCAGGGCCGGAGGACGTCACCACCCAGATCGCCGCCCAACGGCTGGTGGGCGATGTCCACGCCCGCATCGGTATCCCGGTGGACCTGGTGATCCGGGGTACGCGCATGCTCAAGCACGAGCTGTACCGGCACGTCATCACGATCGCCCCGCCCGAGCTCGCGAGTGCCGCCATCGCAATGGTCAGCGACCTGTTCGATCTGGCCCTGGAGATGATGAGCCACGCCTACTCGGTCGCCCGTGAGCGCTCGACCCGACTGGACGCGTCCTACCGGATGTTCTCGCTGATCCAGAACGTCGGCACCGAGCGCGAGCGTCAGCGCGCCCTCCTGCTCGACTGGGAGAACACCCTGCTCTACCGCTTTGCAAGCGCACCGCGCGACGGATCACGGGCGCCCCTGCTGGCCCAGTCCGAGTTCGGCCTGTGGTTCAACCACAAGGGGATGCCCAGCTTTGGCGACACCGCCGAGACGCGCCAGGTCGCCGCGCTGATCGCCTCCATTGACCAGTTGGGCGCGGCATCCGACGCCAAAGCCGGGATGTCCATGCTCCCGGCCATCCGCGAGCAGCTGGCCCAGGTGCGCTCCCTCATCGGCATGCTGTTCGACAACATCGGCGCCCTGGAGGCCGGACGCGACGCCCTCACCAGCCTGCTCAACCGCCGCTTCCTGCCCACCGTGCTGCGCCGCGAGGTGGCACTGGCCAGCGAGACCTCCGGCGGCTTTGCGGTGCTGCTGCTGGACCTGGACCATTTCAAGGCGATCAACGACGCGCATGGCCACGATGGCGGCGACCGCTCACTGCAGCACGTGGCCGCCAACCTCGCCCAGCACACCCGCAGCAGCGACTACCTGTTCCGCTTTGGCGGCGAAGAGTTCGTGATGGTGCTGGGCTCGGTCAACGCCGAGCAGGCCTGCGCGATTGCGAACGAACTGCTCGAGCGCATTGCCGCCTCGCCGGTCAAACTCAGCGATGGCACCCAGGTGCCCGTCACCGCGAGCATCGGCGTGGCCGTATATGACGGCCATCCGGACTACGAGCGGATCCTGGCCCGCGCCGACGCGGCGATGTACCAGGCCAAGCGCAACGGCCGCAACCGCGTCGAGCTGGCCACCGACAAGATGGTCGAGCCGCCCGGCGCCAGGCTGCTCAGCACCCGCTGAGGCGCGGCACAAAAAAAACCGCCGCCCGCATCGCTGCAGGCGGCGGCGCGGTACCGCTGACTCAGTAGCGCACGCGCAGGGTCATGCCGTACATGCGCGGCGCGCCCAGGAAGGCGTTCCACGAGCCCGACTGGATCGGCGCATCGATACCAACCTGCTTGTAGGTCTCGTTGGTCAGGTTCTGACCCCACACCTCGACCATCCAGCGCTTGTCCTGGCGACCCAGGCCCAGGCGGGCATTCAGCAGGCCGAAGCCGTCCTGCATCTTCTGCGGGTCCAGATCCGAGCCGGTGTTGAACTTGGACATGTACTTGCCGCCGATGTTGAAGCGGCCCAGCAGGTCGGCTCCCATGTCCCACTCGTAGGTCATCGACGCGTTGCCCGACCAGCGCGGGGCAAAGCTCATGGTGTTGCCGGGCAGCAGCGCCAGGTCCGGGTCGGGCAACAGATCGTTGCCGTACTCGGTCTGGGCGTAGGTCAGGCCGCCCTGCATGGTCAGCCCGCGCATCGCGGTCTGCCACATCACGTCGGCCTCGAAGCCCTGCGACACCACCTCGGGGATCGAGCGCACCACGAAGCTGGTGCCCAGGAAGCTGTTGAGCTGGAAGTCGGTGTACTTCTGGTAGAACAGCGCCGCGTTGAACAGCAGATTGCCGTCCATCCAGTTGGTCTTCAGGCCCAGCTCGTAGCTGTCCACAAACTCGCCCGGGAAGGACGTGTCATCCACCGGGGTGATGCCCTGCACGCCGCTGGACAGCCCGTTGGCGGACTGCACCCGGTCCAGGTTGAAGCCGCCGGCCTTGTAGCCGCGCGCCGCCGAGCCGTAGGTCATCACGTCGTCGGACCAGCTGTAGGCGAGCTTGAACGTGCCCGACCACTCCTTCTCGGTGCGCGACTGGGTGACGTCACGGCCGTCGTGGGCGATGTTGGCCCACGGCAGGCACATGTAGCCGGCGATGGTGGGCGCGAGCGCCGGCACCAGGCCGGCCAGCAACTGCTGCTGCAGCGCCGGCGGCAGGCTGCCGAACCCGTTGATGCGCCCGGCCAGTGCACCGCCGACCCGTGCCGCCGGGTTGGCCAGCGTCGCCCCGCAGGCCGCGCTGCCGTTGGGATTGTCGTAGACCGTGTGCAGCGTCTTCTTCTCGTGGGTGTAGCGCAGGCCCACAGTGATATCCAGCTGATCGGTGGCGTGGAACGTGTTGTTGGTGAAGATCGCCGTGCTCTTGGCGTTCTGGCGGTGCTCGTCCAGCGAGCCCAGACCACGGAAGTTGGTGCCGAAGGGCTGGCCGCTGACCTGCGAAAAGAACAGCGCCGGATTCGACTGGTCCACCGTCAGCCCCAGCGGTGCCAACTGCGCCGCCACGCCGCCCAGCACCTGGCTGCCGACCAGCGTGGACAGGTACGGCTCGTAGGCCGGGCCGAAGCGGTAGGAGTCGTTGCGGGTCAGGTCCTCATCGGAATAGAACAGGCCGACCATCCAGTCCACCCGGTCGCTGGAACCGGTCATGCGTAGTTCCTGGCTGAAGGTCTCGAACTGGGTCAGCGACTCGTCCTCGTCCGGCGCGCGGTACAGGATGTCGGCCGCGCTGTAGTCGAAGTCCAGGCCGTTGATGGCCTTCCAATCGCGCATTGAGGTGATCGAGCTTACGGTCGCGCCATTGGCCCACGGCGACACCCAGTCGATGTTCATCGCCACGCCCTTGTCCTTCAGGTCCTGGCTGGTGGAGCGGTTGGCATAGCCGAGCCGGCGGTCCAGATCCACGGCCGGTATCACGCCCTCCCCACCCGGGGTGAGCGCGTTGATGATCGCCGCCGTCGGCCCGCGATCGGTGGTCACGGTGATGCAGCAGTTCTCCTCGCGGCTGCTGAAATCGCCGACGAAGTTGATCGACAGGTTGTCGGTCGGCTCCAGCAGCAGCTGGCCGCGGAAGGTGTGGTAGTTCTGGTTGCCGTCGTCGTCCTCGGTGCGCGGACCGGCGCCGAACCTGACATTGTCCACACCGTCGCGCTTGCGCTTGCTGGCAAACACGCGGAACGCCGCGTTCTCGCCCAGCGCATCGTTATAGGCACCGGAGACCCCGAACAGGCCGTAGTTGCCGACGGTGATCTCGCCCTCGGCGCTCTGGGTGTAGCTGGGGCGGCGGGTGATCACGTTGATGACGCCGGCCGAGGTGTTCTTGCCGAACACCGTGCCCTGCGGGCCCTTCAGCACCTCGATGCGCTCCACCTCGCCCAGGTCGCCAAAACCGACGCTGTTGCGCGAGCGGTACACGCCGTCGATGACGATGCCGACCGAGGACTCCAAGCCCGCGTTGTCACCCACCGTGCCGATACCGCGGATGCGCGCGGTGGTCTGCGCCGCACTCTGGGTGCTGGTCACCGTCAGGCCGGGCACCAGCACCTGCATGTCCTTGATGTCGTGGACGCCACTGTCCTGCAGCAACTGCTCGTCGAGCACGTTGATCACGATCGGCACGTCCTGCAGCGCCTCCTCGCGCTTCTGCGCGGTAACGGTGATGCCCGACAACGTGGTCGCACGCTGCTCCGGTGCATCCCCGCGGGCTTCCTGCGCCATCGCCGGCGCAGCGGCCAGCGAGGCCAATGCCGACAAAACCGCAACGGCGAGCAATGCGCGTGCTGGCTGTACTACTTCCATGGTGTCCCCTCCCAGATGGGTAGCAAAACGCCGCCGTGACGGTCACGGCAGCAATTGGCGCGAGTCGTCCCCTGCAGCAGACCGGACGTGGGGGACACCGGTCGAAAACGCTGCGCTTGATGCCCGCAGGGGAAAGCTAGCACGTTCCATACGCGATGGAACTGTACGTAAGACGCCGTCGGATCAGGCCACCGAATCCAACTCGTCGGATTTCTTGACGGTGCGCCTGGGCACCACCAATACCGTCAGGGCGAGCACCCTGCGAAGGAAGCGAATCGCCCGTTCGCGCTTGCCGGTTACCCAGTACCAAGCGGCACACATCAGCACGAACAAGGCCAGCAACAACGGATACGGCACGTCCCAGCGCATCGCCTCCCCGACCAGCAGGCCGCAGAGGGCAGTGACCAGGCTCAGGACCAATGCCTTGCGCATCGGGCCAAACCCGGCATCGCGCATCATGTGATGCATGTGGTTGCGGTCTGCGATAAACGGCGACTGGCGCACCCGTAGACGGCGCAGCATCACGACCAGGCAATCCATCACGGGAATCATCACGAACCACAGCGCCAACACCGGGTTGACCGGATGCTCGGGACTCTGGGTAAGCCGGAATGCCAGCCACGCGATCACAAAGCCAAGGAAGGCGCTGCCGGCATTGCCCATGAAGGTCTTGGCCTTGTCGCGCCAAGGAAAGCGGAAATTGAAGGTCAGAAATGCGGCGACCACGCCGGCCAGCAACATTCCCCCGTTTGCGACGCGCAAGTTGCCCGAGTACAAACCGGCTGCCGTCAACATGATGAGTGCCGTCAACACAAGCGACCCGGCCAAGCCGTCGGCGCCGTCGCTCATGTTGATCGCGTTGATCAGCCCGACCGTCGCAAAGACGGTGAACGGCATCGACAGCACGCCCAGCGACAACTCCCCAAGCCCGAACACCGGGCCGATCTGCTCCACCTGGACGCCGCCGACATAGATCATGATCAGCGCCGCAACCACCTGCGCCGGGATACGCAGCTTCCACGACAGGTCGTAGAGGTCATCCAACAGACCGACAACCACCAATAATGAGGACGCTGACATGAACGCGATCGCACTCTGATCCATCGGAATCAGCGATGAAAAACCGACTACCAGGACGCCCGCCAGCATCGCCAAGCCGCCGGTAATTGGGGTCGGATGCGCGTGGTCCTTGCGGCCCTTCGGGTAGTCCAACAGGTTCAAACGAGGAGCCAATGGGTGCAGCAACCACTGGACGAACCATGTAACCGCTGCCGCCGACAGGGCGACAGGCCAATCAAGTCCAGCGATCAAAACACAACCCCTTGCGATAAGACGACCAAATTCAATATGCCAAAGGATACAGCGGCAGGCCGCTGATTCCAAAAGAGTTTTTATGAACGGGCTGGCGCTTTATTGTCATATTTCGACGCGTGACGCCAGTCACGGCTAACTAAATATCAGCGTGCATCAAATGCGCTCTCCCGCTTTTGTCAGATTGCGCCACAGCTTGGCGAGCAATATTCCTGCCAACAAGCCGACCATTCCACCGGCCACATTCAGCACCGCGTCCTCAACCTTCGGCTGCCGCCCATCGGTCAACCATTGCGACACTTCCGCGGCTATGCCGAGCGCTGCCACGAGCATTACCCCACGACCGTTGCGCACTTCTCCCCGGGCCAACCAGATGAGCAGACCCAGCCAGGCGAATGCAGAGAAATGGATCCAATCCGAGAGGTCCAGCGGTGTTGGACTTGTCTGGTCGAGCAGGCGATTCACCCGCTCGATACCGAGCCAGTCAACCAGCATCCCGGTGGGTAGGAACAGCAACGCCGACACAGTCAGAGCCGACACGATCAACAGCGTCCCGATCAGCGGGTGACTGCCGCGCGCCAGCAGGATTGCCACCCCAAATGCAAGAACCGCCAGCAGCACTTCCGCTCCACTCACGACGGGCTCAACCCGATTTCGCGACGGTCGAGAGGATGTCGGTCATCTTCGCGGCCTGGGTAACGCGCGAGAAGCCGGGCGCGGCCGCGCGGGAGGTCTTGCGAAAGCGATCCATACGTTCGGGATCGTCGGCCAGAGCAATGATGGCAGCGGCCATAGCGTCCGGGTCTTCCGGCGGTACACATACGCCACTTTGCGTAGAGCGGACGATTCCCGTCGCCTCCCCTTCCGGCAGACTCATCAGAATCGGCACGCCCATGCCCATCGCTTCGAAGATCTTCGATGGGATCACCGTCGAGAACACCGGAGTGTTCCGCAGCGGCACGATGGAAAGGTCGCAGGCACTCCACAAGGCCGGCATACGCTCTTTTGGCTGGCGGGGAATCAAGCGCACGTTGTGCAGGTTCCGCTCGGTTACCAGCTGCTCCACCTTGGCGCGTTCCGCGCCGGAGCCGGCGAAGAAGAACGCGATGTCCTCGCGATGCAGAAGCTTCTCTGCGGCGTCCAGCACCTTGGGTAGTGCGTGCGCCATGCCATGCGTGCCCATGTAACCGGCGACGAACTTACCGCCCAATCCGAACTCCCGCTCAAGCTCGGCATCACGGGGCCGCGGCTCATAGCGATCAAGGTCAACTCCGTTGATCACCACGTGGACCTTGTCACGCGGTACTCCACGCCGAACCAGATCTTCCCGGAAGCTCTCGGTCACAGAAATAATCGCATCCGCGCGGCGGTACAAAAACAGCTCGAGCTGCTCCAGGGCACGTATGAGCGGGCTTGTCTTCATCGCGCCCACAGCGATGATCGAGGCCGGCCACAGGTCACGCAGTTCGAACACGAACGGACGCCACTTGGCCACCGACAACGCCCAGCCGCCAATAGCGCAAAAGAACTGCGGGGAGGTGGCCACCACGACATCAGGGCGGCGCTCAAACAGGCCCGCCAAGAACCCCATCAACATGAAGCTCATGTAGTCCAGCGTGCGCTTAATGAAGCCTTCGTTGGCGGTGATGTAGGTCTTCACCCGCACCACGCGGATGCCGTCCATCGTTTCGACCTGCCGCCAGCGGTTCTGATAGCCAGCAAACAGCTTGCCCTCCGGGAAGTTGGGCGCGCACGTCACCACGGTCACGTCGTGGCCGGCCCTCACCCAGCGGGTGGCATGCTCATACAGACGGGTCGCCGGGGCATTACCTTCCGGGGGAAAGTTGTCCGACAGGAAAAGGATCTTCATAGCAGCATCATCTCCAGCTGAACTCCGTACTCATTTGGCCGTGGCTGATGCGGCACTCCAGCACCCGGCACGGATGCTCTTCGCCAAAACGGGGGTACCACGCACCTGGCACCGTCGCTGCAGCCGCTCCTTCGTTCCGCCAAGCAAAACCGATGGAATCTGCGTCCAGTCCGGGCACAAACCGGTATCGCGCCACGGCTTCCTGCGCTCGGCCGGACAAAGCATCGATCACCGTCAACCCGCCGTCGGACAGCTCCCATCGGCGCGAATGCATCACTCGGCCCGGCAGCCTCAAGTAGCCATCGTGGGCCGCTTCCAGCACCAATATTCCGGCCTCTTCCGCCCACCGGATATTCATCGGCCGTGCACGGCGGGCAACACGGAAACTGCTCCAGACCTCGGAGGAATCCTGACCGTCGACTTCCACGGTGTTGTGCATGGCCGTGCCGCGCTGCTGCAGCCGCAGGGGTCCCGCCTCGTACGTCGACGTGCCGCCGTTCACCAGCACCCGCTGCCCGTGCAACGACAGCTCAAACGACAGCGTGTCCGCATGCGCATGCCCGGGAAGGTAGTCCGGTCCCACTGGACCGACGTCCGCGATCATGACCGCCGGACCCGCCGTCATGCGCACGTAGCCCGATTCCGGCAGAACCTCCAGCGGGGCCAGCGGCGCATTGTCTATCGGCACACTCAATGCGCGGGCGTAGTGCTCCAGGGCAGCCAAGGGTGGGGCGATTCCTAAGGCCGCATCATTGAAAAGCGCAATGTCACCATCGGGATGCGTCATTACTCGCAGCCAACGCACCATCGGGCCCACTCCTTCGCGCAGGCGCGCCACCAACGTCGTAGGCAATATCCCCGGATAAATACGATCCAGCTGCACCAGATCGAGCACGTCTTCCAGCAGGATCGAGTGGTACATCGGGCTGCGCTCGAAGTGACCGCCGTCGGACAGGAACTGCTCCGCCAACTCCCGTTCCACGAGCACTGCCCCCTTGTGCAGCCATGCAGCCGCCTCGTCACCCTCGAAGAAGGCGCCGACAAACACCAGCGCCTTGGCGTTGGCCCAGAGATGGTTGCCGAGCAAATGGATCTCCAGCCGCCGCCGCAGATAGCGCGCCTGTACCGCGAGGCTGTGCACAGCGGCAGGTTCCAGAGGGTTGCCACCCAGCGACCACTTGATCCAGTTCACGATCCGCAGTGACGAAGGGTAAGGCTCCCAGCCGTTGCCCTGCCCCGGCGGATTTTCGGTAATCCACCGACCAATCAACGCCTGATGCCAGACAACGCGTGCCGTCGCACCATCCGCCGCCAGATCGTCAAAATAATGGGCGTTGTATAGCCACAGCTTTGACCAATCAGAGCGGTTCCAATCGCCTGCCGCAGCCAGCTCGCGCTCGACACCCAGGAAACGGAAACTGTGCTCGCCCGTCATCGACGGCGCACGAGCGCAGCCGCGCCACACCGCAGCCGGCCCGCGCAATGCAGGCGCCACACTCAAATCGGGCCTTGGTCGTGCCAAGCGAAACCACACGCGCCCGTAGAACTGCACCGGCCGCAGCCAGCGCACTGTGTGCCACAGGCGAAGCAATTTCTTGCGCATCAAGCAGGCTTCCGTTGCGCCGTCAGAAGTTGCGGCCCAGCAGCCGCTCCAACTCCGCCACGATCCGGCCCGCCGTCTCCCCGTCCCACTTCTCCGGGATTCCGCCCTTCTTCCACTCCCCGGCAAACAGCTTGTCCAGCGCGGGCTTCAGTGCCGCCGGATCGGTGCCCAGCAACTCATTGGTGCCGATGGTGATGGTCTCCGGGCGCTCGGTGGAGGTGCGCAGGGTCATGCAGGGCACGCCCATTACCGTCGTTTCTTCGGTGATGCCTCCGGAGTCGGTGATGACGGCCTTGGCATGCTTCACCAGCCAGTTGAACTCCAGGTAGGGCTGCGGATCCACCAGACGGATGCTCTCCGGGAAGCCCGGCAGCTCGCGTAGGGTCTTGGCGGTGCGCGGATGCACGGGAAACACCACCGGCATGCCACGGGTGCCCTCAGCAATGGCCGCCAACAGCTGCGCAAACGGACCGCTGGCATCCACGTTGGACGGCCGGTGCAGCGTGACCACGAAGTAGCCGCCGGGCTCCAGGCCCTGCTCGGCCACGAATGCCGGCGCGCGCAGGCGGTCCATGTTGCCCAGCAGGGTATCGATCATGGTGTTGCCGACAAAGAAAATGCGGTCGTCGCCGATGCCGGCCTTGCGCAGGTTCTCGTTGGCCCCTTCACTGGTGGTGAAAAACCAGTTGGTGATGGCGTCCGTCACCATGCGGTTGATCTCTTCGGGCATGCCCCAGTCGCCGGAGCGGATACCCGCCTCCACGTGCGCCACCGGCACGTGCAGCTTCTGCGCGGCAATGGCACAGGCCATGGTGGACGTCACGTCACCCACCACCAGGCACAGTGAACTGGGCTCGCGCAGCAGCAACGCCTCGTAGCCGGTCATGATCCCAGCAGCCTGCTCGGCCTGAGTGCCCGAGCCGACTTCAAGGTTCACATCAGGCTCGGGGATGCCCAGCTGCTGGAAAAAATCGCCCGACATCCGCGGGTCGTAGTGTTGACCGGTGTGGATCAACCGGTAACGCAGTGGCCCACCTTCGGTCTTGCGCTGCTCAAGCGCCTTGATGATCGGCGCGATTTTCATGAAGTTCGGGCGAGCACCCGCAATGATGTCGATCGCCCGTTCCACCGCGTAACCAGATGTACTCACAAAATGACTCCACAGCCGTACCGCTTCGTAGAAAGAATGGCGCAAAGATAAAACGTCATGCACGTACGCCAAAATGCCGGTCACCTTCGGATATAGCGACCCATTGACAGAAAGCACCTAGACCTAGATAGGAGACCAACTACTTGCCCTGCCGAGCAGCGTACCGAACTGCGTCGCACATTACCTGCACCATGGCCTCCCCAGACATTTCACGAGTAACAAGCTCTCTAGCCGCAACACCCATAGCCTGCGCGCATTTGAGGTCACTAGTTAATAAGTGTAAATACGATGCCATCTCTTGAACCGGGTTCGCCGCCCCCCTGACGTTATAGCCCGTTTTACCATTTTGAATGAGATCAACATCTGTGCCATCACCCCCGTTACAGATTACCGGGAGCCCATGCGCCATAAGCTCACTTATGGCAAGACCACCGAGGCCGGGCAACAAGCCAACATCAGCACAAACAAGCCAATCAGAAAGATCCTTTCTCTGCTCACCTGCAAAGATGACGCTATCCGACAAGCCGAGCGACGCGAACTGCATTTCTAGCAACGCCGCAAGAGGACCATCACCGATTATTAATAGACGCGAGCTATTACCTTTCTGTCGAAGAGCGCTTAGTATGCTGGGGAGTAATTCCAGACTTTTCTGGGGAACTAGCGCACCAACGAAAACAATAGTGGGGTGCCCACAAGCATCAAACTTGGGCCCAACTTCCGACTTACGACGCACTGCCTCAGCAGCCGACCGCTCTGCCGCAAGAGTGTCGATCACATTAACAGCGACAAAGCAACGTGAGCGATCAACACCGATCCGAACCGCGTAGTCCAACCCCTGTGTGCTATATAGCAGCAAGGCAGCGCACGACCGCTCAACAATACCAATCAGCTTTCGCATGAGACGACCAACCGCCGTATACCTGCGTCCGGGAAGCTCGCCAAGCGTCCACCAAACCACTGGCTTGCGCCGAATTTTGGCCCACGCCACGACCATCAAGCTATTGAGAAGATTGCTTCCCCCCTCCACCAGCAACACATCCGGGTCGAACTCCGACAACTTCCCTAATAGCCCGCGAAATAATATTAATGGCGCGGGGCGCCCGGTTAACGAAGTGACCAACGACCACTGCAAAAGCTCTACCCGTCGAACGCCTCCTTTATCCGGAGCAGACACCAGCTTGGTGCCAGAGACACCAGGCCCGTGAAATACCGTGACATCCAAATCTTGGGATGACGCAAATCGAGGATAATAATTGTACCTCCACACTTGGAATGCAGAGTGCACGCACGCGACTCGAGTCCTACCCGTCAAAACTAAACTATTGCCGTCAGACTTTGACACAAAATCACCGCCCTATATGAACGACATCACGGGGCAAGTCGAGCCACCCCACTCAACACACACCCTTCAAGAATTCAACTCAGCTGATATAACTAAAATAGAACTCATATGGAATTATATTGTGATGATTCGTCATTAGGGCCCTAAGATAAAATGAAGACAGTATCGATACGAAACCAGCATAAACTAAGGCTCTAGAACCGGCACCCTTAATCCGAGAAACAATCCAAGGAATAAGGAAAATTAAAAAAATTCCAAAATAGTACCAAAATCTAAAGGGGCCGGACAAGCCCGCAAATAGGTTGAAAACACACTGCCCGAGGATCGATATATTTACCAGTGCTGAGTCAAAAGCTGAATTTTTTCGCTGTAACAGCACTGCAAAGATGGCGGTTCCGTTCAAGAAAATAAGCCTGAACCCAGCACCAATACCTCTCTTGTCAAAAAGTTGATCTTCGATGCGCCCAAATATTCCAGAATATCTATCCGAAATCGCTGATGGCAAATATCCTACGGTTCGACTGATAAGCGCATCGATGGTCCCGTCTATCCCTAAAAGACCTAGAACCGCCGTTCCCAAGAGCACCGCCACGGCAATAGTAGAACTCATGCGACGGGTTGCAACTGGATAGGCAACCAAGAAGACGAGCGCAGTGTAGTGAAACATACAGGCAATTAGGACGACGCCGACAAACCTCCTTATGTCTTTATCAATAATATAAGGCAGCGCCATCACGCAGACGACTACAGCGAGCCCCTGTCGCACTCCATTACTGAAAAAGAAGAGAAAGCTTAGCCCGAATAACACAACGATACTTAGTGGCGGATTGTCGGACCACAGCCCGATCCCTCGCCAGACAAGGAAAATCGTAGCAATACTAAATGACAGAAAGCCGACCCACGGTTCGAGGCTTAACGCCTGCAACGCGCTCGCAAACAGGGTGAACCCCGGTTCGAATCGCCAGCGGTATATATCCAAGTCTATATTATTAAAAATATAAGCGTAGCCAAGATAGTCTGTTCCGACGTCGTACCTCAACCCAAAAAAAATGGCGACCATGAACGCAGCGGACCAATAAAGTGCCCCGCGTATTGCCGGAAAGAAATGCGACGTCGAAACTAGCGCTAAACAGGCGACATATAATAATATGTAGATAACCACTAGGTCTTATCCCCTTCTTCAACCAGCCGGAGGATTTCAGCTGCCCCTCGCTCCCAAGTGTTATCTGCAAGAATTCGATCATCGGCAGATGACCAGCTACTCAGATCTTTACTGAACTGAAAAAAGTCGAACTTGTTGGGGTCCACCGAAAACCCGGAAGAATAGTGCTCAACGAAGTGGTGAAGGTAGGTGCCCTTGTGCACGATCAACGGAACGCCTACTTCAGCGGCAATTAGTGACGTGACAGTTGTTGAAACGTCGCTACACGGCTTCCATACGAAGTCAAATTCTCGCCACTCTGTCGGGTGTAGGGGTTGGGCGGGCAAAAACATAATATTGGTGGAAGCGCAATTTTTAGTATCTAGCTCCAATTGAACCCATTCACGAGACGCCCCAACAACCACGGCGGCCATCCTTGATCCGCTGTCCACTACGGCATTAACTAGCGACTGAAGCCCTCCATGGCTCTTCTCCGCCCTGCTCCCTATCCAAAGGCCTACAATTACGCCTGACGCTCGCCGACTTTCGACCCAATTCTTTACCTCGCTATTCAAGCTGTCGCCGACCGACCTTTCGCCCGAAAAACGACCGAATGTCGCGACTCCTAGCTGGCACTGGGGTATCTTTAAGGCTTTGCTGGCAGGTTCGAGTAAAAGATCACTGGTAACAAAGACACGTCTCGCAGCTTTCGCCAAAACCCACCTCCGTGTCTTTGATATCCATGGAAAATGGGCTTCAGACTCTTTGTCGACATTGTGGCAGATCCAGCCGACTCGAACATTCAGCAATATTGCAATAATTAAAGTAAACAATTCAGAAGCGCTGCGCACTAGCGTTCGAAGAAGGCTCGGATAGTCGTTCAGGTATCGAAAAACTATCCCAACCGGCCGATCTTTACGCGATATAAGGTAGGTCGCCAGCGCAATCGGCATATGAATTGGAGAGCCTTCTAATGGCCTGAGCTTGATACTACTCCCGGTGGGAAGCGCCCTAGCCCAAGCTGAACTTTTCCCATCCTTCTTCTGAATTAAAACCACACGGGAACGATCTTTCTTCATGACCGCCACCGTGGCAGAGCGAGAGTCCATATACCTAAGCGGCGATAGGCCAGGACTGCCAAGCAAATATTCCAAATAATGAGAGAAAGTGACGAACCAACTGCAGCACCCTCAATTCCGTATACTGGAATAAGAAAGAGAGACACGCATATATTAATAATCAAGGACCCGGAGAACACCGCAGCAACCGTGCGCTGCTGGCGCGCCATGGTCATCAGTCCACTGACTGCCCCAAAAGCGGCATTGACAAGCTGTCCCACGCATAAGATTCGAATGCAGCTTGCAGCACCGTCAAAACCAACCCCGTACACTTTAGAAACAATAAAATCACTACCGAAATATAGCGCCAAACATAACGGCACGGCACATAGCAAGGTAAACTGGCTAGAGCGCGTTACCAATCGCTGCAACGCGAGATGATTGTCTTGCGCAATCAGGCGAGAGAAGTAGGGTGCCGTCACTAGATTCACGGCGTTAAGTGAGAAGACGATCAGCGTGCCCGCCGACACTGCAACCTTGAAGACCCCAGCCTGCTGAGCATCAACAAGAGCTCCGACAAGAATTATGTCTACTTGCTGACTAATCACCTGACTGCTCGCTAGCAGGCTCAGCCAAATCGCAGCCGACAGCCAATCCTTCTGCGTTTTTTCTAGAATGGGTCCCGTTATTTGCCAAGCAATTGGGGGCGTTAGCTTTTTCAAGATAGCCCAACCAATAGCGTAGGTAACAACACATGCGATAACATTTGCAGCAATCGCACCATCCGCGCCTAAATTTCCAAACTGGGCAGCCAACGCTACGGCGACAATAAGAATAAACGGCTTAATCAAATACTCTGGCATTACACCAATGGCGACGTGGCCTGAGCCGCGCAACATTGCAGCGCGAACACTATTTAATGTGGATGGCAAGATTGTAAAAGCTGCTATTACAAGAACAGAGCGAAACCCAGCGCCCATCAATAATGACATGATGACCGCGCAAATTGTTACGACACACGCTGAGACAACGGAAGCCTTAATGGACCAACGCCAGAGCTGAACCACACGTTCCCAGCGACGCTCGGCTTTGTAACGGGCAGTTTCTCGTACTATAAGGCTTGGTATTCCAAGCTGGGCGGGCACTAGTGCAACAGTCATGATTGCGATGGCAAACGCGTACCTGCCGTAGCCCTCGGCGCCCAAGATCCTCGCAAGCACTATCGAGGCGAGAAATGCTAGCGCGGCACCTGCTACCTTCCCAACTAGCCCCCCAGACATTTGACGAAGGAGGCCGCGCCAATCGGCGCGGCTAAATGGAGCCATGATCTGTATTCATTGGGTATTAAAGACGCCCGTCTACTGAGTCACGCGGCAAAACATATTTCACGTCATACACCACGACGCTCTGTTTGCCAAAAGCGCGGATGCCCGCCGTCTCAAGCTTCCGAAACTCCTCATGCCCCACCGCGACCACGATGGCGTCGTAATCGCCTCCCGTCGGCGCGGTCAGTTCGATCCCATACTCGCTCCTCGCCTCGGCAGCATCCACCCACGGATCGCACACATCAACGCGCGTGTTGTAAGCCTTCAGCGCGTCGATGATGTCCACTACCCGCGTATTCCGCAGGTCGGGACAGTTCTCCTTGAACGCGAGCCCCAGTATCAGCACCCTCGCTTGCACCGGATTGATCCCTTTGCGCACCATCAGCCGGATAACTTCGCCCGCCACGTACGCACCCATGCCGTCGTTGGTGCGGCGGCCGGCCAGAATCACGTCCGGGTGGTGCCCCACCTCCTGTGCCTTGTGGGTCAGGTAGTACGGATCCACGCTGATGCAATGCCCGCCCACCAGGCCCGGGCGGAACGGCAGGAAGTTCCACTTGGTGCCCGCCGCTTCCAGCACTTCCAGGGTGTCGATGCCGAGCTTGTTGAACAGCATCGCCAGGTCGTTGACCAGGGCGATGTTGAGGTCGCGCTGGGTGTTCTCGATTACCTTGGCGGCCTCGGCCACCTTGATGCTGCTGGCCTTGTGGGTGCCGGCGGTGATGATGCTGCCGTACAGCGCGTCAACGAAATCCGCGGCTGCAGGCGTCGAGCCGGAGGTCACCTTCAGGATGGTGGTGACGCGGTGCTCCTTGTCGCCCGGGTTGATGCGCTCGGGGCTGTAGCCGCAGAAGAAGTCCTGGTTGAACCTCAGCCCGCTCACCCGCTCCAGGATCGGCACGCAGACTTCCTCGGTGCAGCCGGGGTAGACGGTGCTTTCGTAAATGACGGTATCGCCCTTCGCCAACACCTTGCCCAGTGCTTCGCTGGCCTTGATGAGCGGGGTCAGGTCGGGACGCTTGGCGCTGTCGATTGGCGTCGGCACGGTGACGATATAGACGTTGCAGTCGCGGATGTCGTCGAGGTCGGCGGAGAAGCTCAGACGCGTGGCTTCGGCGAGCAGTTCGGGCTCGACCTCCAACGTGCTGTCATGTCCGCTGCGCAACTCGGCGATGCGCGCTGCATTGATGTCGAAACCGACCGTGTCGTATTGCTTGCCGAACTCAACGGCCAACGGCAGGCCGACGTAGCCCAGCCCGACAATGGCCAAGCGTGATTGATCAAGAGCGTGCATGGTGGGCTTCCGCAGTGGCAGTGGTGGACGGTTGGTTGTTGGCACGGAGCACCCGCACCAACAGCAACGCGAACACGACGCTGACCGTCAGTGTCCGCAAGGGGTAGTCGGCTAGGCTATGCGCGACCGGAACCGTAATGGCGATCGCAGCCGCAACCGACAATTTTACGTCATCGCGGCGGCCGATGAGGCTCTTGCGCACGGCCAGCAACAACAGGGCCAGGAACGCCCCGATCAGCGCGAGGCCGAACAGCCCGGCCTCGAGCACGACCTCGACCAGCTCGTTGTGGGCGTGCAGCGCGTAGTTGCTGAGCATCCCGTCGATGGGTTCAAACGGTGCGTAGGTGTCACGGAAGGTTCCCAGACCGCTCCCCCACGGCAGATAGCCTTTGATGGAGGTCCAGCCATGGGTGATGTAGTCCCAGCGCCGGTCGCCGAGCGGATCCTTGTCGAAGCGATCAATGATGCGGCTCCACGCGTAGTTGGCGACCGCTACGCCCGCAACCAGCAGGGCAAGGACCATGCCGCCATGACGCCGCGGCCAGGTCGTGGCCGCTCCGGTAGCGGAGAACAACACTATGGCACCGGTGACGGCGGCAGCGACCACCGCCAGCAGCACGCCGGTTCGGGAGAAGGTCATCGCGGCGCCCAGCAACAAAAGCACCACCGTGGCGTACCATGCAAACGCGGCGGGCTTGTGTTGTGCGCGCTGAGCGCCATGCGCGAACACCATCGCCACAGGCAGCAGCATCGCCAGCATCGACGCAAAGTGGTTGCGGTTGGCGAACAGCGCCGTGGCGGCCCCGGTGTTCTGGAATGCGTGCACGTGCAGGTCAACGCGGTTGCCGCCCGCCACCTGGGCGAACCCGAGCAAAACCATGGGCACGGCGAGCATCGCGGCAAGCGCCATCAGACGATCAAGGACGCGAGTCGGCAATGTGCAGCACAGCAGCCACATCGCCAGAGTCGACGTAATTGCCAGCAGGGCCCGCACGGTGGCCCAGGGGTCGAGGCTCATCGGCAGCCAGGCCGGGTACAGGCCGGCAGCGGCGAGGTCAGCCATCACGTCGTGCCGCAACGGCAGGGCACCGATCCAGCTGGCTGGCAGCGGCAACAGCTGCAGCAGTGCCACGCCAATCGCCGCCAGGAACAGGTAAAGAAACGCACGCTGCAACCCGGTGGCATCGTGGCGGCGCCAACGCATCACCCCCAGCCAAAGCGCAGGCACGGCAAAAAGATGCACCACCGCATCACCCGTCCCGCGCGAGCCACCACCAAAACCCATCGCAACCACCAGCAGCGTTGCCGCAACGGCGCCGGCGATGAGATCAGGCGTCAGCGCGACGCCCTTGTTCCGCATTTACACGCACTCCTGGTTCTTGCCCACAACTAGTGCTTGCCCGCAAAAGGAACCGGCCGCAAATGCGGCCGGAAACCTCTGCCAGATTTTCCAGCGCTTAAGGGCTGGAGGGCGGGTCTTTCTTGCTGCTGCTACTGCCGCCGCCCGCTGCAACGGCGACGACGATCAGGCCGCCGGCGGCCGCGGCGAGAACGCCCGGGGACACGGTCGGAGACACCTTGGCAACGCGAACGCCATCGGGGGTCTGCATGACCGGCTGGCCGGTGGCGGGGTCGATCACGGGCTCGCCGGTGGCCGGGTCGAGGACCGGCTGCAGCGAGGACTCCTCAACCAGGAACTGGGATTCGTCACCCTGCTGGACCGGCGTGGCGGCCTGCTCGGCCGGCAACGGCTCTGGGGACTGCGCGAACGCGCTGCCAAATGCGAACGTGGCGGCGAACGCCAACAACAGATGCTTCATGTAGAGCTCCCTGGACGAATTACCCGTCAAATATCGACGTGGCGCACTGCAGCATAAAGGTCGGTCGTGCGCTGGGCAAGCGTTGAGTGGCGACTAATCGCTAATCGGGACTATCTGAATATCGTCGACATACACCGTTCCGCGTATCTGCCGCTCGGCCGCATTGCGACCGGTATGTCGCAGCACCAGTCGCTGGGCAGGGCACGACGCGGTGACACTAAAGGATGCCTCGGCCATCTGCCATCCAGGCGATTGCGGCAGTGGGAGCTCGGCGATAGGGGTTTTGGCGCTGTCGCACGCCAACTGCAAGACAAACGGGCGCGAGCTTCCGGTCCGATTATCGGCGGAGGCGCTCAGTCGATAAGTGCCTGCCGGCAGCGCCAGGCTCTGTTGCAGGTTCGCGAACTGCACGGCCCGACCATGGAAGGTGATTGCCAATGAGTGGTCGCCGCTATGCGGGTTACTGATATCCGCGCCGATGGCGAGGCCCGCCGCAGGGCGCATCTGCCACCCGTAGCCACCGTCGACTTCGGAATGCTCGAAACCGCCATCAAACACGAGGTCGGCCGCGTTGTGTGCCGCCGGGTCAACGCTTGCGAGCCAGGCTTCGCGAGCCTGCTGCGGTTGTCCCGCACGGCCCAGCAATGCAACGCGCGTCTGCAGTTCGTCGTCCTTGAGGGCCTGGCGGCTGGCCAGTTCCTCGAGGAAAGCGAGTGCGGGCGCCGGCGGTGTATCACTCGCGCGCAGTGTCCGCACCAGCGCCGCGCGCCACGGCGGATCCACCGCCATGCGATCGATCAATGCAGAACGGAACTCGGGGAACTCCAACAACCCGACCATTTCGGCGAACATCGCCGGGCGGATATCGGGAGCCACACGCAGCAATGCATCCAGATGCATAACCGCGGCAGCGCTGTCGTTGTCGGCAAAGGCGCGCTGGGCCAGCAGCGCCTGTGCCATCCGGTCCCGCGGCCAGCGCTCGGCAGCGATACCCAGCAAATCCCCCGCGCGGGCGTCGTCGCCTTCTTCCATCGCCAACTGCCCGAGTACCCGGTAGGCGCGCCCGTCGATCGGACGGGTCGCCAGTGCCTTGCGAGCGTTTGTCGCCGCGTGGTCGGGAACCCCGCCTGATGGGTCCGAGTCATCGAGCGCCTTGATCAGGCGGTCCGGTCCGTACGCGCGACCGAGCGATCCATCCACCCGCGCCAGCTGTACGGCCAAAATAGCGAGGAGCGCCGCTGCACCGGTCGCCAATCCAAGACGGATGACGCCAACGCGTGGCAAAGCAAAGGGGCCTTTCGGCCCCTTGGCTGACACGTTGGACCGGCCCGGGTTACGGGCTGGACGGACGATCGTCACTCGAGTCGTTCACGTTGTGCAGGATCGCGGCACCGAGTGCAACGCTGCCCGCGATCCACAGGGTCTTCTTGGCGGCTTCGGCCTTCGCATTGGCGCTGGCTGCAGAAGTTGCAGAGGCCGGCATGGCGGGCGGTGCGTCGCTGCTGGACGTGTCAGCAGGCGCGGTGGCCTGAGCCGGGGCGATCTCGGCGGCCGGGGCGGTGGCCTGGGCGAAAGCGGAGGCGCTGGCGACCATGGCGACAGCGGCAAAAATCCATTTGAAACTCATACGGTGCTCCTGTGGGGGATATCAAAATCTGTTGTCAGCGTAGCAGGACGATGTGTGCGAGGCGTCACTGGTTTCCGTCACTTGGTCGCGTCGCTGGACCCGTAGCTGTAATAACTGTAACCGTAGCCATCGCCCTTGCGCTTGTGGTCAAAGCCGGTAAGCAAGGTGCCCAGGACGTGGGCGCGCACGCTCACCAGTCGCTCCAGCGCCACCTGCAGCGCATCGCTGCGGGTCTTCTCGGCCGACACCACCAGCAAGGTGGCTTCGATCCGGTTTGCCAGCAGCGGTGCATCGGCCAGGCCCAGTACGGGCGGACCATCGAGCACGACGACGTCGAAGTCTGCGCGCAGCGATTCCAGCAAGGCCGTCAAGCCGTCGCCGGCCAACAGTTCCGGCGGGCTCGGCGGCAGCGGGCCGGAGGTGATCACCGACAGCGTGCTGCCAGCAAGCGGCTGCACCGCGGCGTCAGCCTGGGCCGCGCCTGCGAGCACGCTGGACAGCCCAACGCTGTTGGAAAGGCTCATCAGGCGGTGGATGGAGGGATTGCGCAGGTCGGCATCCACCAGCACCACCCGCTTGCCGAGCTGGGCGATGTTGCGGGCCAGTTCCATAGCGGTGGTGGACTTGCCTTCCGTTGCACTGGCGCTGGTGACCAGCAGGCTGTGCGGCAGACCGTGCGGGGTAGCGAACTGCAACGCCGTGCGCAGCGACCGGTACGCCTCGGCAAATGGCGAGCGGGCATCCGCTGCGGCTTGTGCCGGTGTGGTGCCGTCGGCCAGCAGCGGGATGACGCCCAGCACCGGCCGCGGGATCAGCGCGCGGAGCGCGTCCGGCGTCTTCACCGTGCGATCCAGGAAGTGCAGCACGAACGCCGCCAGCACGCCCAGGAATCCGCCCAGCAGCAGGCCGACCGCCAGGTTCAGTGCCAGCCGCGGCGAGTGGCGGCCGTTGGGAACGATCGCCGGATCGATCACCGAGATGTTGTTGGCCCCCACTCCGCCGGCGACGCCAATCTCCTTGTAGCGCTGCAGCAGCGCGTCGTAGATCTGACGGTTGGTGTCGGCCTCGCGACGCAGGATGTTGTACTGGATGCTGCGGCCTTCCAGGTCGAGCACATCGCCGCGCAGGGTGGCGAGCTGGTCACGCAGCAGGGATTCCTGGCGGACGGCGGCGTCGTAGTCGGCCTTGATCGCCGATCGGATATTGGCGATCTCGGTCGCGACCTGACTGTCGAGCTCCCTGATCTGGCCCTGCAGGCGGACCATGTCGGGGTAGTCCGGCTTGTACACGCCAAGGTTCTGCTGGTACTCGGCGGCCAGGCCGGCGCGTTGCTCGCGCAGCTTCTGGATCAGCGAGTTGGCGACCACCTGCGGCAGACCCAGTCCGTTGCCGGCACTGGCATTGCGCCAACGCGACTCGGCGAGGATGCGTTCGTCCTGCACCTTGGACAGGCTCGCGTTGAGCTGGGACAGGTTCTGCGCCGACAGCGAGGGCGCGCCCTCGCCCACCGACACGATCTGCTCGCGCTCAGAGAACTGGACCAGTTCCTTTTCCGAGTCCTCCAGTCGCGCCTTCAGCTGCGCCAGGCGCTCTTCCAGATACTTGGTCGCGTAAGCGGACGCGTCGAAGCGGCGCTCCAGATTGGAGGCGATAAAGGCATCGGCGTAGGCATTCGCGACCCGCGCGGCCAGCTGTGGGTCGGGCGAGTCGAAGTTGACCTTGACCAGACGCGAGTTGCGTACCGGCTCGATAGTCAGCGCTTTTGTCACCGGGCCAACGAGGGCCTGCTCGCGCGCCTGCTGAGCTGCGGCCGGAGCGGCGTCGGCACCGTTCTTCTCGGCCAGGCGCTCGTTGACCTTCTCGATGGTCTTGGCGTACTGCGGATTATCGACCAGGTTCAGGTCCTGGATGACGCGCTGGGCGAGCGAGCGGCTTTGCAGCAGTTCGTACTGGGTCTGGTAGAAGTCGCGATCCTGCGGTGACTCGACCGGGGACAGTCCCTCGAAGCTGGTCACCTTCATGGTGTCGCGTTCGATCTGGACGGTGGTCGCCGCGCGGTAGATCGGCGTCGCGAGCAGCGTGATCACCAGCGTCAGCAGGACCACCGCGCCGAGCACGCCCAGCACCAGCCACTGGCGCTCACGCAGGATCTGCCAGTAGGCCAGCAGATCGATCTCGTCGTCATCGGGTCGCGACGGCGCCGCAACATCCTGCTCGCGAAAGCCGCTAGCGGGCGCGTTGTCCATTGGGCTGCTCATCGGTACGCCCTCCACACCGCGACAAACGGCGCCAGCTTGATCAGGTTCTGCAGGAAGACCTTGCCGGTGGAGGTATCCACGACGACGATGTCCTCGCCTTGCAGCACGGGGTCGTCCAACTGCCCTTCGATGATCTGGTCAACATCGAAGCGGGCGAAATGGCGGACGCCGCCGACGGTGCGGAACACCAGCACATTCTTGTGGCTGGCCACCGCGTCCATACCCTCCGCCAGCGCCAGCGCCTGCAGCAAGGTGACTTGGGAGGCGATCGGATAGATGCCGGGCTTCTCCACCGAGCCACTGACGGTGACGCGCTGGCTGGAGAACTCCTTGACGAAGATCGTCACCTGCGGGTTCTGCAGGTAGGTGGCGGCGTAGCGACGGGCGACGTCGGCCTCCATCTCGGTCACGGTCATGCCGGCGACGTCAATGACGCCGATCAGTGGCAGGGACACTTGGCCGGAGTTGTTGACCCGGACCTCGCGGTCCAGGTCCTCGACCTGGAACACGGTGACGGTCAGCAGGTCGCTGGGCCCGATCCGGTACTCCGGACGGCCAACGGCCTCGGCCACCGGATCGCCTTGGGGAAGCACTGTCACCGCACCGCTGGCGGCCGGACCGCGGCTGGCGCATGCAGAAAGCAGCAAGGCGCATGCGAGCGCCACGAATCGTGTCAGGTTGGGCAAAACGAGGGTTCCCCGGAACATGCTGCGAAGTGCGGTGAAATATTGACCGCCAATTATGCCCGACTAGACCGCAGCCCGCGCAAAAAACGCACCAGCGCGGAACCCGAACGCGGTGTGTCGTGGCTGCCGGGGGTGAAGCCAGGGGTCGCAAACAGCGGCGGCGGCAGCAATTCCGGCGCGGTGTTGGCAATGATGCCCGCCGGCCGCGTGTGCACCATGTGCTCCGCCTCGTCAGCGCCGACCAAGGTTGCAGCAGCCTCGCGCGCTTCGGCCAGCAACGGCGGGCGACGCTGCGGATGGTGCGCGTCGGTGGCCAGCACCATGCAATGGCCGTCACCGACAAAACGCTCGCCCCAGTACTTGACCCGGCGGCCGAAGCGGCCGGTCAGTGCGCCGGCGGTGATCTGCATCCAAGCGCCGCGCCGGCTGATGCGCTCGAACACCTCGTACTGGTCTTCCACCCAACTCAAGCGCTCCGGATGGGTGATCAGCACGGTGTAGCCGGCCGTCATCAGCTCGAACACTGACTCCTCGAAGCGCGGCGGGGCGACGTGATGGGACGGCTCCAGCAGAAGGTAGCGCGAGCCGGCGATGGTCGGCACCCTGCCCTCGCGCAGGCCGTCCAGCAGGCCCGGGACCAGGTGCACGTCGGCATTGGCATGCAGGCGCAGCGGGATGTCGCGCTGGTCGAGCTCCGCCTGCAGCGCCGCCACGGCGGCACGGATGCCGACAGCGTCGTTCTCGTACATGCCCGGATAGATATGCGGGCTGCAGGCGATTTCGCGGATGCCGTCGGCGGCGGCGATGCGCGCCATGTCCAGCGCCATGTCGAGATCAACCGCACCATCGTCGATGCCGGGAAGAATGTGGCAGTGGAGATCAAGCATCGGGGAGGTCGATCATCGTGAAATGTCCCGCAGTTGCAATGCAAAAAGCCCCGGCAGGGCCGAGGCTTTGCATCTGGTGCCGCAAGGCGGAATCGAACCGTCGACCTACTGATTACGAATCAGTTGCTCTACCAACTGAGCTATTGCGGCAAAGAGGCGGAATTGTAGGCGTCCGCCGGACCCCGGTCAAACCCGGGCGTTGCCGCGACGGGATTCCTTGCGGGTGTCAGTAACGCGCTTACGCTTTCAGCGGGCGCAGTTCCCTGGGCAGGGCGAACACCATGTTTTCCGGCTCGCCCTTCAAGTCCATCAGGTTGTCGGCGCCCAGCTCGCGCAAGCGCTCGATCACGCCGCGTACCAGTATCTCCGGCGCGGAGGCGCCAGCGGTGATGCCGATCTTGCAGCGCCCTGCCAGCCAGGCCGGATCGATTTCGTCCGCGCCGTCGATCAGGTGCGCTTCCACGCCCTCGCGCTCGGCCAGCTCACGCAGGCGGTTGGAGTTGGAACTGTTGACCGAGCCCACCACCAGCACCAGGTCGCACTCGCGGGTGAGGTCGCGCACAGCGTCCTGACGGTTCTGGGTGGCGTAGCAGATGTCGTCCTTCTTCGGCCCCTCGATCATCGGGTAGCGCTCGCGCAGCGCGGCGATGATGGCGCGGGTGTCATCCACCGACAGCGTGGTCTGGGTGGTGTAGGACACATGCTCCGGCTGGTCGATCTGCAGGGTCTGGACGTCGTCCAGATTCTCGACCAGGTGGATTTTGCCGGCAGTCTCGCTCGCCTTCCACTGACCCATGGTGCCTTCCACTTCCGGATGCCCGGCGTGGCCGATCAGCACCATGTCGCGGCCGGCGCGGCACTCGCGGCTGACTTCCAGGTGCACCTTGGTCACCAGCGGACAGGTCGCGTCGAACACCTTCAGTCCGCGGCGGTCGGCCTCGGCCCGCACCGCACGCGAGACGCCGTGCGCGCTGAAAATGACCGTGGCGCCGTCGGGCACCTCGTCGAGCTCTTCAACAAACACCGCGCCGCGCTGCTTGAGGTCGTCGACCACGAATTTGTTGTGCACGACTTCGTGGCGTACGTAGATCGGCGCGCCGAACAGTTCCAGCGAGCGGTTGACGATCTCGATGGCGCGGTCGACACCGGCACAGAAACCCCGGGGGTTGGCAAGAATCAGGTCCATGCCGTTGATTTTACGCCTTTCGTCCGGACAGCAGGCCAAACAGCGCGATACCGATGGCGCCGCCGACGATTGCGGCGTCCGCGATGTTGAACGCCGGCCAGTACCAGTCCTGCCAATGCCACTGGATGAAATCCACCACGTGGCCGTGGATCAGGCGATCAACCACGTTGCCGATGGCTCCGCCGATCACCAGCGCGTACGGCAGCGCGGTCTTCCAATCGCTGCGCGGGGTGCGCCACAGCCAGTAGCCGAGCAGCCCGCTGATGGCGGCGGCAAGGACCACGAAGAAGTACTTCTGCCACCCTCCCGCGTCGCTGAGGAAGCTGAACGCCGCGCCGGTGTTGTAGGTGCGGAACCAGTTCCAGACCCCCTCAATCACCGGCACGGCGGTGTATTCGGGCAGCGATGACAGCACCCAGGCCTTGCTGAGCTGGTCGAGCACGATCACCACGACCGAGAGCGCAAGCCAGACCAGCGCATTGGGTTGCGGACCGGTGCGTGTGGCTGCAGTCATCAGAACCACTTCCGGTGTTCGCCGTTGCCGTCAACGTTTTCGACGCAGCGTCCGCACAGGGTCGGATGCGCCGCGTGGGTACCGACGTCCTCGCGGTGATGCCAGCAGCGGCCGCACTTGGGCTTGATGCTGGGAATGGCGATCACCTCGATCTCCGACGCCGCGTCGTTGGAGGACATGTACACGTCGCCGCTGATGAACAGGAAGCGCAACTCGTCCACGAACGGCGACAACCAGTTCTGGTCGGCGACGCCGCAGCGCAGGGCGATCTCGGCATCCAGCGCGGCGCCGATCTTGCCCTGCGCGCGCATCGGCTCCAGCACCTTGCTCATCTGCTCGCGCAGGGCCAGCAGGCGCTTGAAATCGTCCGCCGACAGCGGCGCGTCGTCCGGCAACGGGGCCAGACCGTCGTACCAGGTGGCGAAAAGCACGTTGGCCTCGCGCGGGCCGTCTGCGGTCACGGCCGGCAGGTGGTTCCACATCTCCTCGGCGGTGAAGCTGAGGATCGGCGCGATCCAGCGCACGAATGCCTCGGCGATGCGGTACATCGCCGCCTGCGCCGAACGCCGGCCCGGCGAGTTCTCCTGCATCGTGTACAGGCGATCCTTGGTGACATCCAGATACAGCGAGCCCAGGTCGACGCTGCAGAAGTTGGCGAGGATCTGCACGATCTCGGGGAAGTCGTAGGCCGCGTAGGCGTCCACGATCCGCTGCTGCAGGCCATGGGCGCGGTGCACGATCCAGCGGTCCAGCTCGACCATCTCGTCGACCGGCATCAGGTGCGTGGCCGGATCGAAGCCGTGCAGGTTGCCCAGCAGGAAGCGCGCGGTGTTACGGATGCGGCGGTAGCCATCGCCGCTGCGCTTGAGGATCTCGTCGGAGACCGACATCTCGTTGCGGTAGTCGGCCGAGGCGATCCACAGCCGCAGCACGTCGGCGCCCATCGCGTCGATGACCTTCTGCGGCGCGACCACGTTGCCCAGCGACTTGGACATCTTGCGACCGTCGGCATCCACCGCGAAGCCGTGCGTCAGCACCTGCCGGAAGGGCGCGGCGCCATCCATCGCGACACCGGTCAGCAGCGAGGACTGGAACCAGCCGCGGTGCTGGTCGGAACCTTCCAGGTACAGTTCGGCCGGCTTGCGCAGCCCGTCTTCGGGCCGCTGCGCCAGCACGCACTCGTGGGTGACGCCCGAATCGAACCAGACATCGAGGATGTCGGTGACCTTGTCGTAGTCGCCCGCCTCATCGCCCAGCAGGCTGGCCGGGTCCAGCGAGTACCAGACATCAATGCCCTCGGCCTCCACCAGCTCGGCGACCTGGTGCATCAACTCGACCGAGCGCGGGTGCGGCTCGCCGGTGATCCGGTGGATGAACAAGGCGATCGGCACGCCCCAGGTGCGCTGGCGGCTGATGCACCAGTCCGGGCGGCCCTCGACCATCCCGGCGATGCGCGCCTGGCCCCACTCCGGGGTCCAGGCAACGTCCTTGATCGCCTGCAGCGCGTCGGTGCGCAGGTTGGCCTTGTCCATCGAGATGAACCACTGCGGCGTGGCCCGGAACGCGACCGGTGTCTTGTGCCGCCAGCAGTGCGGGTAGCTGTGCTCGGTGCGGGTGGCGGCCAGCAGCGCGTCGGTACCGCGCAGGGCATCGACGATGATGTCGTTGGCCTTCCAGATGTGGTTGCCCTCCAGCGCGGTGTCGCCGATTGGCGGCGTGCCGGGCAGGTAGACGCCGCGGGCGTCCACCGGGTTGATCTGCGCCGCGGTGTACTGCTGGACCAGGCCGTAGTGCTGGGCGACCGCGAAATCTTCCTGGCCGTGACCGGGCGCGGTGTGCACGTTGCCGGTACCGTCCTCGTCGGAGACGTGGTCACCCAGCAGAAGCGGGATCTCGCGATCGGCATAGAACGGGTGCTGGACGACGAGAGACTCCAGATCCTCGCCCTTGGCGTGGCCGTGCACGACGAGCTCATCCACGCCGTAGCGGGCGAGTGCATCCGACGCCAGCGCCTCGGCCAGAACCAGCCAGCGACGACCGCCATCGGCACGTGCCGGGCCTTCGACCAGCACGTAGTCGATCGCCGGACCGACGCTGATTGCCAGGCTGGCCGGCAGCGTCCACGGCGTGGTGGTCCAGATCGGCACCGCGACGTGCACGTCGTCATCGGCGACGGCGCCGAAGCGGGTGGCGAACTTCTCCGCCGACAGCGCCGTGTAGGCCACATCCACCGCCGGGGAGACCTTGTCGGCGTATTCGATCTCCGCCTCGGCCAGCGCCGAGCCGCAGTCAAAGCACCAGTGCACCGGCTTGGAACCGCGCACCAGGTGGCCGCGCTCGATGATCTTCGCCAGCGAGCGCAGCATGCCTGCCTCGTAGCTGAAATCCATCGAGCGGTAGGGGTTGTCCCAGTCGCCGATCACGCCCAGGCGCTTGAAGTCCGCGCGCTGCAGTTCGATCTGCTCGGCGGCGTATTCGCGGCACTTCTGGCGGAATTCGACCGCGTCCAGCTTGGTGCCAACCTTGCCGTACTTCTTCTCCACCGCGATCTCGATCGGCAGGCCGTGGCAATCCCAACCCGGCACGTATGGCGCGTCGAAGCCCGACAGCAGCTTGGACTTGACCACCAGGTCCTTGAGCACCTTGTTGACCGCGTGGCCGATGTGGATCACGCCGTTCGCATACGGAGGACCGTCGTGCAGGACGAAGGTCTCGCGCGACGCGGTGTGCTCGCGGATGCGGTCGTACAGGCCTTCTTCCTCCCAGCGGGCCAGCGTCAGCGGCTCGCGCTTGGGCAGGTCACCGCGCATCGGGAAATCCGTCGATGGCAGGTTCAGGGTGGACTTGTAGGGGTTGGCGTTTTTATCGCTCACGCAGTGGCTCGCGGTGTTGGGGTCAGGATGGCGCGCGCCTGTTCGGCGTCGCGGTGCATCTGCGCGGTCAGCGCCGGCAGATCGTCGAAGGTTTCCTCATCGCGCAGCTTCGCGACGAACTCCACCTTGATCCGGCGACCGTACAGGTCACCGCGGAAGTCGAAAAGATGGGCTTCCAGCAGCGGCTCGGTGCCGTTCACCGTGGGGCGGGTGCCGAGGCTGGACACCGAGGCGATGGGCTCCTCCCCCACCCCATGCACCCAGGTGGCGTAGATCCCCGACAGCGCCGGGGTCTTGCCGCCAAAGCGGATGTTGGCTGTGGGATAGCCGAGCGTGCGGCCAAGTTGCGCGCCGCGCACGACACGGCCGCTGATCGCGTACGGACGACCCAGCAGGCGGGTGGCGGTGGCAAAGTCGCCGGCCTGCAGCGCCTCGCGGATGCGGGTACTGGACACACGCTCGCCGTCCAGCGTCACCGGCGCGATAGCGCCCGCGGTGAAGCCGGAACCGGCCTGTTTGCCCATTTGCTGCAATAGCTCCAGGTTGCCGCCGCGGTTCTTGCCGAACTGGAAGCCCGGCCCGACCCACACCTCACGCGCCTGCAACAGGCGCACCAGCACCTCGCTGACGAAATCCTCCGCGCTCATCGAGGCCATGCGCTTGCGGAAGCGGAGCAGCCCGACCTGGTCGATGCCCAGATCGCACAGCCCTTCGGCCTTGGCCCGCGGCGAGAGCAGTCGCGGCGGTGGCGCGCCACGGGCGAACAGCTCGCGCGGCAGCGGCTCGAAACTCAGCGCGACGGCCGGCACCTGCAAGGCCTGCGCACGCTCCACCGCATGGCCTACGAGTGCCCGATGGCCGCGGTGTAGACCATCAAACGCGCCGATGCAGACCACGCTCCCGCGTGGGCACCGGGTCCCGCCTTCGATATCCCTGAACAGCTTGCTCATCGTCGCGGAGTATAGCCGCCGCGCAGCGGGCGTCGGCGCCGCAGGCCCCGACCCGTCACTGGCGCAGGTGCCTGAGTCGCACGCCGGCGATCAGCAGTACCGCGCCGTAAGCGGCAGCGCCCGCGCCGATCACGCCCAGCAGCCACGCCCAACGCATCCAGCCTGCCATCACCGACCAGTCGCCGACCCACTCCCGCAGCAACACCACCGTCACCGCCATCGCCACCAGCCCCAGGCCGATGCGGGTCAGCCAGCCGGCCCAGCCGGGCTGGACCTGGTAGATCCCGTCGCGTTTGAGGAACCGCCACAGCAGCGCCGCATTGATGATGCCGGCGATGGCCGTCGCCCCGGCAATCCCCGCATGGGCATACGGCACCTCCAGCCACCACAGCGGGGTAACGATCAGCACCGTCAGCAGCACGTTGGCGACCACGGTGATGATCGCCGCGCGCATCGGGGTCTTGGTGTCCTGGCGCGAATAGAACGCCGGCAGCAGCACCTTGCTCAGCATGAAGGCCGGGATGCCGACGCTCATCGCGGTCAGCGCGTAGCCGACCATCCTGGTGTCGTCGGGGGTGAATTTGCCGTAGCGGAACAGCGAGGCGGTCAGCGGCTCGGCCAGCAGCGCGAGCCCCAAGGCGGCCGGCAGGCCAACCAGCAGGACCATGCGCAGGCCCCAGTCCAGCGAGCGCGAGTAGCCATGGCCATCGCGGTCGGCGTGCATGCGCGACAGCTGGGGCAGGATCACCGTCCCGATGGCCACGCCGAACAAACCCAGCGGCAGCTCGGTGAGGCGGTCGGAGTAGTACAGCCACGACTGCGCGGCCGGCACCAGCAGGGACGCGAACACCGTGCCCACCAGCAGGTTCACCTGCGATACCGAGGACGAGAAGATGGTCGGCAGCATCAGGGTCATCACCCGGCGCACGCCCTTGTGGCGGAGGTTGAACTTGAACCGCGTGCGCAGGCCCAGCCGCGACATCGCCGGCCACAGCACCAGCAGCTGCAGGATGCCGGCCAGCAGCACGCCCCACGCCAGCGCCTTCTCGGGCACCTCCAGGTAGCCGGCCAGGAACAGCATCGCGCCGATCATCGCCAGGTTGTGCAGCACCGGCGTCAGCGCCGGCAGGCCGAACTGCTTGAAACTGTTCAGCACCGAGCCGGCCAGCGCGGTCATCGAGATGAATACCAGGTACGGGAACGTGATCCGCAGCATCTGCGCGGTCAGCGGTACGAGGTCGGACTCGGACTGGTCGGCGAAGGCCAGGAACAGCCGCGCGACCCACGGCGCGGCCAGGATGCCCAGCCCACTGACCACGACCACCACCGCCAGCAGCGCGCCGGCGACGTGGTCGAGGAAATCCTGCAACGCCTCGTCGTCCCCTTTTTGCTTGAGTTCCGACAGCAACGGCACGAACGCCGAGGAGAACGAGCCTTCCGCGAAGATCCGGCGCAGGTAGTTGGGAATGCGGTACGCGACGACGAAGGCGCTGACGGCCGGACCGGCGCCAAACAGGCTGGCCTGCAGCCAGTCACGCAGGTAGCCGGCGATGCGCGAGATGAAGGTCATCACGCTGAACACCGCCGTGGAACGCAACATCCCGCCTTGCTTGACCAAACCCGCCGACCCCGCCATACTTTCCGGTCTGATTTTACGCCGTACCATATTCTCTTCTTCCAGCACCAACAATTTTCAGGAATACGCCGTGGCAAACATCAAGTCCGCCAAGAAGCGCGCCAAGCAGACCGTCGTGCGCAATGCCCGCAACGCGAGCCAGCGCTCGATGCTGCGCACCTCCGTCAAGAAGGTGCTCAAGGCCCTTGGCGAAAACGACGCCGAGAGCGCCGAGGCCGCCTTCAAGGTTGCCCAGCCACTCCTCGACCGCTTCAGCTCGCGCGGCCTGATCCACAAGAACAAGGCAGCCCGTCACAAGGCCCGCCTGAACGCCCGCATCAAGGCGCTGAAGGCCGCCTGATCCGTTTGTCGCGCGCCGGTTCACACCGGCCGCTGCGGCAGCAATCACGGCGACAGGAAAAACCCGGCTCAGGCCGGGTTTTTTCGTGGGTGCGGAACTGCGGAGGAAACTCTGCAGCCGCGTCGAGCCAAGCTCCCGCTCCGCCATCGGGCGGGTCTCAGCCTTCGGCATCGCGCCGCGCCGCGTCGGCGTCTGCCCTGGCCTGGGCGGCGGCCTCGGTTGCGGCTTCCTGCTCGTCGGCCTTCTGGCGATCAAAGAACGCCATGATCTCCAGCATGATCGGCCAGGTGCCGTCGCGGCCGATCGCCGAGGCGAGGAACCAGCGGTCCTTCCAGCCCAGCTCGTCGACGATGTCCTGCACGATCTGCTCGCGCTCGTCGTCGGGCAACAGGTCGGACTTGTTGAACACCAGCCAGCGCGGCTTGGCCAGCAGCTCGGGGTCGTGTTTCTCCAGCTCACGCTCGATCGCACGCACCTGGTCGGCCGGGCTCATTTCCACCCCACCCTCCATCGGCGCCACATCGACCAAGTGCAGCAGCAGGCGCGTGCGCTGCAGGTGGCGCAGGAACTGCGCGCCCAGGCCCGCACCATCGGCGGCACCCTCGATCAGGCCGGGAATGTCGGCGATCACGAAGCTGCGGTACTTCTCGACACTGACCACGCCCAGGTTCGGGTAGAGGGTGGTGAACGGGTAATCGGCGACCTTGGGCGTGGCGGCCGAGACGGCGCGGATCAGGGTGCTCTTGCCGGCGTTGGGGAAACCCAGCAGGCCGACATCGGCCAGCAGCTTGAGCTCCAGCTTCAGCACGCGCTCCTCGCCGGGCAGGCCGGGAAGTGCCTTGCGCGGGGCACGGTTGACCGAGGTCTTGAAGTGCATGTTGCCCAGGCCGCCCTTGCCGCCCTGGGCGACCAGCAGGCGCTCGCCATGGGTGATCATGTCGCCGATCACCTCGTCGGTTTCGACGTTCACCACCACGGTGCCGACCGGCACGGTAATGACGGTGTCCTCGCCGCCCTTGCCGTACATCTGCCGGCCCCGGCCGTCTTCACCGCGCTGGGCGCGAAAGCGGCGCTGGTGGCGGAAGTCCACCAGGGTGTTGAGGTTCTCGTCGGCCTCCAGCCAGACGCTGCCGCCCGCGCCGCCGTCACCGCCGTCCGGCCCGCCCAGCGGGATGTACTTCTCACGGCGGAACCCGACGCAGCCGTTGCCGCCGTTGCCTGCTGAGACCTGGATTTCGGCTTCGTCGACCAGCTTCATGGAAAACCTCGATAAATGGATGCATGTGCTGCCCGGGCGTAGTGTGCCCGGGAAACGAAAAGCCCCGCCGTAGCGGGGCCTTCGCAGCACGCGTACCGGACCAGGCCGAAGCCCGGTCCGCAGCGGTTACTCGCTGACGACGCTGACGGTGCGGCGCTTCTTCAGGCCCTTGGTCGAGAACTCGACCTTGCCATCAACCAGCGCGAACAGCGTGTGGTCACGACCCAGACCCACGCCCGGACCCGGATGGAACTGGGTACCGCGCTGGCGCACGATGATGTTGCCGGCGTCGATCGCCTGGCCACCGTAGATCTTCACGCCCAGGTATTTCGGGTTGGAGTCGCGACCGTTGCGGGTCGAGCCTCCGGACTTTTTATGTGCCATGGCTGCTGCTCCTTACTTCTTGTCGCCACCGGCAATGCCGGTGATCTCGATTTCGGTGTAGTGCTGACGGTGACCCATCTGCTTGCGGTGGTGCTTGCGGCGACGGAACTTGATGATGCGGATCTTGTCCGCACGTCCGTGACCGACCACCTTCGCACTGACCGTGGCACCCTTGAGTTCGTCGCCGAGCTTCACGCCCTCGCCGTCGCCCAGCATCAGGATGTTGTCGAACTTGATCTCGCTGCCGGCTTCGGCTTCGAGCAGCTCAACGCGCAGGGTCTCGCCCTGCATGACGCGGTATTGCTTACCGCCGGTGACTACAACTGCGTACATGACCATATTCCTCTGTAGTTATTTTTGGTCGCTGCCGCGCCGTCGAGGGCGGACAGAAGCGGAATTGTAATGGGTTCATGGGCTTGCGACAACCATGCAGGCCGTTCGAGGCGCAAGGGCCTCGCAATCCTTCCATTTGCGCGGATTGCCCCCATTTATTGCAGTTGATACGGATAAGGCTTCCTCGATGGCGATGGAATTCATCAGCATCCGCGGTGCGCGGACGCACAACCTCAAGAACATCGATCTCGACATCCCGCGCGACAAGCTGATCGTGATCACCGGCCTGTCGGGCTCGGGCAAGTCGTCGCTGGCGTTCGACACGATCTACGCCGAGGGCCAGCGCCGCTATGTGGAGTCGCTGTCGGCGTACGCGCGGCAGTTCCTGTCGGTGATGGAAAAACCCGACCTGGATCATATCGAAGGCCTGAGCCCGGCGATCTCGATCGAGCAGAAATCCACCTCGCACAACCCCCGCTCCACCGTGGGCACGATCACCGAGATCTACGACTACCTGCGACTGCTGTATGCCCGCGTGGGCACACCGCGCTGCCCCGACCACGGCTACCCGTTGGAGGCGCAGACGGTCAGCCAGATGGTCGACCACGTCATCGCGCTGGCCGACAACCCGGCGACCGCCGAGCACCGCTACATGCTGCTGGCGCCGGTGATCCGCGAACGCAAGGGCGAGCATGCGCAGGTGTTCGACCAGTTGCGCGCGCAGGGTTACGTGCGCGTGCGCGTCGATGGCGAACTGCACGAGATCGACGCCGTGCCGCCGCTGGCGCTGCGCTCCAAGCACACCATCGAGGCGGTGATCGACCGCTTCCGTCCGCGTGAGGATCTCAAGCAACGCCTGGCCGAATCCTTCGAGACCGCGCTCAAGCTCGGCGACGGCATGGCCCAGGTACTGTCGCTGGACGACCCGGCCGCCGCGCCGATGCTGTTCTCGTCCAAATACAGCTGCCCGGTCTGCGACTACTCGTTGCAGGAACTGGAGCCGCGTCTGTTTTCGTTCAACTCGCCGGTGGGCGCCTGCCCGACCTGCGATGGCCTGGGCATGGCCGAGTACTTCGATCCCGCGCGCGTGGTCGTGCATCCCGAGCTGGGGCTGGCAGCCGGCGCGGTGCGGGGCTGGGACCGGCGCAACGCTTACTACTTCCAGTTGATCCAGTCGCTGTCCAAGCACTACGGCTTCGACGTCAACACGCCGTGGAACCAGTTGCCCGAGGACGTCCGCCAGGCGGTGCTGTTTGGCAGCGGCACCGACCAGATTTCCTTCACCTACCTCACCGAGGGCGGCACGCGACACCAGCGCAAGCACCGCTTCGAAGGCATCGTGCCGAACCTGGAACGGCGCTACAAGGAGACCGAGTCGGCCGCGGTGCGCGACGAGCTGACCAAGTACATCAGCGAGCGGTCCTGCATCGATTGCGGCGGCCAGCGGCTGAACCGCGCCGCGCGCAACGTATTCGTCGGCGACCATCCGCTGCCGGACATCGTCGTGCTGCCGATTGACGAGGCACTGACCTTCTTCAAGCAACTGCATCTGGCCGGCTGGCGCGGCGAGATCGCCGAGCGCATCGTCAAGGAGATCAGTGACCGCCTGCGCTTCCTGGTGGACGTCGGCCTGGATTACCTGACCCTGGAGCGCAAGGCCGACTCGCTGTCCGGCGGTGAGGCGCAGCGCATCCGACTGGCCTCGCAGATCGGCGCCGGGCTGGTGGGCGTGATGTACGTGCTCGATGAGCCCTCCATCGGCCTGCACCAGCGCGACAACGAGCGCCTGCTGGGCACCCTCACCCGCCTGCGCGACCTGGGCAACACGGTGATCGTGGTCGAGCATGACGAGGACGCGATCCGCCTGGCCGACCACATCATCGACATTGGTCCGCGCGCGGGCGTGCACGGCGGCGAGGTCGTGGCCCAGGGATCGTTCGAGGACATCCTGGCGGCGCCGCGGTCGCTGACCGGCGATTACCTCAGTGGCCGCAAGCGCATCGAGGTGCCGGGCAAGCGGCACAAGCCCAATCCCGACCAGATCCTGCATCTGCGCGGGGCGACCGGCAACAACCTCAAGGACGTCGACCTGGCGATCCCGGCCGGCCTGCTGACCTGCATCACCGGCGTGTCAGGTTCGGGCAAGTCGACCCTGATCAACGCGACGCTGTACGAGCTGGCGGCGAACGAGCTCAACGGTGCGGCGCGCGCGGTTGCGCCGTATCGCTCGGTCGAGGGGATGGACCTGTTCGACAAGGTCGTCGACATCAACCAGTCGCCGATCGGACGCACTCCGCGCAGCAACCCGGCCACCTACACCGGCCTGTTCACTCCGTTGCGCGAGCTGTTTGCGCAGGTGCCCGAATCGCGCGCGCGCGGCTATGCGCCGGGACGCTTCAGCTTCAACGTGCGCGGCGGCCGTTGCGAAGCATGCCAGGGCGACGGCCTGATCAAGGTCGAGATGCACTTCCTGCCGGACGTGTACGTGCCGTGCGATGTCTGCGGCGGCAAGCGCTACAACCGCGAGACCCTGCAGATCCTCTACAAGGGCTACAGCATCAGCGACGTGCTGGACATGACTGTGGAGGACGCGCTCAAACTGTTCGATGCGATTCCGTCCATCTCGCGCAAGCTGGAAACGCTGGTCGACGTTGGCCTCAGCTACGTCAAGCTCGGCCAATCGGCGACCACGCTGTCGGGCGGCGAAGCGCAGCGGGTCAAGCTGTCCAAGGAACTCTCACGCCGCGACACCGGGCGCACGCTGTACATCCTGGACGAGCCAACCACCGGCCTGCACTTCCACGATATCGAGGCGCTGCTGGCGGTCCTGCACCGCCTGCGCGACGACGGCAATACGGTGGTGGTGATCGAGCACAACCTGGACGTGATCAAGACCGCCGACTGGATCGTCGATCTGGGCCCCGAAGGCGGGCACCGCGGGGGTAACATCCTTGCCAGTGGAACGCCGGAACACATCGCCGGGCTGAAGCACTCGCACACCGGGCATTTCCTCGCCCCGGTGCTGGCCCGCGCGGCTGCCGGTGATGAAGCGCGGCAAGCCACGCCCCACGACGCCACGCCCCGCGCGAGCAAGACGCCGCGCAAGACTGCCAGGAAGACGACCAAAGCATGAGCGACAAGCCCTCACCCGCTGATCCGGGCAACCCCGGCGCCACACCGCCCGCAGCAACGGCGAAGAAGACGTCAGCCAAAAAGGCTGCGGCCACCAAGGCGGCGGCGGAAAAGCCCGCGGTGAGAAAGCCAGCCGCGCGCAAGTCCACCGCGAAGAAGGCCGCGGCAGGACAACGCCCTGCCAAGCAGCCGGATGCGACCCACGCGGACGCTGGCAGTCACAACAAGGGGAAGCAGGCGCAGCCACCGGCAGTGGCCAAGCCAGCAGCGGAAGTGCGGGAGCGTGCACCGGGCTCGCAGAAGTCCGCCGATGCCGCACCGACGCCATCGCCATCGCCATCGCCATCGCCATCGCAGAAGGATGCCGTTGCCGCGCCCAGCGCGGACCTGATCCGGGTGCCGATGGCGGTTCGCTGGCGTGATCTGGACGCGTTCAACCACGTCAACAACTCCAAGTACCTGAGCTATCTGGAAGAGGCGCGACTGCACTGGATGATGGGCGTGCCAGGCCAGGGCTTGGACGATCACGTGGCGCCGGTGGTGGCCGCGGCGCAGCTCAATTACCGCCGGCCGATCACCTGGCCGGCCGAGGTCGTGGTCGAGTTGTTCGTGGAGCGGCTGGGCAATACCAGCCTGAGCATCGGCCACCGCATCGTGGATGACGAGGACCGCTCGATCGTCTATTGCGATGGCAACGTGGTCATGGTGTGGATCGACCGCGACAGCGGGCGCGCGGCCGAGCTGCCGAAAAACGTGCGCGAAGCCTGCTCGCGCTGATCAGCCTGGCCGATAGCGCCACATCGCCAGCGCGCCGTAAACCAGCGCCAGCAGGGCCAGATTAACGAGTTCACCCGAGACCTCGGCCACGCTCGCTCCCATCTGGTTGACCTTGACCAACGCGTTGATCCCCGGCGTGCTCGGCAGCAACTGGGCCAGCCGCACCAGCAATGCTGGCGTGGCCTCCGCCGGCCACGACAGGTTGGACAGGAAGAACAGCGGCAGCGATGTGACCGTGATCAGCTGGAAGGCGCGCTCGCGGGTCTGGAAAAAACTGCCGAAAAACAGCGCAAACCCGACTACCGCCGCGATGAACATCGCTCCGGCCACCAGCAGACCGGGCAGGTTGCCGGCGCGCGGATAGTCCTGGAACCAGTACACGAAGCCGCTGAAATACAGCAGGCTGAGCATCCCCATCATCGCGAAGGCCGCCGCAATGCCACCGAGGGCCGGCCGCGACAGCCGCAGCTTTCCGTGCCGCTCACGCCGGGTAGCGGCCATGACCGCCACCCCGATCAGCAGGGTCTGCTGAACAATCAGGGCGGCAACGCCGGGAACAATGCTGCTGCCATAGCCTTCGGCGGTATTGAACAGCGGACGCTCGATCAGCTGCAGCGACGGACCTGCCGGAACCCCGGCAAACTGCGCCTGGCTGACCGCCACCTGCTGGCCGAAAGCCGTGATTGCCGTCGCCGCTCCCTGCAGCACCACGCTCGCCCGACCCAGCAACGTGCCATTGCCGAACAACGCCAAGCGGCCCTGGCCGCCGCGCAGGATGTCGCGCTCGAAATCCGCCGGCACCAGCAGTATCGCTTCGGCGTCGCCGCGCTCCACCACGGCGCGCGCGTCGTCCATCGATCCCAGCACGCCGACGACGTGCAGCGCACGCACCGCATCGAGCTTGCGCAGCAGGTCGCGGCTCATCGGACTGTGATCCTGATCGACCACCACCATCGGCAGGTGCACCGCGACCTGGTGGCGATACGCGGTGGGGTAGAAGAATGAGTACAGCAGCACCGCACCGACCAGGATCAGCATCGCCACCCGATCAGCGGCAATCGCTCGCAGCGTCTCGCCAAAGGCGAACGCAAACCGGTTCATCGCCGGCCCCATGCCGCGGGGTCGCGCGAGGCCCGGCCCAGCAGCGGGATGCCGATGATGCCGGGAACCAGCACGAACAGCAGCAAAGCAGTCAGTGGCCACGCCGAAACCGCCAGGGACGAGCCCATGTCCAGTTGCTGCGCCTGCACCTTGAGGTAGGCGGTGAACGGCAGCAGAGCGCTCCACAGGCGGGTAAACCAGGACGCCCCCTGCAACGGGAAGGTCGCCGCCGAGAACGCCAGCGAAGTACCCGCATACAAGCCGGCCGCCGACAGCGCCGAGGCCATGTTGCGACTGACGGCCACGAACAGCAGCGCGATAACGGCATAGGCCAGGTACATCAACGCCTGCGCCAGCATCAACCAGGCAAAACCGCCCGCGAGCCCGCCGCCACGGATGGCGCCCAGCCACAACAGGCTGACGGCGCCGTACACGGTGAACAACACGAAGTAAGGGGCGATCTTGCCCAGCACCGCGGGCACCAGACGGTCATGGCTTTCGCGTAGCCAGGTCTGGATGGTTGCGTCGCGCAGCTCACGGCCGAAGGCACCGACCACGGCCACGCACATCGCCAGATGGAGGATGGCCGGAAACAGCAGGCCGAGCAGGAACTGCTCATAACTTCGCGCCGAATTGAACAGCACACCCGTCTGCACCGCGATAGGCGCGGCGCGCACGCTCGCCGGCCCGCGGGTCAGGGCAATCTCCGTCACTGCCAACTGCGCGGACACCGCCTGCACGGCGCTGTCGATGTCGCGCGCCGCCGCTTGCCCGGCCACCTGATAGCTGGCGTTGAAATAGCTCAGAACCGTCGCGCTGCCGTCGCGCTGGATGTCGCGACCGGTACCGGCCGGGATGTGCACAACGGCATACACCTTCAACGCACGGGCCAGGGAAAACGCCTGCTCCAGCGTTGCGGGCTGCTCGGACACGGTCAGCCCCGGCGATGCCTGCAGGTGGCGAATCAGCTCACGGCTGGTCGTGCTGCGGTCCAGATCGACCACGGCGACCGGCAACTCGCGCGGCACCCCGCTGCTGAACATCCAGGCCACGATCAGCAAAATCAGGCAAGGGATCCACGTGGCCAGCGCCAGATCCCAAGGACTTGCACGCAAGAACCGGCACTCGCGACGTGCCGACGCCAACAGCGCCTGCATCGGCGTTGTCCTGTCCGCTGCCTCGGCTAGTCCGCCGGCGGCCATGCAAACAGAACGCTCATGCCCGGCCGGAAGCCGTCCACCTTCTGCACCGGACGTACCCGAACCTCGAAACTCTTCACGTCGTAACCGCTGGACTGGCGGGTCGAGCGCCAGGTCGCGAAATCGCCAGCGGGACTGATGAAATACACCTCGAACGCTACGTCCTCGATCTCCAGAGCAGGAATGTCACCACGCAACCGGGTTCCCACCCGGATGCCGCCGAACTGGTCCTCTCTCAGGTTCAACGAGACCCACATGCGATCGATATCGACCAGGGCGAACACCGGGTATCCGGCGGGCACCAGTTCGCCGACGTCCACCAGACGCTTGCCGACCTCGCCCGTGATCGGCGCGCGTCCCTCGATTTCCGCCTTTGCGGCGCTCACCTCGGCCACCGCGCCTTCGGCCTGTCGCACCTGGGCCTGCGCGGCGGCCTTGTCCTCGCCGCGCGCACCGGCCAGGGCCATGTCGTACTGCGCGCGCGCGGCGGCCTCCAGCTCATTGGAACTGCGCTGCTGGGCCAGGGCCTCGTCGCGCTTCTGCCGGGTCATCACGCCTTCGCGGTAGAGATTCTCCACCCGCTGGTAGGTGGCGCGGGCGAGCTCGGCACCGGCTCGCGCGCGGCGCCAGTTGGCTTCAGCAGCGCGGATGTCCTCCGAGCGTGCGCCCTCCTCGGCCTTGCTTGCCTGCGCGCGCGCCGCGTCCAGCACCGCGTCCGCCTGCTCCTGCTTGGCGGCGACCTCGGGACTGTCGAGCTCGAACAACACCTGACCGGCCTCGACCCGGTCACCCTCGTGCACGAGCAGTTTCGAGACGCGCGCACTGATTTTTGGTGATACGTTGATGCTGTCCGCGTCTGCCATGCCCTGCACGACATCCGCGGGGGCGCGGAACGCCAGCCACAGACCGGCCACGACGAACGCCACCACGACCACGATTGCGCCAACCCCCAGCCACCGGCGCGGGTGGGCCGGCTGCGCTGCGTTACCGGCGCTCTCGTTCTCGCTCATTGCTCCAGCACCTTGTCGGCCTTGCGGAAATAGTCGTGGTACTCGTCGAGCCGGCCGCTGATTTCCAGCAGGCGCGCCAGCGCCACGTCGTAGTCGTAGGCCGCCTGCGCGCGCTCGACCATCGCGCCACCCAGCTGCAGGCGGGCATCGATGACGTCGAGCGAGGTCACCTGGCCTTCGCGAAACGACAGCTCCTGCAAGCGCAGGTTCTCCCGGGACAATTCGATCGAGCTGTCCAGCAACAGGTACTGCTGGCGTGCCGATTCCAGCTCGTTGTAGGCCTTGCTTACGCCCGAAGTGATCTGGTTACGCGCCTCCCGCAGCCCGGCCTCGGCCGCGAACTCCTGCTCGCGGGCGGCAGCAATCTGGGCGGGCCGGTTGCTGCCCGACAGGAACGTGTATTTCACGCCGATGCCGAATGCCCAGTCGGGATCCGTGATAAGCGCATCCTCGCGATGCAGGTCGTACTGGCCGAAGGCATACACCTGCGGCTTCAACTTGGCCTGCTGCACCTTCACGCCCTCGCTCGCCTGCTCACCGAGCGCCTGCAGGCGCCGGATCTGCGGGTGCTGGGAAAGCGCCTGATCGCGGTACATCTGCATCGGCTCCGTCGCGCTGCTGATCACGAACAACGGGGTCGTGGTGGCGATGGGTCGCTCGCTGCGCAACAGGTTGGCCAGCGACTCACTGATGGTGTCCAGATCGTTGATCGCGCGCTGGTAGTCGCGCTCGGCCTGATCGCGCGCCACGGTCGCCTGCAGTCGTTGCGCCCGGGTCGCAAAGCCTTCGCGTTCGAGCTTTTCGGCATTCTCCACATGGCGCTGCAAGCCGTCGCGCACATCGCGGCGAACCTCCAGCGCCTGTCGCGCCAGTTGCTGACCGAAATACCGCTGCACCAGTTGCAGCACCTGCGATTGCGACTCAAGGTCCCGCTCCGCCGTTGCCTGGCGCACCGCGGCAGCAGCGGCCGCCTGCGCCGCCGGAATCTGCCCGCCGCTGTAGATCGGCACCACGGTGCTCAACACCGGGCGCAACCGCCAGTCGCGTTCGCGGAATTGCAGCGGGCTGGGAATACCGAACGCCCCGGCGACCGGCGCCAATGAGCCCAGCGGCAGGGACAGTGTTTTCTGGAACTGCATCTCCCGCACGTCGATCGACACCTCGGGAACCCGGAGCGAGCGGGTGGCCTGGGCCAGGTCGAGCTTGCCCCGCACGCTCGCGTCAGCAGCGGCCAGTGCGTCGGATGACTGCTCCAGCGTCCATCGGGCTTCTTCGAAGCTCAGGGCCTGCGCGGCCGGCTCCTGCGACCACGCGGCGCCGAACAGCGATATACCGAGAAGGCAGAACAGTGCGCCGGAAGATTTGCGTGGATGGCGATTTCCCGGCATTCCAATCATTCCCCGACCTCATCGCGAAACCGCCTGATCAAACCACGATGCCTGGATGAAACCCGCATCAAACAGCCGCCCGCGACAGCGATGGGTGAACTACTTGCGGATCTCAAAATCGCCGGAAACAGTCCTGCCATCGTCAAGTTTGAAATCGATCCGGATCACATCGCCGGCCACGGGCGTGCGTTTGGGCTTCATCAGCATCATATGCAGGCCACCGGGTTTGAGCGTGACGCTCTCGCCGGCCGGCACCGTGAGCTTGGGAATCGCGCGCATCTTCGCCATGCCATCCTCGAAGCGGGTCTCGTGGATGGACACCTCATCAAAGCCCGGACTGCTGCCCGACACCACGGTCACCCCAGTGTCGCAGGGGTTGGCGATGGCACCGAAGCCCGCCAGGACCGGGATGGCGGCGGGTGGCACGCGGATCCAGCCATCGTTGATTTTCAGCAGGCATTCGGCATCGGCCGCGGCGGCCACTGGCGAGACCAGACTGAATGCGACAGCGACGAGGGAACCCAGCAGGGAAACGCGGAGGGTGTTCATGCCCTTATGATACCGACAGGTCGAGACTGGAGTCCGAGATGCGCCGAACGCTGCCCTTCCTTGCCGTCGCTATAGTGCTAGCCGCGTGTTCGGGCAAGCCTGAATCCGACCCCGAGGCCCCGCCTCCAGCCGCTAAACCCACTCCGCCGCCGGCGAGCACGGCGGCCAATCCGGAAAGTGGCACCACCCGCCTCACCATCTACAGCGGCGATTACGAGTCCTTGTCGAATGACACCCTCGCCCGCGCCGGCATGCCGGGGTTCGCCCTGGTCGAACGCCCGCTGCATTACAGCCTCAAGTCCGGCATCAACGCCGTGTCGGCCAATGGCATGCCGCGCTCGATGGACGTCGAGGCCGCCCAGCTGCAACCGCGCTCGGACGGCATCACCCTGCTGTCTCAGCGTTTCGTCGCGCCCCTGTCGGGCACCGATGAGGTCATCGCGCAGGTGATCGGCCAGCGGATCGTGGTCGAGCACACCGCCGGCACCGCCAAACAGAGCGACAACGGCGTGTTGCTGGCCGCCAATGACGGACTGACCTTGGCGCTGGGCGATGGCCGCATCAAGGTCATCCGCGACTACGACAACTTCAGCGTGGTCGAAGGCAGCAAGCTGGTGCCGCAGCAGGCAGAGCTGCGCTGGACCGTGCAGGCCGACAACGCCGGCGACGCCAACTTCCTGCTCAGTTACCCGATGGGTGGCATGGCGTGGCGCGCCGAGTACCGCGCCACGCTGGCCAATGCGGACGCCGAAGCCAAGGAATGCAAGCTGGCGTTGGACGGCGCTGCGCTGCTGGTCAACCGCTCGGGCGTCGGCTTCGGCAATGCCCGGATCACGCTCGTCGCCGGCGAGCCCGCGCGGGCCAGCGGCCGTCCGGAGATGGCCATGCGCGGCAGCTATGACGCTGTTTCCGCTGCGGCGCCCAAGATGATGGACATGCCGTCGGTGCGTCAGTCGGGCGAGTACCACGCCTACGAACTGCCCAACAGCATCACCGTCGCCAACGGCGTGGTGGAGCGGGTTCCGCTGTTTGCCCAGTTGCCCGAGGTCGCCTGCGAGCGCGCATACACGGTCGGCCAGAGCGGCGACACCTGGATCCCGCCGCGGCCGCTGATCGAACCGGTCCAGCGCGGCCAGACCGGCAAACTGCCCGTCACGGCCACCGTATCGGTACGCAACGCCAAAGAGGCGGGACTGGGCCAGCCACTGCCGGCCGGCCGTGTGCGCGTGTTCGACGGCAGCGACTTCCTGGGCGAATCGATGCTGGCGCATACCGCCGAGGGCGCGGACATCACCCTGCAAGTGGGCCAGCCGTTCGACCTGCGCGCCGAGCGCGAAGCCACCGACTTCCGCCTGGACCGGGCGGGCCGCACGATCACCGAGTCATTCGCGATCACCCTGGGCAACGCAAAGGACAAGGACGCAACCATCCAGGTACTGGAAAACCTGCCGCGCTGGAGCGACTGGGAAATCATCGCCTCAAGCGTTCCGGCAACCAAGAAGGGTGCGAACCAGGTGGAGTTCGACGTCCCGGTACCTGCCAAGGGCGAGACCGTGCTGACCTACACCGTCCGCTATCGCTGGACCGAGGGCGACAAGCCGTGAGCCAGGTCAAGGCCACGATCCATGGCGACGTGGTCGAGTTGCAACTGGCACGTGCGCCGGTCAACGCGCTGGACCCGGCCCTGTGCCGGGAGTTGCACCACGCGGTGGCTTCGGCGATCGGCGAGGGCGCGCGCGGCATTGTGCTGACCGGCTCGCCGCGGATCTTTTCCGCCGGCCTGGACGTTCCCCACCTGCTGTCACTGGGTAATGACCGCAAGGCCATCACCGAAGCCTGGCAGGCGTTTTTTGGCGCGGCACGCGCGCTCGCGGCAAGTCCGATCCCGGTGGTCGCCGCGCTCACCGGCCACGCCCCTGCCGGCGGTTGCGTGTACGCGCTGTGCTGCGATTACCGGATCATGGCTGCCGGAGATTTCCGCATCGGGCTGAATGAGACCCGGGTGGGCCTGATCGCCCCCGAGGGCATCCAGCGCCTGATGCGCCGTGTGGTCGGGCCGCATCGCGCCGAGCGCTTGCTGGTGTCCGGAGAGATGGTCGATGCGGCCACTGCGCTGCGGATCGGGCTGGTCGATGAACTGGTCGACATGGGCCCGGAGCACGACACCAGCGGCCTCGTCGGGCGCGCGCATGAGTGGCTGCAAGCGCTGTTGGCCCTGCCGCACGACGCCATGCGCCACACCCGTGATATTGCCCGCGCCGAGGTGGTCGAAGCCCTGCAGCCCGAGCACGTGGATCTGGAGCGCTTCGTCGATGCGTGGCTCGAACCCGGCACCCAGAGCGCACTGAAGGCGCTGGTGGCACAGCTGGGCAAAAAATAGGTCTTCGGGTGGACCGTGTATAACCGGGCACCGGGGGTGAATGCCCTTGGGTGCGAATGTCCCCCGGCACCGATGGAGCCTGTGCCTCCTCCTTTATTTCACACCCAAGGGCATTCGCCCCCGCCGTTTCAGCATGACGGTGGTTGTAGAAGTAAAAGCCCAGCAGGTCACAGCCTGCGCGCTGGTTAGGCGCCGGTCGCGACCGGGCGCGTTGGGTCTTCGATCCAACCACTCCAGGAACCGGTGAACAACTTCGCGCCGGGCAGTCCGGCGTGCTCCATCGCGAGCAGGTGATGGCAGGCGGTCACGCCGGAGCCGCACATCACTACGACATCGTGCGGGTCACGCCCGCCCAGCAGTTGTTCGAACTCGCGCTTGAGTTCGGGCGCCGGTTTGAAGCCGCCTTCGGACAAATTTTCCGCATAGGGCCGGTTGATCGCGCCTGGAACATGTCCGGCGACGGTGTCCATTGGCTCGACCTCACCGCGGAAACGCTCGCTGGCGCGCGCATCCAGCAGCATCCCGCCGGCGGCCAGGTGCGCCTGGACCTGCGGCGCATCGAACAGGAGCGCCCGGTCGAAGTCGGCGTGGTAGGCCGCCGGCGTCGACGAGACGGGCGTACCGACCTCCACCAGGCATCCCTGCGCGGTCCAGCGTTTCCAGCCCCCATCCAGTACGGCGACGTCGCGGTGGCCGAGCGCACGCAGCAGGAACCACGCGCGTGCGGCTGAAAGCCCGCCGTCGCCGGCGTCGTAGACCACCACCTGGTGATCCGGGGTGATGCCCCACTCGCCCAGCCTGGCGGTAAAGTCCTCAGCCGATGGCCAGGGATGGCGGCCGCCGGGACGCGAATGGTCCGACAGATCGCGATCCAGGTCGGCGAAGTACGCCCCGGGGACATGGGACTGGCGATACGCGCGCTCGCATGCGGCCGGGTCGGCGAGCGACGACCGCGCATCAAGCACCACCACATCCGGACGACCCAGCGCCCTGGCCAGCTCCTCCACCGATAGCAGGGTTTGCCACCTCGACTCGGAAACAGGATTTGAACCAGGATTGGAAACCTGATCAGTCATGACACGTGCTCCAGTCGCTGCCGCAGGTTCATCAGGATAGAGGCGGTGACGCCCCAGATGCGTTGGGCGGGATAGCGATACTCCCAGACTTCGCGTGTACGGCCGCGATAATCGACGCGCTGGCCGACCAGGTTGGCCGGGTCAAGCAGGAACTCCAGCGGCACCTCGAACACCTCGGCGACCTCGCCGGGATCGGCATGGATGCGGTGTGCCGGGTCGATCATCGCGACCACCGGAATCACCCGGAAGCCGGTGACAGTAAGCAGCGGATCCAGCAGGCCCAAGGGGGTGACCTGCCTCGGGGACACGCCGATTTCCTCGTCGGTCTCGCGCAGGGCAGCGGCGACGGCATCGGCGTCGAACGGCTCCACCCGGCCGCCGGGAAACGCCACCTGCCCGCCGTGATGGCGCAATGCATCGGTACGTCGGGTCAGGATGACCTGGGTCGCGTCCGGCCGCGGCACGAGGCCGACCAGGACCGCGGCATCCAACTGGGTGTCACCCGGCAACAGAAGATCATCCAGCTCGGCCAGGTTCCAGGCCGGACCGGTGGGCGGCGTCCGCAGCGGATGCAGTGCACGCCGGAGCCGGCCGCTGGCGTCCAGGCGCGCAACCAGCGCCGGGTCGCTCACCCGCGCCCTGCCTCGCGATCGGGCAATACGACGTCCATCAGGTGCGCACGCTCGCGGTCGTCCATCTGCGACCAGCGGGCAATCTCGTCGCCGGTGCGGTGGCAGCCGTCGCACCGGCCGCGCTCATCCAGGCAACACACGCCGGTGCAGGGAGTGAGCATGGGCGGCAAGGGCTGGTACACGGCGAGACTCCTGAAAGCAATATTCCATATCCCAGAAACGCGTTGCGCCGGACAGGGCCGGCGCAACGTTTGGGACGGGTCGCGGACCAGGCCGCGGGTACACCTTATTACTTGACGCTGACCAGCTTGATCTCGAACTGCACCGCCATGTTGGGCGGAATGCCGGTACGCGGATCGGCACCATAGGCCTTGTCAGCCGGCAAGGTGACTTCCCACTTGGAACCGGCGGGCATCATCTGCAGTGCTTCGCGCATTGCCGGCATTTCGACTTCGGTGAGCTTGATGTCGGGCATCGGACGAGCCTGCGACGCTTCGCCTTCCTGACGCTGGCCCCACGGGAACGGACCGGCCACTTCCAGCGAAACGGTGCTCGCTGCGGTCGGCTTGGCACCCTTGCCCGCTTCGATCACGCGGTACTGGACGCCGCTGGGCAGCGCCTGCACGCCAGCCTTGGACTTGTTCTGGGCGATGAAGGCGTCGCTGCGGGTCTTGTTTTCAGCCGCCGCCGAATCCCATGCTGCCTTGGCCTTGGCCTGCTGGCGCTTCTGCATGTTCTCCACAGCACTGCGGAGCTGGTCGACCGGCACGGCCGGATCCTTCTTCGCGTAGCCGTCCTGCAGGCCCTTGCTGATGGTGCCGACGTCGAGCGCTTCGCCGCTTTCGCTGGCATTCCGTCCCAGATCATAACCAAGCGCGTAGCTCAGCTTGCCTTTCTCGGTTGAGGTGTCCTGGGCGAAGGCTTGGCCTGCGGTCAGGGTCAAGGCCGCAACGGCGACCGCAATCAAACGCAACTTCATTCGGTAAAACCTCCGGAGGTGACGCGAAGCGGACGCACCGCCCCGATTGGGATGCCACGCCGGTCAACAGCCCCGGGCGGACACGATAGGATAACGACGCGAGGGCTTAACCGCCACTGACGACTCAAGTCCGACCACTCCGTGGCCGGCAAGTTCCGCAATCCACCCGTTTATTCTTTTCCGGACCCGATCTGATGCCCGAAACCGCTGCTTCCACCATCGTCACCGTCGCCGACCACGCTGCCGTCCGCGTGATCACCGTCAACCGCCCGGACAAGTTGAACGCCCTGAATGCCGCCACGCTTGACGCGCTATTCGCGGCGTTTGAGGCGGCCGACAGCGACCCAGGCGTTCGCTGTGTGGTCCTCACCGGTGCCGGTGAGAAAGCCTTCGTCGCCGGGGCGGACATCAGCGAAATGAACACGCTGACCCCGGTCCAGGGCCGCGATTTCTCGCTGCGCGGCCAGCGCTTGATGCGACGCATCGAGAAACTCGGCAAGCCGGTGATCGCCATGGTCAACGGCTTCGCGCTGGGCGGAGGGCTGGAGCTGGCCATGTGCTGCCACCTGCGAATCGCTTCCGACCGGGCCAAGGTCGGCCAGCCTGAGGTGAACCTGGGGCTGATCCCGGGCTTTGGCGGCACCCAGCGTCTGCTGCGGCTGGCCGGACGTGCCGCGACACTGGAGCTGTGCCTGGTCGGCGCACCCGTGGACGCTGCACGAGCGCTGGAGCTGGGCATCGTCAATCGGGTCGTTGCCGCCGCTGAGCTGCACGACGAGACCATGAAGCTGGCCAACCAGCTGGCGGCGTCCGCCCCGCTGGCCCTGCGCGGCGTGCTCGACTGCGTCAACGTGGGCGGCGAGTGCGGTATCGAGGAGGGCCTGGAGTACGAGACCGCGCAGTTCGGCCTGATGTTCTCCACCGACGACATGCGTGAAGGAACCACCGCGTTCCTTGAGCGCCGCAAGCCGGCCTTCCAGGGCAGCTGAACGAGGTGGTTCCGCAGATGGCTTGCGCTGCGACGCCATCGTCAGCGCCGGCCTGTGCCTGCGGCTGCGCGGATCCGCGCGGCAGCGCCGCCCATCCGGTAGGCAACGCACTGGCGATGGGCGATCTGGACCGTGCCTTCGCGTTGGGGCTGATGGACGCCATCCCCTGCCCCGCCTGCAGCGCGGACTGCGTGGCGCGGTTGGATCGCGTGCAGGGCCAGCGCCAGCAGGCGCTGGCCGCGCGGGAGCGGTATCGCCAGCGCGAAGCAAGGCTGGCGCGTCGGCGATTGGAGCGCGAGCAGCGCAAGGCCGCACTCGTCGGAGCCGTTGACGCTCAACACCCGGTGGCTGCGGGCGCGGCAGAAACGGCGCGGCCGTTCGAGGCGCCACGCGTGGTGAGCCCGGCCCTTCCGCCTGCCGCGGCCGCGGCACTGGCGCGGGCGCAGGCAAAGGCGGCGGCGCGGACGCAGGGAACGACGTCGCCAGGATCAGCAGCACCGAAGCCGCCCGCGCAGGGAGAACACGAGCGTTGAGTATCCCCGCACGTCGCAAGACCCGACCGCGCTCCAAGTTGCGCAAAGCCGAGATCGAGGAGATGTTCGCCCGGCTGCGCCAGCTCAATCCGCAACCCACCACCGAGCTCGAATTTGCCAACCCCTACGAGCTGCTGGTCGCGGTGACGCTGTCGGCGCAGTCCACCGACGTGGGCGTCAACAAGGCGACCCGGAAACTGTTTCCGATCGCCAATACCCCGGCGGCCATTGCGGCGCTCGGCGTGGAAGGTTTGAAGCCGTACATCGCCACCATCGGCCTGTACAACACCAAAGCGGCCAATGTCGTGGCGATGGCCGAGCTGCTCCTGCAGCGGCACGACGGCCAGGTGCCCAACGACCGCGCCGCACTGGAAGCACTGCCCGGCGTGGGCCAGAAGACCGCCAACGTGGTCCTGAACACCGCCTTCGGCGAGCCGACCATGGCGGTCGACACCCACATCTTCCGGGTGTCCAACCGCACCGGCCTTGCGCCGGGCAAGAACGTGCGCGAGGTGGAAGACCTGCTGGTGCGGGTGATCCCCGAGGAGTACCTGCGCGACGCGCACCACTGGCTGATCCTGCACGGGCGCTACGTGTGCAAGGCGCGCACGCCGGACTGTCCGCATTGCGTGATCCGCGATATCTGTCGTTACCGGGACAAGACTCCCGGCGAGCCGGAGGCGCCACCAAGCGCCGCGCGCGCGCTCCAAAGTCAGGGCTGAATCGGGCGCACACGCGGGCGCCGCCCCATTGCCTGCGTCCCCGTGCTGCCTTTGTCATATCGCTGCAATGTTGCCTCGCCACACTGCGGGCACTTTCCCGATATGACCTTCCGCCGATGCCCATTGCCCGCAACCGCCTCGCCTTTGCCCTGCTGCTGGCAGGCGCCGTACCGCTCGCCCATGCCGAAATCGCCATCGATGTGATCGGTGGCTCGGAGATCAGCTTCGAAGGCCTGGTGCAGGCCGATTACAACCACTTCGGCAGCGACGTCGCCGACCTCAATGGGGATGCGCTGGACGGCCGCAATGCCGACCAGGAACTGCGCCGCGCCGAGCTGGTGCTCAAGGGCAAGGGCCCGGGCAACATCGACTGGGTGATGGGCTATGACGCCAAGGCCGACAAGTGGCTCGACGTCAATGCGAAGTACAAGCTCGGCGGCAACAAGCAGCACTACCTGCAGATGGGCCAGTTCAAGCAGCCCAACAGCCTGGAGGAGCTGTCGTCGACCAAGAACAACGACTTCATCTCCAAGGCCACCATCACCAACAGCTTCGCCACCGGTCGTCGCCTGGGCGCGGCCTACTCCTATGGCAGCGGCCCGTTCGCCATCACCGCCAGCTACTTCGGCAGGGAACTGACCCGCAACAAGGCCGCCGGGGACGGTTACGGCGTGCGCGGCACCTTCGCGCCGATCAACCAGGACGGCACCATCCTCCACTTCGGCCTGTCGTACGTGAACCGCGATGTCGATGGCGACGAGATCAAGTTGTCGGCCAAGCCCAATGCCGACCTGACCAAGGCCAGCCTGGTCAGCACCGGCACCCTGGCCAACGCGGATCGCATGTCGACGATCGGGCTGGAGAGCTTCTGGGCACGCGGGCCGGTCAAGCTGCAGGCCGAATACATGCAGGTCGACGTCGACCGCTACGGCGCCGGTGCGGCCGACTTCCGCGGCAGCGGCGGGTACCTGAGTGCCCTATGGAACGTCACCGGCGAGGGCTGGAAGTACAAGGACGGCGTCCCCGGCACCGAAGCCCCCAGCGACCCGGCCGCCGGCATGTGGCAGCTCGGGATGCGCTACGACACCATCGATCTGGACGACGGCACCGTGCAGGGCGGCCAGATGGACGCGATCACCGCCGGGGTGAACTACTACTGGCGCTCCAACTTCAAGCTCGCGCTGAACTACGTGAAGGTCAACAGCCAGCGCGCCGGCATCGACGACAACCCCGACATCACTGAAGCCCGCCTGCAGTTCTTCTGGTAAGCGACTGCCATTCCTGCCGCCGGCTTGACCCCTCCCTTCCTCCTACCCACCTTCCCGGAGCCCTCCGTGTCCCAGTTCCGTACCTTCCGTTTCACCGCGCTGGCCCTGGCCGCCGCGCTCTGTGCCAGTGCGACCGCCTCCGCCGCCGAGATCACCGGTGCCGGCGCGTCCTTCATCTACCCGGTCATGACCCAGTGGTCGGCCGACTACGCCAAGGCAACCGGCAACCGCGTCAACTACCAGTCGATCGGCTCGGGCGGCGGCATCGCCCAGATCAAGGCCGCCACGGTCGACTTCGGTTCCTCGGATGCCCCCCTGAAGCCCGAAGAACTTTCCAAGCATGGTCTGGCGCAGTTTCCGTCGGTGATCGGCGGAGTGGTGCCGGTGCTGAACGTGCCGGGCATTGCCGCCGGCGCGCTGAAGCTTGACGGCGACGTGCTGGCGGACATCTTCCTGGGCAAGATCGCCAAGTGGAACGACCCGCGCATCGTCGCCACCAACTCGGGACTGAAGCTGCCGGACCTGAAGATCACCGTCGTCCACCGCTCCGACGGCTCGGGCACGACCTTCAACTTCGTCAACTACCTGTCCAAGGTCAGCCCGGCGTGGAAGTCCCAGGTCGGTGAAGGCACCTCGGTGAAGTGGCCCGGCGGCATCGGCGGCAAGGGCAACGAGGGTGTCGCGGCCTACGTCAAGCAGATCAAGGGCGGTATCGGCTACGTCGAGATGTCCTACGCACTGCAGAACAAGATGACCTACTCGCGGCTGAAGAATGCCGCCGGCAACTACATCGTCCCGAGCGACAAGACGTTCTCGGCGGCTGCCGCCAGCGCCGAATGGGGTTCGGCCGATGACTTCTACCTGGTGATGACCAATGCCCCGGGCCAGGACGCCTGGCCGATCACCGCCACAAACTTCATCCTGATGTACAAGCAGCCCAAGGATGCCGCCGGCGCGCGTGCGGCGAAGGAGTTCTTCCGCTGGGTCTATGCCAACGGCGACGCCCAGGCCAGCAAGCTCGACTACGTGCCGCTGCCGGATGCGCTGGTCCGGCAGATCGAGACCTACTGGTCGAAGGAAATGACGTACTGAGTGGCATCTGAGCATGTGTGGTGCACCACGGGCCTTCGGGCCCGTTGTGCTGCCTGTGCGGTGGAATTGCGCGACACCCGGCGCGGTAATGTCCGGATGAGCCGCCATCCGCCGTAGTTGGCATGGTGAATACGGCGCAGTCCCGCTGAACAACCGCACGCTCGGAGCAAGCACACATGAATCACGAAGGTCTCATCTCCCGGGTCAAGTCCATCCTGTTCGACCCGCGGCGCACCTGGCCGCTGATCGGCGAGGAACCGGCAACCGTCGCCGGCCTCTACACCCGATACATCATGATCCTGGCCGCGTTGCCGGCCATTTTCACCTTCATCAAGACCAGCCTGATCGGCTACGGCATGTTCGGCGTGACCGTGCGCACCGGGATCGTGGCCGGCCTCTTCGGCGCGGTGTTGACCTACGCGCTCAGCCTGGTGCTGGTGTACGTGGTGGCGTTGATCATCAACGCGCTGGCGCCGAGCTTCCGCGGCCAGAAGAACCAGGTGCAGGCGCTGAAGGTGATCGCCTACGCCTACACCGCGGCCTGGGTGGCCGGCATTGGCGTCATCATCCCGTGGCTGGGTGGCGTGATCGGCGTGGTCGGCGGGATCTACTCGATCTACCTGCTCTACCTGGGCCTGTCCCACACGATGAAGAACCCGCCCGAAAAGTCGCTGGGTTACACCGTGGTGATCGTGCTGATCACGCTGGTGCTGAGCCTCCTGATCGGCGTGCTGGTGGCCGGTGTGACCGGCATTGGCGCCTTGGGCGCGGGCGCGATGGGCGCCGGAGCGGCGGGCAAGAGCTCCAACAGCTCCACCGTGGTGTTCGACAAGGACAGCAAGCTGGGCCAGCTGGCCGCGTTTGGCGAGCAGATGAAAGCCGCCGGCGAGCGGATGGAGGCGGCCGAGTCCCGCAGTCGCAGCGCGGACCGCGGCGGTTCGAGGGACTCCGGCTCATCCGCCGGCTCGCGCGACGCCGACGTGGCGTCCGCGGAAGCGGCGATGGCCGCGCTGTTCGGCGGCAAGGATGGCAAGCCGCTGGAGGCTTTGGAGCCGGAGAAGCTCAAGAGTCTGTTGCCGGCCTCGATCGCCGGGATGCCGCGCACCGGGACCAGTGCCAACCGCGAGAGCGGCATGGGCATGCAGATCAGCAACGCGTCGGCGGACTACGCCAGCGAGGATGGCAAACAGCGCATCAGCCTCAGCGTGTCGGACGCACCGATGATGGCAAAGATGGGCGCGTTCCGCGGATTGATGAGCTCGGAGTCCTCATCGGAAACGCAGGATGGTTTCGAGAAGACCTACACCCGCAACGGACGCCACATCGAGGAGAAGTGGAACGGCCGCAGCGGCCGGGGCACCTACGGGGTCATGGTCGGCAGCCGCTTCACGGTGAAGGCCGAGGGCACCGCTGAGAGCTTCCAGCAGATCCAGTCCGCGGTGGAAAGCATCGACCTGGCCAAGCTGGAGGCCGTCGCCAAGGCAGGGGCCGAGCAGCACTAGCCCGCCGGCAAGGCACCTTACCGACGGGTCATGCCCGCGGTGCGACATCAAAAAGGGCGCGCTCCTGCAGGAGGCGCCCTTTTTCATTGTTCGGCCCGCTTCGTTCAGCCAGCCGCCATCGCTGTCATATGCCGGTAACACAAACGTCCTTTCATGGTGCCAACGCCGGCGACCCCGGCCCTGACGAGCAGCCCATGAAACCCCATCGCATCGCCGCCCTGTCCTTCGTCTTCGCTCTTGCCGCCGGTGTCATCGGCTGCACGGCGCCCACCGACGGCAGCACGTCCGACGCCAACACCGGTGCCCCGCCTGCCGCGCAGATCACCGGCGCGGGTGCGACCTTCATCTTCCCGCTGGTGTCGCGCTGGTCGGCCGACTACCACGCTGCGACCGGAAACCAGGTCAACTACCAATCCATCGGCTCAGGCGGCGGGATCGCCCAGATCACCGCCGCCACGGTCGACTTCGGCTCCTCCGACGCCCCCCTGTCCAGCACGGAGCTTGCCGAAGCCGGGCTGGGCCAATTCCCCTCGGCGATCGGCGGCGTGGTGCCGGTGGTCAACCTCGCAGGTATCGAGCCGGGCCAGCTGCGCCTGACCGGACCGCTGCTGGCGGACATCTACCTGGGCAAGCTGACGCGCTGGAACGACCCGGCGATCACCGCACTCAACCCCGACCTGGCGCTGCCGGCGACCGCCATCAGCCTGGTGCAGCGCTCCGACGGCTCGGGCACGACCTTCAACTTCACCAACTATCTGTCCAAGGTCAGCACCGCATGGCGGGACGCGGTTGGCGAAGGCAAGTCGGTGCAGTGGCCGGCCGGCGTGGGCGGCAAGGGCAACGAGGGCGTGGCCTCCTACGTGCAGCAGATCGACGGCGCCATCGGCTACGTCGAGCTGGCCTACGCGATCCAGAACTCGATGTCCCATGCCTTGCTTCAGAACGCGGCCGGCAACTTCGTCGCGCCCAATGCCGACACCTTCCAGGCCGCGGCGGCAACGGCCGACTGGGCCAGCGCCAGTGACTTCGATCTGGTCATCACCAACGCGCCCGGCGAGCAGGCGTGGCCGATCACTGCAACCAACTTCATCCTGATGCACAAGCAGCCGGCCGACGTAGAGCGCAGCCGAAATGCGCTGGCGTTCTTCCAGTGGTCACTGCACAACGGCCAGGCGCAGGCGGACGCGCTGCACTACGTGCCGCTGCCGGCGCCGCTGGTGGCACAGGTGGAGCGCTACTGGGCCAGCGAGTTCGGCTTTACCACCGGCGCGCAGTGAGCTGCAGGCAGCCATGAGCACAAGCGTCCTGACCAACCCCGGCACCCTTGCGGGCGACAACGTCGACGCCCGCAACGACCGCTGGTTCCGCTACGCGCTGGCCGCGGCCGTCGCGCTGGTGCTGTTGCTGCTGGCCGGCGCCGCCCTGTCCATGCTCTGGGGCGGCCGCGCGGTGTTGCAGGCGAGCGGCCTGGACTTCTTCTTCTCCGCCGACTGGAATCCGGTCCAGGGCCGTTACGGGGCGCTGGTCCCGATATTCGGCACGCTGGTCACCGCCGCCATCGCGATGCTGCTGGCGGTGCCGCTCAGCTTCGGTATCGCCTTCCACCTCACCGAAGTCGCGCCGCGCTGGTTGCGCGGCCCGGTAGGCACCGCGATCGAGCTGCTGGCCGGCATCCCTTCCATCATCTACGGCATGTGGGGATTGTTCGTACTGGTGCCGGTGATGACCCGCCATGTCACGCCGTGGGCCAACGACCACCTCGGCCCGCTGCCGGTGATCGGTCCGTTGTTCCAGGGGCCGCCGATCGGCATCGGCATGCTCACCGCCGGAATCGTGCTGGCGATCATGGTGGTGCCCTTCATCAGCTCGGTGATGCGCGAGGTCTTCCTGACCGTGCCGACGCGGCTGAAGGAATCGGCCTACGCGCTGGGTTCGACCAAGTGGGAAGTCAGCTGGAACATCGTGCTGCCCTACACCCGTTCGGCGGTGATCGGCGGCATCTTCCTGGGCCTGGGCCGGGCGTTGGGCGAGACCATGGCGGTGGCGTTCGTCATCGGCAACTCGACCCGCTTCACCGCGTCCCTGCTGGAGCCGGGCACCACCATTGCGGCGCTGATCGCCAATGATTTCGGCGAGGCCACGGGCGAGTACCGCTCCGCGCTGTTGCTGCTGGGCTTCGTGCTGTTCATCGTCACCTTTGTCGTGCTGGCGCTGGCGCGCGTGATGCTCGCGCGCCTGGCCCGCCGGGAGGGGAGCTGATGACCACCCTGCGTAACGACGCCGTCGCTGAGGGGCTGTATCGCCGCCGCCGGATCGGCAACGCGCTGGCGCTGGTGCTGTCCAACGTAGCGACCGTGATCGGCCTGCTGTGCCTGGGCTGGATCCTGTGGACGCTGCTGGCCAAGGGCATTGGCGGCATCGAGGTCGCACTGTTCACCCGCGACACGCCGCCGCCGATGACCGCGGGCGGTCTGCGCAACGCGTTCTTCGGCAGCGCCATGATGTGCCTGATGGCCATCGCGATCGGCACCCCGCTGGGCATCGCCGCCGGCACCTGGCTGGCCGAATACGGCCGCGGCACCCGGATCGGCACGGTCGTGCGGTTCGTCAACGACATCCTGCTCTCCGCACCGTCGATCGTGCTGGGCCTGTTCGTCTACACGCTGGTGGTGATGCGCACCGGCGGCAATTTCTCCGCCATCGCCGGCGCCATCGCCCTGGCTTTCATCGTCGTGCCGGTGGTGCTGCGGACCACCGACGAGATGCTGCGGCTGGTCCCGGGCCAGATGCGCGAGGCCGCCCTGTCACTGGGCGTACCGCACTGGAAGGTGGTGCTGCAGGTGATGTTCCGCTCGGCACTGCCCGGCGTCATGACCGGCATCCTGCTGGCACTGGCCCGCATCTCCGGTGAGACCGCGCCGCTGCTGTTCACCGCGTTCGGCAACCAGTACTGGAGCGCCGACCTGACCGGTCCGATGGCCAGCGTTCCGGTGGTCATGTACCAGTACGCCAGCAGCCCGTACCAGTCCTGGCAGGACCTCGCCTGGGCCGGCGCGCTGGTCCTGACCACCTTCGTCCTGCTGACCAGTTTGGTCGCCCGCGCCATCGTCGCCCGTCACCGGGTGCCGCATGACTGACGCCCCTTCCTTCCCGTTACCACCCGAGGCACCACCGATGAACGCCACCGCCGTGCTCGACCTGCCCCGCTCTCCCGCCGTGCGTGCGCACGTGGCGCCCGGTGCGCCCATCGACGAGCGGGCAACCCGGTCAATGCCGCTCGTTGCCGATGCCGTGCAGGCCCCGCCCAAACTCGCGGTTCGCGGGCTGGACTTCCACTACGACCGGTTCCACGCGCTCAAGGACATCAACCTGTCGATCCCGGAGAAACAGGTCACCGCCCTCATCGGCCCGTCGGGCTGCGGCAAATCCACGCTGCTGCGCGTGTTCAACCGGATCTACGCCCTGTATCCCAAGATGCGCGCCACCGGCCAGGTGCTGCTGGACGGGGCCGACATCCTGGATCCGCGCTACCCACTGAACCGCCTGCGCAGCCGTGTCGGCATGGTCTTCCAGAAACCGGTGCCGTTCCCCATGACGATCTTCGAGAACGTCGCCTACGCCATCCGCCACCACGAGAAGCTCTCCAAGGCGGAGATGGCCGTGCGCGTGGAGCAGGCCCTCCACCAGGCGGCCCTGTGGGACGAGGTCAAGGACAAGCTGGGCGCCAGCGCCCTGGGCCTGTCGGGCGGGCAGCAGCAGCGCCTCTGCATCGCGCGGGCGGTCGCCCTGCGGCCGGACGTGTTGCTGCTGGACGAGCCGACCTCGGCGCTGGACCCGATCTCCACCAGCCGCATCGAGCAGCTGATCGCCGGCCTCAAGAGCGAGTTCACCATCGTCATGGTCACCCACAACATGCAGCAGGCGGCGCGCGTGTCGGACTACACCGCTTTCATGTATCTGGGCGATCTGATCGAACACGATGCGACCGAGACGATCTTCTCCAACCCCTCGCAGCGCCAGACCGAGGACTACATCACCGGCCGGTTCGGATGAGCACCATGACCCTGAATGACCCCCGTTACGACGGCCCGCAGATGGCCGATGAGGAACAGCAGCGGTTGCTGGACGAAACGGTGCGGATGGGCGAACTGGCCGCGACCCAGCTTGAGGCCGCCCTTGGCCTGCTCGGAAGCGACGACCCGGCGGCGGCGCAGCGCATCATCGCCGGCGATGGGGCCATCGACGCGCTCGAGCAGCAGATCAGCCACGACGTGATGCGGCTCGCCCTGCACGGCCCGATGGCGCGCGACCTGCGCGGCATCCTCGCCGCGATCCGGATCACCTCCGACATCGAGCGCATCGGTGACTTCGCGGCCAACATCGCCAAGCGCTCGACCGTGCTGGGGATCACCCCGCCCCTGCTGCGCATCACCGCGCTGCACGCCATCGGCACCCTGGCGGTGGATCAACTGCGGCAGGTGCTGGCTGCCTATCGCGACCACGACGCGGCGTCGGCGCTGCGTGTGCGTGAACGCGACGTGGCCATCGACACCGCCTACACGAGGGTGTTCGGCGACCTGCTCGAGGACATGAGGACGGACCCCTACGCGGTTCCGGCGTGCACCCATCTGCTGTTCATCGCCAAGAACCTGGAGCGGATCGGCGACCACGCCACCAACATCGCCGAGAACGTCTGGTTCCTGGTACATGGCGACGACCCGCTACCCCCGCGGGAGAAGCGCGACCACAGCAGCACGCTTGGAGCAGGCAGCGCCGGCAACCTGGCGGGTTGAACTTCCACTTGCCTCACCGCATCGGGTGGCGTCGGGACCCTGCGCGAACCGGGGCGTTCGCCCGCCTCTGCTACGCTTTCGGCCATGACCGACGCCGCGCCCCCCGCCTCCACGCCAGGCTCCCCCGACACGCCCACGATCTCGCCGCTGGCCACGCGCTTCCGCGGCTTCCTGCCGGTGGTGGTGGACGTGGAGACCGGCGGTTTTGACTGGAACCGCCACGCGCTGCTGGAAATCGCGGTCGTGCCGGTGGATATCGACGAGAACGGGCTGCTGATTCCCGGCAAGACGGCGAGCGCGCATGTCATCCCGGCGCCCGGCCTGGACATCGATCCCAAGTCGCTGGAGATCACCGGCATCGTGCTGGACCACCCGTTCCGCTTCGCCAAGGAAGAGCGCGCCGCGCTAGATCACGTGTTCGCGCCGGTGCGCGAGGCCTGCAAAAAGCACGGCTGCCAGCGGGCGATCCTGGTCGGCCACAACGCGCATTTCGACCTGAACTTCCTCAACGCCGCGGTGGCCCGGACCGGCCACAAGCGCAATCCGTTCCACCCCTTCAGCGTGTTCGACACGGTCACCCTGGCGGGGGTCGCCTACGGACAGACGGTGCTGGCGCGCGCCGCGGCGGCGGCGGGCATCGAGTGGGACGCCAATGAGGCGCATTCGGCCGTGTATGACACCGAACGCACGGCCGAGCTGTTCTGCCAGATCGTCAATGCGTGGCCGACGCCGATGCCCGGCGTGGCGCCACTGACGCGGGCACCCGCGCCGCGCTGAGCCGGCGTCGGTCCGCGGATTGCCGCGGCGGTTTTACGGGGTGGCGAGTTTCAGGCCGATCATGCCGGCGATGATCAGGGCGACGCTGCCGATGCGCAGAGCGTTGACGGGTTCGTCAAACAGGACCACGCCAAGGATCACGGTGCCGACGGCGCCCACGCCGACCCAGATGGCGTAGGCGGTGCCGACAGGCAGGTTTTTCATCGCGATACCGAGCATCCAGACGCTGATGGCCATCGCCACGAGGGTGCCGACGGTGGGCCACAGGCGGGTGAAGCCTTCGGAGTACTTGAGGCCGATGGCCCAGGCGATTTCGAACAGGCCGGCGGTGAGGAGGATGATCCAGTTCATGTTGGGCGACTCGTGGGGCGGGCTTCAGGCGTGGTTGGCGCTGGCCGGTGGCGCGCTCGGCGCCTGCCGGCTACGCGAGGAGGCGTCCGCCGGGTATCCCGATCAGTCGCTCCACGATATTCGCTTGGTGATCGGGACACCCGGCAGACGCCAACGGGAGGACGTGGTGGGTGGGGCGGAAAGCAAAAGCCGCGTCAGCCGGTGACGCGCTGGCGGACGGCTTCGAAGAGGGTGACGCCGGCGGCGACGGAGACGTTCAGGCTTTCCACGCCGGCACCGCCATCGGCGCCGGGCATGGGGATGTTGACCAGCTGGTCGCAGTTTTCGCGGGTCAGGCGGCGCAGGCCGTCGCCTTCGCCGCCGAGTACCAGGCCGACGTTGCCGCGCAGGTCGACGTTGTAAAGGCTGCCTTTTGCTTCGCCGGCGAGTCCGTACAGCCAGACGCCCTGCTTCTGCAGGTCGCGCATGGTGCGGGCCAGGTTGGTGACGGGGATCACCGCGACGCTGTCGGCGGCGCCGGCGGAGGTCTTGCGCACGGTGGCGTTGACCTGCACGGCCTTGTCCTTGGGGAATATCACCGCGGTCACGCCGGCGGCCGCCGCGCTGCGCAGGCAGGCGCCGAGGTTGTGGGGGTCCTGCACGCCGTCGAGGATCAGCAGCAGGGCGCGGCCTTCGGCGGCGGTGACGAGGTCTTCCAGTTCGTTCTCGTCCCAGGTCTTGGCCGCTTCGTAGCGCGCGACGACGCCCTGGTGGCGCAGGCTGCCGGCGACGCCGGAAAGCGCCTGCTGGTTGACCCGGCGCACGTCGATCCCGAAGCGGCGGGCGGAGCCTTCAATTTCGGTCAGGCGCGGGTTCTTCCCGCCCGCCTCGATCAGCACCTCGCGCACGTTGTCGGCGTCGTGCTCGATCGCGGCGGCCACGGCGTTGATGCCGGCGATCCATTGTTTCTGGCTCATGGGGGTCGGGAGCGAGTGTGGGGGCGGCCATTGTAGGCGGGCGCGTTGACGCCTGCCTCATCGCACCTTCCTATAGTCCGCCAATGCCCGAGGGTCCTTCGATCGTCATCCTGCGCGAGGCCGCCGCGAAGTTCGCGGGACGCAGGGTGCTGAGCGTGTCCGGCAACAGCACCCAGGACATCCAGCGCATGCGCAACCTGACGGTGGTCGCGGTGCGCAGCTGGGGCAAGCATTTCCTGCTGCAATTTCCGCGCTTCAGCCTTCGCATCCACATGCTGCTGTTCGGCAGCTACCGCATCGACGAGGACAAGGGCACGCCGCCGCGGCTGTCACTGGGCTTCAGCAAGGGCGAGGAGCTGAACTTCTATGCCTGTTCGGTGCGCTTCCTGGAGGGAGACCTGGACGATCATTACGACTGGAGCGGCGATGTGATGAGCGACGACTGGGACCCGGCAGCCGCGCGTCGCAAGCTGAGGGCCCGGCCGGAGGCGCTGGCGGCCGACGCGCTGCTCGATCAGAACGTGTTCGCCGGCGTGGGCAACATCATCAAGAACGAAGTGCTGCACCGCGTCCGCGTGCACCCCGAGAGCACCGTGGGCGCCCTGCCCGCGCGTAAGCTGGGCCAGCTGGTCACCCAGGCGCGCGACTACAGCTTCGACTTCTACCACTGGAAAAAGGCGTTCCAGCTGAAGAAGCACTATCAGGTCCACACGAAAACGATCTGCCCGCGCGACGGAACGCGCCTGAGCTACTGCAAGCACCTGGGTGCGGCGCGACGCCGTGCGTTCTGGTGCGAAACCTGCCAGCGGTTTTACGGTTAGGGTTGCGGTCGGACCGCTGGAGGGAATCAACATGGTTGTTCGCCTGCTCGTCGTCGCCCTGCTGTGGGCCGCCTGCACGCCTGCACAGGCCCAGCAGAAAAACCTGCGCGACCATGGCATCGCCATCGGGGTGCTGACGCCCGGCCCGTGGAACGCGATCACCGATGTGCCTGGGGTCGCGGTCGGCCACACGACGCTGGTGCGCGGGACGGACGTGCGCACCGGGGTCACGGCGGTGCTGCCGCATGCCGGCAATATCTTCCAGGACAAGGTTCCGGCCGCGGTGTACGTGGGCAACGGCTTCGGCAAGCTGGCCGGATCGACCCAGGTCGCCGAGCTCGGCACGCTGGAGACGCCGATCATCCTGACCAACACCCTCGGCGTGCCGGTCGCGGCTGACGCGCTGATCGACCACGTCTTCTCGTTTGCCGACAACGCCGACGTCGGCTCGGTCAACCCGGTGGTCGGGGAAACCAACGATGGCTATCTCAACGACATCCGCGGCCGCCATGTGGCCAAGAGCGATGTTCTGGCGGCGATCAAGTCGGCAAAGGACGGCAGCGTCGCCCAAGGCAATGTCGGCGCCGGCACCGGCACGGTCGCGTTCGGCTTCAAGGGCGGCATTGGCACCTCCTCGCGCAAGCTGCCCGGCAACCTGGGCGGCCATACCGTGGGCGTGGTGGTGCAGACCAACTTCGGCGGTGTGCTGAGCGTGGGCGGCGTGCCGATCGGCAAGGTGCTGGGCAAGCACTACCTGAGCGATGCGCTCAACGACTCGCCCGACGGCTCGTGCATGATCATCGTGGCGACCGACGCGCCGCTGGACGCCCGCAACCTGGAGCGGCTGGCCAAGCGCGCCATGCTCGGGCTGGCCCGGACCGGTGGCATCGCCTCCAACGGCAGCGGCGACTACGTGATCGCGTTCTCGGCCAACAAGGCCGTGCGCGTTCCTCACGCATCTGACAGCCCAACGCAGCAAGTGACCGTGCTGCGCAACGACGCCATGTCGCCGTTGTTCATGGCCGCCATCGAGGCGACGGAAGAAGCCATCCTCAACTCGCTGTTCCAGGCCGAAACCACGGTCGGCCGTGACGGCCACGAGGTCCGCGCGCTGCCGGTCGATGAGGTGCTGGGGATCATGGAGGCGCGGGGGTATCGGGTTTTGCGTTGACCGGACCGGGCCCCCACACACTCAACAGGGAGCTCAGCAGCGAATGTTTCCGACGCTTATCGCCGGTTGGCTGCCCCGGTGCTCTTGCACACGAAGTAATTGCCCATCCAGAGAACTTCCCAGCATCACCTCGGACTGGCGGCAAATCGTCAAGGTCGACTCTGCGAGTCCGGCATTGCCCAAGCGGACAATGGCCACTGGCCCTGCACGGTTCGGGCTGACGCCCACCACCCGTACATTGGCGATACGCGCGCTCCTCTCAGATTCCTTTCTTTGCGCCGTGTTGGCTGCGCGCTTCTGTCGCGATTGCCGTGCTGCCACATCCAGCTCGCGGCCAATGGAATCGGCCGCCTTCTGGAAGCTGCGCGACAGCAACTGCGCATTGACCCAGTACGAGTACCAGGGATAGGCCAGCGCCACCATCAGGAAGACCAACAGCCCAATCCAGAAACGGGAGTCGGCGCTGTCGTCGAGTGAACCTTCGGAGCTACGGCTATTTCGGCGGAATCGAACGTTGCCCCATTCACGTCCTTTTGTTGGTTCGTCCACGACTTCTCCCCAAGTCAATCGCACCTAATTCAGCAGGGGCCGAACGCCGATCTCGCGCCCTGTGCTCTCGAACCAACTTTGCCCTCTTCACCTTGCCGACCGCGACGCTGCCGACAGGTCACACCTCCCCCGTTCGGTTGGAGTCGGGGAGCCTCGGCGCCATTGCAGTCCGGGTCGCGACCAGTTCCGCAGCAATACGGGCAAGCTCGGCGTTGGTCTTCTTCGACTCGGCGATGATCTCGGCCAGCTTGTCCTTGGTCCCGAAAATCGCGAACGGCAGGAAGAACCACAGCACCGCGAGCACGAACGCGAAAATTGTAAATACGAGGCCCAGGCCTCCGCTCATAATTCCCATCTCAATCCCCTTGTAGAAGTCAAAAAATCCCCAGGGCGAGTAGACCACGGATAACCGTGCGAGGCACACGAGTGCGGTCGATGAGGGGCTGTCTCTAGCGAGCCTTGCCGGGAAATTCCCCGTCGACATACAACCAGATTCCGTCACGGCATTCGAAACGGCTTATCTCATGCATCCGCACAGCCGGGGCGCCGCCCACCTTGTAGCGGGCGACGAACTCCACCAGCGCGGTGCCATCACCGGCGTCGACGTGGCGCTTCACATCCAGTCCAAGCCACCTCGTGTCCGGGCTGTCGTCCATGTCCAACGCGGCCGGACAGGTGTCGGGGTGCCATGTCGCCAGCAGGTAATCGCGCAGACCGAGGACGTAAGCGCTGTAACGCGAACGCATCAACGCCTCGGCGCTGCCCGCCGGGGTGCGGCCTTCGTGCAGCGGCTGGCAGCAGGCCGCGTACGCGGCGGAGGGATTGCAGGGGCAAGCGTGCGGCATGGCGGGAACACGGCAACTCGGGCCGGGGAGCTTAACGCTCAGCGCTGCAAGGGTGGACAAATTTTCACCATCGCCCGCCTATTCCACTCCGGTGTTGAAGCAAAAAGCCCCGGAACCGGGGCTTTTTGGGAAACGCGTTGCGCTGTTTACTCGGCGACTGCGGCTTCCGGCTCGGCGCTCCGTGATCGGCGGCTAACGCGCGTGGACAAGGCCTCGCTCAAGGCTTCCAGGCCCTGCTTGCGGCCGCCCTGCCACTTGCTGACGAAGGCGTCCGCATCGGCGTCGGTGTTGACGGAGATGGAACTGCGCTGTTGTGCGTCATCGGCCACGATTCGAGTCCCCTGCCTGCGGTGTGTGATGCCGCAGGCAGGATACGCGATGGCCGGATGGCCTCAGGCGGTCAGCCTTTCTTCTTGTGGCCCTTGGGCGCGGGTTTCTTGGCGGGCGCGTCGCCCTGCGCTTGCGCCTCTTCGCCGGGCTTGCGCGGCTTGCCGTCGCCGGCCAGGCGGAAGTCGATCTTGCGCTCCTCCAGGCTGGCCTTCATCACGATGATGCTGACGCGGTCGCCCAGGCGGTATTCGCGCCCGGTCTTCTCGCCGGTCAGCATCTTGCGGATCGGATCGAAGCGGTAGTAGTCGTTGGGCAGCTGGGTCACGTGGACCAGGCCGTTGACCTTGGACTGGTCCAGCTCCACAAACAGGCCGAAGCTGGTGACGCCACTGATCACGCCGTCGAACTCGCTGCCCACGTGCTGCTCCATCCACGCCGCGCGGTAGCGGTCATCGACCTCGCGCGAGGCTTCGTCGGCACGGCGGCCGCGCTCGGAGCTCTGCAGGGACAGCTGGGCCATGTCGCTGGGCGAATAGCGGTATTTCTCCGGCGCCGCGCCGCTCAGTGCGTGCTTGATCGCGCGGTGCACCAGCAGGTCGGGGTAGCGGCGGATCGGCGAGGTGAAGTGGGCGTACGCCTCCAGCGCCAGGCCGAAGTGGCCGATGTTTTCCGGCTGGTACACGGCCAGGCTCTGGCTGCGCAGCAGGACGGATTCGATCAGCGGCGCCTCGGCGCGCTCGCGGGTGTTGCGCAGCAGCTGGGTGTAGTCGCGCGGCTGCACCTTCGACCACGCCGGCATGCGCAGCTGGAACTCCTTGAGGAACTCGAGCAGGTCTTCGTACTTCTGCTCCGGCGGGCGGTCGTGGGTGCGGTACGGGGCCACCACTTCGGCGTCGATCAGGAACTTCGCCGCCTCCACGTTGGCCGCGATCATGCATTCCTCGATCAGCTTGTGGGCGTCGTTGCGCACCAGCATGCCGGCCTGCACGACTTCGCCGCGCTCGCCGAGAACGAAGCGCACTTCGCTGGATTCAAACTCGATCGCGCCGCGCTTGGAGCGCGCCTTGGCCAGCACCTGGTAGAGCTGGTGCAGGCGCTGCAGGTTGGGCAGCAGCTCGCCGACCTGCTGCTGGGCTTCCTCGCGCGCTTCGTCGTCGATGCCGTCGCCGATGGCGTTCCAGACCTGGTTGTAGGTCAGTCGCGCGTGCGAGCGCATCACCGCTTCGTAGAACTTCGACTCTGTGACCTGGCCCATGCGGTCCACCTGCATGTCGCAGACGAAGCACAGGCGGTCGACCTTGGGCTTGAGCGAGCAGATGCCGTTGGACAGCACCTCGGGCAGCATCGGCACCACGAAACCGGGGAAGTAGACCGAGGTGGCGCGGTTCTGCGCTTCCTCGTCCAGCGGCCGGCCCGGGCGCACGTAATGGGAGACGTCGGCGATGGCGACGATCAGCCGGAAGCCGTCGCGGTTGGGTTCGCACCACACCGCGTCATCGAAATCCTTGGCGTCCTCGCCGTCGATGGTGACCAGCGGGAACGCGCGCAGGTCAACGCGGTGCGTGGTTTCGGCGGCCTGCACCTCGACCGGGATCGCGCCTGCCTCGTCCAGTACCTCGGGCGCGAACTCGTGCGGGATGTTGTGGCCGTGGATGGCGGCCTGCACCGCCAGCGACGCGGTCAGCTTCTCGCCCAGCACGGTGAGGATGCGGCCCATCGGCGGGCGCCGCGCATCGGGCGCGCGGGTCAGCTCGCACACCACCAGATTGCCCGGCTGCGCGTCGCCGCGGCCCTCGGGCGGAATCAGGATGTTGCGCTGGATGCGGCGGTCGTCGGGCTCGACGTAGCAGATGCCGTCATCGACGATGAAGCGGCCGATCATCCGGCTCATGCGGCGCTCGAGCACTTCCAGGATCGTGCCTTCCTGGCGGCCGCGGTTGTCCAAGCCGGTGAGGCCGGCCAGCACGCGGTCGCCATGCATGACCTTCCGCATCTCGTAGGGCGGCAGGAACATGTCATCGCCGCCGGCATCCGGACGCAGGAAGCCGTAGCCATCCGGGTTGGCGATCACGGTGCCCGGCACGAGGTCGAGCTGCTGGGCGGGGACGAAACCGCCGCGGCGGTTCTGCAACACCTGGCCGTCGCGCACCATCGCCCGCAGGCGGGCGGTCATGGCATCGAAGCGATCGGGCTCGGTCAGGGCTAGCTTGGTCGCCAGCGCCTCGGCGTCCATCGGACCGTCGGCCGCCGCCAGCAGCTGCAGGATCATCTCGCGGCTGGCGATGGGCTGCTCGTAGCGGGCGGCCTCTCGCGCGGCAAACGGATCAGCCAGCTTGCCGCCGTCGGCATGCAGTGGCGCCAGGGGTGGCTTGGGACCGCCTCGCGGTGCATCCGGCATCCAGCCGGGCTTTTTCGCCTTCGACTTGCCGCCTGCGGCACCTGCCGCGGATTTCGGGGTTCCGGCCTTGCCGGTCGATTTGGACGGCTTGCGGCCGCGCTTGCTGGGGGGCTTATTCATGGAAGGGCATGTTACAGCCAGCCCACGTCAACGGCAGGGGCTGGCAGGCAGGCAGGGCCCGCGTGGTCAGGCGTCGCCGGTGTCCGCGCTCAACTTGCCGCGCCGGATCAGGTGCAGGTTGCGCAGGTAGATGAACAGCCCGGTGGACTGGCCGACGATGAACACCGGGTCGGCGCGGTGAATGGCGTACGCCAACAGGACGGTGCTCCCGCCCAGGCTGAGATACCAGAACGCGGTCGGCACCACGCTGCGCTGGGCCCGTTCGGAGGCCAGCCATTGAATGATGAAACGCGACGCGAACAGCGCCTGGCCGACAAACCCCACGATCAGCCACGCGGAGATGTTGTTCATGCCCTACTCCTGTCCAGTTCGATGACGTCCCCGCCCTCCTTGGTCTGCAACTCGCCTTCGCTGGGAAGCAACTTCGCCACGTGGCTGCGGCGGACAAGCCACGCCACGCCCCACAGGTCGGACAATCCGACCAGGGCGCGGCCGATGTTGGTGTAGTGCGACGCGCCGGCGCCGCGCGCACGGTGGTTTACCGGGACGCTGATCGTGCGCCAGCCGGCGCGCTGCATGAGCGCCGGCAGGTAACGGTGCATGTGGTCGAAGTACGGCAGGTCAAGAAAGGCCTCGCGTTCGAACAGCTTGATGCCGCAACCCGTGTCCGGGGTCGCGTCGTGCAGCAAGGACTGGCGCACGGCGTTGGCAATGCGCGAGGCGACGCGCTTGTCCCAGCGATCACGGCGTTTGGTCCGCCAGCCGGCGATCAGACGGACGTCGTCGCCGGCCGCGTCACGCGCCGAGAGCAGGCGCGGCAGGTCGGCGGGATCGTTCTGCCCGTCACCGTCGAGGGTGGCGATCCAACGGCCGCGCGCGGCCTTGACCCCGACGCGGATCGCCGTGCTCTGGCCGGACTGCCTGGCAAGCGGCAGCACGCGCAGCTCTGGCATGTCGGCAGCGGACCGGCGCAGTTCCTCAAGCGTGTTGTCGGGGCTGGCGTCGTCCACGCAGAGCACCTCGAAGCGGACCACGCCGCGCAGGGCGTTGCCGACTTCCGCCAGCAACGCACCGATGTTTCCCGCCTCGTTATGCACTGGAATCACGACCGAAAGCTCGGGAACATCCTCGCCTGCGGACACGCGCAACGGACGCTCAAAACGCACTGACTGGACGCGATCAACGCGCATTGGTGGAATCTCCGAATCGGGTGAGAATGATAACGATCGGTCCGTGGAAGCGTTGTTAGATTTCCCTCAACGCCACCCGCGCTGGCGGGCCGCCCCAACTGACCGAGACCTGAGAATGCCCCTTCCGCGATTAAACCCTAACCACTCCGTCTGGTGGATGTTGTTGTTGGCGGCGATAGCACTGGGGGCCGGCCTGGGCCTTCGCGACCCCTCGCCGCCCGACGAGCCGCGGTTCGTCCTCGCCGCCCAGACCATGGTCGAGAGCGGGCAGTGGGCGATCCCGTATCGCGGCATCGAACCCTACGCGCACAAGCCTGCGCCCTTCATGTGGCTGCAGGCGCTGGCCTACACCGTGGTCGGCAACTGGCGCATCGCTTTCCTGCTGCCCTCGCTGCTCGCCGCGCTCGGAACGCTGTGGCTGACCACCAACCTGGCGACGCGCCTCTGGGACCGCCGCGCGGGTCTGTATGCCGGCCTTGCCCTCCTCGCCTGCCTCCAGTTCGGACTGCAGGCCAAACGTGGCCAGATCGACATGGTGCTGGTGTTCTGGACCACGTTGTCGCTTTGGGCGCTGTCGCGCCATCTGCTGCGCGGACCGGATTGGCGCGCGCTGGCGCTGGGCGGACTCGCCGCCGGCATCGGGACGGTGACCAAGGGCGTCGGCTTTCTGCCGCTGCTGATCCTGCTGCCATGGTGGCTGGCGCGTCGCCGCGGCATGCAGCTGCCGATGGACGGCTACCGCGACCGGCGCTGGTGGTGGCTCCCGGTCGGATTCCTGGTCGGCGTCGGGCTCTGGCTGGTACCAATGCTGTGGACAGTGGCCCGCAGCACCGACCCGGCACTGCACGCCTATGCCGCCGAGATACTGCTGAAACAGACCGGGACCCGCTACGCCAACGCGTGGCACCACGTAAAGCCGGCCTGGTACTACCTTCAGGTCATTGCGACGTTGTGGCTGCCGGGCGCCCTGTTGCTGCCCTGGCTCGCGCCGCAATGGTGGCGCCGGATCCGCGTGGGCGATGCGCGCGTGTTCCTGCTGGTCGGCTGGGCGGTCTTGGTGCTGCTGTTCTTCACCGCCAGCCCGGGCAAGCGCGAGGTGTACCTGTTCCCCGCCCTGCCGGCGCTGTGCATTGCCGCTGCGTCGCTGTTACCCGGTTTGCTTGAACGGGCATGGGTGCGGCGGGTGCTGTTGGGCTACGTGGTCGCGCTGTCCTCCGCCGCACTGCTGCTGGCGGTCGGCGGACTGGCCGGGACGGGTTGGCTGGATGGCGTTGCCAACGAGCGCGCACTGGATGCCGCCACGGTCCGCTCGCTGCTGCTCTGGGCAGGCGCGCTGGGGCTGGGAGGGTTAGCGCTGGCCGTCTGGGGGCGCACCGCGCGCGCCGGATGGGTCGCAGTCGCGTTCAACCTGGTGTTGTGGACGGTGTACGGCCTGGGCCTGGCGCCGGCACTGGATGCCAGCAGTTCGGCGCGGGAGATGATGCAACAGGTTCGAGCGCAGGTCGGACCGCAGGCGACCGTCGGGCTGGTCGGGTGGCGCGAGCAGCACCTTCTCCAGGCCACCGGCCCGTTCACCGAATTCGGCTTCTCGCGTGATGAGCGCCTGCAGTGGCGTGATGGTGTGGCGTGGCTGGCGGCCAACCCGGCCCACCACTGGTTGTTTGCACTGAAAGATGCGGCGGACAGCTGCGTCGATCCCGCGAAGTTGATCGAGCTGGGGCGTTCCAGCCGCCGCGACTGGGTGCTGATACCCGGCGACGCGTACGTCACGGGCTGCGTGCCGCCGCTGCCGGCGGACCTACACGTTTCAGCGGCCGCCGCTCCGGACTGAGAGACGTGTGCTGGGGTACGCGGCGTGCCCTGCAGGCCTTTCACGTGGCCGGGGGCGCCGAGCGCGGATGCCCTTGGGCGTGAATGTCCCCCGGCACCGATGAAGCCGGTGCCTCCTCCCTTATTTCACACCCAAGGGCATCCGCACCCGTCCATCAAGCCTCGTGGCGGTTGTTGAAGCGCAAACCCGGCTGACGGGACCTGCAGGCCTTCGGGGCGAAATAAAGGAGGAGGCATCCGCCCGGAAGGTCTGAAGGTCGCGCTGTGCGCTCCAAACACTCCGGAGTCAGAATGCGAGGCAACAAAAAACCCCGCCGAGGCGGGGTCTTCTGTTGTGTCCGACCTGGTAGTGGTCGAACGATGTTGGTGCCCGGGAGAGGACTCGAACCTCCACGGAGTTGCCCCCGCTAGCACCTGAAGCTAGTGCGTCTACCAATTCCGCCACCCGGGCAAACCGCAAAGCGTTTGTTGCTGTGCGGGCCGCGTATGTTGCGTCGAGGTGAACCGCTTGTCAACGCCAAAAGATGATCCGGACAGAAAAGGTGGGACAATACGGCCACTTCCGGGGGGCCTTTAATGAAATGGCGCGCCCCCGTGCCACACCTGTCATTGCTACACCCCTGATCCGGGTCTACTTTGGACCCACCGCAGAGACCCGTTGGCGATGCGCAACTCAGACGCACCGCCCGTATAGCTATTGGAGCCACGAAGCATGCACGCTACCTCTGTCCCGCCGCTGTTGGTCTCCCGCCTTGATTGCGAGCGACTGGAGTCGCTGCTTGAGCAGCCGCTGGCCAAGGGCCTCAACACCGAGCCGCTGCGCCGCGAGCTGGATCGGGCCGAGTTGCTCGAGCCAAAGGAAATGCCGGACGACGTCATCACGATGAACTCCACCGCCCGCTTCCGCGACGTCAACAGCGGCGCCGAGCGCGAGCTGACGCTGGTCTACCCCAAGGACGCCGACGGCAGCCCGGAGAAGGTGTCGATCCTGGCGCCGGTCGGAAGCGCACTGCTGGGCCTGCACGTGGGCGCGGTGATCGACTGGCCGGTGCCCGGTGGCCGCACGATCACCCTGGAAGTGCTGTCCATCCGTTACCAGCCCGAGTCCGCGGGCGAACTGCACCGCTGAGCCCTCGCCATTGCAAGCCCGCTGCGCGCATCGCGGCGACACAGAGCCACACCGGCCGGACGCGCCCGCAGCGCTTCCGGCCTTTTGTTTGGTCGCTGACGGACGTCGGTCCGGCGTCCAGCGTGGCCTTTGATCGGGCGGTTAGAATCGTCTCCCTCCACCGTTCTGCTGCACGAGTCCACGGCACCCCATGACCGATTCCGTACGCGCCGCCTTCCACGGTTACGAACAGCTCCCCCTGCGTGAATATGCCGAACGCGCCTACCTCGACTACTCGATGTATGTCGTGCTCGACCGGGCGCTGCCATTCCTCGGTGACGGCCTGAAGCCGGTGCAGCGGCGGATCATTTTCTCGATGAGCGAGCTCGGACTGACCTCCGGTTCCAAGCCGAAGAAATCCGCGCGAACGATCGGCGATGTGATCGGCAAATACCACCCGCACGGCGACAGTGCCTGCTACGAGGCAATGGTGCTGATGGCACAGCCGTTCTCGTACCGCTATCCGCTGGTGGAAGGTCAAGGCAACTTCGGCTCCAGCGACGATCCCAAGTCGTTCGCCGCGATGCGCTACACCGAGTCCAAGCTGACCCCGATTTCCGAGGTCCTGCTGGGCGAGCTGGCGCACGGCACGGTGGACTGGAATCCCAACTTCGACGGCACCCTGGAGGAGCCGACCTGGATGCCGGCGCGGCTGCCGCATCTGCTGCTCAACGGCACCACCGGCATTGCGGTGGGCATGGCGACCGACGTCCCGCCGCACAACCTGGGCGAAGTGGTCAGCGCCTGCATCCGCCTGCTGGATGATCCCGACGCGACCACCGCCGACCTGTGCGAGCACGTGCGCGGCCCGGATTATCCGACCAGCGCGGAGATCATCACCGCGCGCAGCGACCTGCTGCAGATGTACGAGACCGGCCTGGGCAGTGTGCGCGCCCGCGCTGTCTATGAGCGCGAAGGCAACTCCATCGTCATCACGGGCCTGCCGCACCAGGTATCGCCGGGCAAGGTGATCGAGCAGATCGCCACTCAGATGCGGGCCAAGAAACTGCCCTGGCTGGAGGACATCCGCGACGAGTCCGACCACGCCAACCCGACCCGGATCGTGCTGTTTCCGCGCAGCAACCGGGTCGATGTCGAGCAGCTGATGGGCCACCTGTTTGCCACCACGGATCTGGAAAAGAGCTTCCGGGTCAACATGAACGTGATCGGCCTGGACGGGCGCCCGCAGGTCAAGGGGCTGCGTGCATTCCTGACCGAGTGGTTGACCTTCCGCACCGACACGGTGACCCGCCGCCTGAAGCACCGGCTGGAGAAGGTCGAGCAGCGCCTGCACCTGTTGGAAGGTCTGCTGGTCGCATTCCTCAATCTGGACGAAGTGATCCGCATCATCCGCAGCGAGGATGAGCCGCGCCCGGTGCTGATGGAACGCTTCAACCTCAGCGAGGCGCAGACCGACTACATCCTGGAAACCCGCCTGCGCCAGCTGGCCCGCCTGGAGGAAATGAAGATCCGTGGCGAGCAGGACGCGCTGGCCAAGGAGCGTGACCAACTGGTGGCCCTGCTGGGCAGCAAGGCGAAACTGAAGAAGCTGGTCAAGGACGAGCTGCTGGCCGATGCGAAGAAGTTCGGCGACGCCCGCCGCTCGCCTCTGGTGGAGCGCGGCGCGGCCCAGGCGCTGTCGGAAACCGACCTGGCGCCCAGCGAACCGATGACCGTGGTGCTCAGCGAGAAGGGCTGGGTGCGCGCGGCCAAGGGCCATGACGTGGACGCCGCCGCGATGAACTACCGCGAGGGCGACAGCCTGCTGGCCTTCACTCGCGCACGCAGCAACCACCAGGTCGCTTTCCTCGACTCGGCCGGCCGCAGTTACTCCACCGTGGTCCACGGCCTTCCGTCGGCCCGCGGCAACGGCGACCCGCTCACGGCGCGTTTCTCGCCAGCGGGAAAATCCTCGTTCCAGGCCCTGGCCAGCGGCGACAACGACCAGCGTTTCGTCCTCGCCAGCACCCACGGCTACGGCTTCGTGACCCGCTTCGAGAACCTGACCAGCCGCAACAAGGCGGGCAAGGCGATGCTGTCGCTGACCCCGAACGCGAGCGTGCTGCAGCCGGCCCCGGTAGGGAATCCGGCACAGGATCGCGTGGTGGTGGCCACCAGCGCGGGCCACCTGCTCGCGTTCCCGGTCGCAGAGCTGCCGGAACTCGACAAGGGCAAGGGCAACAAGCTGATCGACATCCCGCGCGCGAAACTGGGCACCGAGCGGGTGATCGCCGTCGCAGTGGTCGCCGAAGGCGGCTCGTTGCTGGTCAAGTCCGGCGCGCGCACCATGACGCTCACGTGGAAGGATCTGGATGCCTACACCGGCGCCCGCGCCGCCCGCGGCGGCCTGCTGCCGCGCGGTTGGCAGAAGGTCGACGGCCTGCAGTCCGAATAGGAGCCGCACCGATGGAACCCGACTTCTGGCAACAGCGCTGGCAGGAAGGCCGCATCGGCTTCCACCAGGACCGTGAAACTCCCTTGATGCTCAAGCACTAGCCGTCGCTGCAGGTGCCGGCAGGCAGCCGGGTGTTCGTACCCCTGGCGGGGAAGACGCTGGACATGCTGTGGTTTGCCGATCAGGGCTACCGCGTGCTGGGTATTGAACTGGCGACGACGGCGATCCAACAATTCCTCGCCGAACACGATCTGCAGGCGGAAATCACCGACGCCCCCGACGGCCGCCATTACCGGGCCGGTGATATCGAGTTGATCAACGGCGATGTGTTTGCGCAGGATCCTTCTGCACTTGCCGGTTGCGACGCCGTTTACGACCGCGCCGCCCTGATCGCCCTGCCCCCGGCCCTGCGCCAGCGCTACGTGCGCGAGGTGTACGGCCGGTTGCCCAGCGGCTGCCGTGGCCTGCTGATCACCCTGGAATACCCGCAGGCCGAGAAAGCCGGCCCGCCCTTCAGCGTCGAGGAAGACGAGGTGCGGGCGTTGTTCAGCCCCCAGTGGGAGGTCGGCGTCCTCGAGCGTCGCGAGATCCTCGCCCAGCAGGCGAACTTCAGCGCAGAAGGCGTAAGCGCCCTGCACACCGTAGTTTACGAACTGCGCCGGCGATAGGTCTCTGCCGATCCCTGATCGCCGGGCAGGAGATCACCTTACGCGTTGGCCGCCTGGTGGACGCCGCGCATCGCCCGTCCCGACGGGTCCGCCGCATTGGCAAACGATGCATCCCACGCCAGCGCCGTTTCGGTCGAGCAGGCGATCGACTTGCCACCGGGCACCGTGCGGGCGCAGGCATCGCCGGGAAAATGCTGCTCGAACAGCTCGCGATACCAGTAACCCTCCTTGGTCACGGGGGTGTTGATGGGAAATCGGGTTGCCGCATCCGCCAGCTGCGCGTCACTGACCATCGCTTCTGCGTGATCCTTGAGGCCGTCGATCCAGCCGTAGCCGACGCCGTCGCTGAACTGCTCCTTCTGCCGCCACAGGATCGAGTCGGGCAGGTAACCCTCGAACGCTTCGCGCAGCACCGCCTTCTCGATGCGGACCGTTCCGTCCGCGCGCATACCGACCATCTTGGCGCTGGCATCCATCTTCATGGCGACCTCCAGGAAGGCAACGTCGAGGAACGGTACCCGCGGCTCCACGCCCCAGGCCATCATCGACTTGTTGGCACGCAGGCAGTCGTAGTTGTGCAGCGCGTCGATCTTGCGCACCAGCTCCTCGTGGAACTCGCGCGCGTTGGGCGCCTTGTGGAAGTACAGGTAGCCGCCGAAGATCTCGTCGCTGCCCTCGCCCGAGAGGACCATCTTCACGCCCATCGCCTTGATCCGCCGCGCGAGCAGGAACATCGGCGTGGAGGCGCGGATGGTGGTGACGTCATAGGTCTCGATATGCCGGATCACCTCGGGAATGGCGTCAATGCCCTCCTCCTGGGTGTAGGTGAAACCGTGGTGGACGGTGCCCAGCGCCTCGGCGGCGATCTCGGCAGCCGCCAGATCGGGGGAGCCTTCCAGCCCGATGGCGAACGAATGCAGTCGCGGCCACCACGCCTCGGCCTGGTCGTCCTCCTCGATGCGCTTGCGTGCGAACCGCGCGGCGCAGGCGGCGACCAGTGAGGAATCCAGCCCACCTGACAACAGCACGCCGTACGGCACATCGCACATCAGCTGGCGATGCACGGCCGCCTCGAAGGCTTCGCGAAGCTCGGCCGGATCGACCCGAACGCCGACGGTGGCGGCGTGGTCACGCCACGGCCGCTGGTAGTAACGGACCAGTTCGCCGTGTGCGCTGTCGTAGAAGTGCCCGGGCGGAAACTGGCCGACGTCATCACAGATGTCGGCCAGCGCTTTCATCTCCGAGGCCACGCACAGGCGTCCGGCGGCATCGTGGCCCCAATACAGCGGCACCACGCCGATCGGATCGCGCGCGATCAGCACCCGCTGCGCGGCCCGATCCCACAGCGCGAAGGCAAAGATACCGTTGAGGCGGTTCAACCAGCCGCCGATGTCGGCGTCCTCGCGGAACAGCGCGCTGATGACCTCGCAGTCCGACTCGGTCTGGAAGTCGTAGGGCTGGCGCAGCGACGCTTTCAGCTCGCGGTGGTTGTAGATCTCGCCGTTGACCGCCAGCACCAGGTCGCCGTCGGCGGAGCGCATCGGCTGGGCACCACCGGCCGGATCGACGATGGCCAGGCGCTCATGAACCAGGATCGCCGCCTGATCGACGTACACACCGCTCCAGTCCGGGCCGCGGTGGCGTTGACGCCGGGAATGCTCAAGCGCGAGGGGGCGCAGCGGTTGCAGATCGTCACCGGGTTGCTGGCGGAAGATGCCGAGGATCGAACACATGGGGGGGGAACTCCTGAAGGGAAAAAACTACGGAAAAAAAAGGCCCGCACTTCGCAGTGCAGGCCTTGGATTCGATTCGTGCGTTTTGTCGTACGCGCTAGTCGTCGGCCTGCGGGAGGCGGACGTTGTTATTCCAGTTGAGCTGCGCCGCACAATGCGTCGCACACGGCGTGGAACCGGTGGCGAAGGACGCGAGGAAAATCTGGGCGGAAGCTGGACGCATTGACCGAGCATCCACCATCGGGGAGCAAGGCGCAAGCAATGATCTTGAAATTCTCTAGAGTCGTTCTATAGATAGAACGATCCAGATGTAAAACAAGAACCACCAACACACACATCAACAAACTAAACTATTGCGCATGGGCCTGGAGCCCATCAGACCCGCGATCAAGAGAAGAACCATGAAGAAGGTCCTCGGCATCTACAGCGCGCCCAAGCCGCATTGGGTGGGCGACGGCTTCCCGGTCCGCTCACTGTTTTCCTATCACGGCCTCGGCCAGAAGCTGAGTCCGTTCCTGCTGCTGGACTATGCCGGACCGATGCGGTTCGAGCCGGCCGCGCTGCCGCGTGGCGTTAGTCAGCACCCGCACCGTGGCTTTGAGACCGTCACCATCGTGTATGAAGGCGAGTTGGAGCATCGCGATTCCACCGGCGCCGGCGGCAGGATCGGCCCGGGCGATGTGCAGTGGATGACCGCTGCCTCGGGGATCCTGCACGAGGAGTTCCACTCACCAGCGTTCACCCGCACCGGCGGCACGCTGGAGATGGTGCAGCTGTGGGTCAACCTGCCGGCGAAGGACAAGATGGCGGCACCGGGTTACCAGACCCTGGTCGACGCCGATATTCCGTCGGTCGTCCTGCCCGGCGACGCGGGCTCGGTCCGCGTGATTGCCGGTGAGTACGCCGGTCATGCCGGTCCGGCGCGCACCTTTACCGCGATTAACGTGTGGGACGTTCGCCTTGACCAAGGCCGTTCCGGCGAATTCGAACTGCCCGAAGGTCATACTGCGGCGCTGGTCGTCCTGCATGGCACCGTGCAGGTCAACGCCACCCAGATCGCCCGCGAGGCCCAGATGGTGATGCTCGACCGCGCCGGCAGCGAGGTGCTGTTGGAAGCCAGCAGCGACGCGACGGTACTTCTGCTCAGCGGCGAGCCGATCGATGAGCCCATCGTCGGCCACGGCCCGTTCGTGATGAACAGCCAGGCCGAGATCCAACAGGCGATTGCTGACTTCAACGCTGGACGCTTCGGCCGCATGCCGCACTGACTGCGTCCATCCAGACATCCAAAGGAGCTCCACTTGAAACCCAAACTTCATGTCGTCATTGCCAGCACGCGCCCGGGGCGCGTTGGTCCCGCCGTCGCCCGCTGGTTCAGTGACTTCGCTGCGCAGCACAGCGCCTTCGACGTCAGGCTGGTGGATCTGGCGGACTTCAATCTGCCGATCTACGACGAGCCCAGGCACCCGGCGATGCAGCAGTACGAGCACGCCCACACCAAGGCCTGGGCGGCCAGCGTGTCGGCCGCCGACGCGTTCGTGTTCGTGACTCCCGAGTACAACTTCAACCCGCCGCCGGCACTCGTGAATGCGTTGAACTACGTCTATCGCGAGTGGAACTACAAGGCATGCGGGTTTGTCAGCTATGGCGGCGTGTCGGGTGGGATGCGCGCGGTGCAGATGGCCAAGCAGATCGTGACGACGCTGAAGATGATGCCGATGGTCGAAGGCGTGGCCGTGCCGATGGTCGGCCAGTCACTGGACGGGCAAGGCGCATTTGTCTCCAACGAGCTGATCGATCATTCCGCGCAGCAGATGCTGGACGAGCTAACCAAGTGGACCGGTGCGCTGGCGAGCCTGCGTCCGCAGGAGGCCAAGGCGGCTTCACCCGCATGACCACGCCACGCTTGCCTATGCCCGCCTGACGTCCACAGCCCGTGCGCAGACGTGCCGTTGGTCCACGGCGTCTGACCGGGCGCTACTGAACCTCACCCATGTCGGCGCCGTTATGATCGGCAGACCGTTCCGGCCCGGCCTGGGGAAGAAGATGCCGCACAAGAGACGATCCGCCGGCGCGCGTTCGCGCTCACTCGGCGAGCAGCCGGGAGGAGCGCACTGGGGCGCGCTGATCGCGATCGCGGTATTCGTGTTGTCCGCTGCTTTGTCGCTGCGAGGCGGCCAGCCTCCCACGGCTCTGGGGCTCGATGCGCCGACGAGCGTCTTCTCCGCGGCGCGCGCCGCCGCAGTGCTGGCGCGGGTGCTAGGCGACGAGCAGCCCCACCCGACCGGCAGCACTGCCAACGAGCTCGTACGCGATCGCATCGTCGCCGAGCTGGCCCGGATCGGGCTGCAGGCACAGGTACAGCGAAGGTTTTCCTGCGGCGGCAGCGCGTGCGCGACGGTGGAGAATATCGTCGCCCGGATTCCGGGCGCGAATGCGGACCAGGCCGTCCTGCTGGCGGCCCACTACGACTCTGTGGGCGCAGGACCGGGGGCCTCCGACGATGGCGCCGGCGTTGCCACCCTGATTGAATCGGCGCGGGCCCTGCTCGCCGGCCCGCCACTGGCCCGCGACGTCTGGCTTCTGGCCAGCGACGGCGAGGAGCTCGGCCTGATTGGTGCGGAAGCCTTCGTGCGCGAGCCCGAGTTCGCCCGCATCGCGACGGTGATCAACCTGGAGGCCCGCGGCACGCGGGGTGCGAGCCTGTTGATCGAAACCCAGCCCGGCAACGCGCAGATCATCGCGGCACTGCGCCGCGCGCTGCCTCGCGCCAGCGGCTCATCGCTGGACTACGAAATCTACCGCAGCCTGCCCAACGACACCGACTTCACGGTGTTCCGCCGCGAGGGGCGCGAGGGCCTGAACTTTGCCTGGGCGAAGGGCGCGGCGCGCTACCACACCCCACTGGACAACCTCGCCCATCTGGACCGTCGCTCGCTGCAGCACCACGGCGACAACGCGCTGGCGATGACGAGGGACCTGACAGACCGACCGCCTGCTCCCGCGGCCGATGTGGCGGGCGACGCCGCTCATGACGCGGTGTTTTTCAACTTGTTTGGCGCGACCGTTGCCGCGTGGCCGGTGACGCTTAATCCGTTCCTGCTCGCCCTTGGACTGGCGCTGTGGCTCGCACTTGGCGTGCGCCTGGTCCGACGCGGCTCGCGTACCGCAGCGTTGGCCACCGCGTGCATTGCGGTGTTGGCACTGCTGGCGTTGCTGGCCGCACTTGGGTGGGGCGCCCACGCTCTGCTGCAGACTCTGGGCGCAATGCCGGCGATGTGGACCGCGCAGAGCGCGCTGCTGGTCGCAACATTTGTGGCTCTGGCGTTGCCGGCGACGTTGCTGGCTGGATACACGGTGCAACGGTGGTGCGGCGAGCCGGCCCTGGCGCTGGCGACCTTGCTGCCGTTTGCGATCGCCGCCGCGGCGGCGGTTGCCGCGATGCCGGGAGCGAGCTACCTCGGGCTGCTGCCGCTGTTGGCGGGGAGCATCTGCGCGCAGCTTGTGCCGAATCGACCCGTACTCTGGTCAGCTGTCGCCGCTGTCGCGGCGGCCGGCCTGTGGTTTCCGTACGCGATCGACGCCTATCCGGCCATTGGGCATACGGGACTGCCTGCGACCACGCTGTTGAGTGGCCTGATCGTGCTGCCCTTGTTACCTGCGCTGCTGGCCCTCCGCCGCGCGGCGGGGGCACTCGCGGTCGCAGCTCTGGCGGTGACGTTCGCATGCGCGCTGCTCGCCCTCGTCCGGCCCGCGTTCGATGCGGACTTTCCGCGCCCGGCGAACCTGTTGTATGCGGGTGACAGCGACGCCGCACGGCTGTACCTGAAACCACTTGCGACGATGCCGGTGGGCTTCATGCGCCAGGCAGGCTTCGCGGACGTCTCCCGGCCGGTCAACGCCTGGTCGGGATGGGGGTATCCGAGCGCGAACGGGCCGACACTGCCGGCGCCTTCCCTGCAGGTCGAGTCCGACGGCATCCGCCATGGCCGACGCCACATCGCCATTCGCGTGACGTCCACCCGAAATGCCAAGGAAGGAGGATTGGTGCTGCCGGGCGACATCGACGTGGCCTCCATCCGGGTCCAGGGGCACGCGTTGGCGCCGTCGCGCTGGCACGCCGAGCCAACACGCTGGCGCCGTATCGCGCTGGTCGGACTGCCCCTTGAAGGCGCGGTGTTCGAGTTCGAAACAGCGCCCGGACGGAATCTGGAGGTGTACGGCTATGACCGCTCGGCCGGCCTCCCGCCGGCGATGGAGCCCGCGGCCAGGGCACGCGATGCGGTGGCGATGCCGATCCACGGCGGCGATTCGACGATCGCGTGGCAACGCATCGAGGTAGCCGCGACACCGCAGTCGCAATGACGGCGTATGCGGTGGGGCGAAGCGAGGCCCGGGCCCGTTAGACGGCGTCGCCGACCGTCGGGTCGGATCAGGCGCGGAAAGCGCTTCGCTCCGGCGAACTCACGCGACCGTTGGCACCAGCAGCTTCTCGACCAACGCCTGATACAGGTCGGGTAGCGCTTCCAGATCGGCTACAGCCACGTTCTCGTCCACCTGGTGGATGCTGGCATTCACCGGGCCGACCTCGATGCACTGGGTTCCCAGCGTCGCGATGAAGCGCGCATCAGACGTGCCACCGCCGGTACTTTCCTCCGGTGGCTCGCCGCCATAGGCGGTCAGCACCTCGCGCGCGGCCTGCCGCAGAGGACCCTCCGGGGTAAAGAACGGCTCACCACTGCGATGCCAATGAATCGCGTAATCCAGCCCGTGCGCGCGCAGCACCTCCTCGCACTCCTGCTCCAGGGCGGTAGCGTTCCAGGTCGGGTTGTAGCGCAGGTTGAATACCACTTGCAGGGCACCGGGAATCACGTTGCTAGCACCGGTGCCCGCTCGGATGTTGCTGATCTGCAGGCTGGTGGGCGGAAAGGTTTCGAAGCCCTCGTCCCAGCGTCGCGCGGCCAGCTCTGCCAGTGCCGGCAGCGCCTGGTGAACCGGGTTGCGCGCCTTGTCCGGGTAGGCGACATGGCCCTGGATACCGTGCACGTCGAGGGTCGCAGTGAGGCTGCCACGCCGACCGACGCGCAGCAGATCGCCCAGCTTCGTGGTCGAGGACGGCTCGCCGGTGATGCACCAGTCGATGCGCTCACCGCGCTCACGGAACAGCTCGGTCACCCGGCGCACGCCGTCGATCGCGTCGCCCTCCTCATCGGAGGTCAGCAACAGGGCCAGCCGGCCGGCGTGGCCGGGATGCGCAGCGACGAAGCGCTCGGCGGCGATGACGAACGCGGCAACGCTGCCCTTCATGTCCGCCGCGCCGCGGCCGTACAGCACACCGTCGCGGACCTCCGGCGCAAACGGGTCACTGGTCCAGTCCGCTACGGGTCCTGGGGGCACCACGTCGGTATGGCCCAGCAGAACCAGCGTTGGCCCGTCGCCCTGCCCGTGCGTCGCCCAAAGGTTGTCCACCGCGCCGAATCGCATGCGCTCGCAAACGAAACCGGCGCGTTGCAGGCGCTCGCTGATCAGCGCCTGGCAACCTGCATCGTCGGGTGTCACCGAGGCCCGGCTGATCAACTCACGGGTAAGCGCCAGAACGTCGCTGCTCATTGGCCGAAGCGCTGCTTGAAACCGTTGTCACTGAAGCGCTGGGAGATCTGGCCGTCGTCGGTGACCACGACCGGGCGCCGGATCAACTGCGGGTACTCCTTGAGCAGCAACTTCCACTCCGCGTCCGAGCCCGGATTTTTGCGCGACTCCGGCAGCTGCCGCCAGGTGGTTGAGGATTTGTTGATCATCGCCTCCCAGCCGCCCAGCTTTTCCTGCCATTCCACCAGCGTCTCCGGCGACTGCCGGTTGTCGCGGTAATCGATGAATTCGTGGGGAATCCCGAATCGGTCCAGCCACTTGCGCGCCTTGCGGCAGGTGTCGCAGTTTGCCAGGCCGTAGAGGGTGGTGGTCATGGCTGCCTCCTCAGTCGGCCAGCCCGCGCAGCAGGTCGTTGATGCTGGTCTTGGAGCGGGTCCGCTCATCCACCTGCTTGACGATCACCGCGCAGTACAGGGAGTGCGAGCCGTCCGCCGCCGGCAACTGCCCGGAGACCACGACGCTGTAGGGCGGCACGCTGCCGTAGCTGACCTCGCCGGTGGCGCGGTTGTAGACGCGGGTGCTCTGGCCAAGGAACACGCCCATGCCGATCACGCTGTGATGGCCGACCACGAAGCCCTCGACCACCTCCGATCGCGCGCCGATGAAGCAGTGGTCCTCGATGATCGTGGGCGTGGCCTGCAGCGGCTCCAGCACGCCGCCGATACCGGCGCCGCCGGACAGGTGGCAGTGCTTGCCGATCTGCGCGCAGGAACCGACGGTCGCCCAGGTGTCCACCATGGTCCCCTCGCCCACGTAGGCACCGATGTTGACGAAGCTGGGCATCAGCACCACGTCGCGGCCGATATGGGCGCCGCGACGGACGATCGCACCGGGCACAACGCGCGCACCAACCTCGCGGAACGCGGCCTCGTCGAAGTCGCCGAAACGCGCCGGGATCTTGTCCCAGAACGGTGCAGGCCGGCCATCGATGACGCCCATCTCCTGGGTGCGGAAGTACAGCAACACCGCCTTCTTGAGCCATTCATTGACCTTCCAGCCATCGCTGCCGTCCGGCTCGGCCACGCGCAGCTCGCCCGACTCGATGCCGGCAATGGCGCGCTCGACCATCGGCGTGACGGAGCCGGCAAGTTCTTCAGGGGCAAGGGTTTCGCGCCGCTCGAACGCGTCTTCGATCACGGCTTGAAGCTCGTCGGTGCTGGCGGGGTTCTGGGCAGTGTTGCTGGGGGTCACAACGGTTCTCCTTCAAGACAGGCAAGCAATGCGGTGCTCAGTGCCTGTTGGCGGTCCGCATCCAATGGCCGGCTGTGGCCGCTGGAATCGGTAGCGGTGATCTGGAAGACGTCCTCGGCGCGGGCGCCAAAGGTGGCGATCCGCGCGTCGTGGACGCGCATGTGCTGGTTGCGCAGGATCTGCGCGACATCGGCGAGCAAGCCGGGGCGATCGGTGCACACCAGGCTCAGGGTGGTCCGCCCCTCGCCGGCATCGTCGAAACCGATCTTGGGTGCGATGCGGAAGTGTCGCAGGTGCCGCGGCTGGGTGCGCTTGGCCGGGCGGATGTCGTCCAGCGGGCCGTCCAGCGCGAGCGACAGACGCTCTTCGACGTCGGCCGCAACCGGGGCGCGACGCGAATCACCGGGGATCACTTCAAAGGTGTCGAAAATGGTGCCATTGGGGCCGTCCAGCACCCGCGCCTGCTGGATCTCCAGGCCGCAGCGGTCGAGCACGGCAACGATCGCGGCGAACAGACCGTCGCGATCCAGCGAGTGCACGAACACTTCCAGCGCGCCGGTGTCGGCGGCGACCGGGCGCACGCGCACCGTGGTCCGTCCCGGCTCAAGCCCATGCAGCGCGGCCGCCTGCCAGGCGAGCTGGTAGGGCCGGCCGCGCTGGAACCCGGCCTCGGGCATGCGCAGGAACAGTTCGGCGATTGTCGCCTCATCCATGCCCTGGGCGGCCAGCAGGCCTTCCACCGCCTGCCGCGTCTCGGCGATGTGCTCGGCGACCGCGACCGGATTTTCCAGCCCGCGCCGCAGGGCCAGCCGCGTCGCGGTGTAGAGGTCGGCCATCAGCCGGTTCTTCCACGCGTTCCACAGCTTGGGCGAGGTGCCGGCGATGTCCGCGCAGGTCAGCAGATAGAGATGGTCCAGCCGTTCGCGATCCTCGACCAACGTGGCAAAACGGTGAATCACGTCCGGGTCGGCGATGTCCTGCTTCTGCGCGGTGATCGACATCAGCAGGTGTTTGCGCACCAGCCATTCCACCAGCGCCGTGTCCGCCTCACCCAGGCCGATGGTGATGCAGAACACGCGCGCATCCTCGGCGCCCAGCTCGGAGTGGTCCCCGCCGCGGCCCTTGCCGATGTCGTGGAACAGTCCGGCCAGCAACAGCAGCTCGGGTTTGCGCAGCCGCGGCCAGATCTCGTGGGCCAGCGCGAAACGCTCACTGGACTCACTGCGGGCGAAGGAGGCGATGTTCTTCAACACGGCCAGGGTGTGCTGGTCGACCGTGTAAACGTGGAACAGGTCGAACTGCATCCGCCCGGACACCTTCAGGAACGCCGGGATCCAGCGTCCGAGCACGCCCAGCCGCGCCATCCGGGTCAGCGTGCGCACCGGCTGCGGGCCACGCAGCAGGCGCAGGAACTGCTGGTGCAACTCCGGCGTCGCGCTGGCAAAGTCAGGCAGGCCCGGCAACGCTTCGGCGAGCGCGCGTGCGGTATGGGAATGCAGCCCGCTCAGTTCACCGCGCGCCGCCCAGGTCGAGAACAGGGCGAAGACCTCGCCGGGATCGCGCGGCCAGTCCGGATCGCGCGCGGCCAGATAGCCCCGGCGCAGCTCGAACAGTTCGTCCAGCGGTTCCGGTTCGGCCTCGCCTTCCAGCTGCTCCTCAAAGCGTTGCAGCAACCGCTCTCCGATGCGCAGCACCAGCGAGGCGTTGCGGTAAAAGCCCTGCATCATCTGCTCGACGGCCAGGGTTCCGCCGACGTCCTCGAAGCCAAGACGGGCGGCGAGCAGCTTCTGGTAATCGAATCGCAGTCGCTCTTCGCGCTTGCCGGCCACCAGATGCAGGCCATAGCGAAGCCGGGCCAGCGCACGGCGCTCACGCTCCAGCGTCGCCACCTCGTCGGCACCCATCTGACCGAATGCCACCAGCGACTCCATGTCCGCGGTACCGATGATGCGCAGCGCCATCCAGTTGAGGGTCTGCACGTCGCGCAAACCGCCCGGGCCTTCCTTCAGGTTGGGCTCGAGGTTGTCGGCGGTGTCGTCAAAGCGCGCATGCCGCTCACGCAGCTCCAGCCGCTTGGCCTCGAAGAACTGTTGCGGCGGCCACACCAGGCGCGGCGACACCGCGCCCTGCAATTCCCGCCGCTCGTGCTCGTTGGCCATCAACGGCCGCGCTTCCAGCAAGGCGGTCAGTACCGTGATGTCCTCGATGGATGCCTGGGTGCACTGCTCCAGCGAGCGCACCGCGTGGCCGACCGGCAGCCCGCAGTCCCACAACAGGGCGAACAGGCGCGCCAGGTCCTCGGCGTGGGCCTGCGATTCGGCCGGTTCGGCGAGCACCAGCAGGTCGATGTCCGATTGCGGATAGAGCTCGCCGCGCCCGTAGCCACCGACAGCAAACAGCGCCAGTTCGGCGCCCGCGGGAATGCAGCGTTGCCAGGCGGCCTGGACGACTGCGTCGACCTCCGCGGCGCGCTCGGCCAGCAGACGGTCGATCTCGGCATCCGAATCAAAGCGGCTGGCGAATGCCGCATCCGCACGGGCAAGATGCTCACGCGCGTGCGCCGCCCAGTCCGCATCCTGGCCGACTTCGGCCCGGTCCGGCCCGTCAGTCACTCCCGGGAACGATGCCCGGTTGTCCCCGGGACCAGGAGGCTTCATAGGTCGTTGTCGTCACCCGGCAGGCGGGTGAGGATCTCCACGCCGTCGTCGGTGACCACCACGGTGTGTTCCCACTGGGCCGACAGCGAGCGGTCCTTGGTGACCACCGTCCAGCCGTCCGGCAGCACGCGGGTGTGGCGCTTGCCGGCATTTATCATCGGCTCGATGGTGAACGTCATACCCGGTTTCAAGACCAGCCCTTCGCCGGCATTACCGTAGTGCAGGACCTGCGGTTCGTCGTGGTAGACCTTGCCGATGCCGTGGCCGCAGTACTCGCGCACCACGCTGAAGCGCTCGCTCTCGGCGTACTGCTGGATCGCGTGACCCACGTCGCCCAGTGTCGCGCCCGGGCGGACCGCGCGGATGCCGCGGAACATCGCCTCGCGGGTGACTTCCACCAGACGCTTGGCCAGTACCGACGGAGTGCCGACGTAGTACATGCGGCTGGTGTCGCCGTGCCAGCCGTCCTTGATCACGGTCACGTCGATGTTGACGATATCGCCGTCCTTGAGAACCTTCGACTCGGCCGGTATCCCGTGGCAGATGACATTGTTAACCGAGGTGCACACGGCCTTGGGGAAGCCCTTGTAACCGACGTTGGCCGGGATCGCGCCCTGCACCTTGACGATATGGTCATGACAGATCCGATCGAGCTCTTCAGTGGTCACACCCGGCTTCACGTGCGGGGCGACGATCTGGAGCACTTCGGCGGCCAGTCGGCCGGCGATACGCATCTTCTCGATTTCTGCGGGGGTTTTGAGGTTGATAGGCATCTATCCATTATCGCCGATTTGGCGTTGCCCTGAAGCCCCGCCATCCGCGAGGCAATGCACTCGCCGCCCGCTGACGTGGGAGTGCCTTGGATTGCGGCCCTGAAAAGGCTCGCGTACAATTGAGCGGCTGGGTGGATCAATCACCTGCGTCCACGCCGGACGACACCGGCGAATACACACCTGCTGCCAAAGCCCGTGCCGGGGTGCTTCAAGGCCACAAGCCGCGAAGTTCGGTCACGGAAGCAGCGGGGAAGCCTAACCCCGGAATCCTTGGCGCCGGCCTTGCCGGTGCAGTCGCCCCAACCCTTTGGCGGCCGGATTCCCCTATCGGAGTTGCACCCCATGCCTCAGATCACCATGCGCCAGATGCTGGAAGCCGGCGTCCATTTCGGCCACCAGACGCGTTACTGGAACCCCAAGATGGGTCCGTACATCTTCGGCGCGCGCGGCAAGATCCACATCATCAACCTGGAGAAGACCGTCCCGTTGTTCAACGACGCGATGAACTTCATCTCCAGCATTGCGCAGAAGCGCGGCATCGTCCTGTTCCTGGGCACCAAGCGCAGTGCGCGTGAGTCGATCAAGGAAGAAGCCGAGCGTTGCGGCATGCCCTACATGAACCAGCGTTGGCTGGGCGGCACGCTGACCAACTTCGCCACGGTGAAGAAGTCGGTCGGCCGTCTGAAGGAGCTGGAAGCTGCCGAAACCGATGGCACCTTCGAGAAGCTGGTCAAGCACGAAGTGCTTAACCTGCAGCGCGAGCGCGACAAGAAGATGGCCTCCCTGGGCGGCATCAAGGAAATGAACCGCCTCCCGGACGCGATCTTCGTGATCGACATCGGCCATGAGGACATCGCGATCAAGGAAGCCAAGAAGCTCGGCATTCCGGTCATCGCCGTGGTCGACACCAACTACGACCCGACCCTGGTTGATTACGCGATCCCGGGCAACGACGACGCGATCCGCGCCGTGCAGCTCTACGCCCGTGCCGCCGCCGACGCGGTGCTGGAAGGCAAGGCCGCTGCGCCGTCCGCCGCCAGCGTTCGCGAAGAGGACTTCGCCGAGGCCGATACCGGCAAGGCGCCGCGCCGCGCACCGGCCAAGAAGGCCGCCAAGGCTGACGAGACCGACGAGAATGTCACCGCCGAGCAAGTGAAGCCGGCTGCAGACACGGCAGCCAAGGCCGAGTAAGCACGAGCCGCGCCGCCGCCTTTGCGCAGCGGCGCGGCCCCTTTCAAGCACGATCGGCCCGGACGCACTGCTGGCTTTACGGCTGCAGCGTCAACCGCAAGCCCGCTCGTGCAACCCCCGAACACCCGAGGTAATCCCATGGCAGAAATAACCGCATCCCAGGTCAAGGAGCTGCGCGAGCGCACCGGCGCCGGCATGATGGAGTGCAAGAAGGCACTCGTGGCCAACGACGGTGACGTCCAGGCGGCCGCCGAATGGCTGCGCAAGCAGGGCCTGGCCAAGGCCGACAAGAAGGCCGACCGCATCGCCGCCGAAGGCCGCGTTGTCGCCGCCCAAGCTGACGGCAAGGCTGTATTGGTCGAGATCAACTCCGAGACCGACTTCGTCGCCAAAGACGACAACTTCCTCAACTTCACCGACGCCGTTGCCCAGGCTGCCCTTGATGCGGCCGACATCGAGGCGCTGAAGAGCACCAAGCTGGCCTCCGGCGACACGGTCGAAGAAGCCCGCGCCGCCATTGTCGCCAAGGTCGGCGAGAACTTGCAGGTGCGTCGCATGGCCCGCATCGACAGCGCCAACACCGTGGCCGCGTACGTCCACGGCGGCCGGATCGGCGTGCTGGTCGAGATCAAGGGCGGCGACGCCGACCTCGCGCGCGGCCTTGCGATGCACGTTGCCGCGATGAACCCTCCGCATATCTCCCCGGCGCATGTGCCTGCCGAGTTCATCGCCAAGGAGAAGGAAATCGCCCTGGCCCAGGTCAAGGACACCGGCAAGCCGGCCGAGATCCTGGAAAAGATGATCGCCGGCAAGCTGGCCAAGACCGTCAACGAGCTGTGCCTGACCGGCCAGCCGTATGTGCTTGACACCAACCAGAGCGTCGAGCAGGTGCTCAAGGCCGCTGGCGCCGAAGTCATCAGCTTTGCCCGCCTCGCTGTTGGCGAGGGCATCGAAAAGCAGGCCGACGACTTCGCGTCCGAAGTGATGAAGCAGGCCGGTCTGGCGTAACGCCAAACCTGCTGCAAGTGTAGAAAAAGCCGCGGAGTGATCCGCGGCTTTTTTGTTGCATTGCCAACTGTACCGCTGGATGGGAATCAACCGAGAACGGAAGACCGCCGACATAAATTTCCCGGCGGTCTTCCCAGCTCACGTTCTTACTTAGAAATCATACCGGGCAGTGAAACGGATCTGCCTGGGCGAGGTGAAATTGATCTCCTGACCGTAGAACTCGTCGCGGGTGTTGCGATCCCTTGCATACCGCGAGTAGTACGAAGTTGGAACTTGCTGGTTGAACACGTTCATCACGTCAGCCTGCAGTGTGAGCTTGTCGTTTGCCCATGCCGGCATGTACGCGACATTCAAGTTGAATGTATAGGTCCAAGGCGTCTTGCCATGCGATCCCCGCGGGGAGTAGGCGTAATCTGGTGACGGCGGAGTATAACCAGCCGTACCGGGTTCCGTACCGCTGCCAGGAAGACCGCAGTAGTAATAGTACGAACCGTTGTATAGCCCCGGATCAGCAGACGGATAGTAGCTGGTGCAGTTACGCGGACGCCCGGAGCTCACGATGCCCGTAACGCCCATGCGCCATTCCGGCGTGAACTGGTAGTAACCAAAGCCCTTCAGCTGGTGGGCGCGGTGGTTTGGCAGATAACCGTTCGCACCGACCATGAGCTGAGGCAGGTCCCAGTCCTGCGTCTGACCCACATCTTCCTGGCCACCGGAACCGGTGTCGAGGTCCGATGCAAGCTGACCCTCGGTGTTACCCCAGTTCTTGGAGAACGTGTATTCCAACTTTCCGTACCAGTTGTTGCTGAAGCGGTGCTCGCCGTAGAAGTCGATGGCGTAGTACTTACGCTTCAGGTCCGGGAAGCCAAGCTCTTCCTTGGAATAGTAGACATCCTTGAACGACCCGTCAGCCTGCTCTTCCTGGAACGTATTGCCAACGCCAGGGTTGAACAGGAAGCAGGAACCGCCCAGCGCGGGTGCACACGTGTCATCAATTGCGCTGCGCAATTCACGATAGGTACCCTTTACACCCCAGTTGTAGGTCGAGTTCAACTCGTGCTGCATGCCGAGGATGTATTCGTCCTGGTAATGGGACTTCATGTTCTTGGCCGCGACGGTGCGCGGATCGGGCGACTCTCCGCACTCGAGGTTCGAGGAGATGGCAGTGCCGCTTCCCGGACAGGTATAACCGAGGCTGGCATCGACAGGCACATTCACCAGGCCAGTTGGCGCGCCGGTACGCGGATCGGTGCCCGTGTAGGTGAAGTATTCCTGCGTGTAAAGCGATCCGGCCGCGCCGCGAACTGACACGTTATTTGGAAGCGCGAGGTGATAGCGGCCCGCGTTGGCGAACAGCTTCAGTGACGAGTCGCCGTTGACGTCCCAGCTCGCGCCGAACCGCGGGGCGAGCTGGTGCCGCTGACTCACGTAAGCAATGCCGTCGCCGTTGTAGTTGGTGAATTGCTCGTTGCGCAGTCCCAACGAGAGAAGTACGTTATCGCTCACCTGCCAGCGGTCTTCGATGTACTGGGCACTCTGCTTGACCTCCACATCAGCTAGTTGAGTGTAGTACTGCCTGCGGGCGAAATAGCCCTTGTTTGACCCGGGAACGCCGAGTCCAGAGCCACCGGCAGAAGCCGGGCTCCCAACACCGTGCGAGGGATCGATAGGCGCGTTCTTGTCGGCGGTCTGCTGGAACACCCAGACGAAACCTCCGGCGTACTCACTTCCCAGAACGGAATGAGCGGTACTGTCGTCGTAACCGACGCGCAGGGAGTGCGAGCCGAGCCGGTATTCAAGATCAAAACGGCCTCCCTTCGTCTCGTCAAATGCCCCGGCCAGATTGTTGTTTGCGGCAAACTGGCAAGTCCGGTTATAGATAATGCCAGGCATCTGATTGTTCGCCGAGGTGTTTCCGGACAAACGTGGGCAAGAGGCATCGTAGCCCCACGGGTTATCCGAATGCTCGATCTTCTGCTTGCCGTACATCAGACTGAGAGTCAAGGCATCAGTCAGATAGCCGGTGTACTTGCCGATGTAGAGATCGCTTTTATCGGATCTGTTAGAACCGCCTGCCTGGATGTCGTTGTGCCTGAAGTCGTCATAGCTGAAGCCGGTCAACTTGCTGTGGTAATCCTCCTGGTCGTGGACTGCGGTGAACTCGAGGATATGGTCGTCGTTGATATTCCAGTCAACCTTGCCCATCCAGCGCGGCATCCGATATTTGTAGTCGGAGTAACCGCTGGCGGAATTGGGGTTGGTAATGGCGGAACCGACACTGTTGCCCTGCTGCTTGTTCACTTCACCGGACGCATAGAAGAATAGCCGGTCCTGGACGATGGGACCGCCCACATAAGCACCCAGCGTCGACGTCCATAATTCGTTCTGGTCACGGTAGGCATACAACTTGCCGTCGGTGGCGGGGAAAGCACCCGTGTTGGGATACATCTGGTCGCGCGGCGAGGCGCGCAGCGACTTCGGCGCCCAGGTCATGATGCCACCGGCCCGCCATTCGTTGGTGCCGCGCTTGGTGGTCAGGTTGATCACGCCGCCAGTGGAGCGACCAAATTCCGCCCCGTATCCGCCGGTCAACACCTGCATCTGGTCAATGCCATCAAATGGCAGGGTAGTGAACCCAATGCTGGTCAACGGATTGGTGACAGCATAGCCGTTGATATAGTAAGCATTCTCAGAGGAAGCGCTTCCACCAAAACTCGGCGCACCGTAACTGGTATTGTTGACGACGCTGGGGGCGAGCAACGCAACTCCCGCGACGCTGCGCGGAACCGGAAGTTTCTCAAGATCCTCGGCAAAAAATACGCTGCGCGTATCGACGGAGGAGACGTCCAGCGCCGCGATGCTGGTAGCAGTTACCTTGACGCCTTCAAGTGTGGTTGCTTCGGCCGAAGGACCCGACGAGAAAGACACTTCCGTGCCTCCCGCGATACTCACCACGACGTTTTCGCGGGATGACACGGTCGCCCCGTTGTCGACCAATCTCACTTCGTAACGACCAGTCGGCAAAGAAGCGGCGCGATAGCGACCGTTGCTGTCAACGGTGATCGTTCGTTCGAAGCCCGTATCCACGTTGCGAACGACAACGGTGGCGCCAGGGGTTGCGGGAGCAACACCGAAGATCGCTCCAGTGACGTTGGATTGCGCTTGAACCCCGGAAACAAAGCACAGGCCGAGCGCAACCGTTAGCGCGCTGCGCCGCAAGGTACGGTGGATGGATGGATTCAACAATTGACTGCTCCCTAAGACAACGATGGTAGATGGCCCCCGTTGGGCGTCCCGACTATGGATCGGCTAAGGGTTCCTTAACAACATGTTAATGCATGGAGGCTTCGAAAATGTGACGCCCGTCACATGTGCGCTGGCGCGTTCGTATTTTCTCCTAGATTGCTCGGGATGCCATGTGGTCGGGCCGCCGCTCGATGCTCCGGAGGAAGCTGCCCCGTTCCCGTACAATTGCCCCGCTTACCTATTCATACGAGGTCCTCATGTCCCAGCTCGCCTACCGCCGCATCCTGTTGAAGTTGTCCGGCGAGGCGTTGATGGGCAACGAGGACTACGGCATTGACCCGCTGGTGATCCATCGGCTGGCGCGCGAGGTGATGGAAGCCCAGGACGCGGGCGCCGAAGTGGCGCTGGTGATCGGTGGCGGCAATATCTTCCGCGGCGCCGGGCTTGCTGCTGGCGGGATGGACCGGGTAACCGGCGATCAGATGGGCATGCTCGCCACGGTGATCAACGCGCTCGCCATGCAGGACGCGTTGGAGAAGCTGGGCGCGAAGGCGCGGGTGATGAGCGCCATCAAGATCAACGATGTCTGCGAGGACTACATCCGTCGCCGCGCGATCCGCCATCTGGAAAAAGGCCGGCTGGTGATCTTCGCCGCGGGAGTGGGTGCGCCGTTCTTCACGACCGACTCGGGCGCCGCCCTGCGGGCGATCGAGATCGGCGCCGACCTGCTTCTGAAAGCCACCAAGGTCGACGGTGTGTACGACAAGGACCCCAACAAGTATCCCGACGCGGTGCGCTACGACCGGCTGACGTACGACGACGTGATCACGCGCAACTTGCAGGTGATGGATACCGCGGCTTTCGCGCTCGCCCGCGACAGCGACCTGCCGCTGCGCATCTTCGACATGAGCCAGCCGGGTGAGCTGTTGAAAATCCTCCGCGGCGAGGACATCGGCACGCTGGTCCAGGGCCGGAGCGAATAGTGTCCGCTGCGGCGGCATGGCACGATTGAGCCATGCATTCCGAACCGCATCAGCACGCCCTCCCCCACGCCACCCGCGCCTTCGCGGTGGTCACCTTGGCCAATCTGGCCTACACGGTCATTGAGGCCGGCTACGGCTTCCACACCAACTCCCTGGCGCTGCTGTCGGATGCGCTGCACAACCTGGGTGACGTGTTCGGGCTGGCGCTTGCGTGGGGCGCGGCCGTACTTGCGCGGCGTCCGCCGACGGAGCGCCACACATTCGGTTGGCGACGCGCGACCCTGCTATCGCCGCTGGCGAACGCCGTGCTGCTGGTAGGGTTCGCCGGCGCCCTGGGGTGGGAGGCGATCCGGCGATTCGGCGCGCCGCCGTCGATCCCCGGCCTTTCGATCATGGCGGTTGCCGCAGTCGGCATCGTGGTGAACCTGGGCGGCGCATGGATGATGCGCGATGGTCACGAGCACGATCTCAACCGGCGCGGTGCATTCCTCCACTTGCTTGCCGATGCCGCGATCTCGGTCGCCGCGGTGGGCGCGGGCGCAGGCATCTGGTGGTTGGGATGGAACTGGCTGGACCCGGTGATCTCATTGCTGGTCAGCGTGGTAGTCGCCCTGACCGCGTTCGGCTTGCTGCGCGAGAGTTTCAACGCGGCGATGGACGCGGTGCCGCGCACGGTAGACCAAGCGGCGGTGGCTGCGTACATCAACAGCCAGCCGGGAGTCGTGGACGTCCACCACCTGCACATCTGGTCGCTGGGGACCGGCGAGATCGCGATGACCGCTCACGTGGTCCGTCCGGCCGACAGCGCGGACCACGACGAGTTCCTGGACCGACTGCACCGGAAGCTGGACGAGAGGTTCGGCATCAATCACCCGACCCTGCAGATCGAGCACGGCACTTCCTGCGAGCACGACGAGCACAACCGCGCCCTCCACTCCCACTGACGTCGCCCGCCCACCCGGATCACGAGGGCTGCCGCGGCCGCGGTTCGCTATACTTCGCCGATTACCGCAAAGACCGGAACCGGCGATGTTGAATGAGATCACGAAAGACGCGCAGGCCCGCATGGGCAAAAGTATCGAGTCGCTGCGCCAGGCGATGAGCAAGGTACGCACCGGCCGTGCCTCCACCTCCCTGGTCGACCACCTGAAGGTGAACTACTACGGCTCCGAGATGCCGCTGGCGCAGGTGGCAAGCATTGCCGTCAACGACGCGCGCTCGCTGACCATCACGCCGTGGGAGAAGCCGATGGTGGCCGCAGTCGAGAGGGCCATCATCAACTCGGACCTGGGCTTGACCCCCAATACCGCCGGCACGGTGATTCGGATCAACCTGCCCGCCCTGACCGAGGAGCGCCGCCGCGACCTGGCCAAAGTGGTCAATGCCGAAGGCGAGGACGCCAAGGTTGCGATTCGCAACATCCGTCGCGACGCCAACCAGCAGGTCAAGGAACTGCTGAAGGAAAAGGAGGCCAGCGAGGACGACGCGCGCCGGGTCGAGGACGAGATCCAGAAGATCACCGACGCCGCGATCAAGGACGTCGACGAGGTGGTCAAGGCCAAGGAACAGGAGCTGATGTCGGTTTGACGGCCCGGCCCGTCGCCACCATGGCAGCTACCGAACCGTCCAGTCCCGCCATCCCGCGCCACCTGGCCATCATCATGGATGGCAACGGGCGTTGGGCGGAGCGCCGCCACCGGCCGCGCATCATCGGTCACCGGGCCGGGGCGCGCGCGGTCAATGTCTGCATCGACTTCTGCATCCTCAAGGGCATCCAGGCGCTGACCCTGTTTGCCTTCTCCAGCGAAAACTGGGGGCGGCCGGAGAGTGAGGTGGGTGCGCTGATGAAGCTGTTCATGAACGCGCTGGAACGTGAGGTCGACGAACTCGACCGCCGCAACGTGCGGATCCGCTTCATCGGCCAGCGCGAGCGCTTCACCCCTGCGATCGTCGCCCGGATGGCGTCCGCCGAATTGCAGACCGCCTCCAACACCGGCCTGCAGCTGTCGATAGCCGCGAGCTACGGTGGCCGCTGGGACATCACGCAGGCAGCGCACGCGCTGGCTGCCGATGTCGCAGCCGGACAACTCCGGCTCGAAGACATCGACGAGGACGCCATGGCGAACCGCATGACGCTCGCCGACGTGCCGGCACCGGACCTTTTCATCCGCACCGGCGGGGAGATGCGCATCAGCAACTTCCTGCTGTGGCAAATGGCCTACACCGAACTGTGGTTCACCGAGGCATTGTGGCCGGAGCTCGATGCGGCAACACTGCAGCGAGCGCTCGACCATTACGGTTCCCGCGAACGCCGTTTCGGGCTCACCGGTGCGCAGGTCGCCCCCATCCAAGAGAGCTCCGAATGACCCGTATCCGCCTTATCGCCGCCCTGGTGATGGCTCCGGCCGCCATTGCGGCGATCCTCTTGCTTCCCACCGCCTGGCTGGTGGCGCTGGCCGCTGTGGTGTTCCTGCTGGGCCTGTGGGAATGGTTTGACCTGGCCGACATCGATGAGACGCTGGCCAAGACGGTCCTGTTGCTGGCACACGTTGCGTTGATGGTGGCGCTGGTCTGGGCATCCAGATCCGGCTCGGGCTTCAGCTTCGCGCTCTTCGAGTTGGCAACGCTGGTCGGCGTGGTCTGGTGGCTGCTCGCGCTGGTGTGGCTGGGCCGTTACCAGTTCGGCAGCGACCACACCACCTATGCGCGCGTGTTCAAGCTGGCTGCTGGCGCTTTGGCGATCATTCCCGCCTGGTGCGCCCTGGGCTGGCTGCACGCCAGTGATCCCAGCGTCAGCGTGGTCGGGTCGATTCCCAAGGGGCACTTCTGGTTGCTGACGGCGTTGATGATGGTCTGGGCGGCCGACAGCGGTGCTTACTTCGTCGGTCGCCAGTTCGGCCGGCACAAGCTGTCGCCCAGAATCAGCCCCAACAAGACCGTCGAGGGACTGCTCGGTGGACTGGTGGCGGGCGTGGCGATGGCCCTGGCCATCTCGCTGCTGGCCGGCGCCGAACGCAGCCAGCTGCCGGCCATTGCCCTGGTGGCAACGGTGGCGACCTTGTTCTCGGTGGCAGGCGACCTGTTTGAAAGCCTGCTCAAGCGCCACGCCGGAGTGAAAGACTCCGGCACCCTGATACCGGGGCACGGTGGCGTACTGGATCGGCTGGATGGGGTGCTCGCCGCCCTGCCCGCTTTTGCCTTGGGCAAAGGCCTGATGGGATTTTGATGAACGCGGTTGCTACCCCCTCGGACTCGATCCGCCACGATATCGCGGTACTGGGCGCCACCGGCTCCATCGGCAGCTCCGCCCTGGACGTCATCGCGCGGCACCCGCAGCGCCTGCGTGCGACCGTGCTCGGCGCCGGCCAGAACGTCGATGCGTTGATCGAGTTGTGTCGGGTGCACCGGCCGCTGCACGCGGTGATCGCCGACCCGGACGGCTTCACGGCGCTGCGCGACGGTCTGGCGGCGGCCGGACTCACGACACGGGCGCACGCCGGCGCCGACGCGGTCAGCGAGCTGGCCGCCGGGGACCACTGCGACACCGTGGTCGCTGCCATCGTTGGCGCGGCGGGCCTGCCCTCGACGCTGGCAGCGGCACGTGCAGGCAAACGTCTGTTGCTGGCCAACAAGGAGTCGCTGGTGCTTGCCGGTGAGCTGCTGATGGCGGCCGCGCGCGAGGGCGGCGCCACGATCGTGCCGATCGACAGTGAGCACAACGCGATTTTCCAGTGCCTGCCTGCTGCGACCCGGTTGACCGCAGGGGAATCCCGCGCCGGCCTGGCGCGGATCATCCTCACCGCCTCGGGTGGCCCCTTCCGCGGCCGCTCCCGTAGTTCGCTGGCGGACGTTTCGGTCGAGGAAGCCATCAAGCATCCCAAGTGGTCGATGGGCCCGAAGATCTCAGTGGACTCGGCGACCCTGATGAACAAGGGTCTGGAAGTGATCGAGGCGCACCACCTGTTCGGCTTGCCGGGCGATCGGATCGATGTGCTGGTTCATCCGCAGAGCCTGGTCCACTCGATGGTGGAATTCATCGACGGCTCCACATTGGCCCAACTGGGACTGCCGGACATGCGAACGGCGCTCGCGGTTGGCCTGGGCTGGCCCGACCGGGTCGAGTCCGGCGTATCGGGCCTCGACCTGCTGACGCAGGGCGGCCGGCTGGATTTCGAAAAGCCCGACCTGGAGGCGTTTCCCGGCCTGAAACTGGCCTATGCCGCCCTTGCGGCCGGTGGCACCGCGCCCGCGGTATTGAACGCGGCCAATGAAGTCGCGGTCGCCGCTTTCCTGGAGCGTCGGATCGGCTTCCTGTCCATTCCTGCGCTGGTTGCGGAGACCCTTGCCGCCCTGCCCGCGATCCCCGCCGACTCGTTGGAAGCGCTCCAGGACATCGATCAACGTGCCCGCCGTTACGCCGTTCAGGGGCTGGCCGCCCATCGGATGCCAGCATGAGCGCCTTGATCCTGATTGCAGATTCCGCCCATGGCTGAGCTGATCGGTTCCGTCTGGTGGTTGCTGGTCAGCCTCGGCCTGTTGGTGACCTTCCACGAGTTCGGCCATTACTGGGTGGCGCGCCGCTGCGGAGTCAAGGTCCTGCGCTTCTCCGTGGGCTTCGGCAAACCGCTTTTCATGCGGCGCGGCAAGGACGGCACCGAGTACGTGGTCGCCGCCATCCCGCTGGGTGGCTACGTCAAGATGCTCGATGAGCGTGCGCTGATCGAAGACATGCCGGCAGCGGGGAGCACCGGCGAGCCAGGCGACGCCACCAGCACCGCCGCATCACTGACCGAAGCCGACCGCGCCGGCGCGTTCAACCGCCAGTCGGTCTGGAAGCGGATCGCGATCGTGATTGCCGGTCCGCTCGCCAACCTGCTGCTATGCGTGCTGCTGCTGTGGGCAATGTTCGTCATCGGCCGCCCGGATTACGCGCCCGTGCTCGGCCAGGCCACCGGCATTGCGGCGGATGCCGGGCTGCACCGGGGGGATACGATCACTGCGGTCGGGGACCGCCAGACGCCCACCTGGAGCGAAGTCCAGATGGCGCTGATTCCGTCCGCGCTGGATCGCATTGACGTCCAGCTGCAGGTGCTGGACGTGAATGGCAACACTGGCACCCGGCGCCTCCCGCTGTCGCGCCTGCCGGCCGACTTCGACGAACGCCGGGCGGTCGACGCGATCGGCCTGGTGCCGCGCCATCATTCGCTGCCCGCCGTGGTCGGCCAGGTGGCTCCGGACACCGCGGCCTGGGGTGTGCTCGCCGAAGGCGACCGCATCAGCGCGATTGACGGCCACTCGGTGCAGGAGTGGTCCGACCTTGGGCCGCTGGTGCAGGGCCTGGGCGAGCGCGGCGGTCCAGGCATGGTCGAGGTGATTCGCGACGATGAGCGCCTCGCGCTGGAACTCCAGCCCACCCGCGTCACACCTGAGGGTGCAGACAGTTATTGGGCCATCGGGATCTCGCCGGCGCGCCCTGAGCAGCCCGCCATGGACGCGGAGTTGCGCTACGGCCCGATCGTTGCCGTGCCCGCCGCGCTGCGCGAAACCGCGCACCAGGCCGGCCAGTTGTTCTCGATGATCGGCCGCGCCTTCAGTGGCCGCGTGGAGGTGCGCAACACGGTCGCCGGACCCATCACCATCGCCCGCGCGGCCAATGCCTATGCCGGCCAGGGCGCTGCATGGTTCCTGTCGTTGCTGGCGATGCTGTCGTTGAGCCTCGGCATACTGAACCTCCTGCCAATCCCGCTCTTGGACGGCGGACACCTGCTGTATTACCTTATCGAGTTGGTCAAAGGCAGCCCGGTGAGCGAGCGCACGATGGCCTATGGCCAATACATCGGCCTGATGCTCATCGCCGCGCTCATGGGCCTGGCGTTCTACAACGACATCGTGAACAACCTGCTGCACTGATGCCGCCTGCCCTGCCTGCCACTGCCGACACCCGTTCACCCTATTTCGCCGCCTCCACGGGCACCTGCCCCGGCGAGTGCCGCAAGTTCCCCAACCGGACGTGACAATGACGCGACCCATCCCCCGCCGCCTGCTGGTTCTGGCCCTTGCTTCGGCGCTTTCCACGGTTCCCGCGTTGAGCGCGATTGCGCAGCAGCAGCCGGCGATCGCCGCACCGGTCGGCCCGTTCACCGTCAGTGACATCCGCGTGGACGGCCTGCAGCGGATTTCCGCGGGCACCGTATTCACGTATCTGCCGGTGGAGCGTGGCGACACGATGGACCAGGCCGCGGCGGGCGACGCCATCCGCGCGCTCTACAAGACCGGGTTCTTCGAGGACGTCCGCATCGGCCACCAAGGCGACATCCTGGTGGTCACCGTGACCGAGCGTCCGGCAATCAACAAGCTGACCCTGACCGGCAACAAGGACATCAAGACCGAGGACCTGATGAAAGGCCTCAACGACATCGGTCTGACCGAAGGCAACACCTTCGATCGCCTGAGCCTTGACCGCGTGACCCAGGAACTGACCCGCCAGTACAACAACCGCGGCAAGTACAACGTCAAGGTGACCCCGTCGGTGGCGGCGCTGCCGCGCAACCGCGTCGACGTGACCATCGCCGTCGAAGAAGGCAAGGCGGCAAAGATCCAGCACATCAACCTGATCGGCAACGAGCTGTTTGACGACAAGGAGATCACCGGCGGCTGGGAGTCGGGCGTCCACAACTGGCTGAGCTGGTACCGCCGCGATGATCAGTACTCGCGCGAGAAGCTCTCCGGCGACCTGGAAAAACTCAACAACTTTTACCTCGACCGCGGCTACGTCGACTTCAACATCGACTCCACCCAGGTTTCCATCAGTCCCGACCTGCAGGACATGTTCATCACCGCAGGCGTGACCGAAGGCGAGCAATACAAGATCTCCAGTGTCGAGATCACCGGCGACACCGTGCTGCCCAAGGAAGACATCGAGAAGATGGTGCTGGTCAAAGCCGACCAGGTGTTCTCTCGCAGCCTGCTTGAGATCAGCTCCGACGCGATCACCGCGACGCTGGGCAACATCGGCTACGCCTTCGCCCAGGTGAACCCGATTCCGGACGTGAACCGGGAAGATAAAACCGTCGCGATCGCAATGCAGGTGGTCCCGGGGCCGCGCGTCAACGTGCGCCGGATCAGCTTCAAGGGCAATACCCGTACCGCCGATGAAGTGCTGCGCCGCCAGATGCGCCAGTTTGAAGGCGCCTGGTATTCGCAGGCCGCGATCGACCGCTCGAAGATCCGCGTCCAGGGTCTGGGCTACTTCGACAAGGTGGACGTGGAAACGGTTCCCGTGCCGGGCACCAGTGACCAGGTCGATGTGGTCTACAACGTCAACGAGGTCGCCGCCGGCAGCTTCGTGTTCGGTCTGGGCTATTCGCAGCTGACCGGCCTGAGCACCCAGATCCAGGTGTCGCAGAACAACTTCCTCGGCAGCGGCAACCGGATCGCCGTGCAGGCGCAGCGCAACGATTACCTGCAGCGCTACGATTTCTCCTTCACCGATCCCTACTTCACCGACAACGGCGTCTCGCTGGGCTACAACCTCCGCTGGAGCGAGTTCAACAACTCCAACTTCAACACCGCGCGCTACTCGTCCACCAGCGGCATGGGGCAGGTTGTACTCGGGGTGCCCATCACCGAGACCGACAGCTTCACCACGCTGCTGGGCATCGACAGCAACCAGATCTTCGCCTACCGCGGCTCCACGCCGGAATCCATCGTCGACTACATCGACGCGATCGGCCAGCGCACCTTCCACGCCTGGCGGGGCGAGATCGGCTGGGCGCGCAACACGCTCAACAGCGCACTGACGCCGACCCGTGGCTTGTCGCAGCGCCTGTGGCTGGAAGCGACCCTGCCCGGCTCGACGGTCGAGTACTACAAGCTCAACTACAGCCTGTCGCATTTCTGGCCGCTGTCGCGCCACTTGGTGCTCAACACCCGCGCCGAGCTCGGCTACGGCGACAGCTACGGCGACGCCTCGGTGCGCAACATCTGCTACACCGCGCCCACCCAGGCCAATCCGAATCCGGTGCAGACCGAGAATTGCGATCCCAGCTCGGCTGACTACGTCAAGACCGTCACCGCCGACGGCCTCCCGTTCTTCGAGAACTTCTACGCCGGTGGTACGCGCTCGGTCCGCGGCTTCAAGGACAACACCCTTGGCCCGCGCGAGGCTGCGCTTTACAGCAGCTACCTGCAGCCGATCGGCGGCGCGGTGAAGACGGTCGGCTCGGTGGAGATGATCTTCCCGACCCTGATCGACAGCACGGCGGCGCGCATCTCCGCGTTCCTGGACTTCGGTAACGTATTCGCCAGCACCGACGATTTTGATGCGGGCGAGCTGCGAGCCTCCACCGGTCTGGCGCTGATGTGGCGATCGCCGATGGGCCCGATCACGATCAGCTATGCGTTCCCGGTCAAGAAGGAAGACGGCGACCAGCTGGAGCGCCTGCAGTTCACGTTCGGCGGCTCGTTCTGACGGCGGACCCGGCCGTCATGACCTCACCTGCCCCGACCGTGGCCGAGCTGGCCGAGCGATTCACGCTCGGCGTGCGCGGCGACGCGACTGCACTCATCCATGGTGTCGGCACTCTGGCCCACGCGGGCGAGGGGCAGCTCGCTTTCCTGGCCAATCCCAGGTATCGCAGCCAGCTGGAGGGCTCGAAGGCCGCCGCGGTGGTGATGCGCGCAGCCGATGCGGAGGGCTACGCCGGCACGGCGCTGGTCGCCGAGGATCCGTACACGGCGTTCGCAAAGATTGCCGCGACATTCGAAGTGCCGCCCGCGCGCGAGCCCGGGGTGCACCCCATGTCTGACATCCATCCCGACGCCGTCATCGACTCTGCGGCGCACGTCGGTGCCTTCAGCAGCATCGGCGCGGGCAGCCGCGTCGAGGCCGGCGCGTTCATCGGCCCGGGCTGCATCGTCGGTGAGGACTGCATGGTGGGCGCCGGCAGCGAACTGCTGGCACGCGTCACCCTGGTGACCCGGGTCCGGCTGGGCGAGCGAGTGCGCATCCATCCCGGCGCGGTGATCGGCGCCGACGGCTTCGGCCTGGCGATGGATGCGGGACGCTGGATCAAGGTGCCACAGCTGGGCGGCGTGGTGATCGGCGATGACTGCGAGATCGGTGCCAACACCTGCATCGACCGCGGCGCGATCGAGGACACCGTGCTGGAAGAGGACGTGCGCCTGGACAACCTCATCCAGGTTGGCCACAACGTCCGCATCGGCGCGCACACCGCCATGGCCGGCTGCGTGGCCATCGCCGGCAGCGCCCGGATCGGTCGCTATTGCATGATCGCCGGCGGTGCCGGCATCGCCGGGCACCTTGAAATCTGCGACCGGGTGGTGGTGACCGCAATGAGCCTGGTGAGCAGTTCGATCCGCGAGCCCGGAGAATACTCGTCCGGCACCGGGCTGATGGACAATCGCAGCTGGCGCAGGAACGCCGCGCGATTCCGGCAGCTCGACAGGATGGCGCGCCAGTTGCGCGACCAGGAACTTAAGGACGACACGCAATGACCGATGCACTCAAACTCCCGATCGATGTTCCGGGTATCCAGGCGCTGCTGCCGCACCGCTACCCGTTCCTGCTGGTCGACCGGGTGACGGAGCTGGATCCGAACAAACGCATCCTCGCCTACAAGAACGTCACCAACAACGAGCCGTTCTTCAACGGCCACTTCCCCGGTCAGCCGGTGATGCCCGGCGTGCTGGTGATCGAGGCGCTGGCCCAGGCCGGCGGTCTCCTCACCCAACTCTCGCTGGGCGGGACCTTCGAGAACAAGCTCTTCTATCTGGTCAAGATCGACGGTGCGCGGTTCTCCCGCATGGTTGTCCCCGGCGATCGCCTCGATCTGGAAGTGATCCTCAAGCGGACCATCCGCAACATGGCGCTGTACCAGGGCATCGCCCGGGTCGACGGCGAGCAGGCCGCCTGCGCCGACATCCTGTGTGCCGAGGTCGTCAACAAGCCATGAGCGCGGCGGTCATCCACCCCAGCGCGATCGTCGAAGCCGGGGCACGGCTCGCCGATGGTGTGACGGTGGGCGCCTTCAGCTACATCGGTGCGGACGTGGAGATCGGCGCCAATACGGAAATCGGGCCGCACTGCAGCGTGCACGGACCGGCCCGGATCGGCCGCGACAACCGCTTCATCGGCCACGCTGCCATTGGTGGCGAGCCGCAGGACAAGAAGTACGCCGGCGAGCGCGTCGAGCTGGTCATGGGCGAGCGCAACACGGTTCGCGAGTTCGTCACCATCAACCGCGGCACCCAGGGCGGCGGCGGTGCCACCCGCATTGGCGATGACAACTGGCTGCTCGCCTACACCCACATCGCCCACGACTGCGTGATCGGCAACGACTGCGTGTTTTCCAACAACGCGACCCTTGCTGGCCACGTCATCGTTGGCGACCACGTGATCCTCAGCGGGTTCGCCGGCGTCCACCAGTTCTGCCGGATCGGCGCGCACGCGTTCATCGGCATGGGCGCGTTCGTCAACGGTGACGTGCCGCCGTTCGTGATGGTGGCCCAGGAAGGCTACAGCCGGCCGCGCGGGATCAACAACGAAGGCCTGAAGCGGCGCGGCTTCGACGCCGAGCGCATCGCCATGATCAAGCGGGCCTACCGCGCCCTTTACGTGGCCGGCCACACGCTGGAGGAGGCCCAGGCCCGCCTGCGCGAGATGGCGGGCGACAGCGACGATGTTCGCCAGCTGCTGGACTTCATCGACAGCAGCGATCGGCCCCTGCTGCGGTGAGCGACAGCCGTGCCGTGGCGGAGATCTTCAACGAGCTCCCCCCGACCCGACCCAAACGCATTGCCCTGGTGGCCGGAGAAGCGTCCGGCGACCTGCTCGGCGCGGACTTGATCGAGCAGCTCCGCCTGCGCTGGCCGGGCGCGGAATTTGTCGGGGTCGGCGGTCCGGCGATGCGCGATGCTGGCATGGAAACCTGGTTCGATGCCTCCGAGCTCGCGGTGATGGGCCTGTCGGAGGTACTGCGCCACCTGCCACGCCTGCTCCGCCTGCGGCGGGAACTGCGCGAACGCGTGCTGGGGTGGCAGCCCGACGTGTTCATTGGTATCGACGCACCGGACTTCAATCTGGGCGTGGAGAAGTGGCTGAAGCAGCGCGGTGTGCGCACCGTGCACTACGTCAGCCCGTCGGTATGGGCTTGGCGCGAGAAACGCGCGGCCCGGATCGGTGAGAGCGCCGATCTGGTGCTGTGCCTGTTTCCGATGGAGCCGGCGATCTACGCCAGGCACGACGTGGACGCGCGCTTCGTCGGCCATCCGCTTGCCGACACAATGCCGCTGGTTCCCGACCGCGATGCGGCGCGGGCGACGCTCGGACTGGATCCCCAACGACCCGTGCTCGCCCTGTTGCCGGGGTCACGGGTCGGCGAGATCCAGCGTCTGGGTGCCGACTTCATCGGCGCTGCGGCACGCGTGCTTGCCGCCGAACCGGCGCTGCAGGTGGTCGCGCCGATGGCCGGACCGCAGGCACGCGACGCATTCGCGACCGCCCTGGCCCGCCACCCGGACGCAACTGCGCTTTCGCGTGCGCTGAGCGTGGTGGACGGACAGTCACGCACCGCGATGGTCGCCAGCGACGTGATCCTGCTGGCGTCCGGCACCGCGACGCTGGAGGCGATGCTGGCGAAACGACCGATGGTCGTCGCCTACCGGGTTTCCGCGTTCACGTATTTATTGGTGAAAACCCTGGGCATGCTCAAGGTCGATCATTACGCGCTGCCCAACGTGCTCGCAGGGGAAGAGGTCGTGCCCGAGCTGATGCAGGACGAATGCCGCCCGGAGGCGTTGGCAGATGCGTGCCTGGCATGGCTGCGCGGCGCCGACACCCGCGGCCTGCAATTGCGCTTCCTCGCCCTGCACGATTCGCTGCGCCGCGGCGCCTCCGCGCAGGCTGCACAGGCGATCGTCGAGCTCGTATCCTGAGCCGATGGGCTGCTGCACCGACCAACTGACCCTGCAACTGGACACCGTCAGGGCTGCCGAACCGTTCGCCGGTGTGGACGAGGCCGGACGTGGGCCACTGGCCGGTCCGGTCGTGGTCGCTGCCGTGGTGTTTGCGCCGGGTCGCACCCCGGTCAACGGGCTGGACGATTCCAAGGTGCTGTGTGCGCGACGGCGCGATGAGCTGTACGCGCGAATCGTGGAGCGCGCGCTTGCCTGGCACGTGGTCGCAGTGGAGGTCGAGGAGATCGACCGCATCAACATCTACCAGGCCACGATGGCCGGAATGCGTCGTGCGGTGGAGGCCGTCAGTCACCTTGCCGTCGCGGCCCGCATCGACGGCAACGTGATCCCGAAGGGGCTGCCTTGCCCGGCGGAAGCGTGGATCGGCGGCGACCGCCGCGACCGCGCCATCATGGCCGCCTCCATCCTCGCCAAGGTCACCCGCGACCGCCTGATGTGCGCGCTGGACCAGGAATGGCCGCACTACGGCTTTGCCGCTCACAAGGGCTACGGCACTCCGGCGCACCTCGCCGCGCTGGACCGGCATGGCGCCTGTCCCCACCACCGGCGAAGTTTTGCCCCGGTACGGAAGGTGATTGACCGGGACGGGGCCGGCGGGCTCAGCGCCGCGTCGATCGCCGGGCGGTCATCAGGTACTGAACGGGAACGGCCCCCGAAGCCCCGGTCAGACGTTCACCTGCCGTTTCCCAATCGCGGATAAACCAACGCGTAGAGGTATGCGCACGGGCCTCTCGGAATGTGGTGCGTGTCGCGCCCCAGGACTTGCGGCACTCGCCAGCTGGCCCGCGAGCGAGCACGCTGGAGTCGTGGAGCGTGCCGGGTCGCAGACCCATTGCACAGCGATTTGGCGGCTCTGGCCTGTCGCGGATGACGGTGTCTACCGTTGGATCCGCCAGCCACCCCGTCCAGGCATGGACAAGCAATGAGGCTATCCTCATGAACACGTCCCTATTCGTCGTATCCCCGCTGCCAGCAAGCCTGTTCAGCGGCGCGGTGCGACTGAACTCCAACCGCCACTCGATCGGCGACTTCGTACCCGACCCGGTCCGTCTGGCGCACTTCAATGCACTGCTGGCGCAGATCAGTGCCGAGCATCCCCAAGTCGACGGCGACCAGTTGGCCACCGCCGCGCGCGAGCTGATATTCCAGGCCCGGGACGGACGTATTCCCCAGTCGATCCGCGAACGGATCCGCCGCGCAGGCGCCATGGACCTGATGCAGTCCGATCCGGAGTGGGAGACCGACGCCGCGGCGGCGATTGCTGCCGCGACAGCGCTGGACTACCTGCATGGCAAGGACACTCTGATTCCCCACAGCCTGCCCGTGGTGGGCTGGCTGGACGGCGCGGTGGTGGTCGAGACGGCATGGCCCACTCTGGCCGACGAGGTCAGGGACTACCTCGACTTCTGTCGCCTGCGCAGGATCGAGGCCGGTTTGCGCGGCGAGTCACGCCGGCATTTCGGCTTCACCCGGGACCAGCTCGACGACGCCCGGACCGCCGAATGGCTGTGGACGGAACACTGCCGGAGGACCGGACGCACCAGCTACCTGTCGCAAGATGAGGCTGGGCGTTTCCGGGTGAACTGAGCCATTGCGTGCCGCGGGCCGGAAACCCGCGGCGCGCGTACCGTCGTCTTCGGTCCCCGCAAGGCTTGTCAAGGCCTTGCCCGGCCGACCGTGGCTGATACTCTGGGCGTTGCCCCAGCCGGTCGGTCCACGGCACGAATGCCAGCTCGCTTCACCCACCTTCACCTGCACAGCGAATTCTCGCTCGTCGACTCCACCATCCGGGTCAACGAGCTGGTCAAACGCTGCGTGATGCTTGGTCAGCCGGCGGTCGCCCTGACCGACGTCAACAACCTGTTTGCCGCGGTGAAGTTCTATCGCGCTGCGGAACAGGCCGGGGTCAAGCCGATCCTGGGCGCGGACATCGGCCTGGCCGATGGCAACGAGGCCAGCTCGCGCCTGACCCTGCTATGCCGCGACCACACCGGTTACCTGACCCTGTCGCGCCTGCTCAGCCGGATGTGGATGGAAGGCCACCGTACCGACAGCGTCGCGCTGCGCCCGGAATGGCTGCGCGAGGACAACGAGGGCCTGTTCGCCCTGGCCGGACGACAGAGCCTCGCCGGGCGCATGGCGACCTCGCAGCGGCCCGAGCTGGCCGAGGCCTGGCTGGCGGACTGGCAGGGAATTTTTGACGACCGCCTGCATCTGGAGCTGACCCGGACCGGGCGCGCCGACGAGCCCGCGTTCAACGAATTCGCGATCCACGCCTCGGCCAAGCGCGGGCTGCCGCTGATCGCCAGCAACGATGTCCGCTTCCTCGACCGCGACGGCTTCGACGCGCACGAGGCGCGCGTCTGCATCTCGACCGGCCGGGTGCTGGACGACCCCAAACGGCCGAAGGAGTACAGCGCCGAGCAGTACCTGAAGTCGTCCGAAGAGATGGCGGAGTTGTTCGCCGACGTCCCTGACGCGATTGACAACGCACTGGCGCTGGCGACCCGCTGCAACCTCGAGATGCAGCTGGGCACCTACTACCTGCCCGCATTCCCGGTGCCCGATGACCACACCATCGAGTCCTGGCTGCGCAGCCAGGCGCACGACGGGCTGGACGCGCGGCTGGAGAAGGCGCCGCTGGCCGAAGGCAAGACCCGACAGGACTACGAGGACCGCCTCGATACCGAGCTCGGCGTCATCCTGTCGATGGGCTTCCCCGGCTACTTCCTGATCGTTGCGGACTTCATCAACTGGGGCAAGGAACAGGGCATTCCGGTCGGGCCTGGGCGCGGCTCGGGTGCCGGTTCGCTGGTGGCGTGGGCACTGGGCATCACCGACCTGGACCCGCTGCCCTACGACCTGCTGTTCGAGCGCTTCCTGAATCCGGAGCGCGTGTCGATGCCCGACTTCGACATCGACTTCTGCATGGACCGCCGCGACGAGGTGATCGACTACGTCGCGCGCAAGTACGGCCGCGACCGGGTCAGCCAGATCATCACCTACGGCACCATGGCCGCCAAGGCGGTGGTGCGCGACTGCGGGCGCGTGCTCGGCCATCCCTACGGCTTCGTCGACGGGATCGCCAAACTGATCCCGATGACGCTGGGCGTGAGCCTGAGCGACGCGCTGGGCGAGTCGGAGGCGGCCAAGAAGAATCCCGAGCTGGCGTCCGGCGACCTGATCGCGCGCTATCACTCCGAAGACGACGTGCGCGACCTGCTGGACCTCGCGCGCAGTCTGGAGAACCTGACCCGCAACGCCGGTCGCCACGCCGGCGGTGTGGTGATCGCACCCTCGCCGCTGAGTGATTTCTGCCCGCTGTTCGCCGAGCACGATGGCGAGGGTCGCGGCAAGACGCCGGTAACCCAGTTCGACAAGGACGACGTGGAATCGGTCGGGTTGGTGAAGTTCGACTTCCTCGGCCTGCGCACGCTGACGATCATCGACTGGGCGGTGAAGGCGATCAACGTGCGCCGCGCCAAGACCGGCGAAGAACCGCTGGACATCACCGCGCTGCCGCTGGACGACAAGCCGACCTACGAGCTGTTCGCCCGCGGCGAAGGCGTGGCGGTGTTCCAGTTCGAGTCGCGCGGCATGCGCGAGTTGCTCAAGCGCGCCCGCCCCGACACCTTCGAGGACATCATCGCGTTGGCGGCGCTGTTCCGCCCCGGTCCGCTCGGCTCGGGGATGGACAAGGACTGGGTGGACCGCAAGCACGGCGTGGCCGAGGTCAGCTATCCGCATCCGTCATTGGAGCCGGTGCTGAGCCCCACCTATGGCGTGATCGTCTACCAGGAACAGGTGATGCAGATCGCCCAGGTCATGGCTGGGTACTCGCTGGGCGGCGCCGACCTGCTGCGCCGCGCGATGGGCAAGAAAAAGCCCGAGGAAATGGCCAAGGAACGGGCCAAGTTCGAGGCCGGCTGCCTGGCCAACGGCATTCCGGCCAAGGTCGCCAGCCCGATCTTCGACCTGATGGAGAAGTTCGCCGAGTACGGCTTCAACAAGTCGCACTCGGCCGCCTATGCGCTGGTCGCCTACCAGACCGCGTGGCTGAAGGTGCACTACCCGGCCGAGTTCATGGCCGCGGTGCTGTCCTCCGACATGGACAACACCGAGAAGGTCACCGGTTTCCTGGACGAGTGCCGGGCCATGAATCTGACCGTGCTGCCACCGGATGTGGACGCCTCGGCGTACATGTTCGAGGCGGTGGAACCGGACGCCGGAGCAGTGCCCGTGGACGCCGATGCCAAACCGCCTGTCGACACGATCCGCTACGGTCTGGGCGCGGTGAAAGGTGTCGGTTATGGCGCGTGCGAGGCGATCGTACAGGCGCGCCGCGCGGGCCCATTCGCTGACCTGCTCGACTTCTGCAAGCGCGTGGAAGGCGGCAAGCTCAACCGCCGCGCGTTGGAAGCGCTGACCCGCGCCGGCGCCCTGGACAAACTGGGGAAGAACCGCGCCAGCCTGATGCTGCAATTGCCCGAGGTGGTCCGCGCCACCGAGCAGCTGGCCCGCGAGCGCGAGGCCGGGCAGGTCAGCCTGTTCGGCGGCGGCGACGCCGGTCCAGCGCTGCATATCGACCTGCGCGAGACCGACGAGTTTCCGCTCGGCCAGCTGTTGGCCGGCGAGCGCGAAACCCTGGGCCACTACCTCAGCGGGCATCCCTTCGACCCTTACCGCGACGAGTTGCTGGACCTGATCGGGCACGATCTGGGTGCGCTGGAGAGGATCTGGGAATCGCGTCCGGAAAGCGCACGCAGCGGTTGGCGACCGGAGCTGGACACGGTCGTCGCCGGCCAGGTGGTCGCGCTGCGCAAGAAGGGCGACAGCCAGATGTTCGTGCAGATCGAGGACGGCAGCGGCCGGCTCGAAGTCGCGTTCTTCTCCGAGACCTATACCGACTTCGCCCCGCTGCTGACCCGTGACCGCCTGCTGGTGATCAAGGGCGGCTTGCGCGAGGACGCCTTCAGCGGTGGCTTCGCCCTCAAGGCCGAACGCTGCTGGGATTACAACCAGATCTGCGCCGATCACGCCAAGCGGCTGTCGTTGCGTCTGGACCTGCAGGTGCCCGGCACCTGGCAGCGGGTTGATGCGCTGCTGGCGCGACATCGTCCGGGCGGCGCGCGGGTCCGGCTTGACCTGCTGCTGCCCGTCGCCGCCGGCATGGTCGATCTGCCATCCAGCGGATCAGTACGGGTGGACGCGGAACTTGCCGGCCTGCTTCGCGCCGAGCCCGGCGTACGCGCGGTGAAACTGGCACTTGAGCGGCCGTGGGGTTGAACGGGTAGCACGCCAGCAGGTACGCCGTCGCTTGGCGCGTGCGCGCAGAGGGGTCGGTTAGACTGTCCGATTCACGGCAGTACGGCTGCCCAAGCCCAGGCTACCCATGAACCCGAACTACCTCGATTTCGAACAACCCATCGCCGACCTGGAAGCCAAGATCCAGGAGCTTCGCCAGGCCAGCCGAGGGTCCGCGGTGGACGCCGACAGCGAAGTGCACACCTTGCAGGACAAGCTGCGCAAGCGCACCGCGCAGATCTTCCGCGACCTCAGCCCGTGGCAGGTATCGCAACTGGCCCGGCACCCGGCCCGTCCGCACACCAATGACTACATCCGGGTGATGTGCGACGAGTTCCAGGAGCTGGCCGGCGACCGGGCCTACAGCGACGATCCGGCCATCGTGGGCGGCCTGGGCCGCATCGGCGGGCGACCGGTGGTCATCATTGGCCACGAGAAGGGCCGCGACACCAAGAGCAAGGTGCGCCGCAATTTCGGCATGCCACGGCCGGAGGGCTATCGCAAGGCGCTGCGCCTGATGAAGCTGGCCGAGCGTTTCCAGCTGCCGGTGCTGACCTTCATCGATACCCCCGGCGCGTATCCGGGCATCGGCGCCGAAGAGCGCGGCCAGTCGGAAGCCATCGCCCGCAACCTGCTGGAAATGGCCGAGCTGAAGGTCCCGATCATCTGCACGATCATCGGCGAGGGCGGCTCGGGCGGCGCGCTGGCGATCGGCGTCGGCGACTGCACCGTGATGCTGGAGCACAGCACCTACTCGGTGATTTCCCCGGAAGGCTGCGCGTCGATCCTGTGGAAGGACCCGGCCAAGGCCAAGGACGCCGCCGAGCAGCTGGGCCTGACCGCCAAGCGCCTGCACGGCCTCGGTCTGGTCGACAAGGTGGTGCGCGAGCCCACCGGCGGTGCGCATCGCAACCCGCGCCAGATCGCGACCCGGCTCAAGGCGGTATTGCTCAACGAGCTCGACATCCTGCAGGCCAAGCCGGTCGAGGAGTTGTTGCAGCAGCGCTATGAGCGGCTGCGCAACTACGGGGCCTACGAAGCAGCCTGAGCCACGCCGCGCCGTTACCAGGCGCGCTGGTATTGCACGGGCACCGGCAGCGCCGCACCCAGCTCCTTCGCGGCCCGCTGCGGAAAGTACGGGTCGCGCAGCAGCTCTCGGGCCAACAGGACCATGTCGGCGTCGCCGTTGGCCACCAGTGCCTCGGCCTGGGCGGCGTCGGTGATCAGTCCGACCGCACCGGTAGCGATACCGGCCTCGCGGCGGATGCGTGCGGCGAACGGCACCTGGTAGCCGGGCTCCACCGCAATCGTGACGTCCGGCACCAGCCCGCCAGATGAGACATCCACCAGATCGACCCCGTGCCCCGCCAGCATCCGGCACAGCGCGATGCTCTGCTCGATATCCCAGCCGCCCTCGGCCCAGTCGGTCGCCGAGATGCGCACCCACACCGGCAGCTCCCGGGGCCACTCATGGCGCACCGCGTCGAGCACGTCCAGCAGCAGGCGGGTGCGGTTCTCGAAACTGCCCCCGTAGTCGTCCTCGCGCCGGTTCGACAGTGGCGACAGGAACTGGTGAAGCAGGTAGCCGTGAGCGGCGTGGACTTCCACCAGCCGGAACCCCGCCGCCAGCGAGCGACGAGCGGCCATCGCAAAATCCTCGATGATCCGGGCGATGCCGCCACGGTCGAGTGCGCCCGGATCGGCGTAGTGAGCATCGAAGGCCAGCGCGGTGGGCGCCACCGGTATCCAGCCGCCGACCGCTGGAGCGACCGCGCCACGACCCCGCCACGGCGCATAGGTGCTGGCCTTGCGCCCGGCGTGCGCCAACTGGATCCCGGCCACCGCGCCCTGCGCCTCGACGAAGCCGGCGATGCGTTTCCAGGCGTCACGCTGGGCGTCATTCCAGATGCCGGTGTCCTCCGGCGAGATCCGCCCCTCGGGCGCGACGGCGGTCGCCTCGGCGATCACCGCCCCTGCGCCGCCGGCCGCACGGCTGCCCAGATGCACCAGATGCCAGTCCTCGGGCATGCCGTCACGCGCCGAGTACTGACACATGGACGAGACCACCAGCCGGTTGCGGAACTCGACTGATCTTTGCTGCAGGGATTCAAACAGGTGACTCAAGGTGTGCTCCGATCCGGGTTCAGGTGGACAACGTTAACAAGCTGGCCGCCACGCTGGCGTAACGGCCCCGCCCTTCGTGCCGGCCGCGGCGATCACGCCGTGGCACCATTTGCCGATGACAATCCCGGGCCACCCCTTTCACGACCGACCCGACGCGCCCCTGCTGGTCGGATTCAGCGGTGGGCTCGATTCCACCGTGCTGCTGAATGCTCTCGCCCGGGACCCGGCCGTGCGCCGCAGGGGACTGCGCGCCATCCATATCCACCACGGCATGCAGGCCGACGCCGACCGCTGGACCGTGCACTGCAACTCAGTCTGCGATTCGCTCGGCATCCCGCTGGACACGATCCGGGTCACCGTCCGCGTTGATGGACGCGGCACCGAAGCGGCGGCCCGCGATGCCCGGCATGCCGCGTTCGCCGGACTGATGGAGCGCGGCGATGTGCTGGTACTTGGCCACCACCGTGACGACCAGGCGGAGACCTTCCTGTTGCGTGCCCTGCGCGGATCGGGCGTGGACGGCCTGGCCTCCATCCGGCGCTGGCGGGAGTTTGCCCCGGGACGGCTGTGGCGCCCCCTGCTGGACACCTCGCGCGAGACGCTCTTGGCGTATGCCACCGCGCACGGCCTGCGCTGGATCGAGGACCCCAGCAATACCGATTCCAGTTTCGACCGCAATTTCCTGCGCCAGCAGGTCCTGCCGCTGCTGCGCTCGCGCTGGCCCGGCGCCGAGTCGGCGTTCGCACGTTCCGCAGCCCTGTGTGGGGAAGCACAGCAACTGCTGGACGACGGCGACGCCTCCGCGCTGGCGGCCTGCACCGGCAGGAACCCGCGAGTGCTTTCACGCGCAGCGCTACGCACCTTGCCCGCCGCTCGTCGAGCCCGCGTGCTGCGCCGATGGATCGCCGGACTGGGATTGCCAGCACTGCCGGCGCACGGCGTGGCGCGCATCGAATCGGACTTGTTACCTGCGCGTGCCGACGCCTTGGCGCGGTTCCAATGGAGCGGAGCGGTGATCCACGCCTGGCGCGACGGCCTGCACGCCGGGGCCATGCAGGACACCGTGCCCGAAGGCTGGAAGGCGACCTGGGACGGTCGCGAGCCCCTGAGTCTCCCAAACGGGAGCCGGTTGGCACTGGAAGGGGCGCCAGTATTGCCATGGACCTGCCATGTCACCACCCGCCGCGGAGGCGAGCGGATTACTCTTCCCGGGCGGACACACAGCCACTCGCTCAAGCATCTGCTTCAGGATCTGGATGTTCCGCCATGGCAACGACCCAACCTGCCGTTGCTCATGCGCACCGACGACAGTGTGCTGGCCGTAGCCGACCTGGTCTACGCAAAGGAGTTCGCAGACTGGCTCGACCTGCACGGCGCCACGCTGCGTTGGCTTCCACGCTCCGATTGACCGTCATTGGCCGGGCCCGGCCTTGCATTGACCGTCCGCGCACACTGGCCGACACTGCACGGATGCCCCGCAAACCCGATCCCGAAGAATCACCCGTCGCCCATTTCGAAACCTCGCTGGATGCACTCGAACAGCTGGTGGAAAAAATGGAAAAGGGCGACTTGAGCCTGGAAGAATCACTGGCCGCCTACGAACGCGGCGTCGGCCTGTACCGCAGTTGCCAGACCGCCCTGGAACAGGCCGAGCTGCGCGTCCGCCTGCTCAGTGACCCGCAGGATCCCGACAGCGCGGAGGAATTCCACCCCTTGCCCGATCCCTCGGCTCCCGATGCCTGAGACGCGTCTGGCGCAGTGGCGGGAGCGGATCGACCTGGCACTCGCCGCGGCACTGCCGAGCGCCGACAGCGGCCCCGGCCGGCTGCACGCGGCCATGCACCACGCCGCCCTGCTGGGTGGCAAGCGTATGCGGCCCCTGCTGGTCTACGCCGCCGGCGACCTGTGTGGCGCCGATCCGACCGCCCTGGACGCCCCGGCGGTGGCCATCGAACTGGTCCACGCCTACTCGCTGGTGCACGACGACCTGCCGGCGATGGATGACGACGACCTGCGCCGCAACAAGCCAACGGTGCACATCGCCTTTGACGAGGCGACCGCGATCCTCGCCGGGGATGCGCTGCAGACCCAGGCCTTCAGCGTGCTCGCCGATGCGCCGGTGAGCGATGCCGTCCGGGTCGCGTTGATGCGCACCCTCGCCCACGCAACCGGCAGCACCGGTATGTGCGGCGGCCAGGCGCTGGACCTGGCTGCGACCGGCAACGGCGCCACCATCGGCATCGACGCACTGGAACACCTGCACGCCCTGAAGACCGGTGCGCTGATCCGCGCGGCGGTACGCATGGGCGCCCTGTGCGCCAACGCGAGCGAAGGTGATCTCGCGCGACTGGATGCCTACGCCGACGCACTTGGCCTGGCGTTCCAGGTCCGCGACGACATCCTCGATGTCGAAGGCGACAGCGACACCCTGGGCAAGACCGCCGGCAAGGACGCGGCCCAGGACAAGGCGACCTTCCCCGCCCTGCTGGGGATGGAGGCCTCGCAAGCTCGCCTGCAGGAGCTCGCGGCGCGCATGAACGACGCCCTGGCACCGTTTGGTGAGCGCGCCGGCTTGCTCGCCGCCCTGGGACGTCAGGCGGTCGAACGCAGCTTCTGACCGGTTTCGCCCCCAAGCCTCGTAAGTGGTGGGGACAGGAGTTCCGGCAAAGCAGGTAGCGCGATGGGCAACGGCCCCGGCCATGCCTTACTGGCATGGCTACACACACGGATGGCAACGCTGGGCGTCCGCGCGATGGACGCCTGGACCGTCGTCCTGCGTGGCTATCGCCGACCACTGGCGTGGCTGACGCTGCAGCTGCGCTTCGCCTTCTTTCCGTTGCTGGCGGCGGCGGCGATTGGCTGGCTGGCGTGGGACTGGACCCATGAGCGTTCTCTGGATGCCGCCGAGGATGCAATCTTCGACCAGGTATTGCGGTGGCGGCCGATCGAGCCGACGCCATCGGGCCGGGTGGTGGTGGTCGAGATCGACGACTGCTCGATCGAGTACTTCCGCAGTGTGGGGGAAGGTGGCTGGCCGTGGAGCCGCGCCCGCCACGCCGACCTGATCGACGGGCTCGACCGCGCCGGTGTACGCGGGATCGGATTCGATGTCCTGTTCGCCGATCGCTCCGCGCAGGACCCCCAGGGCGATGAGTTGCTGGAAGAAATGGCCAAGGCGGGCGACGGCCGGTTCCTGTTTGCCGCCTCGCGCCTGCACCGCGACTTTGACGCTCGCGCATTACTCACCGCCGACCTCGCGCCCGCGGCGTATCCGCGCACGCGCGGCGCAGCGACGCCCGGGCCAACGGTCGCGCTGATGCTGCCCTACGGCCAAGCCATGGCGCGCCACAGCGCGCTGGTCAATGTCGCCCGGGCCGAGGACGGCGTGGTGCGCGACGTCCTGCTCTATCTGGACGCGGGCGACTGGAACATCCCCGCGCTGCCGATGCGCCTTGCAGCCCTGGCGGATGACGCCCCGGCAACGGTTCGGCATCCGCCAAGCCCATTGTTGCGGGTCAACTGGCGGGCCCGCTCGCAACTGCCCTATGCGAGCGCGGCAGACGTCATCGAGCAGCGCCCGATCTGTCACACCGAAGCGCACCCGATGCCATCCTTGACCGACACCGTGGCCCTGGTCGGGTTCACCGCGGCGGGCATCAACGATATCAAGCCGACCCCGGTCAATCGCGCGATGCCCGGGGTGGAGGTCCTCGCCGAGGCGACCGAGGCCCTGGTGGCCGGAAGCGCGATCCGGATGCCACCAGGTTGGGTGAAGTACGTGCTCGCCGCGTTGGCGACCCTGCTCACCACCCTCGTGTTCTGGCGCGGACAGCCGCACAAGGACGTGGATTCGGTGTTCGTGGCCATCAACGCGCTGCTGTTGTTGATCGCCTTCGCCGGGCTGACGTTGTTCGGGTTCTTCCTCGACATCTTTGCCTGCGTGGGCTTCATCAGCCTGTGTTTCGGTGCGTGCCGGATGTACTCGGGCGTGCAGCGCGGACGCGCGGACGGCAACAGCGACTACACCGTCGAGCATGATCCGGCCGCCGAGCCGTGGACGGCGGTGGTGCGACTGCGCCTGCTGCCAGACGCCACCTTGTCGGCGCGCACGTACAAGGTCCGGCGCCGCGAGTATCGGCGCGTCCTGCGCCGCTACGTCTATGCCGAGGACGGCATTGTCATGATCGACGGCGTGGTGGAGCGCAAGCACGTCATGACCGCGATGCTGGACGACATCGTCGTCCTGCTGTGGAACGGCAACAGCGAGGCCGCGCTGCGTGAGCGGGTCCGCAACGATCTGGATGCCCTGCAGGCGGAGCTGGTGCGCTATCCCGGCGCGCCGGCAGCCAGCGCGCAACTGGCGATCGCTTTTGCCATTTCCAAAACCGGTGGGGACAACCCGGACCAGCGCCGTCTGAAACTGCGCGGCCTGCTGGGCCAGGACTTCAACCAACGCCCCGAGCGGCCACTGGCCGACGCCATCACCTTGACTCACACGGGCCCAACGCCCGATGGAGAAATTGCATGAAGACCATCAGCAAACGCATCGGCGTGGCGATCCTGCCCGCGCTGCTCCTCACCGCCGGCGCCATTGCGGTGGCCGCCGAGATGCCAGCGATAGTGCACAAACCTTCGGTCGAGGTGCGCAGCGGGCCGGACTTCAACGCCGGGAAAATCGCCGTACTGCAGCGCAACGCGGCAGTGAAAATCATGGACCAGAACGGCCTGTGGTACCGGCTGCAGATGGCCGACGGCGCCAGTGGATACGTGCGCATCAACGATGTGCGGGTGGCAAGCGCCGGTGCCGAGACGCCTGCGGCCAACAGTCAGGCCCTGTTCGGCGGCAATTCCGGCCAGGGCAGGAGTACCGAGACGGCGAGCGTGCGCGGCATCACCGAAAGCACGCTGCGGACGGCCCGCAACGATGCCGCTGGCCTGTCGCAGCTGCAGGCCTACAGCGTCAGTGCAGAGGCCGCCGCGACGTACGCGCGCAGCAAGGGCTGGCAGCCGGTGCGCATCGCCTGGGGACCGGATGCGGCGGCCGCGCGCGGGAGCGCTGGCCAGGCAACCCAGGCTGACAAGCGGGCGACGCTGTCAACGGCGCGCGGACTGCTCTCCCGCCTCGGCGGCGGCGCCATCGCCGACAGCGCGATGCGGGTCGCCGACCGTGCGGTGGGCAAGTCGGAACAGGAGCTGGCCGCCGAGGAGGTGGAACTCGGGCCCGCGATTGCCGGCCGGGTGCTGGGCGCAGCGCCGCTGTGGGCCAACCCGGAAGCGCAGAAGCGGGTCAATCTGGTGGGACGTTGGGTGGCCTCGCAGACCTCGCGACCGCAGTTGCCATGGACCTTCGGTGTCATCGAGGACGGCGAGATCAACGCCTACGCCGCTCCGGGCGGCTACATCCTGGTCACCCGCGGCATGTACGACCTGCTCGACGACGATGCCGAGCTCGCGGCAGTGATCGCCCACGAACTGGGTCACGTCGTCCAGCGCGACCACTATGAAGTGATCCGCAAGCAGGAAATCGCCAAGGTCGGCAAGGACGTTGCCATGGCCCAGATCCGGCCGCAGGGCATCGCGGCGGATTTCGCCCGCGATTACGTCAACACGCACGGCGCGGCGGTGATGATGAGCAGTCTGGACCGCGACGCCGAGTACCGCGCCGACGAAGCCGCCGGGGTGTATCTGGCGCGCGCCGGGTTCGACCCGCTGTCGTTCTACGCGGTACTGCAAAAGATGGCCGCCTTGGGCACGCGTCCGGCGCGAATGTCGCAGCTCTACCGCACGCATCCACCGCTGCAGGCGCGCATGGATCGGCTCGACCAGCGCGTCCACCGCTGATTGGAGAGCGCAAAATGCAAACGGGCCCGGGGAATCACGCTCCCGGGCCAGTGGGTGCAAGTCGGCCGCAACAACGGGCCGATGCAGGAATCAGCTGACCAGACGCAGCGTCATCGGATAGCGGTAGGCGACGCCTTCGTTGCTCTTGATGGTGGCGATGATCGTCATCACCAGCCAGTAGATGCCCACGGCAAACGCGGCGAAGTAGAACAGGAAGCCGATCAGGATCACCAGCAGCACCGTTCCGACCGCCACCAGAGCCAGCGTGACAATGGCGATGGTGATGTTGAAGTTGAGCGCTTCCTTGGCCTGGTCGTCCACGAAGGGCATGGTGTCCTTCTGGATCAGCCAGATGATCAGTGGACCCAGGACGCAACCCAGTCCGCCGGTGAAAATGCCGGTGAGCGCGGACAGGTGGGCAAACATCGCCCATTGACGCTGCTGGACGGGAATTCCCTCGTCCTGCGGCGGGGTACCAAGTGGATCGTGTTCGTGAACGTTCATGCGAAACCCCCTGAATAGATTCGTGAAAGCATGTGCCCTGCCCGTGGGCAGGTCAATCGACTTGGCTCAGCCTTCGCCGGCCACCGTCATGCGCCCGACCAGAATCGATCCGGTCCGGATGTGCGAACGGTGATCGACGTCGCTGCCGACCGCCTCGATGGCGGCGAACATGTCTTTCAGGTTGCCGGCGATGGTGATGCCATCGACCGGATACTGGATCTGGCCGTCCTGAATCCAGAAGCCGCCCGCACCACGGGAGTAGTCGCCGGTAATCGTGTTCACGCCCTGCCCCATCAACTGGGTCACCAGCAGGCCGGTGCCCATGCCGGCCAGCATCGCCTGCAGGTCTCCGGCATTGCTGGCCACCTGCAGGTTGTGCACGCCACCAGCGTTGGCGGTGGTCTGCAGGCCCAGGCGCCGCGCCGAGTAGCTGCCAAGCACGTAGCGCTGCAGCACGCCGCCTTCGACCAGCGCGGACTCGCGGGTGGCGACCCCCTCCGCATCGAACGAGGACGAGCGGAATCCGCGCAGCAGGAACGGCTGCTCATGCAGGGCGAACCACTCGGGAAAAATCTGCGTGCCCACGCTGTCGAGCAGGAAGCTTGCGCGGCGATACAGGGCGCCGCCCGATACCGCGCCCAGCAGGTGCCCGACCAGTCCACGCGCAACTTCGGCGGCGAACAGCACCGGATACGCTCCCGTGGAAACCTGGCGCGGCGCCAGGCGCGAGATCGCCCGCTCGGCGGCCTTGCGACCGATTGCGCTGGCCGGTGCGAGGTCTTCGGGCGCCAGCGCAATGTCGTACCAGCCGTCGCGTTGCATCTGGTCGCCACGGCCGGCGATCAGCGCGCAGCCCAGGCTGTGGTGGGTGCCGCGCTCGCGGCCGACGAAGCCGTGCGAGTTGGCATACACCGAAACGGTGCTGCCACTGGTCGCCGAGGCGCCATCGGAGTTCTCCAGCCGTGAATCGGCATCGCGACCCGCCTGCTCGCAGGCCAGCGCCAGATCGATCGCCTCATCGGCCTGGATATCCCACGGGTGCCAGCTGTCGAACTCGCGCAGGTCGGTCGCCATCAGCTCCGCATCGGCCAGCCCGGCGGCCGGATCACGCTCGGTGTGGCGCGCGATCGCGCAGGCCTGGTCCACTGTTGTGGCCAGGCTCTCCTCGCGCAGGTCGGCGGTGGAAGCGCTGCCCTTGCGGCCGTCGAAGTAAACCGTGACCGCGATCGACCGGTCGCGGGTCGATTCCACTGTCTCCACCTCGCCCATGCGCACGCTGACGTTCAGGCCGGAATCCTCCGAACATGACACCTCCGCCTGGTCGGCGCCGTTGGCACGGGCCGCGTCGAGCAGCCGCCGGGACAGGCCGGCCAGCATGTCCAGCTGTTCCTCGCTGTTGGGAAGATTGGATGGAGGGGTCGGGCGCAGCTCGTTCAATGTCTTATCCTTGCAGGCTGTGGTTCCGGGCGATCGCTCCGGAGTCTGTTCTTGATGCGGTGGCCGCGGGGCAAACCCGCGACGACCGGAATAGGTGGGGTGCGACGATGCGTGGCATAGACGAGGAAACCGGCGAATTCCGTGGCGAGAGCCGCAGCCAGCAGCGGCGCGAAGCGCTGGAAGTGGCAGCCATCGCCGAGCAACTGGTTGCACTCAGCGAGGCGCAACTGGCACGCATGCCGGTCCCCGAAGAGCTGCTCCCCCACATCCGCGAGGCACGCCGGATCACCTCGCACATCGCGCACAAGCGCCAGCTGGCGTTCCTGGCCAAGCAGATGCGGCGCGAGGATGACGCGGTGATGGAAGCGATCCGCGACGCGCTCGATGAGAAAGGCGATACGGCGCGGCGCGAAACCGCGATCATGCATCGCATCGAGGCTTGGCGTGACCGCCTGCTGGCCGAGGGCGATGCCGCGCTGACCGAGCTGCTGGACCTGTACCCCGACGCCGACCGCCAGGGCCTGCGCCAGCTCGTCCGCAACAGCCTGGAGGAGCGCAAGCGCAACAAGCCGCCACGCGCCGCCCGGGAGCTGTTCCGGCAGTTGCGCGAACTGATCCTGCTGCCCGAGATGCCGATCGCCGGAACAGCAAGCTCCGCGACCGACGACGCCGAGGACCCGGCCGCTACCGGCCACGACGCACGCGACGACGACGCGGCCGAGCAAGACCAGCCGTAGACGGCCTGCGGCGTCACGCCTGGGTGCCACCCACGGTAATCCCATCGATCAGCAGCGACGGCTGGCCGACCCCGACCGGCACGCTCTGGCCGTCCTTGCCGCACACGCCGACACCCTCGTCCAGGGCGAGGTCATGTCCAACCATGCGTACCTTCTGCATCGTCTCCGGCCCATTGCCGATCAGCGTGGCGCCCTTGACCGGCGCGGTAATCCGGCCGTCTTCGATCAGGTAGGCCTCGGTGGCCGAGAACACGTACTTGCCGCTGGTGATGTCGACCTGGCCGCCGCCGAAATTGACCGCATACAGCCCGCGCTTCACCGAGCGGATCATCTCCTCCGGGTCGTGCTTGCCGGCGAGCATGTAGGTGTTGGTCATGCGCGGCATCGGCAGGTGGGCGAAGGATTCGCGGCGACCGTTGCCGGTCGGCGCCATGCCCATGAGGCGCGCGTTGAGGCTGTCCTGCATGTAGCCCACCAGCACGCCATCCTCGATCAGCGTCGTGCACTGGGTCTGTTCGCCCTCGTCGTCGATGTTGAGCGAACCGCGACGCCCGGGCAGGGTGCCGTCATCGACAATCGTCACGCCCGGCGCGGCGACCCGCTGGCCCATGCGGCCGGCGTAGGTGCTAGTGCCCTTGCGATTGAAATCGCCCTCCAGGCCATGGCCGACCGCCTCGTGCAGCAGCACGCCGGGCCAGCCGTTGCCGAGCACCACCGGCATGACGCCGGCAGGCGCGTCGACCGCCTCCAGGTTGACCAACGCCTGGCGCAAGGCCTCGCGGGCCCAGGCTTCCGGCTTGCCGTCGGCGAACAATTCGGCATACCCGTACCGGCCGCCGCCCCCGGTGTAACCCGATTCGCGCCGGCCGTTCTGCTCGACGATCACCTGCACGTTGAAGCGCACCAGCGGACGCACATCAGCGGCGAGGATGCCGTCACTGCGGGCCACCAGAATGGTATCCACGCCGCCCCCGAGGCTGACGATCACCTGTTGGACCCGCGGGTCGGCCGCACGCAGCAGCTTGTCGATGCGGCGCAACGCCTCGACCTTGTCCTCGTTGCCCAGCGAATCCACCGGATCGACCGGCGCGTACAACGCCTGCGCGTTGGCCCGCACCAGCGGCCGGGTGGTCATGCTGCCGCCGTCGCGTGCGATCGCCCGCGCCGAGGTGGACGCGGCGATCAGCGCCTGTGCATTGATCTCATCGGAGTAGGCGAAACCGGTCTTCTCGCCGCTGATCGCGCGAACGCCGACGCCCTGCTCGATCGAGTGCGCGCCGTCCTTGACGATGCCGTCCTCCACGCTCCAGCTCTCGCGCCGGGCGTGCTGGAAATACAGATCGCCAAAGTCGATCCCCGGACCCAGCAGCGTGCCGAAGGTTCGCTCAAGCCCCCCGGCATCGAGCCCGGAAGGCAGCAGGAGTCGGGATTCGGCAAGTTGCAGGGTTTGGGTCATGGGATCTTCTGGGGACGTAGGGACGGAACGGGCGGCCCACCTGACAGGGAGGCGGCTCACGGGGGACATCGGCGGGACTCGGTAGCGCATACAGGCAAGGCCACCCGGACGATATGCGGGCGACTGGCGGGGCTTCAACCGGAGGGCGGCGCGGCGCCTTGTTCGACCGGCGGTTTGACCGGCGGCTTCACTGCAGGTTGGACCGGCGCCGGGCCGTTGCGCTCAGGCTCCCGGCTGACCACATCCACATGCGGGTCCTTCCAAGGGCCGCTGACCCGATAGGTTTTCGCGCCGATCTGGCCCAGCGGCTTGCGCAGCACCGCATTGGCCGCCGCGCCGATCGCCGCGCCCACCGGACCACCGGCCAGTGCCCCGGCCACGGTCAGCAGGTTGCCCGAACGCGGCAGCACTTCGATCGTCTGGTTGAAGGTCTCGGCCCGCAGGTCGGCTTCACCGCGGATGTTGATCCGAGCGGCCGGCCCCTCGATGCGCAGGTCGTCGCTGCTCGCCGTCCCGCCGCCAAAGCGGATGTCGCCGCTGGCCTGGTTGAACGCAAAACCCTTGGAAAAGAAGTCACGGAAGTCCAGCATCAGCCGGCGCGGCAACTCGGCGACGCTGAGCAGGCCCAATACGCGTCCCGCACCGGGTTCCACCTCCAGCAGGCGCCCGTCGCGCACCTCGCCCTTCAGGTTGCCGGACACCTTCACCAGATCGAACTGCATCGGGCCTCCCGCCCACTCGGCGGCCAGCGACATGCGGCCCTCGCCGCCGTCGAGGCGGCCGACATGGCCCAGACCCGTGAGCAGGCGGCCGAAGTCGGTGCTGGCCAGGTCCACTTCAAAACGTGTCCGCGCGGCCTTCCCACGCCCGGTCCAACTGCCCCGGGCATCAATCCGCTGGCCCGGCGTCGCGGCGCTGAAGTGCTCGATCTGCAGGCCCGTGCCCGTCGCCCTGGTACGCAACGATGCCCGCCCCAGCACCGCGTCGTCCAGGCGCAGGTCATCGATCTCCAGTGCCAACGGCGGGATGCGCGCCGGATCGATGTCGTCGTCGTCCGCTGCGGCGGCGACAACGCGCGGCGCGGCTTTGGGTGCATCGGCTGCTTTTTTGGGCAGGCTCCAGTGGACACGTTCAAACCGGCCCGCTACGGCAGCGCTGGAGGACTCCGGCACCTGCAGCCGGCCCTGCAACCTGGGGCCATCCGTCTGTACCAGCAGCGCGCCGCGGGCCTCCGGCGATACGCGGACGCGCGCCTCGCCGAACTCTCCGCCCAACAACTGCAACCGATCGGTGCGGATGTCGATCCGGCCCAAGGGCACGCCGCCACCGCTCCCATCACCTGCCCCGGCCCGGGCCAGACCCACCCAGCCGATCGCATCCAGAATTCGCGCACGCCCGCTGGCGATCAGTCCCGAGGCCGGTGCCGGCGCCGGCAGCGATCCGCTGCCCAGCGCCACCCGGATCCCGGTGCGCTGGCCGCTGCTGCGTGCGCGCAGGGCCAGAACATCGCCAAGGACGACCTGCACCTCGCCCTGATCGAGCGGCAACGCCGTCTCGACGGTTGTCGCCAGTCGTTGGCCAGTCGGCTTCGCCAGCGGCGCGGGCAGCGTCAATGCCGTACCCACCAGGTCGGACTGGAGTTTCAGTCTTGCGGCATCCCCGCTGCGGTCGCCCGCTCCGGGCACGAGCAGGCCGAGCGTCCACGAGGAGCGACCCTGCATGTAGGGCGCAAGCCACCCCAGCTCGGGCGCACGCGCCAGAAGCGTGTCGGCACCGAACTGGGCCTGCAGGTCGGCCTCCAGCACGTTGCCCGCGTCGCGCACCGCGTCCTTGCCCGAGCGCAGGGACAATTTGCCCGGGCGACCGCCCATCTGCACGTCCAGCCGGTCGGCGCGAAAGCCGTTGTGGGTGTAGCTCACCGGACCGCGGACCTGCTCGAACGCGAGTCCCCAACGCGGGTCGGACAAGCTGGCGCCGGCCAGGCGCACGTTGCCGTCGATCGCCAGCGAGCCATGCTCCACCATCGGCAGCGCCATCGCGAAAGCCACCTCGGCAGGACCGGAGCCCTTGACCGCGGCGAACGTCTCCGGATTCAGCTGCTGCAGGGGGCTGGCACGCAGCAAGCCCAGCAGTCGCGACACATCGCTGCTGCCCTTGGCCTCGACCGCCAGCGTCCCGTGGTCATAGTGGTCGACACTCGCCTTGATGGCGGGGATCGTGATTCCGGCCAGGGTGCCGTGACCGGTGATGTCCAGACCGTTGCCTATGAAACTGGTCTGGAGGTCGAGCCCGGTCGCCGCCGGCCAGTCCGGCTGGAACGCGACGGTGGCGTCGGTGATGTGAGCACGGGCCTCGAAGCGACCGGTGTGGTCGTCAAATGGCCAATCGTCCAGGTCGCCGGAAACAATCGCGCGGCCGTCGCGGACGACCCCGTCCACCAGAGCGGTGTCCAACCAGTGCAGCAACGCCTCAGGCATCAGGTGCCGCACCCAGAAGCCCTTGGCCACCGGCAGGCGGGTCTCGTCCACAGTCGCGGCCAAGTCGATCCGCGGACGGCCGCCCTCGCCGGTCCAGCCCAGCCCGCCACGGATCTGGGCACCGAAATCCGGACCCTTGATGCGCAGCGCGGACGTGCCCACCTGCCAGCCGTCCAGACCGCGCCAGCCGGCCACGTTTCCGTTCAGGTGAACCACATGCGCAACCCCGAAGCCGCGCGGCCAGTCGAAGCTCATCGCCGCAGCCGGATCCAGCTGCGCGCTGAAGCCCTCCGCGTCGCCGCGTACGTCGGCCGCCAGCCCGTTGATGCCCGGCGCATTGCCAACCGTCGCAAACCCCAGACCATCGATGCGCACACCGCCCTGCATTCCGCCGTCGCGGCTTCCGTGCAGGTCGACCGCCGACAGCGAGGCGTGGGGACGCGCGTGCAGCAGCCAGTGCCGCAGCGGACCGGGCAGCTGATTGCTGAGCACGGCCAGCGATGCCAATGGCTGCAAATCGATATGGCCTGTCACGAGGCCGTACTCGCGGCCGGCGGCGAGCGTGAGCGGATCGAAACGGTAGTCCTCGCCCTGAATCTGCAGATGCAGCAAGGGCGCGTCCAGCTGCCACCCGCCATCGGTACGCTGCCAGTGCAGCCGGCTCTCGAGCAGGTCGATCACCTGCAGCGGGATCTGCCCGGCGGCGCCAGGCACGGGAGCGATGGTGGAACCTGCCAGAACCACCCGTTCAAGGCTTGTCTCCAGCTGTAACCCGACCAGGCGCTTGTCCTCCAGATCGGCCCAGGCCCTCGCCCGCCCTTCCCCCGTCTGCAGGGCGATGCCGTGCAGGTCGAGCACCGACGCGAGCGGCTGCAACTCCGCGCGATCGATGTTGACGTACGCACGACCGGCGCCGGCGCTGCGATCAAAGTCCAGCATCGCCACCACGGGCGCCGTGGGATCTTCGGTGCCGCGGCCGGTGGCGGAGGACAATTCCTCCGGCCAGGCGCGTAGCCCCGCGCGGACGCGATTGCCCTGCACGCGCAAGCGCAGGTCAATCCGTGGCACGTTCAGATCCAGTCCCAGATCGGGCGCCAGCACCGTCAATGCTCCATCACTGACCTGAAGCTCGCCCAGTCCTTCCAGGGCGTGGAACGGATCGCCGTCCGCCTCGCGCTGGCCCGGAAGTCCGCGCACCTGCCAGCGACCGTCGGGGGATCTCTCCAGGATCAGCTCCAGGCCGCGCAGCCGCAGCTCCGACAGGGGCACCCCCGGCCACAGCCCGGCGTAGATGGACACCAGCATCTCGGCGTCGCCGACATCGAACACCTCGGCGCCCTCGCCAAGGCGCAGGTTGTGCAACTGCAGCAATGGCCCTCTGCGGGTCCAGCCGGTTTCGAGATGATCAAATGCCACCGGACGCCCGACCCGCTCGCCCAGCCAGGCGGCGACGCGGTCGGGATGGCGCTCCACCAGCGGCAGCAACTGACTGGCCACCGCGATCACCAGTGCCAGCAGCACCAGCACGATCCCCACGGTGTAGCCCACGCCCCGGCGGGCCAGTCGCAATCGGCGGCGCAGCGGCGTCGGCATCTCAGTCGCGGCGGGAGGCGTCAGAGCAGGACGACATCAAACTGTTCCTGCGCGTACTGGTCATCGGCCTGGAAACGGATCGACTTGCCGAGGAATTCTTCCAGCTCGGCCACCGCCGCCGATTCCTCATCAGTGATACGTGCGACCGCCTTGGGTGAGGCGATCACCAGCAGGCGGTCGGCGTCGAACTGGCGCACCTGGCGCACGATCTCGCGAAAGATCTCGTAGGTGACCGTCTCCGGCGTCTTCAGCGTGCCGCGCCCGTTGCACTCGTGGCATGCCTCGGTGAGCTGGCGCTGCAGGCTCTCGGTGGTGCGCTTGCGCGTCATTTCCACCAATCCCAGCGGCGAGAAGTCGTACACAGTGGTCTTGGCGTGGTCTTTGGCCAGCGCCTTCTCCAGAGTGCGCAGGACCTGGCGCTTGTGCTCGGGATCGTGCATGTCGATGAAGTCGATGATGATGATCCCGCCCAGGTTGCGCAGGCGCAGCTGGCGGGCGACCGATTGCGCCGCCTCCAGATTGGTGCGGTAGACGGTTTCCTCCAGGTTGCGCTGGCCCAGGAACGAGCCGGTATTGATGTCCACCGTGGTCATCGCCTCGGTCTGGTCGATCACCAGGTAACCACCGGATTTCAGGGGCACCTGCTTGTCGAGCGCGCGCTGGATCTCGTCCTCGACCCCGTACAGATCGAAGATCGGCCGCTCGCCGGCGTAGTGCTCGACCTTCTGCGCCAGCTCCGGCGTTCCCGCGGCACCGGCGGAGGTCATGAACTGCGCGGCAAACGTACGCAAGCGTTCGAAGGTCTCGCGCGAATCCACCCTGACCTTGTCCACGTCACGGCGGATCAGGTCGCGGACCGCGCGCAGCGGCAGCGTCAGGTCCTCATAGATGCACTCGCCCACGCGTGCGCTGGCCGAACGCTCGCCGATCAGGCTCCATACCCGCGCGAGGTAGGCCACATCATCGGCCAGCGCCGCCTCGGGCTGGCCTTCAGCGTTGGTACGGACGATGTAGCCGTGGCTGTCGCCTTCCGCGGTCAGTCCGGTGACGATGCCCTTGAGCCGGGCGCGCTCGGCTTCATCCTCGATCCGAGCCGAGACGCCGATCACGCGGGTGTGCGGCAGCAGCACCAGGTAGCGGGACGGAATGCTGGTCAGGGTGGTCAGCCGGGCGCCCTTCCCGCCGATCGGGTCCTTGACCACCTGGACGATGATTTCCTGGCCATCGCGCAGCAACTCGCTGATCGGGCGGGTCGGCGGCGGTGGCGCGTTCGGGTCCTCGTCGCCGGCCAGCGCGGGTGCAGGCGGCCGGACGATATCGGCAGCGTGCAGAAACGCCGCGCGCTCGAGTCCGATCTCCACGAAGGCCGCCTGCATCCCGGGCATCACCCGTTGCACCTTGCCCTTGTAGACATTGCCGACCACGCCCCGGGCCCAGCCACGCTCGATGTGGAGTTCCTGCAACATGCCGTTCTCGACCACGGCCACCCGCGTCTCGCGCGGGGTGACGTTGACCAGGATTTCCTCGCTCATGGCGCCTCCGTTGCGCAGGTGGTCAGGCCGGCGGCCAGCGGGCCGAGACCGAATTTCGCCAGCAGTTGCGCGCTCTGGTGCAGCGGCAAACCCATGACGCCGGAATAGCTGCCGTCCAGGCGCTCCACGAACGCCTCGGCAAGCCCCTGGATCGCGTAGCCACCCGCCTTGCCAAAGGGCTCGCCACTGGCGACATAGGCGTGGATAACGGCGTCCGGCAACCGTCCGAAGCGCACCGAGGACACCGACACGGCCGCTTCCTGGCGGGACGCTGAGACCAGCGAGAGCGCCGAAATCACCGTGTGCCCGACACCCGACAGCCGGCGCAGCATCGCCACCGCGTCAGCCTCGTCTTGCGGCTTGCCGAACACCGTCTCGTCCAGCACCACCTCGGTATCGCAACCGAGCACCAGTGCATCGGGCTCGCCTGCCACACGCGCCAGCCCGGCCAGGGCCTTGTCCCGGGCGACCCGGGAGACATAGGCGAGCGCGGTCTCGTCCACTTCGCGCTGTTCGGGAACATCCAGTTCGAGCACGGAAAACCCGAGCCCGAGGCGGGTCAGCAGTTCGCGTCGACGCGGAGAGCGGGAAGCAAGATAAAGCATGGGTCTCCAGGGACGACCGGTCGCCGTAGCGAATGGCGGAAAGCATAACCCGCGGTGCCTGAGCGCCAGCCACCTCGAGCCGGCGAGAGTCGCCGGCCCGCGATCAGGCCCGGTGGTAGGGGTGGTTGGCCAGCATCGCCGCGGCGCGGTAGAGCTGCTCGGCAGCGACCAGCCGCACCAGCATGTGCGGCAGGGTCATCGGCCCCAGCGACCAGGATTCGTCGGCGCGTGCCAGCACGTCGTCGGCGTGGCCTTCCGGCCCGCCGATCAACAACGTCAGGTCCCGGCCCTGGCCGCGCCAATGCTCGAGGCGCTGGGCGAGTTGCTCCGAACTCCACGGCTTGCCCCGGCCGTCCAGCGTGACCACCAGAGGCGAACGCGGCAGCGCGGCAAGTACGCGGGCGCCTTCTTCTGCGGTGGCACGCGGGATGTCGCGGTTCTTGCCGCGCACGCCCGGCTCGATCTCCACCAGTTCCAGTGGCAACCAGTGGGACAGACGCTTGCGGTAGTCCTCGAAGCCCTCGGCGACCCAGCGTGGGGCGCGCTCGCCGACGGCAATCAGCTTGGCCTTCATTGCCAGACCGACAGTCGCCGCAACTAGAGGTCGTCCTCGGCGCGGGTTTCAAGCTCGCCGGAACCGATATCCGGCTCACCATCCTCGTCCACCGACGCGGGAGGCTGGTCGCCCACGGTCCACAGGCGCTCGAGTGCGTAGAACTCGCGCACCCGCGGCAGCATGATGTGGACAACGACGTCGCCCAGATCGACGAGGACCCACTCGGCCTCGCGTTCGCCCTCGACGCCCAGCGGCATGATGTCGAGCTTCTTGGCGAACTTGACCACCTCATCGGCGATCGACTTCACGTGGCGCGAGGACGTGCCCGACGCCACCACCATGTAGTCGGTGACGCTGCTTTTGCCGCGCACGTCGATTTCCACCGGATCCTTGGCCTTCAGCTCCGCGATGGCACTGCGCACAGTGTCCAGCAGTTTGTCGACGCTGGGCGGCGGGCTCGGGAGACGGGTCTTGATGACTTGGGCTTCGGTGGACATGCAGGCTCTGGGGTTGGGTGCGGCCTTGATTATAGCGAAGCCGGGCTGCCGGGCCGCTTCACGTACAGCTGATTCTGAACGATGTACTCCGCCACCGGTGCCGGAACCAGCTGCTGCCACGACGCGCCGGTCGTGATGCGCTCGCGGATATCGGTGGCCGATCCAGGGTGCAGGCGGTTTGGCAGGCACAGCACCCGGCCGGCCGGTGCCGACGCCAGGTCAGCCACCGTGTCGGTCCAGCGGCCGTGCAGCGCCGCCTTCAGTGGCCCGGAAAGGTGGCGGTCAAGATCTACGCCCGGACGGGCGGCAACAACAAAGTGGGCCATTTCGAACAGCGTCTGCCAGTCTTTCCACTGCGGCAGCCCGGCGACGCTGTCGGCGCCAATCAGCAGGGCGACCGAAGCCGCCACGCCGTACTCGGCGCGGATGCCGCGCAGGGTGTCGACCGAATAGGACGGCGTGTCGCGCAGCAGCTCGCGCCGATCGACCAGCAGGTCCCGCTCGCCGGCCACTGCCAGGTCCAGCATCCGGGCACGGTGCTCGGCGCTCGCCCCGGGCGCAGCTCGATGCGGCGGGTCAGCCGCCGGCATGAGCCTGATGACGGCCGCCAGATGGTCGCGTGCGTTTCGCGCAATGTGCAGATGGCCGCAGTGGACGGGGTCGAACGTGCCACCGTAGAAGACGCGCAGCGTTTGGTCCGCGGGGTTCATCGCCGGGTTCCGCCGTACTCAGGCATCCACGTGGACCAGCAGCCGGACCGCGGCCGGATCGGCGACCGCCAGCAGGACCCGCTCCAGCATCAGCCACGGATCGCCGGGCTCACGGCCCTTGGCCATCCGGTCGACTGCACCAATGCGCGAGACGAATGCGTCCCAACGCGCCGGCGGATGCCGCTCCAGGGCGCGGTGGTACATCGGCTGTTTGGAATCCCAGATGCGTTGCGCCTTGAACTCGGCCGAGAGGTTGCCGCCGCGAGCCTTGATCCGCGACAGCGCGGCGGTGCGCTGCAACTCGACCACCACCATGCCCAGCAGTGCGGGTACCGCCTCGCCTTCGGCGCGCAGACCGGCCAACATCCGCGAGACCTGCAGCGACTGGCCATTCATCGCCGCATCGATCAGGCGGAACACGTCGTAGCGCGCCGCATCGGCGACCAGCGACTCCATCCGTGCCAGATCCAGGCTGCCCCCGTCGGCGAGCAGGGCCAACTTGTCGATCTCCTGCGCGGCGGCCAGCAGGTTGCCGTCAATGCGTTCCACCAGCCGCTGCACGGCATCGGCGTCGGCGCGCACGCCGCGCGAGCGCAGGCGATGCTCGATCCAGCCGGGCAGTTCATGGGGTTTGATCGGCCAGGCGATGGCGATTTTACCGATGCCGCCGATCGCCGTGCTCCACTTTGCGGGATGCTTGCGACTCCATTCACCGGCGGTGACCAGCAAGACCACGTCGGCGGGAGGATCGGCGCAGAAGCGGCAGATCAGCTCGCTCCCGACCTTTCCTGGCTTGCCGGTGGGCAGGCGCAACTCCAGCAAACGCCGGCTGGAAAACAGTCCCGGCGAGCCGAAGCTGGCCTCCATCGCGTCCCAGTCGGGCTCGCGGCTGCCTTCGCTGTCAAATACTTCGCGCTCCGCAATGCCCTGCGCGCGGGCGGCGGTGCGCACCGCATCGGCGGCCTCCAGCACCCGCAAGGGCTCCGCACCGGCGATCAGGTAGGCCGGTGCCAGGGGTCCCGATCCGAGCTGGGCGGCCAGCTGTTCGGGTTTGAGCTCCATGCTCAGGGCTGGGAGCCGGGCTTCGGCTCGGTGCCGTCATCGGTGGGAACCGGCGGCGGTGGCGGCGGAGGCGGCATTGCTTCGGCGGCTTCCATCGCGGCCTTGGCTGCGTCAGTGGTTTTCTGGAACACCTTGGAGGCATCTTCGGAGGCGGTATCCACGCTGCCGGCGGCGTCGATCCGGCGCAGGATAGCGGCCGCCATCTCGCGCTGCATTTCACGCACCAGGATCTCGCGCTCGCCTTCGGTGCCGATCGAATTGTTCGGTACCGAGATGTAGTCGCGCGACAGCTCGATGTTCTGCTGCGGCACCAGCACGGTGCCATCGCCATTGCGCATCTCGAAGACGACCGCGTAGCGCAGGCTGAACTCCTGCGCACGGCCGCGCGCATCGACGCTCAACGGGGTGTCACCCCAGCGCTCGGCCTTGATCTCCAGCACCGCCGGATTGCGTTCCGCCGAGCTTGCCGGCGTGGCGCCAGCGCGGGTGAGCGATTGCTGCAGACGGTCCGCAAGCGGGCTGTAGCGGCTCTTGGAGACCACCTTTACCGGGTCAAGGTCGGCCGGCAGCGTCAATGCGTCGCGCAACTGGAAACCACAGGCGGACACGGTCAGCACGAGGGCGAGAGGCAGCAGGCGTCGGATCATCGAGGCAGTCTGAAGGAGGCGGATGGGTGCAGCAAGCATAATGCGCGGCTGCGCAACGGCGTGGGGGACGGGGTTCAGCCGGCAACGATGTTGACGATCTTGCCCGGCACCACGATCACCTTGCGTACCGTCAGGCCACTCAGGAAGTGCGCCACGTTCGGCTCGGCCAGGGCCAATTTCTCGACCTCAGCGTTACCCATGCCGACGGGTGCCTCGATCTTGCCGCGCAGCTTGCCGTTGACCTGCACCGCCATGACCACGGCATCGCGTGCCAGCGCGGCCTCGTCGACCTGCGGGAACGGCACATCCTCGAGCAGCGTTTCCGGATGGCCCAGCGCCTGCCACAACGCATGGCTGGTGTGCGGGGTGACCGGGTTCAGCAACAGCACCATCCCCTGCAGCGCCTCGTGGCGCACGGCCCGGCCCTGGTCGCTCATGTCCTTGAATTTACTGACATGGTTGAGCAGCTCCATCAGCGCGGCGATCGCGGTGTTGAAGGCGTGGCGGCGGCCGTAGTCGTCGCCAACCTTCTGGACGGTCTGGTGCAGCTGCCGGCGTAGTGTCTTCTGGCCGGCGTCCAGCGCGGCCGGATCCACCTGCGGGTGGTCTGGCTGCGAGGCGTGGGTGACCACCTCGCGCCAGAACCGCCGGAGGAAACGGGCCATGCCTTCCACGCCGGCCTCGTTCCACTCCAGCGACAGTTCGGGCGGGGCGGCGAACATCGAGAACAGGCGCACGGTGTCGGCGCCGTACTTGTCCACCATGGTGCGCGGATCGACGCCGTTGTTCTTGGACTTGGACATCTTTTCGATGCCACCGATCACCACCGGCTGGCCGTCGGCCTTCAGCGTCGCGCCGGTGATGCGGCCGCGCTCGTCGCGGACGATCTCCACTTCGGCGGGGTTGATCCAGTCGCGCGAGCCGTTTTCGCCTTCGCGGTAGAAGGTCTCGGCAATCACCATGCCCTGGGTCAACAGGTTGGTCGCCGGCTCGTTGCTGTCCACCAGCCCCTGATCGCGCAGCAGGCGGTGGTAGAAGCGGAAATACAGCAGGTGCAGGATCGCGTGCTCGACGCCGCCGATGTACTGGTCCACCGGCAGCCAGTGGTTGGCCCGGGCATCCACCTGCTCGGGCGCACCGGGCGAGGTGTAGCGCGCGTAGTACCAGCTGGACTCCATGAACGTATCGAAGGTGTCAGTCTCACGCTCGGCCGCGCCACCGCAGCTGGGACAGGTGGTCTTGCGCCACTCCGGATCGGCCTTGATCGGCGAGGCGGTTCCCATGAACTCGACGTCCTCGGGCAGCACCACCGGCAACTGGTCTTCCGGCACCGGCACCGCGCCGCAGCCGTCGCAATAGATGACCGGGATCGGGCAGCCCCAGTAGCGCTGGCGGCTGACGCCCCAGTCGCGCAGGCGGAAATTGACCCGGCGCGCGCCACGGCCCTCCGCTTCCAGGCGGCTCGCCAGCGCATCGAAGGCCTGTTGGAAGTCCATGCCGTCGTACTCGCCCGAGTTCACCAGCCAGCCGCGATCGGTGTAGGCGCCCTGCTCGGCGATGCCCTGCTCGAACTGGCTGACCACCTGCACCGCCGCGCCGGTGTCGTAGGCGTCGGTCGAGCCCTGCCGGCCCAGTGCGCTGGACATGGGATCGGCGTGCCGGCCCAGGTCCTGGCCAATCTCGCGCACGGCATCGCGCACCGAATCGGGCACGACGACCATCTTGATCGGCAGCTGGTAGCGACCGGCGAACTCCCAGTCACGCTGGTCGTGGCCAGGCACCGCCATGACGGCACCGGTGCCGTAGCTCATCAGCACGAAGTTGGCGACGAACACCGGCAACGCTTCGCCGCTGATCGGGTGGATGGCGCGCAGCCCGGTGTCCATGCCGCGCTTTTCCTGGGTCTCCAGTTCCGCCTCGGTCGCCCCGCCCTTGCGCAGGTCGGCGACGAAGTCGGCCAGATCGCTGTCGCTGGCAGCGGCATGTGCGGCCAGTGGATGCTCGGCGGCGATGGAGAGGAAGGTCACGCCCATCAAGGTGTCCGGGCGGGTGGTGTAGACAGTGAGTGGATCGAGGTCGACGCCAGCGGCATCGCGCACGGCGAAGGTGATGTCCAGGCCCTCGCTGCGCCCGATCCAGTTGCGCTGCATGGTCTTGACCGCGTCCGGCCAGCCCGGCAGGTGGTCCAGACCGTCCAGCAGCTCCTGGGCGTAGTCGGTGATCTTCAGGAACCACTGCGGGATCTCGCGCTTTTCCACCAGCGCGCCGGTGCGCCAGCCGCGGCCGTCGATCACCTGCTCGTTGGCCAGCACGGTCTGGTCAACCGGATCCCAGTTGACCACCGAGTTCTTGCGGTAGGCGAGGCCCTGTTTCATCAGGCGCACGAACATGCGCTGCTCGTGCACGTAGTACGACGGCTCGCAGGTGGCGAACTCGCGCGACCAGTCGATCGCGTAGCCCATCTGGCGCAGCTGCGCCTTCATGTGGCCGATGTTGGCGTAGGTCCACTGCGCCGGCGCGGTGTGGTGCTTGATCGCGGCGTTCTCCGCGGGCAGGCCGAAAGCGTCCCAGCCCATCGGCTGCAGGACGTTGTGGCCGGTCATGCGCTTGTAGCGGCTGATCACGTCGCTGATCGTGTAATTGCGCACGTGGCCCATGTGCAGTGCGCCGGAGGGATACGGCAGCATCGACAGGCAATAGAACTTCGGCTTCGGCGAGCTCTCATCGACCTCGAACGCGCGGGTGTCGTCCCAGTAGCGCTGGGCAGCGGTCTCCAGCGCATGCGGCTCGAAACCGGACCCGCCGGCGCTGCCAGGGTCGTTGCTGCGGGGGTCGGTGGAGGCTTCGATGGGCACGGGCGTGGAACCGGAGACAGATGGACCGGAAAGCCTAACCCAGCGACTCTCCCGCCGCCATGCGGTCCGGGGCGGAGACGCGTGTGCTACGTCATCCAAGAGACCCCGGGACCCGGTGTCACCTGGGTCTTTCGCGCCACGCGCGTCGTGCATGCGTGTGCTTCAATCGATCCAACCTCCGCCAACGGGATACCGCCGTGCCGATTCGCATTTCCTGCGCCCTGCTCGCCATTGCCTTGCTGCCCTTGACCACCCACGCCGCCGATGGCGCCAGCGCCCTGCACTGCGGAAAACTGTTCGACAGCCGCGCCGGCAAGGTCCTGGGTCCCCACACGGTGCTCGTGCGGGATGGCCGCGTTGAGCGGATCGTCAGCGGCGGCAATGCCAGTGTCGTCGGCGTCACCGACGTCGATCTGTCCGGCCACACCTGCATGCCCGGCTGGACCGACCTGCACGTGCATCTGGGCAGCCAGTCCAGCCCGGACAGCTACTCTGAAGGCTTCCGGCTGGACGATGTCGACTACGCTTTCCGCGCGGTCGGCTACGCACGGCAGACGTTGCTGGCCGGCTTCACCAGCGTCCGCGATCTGGGCGGCGAGGTCTCCCCGCACCTGCGCGATGCGATCAACCAGGGACTGGTGGACGGCCCGCGGATCTGGGCGGCGGGAAAGTCGATTGCGACCACCGGCGGCCACGCCGACCCCACCAACGGGTACAACTCCGCGCTGTCGCACCTGATCGGACCACCCGGTCCGACGCAGGGCGTGATCAACTCGGTCGACGATGCGCGCCAGGCGGTGCGCCAGCATTACAAGGACGGCAGCGACGTGATCAAGATCACCGCCACCGGTGGCGTGCTGTCCTACGCCAAGTCCGGTGACGCGCCACAGTTCCGGGTCGACGAGATCCAGGCCATCGTCGACACCGCCAGGGACTACGGCTATCGGGTGGCCGCCCACGCCCATGGCGAGGAAGGGATGCGCCGCGCGGTCGAGGCCGGCGTCACCAGCATCGAGCACGGCACGTACATGAGCGACGAGGTGATGGCGCTGATGAAGCGCAAGGGGACCTGGTACATCCCGACGATCTACGCAGGCCGGTTCGTGGCCGACAAGGCGAAGATCGACGGCTACTTCCCCGCGGTGGTCCGGCCAAAGGCGGAGAAGATCGGCGCGTTGATCCAGGCGACTGCCGGCAAGGCGTACCGGTCCGGCGTGAAAATGGCCTTCGGCACCGACATGGGCGTTGGCCCGCACGGCGACAACGCGCGAGAGTTCGTTTACCTGACCGAAGCCGGCGTGCCTGCCGCGGTGGCCCTGCAGATGGCCACGATCCGCGCCGCCGAGGTGCTCGGCGTCGACGACCAAGGCGTGATCGAAAGCGGCAAGCGGGCCGACATCATCGCCGTGCAAGGCGACCCGGTTGACGACATCACCCGGGTGCTGGATGTCAGCTTCGTGATGAAGGACGGCGTGATCTACAAGCAGCCGGATGCCTAGAGACGCGGAGCGCCGCTGCGTTCGCATCCCATGGCACGTGGCGCAACTCTCACGGGTTGCGCGGCCACTGGAAAACCTCGTCGATGCCGACATCGAACGCGTGCGCGATCCGGAACGCGAGTTCCAGCGACGGAGCGTACTTCCCCGCCTCCAGCGCGATGATTGTCTGCCGGGTCACGCCGCATGCTTCGGCCAAAGCCTGCTGCGTCATCTCGCCGCGGGCGAACCGCAGCGCGCGGATGGTGTTCCGGACCGGGGTGGACGCCATGCTGCCGCGCCTCAGTGCCGGTCGCGCCAGTAGTAGATTGCCGTCCCGAAGTACTCCAACAGGCAGCTGAGCATCAGGCCGAGGATCAACAGGTTAGCCACCGCCAAGTGACTGGCCCACTGCAGACGGTCCTGGGGCGACAGCCCAAGTACACCCGCCACACCGACGCAGAATGCGAACAGACCGAAGCGCGCCCATGCCACAGCCTTGGACGCGATCTCGCGGTCACGCTCGTCTTCGGCCACCGCCTCGCTCCATCGCCTCGCCAGGACCCCGCGCAGCACGCTCCAGGCGATCAGCAACGCGACCAGATTGCGCACGACCCGGCCCGTCACGGGATCGTTCCAGACGGTTGCCGCCCTGAAGGCGTCAACGTTCGAGACCAGATAGGCAACCGCGGCGGCCATGAACACGGTGCCGATCCACGCGTTCCACTCGCCCGGCGAGGCGGCCTCGGCCACCGCGTCTCGCGGCAGGCGGCTGACGGCGAACAGCGAGACCCATGCGGTGGTGATCAGGAGAACCATGCCGACGTGGCCGGTATCCAGCCCCAGCAGCGACTGCGGGCCGGCGAGCAACAACCACAGCGCGAACATTGCCAACAACAGCAAGCCGAGGCCGCTCCAACGATTCAGGATCATGATGTCTTTTCCGCCTGACTAAATGTACGGTTGACATTACATCCAGACCGCGCAATGTCAACTATGTTTTACATCCGGTTGGAATCCGCTGCGCCGCACCCATCTAGGCCTGTGAACTTCATCTGCGAGTAGCCCGATGCCTGTACTGCCCGACGCCCTGCCCGCCCGTCACGTGTTCGACGCCACCACAGCCGGTTTTGAAGCCGAAGTCCTGCAGAAGTCGATGCAGACCCCGGTTCTGGTCGACTTCTGGGCGCCGTGGTGCGAGCCGTGCAAGCAGTTGGGTCCGGTGCTGGAAAAGCTGGCCGCCGAGTACCACGGCAGCTTCGACCTGGCCAAGGTCGAGGTCGACCAGGAACCGCAGCTGGCCGAGGCGTTCCAGGTGCGCTCAATTCCTACCGTGTTCCTGGTCAAGGGCGGCCAGATCGCCGACGGCTTTCCAGGCGTACTGCCGGAAGGGCAGATCCGCGAGTTCCTCAAACAGCACGGCGTCGAGCCCGCCGAAGCGCCCGTGGCCGCCGACGAGGCCGCGCCGGCGCCGGTCGATCCGCAGGCCGAGGTTAGCCGGCTGCGCGCAGCCGTCGCTGATTCACCCGACAACGCGGAACTGAGGCTGGACCTGGCGCTCGCCCTGCTCAAGACCGACCAGGCCGAGGAAGCCGCCGGGCTGCTGGAGGGGCTGCCGGCCAACCTGGCCACCGACGATCGCACCGTCGATGCGCGTGCCCGGCTCGCCTTCATCGCCCTGGCCAACGCCGCGCCTGCCCTGGAGGAGCTGCAGCGCTCAGTGGCAGAGAATCCCGATGACCTGCGCGCGCGCCACCTGCTGGGCGCGCGGCACATCGTGGCCGGCAATCCGGAGGCGGCGATGGAGCAGTTCATCGAGATGCTGGCGCGCGACCGCAACTTCGACGGCGGCCTGCCCCGCACCGCCCTGATCGATGCCTTCCGCATCACCGACGATACCGCGCTGGTGGGCCGCTACCGCCGGCGCATGTCGTCGCTGCTGTTCTAGGCGACACCAACGCACGACCCTGCCTTAACCGGGCATGGGCGATGCTTCCGCTCTGGAGGTGCCCATGCCCACGCTGAAAAAGTCCTATCCCTATTACCTTGCCGGCAAGCCGGTCGCTGCCAACACCGATCTGGTGGTGCTCGACAAGTACACCGGTAAACCGGCCACCCGGGTCGCCCTTGCCGATGCCGCCGCGATCGAACAGGCCATCGACTCGGCGTTCAAGGCGCGGACGGCCATGGCCACGTTTACGCCGGATGCCCGCCGCGACGTGCTCGAGCACTGCGTGAAGCGGTTCCGGGAGCGCGATGAGGAACTCGCGCAGGTGCTGTGCATCGAGGCCGGCAAACCGATCCGGGATGCGCGCGGTGAAGTCACCCGCCTGATCGAGACTTTCCGTGTCGCCGCCGAAGAAGCCACCCGCATCGGCGGCGAAGTGATCGAGTTGCAGCTCTCCGAGCGCACCCGCGGCTATCGCGGCATGAGCAAGCAGGTTCCGGTCGGGGTGTGCAGCTTCATCACGCCGTTCAACTTCCCCCTGAATCTGGTCGCCCACAAGGTGGCCCCGGCGATCGCCGCGGGTTGCCCGTTCGTGCTCAAGCCCACCGCCAAGACCCCGATCGGCGCGCTGATCATCGCCGAGGTCCTGGCCGAGACGGACCTGCCGCCTGGCGCGTTTTCGGTCATGCCCTGCTCCAACGACGACGCCGCGCCGCTGGTCGAGGACGACCGCATAGCGCTGCTCAGCTTTACCGGCGGCCTGATCGGATGGGACATGAAGGCCCGGGCGGGCCGAAAGAAGGTGGTGCTGGAACTGGGTGGCAACGCCGCCTGCATCGTCGACGCGGAACCAGGCCGGGATCTGGATTCCATCGTCGAGCGGCTGGTGTCGGGCGCCTATTACCAGTCCGGGCAGAGCTGCATCAGCGTGCAGAGGATCCACGCCCACTCCTCGATCTACGGCGCGCTGCGCCGGAAGCTCAAGACAGCCATTGGCAAGCTGCCGGCCGGCGACCCGCGCGACGAGAACACCTTCATCGGACCGATGATCGACGAGGACGCGGCCAAGCGGGTGGAGGAGTGGATTGCCGCCGCGCGCAAGGCGGGGGCGAAAAAGCTCGTCGGTGGAAAGCGCGAGGGAAACCTCATGCCGGCGTGGTTGCTCGAAGGCGTGGCCCGCGATGCCGATCTGTACCGCCGCGAGGCCTTCGGGCCGGTCGCGTTGATGGAGCCGTTCGAAGACTTCGACGACGCCCTGGCGGCGGTCAATGAAAGCGATTTCGGCCTGCAGGCCGGCGTGTTCACAGGCCGGCTGGACCACGCAATGCGCGCTTGGGACCGGCTGGACGTCGGCGGCGTCATTGTTGGCGACATCCCCAGCTTTCGCGTCGACAACATGCCCTATGGAGGCGTCAAGCAGTCCGGGATCGGCCGCGAGGGCGTGCGCTACGCGATCCAGGACATGACCGAGACCCGCCTGCTGGTGATCCGCGACTCCTGAGCGCCGCGCACGGCGCGTTGCCAGTCGCCGCCTCGGTTAAGCCGGGTCGGCAATCGCCGCCAGCCGCATCTGCGGCGCGGGACGTCCGAGCAGATAGCCCTGCCCCCGCTCGCAGCCCAACTCGAAAAGGATGTCGCGCTGCGCCTCGGTCTCGATGCCTTCGCCGATGGTGTGGATCCCGAGCGTGCCTGCAAGCGCCTGGATCGCGCGCACCACGGCGATGCTCTCGGCCTGCTTCTCGCCGGTCAACCCGGCGACGAAGCTGCGGTCGATCTTCAGGCATTCGATCGGGAAGCGGTGCAGGCACGAGAGTGCGGAATAGCCGGTACCGAAGTCGTCCAGCTGGGCCAGCACGCCGTGGCTGCGCAGCGTGTGCAGGGTACTCAGGGTCCGCCCGATATCGTCGAACAGGGCCACCTCGGTGATCTCGATGCGCAACTGGTTCGGGTTCGCGCCGGCGTTGTGGATCAGCCGCATCAGGCGTTCGGCAAAATCCGCCGAGCGGAAGTGGCGCGGCGAGACGTTGACCGACACATAGCCCTCCACACCCCGCGACAGCCGGGTGATCACCTGCGCGTACATCAGCCAGTCGACTTCCTCGATCAGGCCATTGTCTTCGCCCAGGCCGATGAACTCGCCGGGAGCGAGCAGGCCGCGGGTCGGGTGGCGCCAACGCAGCAACGCCTCGTGGCCGACGATGCGCAGGCCGTCCAGACTCATGATCGGCTGGTAGTAGGGAATGAAGTTGTCGCCGTTGATGGCCCGGCGCAGGTCGGCCTCCAGGTCGAGGATGCGCGATGCCTCCTCGCGCATGTCCTCGTCGAACACGGCCCAACGATCACGGCCACTGGCCTTGGCGCGGTACATCGCCGCATCGGCATCGCGCAGCAGGTCGGTACCGCTCAGGTAACGCGGCTGCCACATCACGATGCCGACGCTGGCGGACGGGAACACCTCACGTCCGGCGATCCAGTAGGCCTGGCCGAGCAAGTGGAGGATGCGCTGGGCGAGGCTCTTGGCGACGTGCACCCCCTCGATGTCGTTGACCAGCACGGCGAACTCGTCGCCTCCCAGGCGGGCCACCAGATCGTGGTCGCGAACGGCGCTGACGATGCGCCTGCCGGCCTCGACAAGCAGGTCGTCGCCGGCGGAATGGCCGACGCTGTCGTTGATCAGCTTGAACCGGTCCAGGTCCAGGAACAGCACGGCAAATCCGCACGGGTCTTCCAACGCCGGCCTGTGGCGCGCGCTGGCATGCGCCTTGGTGACCGCCACGGCCAGGTGATCGAGCAACTGGCTGCGGTTGGGCAGTCCGGTGAGCTCGTCGTGGCGCGCCTGGTGGGTCAGTTGCTGCTCCGCACGCATGCGCTCGCCGATCTGCTCCAGCAGCTCCGCGTTGGCCATCGCCAGTTCACGCGTGCGCGAATGGATCCGCTGCTCCAGCTCGGCGTGCGCCAACACCAGGCGCTCCTGCTCCTGCTTGCGGGTCAGCCCGATGCTGATGTGGTTGGCGACGAAGTTGAGCAGGTCCTGGTCGCGGGTGGTGAACGTGACCTCCGGCGAGTAACTCTGCACCGCGATCACGCCAACCACGGTGTTGTCGCGGTACAGCGGCACCCCCAGCCAGCAATGGGCGACTGTGCCATGGCCGCGGAAGCCAGCCATGCGGTGCGGGTCGGTCAGCAACGCCCGCCCGGTTTCGAGGACGTGCTCGGTCATCCCCGAGTCCAGCAGTCGGCTCGCCCGGTGGGCATCGTGCTCGTCGATCGAGTAGGGAAACTCCAGCCGCGTCCCGTCCTCGGAAAGCAGGGCGATGTAGAAGTTGCGCGCATCGAGCAGTTCGTTCACCACCGCGTGCACCTGCGCGTAGAAGATCTCCAGCGTCTCGGCGGTGATGGACAGCTCGGCGATGCGGTACAGGGCGCGCTGGAGTCTTTCAGCGCGCTGGCGCTCAAGGATCTCCGAGTGCAGGTCGCGGTTGCTCAGCTGCAACGCCTTGGTCCGCTCCTCGACGCGCCGTTCCAGCTCCTCGCGCGCCTGGTGGCGGTCCAGTGCAGTCAGGATGTGCTGGGCGACGAACACCAGCAGCGCCTGCTCCTCGGTCCCGTAACAGTCGGGCCGGTCGTAGCTCTGCACCACGATCGCGCCGCATACGCTGTCGTCGCGGCGCATCGTCACGCCCAGCCAGTCCGCGCTGTCGGGGCCGTGCTTGGGGTCATGGGGCACCCCCAGCCGCCGCCGCACCAGCTCGGAGGACCCGAAGACCGCATCGCCGTGACGGATCAACGCCATGGTCAGGCTGTTGGGAGCACTGTCCACCGGAATCTCGACCGCCGGGTCCGGCCGGAACGTGTCCATCTGGTCAGCGAAGTACAGGAACCGGTAGGTCTGGGCAGCTTCGTCGTACAGGACGATGTAGAAGTTTTCCGCGTACATGAGCCGGGCGACCACGCCATGGATCCGCTGCAGCATGTCGGCCAGCTCCAGGGTCGAGCCGGCGAGATCGGCGATCTCGTACAGCGCCTGCTGCAACTGCTCCGACTTCTCCAGCTCCTTGACCCGGGCGCGCGCGCGCACTGCGGTCAGGTGCAACTCGATGGTGCGCGTGGCCAGCACCATCCAGGCTGTGCGCTGCGCGGCGGTCATGGCCTGCGGCAGCTCAACCACCAGTACCGACTCGCCCTGTTCGCCGTCCCAGTCCAGTTCAATGCGGTGGGCGCCGCCGGCGTCTTCCTCCCACTCGGATGCACTTGAACGCAGGGATCCACCGCGTATGGAATCGCCGCGCGCGCGCAGATGCAGGCGCGAGCCGGGGGGCAGGGTCGCGTCGATCATCGGCAGCAACTCGCCGCCGCCCTCGCGATGCAACGCGGCGGGATCGGCTGGGGCGTGCGCAATGGACGTGGTGTGGTGGCGCACTGTCAGCTCCTCCCCGGTTGACGCAGGGAGAATAGCGCGACGTGGGCCCGGGTGCCGGATCGGCGACGCCTACAACGTGTGGGGTGCTCTTTGCCGCGCGGGCGGACCCGCCTTACCCTGAACGCCATGCAGCACATGCGCCGCCAGATCCATCCCTGTATCCGCCCCGAGGGGACCCCGCCGTACGTCCGGGGCTCCCGGCGAGGCCGCCTGTAGTGTGCGGCTACACCCTGGCTGGCCGTGCCAGCCACGAGATCGAGGTCAAGCACAGCCGCTTCCTCGCGCTTGCGGCGCCGGTGGACTCGCCCGAGGCGGCGCTGGCCTTCGTGGCCGAGGTTCGCGATCCGGCCGCCACCCACAACTGCTGGGCCTATCGAATCGGCGAGTTGTACCGGTCCAGTGATGACGGCGAGCCGGCCGGCACGGCCGGGCGCCCCATCCTTTCGGCCATCGACGGCCAGGGCCTCGACCAGACCGTGGTGGTGGTGACGCGCTGGTACGGTGGCATCAACCTGGGCGCCGGCGGACTGGTCAGGGCCTACGGCGGCTGCGCGGCGGAGTGCCTGCGCACCGCACGGCGACGGCCGCTCATCGAGTATGTGGAGTGCACGCTCCAGTTCGGTTTCGCCGATACCGGCGTGGTCCACGCCGCGCTGGCCGCGCACGGGGTCGACAAGCTGGACGAGCAGTTCACCGCCTCCGGCGTGCACCTGAGGTTGCGGCTGCCAGCCAGCGAGCTGGACGAGCTGGGCGCCCAGCTGCGCGATGCGACGCGGGACCGCGCGCGACTGGCGACCAAGGATCCAGATACGGACCCGACGCGATGATTCCGCGACGCACCTGCCGTGATAGCGGACAATACCGCCCATGAGTGACACTTCCGCAGCACCCGCGCCACCCTCCGATACAGCGACGGCGAAGCCCGCCGTCGGCAACCTCAAGGCACTCTGGCCGTTCGTCAGCCGCCACCGCGGGCTGTTTGCGGGCTGGCTGATCGCCCTTGCATGCTCGTCGGCCGCAACGCTGAGCCTGCCGGTGGCTTTCAAGACCATGATCGACCGCGGCTTCGCCCAGGGCGGCGGCAGCGCGATCGACCGGGCGTTCATGCTGCTTTTCGCGGTGGCGGTCGCATTGGCGCTGGCCACGGCGGCACGCTTCTTCTTCGTGTCGCTGCTCGGGGAGCGGGTGGTGGCCGACCTGCGTGGCCGGCTCTACTCGCACCTGATCGGCCTGGACGCCGGCTTCCACGACCGCAGCCGCAGCGGCGAACTGGTGTCCCGCCTGACCGCGGACGCGGAACTGCTACGCGGCGTGATCGCCACCAGCATGTCGGTCGCCCTGCGCAGCGTGGTGACCTTCCTGGGCAGCATCGTGATGCTGTTCGTCAGCAGCCCGCAGCTGGCGGCGTATGCGCTGGTGGGGATCCCGCTGGCGGTATTGCCGATCGTGATCGGCGGACGTCGCCTGAAGAAAATCTCGCGCGACAGCCAGGACCGGGTCGCCGATGCGAACACCCTGGCCAACGAGACCCTGGGCGCGGTCTCCACGGTGCAGGCGCATGCGCGCGAGCCCTACGAGCTGGGGCGTTTCAGCGACGCCCTGAAGGTGGCCGTGGCTACGGCGCGGCGCCGAATCCAGGCCCAGGCCTGGGTCACCGCGATCGCAATCGTGCTGATCTTCGGCGCGATCACTCTGGTGCTGTGGTCGGGGGCCCACGATGTCGCCGAAGGCCGGATGAGCGCCGGCACGCTGGGCCAGTTCGTCCTGTACGCCATGATCGGAGGCGGCTCGGTGGGCTCGCTGGCAGAGGTCTGGAACGAAGTGCAGCGTGCCGCCGGCGGCATGGGCCGGATCGGCGAGCTGCTCGCCGAGAAGTCCAGCATTACTGCGCCGGCGCATCCGGAGCCACTGCCCGCGCCGCTGCGTGGCGACATCGTGCTGGAGGGGGTCACTTTCCACTATCCGATGCGACCCGACCACCCGGCGCTGGAGGATTTCAGCCTGCATGTGCATCCCGGAGAAACGGTGGCGCTGGTGGGGCCGTCCGGAGCAGGCAAGAGCACCGTGCTGTCGATGCTGCTGCGCTTCCACGATCCGGCCCACGGCAGCATCACCGTGGACGGCATCGACATCCGTCGGTTCGACCCGGCAGACCTGCGCGGCGCCATCGCACTGGTGCCGCAGCAACCCAGCATCTTCGCCACCACCGCGCGCGACAACATCCGCTACGGCCGCCTGGAAGCCAGCGACGCGGAGGTCGCCGCCGCCGTCCAGGCAGCCCACGCCAGCGACTTCATCAGCGCCCTGCCCGAAGGTCTGGACACCGAGCTGGGCGAGCGCGGCGCACGCCTGTCGGGGGGCCAGCAACAGCGCATCGCGATCGCCCGCGCCCTGCTCAAGGATGCGCCGATCCTGCTTCTGGACGAGGCCACCAGCGCGCTGGACGCCCAGAGCGAGCGTGCCGTGCAGCAGGCCCTGGACACGCTCATGGAGGGTCGCACGACGCTGGTGATCGCGCACCGGCTGGCAACGGTGCTCAAGGCGGACCGGATCGTGGTGATGGACCGCGGCCGCATCGTCGCAGAGGGCACCCACGACCAGCTGCTGGCCGAAGACGGGCTCTACGCCGAGCTGGCCAAGCTGCAGTTCCTGGATTGAATTCGGTGGACGGCGGGCGGATGGCGTATCGCGGCGGGTTCACGCTTCACCCGGCAGGCTGCCCACTGATCCGGGAGCAGGCATGAGCAAAAAACAGGGCAAGAGTGTGCGCCTGCTGACAGAAGGTCCGGTCGGCCGAACAATGATCATGTTCGCGCTGCCGATCATGGCCGGCAACGCGGCGCAATCACTGAATGGTTCGATCAACGCGATCTGGGTCGGCCGCTTCCTCGGCGAGGCGGCGCTCACCGCGACGGCCAACGCCAACAACGTGATGTTCTTCCTGATCGGCGCGGTGTTCGGCATCGGAATGGCCGCCACGATCCTCATCGGCCAGGCCACCGGCGCCCACGACAACGCGCAGGCGCGCCGGGTGATGGGCACCAGCGCGACCTTCTTCATCAGCCTGTCGGTGCTGTTGGCGGTGGCGGGATGGTTCGTCACCGAGCCACTGCTACGGCTGATGGACACGCCGGCGGCGGCGCTGCCGCTGGCGGAGAGCTACCTGAAGGTGATCTTCCTGGCGATGCCGTTCATCTACGCGTTCGCGTTCGTGTCCGCGGCGCTGCGCGGTGTCGGCGACTCGCGAACCCCCTTCCGCTTCCTGCTGCTGTCGGTCGTGCTGGACGTGGTGTTCAACCCGCTGCTGATCTTCGGTATCGGCCCGTTCCCTGAGATGGGGATCTCCGGTTCGGCCACGGCGACGGTCGTTGGCCAGGGCATCAGCCTGCTGGCGATGCTCTTGCACCTTCGCCGCCAGCGCCATCCGTTGTGGCTCGGCCGAGCCGACGCCCACCTGTTTCGCGTTGACCTGACCATCCTGCGCGCGCTGGTCGTCAAAGGCGTGCCGATGGGCCTGCAGATGGTGCTGATCTCGCTGGCGATGATCGCGATGATGACGATGGTCAACGCCTACGGCATCGCCACCGCGGCGGCGTACGGGGCGGCGCTGCAACTGTGGACCTACGTTCAGATGCCGGCGATGGCGATCGGCGCCGCCTGCTCCTCCATCGCCGCCCAGAGCGTCGGTGCCGGCGACTGGAAGCGCGTGGATTCCACCGCGCACACCGGCATCGGCTACAACTTCCTCCTGACCGGGGCCCTGATCGCGCCGCTGATCCTGCTGGACCGCTACAGCTTCGCGCTGTTCCTGCCCGACGGCAGCGACTCGATGGAAGTCGCCCGCCACCTGAACCACATCGGCGTGTGGTCGTTCCTGTTCTTCGGCGTGACGTTCGTGGTGTCAGGCGTGGTCCGTGCCACCGGTGCGGTGATTCCGCCGCTGGTGATCCTCGCCATCGCCCTGTGGGGCATCCGTGTTCCTTTCGCGGAAGTGCTGCAGCCGTCGATGGGCGTGGACGCCGTGTGGTGGAGCTTCCCGGTCAGCGCCGCCTCGGCCATGGTCATGTCACTGGCCTACTACCGCTGGGGCCGCTGGCGCAGCGCGAAGATGCTGCCGACCGACCCGCGCGAGGTGGCCATTCCCTCCGAGGTTCCCGCCTGCGCGCCGTCACCGATCGCCGATCCCGCTCCCGATCAGGAAACGGACGACGTCGAGGTCGTCGCGCTGGCAGACCGGGCGACGTGATTTGCTTGTTGCCGTCCCTCCGGGAGCCCGCCACCACTTGCCAGGACAACGCCGGCTGTCGCGGATCCTGCGCGACCATACGGCCTAGCATGGTCCGACTTGACCTGGATCAGCACGGTGTCGCGCGCGTGGCTGACAATAGCGGCACATGAACCGCCGCCTGTTCCACCGCTGGATGACTCACTGGGCGCTCGCCGCCACCCTGGCGTTGACCCTGGTGCCCAGCGTTGGGCGCCTGGCGGGCCAATCGGCAATGCCGATGCACGTGATGCCAGCCGGGGCGTTGACCGGCGGCGACAGCGCCAACAGCGGCGACATGAGCCATGGCGCGCACACCGACAGGACGGGCGCCGAGGCCTCCGCCATCGCGAGGGCGCACGAGCAAGAGCACGCGCACACCACCCGCGATACGAACGACGTGCCGCCGGCTGCCGGCAACGGTCATCACGGTTCCGACGATGATTGCGCGTACTGCCCCTTGCTGTCCGGGACGACCGCCCTGCCGGTTCCCGGCCTCCCGGCTGCGTTGCCTGTCCAAGGCACCGCCGTGCGGCTGCCGGCGACCCGGACCCCCGCATTGGACCGGCACCCGACCGGTCTGGGATCGCGCGGACCGCCGATAACGGCCTGAGCTCCGCCCCCCCTTTGTTTCTCCGTTCTCGACCCCGCATCCGCGGCAATGGCCGCGCGCACCCCGGTGCCAGGAGTTTGACCATGTTCCGCATTTCCCCTTTCCGCTCCCGCGTGCTGCGGGCCCCTTCCTCCTGCCTGTCGCTGGCCATCATGGCGGCAATTGCCTGCCTGCCTGCCCACGCGGATGTGCTCGCCGACGCGGCCACGGACGCACGCGATCCGTTTGATTTCCAGCAGGTGGTGGTCACCTCCGCGCGGCCGGTGTCGGCGCTCACCTTTGAGACCGACCCGCGACTCCCGCGGCAGCCGGTTCCGGCCAGCGACGGCGCCGACTACCTGAAGACCATTCCCGGCTTCACCGCGATCCGCAACGGCGGCACCAATGGCGATCCCGTGCTGCGCGGCATGTTCGGATCACGCCTGAACCTGCTCAGCAACGATGGCGCCATGCCGGGTGCCTGCCCCTCCCGCATGGACAATCCGATGTCCTACGTGTCCCCGGAAACCTACGACAGTCTGGTCGTGGTCAAGGGTCCGCAGACCGTCCTGTGGGGACCGGGCGCATCGGCCGGTACCGTGCGCTTCTCGCGCGACCGCGAGCAGTTCGACGAGCCGACGGTAAAGCTCGCCGGCAGCCTGCTGGGCGGGTCGTTCGGGCGCAACGACCAGGTACTCGATGCCACCTTCGGCGCGCAACCCGGCTACGCGCGCATCAGTGCCAACCGCTCCGACTCCAATGATTACCGCGACGGCGACGGCAACGCGGTGGCCTCGGAATGGAACAAGTGGAACGCCGACCTTGCTTTGGGCTGGACCCCGGACGCCGACACGGTGCTGGAAGCGACGGCAGGCGTCGGCGATGGCGAGGCACGTTATGCCGGTCGCGGCATGGACGGCTCGCAGTTCAAGCGCGACAGCTACGGCCTGCGCCTGGAGAAGAAGAACCTCTCCGGCGCGCTGGACTCGATCGAGGCCAACGTGTTCTACAACCGCGCCGACCACGTCATGGACAACTACAGCCTGCGTCAGCCCAACCCGGATGGCGCGATGCCGATGCCGATGGCGTCCAACGTCGAGCGCACCACCATGGGCGGCCGCGCCGCCGCCACCTGGCTGGGCGAAAGCGTCGATGTCACCGCTGGCGTGGATGCGCAGGACAGCCGCCACCGGCGCCGCTCCGGCCACGGCCGGAATACCTACCAGCTTCAGCCGTGGACGGTGGATGCGCGCTTCCGCAACCTGGGCGTTTTTGCCGAGGGCACTTGGCGTGCCGACGAGGGCAAGCGCGTCATTGCCGGCCTGCGCGCCGACCGCGCGCGGGCGACTGACGAACGCACCACCTTGGGCGCGATGGGTCGGCCCAATCCCACCGCCGGCAGCAGCCGTACCGAAACCCTCTCCGCCGGCTTCATCCGCTTCGAGCAGGACCTGACCGATCACCCGGTCACCTGGTACGCCGGCCTGGGCCATACCGAACGCATGCCCGATTACTGGGAGCTGTTCTCACCGGACATGGGCCCCGCCGGCACGCCCAACGCCTTCGCTGGGGTGGAGACGGAAAAGACCACCCAGCTGGACGTCGGCGTGCAATACCGCAGCAAAACCTGGGATGCCTGGGTGTCCGCCTACGCCGGCCGGGTCGACGACTTCATCCTGTTCCGCTACGGCGGCGCCGGAATGATGGGACCGATGTCTTCGGTGTCCAACATTGACGCGCGCATCCACGGCGGCGAACTGGGCGTGGAATACCGGCCGTCCGCACAGTGGACCCTGGGCGGTACGCTTGCCCATTCCTGGGGCAAGAACCGCGATGCGGGTACCGCGCTGCCGCAGATGCCGCCGCTGGAAGCGCGCTTGTCGCTGGGCTGGGAGGACACCCGATGGTCGTTCGGAGCACTGGTGCGAGCGGTCTCATCGCAGGAACGGATCGCCTTGGCCCAGGGCAGCGTGGTCGGCCAGGACCTGGGACCGAGCGCAGGGTTTGCGACGTTCGCGGTTAATGGTGGATACCGCTTCAACAGCCTGGCCCAGCTGACGGTCGGCGTGGACAACGTTTTTGACCGCACCTACAGCGAACATCTGAACCTGGCCGGCAACGCCGACTTCGGCTACCCGGCCGATCCGGTCCGGATCAACGAGCCGGGCCGCACCGCCTGGGTCAAGCTCAACCTGAAGTACTGATCCGGGCCGGGAGCGCCCGCTCGATCAGCGCGTCCATGGGCACCCCGGTCGGCAGGGTGCCCATGGCCAGGCCGTGCTCGCCGCCCAGCCGGCTGCGGCAAAAGGCCTGTGCGGCGGGGCTGCCGGCGCGCAACAACAGGGCGGCCTGCAACGCCAGGGCGAGACGCTCCACGAACCGGCGCGCCTGGGCAGGCTCCACCGCCGCCCCGTGGGTGAGCGTGGCACGCAGGCTTTCCACGGTGTCGCGATACGCGCCGTCGCCATCGCCCGCCTCCACGAGTTCGGCCCACACCGCCGCGCCAGTGGCGGGCTCGCGCTGCAACGCGCGCAGCACGTCCAGACACTGGATGTTGCCGCTGCCCTCCCAGATCGAGTTCAACGGCGCCTGCCGATACAGGCGCGGCATGAGCGACTCCTCGATATAGCCGTTGCCACCCAGGCATTCCTGGGCCTCGTTGACGAATGGCGGCGCGCGCCGGCACACCCAGTACTTGCCAACGGCGGTACCGATCCGCGCCAGCGCCGCCTCGGCCGGGTCGCGCGGAGCGGCATCGACCGCACGTGCGATGCGCATCGCCAGCACCAGCGCCGCCTCGGCCTCCACCGCCAGGTCCGCCAGTACGTTCGCCATCAAGGGCTGCTCCACCAGGCGCTTGCCGAACGCGCGCCGGTGGCGGCAGTGGTGGATCGCGCGGGCCAGCGCCATGCGCATCTGCGCGGCGCCGCCGAGCAGGCAGTCCAGCCGGGTCAGCATCACCATCTCCAGGATGGTCGCAACGCCCCGCCCTTCCGCGCCAACCGGGAATGCCAGCGCGCCGCACAACTCGATTTCCGAGGAGGCATTGGACCAGTCGCCCAGCTTGTCCTTCAGCCGGATCAGCCGGAACGCGTTCTTGCTGCCGTCATCCAGCACTCGCGGCATGAGGAAGCAGCCCAGCCCGCCCGGCGCCTGCGCCAGCATCAGGAAGCCGTCGCTCATCGGTGCCGACAGGAACCACTTGTGGCCGACCAGGCGGTAGCCGCTGCCGTCTGCCAGCGGCGTTGCCGCGGTGGTGTTGGCGCGCACGTCGCTGCCGCCCTGTTTCTCGGTCATGCCCATGCCGATGGTGACGCCGGCCTTGTCGGCGACCGGAACCTCGCGCGGATCGTACGCCGGGGCCGCGGCCTTGTCGGCCCACTGCGCGAGTGCGGGCTCGCGTCGCAGCACCGGCACCCCCGCGTGCGTCATCGTCAGCGGACAACTCGTGCCCGGTTCGACCTGGTGGTGCAGGTAGCTCAACGCGGCACGCACCACATGTCCCCCTGGCTGATCGTGCCGCCAGGACCAGCCGGCGACGCCGTGCCGGATCGCCGCATCCATCAGCGAGTGGTAGGACGGATGGAAGGCGACGCGGTCGATCCGGTGGCCGAAGCGGTCATGGCTGATCAGCCGCGGGCGGTCGCGGTGCGCGTCGTTGGCCCACTCCAGCGCCGGACCACCCGCGAGCGCAGCGTAGCTGGCGACGGCGTGCGGGCCCTCCTGGGCGGACTCGGGTCCGGAGGGCGGCTGCGTGAGGGCCAGTTCCCGTGCCAACGCATCGCGCAGCACGACGTCATCGCGCCACAAATCGCGCGGGCCGAATGGCGGCGGCTGGTTTTCCACCCGGTGGGTTTCAAACGGAGGATCGGGCTCGTACGCCTGCGGCAACGGCTCCATGTCTGTCTCCGGTAGCGACCTGCCGACCAATCTAGCGCACCCCCGGCTTGCATCGCCGAAGTCCGGTGACGCCAACAAAAAACCCCGCCTAAGCGGGGTTTTCGACTCACGTGGCGCGGCTATTCGGCCGGGGTGATGTCGGACGCCTGCGCGCCCTTCGGTCCCTGGGTCAGCTCGTAGCTGACGCGTTGGCCTTCCTGAAGGCTACGGAAGCCCTTCGCGTTGATTGCGGAGAAGTGTGCGAACACGTCCGCGCTTCCATCTTCAGGGGAAATGAAGCCAAATCCCTTGGCGTCGTTGAACCATTTCACAGTGCCGTACTGCATATCCTTGATGACCTCGTGGCTGGGTGGTGACCCGCGCTGCGAGCGCAATCGCGGGTAGCCCGAGTATGCAAACTGAACGTCCGCTTTACAACATCCGGGCCGTCAGCGCGCGTTTTCCCCTGCCAACTGGACCATCACCGCCTCCAGCAGGGCCGGCAAGCCCGCCGATGCGCTGGCGACATTGTCCAGCACGTCCTGCAGGGTGATCACTTCGCTGACATCAGGACCGGCGCCGGCCGCCCAGTTGGCGACGATGGCCAGGCACGCGTAGTCCAGGCCCATCTCCCGCGCCAGTCCGGCTTCGGGCATGCCGGTCATGCCGACCAGGTCGCAGCCGTCGCGGCGCATGCGGCTGATCTCGGCGCGGGTTTCCAGTCGCGGGCCCTGGGTGGCGCCGTAACAACCGCCGTCCACCAGGGCGACGCCAGCCTGCCGCGCCGCAGCGAGCACGCTCTGACGCAACTGCGGCGTATAGGGCTCACCGAAGTCCACGTGCAGGACCTCGCTCCCGGGCTCCTCGCACAGGGTCGAGACCCGTCCCCAGGTGTAGTCGATCAACTGGTCCGGACAGCCCAGCACGCCGGGACCGAAATCGGCAGTGATACCGCCAACGGTGTTCAGGGCGAGCACGCGCTTGGCCCCCAGCGACTTCAACGCCGACAGGTTTGCGCGGTAGTTGATCAGGTGCGGCGGAACGGAATGCCCTTCGCCATGGCGGGCCAGGAAGGCAACGCGATGACCGCCGAGGCGGCCCACCCGCACCGGACCGGAGGGCTGGCCATACGGCGTCACCCGCGAGTGGGCTTCCATTCCACGCAATTCGGCCAGCGCATAGACGCCCGTGCCGCCGATAACCGCCAGTTCAATCGATTCGCTCATCACTCAATCCTTCATCGCGTAGATCGCCGGCAGGTTGCGACCCTGCTCCTGATAGTCCATGCCGTAGCCGAAAACGTAACGGTCAGGCACCTGAAGTCCAACGTAATCCACCTGCAGATGCGTGATCGCGCGCTCGTGGCGTTTGACCGCGAGGGCCGCGATGCGGACGTCAACGGCGCCTTCGGCCAGGCACCATTCCACGATCGCCGCCATGGTCAGGCCTTCGTCGAAGATGTCGTCCACAAGCAGCACCCGGCGGCCGCGCAGCGGGGTAGCCGGGCGATGCTTCCACACCAGCTCGCCGCCGGAGGTCGCGCCGCGATAGCGCGTGGCGTGCAGGTAGTCGAACTCCAGATCCAGACCACGAACGCCGAGCTCCATGGCCAGTTGGGAGGCAAACGGCATACCTCCGTGCATCACGGTGAGGTACACCGGCCGGGTATCCACGCCATCGGTGTAGTCGACGCGAATGGCATCGGCCATCGCGCCGATCGCGTGCTCCACCGCCGCGCGGTCGTACAGCACATCCGCGTTGGCGAGGACCTGTCGCAGTGTCGCGCTCACGCCACGCCTCCAAGACGGTCACGGCGGTCCCGATAGTGCTGGTCGGCCAACAGGTTGTCCCAGCCCATCGCGCCGCCGCCGATGAGGCCGGTCAGCGCCATGGTGTTGAGCTTGCGGCCTTCCACGGCCTTGAGCGCCTCATCCACCAGCTCGGGGTGGCACACCAGCACCACGTCGCACCCGGCATCCAGGTGCAGGTCGACGCGCTCCTTGACGCCGCCGGCGGAGAACGCCGCCGCCATGCCGATGTCGTCGGAGAACACCACGCCGCGGAAGCCCATCTCCTTGCGCAGGATGTCCTCGATCCAGCGCCGCGAGTAACCCGCAGGCTCGGGAGCCACCTGCGGATAGACGACGTGCGCCATCATCACCGCGTCCGCGCGGGCCTTGATGCCGGCCGCGAATGGAACCAGGTCGAGCGCACGCATCTCCTCCAGCGAGCGCGGATCCACCGCGTCGTCGAAGTGGGTGTCTTCCAGCACCGAGCCGTGGCCGGGGAAGTGTTTCAGCGTGGCGGCCATGCCGGCCTGATGCATGCCTTCCACGTAGGCGACAGTGAGCGCGGCGACCACTTCAGGGTCGGCGTCGAACGCGCGGTTGCCAATAGCCCGGTTGCCGCGACCCAGGTCCACCACCGGAGCGAAGCTCAGGTCGATGCCGCTGGCCTTGATCTCGCTGGCCATCAGCCACGCGTGCTCGCGTGCGCGTACCAGCGCGGCGGCCGGATCGGCCGCGTAGTCGCGACCCAGACCATCCAGCGAAGGCAGTGCGCTGTAGCCCTGGCGGAAACGCTGGACGCGTCCGCCTTCCTGATCGACACAGATCAGTTGCGGTCGCGGCGCCGCTTCGCGGATCGCCCGGGCCAGTTCATCCACCTGCTCGCGCGAGGCAAAGTTGCGGGTGAACAGGATCACGCCGGCGCAGCCATCGTGCTGCAGCCAGTCGCGCTCCTGCGCGGTAAGTTCAGTGCCGGCAACGCCGATTACGAGCATGGACAACTCCTGGGAAATATCGGTAGGCGGCAGGTGCCGGGTGTCACGCGGATCATGGCGCGGCCGGCGCGATGCGATGCGCCGCCGACCACTGCGAATAAGGATGCGATGCCAGGGCAAGGTTGTAGTAGCGCGACTCGTCGGTGACCTCGACCCCCAGCCAGTCGGGTCGCTGGAAGGCCTCGCCAGGGTCTGCCAGTTCGATCTCGGCGACCACCAGACCGGCGTTTTCGCCGAGGAACTCATCCACTTCCCACAAATGCCCGCCGACCCGGACAAGATGGCGACGTTTGTCGACCAGGCCGCCAACCGACAGTGCCAGCAGCGCGCGCGCGTCGGCCACCGGGATCGGGTATTCGAACTCCTGACGCGTATGACCAAGCTCGCGCGACTTCAGATTGAGGTGCGCGGCATCGCCAGCGATGCGCACCCGCACCGAGGCCTTCATCGCGCCGGTATCCATCGCCGCCAGATCATTCAGGTAGCCCTGCGCCATCGGTACCACCGCATGCGCCGCCGCACGCCAGCCATCGCCGGTGACCAGGAACTTGCGTTCGATCTCGATCGCCATGGCTCAGTCCTTCTCGAACATGGCAATGGATTCCACATGGGCGGTTTGCGGGAACATATCCATCACTCCGGCCGACTTCAGCTTCCAGCCGCGCTCCGCCAGCAGCGCGGTGTCGCGTGCCAATGAGGCGGGATGGCAGCTGACGTAGACAATGCGCTGGAACTGGTCCAGCGGCAGGTGTTCCAGCACGAACGCCGCACCCGAGCGCGGCGGATCCAGCAGCAGCTTGTCAAAGCGCTGCTCCATCCACGACTGGCCGGACAGATCCATCGACAGGTCGGCGGAGTGGAAACGGGCATTGTCCATGCCATTGCGCTGCGCGTTTTCCCGCGCGCGCTCGACCAGGCCCGCATCGCCCTCCACACCAACCACCTCGCGCACCGTTCGCGCCAGCGGCAGGGTGAAGTTGCCCAGACCGCAGAACAGGTCGAGCACGCGGTCACCAGGCTGCACGTCCAGCAGCTCCATCGCCCGCTGGATCATGCGTTCGTTCAGCCCTGCGTTGACCTGGATGAAGTCCAGCGGACGGAACGAGAACTCGATATCCCAGCGCGGCATACGGAACGACAACGCCGGATCGGCCGGCCACAGCGGATGCACGCTGTCCACTCCACCGGGCTGGAGGAAGATCGCAAAGCCATGCTGCTGGCCGAAGGCGATCAGTGAGTCGTGATCAGCGTGAGACAACGGCAGCATGTGGCGAAACACCAGCGCGACGCCATTGAACTGCGCCGTGGCATCACCGGCGATGAACTCGATCTGGGGAATGTCGCTGCGCGCCTGCAGGCTGTCGACCAGCTCGGCAAGGGCCGCGACCTTCTCGCCCACCTCGGCAATGACCGTATGGCAACGGTGGATCTCGGCGACAAAGCGGGGATCGGTCTCGCGGAAGCCGACCAGGGTCTTGCCCTTCTTCTCCACCCGCCGCACCGAGAACCGGCCCTTGCGCCGGTAGCCCCACGCGGCATCCACCAAGGGTTCGAGCAGCTGGGGAGGCGCGATGCCCGCCGCGTCACGCAGGTGGTCCAGCAGGACAGCCTGCTTGGCAAGGATCTGGCTGGTGCCGTCAAGGTGTTGCAACGCGCACCCACCGCAGGTGCCGAAGTGCTCGCAGCGCGGTGTCACCCGATCGGGTGACGCGCGGAGCACATCCACCGTGCGCGCCTCGTGGACGCCACGACGGCGACCGGTGCGAGTGGCAAGAACGCGCTCGCCGGGCAGTGCGCCGGCGACCAGCATGGTCACATCGTCGTCAAGACGGGCCACGCCGCGACCGTCGGGAGACAGGGCGTGGATGTCCACTTCAAACGGGGTTTTGTCGAGACGGGCCACTAGCAATGAGGTCAGCCGGGGGCCGCCTATTGTCGCAGATGCCGCGGCGGCCACGTCGACCCCGGCTTGCACTGGCGACGGCAGGCCCTGCGGCCTGCCGTTCTGCCCCGCGGAAGGCTACTTCTGCTTCCAGCTGCCGCCGCTCTGGTACCACCAGCCGCTGCGGGCACTTTCCGCCCACTGCTTGGCGAACACCTCGCGGATCTGGCTTTCCCATTCCGGATGCCCATTGGCCACGGCCACCTCGCGATAGACCGCGTTGCGGTCGCGATTGTCCTCGGCCACCGCCTGCTGGATGCTGGCGCGATCCTTCAGCGGCAGCTTGGCCGCGTCGCGGACCACGATGGTGCCGTCGCTGGCGAAGCCCAATGCACCGGCGTCAAAGCCGGCCCGCAGGCTATTGTTGAAACGCGCGGTCATCCTGGCCTGGATCGCCTGGATCGCCGGGGTCTTGATGCTGATGTCCGGGGATTGGGCGCGGGCGCTGCCGATCCCCACGACTGCATACAGGTCGACCCGCGACGCCAGTTGGCGCAGGGACGAGGTGGTCCCATCGATCATCGCGGACGGACCGCCTTCCTTCTTATCGCCGGCCTCTTCCACGGGCGGGGTCGAGGTGGCTTCATCTCCGATCACCTTGTCGACGAACTCCCGCGCCGCTTCGCGAGCTTCCGCAGCGGGAAAATAGACATTGATGGTTACGCAGGCCGTGACCAACACGGCGGCAACCGGAATTCCCATCAAACGGCGCATGCTTTGTCTCCTGGGGGGCACCCGAAATTATGACCCGACGGTACGCTAGTCGACCACCGCTTTCACCTCTCCCTTGCCCACAGCGGCAAGTCGCTCGACCAGCGTCGGCCAGTCCACCCGGCGGTTGAAACCCAGCACGGTCAAGCGTGGCACGCCCGCGCCCTCGACGAGCACGAAGCCCTCGCCCGCGGGCGCAAGGCCCTCCATCGTGCAGACCTCGTTGACCAGTTTGCAGCCGATGCCCAGCCGGGAGTAACCGAAGTCGTCGAAAAAGCCGATCAGTTGCGATTGCAGCGAGTTCACGAATGACGCGTTGCCCACGCTGGTCAGGTCCTGGACCGCGCGCTGGCTGATGCGCTGGCGCACGCCGCGGTGACGGTCGGTGACCAAACGCGCGTCGAAGGCCACCGCTTCCCAGCCGACCAGCCGCAGGTCGGCGATGCTGCCATCGAGCTTGCCGCTGATGCTGCCAAAATCGAACGCGCCGGTGAGCGCCGTCAGGTCGATATCGTCGAATTGAATATCGGCGGACAGGGTCGGGAGAACGCCGAAGGGACGCTCCATCGACAGCGCCGATACGCCGACCCGGCCACCAAACAGCTGCATCTCCAGACCGCCGTCGAGGATCAGTTGCTCGGCCTGGTAGCGGGCATCCGGGATGCTGCCGCTGAGGGTGCCGGTGAAGGCGGGCCAGTCCAGCGCTTTCGACAGCTGGGCGACGTCCAGGTCCTCCAGCGCCACGCCAAAGCGCAACGCGGCCCCATCGGCATCGAGTGGCGGACGCAGCAGCAGGTGGTTGAGCAGCACATTTCCGCCGAGCAGGGTCGCTGCCACGGCCTCACGCAGTCGCACATTTCCCGCCTCGCTGCGGAAGGGAAGACGAGCGGGCCCCAGCGCCATGCCGTGCAACGTGCCGCCCCTCCATTGCAGGGCGCTGTCGATCGGACCGCTGGACGACAGCGCCACGTCACCTTCCAGCCCGGCGAACGAGAATCGATCATCGGCGTCCTTGAGATCCACGCCGGACAGACGCAGATCGGCGTCGGCGAGCTGGCCGCCTCGCATTCGCAGGGAGCCATTGGCGGCACCGGCGAACGTCATTTCCCCCAGCCCGGCCATGCCCAGCCAACCGCTGAGATAGCCGTCGCGCAGTGGCCCCAGATCCGGCGCGCGCACGTGCAACTCCATCGCGTCAACGTCGTTGTCCGCATCCAGTCCGGCGCTGCCTTCCACGGTAAGGATGCCCGGGTCGTTCCAGTACAACTCGGGCAGCTTCCAGCCCTCTCCCTCGTGGTGCTCGGCCCCGACCCGCAGATCGATCCGACGTTGCTCCAGCGCGAGGTAGGTGGTGCCCCACAACAGTTCGCCGCCATCCAGTCGGCCTTCCACCCGGATCAGATCGGACTCGCCGAGGCGCGCATCGACGTCGATGCTGGTATCAAGATCGGCCGCGGCGATGCTGCCGTCTTCGGTATCCAGACCGGCGCCGCGAAGGACCACCGGGCCGCTGATCCGCAGCGGCTGGTCATCGACGGCGCGCACGACGAGGCGCGCATCGCCCTCCCCCGCCGCAATCACTGCAGCCGGCCAGGCCTGCGCCAGAAGTGCCTGGGTCCAGACCAGCGGAACGCGTGTCAGGTCGATCCGGGTCGCATCCGGGACCGCCGCCTCGCGATGCACGCCGATCCGGCTGGCACCGCTCGCCAGTTCCGCATCGATATCCATCGCGTCCACCGCAATCGACAGTTGCATCGGCGCAGCATTGCCGCTGCGGATCTCGCCGGCACACACCCAGACTTGCGAATCCTCCCGCTGCAGCCGGCAGCGCCAGTCCAGATCGTCAAAGCGATAGCCCAGTGAGGGCGAATCAATGCGCTTGGCCCGTAGCCGTAATTCGCCGTGCGGTGCGCTGGCAGGCCAGAACAATCGCACGCTCACCTCGTTGAGGTCGGCGACCGCCGATTCGATTCGGTCGATCTTCACGCTCAGCGTTCGGGCCTGGGTCGGGCCACAGACAAGCAAGGCCATTAACACCAGCAGCCACAGCGCCCGCGCAGCTGGCCCGCGGTCGCGCGCGCGTCGTCTCAACACGCCGTTCGACAGGCGCGATGGCGGCGGCGATAGTAGCGGGCCAAGCATCGTTGCAGCATACCCAGCGGAGCCAGTGATTCCGATGAACGATCCACACGGACTGCCACGAATCCTGCTGGTGGAGGACGAGCCCACCAGCGCCGCTTTCCTCGCCGCCGCCGCGCGGGAGACCCCGGCGCATGTCGACATCGCCCCGGATGTGGCAACGGCGATGACCCTGGCCCGACAACACACCTACGCGCTCTGGATGTTCGACGCCACCCTGCCGGATGGCAGCGGTAGTGAACTCCTGCGACGGCTGCGGGAGGACTCTCCGGGTATTCCGGCGATTGCGCACACCGCCGGCGATGATCCCTCGCAACTGGCCGCGCTGGCCGATGCCGGTTTCACCAAGGTGTTGCGCAAGCCGCTGCCGACCGCCGAGGTGCAGGCCGCTGTGCGACGAGCCCTGGGCTTGCCAGTGCCCACTGCCACCAGCGAGCCTGGCACCGCACACGCAGCGGTGCCGGTATGGGACGATCGCGCCGCCGCAGCGGCACTGAACGGCAACGACGAGCATGTCGCAACCTTGCGCGGCTTGTTTCTCGACGAGTTGCCGCAGGCCTGCGAGCGCATTGCGGCGGCCGTACACGCCGGCAATTTCGACACGGTAGGCGCGGAGCTGCACAGGCTGCGCGCCAGTTGTGGCTTCGTGGGCGCGGCCAAGCTGGTCATGTTGGTGAAGCTGTTGCAAGCCGAGCCATCCAATCGCCAGCTGATGGAACGATTCGAAGCGGCAGCGCGCGAGACCTTGGTGCGAACGCCGGCCGCGACCGGACAGAGCAGCTAGCCGGGCGTCGATCCGCGCCTGGGCATGCTCGCGAGCATTTCCCAGGACTTGAGGCCGCGCGGCCCCAGATGGTGGGCAAGCACCGTGCGCAACACCCGGCGCAGAGCGGGCAGGTCCTCCGGATCGGGCACGCCGTCGCTCGCCAGGCACAACAATCCCCGACCGGACGCCGCCCGGCTGCGATCCCCATGGCCCCGGTCGCTCAACAACCGCTGCGGCCCCTGCTCCGGATCGACCCGATAGCGCGCGGCCGGATCGATCGGATCACCGTCGCCGTCCTGGCTCCAGTCGAACCCGACACCCAGCCCTTCCAGAAGGTCGCGCTCGAAGCGGCGCAGCGTCCAGGCCAGCGGCGCCTCGGCACGCAGGCGCTCACGGGTCACTGCGTAGGCAACAAACAGCTCCGGCTGAGGCTCACCACGCGGCGTCAGCCGCATCGTCAGCTCGTTGATGTAGAAGCCCGCCAGCATGGCGTCGCCAACCAACCGAGGCGCCGCATCCAGCGCCTCGGCCGATCGCAACTGCGCCAGCTCGCCCTGTTGCACGGCGTCCAGACGGATTGACTGCAAGGGCTGCAGGGCAGCACGCAGGGGATGCCGCTTCGCCCCGCGCACGCCGCGGGCGACCAGGCCGATGCGGCCGTGATTGGCGCTCAGCACCTCCACCAGCAGGCTGGTTTCCCGCCAGGCCCTGGCATGGAGCACGAACGCGGGCTCGTCACTCAGCCGCACGCGGGCAACTCCCGCGCCGCCTGCGCGGCACGCAGGCTACTCGTGGTACCCGAAGGCGCGCAGCGCGGCTTCATCGTCCGACCAACCCTCGCGGACCTTGACCCAGGTTTCCAGGAACACCTTGGAACCGAACAGCTGCTCCATCTGGATCCGCGCGCGCGCGCCGATCTCGCGCAGGCGCTCACCGCCCTTGCCGATCACAATCGCCTTCTGGCCGTCACGCTCGACCCAGATCACCGCGCCGATCCGCAACAACTTGCCGTCGACGATGAAGCGCTCGATCTCGACCGTGGTCGCGTACGGGAGCTCATCACCCAATTGACGCATCAGTTGCTCACGAACCATTTCGCCTGCCAGGAAACGCTGGCTCTTGTCGGTGATCTCGTCTTCTTCGTAAAGCGCGGGCTGCTCGGGCATCAGGCCCAGCAGCTGCTTGACCAGCGCCTCCAGCCCCTTGCGCTTGAGCGCTGAGACCGGGTGGACGCCGGCGAAGTCGCGGCCCTCGGAGACCTGGGCCAGGTATGGCAGCAGCTCGGTCTTGTCCTTCAGGCGATCGACCTGGTTGACCACCAGGATCACCGGCACCCCCGCGTGGTGCAGCGCCTGATAGGCAAACGTGTCGGCGTCCTCCCACTTGCCGGCGCGGACGACCAGCATCGCCGCGTCCACGCCTTCCAGCGCGCCGCGCGCGGCCCGGTTCATCCAGCGGTGCATGGCGGTGGCGGTGGACTTGCCCTGGTCCTGGTGCAGTCCGGGAGTATCGACCAGCAGCAACTGCCCGTCGGGGAAGGAGGCGATGCCGAGCAGCCGGTGGCGGGTCGTCTGCGGCCGCGACGAGACGATGCTCACCTTGGCGCCGACCAGCGCGTTGGTCAGGGTGGATTTGCCGACGTTGGGCCGGCCGATGACGGCGACGTGGCCGCTGCGGTGCGTAGGGTTCATCGGGTGATTGTAGTGGCTGGTGACACTACCGCGGGCAACTGGCGTCTATTGGACCCCGATCCCAGCCAGCGCCGACTCCGCCGCCGCCTGCTCGGCAGCGCGGCGCGAGTGGCCTTCACCTTCGGTCGCCAGCGCGGGGCTGCTCAGGGTGCAGGTGACCCGGAATACCTTGGCGTGCTCCTCACCCGTCTCGGCCACCAGTTCGTATACCGGCAACGGCTTCTGGCGGCCCTGCAGCCATTCCTGCAGGCGGGTCTTGGCGTCCTTTCCCACCTTGTGCGGTGGCGGCAGCGCCGCCATGGCGTCAGCGAACCACGGCACCACCACGCTACGGCAGGCTTCGAATCCGGCGTCCAGATAGATCGCCGCGATTACCGCCTCCAGCGCATCGGCAAGAATCGAGTCGCGACGGTGACCGCCGGTCTTCATCTCGCCCGGTCCCATGGTCAGCCGCTCGCCCAACGCGAGCGCGCGGGCAACGGTCGCCAACGAGGACTCGCGCACCAGCTCGGCACGGCCGCGGGTCAGTGCGCCTTCGTCCGCCCCCGGCCAGTGCCGATAAAGCGCCTCGGCGATGAACAGGTTGACCAGCCCGTCGCCGAGGAATTCCAGGCGTTCGTTGTGCGGGGAACCCGCACTGCGGTGCGTCAGTGCCTGGGCCAGCAGCGCCGGCTCGGCAAACGCGTGGCCGATGAGGTCAGTCACCGGCATGCGGCGGTCAGTTACCGGCCGCACCACGTCGCAGTTCCTTCTCGGTGCTGAAATTGCCGACCACATCGAGGTTGGCGATCAGCGGCTTGCGCACCTCGTAATCGACAGTGATCAGATAGCCCGCATCCTTGCGAACCACCTTGATGTCGGCCGGCTTGACGTTCTCGGAGTAGTTGATGTTCATTCGGCGGAAAAACATGTCCTTGATCCGCGCGGGCGTCTCGTCCACCACACCCGGCTCCTTGGCGATCCCTTCCAGGGACTGCTTGACGGCGTAGTACTCCGTGTACATCGGGATGACCTTCATGCCCATGTAGATGAACACCCCGGCCACGCCGAGCACGATAATGAAACCGACCAACGTGATGCCGCTTTGCGTACGCTTCATATCGAATTGCTCCCCAGTGGTTTGTCCAACGCGCACCGTCAATGGCACGCGCAAATCCGCTTCATGCAGCCGCACGCCCCCAGCTGCATGTCCCCTTGCTAGCGAATCCGCTCGCCGACCCGGGAGAAATCCACCCCGCCGTCGAAATTCATCCAGATCAGGAACGCCTTGCCGCGCAGGTTCTCCTCCGGCAGGTAGCCCCAATAGCGGCTGTCTTCGCTGTTGTCGCGATTGTCCCCCATCACGAAATACTGGCCTTCCGGCACCGTCCACTCGCCCTCGGCGGGATCGCGGAAGGGCAGCCCGGTTCGCTCCAGCACCAGGTGGGTGCGATTGCCCACGTGCTCGCGCAACTCGGTGGCACCGGTCATCTCCGAGCCGTTGCCACGCCCCTCGTACGGCCCGATCTCTTCATACACCATCGGCGTGCCGTTGACGAAAACCTGGTTGTCGCGATAGCCGATGCGATCGCCGGGCAGCCCCATCACGCGCTTGATCCAGTCCTGGTCGGGATGGTGCGGTGGCCGGAACACGACCACATCACCACGCTGTGGCTCGCCGAGGCCCACCACCTTCTTGTTGGTGATCGGCAGGCGCAGGCCGTAGGCGAACTTGTTGACCAGGATGAAGTCGCCGGTCAACAGGGTCGGCATCATCGAGTTGGACGGAATCCGGAACGGTTCGGCGATGAAGCTGCGTAGCACCAGCACCGCCAGCAGTACGGGAAAGAACGCCTTGGCGTAGTCCACGTACCAGGGCTCGCTGCCGTCATCGAGCAGGCCGCGATAGTCGGCGCGGCGTCTGGCCAGCACCAGTTTGTCCAGCAGCCAGATCAGCCCGGAGGCGAGGGTAAGCGCCACCAGGGCAATTTCGAACCAACGCATGCTGTTTCCTTATTGTGCTTTGTTGACGACTGCCGAGGGCTGCCGCCTACTTGTTGTCCTGCTGCAGCACCGCCAGGAACGCTTCCTGCGGGATTTCCACGTTACCGACCTGTTTCATGCGTTTCTTGCCGGCCTTCTGTTTCTCGAGCAGCTTCTTCTTGCGCGAAATGTCGCCACCGTAGCACTTGGCCAGCACGTTCTTGCGCATCGCCTTGACGGTGCTGCGCGAGATGATCTGCGAGCCCACCGCGGCCTGGATGGCCACATCAAACATCTGCCGCGGAATGAGTTCGCGCATCTTCTCGCAGATCTCCCTGCCCCGGCGGTCGGCATGCGCGCGGTGGGTGATGATGCTCAGCGCATCCACCTTGTCGCCATTGATCAGGGTGTCCACACGTACGAACGGACCGGCCTCGAAGCGCTCGAACTGGTAGTCCAGCGACGCGTACCCGCGCGAGACCGACTTCAGGCGGTCGAAGAAATCCAGCACCACCTCGCTCATCGGCAGCTCGTAGCTGATCTGGACTTGGCTGCCCATGTAGGTGATGCCGAGCTGGTTGCCGCGCTTTTCCTCGCAAAGGGTGATCACGTTGCCGACGTAATCGGGCGGGGTGAGGATATTGGCGCGGATGATCGGCTCGCGGATCTCTTCGGTCAGGTTCGGCGGGGGCAGCTTGGCCGGGTTGTCCAGCGAGAGGATCGTGCCATCGGTCTTGAGCACCTCATAGACCACGGTCGGGGCGGTGCTGATCAGGTTGAGGTTGTACTCGCGCTCAAGCCGCTCCTGCACGATTTCCATGTGTAGCATGCCCAGGAACCCGCAACGGAAGCCGAAGCCCATCGCCTCGGAGGACTCGGGCTCGAAGCGCAGCGCCGCATCATTCAGGCGCAGCTTGTCCAGCGCCTCGCGCAGGTCGGGGTAGTCGTCGGCATCGACCGGGAACAGGCCGGCGAACACGCGCGGCTGCATTTCCTGGAAACCCGGCAGCGGCGACGGCGCGGGGTCGGCCAGCAGCGTCAGCGTGTCGCCGACCGGCGCACCATGGACATCCTTGATGCTGGCGTTGATCCAGCCCACTTCGCCGGCGCGCAGGCTCGGCATGTCCTTGCGCTTGGGCGTGAACACGCCAACCTTGTCGACCAGATGCCAGCGTCCCGTCGACATCACCAGAATCTTGTCGCCCGGCTTGATCTCGCCCTGCATCACCCGCACCAGCGAGACGACACCCAGGTAATTGTCGAACCACGAATCGATGATCAGCGCCTGCAGCTTGTCGGTGTCGCGCGGCTTGGGCGGCGGGATGCGGGTAACGATCGCCTCCAGCACTTCCTCCACGTTGAGGCCGGTCTTGGCGCTGATGGCCACCGCGTCGCTGGCATCGATGCCGATGACCGCTTCGATCTCTTCCTTGGCCCGGTCCACATCAGCCGTCGGCAGGTCGATCTTGTTGATCACCGGAATCACTTCCAGGCCCTGCTCGACCGCCGTGTAGCAGTTGGCTACCGACTGCGCCTCAACGCCCTGGGCGGCGTCCACCACCAGCAGCGCGCCCTCGCAGGCGGCCAGCGAGCGGCTGACCTCGTAGCTGAAGTCTACGTGGCCCGGAGTGTCGATGAAGTTGAGGTGGTAGGTCTTGCCGTCACGCGCGGTGTAGGGAACCGACACCGACTGCGACTTGATGGTGATGCCGCGCTCGCGCTCGATCGGATTGTTGTCGAGGACCTGGGACTCCATCTCGCGCGCCGTCAGGCCACCGCACATCTGGATCAGGCGGTCGGCCAGGGTCGACTTGCCGTGGTCGACGTGGGCAATGATGGAGAAGTTACGGATCTGCTGCATGCGGTCGGCGATGGGCCCGGGGCCAGTTGAGTCAACACGCGATTATCGCATAAGCGCTCCCGCCCTCCCCGGCCATGACGCCGGAGGGGCGGGAAGCGGAGGGCAGCGGCCGGGACTCAGCGCTTGGGTACGGTCACCGCGATGAACTGGGTCGTGCCGCCGCGCTGCACCAGCAGCATCAGGGTGTCGCCGGCCTTGGCCGCGGACAGCCGACGGTTCAGTTCCGCGGGGCTGCCGACACTGTCCCTGCCGATCGCCACCACCACGTCGCCCGGGCGCAAGCCGGCCTCGCGCGCGGCGTCCGAATCGACCTGCGCCAACAGGACGCCTTCATCGTCGCCCAGACCCAGCTGCTTGCGCTGTGCCGGTGCCAGGTCACGGCCGGTCAGGCCCAGCGCATTGGAACCCGGAGCCTGCTCGGCAGGTGCGCCCGGGCTGCTGCGGCGCTGCGCGGTGGCGGCCGCTGACTCGTCGCCGCCAATGACCACATTGACCGTGCGCACCTTGCCAGCGCGGAACACTTCCAGCTTCGCCTTGGTCCCCGGAGCCAGCGCGCCAACGATCGGCGGCAGGTCGCTGACATCCTTGATAACCGTGCCATTGAACGAGCGGATCACGTCCATGCGCTCGATACCCGCCTTTTCCGCGGCGCTGTCAGGCTGGACATTGGCCACCATCGCGCCCTGGTTGTCGGGCAGGCTGATCGCCTTGGCGGTTTCACTGGTGACCGGCTGCAGGATCACGCCCAGCATCCCGCGGCTGACCTTGCCGGTGTTTTTTATCTGGTCCACCGCGCTCATCGCCAGATCGATGGGAATCGCGAAGCTGACCCCCATGAAGCCGCCGGAGTTGGAGAAGATCTGCGAGTTGATGCCGACCACCTCACCGGAGGTATTGAGCAGCGGACCACCGGAGTTGCCGCGGTTGATCGCCACGTCGGTCTGGATGAACGGCACGTACTGCTGGCCGGAATACGGATTGGAGCGACCGACAGCGCTGACGATGCCGGCGGTGACTGAATGATCCAGGCCAAAGGGCGAACCGATGGCGACCACCCACTGCCCCGGCTCCACCGACTTGGAATTGCCCGGGCGCAACCAGCGCAGGCCATCGGCCTTGATCTTGAGCACCGCCACATCGTACTGCTCGTCGCTACCGATGACTTCGGCCTCGAATTCGCGCCGGTCCGAGAGGGTGACGGTGACCTTGTCGGCGCCGTCGATGACGTGGAAGTTGGTCAGCACATAGCCGTCATCGGAGATCACGAACCCGCTGCCCAAGGAGGTACCCCCGCGCTGCGGACCCGAACCGCCGGGCGCGCCGGGCATAGGCATGCCGAAGTGGCGGAACAGCTCCTCGAAGCCGTCCGGGATCTGAGGTCCCGCGGAGCGGCTCCTCCGCGGCGTCGTCTCGGCACTGATGTTGACCACCGCGGGGCCGACCTGCTTCACCAGCTGGCTGAAGTCCGGCAGGCCGGTGACGATGGGCGTCGCGGCCGGCGGGGTCACCGCCTGGGCGGCTACGGGAACCGAGGCAGGCGCCGGAGCCGGACTCTGTTGCGCGGTGCACGCAAGCGGCAGCGCTGCGGCGAGTGCGCCAAGCAGGAAAATCGAGCGGAGCGAATAGGGCATGGGTCGGCCTCGTAGTTCGGAAGCAGGGATCAATGGCGGATGGGGCCGCCGGCAGACGGCTCGGGCAGCATCTGCGGGGTGGGTGAAGGGATGCGCTCGACGGCGCTGGGTACCGAGTCGCCGCGCAGGATGGCGGGTTCGAACGGGTAGAAGGAGATCGGAACCGAACCCTGATCACCACCGCTGAAGCCGACGGTCATGCCAGCGTTGGCCGGGTATCCCGGTACAGCCGCTCGCGGCCAGGGCCTGGATGCGATCGCATCGGCGGTGAAGGGATGTCCGCGGCCTGCGTCGCTGGATGCAGATGACGACGCGACCTGATCGCTTCCTCTGCGCTCTACCGCGGCCAACGCCGCCTCCGGCGCCGACTGCGCGCGGCCGCTCACCGCCGATCGCGCAACGGACGGCCGCTGCTGGCGCTCGCTACGCCTGCGCGCACCCTCCGCAGACGCGACGGCCGTGGCCGCCACGCCGGCAACCGCAGCGCCCGAATCGGTGGAGCCAGCGCCGGTGGGAACGCTTCCTTCAGCGGCAAACGCGCGTTCGGGTGCCGTTGGCGCGGTGGCGGATGCGGGTGTGGTTGCGACGATTTCCCGTCCCACCGGCGCGTCCAGCGCCGGGGCTTCGCCATCCAGCATTGGGCGGGCGACAAACAATGCGGCGATGGCGACCGACGCCGCCAGTGCGCCGCCCACCCAGCGCGGCTTGTAGCGGACCGGGCCCCGTTTGACCCGGAGCTCCGTCAATGCCGCGTGCTGCTGCTCCCGTTCAACCGCCGCCATGACGCGATCGGCAAATCCCGACGGCGCCGGGGCAACGCCATTGCCGCGCAGCGCATCGCCGGCCAATTGCCAGCGGCCGCATGCCTCGCGCCAACCCGCGTCCTGGCCGAGCCGCTTCAACGCGAAGCGCGTCTCGTCGGGTCCGAGCTGGCCGTCAAAAAGGGCGCTCAGGTCCCCGGCCTCGGATCCGTCACTGTAGTTGTTTGACATCAGCGTGTTCGACATCAGTGTTTCCGCTCCTGGGAATCGGGTACGGCGTCAAGCAAGGGGCGCAGCTCCTGATCGATTGCATCGCGTGCGCGGAAGATCCGCGAACGCACGGTGCCGATGGGGCACCCCATTTTTTCGGCAATCTCGTCATAGCTCAGCCCGTCGACCTCGCGCAGGGAAATCGCTTCCTTCAGCTCGGCCGGCAAACCTTCGACCACTCGAAGCACCAGTTGTTCCACTTGCTGGCGCATCAGTTCACGTTCGGGAGTGTCGTTGTCGCGCAGGCGGATCGCGGAGTCGAACTGCTCGGCGTCGTCGACATCGATGTCAGCGCCCGGTGGGCGGCGCTTCTGTGCGACAAGGTGGTTCTTGGCGGTATTCACTGCAATCCGGTGCAACCATGTATAGAACTGCGCATCACCACGGAAGTTCGGCAACGCCCGGTACGCGCGCATAAACGCGTCCTGTGCCACGTCCTGGCATTCGCTCCAGTCGGCGATGTAGCGACCGATCAACGCAAGGATGCGGTGCTGGTACTTGCGTACCAACGCATCGAATGCGGTGCTGTCGCCCTGCTGCACTCGCCTGACCAGCTCCTGGTCCAAATCATTCTCGGCCATACCGCGCGCCGGCACTCCTGGTCAGCTCGGCCTTGGCCGAACAATGGGACAACCCTTTCGGGAAGAAAGTTCCTGTGACTACCGTTGGGGCGCCGATGCCCGCCTGCAACCGCACACCCTCGCCGTCTGTTGCCCGCGTGCCGGGACGCGGCCTTCGTACCGCCCATTTGACGCCGGTGAAACAACCTCGGGATGATAGCTGCTTGTTCCATACTTCAATGGATGGTGCCTGATGGCTCCCCCGACCACTCCCCTGCCCGGCTTCGACGGGTTACGCAGCCAGCACTGGCTTGCGCAGATGCGCGATGACGGCGTCCTCGTCCTGTCCATGGATCGCGCCGGGGAGAGCGTCAATACCCTGTCCCAGGATGTCCTGATCGAACTGGACGCCTTGGTGGAACGCATCCAGATCGATCCGCCCAAAGGCGTCGTGTTCCGCTCGGCCAAGGACAGCGGATTCATCGCCGGCGCCGACATCAAGGAGTTCCAGAGTTTTGACCAGAAGGGCACGGTCGGCGGCGCCCTGCAGCGCGGACAGCAGGTATTCCAGCGCGTGGCCGAGCTGCCCTGCCCAACAGTTGCGGCCATCCACGGCTTCTGCATGGGCGGCGGCACCGAGCTCGCGCTGGCCTGCGACTATCGCGTCGCCAGCAACGATGCGTCGACCCGGATCGGCCTGCCGGAAGTCCAGCTGGGCATCTATCCGGGCTGGGGCGGCAGCGTGCGCCTGCCGCGCCTGATCGGTGCGCCGGCCGCGATGGACATGATGCTGACCGGTCGCGCGCTGCGTGCGTCGGCGGCGCGGGCCAGCGGGCTGGTCGACAAGACCGTCGACAAGGCCATGCTGGTGGATGCGGCGGCAGCGATGGCACTCAAAGGCCACCAGCGCGCGTTGCGCCAGCGCTTTCTCGGCTGGGCAACCAACACCTGGCCAGCGCGCCAGGTGATCGCGCCGATGACGCTCAAGCAGGTCGCGCGCAAGGCGCCCAAGGACCATTACCCCGCGCCCTACGCGCTGGTGGCGACGTGGAAGGGCACCGGCGGCAGCCTGGACCGGCAACTGGCCGCTGAGCGCAAGTCGGTGTCAAAGCTTGCCTCGACCCCGACGGCGCGCAACCTGATCCGGGTGTTCTTCCTCCAGGAGCGCCTGAAGAACACCGGCGGCAAGGACCACGGCATCAGCCACGTGCACGTGATCGGCGCAGGTGTGATGGGCGGCGACATTGCCGCGTGGTCGGCCTACAAGGGTTTCCAGGTCACCTTGAACGATCGCGAGCAGCGCTACATCGACGCCGCGATGACCCGCGCAGGCGCCCTGTTCGCCAAGCGCGTGCGCGAGGACGCCAAACGGCCGGAGGTCGCGGCGCGACTGAAGGGCGATCTCGCCGGCGAAGGAGCCGCACAGGCCGACCTGGTCATCGAGGCGATCATCGAGGACGCCGACGCGAAACGCGCACTGTATGCGGACATCGAGCCGCGGATGAAGGCCGACGCGCTGCTGACCAGCAACACCTCGTCCATCCCGCTGGACGAACTGCGCCACGGACTTGCGCACCAATCGCGCTTTGCCGGCCTGCACTATTTCAACCCGGTCGCCGCCATGCCGCTGGTGGAAATCGTCCAGCATGACGGAATCGACGAGACCACCCGCCAGCGACTGGCCGCGTTCTGCAAGGCAATCGGCAAGCTGCCGGTGCCGGTGGCCGGCACCCCGGGATTCCTGGTCAACCGGGTGTTGTTCCCCTACATGCTCGAAGCGGTGACCGCGTTCTCGGAAGGCATTCCGGGCGTGGCCATCGACAAGGCGGCGGTGCGCTTCGGCATGCCGATGGGCCCGATCGAACTGGTCGACACGGTCGGTCTGGATGTCGCCGCTGGCGTGGGTGCCGAGTTGTCACCGTTCCTGGGTCTTACCGTGCCGGCAGCGCTGGCCGAACAGGCCGAGCCGGGAAAGCGCGGCAAGAAGGACGGCCAGGGCCTGTACAAGTGGGAAGAAGGCAAGGCAGTCAAGCCCGATGCGCCCGAGAACTACAAGGCCCCCGAAGATCTGGCCGACCGCCTGATCCTGCCAATGCTCAACGAGGCAGTCGCCTGCCTGCACGACGGCGTGGTGGTGGATGCCGACCTGCTGGATGCGGGGGTGATCTTCGGCACCGGTTTCGCCCCTTTCCGCGGCGGTCCGATCCAGTACATCCGCGAAACCGGAGTGGAATCGGTGCTCGAGCGGCTGCGCCAACTGCAGTCACGCTACGGCGAGCGCTTCGCGCCGCGGCCGGGCTGGGACGCCGCCGCGCTTCGCTAGGACTCACGGGACGCCATGCATCGGGGCCACGCGCAGTGCCCGCGGGCCGCATGCGGGAAGCTACATCGTGTGGGTGGCGCGCTCGGCGTCGAGCGTGCCGGCGAGCAGCGCCTCGATCTTGCCCTTGACGGTCTCGCCCTCGGCCCCTTCGCTGAACTGGATGCCGATCCCGGCCGGGCGGCTTCCCTGTGCGCCGGCCGGTGTCACCCAGATGACCTTACCCGCGACCGGCATTCGCTCGCCCGATTCGGGCAGGGTCAGCAGCAGGAACACCTCGTCGCCGAGGAAGTAGCGGTTGGGCGTGGCCACAAATATCCCGCCGTGGCGGATGTAGGGCATGTAGGCGTTGTAGAGCCCTGCCTTGTCTTTCAAGGCCAACGAAACAATGCCCTGGCGGGCTCCCGATGCTGCACTCATACTGCTAACCCCTTGATTGTCCGGCGGTCCGGCGTGACTCGCCGGCGCGCCATGCCCGCAACAGCTCCACCAGCACCAGGTCCGAGCGGACCGTGGTGCGCATCAGTTCGCGTGCGCGATTGGCCCGATCAAACCAATCGGTGAGACTGCGCGTACGCGCCGGGTCGGTCAAGTCGCTGCCTGTTAGCGCCACCGCGAGATCCGCGGCGAACTGCAGGCGCAGATCGGCATTGGCGTCTGCGGCCCAGCGCTGTGCTGTCTCCACCACGCCAGCCTCGCCGGTGGCCACGCGATCAAGGTCCGTCGCGACCTGCCGGCGAAGCGCCAACGCACCGCTCTGCAGCCATTCGGCGGCCAGTCCCGGATGCCCGCGTGCCGCATCCAGGGCCTCCGCCGCCAGCGCGGCCGCGTGTCCCGAATCCCGCAGCCAGGCCAGTGCCTCCGCGCGCGGTGGCAGGCGGAATTCGATGCGCTGGCAGCGGCTCCGGATAGTGGCGGACAGGCGCGCCGGATGGGCGCTGACCAACCACAGGTAGCGACCCGGAACCGGCTCCTCCAGCGTCTTCAGCAGGGCGTTGGCGCTGGCGTAGTTGATCGCATCGGCCGGATCGATGATTGCAATCTTGGTCTGGCCGTACTGTGCGCTGAGCGTCATCTGCTCGGAAAGGCGGCGGATCTGCTCGATCACGATTTCCGTGCGCGGCTTCGGCGGGCGCGCCTTCTCGTTGATCGCAAAGCTGACCTGCAGCAGATCCGGGTGCCCACTGCGCCCTTGCGGAAACGCAAGCGAGCCGTCCGGGCGTGTCTCGACCGGGTCAGCCTGGCTTCGGGAAGCGAACATCCGGCAACTGCGGCAGACCCCGCACGGCTCACCTTCCGCCTTCCGCTCGGTGCACAGCAGACGGTTGGCCAAGCGCTCGGCCACGGCCAGCTTGCCCAGCCGCGCCGGACCGCAGAACAACAGCGCGTGCCCAAGCCGCCCGCTGTCCAGTGCCAGCGCGGTGCGGTCATGCACGCGCTGCTGCCAGGGCGCGAGGCCGTTCACCGGAGGGCCCCGCGATAGGCCTGCAGATGGGCCACCGCCTCGCCCGCCACGACCGTCGCCGGCCGGCTGGCGTCGATCACCCGGAACCGCGAGTGCTCGGCTTCGGCACGCGCCAGATAGGCACGGCGCACGGTATCGAAAAACCCGTGGTCCTCGGACTCGATCCGGTCCGCCGTGCCGCGTCCGCGCACACGCTGCAGGCCAGTCTCCACCGGCACATCCAGCAACAGGGTCAGGCCCGGCACGATGCCGACCACGCGGCGTTCCAGCTCGGCGATGAAGTCGCTGTCACCCCCGCGCGCTGCGCCCTGGTAGGCGTAGCTGGCGTCGGTAAAACGATCGCTGATCACCCAGCTGCCGGCGGCCAGCGCGGGCAGAATGGTCTCGCTCACGTGCTGGGCACGGCCGGCAAACATCAGCAGCAACTCGGTTTCAGGCGTGGGCGGCTCATGGCCGGGTGCCAACAGCAGGTCGCGGATCTGCTCGGCCAGCGGCGTGCCGCCCGGTTCACGGGTGCACACGACCGACTCCCCGGCCGCCTCCAGCGTCTCGCGCAATTGCGCCAATACGGTGGACTTGCCCGCGCCTTCGCCGCCTTCCAGAGTCACCAGGCGGGGCTGCACCTGCAGACTCACCTGGACTCCCCGGCACGATCCATTTCGCTCACCCGCTGCCGGTAGTTCTGCAGGTACTTGCGCACATTGGCTTGATGCTCGGCTAGGGTCCGGGCGAACAGGTGGCGCCCGCTGCCATCACCGACGGCGACGAAATACAGCGCGTCGCCCGGAGCCGGATTAGCGACCGCCTGCAGCGCACCCACACCCGGCATCGCAATCGGCGTGGGTGGCAGGCCGTCGCGGGTGTAGGTGTTGTATGGGGTATCGGTAGTCAGATGCACGCGGCGGATGTTGCCGTCGTAGTCCTCACCGATGCCGTAGATGACGGTGGGGTCGGTCTGCAGCCGCATGCCGATTTTCAACCGGCGCTCGAACAGCCCGGCGATCTGCGGACGCTCTTCGGCGACGGCGGATTCCTTCTCCACGATCGACGCCATCACCAGCATCTCGTAGGGCGTTTTCAGCGCTGTGCCCGGATCGCGCGCCTCCCAGGCCGCGGCCAGCGCGCGCTCCATGTCGGCGTAGGCGCGGCGCAGCACGTCCAGATCACTGTCGCCGCGGCCGTAGACGTACGTTTCCGGAAGGAAGCGCCCCTCCGGGTGTTCGCCGGCATGGCCCAGCGCCTCCATCAATTCTTCGGGGGACATCTCTGCGGTCTTCTGCAGCAGCGGCGTCGCACGCGCCAGCGCCGCACGCATCTCGCGGATGTTCCAGCCTTCCACGAGAGTGAAGCGGTAGCGGATGGTGTCACCCTGACGCATCGCCACCAGCAGCTGGCGCGGAGTGGTCCCCGGCTCCATCGCGTATTCGCCCACATGCAGGCGCGACGCGGCATCCAGCTGGCGACCGAGCAGCTGCCACTCGTAGGTCTCGCCACCCGTCACGCCCGCGGCGCGCAGGCGCTCGATCACCCGCGGCAGCGAATCACCACGCTCCACCATGATGCTGCCCCCCGTCTCCAGTCCGCCCAGCGGGCCGTCCGCGAAAGCCTGGTACCGCTGCCACCCCAAGGCTCCCACGGCGAGGGCGGCCACCAGCGCAGCCAGCAACAGGAACAGCACCAGTACGCCGGAACGGCGCTTGCGGGGATGACTCACGACAACTCCATCGGACCGGGTCCGCTTGGCGGCAGGGGAAACGCGGGGTGCGCGGTGGACAGCCTGCGGCGCAGTGCCGACACGGCCGGGTGCGGTGCCCAGACTCGATCGCCCAGGCGGCCGACCTGAAGGATACCGCGCACCGCATTGACAAGGACCAGCGCGTCGGCGGATTCGACGTCCTCCACGCAGAGCCGGCGCTGTTCCACCGGAACCTGTTCGAGCACCCACCCGCGCATGGTGCCTTCCACGCCGCAACGATCAATCAACGGAGTTGTCCAACAATCGCGCTTGAGCACGAAAATATTGGCCGCGGTCGCGCAGACGGCATCACCGTCCGTGCTGCGCATGAGGCCTTCGCCGGCCGCGCCACCTGGCGCGGTGTCCGGCTCGTCTTCGGCACGGGCGAGGACCTGCTCGAGCCGGTTGCAGTGCTTGATGCCGGCCAGCGCGGGCTGTAGTGACAGACGGGTCCGGCACCAGCGCACCGTCACCAGCGACGGCTCAGGCGCGGGCAACGGGTGCCGCGACAGGATCCAAACCGGCTCGGCAACCGGCGGCGGCAGGTACCCGCGCCCACCGCTACCGCGTGTCAGGAGCAGTTTGACCACGGCATCGGCGCTACCCAGCAACTGTTCGGCCTCGGCTCTTGCCAGGGATTCCGGCGGCAGGGGCAACTGCAGGCGCTCGGCACCACGTTGCAGCCGGCGCCAGTGCCGCTCCCACCACGGCAGTTCGCCGCCCGCACCGCGCATTGTTTCGAAGATGCCATCGCCGTAGGCCAGCCCGCGGTTGTCTGCGGGAAGGCGGTCGATACGGGTCGGGCCTCGAAAGATCCGCGCGGCGTCGATGTTTGCGTCCATCACTTCATCACGCGAAGCCATGCGCTCAGACTCCGCTCGCTGGATCGACTGGATCGACCGCCATTGTCGGGCCGTCAGCGACACCCAGCGCGCGCAGCATGCCGCGCGCCTTCGCCCGGGTCTCCTCCAACTCAAGCACCGGTTCGGAGTCGGCGACGATGCCGGCGCCGGTACGGAACCGCAGTTGGGTTCCCTCCACCTCCGCGCTGCGGATAAGGATGTTCAAGTCGAGGTCGCCGTCGCGGTTGAGCCAGCCCATCGCGCCGGTATAGCTGCCCCGCCCCTCGCCTTCCAGCTCGGCGATGATCTGCATGCAGCGCACCTTCGGGCAGCCGGTGATGGTGCCTCCCGGGAACGTCGCCCGGATCACCTCGCCGGGCGTGACCGAGGCACGCAACCGTCCGCGGACATTGCTGACGATGTGATGCACGTGGGCGTAGCTTTCCACCGTCATCAGCTCATCAACTTCGACGCTTCCGGCCACGCACACCCGCCCCAGGTCATTGCGCTCCAGGTCGATCAGCATGATGTGCTCGGCGCGCTCCTTCGGGTTGCCGACCAGTTCGCGGATCCGGGCGGCATCGTCCTGCCCGGCAATGCGTGGTCGGGTTCCGGCGATCGGCCGGCTTTGCACGAGGTCGCCACGCACCGAAACCAGACGCTCGGGCGACGCGCTGACCACCGCCCAGGTCGCAACGTCGCTCTTGCCGGCTCCTTCCGCAGAATCGTTCGGACCCGCGAACAGACCTGCGAACGGCGCGGGGTTGTGCTGGCGCAGTCGCTGGAACAGCACGGAGGGCTCCACCGGCCGGGCGAAACCGGCGCACCAGCGGCGCGAGATATTGGCCTGGAACACATCCCCGGCGGCCAGATATTCCAGCACCTGCACGATCGCATCCAGATAGCGCCCTGGCGCCTCCTCCACCACCGTCGCTGGCACCTCCCACTCCGAAAGCGCCGGTAGCTGAGGCGCACGGACGAGGTCCGCTGCAAGCGCCTTCAGAAGTGGGCCGGCGCCAGGTTCGGCGATGGCGATGCATTCGCCAGTGGAGTGGTCGCGCAGGATGGCGGCCGGACATCGCACCGCTCTGGCGACCGGGAGCGATCCGGGGGCTGCCGGAAGGTCAAGCACCCGCTCGATCTGGCCGGCAAGCTCATAACCGAGCAGCAACGCCCAGCCGCCGCGGAACGGCCACGGGGAATCGACAGGCTCGACGCACCGCTGCTGCCACGCCGCATCCAGCACGTCGAGGAAGTCGGAACCGACCGTGCGCCCGGCCTCGTCGCGTACGGCACCGTCGCGATCCAGCTGGAAGGCCTCGCCGCTGGCGATCAGCAGCAGGTCCCAGCGACCCTGCGCGGTCCCGGCGGCACTGGACTCCAGCAACAGCGGATAGCTCGCCGGGTTGAGCCGATGCAGTGCCAGCAGGTCGGTATCCGCCGGCAGGGACCGGGTCAGCGGTGTCTCGGCCAGATCACCACCCGTGCGCGCCGGATGCTTGGCCAAGACCCGATTCCCGCTCAGAGCCGCTTGAATACCAGGGTGCCGTTGGTGCCGCCAAAGCCGAAGCCATTGGACATGGCGACATCGATCTTTGCCTCACGCGCCACATTGGGCACGTAATCCAGATCGCAGCCCTCGCCTGGCTCGTCGAGGTTGATCGTCGGTGGAATGATGCCGGTCTGCAGCGCCATCACCGAGAAGATCGCCTCCGCGCCGCCCGCTGCGCCCAGCAGGTGGCCGGTCATCGACTTGGTGGAGCTCACCATCGTCTTGTAGGCGTGGTCGCCGAAGGCGCGCTTGACCGCACGCGTCTCGGCCAGATCGCCCAGCGGCGTGGAGGTGCCATGCGCATTGAGGTAGCCGACCTGATCCGCCGTGACGCCGGCATCGTTCATCGCCGCGGTCATGCAGCGGGCCGGGCCATCACCGTCCTCGCTGGGCGCGGTCATGTGGAACGCGTCGGAGGTCGCGCCGAAACCCGCCAGCTCGCAATAGATGCGGGCGCCACGGGCCTTGGCGTGCTCGTACTCCTCCAAGATCAGGATGCCGGCGCCATCACCGAGCACGAAGCCATCGCGGTCCTTGTCCCACGGTCGCGAGGCCCGGGTCGGATCGTCATTGCGGGTGGACATCGCCTTCATCGAGCAGAAGCCACCCACCGAGGTTGGCGAGGAGCCGCGCTCGCCGCCACCGGCGAGCATCACATCGGCGTCGCCGTACTGGATCATGCGCATCGCCATGCCGATGGAATGGTTGGAGGTGGCGCAGGCAGACACCGCGGAGAAGTTCGGACCCTTGATGCCGGTCAGCAGCGATACCTGCCCGGGCAACATGTTGATGATGGTGCTGGGCACGTAGAACGGGGAGATCTTGCGCGCGCCGCCGGCAAGGAACTTGGCGGTTTGCTCCTCGATCCCCAGGATGCCGCCGATGCCCGACCCGATCAGCGCACCAATGCGTTCGGCATTGCCCTCGGTGACCTCAAGGCCGGAATCCTCCAGCGCCATCAGCGCCGCACCCACGCCGTAGTGGATGAAGCTGTCCATCTTCTTCGCGTCCTTCACCGGCACCCAGCGGGTGACGTCGAAGTCGCGGATCTGGCCGGCAATCGTGGTGGTGAAGCCGGTGGTGTCGAAATGGGTGATCGGGCCAATGCCCGAGCGTCCATTGACGATGCCGTCCCAGCTGCTGGCGACGTCGTTGCCCAACGGGGATACGAGGCCGAGGCCGGTGACAACTACACGCCTGCTGGAGGCCGGTCGATTGGACATGGAGCAACTCCGCTAGTCGACGCGCTGGCACGGTGCCCCGGGGCGCGCCTGGAATGTCTGGGTCGTGGAAAGACACAAGGCCGCATGATGCGGCCCCGGTCTGCAATGCGCGACGCGATGCGCCGATCCATGACCGGTCGCAACGCCTCGGCTGATTACGCCTTGACGTGCGTCGTCACGTAATCGATGGCCTGCTGCACCGAGGTGATCTTCTCGGCTTCCTCGTCCGGGATCTCGCACTCGAACTCTTCCTCGAGGGCCATCACCAGCTCGACCGTATCGAGGGAGTCGGCGCCCAGGTCGTCCACGAACGAAGCGTTGTTGGTGACTTCTTCTTCCTTGACGCCAAGCTGTTCGACCACGATCTTCTTGACGCGCTCTTCGATGCTGCTCATTGGTATTTACTCCTCCCGTACGGGATATTCGATGGAATAGTGTAGTGGAATAGAAGGCCAGCGGACTATCCGGCAGGCCCTTTCACTTCGGATTGCGCGTCCTGCGCTGCGACATGCGGTATCAAATGCATGCGTTATCAAGGCATGTACATGCCGCCGTTCACGTGCAGGGTCTCGCCGGTGATGTAGGACGCCGCCGGTCCGGCCAGGAACGCAACCGCGCGGGCGATGTCGGCCGGATCGCCGAACCGCCCCAGCGCGATCTGCCCCAGCATCTCGTTGCGGCTGTCTTCGGGCAGGCCACGGGTCATGTCGGTGTCGATGAAGCCCGGCGCGACGACGTTCACGGTCACCCCGCGGCTGCCGATCTCCTTGGCCAGCGACTTGCTGAAGGCGATGATGCCGGCCTTCGCAGCCGCGTAGTTGGCCTGGCCGGCGTTGCCGGTTACGCCAATCACCGAGGCGATGTTGATGATGCGCCCGCGGCGCGCCTTCATCATTGAGCGCATCACCGCCTTGGAGGTGCGGTAGACGCTGCTCAGGTTGGTATCGATGACCGCCTGCCAGTCCTCGTCCTTCATCCGCAGCAGCAGGTTGTCGCGGGTGATGCCGGCGTTGTTGACCAGGATCGAGATCGGGCCGATGTCCTTGCCGATCGCATCGATCAGGGCGAGCGTCGCGGCGCCGTCGGCGACGTCGATCACGCGGCCGTGGCCACCGGTTGCCGACAGGCGCTCGGCAATCGCGTCAGCACCGGCCTGGGAGGTCGCGGTGCCGATGACGGTGGCGCCCTGGGCGGCAAGCTCGTCGGCAATGGCGGCACCGATGCCGCGGCTGGCGCCGGTGACCAGTGCGATCTCGCCTTTGAGGGGCTGGTTGCTCATAGGTAATCCTGTTCTCGCACCGACGCAGAGCCGGTGAAGGGGTGGGTTATTTCCAGTCCGCCAGAGCGGACTCGAAGTCGGCCGGCGCGCCCAGCGCGCGGGCATCAAGAGACTTGTCGATGCGCTTGACCAGTCCGGTCAGCACTTTCCCGGGGCCGCACTCGGCGACCGCAGTGGCACCGTGCTCGGCCAGAGCGAGGACGCACCGGGTCCACTGCACCGGAAGGTAGAGCTGGCGGACCAGCGCGTCACGGATCGCCTCGATGGATTCGCTGGTCCTGGCGTCCACGTTTTGCACCACGCCCAGCGTCGGCGTCGCCCAGTCCAGGCCCTCCATCGCCTCGGCGAGGCGGTCGGCCGCCTCGCGCATCAGCGGTGTATGCGAGGGGACGCTAACCGCGAGCTTGATTGCCTTGCGCACGCCGCGCTCGGCCAGTTGGACGAGCGCCGCGTCGACTGCTGCGGCATGGCCGCCGATGACGATCTGGCCGGGCGAGTTGTAGTTGGCCGGCACCACGACCTCGCGGCCGGAGACGCTGCGGCACACCTCCTCCACCAGCGCGTCGTCCGCGCCGAGGATCGCGGCCATTGCACCGGTACCAGCGGGAGCGGCTGCCTGCATCAGCTGTCCGCGCAGCCGCACCAGCCGGGCGGCCTGTTCCAGCGGCAGCGCTTGCGCGGCAACCAGCGCGCTGTACTCGCCCAAGCTGTGTCCGGAGAGGATGCCCGGGCGAGCGCCACCGCGGGACTGCCACACACGCCATACCGCAACGCTCGCAGCAAGTAGCGCAGGCTGGGTGAATTCGGTCTGGTTGAGCTGGTCGCCCGCGCCTTCGCGGCTCATTTCCCACAGATCGACACCGGCGCCTTCGCTGGCCTCGGCAAAGGTCTGCTGGACCAGCGGCTCCTGCGAGGCAAGGTCGGCGAGCATGCCGGCGGACTGGGATCCCTGGCCGGGAAAGACAAAGGCAATGGATGGGGGCATGTTTTTGCTGCGGCGAACCAATCAAAGCCGCTCATGATACGCGAGCAGGTGGACAAGTCGTCTGTACTACGGCGTAGGGTTGACTCCCGCCGGGGCGCCGCCCGCGAGAGCGTCTCCTCAGTAGCGCAGCAGCGCCGACCCCCAGGTAAATCCGCCGCCGAATGCCTCCAGCAGCAGCAGTTGACCGCGCTTCACCCGCCCCGAGCGGACCGCCTCGTCGAGTGCGAGTGGCACCGAGCCGGACGAGGTATTGCCATGCTTGTCAACGGTGACGATCACGCGCTCCATGGGCATGTCCAACCGCCGCGCAGTGAGTTCGATTATGCGCAGGTTGGCCTGATGCGGGATCAGCCAGTCGATCTCACTGCGGTCGATGCCGTTGGCTTCCAGGGTTTCCTCGACCACCGCATCCAGTGCCTTGACCGCATGCTTGAACACATCGTTGCCGGTCATCATCACCTTGACGCCGGCATTGTGCTCCTCGGGCTTGAAACCCACCGAGACGCCGACCGGGTTGTACAGCAACTCCTTCTTGCCGCCGTCCGCGTGCAGGTGGGTGCTCAGGATGCCCGCCTCGGAGTCGGCTTTCAGTACCACCGCGCCCGCGCCGTCGCCAAACAGCACGCAGGTGCCGCGATCGGTCCAGTCAAGCATTCGGGTCAGGGTTTCCGCACCGATCACCAGGGCGGTCCTGGCCGCGCCGGAACGGATGAAATTGTCGGCAATCGACAGCGCGTAGACGAAGCCCGAGCACGCTGCGTTGACGTCGAACGCCGGGCAGCCGTTGGCGCCGAGGCGATGCTGGACCAGGCAGGCCGTGGAGGGAAAGATGATGTCCGGCGTGGTCGTGCCCAGCACGATCAGGTCGATCTCGGAAGCCTCCACTCCCGCCGCTTCCATCGCGCGCACGGCTGCGTGGTAGGACAGGTCACTGGTGGTTTCACCTTCAGCGGCGATGTGACGCTGGCGGATCCCGGTGCGCGAGGCAATCCACTCATCGCTGGTGTCGACCAGTTTGGAGAGGTCGTCATTGGTCAACACTTTTTCCGGCAGGTAGCTGCCGGTACCCGCAATGCGGGAATAAATACGTTCAGTCATCACCACTCCGCGGTCATAGCCTTCACGCGGAAAACCGCGCCCCGACTAGCAGACCCGATTGACAGCGCGGGCGCAAGCGTGCGTCCGTCGGGCAACTCCCAATCCGGCCGCTCGTTCTGCGTATGCGACAGACACAAAAAATCGCCCCGGCGCCGGGAGGCGCCAGAGGCGACGTGCACGCCGGCGATCCCGGCATGCCATCACGAAGGACTTATTCTTCGTCGACGAAGCTGGTCTTGGTGTCCATGACCTTCTTGCCGCGGTAATAACCGTCAGCGGTCACGTGGTGGCGGATGTGGATCTCGCCGGTGGTCGGGTCGGTGGACAACTGCTTGGTGCCCAGCGAGTCGTGGCTGCGGCGCATGCCACGCTTGGAGGGGGAAACACGGGACTTCTGGACAGCCATGGTCTTAACTCCAGGGAAAACTCAAAATATGCAGGTTGATGGCCCGGAAACCGGACCGGATCGCAGGAACAGCCCGTAATTCTAACTCGGGTCGTCCGGTTTTTTCTTCAATGACGACAGGGCGGAAAAAGGATTCACCCGCTCCAGTTCGGCTTCGGGAATGGGCCAGTCAGCCTCCATCGCCTCGGTACCGGGCTTCACCGGAACCACCGGGATCGCGAGGATCAGCTCGTCCTCCACCATCTCCAAAGCCGACACCATGCCGTCGGCTGGCATCAAAAACGGCTCGTACCCTTCCGGCAGCGCGGCTTCGTCGGCTTCCTGGCGGATCAAGCCGAGTCGCTGCACGATATCCACCGGAAACAGGAAGCGGGTCAACGTGCGCTGGCACAACAAAGGCAGTTCGGTTTTCGCGTGCAGCTCGGCATACGGAACCTGCAACTCGTCAGTGCCGAAATCCAGCGTATAGGTAACGTCACCGACGGTATCCACGAGGCTTCCCGCCAAGCGCGGGAGAGAGTCCAGCGGCGCGCGCCCTGCAACCCCCCGCCGCGCCGAAACCATGCGCCACGCATCCAGCAGTTCGGGCACAGACGGTTTGGTTGAGTCAGCGGACATAAGCCGGACGATGTTAGTGAGTGCGCTGTGGAGTGTCAAATGACGTCCAGGGAGTGACACCCCCTTCCGAGAACCGCGGAGCGTTGCGTTTCCGCGGATGCGCCATGCGCGTTTGCTCCCCGGGAGCCGGGCGCGGCAGACTGGGCGCTCACCCGACTGGCCCGCTGACTGTGAACCCACTCATGCTTCTGGTCCTGATCGCCGCGGCGCTGATCCTTGGTCTCGCTGCCTGGTACGGACTTCGCGGTCGTCGCTACCGGGAAATGCAGCGGCTGCTCGACGCTGCCGACGCACTGGAAGCGCGCCTGCGTACCGCGAGGCGGCAAATCGAGGCGGTCACCGGGGAAAGCGACGCCGATCCGATGCATGAGGCGATGCGGGAGATGCTGCGGCAGCGCCTGTGGCTGCGCGAGAAAGGCGCACAGGCGCGCGTGGCTGAACTGCACAACGTTCGCATCTCCATAGAGCAGGCGCGCGAGCGGATTGAACGCCAGCTGGAACGGATCGAAGAAGCGCAGATGCTGGAGGTCTGAGCGTGACCACACTGATCCTCGCATCGGGCTCGCGCTACCGCGCGCAGCTGCTCGAGCGGTTGCGACTGCCCTTCACCGTGGCCGTCCCCGAGGTGGACGAGACACCACGACGGGGAGAGTTCCCGGCTTCCCTCACACGGCGGCTGGCAAATGCGAAAGCCGACGCGGTCGCGTCTCGCTCAGCGGGGGCATGGGTACTGGGCTCCGATCAGGTCGCCGATATCGAAGGACGCATCCTCGGCAAACCCGGCGACCACGCCAGCGCCGTGCAACAGCTCACCTCCATGTCCGGGCGGACGATCCACTTCCATACCAGCATCTGCCTGCGCCATGCCGACGGACGCCGACTCCAGGCTCTGGACATCACAACGGTGAGGTTCCGGGCGCTGGCCGCGGCTGAGATCGAACGCTACCTGCTGGCAGAGCAGCCCTACGACTGCGCCGGCAGCTTCCAGTGCGAAGGTCTGGGAATCAGCCTTTTCAAGGAGATCCAGTCGCGCGATCCGACCGCACTGGTGGGACTGCCCCTGATCGCGACCGCCGATCTGCTCCGCGAAGCCGGCTTTGCCGTGCCCTGAGCGGACCGGAACGCCCGGCTCAGCGCACCTCGATCGGCTGTTCGGGCCACTCCTCCACGCTGCCGTCTGCGCCATGGAGGCGCAAGCCCAGCCAGTGGCGACCCGGGTTGACGTCCGCGTCCAGCTCGACCCGCCCATCGAAGCCGACCTGCGGCTGGTTGGGGTCATTGCTGATGCGCCAGAACGCCGCGGTGCCGGGCTCACTGCGCCCATAGGCGACATCCGTCACCGGCTTTCCGTCAAGGCTCACCTCGACCCGCTCCAGGCCGACGCCGTCCTTGAACGCCCAGCCTGCGATATCGAAGTTGCGTTCCACGCGCTGTCCCGTCACCGGGCTGTCGATCCACGCCATCGCCGGAGCGGTGCACGTACCGGCCGTCGGCATCGATGGATCGAACCGGAACAGGAGGAAGCGCTGGCGCCCGTGGTCCACGTTCACGACCCGCGGCGGCGGCAGCGGGCCCAATATTGCGCACAGGTGGTGGTACCGCTCCAGCAGGTGCTTGTACTGGACATCACTGGACGCGATGACGAGCAGTACCGGCGCGTCGGCCCAGGCCGGACCGAACTGCGCCGGCCACGACGCGCGGGACCCTGCCGCCAGGTTCCAGAGGTGCAACTGCGGCGCCCGGCCGTGCTTGGTGTTCAACGGGTGCGCCAGCACCGGGATGCGTGGATCGCCCAGCGCAAACCCCAGCTCTGCGCCAATCTTGAAGCTGCCCGCCACCAGCCGCGTGTCCGGCCCCATCTGCCCACGCTCCAGCCGCACGGCGTCAGCCAGCTCATCCCAGCCAGCGAAATTGGACGGATACCACTTCTCCGCCGCCACGCGCGCCCGCAGGTCCGGCACCGACACCGCCACGTAATAACCCAGCATCACAACCAGCCCAAGGCCCGCGGTCAGCCAGGTCAGGCCACGCAGCCAGCGCGGCCAAGCGGCCAGCACCGCAGGCAGCAATGGCAGCAGCGCCAGATACCCGGGCAGAGGCCAGTGAAAGCTCACCCGCTCGGTATCGGCGAAGAACCCCAGCGAAAAGAAACCGAGCACCAGCAGGGCGCCCAGCAACGCAAAATAGCGTGATGCCGGCAACGCGCCCCGATAGCCGCGCCAGCCCGCGGCCAGCAGCGCGGCAAACAGCAACGGGGTCACCATCAGTGCCTGGATGACGATAAAAAGGATGCCGTCCCAGTGAAATGCCCAGGGGTGACGATCCACCAGCTGGAAGCGCAGTCCGGCGTCGGCGTTGCCCAGATTCCATGCCACGAGTGGCGCCCAGGCCGCCGCGCCAATCGCGATCGCCGTCCACACACGGGGATCTCGCAGCGCCTTGCGGCCGTCGCGGAGCAGCAGCAAGGCCAGCAGTCCCACGCCGATCACGGCGATGAAGCGGTAATGGCTCAATGCGCCGATCGCCAGACCCAGCGCCAGCTCGAGGGATGCTCCGGCGCTGACCTGTCGCAGCAACCTCGCGCCGGCGTCGATGCAAAGCACCGTAGCAAGTGCCATCGCTGCATCGGGCAGCGCCAACAGGCCCAGCGTCCCGGCCAGCGGCAGCAGCAAGGCGAAGCTGCCCGCCTGCCAGCCATGCACGGGTCCGTACTCGCGCGCGGTGATCCGCACCACCAGCCAGGGCACGGCGGCGGCAATCATCAGGAACGGCAAGCGCAACCCCAGCTCGGTGTTGCCGCCCAGGCTGACGCCCAGCCTCGCCAGCCACGCTGTCAGGCCCGGCAGGTCGGAATACGCGGGCGCCAGATGCTGCCCTTCCAGCCAGTAGAAGGTCTCATCGACGAACAGCGGCAAGCGCGCCGCCACCAGCAACTTGACCGCCATGACCGCGATGAACAGCACCAGGAACCAACGGTGGGCGGAACGCTCGGCAGGCAGCGGTTGCAGGTAATCGGCGGCAGCGGGCTGGCGGTGATCGACAGCGGGGGTTTCGCGCATCAACAGGGGTCCTAGTTACACTCGGTGAACTACTTGCAGCCAAACCGGCAACAGCCGCCAACACGCCTGCAGGCGAGAGGGGACCATTTTTGGAGAACACGATGTCGGTATCCACACCGACGCCGGGCCACGAGGCCGCGGTGTCGAAGCCGGGCATGCTACCCGAGCACCTGCGCAAATCCCTTGACGCCGCACAAACACAGGTCAACCGGCTCGTGCTGGGCAAGTCGCGCGAGGTACGACTGTCCTTCGTCGCCCTGCTCGCCGCGGGCCACCTGCTGATCGAGGACCTGCCTGGTCTGGGCAAGACCACCCTAGCCCACGCCTTGGCCGTCACGCTGGGACTGGACTTCCAGCGCGTGCAGTTCACCTCCGACCTGCTGCCGGCGGACATCGTCGGAGTGTCGATTTTCGATCCAGCGACACGCAGCTTCGAGTTCCACCCCGGCCCGGTTTTCACCTCTGTCCTGCTCGCCGACGAGATCAACCGCGCGCCGCCGCGTACCCAGAGTGCGCTGCTGGAGGCGATGGCCGAGCAGCAGGTCACCGTCGATGGCACCACCCATGCCCTGCCGGCGCCCTTTTTCGTCATCGCCACCCAGAACCCGACAGACCTGTCGGGCACCTATCCGCTGCCGGACTCGCAGCTGGACCGCTTTTTGATGCGCCTGACGCTTGGCTACCCCGGCCATGAGGCCGAGCGTGAGTTGCTGGCCGGGCGGGACCGCCGTGACCTGATCGCTGCCGCAACGCCGGTGCTGTCGCGCGACGACGTGATGGCACTGCGCGAGGCGGTCAATCAGGTTCACGCCAGCGACGCCCTGATCGATTACGTGCAGGCGCTGCTGGCCCGCAGCCGCAGCCACCCCGGCGTGCGGGTCGGGCTCTCGCCAAGGGCGGGCCTGGCCCTGCTGCGTGCTGCCAGGGCATACGCCCTTCTGCTGGGCCGCGACCATGTGCGACCCGAGGACGTTCAGGCCCTGTTTTCCGCCGTCGCGGCACACCGGCTGGTCGCCGATGCCGAGGCCGGCAGCGACGCGGGCGTGGCCAAGTCGATCCTGCACGCCGTCGCGGTGGACTGAGCCAAGGTGGCAGGAGCAGCCGCGTCGCAGGGGCCGATGGCGCAGGGCATCCGGAAGCAGGTACACCGCTGGGCATTGACCTTCACGCGGCCGCGCGACCCCGAGCCGTTGCCGGTCACCTTCGACCGGCGCCGGGTCTACGTGCTTCCCACCCGGTTCGGCTTGTTCTACGCCATTCTGGTCGCGACCATGTTGCTGGGCGGCTTGAACTACAACAACAACCCCGCCCTGCTGCTGGCGCTGCTGCTGGGAGGGACGGGACTGGCCAGCCTGGTGGCCGCGCAACTGCAGCTCAGTGGACTGTCGATCACCACGGTCGATGCCGAGCCCGTACCCGCCGGTCAGATGATGCTGCTGCACGTGCATGCCAAAGCCGTCGACGGACGCACGCGGCGCGGCCTGCAGGTCGCATTGGATCCCAACTACGACTCCCCGGTGTTGCTCGACCTCCCGCTCGGCCACGGCCAGGCGCAGCTGCTGATACCCACATCCCAGCGCGGCTGGCTGGAGCTGCCGCGGGTGCGGATCGACACCCGCCACCCCTTGGGCCTCGCCCGGGCCTGGTCCCACGTCTGGCCGCAGACGCCGCTGCTGGTGTATCCGTGCCCGGAGACGGACGGTCCGCCCCTGCCTGAGGGGTCCGGCGAGGACGCCAAGGCCCGCATTCACCCCAGCGGCGAGGACCTCCACCACCTGCGCACCTACCGCCATGGCGACTCGCGGCGGACCATCGCCTGGAAGCCATCGGCGCGTCACGAATCCCTGCTGGTGCGCGAGTACCAGCAACCGGCGGGCGCCGATATCGTACTCGACTGGCATAGCCTCGCCCCCCTGCCCCATGAGGCACGGATCAGCCGTTTGGCGCGCTGGGTCGATGAGGCCGAACGTGACGGCCGACGTTACCGCCTCGCCCTGCCTGTGCAGCCCTCCATCGGTCCGTCGCAGGGCCCCGGCCACCGTCACGACTGCCTGCGCGCACTGGCGTTGATGCCCGATGGCTGATCGCAGATCCGTTGTTGCGCTCGATCCGCAAAGCCGGCGCTGGACGATGGCGGCCGCCGCAGCCTGCGTGTTGCCGCTGCTGCTGCAATTGCCATCCCCACTGGGCCTGCTGATCGGTGGCAGCGCGGTCGCCGTCGCGTCCCTGTCCTGGCGCAAGCCGCTGCACGCGCTGGTGCGCCTGCTGCTCACGGTCGCCTTGCTGGCCGCCGTCATAACGCTCTCGGGGACGCATTTCGGCCGCGATACGGGCTGCGCGATCCTCGCCGCGATGCTGGCGATGAAGCCGGCCGAGACCCGCGGTGTCCGCGACGCACGAAGCCTGCTCGGATTCGCCCTGTTCGCCCCGTTCGCCACTTTTCTTCTCGACCAGGGACCTGTGAGTCTGCTGCTGGGGCTGGCGGGCGTTGCCTTGGCGCTGATGGCGCTGCTGAGACTGACCGACATCGAGTCCGGTATCCGCGAGGCCATCACGACGCGTGATCGATTCAGTTCGGTGGGCCGACTCGTGCTGCTGGGTCTCCCGCTGGCTCTGGCGGCCTTCTGGCTGTTCCCGCGGCTGGCCACCCCATTATGGGGCGTGCCGGAGCGCACGCTGGCGCGAACCGGCCTCTCCGATGAGATGGCGCCGGGCGACTGGATCGACCTGATGGCCGACGACACCCCGGCCCTGCGGGTGCGCTTCTTCGGCACCACCCCACCCACCTCCCAGATGTACTGGCGCGGTCCGGTGCTGTCGGACTTCGATGGCCGGACGTGGACCCGCGGGCGTCGCACAGCCGGCCTGCCCCCGGCCACCGTGACCCGCGGTGATGCCCAAGACGCCCGATGGGACTACCAGGTCGAAATCGAGCCGACCGAGCGTCGCCAGATGGTCGCCCTGGAGCTGCCGATCGAGGCGCCCGGCGATACCCGGCTGGGCCATGACCATGAGCTGTTTTCCCCCCGTCCGCTGAGTTCGCTGACGCGCTGGCGGATGCAGTCGTCCCCGCCGGAGACCTTTGAAGCCGAGCTTGCATTGCCTCTGCGGCAGGCGGCACTGGCCTTGCCGGCGGGCTCCAACCCACGCACCCAGGCACTTGCCGCGCGCTGGCGCAGCGACGCCGGCACTGATGATGAGGCGATCGTGCGCCGCGCGATGCAGTGGATCCGCCGCGACTTCGCCTACACCCTGAGCACGCCACTGGCCGGGCGCCACTCTGCCGATGAGTTCCTGTTTGACCAGCAGGAAGGGTTCTGCGAGCACTTCAGCTCGGCCTTCGTGATCCTGATGCGAGGAGCGGGAATTCCGGCACGCGTGGTCACCGGCTATGTCGGCGGCTACCGCAACCCGATCGGCGACTACTGGCTAGTCCGGCGTTCCGATGCGCACGCCTGGGCCGAGGTCTGGCTGGACGGGCGTGGCTGGGTCCGGGTCGACCCGACCGCCGCGGTGGCGCCGGAACGCATCTACGACACCCTCGATGACCGCAGGCCGGGTGCCGACAGCCTGTTTGGACGCATGCTTGGCGGGGACGCGAGCCGGCTGTTCAACGCCACCGACTGGTTGCGGCAAAGCTGGAACCAGCTGGTGCTGGGCTTTGATGCCGATCGCCAATCGCGCCTGCTGCGGCCACTGGGAATTGAACGCCTGGATGGAGTCCGCCTGGGCCTGCTGTTTGCTCTGGCAGCCTTGTCCGCGCTGCTCTGGATGGCATGGCTGTCGCGGCGCGCTGAACGCCAGCGCGACCCGGTCCTGCGCGCGTGGCACGCGCTGGAGCGTCGCTATCGCCGCATCGGCCTGGGACGCGAACCCGACGAGCCGGCCACGACGTGGGCCAGACGCGTTGCCCGTTCGGGCGCGGGATCGGCGGACGAGCTGCTGCGACTCAGCCAGCGTTTCAGCAATTGGCGCTACGCTGGGCGTGACGAGGGCAGCTCACGTGCCCCGCGCCGGTTGATCGTGTCCCTGCGGCGCCACCGGCCGTCACCGCCCCACGCCGCTCCACCTGGAAACGGAGAATACCGATGAAGATCCGTCACGCCATGATCGTCCTCGCGACGCTGCTGCTGGCCGCCTGTGCCAGCCAGCCCAAGCCGCTGCAGGGGGAGTTCGCCCAGATCACGCCCCACGATGCCAACAGCGTCGACCGCACCGGCGCGCTGGTGCGCTGGGGTGGACGCATCGTGCAGGTCGAGCCGCAGCCCAACCGCACCTGCTTCGAGATGATTTCCACCCGCCTGAATGTCTATGGCCGGCCCTACTGGGCGACCGATGATGTCGGTGGCCGCTTCATCGCCTGTCGAGACGGGTTCTACGATCCGGCGCTGTTCCAGACCAACCGCGAAGTGACCTTTACCGGTCGCATTGATGGTTACGAGAACCGCCGCATCGGCGAATACGACTACCGCTTTCCCCGGGTCGCCGCGGACGTGATCTACCTGTGGCCGATCCAGGAGCGGGTGGACGTCATCACCCAGCCGGCGCCGTGGCCATGGTGGGGTTACTGGTAGGAGTCGACCGGCAATTCAGGCCGGCACGCCGAAACGCCCCAACGGCGCGCCGGCCAGCAGATGCAGGTGGATTTGATAGACGGTCTGGCCGCCGTGGTCGTTGCAGTTCATCACCACCCGGTAGCCGTCCTCGGCCAGGCCTTCCCGCCGCGCATAGTCCGCGGCGGCGATGACCAGCCGGCCGACCACCGCTGCCTGATCCGGCGTGAGATCGTCCAGCCGCGGAATCGGTGTCTTGGGCACGAACAGCACGTGCACCGGTGCCTGCGGGGCGATGTCACGGAACGCGATCAGGTGCTCGTCCTCGAAGACGATGTCGGCGGGTATCTCGCGGCGGATGATCTTGCCGAAGATGGTCTCGTCAGTCATGCCACAACTCCGTTGGGTCCAGATGAAATGGTGCCAGTCACTCAGGACATCTCGCTGCGACTGCCAAAGGCGTGGGAAAGCGTACCGCGGTCGACGTATTCCAGCTCGCCCCCGAGTGGGACGCCGTGGGTCGGACGGCTCGGGCGCACGTTGTACTGGCGCGCCAGCTGACCCAGGTAATGCGCGGTCGCCTCACCTTCTACGGTGGGGTTGGTCGCAACAATCAGTTCGGAAACCTCGCCCTCGGCCAGTCGGGACGCCAGTCGGTCCAAGCCCAGCTCGGCCGGGCCGATCCCATCCAACGGGCTGAGCCGGCCCTGCAGCACGTAGTAGAGACCGCGGTAACCGGTGGCCTGCTCGATCGCCAGACGGTCGGCCGGTGTCTCGACCACGCACAACTGGTGCACGTCGCGGGTTGCACTGGAACAGGTCGGGCACACCGGCGTTTCGCTGAAGTCGCGACAGCGCTCGCAGTTGCCGATCCGGTCCACCGCGGCGGCCAAGGCGTCCGCCAGCCGCTGGCCGCCGGCGCGCTCGCGCTCGAGCACGTGGTAGGCCATGCGCTGGGCCGACTTCTGGCCCACGCCGGGCAGCACCCGCAACGCCTCGATCAGCTGTTCAAGCAGCGGCGAGCTCATCGTCGCGGGCGGACTGTGGGTGTACGGGAGGACTGCACGCTCAGAACGGCAGCTTCATGCCCGGCGGCAACTGCATGCCGGCCGTAGCCGAGCCCATGCGCTCCTGCGATGCGGCATTGACCTTGTTGACCGCGTCGTTGATGGCCGCGGCGATAAGGTCCTCGGCCATCTCCGGGTCGGCCAGCGCCTGCGGATCGATGCGCACCTTGCGGCATTCCATGCGGCCGGTCAGGGTCACGCTGACCATGCCGCCTCCGGCATTGCCGATGACCTCGATGTTGGCCAGCTCTTCCTGCGCGCGCTGCATTTCTTCCTGCATCTTCTGCGCTTGCTGCATCAGTTGGGCAATATTTCCACGCATATCGTCTACTCGTCCAAGTGGGTTAAATAAGTGTCAGCAGACCAGAGATGAAGGCACCAAGGTCGGCTCTCAAGGTCTGCGGTCAATGCTGCCCGGGCCGCCGCCCGCGATCAGGCCTCGCCGCGCGGCCGGATCGAGTCGGCGACGACGGTGGCGCCACCGGCCATCAACGCACGCACCTGCGGATCGGACATGAAGCTCTCCACGGCGGCGCTCTTGCGCGCGTCGCGGGCCTTGTCGTTGCGCTCGCGCAGTGACACGCCGCCCACTGTGCTCGCTTCAAACCGGATCTCCGGATCGCCGCCCAGGGAGGCCGCCAGCGCCTTGGCGATCTGTGCCACAAGCGCAGGCTTGTTGAGCAGTTCATCCTCCGGCGCCAGGCCGAGGCGTACCACGCGCCCCTCGCAGGCGATGAAGCCCACGTGCTCGGCGAGCACCCGCGCCGGCCCTTTCAACGGGCTGGCGACGACCCAGGCGTGCCAGGCGTCGGCATCGGCAATCGCGGCCCCGCCAGGCGCCTCAACGGGCTGGGCATCGTGCGCTGCAGGTGGCCCGCTGGGCGCTGCCGCCGCCGCGCGCGCAGAGGTCGCCGCTGCGACGGCGCCCGCCTCATCTTCGAGGCTGACGAAGGGAGCTTGCTCGCGCTCGTCATCGGCGTAGCTGTCCGGGTTGCGACCGACCGCTAGCCGGGCATCGGGACGTGCGTCGGGCGCGGCGATCTTCGTTTCAGCGGGAGCGCGAGCAATCGGCGGCGTTGGCGCAGACGCAACGGCGGCCGGCGAAGGCGACGCGGACACGTCACCGGAGGTGCCACCGGTGGTCGCCCCACTGCTGCCACTCACCGGCCCACTTCGGCCCGCCTCCGGCCCGGCAGGACGGAACGCCAGCATGCGCAACACGCTCATCTCGAAACCGGCGCGCTGGCTCGGTGCCAGCGAGAGGTCGCGGCGGCCATTGATCGCCATCTGGTACCACAGCTGCACCACCTCGGCAGGCACCCTGTCCGCCAACGTATCAATGGCCACGCCGTCGACTTCGATGTCCACTCCCGGCACCAGCTGTCGCACCTGGATGCGGTGCAGGGCATCGCTCAGCGCTTCCAGCACGCCTGCCCAATCGGGGGAGAACTCCGCCAGCGCGGCCACCTCGGCCATGAGGGCTGCACCATCGCCGGACGCCAACGCATCCAGCATGGCGCCGACGCGGGTCTGGTCGACGGTACCCAGCATCGTGGCGACCGCCGAGTCGGTGAGCTGGCCACCGGTGTAGGCAATCGCCTGGTCCAGCAGCGACAGGCCGTCCCGCAGGCTGCCGTCAGCGGCGCGACTGATCTGGCGTACCACACCGGGCTCGACCTGGATCCCCTCCGCCTTCAGGATCTTCTCCATCTGACCGCCGATCTGGTCCTCGTCCAGGCGCTTGAGGTTGAACTGCAGGCAACGCGAGAGCACCGTCACCGGCAGATGCTGGGGGTCCGTCGTGGCGAGCAGGAACTTCACGTGCCCGGGCGGCTCCTCCAGCGTCTTCAGCAGCGCGTTGAATGCCGACTTGGACAGCATGTGCACTTCGTCGATCAGGTAGACCTTCACCCGGCCGCGCGAGGGCATGTACTGCGCGTTGTCGATCAGGTCGCGTACATCGTCCACGCCGGTGTTGGACGCGGCGTCGATTTCCAGCAGGTCGATGAACCGGCCGGCGTCGATGTCCCGGCACGAATTGCACTCACCACACGGATCGGCCGACGTGCCCTGCTCGCAGTTGAGCGATTTGGCGAAGATCCGCGCAATCGTGGTCTTGCCCACGCCGCGGGTGCCCGAAAACAGGAATGCGTGGTGGACCCGCCCGCTGTCGAGCGCGTTGGTCAGGGCGCGAACCACGTGCTCCTGTCCTACCAGTTCGGCGAAGCGCTTGGGTCGCCACTTGCGGGCGAGGACGAGATAGGACATCGATAACCTTGGGCAAGTCCGACAGGGAACGCCCGTGGCCGGGAATGGACCGGCACGAGCGCATCGGTCCCATTGTGCCATGCCACCCCGCGCGTCCCATCGCCGATCGCCATCGCTGCGAGGCCGGCCAGTGGACGATTGACTTGTCCCCGTGCCCGCGCGGCGCTAGACTTTGCGGCTTCGTTGCGTTCGGGCCGGATTGGCGGCGCGACGGGGATCTGAAGCGTTTCAGATGCGGAGAGGTGTCCGAGTGGTTGAAGGAGCACGCCTGGAAAGTGTGTAAGCGTCTAAACCGCGCTTCGGGGGTTCGAATCCCCCTCTCTCCGCCAGTTAACGCAGATAAGCCTCTGATTATTCAGGGGCTTTTTCTTTTCTGCCAATCCCACCATGCCATCCAGGATGCTATGCGTCGTGCTCTGGCGTGTCTCCTTTTAAGTGCAGCGTGCTTCCGACGGATCGGCGCGGGATTGAGCGGCCGAGGTGGCGGTTGCGCTCACGGGTCTGAAGCGCAGCGTGTTAGCGATGGCCAAGTGCCCGCAGGACCAGCGCCACCATCGCCTCGACCGGCGCGCGATCGGCGTGCAGGTGCAGCTCCGGTGCCAGCGGCGGCTCGTAGGGCGAATCGACTCCGGTGAAGTTGGGAATCTCCCCCGCCCGCGCCTTGCGGTACAGACCCTTGACGTCGCGCGCCTCGGCCACCGCCAGCGGTACGTCAACAAACACCTCGATGAACTGGCCGTCGACGAAGCGCTCGCGGGCCATCTGCCGCTCAGCGCGGAATGGGGAAATTAAGCTGACCAGCACCACCAGCCCGGCATCTGCCATCAACCGCGCCACTTCGGCGACGCGACGGATGTTTTCCACGCGGTCCTCGTCGGTGAAACCCAGATCGCGATTGAGGCCATGACGGATGTTGTCGCCGTCAAGAATAAAGGTGTGATAGCCCAGCGCATGCAGACGCTTGTCCACGTGGTTGACCAGCGTCGACTTGCCGGCGCCCGACAACCCGGTGAACCACAGCACTTTGGGCTGATGACCCTTGATCCGCGCTCGCGCCGCCGCGTCCACTTCCAGATGCTGCCAATGCACGTTGCCGGCCCGGCGCAGGGCGAAATCCAGCGTGCCGGCAGCCACCGTGGCGTTGCTCTGGCGGTCGATCAGGATGAAGCCACCCAGCGTTCGGTTCTGCGCGTAGGCGGCAAATGCCACTGGTTCATCCAGCGACAGGTTGCAGTAACCCACCTCGTTCAACTCCAGCCGCTTGGCGGCCAACGCATCCTGGGTGTTCACATCGATCCGGTGCTTGATCTCACTGATGCTCGCGGCCACGGTGCGCGTGCCAATCTGCAACCAGTACGGGCGGCCCGGCAACAGCGGTGCGTCGTTCATCCACAACACATGTGCGGCAAACTGATCGGCCACTTCCGGCGGATCATCGGCCGCGGCAATCACGTCGCCGCGGCTGACATCGATCTCGTCGGTAAGGGTCAGCGTCACCGCTTGGCCGGCCCCGGCCACGGCCACCTCGCCATCCACGCCGAGCACCTGCTTGACCGTGGAGCGGCGCGCCGAAGGCAGCACCACCACCGCATCACCGGGGCGCACTTCACCGGCGGCGATGGTGCCGGCAAACCCGCGGAAATCCTGGTTCGGACGATTGACCCACTGCACCGGCATGCGCAGCCCGCTGGCCACATCGTGCGCGGCCACGTCCACCGTATCCAGGTGCTCGATCAAGCTGGAGCCGGCATACCACGGCATGCTCGGAGCGTGCGAAGACAGGTTCTCTCCTTCCAGCGCCGACAACGGAATGCACTGCACCTGGGCGATGCCCAGCTGGGCGGCCAGCGCGCGGTATTCCTCGGCAATACGCTCGAACGTGGCCTGGTCGTAACCGACCAGATCCATCTTGTTGACCGCCAGCACCACCTGGTTGATCCCCAGCAAGGAGATGATGTAGCTGTGGCGGCGGGTCTGCGACAGCAGGCCTTTGCGCGCATCCACCAGCACCACCGCCAGATCCGCGGTGGAGGCGCCGGTGGCCATGTTGCGGGTGTACTGCTCGTGCCCGGGGCAATCAGCGACGATGTACTTGCGCCGCTCGGTGTCGAAATAGCGGCAGGCGACATCGATGGTGATTCCCTGCTCGCGCTCGGCGGCCAGACCATCAAGCAGCAGCGCGTAATCGATACGGTCGCCCTGGGTGCCGTGACGGCGGCTGTCGCTTTCCAGCGTGGCCAGCTGGTCGTCGAACAGGCGCTTGCTCTCGTACAGCAGCCGCCCGATCAGCGTGCTCTTGCCGTCATCGACACTGCCGCAGGTGATGAAGCGCAGCAGCGGCTTGGTTTCATGCTGCTGCAGATAGCCGCCGATGTCGGTAGTGGGAGCGCGGTGATCCATCAGAAATATCCTTCCAGCTTCTTCTTTTCCATCGACGCTGATGCATCGTGGTCGATCAACCGCCCCTGACGTTCGGAGGTGGTGCTGACCAGCATCTCGGCGATGATTTTTTCCAGCGTATCGGCGTCCGATTCGATCGCGCCGGTCAGCGGGTAGCAGCCCAGTGTGCGGAAGCGCACCTTGCGCAGTTGCGGCACCTCACCGGGATGCAGCGGCAGGCGCTCGTCGTCGACCATGATCAGGCTGCCCTCGCGCTCGACCACCTGGCGTTCGGCGGCCAGGTACAACGGCACCACCGGGATTTTCTCGCGGTAGATGTACAGCCAGATATCCAGCTCGGTCCAATTGGACAGCGGAAACGCGCGCACACTTTCGCCACGATGGATACGGGCGTTGTACAGATCCCACAACTCCGGACGCTGGTTCTTCGGGTCCCAGCGATGACGGTCGTTGCGGAACGAGAACATCCGCTCCTTGGCCCGCGATTTTTCCTCGTCGCGGCGCGCCCCGCCGATGGCCGCGTCGAACTTCCACTTGTCCAAGGCCTGCTTCAGGCCCTGGGTCTTCATCACATCGGTATGCACGCCGGCACCGTGCGTCATCGGACCGATGTCCTGGGCAATGCCATCCGGGTTGATATGCACCCGCAGCTCGGCACCGGTTTCGGCAATACGGCGGTCGCGGAAGGCGATCATCTCGCCGAACTTCCAGCGCGTATCCACATGCAGCAGCGGAATCGGCGGCTTGCCCGGCGCGAACGCCTTCAGCAGCAGGTGCAACAGCACCGAACTGTCCTTGCCCACCGAATACATCAGCACGGGATTATCGAAGGCGGCGGCCACTTCGCGCAGGATGTGGATGCTTTCCGCCTCCAGGCGGTCGAGATGGGACAACGGTGCGGTAGCGATCATCGAAAGAGAGGCAACCCGGGGCAGGTAAGACAGGAAGGGAGTAGCAAACGGTACCGGTCTGTACACCGGTGAGGCCGCAGTGTGGGCTGCGGGGGTGGCCGGATTGAAATAAACGCAAGGCATGAAGCGATAACCGCCGGTCCTTTCCGCTGGACCGCGCGCCTGTCTAGCATCGTCCCTCCCACTCCACGCCCGGACCGGAAAATGACCGCCGCCGCTGCTGCCTCCGCGCCGCCCAGCCCGTTGCCCGAAGACCGCAACGCCCTGCTGTCACGCCTGGTGGACGGACTGGAGGCCAACCACCTGTGGTGGCTGTCCGGTTTCGCCGCCGGACTGGCGCAGGGACATCCGCCACCGTCGCTGGCGATCGTGCCCAGCGGTCACACCGAGGCGCGGTCCGACGCCCGCCTGACGGTGCTCTACGGCAGCCAGACCGGCAATGCGCGCCGCGCCGCCGAGCAGATCGCCAGCGAAGTACAGGCAGCCGGACTGAACGTGCGCCTGCAGCGCGCGGACACTTACCCGATCCGCGAGCTGGCCAGCGAGCGGCTGCTGTATGTGGTGATCAGCACCCTGGGCGAAGGCGACCCGCCGGATGATGCGATCGGGCTGGTGGAATTCCTCGCCAGCCGGCGTGCGCCCAAGCTACCTGAACTCAAGTTCGCGGTACTCGGGCTGGGCGACTCCAGCTATGCCGATTTCTGCGGTATCGCCCGCAAGCTCGATGCCCGTCTGGCCGAACTCGGTGGCCAACGCCTTCAGCCGCTGGGTGAGGCCGACCTGGATATCGACACCGTTGCCACGCCGTGGTGCGAGAAGGCCCTGCGTCATGCCCGCGAGCAGCTGAATACGACCGCCGCCAGCAACGTCTCTCCCCTGCGCCTGCCGCACCCGACCTCGACCTGGAGCCCGGCCGATCCGTTCGCCGCCGAGGTGCTGGCCAACCAGCGGATCAGCGGCCGCGACTTCCGCCCCCCGGCGTTCGGTCAATACCACCCTATTGACCGGCAGGTGCACCACCTGGAGCTGTCGCTGGAAGGTAGCGGCCTGCACTACGAGCCGGGCGATGCATTGGGCATCGTCCACCGCAACCCGCCGGCGCTGGTGGAATCGGTGTTGCAGACGTTGAAGCTCGATGGCGATACGACCGTCAGCCATGACGGTGACACCCTGCCGCTGGCGCAGTGGCTGGCGAGCCGGCGTGAACTGACCCGGCTGTCGCGGCCGTTCCTGGCCCTGCATGGCGAGCGCGCCGATGCCGGCGACCTGCACGAGCTGCTCACTGCCACTCCGGCCACCGGTCTGGCGGCGCTGCTGGCCGACCACCAGCTGATCGACGTGCTGCGCCGCTGGCCGGCGCAGTGGGATGCCAGCGCACTGGTGGCGGCTTTGCGCCCGGCCACGCCGCGGTTGTACTCGATTGCCTCCAGCCGCAAGCGTGTCGGCGACGAAGTGCATCTGACCGTGGATGCGCTGCGTTACGCCGCCCATGGCAGCGAACATGTGGGCGCGGCCAGCAGCTTCCTTGCCGCGCTGGAAGAAGGCGCGACTGCACCGGTCTACATCGAAGCCAACGAGCGCTTCCGGGTCCCGGCCGACACCAGCCGCGACATCATCATGATCGGCCCCGGCACCGGCGTGGCGCCGTTCCGCGGCTTCGTGCAGGAGCGCGCCGAAACCGGCGCAGCAGGACGCAACTGGCTGTTCTTCGGCGCCCGCCACTTCAACAGTGAATTCCTTTACCAGGCGGAGTGGCAGCTGGCATTGCAGCGCGGCGAACTGCAGCGGCTGGATCTGGCCTTCTCGCGCGACCAGGCCGACAAAATCTATGTGCAGCAGCGCCTGCGCGAACAAGGCCGCGATCTGTACGACTGGCTGCAGAACGGCGCGCACCTGTATGTGTGCGGCGCCATCGGCATGGGCAAGGATGTGCATGCCGCGCTGTTGGACGTGATCGCCGAGCACGGCGCACTGGATGCCGATACCGCCGCCGACTACCTCTCCGAGCTGCACCGTCAGGGCCGTTACGGCCGCGATGTGTACTGACTTCGTCCCTTCTCCATACCGGACCCGACTGCCAACGCCATGAGCCATCCTTCCGTCGAAGACATCAAGATCAACAGCCGCCGCCTGCGCGGCACGCTGCAACAGGGGCTGGAGGATCCGGTCACCGGCTCGCTGTCATTTGATGACCAGCGTCTGGTCAAGTTCCACGGCAGCTACCAGCAGGACGACCGCGACCTGCGTGACGAACGCCGCCGGCAGAAGCTGGAGCCCGCCCACCAGTTCATGATTCGCATCCGCGCTCCGGGCGGCGTGTTCACTCCGACCCAATGGCTGCATCTGGACCACATCGCCACCACCTGGGCCAACCATTCGCTGCGCGTCACCACCCGCCAGACGTTCCAGTTCCACGGAGTGATCAAGCGCGAACTCAAAGCGACGATGCAAGCGATCAATGCCGCTGCGCTGGATACGATCGCCGCCTGCGGCGACGTCAACCGCAACGTGCTCGGCGCCAGCAATCCGCTGCAATCGCGGCTGCACGCCCAGGTCCATGAGTGGACGCAGCAGCTCTCCAGCCACTTCCTACCGCGGACCCGCGCCTATTACGAGGTGTGGCTGGACGAAGCCAAGGTTGCCAGCAGCGGCGAGGAAGAGGAACCCGTCTACGGCGCCACCTATCTGCCGCGCAAATTCAAGATCGCCGTGGCCGTGCCACCCAGCAACGATGTGGATGTGTTCGCCAACGATCTGGGACTCATAGCCATCGTCGATTCTCAGGGCGACCTGGCCGGCTTCAACGTGGCCATCGGCGGCGGCATGGGCGCCAGCCATGGCGATGCAAACACCTACCCGCGACTGGGCAACGTGATCGGCTTTGTCCGCCCCGATCGGCTGCTGGCGCTGGTCGAAGCGGTGATCACCACGCAGCGCGACTACGGCGACCGGGTAGAGCGCAAACATGCCCGCTTCAAGTACACGATCGACACGCATGGCGTGGATTTCATCGTTGCGCAGATCCAGCAACGGGCCGGCTTCGAACTGGAGCCGGTGCGATCGTGGTCGTTCGCCCACAACGGCGATCGCCTGGGTTGGGCACGCAGCGAAGACGGCCTGTGGCACCTGACACTCTCACTGCCCAGCGGCCGCATTGCCGATCGCCCGGGCACCCCGCATCTGAGCGGCCTGCGCGAGATCGCCCGCATCCACCACGGCCAGTTCCGGCTGACCGCCAACCAGAACCTGACGATCGCCGCGGTGGCCGAGGGCGAGCGCGAACGTATTGACGCGCTGGTGGCGCAGTACGCACTGGATTCGGAAAACAATGCGACCACCGCACTGGCGCGCCACGCCGTGGCGTGCGTGGCGCTGCCGACCTGCGCGCTGGCGATGGCCGAGGCCGAACGCTACCTGCCCGATTTCGTGAGTGCGTTGGAGCCACTGCTGGACAGACACGGGCTGCGCGAAGCGCCGATCCTGCTGCGCATTTCCGGCTGCCCGAATGGCTGCTCACGGCCGTATCTGGGCGAGATCGCGCTGGTCGGCAAGGCGCCGGGCCGCTACAACCTGATGCTCGGCGCCGACCATCGCGGCCAGCGGTTGAACACCCTGTACCGCGAAAACATCGCCGAGGCCGACATCCTCGCCGCCCTCGATCCGCTGCTGGGCCGTTATGCGGCCGAGCGCAACGAGGCCGAAGGCTTCGGCGACTTCCTGCACCGTGCCGGCATCGTCGCCCTGCCGCCGTACCCCACCCATCGCCAGATTCCCGTGGAACTGCACCCATGAGCGCCCTGCCCGCCAGCCCCCTGTTCACGCCGCAGCTTCCCGACAATCTGGATGCGCTCAACGCGCACCTGGAAACCCTCCCTGCCGCCGAGCGCGTGGCCTGGGCGCTGGCGCATACGCCGGGCACGCACGTGCTGTCGTCCAGCTTCGGCGCGCAGTCGGCAGTCACCCTGCACCTGCTGAGCCAGCAGCAGCCGGATATTCCGGTGATCCTGATCGACACCGGCTATCTGTTCCCGGAAACCTACCGCTTTGCCGACAAACTGGCCGAGCGCCTGCAACTCAATCTGAAGGTCTACCGGCCGCTGCTCAGCCGGGCATGGATGGAAGCCCGTCATGGCCGGTTGTGGGAACAGGGACAGGTCGGCATCGACCAGTACAACAACCTGCGCAAAGTCGAGCCGATGAAGCGGGCGCTGGAAGAGCTGCAGGCCGGCACCTGGTTCACCGGGCTACGCCGGGACCAGGCCCGCAGCCGCGCCGGCACCGCGATCCTGCAGCGCCGCGAGCATCGCTACAAGGTCAACCCGATCGCCGACTGGAGTGACCGCCAGGTCTGGCAGTACCTGCAGCAGCACGGCCTGCCCTACCACCCGCTGTGGGAACAGGGTTACGTGTCAATTGGTGATTCCCACAGCACCAGCCGCTGGGAGCCGGGCATGCGCGAGGAAGACACCCGCTTTTTCGGTTTGAAGCGCGAGTGCGGTATCCACGAGCAGATCTGAGCCGGGCAGGTTGTTTGTCTCCAAGCGCGCGGCGTATCTGGTGCGCTTGAGCGCGGCGCCATCCATACCGCGACCGGGATGGCGTGCGATCGCATCGGCGGTACCAGCACGGCAACAGTTCAGGTGCGCAGGGCGGCGTTGGCCCGACCCTGCGACCAAGCGTGGCAGGCGGGCGGCATGCTCAGATGGTGAGCGTCTGGGTCAGCGATTCCCAGCTCGGCGGCTCCGGCCAATCCGGTTGCTGGTTGCCGTCAAGCACGCGGCGCAGATCGCGCGGATCGATCTGCGGGGCCAGCGCATGCACCAGCTCCAGCGCGTAATCGCGCAGCACCCGGTCGCGCGGCAGCACCGCCCAAGCGATGCATTCGGGAATCGCCGCCGGCGCCACCCAAGCGCGCAGATCGGTGTCATGGCCGCTGAAGGCCATTTCCGCCAGCAGCCCGACCCCGAGCCCAGTGCGCACATAGGTCTTGATCAGGTCCGCATCCAACGCGGTCAGTGCAATCTGCGGAGTCAGCCCTTCGGCGTCGAACGCGCGTTGCAGCGAGGAGCTGGCGCGGGTGGAGGATTCGTAGCTGATCAGCGGCTGCTGTGCCAGTGCGGCCATGTCCGGGGTACGCCCGGCGCGGCCCAGTGCATGCCCCTTGGGCACCAGCACCAACCGCCGCCAGCGGTACAGTGGCACCGCGATTCCGGTGGTCGGCTCACTGCCTGCGGTGCTGACGACCGCAATGTCGGCATCGCCCTGGCTGAGCAGATCCAGCGCATCACTTTCGCCAGCCTGCTGCAGATGCAGGCTGACCTGCGGATAGGCCAGCTTGATCTGCGCCAAGGCCGGCGGCAGCACGAAGCGTGACTGGGTATGGGTGGTGGTCACGATCAGCTGACCCTGGCTCTCGCGGCGCTGGTTGGCGGCATAGGCGCGGATGTTGCCAGCCTCAGCCAAAACCCGCCGCGCCCGCATGATCACCTCGGCCCCGGCCGGGGTCACCGACTCCAGGCTGCGACCCTTGCGCACGAACAACAAAAAGCCCAGCTCGTCCTCCAGCTGCTTGAGCTGTTTGGACAGCCCTGGCTGGGTGGCATGCACCCGGGTAGCGGCCAAGGTGATGTTCAGCTCGGCGTCGGCAATGGCTACCAGGTAGCGGAGTTGGGACAGCGTCATCGAAGGGGGAAAAGCGCCGGCACGGGGGAAGTTCGACTGTAGAACAAATGCCACCCGAAGCTGATAACCGGAAGTTATCAGCAATGTGGGCTTGGTCATTTCCAGGGCTGGCCGCGTGCCGCTACGGTCATTCGCTCCCTTTTCCTGCGCCTGCCTATCCTGTGAACACTCCCCTGTATCCGCTCTTCGCCGACCTGCGTGGCCGCGCCGTACTGGTAGTCGGCGGCGGCGCGGTCGCCGAACGCAAGGTCGAGGCGCTGCTGCATGCCGGCGCGCTGCCGCGGGTGGGTTCGCCGGCGCTCAGTCCTGGTCTGCAGGCCTTGGCCACCGCGCAGCGTATCCAGTGGCTGCCGGGGCGCTTTGACGCACACTGGCTGGCAGGTGACATCTGGTTGGTGATTGCCGCCACCGATGATTCGGCCACCAATCAGCTCGTCGCCGCCGCCGCCGAAGCGCAGCGGCTATTCGTCAATGTCGTCGACGACGCCCAGCTCTCTCGGTTCCATGTGCCGGCAGTGGTCGAACGCGGCCCCCTGCAGATCGCCATCTCCAGTGGCGGCGGCGCGCCAATGGTGGCCCGGCATATCCGCCGCCAGCTGGAGATCCTGTTTGACCGAGCCTGGGGCAGCCTGAGTGCTTTGATCAGCCGCGAACGTCCGGCCATCCGCCAACGTTTTCCCGACCCCGCCACCCGCCGCCGTTTCTTCGATGAGTTGCTCGAAGGCCCGTTGCTGGGCCTGCTGCGCCGGCAGCAGCCGCAGGCAGCCGAGGCCGAGCTGCAGCGCGCGATGGCCTCCACTGCGACCGACAACCGGGGCTCGGTGGTGCTGGTCGGCGCCGGGGCCGGTGATCCGGGTCTGCTCACCCTCAACGCGCTGCGGGCGCTCAACCAGGCCGATGTGATCCTGCACGACCGTCTGGTCAGCGATGCGGTGCTGCAACTGGCGCGGCGCGATGCCGACCGTATGGAGGTCGGCAAGTCCGCCGGTGGCCACAGCGTGTCGCAGGCGCAGATCCACGCGCTGATGCTGGAACATGCGCGCGCGGGCCGCCGCGTGGTGCGGCTCAAGGGAGGCGATGCCTTCGTGTTCGGCCGTGGCGGCGAGGAACTGGAATTCCTGCGCCAGCACGGCATTGCCTATGAAGTGGTGCCCGGCATCACCGCCGCTTTGGCCTGCGCCGCCTACACCGGCATTCCGTTGACCCACCGCGACCACGCGCAGTCCGTGCGGCTGGTGACGGCCCACTGCAAGCAGTCGCTGGACACCTTGGACTGGGATGCGCTCGCGCAGGAACGGCAGACCCTGGTGTTCTACATGGGCGTGGCCGGGTTGGCGCAGATCCGCACGCGCCTGCTTCACGCCGGCCGCGGTGGTGGGACCCCGTTCGCGCTGGTGGAAAACGGCTCGCGACCGGAGCAGCGCATCGTCACCGGCACCTTGGCCGATCTGGCCGCCACCGCCGAGGAGCACCGCGTGAAATCCCCCGCCCTGTTGATCCTGGGGGAAGTGGCCGCACTGACCCATGAGCTGCACTGGTTCGGCGCCGCCCCGCTCACCGCCGGCCCGACTCCCTCACTTTCCAAAAAGACCGCGGCCGCCAAACTGGCCAACGCCGCGTAACCGCACCTCCGGAGAACCTCATGGCCGTCTACAATTCCATCCTCGACACCATCGGCAGAACCCCGGTGGTGAAACTCAATCGCCTGCCACCGGCCGGCGTTGATATCTACGTCAAGGTCGAGTCGTTCAATCCCGGCGGCTCGGTCAAGGACCGGCTGGCGCTGGCGATCATCCTCGGTGCCGAGAAAGCCGGCCTGATCAAACCCGGTGACACAATCGTGGAGGCCACCTCCGGCAATACCGGGGTCGCGCTGGCGATGGTCGCCGCCGCCCGCGGCTACAAGTTCGTCGCCACCATGGCCGAATCGTTCTCGGTGGAACGGCGCAAACTGATGCGTGCCTATGGCGCCAAGGTGATCCTGACCCCGGCCGCCGAGCGCGGTACCGGCATGGTGCGCAAGGCCAAGGAGCTGGCCGATAAGCACGGCTGGTTTCTTGCCAGCCAGTTCGCCAACCCGGCCAATCCGGCCTATCACCGCCAGACCACCGCGGCCGAGATCCTCAGCGACTTCGCTGGCCGACGGTTGGATGCGTTCGTCAGCGGTTGGGGCACCGGCGGCACCCTGACCGGCGTCGGCGAAGTGCTCAAGCTCGCTCGTCCAGAGACCCGAATCATCGCCACCGAGCCGGCGGGAGCCGCGCTGCTGGCCGGCAAGGACTTCACTCCGCACAAGATCCAGGGGTGGACCCCGGACTTCCTGCCCGAAGTGCTCAACCGCAATGTCTATGACGAGCTTTATACGGGAGAGGACGATCGCGCGATCCAGACCTCGCGCCGGCTGGCGGCCGAGGAAGGCCTGTTTGTCGGCATTTCCGCTGGCGCCACGGTTGCCACTGCGCTGGATGTGGCTGCCAAGGCCGAGCAAGGCGCAGTGATCCTGGCGATGCTGCCCGATACCGGCGAGCGTTATTTTTCCACGCCACTGTTTGCCGACATCAATGACGGTTCGGACGACGACTGGCTGGCTGGCCTGCCGTAAGCCGCCCTCCAGCTCTGTCCGCATAAGGCCGCCACGCGCGGGCGTGCAGCAAGGCGGTCAGCGCCATATCGGACAATGCTGCACGCCTTGTTGTCTGTGATCAACGCCATCCCCTCCGCGCGCCTCTCTCTGGTATGCCATCCGACCTTCGATGCCTTGGTGTCGCCTTGGGGTCCACTGGCCGCGGAAAGTGACTAAGCGCCTGAGCCCATGTTAAAATTTCTCGCAGTTGAGAGGAGTTGAGTTCCATTGGGCGTTGCCGAAGCAGCCCCTCTCTCCGCCAGATGTTGCAGTTGTCCATGGTGGCCCCGTCGGCCCCTCGCGACGCTAGGTCGAAAACCCCGCCAGGGCCGGAAGGCAGCAACGGTATTGACTGATGCGGGCGCCGAGGCAAGTTGGCGGGGCCACCGCCTTTTCAGCTGCCGGGCTCGCCGCTCAGACCACGTCCACCTGCATTGCCGTCGTCGGCTTGAGCGCCACCAGCTCGCCCTGCCGGCCTATCCTGTAACCGCGCGCTTCCAGCACGTCTCCTTCCTGGACACTGCCGTAGTGGTACAGCAGGCAGCGCTGCAGCAGCGGCCGCGGATATTCACGTTCCAGATCGTCGATGCCGCTGTGGGACGGGTTGCCGTGCAACGCGCAATCGTGGGCGATCAGTTCGCCCGCATCGGCCATCTTGGCGAGCATTTCCGGGATCGGCCGGGTATCACCGGTCCACACCAGACTGCCGTGCAGGCGCAGCCCGAATGCGGTGTCGGGCCAGTGATGGCGAACAGGAAACACCTCCAGACGCACCCCCTCGTGCCAGAAAGATTCGCCTACCGGAATCACCTGGAAGGCATCCCAGAAGTTCGCGCCACCCTCGGCCAGGGGATTGGGGTAATCACCCACCCGCTGATGCAGAAGCGGCACCAGCCTTGCCGGCACGTACAACCGGATCCGCCCGCGCAGTGCGGGATTGAAGTAACTCTCCACGAACAGCCGCTCGAAACCGGCAACGTGGTCCAGGTGCGTGTGGGTGATGAAAACGGCCTTCGGTGGCTGGTGGTAGTGATCCATGAACGCGGTCAGGCCCTCCCCGCCGCAGTCGATGGTCAGCCACGGCTGGCCGTGGTGCTCGATGGTCGCCATGGCAGAGCCCAGCTCGACCGCCGAGGCGTTGCCGACACCGTGCAGGCGCAGATCCCAGGCCACGTCAGTAGCCCCTTTCCCAGACAGTGTCATAGGCCCGACGCAGGCGATCGAAGTCGCGCTCGACCGCGGCCACGTCGCGATTGCCGCGCACCTTTAGCAACGAGCGCTTCAACCTTGCAAGGTTGCGCTCACGCCAGCCGGTTGCCGGAATGACGAGGCGTCCACGGTCCAGATCGATCACCCAGCCCCGCCCGCGCGAGTCGAACATGAGGTTGTGTGCGTTGAGGTCAGCGTGATCCAGCCCGGCGCGGTGGGCACGTGCGACCAGCCGGCCCGCCTCTTCCCACGGCGCACCATCGCCGGCGACGATCGCGCGGTCCGCCAGGGTGCGCACGTCCGGCAGGCGCTCGATCAGGATGGCGCAGCGATAAAACAGGCCTTCGCGGCGATAGATGGCCGCGATCGGCGGCGGTACCGGCACCCCGCGCTCGATCATCGCCCGCGACAGGCGGAACTCGGCGAAACTACGCGTACTCATTGCGCCGCGCCAGACGTAGCGGTCTCGGCTCAGATAGGCCACCAGCCCGCCGCGCAGGTAGCGTCGTAGCACCGCCTGGCCGAAGGGCGCATCCACGAACCAGGCTCCGCCGCGACCGCCGCTCTCGACCGGCCGCGCCTGTTGCTGCCACCAGGACGGGGTAAACCATTCCGGCTCGGCTTGCCGTATCCGGTTGGTGTCGAACAGAATCGCCCCGTAACCGCTGCCGTCGCGGAATGGCGTCAATCCTTCGGCAGAGTCGAACCCCGTCATTCCCCGGAGTCTAGCAATTAGCACGCCCCCTGCACCTGCTTCGATCTGCCTGCTGCGCTTGTCCGCACTGGGCGATGTCACCCATGTGGTCCCGCTGGTGCGAACGCTGCAGACGGCATGGCCGGAGACGCCGCTGAGCTGGATCATCGGCAAGGCCGAGCAGCGCCTGCTGGAAGGACTGCCCGGCGTGGAGTTCATCGAGTACGACAAAAAATCCGGATTCGCCGGCATGCGCGCGCTGCGCCGGCGGTTGAACGCTCGCCCCGATGGTAAATACGACGTGCTTCTGCAGATGCAGGTCGCGGCGCGCGCGAACCTGCTCTCGGCGGTGGTTCCCGCGCGCACCCGGGTTGGCTATGACCGCGCCCGATCGCGCGACGGCCACGGTTTGTTCATCAACCAGCGCATCCCTGCTCGCCAGGGCATGCACGTGCTGGATGCCATCGGCAGTTTCTGCGAACCGCTGGGCCTGCGCCAGAAGGAGGTCCGCTGGGACCTGCCCGTACCGGCGGACGCGCGCGACTGGGCGCGCGCGCAGTGGGACGCGGACCATGTCCCCACGCTGATGATCTCGCCCTGCTCCAGCCACGTCCTGCGCAACTGGCACGCAGAGCGCTACGCCGCGGTGGCGGACCACGCGATCGGGCGCGGCTGGCGGGTCGTGCTCTGCGGCGGACGCAGCGAGCTGGAACGGCAGACCACCGACGCTATCGTGCAGTCAATGCACGGCAGCGCGCTGGACCTGGTCGGCAAGGACACGCTGAAGCAGTTGCCCGCACTGCTGGAGCGGGCCGACCTGCTGATGACGCCGGACTCCGGACCGATGCATATCGCCAACGCGATGGGGACCAAGGTGCTCGGCCTGCACGCGGCCAGCAATCCGGCCCGCAGCGGCCCCTACAGCGACCGCCGCTACTGCGTGGACCGGTATGACGACGCCGCGCGACGTTATCGCGGCAAGCCCGCCGCCGAGTTGCGCTGGGGCGCCAAGATCGAGCAGCCCGGGGTGATGGATCTGGTGACCGTCGACGACGCCGTGGCGGCCTTCGAGCGTTTTGTCACCGACACCGCCGGTTGAGCTGCGACCTGCCTTCACGACGGCAGGTGGCGGAATCGCGTGCCAGCGCCTAAACCGGATCTGCGTTGCGGTAGTCCTGATAGGACTTCTCTTCGACGTAGCTTGAGCCCAGGGCGAGGTTGATCTCGCGCTTGAGGCGCGCACGCTCATCGTTCTCGAAATAGACGCTGCGGGCGAGGCGGATGAACTCCGCATCGAACTCGCCGGCCTTCTCCTTGAGCCGGATATCGTCCTCAATCACCCAAAGGCGCTCGTTGACCGCCTTCAACTCGGCGCGCAACTTGACCACGTCCTTGCCGGCGGCGGGATGCTCCATCCAGGTTTTCTGCAGCGCGCCCAGTTCCTTGTGGATGTTCTCCAGCTTGGCCGCATCGGTCATGCGCTCGGACTTGATGGACAGGATCGCGATCTTGTCGAGCAGTTCTCCAAAGGAGACGGGAACGAGGATTTCGGACATGGGGCACCCGCTGAGATGAAAGCGGACAGTCTACCGCCAGCCAGCTGACGGGCGCAGCTGTGAAACGCTTGTACGGCGCCCGCGGCCACCGTATCATTGCGCCCCCACGACCCCGGTCTCGATGTCGGCGGTTCACCGGAGAGGTGGCAGAGTGGTTGAATGTACCTGACTCGAAATCAGGCAGGCGTTTATAGCGCCTCGGGGGTTCGAATCCCCCCCTCTCCGCCATATTTGTATTCTGGAAAGGCTGCCGTCGCAGCCCTTTTGCATGCCCGTCCGTTCCGCTCCCTTGGCCGTATGTCCACGTGCGCAGCGTTAACGTATGTGAAGAATCCTTCGACTACGTCACCGGCGTGATTTCCTCATGATCGAATTTGGACACCTGACCCACGTCGGCCTGCGTCGCGAACTCAACGAGGACAGCTATTACGGCGACAGCGTCTTGGGCCTGTGGCTGGTCGCCGATGGGATGGGCGGGCACGATTACGGCGAAGTCGCCAGCGCCTTGGCTCGCGAAACGATCGCCCGGGAAATTCGCGACGGGACGCCGCTGGTGGACGCGATCCGCATTGCCGACGAGGAGATCATCCGGACCTCGCGCCAGCGACGCGACGCGCTGCCAATGGGGACCACCGTGGTCGCGGCCCGGGTCAACGGCAACCGGTTCGAGGCCGCCTGGGTCGGCGACAGCCGGGTGTATCTGTGGCGCGATGAGCAACTGGTGCAACTATCCAAGGACCACAGCTACGTGCAGGAACTGATCGCCAGCGGCGCGATCACCCGTGAGCAGGCGCGCAGCCATCCGCACCGCAACGTGGTCACACAGGCACTGGGTGTGACCGATCCGCGCAACCTCAACGTGGCCACGGTCGCCGGCGAGATGCTGCCGGGCATGCAACTACTGCTGTGCAGCGACGGGCTTACCGAGGAGGTCGAGGACGAGCAGATCGGCAAGGTGCTGGCCCTGCGCGACCGGAGCGCACAGGAATGCGTTGACACCCTGATTGCCGCGGCACTCGATGGCGGCGGCTCGGACAACGTCACCGTGGTGCTGATCCGAAGCCACTGAGTCCGCGCAGCCCCTAGGCGCCAGCCAGCTCCGCCAGCTCGTCCCACACCGCGCGTCCGGCCTTCTTGCGCAGGGTCTCCAGGCGCGCCTCGTGCGCAGCCAGCTCCCCGGCGAGAACCACCACCCGCGGTCGTTGCAGGCGAACGTCGGCGGTGTAGGAAGCCTTTGACTCTTCGCCCGCTTCCGGCCCTACTGCCGCGAATCCAATCTCTTCCTGACCCGAGGTCAGCGCGATGTACACCTCGGCCAGCAGCTGGGCGTCGAGCAGGGCGCCGTGCAACTGCCGGTGCGCGTTGTCCACGCCCAGGCGACGGCACAGCGCGTCCAGCGAATTGCGCTGGCCCGGGAAACGATGACGGGCCAGCAGCAGCGAATCCTCGATGCGGCAGCGATCGGCCAGGCAGCCGTACTTCGACCCTGCCAGGCGCAGCTCGTTGTCAAGGAAGCCGACGTCGAACGCGGCGTTGTGGATCACCAGTTCCGCGCCGTCGATGAACTCCAGGAACTCCTGCACCACGTCGGTGAACGCGGGCTTGTCGGCCAGGAACTCCAAGGTCAGCCCGGTGACTTCCTGCGCGCCGGGCTCGAATGCGCAATCGGGCTTGAGGTACTGGTGATACGTGCGACCCGTAGGGCGGCGCTCAACGAACTCCACGCAGCCGATCTCCACCACGCGGTTGCCCCGCTCCCAACTCAGGCCCGTGGTTTCGGTATCCAGGATGACCTGACGCATCGCCATCAGGTCCGCTGCGCCGAGGCGCCGTGTTTGAAACGAATGGCTTCATCGCGGGCGAGCACATCGACGCGCTCGTTGTCCGGATCACCGGAGTGTCCCTTGACCCAACGCCACTCAATCCGGTGGTTCCTGGTTGCCAGGTTCAGGCGCTCCCACAAGTCGCGGTTCTTCACTGGCGCGCCCCCCGCGGTCTTCCACCCACGACGGACCCAGTTCGCCATCCACGTGGTGATGCCCTGTCGGACGTACTGCGAGTCCGTGTGCAGGGTCACCGTGCAGCTTTCCGTCAGCGCCTCCAACGCACAGATGGTCGCCATCAGTTCCATGCGGTTGTTGGTGGTGTCGGCCTCTCCGCCCACCAGCTCGCGCTCGCGACCCTTGCAGCGCAGCAGCGCGGCCCAGCCGCCGGGGCCGGGGTTGCCCAGACAGGAACCGTCGGTGTGGATCTCAACAATGGTGGGGGGCTTGGTCGCGCCGGCGTCTTCAGTCATCGCGCCATTATCGCCGACCCGGCGCCTCCGGTCTCGCCTCGACCTGTCCAGTGGCCATCGGGAGCGGCCACCGGGCGGCCTGCCAGCGCAATTGCCGTAGCGCCGTCGGCGGAATCACCCCCTGCACCTGCTTGCCCGCGCTGAGCGCGAGAACGCTGCGGAAGCGGTCGGAGACGCCAATACCCGAATCCTCCACCCGTTGCTGCCATCTGGGACCCAGCCATTGCGCGCGCGTGGCGGCGGACGGGAATCCCGCCCGCCGCAGCGCCGACTGCCACGCGCCGGCACCCTTCGCCCGCAGACCCGCTCCCGTCCAGCGCGCGCGGTACGGGCTCCAGGGATTGAGCGTCGCCAGCCAGAGCCTCCCGCCAGGAGCGAGCAGACGCGCGCACTCATTCAGCATTTCCTGCACTTCGCGCCCGTCGTCCAAAGCGTGCTGCAGGAAGATCGCCCCGAAGCATTCGCTGGCAAGCGGCAATGGCAGCCCACAGCGCAGATCGCCGGAGAATCCGTCCCGGCCGCGATGCAGCCGGATGCCGCGTGGGGCCTGGGGCGCCACTGCGGCGGCGGCGCCAATCCAGAGCCACGGCAGGGCGGGACACATCGCCATCACCCGTCCCACAGCGGCCTCCTCGCTCGCCAGGATGGCGTTTCCCGCGGGTCCGTGGAACCACTCGAGCCCGGTTTCCGCCGGTACGCCGGGTTGACGGTGGTAGGTAAACGCGGGCATGGTCGCGGGTTATCGCTCGACGGGAAGCGGCGGAATCCCCGATTCTGCGGCAAGCCGCCAGCAATCCCAAGGAGTCTCCGTATGCAGTTGCAGGCCCTGAACGCATTCAGTGACAACTACATCTGGTGCGCCACCGGTGACGACGGGACGGCATTGGTGGTCGATCCCGGGGAGGCAGGTCCGGTGCTGGCGGCTGCCGATGCCGGTCTGCGCCCAAGCGCCATCCTGCTCACCCACCATCACAATGACCACGTCGGCGGGGTGGCGGAGTTGCTGCAGCGCTGGCCCGATCTGCGCGTGTTCGCGCCCGATGATGCGCGTATCACCACCACCACCGATGTGGTCGTCGACGGCGCACGCATCACGGCGACGGGATTCGAGCTGCAAGTCATCGCGGTTCCGGGGCACACATCCAGCCATGTGGCGTACTTCCACGACGCTCCGGATGGCGGCGCGCTGTTCAGCGGGGACACGCTGTTCAGCCTGGGTTGCGGACGACTTTTCGAAGGTAGTCCGTTGCAGATGCACCGGTCGCTAGCGCGCCTGGCCATTCTGCCCGCCTCCACCAAGCTGTATTGCGGGCACGAATACACCCTGTCCAACGCAGCGTTCGCGCGCGTGGTCGAGCCCGAAAATGCCGCGCTTGCGCGCCGCACCCAGGAAGCCAAACACATGCGTGACAATGCCCGCCCCACCTTGCCCACCACGCTGGAAAGCGAACTGGCCTGCAATCCGTTCCTGCGTTGTGGCCAGCCGGCCGTGAAGGACGCCGTCGCCACGCGCCTCGGTCGCGATCCCATCGATGAGGTCGAGGTATTCGCCGAACTTCGGCGGTGGAAAGACGGGTTCAGCGAATGAGTGCCCGCAGTCGGCCGCAGGCGCGATCCGGTCTCGGACGTCGTCTAGCGGTGCTGACCGCCGCGATACTGATCTCCTTACCGGTAGCTGCGCTGGCCAACGACACTGGCGCACCGGCCCCGGCGGTTACCACCGGCGCGGCCTCGTCCGCCACCCAGGCCCCGGCCGCGCCCCGTCGAGGTCTGGAGATCTACCGCCAGTTCCAGCAGGGTCGTGCCGACCAGGAGTGCAGCAGCGATGTCAGCCCGCGCTGGAGCAAGCACTTTGCAGCAGCGCCAAAGCGCCTGGCAACTCCCAGCGACGACACCCTTCTCCTGTTTGGCTATGTACTCGATGCGGTGCGCGCCGCCCATCTTCCCAGCGAGTACGCGCTGATCCCGTTCGTGGAGAGCGGCTACCGTCCCGACGCGCGCAGTCCGTCCGGACCGGTGGGCCTGTGGCAGATGATCGAGCGGACCGCCCGCAACCATAAGGTGCCGATCCGCAACGGTTACGACGGCCGCCTGTCTCCGGTGGATTCCACCCGCGCGGCGGTGCGTTACCTGAAGACCCTGCATGGCATGTTCGCCGGCGACTGGCGACTGGCCGCAATGGCATACAACGCCGGCGAATACCGGATCCTGGGCGCACTCAAGAGTGGCGGTCAGCAGGCCCGCAACGCCGACCCTGCCAGTCTGGCCGGAGTGCCGGCCACCACCCAGGCCTATGTGCGCAAGCTGCAGGCGCTGTCCTGTGTCCTGGGAGATGCCAAGCAGCAGGAATCCTGGATCCGGGCGATGGACCGTCCCGCCCCGCGGCTTGAGGCAATGACGGTGGACAAGCAAACCCGGCGCATCACCGATTGGGCGGACCGGCATGGCCAGGATCCGGCCCGGGTCGGCAGGCTGAACCCGGTCTTCGGCGAGGGTCGCATCGCAGCCAGCGGAGATATCCCGGTACGCCTGCTGGCCCCGGAATTGGGCATCAATTAGGCAGCCACCTCGCGGGTACAATACCCCGGTTGCCCGACCGCGCCGGTCGTGGCTCTGTTGAATGAGGAGCAACCATGGGTTTTCTGCAAGGCAAGCGTGCGCTGATCACGGGCATCGCCAGCGACCGTTCGATCGCCAGCGGCATCGCCGAAGCCATGCACCGCGAGGGTGCGGAGCTGGCATTCACCTATTTGAACGACAAGCTCAAGCCCCGTGTCGAAAAAGCCGCCGCGGCCCTGGGGAGCGACATCGTGTTGCCGCTGGACGTCTCCAGTGATGAACAGATCGCCGATTGCTTCGATCAGCTGGGCAAGCATTGGGATGGTTTCGACATCCTCGTCCACGCCATCGCCTACGCGCCGCGTGAGGCTATCGAGGGCGAGTTCCTGGACGGCCTGACGCGCGAGAACTGGGCCGTCGCCCACGACATCTCCGCCTATTCGCTGGCGGCCATCTCCAAGGCCGCACGGCCGCTGATGGCGGGCCGCGACGGTGCGATCCTGACCCTGAGCTACCTGGGTGCCGTCCGTGCCCTGCAGAACTACAACGTGATGGGCGTGGCCAAGGCCAGCCTGGAGGCGACGGTGCGCTATCTGGCACTGAATCTGGGTCCGGAGGGGACTCGGGTGAACGCGATCTCCGCCGGTCCGATCAAGACCCTCTCGGCAGCGGGCATTGCCAACTTCCGCAAGATGCTGGGCCAGTTCGAGAAGACCTCACCGCTGCGCCGCACCGTTACCATCGAGGATGTAGGCAACACCGCCGCGTTCCTGTGTTCCGATCTCGCCCGTGGCATCACCGGGGAGGTCACGTATGTCGACTCGGGCTACAACATCATGGGGATGAGCGGCGTCGGCAGCGACGACTGACGGCTCAACCGGCACCACCAAAAAAGCCCGGCGATGCCGGGCTTTTTTGTGGGCGTGAACCGGGCGTTGCCACCCGGCGCAAGCTGCCCTAGAGGTTCTGCTCCAGCACCCGGATCTTCATGCTCTTACGCAGGCTCGATATCAGGGCCTGCACATCGTCGATGCCGGCCGCTTGACCGAGCTGCTGCTGCAACATCTCGCGCTGTTCCTGCGGGAATTCGGCGCTGTTGCCGGGGATCACCTTGTCGACGGTGAACAGCACGATGCGACCGTCTTCCAGCACCTTGGTCCCGGCCGCCTTGCGGCCTTCCTTTACCTGCAGGGCAAACATCGCATCCGACACGCCCGGTGCGACCAGCGGCGCGCCACGCGGCACGGCCGTCAACACCTCGGGTTCGCCGAGCGACTCGGCGCCGGCCAGATCGGCAAGCGACGCGCCCTTCTCCAGCCGAGCCTGCAACGCGATTGCACGCTCCCGCGCCGCCTTCTGCATCCGGTCAGAACGGATGGCAGCCACGACCTGGTCGCGAACGGTCTCAAGCGGCTGGGCCTCGGCAGGGGTGTGCGACACCACCCGGATCCAGACGTTGTGGTCGGGGCCGACCTCGATGGGATCGCTGACCGTGCCGTCCTGGATCAGCACGTCGGAGAACGCCGCGCGCTTCACCGCCGGGCTCGCCGCGATCCCCTCAGTGGACCCAGCGTCGAAGGGACCCAGCTTCTGCACTGTCAGGTTGGCCGACTCCGCCGCAGAGGACAGGCCACTGGGGTTCTGCAGCACCGCATCCACGACACGGCTGGACAGGTCGTTGAACATGCTCTCGCGATCGGCCTGGGCCTGCTCACGTGCCAGTGCGTCGCGCACGGCTTCAAAGGGTTCGCGCTCACCGGCTTTCACCTCACGCAGTTTGATGACGTGCCAGCCAAACTCGGTCTTGACCGGGTCGCTGATGTCGCCGGGTGACATTGCAAACACCGCATCCTCCAACGCCCCGGGCATCATTCCGCGGCTGATCCAGCCCAGATCGCCGCCGGTGGACGCGGCGTCGTCACTGTTCTTCCCGGCAATCGCGGCAAAATCCGCACCCTCGGCGCGCGCCTGCTCGGCCAGCCCCGCAGCCTTGGCCTCGGCCGCCTGCACCGTTGCCGGATCGGCATCCGGATCGACCTCCACCAGGATGTGCGAGGCCAACCGCTCCTCCTGCTCGGCGACCTTGTCGGACTGCTGGTCATAGCGCTGACGCAGGGTCGCCTCGTCGGCCACCGGCGGCTCGGGCATATCGGCCGCGTCAAGCGAGATGTATTCGATGCTCACGCGCTCCGGGGCCCGGTAATCGGCCAGGTGGCTGTCGTACCAGGCCTGCACGTCGGCGTCGGCAATTGCATCGCCGCCGGGTTCGCTGCCCGGCACCACCAGCACCGAGACGTCGCGCTGCTCGCCCAGCAGCCGGATCAGGCGGTCCATCTCCGCATCGGTCACGAAATTGGTTTCCGCCAGGGCGGTCATCACCAGCCCCTGCTCCAGGCTTTCGCGCACCAGCTGATCGAACTGCGCGGGTGTCCTGGCAGGCACCTGTGAAGCAAGCGCGAGCTGGTAGCGCTGGGGATCAAAGCGTCCATCGACCTGGAAGGCAGGAATGCGCTGGATCTCATCGATCACCATCGAGTCACTCACCGTCACGCCGGCCGCCTGAGCCGCCATCGCCTGGATCTTCTGATCGATCAGGCTGTCCAGCACCGCGCGCTTGTTCTCCATTTCCTCGAAGGCGCGGGCGTCGAACGCGTCGCCCTGCTCGGCCCGCTGTTGCTGGCGCACCTGCTCGAAGCGGTTGCGGAATTCCTCCGTTCCCACTTCCTCGTGCCGCCACAGCACCGATGCGGGCCAGAACGACGGAGCCGACGACCACCAGGTGGGCGGCGCCTTGATCGAGGCGACCGTGCTGCTGCCACTCTGGACCAGGTACTGATCCAGACCGAACAACGCGAACGGAACGATCAGGATCCCCAGGATCGCCATCGCCACCCAGCCGGTGGTCTTTTCTCGGATTTTTCGCAGCATGATGCAATCTGGTCAGGACGGAAGCCGGACAGTTTACCGTGGATGGGCGGCGCGGGTCCGCCGCGGCAACAACCGGGCCACTACCATGATCGGCAGCAGCGGTGGACCGCCTATTCGGCGCGATACGCCAATGTCCTGAAAAGCAAAACGCCCGCAAATCATCGATTTGCAGGCGTTCTGGATTTACTGGCGGAGCGGACGGGACTCGAACCCGCGACCTCCGGCGTGACAGGCCAGCATTCTAACCAACTGAACTACCGCTCCGCGCTTTGAACTCTTCAAACTGGCAACGAAACCGGCATGCCGGAACAGCGCTGCAGTCTGGATCGGCCGCTTGTATTGCTCAGCAAGCCTGGATGGAACTGGCGGAGTGGACGGGACTCGAACCCGCGACCTCCGGCGTGACAGGCCAGCATTCTAACCAACTGAACTACCACTCCGCACTTTTAAACTTGTAACCCGGCGCTGGTGGGTGCTGAGGGTTTCGAACCCCCGACCCTCTCCGTGTAAAGGAGACGCTCTACCACTGAGCTAAGCACCCGAAATTCAGACCAGGGCAAATGACACTGCCCGGTGGGTAGCCGCTTAGTTTACAGCGTCCTTAAGGGCTTTGCCAGCCTTGAACGCAGGATTGTTCGACGCCTTGATCTGGATGGTTTCGCCGGTCTTCGGATTGCGGCCCTGGCGGGCGGCACGGTTGCGGACCTGGAACGTACCGAAGCCGACGAGCGTGACGGAGTCGCCCTTCTTCAGTGCATCGGTGATCACGCTGACCATCGCGTCGACCGCGTTGGATGCATCGGCCTTGGAAAGCTCCGCAGCCTCGGCGACGGCACTGACGAATTCAGACTTGTTCATTCAATTTGACTCCCTGAGCGGTTTCACCGCGTGTGCTTGAAATCGAAGGGCCAGCGTACATGACAGCCCTTCGATCGACTTTGCCGCTCCGCCCTGCCGCAGGACGACTTTCGCGAAACGGTTGCTGGCCGTTATACCAGTGGGGTTTTCACTGCGCAAGACTGAAACCCAGCAACGACGCGGGTTTCAGCGCTATTTTGCGTTTTCGCGTACGCGTGCGGCGCTCAATGCTTGACCCCGGCACGGGCGCTGCGCTCGCCCTTGCGAGGTGCGGGCAGGTCGGCCTGCCCGGCGGGCGCCAGCGGCGTCAGGGGGCGTTCCAAGGCGATATCGAGCACCTCGTCGATCCAGCGCGCGGGCACGATTTTCAAGCCATCCGTGACCGCCTTGGGCAGATCGACCAGATCCTTCTTGTTTTCCTCCGGGATGACCACCGTGGTGATGCCGCCGCGCAAGGCCGCGAGCAGCTTTTCCTTCAAACCGCCGATGGGAAGCACGCGCCCGCGCAGGGTGATTTCCCCGGTCATGGCGACCTCGGCGCGGACCGGGTTCTTGGTCAGGGTGGAAACCAGTGCGGTCACCATCGCAATTCCTGCGCTGGGTCCGTCCTTGGGCGTGGCGCCTTCAGGCACGTGGACGTGGACGTCATGCTTTTCCAGGAAGCCAAGATCGATGCCAAGCTGTTCCGTGCGCGCGCGCACCACTGACAGCGCCGCCGAGGCGGACTCCTTCATCACATCGCCCAGCTGACCGGTCAGCAGCAACTGGCCCTTGCCCGGCACCAGCGTTGACTCGACCTGCAGCAACTCGCCGCCCACTTCGGTCCAGGCCAGGCCGGTGACCAGACCGATTTCGTTTTGCTCCTCGGCACGACCGAAGTCGTAACGGCGCACGCCGAGATACTTGTCCAGGTTCTTGCTGTTGACCACCAGCGGAGTTTTGCGCGCCTTCGACTTGGGTCCGGCAAGCGCGATTTCCTTGACCACCTTGCGGCAGATCTTGGCGATTTCGCGCTCCAGGTTCCGCACGCCCGCCTCGCGGGTGTAATAGCGCACGATGTCGTGCACCGCCGCTTCGGCAATCGTCAGCTCCTCGGGCTTGAGCCCGTTGGCCGTGAGTTGCTTGGGCAACAGGTAGCGCATTGCGATGTTGACCTTCTCGTCCTCGGTGTAGCCGGGGATCCGGATCACTTCCATCCGGTCCAGCAATGGGCCGGGGATGTTGAGCGAGTTGGCGGTGGCGACGAACATCACCTCGCTCAGGTCCAGGTCGACCTCCAGGTAGTGGTCGTTGAAGGCATCGTTTTGCTCCGGGTCCAGCACCTCCAGCAGCGCTGACGACGGATCACCGCGGAAATCCATCGACATCTTGTCGATCTCGTCCAGCATGAACAGCGGATTGCGGGTGCCGGCCTTGGTCAGGTTCTGTACCACCCGGCCGGGCATCGAGCCCACGTAGGTGCGGCGGTGACCTCGGATCTCCGCCTCGTCACGCACGCCACCCAACGACATGCGCACAAACTTGCGGTTGGTCGCCTTTGCAATCGACTGCCCGAGCGAGGTCTTGCCCACGCCGGGCGGGCCGACCAGGCACAGGATGGCGCCCTTCATCTGCTTCACGCGGGTCTGCACGGCGAGGTACTCAAGGATGCGTTCCTTGACCTTCTCCAGCCCGTAGTGGTCTGCGTCGAGCACTTCCTGGGCCGCCTTGAGGTCCTTGCGCACCTTGCTGCGCTTCTTCCACGGCACACCAAGCAACCAGTCCAGATAGTTGCGCACCACCGCCGCCTCTGCGGACATTGGGGACATCTGCTTGAGCTTGTTCAGCTCGCTCTTGGCCTTCGCCTCGACCGGCTTGGGCATCCCGGCCTCGGCGATCTTGCGGGTCAGCTCCTCGATGTCATTGGGCATGTCATCGATTTCACCCAGCTCCTTCTGGATCGCCTTCATCTGCTCGTTGAGGTAGTACTCGCGCTGGCTCTTCTCCATCTGGCCCTTGACCCGGCCGCGGATCCGCTTCTCCAGTTGCTGGACGTCGATCTCGCCGTCCACCAGGCCGATCAACTGCTCCAGCCGGGCGCCGATGCCGTGGGTCTCCAGCAGGCGTTGCTTGTCGGAAATGCGCACGCCCAGATGCGCCGCCACCGTATCGGCCAGGCGGCCGGGCTCATCGATGCCGGACAAGGTCTGCATCAGCTCGGGCGGCAGCTTGCGGTTGGTCTTGATGTATTGCTCGAACAGGCTCATCAGCGAACGCATGATCGCCTCGATTTCGCGGTCCTCGCGGTCGACTTCGGCAGGGATCTCCTGCGCCCGTCCACGCAACGCGCCATCGGTCTCGACCACCTGGTCGACCTTGGCCCGCGACACACCTTCCACCAGCACCTTGATGGTGCCGTCGGGAAGCTTCAGCAGCTGCAGCACATGCGAGAGGGTACCGACATCGAACAGGTCATCGGCGCCGGGATCATCGGTCTCGGCAGCCTTCTGGGCGACCAGCAGGATCTGCTTGTCGCCTTCCATCGCCGCCTCGAGCGCACGGATGGATTTGTCGCGGCCGACAAACAGCGGGATCACCATGTGTGGGAACACGACGACATCGCGCAGCGGGAGCACCGGAAGGTCGAGTAGTTCCTCGCCGGCAGTCACGCGCTCTGTGGATTTGGTCATTTGGAACTCCGGTCGTTCATGCAGTCACCGCGCAAGACGGGCCGCGAAAAAAAGGAAGGTGCCGGGAACGCCGGCCATGCTTGGATTTATGGGGGCCGTGGCGCGGGGTTGCAAGCGGGTCGTTCATCTGGTGACCACAAACAACGACTGCTGAAACAAAATCAGCCACCTGCACGGGCAAGTGGCTGATCGGTATCGCTCAGGCAGGCCCAAACCGGGCGTGGCGTGACTCAGTCCCCCGAAGCCGCCTTCTGCGGCGCCGCGGAAGGCGCCTCGTAGATCAGGTAGGGCTCGGTCTTGTGCTCGATGACCGACTCGTCCACGACGACCTTGCTGACATTCTCCAGCGACGGGAGCTCATACATGGTGTCCAGCAGCACCGACTCCACGATCGTGCGCAGGCCACGGGCGCCCGTCTTGCGCTTGAGCGCCTTGCGGGCGATGGCGACCAGGGCGTCGGGACGGAACTCCAACTCGACGTCCTCCATCTCAAACAGCTTGCGGAACTGTTTGGTGATGGCGTTCTTGGGCTCGGTGAGGATGGTCACCAAAGCCTCTTCGTCCAGTTCCTCCAGCGTCGCAACCACCGGCAGCCGGCCGACAAACTCGGGGATCAGGCCGAACTTGACCAGATCCTCGGGCTCCACTTCGGCCAGCACGGTACCGATGTCGACCTTGCGGTCGCTGCTCTTCACCTTGGCGCCAAAGCCAATCCCTCCCGCCTCGGTGCTGCGCTGCTGGATGATCTTGTCCAGGCCGGCGAACGCCCCGCCGACGATGAACAGGATATTGCGGGTATCGACCTGCAGGAACTCCTGCTGCGGGTGCTTGCGGCCGCCCTGCGGGGGCACGCTGGCAACGGTGCCCTCGATCAGCTTGAGCAGCGCCTGCTGCACGCCTTCACCTGAAACGTCGCGGGTGATGGACGGGTTGTCGGACTTGCGCGAGATCTTGTCGATCTCATCGATGTAGACGATGCCCTGCTGCGCCTTCTCGACGTCGTAGTCGCACTTCTGCAGCAGCTTCTGGATGATGTTCTCCACGTCCTCACCGACGTAGCCGGCCTCGGTCAGTGTGGTCGCATCGGCCATCGTGAAGGGAACGTTCAGCATCCGCGCCAGCGTCTCGGCCAACAGCGTCTTGCCCGAACCGGTCGGACCGACCATCAGGATATTGGACTTCGCCAGCTCGACGTCGTCGCTCTTCTGGCGGCTTTCGATCCGCTTGTAGTGGTTGTAGACCGCAACGGCGAGGGTCTTCTTCGCCCGCGCCTGGCCGATCACGTACTCGTCGAGGACCGCAAGGATCTCGCGCGGCTTGGGCAGGTGGCTGCGCGCGGACTGCGCCTTCTCCTCCAGCTCCTCGCGGATGATGTCATTGCACAGCTCTACGCACTCATCACAGATGAATACGCTGGGACCGGCAATCAGCTTGCGCACCTCGTGCTGGCTCTTTCCGCAGAAGGAGCAGTAGAGGATCTTGTTGCTGTCGCCGCTGCTGCGGCCCTGTCGGTCATCGGTCATGCGCTTGCCTGGATCGTCTTGGCGGAAACACAGCGCCGGGCACGCCTGGCCGCGACGATGTGTTCCTGCGTGGTTTGGTTTGAGGGTAGCACAGCGAGCGGGTCCGGAAAGTCACGGACCCTTCGCTGAATACCGTTTAAAATCAGCGGCTTGCGCGAAATCGCTTGGAATCCACTGCGGCGTTGGCCTCAGCTCGCCTGGATCGACTCGTCGGGTCGGCGCTCAAGCACCTCGTCGACCAGACCGTAGTCGCGTGCCGCCTCGGCACCCTTGAAGTTGTCGCGGTCGGTATCGCGCGCAATGGTTTCCAGCGGCTGACCGGTGTGGCGCGACAACACCTCGTTGAGGCGCTGCTTCAAGGCAAGGATCTCGCGGGCGTGGATTTCGATATCGGTCGCCTGGCCCTGGAAGCCGCCCAGCGGCTGGTGGATCATCACCCGCGAGTTGGGGAGCGCGTAGCGCTTGCCCTTCGCGCCGGAAGCCAGCAACAGCGCCCCCATGGAGGCGGCCTGGCCGACGCAAATCGTGCTCACGTCCGGCCGGATGTACTGCATGGTGTCGTAGATCGCCATGCCGGCGGTGACCACGCCACCGGGCGAGTTGATATAGAGGCTGATGTCCTTCTCGGGGTTCTCCGCCTCGAGGAAAAGCATCTGCGCCACGATGACGTTGGCGACGTGGTCGTCGATCGGACCGACCAGGAAGATCACCCGCTCCTTGAGCAGGCGCGAGTAGATGTCGTACGCGCGCTCACCACGGCTGGTCTGTTCGACCACCATCGGCACGAGGTTCAGGGCTTTTGTTTGCTTATCCATCAAAACGGCACCTTGGCTGGCATTGCATGGGCTGACCCAATCAACGTGGGGTCGACCGGGCCACGACGCAAGGGCCGCCGGTGCCCGCGGGAGGCGGGAACCGGCAAGCCGGATCGACTACTGGCGGATCGCGTCGGCGAACTCGAGCGGCTGCTCGGTGTGCTCGGCGCGCTCAGCAATCCAGTCGATGACCTGCTCTTCCATGACGCGGCCCTGCAGGCCCCGCATCAGGCCCTGATCATTGCGGTAGAGCTCGATGACCTGCTCGGGCTCCTCGTAGGTCGAGGCAATCAGGTTCAGGGTCTCGTTGACACGCTTGGGATCCAGCTTGAGGTCGTTGCTGCGGGCCACTTCGCCCACCAGCAGGCCGACCAGCACGCGCTTGCGTGCGCTGTCCATGAACGGGAGATGGGCGTCCTCGGGAAGCTCGGCATTGCGACCCTGGCGACGGGCCTGCTCGACGGCCTGCGCGGCCATGTCACGCGCCTCGTTTTCGACCAGCTTCGGCGGCATTTCCACCTCGGCGTAGGCGGCGGCCAGCTGCTCGCTGACCTCGCGGCGCAGACGGCTCATCAGTGCGCCTTTGAGCTCGCGCTCCAGGTTGCTGCGGATCTCGGAACGGAACTGCTCGGCATCGCCGCTGCGAATGCCAAAGCTCTTGATGAACTCGGCGTCGACCTCGGGCAGGTGCGGCTCGGACACCTTGCCGACCTTCAGGTTCACGACGACCGTCTTGCCAGCCAGCGCGGGAACGCGCCAATCGGCCGGAAACTCGACATCGACGTCCTTCTCATCGCCGGCCTTCATGCCCTTCAGCTCGGCCTCGATCGCCGGCAGCATGCCGCCCGAGCCGATCACCGTGGTGCCGCGCTCGGCGCCTTCGGCCGGCATCCGCTCACCCTCGACCGTGGAGAAGGTCTCCAGCTCGACCGCGTCGCCGTCCTGGGCGCCGCGTTCGACTTCGTTCCAGCTGCGGCGCTGCAGCCGCAGGTTCTCGACCATGGTGTCGATGTCCGCGTCCTTCACCTCGGAAGTGTTGCGGACGATCTTCAGGCCGGACACATCGATGTCGCCGAAATCCGGCACGACCTCGAAGGTCGCCACGTAGGCCAGCTCGTCGGCGTTGTCGCTGGCCGGCTCGATCGCCGGGCTGCCGGCGATCTTCAGCGACTGCTCGCGCACCGCGTTGCCGAAGCTGTCCCGGACCAGGGCGTCAAGCACTTCGGCGCGCACCTGCTGGCCGAAGCGCTGCTCGATGACCTTGGGCGGGATCCGTCCGGGACGGAAACCCTTGATCCGCGCCGTGCGCGAGATCTCGCGCAGACGGCCACCGACTTCACTCTGGAAGCGGTCCGACGGGAGGTTGAAGGTCATGCGGCGTTCAAGGGCACCGAGCGATTCGACCGAAACTTGCATATCCACTCCTGCAACCGCGGCGAACACCGACGGCACGTTGATTTGATGTTGGGCCAGCGCTGGCCGCGGCGAGCGGGGCCCGGCGCGGGTCAACGCGATAGTCTGGCGGATTACGACCTTGGCTGCCAGTCTTTTCCCGACCGGGCCGTCGTCACCGCAGCGGCGATCGCGTCCGCGGTGGTGCGAAAGGGGGGACTCGAACCCCCACGCCTTGCGGCACTGGCACCTAAAGCCAGGGCGTCTACCAATTCCGCCACTTTCGCTTGTCGTGACCTGGACCCGGCGACCGCAGGATAGAAGCGAACGCGGGTGCCAGACAATAAAAAGGGCGCCGAGGACTGATCCCTGGCACCCGTTCTATCTGGTGGGCCGTGATGGATTCGAACCATCGACCTATTGATTAAGAGTCAACTGCTCTACCAACTGAGCTAACGGCCCGGAACACGCGGAATTGTACAGCACAATCCCAGAAAAAAAGTGGGGTGGAAGACGGGATTCGAACCCGCGACCCTCGGAATCACAATCCGATGCTCTAACCAACTGAGCTACATCCACCACAGGCAAAACGACAACACGATCATATCCAAAACATTCGGGTGACTGGCGCGCCCGGCAGGACTCGAACCTGCAACCACTGGCTTAGAAGGCTAGTGCTCTATCCGGTTGAGCTACGGGCGCCTGTGGAAATCATACCGACGCCGTGGAACTTGATGGTCGGGGCAGAGGGATTCGAACCCCCGACCCTCTGGTCCCAAACCAGATGCGCTACCAGACTGCGCTATGCCCCGATCCGGGCCTTCGTTGCACGCCAATGCCCCGAAAGGCCGACCATTCTGGCCCGCTGCCCCGGCGCTGTCAACGGTTCAGCGGCAAAGTGGAGAACGCGGTGTATCCTCGACTGCAGACATCCAATTCTGCCCAGGGGGCTTGCATGATTCGCAGCAGCAATCCGGCGTTGAAGGAGTCCAGCTTCCTGGACATCAACAGCGGCACCGTCGTGCGCGGTGGCAATGACGTGATGACCCTCAACGGCACGGTCAACAAGACTGGCATGCTGTTGTTGCTTTGCGTCCTCACCGCCGCGTTCGCCTGGGGCCAGGTATCCACGCCCGCCGGCGTCGTCGGTGCCGCTCCTTACATGTGGGGCGGGTTGATCGGCGGCCTGGTACTGGCGTTTGCCACCATCTTCAAGAAGGAATGGGCGCCGATCACCGCGCCGCTGTACGCACTGCTGGAAGGCTTCTTCCTTGGCGCGATCTCGGCAATGTTCAACCACATGTACGACGGCATCGTGATGCAGGCGGTGTTGCTCACCTTTGCCACGCTGTTCGCAATGCTGTTTGCGTACCGAAGCGGGATGATCAAGGTGACCGAGAAATTCAAACTCGGCGTCGTGGCCGCGACCGGCGGCATCTTCCTGGTCTATCTCGCCAGCATCGTGATGGGGTTCTTTGGCGTGAACATCCCGATGATTCACGAGTCGGGCTTGGTCGGCATCGGCTTCAGCCTGGTGGTGGTCGTGGTGGCGTCACTCAACCTGGTGCTGGACTTCGACTTCATCGAGAACGCGGTGGCGAAAGGCGCGCCCAAGCACATGGAGTGGTACGGCGCGTTCGGCCTGATGGTCACGCTGGTGTGGCTGTACATCGAGTTCCTGCGTCTGCTGTCGAAGTTGCAGTCGCGCTGAGGCTTATCGCTGGCAGCACCGACCAAAGGGCGCTTCGGCGCCCTTTTTTGTTGCGCCGACGTGGCCAAAAAAAACGGAGCGCCATTGGCGCTCCGTCGGGTCCGAAATGCAATCAGCGGACGTAAACAGTTCTGCGGCTCAGACCCGGCTGGCGATCGCCTGGGCAAAGCCCATCGTGGTACCGCTGCCGCCCAGGTCGCCGGTTAGGCTGTCCTTGGCTTCCAGCGTGGCCACGATCGCCTCGCGCAGGCGCGTCGCATCGTTGGGCTTGCCCAGGTGATCGAGCATCTGCGCGGCGCCCAGCAGCAGCGCGCACGGGTTGGCCTTGCCTTGGCCGGCAATGTCCGGAGCGGTTCCGTGGACGGCCTCGAAGATCGCCGCATCGGCGCCGATATTGGCACCCGGAATCAGGCCCAGACCACCGATCAGGCCCGCACACAGGTCAGAGATGATGTCGCCGAACAGGTTGGTGGTTACCAGCACGTCGAACTGCTCCGGGCGCATCACCAGCTGCATGCACGCGTTGTCGACGATCATCTCCTCGCACTCGATGTCCGGGTACTGCGCGGCAACTTCACGCGCGGTCTTCAGGAACAGGCCCGAGGTGGACTTGAGGATATTCGCCTTGTGGACCACCGTGACCTTCTTGCGCCCGGCCGCTCGCGCCAGGTCGAAGGCGTAGCGGACGATGCGCTCTGAACCCTTGCGCGTGGTGCGGGTGATGGAGATCGCGCTCTGGCCGTCGGCGGCGGTTTCCTGGCCTTCGGCGCTGTAGGCGCCTTCGGTGTTCTCGCGCACGGTGATCACGTCCACGTCGGCCGGGAATCGCGTAAGCGTATTGGGGAACGACTTTGCCGGGCGCACGTTGGCGTACAGGTCGAAGCGCTTGCGCAGCTCCACGTTGATCGAGGAAAAACCGCCGCCGACCGGGGTCGTGAGAGGGCTCTTCAGGGCGATCCGGTTCTTGCGGATGGAGTCCATCGTCGCGGCAGGAAGCAGCTCACCGGTCTTCTCCATCGCGACCATGCCGGCGTCGGCGAATTCATACTCCAGGTCGAGCTTCATCGCATCGAGCACGTGGAGCGTTGCATCCATGATTTCCGGGCCGATGCCGTCGCCATGGATGACCGTAATCGTCTGAGTCATGTGGGATTCTCTTCCAGCTGGGGGAGCGCGCTGCGTGCTGCGCGGCGCCGAAGGGTTAGCCCCGTAATTATGCCGGATCACCGGCCGGCCTGCAGGCCGGCGCGGGCGAGGTGTCAGTCGTGGTCGTGGGCCGGCGGCAGCGGGCCGGCGCCCTGCTCCAGCTGGTCGAGGAAGTCGACGGCGCGGCGCAGGTGCGGGATGACGATCGAGCCGCCGACCACCAGGCCGACCGAAAAGGTCTCGAACATTTCCTCGCGCGTGGCACCGGCCTCGTGGCACTGGCCGACGTGGTAGCTGATGCAGTCATCGCAGCGCAGGACCATCGAGGCGACCAGGCCGAGCAGTTCCTTGGTCTTCACGTCCAACGCGCCGGCCTTGTAGGTCTGCGTGTCGAGGGCGAAGAAACGCCGCACGACCTGGTTGGGCTCAGACAGGATGCGGTCGTTCATGCGCTGGCGGAAGCCGGCAAAATCCTCTGCCCCGCGGTTTCCAGGCCGGCCGCCGGACTCGCTCACTGCGCGCCTTCCAGCAACGGCTCGAACTTGCCGGCGCGATGCATGGCCATCATGTCGTCGAAGCCGCCGACGTGGGTGTCACCGACGAAGATCTGCGGCACGCTGGTGCGCTTGGCCAGGGCGACCATTTTCTCGCGCTCGGCCGGATCCAGGTCGACGCGGATCTCCCGCCACTGCAGGCCCTTGCTCTTCAGGAAGTTGGCCGCAGCGACGCAATACGGACAGGTCGCGCTGGTGTAGATCAGGATCTCGGGGGTAGCGGTGGAATTCAATTCGTCTCTCCTGCGGTGAACTCGGGGGGCGGTCGGCGGTCCAACACCAATGTTGACCGCGCGCCAGCGCATGCATGCCGCCTCCACGTGGGACGGCTGACCGCCTACATGGGTCCGCCGCGTGAAAGATTCCAGTCTAATGCGCGCAACACCGTTCCCGCGCTGCGCTGCAGGCGCGGTTAACCCGCAATTAACCCGCCGCGCCATCGCAGCGACCATCCTCAACGCACCGCACCACCCTGCAGCACCGGCACCAGGAGCCTCACTTGCGCCGCATCGTCTTGCTTACCGCCGCCCTCACCCTTTCCTTGGCAAGTGTCTCTGCTCCCGCGCAGGATTCGCTGCCCGACATCGGCTCGTCCGCAGGCGAACTGCTGACCCCGGGCCAGCAGGAGGAATACGGCGCGATGATGCTGGCCCAGCTGCGACATTACGACTACATCCTTGAAGATCCCCTGATCGACAGCTGGCTGGATTCGCTGGGCAGCCGGCTGGGTGCCAGCAGCGATCGCCCGACGCAGCCGTTCACCTTCTTCATGCTCCGCGAGCGCCAGATCAACGCCTTCGCCACCCTCGGCGGCTACATCGGCGTGAACGCGGGCCTGGTCCTGGCGGCCGACCGCGAGGACGAGGTGGCCGGCGTGCTTGCGCACGAGATCTCGCACGTCACCCAGCAGCACGTGCTGCGCGGCGCCGAGCGCGCCCAACGCGACCAGTTGCCGATCCTGCTGGGGATGCTGGGTGCGATCGTGGCAGCGCAATCGGCCGGTGGCAGCTCCTCGGGTGAGGCGACCCAGGCGGCGATCATGTCGGCGATGGGCCTGGCCCAACAGCGGCAGATCAACTACACCCGTTCCAACGAGCACGAGGCCGACCGCATCGGCCTGCAGACCCTCGCCCGTGCAGGCTACGACGCCGGTGCGATGGCGGAGTTCTTCCTCGTCATGCAGGCCCGCTCCCGGGCCAATGCGGCGGGCGCCTACGACATTCCGGACTACCTGATGACCCACCCGGTCACCACGACCCGTATCAGCGAGGCCAAGGAGCGGGCGGAGCGGCTGGGTGCGAGCGTTGGTTCCTTCCGGGTCGGCTCCATTGCGACCGACAACCCGCTGCTGCCCAACGGCTTGATGATCCAGGCCAGTGAAACGCAGGGCACCGGATATTTCGATCTGGCCCGCGAGCGCCTGCGTGTCTTCAGTGCCGAATCGCCGGCGGCGGCGATACGCGAGTACGAGCAGATCGCCAGTCGCGGCGAGCTCGACGAAGCGCAACGCTACGGGTTGGCGATCGCGCGCCTGCGCGCGGGCCAGGCGCCCGCTGCGGTGAAACTGTTGCAGGAGCTGATGAAGGATCGTCCGGCAGACCTGTGGATCAACCTCGGACTGGCGGAGGCGGAATCGCGAAGCGGACGGAAGGCGACCGCCGACACCCGCTTTGAGGCGCTGGTGCAGCGACTGCCGCGCAATCGCGCCGTGGTCCTGACCTACGCGTCCGCGCTGCTGGAGCGCGACGATGTGGAATCGGGAAAGCGCGCCCAGGCGGTGTTGCGGCCCTTGGCCGGCCAATCCGGGAATGACCCCGAGTTCCAGCGCAGTTTTGCGCGTGCCAGCGAAATTGCCGGCGAGCCGATCCGTGCCGGTGAGGCCTACGCCGAGGCGGCGTTCCTCAGCGGCCGGGCCGAACAGGCATTGGTCCAGTTGAACGTGTTGAAGAAGCGACCCGAGGTCGACTATTACGCGCGGGCCCGGATCGAGGCGCGGATCGCCCGGATAACCCCCACGGTACTGGAGCTGCATCGCCAGGGCATCCGCGACGAGGTGCTTGAACGGCGCTAGTCTGCGCGGCGGTCGTCAACGGCGTCGGCGCTGTCATCAAGCGGTCATGAAGCCGTGGTGTACTTCCGTGATCGGACGCTGCCGCATCGCGCGGCGGCTCCGACCCGACCCCTCCGAGGCATTCGAGCATTCCTTGCAAAAACGCATCCTGATTGTCGAAGACGAGCCCGCCATCCGCGACATGGTCGCCTTCGCCGTGTCGCGCAGCGACTACGAGCCGGTGACGGCTGGCGATGCACACGAGGCGGAGGTCGCAATTGCCGACCGCGTGCCCGACCTGATCCTGCTGGACTGGATGCTGCCCGGTACCAGCGGCATCGAACTGGCCCGGCGGTGGCGGCGGCAGACGCTGACCCGCGACATCCCGATCATCATGCTGACCGCGCGCGGCGAGGAGGACGACCGGGTCGGCGGCCTGGAAGCCGGCGTGGATGATTACGTGGTCAAGCCGTTCTCCGCCCGCGAGCTGCTGGCGCGGATTCGCGCGGTGCTGCGCCGCGCGCGCGATGACGATGAAGACGGCAGCATCCGGATCGGCGCCCTGCGCATGGATGGCGCCGCCCACCGGGTATTCGCCGGTGATCCGGGGAATGAGCAGCCGGTCGCGATCGGACCTGCCGAGTACCGCTTGCTGCATTTCTTCATGACACACGCAGACCGCGTGTACACCCGTGCGCAGTTGCTCGATCACGTCTGGGGAGGCAGCGTTTACGTGGAAGAGCGGACCGTGGACGTGCATGTGCGCAGGGTTCGACGGGCGTTGGAGCCGTTCGACCTCGACGGCATGATCCAGACCGTGCGCGGCGTGGGTTACCGCTTCTCCGCCGCCCCGACCACCTGATCCACGCGGGATCTGTTGGATACTGGGCCATGACTCCTGCCGCCCGCTCCGCCTGGCTGCGTACCCTTGGCTTGACCGTTGTTGGCCTGGCGATCACGGGCGTGCTCGGCGTTGCGGTCGGACAGTTCTGGCCCGTGCTGGCGCTGGGAGCTGTGGCCATGCTGGGATGGCAGCACTGGCGACTGGGCCGTGTACTGCACCGCCTCGGCGGACGACGCTGGCCGACACTGACTGCCAAACCCGGGGCCTGGAGCGAACTGGACCGGCTGCACGACCGCGACCAGCGCGAGCGTCGGGTGCGCAAGCGGCGCCTGCTGGAGATGCTGCGCGCCTACCGGGCAGCCGCCGCTGCGCTGCCCGATGCGGTCGTGGTGGTGGAGCGCAACAGCCAGCGAATCCGCTGGTTCAACCAGGCCGCCGCCACGCTGCTCGGGCTGCGTTATCCGGCCGATGTCGGCGCGCCGCTGGTGCCGCGTCTGCGGCCGTTGCCACTGGCGCAGTGGCTCGCCAGCGGCCGGCACGCCGATACCCTCGAGGTTGCGTCGCCGGTCAACCCGGCCACCCGCCTGAGCCTGCGCCTGATCCCCTACTCCGAGAACCTGTGGCTGCTGGTCGCACGTGACGTCACCCGCCTGCTGCAGCTGGAACAGATGCGCCGGGACTTCGTGGCCAACGTCTCCCACGAACTGCGCACGCCGCTGACGGTCATCCACGGTTATCTGGACATGATCGACCCCGACGAGCACAGCGGGCTGGCGCCTGTGCTGGGCGAGATGCAGCGTCAGTCGCAACGCATGGCCCGGCTGGTCGAGGACCTGCTGGCGTTGTCGCGACTGGAGGCCGCCGATGGCGCGCCATTGGAGGAGCGGGTGGCGATGGATGCGATGCTCGACACGCTGCGCCGTGAAGGCCTTGCGCTCGGTCAGGGCAGGCACCGGATCCGGGTGGAAAACACGGCGGACGTGGATCTGTGGGGATCGGGCACCGAGTTGCACAGCGCGTTCTCCAACCTCGTCGGCAACGCGGTACGCCATACGCCGGAGGGCGGCGAGGTGCTGATCCGGTTCCGCCGCGAGGACCCCCGCGGCGATGGGCAGGCCGGAGAACCGGGCGGTGTCGTGCTAGAGGTCATCGACAGCGGCATCGGCATCGCCGCCGAGCACCTGCCGCGAATCACCGAGCGTTTCTACCGCGTATCAAACAGCCGCTCACGCACCAGCGGCGGTACCGGGCTGGGCCTTGCCATCGTCAAACACGTGCTGCAACGGCACCACGCGCGTCTCGAGGTGCGCAGCCGGATCGGGGATGGCAGCATGTTCTCCTGTCACTTCACGGCTGCGCGGGTACGTCCACGTGAGCGCGGCGCCAGCCACACTGCTCCCAGCGAGGCCATGCCATGAATGCCCCCCAACGGCCGTCCTCACCGTCGCCGCCCGCCCTGCAGGTCGAGCTGGAGCAGATGCTGCCCGCCGACGCGCCGCTGGACGTCGGCCTGTACAGCGACAACAAGGCCGATGGCCCGCTGCACGATCCATCGCTGTACTTCAACCGCGAACTCTCGCAACTGGCCTTCAACGTGCGTGTCCTGGCGCAGGCGCAGGACCCCGAGGTACCACTGCTGGAGCGGCTGAAATTCCTCTGTATCAGCTGCACCAACCTGGACGAGTTTTTCGAGATCCGCGCCGGCGCCGCCCAGCACACCCTCGACGTCGGCGGTCCGCTTGCACCCGATGGACTGTCACCGGCCGCGCTGCTGAGCCGCATCCACGACGAGGCCGCTGCGCTGGTCGAGGCGCAATACGAATGCTGGAACACGGTGCTTCGCCCGGCGATGGCCGAGGCGGGAGTGCGCGTTCTGGCCCGCGGCAGCTGGAGCAAACGCCAGACCCGCTGGCTGCGCGCGTATTTCCGCGACGAGATCATGCCGGTGTTGTCGCCACTGGGGCTGGACCCCGCGCACCCGTTCCCGAAGATCCTCAACAAGTCGCTCAACATCGTCGTCGTGTTGAAGGGACGCGACGCGTTCGGTCGCAGCGGCGGGCTGGCGATCGTGCGGGCGCCGCGCTCACTGTCGCGCATCATCCAGGTTCCGGAGCGGGTCAGCGGCGGCCCCAGCGATTTCGTTTTCCTGTCCGCCGTGCTGTCGAGCTTTGTCGATGAGCTGTTTCCCGGGATGGAGGTCCAGGGCGCCTACCAGTTCCGGGTGACCCGCAACTCGGAGTTGTTCGTCGATGAGGAAGAAGTCGACAACATCGCTCTGGCACTGCGCGATGAACTGGCCGGTCGCGGCTACCTGCGCGCGGTCCGTCTGGAGATCGCAAACGCGTGTCCGGAACCGATCGTCAACCTGCTGCTGGAGAAGTTCGCCCTGGCCCCCGAGGCGGTGTACCGGATCAAGGGGCCGGTCAACCTGAACCGGGTCATCCAGGTCTATGACCTGGTCGATCGCCCGGATCTGAAGTTCCCGCCATTCCAGCCGCGGGTGCTGCCCGGCATGGACCGGATGTTCGAGACGATCGCCGCCGGCGACGTGCTGCTGCACCACCCCTTCGATGCCTTCACGCCGGTGCTGGAGCTGCTGCGCCAGGCCGCGGAGGACCCGGCGGTGCTGGCGATCAAGCAGACGCTGTACCGGTCGGGCAAGGACTCGGCGATCGTCGCGGCGCTGATCCACGCCGCCCGCAACGGCAAGGACGTCACCGCAGTGGTCGAGCTGCGCGCACGCTTCGACGAGGAGGCCAACCTGGGCTTCGCCGACCGCATGCAGGAGGCCGGGGTGCAGGTCGTCTACGGCGTGGTCGGCTACAAGACCCACGCCAAGATGATGCTGGTGGTGCGCCGCGAGGGGCGCAAGCTGCGTCGATACGTGCACATGGGCACCGGCAACTACCATGCCGGCACCGCGCGACTGTATACCGACCTGGGCCTGATGACGGCCCATCCGGAGATCGGCAACGACGTCCACCTGATCTTCCAGCAATTGTCCGGCCTGGCGCCATCGATGACGCTCAAGCGCCTGCTGCAATCGCCGTTCACCCTGCACGCGGGAATGCTCCGGCGGATCGACCGCGAACGGGCCCATGCCGAGGCCGGGCGCCCTGCACGGATCGTGGCACGGATGAATGCGCTCAACGAGCCGCAGGTGATCCGCGCGCTATACCGGGCTTCGCAGGCGGGCGTGGAGATCGACCTGATTGTGCGCGGCGCCTGTTCCCTGCGCCCGGGCGTGGCCGGGATCAGCGAGAATATCCGGGTGCGCTCCATCGTGGGCCGCTTCCTGGAGCACAGTCGCGCGTACTGGTTCGCCAACGACGGTGCCCCGGAACTGTTCTGCGCGAGTGCCGACTGGCTGGAGCGCAACCTGCTGCGCCGGGTCGAGACCTGCTTCCCGATCCTCGATCCCGCGGTGGCCAAGCGGGTGTTCGACGAGGCGTTGGGGAACTACCTGGACGACAATCTCAACGCGTGGGAACTGCAGCCCGGCGGCGAATACCGGATCGTTGAACGCACCGATGACGCCCTGCCCCATTCGGCCCAGGCGTCATTGTTGGCCAAACTGTGCGGATGATCGAAACTACCCCGATGACCGAACTCCACCCCGCCTCGCTGCCGTTGCAGGAGGGCGAAATGCTGGCCGCCATCGACCTGGGGTCCAACAGTTTCCACATGGTGGTGGCGCAGTACCTGCTCGGCCAGCTGCGGGTGGTGGACCGCCTGCGCGAGACCGTCCGTCTGGCCGACGGACTGGATGCACGCGGTGGGTTGTCGGCAGAGGCACGCCAACGTGCCTACGCGTGCCTGGCCCGATTTGGCCAGCGCATCCGCGACATTCCACCGCAACGGGTGCGTGCGATCGCCACCAACACGGTGCGCAAGCTGGCGTCCCCGCAGGCGTTCCTGATGCCGGCCGAAAGCGCGCTGGGCCATGCCATCGAAGTGGTCGCCGGCCGCGAGGAAGCGCGCTTGATCTACCTCGGCGTGGCCCACACGCAGCCGTCCAAACGCGGGCGCCTGCGGCTGGTGCTCGACATCGGCGGCGGATCGACCGAATGCATCATCGGCAGCGGATTGGAGACCATCGAGCGCGAGAGTATCCAGTTGGGGTGCGTGGCAACCACGCGCAGGTATTTCAGTGACGGCAAACTCAGCCGCAAACGCTGGAATGCCGCCCTGACCGACGTCGCCACCACGTTCCAGCCGTTCGCCGCGCGCTACCGGGAGTTGGGCTGGGACGATGCCATCGGTACCTCGGGCACCAACAAGGCCATCGGCGATGTCTGCGCAGCGATGAAACTGACCAAGGGCTCAGTGCTCGCCGACGCGCTGCCACAGGTGCGTGATCGTCTGCTGCGTGCCCGCAGCATCGACACCATCGACCTGCCCAGCCTGCCCGAGGATCGGCGGCCGGTCATCGCCGGCGGCCTGCTGGTGCTGGAGGCAGCCTTCCACGCGTTGGGTCTTGAGCGGATGGCAGTGAGCAAGGCGGCGCTACGCGAAGGCGTGCTCTACGACATGCTCGAGCGCGGCGGCGATGACGACCCGCGCGACAGCTCCGTCCTTGCCTTGATGAAGCGCTACGGGATCGACGCGCTGCAGGCCGACCGGGTGGAGGCGACCGCGTTGCGCCTGTTCGATCAGGTGGCCGGATCGTGGAATCTGGAAATCGACGACCGCCTGATGCTGAGCCGCGCGGCCCGGCTGCACGAACTCGGCCTCACCATCGCCCATAGCCAGTACCACGTGCACGGTGCCTACGTCGTCGAGCACAGCGACATCGCCGGTTTCTCGCGCCAGCAGCAGCAGTTCCTCGCCGCCGTGATCCGCACCCAGCGCCGCAAGATTCCCAAACACGTCTTCGACGCCCTGCCCGACCGCCTGCTGCCGGCGGCGCGGCATACCGCCGCGTTGTTGCGCCTGGCGGTGCTGATCCATCGCGCCCACGAAGCAGACCCTATACCGCGGCTCGACGCCCAGGTCGACGATGATCGACTTACGCTGACGCTCGACGAGCGCTGGTTCGACGCCCGTCCGCTATTGAAGGCCGACCTGGACGACGAGCCAGCCAAGATCGCTCCGCTGGGAATCAGCCTGCGGTTGCAGACGCGATAACGCCGTTACCGGCCTGGTGCTCGGGCTCGGCTGCCGGTCGCGCCAGGCCGCTGCGCAGGCCTTGCACGCGGGTCAGGATCGGTGGCGGCGACACTTCCTCGGGGGTGAGGAAGATGCCCCAGCGACGCAGCCGGCTGCCGGCTTCCGGGGCCGCCGTGAGTGCCACCACCGGCATCGACAGCACCAGACCCAGCAACACCGGCGACATCCAGAGCATCAGCGATGGCGACACCGCAAAGCTCCATGCGGCCACGACTACGCCGCACACGGTGACGCCGCCGTAGCGCTGCCACAGCTCGGCACGGGTCAGCGTGCCGTCATCGCGGCGCTGACTCTCCCAGCCCGAATCACGTCCGGCCAGCACCTCGATCACGCCGCGCGACTGCACGTACATCGTCACCGGCGCCATCAGCGTGGTCAGCAGCGTCTCGACGAGCACGCCGGCGGTCAGGCGCAGTGCACCACCGCAGCTCCGTCGCGCCCACGGATCGGTCAGGGCAAGAATGAAGCCCAGCAACTTCGGTCCCAGCAGCAAGGACATGGTGAGCATGAACACCCAGAAGAAGCGCTCCATGCCCTTGGGTCCGGTCCAATCCGACGCCGAGCCGAGGCCCGGAAACACCAGCGAGTCCCACTGCAGGCCCGAGCTGGCCATCGTCATCACCAGCCCGATCAGCATCAGCGCCCCCCAAAGCGGCGCGGTGATGTAGTGGCCAATCCCGGTAAGCAGGTGCCAACGGCTGACCCAGTGCAACCCCCTGGCCGGAATTACGCCGCCGTGCTGCAGGTTGCCCTGGCACCAGCGCCGGTCCCGAACCAGCATGTCGGTCAGCGACGGCGGGCCTTCCTCATAACTTCCGCCCAGCGCAGGCACCAGATGCACCTCCCAGCCGCCACGACGCAACAGGGCGGCCTCGACAAAATCGTGGCTGAGGATGCTGCCACCGAACGGGCGCGATCCCGGCAATTCGGGTAGTCCGGCGCAGGAGGCGAATGCGGCGGTGCGAATGATCGCGTTGTGGCCCCAGTAGTTGCCCTCGGTGCCATGCCACCACGCGTTGCCATGGGCCAGCACCGGACCGTACACACGGCCGGCGAACTGCTGCATGCGGCCGAAGACGGTGCTGCCATTGACCACCACCGGCAGGGTCTGGATCAGGCCGACTTCGGGATGCCGCTCCATGGCAGCGGCAAGCCGGTTGATCGCCTTGCCGGTCATCAGGCTGTCGGCGTCCAGAATCAGCATCTGGGGGTAGGCTGCGCCGAAGCGCCGCACCCATTCGGCGATATTGCCGGCCTTGCGATCGATGTTTTCCGGACGATGCCGGTAATACAGGCGCACGTGGCCACCGAGCACGTCCCGCAGGCGATGGAATGCGGCCAGTTCGCGCTGCTGCAACTCGGGTCGGGTGGTGTCGCTGAGCACGAAGAAGTCGTACGCGTCGGCGCGGCGGGTTTTCAGCACCGACTCGCAGATCGACTGCAACCCCGCCATCAGGCGCTCCGGATCCTCGTTGTAGGTGGGCATCAGCAGCGCGGTCCGGGTGGTCAGCGCGGGCAAGGGGCCGGCATCGACCACACCGAGCCGGCCGCGGCGGCGGTAGCCGTTGACGATCAACCCAAAGCCGGCGAGCGCGCTCATGAAGCCCTGCGCCACCCAGACGAACAGCGCCGCGAACAGCAACAGGCTCAGCCACTCCAAGCCGCTGTGGCCGCCCCCCCGCATGGCCCACCACAGCTGGTAGGTGGCGAGCAGGGTCAGCCCCGCGGTGCCCCCAAGCACGATAAGGCGGCGCCACACGATGTCCACCGGCGTGCCGGACAGACGCGCGGGCGCAGGGGCGGCCTCGTCGAAGGACTGCACGGGCATTTCCAGCGGGGCTTCCACAGGGAGCATCCCCGCGTCCGCGGAACCGGGACGGCGGTCGCCCGCCTCCTTTCGGGGCACGGTGTGCGGGTCTTTGCGGCAGTAAACCTTGCTCATGCGGTCCATCGATACAACCAGGTTTCAGAAAGCGGGGATCCGTCCGTGGCCAGCAAACGCGCGCGCAACTCGATAACCGGCTCGCTGCCGGGATCAAGCTCGAATGCGATGCGCCAGGTGCCGGCCACGGCGCCGGGCTGGGCCACGACGTTGGCGACGCGCCCAGCGCTGGCTTCCACTTCAGCGCGCGGCTCGCGCGCGCCCGCGGCATCCTGAAGGCTGCCGCCGCCAAGATCAATGACGAACCGACGCGCGCCGACTCCGGCGCCGGCAGCTGGCGGCAGCTCCGGCGCGGGCACCACGCCGCCGACCCGGGTGGCTTCCACCCGGGCCAGGGCCGGATTCCATGGATGCCGGTCGCACCAGTGCAGGCGGTAGTCGAAGCGATGCTCGCGACCGGCGTCCAGCGTCTGCCGCGGGCGCCAGAAGGCGACGATGTTGTCGTGGTATTCGTCAGCGGTGGGGATCTCAAACAGGTGCACGGCGCCTTCGCCCCAGTCGCCCTGCGGCTCCACCCACGCGCTGGGACGCAGGTCGTAGCGCGCTTCGCTGTCACCAAAATCGTTGAATGTGCGCTTGCGCTGCATCAGGCCGAACCCGCGGGGCTGGCGGTCCAGGAACAGGCTCTCCTGCACCGACGCCGGATTGCGCAGCGGTCGCCACAGCTGCTCGCCGGCACCGTTCAACAGGGCCAGGCCATCGGAGTCGTGCACCGCTGCCCGATAGTCGTCGATCCCCACCCGGTCGCCGGCGTCGAACTGGAACATGCTGGTCAGCGGCGCGATGCCGGCCTGGGCCAGGTCGACCCGCGGGTACAGCCGCATGCTGACGTCGAAGACCGAGTCGGCGCCCGGGTGGATGACAAAGGCGAATGCAGCCGCAGCGCTCGGACTGTCCATCAAGGCGTGGACACGGATCTGCGCGGCGCCCGGCGCCGGCCGTTCCAGCCAGAACGCCTTGAAGAACGGGAATTCCTCACCGGCCGGGTCGGCCGTGCGCAATGCCAGTCCGCGGGCGGACAGGCCGTAGCGTTGGCCACGCCCGACGGCACGGAAATAGCTCGCGCCAAGGAAGGCGCAGACCTCATCGAAGTAGTCGGGCCGGTTGATTGGCGCATGCAGGCGGAAGCCGGCAAAACCCAGGTCCGTTGCCGCGGGCTTCGCTGCTGCGCCAAAGGTGAACATGTCCGGGCTGTAGGCCAGGGGTCGGGCAACGCCGGCGACCACTTCGTTGATTTCCACACGTTGCGCGTGCAGGAACCCACGGTGGAAGAACTGAGCCTGGAACGGCCGTCCCTCGCCGCGCCACAGTGAATGCGACGGATCAAAGCGGATATCGCGGTACTCGTCGTAGGCAATGCGCCGCAGCGCCTCTGGCAAGTCGCCGGCAGGCGGGCGGAACCTCTGCGCCGCCAGCTCGCGCGCCAAGGCCGGTACGGTCTCGGCGCCGAACGCCGTGCCCGCCGATTGCGCAGCCGTCTGCACACCCTCGTCCAGCAGCAGGGACAAAGGCGATCCCAGCACCGGACGCCCGAGGGCAGCCAGCGGCAGCGACAAACCCGCGATCAGCAGTTCACGACGATCCACACAGATACCGGAAATGGGAAAAACGACCAGCCTAGGCGCTCCCCCATTAATGTTCGGCAACAAGGCGTCGAAGTGCTGGCAAAACAAGAGCCGGCCGACGCGGTTTCCCCAGTCCGGTTTTGAGTGAGTCCGCGTCTTGCACGCCGGACGAAACGCGTGGCTGGTACTAGTAGCCGCGCTCCAGCGGCCGCGTCCATGCGACCTGTCGCGCTGGCGGGAACTCCCCGCTTTCCGGCCCCGCTGGCGGGCCAAGTGGCAACGCCAGACTGCGTGTGTAGCCACGCCGCCGCCAGAACGCCTCGTTGCTGCGGCCGAACGGCGGCCGCCGGGGATCGATGTCGTCGCGCTCAGTCGATGCGAAAACGGTGGTCTCGAAGCCTCCAAGCGACCGCGCATGATTTTCGCGCTCGCTGAAGAAGCGATGCCCCAACTGCCTGCCGCGGTAGGCGGGCAGGAGAACCGAGCCGGCCAGCACGAACGCGGTCGCGGCATCGCGCCCGGCAAGATCAAAGGCCTGGCGGATCGCTCCGTGGTCGTCTTCCAGCGGCAGACCCAGGGCAGCGCCAACGATCTGGTCCCCATCCATCACCAGCACGGCGATGCTGCGCCACGCCCGCGCGCACGGTTCAAGCCGCGCCCGCTCGGCGGACGCGTCGCCATCGTGCAGGTCCGGCCAGGCCTGGAGCACCACCGCCCGCAATCGTGCAATGTCATGGAGCACCGCTGCAACGGCTGAGCCGGTGACGCAGCGCACCTCCAGCGCGCGCTGGCTGGGGTGGCCATCGTGGCGGGAGCGGGATTCCGTAAGTGGGGTCATGCCGGACATGCGGTCGTCCCCGCGGTTGATGGGCGATACCTGACGACGCCGAGTGTAGGTCACGAAAAGCGCTTTTGGTGCGGCGCCACCTGTTGTCCACGGAGCCCGGGTCCCGGCTCGCCAGGCAAAACCGCGCGCAGTCAGCACCGCCGCCGGGATACCCTGTGCGGATGAACTATCGCCACGCCTTCCATGCCGGCAACCATGCCGACGTCCTCAAACACATCACCACCCTGGCCGTGTGCGATGCGCTGCTCGCCAAACCATCGCCGCTGTTTGCCCTGGACACCCACGGCGGACGCGGCCTTTACGCGCTGGACAGCAACTCCGCCCAGCGCACCGGAGAAGCCGAGGCCGGCATTGGTCGCCTGATTGCCGAAGCACCGCGCCATCCGGCAATCAGCCGCTATCTGGCCGCGGTCAAGGCGTGCAGGGCGCAGCACGGCCCCACAAGTTATCCGGGCTCGCCGTGGCTGCTCGCGCACGCATTGCGCGAGGAAGACCGGATCGCGGTATGCGAGCTGTTGCCCGAGGAAGCCGCGCAACTGAAGACCAACTTTGCCGGCGATTCCCGTGTCGCTACCCACACCCGGGACGGCTACGGGGCGATGAAGGCCCTGTTGCCACCTCGTCTGGGCGAGCTGCGCTACAACCGCGGACTGGTGCTGATCGACCCTCCCTATGAAGCGCAACTGCAGGAGTTCGACACCATCATTGCCGCGCTGCGCGATGCGCTGGTGCGCTGGCCCAACGCCTGCTACGCGGTCTGGTATCCGATCAAGCTGCGGCGGTCGCTGAACCAGTTCTTCCGCCGCGCCGCCACGCTACCGGTGAAGTCATCGCTGCTGGCCGAGCTCATGATCCATCCGGACGACTCGCCACTGCGCATGAATGGGAGCGGCATGCTCATCGTCAACCCGCCGTGGCAGTTCGACACTACGATGCGCGAAGTGCTGCCGCTGCTGCAGAAAGCGCTGGCCGGAGGCGACGGGTCGTGGCGGGTGGAGTGGCTGAAACAGGCCGACTGAGGCCACCCGCGCTCATACCCCCGCGCGCACGTCGGGCTCGAAAAAGCTCCAGCGCACCTCGGGAAACGCCTCTTTCATGGCCTTCTCGATCGTGTTGATCTGATCCACCAGCAGCGGCACGTCCTTCTCTTCGCGCATCTGCGCCTGCACCGAGACCATCGCCTCGTTGCCCAGCTGCATGGTGATCAGGCTGATCACCCGGGTGATTTCCGGTCGGCCGTCGAGGAACTGGCGGATCTGGCGCTGACGCGCCGGATCCACGCTCTGGCCAATCAGCATCGCCTTGATCTCGATCGCCACCAGAACCGCAACCACGATCAGCAAGGCGCCAATCCCCAGCGTGCCGAGGGCATCCCACAGCGGGTTTCCGGTGATGATCGTCGCCAGTACTGCCAGCAAGGCAAACGCCAGTCCAACCAGCGCTGCCAGGTCCTCGCCGAAGATCACCACCAGTTCGGCCTGGCGGCTTTCCCGGAACCACCGCCACAGGCTGCGATGGCCGCGCGACTTGTTTACCTCCTGCAGGCAGGTCCGCAACGAAATGCCTTCGGCGATGATCGCGAATACCAGCACGGCCACTGCCCACCACAGGCTGCTCCCGGCTTCGGTTTCGCCGGCACGCAGTTTATGCACGCCCTCGTAAAGCGAAAACATTCCGCCCACCGTGAACAGCATGACCGCGACCAGAAACGACCAGAAGTAGACCTCGCGCCCGTGGCCAAGCGGATACTCCGGCGAGGGTGGCTGGCGGGCCTGTTTCATCCCCAGCAGCAGCAGCAGCTGGTTGCCGCAATCGGCGAGGGAGTGGATAGTCTCGGCCAGCATCGCGCTGGAGCCGGTGAAAAACGCGGCCGCCCCCTTGGCCACTGCGATGGCGAAATTCGCAGACAGGGCGAACAGGATCGCGCGGGTCGAGTCTCCACTTCCGGACATGGCGTCATTTCCCTTCAAGGACGGCGAGTCTAGCACCGGCAAATGCATGCTCAGCGTGGCTTTGCGCGCCTAACCCAGGGCCGGACGCCGAGGTCCGGGTGATGAATGCGGCGTTTACATGCGGTGTGCCACCATCTGCGTATGAGTAGCCGTGAACGACTCCCCCCGTGGCATGAACGCCAGCGCTTGCCCAACGGGCGCGAACTGCTGATCCGCCCGATCCGACCGGAGGATGCGGAGCCCCTGCGTGCGGGCTTCTCGTTGCTCCAGCCCAACGAAATACGCCAACGGTTCCTGCACTCCATGAAGGAGCTCTCGCAGGAGTCGGTGGAACGCTTCACCCGGATCCAGCCGAAAACCGAGTTTGCCCTGGTTGCCGCCGAACCCCTGCCACCCGGCGAGGCGCTGGTCGGCGCCGTGGCCCGGATCTCGATCGACCCCAACGGTCGTGACGCGGAGTTTGCGATCCTGGTCAGCCACTTCATCGCCGGCATGGGCCTGGGACGCTATCTGATGACCCGATTGGTGAAGTGGGCACGCGGCAAGCAAATTGAGCGCGTCTATGGCGACGTGTTCGAGCACAACCTTCCGATGCTCTCTTTGGCCGAGTCGCTGGGCTTCGTGCGCGAGTCCCAACAGGACGGGCTGGTCCGGGTCACCCTGCGACTGAACCCGGCGGACGGGGACCACTGACCTCCGAACCCGTACGCCAGCCGGCACCATCGTCTAAAATGGCCGGCTGATGCCTGCCTCCCCCTCTCCAACACCGCCGCTGCCGAAAGCGGGCCATCTGCGTGCCTGGTGGCGCGCGCCGGCTTCACTCTCGGCCCTCGCCTTCCATATCGCCCGCGCCGCCGCCGCCCATCCCGGGCCGCTGCTGGCAATCGTGCGCGACAACCAGTCCGCGCAGCAGCTGGAAGCGGATCTGCACACCTTGCTGGGTGCCGGCGCGTCGGCCGGCGACGCCGCGCCACCAGGCAGCGACGCGGCATCGCTGCCGGTGCTGCACTTCCCGGACTGGGAAACGCTGCCCTACGACCATTTCAGTCCGCACCCGGAAATCATCAGCCAGCGCCTGGCCACGCTGAACCGGTTGCCGCGGTTGCAGCGCGGCATTGTCGTCGTGCCGGTGCAGACGCTGCTGCAGCGCCTTGCGCCGCTGCGCCACGTCGTCGGCGGCAGTTTCGATGTCACTGTCGGCCAGCGCCTCGATCTGGATGCCGAGCAGCGCCGGCTGCAGTCGGCCGGATACCACCACGTGCCGCAGGTGCTCGACCCGGGCGACTTCGCAGTCCGCGGCGGCTTGCTGGACGTCTATCCAATGGGCGCATCGCGGCCGTTCCGGGTGGAGCTGCTGGATGACCAGATCGACACCATCCGCGGCTTTGACCCGGAGACCCAGCGCTCCGAGGACAAGATCGATGCTGTCAAGCTCCTGCCCGGCCGCGAACTGCCGCTGGACGAGGCCTCGCTGAAGCGGGCGCTGGACGCGCTGCGTGAACGCTTCGATCTGGATACCCGTCGCAGCGGCCTGTATCAGGACCTGAAGGCCGGCACGGCGCCTTCGGGCATCGAGTACTACCTGCCACTGTTCTTCGACCAGACCGCCACCCTGTTCGACTACCTGGATGAGGCGACGCTGCCGCTGCTGGGCGAAGGCGTCAACGAGGCCGCCGACGCGTTCTGGCGCCAGACCGGTGAGCGCTACGAGCAGCGCCGGCATGATCTGGAGCGGCCGCTGCTGCCGCCTGACGCGCTCTACCTGTCGCCGGACGCGCTGCGCGAACGGCTGAACCAGGTCGCGCGCATCGAGGTCTGCGGCGAGTCGCATCCGCAGAGTGCGCGCGCCGAAGTGCTGGCCAGCCAGCCAGCCCCCGCCCTGCCGATCAGTGCGCGTGACCAGGTCCCTGCCGGCGAGTTGAAATCCTTCCTCGACCACTATCCGGGCCGGGTCCTGATCGCCGCCGATTCGGCCGGACGCCGCGAGGCGCTGCTGGAGATCCTGCGCGCAGCGGAACTGGAGCCGGAGGTGCTGCCGGACTTCCAAGCCTTCCTGCGCAGCAATCAGATCACCGCCAACGCAACGACGGGCGCTGCCGGCGACACCCGGTTCGCCATCGCCGTCGCGCCGCTGGAGGACGGCTTCGCCCTGACCGCACCCGCGCTGGCGGTGCTGACGGAGCGGCAGCTGTTCCCCGAGCGCGCCACCCAGCCGCGTCGTCCCCGTCGTGCGGGACGTGAACCCGAAGCGATCGTCCGCGACCTGGGCGAGCTGTCCGAAGGCGCGCCGATCGTCCACGAAGATCACGGTGTGGGCCGCTACCGCGGGCTGGTCACGCTGGAGGCCGGTGGCGAGAAAAACGAATACCTGGAGATCGAGTACGCCAAGGGCGACCGCCTGTACGTGCCGGTCGGCCAGCTGCACCTGATCAACCGCTATTCCGGCGCATCGGTGGAAACCGCGCCACTGCACTCGCTGGGCGGTGAGCAGTGGAGCAAGGCCAAGCGCAAGGCGCAGGAAAAGGTCCGCGACGTCGCCGCCGAGCTGCTGGAGATCCAGGCCAAACGCCGGGCCCGCGCCGGACTGGCGATCGATTTGGACCGGGCGATGTACGAGCCGTTCGCGGCCGCGTTCCCGTTCGAGGAGACCCCCGACCAGCACGCCGCGATCGAGGCGGTGCTGCGCGACCTGCAATCCAGCCAGCCGATGGACCGGGTCGTGTGCGGCGACGTCGGCTTCGGCAAGACCGAGGTCGCTGTACGCGCAGCTTTTGCCACCGCCGCCGCCGGCAAGCAGGTCGCGGTGCTGGTACCGACCACGCTGCTTGCCGAGCAGCATTACCGCAACTTCAGTGACCGCTTTGCCGACTGGCCGTTGAAGGTGGAAGTGCTGTCGCGCTTCAAGACCCCCAAGCAGATCAAGGCTGAACTGGAAAAGGCGGCCGAGGGCACGATCGATGTCATCGTCGGCACCCACCGGCTGCTGCAGAAGGACGTGCGCTTCAAGGATCTGGGTCTGGTCATCGTGGACGAGGAACAGCGCTTCGGCGTGCGCCAGAAGGAGGCGCTGAAGGCCTTGCGCGCCAACGTGCACCTGCTCACCCTGACCGCCACGCCCATCCCGCGCACCCTCAACATGGCGATGGCGGGACTTCGCGACCTGTCGATCATCGCCACCGCGCCGGCCCACCGCATGGCGGTGCAGACCTTCGTGGTGCCGTGGGACGACAGCCAGCTGCGCGAGGCATTCCAGCGCGAGATCTCCCGCGGCGGCCAGGCCTATTTCCTGCACAACGACGTGGAAAGCATCGGCCGCATGCAACGCGAACTGGAAGCGCTGGTGCCGGAGGCGCGCATCGGCATCGCCCACGGCCAGATGCCCGAGCGCGAGCTGGAGCGGGTGATGCTCGACTTCCAGAAGCAGCGCTTCAACGTCCTGCTGTGCTCGACCATCATCGAGTCGGGGATCGACATCCCCAACGCCAATACCATCATCATCAACCGCGCCGACAAGTTCGGTCTGGCCCAGCTGCACCAGTTGCGCGGCCGCGTCGGCCGCTCGCACCACCGCGCCTACGCCTACCTGGTCGTGCCGGACACGCGCTCGATCAGCGCCGATGCGAAGAAACGCCTGGATGCGATCGCGGCGATGGACGAACTGGGCGCCGGTTTCACCCTGGCCACCCACGACCTGGAGATCCGCGGGGCCGGCGAATTGCTTGGCGAGGACCAGAGCGGGCAGATGGCCGAGGTCGGCTTCAGTCTGTACACCGAACTGCTGGAGCGGGCGGTGCGCAGTATCCGCCAGGGCAAGTTGCCCGATCTGGATGCACCCGAAGAACGCGGCGCGGAGGTCGAGCTGCACGTTCCCGCGCTGATCCCCGAGGACTACCTGCCCGACGTGCATACGCGCCTGACACTGTACAAGCGGATATCCGGCGCGCGCGACGCGCACGATCTGCGCGAGTTGCAGGTGGAGATGATCGACCGCTTCGGCCTGCTGCCGGATCCGGCAAAGCACCTGTTCGCAATCGCCGAGCTGAAGCTGCAGGCCACCGAACTGGGCGTGCGCAAACTGGACATCGGTCCCACCAGCGGTCGCTTGCAGTTCGTCGAGAAGCCCAAGGTCGACCCGATGGCGGTGATCCGCATGATCCAGGGCCAGCCGAACCTGTACCGCATGGACGGCCCTGACAAGCTGCGCCTCAGCCTGGAGCTGCCCGAGCCCTCGGCCCGCATTGCTGCGGCGCGCGCGCTGCTGATCGCACTGGCACCGTCGTGATCCGCAGGGCTAAATCACGCAATCGCAATCGCCGATGCAATTCCGCCGGCAATTGTCAATCCCCGCAGCGTGCTTTAAGGTCGGTTGAGCAGTGTGTTGTGATGCATTGCACGGTCCGACGCGGAGAGCTTTCCGCAATCAGGGGAAACACCAATGAACAAGACGGCATTCTTATTGCCGCTGTTGCTGGTCGCCGGTGGCGCTCACGCACAGCAGGCCAGTGGCTGCCCGCAGCTGGACGCGAGTACCGGCCTGACCTGGGAGTACCGCGGCGGCGATGGCGCGGATTTCTGCCGCGCGCTGCGCGCCGACGGCTCCGAAGCGTTTGGCATGTACATCAGCAAGAAGCCGACCTTCTCGCCGCAGCGCAGCAACCGGGTGGAGAACGGCAGCATCGGCGGCCGCGATGTCCAGTGGTACCGGGCTGAACTGGCCGGGCAGCCGGAAATCGAGGCACGCGAGACGCTGCTCAAACTCGACGATGGCCGCAGCGCGCATGTGTGGACGCAGGCACCCTCGAAGGACCAGCTGCAGGAGGTTTTCGAGCTGACCCGCGATATCGACTTCTCGACCCGTCACACCGCAAAGGTGATTGCCGGTCAATAGGCGCCGGCCCGCGTTCGGGATGCGCCTGTCCGTGGGCTAGCTGTCCTGCGCGAGCAACCCGGCAACCGCCTGGTGATAGCGCGCGGCGATCGGGTCGGCATCCACATGCCGGCCGCCATCGACCATGCAGCGACCGTCCACCCAGGTCTGTCGCACCAGCGAGCGGTTGCCACTGAAAATCCAGCGATCCACCGCGTCCGCGTCGGTAGCGCCCGCAAATTGCGGCGCGTCCCCGTCCAGCACGAGCACGTCAGCGCCGGCCGCATCGAGACGATGGCCGGTGGCGTCCGCGGCACTGGACAACACACCCCTCAGCAGGGTTTCGCCCACGCTCGACGTCTCGGCGCCCACCGCGATGTTGCGTCGTCGGGTGACCAGACGCTGTCCGTATTCAAGCCAGCGCAGCTCCTCCACCGGCGATACCGACGAATTGGAGTCCGAGCCCACGCCCCAGTGTCCACCGGCGTCGAGATAGTCGCGCAGCCGAAACAGGCCATCGCCGAGGTTGGCTTCCGTGGTCGGGCAGATCGCCACCGTGGCACCCGATCTGGCTACACCGGCAAGCTCCGCGTCGTCCAGATGGGTGGCGTGGACCAACGTCCACCGCTCATCGACATCCGCGTGGTCCAGCAACCACTGCACCGGCCGCACGCCGCGCAGAAGCAGGCATTCCTCCACCTCGGGAAGCTGCTCGGCGATGTGGATATGGACGCGACTGTCCGCAGGCAGCGCCGCAAGCACCTCGCGCATCGCCTCTGGCGGTACCGCGCGCAGGCTGTGCAGCGCGCAGCCGACGTGCAGGCGCCCGTTTTCTTTTTCCCGCAGCGTGTCCAGCAACCTGAGGTAGGCGTCCACGGTGTGGCCGAAACGTTGCTGGCGCGGCTCCAATGGCCGGCCATCGAAGCCACCGGTCATGTACAGCACCGGCAGCAGCGTCATCCGGATGCCCACGTCGGCCGCGGCGTCCACCAACGCCGTGGACATCGCCGCGGGGTTGGCCCACGACTTGCCGCCCGGGCCGTGATGCAGGTAGTGGAACTCGCACACCGTCGTGTAGCCGGCCTCCAGCATTTCGGCATAGAGCTGCGATGCGACCGCATGCAGCGATTCCGGAGTGAAGCGGTCGGCGAAGCGGTACATCGTCTCGCGCCAGGTCCAGAACGAATCCTCCGGATCGGTCTGCGACTCGGCCATGCCCGCCATCGCGCGCTGGAAGGCGTGCGAATGCAGGTTCGCGATTCCGGGCACCACACGTTGCGGCGTACGCGAACCACCGCGCGCTGGCAGCTGGTCCACGCGGTGGCCACTTTGCGGCAGCGGCCCATCGCGCCAACCATCGGGGTACCAGATCCTGGCGCTCGCATTGCTGTTCATCGCCCGATTGTCGCCTGCCTCGAGTGCGCTGGCGACCTGATCTGGCGGGCGCGTGCGTGTTCCCTACAATGACTCGATGACCATTTCCGCTGAAGCAAGCGACGGTGGCGCGAGGGCGCCTGCCTCCACCCGCTCTCCGGACGCCACCGGTGAGCCCTGGGATGGCCTGATCCTGGGTGCATCACTGGTGACGCTGGTCGGTCCCGAGGGCTACGGCGAAATCAGCGATGGCGCGCTGGGCTGGCGCGACGGCCTGCTCACCTATGCCGGTCCGCGCGAGGGCCTGCCGGGCAAGCCTGGGGCGCTGGCGCGCGATGTCATCACCACCGACGGCTGGATCACCCCCGGCCTGGTGGACTGCCACACCCACCTGGTGTTTGCCGGCGATCGCGCGCGGGAGTTCGAGTTGCGCCTGCAAGGCGCCAGCTACGAGGAAATTGCACGCGCCGGCGGCGGAATCCTGTCCACGGTGGAAGCGCTACGTGCCTGCGATGAGGACGAGTTGCTGCGCCAATCGCTGCCTCGCGCACGCGCCCTGTGCGCCGACGGCGCGACCACGCTGGAAATCAAGTCCGGCTATGGACTGGACTTCGAAGGCGAGCGGCGGATGCTGCGCGTGGCCCGCCGGATCGGCCGCGAGCTGGGCGTCGGCGTGTGCACCACGTATCTGGCAGCGCATGCCTTGCCGGTTGAATTCCAGGAACAGGCAGACGCCTACATCGACGAGGTGATCCAGTGGCTGCCCAGGCTCCACGCCGAAGGCCTGGTGGATGCGGTGGATGCCTTCTGCGAGGGCATCGGGTTCACGCCGGCGCAGACTCGGCGCGTATTTGAGGCCGCGCGCGCGCTGGACCTGCCCGTAAAGCTGCACGCCGACCAGCTCAGCGACTTGGGCGGAGCGGCCCTGGTGGCCGAATTCGGTGGTCTCTCGGCCGACCACGTCGAGCACACCAGCGAGGAAGGCGTGCGCGCGATGGCCGCTGCGGGCGTGGTCGCGGTGCTGCTGCCCGGCGCGTACCATGTGTTGCGCGAAACCCGGTTGCCGCCATTGGCCGCATTCCGGGAGCACGGCGTAGCCATGGCGGTCGCGACCGACTGCAACCCCGGTACATCACCGCTGCTGTCGCTGCGTCAGGGCATCCAACTGGCGTGCACCCATTTCCGCCTCACCCCGGATGAGGCCTTGCGCGGGGCGACCGTCAACGCGGCGCGTGCTCTGGGCCTGGGCGACCGCGGCGCACTGCGGGAGGGCCTGCGTGCCGACTTCGTTCGCTGGAAGATCCGCCATCCGGCCGAGCTGGGCTACTGGCTGGGCGGAGATCTGGCCGGCGGCGTGTGGATTGGCGGCCAGCGCGTGCATCCGCAGTAACGCCGGCGCGGTCGATTGCGGCACTATCGACCGGTCGAACCCCACGCCGCGCAGTCGCGCGGAACCCTTGGAGAGATCATGCACCGCACCCTGCCCTTCCTGCTGCTCGCACTCGTTCCCGCGCTCGGTTTCGCCCAGTCGCCGCCGCAGCCCAAGGCCACCGACGCCGCCCGGGCGCTGGCACAGGATGCGGTGATCGTGGATACCCACATCGACGCCCCCGGCATGCTGACCGATCGCTGGATGGACCTTGGCAGCGATGCACCGGGGCGCGAGTTCGACTATCCCAAGGCCCGCGCCGGCGGCCTGGACGTCGCTTTCATGTCGATCTACACCTCGGCCAAGCAGGACGAGGACGGCGTGGCCTGGCAGGTCGCCAACACCATGATCGATTCGGTCGAGGCACTGGTCCAGCGCCACCCCGACCGGTTCGCGCTCCTGCGATCGCCGGGTGATGTCGAGCGCCTGCGCAAGGGCGGGCGGGTGCTGCTGCCGTTGGGGATGGAAAACGGCGCGCCCATTGGTGATGACCTGGCCAACCTGAAGTTCTTCTTCGATCGCGGGGTGCGCTACATCACCCTGGCCCACAGTGCGGCGAACCGGATCGCCGATTCCTCCTATGCGATCGAGCGCAAATGGAACGGGCTGAGCCCCTTCGGGCGCGAGGTCGTGGCCGAGATGAACCGGCTCGGGATCATGATCGACGTCTCACACGTCTCCGACGAGTCGGCGCGCCAGGTCATCGCGCTGAGCACCGTGCCGGTGATCGCCAGCCACTCCGCGTTGCGTCATTTCACCCCGGACTTCGAGCGCAACATCAGCGATGAATTGGCCAAGGCGATTGCCGACAAGGGCGGCGTGGTCCAGATTCCCTTCGGTACGGCTTTTGTCGATCCTCAGGGTGCAGCGGACACCCAGGCGCACTTCCGCGCCATCAACGACTTCAACCGGCGCAACGCCGAACTCCGGGCGGCCGGCAAGCCGGAACTTGACCGGGAGACGTTCAACCGCGAATGGTCCGAGGCGCATCCGGCGCCGCAGACGCCGATCGACGCCGTGCTGGACCAGATCGACTATGCCGTGCAGCTGATCGGGATCGACCACGTGGGCATCGGCTCGGACTTTGATGGCGTGGACGGGGAGCTGGCCGATGGCCTGCGCAGCGTGGCCGACTTCCCCAACCTGATCAGTGGCCTGCAGTCGCGCGGTCATAGCGACGCGGATATCCGCAAGATCCTCGGCGGCAACCTGCTGCGTACGTGGGCCGCGATCGAGGCCGGCGCGCACTGACCTGCCGGGTCGCGCATCGCGCAAAAAGGAAAGCCCCGCATTTGCGGGGCCTCTGCTCACAACGGCATGACGCCGGTGTTTACTCCTTGGCGACGGTCTTCTTGGCCACGACCTTCTTGGTCGTCGCCTTGCTCGCGGCCTTGCTGGCGGCAGTCTTCTTTGCTACGGGCGCACTGGCGGTGCCGGCGGCCTTGGATACGGCCGAGCGGGAGTTGCCGTAGCTGGAGTTGAAGCGCTTGCCCTTGGCGGTCTTGCGGTCGCCTTTGCCCATGATTTTGCTCCCGGTTGGGTATTGATACGATTGAAAAACCCGCACCTCAGGGGTGGACACCGACTCGTTCTGCCAGTGCCACGCGTGGCGCGGGGAGCTTCAAATCTTAACATGGGCACTTGCCTGCCCGCGTGCCTAGTGGTGGCAGCAGGCGTCGTGCACGTGTCCGTGGTTCAGGCGCAGGTTGATCACATGCGCCACGCCCACCAGCGTGCCGCCAAACGTCATCGCGACGGCATGAGGGACCACGCTGGCGTGCAGCGGCTGATACAGAACCGCCATCCACAGCACACCCAGACCCGTCAATAACAGCCACAGCGCCCGCGCGACGCCGTGCCGCCGGTAACCCTGGAACAGACTGAAGACGCCCAGCAAAGTGGCAAACACCACGAAGGCCTGCTCGAAACGCTCGCTGCCCATGCTCATCAGACCGACCGCCGGCAGGAGCGCAATGGCCACCGGGAGCAGCGCACAGTGCACGGCGCAGATGATGGAACCCGAGGCGCCGAGACGGTCGAGCAATCGATGGGTAAGCGGTGACATCAGGACACCTTCAGTGGATGCATGACTTGTGGGGGACTTGCCGACGGATTGGAATAATATAACATTTCGGTCCCGTGTCACTATTTCTGCAGGCTGCCCGTGTCTCCAGCGTCTCTTTTGCGCCGTAAGTCCCTCTTCCTTGCTTTGCTTGCCGCCCTGGTGATCGCACCGTCCGCGTCTGCCGCCGACACGGCGGCGACGGCGCCGCAGGCGCACGACCCGGACCATGAGCCGGTCGACCTGAGCGCCGTCCAGGTCCGCGCCTCGGTCCTGCCAGGCACGGCCGAGGATCTGGCCCGCCCGGTCGAGATCCTTGCCGGCGAACGGCTGGACGCGGCCAAGGCCAGCTCTTTGGGCGAGACAGTCAACAAGCTGCCCGGCGTGCAGTCGTCCTATTTCGGTCCCGGCGTCGGCCGTCCGATCGTGCGGGGTTTTGACGGGGCGCGGGTCCAGGTGCTCAGCGATGGCCTGGGTTCGGGCGACGTCTCCACGGTCAGCGCCGACCACGCGGTCAGCATCGAGCCCTTCCTCGCCAACCAGATCGAGGTCCTGAAGGGACCGTCCACCCTGCTCTACGGCAGCGGCGCCATTGGCGGCGCGGTGAACGTGATCGACGGACGCATCCCCGAGACGGTCACCGCCGAGCCTTTGCAAGGAAGGGCGGAACTGCGCGGGGGCACGGTCAATGACGAGAAGACCGGGATGCTGCGGCTGGATGGGACGTCCGCCTCGGGCAATCTGGTGTTCCACTTCGATGCATTGCATCGGGAGACCGGCGATTACGCCATCCCGGGATTTGCCGAAAGCGCCCGCCAGTTGGCCGCCGAGGGTGAGATCCCGGAACCCGGAAGCTCGGGAACGCTGGCCAACAGCGCCCTGCGCACCGACAGCGCTGCACTGGGGCTGTCCTGGGTTGGAGGGCGTGGCTTCGCCGGCGTGGGCTACTCGTTGTTCAATACCCGCTACGGCGTGCCGGGCCATTCCCACGGGGACGGTGACGGCGATGGCCACGATGCCGACGATGACCACCACCATGGCGAGGACGCCGTCCACATCCTGATGGACCAGCGACGCACCGAGGTGCGCGCAGGGCTCGACGAGCTGGGGGCGTTCGAGACCCTGCGGATCAAGTTCGCCGACACCCGCTACACCCACACCGAGTTCGAAGGCGAGGCTATTGGCACGGTGTTCGACAACGCCAGCAAGGAAGCGCGACTGGAGCTGGTCCACCAGCCGTGGGCCGGCTGGCGGGGCGCATTCGGTGTGCAGTGGGCGAATCGCACGTTCGACGCCGTCGGCGAGGAGGCGTTCGTGCCCGGCACCGAAGGCAACGACACCGGCCTGTTCTGGATCGGCGAGCGCCGCAGCGGCGACTTCAAGTTCGAGCTGGGGGCGCGGCATGACCGCAACACCATTGACGCCGTCCCGCAGCCACTGGCGCCCCTGCGGTCCAACTCGCGCAAGTTCGAAGCCATCAGCGGGTCTGCGGCCGTCCAGTGGGAGCTCAATGACCGGTTCCACGCCTCCCTCGGGCTGGACCGTTCGCAGCGGGTGCCGACCGCCGAGGAGCTGTTCTCCAACGGTCTGCACGTCGCCACCGGAACCATGGAGATCGGCGACGACACGCTGGGCGTGGAAACCGCAAACCGGCTTGAGCTGGGAGTGCGCTGGCATGGCGAGCGCATCGATCTGGGCGCGGCGATCTACGGGATCCGCTATGCGGACTTCATCTACCAGGCCAGCCCGACGTCGCTGGACAATCCCGGCAATCCGCTAATGGACGATGGCGTGCCCGTGCGCCTGTGGAACCAGGCTGATGCCCGCTTCCACGGGATGGAGGCTGACGCGACCATCGCGCTGGTGGACAACGACCTCGGCGCCTGGGACCTGCGGGTGTTCGGCGATGTCGTGAGGGGCAAGCTCGCCGACGGCGTCGAGCGCGACGTCGACGTGGGAGTTTTTCACGGCGAGCACGTGCACCGGCACGCGGCGCGGATCAGCGAGCGAGGCAACCTGCCCCGACTGGCGCCGTCGCGGCTGGGCAGTGAACTGTCCTGGAGCAACGGGGCGTGGCGTGCATCGCTGGGTGCGGTGCGCTACCTGAAACAGGACCGGGTCGCGGCCAACGAAACCGTGACTCCCGGTTACACGCTCGTCGACGCCCATCTGGCCTGGCATCGTGACACCCCGTCGGGTAACGCATGGGAGGTGTTCCTCGACGGCAGCAACCTGCTCGACCGGGAGGCCCGTCCACACACCTCGTTCCTGAAGGACCTGGCACCGCTGCCGGGCCGTGGCATCGCGTTCGGCGTGCGCGCCTTCTTCTGAGCCAAGCCTAGAGCGCGCGCCCCATATACAGCGCGCCGTCGCCGTATTGCCGGACCTTGCGCGCCAGGTCCGGCGCCACATCCAGCGTCTGGAAGCCCATTCGCTTCCAGAATCCATCCGCTCCAGGCACCGCCACCAGCTCGGCACGCCGCAGCCCGCCGCGCCGGCCCGCCTCCAGGACGGCGTCCACCAACCGTCCGCCCAGCCCGGTTCCCTTGGCGCGGGCAGATACCGAAAGGTCGTGCACATAGAGGATCCGCGGCCCGTCGCCGCTAAGCGGCGACAGGACGGTATCGACGGCCGGCGGCTGCCGGCTGAGCCACGGATGGGCGAGGATATAGCCCACCGCCCGCTGATCGATCTCGGCGACCTGACTACACCCTTCAGCCAGCCGAAGGCGACTGGCAAATGCCTCCAGAGAGTCACGCAGCGCCGGCGGGTAGCTTTCGCCCTGCAACTCGAACAGGGCCGTCAGGTCCTCGCAGCGCGGGGCTCGCACCAACGCCCCCATACCAACCCTACCTGCTCGCTGCATCTGCGCAGGCGGCGCACAGGCCGTGTACTTCCAGGATCTGCGCCCGCGGGATGAAGCCCAGCCCGCGGGCGCGCAATTCCAGCGCCTCCACGATGGTGTCGTCTTCCAGTTCTGTCGCCGACTGGCAGCGATCGCAGATCAGGAACGGCACCGCATGCTGCTCGCCGCCAGGATGGTGACAGCCGACGAAGGCGTTGACCGAGGCCAGCTTGTGGATGAAACCGTGCTCAAGCAGGAAGTCCAGCGCGCGATACACCGTCGGCGGCGCGGCGGCGTCGTGGGTGGCCTTCATCCGGTCCAGCAGCTCGTAGGCCTTCAGCGGCCGCTCGGCATCGGCGATCAGGCGCAGGGCGTTGGAGCGGATCGGCGTCAGTCGTAATCCGCGTTGCGCACACAGGCGCTCCACCTCGAGCACGAAGGCGTCGCCATCGTGGACGTGGTGTTTGGGATCGGTGCAGTCGTGGACAGGGCTCATGTCGGCAGTGTGGCCTGCAACGGGCGCGCGTGAGCGCGCCGTTGCGACCGGTCTAATCCTCCAGCGGAATCCTGGCAAGCGCCGCGTCGATCCGGCGCAGCGCCTCGGCTTGGCCAGCCAGGTAAACGGTATGCGAAATGTCGGGGCTGATCTGGGTACCCGTCATGGCGACGCGCATCGGCTGGGCGACCTTGCCCATGCCAAGCTCCAGCGCGGCGGCGGTGTCGTGCAGCGCGCCGTTGATCGCCTCCACGTTCCAGTCGGCCAGTGCGGCCAAGCGCGCACGGGCATCCTCCAGCGGCGCCCTGGCGGCTGGCTTGAGGTGCTTGGCCACGGCGGCTTCGTCGTACTCCGTCAACGGCCCGAACCAGACCGCCGCGCGCTCGGCCATGTCCTTGAGCGTCTGCACGCGATCGCGCAACGCCAGCACGATGTCCACCGCTGCCGGGCCATTGGCAAGGTCGTAGCCCGCCTGCTGCAGGTGCCAATGCAGGTGTACGGCCACCGCGGCGGGGTCATCGGTCTTGAGGTACTGCTGGTTCAGCCAGCCCAGCTTGGCCATGTCCAGCCGCGATGCGCTGGCATGGACGTTCTTCAGGTCGAACAGGGCCTTCATTTCCTCGATCGAGAAGATCTCCTGATCGCCGTGCGACCAGCCCAGCCGCACCAGGTAGTTCAACAGGGCATGCGGCAAATAGCCGGCGTCACGGTATTCCATGACATCCGCTGCACCGGTCCGTTTGGAGAGCTTGGCGCCTTCCGGGTCCAGGATCATCGGCAGGTGGGCGAAGTGCGGCACCTCGACGCCCAGGGCGCGGTAGATGTTGATCTGGCGCGGGGTGTTGTTGACGTGGTCGTCGCCGCGGACGACATCGGTGATGCGCATGTCCATGTCATCGACCACCACCGCGAAGTTGTAGGTCGCGTAGCCATCGGAGCGGAAGATAACCAGGTCGTCCAGTTCGCTGTTGGCGATCTCGATCCGGCCCTTGACCTTGTCATCCCACGCGACCACGCCGTCGAGCGGATTGCGGAAGCGGATCACCCGGTTGGGGTCGTCGCGAAAACCCGCATTCCGGTCACGGTAGGCGCCGTTGTAGCGCGGCTTGGTGCCGGCCTTGATCGCCGCCTCACGCATCGCGTCCAGCTCGTCGCGGGTCTCGTAGGCGTAATACGCATGGCCGGCGGCCACCAGCTGTTCGGCGACCTCGCGGTAACGGTCCAGGCGATGGGTCTGGTAAACCGGGCCCTCGTCGTAGTCCAGGCCCAGCCAATCCATCGCCGCGAGGATGGCGTCGATCGCCGCCTGCGTGCTGCGCTCGCGGTCGGTGTCCTCGATGCGCAGGACGAACTCGCCGCCGCGGTGGCGCGCCTCCAGCCAGCAGTACAGGGCGGTGCGGGCGCCGCCGATATGCAGGTATCCGGTCGGGCTGGGTGCAAAACGGGTGCGGCAGGTCATGCGGTCGGGCTCGTGCGGGGTGGACCAAGGATGGTACCGCGCCCGCCACTGCCGGGCTGCTCAACTGGCGTTGAAATCCGGGGCGTCGCCAGCATCGGGTAGGTTCTGCGCGTCGAAGGAAAGCGTCGCGATCACCCCGAACTCGCGTCCCGGCTGGACCGAGACGCTCCAGCCGTACAGGGCGCACAGCCGGCGTACGATCGACAAACCGATGCCGCCGCCTTGCGTGTGCCCGGCGTGGGTACCGCGATAACCGCGCTGGAAGATGCCGGCGGCGTCCTCGGCGCTCAGTCCGGGGCCCGAATCGATCACCTGCACCGCGCCCTCCAGCATGCGCACGATGACCTCGCCTTCGGTGGTGTACTTCACCGCGTTGCCAATCAGGTTGCCCAGCGCGACGGCGACCGCCGCCTCGGGCGCATCCACCACCAATGGCCCGGCGTTGTCTTCCAGCCGCAGCACCAGCGGCTTGCCGGCCAGTTGGGTGCGATGGACGTCAAGCGATTGCGCCGCCAGTTTGGCCACGTCGGTGGAACCGTGGCCGCGCTCGTTGCGCGAGAGCAACAGCAGTGCGCTGATCAGGTCGGTGCATTGCTGCTCGGCGCGCTGGATGCGCATCAAACGGGTGCGCGTCTTCTCATCGAGCTGCGGGTTGGACAGCAGCAGCTCGACCGCGCCGCGGATGACCGCCAGCGGCGTGCGCAGCTCGTGACTGACGTCGGCGTTGAACTCGCGATCGCGCTGGACCACCTCGGTGAGGCGACCGGCGTAGTCATCCAGGGCCTCGGCAAGCTGGCCGACCTCGTCGTCAGGGAAATGGTCGGCCAGTGACTCCGAGGCGGCACTGCGCCCGGACTCCTTGAGTCGATTGGCCAGCTCCGACACCGGGCTCATCACCCGCGAGGCCGACCACCAGCCCAGCACCAGCGACAGCAGGGTGAACACCAGCACCGAGGCGTACAAGGCGTGGTTGAAGCGCTCCTCGCTGCGCATGGTCGGGGTCATGTCGTAGGCGAGGAAGAACCACGCCTGCGGCGTCTTGCGCACGGCCAGCTTGTAGGCGAACTCGGTGCCGTCCGGGTCGCTGCCAACCATGCCCGTGATCCCGTCCGACAACGCGTACCACTCCGGGCGGCTGATGCGCACCGACTCGAACTTGTCGGGTGTATAGACGTAGGCGCGGACCTGGTCGAAAGGGAATTCGCGGTTGTTGGGGTCCACCTCGAACTGGTGCGCCGCGTTGGCGAGGTTGCGGTTCATCACATCCTCGATCAACTGGTTCTCCACCCGCGCGCGGGTCCAGTTGGTCGCCCAGGCGAACAGCAGCGTCAGGCTGAAACCCAGCAACACGAACGACAGGATGATGCGGCTGCGCAGCCGCCGCCGGTAACGCATGCGCCGGTTGGGCGCTGGGCCGTTGGGTGCTGGCGCCCGGGGGACCTCAGCTTTCCGCATCGAGCTCGGCGATCCGGTAACCGATACCGTGGCGGGTGTGGATCAGCGAGGTCGGGAACGGCTTGTCGACCACCGCGCGCAAGCCGTGGATGTGGACGCGCAGGCTGTCGGAGTCCGGCAGTTCCTCGCCCCAGACACGCGTTTCCAGCTCCTGGCGCGTCACCACCGCGGGAGAGGACTCCATCAACGACTGCAGGATCTTCAACCCGGTCGGGTTGAGCTGGAGGAGCTTGCCCTGACGACGCACCTCCAGCGTGTCCAGGTTGTATTCCAGGTCGGCGGCGGTCAGCACACGGGTCTTGACGCCACGCCCGCGCCGCGCGAGCGCGTTCAGTCGGACCTCGACTTCCTGCAGCGCGAAGGGCTTGATCAGGTAGTCGTCGGCGCCGGAATCGAACCCGGCCAGCTTGTTGTCCAGGGTGTCGCGTGCGGTCAGCATCAGCACGGGGGTCTGCTTGCGCGCCTCGTTGCGCAGCTTGCGGCAGACCTCCAAACCATCGATGCCCGGCAGGTTGAGATCCAGCACGATCGCGTCGAAATCGTGCACGACCGCCAGATGCAGGCCGGTGATGCCGTCGGCGGCGAAGTCGACCGTGTGGCCGCGGTCTTCGAGGAAGTCGCCAAGGTTGGCGGCAATGTCCTGGTTGTCTTCAATGACGAGGATGCGCATGGAGTCTTCCTGTTTGGGGTGGACGCCGGCCGGGGCCGTGTCGGAACCGGACAGGCGGCATGGGACGCCCGGCGCGGTGGATCACCCGATTCTGCCAGACCGGGACGTTGGAGAATGTCACCGGCAGGCGCCGACGCGCGCGCCGTGCAGCGTTACTTCAGCGTCGCTGCACGCGCCAGCAGCGATGGATGCGGGTGTTGCGGGCGAAATCCGGCGGGATCGTCTGCGCGGTGATCTCTTCGAAGGAGGCAAATTCCGCCACCGCCGCCTCGTCCAGACGGAAGCGTCGGAAATTGTTGGAGAAGTACAGCACGCCGTCGCGGGCCAGCCGATCGACCGCCGCGCGCAGCAGCCGGACATGGCTGGCCTGGACGTCGAAATCGTCCGCGCGCTTGGAGTTGGAGAAGGTCGGCGGGTCGCAGAAGATCAGGTCGTATTCGGCCTGATCGGCCTCCAGCCAGGCCATCGCGTCGGCCTGGACCAGGCGGTGACGGGCGCCGCCCATGCCGTTCTCGGCCAGGTTGTCGGCGCACCATTGCAGGTAGGTCGGCGACAGGTCGACGGTGGTGGTCTGGCGCGCACGCCCGACCGCGGCGTGCATGGTGGCCGCGCCGGTGTAGCCGAACAGGTTCAGGAACCGGGTGTCCTCGGCCTCGGCCGCGATCCGCAGGCGCAGTGGCCGGTGGTCGAGGAACAGGCCGGTGTCGAGATAGTCGAACAGATTCACCCGCAGGCGGGCATCGCCTTCGCGCACGGTGAGGTACTCGCCGCGCTGGTCGAAGCGGCCGTACTTGGAGCCGCCCTTGCCCCGCGAACGGGTCTTCAGCGCGACCTGCTCACGCGGCACATCGAAGACCTCGCGGGCGGCGGCCAGCAACTCGTTCAGACGCCGGCGCTGGAGCGGCTCGGGAATATCGTCCGGCGCGGCGTATTCCTGCACGTGCAGGAAGGTCCGCGGCGTCATCTCGTCCGTCTGGTAGACGTCGATCGCCGCCGAGTATTCGGGCAGGTCGGCGTCATAGGCGCGGAAGCAGGTCACCGCCTCACGCTGGCGCCAGGTCTTCAACTTGCGCAGGTTCTTGCGCAGGCGGTTGGCGACCATCTGCGCCCCATCGGCCAGCGCGGGCGCTTCCTCGCCGGATTTGCGCTCGCGCTGCGGCGGTGCCACCGGATCGACCGTGATCAGGGTGCACTCGATTGCGCCGTTGAACATCTGGTACTTCTTCAGTGCGCGCAGGCCGGTGGCATGGGCCAGCTCGGCGTCGCCGCACAGCAGGCTGGCCCGCCAGTCGGGCACGGCGCGCTTGAGTGCGTCGCCGAGCGCGCGATAGAGCACTGGATCGGCGGCCAGCCGCAGGTCGTAGGGCGGATTGCAGACCACCAGTCCGCCCGGCGTGTCGCTCCCGGCGGGGGCTACCTCGGGCCGCGGCAGTACCGGGATCGACCCCAGACGCAGGCCTTCGACCGCGGCCGTTTCCCACTTGATCACGCCGGTCAGCCCGGCCAGCACTTCGTTCTCCTGCGCCGCGGCAATCGCCTGCGGATCACGGTCACGGCCGAAGAACACCGGGCGCAGCGCGGCGCGGCCGGCGACTTCGCGCTGGCGCGCGTCATCGAGCAGCGACTGCCAGTGCTCCTGGTCAAAGCCCTTCCAGCGGGTCGGCGCGAAACCACCGTGTCGCAGCAGGCCGGGCGCGACGTCGGCGGCCATCAGCGCACCCTCGATCAGCAGGGTGCCGCTGCCGCACATCGGGTCCAGCAGCCCGCCGCCGGCGGTATAGACCTGCGGCCAGCGGCCACGCATCAATACCCCGGCGGCAAGGTTTTCCTTCAACGGGGCCTCGCCCTGCTGCTGGCGCCAGCCGCGTCGATGCAGCGGTCCACCGCCCAGGTCAATGGAAACAATCGCGCGGTCCTTACGCACCACCAGGTTGACGCGGACATCGGGGGTTTCCACATCGACGCTCGGGCGCATGCCGGTGGCGTCGCGCATCACGTCGACGATCGCGTCCTTGACGCGCTGGGCGGCGAAACGGGCATGGGTCAGACCGGTTCCCGAGACGTGCGCATCGACCGCGATGGTGTCGCCCTCGCCGAGCTGAGACGGCCAGTCGATCGCGGCGACGCCGGCGTACAGCGCCTGCTCGTCAGTGCAGTCAAAATCGGCGATGGGCCACAGCACGCGGCTCGCCAGGCGCGACCACAGCACCGCGCGCTGCGCATCCAGCAGGCTGCCTTCCACGTTCACCCCGGCCATGGTCGCGGTCGCCCGGGCGCAACCCAGTGCGAGCATCTCGTCGGCCAACAGGTATTCCAGGCCCTTGCCGCAACTGGCGAAGAACTTCATTGCACGTCTCCGCGATCATTCGTCCGCTGCAGGCTCGACAGCAAACCCGCAAACGCGTCAGCACTGGCCTGCACGTGGCGCGAAAGCCGGTGATCGTCACGGACCATCAGCAGCCGGGCGCGGCGCTCTTGCGCCCAGGCGACGACATCGACGTAGGGGATGAGCTCATCGTCCCAGCCATGGATGATGCTCAGCGGCACATCCGCGGCATCGATCGGATGCGCGGCGTTCATGCGGATCGGCGGCGCCATCAGGAACAGGCCGGCCACCGGAACCTGCAGCGACGCGTGCGCGGAGATGAAGGCGCCCAGGCTGGACCCGGCCAGCACCACCGGTCCGCGTGCGGCGGCGGCGCGGGTCAATCCCAGCAGTCGCTGCAGGCGCTGCTGGACGTCGCCCAGAGGGCTGACGGCGGCACGGGCGTCCAGATCCGTGAAATCGGGACGCTCGCAGGTCCAGCCGAGCGCCACCGCGGCCTGCGCCAGCGCCGTGACCTTGGTCGCGTCGGGCCCGCTCTCGAAGCCGTGGGAAAGGATGCAGTGTCCGCGCATGGCAAATCCGGAAGAAGAAACGCACGGCGGCGGCGACGTGGCGGGCACGGCGCGCGCAGCGGTGTCTGGGGCCCGCGATGCTAGCATCCGGGCCATGCCCACCGAGCCTGACGCCGCTGCTGCCGGCCCCGACATTCACGCAGCTCCGCTGCCCTATCAGCAGCGGCTGGCCGCGCGCGCTCAGACCTCGATCGATCTGGTGGTGATCCACTGCACCGAGCTGCCCGACCTGGCGATGGCGCGCGAGTACGGCGAGCGCGTCCTTTATCCGGACTCCGGCACCGGCAACAGTGGCCACTACTACATCGACCGCGACGGCGCGATCCACCAGTACGTCGATCTGGACCGCGTCGCCCACCACGTGCGCGGCTACAACGAGCGGTCCATCGGCATCGAGCTGGTCAACCGCGGCCGCTACCCCGATTGGCTCGACTCCCGCCACCAGGCGATGGAGGAACCCTATCCCCAGCCCCAGGTCGATGCGCTGCTCGCGCTGCTGGACTGGCTGCGCCGTGCCCTGCCCTCGCTGCGCAATATCGCCGGCCACGAGGACCTGGACACGGAGCTTGCCGTAGCGAGCGACGATCCCGACCTGCAGGTGCCGCGCAAGCGCGATCCGGGGCCGCAGTTTCCATGGGCCGAGGTGCTGACCGCGACTTCGCTGGAACGGCTGCCCAACTGAGCCCAGTAAGGCGGCATCGCGCGACATCCACTACACGCATGTCCGGAACGGACGAGCGCTGCCGCCGGCTATAATTGCCGGTCACCCGCATTGGTCCGCCGCATGACGCCCCCCGTTTCCGAGCTGATCGACCTGCTCTCGCTGGAGCGCCTCGAGGACAACCTGTTCCGCGGCCAGAGCCGCGACATCGGCACCAAGTACGTGTTCGGCGGCCAGGTGCTCGGCCAGGCGCTGTCGGCGGCGCGCGCCACCATGGCAGATCCCCGCGGCGCCCATTCGCTGCACGCCTACTTCCTGCGCGCCGGTGACATCAAGGCGCCGATCGTCTACCAGATCGACCGCACCCGCGACGGCGGCAGCTTCTCGGTTCGCCGGGTGACCGCGATCCAGCATGGCCAAGTGATCTTCTTCATGGCGGCCTCCTTCCAGGCCGAGGAACCCGGGGCCCAGCACCAGTGCTCGATGCCTTCGGTGCCGATGCCCGAGGACATCGAACCCTCGCCCTCGGTTCCCGACAAGGTCATGGCGACGCTGCCCGACAAGATCCAGCGCTGGCTGTCACGCGAGGGTCCGTTCGAATTCCGCCACGTCTATCCGCGTGACGAGCTCAACCCGCCCAAGCGTCCGCCGCAGCAGCAGGTCTGGTTTCGCCTGACCGACCGCGTCGGCGATTCTCCTGACCTGCACCAGGCACTGCTGGCCTACGCCTCCGATTTCCAGCTGTTGGGCACCGCGACCTATCCGCACGGCATCAGCTACTACCAGCCCAACGTGCAGATGGCGTCGCTGGACCACGCGCTGTGGTTCCACCGCCCGTTCCGTGCCGATGACTGGTTGCTGTACTCCATCGACAGCCCCAGCGCGCAGAGCTCGCGTGGCCTGGCGCGCGGCCAGATCTATTCGCGCGAGGGCATCCTGATCGCCAGCACCGCACAGGAAGGCCTGATCCGCGTGGTTCCCGACGCCGACGCTGCGGCCCACGTCCCGGCGCGGAGCTGACCGCGCCACCATGCGCAAGGTATTCAGCAGCCACCGGCTGGAAAACACCGAAGGCGTCGCCGAGCTGCTGCAGCGGGCCGGGATCGAGGTGCGCATCCTCAATGGCCGCTCCTACAAGGGCAACCGCCGCCGCACCTTCAGCTATTCCGACCCTTCCGCCCCGGTGTCGGAAGTCTGGGTGGTGCGTTCCGACGACCAGCGCCTGGCCCGCGAGATCCTCCGCGACGCCGGTCTGATCGACACCACCCGGCCGACCGGGGGCTACACAACGCCGACGTTCCGCAGCGACGCCGAGTTGGCCCAGGCCCGCTCACCGGCGCGGAAACGGCTGCTGCGGGTCAAACTGGGGGTGCTTGCACTGATTGCGGCGGTGGTGGTGGCTGCTGCGATGCACACCCTCAACCAGCCGCCCGCACCGCTACCTGAGGCCCCGCCGCTGGTGGAAGCCCAGCTCGCCTCTCCGCCCTTTGACGGTTCGATCGCCGCGACGCTGGCGCCCGTCGCCCGTGCGGTGTTCGAGAAGACCCTGGCGGATGTCGACACCCCCGTGGCCTGCCTCGGTGTCGACGGTGGCGATGCGCCCATGGCGATGATCGGCACGTTGGCGACATCGCATCCCGATCTGGCATTGGTGCCGGCCACCGCATGCCAGGAGGTCGCCGACGAGGACAAAGGCAGCTTCGAGCGTGCCACCGGGCGACCGGCGACGATAGTCGACGTGCACGTGTTCCGGCCCGCCGGGCAGGAACACGGCACGGTCGAGGTAACCTCGTACCACCACCGCGGCTGGGCCACCTACCAGACGCTCCAGGTCGATCGAGTGGACGAGCGCTGGACGGTGACCCAGGTGATCAAGCGGGTGGAAAGCCGCGGCCTGCTGGGCTTTTAGCCCGGATCAGCGGGCGCGCTTGGGGGTGAGGTCGTCGCGGGTGAGGTAACCATCGCGATCCTCGTCCAGAAACGCGAACATCTTCGCCTTGCCGGGCCAGGCCGCCTCGTATTCGGCGCGACTCAGGCGGCCATCGCCATTGCGGTCGGCTTCCTTGAAGCGCTGGTCGAAGCGCTCGGCCGCCTTGCGCATGAATTCCGCCCGGCGACGCTCACCGTCGGCCTGCAGCTCGCTTCTCACCAGATAGCCGTCCTTGTTGGTGTCGATCTCGGCAAACCGCGTGGCCAGCGGCGAAGCGTCGGCTTCCAGCTTGCTGATCCGGCCATCACCGTCGGTGTCCAGCGCGACATAGCGAGCCATGCCACCATGACCACCCCAATGACCCATGCCGTTGGCGCGGTCGCCAGCATGGCCACCACGGCGCCCACGCTTGCCACGGGTTGGCTGCAACTCGCTGCGCTCCAGCTTGCCGTCGCTGTTGCGGTCCAGGCGGTCGAACATCTCGGCCAAACGGGGGTGCTTGGCCGCTTCGCTGCGATCGATCACGCCATCCTTGTTGGCATCCAGGGTGAGCCAGCGGTCATGGCGCGGGCTCTCGGCACCATCCTTCCCGGTTGCAGCCGGGGGCGCGGCCATAGCGGCGCCGGCCAGCAGCATTGCCACGGCGAGGGCGGACGTGCGGATCATTGGGTGCTTCATGCGGGTTCTCCTGCATCGGTGCCAGTGCGGCACGGTCGCAATGATCAACGTATCGACCGCGCCGCCGTTGACCTGCGGGCCGAACGGCAGATGAACGCCACGGCCACCCCGGACCTGCGCCGTGCACACGCCGACGGACGGAAAGCGGCGCTATGCTGACCGTCATGGGTAGCGACACCGGCCAGGACATCGACGATCTACGGCTGTTCCACACGGCCGAGCATCCCTGCGGGTATTGGCCCCATCGCATCGCCCGCGATCTGGTCATGGACCCGCGCGACCCGCAATTGGCGCGCTGGTATCCACAGGCGCTGCAATGGGGATTCCGCCGGTCCGGCGACATTGTCTACCGTCCGCATTGCCAGGGCTGCCGCGCCTGCGTGGCGGTGCGCATCCCGGTTCTGCGCTTCCGGCCGGACCGCAGCCAACGCCGGTGCCTGGCCCGCAACGCGCAGGTGGTGACGCGGGTGCTCCCGCCCGAACGCACGCCGGAGCAACTCGCGCTCTATCAGCGCTACCTGTCGGCACGCCATCGCGATGGCGGCATGGATGACCACGGACCGAGCGAATTCGACCAGTTCCTGACCGGGCGCTGGAGCAACGGCCGCTTCATCGAATTGCGCGATCCGTCGCCTTCCGGTCCGGGCCGCTTGCTGGCGGTCGCGGTCACCGATGTGGTGCCAGGGGCGCTGTCGGCGGTGTACACGTTCTTCGACCCCAATGAGCCCCGGCGCGGACTGGGTACGCTTGCCGTGCTGCGCCAACTGCGCTGGGCCGCGGAGCAAGGTTATCCGCACCTGTATCTGGGCTACTGGATCAAGGGCCACCCGAAGATGGACTACAAACGGCGCTTCCGCCCGCTGGAAGGCTTCAACGGTCGCAACTGGCGCGACATGGATCCTGGAGACTGCACATGACGCGACCGCGCAACCCCGATGGCTCGATCACTCGCCGCCGAATAGTCCATGGAGTCCGCTCTTTTGCTCTCCTTATGGTGGCGCTGCTGCTCGGCGGATGCGTGCTGGTATCGGTGCACGGAGACCGGCAGGCCTACGAGGAGGCAACTGCGCCGATGACCCACTTCACGCCACTGCTGGTGGCCACCTACAACGTCTCGCTGTACAGCGAGGAGACCGGTGGATTGATCCGCCAGCTCGAGGGTGATGACGCGCAGGCCGGCCAGATCGCCGCGGTTCTGCAGCAGGTGCGTCCGGATATCGTGCTTCTCAACGAGTTCGACTACGACCCCGCCGGGCGTGCCGCTGACCTCTTCCAGCAACGTTATCTGGCGCGGGCGCAACCCGGCGGGGGCGACCCGCTCGCCTATCCGTATCGATACCTTGCGCCGGTCAACACCGGCGTGCCCAGCGGGCTGGACCTGGATCGCAATGGCGAGGTTGGTGGCGACGGCCGCGACCGCGGCAACGATGCCTGGGGCTATGGTCTGCACCCCGGCCAGTACGGCATGCTGGTGCTCTCACGTTATCCCATCGATGCCGCCGCGGTTCGCACCTTCCAGCATCTGAAATGGAGCGCCATGCCCGGGGCGCGCGCGCCGCTGGATCCGGCAACCGGCGCGCCGTGGTACCCACCGCAGGTGTGGTCGCAGCTGCGGCTGTCCTCCAAGTCGCACTGGGACGTTCCAATCACTACGCCGCAGGGGATCGTGCACCTGCTGGCCGCCCACCCCACCCCGCCGGTGTTCGACGGACGGGAGGATCGCAACGGTCGCCGCAATGCCGACGAGATCCGGCTCTGGTCGGAGTACATCAGTCCCACCGGCGACCGGGAATGGCTGTGTGACGATCGCGGACGCTGCGGCGGACTCGCGGCCGATGCCGAATTCGTGGTCGTGGGCGACTACAACGCCGACCCGGTCGACGGCGACGGCGTGCCCGGTGCGATTGCGCAATTGCTCGACCATCCGCGGATCAACGCACGCTTTGTGCCACGCAGTACCGGCGCAGCGCCACGCGCGACCGAACGAGGCATACCGCGCCGCGGTGACCTGACAACCCACACCGGTGACTTCGGCGCGGAAGGCGGCACGCTGCGGCTGGATTACGTGCTTCCCTCGGACGGCCTGCGCGTCACCGACGGCGGCGTGTTCTGGCCTGCGAGCGGCGAGCCGGGCAGCGATATCGCCGACGCCAGCGATCACCATCTGGTGTGGCTGGACCTGGTGCAGGGCGACTGACCGGCAAAAAAGCGCGCGGCTACGCCTGTTTGCCGGCGCCCTTCGCGGCAGGTTTGGATTTCGGCTTCGGCTTCGGCTTCGGCTTTGCCGTCGCGTCCGGCTTTGGCTTGGATGTGGTCTTCGCCCCGGGTCCCGACGAGGCCACCGGCACCACGGCGGCCGCCTGCGCTGCCGGCACCAAGGAGGAGACCGCGATGCGCGGGCCAAATCCGAACGACTCCTCGATCCGCGCCGACACGATCAGCCGGACCATGCTGCCCGGGATCATCACCTCCAGCGCGACGGTGTCGCCGGAAGTGGTCTGACCATCAAGGTCCATCTTGAACATCGCGCCGCCAGTATCGATGGCGCGACACACCAAGTGGGTGCCCGCGGCTCCCTCGCGCAGGAACGGTTTGATCACCTCGCCCAATGCCTCCAGCGCCTGCGGGAAAAAGAACACCGCATAGCCGTTCATGTCCTCCATCCGACCTCCCGTTCTGATTTTGTTCGTGGCTATCGCGCTCACCGTCAGCGCAAAGTGACCTTGAGCTGCGCGGCGGAGCGGCGCGCCTTCGCGCGGGCCTGTTCCACGTCGTCTCCCAGCGCGAGGGTGACCGCCACCCGCCGCTGCCCGTCGACGCGCGGCTTGCCGAACAGACGCAGCTGGGTATCGGACTCGGCGAGGGCCGTATCCACGCCACTGAACTGGGGAATGCCGTGGCCTTGGGCCAACACCGCGCACGACGCCGATGCGGCGCGGGTACGGATCACCGGCACCGGCAGACCAAGAATCGCGCGGGCATGCAGGGCGAACTCGCTCAGATCCTGACCGGCGAGCGTCACCAGCCCGGTGTCGTGCGGTCGCGGCGAGACCTCGCTGAACCACACCTCGTCCCCCTTGACGAAGAACTCCATCCCGAACACGCCCCACCCGCCCAGATCGTCGCTGACCTTGCGCGCGATCGCCTGCGCGCGCTCGAGTGCCAGCGCCGACATCGGCTGCGGTTGCCAACTTTCGCGGTAATCACCCTCCACCTGGGTGTGGCCGATGGGTGCGCAGAAGGTGGTTCCGGCGGCATGGCGCACGGTCAGCAGGGTGATTTCGTAGTCGAAGTCCACGAATCCCTCGACGATCACCCGGCCCGCCCCGGTCCGCCCGCCGGTCTGCGCCACCTCCCAGGCCGGCTCGATGTCGGCCGCGGCGCGCACCAGAGACTGGCCCTTGCCCGATGACGACATGACCGGCTTGATCACGCACGGCAGCCCGATGACGGCGACGGCGGCGCGGTAGTCCTCCAGAGTGTCGACGAACCGGTAGGGCGACGTCGGAACACCCAGTGTCTCCGCGGCGAGCCGGCGGATGCCTTCGCGGTCCATGGTCAGCTGCGCGGCGCGTGCGGTGGGAATGACGCGCGACGCGCGACCTCCGGCGGCGAATTCGCGCTCCAGTTCAACCAGGGTCGCCGTGGCGATCGCCTCCAGCTCCGGGACGATCAGGTCGGGACGCTCGGCGGCCACCACGGCCCGGACCGCGGCGCCGTCCAGCATGTCGATGACGTGGCTGCGATGGGCCACCTGCATTGCCGGCGCATCGGCATAGCGGTCGACGGCAATCACCTCCACGCCAAAGCGCTGCAGCTCGATCGCGACCTCCTTGCCCAACTCGCCCGAGCCCAGCAGCAACACGCGGAACGCGCCCGGCGACAGGGGCGTGCCCAGGGTGACGGTGTCGGCAGTCGGCTCGGGGTTCTCGGTCATGGCGGCGATCAATCCAGTCAGGAAGACACGGCCCGACAGTCTAACTTCGGTGCCAACAATGGGCGCTTCATGCTTACCCCGATGCGGAGCGCGTGCGATCCTTCCCCGATGCCGCTCAACCCGCCCCCCATCCTGCGTTCGCTGCTTCTGATTGGTCTGATTGCTTCCCTGGCGCTGGGCTGCACAGGACGCACGGACGCGGTGGGCGACGCCGACACGCCGGAAGCACGTCTCTCGGGTGTTTTGCTGGACATGCAGATGGACGAGATCAGTGGTCTGGCCGCCTCGCACATCCATCCCGACGTCCTTTGGATGCACGACGACGGCGGCAATCCGGCGCGCCTGTTTGCGGTCAGCTCCAGCGGCCGGCGGCTGGCTACCTTCGGTATCGAGGACGTGGTCAAGACCGACTGGGAGGACATGGACGCGTTCGAGTTCAACGGCAAGCGCTACCTGCTGATCGCCGATACCGGCGACAACGGTGGCCTGCGGCGCACCCTGCAATTGCACGTGGTCGAGGAGCCGACGACCCTGACCAATGCCCGGCTGAAGCCCGCCTGGTCGATCGCCTTCCGTTGGCCCGATGGCGCGCGCGATTGCGAGGCCGTCGCCGTGGACGCCGAGCGCGGCGAGATCCTGCTGATCTCCAAGAAACGCGAGCCCCCGGAGCTGTTCGTCCTGCCGCTGCAACCACCCGACCGAGAGCTGTTGACCGCCACCCGGGTGGGTCATCTGGCAGGCATCCCCGAGCCCGACCCCGAAACCCTGCGCCGCAATCCCAAGCGAGCGCGGCTGGACGGCCAGGTCACCGCCGCTTCGGTATCGCCGGACCGGCGCACGCTGGCCGTAATGACCTACCGCTACCTGCTGCTCTATCCGCGCGGCGCGCAGCAGGATTGGGCCGACGCGGTCGCCGCAACGCCACGCGCCAGCGTGCTGCCTTGGCTTCCCCAGGCCGAGGCGCTGGGCTGGTCCGCCGACGGCAAGAGCCTGTATGCCACGGGCGAATTCATTCCGGCGCCGCTGTACCGCATCACGCCGTGAACCTCCTTCGGCGGTCCCTCGCCGCCGGCTACTGAATGCTGACTGCCCACTGCGGAGCCGGCCTCCTCACGCACTCCCCCACCACAAATCGGGTAGGCAGCCGACACGGAGATGGTTGCGCTTCTGATATCAATTTGATATCACTATTGCAGACCCAATTCCGAGAACCGCCATGAAAGAGAACCCGACCCGCTCGCTGCCCGGCATCCCCGTGGTACTGGTGCTGATCCCCCTGCTGCTCGTCATGGGCTGGCTGGCAATAAATGGCCTGCGCACCCTGCAGCTCTTCCATGTCGGCGTTGCGGCGGTGGTCGCGGCCGGGGCGATCACGATGCTGGTCGGCCTGTACATGGTCGAGCCGAACCAGGCGGCGGTGCTGAGCCTGTTCGGCCGCTACGTGGGCACGGTCAAGGACAGTGGCTTGCGCTGGAACAATCCCTTCTATTCCAAGCGCAAGGTGTCCCTGCGTGTGCGCAACTTCGAGAGCGGCAAGCTCAAGGTCAACGAGTTGGAAGGCAGCCCGATCGAGATCGCCGCGGTGATCGTGTGGGAGGTGGTCGATTCGGCCGAGGCGGTGTTCAACGTCGACGACTACGAGAGTTTCGTCCACATCCAATCCGAGGCCGCGCTGCGCGCGATGGCCACCAGCTATCCCTATGACAGCGATGACAACGGCCTGATCTCGCTGCGCAGCCATCCGGTGGAGATCTCGCACCACCTGCAAGAACAGCTGACCGAGCGCCTCAGCGCGGCCGGCGTCAAAGTGATCGAGGCGCGCATCAGCCACCTCGCCTACGCGCCGGAAATCGCCCAGGCGATGCTGCAGCGCCAGCAGGCCAGCGCGGTGATCGCCGCACGCACCCGGATCGTTGCCGGTGCGGTGGGCATGGTCGAGATGGCCCTGAGCGACCTGCAGAAGAACGGCGTGGTGGAGCTGGACGAGGAGCGCAAGGCATCGATGGTCAGCAACCTGCTGGTGGTGTTGTGCAGCGAGCGCGGTACGCAGCCGGTCGTGAACGCCGGTTCGCTGTACTAGGTCCCGATGGCACAGAAAAAAGGCTACGCACTACGGATCAATGCCGAGATCCTCGCGGCCACGCAGCGCTGGGCGGACGATGAGCTTCGCAGCGTGAACGCCCAGATCGAATATGTCCTGCGCGAGGCACTACGCAAGGCAGGACGGCTCCCCGACAAGTCCAAATCCACGAAAAAGGAGTGAGTGCGATGAGCGATCGCTGGAGCTACAAGGTGTTGGAGCTGAAGCCGAAGCTGTTGGGCGGCTCGGCGAGCGTGCGACTGGAAGACGAACTCAATCGGCTCGGCAAGCTGGGTTGGGAGCTGGTGTCGATGACCCATTCGCATTTTTTGGAGCCCATCCGTTGTGTCCTCAAGAAGGAGAGCTGACATGCACGTCCGATTCCTGCGCGCTGCCATTGCCGTCATGGTCTTCGCCGTTGCACCCGTTGCCGCGGCCAGTGACCCGCCATCGCCCAACCCGGCGGCCGCAGTCGCGCCGGCCGCCAGCGCGCCCGTGGCCATCGCGAACGGCCTGCTCGACCAGCTGGATGCGGGCGATTTCGCCGGCGCCGAAGCCCGCTTTGATGGCCCGATGGCCGCAGCCGTGCCAGCCGCCAAACTGAAGGAGCTGTGGGCTTCCCTGCCGGCCCAGGTGGGCGCTTCCAAGGGACGCGGCGAGGCGACGGTCAGCAACGCGGACGGCTTCCAAGTAGTCGTCATACCGCTGCATTACGAGAAAGCCGAGTTGTTGGCCCAGGTGGCGATCAACGCCAAGGGCGAGATCAGCGGGTTCCTGGTCAAACCGGCACCCGCCCCGCAAGCTGCGGCGCCGGCGGCGGACGCGGCTTTTACCGAGCAGCCATTCAAGGTCGGCACAGCGGAAACCGCCCTTCCGGCGACCTTGGCGCTGCCAAAGGGCACTCCCCCGGCGGCCGGTTGGCCCGCGGTCGTTCTGGTCCACGGCTCCGGACCGCATGACCGCGACGAGACGATCGGCCCCAACCGCCCGTTCCTCGATATCGCCCGGGGACTGGCCGCCCAAGGCATCGCCGTGCTTCGCTACGACAAGCGGACAATGGCGCGGCCGCAGGATTTCAGCGCTGGCGACTACACCGTCGATGACGAAACCACCGACGATGCCGTCGTCGCCGTGGCCGCACTGCGCGGCTCGCGGGACATCGACGCCGCGCGGATCTACGTGCTCGGCCACAGTCAGGGCGCGATGCTTGCGCCACGGATCGCCCGCAGGGTCGCGCAAGCCGGCGAGCCCGTTGCGGGCTTGGTGATGCTGGCCGCCCCCGCCCGCCCGCTGCTCGACATCCTGCCCGAGCAGAACCGGTACCTGTTCCAGGCCGACGGTGACCTGCTCCCCGCCGAGCAGGAGTTCCTGGATGACCTCGACGCGAAGATCGCCCGCGTACGCTCCGGTGCGGATATGGCCGACCGGGATACCCCGCTCGGCCTGCCCGTCGCCTACTGGCGGGACTTCGACGCCATCGATCCGGTTGCCGATGCACTGGCGGTCCCCGTGCCGATGTTGTTGCTGCAAGGTGGTCGTGACTTCCAGGTGGTCGATACCGATTGGCAGCTGTGGCGACGCGCTCTGGCGGGACGATCAAATGCAACGCTCAAGCACTACCCCGCGCTCAACCATCTGGGCATCGCCGGGAGCGGCCCCGGCAGCATGGCCGAGTACCAACAGGCCGGACACGTGGACGCCGCGTTGATCGCCGATATCGCCGCCTGGATCGGCCAACAGCAAGCACAGAAGTAAACCCGTACCGGGCGATCTGCACATTGGCTCCGCTGCCATCCCGGGGATAACCTGAGCGGATGCGCGGACAAATCCCGATCCTGATCAATACCCCCCTCATCAACACGCCCGACATCGAGGTGTGGCCGCACGGTCTGTTGCAGGCCCGCAGCAACCACGATGCCCGCCTGCTGGCACAGTCCCGTCACGTGTTGCGGCGCAAGCGCGATGGCCGTTATCTCGCCGCCGATACCACGACAGGATGGCAGTCATTGCTGCATGGCTGGAAGCGCGAGCCCGGCATCGACATCGCCATGGCGGCACTTTCCGCGCACCGCGCTCCACCGGCAGCCTTCGGATCGCCCGCAGTTGGACTCCCACTGGACCGGCTGCACCGGCTGCTGGACGCACTCGGCATCGACGACGGCTACGGCAGGAATACCGGCCTGCCGCTGGTTGCCGAGCCAGCAGAACTCGCCTTGGCCGGCTTTGACCGTTATGGGCGCGCGTTGTGGCTACGACACGGCGCTGCACTCGCGTGGTTACGCATGCAGTCGGCCGCACTGGGCGACGATGTCGTGCTGGAGGCGATCTCCGGCTACCGCAGCCACGATTACCAGTTCGGCATCTTCCAGCGAAAACTGGCACTTGGGCAGAGCGTCGCCGAAATCCTCAAGATCAACGCGGCGCCCGGCTACAGTGAGCACCACTCAGGCCATGCGTTGGATATCAGCGCACCCGGCGAACCGGCAGCCGAGGAAACCTTCGAGCAGACCGAAGCGTTTGCCTGGCTTAACGCCCACGCCGCCGATCATGGCTTCCACATGAGTTATCCGCGCGACAACACCCACGGCATCGTCTACGAGCCGTGGCACTGGTGCTGGACCACCGGAGTGGACGCCGGCCTTACCGATCGCCGGAGCCACGTCGGCGTCTGACCGAGGCCGCAGCCCAGAGCAGCCAGCCCAGCATCATCAAGCCACCACCTAAGGGTGCCGGTGCGGTCGGCGTGGCGAAGAAGTGCGCGCCGACGAGGCTCCCGGAAAACAGCAGCGTGCCGGTCGCCAGCGACAGCAGCGCGGCCAAGCCGGGCATGCCAACGGCGCGCGGCGCGAGCGCGGTGAGCGCAATCCCGTGGCCGAAGGCAAACCATGCCGCCGACTGCAGGCGCTCCTGGGCGGCCGGGTCCCCGGCATGAACGGCGTAGGCGGCCAAGGCCACCGACGAACCCGCCAACAGCGCGCCGACACAAGAGAGCACGCGCAAAACGGTGGCGGAATCGGAGCCGGACGAATCGCCAGCGCTTTCTGGCTTCATGGCAGTGATCCCCGAGGCAAAAGGAGCGCGACGATAGCAGTCGGCTCGCATACACAAAAAAACGCGCCGCGGGTAGCCGCGGCGCGTTTCCAGACTCAGACGTTACAGGAGCCGATCAACGCAGCATCCAGTACACCCGGAACTCGCCCTTGTCGATGAAGCCGTTCTCGATGCCAGCGTCCCACGCCTCGTACGGGCGGCCGGCGGTCTCCATGCCCTGGGTCAGGACCCAGGCACGCAGCGCGTCACGCACTTTGGGCAGGTTGGCCATGTGGCCACTGAACGGAACCACGGCCACCTGGGCGGATTCCTCGTAGACGTGCTCGACCGGGCCTTCCAGCTTGATCGACAACTTGCCAGCCGGAGCGGGCGCCTGGTCGGCGTCGGCGACCTTGTCCGCTTCGGTCTCCTCGACGCTCGTCGCAGCCGTGTCCTTGGCGTCAGGCTTGGCATCGGCGGCACCGGACTTCTTGCGCACCGGCTGGGCCAGGTCGAAGGAGTAGGTATCGGAGCCAAATTCGTTGGTGATAACCCGCACCGGGCCGTCAGCTTCGAGGTTGTTGGCCTTCATGACCTTCTCGATCCACTGCATGTTGTTCTTCATGGTGCGCTCGACGACGTCGTTGTTGCGCTCCACGGCAGTGCTCACCAACAGCAGGTTGGCGGCCGGACGCTCGACGACGCTCGGAGCCTTGGACGGGTCGTCCTTGCTCAGCTCGGTGTAGTCGAAGTTGGGCACGGCGGCCAGCAGGTTGCTCAGGCGGCCCAGACTCATCTTCATGCTGTCGCCCATCCCGCTGGCGACGTACATGCCGGCGTAACGGCCGAACAGGTTCATGCCGTAATCCACGTCGTAGGTCTGGGTGATGCGCACGTTGCGCTTCACCGAGCCACGGCCGGTGGGCTCCAGCTTGAAGGTGGAGACCTTGTTGGTGCCCGGCTCCTTGTTGGTGATCTCGTAGGTCACGCTCTTGCCGGGAACGCTGTCAACCAGCTTCCAGCTGCCGCTGCCCACCGAACGCTCCTTGGAGCTGAAGTCGAGCTGCGCGCCAGGGCCGGACTTGGGGCCGGAGATCTTGATGTCCATCGCCGGATCACGCAGCGGCAGGACATTCCATTGCTGGAAGCGGGCAAAGCTGTTGAGCGTGTCGTAAACGATCGTCATCTTGCGATTGGTTTCCACCGACTGCTCGATGTGCCGGTGCGAGGGCAGCATGAAACCAACGATGACGAACAGTGCGGCGACGATCGCCAACGAAATCAACACTTCAATCAGACGGGTCATACAGGTTCTCTCCAGGGCCGGACCCGGAACGGGACGAGGGCGCAGACCGGCAATCCTAACAAGGAAACGGCTCCGGCCGCAGCCCGCAGGGATGACTTAATCAGGTCTTTAGGCTTCAGTCACACCAACTGCAGTTCAAATGCCTTCAACACCGCGCGGGTGCGGTCACGCACACCCAGCTTGGACAGGATGTTGGAGACGTGGTTCTTGATAGTGCCCTCGGCCACGCCAAGCGAGTTGGCGATCTCCTTGTTGGAGAAGCCGCCGGCCATCAGGCGCAGGATCTCGGTTTCGCGTTCGGTCAGCGGATCAGGCTTGTCCAGACTGACAAACTCGTTGCGCATGTGCTCCAAGCCCGACAACAGGCGCTGGCTCATCGCCGGCTGCACCAGCGAGCCTCCGCCGGCGACCGTCTGGATCGCCCCGACCAGCTGCTCCAACGAGACGTCCTTGAGCATGTAGCCCTTGGCGCCCGCCTTGATGCCCGCCAGCACCATCTGGTCATCGTCGAAGGTGGTCAGGATGATCGTGGGCGGCAGCTCCCCGGTGCCGGCCAGCGCCTGCAGCGCCTCCAGGCCGGACATCACGGGCATGCGCATGTCCATCAGAACCACGTCCGGGCCGATCCTGGGGATCATCTCCACCGCCTGCCGGCCGTCGCTGGCTTCGGCCACGACCTCAATGCCCTCGGCCAGTGACAGCAACGAGCGCACGCCCTGGCGGACCAGGGTCTGGTCGTCGACAAGCAGGACCCGGATCGGGCCGTCCGCGCGGGTATTCTTCATGTGCCTGTTCCCTGGTTGGTGGCCGCGGCAGATATTGGCAATGCTACCTGCAGCCTGAAGCCGGCCTGGGGCCGGGTGTCGATGTCCAACTCACCGGCGAACTCCGACAGTCGCTCACGCATGCCACGCAATCCGTTGCCGATCACCACCCGGTCGGCGCCGCGACCGTCGTCGCGTGCGTCCATCAGGATACGCCCGCGCTCGCTCCACAGCCGGATCCACAGGTTCTGCGCATTGGCGTGCCGGGCCACATTGGTGATGATTTCCTGCGTGCAGCGCAGCAGGACCTGCGCGCGCTCGGGGTCATCCAGGCTCAGCGGGCGCTCGATGTCCATATGGATTTCCAGGCCGGGCACGTTCTCGGCCAACGGACGCAGGGCGACGCCGACATCGATTGCACCGCCGGTACGCAACTGGCTGACCGCCTCGCGCACGTCCGTCAGCAGCAGACGGGCCAACGTGTGGGCCTGGTTGACGTGCTCCAGCGCCCTGCCCTCGGTCAGGTGGCCTGCGACCTCCAGATTCAGGCTCAACGCGGTGAGGTGGTGGCCGAGCAGGTCGTGCAGCTCGCGGGAAATGCGGGTGCGCTCGTTGACCCGCGCGCTTTCGGCCAGAAGGAGCCGGGTCGCCTGCAGCTCGGCGTTCAACCGGCGCTGCTCTTCGCGTGCCTGCGCCTGTTGCATCGCCACCAGCGCGGTGACGAAGACGAAACTGGAAAAGCCCGCATACAGGAGCGATTGGAGGACGGCGATCAGTGGCGGGAAGTTCCACGGCGCCCCCACGAACACCGGAATAACGGCCATGTTGCTGGCCACCAGCCACGCAACGCCAACGCGCACGGGCAACAACCACGGCAGCAGACCGGCCACCACCATCAACAGCACGCTACCCAGTCCGGTGCCGGAGAAGTAGCTCACTCCGATCGCACATCCGGTCAACACCAGCAACAGGAGGTGATCCACCCAGTTGCGGCGTTGCTGGCCCAGCGACCGGGTGATCCACCAGTACACCCCACCGAAGGTCAGGTAGACCGCCAGCCAGCGCCCGATCACGAGGTTGAACGCCGGATCGTCCGGCCCGCCCTGCTGCAGTGTCGAGGGGTCGAACACGATCGTCACCAGCCAGAAGCCGAGGATCGCCCAGGTAAACAGTCCGGCGTAGCGCAACAGTCGGGTATGGTTAAGGCGTCTCAGCATTCCCGCATGCTACCGGCATCACCCGGCCGACGGGGCCGTCAGAAGTCACGCTAAACAGGGTTTTGAGCGTGTCGACGTCGCGTCCGAACAGTCGCCCGGGTCCCGGCCGCATGCGATAATCGGCCGGCTGAACACTGGCACTGACGCACCAACCTCCTGGAGTATCGGAATGTCGATCGTCGTCCGCGACGTGCAAGAGCACGAACTGGATTCCGTCCTCGCCCTGAACAACGCTGCCGGTCCGGCCATCCTGCCGCTGGACGCCGCGCGGCTGCGCTATTTCTTCGAAACCGCGGAGTATTTCCGCGTCGCCGAGCGCGATGGCACCCTCGCCGGCTTCCTGATCGGCATGGGCAGCCACGCCGATCACGACAGCAGCAACTTCCGCTGGTTCCGCGAGCGTCACCCGAACTTCTTCTATATCGACCGCATCGTCGTGGCCAGCCGCCGCCGTGGCGGTGGCGTGGGACGCGCGTTCTATGCCGATGCGCAGAGCTACGCCGAGCTGCGCTATCCGCACATCGCCTGCGAGGTGTTCCTGGAAGGCACCAATGACCCGGTCCTGCTGTTCCATGGCAGCTTCGGCTTCCGCGAGGTCGGCCAGCACGTGATGCCGGGCACCGGGATCCGCGCGGCGATGCTGATGAAGGAGCTGTGCAGCTACCCGTGGGTCAACGAAACCTACGGACACAACCTGCCCCACGTGCCTTGGGCCGCCGCGCGCGAGTTGCCGGTCCAGCAGCTGTCCGCACGCCCCACCGGTACCGGTCATTGAGTGCGGCATTGGATTACGAGCCGGCGGGTGAGCTGAAGATCGGCCAGGTAGGGATTGCCAACCTGCGCATCCGCAGCCTGGACGTCGAGCGCCTAGCCTCCGAGATGAAGGACCGCGTGCAGCGCGCTCCGAACCTGTTCTCGCGCGCGGCTGTGGTGCTCGACTTCGGCGGGCTGTCGCAGATGCCCGATGCCGCTACCGCGCGCACGCTCATCGATGGCCTGCGCGGGGCCGGCGTGCTGCCCGTCGCCCTGGCTTACGGCACCACGGAAACCGAGCGCCTGGCCGAAGCGTTGCAGCTTCCGCTGCTGGCGAAATTCCGTGCCCAGTACGAGCGCGCCGACGCGGCGGCCACCAGCGCGCCCGAGCCGTCGCCCGCTGCGCGGACGCCGGATCCAACGCCCGCACCAGCACCGCCGCGCGACGACGCCCACGGCCCGGGCTTGCTGCACCTGCCGCTGGTGCGTTCCGGGCAGCAGGTGTACGCCGACAATCGCGACCTGACCATATTGACCGGCGTCGGCGCCGGCGCGGAAGTGATCTCCGACGGCTCGGTGCACATCTACGGACCCTTGCGTGGCCGCGCCCTGGCCGGCGCCAAGGGCAACGAGCACGCGCGCATTTTCTGCCGCGAATTCCATGCCGAGCTGGTCGCCATCGCCGGCCATTACCGGGTTCTGGAAGACATTCCCGCGGAGTTGCGCGGCAGGCCCGTGCAGGTGTGGCTGCACGAAGGCCAGATCCATCTGGCCGCAATGGACGCCGCATGACCCGCGAACCGTGCATGCTGTCCCCCCACGCCACGTCACACACCGCCACAGGCGGCAGTGACGTGGGCTGCGCCGCCCCCGCGCGAGCAGTACCAGCCGGCCACCTGCCGGCGGCGTTTCCCCTTGCGCACCACCCCATCAATTGGAGGATTTGAACTTGGCCGAGATTATCGTTGTCACTTCGGGCAAGGGAGGCGTCGGCAAGACCACGACCAGCGCCAGCCTCGCCTGCGGCCTTGCGCGCCGCGGCCACAAGGTCGCGATCATCGATTTCGACGTCGGCCTGCGCAACCTGGACCTGATCATGGGTTGCGAGCGTCGCGTCGTTTACGACTTCGTAAACGTGGTCAATGGCGAGTCCAGCCTCAAGCAGTCGCTCATCAAGGACAAGCGCTTCGAGAACCTGTTCGTGCTGGCCGCATCGCAGACCCGCGACAAGGACGCGCTGACCCTGGAAGGCGTGGAGCGCGTGCTCAACGAGCTCGCCGCCGACGGCTTCGACTACATCATCTGCGACTCCCCGGCCGGTATCGAGAAGGGCGCTTACCTGTCGATGTACTTCGCCGACCAGGCCCTTGTGGTGGTCAACCCGGAAGTCTCCTCGGTGCGCGATTCCGACCGCATCCTGGGCCTGCTTGCGTCCAAGACGCGCCGCGCCGAGAAGGGCGAGAGGATCAAGGAGCACCTGCTGCTGACCCGCTACAGCCCCAAGCGGGTGGAGTCCGGGGAGATGCTGAGCATCACCGACGTGGAGGAGATCCTCGGTCTGAAGACAATCGGCGTGATTCCCGAGTCCAGCGACGTGCTCAACGCCTCCAACAAGGGCGAGCCGGTGATCCTGGACACCGAGTCCGACGCCGCCCAGGCCTACGACGATGCCGTGGCCCGGCTGCTGGGCGACACCCGCCCGATGCGTTTCATAAGCCCTGAGAAAAAGGGCTTCTTCAGCAAGATGTTCGGAGGATAGTCATGGGTCTGTTCGATTTCCTGCTGGTCAAGAAGCAGACCGCTTCGGTCGCCAAGGACCGGCTGCGGATCATCGTCGCCCACGAGCGCGCTACCCGCGGTGGTCCGGACTACCTGCCGATGCTGCAACGGGAGCTGCTCGAGGTCATCCGCAAGTACGTCAACGTGGATGCCGACGCGGTCAAGGTCGACCTGCTCGGCGAGGGCGACGACAAGGTGCTGGATATCTCGGTATCGCTGCCTGAAAGCGCGGCGGTCGCCAACAGCTGAACGGTGAGGCCGAATCCTTCCATTCCCGCGACGCCTTCATGGGGTCGCGGGAATTTGCGCGTGGCGCGTCAAACGCACCCGCGACAGCGCACGAAACCCGCGGCATGCTAACTCTGTCCGACATCGGATTCGAAGCGCCCGCCCGCCTCCTGGCGGGCTACGGTCTGCGTCTGGTCGAGGTAGCGGATGGCGAGCCAATCCCGGGCAGCTACTGGGGCGATGCGGAGGCCGGACTGATCGGCGAAACCGTGTATGCCCGCCGCGACACGCCTGTGCATTCGCTGCTGCACGAGGCCGGCCACCTGATCGTGCTGCCGCCGGCCGACCGGGCCCTGGTGCATACCGATGCAACCGATTCCATCGAGGAAGAGGACGCGGTATGCGTGTTGCAGGCGTTGTTGGGCGAGGCGCTGCCCGGCGTGGGCTCGGCGCGCATCCTGGCCGACATGGACGCCTGGGGGTACACATTCCGCCTCGGATCGGCGGCGGCCTATTTCCACCACGATGCCGACACCGCCTGGCAGTGGCTGGCCGCCCGAGGGCTGGTGGATCCGCTTACGCGCACGCTTGCGCCCCGCGCGCCCGCGACCTAGCCTTCCGGGATTGGCGTCATCGCGGCGCTCCGACCCCAGAGGTGAGATTCGATGAAGCCCATCCGCGCCGTGCTCGCGCTGAGCATCGCCATTGCCGTTCTCGGCCTGGCCGCCTGCGAGAAATCGCCCACACCCGACTCTTCGACGCCGGCGACCACCGCCACCGCCAACGAGAACGCCGACCAGTTCATCGCCCGCATCAACAGCGAGTGGAAGGCGATGCAGCCGGAGCTGACCAAGCCGCAGTGGCTCTCCAACACCTATATCAACGACGACACCGAGTTCCTCGCGGCCAAGTCCAACGAGCGTTACCTCTCGCAGCTGAACGACTGGATCGAGCAGGCCAAGGGTTTTGAGGGCCAGCAGATGACGCCGGAGACAGCGCGCGCGATCCAGTTGCTCAAGTTGTCCACCTCGATGCCTGCGCCCAGCGACCCCGCCAAGCTGGCCGAACTGGCCGGCATCGCCAGCAAGATGGAAGGCGCCTACGGATCCGGCGAGTATTGCAAGGGCGAGGGCGAGACGCGCAACTGCCGCCAGCTGGGCGAACTGGAAGACGTCCTGCGCACCAGCCGGGACTATGACGCCCAGCTCGACGCCTGGCGCGGCTGGCACACGATTTCCCAGCCGATGCGCAAGGATTACGTGCGCTTCGTCGAGCTGGTCAACGAAGGCGCCGGTGACATGGGCTTCGCCGATGCCGGCGAGATGTGGCGTTCGGGCTACGACATGAGCCCGGTGGAGCTGGCCGCCGAAACCGACCGCCTGTGGGGCCAGGTCAAGCCGCTCTACGAGCAGCTGCACTGCTATACCCGCACCCGACTGGACGCGAAGTACGGCAAGGACAAGGGCGAGGTCGCCGGCGGCCTGCTGCCCGCGCACCTGCTGGGCAACATGTGGCAGCAGGACTGGGGCAACCTGTGGGACGTGCTGGTCCCCTACGAGAACGCCGGTTCAATGGATATCACCGGCGCCCTGCAGGCGCGCTACGAGGAGATCCATCGGCAGAAACTTGCCCAGAACGCGACCGCCCGCAGTGCCGCGCAGCTTGCCCAGCTGGAGGTGGACGCAAGGGACGCCTCAGCGCGCCAGATGACCAAGCGGGCGGAGGACTTCTACCTCTCCCTGGGGATGGCCAAACTGCCCGACAGCTACTGGCAGCACACCCAGTTCATCAAGCCCCGCGACCGCAACGTGGTCTGCCACGCCAGCGCGTGGGACATGGACATGAAGGGCGACGTGCGCACCAAGATGTGCATCAAGCCCAACGAGGAAGAGTTCACCACCATCTACCACGAGCTGGGGCACGTGTATTACTACATAGCCTACAACGACCAGCCGCCACTGTTCCAGACCGGCGCCCACGATGGCTTCCACGAAGCCATCGGCGACACCATCGTGCTGGCCATGACCCCGAAATACCTGGAGTCGATCGGTCTGGCCAGCGCCCAGCAGCAGAGCGAGGAAGCGCTGATCAACGCGCAGATGCGCATGGCCCTAGCCAAGGTGGCTTTCCTGCCCTTCGGCCTGATGATCGACCGCTGGCGCTGGGGCGTGTTTGACGGCTCGATCCAGCCCGACAAGTACAACAAGGCGTGGTGGGACCTGAAGGCCAAGTACCAGGGCGTGGCACCGGTAGAGGCGCGCGGTGAGGAGTTCTTCGACCCGGGTGCCAAGTACCACGTGCCGGGCAACACGCCATACACCCGCTACTTCCTGTCGCACGTGCTGCAGTTCCAGTTCTACAAGTCGCTGTGCGATGCGGCCGGCTATACCGGGCCGCTCAACGAGTGCAGCTTCTACGGCAACAAGGCCGCCGGCGAGAAATTGCAGGCGATGCTGGCCAAGGGCGCGAGCCAGCCCTGGCAGCAGACGATGAAGGAGCTGACCGGCACGGAGCGCATGGATGCCAGCGCGGTGCTGGAGTACTTCGCTCCGCTGCAGGAGTGGCTGCAGCAGCAGAACGAAGGCCAGACCTGCGGCTGGCAGGCGAGCGCGGCAGCCGCCACTCCCGCGCCAGCGCCTAGCAAGCTGGCCCCCGCCCAGGCCAACGTCAAGGGCTGAGCCTGCGCGCCACGGGATGGGTTGCAACATCCGGCCTGGACGCCGTCCAGGCCGAGCCGCTCACGCAGGGGCGGTCAGGCCCTCTGTGGCTCCGGCTCGGAAGGCCCGGCCGCTCAGATCGAATCGCCCGGCACGCGCGTTCCGCTACTGGACCGGCCAGTGAGCGGTCGCGATAAGACCGACTCCCACAGCCAGAACAGCCAGCCGATCAGGACCAGCGCGGCGGCGGCAATCGCCAGGGACAGCGCACTGCCACTGAGCCACGGCGAGATGATGCCGGCGACCACGGCGTTCAGCACCAGCGAGGTGAACGCCTGCAACGACGACGCGGCGCCGCGCATGCGCGGGTACATCTCCAGGATCGCCAGGGTCACGATCGGGAACACCAGGGCGATGCCAAACGCGTTCAGGCTGATCGGGATCATCGCCCAAGGAATCTGCGGGGCGTCGGTCAGCAGGTTGAAGATCAGCCCCAGGGTGACCGCGAAGCCGGATACCGCGAAACCGATCGCCACCAGGGTCGAGCCGCGGATGCGTCCGGCGGCGCGGCCGGACGTGAACGCACCCAGCACCATGCCGCCGATCATCGGGATGAAGAACCAGCCAAAGTCGCCCGGACCCATCGGCTCGCCATTGCGCTGCAGCAGATCCAGCACGAACGCAGGCGCCGATGCGATGAACAGGAACAGCGCAGAGAAGTTGAATGCGGCGCAGGCGGCCAGGCGCTGAAAACGAGGGTTGATCAGGATCGCCTTGTAGTCGCGCAGCAGCCGCGAGGGCACCAGTGGCAGCCGTGCCTCGACCGGATGGGTCTCCGGCAACAGTCGCCAGGTGACCGCCAGCAACACCGTCGAGAACGCCACCAGGAACCAGAAAATCGTCGACCAGTGGCTCCAGCCAAGGATCCAGCCACCGATGATTGGCGCAATCGCCGGGGCAATGCCGAAGATCATCGACACGTGGCTCATCAAGCGCTGTGCGTCGTCACCCTGCAGCACATCGCGGATCACTGCCCGGCCGACGATCAGACCGGTGCCCGCCGACAGCCCCTGCAGCGCGCGGAACACCAGCAAGGTATCCAGTCGGGTGGACATCGCACATCCGACCGAGGCCAGGGTGAAGATCGCCAGCCCACCCAGGATCACCCGTCGACGTCCCCACGCGTCCGAGAGCGGGCCGTGCAGGATGCTGGTGACCGCATAGGCCACCAGATAGACGCTGATGGTCTGCTGCATGGCCAGCTTGTCGGCACCGAACTCCGCACCCATGACCGGGAACGCGGGGAAGATGGTGTCGATGGCGAAGGGGCCGAACATCGACAGTCCGGCCAGGATCAGGGTGAGCCGGGCCAGGCTCACCGGCTTTTGCGATGTGTCCACGAAAATCCAGCGCTGAAACAATGCGCCATGGTAAGGCCTGCACCGTTCGGGTTCGCTCTCCGGCTTCCAGATGCAGAAACCAAGGGGTGCAGTGCACGGCGGCGCAGGCAAGAATCGCTTCATGACTGAAGCGTCCTACTCGTTGCGCGCGACCGCACGCCAACTCTTCCAGCTGCGGCCCGCCACGCCCGGCCGCTGGCGCACGGCGTTGCGCAGCGCCGTGTGCATGGGCATGCCGATCTTCGTCGGCTGGATGGCCGGCGACACGCCGGCGGGATTGATGGCCGCCATCGGCGGCTTCACCAGCATGTACGGCGGCGGACGCCCGTATCTCAGCCGCGCCCGTTTGTTGGCCGTGGTAGCACTGATGCTTGGCGCTGCGCTCAGCGTTGGGCTGCTCGTCGGCGGCCACCCGGCGCTGGTCGTGCTCAGCGTGGCGCTGACCGCGATGCTCGCCACCTGGCTCAGCAACGCCCTGCAGATCGGTGCGCCCGGCGCCTACATGTTCGTGCTGGCGATCGCCACGGGCACCGCCCTGCCCGCCGAGCATCTGAGCTGGCAGCACGCCGGCGCGCTGGTGTTCGCCGGCGGCGCGTTCTCGTGGCTGGTGCACATGTCCGGCGCGCTGTTCCGGCCGCGCAGTCCGGAGAAGAACGCGGTCGTTGCCGCGGCCGACGCGGTGGCCGACTACCTCGCCGCTGCCGGCTCCGAAGAGTCCAGCCGCACACGCCGCCAGGCGGCATTCGCGCTGCACCAGGCCTGGGCGGCGCTGGTCAGCCAGCAGCCCCTGCCCGCCCGCCCCGGCAGCGTGCTGGTCCGGCTGCGCGAGATCAACCGCGAGCTGCACCTGCGCTTCGCCGACGCCATGGCGAAGGAGATCCGCGGGCAGGCGCTGCCGGATGCCTGGCTGGACGAGGTCCGCGCCATGGGCGAGCGGGCGCGCAACCCCGGCCGCGATGAAGTCCCCGACGGCGATTCCAGTGTGGTGCCGCTCGGCCATCCCGGAGCCTTGGCGGCGATCGTGGATGCGCTTCAACCCGGCGCCCATCCGCGACGTGTGATCGTGCGCGTTGGCGTCGCGGCAGTCGTGGCCGGCGGTCTGGGAACGATCTTCCAGCTGGACCGCGCGTATTGGGTGGTTGCCGCAGCCGTGTTGATGCTGCACCAGGGCTTGGACTGGCAACGGATGTTCCAGCGCAGCATCGAGCGCACCGTGGGCACGTGGGTGGGATTGCTGGTGGCCGGTCTGGTGGTGGTGCTGCATCCGCAGGGCCCGTGGCTGGCACTGACGGTGGCGGCGCTGCAGTTCACCATCCAGATGCTGGTGTGGCGCAACTACGCCATCGCCGTGGTCTTCATCACCGGCCTTGCCATGACCATCGCCAGCGGGGGGCAGGCGCTGGATGACCCCGCCGGCTACCTCATCGCGCGTGGCGTGGACACCCTGGCCGGCTGCGTGATCGCATTGCTGGTCTACCGCCTGGTGCCGCCGCGTGCGGCGCGTGCCGCCTTGCCCGACCAGCTGGCCATCACCCTGCGCGCGGTGGCGGCGACCGTCCCCTTCATTGCCGCCGGTGAGGTCACGACGCCTGCCGCCAAGGACGCACGCCGGCATCTTCTTCGCTCCACATTCACCCTGAAGGAGACTTACGACATGGCCGTCGCCTCATCGCGGCGGCAACGCCTCTCCGCCGACCGCGCCTGGCCGGCGATCGCCGCCACGGAACGGCTCGCCTACAGGACGCTGTCGGTGTGCTGGTCGCTGCAGCGACTGGGCAAACCGGCCTCCCTCCAGTCGGCGCAGTCGATGTTTGGTGCGACGGGCGAGCACGACCTGCAGAGCGCACTGGAATTGCTGGTCGCGGCGACCCACGGCAACGAGCCCTGCCCGGTCCTCCCACCCCTGCCCGCCGTTCTGGAGGCCGAGGTGCTGGACGTGCGTGAATGCCTGTGCGGCGAGGCCACCGTCACGGCGAACGCGGGGTGATCCATCGCCTATAATCCACGCAGGTAAATACATCCGGTGGGAGAAGCGGATCGCGCCCTGACAGGCCGTACCGCTGCCGAAGACGCAACGCCCGTAATCGTTCAGGCTCCCGTACCACCGGCTGTGAACCACTCTGGAGAGACCGGTTGAATCCGGCGCCGAAGGGGCACGAAGCGCGGACGCTCTCACGGTCGGCTTTTAAAACTCTCAGGCAAAAGGACAGAGGGGCGCGCGGGGATGTCGAGTGGCGCAAGCCACCAGCCCGCAAGCGCCCGTTGGCCTTGAGGCCGGCGGGTAGGAATGCCCTTCCCCCGATCTTGTACCGCACGCAGCCAACGGACGCCCCTGACATGAGCCACGACACCCCCCTCACCCTGCGCGAGCTTGAGCATCACGATGCCTTCGTTGCGCGCCACATCGGCCCCAACGATGACGAGATCGCGCACATGCTGCGCGTGGTCGGTCACGATTCGCTGGACGCCTTCACCGATGCGATCGTTCCCGCTTCGATCCGCTCGACCGGACCGCTGGCGCTGCCTGCGGCAGTGACCGAGGTGGACGCGCTGGCAAAGATCCGCGAGATCGCCGAGCGCAACCGGGTCTTCCGCAGCTTCATCGGCCAAGGTTACTACGGCACCCACACGCCTAACGTCATCTTGCGCAACATCCTCGAGAACCCGGGCTGGTACACGGCGTACACGCCCTATCAGGCGGAGATCTCGCAGGGCCGGATGGAAGCACTGATCAACTTCCAGACCATGTGCATGGACCTGACCGGCATGGAGATCGCCAACGCGTCCCTGCTGGACGAGGCCACCGCGGCGGCCGAGGCAATGACCCTGGCGCGCCGTTCCAGCCGCGCCAAGACCAACGTGTTCTTCGTCTCCCGCGGCGTGCACCCGCAGACCATCGAGGTCATGCGCACCCGCGCCGAGCCACTGGAGATCGAGCTGGTGATCGGCGATGACGCCGACGCAGCCAACACCGATGCCTTTGGCGTGCTGCTGCAGTACCCGGACACCTTCGGACGCGCCAACGATTACGCCGAACTGGCCGAGGCGGTGCACGCACGCGGCGGCCTGGTTGCCGTCGCCGTCGACCTGCTCGCCCTGACCCTGCTCAAGGCGCCAGGTGAGTGGGGCGCGGATATAGTGGTCGGCAATACCCAGCGCTTTGGCGTGCCGTTCGGCTTCGGCGGGCCGCATGCCGCGTTCATGGCCTGCCGCGACGCCTACAAGCGCTCGATGCCGGGCCGCCTGATCGGCGTCTCGGTGGATGCCGAAGGCAACCCGGCCTATCGCCTGACCCTGCAGACCCGCGAGCAGCACATCCGCCGTGAGAAAGCGACCAGCAACATCTGCACCGCGCAGGTGCTGTTGGCGGTGATGGCCGCGATGTACGCCGTCTACCACGGTCCCGACGGGCTGATCCGAATCGCGCGCCGCACCCACCGCCTGGCGGGCATCCTTGCCGGCATCCTGCGCAATGCCGGGGTGGCGGTTGGCGACAACTTCTTCGACACCCTGCACCTGACCGGCGTGGACGCGGCCGACATGCACCACCGCGCGGCGCAGGCGCACATGAACCTGCGCGTGATTGATGCCGACAGCGTGGGCATCAGCCTTGACGAGACCACCACCCGAGAGGACGTGATCGCGCTGGCCGGCCTGTTCGGCGTGCAGATCGACCTGGACCGCATCGACGAGCTCGACGCCGATACCGTCGACGCCCTGCCGGCCGGGCTGCTGCGCGAATCGAAATTCATGACCCACCCGGTGTTCAACACCCACCACAGCGAGCACGAGATGCTGCGCTACATCCGCTCGCTGGCGGACAAGGACCTGGCGCTGGATCGCACCATGATCCCGCTGGGCAGCTGCACGATGAAACTCAACGCCACCGCCGAGATGATCCCGATCACCTGGCCGGAGTTCGCCAACATCCATCCGCTGGCGCCCGCCGACCAGGCGTTGGGTTACAAGGAGCTGATCGACGGCCTGGAGGCGATGCTGGCGGAGATCACCGGCTATGACGCGGTCAGCCTGCAGCCCAACTCGGGCGCCCAGGGCGAATACGCCGGACTGCTCGCGATCCGCGCCTGGCACCGCGCCAATGGTCAGGGCCAGCGCGACATCTGCCTGATCCCAGAATCCGCCCACGGCACCAACCCGGCGTCCGCCCAGCTGTGCGGCCTGAAGGTCGTGGTGACCAAGTGCGACGCCAATGGCAACGTCGATGTCGAGGACATCCGCGCCAACGCCGAGAAGTATTCCGACCGGCTGGCCGCGCTGATGATCACCTACCCCTCCACCCACGGCGTGTTCGAGGAAGGCGTGGTGGAGATCTGCGAGATCGTCCACGCCCACGGCGGCCAGGTCTACACCGACGGCGCCAACATGAACGCCATCGTCGGCCTCGCCCAGCCGGGCAAATGGGGCTCGGATGTCTCCCACCTCAACCTGCACAAGACCTTCTGCATCCCCCACGGCGGCGGCGGTCCTGGCGTGGGCCCATGTGCGGTGAAGTCGCACCTGGCGCCCTACCTGCCACGCGCGTTCGGCGGCCAGGGCGATGTCGGCATGGTCAGCGCCGCGACCTTCGGGTCCGCCTCGATCCTGCCCATCAGCTGGATGTACATCACCCTGATGGGCCGCGACGGGCTGCGCCGGGCGAGCGAGATCGCCATGCTCAACGCCAACTACGTGGCCAAGCGGCTGGAGCCGCACTACCCGACGCTGTACACCGGCCGCAACGGTCTGGTCGCGCACGAGTGCATCCTGGACCTGCGTCCGCTTGAGAAGGCCACCGAAGTCAGCGCCGAGGACGTGGCCAAGCGGCTGGTCGATTTCGGATTCCACGCCCCGACCCTGAGCTTCCCGGTCGCCGGGACACTGATGGTCGAGCCGACCGAAAGCGAGTCGCTGCACGAACTGGACCGATTCATCGACGCGATGATCCAGATCCGCGAGGAGATCCGGGCCATCGAGAACGGGTCTTTGGACCGCAAGGACAATCCGCTCAAGCACGCCCCGCACACGGCGGCGCAGGTCAGCGCGAGCGAGTGGGCGCGCGCCTACCCGCGCGAGCTGGCGGCATTCCCGCTGCCCTCGCTGCGGCAGCAGAAGTACTGGCCGCCGATTGCCCGCGTGGACAACATCTACGGCGACAAGAACGTGTTTTGCGCCTGCGTGCCGATCAACGAGTACGAAGGCGAGATCGAGGCCTTCAGCGAGCCGATGGTGTCCTGATCGCGTTGGTTTTTACCGGCGCTTGACCGGCTTCCAGTCCAAAAAAAGCCCCGCATCTGCGGGGCTTTTTCTCAGGCTGCATCAGGTGAGGGCCGACCGCATCGCATGGATGCTCGTTTTGTTCAGCGTCAACACGGACGCGCGGGGCCGCCGAGCAGGGTTTCCAGCACCGCCATTCGCGTTGCCACGCCATTGCGGACCTGGCGCAGTACCAGCGATTGCGGGCCGTCGGCCACCTCGTCAGTGATCTCCACCCCCCGGTTGATCGGTCCAGGGTGCATGACCACCGCATCCGGCGCCGCGCGGCGCAGGCGGCTGGCGGTCAGGCCGAAGTCGCGGTGATAGCCCTCCAACGAGGTCACCAGCCCTTCCTCCATACGCTCGCGCTGCAGGCGCAGCATCATCAGCACGTCCACGCCCTCCAGAGCGGCGTCCAGGTCGTGGCTGACGGTGCACCCGGCCAGGGTGTTGTCGCCCGGCAACAGCGAGGGCGGAGCACACACGCGTATTTCCCCGGTGCCGAGCGTACGCAGGGCATGCAGGTCGGAGCGGGCGACGCGGGAATGCTTGACGTCACCGACGATCAGCACTTTCAGGCCGCTGAAGTCGGTCCCCTTTGCCTGGCGCAGGGTCAGCATGTCGAGCAGGCCCTGCGTGGGGTGGTCGCTGCGCCCATCGCCGGCATTGACCAGCGCGGTGCCCGGTCCGGCCGCAGAAGCCAGGGCCGCCACGCTGCCGTCCTCGTTGTCGCGCACCACGAACCCGCGCACGCCCATCGCCTCGATGGTGCGCAGCGTGTCGCGGGCGGTTTCGCCCTTGCGGGTGGATGAGGTGGAGACATCGAAGTTGAGCACGTCTGCCCCGAGCCGCTGCGCGGCCAGCTGGAAGCTGAGGCGGGTGCGGGTGGAAGCCTCGAAAAACAGGGTGCAGATTGCGATCCCGGCCAGCGCGGCCCGGTCCCCTTCGCCGTCGGCATGGGCCTGGGCGCGGTCCAACAGGGCGATCAGTTGCGCACGTGGCAGGTGTTGCAGGCTGAGCAGGTGACGCAAAGGCGCGGGCACTTGGGTCGCTGTGTTCATTCGTTCGTTCCCGGGTCGGGGGCGGCGCTGCTGGAGGCTGTGGAGTGGGTGTCGATGGTGGGCGCGACCTCGCGGATGTCGATGGCATCGCCCGGCGCGCCCATCCAGCGGTCCACGATCACTGCCGCCGCCATGGCGTCCAGGGCCACGGCATCGCGGCGGCGTTTCTGGCCCTGCGCGCGCGCGCGGGCGAAACGCTGCGCCGCTTCCATCGAGCTGGAGCGCTCGTCCACCAGCAGCACCTGCCGGCAGTAACGCAGCTGCAGCTGCCGCGCAAACTCGTGCGCCCGCTCACGCGCGGGCTGGCCGCCGCCGTCGAGGGTCAGCGGGTCGCCGACGATGAAGCCATCGGGCCGCCATTCGCGATACAGGCGCTCGATCGCGGCCCAGTCCGGGCCGGCGCCGTGCACGTCGATCACCGCCAGTGCGCGCGCCTGCCCCGCCAGCGGCGTGCCCAGCGCGACACCGATTCGCCGCGAGCCGACATCGAAACCGAGCACGCTGCCATCGGGCCGGATCGCAGGCAGCGCGTCTGCGGGACGAGCCGGCTCGTCGCTACCGCTCATGCGCGGCCGGAGTAGCCGGCAAGGTGGGCGAAATCCACGCCGATGCGACCGGCCGCGGCCTCCCAGCGCGCTTCCAGCGGCACCTCGAACAGCAGTTCCGCGTCGGCGGGGGCGGTAAGCCAGTCGTTGTTGGTCAACTCCTGCTCCAGCTGGCCGGCACCCCAGCCCGCGCAGCCCAGCGCCACGACGGCGTTGGCCGGTCCCTCACCGCTGGCCATCGCTTCCAGGATGTCGCGCGAGGTGGTGAGCGAGAGCCCATCCGCGATGGGCAGGGTCGAGTCCCAGCGGCTGCCACCGTCGTGCAGGACGAAGCCACGCTCGGGATGGACCGGACCGCCGGCGAGAACCACCCGCGAACGCAGTTCATCGCTGCCGCCGCTGATGCTCATCTGGCCGAGCACTTCGCCCAGCGTGTACTCCGAGGCTCGGTTCATCACGATGCCCATGGCGCCGTCCTCGTCGTGCTGGCAGATCAGCGCGACCGAACGTGCGAACGCGCCCTCCTCCAGCGCCGGCAGGGCGATCAGCAATTGATTGGCAAGGGGTGTGGGGCCAGAATCCATCCATGCATTCTAGCCCGCAGCCCGTGCCTGCCGCGCCACCAAGCTACTGCGACAGCGCACCGGGTCATCCGTTGCACGGCCCTTACCACGACGATGAATACGGCTTCCTCCAGCGCGACGAGGCCGTCCTGTTCGAACGCCTGGTCCTGGAAATCAACCAGGCCGGCCTCAGCTGGCTGACCATCCTGGGCAAGCGCGAGGCGTTCCAGCGCGCCTACGGGGGATTCGATGTCGATCGCGTCGCGGCGTATGGCGATGCTGATCGCGAGCGCCTGCTGGGCGATGCGAGGATCATCCGCAACAAACTGAAGATCAACGCAGCGATCCACAACGCGCAGGTGATCCAGCGCCTGCGCGCGAGCCACGGCGGTTTCAGCCACTGGCTGGATGCGCACCTGACCGACGCCGACGACCGCCGCGACAAGGCCGGGTGGGTACAGCTGTTCAGGCAGACCTTCCGCTTCACGGGCCCGGAGATAACCGGCGAGTTCCTGATGAGCCTGGGATACCTGCCGGGCGCGCATCGCAGCGATTGCCCGGTCCACGCGCGCACGCTGGCGGCCGGCGCCCCGTGGGCCCGGGAACTGCCATCCACATCCCGTTGCAACTCGACTTCACCGACAATCGGCTGTCCCTCAGCAACACCTGCAACCTGATCAACGGCGGCTACCGGCTGGACGATGGAACGCTGAATCTCGAGCCGTGCTCTCCAGACCCGGTGCGCCGAGCCCGCACCGGGTGGCTTCTGCTAGTCGCGCATCTCGGCGACTTCCACCCCGTCCATGCCCGCGGCCAGGGTCTGCGCATTCCCGCCCTGGGCGAGCTTGATGCGCAGGCGCACCTCGTTCTGCGAGTCGGCGAAGCGCAAGGCGTCCTCGTAGGTGATCTCGCCCGCCTGGAACAGCTCGAATAAGGCCTGATCGAAGGTCTTCATGCCCAGCTGGGTGGATTCCTTCATCACTTCCTTGAGCTTGTGGATCTCGCCGTCGCGGATGTAGTCCTGGACCAGCGGCGTCCCCAGCAGGATTTCCATCGCGACCCGACGCGACTTGCCGTCCGGGGTCGGGATCAGCTGCTGCGCGATCACACCCTTAAGGTTCAGCGACAGGTCCATCAGCAGCTGGTTGCGCCGGTCCTCGGGAAAGAAGTTGATCATCCGATCCATCGCCTGGTTGGCGTTGTTGGCGTGCAGGGTGCACAGCACCAGATGGCCGGTTTCGGCGAAGGCGATCGCGTGGTCCATGCCCTCCCGGGTACGCACCTCGCCAATCATGATCACGTCGGGCGCCTGGCGCAGCGTGTTCTTGAGCGCATTTTCCCAGCTGTCGGTGTCGATGCCGACCTCGCGCTGGGTGATGATGCAGCCCTCGTGCTTGTGCACGAACTCGATCGGGTCCTCGATGGTGATGATGTGGCCGGTCGAGTTCTGGTTGCGGTAGCCGATCATCGCCGCCAGCGAGGTGGACTTGCCGGTACCGGTGGCGCCGACGAACAGGATGATCCCGCGCTTGGTCATCGCCAGCGTCTTGAGCACCGGCGGCAGGTTCAGCTCGTCGATGGTCGGGATCCTGGTCTCGATCCGGCGCAACACCATGCCGACCTGGTTGCGCTGGTAGAAGCAGCTGACGCGGAAGCGGCCGACATTGGCCAGCCCGATCGCGAAGTTCGCCTCATGGGTCTTCTCGAACTCCTCGCGCTGCGAGGGGTTCATTACGTTGAGCACCAGGTCGCGGCTTTGCTGCGGTGTCAGCGGGTTCTTGGTGATCGGCTGCAGGACGCCGTTGATCTTCATCGACGGCGGCATGCCGGCGGTGATGAACAGATCGGAGGCCTTCTGGTGCGCCATCAGCTTGAGGAACGACGTGAAGTCGATGGTCTCGTTCGTGCTCTGGGTCGTGTTCATTGCGATATCCCCCGTCCGCAGGCACCCGGCCTGGCGGCGCATTCAGTGGATCGGCCGGTCAATCGAACAACCGCTTGTCTTTGGCGTATTCGCGCGCCTGCGGACGCAGGATCAGCCCGCGTTTCACCAGGTCCTGGAGGTGCTGGTCCAAGGTCATCATTCCGGCGTTCTGGCCGGTCTGGATCGCCGAATACATCTGCGCGACCTTGTCCTCGCGGATCAGGTTCCGGATCGCCGGCGTGCCGACCATGATTTCCCATGCCGCGGTCCGGCCGCCGCCGACCTTCTTCAGCAGCGCCTGGCTGATCACCGCGCGCAGTGATTCGGACAGCATCGAGCGCACCATCGGCTTCTCGCCCGCCGGGAACACGTCGATGATGCGGTCGATCGTCTTGGCCGCCGAGCTGGTATGCACTGTGGCGAAGACCAGATGCCCGGTTTCCGCCGCGGTCAGCGCCAGCCGGATGGTTTCCAGGTCGCGCAACTCGCCGACCAGAATGTAGTCGGGATCCTCACGCAAGGCCGAGCGCAGGGCCTCGTTGAATCCGTGCGTGTCGCGGTGCACTTCGCGCTGGTTGATCAGGCACTTCTGCGAGGTGTGCACAAACTCGATCGGGTCCTCGACCGACAGGATATGGCCGTACTCGGTCTTGTTGATGTGGTCGATCATCGCCGCCAGGGTGGTCGACTTGCCCGAGCCGGTCGGGCCGGTCACCAGGATCAGGCCCTGCGGCTGGTCGATCAGGTCCTTGAAGATCCGGGGTGTCGCCAGGTCCTCCAAGGTCAGCACCTCGGAGGGAATGGTGCGGAAGACCGCGCCGGCGCCACGGTTCTGGTTGAAAGCGTTGACGCGGAAACGGGCCAGCCCCGGAATCTCGAACGAGAAATCGGTCTCGAGGAATTCCTCGAAGTCGCGGCGCTGCTTGTCCGACATGATGTCGTACACCAGCGCGTGGACCGTCTTGTGGTCCAGCGCCGGGATGTTGATCCGGCGGACATCGCCATCAACGCGGATCATCGGCGGCATGCCGGCCGACAGATGCAGATCGGATGCTTTGTTCTTGACTGAAAACGCCAGCAGCTCGGCGATATCCATGCATGTTCCCCTGAACCGTGGATTTCGGAAATCCGCGCCCCGCTCCGCCCGCAGCCGCCGACGGCGCGCAGGCAAATGGTGATACGGATGGCCCCAGCCCGGAGTATAGCCCCCGACAGGTGCCGTCAATCCAGTACCCGATCACAGCCTTCGTCGCCCGCTGCGGGGCCGCCGGCCCGCCTCGCTCAACGCGCTTCCAACCATGCTCCTGGTGCGCGGGAGGCACGCGATGGCCCACCCTCTTACACTGGTCGATCCCGATGCCCTGGCAGGCAATCACCGCAAACCACAGGCAGGTTCCATGAGCGACACAACCCCCTCGACCTCCCCATCCGCCCCGGTCGTCGCCTTTATCGGTGGCGGCAACATGGCCCGCAGCCTGATCGGCGGCATGATCGCGCGCGGCGCCGACCCGACCCGCGTCCGCGTGGCCGATCCAGTGGCCGCCGTGCGCGAGGCTCTGTTCGCCGACTTCGGCGTGCAGGTGTTTGCCAGCGCGAGCGAGGCCGTTGATCAGGCCAGCGTGTGGGTGCTGGCGGTGAAGCCGCAGGTGATGCGCACCGTATGCGCCGAGGTGGTGGATATCGCCCGCACGGCCCGGCCACTGGCGATCTCCATCGCCGCCGGCCTGTCCAGCGACCAGCTGTCGACTTGGCTGGGCGGTGATGCGGCAGTGATCCGGGCGATGCCCAACACACCGTCGCTGATCGGCGCCGGCATGACCGGCCTGTTCGCCAACGCGCAGGTGGACCCGACCCAGCGCGGGCAGGCCGAGCGCCTGCTGGACGCGGTTGGCCCGACCGTCTGGATCGACGATGAAGCGCAAATGGACGCGGTGACGGCGGTGTCGGGCAGTGGCCCGGCGTACGTGTTCCTGTTCTCGGAGGCCCTGCAGGCGGCGGGCATACATCAGGGTCTGTCGCCGGAAACCGCGCGCCTGCTCGCCAACCAGACATTGCTGGGCGCCGCACGGATGCTGACCGAGCGCGACGAGGCGGCCGAGGACTTGCGTCGCAACGTGACATCGCCCGGCGGGACGACGCACGCGGCGGTGGAGACGTTCGAGAACGGCGGCCTGCGTCAGCTGGTCGATCGCGCCGTGGCCGCCGCGGCCGCACGCGGCCGCGAACTGTCCGCCGCCAACGATGACTGACCGCGTGCCGCGGCCCCGACACCCGACTTCCAGGAGCACGACATTGCGAACCCCCTTTTTTTCCATGGTGCTCGGCATGGGCCTGCTGTCCGCGTGCAGCGGTGAACCGGCCGCCCCGGTCCCGGCCGCGACGATGGCCGAATCGCAGGACACGATTGTCACTATCGGTGACGTCACCGCGCGGGCAACGGTGATGCCCACGGCGACGCTTGGCAGCCTGGTTGCCGAGAAGTACGGCATCCGGCGCGCCGATGACCAGGTGATGCTGCTGGTGGGCCTGCGGCGCGGCGAGGGGAGCGCGGAAGTCTCGGTCCCGGCGCGCATCGTGGCGACCGCGAGCGACCTGCGCGGCGGACGGCGACCCATCGAGTTGCGCGAGCTGAGCAGCGGCGACCTGATGGACTACGTCGGCACCCTGCAGGTGAGCCTGCCGGACACGTTGAAGTTCGAGGTCGACATCACCCTGGAGGATGGCGCCCGCAAGACCATGCAGTTCACCCGCGACTTCCAGCCCCAGTGAGCTCGCTGGCCATGGGTCCGCAGCGCATCGTCTGCATGACCGAGGAACCGACCGAGACGCTGTACCTGCTCGGCGAGCAACACAGGATAGTCGGCATCAGCGGGTTCACCGTGCGCCCGTCCCGCGCGCGCCGCGAGAAACCCAAGGTCAGCGCTTTCACCAGCGCCAGGATTGACCGGATCCTGGCCCTCAAGCCCGACATGGTGATTGGCTTCTCCGACATCCAGGCCGATATCGCGGCCGACCTGATCCGCGCCGGAGTGGAGGTCTGGATCAGCAATCACCGCGACGTGGCGGGGATCATCGACTACATCCGGCGCCTGGGTGCGCTGGTGGGCGCAGGCGATCGCGCGGCAGGGTTGGCAGCGACCTTGGAGACCCGTCTGGAGGAGATCCGCAGTCGCGCGGCAACGCTGTCACGCCGGCCGAGAGTCTATTTTGAGGAATGGGATGAGCCGCAGATCTCGGCGATCCAGTGGGTGTCCGAGCTGGTCGGTATTGCCGGTGGCGACGACATCTTTCCCGAGCGCGCGGCGATGTCGCTGGGCCGCGACCGTATCCTCGCCGACCCGCTGGAGGTGGTGCGTCGCCAGCCCGACATCATCATCGGCAGCTGGTGCGGGAAGAAATTCCGCCCCGCGCACGTCGTCGCGCGTCCGGGATGGGAGGAGGTGCCGGCGGTGCGCAACGGCGAGCTGCACGAGGTCAAATCGCCGTTGATCCTGCAGCCGGGCCCGGCCGCGCTCACCGATGGCATCGATGCGCTTGAGGCCATCATCCAGGGCTGGGCGCAGCGCCAGGCGTAAGCACCGCGGCCCATTCCCAGCACGCGGTCTAGGGGTAGAGCATGCGCTTGGTCCAGTTGCCGGCAGGGTCGCACTCGTAAAGGCAACGCTCGTGCAGGCGGAAGTTGCCGCCGTACCAGAACTCGATCGACATTGGCCGTACCCGAAGACCGGTCCACCGCGGCGGGCGCGGGACATCGCGCCCGGCAAATTCCAGCTCGACCTGCGCCACGCGTTCGTGGAACGTCGCCGGCTCATCCAGGGTCTCCGATTGCAGCGACGCCCAGGCGCCGATCTGGCTGCCGCGCGGGCGCGAGGCGAAGTACGCATCGGCTTCCTCGTCGGCAACGATCGACACCCCGCCTTCGACGCGCACCTGCACCCCGTTCTTGACCCGCGGCCAATGGAACAGCAGCGCGGCGCACGGGTTGTCCTGCAACTCCCTGCCCTTGCGCCCATCAAGGTGGGTGTAGAACACAAACCCACGTTCGTCATGCTGCTTGAGCAGCACCATGCGGGTGGAGGGGCGGGCGCCTAGGGTGGCGGTCGCCACGCTCATCGCGGTGGGATCGGGTTCGCCGGCCTGCCGCGCCTGTTCGAACAGCGCGGCAAAGGTGGCGTTGGCTTCGGACAACAGGTCGATGGTAGTCATGCGCCTATTGTGGGCCGGATGCGGCGCTAACCGCACCCGTCCGTGACGCAGGCTACTGGACGATGAAGTTGACCTTCATGTTGACCCGCCATTCGTTGATGTTGCCTGCGTCGTCGGTCACCACCTTGATTTCGTTGACCCAGGCGCCCTTGATGTTCTTGACCGACTCGGCGGCTTTCTTCAGACCACGCTGGACCGCGTCTTCCATGCTCTTGTCCGAGGCGGCGTTGAGTTCGATGACTTTTGCGACTGACATGGTTGATTCTCCTTTGCACCGGTTTGGCGTTATGCGACCGGAAGCTCCAACCCTAGCCAGCGCCCTGTGAAAGACGCGCAACAGGCCAAGACCGCCGGCCATTGGCGTCCTACAATCGGCGTCATGACCGAGCCAGCCCGCGAACCCACCAACATCATCCTCGTCGGCCCCATGGCCGCCGGAAAGTCGCGGATCGGACGCGAGCTGGCCGAGCGCTGCGGCCTGCGCCTGGTGGATGCGGATGCGGAAATCGAGCGCGAGGCCGGCGCCAGCATCGCACTCATTTTCGAACGCGAAGGCGAGGCGGGGTTCCGCAAGCGGGAGCGCGCGATGCTGGCCGGCCTGCTGACACAGGACGGCATGGTGCTTGCCACCGGCGGCGGCGCCGTGCTCGATGCCGGCACCCGCGCACTGCTCTCCGATCGCGGTTTCGTGGTCCATCTGCACGCCAGTCCGGCGACCCAGCTCGCACGCGCGGCGGGGGATACCGGGCGCCCGCTGCTGCAACACCCCGATCCCGCAACGGTCCTGCAAACACTGGCGATCCAGCGTGATCCGCTGTACGCAGCCGTCTCCGCCATGCGCATCGATACCGATGGCCTTGCGCCGTCGCAGGTCTGCTCGCGGATCGTGGCGGGACTGCCGACCTGCCTGGGCATCGGAGCCGACGCATGAGCGCGATCCTCAAGGTCGCCGTCGACGGCGCTCATCCGTACACGATCTCCATTGGCGCGGGCCTGCTGGACGACGGCGCGTTGCTCGCCGATACGATCCGCGGCCGCCATGCCCTGATTGTCAGCGACAGCAATGTGGCCCCGCTGTATGCCGACCGCGTGCAGGCCGCGCTTCAGGACGCCCGCCCCGGTCTGGCGATCGCGCGGCTGGTCATTCCCCCCGGCGAGCACGAGAAGACCCTGGGGCGGTTCGGCGAGGTGCTGGACGCGCTCGCCGCGCTTGGCGCCACCCGCGACGCGGCGGTGATCGCCCTGGGCGGCGGCGTGATCGGCGACCTGGCCGGTTTCGCCGGCGCGTGCTGGATGCGCGGCATCGACGTTGTCCAGGTGCCGACGACGCTGCTGGCGATGGTCGACTCCTCGGTGGGCGGCAAGACCGCCGTGGACCTGCCGGCGGGCAAGAACCTGGTCGGCGCGTTCCACCCGCCGCGAGCAGTGATCGCCGATACCTCGGTGCTGCACACGTTGCCGGACCGGGAGCTGCGCGCCGGATTGGCCGAAGTGGTCAAGTACGGCGCGACAGCCGTCTCGCTGGACCCCGCCGACGCCGGGTTTCTGGAGTGGCTGGAAGCACACGCCGAGGCGCTGCTCGCGCGCGAGCCGGCGATCATCGCCGAGGCCATCGCGCGCTGCTGCCGATTCAAGGCTGCCGTCGTGGGCCGCGACCTGCTCGAGCACGGCGACCGCGCCCTGCTCAACTTCGGCCATACCTTCGGCCACGCCATCGAGGTTGAGCAGGGCTACGCCGGTACCCACGGCGGGGGCCTCAACCACGGGGAAGCGGTGGCGGTCGGAATGGTTCTGGCGATGCGACTGTCCGCGGCACTGGGGCTCGCCCCGGCCAGCGCCGGTGACCGCCTGCAGCGATTGTTGCAGCGTCTCGAACTGCCCACGACGATCCCCATAGGCCTGGCGGCAGATGCGCTGCTGGCCCGGATGCGCTTGGACAAGAAAGCCGACGCCGCCGGCATCCGCTTCATCCTCGCCGACGGCGCGGGCAGCGCCCGGGTCGTGCCCGGGGTCGACGAGGCCACGGTGCTCGCCGTGCTGGCTGACTGAACAGGCCGGGCCAGCGCCCCGGCATCACCGGCTCCCGGCAGCCCAAGCCCGTACAATCAGGGCATGCGCCTGCTCCTGCAACAACGACCCGACGACGCCGAGGCGCCCCGCTTCGTGCAGCTGATGTTGCAGCCCGACCTGCTCGGCGGCTGGACGCTGGTCCGCGAGACCGGCGTGATGGGAGGTCGCAGCCAGGTCCGCCGCGAGCAGTTTCTGGACCATGACAGCGCGATCGCCGCCCTTGAACGGGCTCGAGACCAACAGCTCAAGCGCGGCTTCCAGCTGATGTTTACCCAGGGAGCCGCGGCGCCCCGCTGAACCACACCACTCCTGCATCGGGTGCCGTCCGATCCATTGCGGCACCACCCTGCCGCTTCACCGAGCCCTGCACCGGGCGACGACTTTTCGAGGAACTACAGCCTTGTCCATCCAGCCCCAGAACGACCGTTTCCTGCGCGCCCTGCGTCGCGAGCCCGTTGACCACACGCCGGTCTGGCTGATGCGCCAGGCCGGGCGCTACCTGCCCGAGTACCGCGCCACCCGCGCCCAAGCCGGCAGCTTCATGGGCCTGGCGACGAACCCCGACCTGGCCTGCGAAGTGACCCTACAGCCGCTGCGCCGGTTCCCGCTGGACGCGGCGATCCTGTTCTCCGACATCCTCACCATTCCCGACGCGATGGGCCTGGGCCTGCATTTCGTCGAGGGCGAAGGTCCGAAGTTCGAACGCCCGGTCCGCACTGCCGCCGACATCGCCAAGCTCGGCGTGCCGGACATGGAGAGCGACCTGGGCTATGTGATGGAGGCGATCCGCACCATCCGTCGTGAACTGGACAACAAGGTGCCGCTGATCGGCTTCTCCGGCAGTCCGTGGACGCTGGCCTGCTACATGGTGGAAGGCAGCGGCAGCAAGGACTTTGCCCGGGTGAAGTCGCTGGCGATGAACGATCCGGCCGCCATGCACCAGCTGCTGGACGTCACCACGACCGCGGTCATCGCCTACCTGTCGGCGCAGCGCGCCGCTGGTGCGCAGGCGCTGCAACTGTTCGACACCTGGGGCGGGGTGTTGTCGCCATCGATGTACCGCGAGTTCTCGCTGCGTTACATGCAGCGCATCGCCGCCGAACTGGAGCGTGGTGAGGGCGCGGACCGCACTCCGCTGATCCTGTTCGGCAAGGGCAACGGCGCCTACGTCAGTGAGCTGGCCGACACCGGCGCCGAAGGCGTGGGCGTGGACTGGACGATCGACCTTGGGGATGCCGTGCGCCGCACCGGCGGCAAGGTGGCGATCCAGGGCAACCTGGACCCGGTCACCCTGTACGCCGATCCGGATGCGATCCGCCAGCACGTCGGCCGTGCGCTGGACAGCTACCGCGACGGCAACGGCGGCTCGCGCGAAGGGCACGTCTTCAACCTCGGCCATGGCATGTCCCCGGACATGAAGCCCGAGCATGTCGCCGTGATGGTCGAGGCCGTCCACGAGCTCAGCGCGCGCTGAGTTGGTGGGGGCGGGAACGAACGCCCTTGGATGTGAATGTCCCCCGGCACCGATGAGGCCGGTGCCTCCTCCTTTACTTCACACCCAAGGGCATTCGCACCCGTCGGTCCACCGTCGCGTTCGCTCCAACATCGAAGTGCCCTGCATGCGTTACCTGCGGGCCCATCGCGCGTACCGATCAGCGCGCCGCGGCGAGGGCCTCGCGCAGCATTGCCCCGGTCACCGGCTTGCGCAGGAAGCGATCGAAACCCGCGGCCAGTGCCAGCGGCTCGGCATCCGTGTCGGCACGCGCTGTCACCGCAATCAGCGGTTGGCTGAAGCCCTGCGCCCGCAACTGGCGCGCGAGCGACAGGCCGTCGAGACCTGGCAGGTCAAGATCCAGCAACGCCGCGTCGAAGCGGGTCACGCTCGACTCGGCCAGCGCCGCCAGCCCGTGGCCGGCGTGAACCACCGCATGCCCCTGGCCACGCAGCAGGCCGGCAATCACTTCAGCGACGATGGGATCGTCTTCCACCAGAAGCAGCGACAGGCCGGACGCTTCTTCTGATGCCAGGGTGCCGGTTTGCGCAGACGTCATTTTGGGCGTTGCAAGTGCAGGCGAGTCGGCCGCTTCGCGCAGCGGCTCTTCCGCGATGACCTCCAGCGGGAGGCGGACTTCAAAACTTGCGCCTTCGCCGGGGGCGCTGGTGACCTCGATCGTGCCGCCCATGGCTGCCGCCAGCTCCTGGCAGATCGCCAGGCCCAAGCCGCTGCCGCCGTAGCGTGCTGCGGTGCGCAAGCCGTCGGCCTGCTCGAAACGACGGAACAAGCGCGAGACCTGCTCCTCGTTGAGGCCCGGCCCAGTGTCGCTGACGCACAGGACCACCCCGCCCGCGTCGGCGGGTGCGATTCCCAGCCGGATGGAGCCACGCTCGGTGAACTTCACCGCGTTGCCGATCAGGTTCAGCAGGATCTGCCGGATCCGCACGGCGTCGCCGCGCACCCGGCGCGGGGTCGCAGGATCGCGGTCCACCACGAACTTCAGGCCACGGGCCTCCACCAGGGGCGCGCTCATCTCTGCCAGCTCGTCCATCAGGGCGTGCAGATCAAACTCGTCGGTCGCCAGCTCCAGCTTGCCCGACTCGATCCTGGCCAGATCCAGCGCATCGTTGACCAGTCGCAACAGGTGCTCGCCGGCGCGGTGGATGGAGGTCGCGTAGCTGCGCTGCCGGGTGTCCAGGTCGGTTCCGAGCAGCAGCTCGCTCATGCCCAGCACGCCGGTCATCGGGGTCCGCACCTCATGGCCGAGGGTGGCCAGGAAACGGGTCTTGGCCAGCGACGCCTCATGGGCGACCTCGCGCTCGTGGTCGGCGCGCTTCCACGCCTGCCGCCGCTCGATCCGTCGACGCGACTCCAGCATCACCCACCACGCCATCAGCAGCAGCAGGCAAACCAGCGCAATCCGCGCCTGACCCGTCTGCCACCACGGCGGCTGGACCCGGAAGTGCAGCACCTGTTCCGCCGCCTGGTTGCCGACCGCGTCCTGCGCGCGGGCACGCAGGGTGTACTGGCCTGGCGCCAGGCCGGCAAAGATCCGCTCACCCTGGGCGCCGTGGTCCACCCAGTCGTGGTCATAGCCGTCCAGCATCGTTACATAGGCATTGGCCTTGGGCTTGTCGTAGGCGAGCAGGCGAAGCTGCACGCGCAGTTCGCGATCGCCCGGCGCCAGCGCCAGAGGTCCCTGCAGATCCATCGGCACCCAACGGCCGTCACGCCGCACCTCGAACCCGTCCCAATGCAGTGGCGAGCGGATCGGCGGCAGGTCGTCGGCAAGACTGTCGACCATCACCACACCGCCGTCGGCCAGGGCCGAAACCATCACCCCATCCGGCGTCTGCACCAGCGTGCGATTGACGAACTCCTGGCTGCGCAGGCCATCGAAGAGGCCGAAGTGACGGGTCTGCCCGGTGCCCGGGTCCCAGCGATACAGGCCGCGCGGGGTCGAAAGCCAGACCCGACCCTGCTGGTCGACCTGCAAGCCGGCTCCCTCGACGGGCGGGATGCCCTGCCTCGCGCCGACAGTGTCCACGGCGAACCAGCCGTCACCGCCGCGCCGATAGTGCTCAAGCCCGGAAAGCCGCTGCAACCACAGGTCATCGGCGCCAGCAAACCCCAGCGCAAATACCCGCCCGTCGCCGCCTATACCAGGCACCGGGTTGAAGCGACCTTCTTCCGCGCTCCATCGCAGCACTCCATCGGCGCCAGCAAACCATGGCGCGCCACCGGCGTCGAACGCCATCGCGTGATGGTCTCCCACCCCCAGCCCGTGCGCGGCCCCCGGAGGCACAGTCAGCAAAACCCGTCCCGTGGTCAGCTCACGCTGCTGTACACCGGCGCCGGCGAATGACATCCACAACGTCCCGTCGGGCGCCAGATCCATCAACGTCAATGGACCGGGCAGGGATGCGTCGGGCGAACCGTCCTGCCCCCAGCGCCGGACTGCGCCTTGCCTGTCGACCCGCACCAGTTCGCGACGCTGGCCGATCCACAGACGGCCGGCGGGATCTTCGCAAAGTGCGTATGAGCCCATGCCCTGCAACGCTGCGACGGTTTCGGGCTCTGCCGGTATCAGAAGCCCGTCCCGGTCCAGGCGCTCCAGTTCGGCACGCACTCCCCCCAGCCAGACCCCGCCGTCCCGGGCCGGTGCAATGGCGCTGTACAGGTCGGCCGACAGGTCATCCTGGTCACGGCTGAACTGGGCGATCCGGCGCCAGTCCGGCGGCAGGTAGCCCAGCCCGACCCCCGGCACCGGAATCCAGATCGCGCCGCTGTCCTGCTTGACCATCTCGCCGATCGCAATCGCCGGCCCCTTGGCACCGATCGGCACAGGCACCGGCACCTGACCTTCAACCACGCGCCACACTTGTCGCTGGCTCGAGATCCACAGCTCACCGTCCTCGCCCGGCAGCATGTTCAGGATCGCGTTGGGCTGCTCGAACATCGCCGACCAGAGCGGCTGCTCCCATCCGCCGTCACCGGTGCGACGGAAAACCCCCTCTGCCGCCCCCACCCACAGCCCGCCGTCAAATGCCGTCAGCGAATAGATCAACGGGGTCGCGTGCCCCCCGGGCAGCGCCACGCGCTCGAAATCGGTTCCCGTCCACCGCGCCAACCCCTTGGTGGTCCCTGCCCAGAGCACGCCCTGCTCGTCCACCACCAGCGTCAGGACGATGTCGGCCGGCAGGCTGCGCGGGTTTTCCCCGCTCGCCGTGAATCGGGTGATGGTCCCGTCCGCGGCCATCCGCGATACCCCACCGCCGTAGCCACCCATCCAGAGCGCGCCCTCATGGCTCGCCAACGCCCAGATGTCGTCGCTGCCGATTTCCGGATGAGTGGCCAGGCGGTAGTGGCGGAAGCTTTCATGGGCGCGGTCGAGCACGCTCAGGCCGTGGCCTTCCGGGGCCACCCAGATGCGGCCCTCGGGATCGACGTGGACGAGGGTCACGTAGTTGGCCGAAAGCGAGGCGGGATCGGCCGGATCGTGGCGCCATACCTGCATGCCGACACCGTCATAGCGCGCCAGACCGTCGGTGGTGGCGAGCCAGAGAAAGCCGTCGTCGTCGAACTTCAGGCTCTTGACGGTGCTCGATGGGAGGCCGGCGGCCACGTCGATATGGCGCAGACGCGGAATCTCGGGCACCCGTGCCCCGGCCTCTGATACCGGCAGCAGCCAACATGCGGCCAACAGCAGCCACGCAATGATGTGTCGCATCCATCCCTCCAGTGCGGCGCGCGCGAGCCCCCGCGCCGTGCGTCCCTTCCCCGGACGCACATTCAATGATTGTGGGCGCCGGGGCAAGTCGCGGCCCACCACTGCGACGCGCGACCTGTCTAGAATCGGTCGCATGCACGGCAAACCGCCCACGCCAGACCGCATCGACCCGCGTGTGTCCATCAGCGGCGCGCGGGTTTGGCATGCGCGCACCCTGGCGATTGCGCTGGGGCTCTGCAGCACGCTGACGGTGGCGATTCCGGCAAGCGCGAAGGACGCCCCGAGCTGGGTGCTCGATCCGGTCCACACCCGGGTGATGTTCGCCGTCTCCCATGCCGGCTTCTCGCAGGCACTGGGCACCGTATCGGGCAGCACCGGCACCCTTGTGTTCGATCCCGACGACTGGGGTCTCACCCGGCTGGACGCCACGGTTCCCCTGGAGCGCGTGGATCTGGGTGACCCGTCGTGGAATCGCGCAGTACTTGCGCCACGCCTGCTGGATGTCCAGTCATACCCGATGGCCAGGTTCACGTCCGAAAGCGCGTTCCCGAGCGACGACGGTAACGTCCACGTGTGCGGCCAACTGACGCTGCACGGCGTTACCAGACCGCTGTGCATGGACGTCACCGTCAATGCGGTCAAGCGGCATCCGATGCCACCGTTCCGACGCACCGCCGGCTTTTCGGCCACCGCCGTACTGAGCCGAAGCGACTTCGGCATCACCGCCTGGCCGTCGGTCATTGGCGATGACGTGACCCTCCGGATCGAGGCGGAAGCCGTGCGCTCCCGCGTCGCCGGCGAACCTGTTCACGACGAGGGTGGTGATTCCGGACCGGAGACGGATGCCGAGGTCGAACCCACACCAGAACCCGAACCCGGAGCTGCGCTATGAGCCTGAAAAACCCCGTCGACCGCTGGGGTCCAGTGAGCCAGTTCCTGCACTGGACCATCGTGGTGGTGTTCCTTGTCATGGCCGCCATCGGCCTTTCGCTGGACAGCCTGCCAAAGTCACCGAGCTACTTCTGGGTGTTCAACCTGCACAAGTCCCTCGGCCTGACCCTTCTCACGCTGGTGGTGATCCGTCTGGCGTGGCGGCTGTATGCCGGTGCGCCAATCCCGATCGCAAGCATCCCCGCGTGGCAACGGATGCTCGCGCGCGTCACCCATTGGTTGCTGTACGCGCTGATCATCGCGATGCCACTCTCCGGCTGGCTCTTCGACTCCGCCAGCGGGCTGCGTCCGCTGCGCTGGTTCAACCTGTTCCAGGTTCCCAAACTCATCGCACCCAATACCGGTGTGCGCGAAATCGCCCGCGACGCCCACGGCTGGATCTTCTGGGTGCTGGTGCTGTTGATCCTCATGCACGCCGGCGCGGCGCTCTACCACCACTACTTTGTCGGCGACGCCACGCTGCGGCGGATGCTGCCCGGCCGCCGCACGCCTCCCGCCTCTTCCCAGCGGACTTCCCGATGATCACCGCTTCGGGCCCGAACCGTTCCCGCCGTCGTCCCGGCTTCCTGCAGGTGCTGGCGGCCGGACTGGCCTTCGCCAGCAGCGTCGTACTGGCTGCCGACGATTACGTGCAGGCGCCGGGATCGACGCTGACCTTTGCCTCCAGCTTTGAAGGCGAAGTTTTCACCGGCTATTTCGCCAGCTTCACCACCACCATGCGCTTCGACCCGCAGCAGCTGGAGCAGGCGCGGTTGGAGGTGACCATCCCTTTGGCCAGCGCGACCACGGCCAATCCCGAGCGCGACGAGACCCTGCAGGGCAGTGATTTCTTCAGCAGCAAGCTGTTCCCGCAGGCGCGCTTTGTCGCCACCCGGTTCCGCCACCTCGGCGAGGACCGCTACGCCGCCGACGGCGCGCTGAGCCTGCGGGACGCCAGTCATCCGGTGACCCTGACGTTCACCTGGAAGGACGGCGCGGCGCCGGTGCTCACCGGGCGCGCAAGCGTGGATCGACTGGCATTCGGCGTCGGCGGCGGTGACTGGGCCGACCCGGGCATGATTCCGGCAAAAGTTGCGGTCAGCACGCGGGTCAACCTGATGCCCGCCCCCTGACATCCCTCGACCTCGGGTAAACCCCAGCTGGGGGACGCCCCGAGTGACCGCGACCGGGCGCAGTGTTGGAATGCGCCCATGACCCGCGGTTCGTGGGTTACTGCCCAACTTGCGAGGATCAGGGAATGACTGTTCTCAGTGCAATCTCAGCGGCGCAGCTGCAACGCATCGACGCCGGCCACGGCCGCCAGCACACCGTCCAGCATGGCGACACGCTGTCGGGGATCGCGAAGCAATACGGCGTCAGCCTCTCCGCGTTGCGTTCGGCCAATCCGCAGGTCCTGAATCCCAACGTCATCTATCCCGGCGACCGCATCACGGTGCCTGGCGGCCAGACGCAAGCCGGTTCCGGCCCCGCGCCCGTGCCGGCTGACACCTCCGCGGGAGGCAGTACCGGCGCCAAGGCCGGCTCCACCCAGCTGACGATGGCCGACTATCAGCGCGCGGCCAACGCCCTCGGCGTCGATGTCGCCACCGTGCGCGCCGTGGCCGAAGTCGAGTCCTCCGGCGGTGGCTTCCTCGCCGACGGTCGCCCCAAGATCCTGTTCGAGCGGCACATCTTTGCCCGCGAAACCGGCGGCCGCTTCAACGGTTCCCATCCGGGAATCAGCGGCCCGGCAGGTGGTTACGGCGCCGGCGGTGCACACCAGTACACACGCTTCGAACAGGCATTCGCTCTGGATCCGGTCGCGGCAATGAAGTCGGCCTCCTGGGGCGAGTTCCAGATCATGGGCTTCAACCACAAGATGGTTGGCTACGACAGCGTGGGCAAGTTCGTCGACGCCATGCGCAGTTCGGCCGGCAGCCAGCTGGACGCGTTTGTCAGCTTCATCGAGTCGGCCGGGCTGAAGGGCAAGCTGCAGAACAAGGACTGGGCCGGCTTTGCGCGCGGCTACAACGGTCCGGGCTACGCGAAGAACAATTACGACGGCAAGATGGCGGCCGCCTATGCCAAGTACGCCGGCAGCAATCCGCCGCCGGTGGCCAGCGGCGGAACCAAGCCAGCCACTGCTCCCGCACCGACGGCGCCTGCACCGACCGCGCCGGAGTCCGGCACCGGCACCTATTCGGTGCGCTCGGGCGATACGCTCAGCGGCATCGCGCAGAAGCACGGCGTCTCGCTGTCGGCGCTGGCCGCGGCCAATCCACAGATCCGCAACATCGACCTGATCTTCCCGAACCAGGTGGTCAAGATTCCCGGCGGCGGCAGCACCGGCAATGCGCCCAGGGTCGGCGGCGACAGCAGGATCGACGCCCCGGCTCCCGTGGGCGGCAGCAGCTCCGATGCCGCGAAGATCGCCGAGAAGTACCTTGGCTGGTGGGCCGGCGACCTGAAGGTCAGCGGCCACCTGCCGATGGACCCCAGCGTCCCCAACACGGTCAACTGCGCGAACTTTGTGTCCGCCGTGCTGCAGAAGGCCGGCTTGATCAACTTCCACACCAACCTGGTCACCGGCTCCAACAGCGGCAATCCCCAGGCGCTGGGCACGATGCTGAAGGCCGCAGGCTGGACCGTGGTTCCCGCGTCCCAGGCACGGCCGGGCGACGTAGCGATCGTCAACAACGGCGGTCACGTCGAGTTGGTACACAGCAACAACAACGGCAAGATCACCCTGATCGGTTCCAACAACACCGGTGGCGGATCAGGTCCGCAGAAGGTCAGCTACGGCAACCCGTTCGGCAACGCCTGGTACCTGACCCCGCCACGCAAGTGATAGACCGGTCGCACCGGTCCGTCAGGAGACGCGCATGCGAACCCTGTCATTCTTGATGCTCCTACTGATGGGTTTTGCCTGCATGCCAACCAACCACGCCCAGACACCCGCGTTGCATATTCCCAATCCCGGTTCCCCCGAGCGCGCTGCGATTCTCGACAGCGCGCGGGCGTCCATCGACGGTGAGATCGGCCGCACCGTGCAGTTTGTGGTCGAGCGCCTGGCGATCCAGGGCGAGTGGGCATTCCTGTACGCCCACATGCAGGCCAGCGACGGCGGGCCGGTAGACTACGCGCGCACCCCAATGGCGGAGGCGGCCGAGGCCGGTTTCGTCTCCCAGGTCTATGCCGGCCTGCTGGAGAAGGAAAAAGACCAATGGGTGGTTCGCGCCCAGGCCATCGGTCCGACCGACATGGCGTGGCAGCCGTGGGCCGCGGACTATGGCGCGCCGGAGGCGCTGTTCAAGCTGGATTGAACGGGCGGTTTGGCCGGGCTCGCGCAGCGCCCCGGCCAGGTCCGGCCGGAACGCGCATCACCCGCCTGTGGCCAGCCAGCGCCGGGCGGCGTCCGCGTCGAACGGCCACGCCAGTTCGCGCATCGTGGCCAGGTCGAGCAGCACCGGGACCCGCGCGCCGTAGCACTTCTCCAGATCCGCATCGTCGTCGATGAACACGCTTTCAAAGTCCGGCACCGCGGCCTGTGCCAGCTCCAGCAGTGCGAGGTCGCACAGGTGGCAATCATCACGCTGGTAAAGGATCAGCTGCATCTTCTCGGAGCGCCTCTGCAATGGCCCGGGGGCGGCGGCTATCATAGGCGTTCACTCCGGAGGGCTCCGCAGCCGTGACCAGGTTTCTTCTTTCCGCCGCGCTGATGTTGTCACTGGCTGCCTGCAGTCCCGAGCAAGCAGCCGCCACGGGCGCGCAGGTGGCTGCCTGTGAGGTTGCCGAAACCACCCTGGCCGGCGACTGGCAGCGCACCGGCGAGGCCGGGACCTTCGAGCAGTTTTCACTAGCCATGGAAAACGGCGAACGCCGCTTCGACTCGTGGCTGCACGAACGACCGGAAGTCAGCGGGGGTTCGTGGACCTACCAGCCCGACGACTGCCGTCTCGCCCTCAACGGCGCGGACAGCAACCTGCAGTGGCACTTCAAGGTGTCCGCCGACGAGGCCGGCAACCGGCTCACGCTGAGTCCGCTGGATGCCGGCAGCGGCACGGTTGACGGAACCTACCAGCGCCTCGCCGACTGACCGGCGCACTCGCCGCTGAGCGATCACCCTTGCGCGCCCGATCAACGATCGCCGCAGCTCGAAGCACACCTCCACCCACCGCCGTTTCCAGTACTGGATCTCCATGTCCGTCAGCTGTTTCGACCTGTTCAAGATCGGCATCGGGCCGAGTTCCTCGCACACCGTGGGACCGATGCGTGCCGCCGCACGATTCATCGAGCGCTGGATCGTCGACAACGGCGACCTTGAGCGCACCGCGCGCGTGCGCGCCGAAGTGTTCGGCTCGCTGGCGATGACCGGCCGTGGCCACGGTACCGACAAGGCGCTGATGATGGGGCTGGAAGGCCACTGGCCCGACAAAATCGACCCGGACATCATCCCGGCGACGCTGGAGCGCATCCGCGGCGAGAAACGCATCCGTTTGCAGGGTCGCCATGAGATCGGCTTCGACGAGAAGCACGATCTGATCATGAACAAGCGCCAGAAGCTGCCGTTCCACACCAATGGCATGCGCTTCACCGCCTACGACGCGGCCGGCGACGTGATCGCCACGCGCGACTACTACTCCGTCGGTGGCGGCTTCGTGGTAAACGAGGACGAGGCGGCGGAGGACAGGATCGTCGCCGACACCAGCGTCGTGCCGTACCCGTTCGCCTCCGGCGACGAGCTGCTGCTGCGCGCGCGCGACAGCGGCCTGTCCATCGCCCAGATGATCTACGCCAACGAGCAGGTCTGGCGCAGCACCGACGAGATCGACGCCGGCCTGGACCAGCTCTGGGAGGCGATGAAGTCCTGCGTGGAACGCGGCATCCGCTCTTCGGGCACATTGCCCGGCGGCCTGCGGGTCACCCGCCGCGCACCCGCGCTGCATGCCGACCTGCAATCACGGCCCGATGCCGGCCTGGACGATCCGCTGACGATGCTCGACTGGGTCAATCTGTTCGCACTGGCGGTGAATGAGGAAAATGCCGCCGGCGGTCGCGTGGTCACCGCGCCGACCAATGGCGCCGCCGGGATCATCCCGGCAGTGCTGCACTACTACGATCGCTTCATTCCCGGCGCCAACATCGAGGGCGTGCGGACCTTCCTGTTGACCGCCGCGGCGGTGGGCATCCTCTACAAGGAGAACGCCAGCATCTCCGGCGCGGAAGTCGGCTGCCAGGGCGAGGTTGGCGTGGCCTGTTCGATGGCCGCCGCCGGCCTGACCGCAGCGCTGGGCGGCAGTCCGGAAAAGGTCGAGAACGCCGCCGAGATCGGCATGGAGCACAACCTGGGCCTGACCTGCGACCCGATCGGCGGTCTGGTCCAGATCCCCTGCATCGAGCGCAACGCCATGGGTTCGGTGAAGGCGATCAACGCCTCCCGCCTGGCCATGCGCGGCGACGGCTCGCAGAAAGTCAGCCTGGACAAGGTCATCAAGACGATGCGCGACACCGGCCGCGACATGCAGGACAAGTACAAGGAAACCAGCCGGGGCGGGCTGGCGGTGAACGTCATCGAGTGCTGACGGGTTAGAAGGGTCGCGGCTGCGCAGTCTGCGCGGTCTTGGAGCACGGGAGCGGGTGCCCTTGGGTGCGAATGTCCCCCGGCACCGGTGAAGCCGGTGCCTCCTCCTGTACTTCGCTCCCAACGGCACCCACTCCCGTCGGTGGGGCATCGCGGTGTTCGATAAAGCACAAAGCCGGCCGCCCCGCACACGGCGGGAATAGGCTGACAGACGTGATCTGCAGGGCTTCCGGGCGAAATAAAGGAGGAGGCCTGCGCCGCAGGCGTGGGCCGGGGGACATTCGCCGGGAAGCCCTGCAGGTCGCGTCCTACTCCCCAGACATCGGCGAAGGGCCGGCTTTTCTTCAGTCAGGGGTTGAGCGTGCGATCCGCAGCGCGTCGTCGAGCAAGCCGGCTGCGGTGACTTCCGCGCCCGCGCCCGGCCCCTGGATCACCAGCGGCTGGTCGCAGTAACGGTCCGACCAGATCGCAACCCGATTGTCGGTCCCGGCGCCGCCGGCCAACGGATGCCCGCTCGCCAGACTCTCCAACCCGACACTGGCGCGCCCGTCCTGCAGGCGGGCGATGAATCCCAGTCGGGCGCCGGCGGCCGAGGCGGCCTCGAAGCGCTCGGCCATCGGCGCGTCCAGGCCTTCCAGATCCCCATCAGCTGACGCGCCATCCGCAGCCAGCTCAAGCAGCGACTCGACCTCCACCTCGTCACTGGCCAACGGCACGCCGGCAGCGCGGGCGAGGATCAGGATCTTGCGACGCACATCATCGCCGGACAGGTCCTCGCGCGGGTCCGGCTCGGTATAGCCGGCGTCCTTGGCCTGCAGCACCAGTTTCGAGAAGGGCTGCTGGCCGTCGTAGTGGTTGAACAGCCACGCGAGCGAACCCGACAGCACCCCCGCAATCGAATGGATGGTGTCGCCGCCGGCCTGCAGGTCGCGGATGTTGCGCAGCAGGGGCAGCCCGGCGCCGACGGTCGCGCTGTCGCCGTAGCGCGCACTGCCGCGTGCTACGGCGTCGTTGATCGCCTGCCAGCGCTCCAGCGTCGTTCCCAATCCCAGCTTGCACGCGGTCACCACATGGATGCCCTGCTCCAGCCAATGCGCGTGATGGTCGGCCACCTCGCCGCTGGCGGTCGCGTCGATGACGATGCGATGGCCCGGACCATGGCGGGAGAGCGCCTCCGCGACGCCGGACAGGCAGGCCAGCCCCGGATCGCCCTGCCATGGACTGCCATCCGACAGGTGGCGTTGGATCGCCGCGGGGCAAAGCCGCTCAGCCCGGAGCGCGCCACGGGAATTGCCCGCATGCACCAGCACCAACGAGTCACCGCGCGGCGTTCCTGCCCAGGACGCCAGCCGGGACAACACCGCCGTGCCGACATTGCCGGTGCCCAGCAGGGCGACGCGGGCCGGAGAGGTCACGCGCATACCGCTCACGCGCGGACCGTCCTGCGATCCCGCCGAAGTGTCGGCATCACCGCCCGAGCGCACGAATGCGTCGCGGGTGGACGCCAGAGCGGACACCTGCCCACTCATTGCGCAGCACACGGCGCCAGCTGCGCACGCTTCACACGATCCAGCGCCGCACCAATGTCGGCCAGCAGGTCTTCCACGTGCTCGATGCCAACGGACAGGCGCAGCAGTCCGTCGCCAATGCCGGCCTCCGCCCGCGCCTCGGGCGACATGGCCGAGTGGGTCATCGTCGCCGGATGCGCAATCAGGCTTTCCACCCCACCCAGCGACTCGGCCAGGGTGAAGTACTCCAGGCCGTCGAGGAATGCGCGCACTGCGGCCTCGCCGCCGGCGCCACTGTCCTCCAGCTCCAGCGAGACCATCGCGCCGAAGCCGTCCTGCTGGCGCGCGGCAACCGCGTGCCCGGGATGGCTTTCCAGCCCGGGGTAATGCACGGCGCGCACCGCCGGATGCCGGTCGAGAAGGTCCACCAGTGCCGCCGTATTGCGCTCGTGCACGCGCAGGCGCGCATCCAGCGTGCGCAGGCCGCGCAGGGTGAGGAAACTGTCGAATGGCGAGCCGGTGATGCCCAGACAATTGGCCCACCAGGCCAGGTTGTCGTGCTGGTCCTGCTCCCGCGCAATCACCGCGCCGCCGACCACGTCGCTGTGGCCGTTGATGTACTTGGTGGTGGAATGCACCACCACATCGGCACCGAACGCGATCGGCTGTTGCAGCGCCGGCGAGAGGAAGGTGTTGTCGACCACGACCAGCGCGCCGGCCGCGTGCGCGGCTTCGGTCACGAAACGCAGGTCGGTCACGCGCAGCAGCGGATTCGATGGCGTCTCGATCCAGACCACTGCCGGCCCCAGTGCCAAGGCGTCGGCCAGCGCGCGGGGCGAGGTCAGGTCCACCGTGGTCAGTTCGAACGCGCCCTTCTCGGCCAGCGCGTTGAACAAGCGCCAGCTGCCGCCATACGCATCGTGCGGCACCACCAGCCGGTCACCGGGCTTGAGCAAGGCGTTCAGCACCAGCGCGATCGCGGCCATGCCGGTCGCCGTGACCACCGCGCCGGCGCCACCTTCCAGCTCGGCCAGCGCCTCGGCCAGCAGGTCGCGGGTCGGATTGCCGCTGCGGGTGTAGTCGTAGGTGCGTTTGTCGTTGAAGCCGGCAAAGCTGAAGTTGGACGACAGCACCAGCGGCGGGGTCACCGCGCCGAAGGCCTCGTCGCGGTCGATGCCCGCGCGCACAGCGGTGGTACAGCGACGGGCGGGGCGAGCCCCGGCGTGCTGCGCACTCATGCCAGCGCCTCGGCGTCCGCGTCGGCGGCAATGTCGAGAAGCGCCTCGCGCAGGATGCCGTCGATGGCGCGGGATTCCTTCAAAAACGCGTCATGGCCGAAGCGGGAATGGATGACGTGCAGCCGGGTCTCCCCGCGCAGGCGCTGGACCAGGTCATAGGCATCGGCCAGCGGGACCAGCAGGTCCTCCGCCACGGCCACCACGGTGACCGGCACATGGACGGTTTCGGGATCAACGGCCTGCAGGTCAATGGACTCCGACAGGCGCACGAACGCCTGCGCGGATACGCGGTCGGCGAAACGCTGGCCGCAGTGGTCCAGGTAGTCCTCGGCGGCGACCTGGACACGGCCGTTGACGACCTTGGCGGCGCCGAAGCGGCTGTCGAACTCGTCCGCGGTGCGGTAGCTGAGCATCGCCAGCTGGCGGGCCAGTGCCACGCCCTGGCTGTCGTCGCACTGCAACGCCCCCAGCGCGACCGCACGACGCTGCAGCGCACGCCAGGCGCTGGCGTAGGGATGGGCACGGTGGAAGCCGCTGATCGCGACCAGCCGGCCCACGCGACGCGGATGCAGGGCGGCCAAGTGCAGGCCGACCATCGCCCCGTAGGAGTTGCCGATGAAGGCGCTCAGGCGCGGGATGCCCAGCGCATCCAGCAATGCAACCACCGCCGTCGCCTGGTCCACAGGATCGATCACGGCGTCCAGCGTGCCATCGCCGCCGACCCAGTCGAACGAGAGGATGCAGTGCTGGCTCGGGTCCAGCGCACGGCCGGGGCCGGACTGTTCCTGCCACCAGCCGGCATCGCTGAACTGGTCGCTGGCACCGACGTGGCGGTTCGCGGAAATCCCGCCGACCACGAACAGCACCGGCAAGCTGGGATCGCCGACGCGCTCGTAGCGCAGCGTCACCGACTGGTTGCCGCAGTGGCGCATCGCCAGTTCGACCTCGATCTCGCCGCGCACCGCCATCTTCCGCGCCGCGGCCGGGAACCGCGATACGGCAACGTGGCGAGGCTGGAAAAGGGTTTCGGTAGTGCGGGAAGCGAGTTGCAGGCTCATGACGGCTATCCAAAGTGGCGGGGAGCCATCGAGGGATGGCTGCCAACGCACACTGGACCGTGCCGGCAACCATCTTCCGGCCACCGCTGGAGCGCGGCGCCGCAGGATTTGGCACCCGTTCGCGGCTTGCGCTGCGATGGGTTGCCCCGGCTTCAAAGGGCCTGTCCCTCTGCCGGTCTCGATGGGTGGCAGGCAGTGTGCACACGCTTTTCGAAGATGTCAATCGCTGTATCCGCATAAAGCGATGCCTTGCGGGATCCGGTCGTTCCGCGATGCAGCCGGCTGGCGTGAGCGGGCAGGCACTAGACTGCGCGGCATGACCCTTTGCCGATTCCTCACCGCGACCGGCGTGATCCTCGCCTTGACCGGCTGCGCCACCGCCCTGCAACGCAACAGCGACATCGCCCGCGGGGTTGATGCGAATGCTGCGTCCTTCCCCGTTGATGAGCGGGTGGTGCCCGAGCGCTACGTATCGCCCGCCCACTCCGGCGTGGAACTGGATTCACTCGCCACTTGGCCCGCGCCGGACGGGCGCACCTGGCTGATCGCCAGCGCCAAGACCGCGCACACCCTGATGGTGTTCGACGCCGACACCGGCGAGTGGCTGCAGACCGTGGGCGGCACGGATGACGCCGCGCGCACATTCAAGCGCCCAAATGGCCTGGCCGTCCACGGCGACCGCCTGTTCGTCGCCGAGCGCGACAACCACCGCGTGCAGGTGCTCGCCCTGCCGGGCTTCGCCCCGCTCGGCACGTTCGGCGAAGAGCAGCTGCGCAGCCCGTATGGCCTGTGGATCAACGAGGTCTCGCCGGGCGGGCTGGATGTGTATGTCACCGACAGCTTTATGTACGGCAAGCGCTTCGAGATCGTGCCGCCGCTTGCGGAGCTCGACCAGCGCGTGCGCCGCTTCCACGTCGAGCTGGATGACGATGGCTTCAGCGCCCGCTACCTGGGGTCGTTCGGTGACACCGCCGAGCCCGGCGCGCTGCGGGTGGTGGAATCCATCGCCGGCGACCCGGCCTTTGACCGCCTGATGATCGCCGACGAGCGCTTCCCCGGCAGCTCCGGACGCAACGCATCGACGCTGCGCGAATACACCCTGGCCGGCAGGTACGCCGGTCGCAGCCTGCCCGAGGACACCTTCGCCACCGAAGCCGAAGGCGTCGCCCTGTGGGCCTGCAGCCCGGACACGGGCTACTGGGTCGCGGTTGACCAGCGCGAGACACGCACCGCCTTCTACCTGTTCAACCGCAGCGACCTCGCCCCCGCCGGCAGCTTCCGTGGCACCACCACTGCGATGTCCGACGGCATCGCCCTACACGCCGCCAGCACAGCCGCGTTCCCCGACGGCGCGTTGTTTGCGGTGCACAACGACGAATCGGTGAGCGCGTTCGACCTGGCCGATATCGCCCGCGGCCTGAAGCTCGCAGCGGAATGCACCGGCGCACGCTGAGCCGCAGCTGGCCGCTGCGGGTGGGCATGTGGGCCGTTGCGCTTGCGATCGTCGCCGCCATTGCGCCCGCCGAAGCCGCCACGCCTGCGGCAGACTTCGCCGATAGCGGAGCGGCGCGCGTACGCATCGAGGCCACCGACGACGGCTATCACGCCTGGGCCGACAATCCGCAGCCCGGCCCGATCGAGGTGAGGCTGCGTTACCGCCAGCGCCACAACACCGTGGCCTCACCGGCGCTGCCCGCGCGTGCCACCGTTCCGGCCGGCGGCAGCACAGTCGTCGCCGCTTTCCGTGCCGCCGACCCCGCGCGCGCAGTCGACTTCGATCTGATCCTGGACAGCGTGCCCGGCAACCCGAGCGCGCAGCCGCGCGACGTGACCTATCTACTACCGCTGACAAAAGACACGCCAGTCATGGTCGATCAGGGCTTCGCCGGCAGTTTCAGTCACGACGACGAGGAAAACCGCTACGCCATCGACTTCGCCGTAACGGTCGGCACCGCTGTGCTGGCGGCGCGCGACGGCGTGGTGATGCAGGTGATCGATCGCTACCCCGATGCGGGACGCAGCAACGCAAACCGACGCCCCGACCCCTCATCCGCCGACACTCTCCTGCGCACCGCCAACCTTGTCCGCGTCCTGCATGAGGACGGCAGCATGGCCGTGTATGCGCACCTGCAACAGGGCGGCGCCGTTGTCGCGCCAGGGCAGCGGGTGCGGACCGGCCAGCACATCGGCTGGTCGGGCAACACCGGCTTCAGCACCGCCCCGCACCTGCACTTTGCCGTGCAGGTTAATCGCGGCATGCGTCTGGTGTCGCTGCCGTTCCGGATGGAAGGGGTAGGCGAAACCGCGGCAAACTAGAAGCGAGGAAGCGCGACATCAACCAAGGAGAGGTCCAATGCAGCCTGAAAGCACACCCGAGTCAAACCTTTTCCAGCTCAGTGAGCGTGCACTGGGACAAAAGCCCACAACCGAGGAAGTGACTGGATTCACCACCCTGCTCTGCGCGCAGCAGTTGTTCGTCCGTGGCGTACGCGACCCGGCCGACCCCGACGCATTGCACCTCGGGGTACTCGACCTGGAGGACGGCGACGAGTCCTTTCTCTATCTCGCCACCAGCCGCGATCTGGCTGACTCGCTTCCCGGCGATCCGGACGATGAGGGCTACGAGTTGATCAGCATCACCGGTGAGGTGCTGCTCGGGTTGGCCGCGCAGCGCCGCAACAACGTCGTGATCATCACCAGCGACTCCGAAGATGAGAACATCATCATTCCCCACGGCTCGTTGGAACTGCTCGCCAAGCTCGCCGTGTTGACCGGCGACTGCGCTCCCCAGAACCGGCCCAGCGACGAGGCGATCCGCGCCGCATATCCAACTGCATTCGCGCACTGGCTGTATGAGTACTGTCGCGCCCACTCCGACATCCGCGAAGCCCGCCTGGCCTTAGCGCGCCTCGGCGTCAGCTCCCAGCCGGATGTGGTGGTAGGGCTTGAGGCGGGCGCCGCCTACAGCCATATGGACCGGATCAGTGCCGAATCGCGCCGCCTGCTGAAGCCCGGGCAGGTCTTCTACACGGAAGACCAGATCACCGGAATGGGCCAAGGTGGCTCGTTGGCCGAAGATCTCCGGCGACATCCGCCGCTCTACCGCAAGAACAACCCACAGGGTTGGTGGAGCCGACTGATGCGAAGGCTCAAGCCAGCGCCATTGGTGTACATCAACGTGGAACTGCTCGATGAGGCGCCGCAGCGGTGACCATTTCCGTCACATCGCACGCCAAAACAGACCAATTGCGTCACCTGAAGGATCGAAGTCACCGGCCAAACGTGACTGGCGGTTCAGTTTCGACACCCAAACCACAAAAAACCACACTTGGCACGGGAAATGCGTAGCTTACCGTGCACGTGCCAACCAGCACGGCTGCCCGAGGACCGGAACGCCCGGCTCAGACGGCACGTGAATACTGACCACTCCTAGGGGAAACACCATGAAGAACGTACAGAAAGGCTTTACGCTCATCGAACTGATGATCGTTGTTGCGATCATCGCAATCCTGGCTGCGATTGCGCTGCCGGCTTATCAGGATTACACCATCCGCTCGAAGGTTACCGAGGCATTTAGCTTGGCGTCCGGCGCTAAGCTGGCCGTAGCCGAAACGCAAGCATCCACAGGCACAGCTCCCATTACCAACAGTGCGGCGGGCCTTGCTGCCGCGGCCGATATCAAGGGTAAGAACGTCACTTCTGTCACCGTTGGTGCCGGTGGCGCAATTACGATTCTCCTGAGCAACAACTTAGGTGGTTCCCCTACGATGAATGGTCAGACCATCGTGCTGACGCCAGCTTTTAATGCTGGGTCGGTGGAGTGGACTTGCACAATTGGCGCTGCGGGAGATGCAACTCGAAACAAGTACGTCCCGGCCGAGTGCCGCGCATAACGGCTGGCTCAGTCTCGCTGAGGGATTTTGTTAGACCTTGGCTTTGACTGAACAGAGGCCCCTCTCATGAGGGGCCTTTTTTTCAGCGGAGCAAGTAACAGCAGGGTAAATAACAGCAACAGTACAAAATTATTCCGCGGAAACCAGTTTTAGGCTCGTGTGAAGTAACTTAAAAAATGTATCTGGCAGGATATACGATGAATGCAGCGCAGAACGCGAACCTAGTCGGGATCACCGGCATCGCCCGCCGCCTTGTGCAAGATGGCGCACTCTCCGAATCCGCCGCACGCGAAGCCATGGCCGCCGCCACTGAGCAGCGCAAGCCACTGGCCGCCTACATCATCGAGAAACGACTGGTCGCACCTGCGCACCTGGCTGCCGCCAACTCGGTCGAGTTCGGCGTGCCGCTGTTCGATGCAGCCGCGATGGACCCCGAGCAATCAGCGATCAAGCTGGTCAACGAGGACCTGCTGCGTAAGCACACGGTGCTGCCGCTGTTCAAGCGCGGCAACCGGCTGTTCGTCGGCATCGCCGAGCCGACCAACACGCATGCGTTGGCGGAGATCAAGTTCCAGACCAACTTCACCGTCGAGGCGATCCTCGTCGATGAGGAGAGCATCAAGCGCCATCTGGACCGCTGGCTGGAAAGCGCCGATTCGCTCGGCGATGTCATGGGTGAGGACGATGACGGGCTGGAGAATCTGGAAATCGGCGGTGGTGACGACGACCTGTCCACTGATTCCGGGGTCGACGCCAAGACCGATGACACACCGGTGGTCAAGTTCATCAACAAGGTGCTGGTGGACGCGATCCGCCGCGGCGCCTCGGACATCCACTTTGAGCCCTACGAGACCGAGTACCGCGTGCGCCTGCGTATCGACGGGCTGCTGAAGCAGTCGGCCAAGGTGCCGGTCAAGCTGCAGCCGCGCATCTCAGCGCGCCTGAAGGTGATGGCGCAGCTGGATATCGCCGAGCGGCGGGTACCGCAGGACGGCCGCATCAAGCTCAACCTGAGCAAGACCAAGCAAATCGACTTCCGTGTAAGCACCTTGCCGACCCTGTTCGGCGAGAAGATCGTGCTGCGTATCCTCGACGGCAGCGCCGCCAAGCTGGGCATCGAGAAGCTCGGCTACGAAGACGACCAGCGCGATATCTTCCTCGCAGCGGTCAAGCGCCCCTACGGGATGGTGCTGGTGACCGGCCCGACCGGCTCCGGCAAGACGGTCTCGCTGTACACCGCGCTGAACATCCTCAACGACGAGACCCGCAACATCTCCACGGTGGAGGACCCGGTCGAGATCCGCGTACCGGGCATCAACCAGGTCCAGATGAACGTCAAGCGCGGCATGACATTCGCCGCCGCGCTGCGCAGCTTCCTCCGCCAGGATCCGGACGTGATCATGGTCGGCGAGATCCGCGATCTGGAAACCGCCGAGATCGGCATCAAGGCCGCACAGACCGGCCACATGGTGCTGTCCACGCTGCACACCAACGACGCGCCGCAAACCATTGCGCGACTGATGAACATGGGCGTGGCGCCGTTCAACATCACCTCATCGGTAACGCTGGTGATCGCCCAGCGTCTGGCGCGCCGCCTGCACGACTGCAAACGACCGGTGGAACTGCCCGAACACGCCTTGTTGGCGGAGGGATTCACGGCCGAAGAGATCGCGGCCGACGACTTCAAGATCTACGAGGCGGTTGGCTGCGCCGACTGCACGGAAGGTTACAAAGGTCGTACCGGTATCTACCAGGTGATGCCGATGACCGATGAGATCCAGAGCATCGTGCTCGCTGGCGGCAATGCCATGCAGATCGCTGACGCGGCGCAGCGATCCGGCGTGCGCGACCTGCGCCAATCGGCGCTGATGAAGGTCCGCAACGGCGTCACCAGCCTGGCCGAGATCAACCGGGTGACCAAGGACTGATCAGGCGTCTGTGACCGGCGTTGCTATCGCGACGCACCGGGTCAGGATATGCTGGCGCACGGCATGTCCCGTGGGTTGTTGCGGGCACATGCTGGTGATCCGTAGCCCGGGGACGGCGGCGGATCGTCCGGGGAGGGCGGGCCGAGGCCGGCGCGCCGCGCTGCAGTAATCACCAAGTGACACTGGGGAAACACGCTATGTCTGTCAGCCGCACTGCCGCCAAGAAACCCATCGTGGCTCCGCGCCGCGCCGAAGCGACGCCGCTCTTCGTGTGGGAAGGCACCGACAAGCGCGGCGTCACCATGAAGGGCGAGCAGACCGCGAAGAACGCCAACTTCGTGCGCGCCGAACTGCGCCGGATGGGGATTACGCCCAAGGTCGTCAAGGTCAAACCCAAGCCGCTGTTCAGTGCTGGCAAACGTGTAACGCCGCAGGATATTGCTATTTTTGCGCGTCAGGTGGCCACCATGATGAAAGCCGGCGTGCCGATCGTCGGCGCGCTGGAAATCATCGCCAGTGGCAACAAGAACCCGAAAATGCAGGCTCTGGTCAACTCGATCCGCTCGGAAGTCGAGAGCGGCTCGTCCCTTAGCGAAGCGCTGGGCAAGCACCCGGTCGAGTTTGATCTGCTGTTCCGGAACCTGGTGGCTGCGGGCGAGTCGGCCGGTGTGCTGGAAACCGTGCTGGACACGGTCGCCACATACAAGGAAAACACCGAGGCCCTTAAGGGCAAGATCAAGAAGGCGATGTTCTACCCGGCCGCGGTGGTCGCCGTGGCTTTGATCGTCAGCGCGATCCTGCTGGTGTTCGTGGTGCCGATGTTCGAGGACGTGTTTGCCAGCTTCGGCGCCGAATTGCCGGCGTTTACGATGATGATCATCAAGCTGAGCCGTTTCATGGTCGCCTGGTGGTGGCTGATCCTGATCCTCGCAGTGGCTGCCGTGGTCGCTTTCATCATGGTCAAGAACCGCTCGATCGCGTTCCAGTTCTTCCTCGACCGGATGATCCTGAAGGTGCCGGTGGTCGGCCAGATCATCCACAATTCGGCCATCGCGCGTTTCGCGCGTACGCTGGCAGTCACCTTCAAGGCCGGCGTACCTCTGGTCGAAGGCCTGGACACGGTAGGCGGCGCCACCGGCAACATCGTCTATGAGAAGGCGGTGCACCGAATCCGCGACGACGTGGCCGTGGGCTACTCGGTCAACATGGCGATGAAGCAGGTCAACCTGTTCCCGCACATGGTGGTGCAGATGGTCGCCATCGGTGAGGAAGCAGGTGCGCTGGACACGATGCTGTTCAAGGTCGCCGAGTTCTACGAGCAGGAAGTCGACAATGCGGTGGACGCGCTGTCCAGCCTGCTGGAGCCGATGATCATGGTGTTCCTGGGCGTGGTGGTGGGTGGCATGGTGATTGCCATGTACCTGCCGATCTTCAAGCTCGGCGCCGTGGTGGGTTGAGGCAAAATAGCGCATGGCGAGCACCTGAATGGCATTTCTCGATCAGAACCCCGCAATCGGCTACCCACTGGTCGCCGGTTTCGGCCTGCTGCTGGGCAGTTTCATCAATGTGGTGATCCTGCGCATGCCGCGCCGGATGGAGTGGCAGTGGCAGCGCGACAGCCGCGAGATCCTCGGTGAGCCGGAGGCCTACGATCCGCCGCCGCCCGGCATCGTTGTGGAACGCTCGCACTGTCCGCACTGCAAGCATCAGCTGTCCTGGTACGAGAACATCCCGGTTTTCAGCTGGCTCGCCCTACGCGGGCGCTGCCGCAGTTGCAAGGCGAAAATCTCGGCCCAGTACCCGCTGGTGGAGCTGCTGACCGCGGTGCTGATGGTCGCCTGCGTCGCCCGCTTCGGCTTCGGCTGGCAGGGCTTCGGCGCGATGGTGTTCACCTGCTTCCTGATCGCGCTGTCCGGCATCGACCTGCGGACCCAATTGCTGCCCGACCAGTTGACCCTGCCGCTGATGTGGCTGGGGTTGATCGCTGCGGTGGACAACCTCTACATCGCCGCCAAACCGGCGGTGATCGGCGCGGTGGTCGGATACCTGAGCCTGTGGGTGGTGTGGTGGCTGTTCAAGCAGATCACCGGCAAGGAAGGCATGGGCCACGGCGACTTCAAGCTGCTGGCCGCGATTGGTGCGTGGACCGGCCTGGCGGGCATCCTGCCAACGGTGCTGCTGTCCTCGCTGGTGGGCGCCATCATCGGCTCGATCTGGCTGGCCGCGAAAGGTCGCGACAAGGCCACGCCGATCCCATTCGGGCCGTATCTCGCCGTCGCGGGCTGGATCATCTTCTTTTGGGGCGAGCAGTTGATCGGCGGCTACATGCGGATCTCGGGGCTGGCCTGACGCCGATCGAAGCGGACGGCGTGGCTCCTTTTCCGCTCGCGCCTTGACCCATGAATCCCGCGCCATGACATCCTGCCCCGCATGAGCAACTACATCATCGGAGTCACCGGCGGCGTCGCCGCGGGAAAGAGCGAGGTCACGCGGCGCTTCGAGGCGCTGGGCGTGGTCGTCGCCGATGCCGACGTCGCCGCGCGCGAGGCGGTTGCCCGCGGCTCGGACGGACTGGCCGAGTTGGTCGACGCATTCGGACCTGGAATCCTCACCGCCGACGGTGACCTGGACCGTGCCGCGATGCGCGAGCGGGTCTTCACCGACACCGATGAGCGCAAGCGCCTGGAAGCCATCGTGCATCCGCGCATCCGCACCAAGGTGCGCGCGATGTGCGAGCAGGCGCCCGGCATCTACGCCATTGCGGCAGTTCCGCTGCTGGCCGAGGGCGGCGGACGCACGGCCTATCCGTGGCTGGGGCGCATCCTGGTGGTCGATGTGCCGGTGGCGGTGCAGCACGCCCGCCTGATGCGCCGCGACGGCGTGGACGCTGCGCTCGCCGATGCCATGATCGCCGCCCAAGCCACCCGCGCGCAGCGGCTGGCTATCGCGGACGACATCATCGTCAACGACGGTGGTTTGGAGTCGCTGGATGCGCACATCGCGGCGCTGGACCGGAGCTATCGGGCACTCGCACGTGGATGACGCGGCTTCCGCAGTGCGTCAGTCGGCCCAAAGACCGCGTATCGCCGCAATCCCCTGCGCACCGTGCAGGCGCGCTTGGTCCATCTGCTGGATGCCCAGACCGCCAATCGCGTAGATCGGCATGGACACGTGCTCGCGCATCGCCGCAAACGCCTCCCAGCCAATACCCTTCCTGCCGGGGTGCGTAGCGGTGGGAAGCACGTTGCCGAGCACCACGAAGTTGCAACCCAGCCGCTCAGCCGCGCGTAGGTCGTCCACCGTGTGGCACGAGGCCGCCAGGGGTAGGCCGGGATCGACCGGTCGGTCCCGGTGGGCGCCGAGTTGATCCGAGCGCAGGTGCACACCCGCGCCCAGCCGCGCGGCCAGCTCCAGATCGCCATTGACCAGCACTTCGGCTGAAATGCGCTGGCACAGCTCGACGGCCGACGCGGCAAGGCGCGCCCAGCGCTGCGGATCCGCACTCGGCGCCCGCAACTGGACCCGACTGATCCCCGTAGCCAGCGCCCGCTCGAGCGCATCAAGCCAGGACTGCTCAGCGACCTCGAGTTCCGCACCGGTCAACCCGGCCGTCAGAGGCCCCACATCCGGCGTAACCAGATACCGGTCTGGCTGCTGCAAGGCGGCGACCACCGGCCGATCGGCAGGCGGCATCCGGTAGCGCGCGAGCTTGCGAGGCGGGACCCACAGCAGCGCCTGCCCTTCCCGTCCGCGCGGGTTGCCCTGCCATCGGGTCACGTGGCGAACGTCCAGGGTCAGGCGTTTGTCCGGGTACATCTGGGGCACGGTGATGACCGCCTCGCCGACCTCGGCTTGGATGCCCAGCTCCTCGTCCAGCTCCCGCGCCAGCGCGTGCTCGGGGCTCTCGCCGGGGTCGATCTTGCCGCCGGGAAACTCCCACAGGCCACCCAGGTCGCTGGCGCCGGTGCGCTGGGCCAGCAGGATGCGGCCGCGCGCATCGCATATCACTCCGGCAACCACGCGCACGAAGCGCGTTGGCGGTGTTTCGGTCATCTTCGATGCACCGCCGGGACGTTCATCGTGGCGGATGCAGGTTGCATCCGCGACGTGCTGCGACTGGGGCTCGGCTCAGACCAGCTGACCATGGCAATGCTTGTATTTCTTGCCGCTGCCGCACGGGCACGGCTCGTTGCGGCCGACCCGGGTGACTTCGGCATTTGCCGCGCCACGGGCCAGAGCTTCCTGGGCTTCCGCAGCTTCCTCGTCGGCGCTGTAGCCGCCCGAGCTGGCGTGCTGGAACTGCATCTGCTTGGCCTGCGACTCGGCCTGCGCGCGCTCCTGTGCCTCCAGCGCGGCGACCTCTTCCTCGCTGCGGATGCGCACGCGCGCCAGCAGGCTGATGACGTCGTGCTTGACCTTCTCCAGCATGTTTGAGAACAGCAGGTAGGCCTCCTGCTTGTACTCCTGCTTGGGCTGCTTCTGCGCGTAGCCGCGCAGGTGGATGCCCTGCCGCAGGTAGTCCATCTGGGCCAGGTGCTCCTTCCAGCTCTGGTCGAGCACGTTGAGCATGAAGTGCTTCTCGAGCATGCGCATGGTTTCCGCGCCCAGCTGGCGTTCGCGCTCGGCGACCTGGCGGTTCACCTCTTCCACTACGAACTCGGTCACCGCCTCGTCATCGATCTCCTCGCGGCCACTGACGAAGCCCTGCACGTCGATCTGCATGTTGAAGTCCGAGGCCATCAGGGCCTCCAGACCGGGCAGGTCCCATTGCTCGTCGATCGAGTTCGGCGGCACGAAGCGGGCGATCGCGGCATTGATGACGTCCTCTCGGATGCCCTCGATGTTGTCCTGGATGCTGTCGGCCTCCAGCAGTTCGTTGCGCTGGCCGTAGATCACCTTGCGCTGGTCGTTGTTGACGTCGTCGAAGTCGAGCAGGTTCTTCCGGATGTCGAAGTTGTGGGCCTCGACCTTGCGCTGCGCGTTGGCGATCTGCTTGGACACCAGCGGGCTTTCAATGATGTCGTCTTCCTTCAGACCCATCCGCGCCATCACCTTCTGCACCCAGTCGGCGGCGAAGATGCGCATCAGGTTGTCTTCCAGCGACAAATAGAAGCGCGAGGAACCCGGGTCGCCCTGGCGCCCGGCACGGCCGCGCAGCTGGTTGTCGATGCGGCGGCTCTCGTGGCGTTCGGTGCCGACGATGTGGAGGCCGCCGGCGGCCTTGACCGCCTCGTGGCGCTCCAGCCACTCCGCCTTCAGGCGCGCACGGGTGGCCTCGTCAACCGGCTCGCCGGTCTCGGCCTCCAGCATCGCGATCTCGTTGTCCACCGAACCGCCCAGCACGATGTCGGTACCGCGACCGGCCATGTTGGTGGCGATGGTGATCGCGCCGGGACGACCCGCCTGGGCCACGATGGTCGCCTCGCGCTCGTGCTGCTTGGCGTTGAGCACCTCGTGGTCGATGCCCTCGGCGGTCAATTGCTGGCTGAGCATCTCGGAGACCTCGATGGAGGTCGTGCCGACCAGCACCGGCTGGCCTTTGGCGTGCGCTTCCTTGATCTCGGCGGCCACCGCGCGGTACTTGCCGGCGCGGTTCAGGAACACCGCATCCGGGGCGTCGATGCGCTTGACCGGCCGGTTGGTCGGGATCACCACCACTTCCAGGCCATAGATGCTCTGGAACTCGAACGCTTCGGTGTCGGCCGTACCGGTCATGCCGGCCAGCTTTTTGTACATCCGGAACAGGTTCTGGAAGGTGATCGACGCCAGCGTCTGGTTCTCGCGCTGGACCGGAACGCCCTCCTTCGCCTCAACCGCCTGGTGCAGGCCGTCCGACCAGCGCCGGCCGGCCAGGGTACGGCCGGTGAATTCATCGACGATGACGATCTCGCCGTCGCGGATGATGTAGTCCACGTCTTTCTGGTAGATCGCATGCGCGCGCATCGCAGCGTTGAGGTGATGCACGACGGCCAGGTTCTGCGGCGAGTAGAGGCCTTCATCCTCGTCCGGGCCGAGGATGCCGGCGTCGCGCAGCAGTTGCTCGGCGTGCTCCTGGCCTTCCTCGGACAGGTGGACCTGCTTGCCCTTCTCATCGACCCAGTAGTCGCCCTCGCCTTCCTCGGTCTCCTGCCGGACCAGCGACGGCACAATGCGGTTCACCTTGATGTACAGCTCCGGGGAATCCTCGGCCGGGCCGGAGATGATCAGCGGCGTGCGCGCCTCGTCGATCAGGATCGAGTCGACCTCATCGATGATCGCGAAGTTCAGGCCGCGCTGGTGGCGGTCTTCCTTCGACAGCGCCATGTTGTCGCGCAGGTAGTCAAAGCCGAACTCGTTGTTGGTGCCGTAGGTGATGTCGGCGGCGTAGGCCTCGGCCTTGTCGCCGTGCGGCATGTTGGGATAGACCACGCCCACGCTCAGCCCGAGCCAGTTGTAGAGCTTGCCCATCCACGCCGAGTCACGCCGCGCGAGGTAGTCGTTGACGGTGACCAGGTGCACGCCGTCGCCGGTCAGCGCGTTGAGGTAGACCGGCAGCGTACCGACCAGTGTCTTGCCCTCACCGGTTCGCATCTCGGCGATCTTGCCCATATGCAGGACCATGCCGCCGATCAGCTGCACGTCGTACGGACGCATGCCCAGCACGCGGCGCGATGCTTCGCGGCAGACCGCAAACGCCTCGGGCAGGAGGTCGTCGAGCTTGGCGCCGTCCTTCAGCCGCTGCTTGAACTCCGGCGTCTTGGCCTGCAGCTCGGCGTCGCTGAGCTTCTCCATCTCCGGCTCGAGCGCGTTGATCTTGACGACCGTGCGCTGCAGCTGGCGGAGCAAACGATCATTGCGGCTGCCAAAGACGCGGGTAAGCATGTTGTTGAGCATGGATGGTTCCAGTCGGATGTCATGACGGCGCAAACAAAAACAGGGCGCGGTGCACCCTGTCTTGGCAAACGCCTATTCTAGCGTGGGGGCGGGCGGGCGCCTATCAAGCCCGCCGGGTTTGCGTCCCACGAGCGCAAACTTCCTGTGCGCGCGACCGGGTCAGCCGTGTAGCGGCGACTGCTGGTTGAGGAATTTCTTCGGGTTGACGGCCTGGCCGTTCTGCCACACCTCGAAATGCACATGGGCACCGGTGGAACGACCGCTGGAGCCGGCCTTGGCGACTTCCTCGCCGGCGCGGACCAGGCCGCCGACCTTCAGGCTCAACCGCGAATTGTGCGCGTAACGGGTGACGTAGCCGTTGCCGTGGTCGATCTCGATGGTGTTGCCGTAGCCACTGCGCACGCCGGAGAAGCTGACCACACCGTCGGCCACAGCCATCACCGGATCGCCCACCTGAGCCTTGAAATCAATGCCCTTGTGGAAGGCGCGACCGCCGCGGAACGGGTCGGCGCGATGGCCGAAATTGGACGTGATGTAGCTCTCGATCGGCTCGCGCGACGGCACCGCGTTCATGTCCAACTGGCGGTTGAACAGCAGCGATTCGAGTACCGAGAGCTGCTCACCGGAGGCGCGGAACTGCTCGCCCAGTTCGGACAGGCCCTGGTCCAGTTCGCCCTTGGGCATATCTTCCACCGGACCGACGCCACCCACGCCGACGGGCTCGTTGAAGTCGAACTCGCCGTCCTGCAGCTGGCCGATGCGGGTCAGGCGCTTGCCCAACGCGTTGAGCCGGTTGGCTTCGGCCTGCAGCTCGCCCAGACGTGCAGCCAGGGCATTGATTTCCCGTTGGGCGTCGGCCTGGGCCGAGTTGATCTGCACCTGCTGTTGGGCGACCTGGTCGCGCAAGCTGTGGTTGGCCGCGTAGCCTGTACCCAGGCCAAGCATCAGTCCGCCGCCCAGAAGTACCGCGCCGGCGCCCAGAGGGCGCTGCATGGCGGCCTGAAGCGCGCGGTGGGCGAGTGATGCCCAGGTGCCACGCGATTTATTTAGGATGTCTTGATAGGTCATAAGTCCGATGTCTGAATTCCAACCCAAACCGGCCAGGTCAACGCGCCTTCCTTCGACTCCGACCGCGGCGCTGGATGCGCTGCTGGCGGTGCCTGCGGGTAACACGCTCCGCCGCGCCCTGTGGCTCGACGAACTGGACCGCCGGTTAAGGCCACTCCTGCCGTTCCCGCTGTCCGCGCATGCGCGGCTGGCGAATCACGAGCACGGCAGGCTCGTCTATCTGGTGGATTCCCCGGTGTGGCGGGCCAAACTGCGCCTGCTCGCTCCGGAACTGTTGTCAGGTGCCCGTTCCCTGGGTCTGGACGCGGCGAAGCTCGTCATCAAGACAAGTCTCCCTTCGCGTGCACCGGCCCCTCCGGCACCCGCGAAAACCGTGACCATGTCCGCGGCCGCGAAAAAATCGCTCGAGGCTGCGCTGGCGTCCCTCAACTCCACCGACCCCGATGGGACGGATGACGCCGGATGAACCCTTGGAACGTCGTAGCGCGTTAATCGCCGTGACGAGCAAGTGAACATCGACGGAGCATCCTAAAGCGCAAAAACCCCGGACTTGTTAAAAATCCAGGGTCATCTCGTGTAAAAAACGTTAATTCAGCGTGAAGCAGTCACATTCGTGATGCATGCACGGCTGCCAGGAATCGGGCAGCAGAAGGATCTCAGATCGTCGCCAGACGCCCAAAGGCGGTGGTGATGGCGTGCGGGTCCTCGTCTTCGGTGTAGCTGACGATTTCCCACGCCGACTCTTCGGCCAGCAGCGCCCGCACCAGTTTGTTGTTGAGCGCATGGCCGGACTTGAAGCCTTCGTAGGCGCCAATGACCGCGTCTCCGGCCAGATACAGGTCACCGATGGCATCAAGAATTTTGTGCCGTACGAATTCGTCGGCGTAGCGCAGGCCGTCCTCGTTGAGGACACGGAATTCGTCGAGCACGATGGCGTTGTCCATCGACCCGCCCAGACCGAGGTTGCGCTCGCGCATGTATTCCAGATCGCGCATGAAACCGAACGTCCGCGCGCGGCTGACTTCCTTGATGTAGTTGATGGTCGAGAACTCGACCTCTGCACGCGACTGCGAATCGGGAATCGCCGGATGCTTGAACACCACGGTAAAGCCGACCCGGAAGCCGTCATACGGCTCGAACCGCGCGAACTTGTCGCCGTCACGCACCTCGACCGGGTGCAGGATGCGGATGAAGCGTTTGGCGGCGTCCTGCTCCACGATGCCTGCCGACTGCAGCAGGAACACAAACGGGCCCGCCGAGCCATCCATGATCGGCACTTCCGCCGCGGACAGGTCGATATAGGCGTTGTCGATGCCCAATCCCGCCAGCGCGGACATCAGGTGCTCGACCGTCTGCACGTTGGCAGGGCCCACACTGAGGCCGGTGCACAGCGTGGTCTCGGTGACCAGATCGGCGCGCGCCGGGATGTCGACCACCGGATCCAGGTCGATACGACGGAAAACGATACCTGCGTCAATTGGCGCCGGACGCATGGTGAGGAAGACCTTTTCGCCGCTGTGCAGCCCTACGCCGGTGGCGCGGATCACGTTCTTGAGGGTGCGCTGACGCAGCATGGGAATAGGTGTGCCTGAAGAGGGAAAAACCGGGTAAAGGTACCACGCAGCCGAGTGGCGGCAGATCAATCGGCCCTGAACGGCGTCTCCGCCAGCGCAGGCGGAAAATGACCGGTCGTCGCGCCTGGTGGCGGACGACCGGCCCAAATGCCCCGCGAGGACACCCGCGGGACCAAGACCAAACGGACTACGGCATTACTGCATCACGCCTTGCGGCAGATATTCCAAGCGCACCAGACGATCAGTCCGCCTGGCGACGCAGGAACGCCGGGATGTCGAGGTAGCTGTCGGGACCGAAGTCCGCCGCGCCCGACGCCGTAGCGGGTTCGGATTTGGTGGACTCACCGCGCAGGCTGCTGCTGAAGCTCGGCACCGAGGGTGCGCGCGACTCGGACGACGAGGTCGCCGATGACGAGACCGCGTCCACCGGGAATTCCGGCTGGCCGGTGGTGGCGTTGCGGACCAGCTGGATCGGCGCACGGTTGCCCTCGCCGGTCTTGATCTTGCTGCCCGCACCGCGGTTCAGGCCGGTCGCAACGACGGTCACGCGGACCTCATCCTGCATGTCCGGATCCAGCACGGTACCGATGACGATGGTCGCGTCCTCGGAGGCAAACGCCTCCACGGTGCGGCCTACCTCGTCGAACTCGGCCATGGTGAAGTCGGGGCCGGCGGTGATGTTGACCAGGATGCCGTTGGCGCCCTGCAGGTTGACGTCATCCAGCAGCGGGTTGAGCACGGCGGCCTCGGCGGCGGCCTGCGCACGGTCGTCGCCCTTGGCCGCACCGCTGCCCATCATCGCCAGGCCCATCTCGGACATGACGGTACGCACGTCGGCGAAGTCGACGTTGATCAGGCCGGGACGCACGATCAGGTCGGCGATGCCCTGCACGGCGCCCAGCAGCACGTCATTGGCGGCGCGGAACGCCTGCACCATCGTCGCGTTGCGGCCGAGCACGGTGATCAGCTTCTCGTTGGGGATGGTGATCAGCGAGTCGCAGTGGTGGCTCAGCTCCTCAATGCCCTTGAGCGCGACCTGCATGCGGCGGCGACCCTCGAACGGGAACGGCTTGGTGACCACAGCGACGGTCAGGATGCCCATCTCCTTGGCCAGCTGGGCCACGACGGGCGCGGCGCCGGTACCGGTGCCGCCGCCCATGCCGGCGGTGATGAACACCATGTCGGCGCCTTCCAGTGCATCCATCAGGCGCTCGCGGTCTTCCAGCGCCGCCTGGCGACCGACCTCGGGGTTGGCGCCTGCGCCCAGGCCCTTGGTGACGTTGTTGCCCAGCTGCAGCTGCAGCTTTGCGCCGCAGTTCTTGATTGCCTGCGAGTCGGTGTTGGCGGTGATGAACTCCACCCCGTCAACGTTGTTGCTGACCATGTGGGCGACCGCATTGCCGCCTCCGCCGCCGACGCCGATCACCTTGATGATCGCGTTGGGAGCCATGTTTTCCACCAGTTCAAAATGTGCCATGTCCGTGTCCTCGTTGGTCTAGTTTTGGTTGCTGCCGTGGTCTTTCGTGTTGCTTGCCGCGTTTGTTGTGTTGCCTGTCGTCTCTCGCCTGCCGCTGTCGTGCACCGCTGCTCAGAAGTGGTCGCTGTACCAGCTCTTGAGCTTGTTGAAGAGCGAACCTGCGCGGCCGGTGTTGATCACCGGGCGGCGCGGATTCTCGAATTGACTGCCCATCAGCAGCAGCCCCACGCCGGTGGCGTGGACCGGATTGCCCACCACCTCGCCCAGGCCGGTGACGTGCTGCGGGATGCCCACGCGCACCGGCATCTGCAGCATTTCCTCGGCCAGTTCCACTACCCCTTCCATCTTTGATGCCCCGCCGGTGAGCACCATTCCGGCGCGCACGTGCTGCTCGAAGCCGCTGCGGCGCAACTCGGCCTGGACCATCTCGAAGATTTCCTCGTAACGGGCCTGGACGGCCTGCGCCAGGGAGGCGCGCGGCATCCGGCGCGGCGCGCGGTCACCGACCGACGGCACCTGGATGGATTCCTCGGCGGTGGCCATCTGCGCCAGCGCGCAGGCGTAGCGGACCTTGATCTGCTCGGCCTCCGGCGTCGGGGTGCGCAGCATGTGGGCGATGTCCTCGGTGACCTTGTCGCCGGCAATGCCGAGGCTGGCCGAGTGGGCGATCGCGCCCTGCACGAAGACCGCGATGTCGGTCGTGCCCGCGCCGATGTCGACCAGCACCACGCCCAGCTCGCGCTCGTCGCTGGTCAGCACCGCGTTGGCCGAGGCGAGTACCCCCAGGATCAGGCTGTCGACCTGCAGGCCGCAGCGCTGCACGCACTTGCTCACGTTGGCGGCGGCCGATTGTGCGCAGACCACCAGGTGGGCGTGCACTTCCAGACGCACGCCGGTCATCCCGATCGGGTTGCGGATGCCTTCCTGCGAGTGGTCCAGGACGTAGTCGCGCGGGATCGCGTGGAGGATCTTCTGGTCGGCCGGGATCGCCACCGCCTTGGCCGCGTCCAGTACCCGGTCCAGGTCAGCCAGGCTGACCTCGCCGTCTCGGATCGGGGCGATGCCCTGCGAGTTGCGGCACTGCACGTGGCTGCCGGAGATGGAGGCGTAGACCGAGCGGATCTCGCAGCCGGCCATCAGCTCGGCCTCCTCGATGGCGCGCTGGATGGACTGCACGGTGGATTCGATGTCGACCACCACGCCCCGGCGCAGGCCGCGCGACTCGTGGCTGCCGATGCCGATGACCTCGATCGGGTTGTCCGGGCCGGTGTCGCCGGGGCTGTACTCACCCACCAGCGCCACCACCTTGGAGGTACCGATGTCGAGGCCGACGATCAGATGTTTGTCACCCTTGCGATTCATGGTTTTCCCTGCTGTCGGCCCACACGAGTGCGAAACCGTTGGTGTAGCGAAGATCGGCGCGCGCCAGTACCTGTGCCTGCTGGGCCAGCAGTTGCGGCAACAGGCGCACGAAGCGGTTGAGGCGACCGCGCGCCTCGTGGCGGCCGACGATGACCTCGGCCCCGTTGTCGAGTCGAAGTGTCCAGCTGCCGCGCGGGTCCAGGCGGGCTTCGCGCACTTCCAGCCCGAGCGGAGCGAACATGGCCCGCGTCTCGTTGTAGAGCTCCACCACCTCGTCGATGCGGGTCTCCGGTCCGCCCAGCAAGGGCAGCTCGGCGGGGATATCGATGTTGGCGGCGGGGAACAGCCGACCCTGCTCGGACAGCAGCTGGTTGTCGTCCCAGCGCGCGAACGGGACGTGCTCGGCCAGGTGGACTTCCAGCACGTCGGGCCAGCGCTTGCGGACCTCGGCGTGCTCGACCCAAGGCAGTGCGGCCACCGCCGCGCGCGCCGCGTCAAGGTCAACCGCGAAATAGCCCTGGCGTGCAAACGGCATCAGGGTGTCGCGCAGCAGGGTCTCGTCCACGCGCTGGAATTGCGCGGTCGCGCGCAACTTGCTCAGCGGCCAGTGCTCGGCACCGACCCAGCCGTTGAGCAGACCGACCACCGGCAGGACGACCAGCGCCACCGCAAGCAGCCAACCCAGCAGGCGCAGAAGTGCGTTCACCGGCCGGCCACCTCCGCGAGGGTTCCTTCCAGAACGCGCCAGCACAGCTCCTCGAAGCCGATGCCGAGTTGGGCGGCGGCCTTGGGCACCAGCGAATGGCTGGTCATGCCGGGCGCGGTGTTCACCTCGAGCAGGTGGAAGGCGCCGGTTGCGCGGTCGCGCATGACGTCCACCCGGCCCCATCCGCGGCATTCAACGGCCTCGAATGCGGCCAGGGCGATGCGCTGCAACTCGACCTCGGCGGCGTCTTCCACGCCGGGGCAGAGATACTGGGTGTCGTCGGCCATGTACTTGGCGTTGTAGTCGTACCACTCGCCCTTGGGCACGATCCGTATCGAAGGCAGCGCGCGCGGGCCGGTGCCGTCGTCGAGCACGCCTACGGTCAGTTCGTCGCCGACGATCATCTGCTCCATCAGCAGCTCGCCGTCGTAATCGGCGGCAAACGCCTGCGCGGGGGCGAGATCGGCCTCCTCCAGGATCCGGAACGCGCCGACGCTGGAGCCCTCGCAGGACGGCTTGACGAACACCGGCAGGCCGAGTGATCGCGCCGCGGCGTGCATGTCATCCCCGGCGGTCAGCCGCACGAAGCGTGGCGTCGGCAGGCCGCAGCTGATCCACACCTGCTTGGTCCGGATCTTGTCCATCGACAGGGCCGAACCGAGCACGCCGGAACCGGTGTATGGCACGCCCAGCGCTTCCAGCAGACCTTGGAGTACGCCGTCCTCGCCCCCGCCCTTGTTGCCGTGGAGGATGTTGAAGACGCGATCCACCCCGCCCTCGCGGACGAGGTCGACCAGCGCCGGGATGCCGTCGACGGCAAACGCGTCCACGCCTCGCGCCTGCAGTGCTTCGAGCACGTTGCGGCCGGAGTCCAGCGACACCTCGCGCTCGGCGCTGGTGCCGCCCACCAGCACCGCCACCCGGCCGAAGCGGGCCGGATCGGTGATGCGTTGTGGGGCGATATGCGATGCAGTAGGCGTGCTCACGCGTCACCTTCCTGGGTTGTGGGGAGTCCATCGAGCGCGATCTGTTGCGCGGCGTGGCCGATATCGCCGGCGCCCATCAGCAGCAACAGGTCGCCGTCCTCGAGCACATCGGCGAGGACCTCGGCCAGCTCGCCGACCGGCCCGATCACGACCGGATCGATGCGGCCGCGGGCACGGATGGCGCGGGCCAGTGCGCGTTCGTCGGCGCCGGCGATGGGCGCCTCGCCAGCGGCGTAGACCTCGGTCAGGATCAGCGCATCGACGTCCGACAGGACGGCGGCGAAATCGTCAAACAGGTCGCGGGTACGGCTGTAGCGGTGCGGCTGGAAGGCGACCACCAGGCGACGCTCGGGCCAACCGCCGCGGGCGGCCTGGAACACCGCGGCCAGTTCGTTGGGGTGGTGGCCGTAGTCGTCGACCACGGTGGCCGTGCCGCCCTTGGGCAAGGCGATGTCGGCGAGAACGTTGAAGCGGCGGCCGATACCGGCGAATGCCTCCAGCGCGCGGGCGATGGCGGCGGGCTCGACGCCCAGCTGCCAGCCCACCGCAGCCGCAGCCAGGGCGTTAAGCACGTTGTGCCCGCCGGGGAGCGCGAGGGTGACCGGGCAGCGCTCGCCGCCGGGCAGGCACAGGGTGAAGTGCATCCGCGCACCGGTCTGGGTGACGTCCTCGGCGCGCACGTCGGCCTCTGCCGACAGGCCGTAGGTCATCACGTGGCGTGGCGTGCGCTCAGCCAGCGCGGCGACTTCCGGATCGTCGATGCACAGCACCGCCAGCCCGTAGAACGGCAGCCGCAGCATGAACTCGCCGAACGCCGCCTGGACGTTGGCGAAGTCGCCGCCGTAGTTCTCCAGGTGATCGGCATCGATATTGGTGACCACGGCGATCTGCGGGCTCAGGCGCAGGAAGCTGCCATCGCTCTCGTCGGCCTCGGCCACCAGCCAGTCGCCCCCGCCGAGCTTGGCGTTGGCGCCGGCGGCCAGCAGCTGGCCACCGATCACGAAGGTCGGATCAATGCCGCCCTCGGCCAGCACGCTGGCGGTGAGCGACGTGGTCGTGGTCTTGCCGTGGGTACCGGCGACCGCGATGCCGCGCTTGAAGCGCATCAACTCGGCCAGCATCTCCGCGCGCGGCACCACCGGAATGCGCTGCGCGCGCGCCTCCATCACTTCCGGGTTGTCGGCCTTGATCGCGCTGGAGACGACCACGCAGTCGGTGCCCAGCACGTTGGAGGCGGTGTGGTCGTGGTGCACGGTGACGCCCAGGCGCGTCAGGCGCCGGGTAACCGCGTTGTCGGCGCGATCGGAGCCCGACACCTGGTAGCCCAGCGTGCACATCACCTCGGCAATGCCGCTCATGCCGGTCCCGCCGATACCGATGAAATGGACGCGCGGGAAGGCTTTGGCCAGATCGCCATCGTGTTGCAGCCGGCGGCGCACGGTACTGCTCATGCAGCGGGCTCCTGGGAAGAGGGGTGGGAAGAAGGGCGGTCGCCGCCGGCCGAGCCGGCCAGCACGATGTCGGCGACGCGCTTGGCGGCATCGGGCAGCGCTAGCGCACGCGCTGCGGTGGCCAGGCGAAGCAGGTCGTCGCGCGCGGAGATGCTTTCCACCGCCTCGACCATGCGCACCGCAAGGTCCTCGGCAGGCGCCTGCGGCAGCAACAGGGCGGCGCCACGGTCGACCAGGTAACGCGCATTGCGGGTCTGGTGGTCGTCGACCGCGAGCGGGAAGGGAACCAGCACGCTGCCCACGCCCACTGCGCACAGTTCGGCCAGGGTCAGGGCGCCGGCGCGGCAGACCACCAGGTCCGCCCACGCATAGGCGTCGGCCATGTCGGCGATGAACGGCTCGATGTTGGCCGGCACGCCGGCTTCGGCGTAGCGGCGCTCGGCGTCCTCGACCTGCGCCTGGCCGCACTGGTGGCGCACCTCAAGCGGTCCGATGCGCTCGCGCAGCTGCGACACCGCCTGCGGTACGGCGGTGTTCAGGGCGCGCGCGCCCTGGCTGCCGCCCAGCACCAGCAGGCGCAGCGGTCCTTGGCGGCCGGCGAAGCGCTGTGTCGGCGTGGCGACCTGGAGGATCTCCTCGCGCACCGGATTGCCGACCACTTCCTCATTGGCAAAGGTGTCCGGGAAACCGGTCAACACGCGCTGCGCGAGACGGGCCAGCACGCGGTTGGTCATGCCTGCCGCGCGGTTCTGCTCGTGCACGAACAACGGAATCCGGGCCAGCCGCGCAGCCAGGCCACCGGGGCCCGCCGCGTAGCCGCCGAAGCTGATCACCGCGCGAGGCCGCCGCGAGCGCAGCACCGCCGCCGCGTGCCGCACCGCCGACACCAGCTTGACCGGCGCGGCCAGCAAGGTAGTGAGGCCCTTGCCGCGCACGCCGCGCACCGCGACGGTGTCGATCGGAATTCCCTGCGGGGGCACCAGACGCGTCTCCATGCCGCCCTCGGCGCCCAGCCACGTCACCGGTACACCGCGGGCCGTCAGCTGCCGGGCCACCGCCAGGCCGGGAAAGATGTGCCCGCCCGTGCCGCCAGCGAGGATCATCACCGGACGCGGATCGACGGCGGCGTTCATGCCATCCCTCCAAGCGTCGGTTCGATGCGCTGCTGCAGCCGGCTGGTGCCCCGCCCCGCATCGGCACGCGTGCGGGCAAATGCCGGCGCCGCGGTCGGGCGACTGGGCGCACTCGTGGATGCCGGCCCGGCGACGTGATGTGGTTTGCTGCCCGCGCTGACGGTCGCGTCCGCGTGCAGGTCATCGCGTCCCGCGTCACCACGCAGCCGCGCCATCTGGCGCTTGGCCCGCTCCAGTTCGTAGGACACCCGCAGCAGCAGTCCCATCGCTGCGCAGGTCATCAGCACGCTGGAGCCGCCCGAGGAAATCAGTGGCAGGGTCAACCCCTTGGTCGGCAGCAGGCCAAGGTTCACCCCGATCGAGACGAAACTCTGCAGGCCGATCCACAACGCGATGCCGAATGCCAGATAGGCCGAAAAGTGGCGGCGCATCTCCACGCACTGCAGGCCGATCCAGAACGCGCGCCCCACCAGCAGCGTGTACAGGCCGATCACCACGCACACGCCCACGAAACCGAGTTCCTCGGCGATCACCGCAAGGATGAAGTCGGTGTGCGCTTCGGGCAGGTATGAGAGTTTCTGGATCGAACTGCCCAGTCCGACACCAAACCACTCGCCGCGGCCTGCCGCCATCAGCGCGTTGGTCAGCTGGTAGCCGGAATTGAATGGGTCCGCCCACGGATCCATGAACGAGGTCAGCCGGCGCATGCGGTACGGCTCAAGCACGGCGATGAAGGCCAGCACCGGCAGCCCGACCAGCACCGGCAGGAACATCCGCGGCATGTTGACGCCGCCCAGCACCAGCAGGCCGGCCGTGATCGCCAGCAGCAGCGAGGAAGAACCGAAATCCGGTTGCAGCAGCAGCAGGGCGACCAGTGCCGCCACAACCAGCAGCGGCTTGAGCATCGCGACCCAGGTCGCATTGACCTCGTCGCGGAAGCGCACCAGGTAGCTGGCCAGCCAGATGATGAAGAGGACCTTGACTGCCTCCACCACCTGGAAGTTCGATACCCCGACGTTGATCCAGCGGTGCGCACCCTTGACGCTGACGCCCAGGCCGGGCACGAACACCATCAGCAGCAGGACGAAACAGCCCAGCAGCATCAGTTGGTTGTAGCGCTCCACCGTGCGCAGCTCGACCCGCGTCGCCCACACCGCCAGCACCAGGCCTCCGGCAAGGAACACCAGGTGCCGGGTCAGGTAGTGGAAGGGATCGGGGTGCTGGGAGATCGAGCTGGAGCCGACCATCACCAGCCCCAGCGACGACAGGGCCAGCACCACCGCCAGCAGCCACGGGTCAAAGCGACCCTGGATGTCGTCGATGCGGGTGGCCTGGCGCGCGAAATCGTTCATCAGCGCACCTTCAAGGTAGCCAGGCCGACCAGGACCAGCACTACGGAAATGATCCAGAAGCGCACGATCACGCGCGGCTCCGGCCAGCCCTTGAGCTCGAAGTGGTGATGGATCGGCGCCATCCGGAACACACGCTTGCCGGTGAGCTTGAACGAGGCGACCTGGATCATCACCGAGAGCGTCTCGATGACGAATACCCCGCCCATGATCACCAGCACCAGCTCCTGGCGGACGATCACCGCGATGGCGCCCAGCACCGCGCCCAGCGCCAGTGCGCCGATGTCGCCCATGAAAACCATCGCCGGGTAGGTGTTGAACCAGAGGAAACCCAGTCCGGCGCCCGCGATCGCCGCGCAGATGATCACCAGTTCGCCCGCGCCCGGGACCGGCGGGATCTGCAGGTACTCGGAAAACACCGAGTTGCCGGAGGCGTAGGCGAACACACCCAGCGCGCACGCCACCAGCACCGTGGGCATGATCGCCAGCCCGTCCAGCCCGTCGGTGAGATTGACCGCGTTGGAGAAGCCGACGATCCAGAAGTAGGCGACGACGATCAGGCCCGCGCCCATCGGGAATGCGAGCGACTTGAACATCGGGATGTAGAACGTGGTGGCCGCCGGCACATCAGCAGTCATGTACAGCACCACGCCGGCGGCGAGCCCGAAGATCGACTGCAGCAGGTACTTCCAGCGCGACTTGAGCCCGTTGGGATCGCGATGGACGATCTTGATCCAGTCGTCGTACCAGCCGATGGCACCAAACGCGACCATCACCGCCAGCACCAACCAGACGTACTTGTTGCGCAGGTCACCCCACAGCAGCACCGAGGCCAGCACGGTCAGCAGGATCAGCCCGCCGCCCATGGTCGGGGTGCCGGCCTTGGAGAAATGGCTTTCCGGACCGTCACTGCGGATCGGCTGCCCGCCCTTGTACTGGGCCAGCTTGCGGATCGCCGCAGGCCCCCACCACAACGACAGGGCGAGCGCGGTCAACGCGCTGAGGATGCCGCGGAATGTCAGGTAGTTGAACAGACCGAACAGGCTGTCCAGTTGCTCGAGCCAACGCGCCAGTTCAAGCAGCATCGGTATCGTCCTCCGGCCCCGTGGGGCGTTGCGTGGACAGCAATGCCGTCACGACCTTGTCCATCGCGCTGCCGCGAGAACCCTTCACCAGCACGTTCACCGACGTGCCCTGTACCTGCGCCAGCGCTGTGGCCAGCGCGTCGGCCAATGCCGCGTGGTCGGGATGCACCGTGGCGCCGTCACCGAACGCCGCGGCCGCCGCAGCACTCAGGCTTCCCAGCGCGAACAGCCGCTGCAGGCCTGCGGCCTTGGCCTGGCGTCCGGCCTGGGCATGCATGGCCTCGGCATCGGCGCCCAGCTCACGCATGTCGCCCATCACCAGCCATCCCTCGCCCGGCAGCGCCGCAAGCGTGTCGATCGCGGCCGCCAGCGAACCGGGATTGGCGTTGTAGCTGTCGTCGATCAAGGTGGCGCCGCGGCCCAACGGCTGGGCGACCATGCGGCCATCGACCGGCACTGCCGCCTGCAACCCTTCGGCAATCGCCTCCAGCGATACGCCCAGGCCAACAGCCAGCGACGCGGCCGCCAGCGCATTGCGGACGTTGTGACGCCCTCGCAGCGCAAGCGTCACCGGGACGGTGCCATCCGGCGTGACCAGAGTGAAACGGGACCCGTCCACCCCGGCAACGACATCGCGTGCGGTCACATCCGCGCTGGCATCCAGGCCGAACCGGACCAGCCGGCGGCCGTGTGCACGTTCGGCAAAATAGGGCGCGAAGGCATCATCGGCATTGATCACGGCCACGCCCTGCGGCGGCAGCGCGTCGTAGATCGCCGCCTTGGTGTCGGCAACGCCCAGCAGGCTGCCCATCCGCTCCAGATGGGCCGGCGCGATGTTGTTGACGAGGACCACGTCCGGGCGCGCGATCGCCGCCAGGTAGGCGATGTCGCCGGGCTTGCCCGCACCCATCTCATACACCGAGAAGCGCGCGTCTTCGGGCGCGGCCAACACCGACAGCGGCAGGCCGATCTCGTTGTTGAAATTGCCCGGGTTGGCGTAGGCGGGGGCGACGCGCTCAAGGATCGCGAGCAACATCGACTTCACGCTGGTCTTGCCGTTGCTGCCGGTGATCGCGACGACGTGGCCGGTGCGCTGGCGCTGCACGGCCGCGGCGAAGTCGCCCAGCGCGCGCTCGGTATCGGGCACCAGCACCTGCGGCACGGACACGTCCAGCAGGCGCGACACCAGCACCGCAGCTATGCCGCCCTGCACCGCCGCTTCGATATGCTCGTGGCCGTCGAAGTTTTCGCCCTTCAGCGCGACGAACAACGCGCTTCCAGTGCTCGGCAATGCGCGGGTGTCGGTCGCGATCGCATCGACCGGCACATCCGCGCCGTGCAGGCGGCCGCCGACCATGCGGGTGATTTCAGAAAGTTGCAGCGGCTTCATGTCCGTCGCTCCAGTGCCACGCGGGCGACCTGCGTGTCGTCAAAAGGGTGTTTGACGCCGGCAATGTCCTGGTCGGGCTCGTGGCCCTTTCCGGCGATCAGCACGATGTCGTCCGCCGCGGCGTGGCTGATCGCATGGGCAATCGCGGCGGCCCGGTCGCGCAGCACGACCACGCCCGATGGGTCAGCAAAACCGGCAAGAATGTCGGCAACGATCGCATCGCCGTCTTCGTGGCGCGGGTTGTCATCGGTCACCACGACCGCGTCGGCGCCGGCCTGGGCGATGGCCGCCATTTGCGGTCGTTTACCGCGGTCGCGCTCACCGCCGCAGCCGAAAACACACCAGAGGCGGCCGGTGGCGTGGTCGCGCAGCGACGCGAGCGCCTGTTCCAGCGCATCCGGCGTGTGGGCGAAGTCCACCACCACCAGCGGCGTGCCGTGCGTGCCGCCGAGGCGGTTCATGCGACCGTGGATCGGGCGCAACTGGCTGAGTGTCGCGGCGATGTCCCGCGGCTCGACCTCCAAGCCGAGAAGGGCACCGGCGACGGCCAGCAGATTGTCCACATTGAACCGCCCCAGCAGCGCCGAGCGCACCGCGTACCGCTGCTCGCCCTGCTGCGTACGGAACACGAGCTCGAATGTGGCGCCGTGGCTGTCCAGTCGCACGTCTGCGGCGTGGATGGCCGCGGACGCATTGCCGCGCGAACTCACGCCGATTCCGTGGACGGTCGCGGGCAACCCCGAGTGCATCGCCAGTCCGTGCGCATCGTCGAGATTGACCACCGCCGCCTGCAGTCCCGGCCACGCCAACAGGCGCGCCTTGGCCGCCGCGTAAGTCTCCATGTCGCCGTGGTAATCGAGGTGGTCGCGGCTGAGATTGGTGAACACCCCGACGTCGAAATGGACGCCATCGACGCGACCCTGATCGAGTGCGTGTGAGCTGACTTCCATCGCGACCGCGGTGGCGCCGCCGTCGCGCAGGCCGGCCAGCAGCTCGTGCACCTTGAGCACCAGCGGCGTGGTGAAGCCGGTGGGGACCAGCGAACCGTCGAAGCCGACACCCAGGGTGCCGATGCTGGCGCCGCGCACACCCAGCAGTTGCCAGGACTGGGCCAGCAACTGGACCGTGGAGGTCTTGCCGTTGGTGCCGGTGACGCCGACCACGCGCATCGCCGCGCTGGGTCGGTCGTGGAAGCGATCGGCCATCGCGCCCATGCGCGAGCGCAGGCCCGGCACCGCGATCGCATCCGCGGGCGCCGGGGTGTCGGCGGTAGCCGGGGGCTCATACAGAATGGCGGCCGCGTTCGCGGCTCGCGCCTGGTCCACAAACTTCAGGCCGTGGGTCCCGAATCCGCCAATGGCAACGAAGGCGTCGCCGGCGCGGATTTCGCGGCTGTCCTGGACCAGGCCGGAAATTTCCAGCGAGACCGGAATCCCGGCGACATCCGGCAGCAGCTCGGCCAGCGGCATCCGGCGCGGATGTGCCTGCGGCAGGCGCGGCTTCGGCATGCCACTCATGGCGCGCCACCGGTACTGACCGGCGCGGGCAGCGCAACCGGCTCGAAAACCGGAGGCTCGGGCTCCTGCGACACCTGCGGCAGCACGGGGACCCCCGCCAGCGGCTTGCCGCCATTGGCACGGATCCGCTTGTCGCGTGCCTCCGCCTGCGCCGCCAGCCAGGTCTCGATATCGTCCGGCTGCACGTCCATCAGGCGCAGGGTGCCTTCCATCACGCTTTTGAATACGGGCGCGGCGACCGCACCGCCGCCGTAGCCCTGACCCTTGCTGGCGTCGGGATCGTCGATCACCACGGCCATCGCAAAGCGCGGGTTCTCCACCGGCACCACGCCGGCGAACAGGGCGATGTACTGACGCGAATAACCGCCGGTGCCGCTGAACTTGCGCGAGGTGCCGGTCTTGCCGGCCACGTGGTAGCCCAGAATCGCCGCACGGGTCGCGGTACCGCCGGTTTCGGTGACCGTCTGCATCGCCGTCAGCACTTGGCGCGCGACTTCCGGGCTCATCGCCTGGGTGGATTCGTTGCGCTGGCCCTTGACGAAGGTCGGCGCGATGACGCGGCCGCCGTTGGCAATGGCCGCGTAGGCGACGGCAATTTGCAACGGGGTGGCCGACAGCCCGTAGCCATACGACATGGTGGCCTTGGTCGTGCCGCTCCACTGGCCCGGCGCGGCGAGCAGCCCGGACGCTTCGCCGGGGAACCCGCTACCGGGCTTGTTGCCGTAGCCGAAGCCGTGGATGAACTCGTGGAAATAGGTGTCCGGCAGCGCCAAGGCCAGCTTGGCGGCGCCGACGTTGGAGCTCTTGGTCAGCACGCCGGTGACGGTGAGCGCGCCGTAGTTGCGGAAGTCGCTGATGGTGTAGCGGCCGTTGCGCATGGTGCCGGGGTTGGTGTCGATCACGGTGTCCAGGCTGACCTTGCCGGCGGTCAGAGCGGCGCCGACGGTGATCGGCTTCATGGTCGAGCCCGGCTCCACCACATCGGTGACGGCGCGGTTGCGGCGGGTGTCGCCACCGCCACCATCCAACTGGTTGGGGTTGTAGCTGGGCAGGTTGGCCATCGCCAGCACCTCGCCGGTGTCCACGTCCAGCACCACTGCGGAGCCCGCCGAGGCCTTGGCTTCGTGCAGTGCGTGGCGCAGCTCGCGGAACGCCAGATACTGCACCCGCCGGTCGATGGTCAGGGTGAGGTCGTGGCCAGGCTCAGCCGGGCGGATCAGGTCGACGTTCTCGATGATCCGGCCCTGGCCGTCGCGGATCACCCGCTTGGCGCCCGGAACACCGCTGAGCCAGCTGTCGAAGGCCAATTCCAAGCCTTCCTGGCCGCGGTCGTCGATGTTGGTGAAGCCGAGCACGTGGGCAATCGCCTCGCCCTGCGGGTAGAACCGGCGGAACTCGCGCTGGCTGAACACGCCCGGCACGCCGAGATCGAGAACCTGTTTGGCGCGCTCGGGATTCATCCGCCGGGCCAGGTACATGAACTCCTTGTCGGCGCGTTGGCTGAGCCTGCGCGCCAGCTCATCGGGCGCGACGCCCAACGCCTGCGCCAGCTCGGGAATCCGGTCCGGATGCTTGAGCAGTTGCGGCGGGTTCGCCCACAACGAATCCACCGGGGTGGAGACGGCCAGCGGCTCGCCGTTGCGGTCGGTGATCATGCCGCGCGAGGTCGGGATCGGCAGTTCGCGCAGCGAGCGCGCATCGCCCTGGCGCACGTAGAAATCGTTGTTGAGCACCTGCACGTCCAGCGCGCGCGCCACCAGCGCCACCGAGCAGACGGACAGCGCGCCGCCGACCAGGGCCATGCGATGGCGGATGCTGTAGTTGCTGCGACCGCGCAGCCGTGTCTTGGCTCCCATTCCCAGGCGCTCGCGCATACGAGCCCAGGCCGACGACCCGGGATCGCCGCTGCGGGGACGCTTGCCCGACTGCACACTCATGGGCGGATCACCACGGTTTCCTCACCTTCGGGGAACTTCATCCCGAGGCGATCGCGTGCGACCTGGTCGATGCGGTTGCTTTCCGACCAGGTGGCCTGTTCCAGCTGCAGCCGGCCGAAATCGATGTCCAGCTCATCGCGCGCCTTGTCCAGCTGGTTGAGCTCGACAAACAGCACCCGGTGGCGATGGCGCGCATGCACGACACCCAGCGCGGTGACCAGGTTGGCCACCACCAGCACCGTCAGCAGCAGGCGCAGGATCATGCGGCCTCCGGCTCGGCGAGCTTTTCGGCAACCCGCAATACCGCCGAGCGCGACCGCGGATTGACCGAGGTCTCCGCGTAGTCGGCCTTTTGCGCACCGCCGATCGCCGCCAGCAGCGGGGTGAACTCGATCTCCACCGGCAACCGCCGATTCGAGGGCGGCGCCTTGGCATGACGGTTGATGAACTGCTTGACGATGCGATCTTCCAGGGAGTGGAAGCTGATCACCACGAGCCGGCCGCCGACCTTCAGGCACGCCAGTGCGGCGTCCAGACCTGCTTCCAGGTCGGCCAGCTCGCGGTTGATGAAGATACGGATCGCCTGGAAGCTGCGGGTGGCCGGGTGGATCCGGCTCTTGTCGGACCCCGGCTTGCCGCGCGGCATCACCGCGGCGATCAGCTCGGCCAGTTGCGCCGTGCGCAGCAATGGCTGTTCCTCGCGACGGGCGACGATGGCGCGGGCGATGCGCCGGGACTGGCGCTCCTCGCCATACGTCCACAGCACGTCGGCGATTTCCTGGTCATCGGCACTGGCGAGCCAGTCCGCAGCGCTCTGCCCGCTGTCGGGGTCCATGCGCATGTCCAGCGGTCCGTCCTTGCTGAAACTGAAGCCTCGCTCGGCCACGTCCAGTTGCGGCGAAGACACGCCCAGGTCAAGGAACACGCCATCCAGTCCGGCGCTGGCCGCCTCCCAGCTGCCCATCGCCGCGAAGCTGCCACGGAAGATCGACACCCGAGGGTCGGCACCAAAGTCGCGCTCGGCCACCGCGATCGCATCCGGATCCTTGTCCATCAGCAGCAGGCGGCCATCGGGACCGAGCAGATCGAGCACACCGCGCGCATGGCCGCCGCGACCGAAGGTACCGTCCAGATAGGTGCCCTTCCCGCTGACCTGCAAACCGTCCAGGGACTGCCGGTACATCACGGGGAGGTGGCCGGAGGGCGCTGCTCGCTCCACGCCACCGGCCGTCATAGCTGCAGGTCGAGAAGGTCCTCGCTCAGATCCTCGTCGGACACCGTCTGACGGATCTGCGCGTGGTGGGCCTGCTCGCTCCAGAGTTCGAATTTCTCGCCCATGCCCAGCAGCACGGCCTTGCGCTCGATCCCCACCGCAGCGCGGTGGCTGGAGGGAATCGTCAGGCGGCCGTTGCCGTCCAGTTCGACGAATGCCGCCGCACCCACCAGCTTGAGCTGCATGGCGCGGTTCACACGCTTCGCCTTGGGCAGCTTGTTGACCTGGTCGCGGACGCGCTCCCACGCCTCAACCGGATACAGGTACAGCGAACCGACCTCGAACGGGTTGTAGGTGATCACCAGGCGGTTGCCACAGTCACGCGCGACGTCGTCGCGGAAGGCGGTGGGCACCGCCATCCGGCCTTTCTCGTCGATCGTGATGGCGGTTTCGCCTTGGAACATTGCGCACCCTGGTTTTGGCCCGCCTCTGAGGGCGGTTTACCGGTCGGGCAACCGGGCATTCCCGGCTGCAGCCAAGGAAAACCACTAATAACCCGGCTTTCCCACTGATCACCACCTTAGGGAGAGCCCCGGGCGATGTCAACGACTTTCAGGGGCAAATTCACCAACGGGATCAATGGCTTGCAGAACACTTGAGAGTTCAATTCAAGACTTGGCCACTAAGCGTTGTTTCGTCTCATATTTTGAGACGCAGCGCACTGGACAAGTGAACAAAGCGCAAACTTCGTCTTCACGCAGCCTTAATGCTGCGCTGCAGAAATCTGCGCTGAATGAACAGGGCGGACTCACGCGCACGGCATCGCCGGCGCGATTCCCGGCCGGCGGGAGAAGCAAAGAAAAAGTGGCGGAGCCGGCCGATAAGCCGGGTTCTGTCGTGGACAGTCATTCCTCTAGGCGCATCGTCGCCGATACGCTCAAGCAACCTACCCGGACCCGACGCGGGCCGCGCCATGAGTCCCTATTTGGTCTTGCTCCCGGTGGGGTTTGCCATGCCGGTCTGTTGCCAGACTCGCGGTGCGCTCTTACCGCACCGTTTCACCCTTGCCACGCATCGCGCATTCTTGCGAACACCCGACCGTTCGGCGGTCTGCTCTCTGTTGCACTTTCCGTCGGCTCGCGCCGCCCAGGCGTTACCTGGCACCGTGCCCTGTGGAGCCCGGACTTTCCTCGGCACCGCAACGGATTGCTCCGCTGCGATGACGCGACTGTCTGGCCGACTCCGCCGCGGGCAGTTTACCGGTTGCGGGTGCGCTTCGGTGGCTTGTGCCGTTAAGTACGCACCGGGAGTTCAGCGAGAACTGATGGAAGGCTGGGTGGTTTGCGCGAGCCGACGTCTCGGAATGCGTCTGCTGGGTGCCTTAATCCGCGCTTGGGGGATGTGGCGGAGGCGTTTGATGGCGGCGGGGCGGCGGGGCGGCGCGGAGGAGCTTCATGGATGCGTAGGCGGCGCCTGCCGCGAATCCCGCTCAGCCGCTCCACGATATTCGCTTGGTGAGCGGGACTCCCGACAGGCGCTCTGCTGGATATCGGTTGAGGGAGTCTGTTGATCGGTGATCGGAGTCTATTAAAGGCAACACGGGAAAAGCCGTGCGATTGCCGCGCAGCGGTGATCGGCGGGCACGTGCATGACCGGCAGCGTGCATGCCTCAGCTTTCGCCGCCATACAGTGCTTTGCGCGGGGCGCCGCTGAGCTCAGCGGCGAGCTTGGCGGCGGCCGAAGGCGGCAGGTGCGCAGAAAGCTTCGCGTACAGGCGGCGGCCTTCGATCAGCTGCGACTCTGACTCGTCGGCGACGCCTTCGACCACCAGCACGAACTCGCCCTTGCGCTGGTTGGGGTCGGCCTGCACGCGGGACAGCAATTCGGCGAGGCCGCCATCGAGGACGGTCTCGAACAGCTTGGTCAGCTCGCGTGCCAGAACGGCGCGCCGATCAGGACCGAATGCCGCGGCCATGTCGGTAAGCGACTCTTCGATGCGGTGGGCAGACTCATAGAACACCAGGGTGCGCGGCTCCGCGGCCAAGCGGGCCAGGCGTTCGCGACGCGCACCGGCCTTGGCGGGCAGGAAGCCTTCGAAGGCGAAGCGGTCCGAGGCGATGCCGGCCACGCTGAGTGCGGCGATCGCGGCGCATGCGCCGGGTACGGGCGAGACCCGGATGCCAGCCGCACGCGCGGCGCGCACCAGTCGGAAACCCGGGTCGCTGACCAGTGGCGTTCCAGCATCGGATACGAGCGCCAGCGAGTCGCCTGCCTGCAGGCGTGCGACCAGCTGGCCGGCCTGCGCCTCCTCGTTGTGCTGATGCAAGGCCAGCAATGGCCGTTCCATGGCGAAGTGGGCGAGCAGCTGGCGGGTGTGCCGGGTGTCCTCGGCGCAGATGGCATCGACACTGCCCAGCACCTCCAGCGCGCGCGCGGAGATGTCACCCAGGTTGCCAATGGGCGTAGCGACGATGTAAAGGGTGCCGGGCTTGTCCATCGCACCGATGGTAGGGACGCGCGGGGCAGATGTCGCCCTGGATGACCTCACTCGGGCTCATGCCGCGCACGTTTCAGCCGGGGCCGGACACCCGACGCGAGCCGGAGGCATTCTCCGGTCGCGTCGACAGGTAGAATCGGCCCAACTCCACAGTAAACGCCGCCCCGCGGCGAGCGCTCGCCGATGAACCTTCCTACTCGACGTCACCTGCACGCCTGGCTGCTTGGGCTTGCCACCGCGGCCCTGCTGGTCGGCGGCTGCACCACGATGGAGCCGATTCGCGCTCCGTCCGTGTCGCGCATGGATCCGGTTGTCAGCCAAGCCGCCGCATTGCTGGCAAGCGGTGCGGACCCGGAGCAGGTGGCCGCACTGTTGGGTCAGCTGGACGACGCAACGCTGGCCGCGCAGGCGGCGGCGCTGCCGGCGGGCGACCCGCTCTACAACCACATGGCGCGTGCGCTGCTGGCGCGGGGTTTGCCGTTGCCGCGGCCGATGGACCGCGCCGCATGGGGTTTTGACGCTGGCGGCCGCCCACCGGCGGACCGCGACGGCTACCGGCCCCCGGTCAAGCTGGGCGTGCTGCTGCCGCTGAGCGGCGACATGGCGGCGCCCGCCGCCGCGGTGCGCGATGGCTTCCTCACCGCTTACTACGCCGAGTCACGGCGCCGCCCGGACATCGCGTTCTATGACACCCATGGCACTGCCGGGGGTGCGTTGGGCGCCTACGACCAGGCGGCCAGCGCCGGCAATGATTTCATCGTCGGCCCCCTCTCGCGCGAAGGCGTGGACGCGCTGTTCCGTCGAGGCTCGCTGTCGGTACCGATGCTCGCGCTGAACCAGGGCAACGTCGCTCCACCGGCGGGCAATGTCAGCTTCGCGCTGTCGCCGGAAGAGGAAGGCGTGGCGGCGGCAGACCTGCTCGCCGAGCGCGGCGCGCGCCGGGTGATGGTGGTCAACGCCGGCGACGACAATGCCCGCCGCTCCACCGATGCCCTGCGTGCCCGTCTGGCCGAACTGGGTGGTGTTGTCACCGACGTGGTCGGCGCAGGCATCGCCGATCTGACGCCGTTCGCGCAGAAAGAGGGCGGAGTGGATGCGATTTACCTGGCCATGCGCGGGCCTGCCGCGCGCGAGCTGATGCCGCGCTTGGCGATGGCCGGGCTGTCCGGCAAGCCGCTGGTGGCGACCTCGCAGCTGCTTTCCGGTACCGGCGACGCCGAAGAGGACCGGGTGTTGGACGGCATCGCCTTTCCGGCCGAAAGCTGGACCAGTGGACGCAACGTGCCCGGCCTGCCGTCATCGGCAAGCGTCAGCCCCGGCCTCCCCACAGCGCGCGGCGCGGCCGCACGGTTGTTCGCATTCGGCCACGACGCCTGGCTGCTGACCGCCTACCTCGAGCGACTGGCCCAGTCCCCGGATGCCCACGTCGCCGGGGCTACCGGCGGGCTGGCCATCGATTCCTCCGGCAAGGTCCTGCGCACGCCCGCATGGTCCACCTTTCGCGGCGGGTACGCGTCTCCGCTGACCAGTGCCGGCAACTGACCGCCGCAGTCTCGGCTCGGCGGTCGAGGCCGCCGCGCGCGACCATCTGATCGCTGCGGGACTGCGTCCCGTCGCGGCCAATGCCAACTACCGCCTGGGCGAGCTGGACCTGGTGATGCTCGATGGCGACACCCTCTTGTTTATCGAGGTGCGCTACCGCCGCGACAACCGCTTCGGGGGTGGTGCTGCCTCGGTGGATGTGCGCAAGCAGCGCAAGCTGGTGCGGGCGGCGCAGCTGTTCCTGCAGCGCCATCCGCGCTACGCCAACGGGCCGTGCCGGTTCGACGTGGTCGAAGCCGACGGCGACCCGGCGGCCCCCCACCTGAACTGGCTGCGCGACGCCTTTCGCGCCGACGACTGCTGATGTCCCCGCGGAGCGCGTGATGCCACTGCCTGCCGCACTCCAGCGCGAGATGTCGAGTCTGCTCGGCGACGCTTGGCGGGTCGATGACAGCGAACGGCTCGCCTACGCGTACGACAACTCACGCAGGCTTGCACTCCCCGACGCGGTGGCACTGCCGACCACTGCCGGGCAGGTCCAGGCGCTGGTGCGCGCGTGCCGAAGCCATCGGGTTCCGGTGATCGCTCGCGGCCGTGGCACCAACACCACCGGCGCCGCCGTGCCCATACAGGCCGGCGTCGTGGTGTCGTTCGAACGCATGGACCGGATCATCGACATCGCACCGGGTGACCGCTGCGCCGTCGTCCAGCCCGGAGTGATCAACGGCGACCTGCAAACCGCCCTGGCACCGCACGGCCTGTTCTGGCCGCCGGATCCGACCAGTGCCGGGTTCAGCACCATCGGCGGCAACCTGGCCTGCAACGCCGGCGGCCCTCGGGCGGTCAAGTACGGCGCCAGCCGCGACAACGTACTGGCGCTGACGGCGGTCACCGGCGCGGGCGAGCTGATCCATTGCGGAACGCGCACGACCAAGGGCTCCACCGGCTACGACCTGCAGCGGCTGCTGGTTGGCAGTGAAGGCACGCTGGCCCTGATTGTCGAGGCCTCTCTGCGGTTGACCCCGACACCGGTTTCGCGGCGCGCGCTGCGGGCGATCTATCGCGATGTCGACAGTGCCGCGCAGGCCGTGGCCCGGCTGATGGCCCAACCGGTCACGCCCTCGATGCTCGAGTTCATGGACGCCAGCGCGGTGCGCCTGGCTCGCGAGGTCGGCGGCGCGGACCTTCCCGAATCCGCCGGGGCGCTGCTGATGATCGAGGCGGACGGCGACCCCGCGCACCTGGGCGATGACATCGGCGCGTTGCGACGGGCCGCATCCGGCGACGGCCTCGTTGCGCTGGACGATGCTGCTGACGACGCCGCCCGCGCGCAGCTGTGGGTTGCGCGCAAAGCGCTCTCCCCGGCCCTGCGCACCCTCGCACCGGGCAAGATCAACGAGGACGTCGTCGTGCCGGTCTCGCGCATTCCGGAGCTCGTGCAGGGCGTGCAGCAGTTGTCGGTCGAATGCAGGCTGCCGATCGTCTGCTTCGGCCACGCCGGCAACGGCAACCTGCACGTCAACCTGATGTACGACCCGGCCGACGGTGATCAGGCGGCGCGCGCGGCAGCGACGATGACCCGGGTGTTCGCGCTCGCGGTGGCGCTCGGCGGGACCCTGTCGGGGGAGCACGGCATCGGCCTGGCCAAGCGCGACTTCATGCCCACGGCGATCACGGCACCCACCCTGGCGCTGATGCGGCAGATCAAGACCGCATTCGATCCGGACGCAATCCTCAATCCCGGCAAGTTGCTGCCGCCGTGAACCGTCGCCGCACCGAACCGCGGGCACCGCCTCCCACGACGACGGAAACGACGCTGGAAGAGCTGCTGGTGGACATCCGCGCCTGCCGGATCTGCGAGGCGCACCTGCCATTGGGACCGCGCCCGATACTGACCGCCGCACGCGGGGCGCGCCTGCTGATCGCCGGCCAGGCCCCGGGCCGCAAGGTGCATATGAGCGGGGTACCGTGGGATGACGCCAGTGGTGTGCGCCTGCGCGACTGGCTGGGAATCGACAGCGAAACGTTTTACGACCCGTCCCAGGTCGCGATCGTGCCGATGGGCTTCTGTTACCCCGGCAAGGCGGGGTCCGGCGACGCACCGCCGCGGCCGGAATGCCGCGCCACCTGGCACCCGCGACTTCTGCCGCTGCTGCCGGAGATCCGGCTAAACATCCTGATCGGCCAATACGCGCAGGCCTACTTCCTCGGTCCAAGTCGACCGGGAAATCTCACCGCTACGATGCGCCAGTGGCGCGATTTCCTGCCACGTTACCTGCCCCTGCCACACCCCAGTCCACGCAACGTGGCGTGGTTCAAGGCCAATCCGTGGTTCGAGGGCGAGGTATTGCCGGAGCTTCGCGAGCAGGTGCGCCAGCTGCTGGGCATCCCTACTTCAGCGGCTTGACCGGCGGCACGTCGACTCCGGTGCGGATCGTCATGACCCCATCGACCTCGATGTACTCCACGTCCGGATCAGCCGAGAACCGATCCATCAGTTCGGCCGCGGCCTCGCGGTCCAGCGGCAGGTCGGTCTTGAACACATCCGCCTCCACGCCAAGGCGCCGCAACCATTCCAGCTGCACGCCGGTCAGGCTTTGCATGGCGCCCAGGCGTTCACGGGCGGCGCCAGCGTCCCTGCCCGGGGCGGTCCCGTCCCGGTACTTGACGATGAAACGCTGGAACTGGCTGTCCGCGGGGAGCTGGTCGTAGTGACCCGAGCTGGGGCGTGCACCCGACGCGACCGGCGCGGCGGCCGTTTCCGTGCCTGTGGGCGCCGTGCCGGAGGTGTTGTTGCCGGCGGCCGCGCAACCGATCATGGCGACCACCGCAGCGAAGGCGAGCCATGCGGCGAATCGCCGGTTCGGGAAATTGGTGGGCGTGGCATGCATCCTCTCCTCCAGTCCTTGCAGCGGGTCAAGGACCGATCATGCCCGACGGGAAGTGAACGTCGGTGGGCGTTCCTCAGAACATCCCCACCTCGAGCCGTGCCGCCTCCGACATCATGTGCTGGGTCCAAGGCGGTTCGAACACCAGTTCCACATCGGTATCCACCACCGTCGGGATCAGCTTGAGCTTGTCGCTGACATCGGACACCAGCACCTCGCCCATGCCGCAGCCCGGCGCCGTCAGCGTCATCCGCACCTCGACCAGGCGCTGCCCGGGCTGCTCGGGGTGGGGCAGGACCTTGGCTTCGTAGATCAGGCCCAGATCGACCACGTTGATCGGAATTTCCGGATCGAAACACGTTCGCAACTGGTGCCAGACCAGCTCCTCGACCGCTTCATCGTCGGCCCCTTCGGGCAGCACCAATGGCGGGGTGGGCTCCTTGCCGATCGCGTCGGCGTCCTGACCGGCGATGCGGAACAGATTGCCGTCCACGAATACGGTGAAGCTGCCGCCCAGACCCTGGGTGATGTAACCCACCGAGCCGGCGGGGAGTTCGACCTCGTCGCCCTGCGGGACGAGAACGGCGGGACAATCACGTTCGAAACGGACAGGTTCGCTGCTGCGGGAATACATGCGTTCTGGCTGCTGGTTGAAGTCGTACCATTCTAGTCCAATATGCCGACCGGCGCGCACCCGTTATGCTGGGCAGCTGCCTGAGCCGATTGTTTCAATGACCCCTTCCATGCCTTCCACCGGGCGCGCACGCCGCGCGCCTGCCCGTGTGTTTTCCTTTGTTCTGCTGGCGCTGGGCGTTTTCGGCTTTGCCGCGGCCTGGGTGCTGGTTGCCCTGTCCAGTGGCCACCTGAGCAGCTGGATGGCCGTTCTGGGCGCACTGGACGTGGTGATCGTGCTCCGACTGGGTGGCTGGCGCCCGGGCCCAGCCCGCGCCCTGCTTGCCGCCGCTGCCACGGCGTGCATCGCGGTGTTGGCCAACTGGTGGATCATCGCCGCGCACCTGGGCGCAATGCTTGGCCTCACCCCGTGGGGATCAGCGGTCCGGCTGGGCTTCCATCACGCCTGGACGCTCGCGGGCATCGCGATCGGACCGCTGGACCTGTTCTGGATGGCGGCTGCGGTGCTGCTGGCAGGCATTGCCAGCCGCTGAACGCCCCGCAGCGCCACCGCACGCCGCCCGCCCGCGCTGTCGATCCAAACGACCGCCAGCCTCAGGCATCCAGCGCCTTGAGCTCGGACACCAGCGCACCGACGGCTTCCGCGCCGTCGCCGTAAAGCATGCGGGTGTTGTCGGCGTAGAACAGCGCGTTCTCGATCCCCGCAAAGCCGGTGCCCTTGCCGCGCTTGATCACCACCGTGTTGCGCGCATTCACCACATCCAGGATCGGCATGCCGTAGATCGGGCTGGCCGGATCGGTCTTCGCGACCGGGTTCACCACATCGTTGGCACCGATCACCAGCGCGACATCGGTCTGCGGGAACTCGGGGTTGATGTCGTCCATGTCGACGATCAGGTCGTAGGGCACGCCCGCCTCGGCCAGCAGGACGTTCATGTGGCCCGGCATGCGCCCGGCCACCGGGTGGATCGCGAACTTGACCTTGACCCCACGATCGATCAGCCGCTGCGCCAGTTCCCACACCTTGTGCTGGGCCTGGGCGACGGCCATGCCATAGCCGGGCACGATCACCACGCGCTCGGCGAAGGCCATCATCGAGGCGACGTCGCCGGCCTCGATGGGCTTCTGCGAGCCACTGATCTCCTGCGCCTCACCACCGCCACCGAAGTGCGAGAACAGCACCCCGCTGATCGGCCGGTTCATCGCCTTGGCCATGAGTCGGGTCAGCAGCATGCCGGCCGCGCCGACCATGGTGCCGGCGATGATCAGCGCCTCGTTGCCGAGCACGAAGCCCTCGAACGCGACCGCCAGGCCGGTGAGTGCGTTGTACAGCGAGATCACCACCGGCATGTCCGCGCCGCCGATCGGCAGCGTCATCAGCACGCCCAACAGGAGGGCGAGGACGAAGAACGCGATGATGGCCGGTAACTGCAACGTGGCCACCGCCCAGCCGCCGGCCAGCAGCATCGCCAGGAACACCAGCCCGTTGAGCAACTGTTGCGCCGGGAACACGACACGCCGGTCCAGGCGCCCGTCCAGCTTGGCCCAGGCGATCACCGAGCCCGACAGCGACACCGCACCGATCGCCGCGCCTAGTACCGCCAAACTCAGGGTGAAGGTGGACAGGGTGGGTGCAGTTGCGGCCGTTGCGGTCGAAGCAACGCCGACGATCGAAGCGGCGCGCAACAGCTCTACCGCACCGATGGCCGCAGCGGCACCGCCGCCCATGCCGTTGTAGAGCGCGACCATCTGCGGCATGTCGGTGATGGCGACCTTCTTGCCCGATACCCAGGCCGCCACCGTGCCGATCACCAACGCGGTGACGATCAACCCCAGGTTGTGCAGGTCCGGCAGGAGGAACGTGGCGGCGGTGGCCACCAGCATGCCCGCGCCCGCCCAGCGGATCCCGCTGCGCGCGGTTTTCGGTGATGCCATCCGCTGCAGGCCAAGCAGGAACAACGTGGCGGCGATGAAGTAGCTGGTCGCGGCGACCAGTGACTGCAGTTCGGGCGCGCTCATGGCTGGCTGTCCGGTGCTTTCGACGCATCGTCAGCCGGTCCGCGCTTCACGCTGGGTTTGAACATGTCCAGCATGCGTTCGGTGACCACATAGCCGCCGGCGGCATTGCCCGCGCCCATCAACACAGCGACGAAACCGATCGCTTTTTCCAGCGTCGTGTCGGCGTGTCCGAGCACCACCATCGCACCGATCAGCACGATCCCGTGGATGAAGTTGGAACCCGACATCAGCGGCGTGTGCAGGATCACCGGCACCCGCGAAATGATCACATGCCCGGCGATTGCCGCCAGCATGAAGATGTAAAGCATTGCAAACGCCTGCACCATCAGTCCTTCGCCCATTGTTCCTTCCCCGCGCGGTGGTTCTCCATCATAACCATGCATTCAGTCGCGCCCGCAAAACGATTCGCGATTTGCCGGCGATTGCGTGCGGCATGTCAACCGGCGCCCGCCACGCGCGTTTCCATAGCTGCAGCAACCGCTGCGACCCGACCCGCGACCCGATTGTCGCGAGCGACCGGATGCCGGCCGTATATGCTTGATTTCGTGACCCATGACGCTATCGCACCCACACCGCAGACCGCCGTCGAGCCCTATCCAACGCACGCTGGCGACGCGCCGCCTTTGCGCGAGCCAAAGACGCTGGACGAGTTCCTCGCCCGGCTTGGAACCCGCGCGTTCCGGTTCGCCGAAATCGGACTGCGCCAGCGCGAGGATGCGCTGGACGCGGTGCAGGACGCGATGATGAAGATGATGAACTACCAGGACCGGCCGCCCGCGGAATGGACGCCGCTGTTCTGGAGCATCCTGCGCAGCCGGATCATCGACATCCAGCGCCGGCGGACGTTCCGCATGCGCTGGATGGCACCAGCGATCGAGCGCGACGACGGCAGCACGCCGGACTGGCCCGATCACGGGCCCGATCCCGCGCGCAATCACGAAGGGCGCGAGGGGTACGCGCGGTTGGTCGACGCGCTGCAGCAGTTGCCGCGTCGCCAACGCGAAGCTTTCAGCCTGCGCATCCTGGGAGAGCTCGATGTGGCAACCACCGCCAAGGCGATGGGCTGCAGCGAGGGCTCGGTGAAAACCCATTTATCCCGTGCACGCACGGCGCTGCAGCTGCAGCTGGAGGACTGGAAGTGAACCGTTACCCATCACCGCCGACGCAGGACCCGCGGACCAGTCCGGAGAGCCGCTTCGACGCCCACGCCCGGGCACTTCACGACGACGCGCTGGCGCACGTCTCGCCGCTCGTCCGCAGGCGGCTGCAGCAGGCACGCAACGCCGCGACGCTGGGCGCTGCCAGAAAGCAAAGCCGCCTGTGGGCATGGGCGGGCAGCGCGGCCGTACTGGCGCTCGCGCTGGGCGCGGGCATGCAACTCCAGCGCTCGCCGGACCCGTCGCCGGGCGGCAGCCTCCCGATGGCCGGCACGTCACAACTGCCGGAAGGACAGACCTTGGCCGTGGGGGACGAGGTTGACAGTGAGGTGAGTGGCCTGCTCGCCGCGCTCGACGAAAACCCCGACTTCTATCTCTGGCTGGCCGCCAACGACAGCGCCTTGTCGGCACCCACGGAGCGATACCCATGAACCGTCCAATACGCCTGACCTTTCTCACCCTTCTGGCTGCCGCGTTGTGTGCTCCGGCGCTGGCCTCCGAGCCCGCCATGCCCGAATGGGACCAGCTCAGCGCGGAGACCCGCGCGACCCTCATCGCGCCGATCCGGGATCGCTGGAACAGTCAGCCGGCAGGGCGGGAGCGCATGCTGCAGCGTGCGCAGCGCTGGAGTGAGATGAGTCCGGAACAGCGGGGCAATGCACATCACGGCATGGACCGCTGGCAGCACATGTCGCCGGCCCAGCGCACTGAGGCCCGTGCGCTCTACAGCAAAATGCGCGGAATGGATCCGGGGGCGCGCAAGGCATTGCGCGATCAGTGGCGCGCCATGACGCCGGATCAGCGCAAGGCCTGGGTGCAAGCCAACCCCGCACCTGAAGACGGGGATCGGCCGCACTGACTTGACGCGCTTGGGCCGGCATCTCCCGCGGCTGCCAGCGGGGCGTCCGCCGGAGTGACCGGACCCGCTCGATTGACCGTGGCTAGGCGCTGGTTGGTCGCCCGGTTCCGGGAGCTTGGGGTGGCGTCGCGGGCTCGGGCGTCGCGGACTCTGCAACGGGACGCGCAGGCCACACGGTCTTCGCGAGCAACTCGTCGGTCCAGTCAAAATCGATGGCCCCGTCGCGAACGAACAGGCTGACAAAATTGAGGACGTTGCGGGCAAACATCTCACTGGCGTGGGTGGCGCCGCTGCTGGGCAGGTTCAGCGGTCCTGCCACCGTGACGCCGCCTACCGCTACCGTCTCGCCGGGGCGGGTGGATTCGCAGTTGCCGCCGGTCTCCGCGGCCAGATCGACGATAACGCTGCCCGGCCGCATCCCCGCCACCATCGCGGCGGTGAGGATCTTGGGCGCCGGCCTGCCCGGTACCGCAGCCGTGGTCACCACCACGTCGACGAGCTTGAGATGTTCACCCAGCCTGCGCTGCTGCTCGGCGCGCTCCTCTTCGGTGAGCTGGCGCGCGTAACCGCCCTCCCCCGCCGCGCTAACCCCCAGGTCGAGGAACTTTCCACCCAGCGACTCGATCTGCTCGCGGGTCTCCGGGCGCACGTCGAAACCCTCGACCTGTGCACCCAGTCGCTTCGCGGTCGCGACTGCCTGGAGGCCGGCAACGCCGGCACCGATCACCAATACACGCGAGGGACGGATGGTGCCTGCCGCGGTCGTCAGCATCGGAAAGAACCGGGGGGACAACTGGGCGCCCAGCAACACGGCCTTGTAGCCGGCCATGCCGGCTTGGGAACTGAGTACGTCCATCGCCTGCGCACGCGTGGTGCGCGGCAAGCGCTCCAGAGGAAAGGCGAGCAGCTGCCGTGCGGTGATCGTCTCACCCCGGGCGGCGTCGGCCTCGGGCGCCAACTGCCCTACCAGCACGGTCCCCGAGCGCAACGTCTGCAGCACCGGCGTTGGTGGGCTCTGCACGCACAGCACGATGTCCGCACCGGTGAGCGCGCTGGCGGCATCAGCGACCAGTTCGACCCCGGCGGCGGCATAGGCCTCGTCGGTGAAGCCCGCCGCGCTGCCGGCGCCACGCTCCATGCGCAGCTGCGCACCCAGCGCGCCAAGCTTCTTTGCTGTTTCGGGAACCAGGGAAACGCGACGCTCGCCGGCCGCGGTTTCGCGGGCGACGCCGATGGTGATCGTCATCAGGCATTCCTTTTGGGGGTTCAGAACATCCTAGCGAATGCCCCGGTGCTTGTGCGACCTGGGGTAGAGCCCAGTCGTGCGGAGTGTCAGCAATCGGTGGGTGTGGATCAGCGCGCGGGGGCGCTGGCGGCGCGGTCAAGCTGCTCGCGTACGTGCTGCATCGCCTGCTCGAACGGGGTGGGCTCGCAGCCGACCTTCAGGCGGCCGGAGGCCGCCATGACCGCCAGCTCCTCCACCGTGGCCACAAGAACGCGCAGACCCCGGCGGTTGACCAGCAGCCGGCGATCGCTCAACGGGCTGACCCAGGCGATCTTCGCGGCGAGCGATTCGCCCTTCAGGTCGCTGATCTGCAGCCACGATCCAGCTTCCAGTGCGCGCAGCTCCTCGACCTGGGCCGGCGTGGCGCGCGCTGCGCCGCGCGGGTCCAGCCACAGGCTGCGCTCGTCGTCATCGTCCTGCTCCTCCCGCGGCGGCGGGGGATACAGATCACGCGGTGTGTGCGGATAGACCAGGCCCTTCACCAGCAGCGCCAACGCATGTTCGGCGGCGGTCTGGTCCAGGCCGGAGCTGGCCAGGCACTCGGCGATGCGCGGCTCCAATGCCAGCAGGTGATCGGCCAGTTCGGCGCCGCGGCCCTCGGCGGCGAGGCGGTCCGCGGCAACCAGGGCGTCGCCGAGGGACACCGCGTCGACCAGACGCTCGCGATCGTCGCCGTCGCGCAACCAGGTCTGGACCAGGTGATGGCGCCAGGACCCGCGCAGGAACTCGGCGATGGCCGGACTCAGCGGCGGTGCCGAAAGGCGCCTGGCGAGCACGGTATCTGCCTGCTCGCGGGCGTGGTTCAGCCGTTCGCGTCCGTTGGTTGCCTTCGCTGCACGCTCTTCCTGCAGCTCGATCCGGCGGCGCTGCTGCTGCAGCAGGGCGTCCAGCTCGCGGTGCGCGGTCTCGAAGATCACCAGATCCTCGGTGTATTCGGCGACCACGCGCTGGGAGATGGAAGTCGCCCGGTCCAGCAATTCGCGCTCCTGCGGGGTGTTGCCGGCGTTGCCCGCCACGGCCTCGGTGATGGCATCGAAGAGGCGCCGTGCCGGGTGGGTCGGGCTGACAAACAGCTGCTGGTCGGTCAGCGCGACCTTGACGTAAGGCAGCACGAGACGCGCGTACATCCGTCGTGCGCGGTCCTGCAGTTGCTGGCTGGCGAACAGCGCGTCGAACAACAGGCCGACCAGGTCGATCGCGTCCTCGTCCTCGGCGCTGAAACTGATTTGTTCCGGATCCAGGCCGAGACGGCGCGAACCGGTATTGAGCTGCTCGCGGATCGCGCCCGCCAAGCTGCCGGAGCCGGCCAGGGCGCGGGCGAACACGTCCGCCGGCTCGGCTTGCATGAGTGATGCAACGTTGACGAGCTCATCCAGGCGCAATTGCCGTCGACCTCCGGACTCCGTCGGCGAGGCACCTTGCATGGGGGCGGAAGCTGCTCCGCGACGGCCTTCGCGCCAGGCGTGCAACATGCTGCGCAGCTCGCTCAGCTCCGCCGGCGTCGGGTTTTCGGCGCCAGACGATCCCGCCCCGCCGCCGCCCCAACCGCCCTGACCTGGAACCGATCCACCGTGACCATGTCCATGCCCGGCGTGCCCCGGCGCACCCGTTCCGCCAATGGAAGCCCCGCCCTGACCCGAACCGTAATGCTCCGCGCCAGCGCCCCAGCCGCCCGCGCCTGCCTCGTTGCCACCTGACGGCGTCGGCCCAGCCCCACGGCCTGCACCCACCGATTGGACGGCGTTCGCGGATGAACCTGCTGCCGCGGGAGCATCGGGGGCGGCTGGCAGCCCATATCCGCCACGCGCAAGTACCGTATTGGCGGCGTCGTAGAGTTCGCCGAGGACACTCTCCAGCGCCCTGGCGTAATGCTCGAACAGCAGCGTCCGGAGCAGTTCCGGGATCTGCTCGTCTTCAAAGGTGTCAACAAAGGCCATCGCCAGCCGGGTCGGGCCCAGCGGATTCATGGATGGCTCCGCGCCCAGCGCGCCGGCGAGGATATCCAGCCGCGCACCCATCATGTCCAGGCTCGCGCTGTGGCGATGATCCAGACTGGCGGCCAAGGCCTGCCCCGCCAGATGGAAGTCGATCTGGCCCTCGTCGATCAGCCCAAGTGGTACATCCACGCTGTCACGGGCGTGCAGCAGGCGGAAATCGTCAAACCCCTGCGCAATGCGCTGCCGAAAGCGCATTACGTGCGCGGCGTGGTGTTGGCGCAGTACCCACAGTGCGGATTGGCTCTGATAGACCAGCTGCGGTAAGTGCGTGCCATCGCCGCCCACCGCGATCGCGCCCAGGGCCACATCGATCGCGGGATAGAATTCGCCCGGCAAACCCGCCAGCCGCTCCAGCACCAGGCGCTTGATCTCTTCAAGCACCCGTGTGGGATCCACCGGAGTTGAATGGAAGCCGCGAACGGATGGGATAGACACGTGTGCTCCAGAGCCGGGGTGACGCAGAGTGCCGTCCATAAACCTGTATAGGAGCATAGTGGCAATATGGGTCAGGTTTTCCCGCCCAATGTTTGAACTGTGACTTATGACCCCCAAACCTGATGTACCGCAGCAACTTGCGGCGCCCGGTCACGCGCTGGACGCCGCCCTGGCCCACCTCGATACCCGGCGCTCGGTGCCTTTCATGCGCCTGCAGGAACCCGCACCGGACTCGGCGACACTGCTGCGGCTGCTGGCCAGCGCGACGAGGGTACCCGACCACGGCATCCGCGAACCTTTCCGTTTCGTGACCTTGCGGGGCGATGCGCGCCGGGTGTTCGGCGAGCGTCTGGCGGCGCGCCACCGCGAGGCCGATGCCGACGCCAGCGAAAGCGTCATCGCCAAGGACCTTGACCGCTACCTGCATGCGCCGTTGATCGTGGTGCTGGTGGCACAGCTCGGCCCGGACCCGAAGATTCCTGAGCAGGAGCGCCTTCTCAGCGCCGGTTGCACCGGTTTTGCACTGCTCCAGGCGGCCCAGGCCGCTGGGTTCGGTGGCTGCTGGCTGACCGGCTGGGCGGCCTACGACCGCGGGGTCGCTTCCATGCTCGGCCTGGAGGCCCACGAGCACGTCATCGGCTTCATCCATCTGGGCACCCCGTCACAGGACATTCCGGGGCGTCGTCGCCCGGACCCGGCGACGTTGCTGTCCGAGTGGACGCCTTGAACCAATCCGTCCCGGCGACGCCACCCGCGTCGACGCCGACCCTCTACCTGGTCGATGCCAGCCTGTACGTGTTCCGCGCCTGGCACTCGATGCCCGATGATTTCCGCGGTGCGGACGGCTCGCCGACCAATGCCGTACACGGATTTGCCCGTTTCCTGCTGGAACTGCTCGATCGTGCACGACCGCAGCACATCGCGGTGGCGTTTGATGAGGCGCTCGACTCGTGCTTCCGCAATACGATCTACCCGGCCTACAAGGCCAACCGCGAACCGGCTCCGGAAGCCCTGAAACAGCAATTCGTGCACTGCCGCGAACTGTGCGCCGCGCTGGGACTGAGCGTGCTCTCGCATCGCGAGTACGAGGCGGACGACCTGATCGGCAGTGCCTGCATGAGCGCCCGCGCGCACCGGTTCCGCTCGGTCATCGTCTCGGCCGACAAGGACCTCTCGCAGTTGCTGGGCGATCACGACGAGCAGTGGGACTTCGCCCGCGGCCAGCGCTGGGGTGCGAGCGGCGTGCCTGCCCGGCATGGCGTCGAGGCTGCCCAGATGGCCGATTACCTGGCGCTGACCGGCGATGCGGTCGACAACATTCCCGGGGTGCCGGGCATCGGTGCAAAGACCGCGGCCGCCCTGCTGGCCCATTTCGGCAGCCTGGACGCGCTGCTGGATCGCATCGACGAGGTGCCCTATCTGCGCCTGCGCGGCGCGGCGTCCTGTGCGGCCCGATTGCGCGAGCATCGCGACCTTGCGCTGCTGTGCCGCCAACTTTCCACGGTGGCCTGCGACGTGGCCCTGGACGATGCCGACAGCCACTTTGTGCGCCGGTCCGCCGAGCCGGGCCGCCTGCACGCGCTGTGCGAGCGCGTCCGGTTCGGTCCGATGACCCGGCGCCGGCTGTATGGCGTGGCAGGCCTGGAGTTCAATCCCGGCGCGTGAACAAGGCCGCCGAGAAGGTTTAGCATCGGGCCCATGGACGATCACGAAAAACCCGTTGAAACAATCTACGACGGCAAGTGGCTGCGGATGTTGCGCCGCGGCCGCTGGGAATACGTCGAGCGGACCCACGGCAAGGGCATGGCGGTGATCATCATCGCCGTGACCCCGGCCGACGAGGTTTTGTTCGTGGAGCAGTTCCGGGTGCCACTGGGTGCGCGCACCATCGAGATGCCGGCCGGTCTGGTCGGCGATGACGACACATCCGACACGCTGGTCGCCGCAGCGCATCGCGAGCTGATCGAGGAAACCGGATGGGAGCCCCGCAGGCTTGAGGTGCTGCTGGTCGGCCCGACTTCGTCGGGAATGAGCAACGAGCGCATCGCCTATGTGCGCGCCCGCGACCTGGTCAAGGTCGGCGAAGGCGGCGGCGTGGGCAATGAGGACATCACCGTCCACCACGTACCGCGTGAGCGCGCGCCTGCCTGGCTGATGCAGAAGCAGCGCGAAGGGTTCGAGCTGGACCTGAAGCTGTGGGGCGGACTGTGGATGATCGACCGCGACCCGGACGGATCGCCCGTCGCGCCCTGACGGTCAGTGACCGCCGGACGCGGCAGGCACAGCGGCCTCAGCCGGCGAACCCGTCGGTGGCGCGCACCAGCGAGTCGACGTTCTCAGCCTCGAAGGCCGAATGCCCCGAAGCCGGCGAGATGGCCAGCGTCGCCTTCGGCCAGGCCTTGTGCAGGTCCCAGGCGTTCTGCACCGGGCACACCACGTCGTAACGTCCATGCACGATCACTCCGGGAATGTCCGCAATGGCACCCGCGTCGCGCAGCAACTGGTCGTCGACTTCAAGAAAGCCGCCATTGACGAAGTAATGATTCTCGATGCGCGCGAACGCCAGCGCGAACTTCGGATCCTCGTGGCTGGTGGTGAATTCGTCGTCGATATGCAGGAAGCTGGTCGCACCCTCCCAGACACTCCAGGCCTTCGCCGCAGCGAGCTGGGTGGCCTCGTCCTTGCTGGTCAGGCGGCGATGATAGGCACTGATCATGTCGTGGCGTTCGGTGACCGGGATCGCCTCCAGGTAGTGCTCCCAAGGCTCCGGGAACAGACGGCTGGCACCTTCCTGGTAGAACCACTCCAGCTCCCAGCGGCGCAGCATGAAAATGCCGCGCAGGACCAGTTCGGTCACGCGCTTGGGGTGCTTCTGCGCATAGGCCAATGCCAGGGTTGAACCCCAGCTGCCGCCGAAGACCTGCCATTTGTCGATATCCAGCTTGACCCGCAGCTTCTCGATGTCCTCCACCAGGTGCCAGGTGGTGTTGGCGACGAGGTCGGCATGGGGGGTGGAACGGCCGCTGCCGCGCTGGTCAAACAGGATGATGCGGTAGCGCGCAGGGTCATGGAACCGGCGCATCTTAGCGCTGCAGCCCCCGCCCGGGCCACCATGCAACAGCACCACAGGCTTGCCGTCAGGGTTGCCGCACTGCTCGTAATACAGCGTGTGCCGCTCGTCTACATCCAGCGTGCCGGTGTCGTAGGGCTGGATCTCGGGATACAGGGTGCGCATGGCGACTCCGCCGCAGGGTGGGTGGGCAATTCTACCCAGCGCCGTCCGCAGTCGCAGCGCAGCGGGTCGACGTCATTCAGCGACTCGACCCACGCTCACCCGGTCGCGCTGCTCCAGATCCACCACGGTTTCCACCTCGCCCAGGCCCGCCTCGACCATCAGGGCACGCACCGCACTGCCTTGGTCCAGCCCGTGCTCCAGCAGCAGCCAGCCACCGGCCACCAGCAGCTCCGGTGCGCCGTCGACGATGCTGCGAATGTCATCCAGACCGTCGGCACCCGCGGCCAGCGCACTGCGCGGCTCGAAGCGCAAATCGCCCTGGGCCAGATGCGCGTCCTCCTCGGCGATGTAGGGCGGATTGCTGAGAATCATGTCGAAACGGTCGCCCGCCAGTGGCTTCAGCCAGTCACCGTGGCGGAACTCCACGTTTTCCAGACCCAGCGTCCGGGCGTTGCCGGCTGCCACGTCCAGCGCGCTTTCGCTGGCATCGGTGGCGATCACCCGGGCCAGCGGACGCTCCATCGCCACGGCGAGCGCGACCGCGCCACTGCCCGTGCCCAGATCAACCACCCGCAGTGCTTTCTCCTGCGGCAGGCGGTCCAGCGCCTGCTCCACCAGCAGCTCGGTTTCCGCACGCGGGATCAGCGTCGCCGGGGTTACCCGCAGGTCGAAGCGCCAGAAACCCCGCTGGCCGGTCAGGTAAGCGATCGGCTCGCCGGCACGCCGGCGCTCGAGCAGCAAGCTGAAACGCTGCACTGCGACCTGGTCGAGGTCCTCGTCGCCATGCGCGTACAGCCACGTGCGCGAGCGGCCAAGCGTGTGGGCCAGCAGCAACTCCGCATCGCCCGGCTGCGTGCCGCGGCGCGCCTCGCGCAGGATTGAATCGATTCGCGCCATATGCCCTACCGAGCGTTGGGAAGCCGCGAGCGCCTGATCCGCCCCCCGCCCGTGGATGACCATGATAAGGCAGCCCACTTCGCCGCCATCAGGATGCTACAGGGCCGGTCATCGAGGGTTGATAAGCGTCACCCGAGCCGCGATGTCATAAGGATCGCCGTCACCAGGCGATGTTTGTTCGCTCAATCCACCGCTCGACCGATAGGGCTTGACTATTGAATAAATCACATCAATCGATTTGATTAATAAGATAGGCGGCACTAAGCTTTGAGTCGTAGCTTCTTCTCCCCATCCACTGCAAGAGGATCCAGCGATGTCCCTGATCAATACCGAAGTCAAACCGTTCAAGGCCCAGGCGTTCAAGAACGGCGAATTCAAGGAAATCACCGAGGCCGACCTGAAGGGCAAGTGGTCGGTGTTCTTCTTCTACCCGGCCAACTTCACCTTCGTCTGCCCGACCGAGCTGGAAGACCTGGCCGACAAGTACGAGGAGTTCCAGAAGCTCGGCGTCGAGATCTACAGCGTCTCCACCGACACCCACTTCTCGCACAAGGCGTGGCACGACACGTCCGACTCGATCAAGAAGATCAAGTACACGATGGTCGGCGACCCGACCGGCGCGATCACCCGCAACTTCGAGGTGATGATCGAGGAAGCCGGCTTGGCCGACCGCGGCACCTTCGTGATCGACACCGAGGGCAAGATCCAGATCGTCGAGATCAACGCCGGTGGCATCGGCCGTGACGCCAGCGAGCTGCTGCGCAAGGTCAAGGCCGCCCAGTACGTCGCCGCGCACCCCAACGAGGTCTGCCCGGCCAAGTGGAAGGAAGGCGAGAAGACCCTTGCGCCTTCGCTGGACCTGGTTGGCAAGATCTAAGCCGTTGTTACGGCGACGTTGCAACGTCGCCACCGAGTCAGCCCGGGCGCTGTGCGCGCCCGGGTGCACCATGGGGGTCCCGGGTGCACGCCACCCGGGGTCTCTGAAGCGATCGGTTCTCCCGATCGTCCACCTCACTCGCCACCGTGGCGGGTGTGCGTTCTGCGTCCCAGTGGTTGCTTGCACAAGCGGCCTGGGCTGAGCCGGATGCTGGTTTTACGGATATTTTTACGGATATTCACCGCCCCCCCCGGCCCCTCCCCCGGCCCAGGCCGCTCCTGCAAGCATCTCCACGCCTTCCCCCCAAATTTCACTGGAGCCGTTGCCATGCTCGATGACAGCCTCAAGACCCAGTTGCAGTCCTACCTTGAAAACGTGACCCAGCCGATCGAGTTGGTTGCTTGTCTGGACGACGGCGCCAAATCGCAGGAGCTCCACGCCCTGCTGACCGAGATCGCCGCGATGTCCGACAAGATCACGCTGCGCCGCGATGATGACTCGCAGTCGCGCAAGCCGTCGTTCGCGATCAACCGCGTGGGCACCGATATCGGGATTTCCTTCGCGGCCATTCCGATGGGCCATGAGTTCACCTCCCTGGTGCTGGCCCTGCTTCAGGTCGGCGGCCACCCCGGCAAGATCAGCGACGAGCTGGCCACGCAGGTCCGCGAGCTGGAGGGCGAATTCAATTTCGAGACCTTCATGTCGCTGTCCTGCCAGAGCTGCCCGGACACGGTTCAGGCGCTGAACCTGATGAGCGTGCTGAACCCCGCCATCCGCCACGTTGCCATTGATGGCGCGCTGTTCCAGGACGAGGTGGAAACCCGCGAGATCATGTCGGTGCCGACCGTCCTGCTCAACGGCGAGGCCTTCGATACGGGTCGGATGACGGTTGAGCAGATCGTTGCCCGGCTCGACACCGGTGCGGAGAAGCGCATGGCCGAGGAGATCAAGACCAAGGCGCCCTTCGAGGTGCTGGTGATCGGCGGCGGCCCGGCCGGGGCGGCTTCGGCCATCTACGCGGCACGCAAGGGCATCCGTACCGGTGTGGTGGCCGAGCGCTTCGGCGGCCAGGTGCTGGACACGATGTCGATCGAGAACTTCATCTCCGTGCCGCACACCGAGGGCCCCAAGTTCGCGGTGGCCATGGAGCAGCACGTTCGCGAATACGACGTGGACATCATGAACCTGCAGCAGGCGACCAAGCTGGTTCCGGCGAGCGAGCCCGGCGGTCTGGTTGAGGTGCAACTGGCCAATGGCGCGTCGCTCAAGTCGCGCAGCGTGGTCCTCGCCACCGGCGCGCGCTGGCGCCAGATGGGTGTGCCCGGCGAGGAGGAATACCGCAACAAGGGCGTGGCGTACTGCCCGCATTGCGACGGTCCGCTGTACAAGGGCAAGGACGTGGCGGTGATCGGCGGCGGCAACTCGGGCGTCGAGGCCGCGATCGACCTGGCCGGCGTCGTCAACCACGTCACCCTGATCGAGTTCGACAGCCAGCTGCGTGCCGACGAGGTGCTCCAGCGCAAACTGCGCAGCCTGCCCAACGTCACCATCATCGTCAGTGCCCAGAGCACCGAAGTGCTGGGTGATGGCAAGAAGGTCACCGGACTGGTCTACAAGGATCGCGAGGGCGGCGATATCCACCGCGTGGCATTGGACGGCATCTTCGTCCAGATCGGCCTGTTGCCCAATACCGAATGGTTGAAGGGCGACCTGGACCTGTCACCGCGCGGCGAGATCATCATCGATGACCGGGGCGCGACCTCGATGCCGGGCGTGTTTGCCGCCGGCGATGCCACCACCGTCGCCTACAAGCAGATCGTGATCGCCATGGGCGCCGGCTCGACCGCAGCGCTGAGCGCGTTCGACTACCTGATCCGCACGCCGGTACCGGCCGATGCCGCAGCAGCCCTGGCTGCGGCCGCGGACACCGCCGCGGCCTGACGGCCGACCGTTGCCGCCGCGCCCATCGGCCGGCGGCAGCGGACCTGGAATCCCTCGATGAACCTTCGCGACCTCAAGTACCTTGTCGCCCTGGCCGAGCACCGCCACTTCGGCCGGGCGGCCGCGGCCAGCTTCGTCAGCCAGCCGACCCTGTCCACGCAGATCCGCAAACTGGAAGAGGAGCTCGGGGTGACGCTGGTGGAGCGCGCGCCGCGCAAGGTGATGCTGACCCCGGTCGGACGCGACATCGTCGAGCGCGCTCGGCGGGTGCTGGCTGACGTCGACCAGATGGCCGAGATCGCACGGCGCAGTCAGGACCCCGATGCCGGCTCGATCCGGCTGGGCATGTTCCCTACGCTGGGGCCCTACCTGCTGCCACACGTGCTGCCGGGGCTGAGGGAGAAGTTCCCCCGCCTGGAGATGCTGCTGGTGGAGGAGAAGACCGACGCCCTGCTGGAGCGCCTGCGCGAAGGCCGGCTGGACGCGGCGCTACTGGCGCTGCCGATCCACGATGACCAGCTGCACATCGAGACCCTGTTTGAGGAATCTTTTCTGCTCGCCGTGCCGCGGCAACATCGCCTGGCGGAACGCACATCGCTGGCCATGGACGACCTCGACCAGGTTCCGCTGCTGCTGCTGGAGGAAGGCCATTGCCTTCGCGACCAGGCGCTCGACGTGTGCCGGCTGGCCGGCGCGGGCGAGCGCGACGGTTTCCGCGCGACCAGCCTGGAAACCCTGCGGCAGATGGTCGCCGCCGGTGTCGGATTGACCCTCTTGCCCGCGCTGTCGGTGCAGCCACCGGTGCCGCCGTCGCCGGACATCGCGCTGTTGCCGTTCGTGGGCGAGTCGCCGCACCGCACGATTGCGATGGTCTGGCGCAAGAGCTCGGCGATGGCATCGTTGCTGGAGCGCATTGCCAGCCAGCTGCGTGAGCTGCCACCAAGCCTGCTGCAGGCGCCGGCGGAGTTCTAGAAGCCCGGATCACTGGGCGGGAACACAGTCATACCGCCGGGGCGGTCCCACCAAGCCAGCCGTCCTGATCGTCCTCCAGCGCGACCGGATTGCCGAGTCCCAGCGCCTCGACCACGTCCCGCGCCTGCGTCCACGCCGCCTCGGGCACGCACACTTGCACCAGGCCGAACATCGGCAACTCGCCCATGCCCCCCAGCAGGGCCTCGCCCTTGACGAATACCGGGATGTCGGCCGCTTCCAGCGCATGGCGCACCAGGTGGGCATCGATGATCCCGGCGGCTTCATAGACCACTCGCATTATCGGCGTGCTCCGGGGCGGGAAGAAAGATGGCTTTGCATCCATCCACCATACGCGGCCGCGTGTGAGGTGCCAGCAGATCAGCGACACCGGCTAGACTGGTTGCTTCCCAACGCCGATCCTGCGCCGCATGTCCGACTCGACCGCCTCTGCATCCATCCCTTCGGCCGACGCGCCGATCAAGCAGGACTTCGTCCGCCAGATCGTCCGCGACGACATCGCCAGCGGCAAGCACACGGCGATCAAGACCCGCTTCCCGCCCGAGCCCAATGGCTACCTGCACATCGGCCACGCCAAGGCGATCTGTCTGGACTTCGGCATCGCCGAAGAATTCGGCGGTGTGTGCAACCTGCGCATGGACGACACCAACCCCTCGCGCGAGGACATGGAGTACGTCACCGCCATCCAGGAGGACGTGCGCTGGCTGGGCTATGAGTGGAACGAGCTGCGTCATTCCTCGGACTACTTCGAGGTCTTCTACCTGGGCGCCGAGAAGCTGATCCAGCAGGGCGACGCGTTTGTCTGCGACCTCACCGCCGAGCAGGTGCGCGAGTACCGCGGCACCCTGACCGAGCCGGGCCGCGAATCGCCGTGGCGCAACCGCAGCGTCGAGGAAAACCTCGACCTGTTCCGGCGCATGCGCGCCGGCGAGTTCGCCGAAGGCGCGCACACGCTGCGGGCAAAGATCGACATGGCCAGCGGCAACATCAACCTGCGCGATCCGGCGATCTACCGCATCCGCCACATGGCCCACCAGAACACCGGCGACGCCTGGTGCATCTACCCGATGTACGACTACGCCCACGCGTTGGGCGACGCCGTGGAAGGCATCACCCACTCGTTGTGCACGCTGGAGTTCGAAGACCATCGGCCGCTGTACGACTGGTGCGTGGACAAGGTCGACCTCGCCGGCAACCCCGCGCTGCTGCAGCCGCTGGCCGCGAAGGGCATGCCGCTGGAGGCGGCCAAGCCGCGCCAGATCGAGTTCTCGCGGCTCAACATCAACTACACCGTGATGAGCAAGCGCAAGTTGATGGCGCTGGTGCAGTCAGGTCTGGTGGACGGCTGGGACGATCCGCGCATGCCCACGCTGCTGGGTCTGCGCCGCCGCGGCTACACGCCCGCATCGCTGCGCCTGTTCGTTGATCGCCTGGGCGTCAGCAAAGTGAACTCGGTGATTGATTTCTCGGTACTGGAAGGCTGCCTGCGCGAGGACCTGGACGTCAGTGCTGCGCGCCGCATGGCGGTAATCGACCCGCTGAAGGTGACGCTCACCAATCTGGAGGCCGGTCACAGCGAATCGCTGGAGTTCCCCAACCATCCCAAGGACGAGTCCTTCGGCAGGCGCCAGGTGCCCTTCTCCAATGGCCTGTGGATCGAGCGCGACGATTTCGCCGAGGTGCCGCCGAAGGGTTTCAAGCGCCTGGTTCCCGGTGGCGAAGTTCGCCTGCGCGGCGCCGGCATCATGCGTTGCGAGGAAGTCATCAAGGACGCGGACGGCAACGTCAGCGAGCTGCGTTGCACGCTCGACCCGGAATCGCGCCCGGGCATGGAAGGCGCCAACCGCAAGATCAAGGGCACCATCCACTGGGTCAGCGCCGAGCACGCCGTGGCCACCGAGTTCCGCCTGTACGATCGCCTTTTCTCGGTCGCCGATCCCGACGACGACAGCGACGGCAAGTCCTACGAGGACCACCTCAATCCCGAATCGCGCCGCACCGTCAGCGGGTATATCGAACCGGCCGCAGCGGATGCGAAGCCCGAGCAGTCCTGGCAGTTCGAACGCCTGGGTTATTTCATCGCCGATCGCCACGACCACACGCCGGCGCGCCCGGTGTTCAACCGTAGCGTCACCTTGCGCGACATCTGGGCGGCCAAGGCGTGACCGATTCACGGCTGCAGCACCCTGCGCAGCCTTCCAAGGAGACCCAGCCAATGCTGTACGCCCAGGTGCACCTGACCTTGCCCGCGTGGATCCACGAGGGCATCGACACCACTGCCCCCTATCCGGGGGACGAGGCGAAGGTGGCCCTGGCAATCGAGCTGTCGGCACGCAACATTGAAGCGCGCAGCGGCGGCCCGTTCGGCGCGGCGGTGTTCGGCCCGGATGACCGCATCATCTCCGTCGGCGTCAACCGGGTAATCCCGCAAACCTGCTCGCTGGCCCATGCCGAGACCATGGCCTACATGCTGGCCCAGCAACGCACCCAGCGCAGCCGCCTGAACGAGATCGAACCCGGCGTCAGCGCCGGACCTGTGACCCTGGCGACGTCCGCCCAGCCGTGTTGCCAATGCTATGGCGCGACCATCTGGGCGGGCGTGGACCGGCTGCTGATCGGTGCCCGCAGTGAAGACGTGGAAGCGTTTACCGAGTTCGACGAAGGTCCGTTGCCGGACGACTGGACTGGCGAATTGGCCAAGCGCGGGATTGACGTCGTGCGCGACCTGCACCGCGACGCGGCGTGTGCAGTACTGAAGGACTATGCGCGATCCGGCGGGGCGGGCTACTGACGATGACCGATGCCCTGTTTTGCTGGTGCCGCGCCGGCTTTGAACCCGAACTGGCGGCCGAACTCACCGAACGCGCCGCCCTGGCAGGCCACCCGGGCTATGCGCGCGCCGAACGCGGCAACGGCTACGTCGAATTCATCGCCTCCGAAGCGCGTGCGCTGGCGACGGCGTTGCCGCTGGAGCGGATCGTATTCGCCCGCCAGAAGCTGCTGCGACTGGCCGACCTGCCCGGCTTGAACCCGAGCGACCGCATTACCCCCATCATGCAGGCGCTGGATGCGCTGCACGAGCAGGGCGAAGTGGCTCCGGGCATGTTCGGTGAGCTGTGGGTGGAGCACCCCGATTCCGACGACGGCAAGACCCTGGCCGGACTGGCCCGCAGCTTCGGCAACGCGCTGCGGCCCAACCTGCGCAAGGGCGGCTGGTTGAGCGCGAAGGACGACCCGCGCAGGCCGCGGCTGCATGTCGCCTTCCTCGGCGGGCATCACGTCGTGTTGGCCACCAGCGATCCGCGCGACAGCTCACCCTGGCCGCTGGGCATTCCGCGCCTGCGCATGCACGCCGAGGCGCCAAGCCGTTCCGCGCTGAAACTCGAGGAAGCGTTCATGACCCTGCTGGACGAGCGCGAACGCGGAATCCTGCTGCGCGACAACATGCAGGCGGCCGATCTGGGCGCCGCGCCCGGGGGCTGGAGCTGGGTGCTGATGCGCCACGGCATGCTGGTCACCGCAGTGGACAACGGCCCGATGCGTGAGCAGCTGCTCGACAGCGGGCGGGTGGAGCACGTCAGGGCGGACGGCTTCCAGTGGCAACCGCGGCGTCCGGTCGACTGGATGGTCTGCGACATGGTCGAGCAGCCGCGCAAGGTCGCCGACCGTATGGCGACCTGGTTTCGTGAGGGCTGGTGCAAACAGGCGGTGTTCAACCTGAAGCTGCCGATGAAGAAGCGCTGGGAGGAAACGCGCATCTGCCTGGAGGCCTTCGAGCTGCAGACTCACCGGCCGATGACCATCCGCGCGCGCCAGCTGTACCACGACCGCGAGGAAATCACGGTGCTGGCGATGCCATCGCGCTGACGAGCGGTACCACCCGTCGCTGGGTTGGTTCAGGGAAGCCGGCTGTTTATTGACGTCGGATTAACCGGCGTCGCCGCACGCTTTCCGCCTTACCCGCAGACTGTGAGGTGGCACCATGAAGATGCAAGCGACCCTGCTCGGCTTGGCGCTCGTGGCGGCACTGGGCGCCTTCGCCACCGCCACCGCAGATGCGCAGGATGCCAGGCTTGACCCCCAATCCAAGGTCGACGCTGCCAATGCAGCGGAACAGGCGGTCGACGACGCACACGCAGCCAAGGAGGCGGCTGAGGTTGCGCGCGACGCCGCGCGCGAAGCCAGGTTCATGGAAGCCGGCGCACTCACCGCGGAAGGCGCGGCGATTGCCGCCGATGCAGCCTCGGTCGCCGACCAGTCGGCCATCGAGGCGCGCCAGACGTCCAACGCGGCCGGCAACGCTGCGAACGAGGCGTTGGGAGCCAAGACCGCCGCGGAGCTCGGCAACCAGCCCGATCGTGCAGTCGCCGAGGCACGTGATGCGGCGACCACGGCCGAGCTCGCAGGCAACCTCTCTGCCGATGCGGCCGCCAATGCGTCCGCTGCCGTCGCCGCGGCCGAGGATGCCGCAGCCATGTCTGCGGCGCCGCCGGAATCGGAGGTCCTTGTGGTTACCGAAGTCGTCAAACCGGAGGTGACCATCGTCTCCAAGCACCCCGATTCAATCGTGGGTGACTACCACGTCGACTTTGCTGCCCTCGACACGAACAAGGATGGCGTGATCGACACCAGCGAAGCCTCGACCAACCCGACCCTGACCGCGGAGTACAAGGCGGTCGATGCCAACCACGACGGCAAGCTCAGCAAAACCGAGCTGGAAGGCTGGACTCAGTGACGACTCTGGCGCACCGCTCCCGGGAAACTTAGAGCCCGGCCGCGTGACGCCACAGGGCACGGGTCATCGATGGCGTCCGACCCGCCAGCCCCAGCAAGTGGCCGCGCATCAGGGTCGGCACCACCGCATCATTGGAAAACACCCGGTTGATCGCCTCGAACGCGTAGGCCGATACGGCAGCATCGCTCCGGCGCTGGCGGTTCCAGCGCTTCAACCGGTGCGATGCGCCGACATCGTCATCCCGTCGCGCGCCATCGCGTGGGCCGGATTGCGATAGGGTCGCGAGCAATGCATTGATGTCGCGCAGCCCCAGATTGACCCCCTGCCCCGCCAAGGGGTGGACGGCGTGGGCAGCATCGCCAACCAGGACCATGCGGCCGCTGAGCTGGGTCGCCGCCAGCTGCCGGCGCAACGGAAACGCGGCCCTGCGCGATACGCCGGTCAGTTCGCCCAGTGGCCCGTCGAATGCGCGCGCCAATTCGGCCAGGAACGCATCGTCATCGACCGCCAACAGGCGTTCGGCGTCCTTGTCCGGCAAGCTCCAGACAATCGAACTGCGTGGGCTTCCGTCATCCGCATCGGCAAATGGCAGGAACGCCAACGGACCGCCGGGGAGAAAGCGCTGCCAGCAGGTGGATTGGTGCGATCGGCTGTGGCGGATGAAGCCGACCAGGCCGCGCTGGCCATACTCGTGGCGTGGGGCGTCGATTCCGGCCATCTGCCGCAGAGGGGAGTCGGCGCCGTCGGCCGCCACCACCAGCCGGGCGCGCAACCGCTCTCCCGATGCCAGCGTCAGGACCTCACTGCGTCCGTCTTCGCTGACCTCCCGCGCGATGAGTTTGTCGGGGCAATGCAGCTCCACCCCGGCGCCCAGCGCGGCCTTCCAGAGCCGATCGATCAACAGCCCGTTCTCGACGATCCAGCCCAGCTCGCGCCGACCCAGACGGTCCGCGTCGAAAACGAGCTCGCCGCCGCCCGCCGCATCCCACACCCGCATGTTTCGATACGGCTGGGCCCGGGCACTGAGGATCGCCTCCCATACCCCCAGCCGTTCCAGCAGGGCGATGTTGTCAGGGGCAACGGCGAACACGCGCAGATCCGGCACGTCGTGGCGCCACGACGACGGCTCGCGGCCCTCGACCAGCGCGACCTGCAAACCCTGCCGCGCAAGGCCAAGCGCCGCCGCGGTACCCACTACCCCGGCGCCTACTACCACCGCATCCAGTACGCCTCGCCGGCTCATGGCCGCATCCCTTCCGGACGGCACAGGGCAGGCACATTGGCCCGGTAGCCCAGTGCTCCAGCCACCACCTCGGCCTGCAACGACGGCACGCGGTCAATCGCCAGGAGGCCGATACTCCGAAGCGGCCGCAGCAGCTCGGCGGGGTTGGCGGTCAAACGCGCCAGCCCGTCCGAGAACGCCAACGTTCGGCGCCGGTCGTCCGCGCGCGCGGTGACATACGCGGACAGCAGATCCGCGTCACCGCAATCGACGTGGGCAGATCCGTCGCCGGAGGCACTGATCTTTTCGGCAAGGGTCAACGCATCGCGCAGGCCAAGGTTGAAGCCCTGCGCGCCCAGCGGATGGATGGTCTGGGCGGCGTTCCCGACCAGCACGGCGCGCTCGGCGACCAGTCGATCGGCCAGCACGCGCACCAGCGGGTAGGCCACCCGCGGACCGCAGGACAGGAACCGGCCTGCGCGCCACCCGAACGCCTCTTGGACACGCCGCAGAAAGCCGGCTTCATCCAGCGCTGCGACGGCCTCGGCCTCTTCACGCGCAACGGCGTGGACAAGCCCGTAATGGCGGTCGCCGCGGGGCAGCAATGCGGTTGGACCGTCATCGCCCAGGCGCTCGAAGGCAGTGCCATCGGGAGCGCGATCGGTTCGCAGCCGGGTGACAAAAAGCGTTTGCCGGTAGTCGTGCTCGTTGGTGCCGATGCCCAGTGCGGCACGCACCGCACTTCGGGTGCCGTCGGCGCCAACGACCAGGCGAGCCAACACGGTTCGCTCACCGTCCGCGTCGGCCAGCTTCACGGCCCGGCAGTCGGAGTTTGGCGTGTCGGCGAATCCCAGAAACCGCGCCGGGCGGTACCGGTGTAGCCGCTCCAGGTCGGCCAGCCGTTTCTCCAGCGCATCTCCGAAGTCCCGCGCGACCACCACCCGGCCGAATTCGCTGCGACCGTGGTCGCCCGCTTTCAACACGCTGCGGCCGAAGTCGCCCCGACGACTGACATGGATCCGCTTGATTGCTCCGCCCGGCGAGGCAAGCTTCTGCATCACGCGCAGCGCGGTCAGGGCGTTCACGGTCGCCTCGGCAAAGCTGAGGTTGCGCTGGTCGAACACGCTGGCATCGGACGGACCGGGAGCTACCGCTTCCACCAGCCCGACATTGAGCCCCAGCGGCTCCAGGGCGATGGCCAGGCTGGACCCCACCAGCCCGCCGCCGATGATCAGCACGTCATGGATGACCGGCTCGGAGGACGTCGCCACAGCGACGTCGCCGGAACTATCCGCAGCGTCGCCGGGAAGGGGTGCGGATTCGAGGGATCGGGACGATGCGGCCATTGCGCTATGCTAACGGCTCCGTCGTTCCACACCCAGTCACGATGAAAAATTCCGCTTCCCGCTCCCTGCTGACCGCCGGCCCGCTGGTGCTCGTTGCACTGATCGTGCTCGCCGCGCTGACCCGGGTACTGCCACACCCGCCGAACTTCTCACCGATCACCGCGATCGCACTCTTCGGTGGCGCGTATTTCGCCAACCGCAGTTGGGCGTTGCTGATGCCCTTGATCGGGCTGTTCGTCTCAGATCTGGTGCTCGCAGGCGTCAACGGCGGCCTCTACGCCAGCTGGTTCAGCGGCATCGGCATCTGGATCGTCTACGGCTGCATCGTGCTGACAACGGTGATGGGTTTCGGCATGCGCGGAAAGGTCAGCAGCGGCTCGGTCCTGGGCTACTCGCTGGCAGGGTCGGTCCTGTTCTTCCTGGTCACCAACTTCAGCGTGTTCGCCTTCGATGCGATGTACCCGAAGACCGCGGCTGGATTGGCCGCCGCGTACGTCGCCGGCATTCCGTTTTTCAAGTGGAGCGTGCTGGGAACGCTGTTCTACTCAGCGGTCCTGTTTGGCGGCTTTGAGCTGCTGCGCTCGCGCGTGCCTTCCCTGCGCCCGCAAACGGTCTGAGCCGGCGCCATGGGCAACCGCCTTTCCCGGATCTACACGCGTACCGGTGACGATGGCAGTACCGGCCTGGGTGACGGCAGCCGCACCGACAAGGATTCGGCCCGGGTCAACGCCTACGGCACGATTGACGAGGCCAATTCGACCATCGGCCTTTTGCTTGCGGTGGAGCTTCCCGACGCCATCCGCGACCTGTTGATCTCGATCCAGCACCAGCTCTTCGATCTGGGTGGGGAGCTGTGCATCCCCGGCCATGCGGCGATCACCGCCGCCGATGTGGACCGGCTCGAGCACCATCTGGACGCGTTCAACGAGGATCTGCCGCCGCTGAAGGAGTTCATCCTCCCCGGTGGTGGCGAGGCCGGCGCACGTTGCCATATCGCGCGCACCGTGGTCCGGCGCGCCGAGCGCGAGGCGGTCACCCTTGCGCGTCAGGAAGTCGTCCGCCCCGAAGCGATCCGCTACCTGAACCGACTGTCGGACCTGCTTTTCGTCTTGGCGCGAGTGCTTGCCCGCAGCAGCGGCCACGGCGAAGTGGTCTGGAATCACGAGCGCCGGAAAGGCTGATCGACGTGAGCACAAGCGCACCGCTGTTGCGCCTGTACACCCACCCAGCCTGTCTGGAGCATCGCCCCGGTCCCGGCAATCCCGAGAGCCCCGCCCGCCTTGAGGCGGTGGTGGAAGCGATTTCCGCGCGGTGGCCCGATCAGCGTTGGGAACACCCGCGTGCCGCGACCCGCGCTGAGCTGATGCGCGTGCATCGAGCCGACCTGGTCGCTTTGATACTCGACAGCCGGTTCGACGATGCCGACGACACGCTCCACATCGACGCCGAGACGGTCCTCAGCGCCGGTTCCGCGGAAGCGGCGCTGCATGCCGCCGGCGCCGGTATCCACGCAGTGGATGCGGTGCTTGGCGGTCAGGTCCGGCGTGTGTTCTGTGCGGTTCGTCCGCCGGGACACCACGCGACGGCTTCGGAGGCGATGGGTTTCTGCCTGTTCAACAACCTTGCCGTGGCCGCTGCCCACGCCATTGACATGCACGGCCTGACCCGGGTCGCCATCATCGACTTCGACGTCCATCACGGCAACGGCACCGAGGCGATCTTCGCCTCCGATGCGCGCGTGCTTTATCTGTCCACCCACCAATCGCCGTTGTTCCCCGGAACCGGGGCGGCCAGCGATGTCGGCATAGGCAACGTGATCAACCGTCCCATGGCGCCGCACACGGGCAGTGGGGCGTTTCGCGGGCTCTGGTCGGGCGACCTGCTACCCGCACTCAACGCGTTCCGGCCACAGATCCTGCTGCTGTCGGCGGGGTTTGATGGCCACCGGCGCGATCCGATGGCCGACCTGCAGCTGGATGCCGACGATTTCGGCTGGCTGACCGGCGAGCTCGGCGCGATCGCGGACCGCCACGCCAGCGGACGCATCGTCTCCATGCTGGAAGGTGGTTACGACCTGAACGCCCTGCGGGAGTCGGCCATCGCCCATGTTGAAGCACTGCTGCGGAGCTGACGGCGGCTCGAACATGAACGGTGCGCCGTCGCCCGCCTGCAACGCGTCGTTGCCGCGCTCCGGTCGATGCGGCAAGCTAGCGGCCGTTCCATGCCTATCGGATCGCCGCGTGCGCAATCGCTTCCCCCTCCTCCGTTTATCGATGTGCATCGCCTTGGCGCTCCCGGCTTTCTCCGCGCGGGCGTCGGAGGACTGGAGCCTGTGTCCGCTGGAAGACGCGGTGCCCGCGTTCGACGATGCCCCGCAACCCACCGGGATGGACGGTGATCGCGTCGACCAGCCCACCGACATCTCCGGTGACGCGCTCAACGCCAGCGAGACCGACAACACCGTCTTTCAAGGCAACGTCGCGCTGCGCCGCGGTGACCAGTTCCTGGGGACGGACAGGCTCAGCTACCGCAGCGATGACGGCACCTATGTGGCCGACGGCAGCGTCCGCTACCAGGATTCGGGCATGCGCATCGTCGCCGAACGCGCCCATGGCGACCAGGATGCCGACACGCACACCATCGAAGACCTGCGCTACCAGTTGATCGAGCAGCGCGGCAATGGCGGCGCGGAACGCATCGATATCCAGGGTGACAATGGCTCGCTGGTGGGCTCGACCTACTCCACCTGCCCGCCTTCGCAGCGCAGCTGGGAATTGCAGGCCAAGCGGATCGACTTCGATACCGAGGAAGGTACCGGCGTCGCACGCAATGCGGTGGTCCGGGTCGGCCGGGTGCCGATCCTCTATGTGCCGTGGCTGATGTTCCCGATCGATGACCGCCGCCGGACCGGGCTCCTCTACCCGGCGGTGAAGCTGTCGGGACGCAACGGCTTCGATTGGCGCCAGCCGATCTACCTGAACCTCGCACCGAACTACGACGCCACCCTCAACCCACGCTGGATGAGCAAGCGCGGCGTCCAGCTGGGCGGCGAATTCCGCTGGCTGTACAAGGGGGGCAGCGGCGAATTGTCGGGCGATTGGATGCCCAAGGATCGCCTGCCGGAAAACCAGCCGTATCGTTACCTGCAGGACTCATTCGGAAATCCGATTCCTGGCGCCACCCTGCCCGTAGATAATCGAGGCCAGTTCCAATTTCACGGACAACACAGCCTTGGCGGCGGCTGGCGCGCCCAGGCCAACCTCGGTTGGGTCAGCGACACCCATTATCTCGAAGACTTCAGCAATACCCTTTACGGTCTGTCCACTTGGCAGATCGTCAGTACCTTGGGGATCTACGGCATCGGTCGACACTGGGATGCCGGTCTGATGGCGGATAACGCGCAGCTGGCCGACTACACCCTAAGCGAGGCCAACTTGACGTACGACCGCCTTCCGCGAGCTTTCCTCAATTGGTCTCAGCCCGTTGGAAACTGGTTCGAAGTAGGCATTAACGCCGAGGCCGTGCGCTTTCGTCACAAGGTCAGGGATGAAGGCAGTCGAATCGACCTGAAACCCTATGTGAGCATGCCGCTGGAGGGTTCCAGCTGGTATGCAACGCCGAAGATCGCGTGGCGCCACACCACCTACGACCTCGACGACGCGTTGGCTGCAGCCAACGGCGGCGACGCAACTCCGAGCCGCAGCCTGCCGATCGCCTCGCTCGACGCCGGTATGTTCTTCGACCGCAAGGTCAGCTTTGGCAGGGATACCTACACGCAGACGCTGGAACCGCGGATCTACTACCTCAACGTGCCCTATCGCGACCAGAACGGCCTGCCGCGATTTGACACCAACCCGATGACGTTCAGCTGGGGCCAGTTGTTCCGCGACAACCGCTACACCGGGCCGGACCGGCAGATCGACGCCAACCAGTTGACCACCGCGATCACCACCCGTTTCATCAACGATGCCAATGGCCGCGAGCGCCTCTCTGCCAGCCTCGGCCAGATCCAGTATTTCGACGACAGCCGCGTGGTCGTGCCCGGCGAGACCGCGGTCGAGCAAGGCAAGTCGGCTTGGGTGGCTGATGTGGGGATCTCACCCACCAAGCGCTGGAGCATCAACATGGCGTACCAGTGGGATCCCAAGTACCGCCGCCAGGATCTCGCCAGTATCCGCACGCGCTACCTGATCGGCGACAAGGGCGTGGTCAACCTGGGCTACCGCTACCGCCGCGACCTCACCGAGCAGGCGGATTTCTCGTTCCTGTACCCGATCAACCAGAACTGGAGCGTGGTCGGCCGCTACTACTACGCGATCGACGACCGCAAACTGCTGGAATCCATCGCCGGCGTGCAGTGGGAAAGCTGCTGCATGGCGGTGCGCTTCATTGCCCGCCGCTACGTGCGCGAGCGCAATGGCGCCCTGGACGACTCGTTGCGGGTGGAGTTCGAACTCAAGGGCCTGGGCTCGGCGGGCCAGAAAACGGAGTCGATTTTGAGCCGTGCTATCCTCGGCTACGATCGTGATGATCTCTATCTTGTGCCGCCTTCCTCTCTGGAAGACGACGATTTCGACCACTCCCTCGATCAAATTCCATGAAGAAATTACTCGCGTCTTTCCTTGCCGGCGCGCTCCTGCTTGCGCCCGCGTTTGCGCAGGTTGCTCCCATCGACGGCATCGCGGTGGTGGTTGACGAGGACGTCATACTGCAAAGCGAGCTGGACCGGGCCGTGGCCAACATCCGCGCCCAGTACGCCGGGCGCACCGAGCAGCTGCCGCCGCCGGAAGTGCTGGAGCGTCAGGTGGCCGAGCGGCTCGTGCTGCTGAAGCTGCAGATCGCCCGTGCAAACAGCACCGGGGTGAAAGTCACCAGCCAGGAAGTCGACCAGACCATCAACGCCATTGCGGCGCAGAACCAGGTGAATGTCGATCAGCTCGCTGCGCAACTCGCGCGCGACGGGACCTCCTTACCGCAGTTCCGTGACTCCATCCGCGACGAGCTGCTGGTGCAGCGCCTGCGCCAGCGTCTGGCCCAGTCGCAGATTTCGGTCAGCGATGCCGAAGTGGATGCCGCGCTGGCGGCCCAGCAGGGCTCGGGCATGCAGTACCACCTCGCCCACATCCTGGTGGCCGTGCCCGAGGGCGCCACCCCGGAGCAGATCGCGACGGCCCAGTCCAAGATCGAAGGCGTGCAGGGGTTGATCCGGCGCGGCGAGATGGACTTCGCGGCTGCCGCGGTGCGTTACTCGGACAGTCCCAACGCCCTGGAAGGCGGCGATCTGGGCTGGCGCAGCAGCGACGAGATCCCATCCGCGTTCGCCGACCTGGTGCGCAATATGAGTCCGGGCCAGGTCACCGAGCCGATCCGCGGTCCGAGCGGTTTCCAGATGCTGCAGGTGGTTGAGAGCCGCGATGCGTCGCAGGCCGCTCCGACCCTGGTCACCCAGTACCAGGCCAGCCACATCCTGATCCGCGTCGACGAGAACACCGGCGCGGCGGAGGCGAAAGCCAAGGCCGACACCCTGCATGCCCGTCTGGTGGGCGGTGCGGATTTTGCCGCGCTCGCCCGCGAAGAGTCGCAGGACCCCAGCTCTCAGGCCCGCGGCGGTGATCTGGGCTGGTTTGCCCGCGACCAGTTCGGCCCCGACTTCGGCGCCGAAGTGGCCAAGCTCGACGACGGCGCCATCTCCGCTCCGTTCCGCACCCAGGCGGGTTGGCACATCGTCAAGCGCGCCGGGTCGCGCCAGAGCGACGTCGGCGACACGTCCCAGCGTGACCAGGTCCGCGAGACGATCGGCCGGCGCAAGCTGGAAGACGAATGGAACCGGTTCCTGCGCGAAATGCGCGGCGAGGCCTTCGTGGACTTCCGCAACGTCGCCGGTCCGGGCGATGCGGACGGCGACACCGGCGAAACCGTCCCGACCGACGCCAGCGGCAGCTGATTGAACCGGCTCCGGCTCGCGCTGGTTCCGGGCGAACCGGCCGGCGTCGGTCCGGAGCTTTGCGTGCGGCTGGTGCAATCAGCACGCGACCACCGTCTGACCGCCTTCGGCGATCCCGAAGCGCTGCAGGATGCGGCCCGCGTGCTCGATCTTCCGTTGCACCTCGTCGCCCCTGATGACGACCACGGCCGCGCCGGCGAGCTCGCCGTGCATGCCATTCCCAATGCGGTCCGCGTCGCCTTCGGCCAGCCCGATCGCGCCAATGCGCCGGCGGTCATCGACGCGCTGGAGACCGCCGCGCAGGGCTGTCTGCGAGGCGATTTCCAAGGTCTGGTGACTGGCCCGGTGCACAAGGCGGTGATCAACCAGGGCGGTATTCCCTATACGGGCACTACCGAGCTGCTGGCCAAGCAGGCGCGATGCAGCGTGGTGATGATGCTGGCCAATGAGACGATGCGGGTCGCGCTGGCCACCACCCACCTGCCGCTGCGCGAGGTTCCGGACGCGATAACGCCAGCCTCGCTGGTCGCGACCTTGCGCACGGTGCATGCGGCACTGCGAACCGACTTCGGCATCCAACACCCGCGCATCGCCGTGCTGGGCCTGAATCCACATGCCGGTGAAGCAGGTCATCTTGGTCTCGAGGAAATCGAGGTCATCGAACCGGTGCTCGCCGGACTGCGCAGCGAGGGCATGACGCTGGAAGGCCCCCTGCCGGCGGACACCGCGTTCCTGCCCGCCCGGCTCCAGGGCTTCGACGCACTGCTGGCGATGTACCACGACCAGGGTTTGCCGGTATTGAAGTTCAGCGGCTTCGAGCAGGCGGTCAATATCACCCTGGGGCTGCCGTACCCGCGCGTGGCCGTCGACCACGGCACCGCCCTGGACCTGGCGGGCAAAGGCACCGCGGACCCGTCCAGCCTGATCGCCGCGATGGCCACCTGTGCACGCATGGCGCGCGCCCGCAGCGCCATAATGGCGCGATGAGTTCCCACAAAAGTACTGCCCGCCCGTTGGGCTCTGCCTTCTCGATTCCGGCCAAGAAGCACCTCGGCCAGAACTTCCTCCACGACCGCTCGGTCATCGACAAGATCGTGCAGGCGGTAAACCCCAAACCGGGCGACCGCCTGGTCGAAATCGGACCGGGCCAGGGCGCTCTGACTTTTCCGCTGCTTGACCGCCACGGCCAGCTGACCGTCATCGAGTTCGATCGCGACCTGGTCGGCCCGCTGACGGAGATGGCCAGGCAGCACGGTCGACTCGATGTCATCCATCGCGACGTGCTTCAGGTCGACTTCACCGCGTTGGCGGCCAGCGGCGCGTCCAGCGGCAATCCTGACGCCCCAGCCACGAGCGTGGACGCTCGGATCCGCCTGGTCGGCAACCTGCCCTACAACCTGTCCTCACCCATCCTGTTCCACGCGCTGGACCATGCAGCCGCGATCCGTGACATGGTCTTCATGCTGCAAAAGGAAGTGGTTGACCGAATGGCCGCCGGGCCTGGAAGCAAGGTCTACGGCCGGCTCAGCGTGATGTTGCAGGCCTATTGCACGGTCAGCCCGCTGTTCGTGGTGCCGCCGGGGGCCTTCCATCCCGTACCCAAGGTGGACTCGGCCGTGGTGCGCCTGGTGCCCCGGCCTGCCACGGAAGTCGCGGTGGTCGATCGCGCGCTGTTCGCCAACGTGGTGCGTGACGCCTTCGGTCAGCGCCGCAAGACCCTGCGCAACGCGCTGTCTCGCATCTGCGACCCGGCGGCGATGGAGTCGGCGGGCATCTCCCCGCAGGCACGCGCCGAGCAGATTCCGGTGGCGGATTTCGTCCGCCTGGCCAACTCGCTGGCCGATCCTGCCGGCTGAACCTGGCGGTGAACGCGCCGCATCCGCTCCCTTAAGCCGCGGCCAGCCTCTACACTGTCAGACATGAAACACCGTACCGGCCCCGCCTTCACCATCGATGTGACCACGCGCTACCTGGATGAGCAGTCCGAGCCTGCGAACGGCCATTTCCTGTTCGCCTATACGATCCGGATCGGCAACGCCGGTGATGAATCGGCCCAGCTCGTCTCGCGCCGCTGGATAATCACCGACGCCAACGGAAAGGTCGATCGGGTCGAAGGCGAAGGCGTGGTGGGTGAACAGCCGTGGCTGCACCCCGGCGAGGGCTTCGAGTACACCTCCGGGGCGATGCTGGACACCGACCTGGGCACGATGGAAGGCAGCTACACGATGGTCACCGAAGATGGCACCCGCTTCGAAGTGCCGATCCCCCCGTTTACCCTGACCGTGCCGCGCACCCTTCACTGATGGCGGTTCCGGAATGAGTGTTTGGGCAATTGGCGACCTGCAGGGCTGTTACGATGAACTGCAGCGCCTGCTCGAGCGCATCGCCTTCGATCCGGCCAGCGATCGCCTGTGGTTCTGCGGCGACCTGGTGAATCGCGGCGGGAAATCGCTGGAAACGCTGCGCCTGGTCCATTCCCTGCGCGCCAACTCCAGCGTCGTGCTGGGTAACCACGACCTGTCCCTGCTCGCAATCGGCGAACGCCGCGAAGAAGACCAGCGCAAAGTCAACGCCGACCTGCAGCGGGTGGTGTTCGCGCCCGATCGCGACGAGCTGCTGACGTGGTTGCGGATGCAGGAGATGGTCCACGTCGACCGCGAACTGGGCTGGATGATGGTCCACGCCGGTCTCGCACCGAAATGGACCACGCAACTGGCGGAAAAGCACGGCCGCGAGGTCGAGGCCGCCCTGCGTGGCGACCAGTACAGGCAGCTGCTCAGGCACATGTACGGCGACGGTCCGGGGTGGAACCCGCGCTTGGGCGGCATCGACCGCCACCGCGCGATCATCAACCTGCTCACCCGCATGCGCTACTGCTCACCCAAGGGCAGGATCGCCTACGAGGAGAAGGGCGTGCCCGGTACTCAGCCGCCCGGCTTGTACCCCTGGTATGAGGTTCCCGGCCGCGTCGAGCGCGACCTCAAGATCGTCTGCGGGCACTGGTCGGCGCTGGACCTGTTCATCGGCCATGGCGTCCATGCGATCGACACCGGCGCCGTCTGGGGCGGCAAGCTGACCGCCCTGCAGCTGGACACCGAGGAGTTGCGGGTCGTGCAGGTGGCCGGACGCGACAAGCCCGCGCCGCCGCCCCGGCCCCGTCATCGCTCACGTCCGAGCCGGCCGGCGCAGGCAGCGCAGAAGTAAGCCGGGCGGCGATCGCACGTCCCCGCTTCGGTCCGCCGCGATATCTTCGTGTCAGCGCTTGCGGTCGTATTCGACGAATTCAAACCCGAACCGGTGACGCTCATCGGCCGGATGAGACTCACGCGAGCAAATCGTCCAGTTGCTGGGGTCGAACTTCGGGAAGAACGCATCCGCGCCTTCCACTGCGGTGTCCACGTGGGTCAGCTGCAGGCGCGTCGCGATCGGCAGGCACAGGGCATAAACCTCGCCGCCGCCGATCACGCACAGCTGATCCGACTGGCCGCTTCGCGCGGCGGCGAGTGCCTCATCCACGCTGCCCACCGCCTCCATTTTCTGGAACGGCACCCGGCCGCTGCGGGTCAATACCAGGTTGCGCCGCCCCGGCAGCGCCCTGCCCAGGGACTCGGCGGTTTTACGGCCCATCAACAGGGTTTTGCCGAGCGTCAGCGCCTTGAAACGTTTCAGATCGTCCGGCAGTCGCCACGGCAGATCATTGTCGCGCCCGATCGCGCCGTTGCGGTCCAGCGCGGTGATCAGCACCACCGTCGGATTCACACCGCCACCGGCGCCTTGATGGCGGGCAGCGGATCGTAGTCCTCGATGGTGATGTCATCGATGGTGAAGTCGAATATGCCGGCGACCGTGGGGTTGAGCGTCAGCCGCGGCAGCGCGCGCGGCTCACGCGACAGTTGTTCGCGCGCCTGCTGGAAATGGTTGGAGTAGAGGTGCGCATCGCCGAGGGTGTAGACGAAGTCGCCAACTTCCAGCCCGCACACCTGCGCGACCATGTGGGTCAGCAGCGCGTAGCTGGCGATGTTGAAGGGCACGCCCAGGAAGATGTCGCCGCTGCGCTGGTAGAGCTGGCAGCTGAGCCGACCGTTGACCACGTAGAACTGAAACAGCGTGTGGCAGGGCATCAACGCCATCTGCGGCAACTCGGCGACGTTCCACGCCGACACGATCAGGCGCCGCGAATCCGGATTGCGCTGGATTTCATCGATCACCCACTGGATCTGGTCGACCTCGACGCCATCGGCTCCCGCCCAGCGCCGCCATTGCTTGCCGTACACGGGCCCGAGCTCACCGGCCTCATCGGCCCACTCGTCCCAGATGCGGACCCGGTTCTCGCGCAGGTAGGCGATATTGGTATCGCCCTGCAGGAACCACAGAAGCTCATGGATGATCGAGCGCAGGTGCAGTTTCTTGGTCGTGACCAGCGGAAACCCGCGGGCAAGATCAAAGCGCATCTGCCAGCCGAAGACGCTGCGAGTGCCGGTACCCGTGCGGTCGGACTTTTCATCGCCGTGCTCGAGCACATGCCGCATCAAATCCAGGTACTGACGCATCTCAGGCTCCCGAGGCGGCCGGCTGGACCGTTGGCGAACGCCGGGAGAGCCAAAGGCCGAACAGGCCCAGCACGATCAGCGGCAGACTCAGTACCTGGCCCATCGTCAGCCAGCCAAACGCCAGGTAGCCCAGTTGCACGTCCGGCACGCGCACGAACTCGACCAGAAAGCGGAAGCTGCCGTACAGGAGCAGAAACAGCCCGGATACCGCGTAGCGCGGCCGCGGCTTGCGCGAGAACCACCACACCAGACAGAACGTGACCAGCCCCTCGAGGAGCGCCTGATAGAGCTGGGACGGGTGCCTGGCGAACCGGTCCAGTGCCCCGCTGGCGAATTGCGCTTGCAACTGCTCTGCGCTCCAGCCGGCGAATTCCGGCGCGCGCGGAAACACCACGCCACAGTCCGCGCCGGTGGGCTTGCCCCACAACTCGCCGCCGATGTAATTGCCCAGCCGGCCCAGGCCCAAGCCGGCCGGCACCAGCGGCACGACAAAGTCGGCCACATCGAAGAAATGCTGGTTCTGCTTGCGCGACCACCAGAGCCCCGCGGCCGCGACGCCGAGCAGACCGCCGTGGAAACTCATGCCGCCTTCCCATATCCGCAGCAGCATCAGCGGATCCTTCACCAGATCGGCAAACCCGTAGAACAACACGTAGCCGATGCGACCGCCCAGGACGACGCCCAGCATTCCGTAAAACAACAGGTCGCCAAACGCCTGCTCGGTCACTCCCGGCAGGCGTCCGGCGCGGATCCGCCGTACTCCCAGCCACCATGCAATGGCAAAGCCCAGCAGGTACATCACGCCATACCAGTGGATATGGAGCGGCCCCAGGCTGAGGGCAATCGGGTCGATTTGATGCAGGATGATCATGTGGCACTGATGTCCGGTGGAAATGGGCTGTCGCCCGCCTATTGTCGCCGCTGGCAGCGGTATTTACAGGCGATGGGGCTCATTGGGCAGCTCGTTTTCGCCGCGCTGCCCCGGAATCGAGGGGAAGGCGCCAGCCATCAGGGTCGAAATTGCTTCGATTCCCCGGGTGATGGCGGCCTCCGGATCGCCCGCCTGCAGGTGCTGTTCAATCACCCGGCATGCTTCGCGCCACTGGGCGGGCTCAACCCTGCCGTCAAATCCGCGATCGGCAATCAGCTCGATGCGGTGCTCCGCCAGCAGCAAGTAGAGGAGCACGCCGTTATTGTTTTTTGTGTCCCACACACCCAACTGCGCGAACAGCTCGCGCGCGCGGTCACGCGCACTCGCGCCCGCAAGAACCGCACGCAAGCGCAGAGCCGGCTCGACCGCAAAGCACAGCTCACCACTGTGCCGCTGCTCGCCTGCCGCGATCGCCGCGGCAATGCGCTGCATGAGCGAGTCGGGAAACCAGCGCCGACTGGAGGGTGGGAACAGGTGCCGTAACCAACGCATCAGCCAAGCCCTGTGTTCTGGAATGAATGCATCACCAGCTGCCCGAGGCGCCACCGCCTCCGCTCATGCCGCCACCGCCGCTCCATCCACCACCTCCGCCCATGCCGCCACCACCCCACCCACCGCCGCCACCGCCCCAGCCGCCCCCACCCAAGCCACCGAATCCGCCCCGGCGGGCGAAGCCACCACCGCCGGAACCGGCGAGAGCGAGCACCAGCCCCATCACGGCGCCGATGCCGCCGATCACCAGCAACGAGGACAGCAGCCATGCGACGCCGCCTGCTGCGGCCGCTCCGGCCACGCCGCGTATGGGCTTGGGCGCACGGCCGAACATTCCCGCCACGACCCGCGCCACGATGAAGGCGGCCATCAGCGCAAACAGCCAGTTCCCGTCTCCCGTCTCCGGACGGTTGTCGGCCATCGGTGCCGGCAGGGGTTCGCCGTCGATCAGGTTGGCCAGTGCAGCAGTCGCCTCGACGATGCCGCCGGCATAGTCGTCGCGCCGGAAGTGCGGCACCAGGTATTCCTGGATCACGCGGCTCGCGGTGGCATCCGGGATCGCTCCCTCCAGGCCATAACCCACTTCGATCCGCGCCCGGCGGTCGTCCTTGGCCACGATCAGCAACACACCGTCGTCAACCTTGCCGCGGCCCAGCTGCCACTCGTCGTACACGCGAGTGGCGTACTGGGCGATGTCCTCCGGCGAGGTCGTGGGCACAACCAGCACCTGCAGCTGGCTGCCCTTGCGATCACGCAGAGCCACCGCCTGTGCTTCCAGTTGCTGCCTTGTCCCCGCGTCGATGGTTCCGGTGGTATCGACCACTGGCGAGTCCAGCGTCGGAATTGGTGCGAACGACTGCGCGTGCAGCACCCCAGCCGCGAAAAACAGCGCCAGCAGACACGCCCACCACGGCAGCGAGCGAAAATATCGTCGCCCAGCCGCGCCTGCACATCGCATGCCGCCGCGCGCTTCCAACGGCCCGGTATCCGCTATGCCGCCCGCCTCAACGCGATCGCTTGGCGCAGCGCGATTCATGCAAGCGGCGCGCAATGCGGCAGCTGAGAAAGAAGGAAGAAGGCGCTATCAGCCATTGGCTGGCGCGGGAGCCGGCGCGGGCTGGCCGAAGTCGACCTGCGGCGGACGCTGGATTTCCTGCACGTTCTCGACCGTGAAGTTCGGCTTTGGCTTGTAGCCGAACACCTTCGCCGTCAGGTTGGTCGGAAACTGGCGGATGAACGTGTTGTAGTCCTGCACCGTCTGGATGTAACGCTGACGCTCGACGGTGATCCGGTTCTCGGTGCCTTCCAGCTGCGCCTGCAGCTGCAGGAAGCTCTGGTCCGCTTTCAGGTCGGGGTAGTTCTCGCTGACCATCAACAGTCGGCCGATGGCACTTTGCAACTGGCCCTGGGCCTGCTGGAACTGCTCCAGCGAAGCCGGGTCGTCGGCATCGACGTTGATGCTGCCCACCCGGGCGCGCGCCTCGGTGACCTGGGTCAGCACCTGCTGTTCGTGGCTGGCATAGCCCTTCACCGTCGCAACCAGGTTGGGCACGAGGTCGGCGCGTCGCTGGTAGACGTTCAGCACCTGCGACCACGCGGCAACCACCGCTTCGTCCTTCTGCTGGATGGTGTTGTAACCGCAACCACTGAGCAACGTCGCCAGCAAGAGCAGAAGCAGGATGCGCATGAGAGTACTCCGTTCAGGTCATTACCGGCATTGCACCACCGGCTCGAGGCTGGGGCAATGGACGGGATGTGAAGCAGCGGCATTGCGATGGCGCGCGCATGAGTTGCGCAGTGCGTGCACTACTCGCCGAGCTCGCGCAAGACGGCCCGCCGCTTCGCCCACAGGTTGAGCCCTTCCACCAGCGCCGAGAAGCCCATCGAGCCGTAGATGTAACCCTTGGGGATGTGGATGCCGAGGCCGTCCAGCAGCAGGTAGGCGCCGATCAGGACGATGAAGGCCAGCGCCAGCATCTTCACCGTGGGGTTGCGATCAATGAAGCGGCCCAGCGGGGTCGCCGCGAACAGCATCACCACCACGGCCAGCAGGATCGCAGCGACCATGATCCAGGTGTGGTTCGCCATGCCCACCGCGGCGATCACCGAGTCCAGCGAGAACACGATATCGATCACTGCGATCTGCGCCATGACCATGCCAAACGTCGCCACCGGCTTGGCCGGCAAGCCATCGGACTCCCCCCCGCCAACGATGGAGTCACGGATCTCCATCGTGCCCTTCACCAGCAGGAATATGCCGCCCACGATCAGCACCAGGTCGCGAACCGAGATGCCTTCACCGAACAGCTCGAACAGCGGTGTCTTCAGTCCCGCCAGCCAGGCCAACGCCAACAGGAGCAGGACGCGGCTCACGCACGCCACCGCGATTCCCAGCTTGCGCGCCTTCTCCCGGATCTCCACCGGCAGGCGGCTCACGGCGATCGAAATGAAGACGAGGTTGTCGATGCCCAGCACGATCTCGATCGCGCTCAGGGTCATCAGGGTGATCCAGACGTGCGGATCCAGCAGCATTTCAATCACGGGAATTTCCTAGGTTCAGCAGGGAACGTGGCGCAAGGGTAATAACTGAGGGTACCCACCGAACTATCAACCCCCGAATGGTCAGCCCTCGCTGGCAAAAAGCCGCGGCAACAGGATCAGCGACCAGGTCATCAGCGCGTTCATCAGCAACACGAACACGGCGGCAGAGCCCATGTCCTTGGCCCGGCCGATCAGCTCATGGTGCTGGTTGCCAAAGCGCTCGATCACCGCTTCGATGGCGGAGTTCAGCAGCTCGGCCGCCAGGACCAGCAGAATCGAGCCGACCAGCAGGACCCTTTCGATCCCACTGGCGCCGAGCCAGAGGGCAATCGGTGCCAGCAGCAGGAATGCGCAGGCTTCCAGGCGGAACGAAGACTCGTGCAGCCAGGCCGCTTTCAGCCCCTGGATCGACCACTGGCCAGCTTTGAGGACGCCGCGCGGTCCCCGTGGGACATGGCCGTACCGGTCAGCCACCTTCAGCGCACCACGTGGACGACAAGGAGGTCAACGGGAAAGCATCGCCAAAGCGTGAACATCGAGCTCATCATCCGAACCGGGACGCGGCCGTGACCGCAGCAAGCGCAGAATTTTGCCATATCCACCCTTCCCGCGCCTGTCGGACCGCAGCGGCCCTGCGTTGGCGACGGCACGCTAGTCCTCGAATATCGCCACGCCGCGGCTGCCGTCGGGCCTGATCCAGCCGCGGTACATCGTCCCGCTGTTGAAAGGCATGGCGATGTTGCCGTCACGATCCAGGGCAATCGCGCCGCCGTCGCCGCCAGCGGCAGGAACAATCGTGTTGACCACTTCTTCGGCGGCGTCCCGCAGCGAATCCCCGCGGTAGGCCACGCGCGCACAGATATCGTGGGCCACGGCATTGCGGATGTAGAACTCGCCCCAGCCGGTACCCGACACGCCGCAGCGGTCATCGGCCCAGGTGCCCGCACCAATGATCGGCGCATCACCGACCCGGCCCCACTTCTTGTTGGTCATGCCGCCGGTGCTGGTCGCCGCGGCGATGTGGCCGTGCTGGTCCAGTGCGACCGCGCCCACGGTGCCGAAGTACCGGCCCGGCTCACCCGCCGTGTCCGCCCGTGCCTGCGCCTTGCTCTGCGCCGCTTCAAGCTGCCGCCGGCGCTTGTCCGTATCAAACCACTGATTGGGAACGCGCTCGATCTCGGGCCGTGTATCGGCAAATGCCTCCGCGCCACCGCCTGCGAGCATCACGTGCGGGGAATGCTCCATCACCGCGCGAGCGAGCGCGATCGGACTGCGCACGGTGGTGACTCCGGCCACGGCACCGGCGCGGCGCGTGTGGCCTGCAATGATCGACGCGTCCAGTTCGTGTCCACCTTCGGCGTTGAACACCGCACCCTTGCCGGCATTGAATCGCGGCGATTCCTCCAGCACCTGGACGGCGGCTTCCACCGCGTCCAGCGCGGTTCCGCCGCTGGAGAGGATCGCGTTGCCTGCATCCAGGGCAGCGTCCAGATCCGCGCGCGCGGCGTTCTCGTCCTCCATGCTCAAGGCGTCGCGGGCCACGTAACCCGCCCCGCCGTGGATCACCAGTGCGGTGATCGGAGTGGCCGGAGTGGGGCTCATTGACCGCTGCTGTGCTTGCGTCGCCGGCGCAGTGAGTCCCAACACCAAAGCTGGCACCACCAGGTAGCTTCGCATCGCGTGACCTCCGCTAAAGAGAGCGATGAGGATAGCGCGGGCCATCGCCCTACTGTTGCCGCAGGGCCTCGATCGGGTCCAGCAGGGAGGCTTTACGCGCCGGGTAGTAGCCGAAAAACAACCCCGTCGCGATGGAGAACCCGGCCGCCAACACGATCACCTGCGCGTTGAGCGCCACCGGCAGCGAACCGAAACGGCCGACCAGAAGCGCGCCGACAATTCCGATCGCGATCCCCAAGGCACCGCCGATCAGCGAGATCAGCATCGCCTCGGCGAGGAACTGGGAGCGGATATCCGACGGTCCGGCGCCGACCGCCATGCGCAGGCCAATCTCACGGATCCGCTCGGTTACCGACACCAGCATGATGTTCATGATCCCGATGCCGCCGACGATGAGCGAGATGGTCGCTACAGCCGCCAGCAGCAGTGACATCAGGCGCGTGGTCTGGCTGCGCGCCTCCACGATCTCGGCGATGTTGCGGACGCGGAAGTCATCATCCGCGCCGGGCTGCAGTTTGTGCCGCTGGCGCAGCAGCGATTCGATCTGCTCCTGCGCCCAGGCCAGGTCATCCGCGCGCGCGACGCCGACCGCGATCTGTTGCACCGCACCCGGCGGCAGGCCCATCGATCCCATGAGGCGCCGCCGACCGGTTTCCAGCGGCACCAGCATCACGTCGTCCTGGTCCTGACCGAAGCCGCCCTGCCCCTTGGGCGCCAGTACGCCAACAACGGTGAAGGGAACCCGTCCGACCCGCACGCTCTGCCCCACCGGGTCCTCGTCACCGAACAGGGAGCGGCGCACGGTCTCGCCAAGGATCACCGGCTTGCTGCCACCGCCGTACTCGCGCGCGTCGAACACCTCGCCCAGTGCCATCGTCCAGCTTTCCAGGGCGAAATAATCGGGCTGCACGCCGTACCAGCTGGTGGCCCAGTTGTTCTCGGCAAACACGACCTGGGTGCTGCCCCGCAGCGTGCCGGCGACATACTGCACCTCGGGCACCTCCTCGCGAATCGCGTCCACATCACCGGTAGTGAGGGTGTAGGCGCTGCCGGCACTGATCCGAACCCCACCGGCGCCACGTCCGGAGTTGGAGCTGATATCGAGCCGATTGGAGCCCAACCCCGACACCAGCTTGTCGATCTCGGCCTGGGTGCCCTGACCCACGGACACCATGACGATCACCGCGGCGATTCCAATGATCACGCCCAGCGAAGTCAGGGCACTGCGCAACCAGTTGCCGCGCAGGGCGAATATCGCGGTCCGCAGAACCTCGCTGAAGTTCATGCCGGCGCCCCCTGCTCGTGCAGTTCACCGTCATGCATGACGAAGGTGCGGTCCGCGTGCGCGGCAACCTCGGGATCGTGGGTGATCAGGATCACCGTGTGGTCGTCATCGCGAAGCTGCTTGAACAGCGCCAGGATCTCCTCGCCGGTCTTGCTGTCCAGGGCGCCGGTGGGCTCGTCGGCGAGCAGGATCGGCGGCCGGTTGATCAGGGCGCGGGCGATCGCCACGCGCTGCTGCTGGCCTCCGGAGAGTTCGCTGGGCCGGTGCTGCTCGCGACTGCCCAACCCGACCGCAGCGAGCGCCTCATGGGCGCGTTGCGCGCGCTCGGCGGCCGGCACGTTGGCGTAGCCCATCGGCATGGCGACGTTTTCCAACGCACTCATGCGGGGCAGCAGGTTGAAGCCCTGGAAGACGAAACCGATCTTGTCACGGCGCAGGATGGCGCGCTCTTCGGCATCCAGGGTGGCGACGTCCACGCCATCGCAGTGGTAGGTACCCGTGCTCGGACTGTCCAGGCAGCCCAGCAGGTTCATCAGGGTCGACTTTCCGGAGCCGGACGGGCCCATGATGGCGACGAATTCGCCGCGCTCGATCCGCAGATCGACGTCGCGAAGCGCGACCACCTCGGCTTGGGTGCCCGGCGAGTAGACCTTGCCCAGTCCGCGGGTCTGGATCACCGAGACGGGAGCGCTCATCGTGCCGGGCGCCCGCTGCCGATGATCACCTGATCGCCCTCGGTGATCTCCCCCGACACCTCGGTCCAGCTGCCGTCGCTGACGCCGATGCGGACCATGATCGGTTTCGGCTTGCCAGCCACCAGCAGGTACAGGGGAGCGCGCCGGGCTGCGAGGAGGGAGGCCAGCTCGCCATCCCAACGGGCCTTTTTCTCATCCGGGAGGGTCTCGCGGAAGGCGGCGAACTGCTGGTTGAAGCGCTCCTGCATGCGTTGGCGCATCGCCCCGCTGTTGCCGGCGCCGGCAACAGCTGAGCCGCGACGGGGGCCCATCATCGCCGACCCTGCCGCGGGTGCGGGGGCCGCCGCCGGTACGCGGGCGGCAGCGCGCTCGCGCATGCTGCCCAGCGCCTCATCGAACGCCGCCTGCTGGTTGGCGTCCAGCTCCAGCGCCGCGGCAATCCGCGGCAACTCCTCGGTCGGACTCGTCCGTGCGGCCCCAGTCGCGACCGGCGCATCACCTTCGGCAGGCTTGTAGCGCAGCGCCGCGTTGGGCACCCGCAGCACGTCGTCGCGCCGGCTCACCTCGATCTCCGCGTTTGCGGTCATTCCCGGCAGCAGGATCTGGTCGGGGTTGTCGACCGCCACCACGACAGGATAGGTGATCACGTTGTTGGTATTGGTGGCCGAAAGCCGCACCTGCTGGACGCTGCCGCGGAACTGGCGATCAGGAAATGCGTCCACCCCGAACGACACCCCCTGGCCGGTCTTGACCTGGCCGATGTCGGCCTCGTCGATGGCCAGCACGATCTCCATCTTCGAGAGGTCCTCGGCGATCTGGAACAGCACCGGCGCCTGCAGGCTGGCAGCCACCGTCTGACCGGGCTCGACGGTGCGGGTCAGCACCACGCCGTCCACCGGCGAACGGATCTCGGTGCGCTCCAGATTGAGCTGCGAGGTGCGGGTGGACGCGCGCTGCTGGGCGATCTGTGCCTGCGCCGAATTGACCTGGGCTCGCGCCTGGTCGCGCGCGGCCCGCGCCAGATCGATATCGCTGGTCGCCACCAGCTGGCGTTCGCCCAGTTCGGACTTGCGGCGGAAATCGGCCTCGGCGTTGATCGCCGCCGCGCGGGCGGTCGCCAGGCTGGCCTGCGCCGCCTGCACTGCGGCATTACCCTGCGCGATCTGGGCATCGAAGGTGCTTGGATCGATCCGGGCAATGACCTGCCCCTCGCTCACCGTGTCGTTGAAATCGGCGAGGACCTCGGTGACCAGCCCTGAGATCTGGCTGCCAACATCGACCGTGGAGATCGCGCCCAAGGTTCCTGTGGCAGAGATGCTCACCCGGATGTCGCCGCGCTCGGCGGTGGCCGTGCGGTAGCCCCCCTCCCCCGCTGCGACTCCCCGCTGCTGCCAGAGATACACGCCTGCCGCCGCGACAGCAAGCACCACAACCCCAAGCAGCAGTCGCCCCCGCCACTTCGGGGAGCGGCGCGGGGCAGGCGTCTTGTTGGTGGTGGCAGTCATCATTGGCGTCGTCAATCCGGGGAATGGGTTCATCAACGCGCCAGCGAGTAATCGGTTGACCGGAGGGGCGACGCGTTTGTCAGCGCACCAGGCGGATCGTCGCCGTGGTGCCCTTGCCTGGCTGGCTGCGCAGGCTGACTGGCCAACCCACGCGGGCGCCGAGCCGGTGTGTGATTGCCAGACCCATGCCCTTGCGGTCCTCATGCGCGATGTCGGCACGATAGAACGGCATGAACGCCTTCGCCAAGGTTTCCGAGTCCATGCCGATGCCGCTGTCCCGCACCTCGATTTCGTCGGCCGTCATACGCACCTGGATGCGGCCCAGGTCGGTGAAGTGCGCCGCGTTGCTCAACAGATTGCCGACCATGACGGCGAGTACTTGCGGAGATCCGACCACGGCAGGTGCGCCTTCATCGATCAACTCGATCGACACCGGTTTGTCGGCCAGTAGTGGCTGCATACGCTCCACTTGATCGCGTACCACCTCACCCACGTCGAATTCCCGGTCCTGCGGGCCGACATCGGCTTCGCGGGCCAGGATCAGGAATGCGTCGATCACCGCCTCCATGTCGCGACCCGCACGCTGCACGCGCGCCAGCGAGCGACTGGTGGCGGGCAAGGTGTTCGGATCGGCCAGCATCATGTCGGTGGCCATCCGGATCACGGTCAGCGGAGTGCGCAACTCGTGGCTGGCGTCACGGGTGAAGTCGCGCTCGCGCTGCACGAACTCGGCAACGCGGTCCGTCAGACCCACCAACGCCTCGGCGAGCTGCTGCACCTCCACCCCGGCATCGCGCGGCAGGCTGCCGGCCTTGATGGCAGTAACGTCCGATTCGCGCGGATCCCAGCGCGAGACCACTCCGGCCAACCAGCTGACCGGCGCGACCAGACGTTTGGACGTCCGATAGGTCAGCCATGTCACCAGATACGTGGCCAGCAGCGACAACAGCAGCGACACCAGACCGGTCAGGCCAATCGCCCGGTCGATGTGGCCGGACTCGAAGCTGAGGTAGAACGTGTCCGGCCCCCGCGTCTCCACCAGCACGACCTCATCCATAGAGCGCTCACGCCGAACGCGATCGGGCCGTGGCGCGGCCGGGGGGGGTGACACGATGGCGCCCGACAGACAGCCCCCGCATGTACTCCGGCAACGCCCGGTGGCCCTCCCCGGCCGGCACGATGTAGCCGGTGAGCGTCGCGGTTTTCGGCAACGGGTAAGAAGGATCGACCGCGCGACCGGCCCAGAAGGTGGCCGCCTCGGCATCCAGGCGCTCACTGATGACGCTGTCGCGCACGATCAGACCCGTCACCAGCACGCCACCGGTGATCACGACGCTGGCGAGCGCCGCCTGCATGATGAACGCCAGCTTGATCCGCCGCGGCAGTCCGGGACTCATTGACGCAACCGCAGAATCATTCCTGCGGCTGCGAGATGTCCGCCACGCGGTAGCCGGCCGATTGCACGGTATGCAGCAACTGCTTGTCGAACGGCTTGTCGATCGTTTTGCGCAGGTTGTAGAGATGACTGCGCAGGGTGTCGGAATCGGGCAGGCCGTTGCCCCAGATTTCGCGTTCGATCTCCTGACGGCTGACCACCCGTGGCGACTCACGCATCAGGATGGTGAGCAGGCGCAGGCCAATGGGCGAGAGCTGCAGCTCACTGCCCCCGCGGGTGACCCGCAGACTGGCCGGATCCAGCACGAGGTCGGCCACCTTGAGCACCTCGCCGCCCACCTGGCGGCGCTCACGCCGGATCAGTGCGCGAAGACGCGCCTCCAACTCCTGGATGGCGAAAGGCTTGGTCAGGTAGTCATCGGCTCCCGCCGACAAGCCGGTGAGCTTCTCGTCGAGCGTGTCGCGGGAGGTCAGCATCAGCACCGGGGTGGACTTCCGCGCTTCCTCACGCAACCGCTTGCACACTTCCAGGCCGTCCAGGCGCGGCAGCATCAGGTCCAGCACGATCACGTCGTAGCTGTTCTCCGCAGCGAGGCGATAGCCATCAAGCCCGTCGGCCGCGAAGTCCACCTCGAAACCCTTGCTCTCAAGGTATTCGCCGACCATCTCGGAAATATTGCGGTTGTCTTCAATGATGAGGACCAAGCCGCCATCTTGCGTGTTTTGCATCTATGTCCCCTTGGCTTCAGTTTTGTGAAGGCTGACGCCATTCGGGTCTACGCGGCGTGAAGACACGGCAGATCAGCGTCTCGGCATCCCGTGGACTATCGGCCTTCGCCCCCACCGCCTCGTTCGTTGGCTTTGGCTTGAGCCCAATACGCTTCTTGTTGCTGCAGGGACGCGTCTTCCAGCGCTTGGCCGTCGGATTTGGCCAGCGCTTCCATGAGGCGGTAGCGGCGCTCGAATTTAGCGTTTGCCCGGAGCATTGCACGCTCGGTATCGACGTTCGCGTGCCTTGCCAGATTGGCAGCAACGAACAGCAGGTCGCCGATCTCGTCCTCGATCCGGTCCCGCGCTGCCGTATCGTCGGGATCGTGCGCCAAGGCCTCGAACTCGGCCAGGACCTCGTCGACTTCCTCGTTCAGCTTGGTGACCACCGCTGCCGGATCGGGCCAATCGAAACCTCGCTCCGCAGCGCGCGACTGGAGCACTCGCGCCCGCTCCCACACACTCAGGTCATCGTCAATCCCATCCAACCCGGACTCGCCCACTGTTGCCGCACCACGTCGGTTGCCCCCGATCACGCAGCGCCCCAGTCCCGCCACGGCAGCGCGGTATCACCGAGGGCCACGAATCCGCCGTTGAGAAGGCTCGTGCGCTGGTTGTAGCGGAACGGGCGCCCTTGCGGGTCATACAGACCGCCGCCGGCGCCTTCAAGCACAGCCTGGCCGGCTGCCGTGTCCCATTCGCTGGTCGGTCCAAAACGCGGGTACACGTCCAGTTCGCCCTCGGCAAGAAGGCAGAACTTCAGCGAGGAACCCATACCCAGGGGCTGCGTGTGACCCATGCGTGCGATGAAGTCCGTGCTGCGTTGATCGTGGTGGGAGCGGCTGGCCGCAACCCGTAGTGGCGCGGTAGCCGGTGCGCGCACGTGGATGGCTCGCTCCCGGCCGGCGCGCTCGCGGCGGAATGCACCCACTCCGGCACCTCCGTGCCACAGCACCCCGGTTACCGGCGCCTGGATCACGCCCCATGTCGCGATGCCGCTTTCGATCAGGGCGATATTGACCGTGAACTCGCCGTTGCGTTTGATGAACTCGCGCGTGCCGTCCAGCGGATCGACCAGCCACAAGCGCGACCACTGGCAGCGCTCGGCAATCTCGAGTTCCGAGGACTCCTCCGACAGCACCGGGATGGCAGGCGTCAGACGCGCCAGGCCGTCGACGATGCAGCGGTGCGCGGCCAGATCCGCAGCGGTTACAGGCGACCGGTCGTCCTTATGCACGATGTCGAACGCGTCCTCATACACCGTCAGTATTTCCGCGGCAGCCTGATGGGCAATGCGGATCACGCCTTCGCGCAGGGCCGGTTCGATCATGCCGTCGGTCGCACGGCGCACAGGGACACAGGTGCGTGCGGGTCAGCCATGCATGCGCAACCATTCACGTACGATGAACAACGCCGCCAGGCTCCGGCCTTCGGAAAAGTCCTCGCGCAGGATCAACTCGTGCAGCGCGTCCAGGCGCCACGGCACCACTTCCAGCGGTTCAGGCTCATCGCCCGGCAGCCGCTCCTCGTACAGGTCGCGGGCGAGGATCACGTGGGCGGAGTGACTCATATAGGACGGAGCCAGGGTCAGCTCGCGCAGGTCGAGCAGGGAGTGTGCGCCATAGCCTGCTTCCTCCTTCAGCTCACGATTGCCCGCCTCCACGGGCGACTCCCCCGCATCAATGCGGCCCTTGACCAGACCCAACTCGTGGCGATGGACGCCCGCGGCATATTCGCGCACCAGCAGGACGGTCTCTGCATCCAGCATCGGCACCACCACCACCGCGCCGTGCCCGCGCCCGTGCATGCGCTGGAACCTGCGCCGCTCACCGTTGCTGAACTCCAGGTCGAGGTCTTCGACCCGGTATGGCCCCACATCGCTCTCGACGATGCGGTGGATGATGGGCAGCTTGCGCGTCATCGAGGCCACCCCTTGAACGGGGCAGGACCGCGCGGAACGGCGATAATGGAAGGATGATGAATAACGATCACGATCCGATGATGCTAGCAGAGGCAGACGGCTCGCCCCTCGCCCGAGGCGTCCCCGACTGCGTGCAACGCGCCGGCGTTGCGGTTCTGGCATGCGCCTGACCCGGGTCCATGTGGATCTGCCGCTGGCGGCGGGCGCCGAGCTGGCCCTTCCTGAAGGTCCGGCGGCCCACCTCGCCAGAGTGTTGCGTTTGGCGGTCGGCGATCACTGCGTGCTGTTCAACGGCGACGGCCAGGACTACCCGGCTATGGTGACTGCGGCGGCGAAGCGCGAGCTGCGTGTGCGGCTGGAGGCACCGGTTGCGGTGGAGATGGAATCGCCGCTCCGCATCGTCCTGCTGCAGGGGATTGCGCGCGGCGAGAAGATGGACCTGATCCTGCAGAAGGCCACCGAGCTGGGCGTTGCGGACGTCCGGCCACTGGTCTCCCAGCGAAGCGAGGTGAAGCTCGACGCGGCGCGTGCGGCGCGCCGACTCGCTCACTGGCGGGGGGTCGTCGTCGCTGCCTGCGAACAATGCGGCCGCGCGCGTGTGCCTGCGGTGTCGGCCCCGATGCCGCTGACAACGGTGCTGACCCAACTCGATCCGGTCGCTCCAGATGCCTCATCACCGGGTGTGCAGAACGCCCGCCGATCTGGAGCGCCTCCGCTGCGACTGCTGCTCGACCCGGAAGGGGATATGGCGCTCCATTCCCTGCCGATACCCTCCACCCAGGCCGAGGTCTTTCTTGCGGTAGGCCCAGAGGGCGGCTGGTCGCCGGAGGACCGCGGACACCTGCATGCCGCCGGTTTCAGGGGCCTGCGCCTGGGTCCGCGGATCCTGCGCACGGAGACTGCGGGGCTGGCGGCAATCGCTGCGTTGCAAGCGGGCTTCGGCGACCTGAGATGACAAACACTCGCGCCGACCCTGTCAGGTCACGCTGCGGCGGATAGTGTCTCGACGATCAGCGTCTCGACCGACACCAGGTCCGGCACGTAGGCGTCGTCCTCATTCAGGCGCACCGCGGCGAGCACCATCGAGGGCAGCTCGCCGGGGTCGCCCGTCGTTTCCAGAGTCGCCCGCGACACGGTCACCAACCGGGGAAACCCCTGGCTGAGGATCGCGAAATACGGCGCCTTCGTATCACCGGCCAGTGCCTTCAGCACCAAGACCTTGCTGTTCATGGTGCCTTGTTCGTCGGCGATCCCGGCGAGCCGGGCGAAGCCGATCAAGGGGACCTGCCAGCCACGCCAGCGGGTCAGGCCGAGCAGCCAGTCCGGCGCCCCGGCCACCGATTCAGGCGGCGCAAACGACATCACCTCGGCCACCGTGGCGTTGGGTAACAACAGACGTGCGCCCGCGACCTGGATAAGCACGCCGCGGATGTCCTGCCCGGGGCCGTCCGCCGGCGCAGACCCGTTGCGGTCGTGAAGTGCTGTTGCGGAATCATTCGACATCGTTCTTCCTCAGTCAGGCCAGCGTTCGGCCAGTCGCTGCGCCAATTCCGCGGGGGTCGCGGTTTCACCACCGCGCGAGGCCAAGGATGCGGATGCGGTGGCGTCGTAGCAGCCATCGGCGGACTGACCGGCGACCAGCGCGCCCGCCCAGCCAAGCCGCAGGCTTGCATCCACCACCGACGGGTCGGTGCCACTGAGCAACAGCACTGCACTGTCACTGGCCGGCAACGCGGCGACCAGCTCGCTACCAGCGTGAAAGCGGATTCCGGCATCGCTGACATCGATGCCCAGACCATCGGCCAGGATGTAGACCGTGCCGGCCATCGCGTACTGGTCGGCTTCGGCAAGCCGCACCGGCAGCTCGGTGGCGCGCTGCATCTGCGCCACGAGCCGGTCATGACGCCCACCGTCCAGGCGCTGCTGGATCAGGATCGGGCGCGGGAACTCCGCCGGCAATGCCGCGACGAGTTGTCGAACCGCATCCGGACCACCAAGACCGGCGAGCACAAGGACCGCGCCACGCGCAGTCTCGGGCTCCTTTTTGGGTGAGTCGTCCACCAGGCTCAAGCCGGCGATTCGCTCCTCAAGCTCGTCGATATCACGGGCGAAACGCGCGTCGGCACCCGCCGACTCACTGGCCGCCAGCGGGGTGGAGCCGTCGTCCAGGCTAAGCACGCCAAAGCGCCCTGATGAGCCGGGGTCCTGTTCGAACGCCGTGCCATCCACGGGCGTCTGCGCGATGGTGGACATGTCCGGCTCGTAGCCGGCTTCCAGCGGCGGAACCGCCGGATCGGGCTCTGCTGCGGATGAGGGCTGCCCACCGGTGCCCGCGGCCAAAGTGACCTCGACGTCAGCCGGATCCTCGTACTCGACCATCGGATCCAGGCTCAGGCTCAGATCCAGTCCGTCGGCGACGTCGCCTGGCGCGAAGGCAGGAACCTGGGCCGACTCGTCCTCCGCGGTTTCCGCGAACACGGGATCAAACGGATTGATCGTGTCCACGGCCTCGGAGGCGACCGTCTCAATGGGCTGGGATGGCGAGGCCGACCAGGCGTCCGCTTGAACCTCGGCGCTGCCCGGTTCGGCGGCAACCCCGACGGGACGCGGCGGGCTCGACGTCTCTGGTGCTTCCTGCTCGGTTCCGGGCGGTAGCACGTCGCCATGGCGCTGCATCTTGGCCACCAGATGCCGCTGCCAGCGCGCCATGTCCCAGCCCTCGCGCGCCACGGCCAGGCTGGCCTCCTCGTAGATAACCTCCAGTTCGGGGTTCGCCAGCATCTCGTCGAACGCTTCCAGCGCGTCCTCGGTCTGCGGGTCCAGCGCCACCAGCACGACTTTCGCGCCGCTCGCCATGACGTCGGCCGGATCGATGTCCTGCGGGTCCGACTCCAGCGCACATTGCGCGCCTGCCGCGTCGATCACCTCGCGCAGCCGAGCGCGTGCCGCACCCTCGCGCGCCAGCAGGGCGACCTTCAAGGGATCACTGCGCATGGCGGTTTTCAAGGGCGAGAAGCTCGTAGACGTTGCGCATCAATTCGGGTTCCTGATACGGCTTGCCGAGGTAGCGATCCACCCCGATCTCCATCGCACGCTGGCGATGCTTGTCCCCGGTCCGCGAAGTGATCATCACGATCGGAACGTCGCGCAGACGTGGTTCGCCCTTCATCCGGGTCGCTAGCTCATAGCCGTCCATGCGTGGCATTTCGATGTCGAGCAGCATCAGGTCCGGAACCATGTCCGCCATCCGCTCCCACGCATCCAGTCCATCGCGTGCGGTGACGACCTCGAAGTTGTGCCGCTCCAAAATCCGGCCCGTGACCTTGCGCATGGTCACCGAATCATCGACCACCATGACAAGCGGAACCGGACGCGACTCGATCGCGGCGACGGGCGCAATCGCCGCGGACAACGGCATCGACACCATGCGCCGCACCAGCGGAGCCACGTCGAGGATCACCACGACCCGGCCATCACCCATGATGGTCGCGCCGAAGATACCCGGCATCGATGCCACCTGCGGGCCGACCGGCTTGACCACGATCTCACGGTTGCCGATGACCTGATCAACCGTCACCGCGGCGTGCAGGTCTCCGGAGCGGATCAGCAGCACGGGCATCTGCAGCTGGCCTTCGGCCTTCGCCGGAGCCTGGCCGACCAGCTGACCAAGGTCGTACACCGTGTACTCGTCACCACCGTAGCGGTAGCTGGCCTCGCGGGGCTGGCCGTGCTCGTCGACCAGTTCCTCCCGGGCGATGCGGCCGACACCGCGGACCGAGGCAATCGGCACGGCAAAGGTGGTCTCGCCGATCTTGACGAACACCGCCTGGGTGACTGCCAGCGTCTGCGGCAGCCGCAGCACGAACGTGGTGCCCTGGCCCGGGCGGGACTGGATGTCCAACGAGCCGCCGAGTTGGCGAACCTCGCTTGCGACCACGTCCATGCCCACGCCGCGTCCGGCCAGGCGACTGACCGAATCGGCCGTGGAGAAGCCCGCCTGGAGGATCAGCGAGTGCAGCGCGAAATCGCTCAACACCGCGTCGGCCGCGATCAGGCCGCGCTCCCCGGCGCGGCGACGGATCGCCGCACTGTCGAGTCCGCGACCGTCGTCGCTGACCTCGAGTACCACTTCGGAGCCTTCACGCCGGATGGCGATTCGGACCGTACCTTCCTCGGGCTTGCCTGCGTTGCGTCGCTGCTCGGGCGTCTCCACGCCGTGCGCGATGGCGTTGCGGAGCATGTGCTCCAACGGCGCCGTCATGCGCTCGAGCACGTTGCGGTCCAACTCGCCCTGCGCGCCATCGAGTTTCAACGCGACCTGCTTGTCCAACTCGCCGGAGGCCTGGCGGATGACCCGACGCAGGCGCGGCAACAGGCCATCGAACGGCACCATGCGGGTTCGCATGAGGCCTTCCTGGAGGTCGGAACTGACCCGCGACTGCTGCAGCAGCAAGGTCTCGTACTGGCGGGTCAGATCGTCCAGGGTGACCTGCAGGCTACTCTGGTCGGCGGCTGATTCGGACAGGCCGCGCGAGAGCTGTTGCAGGTTGGAGAAGCGGTCCAGTTCCAGCGGATCGAAGGTCTGCTCGGCGTCCTCACCTTCGCGCTGATAACGCGCGACGATCTGGGCTTCGGTCTCCATCTCCAGACGGCGCAACTGGTCACGCATGCGCTCGTTGGTGGCCGCCATTTCCCCGATCGCGCCGCGGAATGCACCCAGCTGTTGCTCCAAGCGCGCGCGATAGATCGCGACTTCACCGGCGTAGTTGACCAGCCGGTCGAGAAGGTCTGCACGGATGCGCACCTGTTCCTGCGGCGCGCGGATGCCGATCTCGTCGTCGTCATCCTGCTGCTCGACGATCGGCGCGGAAAGCGGGCCGAGGTCGATGGTTTTGTGGATCACCTGCGCAACCGGGACCGCGCTGTCGACGTCGTCGGGGGCGTCCTCGGATACCGACGTCTCCGGCAACTCGGGCGAGTCGGTTTCCTCCGACGGCGCCGGGTCTGCCACCTCGCTGGTCACCGGGGAATCCTGTATCCATTCGGCAGCGACAGGCGCCACTGCTTCGGACCCCAGCTTTCCAAGCGCCTCCACCGAGGACTCGACGGGTTCTGGAAGCGTCGCTTCGCCGCTGGCGCGCGCTTCAAACTCGTTGATCAGCGCAGCCGGCATCGCGATCGCGCGGCGATCACCGACACGCGTCAGCATGGCGTGCAGGCGGTCGAATCCACGTTCAAGCAACGGCACGCCGTCGCTGCCGAGCTCCGACGTCTGTCCGACCACCGCTTCCAGCAGCGACTCCATGACGTGGCCGAGTTCGCCGACTTCCATGATCCCGCACATGCGGGCGCCGCCCTTGAGTGTATGCAGGTCGCGCTGCAGACCTACCAGGAGTTCGTCGTCGCCGGGGCTCTCGCGGAGCTGGGCCAGCAGCGAGTCGGAGTGGTCCAGCAGGTCGCTGCCCTCCTCCACGAAGATGTCGATCAGCTCCGGGTCCAGGTCGCTCAGATCGAGCGGCTCATCGGGATCCTCGACCGTCGCGAACGCGGCGGACGCAGCTGCAACGATCGGCTCTGCGCTTGCGAGAACTTCCGCCAGCCCGTGATCCGAATCGGCCTCGGCCGGCGACTCGGAGGCCGATGCGATTTCCGGCATTGGCTGCGGTGCAGACGACTCTGCGTCGGCGCTGGGTTCGTCTGCTTCCGCAACCTCGGCACCGGAGCCTTGGGCGTGGTCTTGGAGCGCAGTCCGCTCAGCCTCGTACTGCGCCTCAAGGCGTGCATATTCGGCGGCGTCTTCGGCTTCGATCCGCTCAGCTTCGAGCCGCTCAGCTTCGATGCGCTCGGCTTCGAGCCGCTCGGCTTCGATCCGCTCGGCCTCGATCCGCTCAGCTTCGATTCGCTCGGCCTCGACCCGCTCAGCCTCGACCCGCTCAGCTTCGATCCGCTCAGCTTCGACCCGCTCAGCTTCGACCCGCTCAGCTTCGATCCGCTCAGCTTCGATCCGCTCGGCTTCGATCCGCTCGGCTTCGATCCGCTCGGCTTCGATCCGCTCGGCTTCGATCCGCTCGGCCTCGATCCGCTCGGCCTCGATCCGCTCGGCCTCGATCCGCTCAGCTTCGATCCGCTCAGCTTCGATCCGCTCAGCCTCAATGCGCTCAGCCTCGAGCCGTTCGGCTTCGATCCGCTCGGCCTCGACCCGCTCAGCTTCGACTTGCTCAGCCTCGATCCGCTCCGCTTCGAGCCGCTCGGCCTCATTCCGCTCGGCCTCGACCCGCTCTGCGGCCGTCTCTTCCACAGTGGCTTCCGCACCTTCCTCTTCCGGCGCGACGTACGGAGTGAGGTTGACCACGGAGGGGCCAACAGTCGGCTTGCCGGGCAGCGGCACTTCCGGATCGGCCACGTGCTGCGTGCGGACATCCGGAAGACTGTCGCGCAGTGCCACCAGCTGCTCGGCAACCCCGGCAAATGCCGGAATCCGCGGATGGCTGGACTGCAGGGCCGTCAAGGTTTGCTCGACCGCCGCACAGACCGCCGCGATGCCGGCAACGCCCTCGGCACTGGCGGGTTCTCCGGCGGCCAGCAAGCGGCGTACGTACGCTTCGGCGGGGGTGGTGATGTCGGTGATTACCGGCACTTCGGTCATCGCGAAGGCGCCGTTGAGCGTGTGGATGGCGCGTTGCAGGCGATCGTCCGCGGGCTGCGGCATCAGGCGAGCCTCGTTCAGCCACTGATGCATGGTCTCCAGATGGCCGGCAACCTCGCTGCCCAGGATCTCCAGCAGCACGGCGTCGACCGATGCCGGAATACCCTGCTCCAGCCCCACCTCTGCGTCCACGGCCGCCGGCTCCGAAGCGATGTCATCAGCCGCAGGTTCGGCAACTTCGGGCACAACCGCTTCTTCTGCGGGCGCGGTATAGAACGCTTCCTGGCCTTCGGCGATCCGGTCGGCGACCGCTTCCAGACCCGCAAGGTCGGCGGTAACGGTACCGGTGCCCGCCAGCGCCGCGTGCAATTGCGGCAGGGCAGCGTGCGCGTGCTCTACCAGCGCCACCACGGCGGGACTGGCCAATCGGGTTCCGCCGAGCACGCCGTTGAGCATGCTCTCGACTTTCCAGCTGAATTCACCCAGGGTCCTGGCGCCGACCAGTCGGCCGCTGCCTTTAAGCGTGTGGAACACGCGGCGGATGCCGCGCAGCTGCTCCATGTTTTCCGGGGCGTGGCGCCACTGCTCGAGCATCCTGCCGAGATTGGTGATTTCCTCGTCGAGTTCTTCCAGGAAGACTTCACGGATTTCGTCGTCGATGTCGTCGCTTTGCGCGAAACCGTCGGTGCCGTCCAGCGCTGCGACAGTGGTCACCGCTTCGCTGTGCGCGTCAGACGACGGGATGGAGGATGCCTCCGCGGCCTCCTGCGAAAGAACCTCATCTGCGCTTCCGGAAACCGGCGGTGAGATCGATGCCGAGGCCTCCAACGGGACCTCGCTCCGGCGCGGCGCATCCATCTGGCGCGCCTTGGCGGCCCACTGGTCGAGAGCGGCGGCAGCATTCTCTTCGTCTTCCTCCGACACCGGCGAGGACGGCTGCTCCATCTCGGCCTGCTCGCCGGGCACGGGCCAATAGCCCAGTGCCTCCAGGCTGTAGCGCGCGATTTCAAGGATGCGATCGCGGTTGGGGCGCTGCTCGCGCAGCGCCTCCAGGTAGTACTCGACGCTGGCGAGGGCGTCAGCCAGGGTGTCGAGCTGCTTGCCGTGCGGAACCCGATTGCGGCCGATCAGCTCGACTTCGATGTAGCGTTTAACCCCGTGCAGGTAATCCGCCGGCAGGTGGAGATCGAGGATGCGCAGTGCGCCGCAGACCTCATCGAGCAGGCGCGGGATTTCCACCAGTTCGGCGTGATCCCAGTTGGTTTCAACGAAGGCGACGAAGGATTGGCGGGCGTCACCGAAGTTGCCGATCGCCTCGCGCACCACCACTTCAAGCACCTTGCGCGACTCGCTCTCGAGCAGGTCCTTGTCGGCGCGCTCATCCGACAGGCCCAGGCGTGCAACCTGGTCGTCCAGCGAGGTCTCCACGTACAACAACGCGCCGGCCACATCCAGCAAGGCCGATTCGTCGGCGGCGCGGTTGCCGGCGACGATCTCGTGCATCGCGTCGCGCTGCTGCATCACCACGCCGCGCGCGACGCCCAGTCCCATCATTCCCAGGGTGTCGCTGACCCGACCGAGGGCATCGACCTGCGGGCGCAGGTCCTCGACTCCCGTCTGGCCAGTGCGCAGGTGGAGGTCGAGGGCATCCTTGACCCGCAGCAGGTCTTCCTTGATCGCCGCCGACACGGTGTCCAGCAACGCCCGGTTGCGGCCGCTCAGGCTGCCGCGGGCGTGATCCAGCTCCGATTCCGACGGCAGCTGGCTGTCCAGTTCGAAGGTCTTGCGCAGGCTGTCCAGAGCCGGATGCCCGCCGTCGCTGTGGGCCACGTGATAGAGCAATTGGCGCGTCGGCTCGGCGTTGGGCTCGATGCCGGGAACGGTGAAATCATCACGCATCAATTGGCGCGCTTCGCGCTCAACCCCGCCGAATGCTTGGCGCAGGGCGCGGGTCGCGGGCAAGGCACCGTCGCGCAGCGCGCCGGCCACCGAGGAGGCCACCCACAGCATCCGCCGCAGCGGCTCCACCGAGACTTCCGCCAACAGGCCATCCACCACTTCCGCCAGTCGGGCCGGATCGGCAGGCTCGCCGCCCTCCGGCCACTGCGCCATTGCCTCGCGCAAGCCCGTCAGGTTGGCGCTCAGCGGCTGCACACCGGTGCGGATGGTCGGAGATTCCTCGACGACCGGCGCCGGCAGGTCGCCGGGCAGCGGGCGGTCGAGGTTGGGCGCGAACAGGACGCTTTCGTTCAAACCCGCCTCGCCGCGCGTGGCGCGAAGCTCGTTGAGCAGCGGCAGCAGGACGATGGGAATGTCGCGGTGCCCACCCTGCAGGCGCTCCAGGTAGTCGGGCAGCTGGACGGCACCGCGCATCAGGATCGTGCACGCGACGTCGCGGTTGGCGATCTCGCCGTGCAGCAATCCCAGAGCGAGCCGCTCCATTTCCTCGGCGACCATCGCCGGCGCGTACAGCTCCACCATGCGCAAGGTGCCGTGCACCTGGTGCAGGTGACTGGCACACACGCGCATCGCCTCGCCATCATCGGGCGATTCGGCGTAGGCCTCGATCTGCTCGCGCGCCTGGCGCAGGGTCTCGTCCAGCTCCGGCTTGATCCAGCCCAGCGTGGTGGTGTCGATTGCATCGCGCATCACCGTCATGGCGCGATGCTCCATTGCGCTGCGCACTTACGCAGCGGGTGCAGGCGTCGGCCGGCGGTCATGCTGTTCATCCTTCGATCCAATGCGGGGCTCAGGCAGGAAGCGTGAAGTCGGCGACCGAACGACGCAGGTCGGAGGCCATCTGCGCAAGGTTGCCAATCGACTGCGCGGTCTGGTTGGCACCCTGCGTGGTCTGCGAGGTGATCTGCTGGATCGTGTTCATGGTCTGGGTGATGTTGGCCGCCGCACCGGACTGCTGCTGCGACGCCAGCGAGATGCCCTGGATGAGTCCGGACAGGTCGGAGGAGACCTTCTCGATCTCGCCCAGCGCGGTGCCGGCGTCCTCGGCCAGGCGCGCACCGGCGACCACCTCGGTCGTGGTCTGCTCCATCGAGCTGACCGCCTCGTTGGTATCGGCCTGAATGGCCTGCACCAGCGACTCGATCCGCTTGGTCGCGTTGGACGAGCGTTCCGCCAGCCGCTGCACTTCGTCGGCCACCACCGCGAACCCGCGGCCGGCCTCACCGGCGGATGCCGCCTGGATCGCCGCGTTGAGTGCCAGGATGTTGGTCTGCTCGGAGATGTCGTTGATCAGTTCAACGATCGAGCCGATTTCCTGCGAGCTCTCGCCCAGCCGCTTGATGCGCTTGGACGTTTCCTGGATCTGGTCGCGGATCGAGTCCATGCCCTGGATGGTCTGGCGGACCACGCCCGCGCCGGCGGTCGCGATCTGCACCGAGCGCTGCGCCACGTCGGCGGACTCGGCGGAGTTGCGTGAGACCTGGTCGATGCTGGTCGCGATCTCGCTGATGCGGCTGGAGGCGGAAGTGATCTCCTGCGCCTGGTGCTCGGCGGCCTCGGCCAGGTGCATGGCGGTGGCCTGCGTTTCCTGTGCGCTGGACGCGACCTGCACCGAGGTGTCGGTAATCGTCTGCACCAGGGTGCGCAGCTGCTCGATGGCGAAGTTGATGGAGTCGGCAATCGCGCCGGTCATGTCCTCGGTCACCGTCGCCTTAACCGTCAGGTCGCCTTCCGCCAGCGAGCCCATTTCATCCAGCAGGCGCATGATCGCCTCCTGGTTGCGGTCGTTGAGTTCCTTGGTGGTGGTGTACCGGTCGCGCTGCGCTTTGCTCAGCGAGAACAGCAGACCAACGATCGCGGCCAGGGCGAATGCACCGGCAATGATGGACACCCACAGGTTGCCCAGCAGGCTGGGGTCCTTCAAGGTGCCGAGCGCGTTGAACGCGTTGAACAGCGACTCGCTGTCGGCCAGCAGCTTGTCGGAGCCTGTCGTGATCGCGTCAGCCGCCGCCTGGGCCGCAAACAGGTCCTGGGAGGTCGCCAAAATCGCGTCCAGGTCGGTCTTCATGGTTTTCCACAGCGCTTCGGCCTGGGCCAGCGCAGCTACCGCGCCCGCGTTCGCCAGCGGGGTGATACCGGTCGCCTCGTCGCCGTTGCGCAGGCCGGCCAACACGTTGCCGAACACCGCCGCGTCACGCGCCAGACCTTCGCCCGCCGCTTCCGCGTTGCGCCCGCCGGCGCGGATCTCGGTCACGCGGCGGGCCATGGTGCCCGACAGCACCACCTGGCGCAGCGCGTAATAGACCTGCGAAGACGGCGAGCCGCTGGCAGACATCGCCCGCACCAGCTCATCCAGGCGCGCCTGCAGGTCGGGGACCTGCTGCTCGAAGCTGTTGGCGTTGGTCGCCAGGCCCAGTACCGCCTTCTCGCTGGCGATCAGTTGCTCGGCGCTCTTGTCCAGCGGCGCCCAGGTCTTGGTGACGGTCGCGATGGGACCCGACACTCCGGGGGTGTCGCCGAAGGTGGCGTTGAGCTCGTCAATGTCGGAAACCACCTCGCCCTTGGTGGTCTTGAATGCGGCGTAGGCGGCCTCATCACCGCTGACCGCCTCGCGTCCCTGCACCGCCAGACGCTGCGAGGCCACCTGCAGGCTGCTGGCCGACGATCCGGCGCCACTGAGCAAGCTGGCCTTGTAGGTGGCGTAGCCCACGTTGAGCGCAAGGACGAGTACGGAAATGCCCAGCACCACGAGCCAGGTGTTGGAGCCAACGGTACGGCCCTTGCCGGCGACGGAATTCATCTCAGTGCTCATGATCGACCTCAATTTCGGTGCTGGCGTGGTTTTCGGTAGCGGACTGCTCGACCCGTGGGGTATCGAGCGCTGCGTGTCGGAACTCGGGGGTGCGTGCCAGCCGGTCCAGGCTGAAAACGCCCCAGGTGTGCTCGCCCAGACGGTAGGCCCGGTCGATGAAGTACGAATAGCGACCCTCACCCAGACCCGACGCGCGGACGGCCTCGGGGTCGAGCTGTGACTCGTTGAAACTGCGCTGGCCGAACAACTCGTCGATCAGGACCGCCACGTCACCGCCGGGCTGGCGGACCAGCAGCATCCGCTGGCCTTCGTGGAGGACCGTCCGCTCGCCTTCCAGGAAATGCTTGAGGTCGACCACGGGCAGCAGGTTTCCGCGCACATTGGCCAGGCCCAGCAGCCAGGGCTGGGCACCGGGCACAGGCGTGGCCTGCGGCAACGGCAGGATTTCCAGCACTTCGTCGAAGCTCGACGCCAGACGACGCGAGCCCACGCGGTAGCCCACCCCGCGCCACATCCCGGGAGCATCCAGCTGCTCGGGCAGGCCGGCGACGTGGTCCAGGCTGCGACGCTCGTAGTCGTGAAGGATGGCGAACGGGTCAACCCGCTCGATGCCCGATGGACTCACGGGCCGAGCAACTCGTTGATGCGCGCAACCAGTTCGTCCTCGCGCGGCGGTTTGACGATGTAGTCGCGAGCGCCCTGGCGAAGGCCCCAGGCCTTGTCGGTCTCCATCCCCTTGGTGCTGACGATCAGCACGGGAATGGTGCTGGTCTTCTCGTCACGCGACAGCGCGCGGGTCGCCTGGAAACCGTTCATGCCGGGCAGGATCACGTCCATCAACACCAGGTCGGGCTGCTCGCGGCGGCAGATCTCGATGCCGTCCTCCGCATTCCCCGACACCAGTACGTCGTGTCCGTTGCGCTCCAGCAATTGGGTCAGGACCGCCGTATCCGTCGGCGAATCCTCGATCAGCAGAATGCGTGCCATATATGCCCTACCCCCCGGTCAGGCGTTGACGTGTGTTCGTATGGCGTCGAGGAGTTCCCCGCGCGTGAATGGTTTGGTCAGGTACTGCTCGGAGCCGACGATGCGGCCCCGCGCCTTGTCGAACAGGCCGTCCTTGGAGGACAGCATGATCACCGGGGTGCTTTTGAACACCTGGTTGTTCTTGATCAACGCGCAGGTTTGATAGCCATCCAGGCGCGGCATCATGATGTCGACAAAGATGATCTGTGGCTTCTGGTCCGCGATCTTGGCCAGTGCCTCGAAGCCGTCGGTGGCGGTCACCACTTCGCAGCCTTCGCGCTTGAGCAATGTTTCAGCGGTTCGCCGGATGGTCTTGGAGTCATCGATCACCATGACTCGCAACCCATCGAGGCGGCCGCTGCGGACCTCGTCTTGCATGTTCCCTTTTCCCCAGTATTGCGGAGCGCGCGCGAATTCCCCGTCGCGCCAGCTAGGGTCCCTTTATTCCAAGCCGTACGCAAGGTGTCAAGTGCGTTTCCGGGATCGATCCCTTGCTGAATGCGCGCGGTCCGGACGCTGGCCGGCAGCCTGCCTGCTACCATCCACGCGATCCCTGCCAAGGCCACCTGCCATGCCGCTTGATATCGTCGTCGTGATGGATCCGATCGAATCCATCACGATCGCCAAGGACTCTACATTCGCCATGCTGCTGGAGGCGCAGCGTCGCTCGCACAGGCTCTGGTACGTGATGCCAGGACGCCTCGGACTCCGCGACGGAAAGGCGGTCGCATCGATGGCGCCATTAACCGTTCGCGACGATCCGGACGGATGGTTCGATCTGGGCTCCACATCACAGATTGACCTGGGTCGCGGCCACGTCGTGCTGATGCGGCGCGACCCGCCGGTCGACAACGACTACATCCATGACACGCAGATCCTCAGCCTGGCCCAGCTTGCCGGCGCGATTGTGATCAACGATCCGCAGGGCCTGCGTGATTACAACGAGAAGCTCGCCGCCCTGCTGTTCCCGCACTGCTGCCCGCCGACGGTGGTGAGCCGGGATGCTGCGGTTCTGAAGGCCTTCGTCGCCGAACATGGGGAAGCGGTGCTCAAGCCCTTGGACGGGATGGGCGGCCGCTCGATTTTCCGCGTGACCCACGGCGATTCCAACACCAATGTCATCCTGGAAACGCTGGTCGGCGAAGGCAGCTTGGCGATGGCGCAGCGCTACCTGCCGGAGATCAGCGAGGGCGACAAACGCATCCTTCTGGTCGATGGCGAGGTGGTGGATTACACCCTGGCGCGCATTCCTCAGGGCGATGAGTTCCGCGGCAATCTTGCCGCAGGCGGGCGTGGGGAAGGACGCCCGTTGAGCGATCGCGACCGCTGGATCGCCGCGCAGGTGGGGCCCGAGATGAAGCGGCGCGGCATGCTCTTCGTCGGCCTGGATGTGATCGGCGATTACCTCACCGAAGTCAACGTCACCAGCCCGACCTGCATCCGTGAGCTGGATGCCCAGTTCGGCCTGAATATCTCCGCGGGCCTGTTTGACGCCATCGAAGCGCGGGCTGCCGCCTCGGCATGAGCGTGGCCGCGGCATCCATGACCGGCACGGACGAGCGCCACCGTCTGGGCGCGACAATGGTGTTGTCGTTGATCCTGCATGCGGTGCTTCTGCTTGGCGTGGGTTTCAGCATGGAACTCGCCGCCCCGGTGGTGCCAACGCTGGACGTCATACTCACCCGTACCACCAGCGCCCTCACTCCCAAGCAGGCCGACTTTCTCGCCCAGGCCAACAATGACGGCGGCGGGGAAAGCGAGCGCGCGGTGCGCCCGCGGGACAACCAGTCCGGGCCGTTGCCGCAGGATGCCGACGGCCAGGCCCCACGGGAACTTCGCGCGCAGTCGCCGACACAGCAGCCACCGCCGCAGGCGCGGATTATCGCCAGCACCCGTGGCGAGGATACGGTTGCCAGCGCACAGGAGACCCCGGAGCCGGCCGAGCGCGCACTGCCGCCGGGACAGGAGAAAATCGACCGCGACATGGCGATGGCCCGGCTGGCCGCGGAGATCCACCTGCGGTCGGAGCGCTATGCCAAGCGGCCCAAGCGCAAGTTCGTGTCCGCCAGCACGACGGAATACGCGTGGGCGGGGTATCTGCGCGAGTGGGTCGACCGGGTCGAGCGGGTCGGCAACCTCAACTACCCTGATGAAGCGCGGCGGCGTCGCCTCGCGGGCCAGGTCGTGATCAGCATTGCGATCCGACGCGATGGCAGTGTGGAGAACTCCCAGATCGTGCTGAGCAGCGGGATTCCGCTGCTGGATGCCTCGGCGCTGCGGATCGCCCGGCTCGCCGAGCCCTACCCGCCGCTGCCGCAGACCGACGACAACCCGGACATCCTGCATGTGACGCGCACCTGGGCCTTCCTCGCCGGCGGGGAGCTGGTGGATCGCTGAGCAGCGGTTGTGGCCTGCCGCGCCTCACGCCGGCTCGACGGAACAGACTCGCCAGCCGCACAGCGGGCGCGGGCGACGTCGCGCCGGGGCGCTCGCACTCAGTTCCGCTCTTTTTGCGCGCGCAGCGCTTTCTGCTCGGCGATCGTCAGCGCAACCTGGTTGCGCAGGTAGGCCGGTTCGACCCTTTCGGGCGCAGACGCCTCGCCGCGCAGCGACATCTTTGCCGCCAGCCTCGCAACATCTCCGGCGCGTGGCAGGGCTTCGGCATCGACCCGCGCCAGCTGTGCCGCCAGGTGCTCACGCAGCGCGCCGGCGGCGGCGGCGAAGCCGGTACCGGCAGCCAGCCAGCCCGCGTCCCTGTCGGGCAGCACGACAGCATCGGGTGTCAGCACGGCCTCACGGCCGATCAGGGTTGCATCACCGTCGTGCACGCGAAACGCCCCCACGTAAACCTCACCCATGCGCGCATCGATGGACGCCAGCACGCGCTGCTCCTGCTGCGCGTCATCGCCCGCCGGCACGGCGGCGAGCGCCAGCGCCGCGAGCGTCGACACCGCGAAGATCGGCCGGTCCAGGGCCAGGGTGATGCCCTGCCCGATCGCGATCGCCAGCCGCACCCCGGTGAATGCCCCTGGGCCCCGCCCCACGGCGATGGCGTCCAGTTGTGCGCGGGCGATACCCGCCTCGGCCAACATCGCATCCGCCCATGGCAGCGCGAGCTCGGCATGGCGACGCGGCGCGATCTCAAAACGCTCATGCACCTCGCCGTCGATCCACACCGCGACCGAGCACGCTTCGGTGGCCAGTTCAAACGCCAGCAATTTCACAGCAGCACCCCTGTCTCTCGCGCCGCAGCCGGCTCTGTCCCAGCTTCGCCAAGCTGGCTGTCGCGGAAAAACGCCTGCACATCGGCGATGTGCCGCGTGCGCGGCAATGGCGGCAGGGAATCGAGAAACACCTTGCCGTAGCTTTTCGCCACCAGTCGCGGGTCACACAGGACCAGTACACCGCGATCGGTTTCGCTGCGGATCAGGCGCCCGGCACCCTGCTTGAGCGCGATCACCGCCTGCGGCAATTGCTCGTCGCGGAACGGGTTGCCGCCGGCGCGGCGGATCGCCTCCAGCCGGGCCTCGAACACCGGATCATCCGGCGCGCCGAAGGGCAGCTTGTCGATGACCACCACGCTGAGCGTATCCCCGGCGACATCAACGCCCTCGCGGAAGCTGGCCGCACCGAGCAACACGCCGTTGCCGGAGGCACGGAAGCGCTCCAGCAAAGTGGAACGCGGCGCTTCGCCCTGGACGAACAGCGGCCATGGCCCGTCGCGCAGGAGCCCCGCCACCTCGCGCAGCGCACGATGCGAGGCAAACAGCACGAAGGCACGCCCGCCGGAGGCTTCCAGCACGGGCCGTATCGCCGACACTATGGATTCGGTGTAGTGCCGGGCCGACGGTTCAGGCAAGCCCGGCGGCAGGTAGCACAGCGCCTGCTGCGCCCAGTCGAAGGGGCTGGGAGCGAGAAGCGTTGTCGGTTCGCGCAGGCCGAGCTTGATGGCGTAATGCTCGAAGCGTCCGCCGATCGCCAGCGTCGCGGAGGTGAAAACCCACGCCGCATGCGAGCGTGCGCGGTGCTGGGCCAGCGGACCAGCCACGTCCAGCGGCGTCCGGCTGAGGCGGAAGCCGCGTGCGGTCAGCTCGTACCACAGCACGCTGGGAGCATTATCGGCAGTCAACGGGGCCCGGTCGTCGGCATCGGCAGGAACGACACCGTCCTCGCCTTGATTCGCGGGCGGCCCTGGGTTCGCCTCCTCGAAGGGGTCGCTGTCCGCATCCGGCACGGGGTGCGGATCGCTCGCCGCATCGGTCCCGTCGCGCCAGCGCAACAGCCGCATCTCGAACTCGCGCGCGCGCGCCGTGCAGCTGTCAAAACCCGGTGCGGCTTCACGCAACGGCAGCAGCGCCGCGTGCAAAGCGCGCAGCGACTCCAGCAAGGCATCGAGACCGGCCTCGGCGACCGGATCTTCGGCGGCACGAAGGCGGGTACCGCGCACCGGCAAATCATCCATGGCCGCACGCAGGCCGCGGACCGCCTGTTCCAGCGCACGCGCCGGCTCCTGCAGCACCGCCAAGGCAGCGGGAACCTGCTTGCATTCGGCCAATGCGTCACGGGCCAGCTCGACCAGCGGGCGTGCACTGAGCGCGTCACCGAAAAACTGGGCGGCCAGCTCGGGCAACTGGTGGGCCTCATCGACTACGAACGCCTGGGCGCCGGGCAGGATCTCGCCGAAGCCCTCCTGTTTCAGCGCCAGATCAGCCAGCAGCAAGTGGTGGTTGACCACCACCAGATCCGCCGCCTGCGCACGCTGGCGCGCCTGGACGACGAAGCATTCGGAGAAAAACGGGCACTCGCTGCCCAGGCAGTTGTCGGCGGTCGAGGTGACCTGCGGCACCAGCGGGGAGTCATCGGGCAGGGTTTCCAGCTCGGCCAGATCGCCCATCCGGGTCCGCCCGGCCCAGGCGACGATGCGCTGGAACTGCGCGGCGGTCTCACGGTTCGCGAACCGGCCTTCGCCCTTGGCCAGCTCCAGCCGGTAATGGCACAGGTAGTTGGAGCGCCCTTTCAGCAGCGCGGTTTTCAGACCGATCCCCAGCGCCTCGCGCACGCGCGGCAGATCCCGGTGATAGAGCTGGTCCTGCAGCGCGCGCGTGCCGGTGGAGACGATGGTCTTCTGCCCCGACAGGATTGCCGGCACCAGGTAGGCGAAGGTCTTGCCGGTGCCGGTGCCCGCCTCCGCCAACAGCACGCCACGGGTGTCGAACGCGTGCGCAATCGCGGTGGCGAGGTCCTGTTGCGCCTCACGCGGGACGAATGCGGGGATGTTGCCGGCCAGGTCTCCACCTTCGCTGAGCGCGGCGCGGGCGGCCTGGGCCAGGCGGCTGGAGGCGACGCTCATTTCAATACCTTGGCGGTGCGGCAACGGTGCATGCATCCAGGCTGGCCTTGGCAGTGGCCAGCGCATCGCCATCGGCGCCGCGCGCCTGGAGGACCTGGACCACGGTTTCCCAGTGGCGCCGGCAATGCGGGCCTGCCTGGGCGCCTGCGGCGGCGGCGCGACGTGCCATTCGCTCCGCGGTGGCCAGGTCACGCTGCAGGATCGCGTTCTCGGCACGGGACTGCAGCAGTTCGGCGTCGTCGGGGTGGGATTCCAGCGCGCGGTCCAGCTGCTGACCCGTTTCCAGCAAGCGTTCCGGCGCGCGCACGTCACCGAGATCCTCCTTGACGCCGGCGATCCGGCCGTCCGTGAGTGGACGCACCACCAGTTCACGGCTGTCGGCAACGCCGGCCTGGTCGATGGCAGCCATCATCGCCGCCGGATCGAAGGCTGCGGCGACCGGAAGCGGGTCGGGCGGCGCCGAAGCGCACGCGGACAGCATCAACACGAGCGCCATCGCGGCGGCTGATCCAGAACGGGTCATGGGGATTCCTGTGGCTGCGCACTGGTGTTTTGCGAGTCGTTGCGTCGGTCACGACCGAAGCCGAACCACTCCCGCCATCCACCGCGGTTACCCGATTCGTCATCGGGAGCTGGCGCTCCAACCGGGAGTTCCGGTTCTGGCGGCCGGCAGGGCATGTACGCGGGCGCGTAACCATCTGCGAAGGCGAAGCGGGTGGCGCCGGGGCAACTGGCATCGCTCACATTGCTGCCGCTGACCCACTGCCAGTCGATGCCTTCATCGCCCACTTTGAGCGGCGCACTGGGCAGGAGCTTGAACAAGTTGGACCACACCCGCATGCCGCCGGTGGCACCAAACAAGCCTGTGGCCTCGTTCTGGTCGTTGCCGACCCAGACCACTGCGAGGTGATCGCCGGTGTAGCCGGCGAACCAGCTGTCGCGGCCGTCGTTGCTGGTGCCCGTCTTGCCCGCGGCATTGAGGTGGCCCAGGCCGTCCGCCACCAGTTGCCGACCGGTGCCAGCGGTGATCGCCTTCTGCAATGCGATGGTGACCAGCCGGGCGAAGACCATGTCCCCTTCCTGGGCGGCGTCGGGACGATCGTCATAGCGGTTGAGCGCCTTCCCTTCGGTGTCCAGTACGCCGCGTACCGAGTGCAAGGGCTGGATCTCGCCGCCCGACGCCAGGAACTGGTAGAGCTGGGCCATCGCGTAAGGGCTCTGGTCAAGGGAGCCAAGGATCAATGCCGGATTCGGCTCGGCGGTAATGCCGGCAAGCGTGTGCACCAGTTCGGCGATGCGTGCCGGAGCGACCTGCATGCCGACGCGGACGGTCGCCTGGTTGTAGGAACGCGCAAGCGCATCGATCAGGCGCACGGTGCCGTGGCTGCGGCCATCCGAGTTGCCCGGAGTCCAACGCTTCCCGTTGCCCAGGGTCACGGTGACCGGTGAGTCGTCGACCCAGCTGGCCAGCGACCATTGCTGCGGACTGGCCAGGGCCAGCAGATAGACAAACGGCTTGATCAACGAACCGACCGGACGCTGGGCTTCGATCGCCCGGTTGAAGCCGGGCTGTGCGGGGGTACCGCTGCCAACCACCGCAATCACGTCGCCGTGCTCGACATCCGTCACTACCACGCCGGCCTGCAACGCCGGTCGATTCTTCGCCTCCAGGCCTTTCAGGGTCTTGATCACCGCACCTTCGGCGTACGCCTGCGCGGACGGCGCCATCGCGGTCATCACGCTCAGGCCTGCGCCGGCAAGCGACTCGGAGGAATAGTCACGGGCGAGCTGGCGCCTGACCAGATCGACGTAGGCGGGGAACCGGTTGGCCGAGGTGCGGCCTGGATCGGTGCTGATCCCCAGCGGCGCCTCGCGGGCGCGCTCGTGTTCGGCGGCATCGATCAGGGTTGATTCCAGCATCTTGTCGAGGACGAAATTGCGCCGCTCGGTCGCCCGCTCCGGGTTGCGCCGCGGGTCGTAGTACGACGGTCCGCGCACGATCCCGATCAGCAGCGCGATCTGCTCGGTATTGAGGTCGGCCAGGTCGCGGCCAAACCAGAACTCCGACGCGGCTGCCATGCCGTGGATGGCCTGGGCGCCGCGCTGCCCCATGTAGACCTGGTTGAAGTAGGCCTCCAGGATCAACCGCTTGTCGTAGCGCGCCTCCATCAGCAGCGCGTAGATGATCTCGTTGAACTTGCGGGCATAGGTCTGTTCGCGGCCGATGCCGAGCAGGCCGCTCCGGGCCAACTGCTGGGTGAGCGTGCTCGCGCCCTGGCGCGCTTCACCCGAGCGCATGTTGATCCACGCGGCGCGAATGATGCCTGACAGGTCGATGCCGTGGTGGCTGGCGAAGTCGCGATCCTCCACCGCCTGCAGGCCGGTGACCAGCAACTCGGGCACCTCGTCCAACTGCACCAGCCGGCGCTCTTCCTGCTTCTGCCCGTACAGCGTGGCAATGCGGGCGGGATCCAGACGCAGCCGGGGCGGCGCGTCCTTGCCGCCGGTGGCCTCCAGCTTCGCCACCCGTCCGCGGCCCAGGGTGAGCTGGGCCATCCGCGGGGCGACCGGCCCGTCGACGTCGTTGAAGCCGCGACTGGAAATTTTCCACTCCGCGTCATCCCGCAAGTAGGTGCCCGGGCGCACGCCATCGCCGGCGTGATAGCCCGAGGCGCGGAGTTCGACTTCCAGCGTGTCGGCATCCATCGCCACGCCCGGGGCCAGTTCCAGCGGGCGGCCATACACGCGGGTCGGCAATTGCCAGCGCAACTGGTCAAAGCGCTGCCCGACCTCGTGATTGAGGTAGAGCGAATAGGGAATCAGGAAGCCCAGGCCAAGGCCAATGGTGGCCAGGACCGCCGTCGACAGCAGGCGCGGCCAGCGCGGCCCGGGCAAATCACCCTGTTCAACATCGTCTTCGTCGTAATCGATTCGGGCCACGGCATGGGACAATGACAGGGCTGCGCCCTCACAAACCCGAGTCTAACGCAGCCGCAGCAGGCGACCCTGCGGGTCGGCATTGGCCGATTTGATGCAGGTTCAGCGCCCAGCCGGACGATGGGTGCCGGGTGGATCCTCACAAACGGAGTTGCAAGATGCCGATATCGCGGGCCGAACTGCGGTTCCTGTTCGACCGTGCCAGCGGCCTGCTCCAGCGCGGCCTGACGAGCCTGCGCACGCGGGGCGTGCGGGCATCCGTCCGCCGGGCGATCACGCAGCTAAAACCCGTAGCGCAGGCGCAAATGGCTTCCTTGTACCTGCCCGAAGCGTCCGGCGCGGCACCCACGCGTGTCCCGTCGAGCGCCGACCCTCGCGCGAGCATCATCATCCCGGTCTTCAACCAGCTCGAGCACACCCTGGGATGCCTGCGCGCGTTGGCGGCCCATCCGCCGCGCGCGGCGATAGAGATCATCGTTGTCGACGACGGCAGCAGCGACGGCAGCGGGACTGTTTTGCCGGCGATCGAGGGACTGCGCTACCACAGGCGCGCGGACAACCAAGGCTTCATCGCTGCCTGCAATGACGGCGCGTCGCTTGCCAGGGGCGAGTTCGTCGTATTTCTCAACAACGACACCATTCCGCAGCCCGGGTGGCTCGACCGGCTGCTGGATACCTTCGGTCGATTTCCCGACACCGGCCTGGCCGGCGCTCAGCTCGTCTATCCCGATGGCCGCCTGCAGGAAGCCGGAGGCATCGTGTTCGCCGATGGCAGTGGCTGGAACTACGGACGCTTTGAGGCCCCGGATGCGCCCCGGCACGCCTTTGTGCGCGAAGCGGACTATTGCTCCGGCGCTGCGATCGCCATCCGTCGTTCACTGTTCGCAGAACTGGGCGGTTTCGACTCACGCTACTCGCCGGCCTACTTCGAAGACACGGACCTGGCATTTGCAGTGCGCGCTGCTGGCCTGAAAGTCCGCTACCAGCCGGCAGCGCGAGTCGTCCACCTGGAGGGCGCCACCGCGGGGACTGATGTGCGCCACGGCCCGAAGGCGTACCAGATACGCAACCAGGAGACGTTTGCGGACAAGTGGCAGGCGGCACTGACGGCGCAGCCCGCGCCCGGCACCGATGCCGATCGCGCGGCGCTCTACCGCGGCAAGCAGAATGTTCTGGTCATCGATGCCTTCAGCCCGCGTCCGGACCGCGACTCGGCGTCGCTGCGGCTGCTCAACCTGATGCTGATGCTGCGCGAAGAAGGGGCGCATGTCGTATTCCTCCCCGCCGACCGCGGCCACGCCGGCGACTACACCCGCGAGATGCAGCAGCTGGGAATCGAAGTCTGGTACGCCCCGTTCGCGCAGCCGCTGCCCACATGGCTGCGCAAGCACGGGCCGCGCTTTGACAGCGTGCTGGTATGCCGCCATTACGTGATGCGCGAGGTGCTGCCCCTGCTGCGCCGGCATGCACCGCAGGCGCGGGTGATCCTGGACACGGTCGATCTGCACTACCTGCGCGAGCAGCGCGGTGCGGAACTGGCCAAGGACCCGGCACGGGCCCGTGCGGCGTTGCGCACCCGGCGCAGCGAGCTGGACGTAATCGCCCGCAGCGATGCCACCTTCGTGGTCAGCGAGGTCGAGCGTGACCTGTTGGCCCGGGAGTTGCCCGACAGCCGCGTCGAGGTGCTGTCCAACCTGCACCGGATGGGCGGCGAAGGCTTGCCGTATGAGCAGCGCCGCGACGTGATGTTTGTCGGTGGTTTCCGCCACCCGCCCAACGTCGATGCGGCTTGCTGGTTCGTCGAGAAAGTGTGGCCGTTGCTGCGCGCGCAGGAGCCGGCGCTGCAATTCCATTGCATCGGCGGCGATGTACCGCCCGAGGTCCAGGCGTTGTCAGCGCAGCCGGGGGTGATCGTGCACGGCCATGTGCCGGACCTGACACCGTTGCTGGCGGGGGTGCGCTTGACGGTTGCCCCCCTGCGCTACGGCGCCGGAGTCAAGGGCAAGGTGAACCAGCCCATGGCCCATGGCCAGCCGGTGGTCGCGACCGCCTGCGCGATCGAGGGGATGCACCTGCGACACGGCGAGGACGTGCTGGTGGCCGACGATGCCGCGGGGTTCGCCGCCGCGGTACTTCGTGTCTACCGCGAGCCGGACCTGTGGCATCAGCTGGCCCGCAACGGGCGGGAGAATATCCAGCGCCATTTCTCGCTGGATGCCGGACGCGCGGTGGTCCGGCGGGTACTGCTCGGGCGCGGATGAGCCGTTTCAGTCCTCGCGCGGCGGCAACGAGGCACGTTCCAGACGGCGGGAAAATGCCTCGAGTCCGTCGGCGGACGGGTCGAGCGAGCGCGCCATGGCCAACGCGCGCCGCGCCAACTGCACGTCACCGGCGCCGAGGCGCTCGTCGCCCACCGCTATCCAGCGCAGCGCCAGCTGACGACGCGAGGCCCGCACGCTGTGCTCCTCGCCCTCCAGCAACGCATAGGCATCCAGGCATCCGCCCGCGGTGGCCAACTGGTTGCGCCGCAGGGCCGTCACGAAGCACTCGTGAGCGGCGGGACGCAAGCGCCGCGTCATCGCTATGACGCCCGGGTCATCGCCGGCAATCGCGCGGGCGATGCGCAGCTTGTCGTAGGCGCTGTCACCGGGTGGCGACAGCAGGTCGCCGCGCGCCTCGGCGGTCGCAGCGGCGTCGAGCAACTCGCTTACCCGTTTCCGTCGTTGCGCCGGAGGCAGGTCACTTTGCAGCCCAGCCTGCAGCAAGCGGGTTTGCGCGAGGTGCTCGTTGGCCTCGATCACCGCGGGTGCATCCGGCGCGATGGCGGCGGCCGCGCCCAGCTCCTGTTGCGCCTCGCGGATCCGGAAATCCGCGGCGTGGCGTCGGCTCAGCGCTGCGTGGGCAGTGGCGACCCGCAGTCGGCCGCGCGCGGCGGCCTCATTGCCGGGCTGGACGGCGGCAACCATGTCGTAGCCTTCCTGAGCGCGCTCCAGGCGTCCCCGGGCGAGGTCCGCGTCGGCTTCCTGCAGGCGCTGGTCGGTCCGGCTGGCGAGCAGCGAGACCACCCGCGGCAGGTCGATGTGGCCCGGATCGACCTCGCGTGCGCGCTCCACCAGGGTCGCCGCGGCAGGCAGGTCGCCGGTGTCACTGACTCGGGTGGCTTTCTGCAGAAGGTCCGACAGCGCGTCCTCGCGCCCTTCCAGGGCACCAACGTGGTTGGGCTGCAGGGCGAGCGCCTGCTGGTACAGCGGCAGTGCCGCGTCGCCGTCGCCATCGAGGCGGCCCGCGGCGCGCGCGGCGTCGGCACGGCGAATGAGTCGCTCGACATTGCCCGTGCTGTCGCGGGTGCGCTCAAGCCGGGCGGCGACTTCTTCGGTCGCGGCTCGCGGCATGGCCAGTTCGCGTGCCAGCTGGAGTGACAAGCGCGCCTCGTCCAGTCGGCCGCCGTCGATCTGTGCGTTGGCACGCGCCAACGCCGCCTCGCCCACCTGCATCAATCCGTCGCGGGTGTCGCCACGATCGGGGTCCAGGGCCAACGCGGCTTCGTAGAGCTCGCGTGCGCCGCGGCCGTCCGGCCGGCTCAGCTCGCCGGCCTGGAGCGCACGGGCGGCGTCGGATTGCATTTGCTGGACACGGGTATCGGGCCAGATCGCCTCGGAGATCGGCCGGTGCCACCACAGCAGCGCCGCGGCGAGAAGAACGCCGAGGGCCAAGCTGCCCCAGCGTCGTGTGCCACTTACGCGCGGGTCAGCAGCGGCGCGCATGCTCCACTCCCGGCACGGCACCCAGCTTCCCCAGCAACTGTGACAGTTGATCGAAATCCTCGACCTTGACGCGCATCCGGATGCGCATCCGGTGGTGTTGCGAATCGCTGCGAATGCCGCCCATGTTGACGTTGGCCTGGGCGATGACGTTGGTCACCTCCTTCAACAGCCACTTGCGGTCCACCGCCAGCACTTCGATGTCGACCTCGTAGCCGCTGCTTGCGCCCCACTCCACCGTGAGCATGCGGTCGGGGTCCTTGTCCGCCAGACGCTGCAGCGTGGCGCATCCATGCCGATGCACGGTCACCCCGCGCCCGCGGGTGAGGTAACCGGCAATCGGCTCGCCAGGCAGGGGCTGGCAGCAGCGCGCCGGCTGCACCAGCAGGTTGCCCAAGCCCTGCACCGTGAAGTCGCGGGCCTTGCTCGCCGAACGCCGCCGCGTGCGCACCGGCGCAGGCGCAGGTTCAGCCGCCGCCGGCGCACTCTGGGCCCGCTGATGGTCCTGCAGCAAACGTCCCACCTGATGCGGCCCGATGTCGCCCAGCGCCACCAGCACATACAGCTCGCCGTCGCTGGCCAGGCTGAAACGCTCGCGCGCAGGCGCCAGGTCCGCCCCCAGCAGGCCCATTCGGCGCAGCTCCTTCTCCAGCAGCTCCTTGCCGGCCGTTTCATTGCGTTCGCGGTCGAGGCGATGGAACCAGTTGCGGACCTTCTCCCGCGAGCGGCTGCTGGCGAGAAAGCCGTTGGATTCAATCAGCCAGTCGCGCCTCGGCTCACCCGTCTTGGCGGTCATGATCTCGACCCGGTCGCCGCTGTGCAGGCGATGGTCGAGCGGCACGATCCGCCCATCCACCTTGGCGCCACGGCAACGGTGGCCGACCTCGGTGTGCACCCGGTAGGCGAAATCCAGCGGCGTGGAGCCGGCGGGAAGATCGATCACCTCGCCCTTGGGCGTCAGCACGTAGACCCGGTCCTCAACCAGCTCGGTATCCAGCTCGCGCGCCAGGGCCGCATCGTCGGCGCCGCCCTCATCGGCCTGCTCCAGCAGCTTGCGCATCCACGCGATCTTGCGGTCAAACGCCGCGTCGCCGCCGGAACCCTCCTTGTAGCGCCAATGGGCGGCCACACCAAGTTCGGCCTGGCGGTGCATTTCCACGGTGCGGATTTGCACTTCCAGGGTCTTGCCTTCCGGCCCGATCACCGCCGTATGCAGGGAGCGGTAATCGTTGCGCTTGGGGCGGGCGATGTAGTCGTCGAACTCGCTGGGGATCGGGGTCCAAGTGGCGTGGACGACGCCCAGGGCGGCGTAGCAGGCGGCCACGTCGTCCACCAGGATGCGTACCGCGCGCAGGTCGTAGAGCTCGCTGATCGGTGCCTGCTTGCGCTGCATCTTCTTCCAGATGCTGTAGATGTGCTTGGGCCGGCCGGCAATGTCGGCCTCGAGTCCCTGCGCGTCCAGTGCCTCGCGCAGGGTCTGCTGGACTTCCTCGATGTAGCGTTCGCGGTCGCCGCGCTTCTCGTCCAGCAGCCGGGCGATCTGACGGTAGGTGTCGGGATGCAGATAGCGGAAGGCGAGGTCTTCCAGCTCCCACTTCAGTTGCCAGATCCCGAGCCGGTTGGCCAGCGGTGCGTGGATGTCGCGGGCCAGGGTCGCCAGCGCAAGGCGGCGATCCTCGGGCAGGCTGGCGGCCTGCTGCATGCGCGCCAGCTGGCGTGCCAGCAGGATCGGCACCACCCGCATGTCACGGACTATGGCCAGCAACAGCCGGCGCAAGCCCTCGCTGCCACTCCGGCCCTGCTGCTCGGCGTGCAATACCCATACCTGGGCGGAGGCGCGCTGGCCGTCCAACAAGGTCGCGATGGACGGATTTTCTGCCTCGAACTTCGGTCCCAGCGCCGCCAGCAGCCGCGGGTAGGTGTGCAGGATTGCGGCAGCCAGGCTATCGCTGTCGGCGTCCAGTCGCTGCAACGCGCGCAGCATCCCGCGTACGACATCCGCCGGGTCGCGCGGGTCATCGGCGGCGGTGGGCGTAGTGGCTGCACCGTCCCGCAAGCGCGCCAGCAGCGGGGCTGAGATGGCATCGGCCGGTGGCTGTTCCAGCAGCGCGCGCAACGCATCGACCGGGCCGGCATGCGGCCCGATAGCTGCCGTCGGACCGGCGATGGCCGGGGAAGGGCGCGCGGGCGGCTTCATCGCAGTGTTTCATATCGACCTGGAGGACTGACTACACTAGCGACCAACCGTCTGCAGGAACAGCCCATGTACGCCATCCCTCGCGCTCCACGCCGCCTTGTTCCCCTGGTTTTTGCCACTGCGATGCTCATGGCCGCCGCCGGCATGGCGCAGGAGCCGACACGTATCGAACAGCAGATGACACCCGAGCAGTTCCGCGCGGCGGGCCTGGACCGGCTGGACGCCGCGCAGCTGGCCAACCTCAACGACTGGCTGAACCGCACCATGGACATCGAGGTGACCAAGGCCGCCAAAGCCGCAGAGGAGAAGGTCAACCGCTGGAACCTCGGATTTGGCGGCAGCGCCGCGCGTGAGCCGGTGGAGGCCCGGTTGCAGGGCGCGTTCAACGGATTCGGTAAAGGGCGCAGCTTCACCCTCGACAACGGCCAGGTCTGGCGCCAGACCGACGACTCGACGCTGTACGGGGTAAAGCTCGACAACCCGCAGATCCGGATCACCCCGAGTCTGATCGGCACCGCCTGGTATCTGCAGGTGGAGGGCTACGGCAGCCGGGCCAAGGTCGAGCGCACCAAGTAAGCCTCAGCTGCGCAGCCGGGCCAGCTGCGCGGCCAGTTTCTTGGCCGATACCCCACGCGTGCCCAGCTCCTGGGCGAACAGCGACACGCGCAACTCCTCGAGTTGCCAGCGCAGCTCCTGCCAGCCCGGTTGCTGGAGTTCTCCGCGCGTGGCGGCCTCCGCCAGCGCATCACTGAACGGCGTCAGCTCCAGCATCCGCGCCTGGTCGCGGGTGGGATCGCGCAACGCACGCTCGCCGCGCAAAGCCAGAGCCTTAAGATAGCGCGGGTATTCCTTCAGCACATCGGCAGGAACGTCGCGCAGGAAGCCCGCTGGCGTCAACGCGGCCAGTTGCGCGCGCATATCGTCCAGATTGCCGCTGGCCCAGCCTATCAGCGGCGATTCCAGGCTGGCACGGGCGTGCGACACCGCGGTCAGGATCTCCTCGGCCTGCTGCAGGCGCTGCATGGACTGGCCGAACAATGCCTTGGCCACCTCGGCCCGCCGCGCCTCGAATGCACCCGGATCGCGGATGTCGGCAACGTCATTGGCCACCAGAGAGGCGAAGGCGCCATCGACGAGATCGGCTCGCAGTCGGTCGCCTTCCGGCGGCGCTTGCGTGCGTGGTGCGGCCGCCTCGATCGCGGCGTATAGCAGGCCGAGCTTTGCCGACACGGGCAGTTGCTTGCGCGCCTGTTTGCGCGCGTCCGCCAGTGCCAGCCACAAGAGCCTGCGCACCCCGCCGGGATGCGCGCGCTCAGCCTTGGCGCGGTCGGCGTGCACCCGCAGTGAGGCGCTGTCGCCGTCATCGTGCAAGGCCGGGAACGCCGGCATCCCTGCCACCCCGGGAACACTGGCGGGGATCGCTTCATCGGGAAAGCGCACCAGACCGCGCTGGCCCATGCCCTTGGCTGCACGGGCCGCAAATGCCTTGGCCGCGCGCTCGCCGAAGCGCGTACGGAGCTCTTGCAGGTCGCGCGACTCGGCCAGCACGATGTCGGCACTCCGTTGGCGCTCGTCCGCCGCCCCCAGCAGGCGCAGGTTGACCCGGAGATGAGGCTCCAGGACCGACTCGTCGAATTCTCCCGCGTCCAATGCACTGCCGGTCACCTTGCCCAGAAAGCGCGCAAGCACCTCCGTCAGCGGCGCATCCTGTGGCTCCGGAAAAGCTTCGTGGAAAGCGCGGGCAAAGTCCGGAGCCGGCACGTAGTTGCGCCGCTGCGCCTTGGGTAGGCCGCGGATCAGCGCGGTGGCCTTGTCTTCCACCAGCCCCGGGACCAGCCATCCCAGCCGCACAGTATCCAGCGCATTGAGCAGGTGCAGCGGTACGGAGACGGTCATGCCGTCGTCGACTGCGCCGGGTTCGAAGCGGTAGCTGACCGGCAGCTGCACGTTACCCAGCGCGATCGATGACGGGAAGCGTTGGCCGTCGGTGCTGTCCCCCACCATCAGCTCATCCAGTGACCACTCCAGCGCGGCCTTCTGCGGGGCCGGCAGTCGGGCATACCAGGCATCCAGCGCCTGCGTGTTGTGGACGTCGGCCGGCAGGCGCTGCAGATACCACTCGACCATCCACTCCTCATCCACCACCAGGCCGGCGCGACGCTGCTTGGCTTCCTCCTCCAGCGCCTTCTCCAGGGTCGCCAGGTTGCGCTTCAAGAACACGCTGCGGGTGTTGATCTCGCCGGTGACCAGGGCGTCACGGGCGAAGATCACCCTGCTTTCCTCCGGGTAGAGCGCTCCGTAGTGGACGGGGCGTTTGGGTGCCAGCACCAGCCCGAACAGGCTGATCTGCTCGCTGCCGACCACCTTGCCTTGCGAGCGCGCCCAACGCGGATCGTGATGGCGGCGGGCGAGCAGGTGCGGCAACTCGTCAATGACCCAGTCCGGCTCGATCGCGGCGTTGGTCATCGCCCACAATTGGGCGGTATCCAGCAGCGTCGCCGACAACACCCACGGCGGCGGTCGCCGTGCCAGCGCGGATCCGGGAAACAGCTGGAAGCGGCGACCGCGCGGGCCTTCGTACCCACCCGCCTTGCGATCCATGACCTTGCGCTCGGCGGGCTTGATCGCCGCCGGGGGCTGGGGCGCGTCGGCCGGTTTGATGCGGTGGCCAATCTGGGTCGGCAGCCCCGCGATCAGGGCGCGATGCAGGAGAGCATAGGCGCCGCGGCCAAGGCGCTCGGTCTCACTCTCACCTGCCACCGCTGCGGCACGGTTGCCGGCTGGCGCGGACTGGTCGTTCTTCGTTCGACCACCACGCCGACGGCGTCGCGCGGGCGGCGCGGATGTGGGCGATGGCGTTGGCGCAGCGGCGGCCTTTTCCTTCGCTGCGGGACCGCTCACGGCGACGGCTGAAGCTCCCGGATCCCAGCCCAGCTCGACCGCCATCAGCTTCAGCTGGCGGTGCAGTTCGCGCCACTCGCGCATGCGCAAAAATCCGAGGAAGTGCTTCTCGCACCAGCGTCGAAGCTGCGACTGGGTGAACTCCTCATGCGCGTCCTGGTAGGCGTCCCAGAGCTTGAGGATGCCGGCGAACTCCGATGCCGGATCGGCGAAAAGTGCATGCGCGTTGTCCGCCGCCGCACGCTGGTCAGCCGGGCGCTCGCGCGGGTCCTGGATGCCCAGGAACGAAGCGATCGCGAGCATCTCGCGCACGCAGCGGTGCGCATTGGCGGCCACCAGCATCCGCGCCAGCTTCACATCCACCGGCATGCGCGCCATCAGCCGGCCGACCGCGGTCAGCTTGCGGCTGTCATCGACCGCGCCCAGTTCCGCCAGTTGCTGCCAGCCGTCGGCAATGGCCCGGCTGTCGGGCGGCTCAAGAAACGGGAACTGCTCGATGTCGCCCAGACCCAGCGACAGCATGCGCAGGATCACCCCGGCGAGCGCGGCGCGGTGGATCTCCGGATCGGTGTACTCCGGGCGCGACTCGAAATCCGCCTCGCTGTACAGGCGGTAACAGGTGCCATCGGACACCCGCCCGCAGCGCCCCTTGCGCTGGTTGGCGCTGGCCTGGCTGATCGGCTCGATGTGGAGACGGTCCAGCTTGCTACGCGGGCTGTAACGCTTGACCCGGGCCAGGCCCGGATCCACCACGTAGCCAATCCGGGGCACGGTCAGCGAGGTCTCGGCGACGTTGGTCGCCAGTACGATGCGGCGCTGGGTCCCGGGCTTGAACACCCGGTCCTGGTCGCGCACCGACAGGCGTGCGTACAGCGGCAACACCTCGGTGTGGCGGTATTTGCGTGCCTCCAGTGCACGATGGGCGTCGCGGATCTCGCGCTCGCCGGGCAGGAACACCAGCACATCACCGCGCGGATCCTCGCGGCTGATCTCATCGCAGGCGGCGACGATACCGTCGTTGATCGTGCGCTCGCCCTCACGCGCTGCCGTGCCATCCGTACCCTCGGCGTCTCCTTCCAGCGGGCGGTAGCGCACCGACACCGGATAGCCGCGGCCTTCCACATCGACCACCGGCGCGTTGTCGAAATGCGCCGAGAACCGCGCGGTATCGATTGTTGCCGAGGTCACGATGACCTTCAGGTCGGGCCGCTTGCGCAGCAGCTGCTTCAGATAACCCAGCAGGAAGTCGATGTTGAGGCTGCGCTCGTGTGCCTCGTCGACCAGGATGGTGTCGTAGCGCGACAGCCAGCGATCCGACTGGATCTCCGCCAGCAGGATGCCGTCGGTCATGAACTTGATCGCCGTATCCTCGCCGACGTTCTCGCTGAAGCGGACCTGGAAGCCGACCGTGGTTCCCAGCGGCGTATTGAGCTCTTCGGCGACGCGCTTCGCCACTGCGCGCGCGGCAATCCGACGCGGCTGGGTGCAGCCGATCATGCCCGCCGCACCGCGGCCGGCTGCCAGGCACAGCTTGGGCAGCTGGGTGGTCTTGCCCGAGCCCGTCTCGCCGGCGACCACGATCACCTGATGCTTGCCGATCAACTCGACAATGCGGTCGGCTTGGCTGGCGATCGGCAGGGACGGATCGACCGGCGCCGGCGGCAGCGCTGCGGCCCGCACCTCACGGCGGGCGATCGACTGCTTCAGCGCATCCTCGAAAAGCGCCTGCAGCGTTGCATCGGCCGGTGCATTTCGCCAGCGCGACCACAGACCGTGCAGCCGCCCGCGATCACGGCTCAGCGCGGCGTCGATGCTTCGTCGCCCGACCTCCAGCCCGGCGACGGCCGTGCTGCGGGGTCGTGACGCGGCGTTGTCATGGGAGTTGCTACGGTTCATCAGGTTGATTCAACGAAACAGCGCAATGGTGGGTCACGCGACGAACCATTGTCATCGCACTTGTCGATCAAAGGAGAACCTCAATGGCTAAGCCAGCACCGGCCGCAACGAAAAAGACCACCGATTCCAGCGCCAAGACGAAGGGCAGCGGCACGCGCCCCAGCCCGGTCGCATCGCCGGCCAAGGGTTCCGGGGCCCCGCCAGTGGATATCGGGATGAGCAGCACCGATCGCAAGAACGTCGCCGACGGCCTGTCCCACTTCCTCGCCGACGCCTACACGCTGTACCTGAAGACGCACAACTTCCACTGGAACGTCACCGGCCCGATGTTCAATACGCTGCACGTGATGTTCGAGACCCAGTACGCCGAGCAGTGGGTCGCCCTGGACGAGATCGCAGAGCGCATTCGCGCACTTGGTTTCAATGCGCCGGGTTCCTACAGCGAGTTCATGAAGCTCTCTTCCATCCGCGAAGAGCCCGGCCTGGCCGATACCGCCGACTGGCGGGAGATGGTGCGCCAGCTCACGGTCGGCAACGAGGCGGTCTGCCGCACTGCCCGCTCGGTGCTCACCACCGCCGATGACGCCAGCGACGACCCCACCGTGGACCTGCTGACCCAGCGCCTGCACACCCACGAGAAGTACGCCTGGATGCTGCGCTCGCTGCTGCAGTAACGCGATTACTTCACGCGCACGCGGAAACCCATCTCCACGGTCTTGCCCGGGGCAAACGTGCCCCGGGGCTTCAGCCGGATATCGGTCACGGCGGCATCTACGCCATTGGCGTCGGCGATCGGCACATGGGTCCAGGTGGCACCGCCGTCGCTTGAGAAATCCACGTCGTCGGTGAGGTCAGCCAAGGTGTTGAAGTTCAGCGACAGCGTGCTGCTGCCGGGGGTGAAGAACACCGGAGAGATCCCGGCGATGTCAGGCAGGTCGTTGACGAACAAAACCGTGTTGAGCGGGATCGGATCGCTCACCACCATTGAGTTGGCGTCCGTGATCGTTCCGGACGGACTGGTCACGGTGATTCGGTAAGTGACCAGTGCACCGGGAATGGCCTTGGGATTTACAAGCTTGTTGATCGGATCCCAGTAGACCGTAGACGTTTTGGCGATGGTCAGCGGCGCGGCAGCCACCTGGAAGCCGACGTTCCTGGTGTGGGTGACGGTACCCTCGGTGCCTTCCCTTCCGGTGACGCTGGCAATCCAGCTGCCCGCTTTGGCACCCGCCGGCAGCGTGTAGCTGTATTGATAGGTTTTGCTGGCGGCCGTCGCCGCCCCAACAATTTCAGTCATTTGAGCCGCGGCTACCTGAGCCGTACCCGCGGGATCGGTCAGCCGGATGCTGGCGCCGCTTACATCAAAGGCGCCAAACGGATCGCTGATCACGGCACGAACATATACCGTATTGCCGGCGACGAAGCTCGGTTGCGTCGTGGTAGCCGGGTACGGGGCCGAATACACCACAACACTGTCTACGTTGATGACGGTCGGTGTGTCGAAGGTCAGGACACTGGCGCCTTGACCGGCGGTTTTCTGGTACACGGATATGTTCCGGTTGGTACCGCTTGTCGCATTGTTGTATACGCGCAAGACCAAGTAGTCACCTGCCGCCAGGGTGGTTTGTGGCGTTGCCACAGTGAAATCCACGGCCTCGGCGCCAGAGTTAATGTTCTTCGTACCGGAGGCCCCGAGGATCACGCCGCTGCTGGTGCGCAGTTCAACTTTGACCGCGCGGTTGCTGGAGGTGCTGTCGCCCGTCGCAGCGAGGACAAGGCGTGCGAGCACGTTCTGCGCAGTCAGGGTGAGGGTCCTGCCGACGGGGACCGCAGGTGCCATTATCCAGTCACTGGAGGCACCGCGCGCGATCTGCTCGACCGGAACCGTGGAATTGGCCGCTTGCGGCGTCCGCGTCAAGCGTCGGTTGTCGTACACATACAGGATCTTGTTGCCCTTGGCGGGCTCAGGCGTTCCGACAATCACGGTCGGGTCCAGGCTGTCGTTGTTCGCCGGGTTGTAGTCAAACATCGGGTTCGAGACCGACACACTGTTCTCGACGCTCGCCGGCGCATTGAACGCCACACTCACATTGAGCGTTATGGCCGGGAGGCTTCCGCCATTGGCCAGGGACATCGGATTGGTACAGGTCACCACCTGGCCCACCGCACTGCATGTCCACCCCGCCCCGCTGGCGGACACGTAAGTCAGCCCGGCAGGGAGAGTGTCTACAACTTTGGTTATGCCTGTGGTCGCGTTGGTGCCGTTGTTACGAACGACGATGTTGTAGCTGCCACTGCCACCGGCACTGAAGCTGCCGGTGTGTGACTTGGTGATCGAAAGGTCGGCCGACGGGAACTTCACCCCGAACAACACGCCCTGCAAGCCGCCGGCCACCATTTCGGCGGTCACATTGCGCACGTTGCCGGTGGTCGCGAACGCGTAGCTGCCGACGGCGCCGGCCACGCCGACCTGTTTCACGGTGTTGGTGCCGACGCCCGTCAAGTCGGGATAGGCCGCTGCCGTCCCATAGGCGATCTGCGCCAACAGCGACCAGGGGTCGCCATCGGTGGTGAAACGCAGCGATTCGCCGTTATTGGTGGACTCCGCATCGGCGGCCACAAACACAAACGGGACCCCGCTGCCTCCACTGGTGGTGACCGTAATGCCCGACAGCGACGCCGTGACCGTGGAGCCATTGTTCCGCGTGTAAAGCACGGGCTTTCCGCTGATACCCAGGAACGCGGAATTGCCGAACGCGCCGCCCGTCCATGTCGGCACCGCACGTGCGTCCAATGCAATTGCATTTGCATTTGCATTGCCGGAGACTTTCAAGGTGAAACTCAACGTGGCGCCGCCTGGCAAGCTCACCACGAAGGGCTGTCCCCCCGCGCCGCGCGCAGTCCCGTCGTTGTAGCCCGACATGTCAAACCAGCAATAGGTCGCGTAGTCCGCCGGGGCCGTGCCCTGGGTGGTCGACGCGGAGCAGGTGGTGGTGGCCGCGAAAGCCGGGGCGGCAGACAACCAGCCGAGCAAAACGAACGCCAGCACCACCCAGATCCGGCGGGCGGTCGAGTGCGACGAGCGCTTTACCTGTTCCCGGATCATCGCGCGCGCCCCACCGAGTCCAGAACTCCGCTCAACGCCGGCGTGGACTGGTCGAACTTGAAGCGCATCATCAGGTAGGCACCCTGCCTGGTGTAATGGGCGGAATCAAAATCACGATCTTCGAACCCGACCACGTTGTAGCCCACGCTGAACCACGCATTGGTGAAGGGTGATACACCCATCACCGGACCGACCGCGTAGCTGAAATTATTCTGGCTCCACGCGTGTCGGACGCTGCCGCGAAGACCGATGTCGAACTTCTGGTTGACGTCGAAACGCCATTCCAGGCCAATGATGTCGGTATAGCCCGCGTAGTCGCGGCCGTCATAGCCGTAACGGTCAAACACGTATTTGGAACCGTAATACAGCGACCACTGGCTGCGCTGGCCCGCTTCAAACAGGTTGCCCTGCATATCCTCAGCAGTCCATTCGTCGGAAACGTGGTTGATGACGAAATTGTTGACCAGACGGCGCGACCGCGCGTCACCGGTGACCGCCATCGTATTCTGGCCGATCACGCTGTCGCTGCTCCCATTTCGCAATTCATCAAGGCGCAGTTCAAGGCGGTTGAGCAGCGACCACTGGCTACCCAGTGGCCGCCAGGCCCACGACAGGCCTACGTTGGCGAGCAAACCACGACCGCCGAGCGCTTGCCCGACGGAGAACGCCTGCGCCGAAGCGGCAAACGCCATGCCGGTGTCGATCTGGCGAAGGAATGCCGTGGTGAACCCATAGCGGTCGGAAGTGTCGGCCTCGCGACCTTCGATGCGCCCGTTCCACGACCACAGCTCGCTGCGATACGTCGCACCGGCCGAGAGCGCCGTGAAGTCCTCGGTCAATGCGCCACCGTCGCGGATCCCCCCGGGGGCGATCGGGCCGCTGCCGGGAGCCGTCAACGGGGGAGCGTCGCCAGAGGCGTTGAATGCGTGGCTGGTGTCCAGCGCCAGGTCCACCGCCCAGTTCTTGCCAATGTGGAGCGACTGGTTAAGCCCGAACAAACCGAAGGTGCGTGGGCCGTACTCGGAAATCTGGCTCTGGTTGAGGGTGCTGGTCAATCGTGCGCCCTTCCATGGCACCACTTCGAAACCCAGGCGGGTGGTTGCCGTGTCCCGGGTCTCGCCATCAGTGAACTCCTGCGCGGCAATCAGCCGCAGGGCGTCGTTGATGGCGTAAGCGGCGCCCAATTGCAGTCGGGTCGGGAAATCGACGCTCTCGTTTCGCCCGGCCAGCCCGAGCTCTGCGGCGACGCTCAGCTCGAGCCTTTTGTCGAGCAACGACCGATTGCCACCCAGGGTGAGTTGCCGGGATTCCTTCACCTCTCCCGTCAGTGCCTGATCGCGCACGACCTGCAGACCGGCGCGCGCGCCCCAAACCTCGGCACGGTAATCCAGCTGCGCGTTGACCGCGTCCCGTGTCGCTCCGCCGACCAGATCCTCCTGATGGTAGGCCTGCTGCTGCAGAGCAAATTTCTCATCGACCCGCCACTGCGTGTCCAGACCGATCTTGTACATCCCCGACTCGCTGGCATTCTGCTGGTTCACGCCGAATCCGGGCGCCTGGCGACGGACGTAAGCCAGCGCGTCGAACCGCGCGCCGTGGTGCTCCAACTCCACCAGATACGCGCTTCCGGAACGGTCCTGCAATCCGTCATCACCGTCGCTGCTGGCAACCTCGACGCGGAGTTCGGTGGAATCGCTTACCTTCAGTTTGGCGTCGACACCGGCCAGGCGCGTGTTGCCCGTGCTGTCCTTCTCCGAGAGGTAGGTCACCCCGGCGGCGAGTCGCCCGTCGAGCAGTTTCGCGCCGACGCGACCGCCCGCGTTGAGCTGCTGGTCGCCGCGCCCGATCGTTTCGTACTCAACCACGATGATGGTGGGATTGAAGCCGAAATCCCGGCTGGCGATGGGCTCACGGAAGAACAGCGTGCCCGCACCGTAGTCGATGTCGTAATCGAGATGCCGGGTAAGCGTGCGTGTTTCGAGGATGATCTCGCTGCGGAAGCGGTCGCGGGTCTCGATCCGCACGCGCTCGCCATTAATGGCGACGTTGCCCCGCGACAGCCGGTACAGCCCTGACGTACCGTTGCCCTGGATCTCGTCGCGGGCGAAATTCTGGTCGGTCTCGGCAGCGAAACCGCTGAACTCGACCACCGGACCACGGTACTCGACCTTGACGCCATTCAGCGTGCGGTTGTAGCGCGAGAGCTGGGTGCGGTCCAGCCCGGTCACGTAGTCTCCGAACAAGGCATAGAACTGGTCGCGTTCCAGCTTGACGTAGAGCTTGTCGGTGCTGGACGCGTCGTAGCCTTGCTGGGTGGTATCGCCATACAGGGTGTAGAACTTCTCCGGGTCGATGCTGGAGAGAAGGTTCTGGCGGTTCAGGCGATCGGTGGGTTTGTCCGAATCGTAGGCCAGGGTCAACATCCACTTGCCCTGCACCCGCCCCTTGGCATAAAGCGAGAGTTGCCCGTCGGTATACAGACCGCCCTGCTCGCCCTGCTCGGCCAGTGCTTGAGCGTTGCCCTTGAGAGTGTCGTAACCAACGGTACCGGAGGCAAAGCCGACCACCACCCAATCTCGCGGCGAGGACTCCAGCCAGACGCTGAGCTCGTCTTCTCGCGCACTGCCACCATTGTTGTCCTGGAAACGGAACTGCAGTTCCGCGCTGCCAGCCACCGAGGTCGGCGCCAGCTCGATGTACGCCACGCCGTCATCGCCCTCCACGTGCCAGCTTGGCTGGAATCGATCCAGGCCGGCGAGCTGGCGCTCCTGCTGCGCCTGCACGGTCTGTGCCGGGAGGTAAGGCGCGGATAGCTGGAAGGCGCCAGTGACGCCCGCGCGTACCGGACGGCCACTACGGTCAAGCAAGCGCACCGCGATCACCGGCTTCTGGATGCCATCGGCGACCAGCACGGACTGCTCCGGCACCAGTACAGCGCGCGCCGCGGCGCCGGAATAATGCACGGTGCGATCCAGCCTGGCGACGACGTTGCCATTCGTATCCTGCAGGCGGGCAACGAACAGGTTGTCCCCATCCGCGAGCGGGACGGCGGTCCAGCGGGTGATCGCAATGCTCTTGTCCGCACTGGTTGAACTGCCGTCGTAGTTGATAGCCGACACCGGCTCGCCGTTGCGGCTCAACACCACTTTTTGTCCTGGCGCGTGCTTGATCACGATGCGGGTGGTGGGCGACCGTGGGTTGTAGGTCAACCCCGGGAACAGCCACTCTGCTCCCGCAACCCGCCCGGCGAACCAGTCGACATCCCCACCGCCCGCAGCGGTGGCGTCATTGAGGATCGCCAGACGCGCACGCCGTCGCTCGGTCAACGCCTCGTCAGCCACCGAGGCGGCGATTGATTCGCCTGCAGAAACGCCGCCGCTCGTGGCCAGCGGCTTTCCGCGCAGCCGGAAGTCGGCCCGCCAAAGGCTCCCACCGTTGGCCTCGACAAACTGCGAGAACGCGCGTCCGGCAAAGCGCGAGTTGGGATTGCAAGCCACCGCTTCCTTGTCCGGAGGCAAGGTGTCCAGATCCATCTGGACGACATGGGTGCCAGGTCGCACGCCTTCAAAGTGGTAGGCCCCGTTCTGGTCGGTCGTCACATACGTACCGTCATCGAGCAGCAGGCGGACGCCGGACACACCCTGGAGATCTGCCGCCGGCAGCCCGCACTCGCCTTCCAGAACGCGCCCGACAATGGTGAAGTGCGAGGTGAGAAGTGGTTCCTCGATCCGCACAGCGGCCATTGCCTCGTTGGACACCAACCTGCCCAAGCCGGTTGCCTGTGCGCGGTTGATCGCCTGGCCGGCACGGATATCGCTGGCAATTGCCACCAGATAGGTGATCTCCAAACCCGCGTCGAGTGACAGATCACCGACGGAAATCGCCAAGCTTCGGCCATCGCCGGTGACCGTGGGATCGGGCACCGCTTTGTCACCGACCCGTAGTGAACCGTGCTGGTAGCGCATCCCAGCCGGAAGGGTGTCGGTAATGACCACGTTGCGAATTGTGTCGTCGTGCTTGTTCTGCAGGCTCAGGCGGTACTGCAAGATGTCGCCAGCGGACGCGGTGGGGAGCGAGACCTGTTTGGCCAGCAACATGCTTCGCTGGGGTTCAAGCGCAAGGGTCTGCACGGTCAAGGTTACGCGGTCGCCGGGGAAGTCCGGGTCGCCGTACACCGCAGTCAACGTGCCCTCATCGGCCAAGGACAATCGGCAGTCGCCGTGGATTGCCGACGGAGGCGTCGACATGCTTGCTATGACGACCGCGAAAACGCCCGTGTTGACACCGGTTTCCTGCAGGCGGAGCGTTTCCTCATCACCGGTGGACGTGGTCAGTTTGACCTCGACGTACTCGCGCACTGCGAGGTCCTGGTTCCGGTTGGCGTCGTCCAGACGCAGCAGAACAGGCTGCCCGGGATAGAACCTGGCGGCCGAAGTGGCTTCGGCGACGTCCACATCCAAAGGATTGCCGTTCTGGTCGGTCAGCCCAGGCATGGGCACGAAAGTGCCCGCGGCCGGGAGTCCGCTTGGTATCTGGCACTGGCCGCCATCCACGGGTAAAGGAGTGGTGTCACCAAGGCCGGGGGAATGGCTGAGAAATCCCAGCGAGGCGTTGGTAGGCGCCGGAAGGGTATCGAAACTGACTGTATTGCTGACCAGTCCAATGGCATCGCCGAGCGGAGACCCGCTCGCAGACACATTTTGATAGGAGACGCTGGCTGTATTTTCGATGGTGGCGGCGGTCGCGGAAACGCACGCGAACGCACCCAGCACCACACTCGCAAGTGCAATGAGAATACGCGGAACGCGTCCTGGCGATGACATGCGTGGTTCTCGGCGGTCGCAGTGCTACGTCCGCCGGTGCACAAGGCGCCGGCGGACGGAACAGCCTGCCGATATCAGTTGATGGTGACGTTGAAGATCGTGGTTGCGGTCGCGTTCGCCCCGACCGTTGGCACGAGGGTGCTTACGATGCCACCCACTACGCTGCCACTGGTCCCGTTGTCGTTGCTGTCCCCTGCGGCGTCGGTCTGCAGCGATGTCGCCGTCGGTGTGCAGTTGGCATCCCCCGCGTACAGGGTGCCGGCGACATACGTGGTGCCGGTCGGGATTGGGTCGGTGACGGCGATGTTGGAAGCGGCCGTGGTGGCGCTGGCGTTGGCAACCGCAATGCAGTACTGCACCACGGCGCCCGGAATCGCCTTCGGATTGACGGTGAGGTTGAACGGGTCACTGATGACGGTCGAGGTCTTGGTGACCGAGATCGTCGCCGCCGCCACCTTGTACGCATCGCTGGCACTGTGCTTGCCATCGCGCACGCCGTCGCCAGCCGCTGTGCCGGCCACGTCTCCGAACACGTTGTCGACACCCGCGGTGTTGGCGCCTGCGGTCTGTACAGTGAGTGCGCCCTCCGTACCCGCCACGCCACCGTCGCGTGCGGTGGCCTGCAGGCTTACGCCGGCAATCTGGCCATCCACGACCGCCACCGGGATGTCGGCGACGACGTGCACCGTACGGATTGCATCGGGCGCCATCTCGTCGAGGAAGGTCACGAGGGTATCGGCGGCGTTGAAGATGCCGTCGCCGTTATCGAGGTAATACGTGTATGTGCCCGGATCGAAGCTGTCCGTCCCGCCGTGAGGATCGGCGGCGTTGGCGGCGTCCAGCCGATAGTCCATCACGCTGTTGGTGTTGTTGGTCACGGTGAACGTCACGGCCTGTTTGGTCTGGCCAGGCGTCACCGTCGTGTAGCCGCCGCTGACTTCCGCAACGGTCACGTTGACCAGGCGATCGACCTTGAAGGTCGCCACGCCGGCCGCAGGTGCGGTCTGGGTCACGCCACCGACCTGATAGCTGACGCTGGCGGTGTTGGTGATGTCGGTACCCGCTGCCGTGCCTGATGTTGGGCCTGCGGCGAGAGCGGTTTGCGCGCTGGCCAGCAGCAGGGCTGCGGCGAGAAGTTTCACGTGCAGGTGCTTGCGTGTCATTGGATTCCCCGATGTATCTGGTTGCATGAATGGCTGGATGTGTTGCTGGGTGACGTCGTGATGGGTGGCTCGAGGCATTGCGCCGGCTTATTTCACCTTGGCAACAAAGGAAACCGTGCCTTCGGCACCTGCGGGCAAGCTGCCCAGCACCCAGCGGAGGTGGGTGACGTCGCCGGCCTGCGCCGGTCGCGACTGGTCGTCCTCGCCGACGACCGTCAATCCAGCAAGCACGCCGTACTGCTTGCCACCGTCAACCGACACTGCATCGACAGCGCGATCGCCTGCTGAAGCCACGTAGATCAGGTCCGTGGGAACGGGATTGTCGATCTTCACGGCATCGGCCGAAGTGGCCCCGGTGTTGCGGTAAGTGACCACGTACGTCACTTCAGTACCGGGGATGACGACGTTGGCTGGCACCGCCTTCAACGTGATGGAGCCGTCGGCATTCCTGAGCTCGACTTGCTGGAACACCTTTGCGTTCAACTCGACACCGCCGGCCGCGGCCGCAGTGCCCACGCACAGCATTGCGATACCGGCCAGCAGCCAGCCCTGATATCGACGGGCCGGGGTTCGTGGGGTCATCATGGAAGTTGTCCTTGTGCTTGTACGGTGTGTACTGGGAAGGGCTCTGTGCGGCCCGGCGCATCGTCGGGCGATGCAGCCTGACGGAAAGCGATAAGCAATCTCCGTGCCAACTCTTTCCGAAACGACTTTCCTGCCATTAAAAGGTGACTCAAATCACTATTTCGACACAATCATGTGAATGCCATCACGGCCAGTTCGGGCGTACGCCCACCTTGTCTGTGCTGAAGTCATCATGAAAACGGCGGCGCTTGACACACTCCGTCGCACTTTCGGCTTTGACGCGTTCCGCGGCGAACAGGCTGAAATCATCGACTGTCTGGTCAATGGCGACGATGCGCTGGTGCTGATGCCGACCGGCGGCGGCAAGTCACTGTGCTACCAATTGCCGGCGATGCTGCGCGAAGGCTGCGGGATCGTGGTTTCGCCGCTGATCGCCCTGATGCAGGACCAGGTCGAAGCGCTGCTCCAGCTTGGCGTGCGTGCGGCTTACCTCAACTCAACCCTGGACGCGGCGACCGCCAGCGACGTGGAGCGGCAGCTGCTCGACGGCGAGCTCGACCTGCTCTACGTCGCACCCGAACGCCTGCTCTCGGGACGCTGCATGAACCTCATCGACCGCGCCCATGCCAGTGGGGGCATCGCGCTTTTCGCTATCGATGAGGCGCATTGCGTCTCCCAGTGGGGGCACGATTTTCGCCGCGAGTACCGCGAGCTGACCGTGCTGCACGAGCGCTGGCCAGATGTGCCGCGCATCGCCCTGACCGCGACCGCGGACGAGCCGACCCGGCTGGAAATCGCCGAGCGCCTCGCACTGGAGGATGCGCACAAGTTCGTCAGCTCCTTCGACCGGCCCAACATCCGCTACCGCGTGGCGCAGAAGGACGGCAGCGGCCAGCGCGCGCTGCTCGACTTTCTTGCCGGCCATCGCGGCGAAAGCGGCATCGTCTATGCCTTCTCGCGCAAACGCGTCGACAAGACCGCCGAGCTGCTGCGCGAGGCCGGCATCAACGCGCTGGCCTATCACGCGGGCATGCCCGGCGAGGAGCGCGCGGCCAACCAGCGCCGCTTCCTGCAGGAGGATGGGGTGGTGATGGTGGCGACGATCGCTTTCGGCATGGGCATCGACAAGCCCGACGTGCGCTTTGTTGCCCACGTCGACCTGCCCAAATCGGTCGAGGGCTACTACCAGGAGACCGGCCGTGCCGGCCGCGATGGCGAACCGGCGGAGGCCTGGCTCAATTACGGCCTGGGCGACGTCGTCAACCTGAGCATGCTGATCAAGCAGGGCGATGCCAGCGAGGAGCGCAAGCTGCTGGAGCTGCGCAAGCTCGACGCGCTGCTGGGCTATTGCGAATCCACCCAGTGCCGGCGGCAGGCGCTGTTGGGCTGGTTCGCCGAAGAGCACCCTGGTAATTGCGGCAATTGCGACAACTGCCTGGAGCCGCCGGAAAGCTGGGATGGCACCGAGGTCGCGCGCAAGGCGCTGTCATGCGTGTTCCGCACCGGACAGCGGTTCGGCGCCGGGCATGTCATTGACGTTTTGCGCGGCGTGCCGACCGACAAGGTCGCGCAGCACGGCCACGACAAGCTCAGCACCTGGGGCATCGGCACCAACCTGGACACCCGCCAGTGGAGCAGCGTGTTCCGCCAGCTGGTCGCATCCGGCCTGCTGGCGGCCAACCACGAGCGCCACGGCGCCTTGTACCTCACCAGCAAGGCCGGCCCGGTATTGAAGGGCGAGCAGACCTTGCGGCTGCGCCGCGATTCCCCCAGACCGGCCGCCCGCCGCGGCCGCACCGGCTCGGCACCGCCGCCGATGGACCTCGCGCCCGAAGCGGCCAGCCGTTTCCGCTCCCTGCGCAGCTGGCGCGCGGAGCTGGCGAAGGAGCAGAACGTGCCGGCGTACGTGATCTTCCACGACGCCACGCTGCGCGAAATAGCCGAGAGCGACCCGGCCGACCTGGACGAGCTGGGCCGAATCGCGGGCATCGGCAGCAGCAAACTGGCGCGTTACGGCGAGGCGGTGCTGCAGCAATTGCTGGATTGCGACGTGGCCTGACGGCGTTACCGTTCAGGCGGTGTCGCCGGGGCGGCGCCCGAGAGTGCGGCATCATCCCGGCCGACGTGTCGCACGTGGACATCACGCTGCGGAAACGGGATCTCGATCCCCGCCTCGGCCAGCGCGGTTGCCAACGCAGCGAAGAACGTATCCGTGACCGCGCGGCGGTCTTCGATCTGGGCCACATGGAAACGCACCTCGAACTCCAGCGCACTGTCGCCCAGTCGGGTGAACATAACGTCCGGCGCCGGCGACCGCAGAACCCTCGGATCAGAAGCCACCACGCCCTCCATCACGGCGCGTGCCTTTCGCACGTCGCTGCCGTAGCCGATTCCTACCTTCAGCACGACACGGGTGATCGGGGTGGTCAGCGTCCAGTTCTGCACCGTGTCGGTGATGAAGGCCTTGTTGGGCACCAGCACCTCGAAATTGTCGAAGTTGGTGATGGTGATGGACCGCATCTTGATCCGGCTGACGGTACCAGTGGTGTCGCCGATGGTAACCACGTCGCCCACCCGCACGGGGCGCTCGAACAGGATGATCAGGCCGGAGACGAAGTTGGCGACGATCTCCTGCAAACCAAAACCCAGGCCCACGCCCAGTGCGGCCACGACCCACTGGAGCCTCGACCAGTCCACACCGATGCGCTGAAGCGCGATAACCAGACCTATACCGGTGATCACATAGCGCGCGATGGCCGCGATCGCGTAGCGCGTGCCGGAATCGACGCGGGCCCTCGGCAGCAGCATGATCTCCAGAAAGCCGGGCACGTTCCGCGCCGCGATTGCGGTCAGTCCAACGATCACCAGGCTCATCAGCACGTCACTCAGCGTGACCGCGACCACGCTCTCGCCGATGCCCTCAACCGTGCGCGACCACAACACGACATCGTTGAAAACGTTCAGCGCCGGGATCATCTCCCGCCACAGGCCCAGAATCAGCACCGCCAGCGCGACGCCGAATGCGGCACGCAGGAGCGCCCGCGTTTGCTGGTTGACGGTGACCGAATCGATCTCGGGCTGCTGGTTCTGCAATGCCAGCACCTCGCTGCCGTCCTCGCTCCCCGTGGCCGCCGGTGCCTCGGCCAACGCCCGGGCATGAAGTGAGTCGGCCTGAAGGTACGCGGCGCGGCGACTGGCCACCATCACGCCGCGTATGGCGATGTAGTAGACGATGACCACGGCCAGGATGATCCAGCCTGAAGTAAACAACCGCGACTGCACCTCGCGCGCGCTGGTGTAGTAGCCCACCGCGGCGAGTAAGGCGAAGAAGATCGGTACCGCGACCAGTACACGCGCCCAGCCTGCGGGAACGCGTCGGATCCAGACGCCCGGCGCCCGTGCGGTGGTGGGCGCCCCATCGACCGGTCGCAGCACGCGGTAAAGGAACCAGGCCGACGCCAGTGATCCCACCATGAAACCAAGGCGACCGACGCCGTCGATCAGGTCCGGATCCCCACTGGCATCCGTCATCCCGGTCAGCACGGCTGTGGGAGCGACCATTAGTAGCAGCATCCGCAACGCGCGCGCCATTCGTCTGGTGCCCCGCGGTCCCCAGTGGAAATGCGCAATGAACAGCCCTTCCGGCCGGCACATGTCGATAAACAGCCCCAGCATCAACCACAGCAGTGCCAGGCTGAGCAGGCCTTGCCCAAGGAAGTTCGCAAACCCGCCGCCCGACCAGCCAAGGAACCAGCCAACCGTCGCCAGAGCGAAAGGCCATGCCAGCGCCAGCAGGAACGTAGCGGCCCAAGCCAGCAGTGTGGTGCCAAAGTTGTCTTCGCGGTGACCGACGGATTTGGCAAGCCGCGGTAAGGCGGCTTGCAGGCGACCCCGGATGCCGAACAACCCCGCCACGGATATCAACATCAGCAGCAGCCGAATGGGATGCGCGCGCAGCGAGGTCAGCATCGCGCGCGGCAGTGCGGACCAGTTGGCGGGGGCGAGCAGCCAGCCAACGCCAACGCCCAGCTGCTGCAGCCACCCATCACCCAGGGGGGCTGTGCTGGGCAGCCACAACAGGCGTTTGTCGAGCACGCCGTGCAATTGCGCGCTGGCAGTCAGCAGCTCGGCATCAAGGGCATTGTTTTCCAGCAAGGCGCCTATCAGCTGCTGCTGGATGTCCGCCATGTCAGCCAGTCCCGCCCGGCGATGCTCGAGGAGCTGCTCCGCCAGATGCTGCTGTGCGGTGATGGACGCGGTGGTCCCTTGTTCCCCTTCCGCGGCAACAGTCGGCGGCAACTCGCGCAGCACCTGCTGGGTCTTGAAGTGGCTTACGCGCAGATCAACCAGTGCCCGGTTCCGCTCCGCGATGCGCCGCTTGATCTGCTCACCGCTGACCAGACTTTTCTGCAGGCTGCGCAGCAATCTTGCCGCCTCGTCACTGATTGCACCGATGGCGAGGATCTGATCGGCGTTGTTGCGCGCCTCAACAGCGTCGTCGAGAAGATTCCTCGATCGACGTTGTTCATTACGCTCACGATCGAGTCGCTGGACCAGCTGTGCGGCCTCGGTTCGCAGCGCGACGCTATCGCGGGCCAGTTCGCGTATCTCGGCAGGTTGCCCGGCCAGGCTTCGCTCGAGCTCCCGCGCTCGCGCCGCCTCCTCCTCCACCTGCTGCTTGCGTCGGCTCACCACCAGCGCCGCCAGACCTTCGATGGCTGCGTCCACCTCATTGGCACGACGCCCGACCAGGTCATGCTGGGCGGTCGCAATCGACTTGCGGGTCGGCAGACTGGACAGCTCCTGCTCTATCTTCTCGATGCGCGCGGCCAGCTCCTCGCGCGCCGCCTGCTCGCGCAACCTGCTGGCCTCTGCCAGCAAGGGAGACGCGGTGGCGGGAACGGTGGTTTGAGCGCGGTCAAGCTGGGCACGCAATTGACCCAGCTCGGCACGCGCGTCCGCCGGACGGCTCTCCATTCCGCGCAGCTGATCCGCCAACTTGCGTTGGGTACCGTGCAGAGACACCGATTCGGTCTGCAGTGCGGCCAATCGCAGTTGCACATCCACCGGATCGGCGTCCTCCGGCAATGGCTCGCGCTGGGGCGGCAACGCTGACTGCGCGCTCAACGAGGCGATCGTCTCCGGCGCCGACTGCAAAGCGGCCGCATACTCCGCCGTGCTCCTGCGCGCCACCTCCGCCGCCTCGAGGCGCGACGCGGCAGCGCGGAGCTGTTCGAGCACCAACTCGCGCTCGGTGGTCGACAGATCTGTCCGGGTCTCAATCACGGCGATGCGGCTGGCGAGATCGGTGGCACTGATACCGGCGGCGGCTTCAGGAGGCTCCAACCCCATCGTGTCCACCTGCGCAATCGCGGTGGTTGACGCAAGTACCAGCACCAACCAGCAAGCGACGCCGCGCCCGATTGTCCTCGCGCAACCGCGCCTGGTGCTGGCCACGGAGACACTGGTGTCGGCGCTGTGGACCTGCCTGATGCTCAGCATTTACCGCCCCCGCCGATCAGTTGAAACACGTTCATGCAAAGCATCCACCATATCTCCAACGGGGAGACGGCGTCGCCAATGCAACCGGAAGCCGGCGGGCAAAACAGGAGCTGGATATGGGCCGTGATGGATTCGAACCATCGACCAGCGGATTAAAAGTCCGATGCTCTACCGACTGAGCTAACGGCCCACAGACCCGGCGTTGCGCCGGGGGCGTGAATTCTAACGCAAGAACGCCCGGCTGTGCGAAGACGCTTCTGCCGCAGTGGCCATGTTGCGTACCCGGGATTCAGGCGTAGCGCGTGGGATCGGCAATGCCGGCAGCTGCAAAGCCTTCCGCGCGCAACCGGCATGCGTCGCAGTGGCCACACGCGCGGCCCTCGTCGTCGGCCAGATAACACGACACGGTGTCGGCGAAATCGACCCCCAGTCGCACGCCCTCTCGGGCGATGTCCGCCTTGCTCAGGTGCTGCAGCGGCGCGTGCACCCGGATGCCGGCACCCTCCACGCCCGCCTTGGTTGCGAGGTTGGCGAGCCGCTCGAAGGCTGTGATGAACTCGGGACGGCAATCGGGGTACCCCGAATAGTCCACCGCATTGACACCGCAGAACAGGTCGGCCGATCCCAGGACCTCCGCCCAGCCCAGCGCCACCGACAACATGATGGTGTTGCGCGCCGGCACGTAGGTCACCGGAATGGCGTCATCGCCGGCGACCTCGTCCAGCGGCACGGCGATGTCGTCGGTCAGCGCGGACCCACCGATGCTGCGCAGGTCGATGCGCACGGTCTTGTGGGCAATAGCTCCCTGCTGCGCCGCCACGCGCGCCGCGGCCTCAAGCTCGGATGTGTGGCGCTGCCCGTAGTCCACGCTCAATGCGTACGGTGCAAAACCCTGCTCGCGCGCCATCGCGATGACGACAGCCGAATCCATGCCGCCGGAGACCAGGACGACCGCTTTCTTCTTGTCTGATGAGGTGTGCATGTCAGCGCCCCGGCTCGTCGTCCCAGAGGATCTTGTGCAGTTGGAGCTGGAAGCGGACCGGCAACCGGTCGGCCACGATCCAGTCCGCCAGATCGCGCGCGCTGATCTGGTTGAAACTCGGCGAGAACATGACGTCGCAAATTGCGGTCAGCCCGTGCTCCTCAACGATTCCGCGCGCCCAGTCGTAATCCTCGCGCGAGCAGATCACGAACTTGACCTGGTCATTCGCCGTCAGCTGGCCGATATTGCTCCACAGGTTGCGCTCCACCTCCGCGGAACCGGGCGTTTTCAGGTCCAGCACGCGGGACACACGCGTATCGACCGGGCTGATGTCGATCGAGCCGGAGGTCTCCAGCGATACCTCGTAGCCGGCGTCGCACAGGCGCTCCAGCAAGCCAATGCAACGCTTTTGCGCGAGCGGTTCGCCGCCGGTGACACAGACATGGCGCACGCCATGGCGCGCCACCTCGGCCAGGATGGCATCGATATCCCACCACTGCCCGCCATGGAATGCGTATGCGGTGTCGCAGTACTGGCACCGCAACGGGCACCCGGTCAGTCGCACGAACACGGTCGGCCAGCCGATGCTGCGTGACTCGCCCTGCAAAGACAGGAAAATCTCGGTCAGGCGCAGGCGGTCAGGCGACAGTGCGCCCGCTTCGGAAGTAACAGGATTCATCCGGCCATTTTAGCCGACGCGACAGATCGCGGGGCCGGCTGGATCAGCGCAGACGGCTGAGCTGGATCGCGCCGAGCCGGTCGGTGGCGATACGCGCGGCATCGCTGCCGGCAAAGCGCGTCGTGACCTCGGTAAGGGTGCGCTCGGCGGCTTCCTCGTCGCCCTGCCCCTGCTGCGCCAAACCGACCTTCAGCAATGCGCCCGGCGCCTTGTCGTGGGTGGGATAACGGTCAAGCAATGCCTTGAACTGGGTCACGGCCAACTTGTAATTCTGGGTGACGTAGTAGCTCTCGCCCAGCCAGTACAACGCGTTCGGCGCATACACGCCTTCCGGGTAATGACCGAGAAAGGAATGGAACAACCGCGCGGACTCCGCGTACTCGCCGTTCTTCAGGGCATTGAACGCGGCATCGTAAGCCTCGCGCTCGCCCGCCCCCATCGCCACCGTTCCTGCGTCGCCATGCACGCTCGGGGCACGCTCGACCACAGGCTTTGCTGCCGGCGCATCGGCGGAGCCGATAGCTGCAGAAGTCCCTGGTGCCGCACCGCCTTCCAGATCCTCCAATCGCTGGTCGATGTCCAGGAACTGCGCGCGACTGGTGTCCTTGAGTTCGCCCAGTGAATGATTGAGCTCCTCGACCTGCGAGCGCAGCGATGTGACTTCTTCCTTGAGCATGTTCACCTGCCGCAGCAGGTCGACAGTCGCGTCATTGTTGCCGGCCTGCTGTTCCAGCACGCCGACCCGTTCGGCCAGGCTCATGCGCTGGGCAGAAACAGGTGCGGCGGCCACAAGGGCCGCCGCCGCAACCAGCGATGTCGCAATTGCAATAGACAATTTGCGCATCATCAGTGCCTTTTACTTAGCGGTGTAGATAATCTCGACACGACGGTTCTTGGCCCAGCAGTCTTCGTTGGAAGCCGTGCAGACGGGGCGCTCTTCGCCGTAGCTGACCACGTTCTGCTGGCCGCCGGAACCACCGTTGGCCTGGATCGCGGACGAAACGGAATTGCCGCGGCGCTCGCCCAGACCCATGTTGTATTCACGGCTGCCGCGCTCGTCGGCGTGGCCTTCCAGGGTCATGCGCGAGGACGGACGGTCACGCAGGTACTTGGCATGACAACCCACCAGAGCCTGGAACTCCGGACGCAGGGCGTCGCGATCCAGGTCGAAGTAGACCACGCGCTGGCGCAGGCAGGAGTCGGTATCCAGATCGTTGGGCCCGTACACGCCGGCGGCAGTGCCCGGAGTGGTCTGCGCACCCGGGGTGGTGGTGCCGGTGTCGACTGGGGGAGCTTCCTTGACCTTCTTGGAGCAGCCGATGGCAGCTGCGCAGAGCAGTGCGACCATCAGGACACGGGTGGTGTTGTTCATTGTTGTTTCCTCGTCTTGGCGGAATGGGAGGGTGAAACGATGGAGCGGAACGGTGGTAAGAACAGTGAAACGAAAAGGCTTACCTGGAAACGGTCCAACGGGTACTACGCGGCCAGCGATGCCCACTGATCAGGACGGCATCACTGCGGCTTCCGGTATGGACCCCAGGCCGGTTCACGTACATCGCCATCGGCCAGCACCAGACGCTGACGCACCCGGCCGTCGGATGACACCGCATAGAGCACACCCCGAGTGCCTTCCCGCGCAGCATAAATGATCATCGCGCCATTAGGTGCGAAATCGGGTGACTCATCCAGCGAGCCCGGAGACAAAGTGCTCCAGCGCGGCGAACCGAGGCTGGAATCGGCCATGGCGATCCGGTAGGTATTGCCCGCGCCTTGTGCGGTAGCGAGTTTCTTGCCGTCGAAAGACAGCGACGGACTGGCGTTGTAGGTGCCCTGGAAAGTTACCCGGCTCGCACTGCCACCGCTGGCGGGGACCTTGTAGATCTGCGGATTGCCGCCACGGTCGGACGTGAAGTAGATCTCGCTGCCGTCGGCGCTCCACTCCGGCTCGGTGTCGATGCCGAAGTGGTTGGTCAACTGGGTGAGCGCCTTGCTGCCCAGATCCATCACATAGATCTCGGGGTTGCCGCTGCGCGACAGGGTAAGCGCCAGGCGGCGGCCATCCGGGGAGAACGCCGGGGCACTGTTGATGCCGCGGAACTTGGACAGAACCTCGCGGCTGCCCGTGCTGATGTTCTGCACGTAGATCGCCGAATTGCCGCTTTCGAAGCTGACATAGGCGAGCTTGTTGCCATCCGGGCTCCAGGCCGGCGAGAGCAGTGGTTCGGGCGAGCTGACCACGGTCTGCGGGTTGTATCCATCCGAGTCGGCCACCATCAGCGAATAGCTGGTGGAGCGGCCGACGCCCTTGGCGGTGATGTAGGCGATGCGGGTAAAGAAGGCGCCCGGCACGCCGAGGATCTTCTCGTACACGGCATCGGCGATCTGATGCGCCACGTCGCGCATCGCAGTGCCGCGAGCGGTCATCGCAAAACCAAGCAGTCGCTGCTGGCTGGCGACGTCGAACAGTTCGTACTCGACCCGGTAGCCGCCGCTGGCATCCACCACCCGCCCGACCAGCAGGTAGTCCTGGTTGAGCGCTCGCCAAGTGGGGTAATTCACCTCGCTGCCGCGGGTTGGACGCTCAACCAGATCGGCCTCGCGCAAGGTGCGGAACTGGCCGGAACGGTTCAGATCGGCCGCGATCACGGCCGCCACGTCGGTCTCGGGCGCCTTGCCACTGCCCTGATAGGGCATCGGCACGATGGCGATGGGAAGGGCCGACGCGCTGCCGCCGACGATATCCAGTTCCAGGCCGCGTTGCTGCGCCATCGATGAGAAGGGCAGCATGAACAGGAGAGTCAGGATCGCAAACAGCGCAGGCAGTCTCGGGGTGATTCGTTTCATTCGGCAAGTCCCGTGGTGAGGCTGAAGGTGTACCAGCATCCGTGTGAACGCTTTCTCAAAGCTGAACGCGGGGATGCGGTGAAAGCGGTGGAAAACTAGCGGTCGGCAGCCTGGAAATTGAGCGTCAGCGTGCGTGCGAAGACCGATTCAAAGCCCGCATACGGCAGCGGTTGAGCCTTCAGGACGGCGGCCTCAATCGATCGCCGGCCCTGTTCATCGTAGGCGCACGGCGAAGACACTTTCGCGCTCGTAACCTCGCCGCCTCGCAGCTGCTTGATGACGATGGTGCACCTGGACCCAAGCGGCACCGTTTCCGGGCGGGTCCATTTGGATACGATCGCCTGTTGCAGGGCGGCCGCATATTGCGATTCCAATCCGGTATCGCGGCCGTTGTTTCCTGGCGGCGGACTGGCGTTGGACGCGCCGGCGCTCTCGGTGCTGCGACTGGCAGCACGCGCCTGTGCGTCCGCCACCTGCTTGAGCTTCTGTTCCGCCAGTTTGATCTCGCGTTCGGCCTCGGCGCGCTTGCGCTTGATTTCGGCGAGTTTCTTCTCGCGCTCCTCGGTCTCCTTCGCCTCCTTGGCCTGCTCGGCCAGCCGGCGCTTGCGTTCGGCCTCCTGCTGGCGCTCACGCTCGGTCAGGTCCACCTGCGCTTGACGACGCTTTTCTTCCTGCAGCTTCTTCTCGTCCGAGGGCGTCGGGGTCGGCATGGCGACCACCTCGGCCTGCTCGGTCGTATCGGGTTTGGGGATGAAATCCTGAGGCTTGGACTGCGGCGGGGTCGGCGAATCCTCCGGGACCGGCGACGGCAGCGGCTGCGGTTGCGGAGTCGGCGCGGGAGGTGATTCAACCGGCTCGTCCACGGGCTCGTCGATCGGCTCCGGCAAGGCTTGGGCCGGCTCGGGTCGATCCTCGAGCACGCTTTGCATGGCAGCGGACAACGCGTTGGCATCCACCAGGTCGGCTTCCACCGGCGAACCCGCCGCCGACTGTGGCGCAGCACTGCGCGTCCAGAGCATGCCAGCGAACATGAGGGCAAACAGGACAACGTGCAGGATGATCGCCAGCACGATGGCCTGTTGGGTGTCGGCGCGCGTTTCCCTCACTTGGGCGGAGTCTCCGCCTGCCGGGTCAGCAACGACACGCGCGGCACGTTGGCCGACTGCAGCAGTGCCATCGCGTTGAGCACAACCTCGTAGTTGGCCGCGCGGTCGCCGGCCACGTACACCGGCACGTCGGGATTGTTGTTGACGAAGGCGGCTACCCGGGCGGACAGCTCAGCGGGCTGCATGGCCTCCTGCGGCGCGCCCTGCAGGGTCAGGAAGTAGTTGCCGTCCGCATCCACGCTTACCACCACGGGCTCCTGCTTCTGGGCGAGGCTCTTGGCGTTGGAACGCGGCAGCTCCACGCCCACACCCAGGTTCATCAGCGGTGCGGTGACCATGAAAATGATCAGCAGCACCAGCATGACGTCGATGTAGGGGACCACGTTGATCTCGGCCTTGAGTTGGCGCTTGCGGCGTCGTCGGTAGGGGGCGGACATAGGACGTTTCCGGATTCTTGGGGCGGCGGGGGGTCAGGGCCAGCGGGTGCGCGCGGAAGCAAAGGCGCGCACGCCGTCGGTCACTCCTGCGGCACCTGGCGCTCCAGGATCGAGGAGAACTCCTCGGAGAAGGCGTCATACCGCACCGCGATGCGCTCGACCTTGGTGGCGAACCGGTTGTATGCCCAGACCGCCGGAATCGCGGCAAACAGGCCCATCGCGGTTGCAATCAGGGCCTCGGAGATGCCCGGGGCGACGCTGGCGATGGTCGCCTCGGTGACATTGGCCAGGCCCTGGAAGGAGATCATGATCCCCCATACGGTGCCGAACAGGCCAACGTAGGGCGCGATCGAGCCGACGTTGGCGAGGAACTCGAGGTTGCGCTCCAGGCCGTCCAGCTCGCGCGCGCTGGCCACGCGCATGCCGCGCTGCGCCGTCTCCAGCTGCATGCGCGTATCGGCGACCCGGCGCTGGCGGGAGAACTCGCGGAAGCCACTTTCGAAGATCGACTCCATGCCTCCGGTATCGCGGTTGCGGCTGGTCGCGCCGGCGTAGAGCTTGCTCAGCTCGGTGCCCGACCAGAAGCGCTCCTCGAAGGTCTCCGCTTCGCGCTCGGCGCGGTTGAGCACCTTGGTCTTGCGGAAGATGATCACCCACGAGGCGATGGAGGCGAATAACAACAACAGCATCACCAGCTGGACCGGCAAGGAGGCATGCAGGATCAGCTGGAGGATGTCGAGACCGCCGTCGCTGGTGATCGCAGGCGGCAGCGTGGCCGCCAGGTTGGTGCTCGCGCTGGCGGCCTCCTCGGGCAGGGGTTCGACGGCGGTGGCGGCCTGCATCAGGCTCAGCATTGGGGTCATGCCTGGATCTCCGGTGCCCGGTGCGGGGGCGATAAATGCGTTGGATTGGGGATGGAACCTTGGATCTGTATTTTCTTGTTGCGGTGTCTCATGGCGCTCAGGTCGCGGGAAGCTGCTGCGCCTGCAACGCCTCCAGCAATGGCGAGGGGATCGCCCGTGGCCGGAAACCCGTCGCATCCAGGGCGGCGATCCGCACGGTCGCTGTCAGCAACAGCCGTCCCTCGCAGCGCACCTCCTGCACGAACACCGCACTGGCGCGGCGGCACTCCTGCAGCCCGACGCCGACCTGCAGCACGTCGTCCAGCCGCGCCGGCTTGAGGAAATCCATCTCCATCGCCCGGACGGCGAATACCAGACCATGCTCATGGCGCAGGAGTTCCTGGCCGTAGCCCTGCTCGCGCATCCACTCGCTGCGCGCCCGCTCCAGAAAGGCGACGTAGCGCGCGTGGTAGACCACGCCACCAGCGTCGGTATCTTCCCAGTAAACCCGGACCGGAAGGCTGAACGCAGGCATAGCGAAGGGCTCCAAGGACGTCATGGCGAAGGGACCGCCTACTGGCGGGGCGAACCCGGGACGGCATCGCCGGGAACGGGATCGTCGAAAAGCTCGCCCACCGGCACCCGCGGGGTCAGGCCGATGTGCCGGTAGGCTTTCGGCGATGCGATGCGGCCGCGGGCGGTGCGGATCAGGTAGCCCTGCTGGATCAGGTACGGCTCGATGACATCCTCCAGCGTACCGCGCTCCTCGCTGAGCGCAGCGGCGAGCGATTCCACCCCAACCGGGCCTCCATCGAAAGATTGGATGATCGTGCGCAGCAGGCGGCGGTCCAGCTCGTCGAACCCTTCCGGGTCCACCTTCAACATCTCCATCGCGGCGATCGCGGTGGCGTGGTCAATCACGCCGCCGGCGCGCACCTGGGCGAAGTCGCGGACCCGCCGCAGCAGCCGGTTGGCGATCCGCGGCGTGCCACGCGAGCGCTTGGCGATCTCGGCCGCGCCCTCCGGCGCGCACGCGATATCGAGGATGCCGGCGGAGCGGCGCACGATCCGGGTCAATTCCTCGGGGCTGTAGAACTCCAGCCGTTGGACGATGCCGAAGCGGTCGCGCAGCGGCGCGGTCAGCAGTCCGGCGCGGGTGGTCGCGCCAATCAGGGTGAAGGGCGGCAGGTCGAGCTTGATCGAGCGCGCGGCCGGGCCCTCGCCGATCATGATGTCGAGCTGGTAGTCCTCCATCGCCGGGTAGAGCACTTCCTCGATCGCCGGTGAAAGACGGTGGATCTCATCGACAAACAGCACATCAAACGGTTGCAGGTTGGTCAGCAACGCGGCGAGATCGCCGGCCTTCTCGATCACCGGCCCGGAGGTCTGGCGCAGGCCGACCCCCAGCTCGTTGGCGATGACGTGGCTCAGGGTGGTCTTGCCCAGGCCGGGAGGTCCGAAGATCAGGACGTGGTCGAGCGCCTCGCCACGCCCCTTGGCGGCCTCGATGTAGATCTTCATCTGCTCGCGGACGGGCACCTGGCCGAGGTATTCGTCCAGCCGCCGGGGCCGGATCGAGGTCTCGAGGGCATCGTCCTCGGAGGTGGCGTCTGGGGCGATGATGCGGTCCTCATTCATCGCGCTATGGTCGCATGGCGCGAGGCGCCGGACATCGCCCACGCCACGACGTAATCAGATCTCCACCTGCGAGCCGAGCTCGACCAGCCGGTTGCCCGGGATCCGGAAGAACCCCGTCGCCGGGGCGGCGTTGCGGTGCATGAAGGCGAACAGTTTGTCGCGCCACACAGGCATTCCACCGCGCGCCGCGGCCACCACCGTCTCGTGGCTGGCGAAGTAGGTCGTCTCCATCGGATCAAACGCGATGCCGTCCCCCTGGTCGCAGGAGCGCATCAGCGCCAGCGGCACGTCGGGGGTTTCCATGAAGCCGAAGCGCACCACCACGCGGTAGAAGTCATCGCCGATCGCGTCGATCTGAAGACGCCGCTCGCTGGGGGAGTAAGGCACCTTCAGCGTGTCCACCGTCAGGAACACGTTGCGCTCGTGCAGCACCTTGTTGTGCTTGAGGTTGTGCAGCAGCGCGTGGGGCACCACTCCCTTCTCCGCAGTCAGGAACACCGCGGTGCCGGGCACCCGCACCGGCGGCGCCAGCATCAGGCCGGGCAGGAAGCTTCCCAGTTGGATGCCGCCCTTCTGCATCTCCTCGCGCAGCAGCTCACGGCCACGGCGCCAGGTGCGCAGCAGGGTGAACAGGACGATGCCGAGCGCCAGCGGGAACCAGCCGCCCTGCATGATCTTGGCGCCGTTGGCGATCACGAAACCGATGTCGCCAATGATGAAGATCACGCACAAGGGCAGCACCCAGCGGCGCAGATTCTTCCAGGTCGCCTGGGCAACAATGGCCAGCAGCAGGGTGTCGATCAGCATCGTGCCCGACACCGACACGCCATAGGCGGTCGCCAGGGAGGACGAGTTGCCGAACGCCAGCACCAGGGCGATCACCACCGTCATCATTCCCCAGTTGACCGCGGGGATGTAGATCTGTCCGATCGTGTCGCTGGAGGTGTGCTTGGTGTGCATGCGCGGGATGTAACCCAGCTGCATGGCTTGGCGGGTCACCGAAAACGCACCGGTTATGACCGACTGCGAGGCGATCACCGTGGCCATCGTCGCCAGCACAACCATCGGCATCCGCGCCCACTCCGGCACGCCGACATAGAACGGGTTGCGGATCGCGGCCGGATCCTCCAGCACCAGCGCGCCCTGGCCCAGGTAATTGATCACCAGGGCCGGCAGCACGAACCAGTACCACGCGTAGCGGATCGGCTTGGCGCCGAAATGACCCATGTCGGTGTAGATCGCCTCTCCACCCGTCACCGCCAACACCACGGCACCGAGAATGAAGATGCCGTGCCAGTGGTGGACCGCAAAGAACTCCACCGCCCACAGGGGATTCACCGCCTGCAGCACCTGCGGTGCATGGGTAATGTTGAGGATCCCGAGCGCCGCCAGTGACAGGAACCAGATCCCGGTGATCGGCCCGAATACCTTGCCCACCCGCGCGCTGCCAAAACGCTGGCTGGCAAACAGCGCCACAAGGACAACCACGGTCAACGGGACCACCCAGGCGCCAAATTCAGGTGCGATCACCTCCAGCCCTTCCAGCGCGGACAGCACCGAGATGGCCGGCGTGATGACCCCGTCGCCGAAGAACAGCGCAGCGCCGAAAACACCCAGGATGCCGACCCCGTAGGCCGAGCGCGAGCCTTTGGGCAGGGTCCGCTGCGCCAGCGCCATCAGGGCCATGATGCCGCCCTCGCCCTCGTTGTCGGCGCGCATGATGATGGTCACGTACTTGACCGTGACCACCAGCATCAACGCCCAGAACACCAGTGAGAGTACCCCCAGCACGGTGTCGTGGTTGGCGGTCAACCCGTAATGCGGACTGAAGGCCTCGCGCAGGGTGTACAGCGGGCTGGTGCCGATGTCGCCGAAAACGACGCCGATCGCAGCCAGCATCAATCCCGCCAGGCCGGCCTTGCCGTGGCCCGGAGCATCGCCGCGGGTGCCGTTGCTCGGAACGGGAATCTTCGGTGTCGACATGGAGGCGGTTGGGTCAGGTCTGGAGCGTTGGAAACTTCACGCTCAACGAAGCGCGGACTGTAACGCCTTGCGGATGATGGTGGCCGCATCGTCGGCCGCCCCCGGGGACGCGTCACGCACCATACGCGCCGCTTCGGCGGGTTTGTAGCCCAGTTGCTGCAGGGCGATGACCGCCTCGCTCTGTGGATCGCGGGGGGTATCGGACGGTGACAGGATCACGCCCTCTCCGCCCATGTCGCCGGCGCGGTCGCGCAATTCGACCACCATGCGCTCGGCGGTTTTCTTGCCGATGCCGGGAATGCGGCACAAGGCGGTCACGTCACTGGCCTGCACCGTGCGGACGAAATCATCCACGCTGATCCCCGACAGGATCGCCAGCGCGATCTTCGCGCCGATGCCCTTGACCTTCTGGACCTCGCGGAATAACTGGCGCTCGGAATCGCGCAGGAAACCGTACAGCGACACGCTGTCTTCCTTCTGCGCGTAGTGGGTGAACAGCGAGACTTCCCGGCCCAGCTCGGGCAGGTCGTAGAAGGTGCTCATCGGTGCCTCCAGTTCGTAGCCCACGCCATTGACGTCCACTACCAGCCACGGCGGCTGCTTGTGGATGACGTTGCCTTTGAGTCTGCCGATCATGTGCCGCGTCTCCGTAACTGGGTCACCGCCAGCCCGGTGCGGGCCGCGGTTGCACTCATGTGCGCGTGGGTCAGGGCGACCGCGAGAGCGTCGGCGGCGTCGGCCTGCAACTTCATCGCGGACAGGTTCAGCAGCAGCCGGACCATGTGCTGGACCTGCAGCTTGTCCGCCGCGCCCTTGCCGACCAGCGACTGCTTGATCACCCGCGGGGCGTACTCGCTGATGGCCAGCTTGCGGCGGACCACCGTGGCCATCGCCGCGCCCCGGGCGTGGCCGAGCTTGAGCGCCGACATCGCCGACTTGTCCATGAACACCGTCTCGATGGCGACCTGGTGGGGCTGCCACTGGTCGAGCACGCGCTCCAGCCCGTCGCACAGCAGGCCCAGGCGTGCCGGGAAGTCCGGTGCAGACAGCAGTTTGAGCGCCTCGCAGTGCACGTAGCGGCAGCGCCCGTCGCTGCCCACGTCGATCACCCCGATTCCCGTCCACTGGGAACCGGGATCAATGCCCAGGATGCGGATCACGTCGCCGGCCCACGCCCTCAGGCGTAGGCGTCCAGGCCGAGGTCGGCGTTGGAGTACACGTTCTGGACATCATCGAGATCCTCGAGCCAGGCCAGCAGCTTGACCACCTGCTCGGCCACGTCGCCCTCGACGGCGATGTCGTTGTCGGCGCGCCAGGTCACCTCGGCGTGACCGGGCGGATGACCGGCGTCCACCATCGCCTGTTTGACCGCCTCATAGGCGTCCTGGGTGGTGAACACCTCGATTGCGCCGTCCTCGGGATAGACCACGACATCGTCCGCACCGGCCTCGATGGCCGCGTTGGTGATGCCGTCCTCGTCGGCATTGGCCGCGTACGTCAGCACGCCCAGCTTGTTGAACATGAAGGCAACCGAGCCGTCGGTACCCAGGTTGCCGCCGAACTTGCCGAAGGCGTGGCGCACGTCGGCCACGGTGCGGACCTTGTTGTCGGTCAGGCAGTCGACGATCACGGCAACCCCGCCCGGGGCGTAGCCCTCGTAACGGATTTCCTCGTAGTTGACGCCTTCCAGCTCACCGGTGGCCTTCTTGACCGCACGTTCGACCACATCCTTGGTCATGTTCGCGCTGTAGGCCTTCTCGATGGCGGAGCGCAGGCGCGGATTGCTGGCCGGATCGCCCCCGCCAGCACGCGCCGCGACGGAGATCTCGCGAATGAGCTTGGTGAAGATCTTGCCGCGCTTGGCGTCCGAGGCGTTCTTGCGACCCTCGATTGACGGTCCCCTACCCATGTGCAGTGTCCGATTGAGTGAACGGTGACAGCCGGCTACTTTACTCCAACCGGTGACGGCCGGCCGCCCTTGCATTTTCCCGGTACGCCCCGCTCAAGGCACCGCGGGAGTTGCCTGCCCATGGTCGAAGCGTCCGGTACGCAGGAACGCGATGATCTGGCGCGACACCGACCGGGACAACAGCATGCCGCTGTGGCTGGTCGGCAGCACGATGTGGTCCGCGAGACCGGGCACCCGGGTCTCCGCGATGGCCACGGTGCCGTCACTGGGGCCCTCGAAGTTGCCGAAGAAACGGCCAAGACCCCTGCCGGAGTCGCCCGCCACCATACCCAGCTCGGCGTCGCCCTCCCACGCCAGGCAACCGCGGCGCAGGAGCCCCGCGCTGCGGCCGAGGAACCGTCGAAGCACCGGCAGCTGTGCGATGCCTGTTGCCGCCGCGCTGCCGCGCAGCGGCGTGCCCAGACAGACGACCCGACCCACCGGCAGATCCGGTTCGCGCTCCAGGGCGCGCACCGCGATCAGTCCGCCAAGGCTGTGGGCGACGATGTCGGCCGGTTCGCACAAGGCCTCCACCAACTCCGGGACCGCCCGTGCAGGACCGCCGCCGACGGTGTCATAGCCGAACAATTCAGGGCGAAAGCCCGCGCGGCGCAGACGTCTGGCATGCCAGGCCATGCACGCGCGCGGCATCCACAGCCCGTGCAGCAGCAACACCCGGCGGCCTTGCGGGTCGCCGGGCGAAACCGGACCGGCGCCATGCGCCTCGCGTTCGCCGGGCACGCTCAGGGCGCCTTGAACTCCCGACGCAGCCAGTCGTCCAGGACCCGCTTCTCGTAGACCAGCGGGTCGTTATCACGGCCGGCACCGGGGCGTGACAGGTAGGCCATGTCGGTCAGCTGGCGACGGCCTTCGTCGATCACCTGTCCGGCTGCATCCAGGCGGCGGAACTCCAGGGTGATCCGGGGCGGGTAGATATCGCGCATCATCCGGACGTCGTCGTAGTCCGGGCCCTGCCACGGCTCGTACTCGCCGGCGCGGTCGACATCCAGCAGGGTCACCTGCAACTGCTCACCGGCGGACAGGTGCCGCTCCGCCTGGGTTCGCAGGTACACGGCCAGCTGCTCGATCCAAACCCCACGGCGGGTATCAACCCGGTCACGGCCGTAGGTGATTTCGCGGAACGTGCCCGGATCGTTCCATGCGACCTGAACCGGTCCCTGCGCCGGAAGCTGGCCCGGCCCCGCACCGGCGACCGGCGTGCTCGCGCATGCGGCGAGGCCCAGGGAAAGAACGCATGCGGCGATACCCGCGGTCATGGCCTTCATGGTTGAACTCCGTGTGCGGATTGAGGTCCCATTCTGCCTCCTTCGACCCGTCAGCACCGTGTAGAGAGAACGTTCTGGCCACGGGTATTCATGCAAGCGGGGCTGGCGGCCGACGCAGGATGAACTCGTGATCGCGGACGCGACCGACCGGAAATTCATAGTCGCCGACATGCTCGAAGCCGCGGCGGGCATAGAAGCGCTGCGCCGCGAGGTTGCGCGACCACACACCCAGCCACAGCGTGCGCGGCCCGTCGCGCAGCAGCCACTCCAGGGCGACCCGGCACAGCTCGCCGCCGAGTCCGCCGTTGTGCATGTGCTCCAGCAGGTACAGGCGTTTGAGTTCGCCGTCGCCGGAACGAACGTCAGGATGCGGCAGCCCGCACGGTCCCGCAGCCGCATGCCCGACCGCCGCGCCGCCCTGCTCCACCAGCCAGACCGCGTACGCCGGGTGGGCCAGGATCGTGCGTTGCCGATCCACCGTGTAGTTTTCGCCCAGGAAGGCGGCCAGATCCTCGGCCGGATAGAGGTGGCCGAAGGTCTGGGTGAAGGTGCGTGCGGCCAGTTCCGACAGCGTCGCCGCATCGGCGACCGTGGCCCGGCGGATCACGGGAGGCATGACCGGCGGTTACTTCCTGGGGCGCACCGCAACGTGGATCTCGGCCAGCTGCTCATCGGCGATCGGCGATGGCGCGCCGGTCATCATGCATTGCGCGCCGGTGGTCTTGGGGAAGGCAATGACGTCGCGGATCGACTCGGTGCCGGCCATCAGCGCAGCGATCCGGTCGATGCCGAAGGCGATGCCACCGTGCGGTGGCGCGCCGTACTTGAGCGCATCCAGCAGGAAGCCGAACTTGGCCTGCTGCTCGTCGGCGTCGATACCCAGCAGTTCGAACACCGCGGCCTGCATCGCCGGGCGATGGATACGGATTGAACCGCCGCCGATCTCGTTGCCGTTGAGGACCATGTCGTAGCCGCGCGAGACCGCCGTGTGGGCATTGGCACGCAGCGACTCGACGTCGTCCACCGCCGGCGCGGTGAACGGATGGTGCAAAGCGACGTGGCGTTGGGCGTCTTCGTCCCACTCGAACATCGGGAAGTCGGTCACCCACAGCGGTGCCCAGCCCTCGCGGACCAGACCCAGGTCCTTGCCGACCTTCAGCCGCACCGCACCCATGAAGTCCGACGCGGTATTCCAGGCGGCCGCGCCGAACAACAGCAGGTCGCCGCCCTTGGCCGCCGTGGCCTGCAGGATCCCCGCCAGGGTGGCATCGTCGAGGAACTTGGCGATCGGCGAATTGACGCCCTCGCGGCCCAGCGCCGGGTCGGTGACCTTCATCCACGCCAGACCCTTGGCGCCGTATTTGGCCGCGTGCGCGCCGACCTCGTCGATCTGCTTGCGCGACAGGCTTCCACCGCCGGGCACGCAGAGGGCGATGACCCGGCCCTTGGCGTCGTTGGCCCAGTCGGTGAAGACCTTGAACTCGCAGTCCTTCACCAGCTCGGCGATATCGGTGAACTCCATCTCGATGCGCAGGTCCGGCTTGTCGGAACCAAAGCGGCGCATCGCCTCCGCCCAGGTCATGCGCGGGAACGGCTGCGCCAGCTCCACGTCCATCACCTCGCGGAAGGCGTCGCGGATCATCGCCTCGGCGGTGTCCTGGACGTCGGACTCCTGCACCCAGGCGAACTCCATGTCGAGCTGGGTGAACTCCAGCTGGCGGTCGGCGCGCAGGGCCTCGTCGCGGAAGCAGCGGGCGATCTGGTAGTAGCGATCGAACCCGGCAACCATCAGGATCTGCTTGAACAGCTGGGGCGATTGCGGCAACGCGTAGAACTCGCCGGGATGCATGCGCGCGGGGACCAGGAAGTCGCGCGCGCCCTCCGGGGTCGCCTTGGTCAGGATGGGAGTTTCGATGTCCTGGAAATCCCGCGCGTCCAGCCAGCGGCGAAGCGCGCGTACCAGCCGGGTGCGGGTACGCATTTTGCGCTGCATGTCGGGGCTGCGCAGATCCAGGTAGCGGTACTTGAGGCGGATGTCCTCGCCCGGGTTTTCATGCGCGTGGAACGGCAGCGGCTCGGCCTTGTTCAGCACTTCGATCGCGGTGGCGACCACCTCGACCTGGCCGGTCGGAATCTTGTTGTTGACCGATTCGCGACGGCGCACCTGGCCGGTCACGCGCAGACAGTCCTCGTAGCCCACCTCCGCGGCGTTGGCGATGACGCGGTCGTTGCCTTCCACATCCGCCGGCTCGGCCACCACCTGGACGATGCCCTCGTGGTCGCGCAGGTCGATGAAACACAGGCCGCCCAGGTCGCGGGCGACGTCGGCCCAGCCGCACAGGGTCACGGTCTGGCCGATCAGGCTCTCGTCGATCAGGCCGCAGAAATGGGTACGCATGCTGACTCCGGAAAACGGGACGCGCCGGGTACTCCCGGCTGGACCGCCTAGTTTAGCGGGCCGATCGCCGGTTCCGGGAATCTGCTCAGGCTCCCGCGGCGGGCGCGGGCTTGGCGGCGGTCGACGCAGCCGCGCTGGTCGAGTTCGCCTCTGCGGGCTTGGCCTCACCGCCCTTAGCCGGCGCTGCGCCATCACCTGCCAGGTTGCGTTTCTTGTCGCCGTCCTTCTTGAAGTCGGTCTCGTACCAGCCGGTGCCCGACAGGCGGAACTGCGGCGCGGTCAACTGGCGCTTGAGTTCGGGCTTGCCGCATGCAGGGCAATCGGTGGGATCGGCATCGGACAGTTTCTGCAGGCGATCAAAATCGTGACCGCAGGCGGCGCATTCAAAAGCATAGATCGGCATGGGAACAGAACCCTTAACTGAGCAAACGCGTCGAATCGACAGTCGATGAGCCGGGCCGGTCAGAAACCGGCCAATCGGCAATATTTGCAGCGCGGTGTGCGCGCGGTAGCTGGAATGGGGACGAAAGCCGTCGGTTCAAGCCTCGCCCGCACGTGCAAGCACGCTTGCGCACTCAGGCAAGCGGCGCCGGTCCCGACGACACTGCGGGAGCCTCGCCCGCTTCCCCCACCTTGCTCATCCGGTCTTCCGGATGCGTCGGCAACGGGGCGTCAAACAGGTCGACATCGAACGGCGTGCGGAACACCAGGGACGGCAGCAGGGTGTTGAGCGTGGTGTAGAGGATCAGCGCGCCAAACAATGTGGCGGAAAGATCGAACTCCTTGTGCAGGATATTGGCCAGCACAAGCGTGAAGACGAGCGTGGGCGCCAGCGCCACGGACACCTTAAGGCTGCTCTTGTGACCCTCGCCAAACATCACCCGGCGCTGCAGCCAGACCAGCCCGATGCGCAGCGGCACGATGACCAGGGTCAGCACGACGCCCAGGCCGGCGGCTTCCCAAGTCAGCGCATCGCGCGAGATCTCGGTGCCGGCGTGGAAGAAATAGAACGGCACGAAGAAGGTCGCAAACAGGCGCAGCGCGTGGATGTTCTCGTCCGAGGCCAGCAGCGGCATGCGAAAGCGCAGCAGGCGCGCGACCAGGCCGGCGATGAATGCACCCACCAGGTAGTACACGCCCAGGCTGTAGGTGATGTACGCCGCAACCATGCCGACCATCACCAGCAGGGAAAATTCCGAACCGGGCGCGTGCGGCATCACCCAGCGCCCCAGCGCGATGAACACCAGCGGCAGGCCAACCATCATCAGCACCATCGCCCCGGAGGAAATCGCCAGCTGGGTGGGGTCCCCCGCCTGCAGGACCACGAACAAGGCCGTCAGCGCCAGCAGTTCACCGGCAATCGCCTTGCTGGTCACCCAGAACCGCTCATCGGCGTTCAGCCCCAGGCGCTCCAGCGTATCGACGATGAACCCGGTGGACGGGGTCAGCAGCGCCAGTGACACCAGCGCCGCCGCCTGCCACCCCAGCTCGGCGTACTTCCAGCACAGCCAGGCCACGCCGACAAGGCAGGCGATCTGGGTGGTGAGGTAAACCAGCAGCCGGCCGAGCTCCTTGCGCAGCGCCGTGAGCTCGACCTCGAGCCCGGCAAACAGGAACAACGAGGAGATGCCCAGGGTGGAGAGCAGCACGATCACCGAGTCGCTCATGCGCTCGCCCCACAACAGCACCGCTCCCAGGCCCAGCAACAGGCAGGTGATCGGTGCCGGCAACTGGAAGCGTTGCAGCGCGCGGGGGATGACCAGCAGGCCGAATATCAGCAGCAGGTAGATCAGTTCGTTGTTCATGGCAGCAGCCGTGGGCGCACGCGACGTCGGCGTGCATAGTCGACGCCCCGGCTGCCACTGACAAGCCCGGCGGACTGCGGACGCCAAATCCGTCTACGCGAACCGGGGCGTGTACGCTTGCCTCATAACCACGTCGGAACCCCCGAAGATGTCCAATATCACCGTTCGCCCCGCTCTTCCGATCATCGCCGCCGCCCTGTTGATGGTCGGGCTGGCCGGCGCCGGCTGGTTCGCCGCCAAGGGCATGGAGCGCCTGAAGACCGCCGACCGCTACGTGGTGGTCAAGGGCTCCGCCGAGAAGATTGTCGATGCCGACCTCGTGGTGTGGCCACTGCCGCATACCGTGGGTGGCAACGACCTGGCCGAGGTCCAGCGCAGTCTGGACGCCAATACCGCGATCATCCGCGAGTTCTTCGAGGCCGCCGGCTTCAAGGCCGATGAGATCGTCGTGTCCCCGCCCAGGCTGGAGGACCGCTGGGCGTGGGCGTACGGCGACAGCCGCCCTCCGGAGCGCTACCGCTATGCCACCACCGTCAGCCTGCGCACCACCAACGTGGCGGGTGCACTGGATGCGGTCCGGCGCACGGGTGAACTGGTGACCCGGGGCGTGATGATCGGGGAAAACAGCGCGCCGGAGTTCGATTACACCAAGCTCAATGACATCAAGCCGGCCCTGATTGCGGAGGCGACGGCGGCCGCGCGCGATTCCGCCGTCCAGTTCGCCAAGGACTCCGAGTCGCGACTGGATGGTATACGCAGCGCCAATCAGGGTGTAGTCAGCATCAGCGACCGCGACCAGAGCAGCCCGCAGATCAAGCGGGTGCGCGTGGTGACGACCGTGGAATACTTCCTGCGCGACTGACGCGAGCGCCCAGCTGCGCGGCGCGGTGCAGGCATCGCGTGCAACAATCCGTCCCCCGACTCCGGGGCGCGCATCGCGCGCCCTTACCGCCAGGAACATCCATGAAGCGACTCCTACTTGCCGCGGCATTCGGCATGCTCAGCATCTCCGCATGCGCCAAGGCTCCCTCCCCCGTCGATGATGCGAAAGCGCCGCAGTCCGCTGCAGCGAACGCCTCCGAGACGACGAAGCCCGCAACCGGCTCACCCGAGGAGCGCGCCGTCGCCGCCATCGCCGCGCTCAATCCCGAGGTCAAGGTCGACTACATCGGCAAGGCTCCCATCCCCGGCTTCCGCGAGGCGGTGGTCGGCGGGCAGGTCATCTACGTCAGCGACGACGGCAATTACCTGTTCTTCGCCGGAGCAGGCGGTGCGCTGCTCGACACCCGGACCCAGAAGAACCTCAGTGAAGCGACCCTGGGCGGCATGCGCAACAAACTGTTGAAGACGATTCCCGCGAGCGAGCGGATCGTGTTCGCACCGCCCAACCCCAAGCACACCGTGACCGTGTTCACCGACGTGGAATGCGGCTACTGCCGCAAGATGCATCAGGAAATCAAGCAGTACAACGCCGAGGGTATTGCGGTGGAGTATCTGGCGTTCCCGCGGATGGGCATCGGCAGCGATGATTACAAGCAGATGGTCTCGGTGTGGTGCTCGCCCGACCGCAAGAGCGCCCTGACCCAGGCCAAGTCGACCGGCAAGGTGGACAGCCGCAACTGCAAGAACACGGTGGCCGACCAGTACCAGGTCGGCCAGAGCGTTGGCCTCACCGGCACCCCAATGATCATTGCCCGCGACGGCAGCCAGGTTGGCGGTTATCTGCCCGCCAAGGCGCTTCGAGCCGCGCTGGACAAGCTGGAAGCCGGCGGCAGTTGACGACCGCACTGACCGCCGTGCCGACGCCGCCTACGGGCGGCGTCTTGGCATCCGGGACCGGAGACCATTGGCCGAACGTACGCTTCGGGCACCACCGGGCGTCGCGTTAGACTGGCGCCATCCCGAACAAGGAGTTTCGTCATGGCCCAGCCCAGTGCCGTGTCACCGCCGGTCGGCGGAGTACATAGCAAGATCTACCCCGATGCAAAAAGCGCCCTGCAAGGCGTGGTCGCCGACGGCCAGACCCTCGCCGTCGGCGGGTTCGGACTGTGCGGCATTCCGGAAGCCCTGATCGAGGCCCTCCGCGATTCCGGCGTGACCGGGCTGACCGCCATCTCCAACAACGCCGGCGTCGACGGCTTCGGTCTGGGCCTGCTGCTGGAGACGCGCCAGATCAGCAAGATGGTTTCGTCCTACGTCGGCGAGAACAAGGAATTCGAACGCCAGTTCCTGGCCGGCGAGCTCGAACTGGAGTTCACCCCGCAGGGAACGCTGGCCGAGCGCCTGCGCGCCGGCGGCGCCGGAATCCCCGCCTTCTTCACCGCCACCGGCTATGGCACCGTGGTCGCCGAGGGCAAGGAGACACGCGAGTTCAAAGGCAAGCATTACGTCATGGAGACCGCATTGGTTGCCGATGTAGCGCTGGTCAAGGCGTGGAAGGCGGACAAAGCCGGCAACCTGCTGTTCCGCAAGACCGCGCGCAACTTCAACCCGGCCTGCGCCATGGCGGGCAAAGTGTGCATCGTGGAGGTCGAGGAGATCGTCGAGGTTGGCCAGATCGACCCCGATCACGTCCATCTACCGGGCATCTACGTGGACCGGATCGTGCACAACGCGAACCCCGAGAAGCGCATCGAGCAGCGCACCGTGCGCGAAGGAGGCAAGTAATGGGCTGGTCACGCGAGCAGATGGCGCAGCGCGCCGCGCAGGAACTTACCAACGGCGCCTACGTCAACCTAGGTATTGGCCTGCCGACCATGGTCGCCAACTACATCCCCGACGGCATGGACGTGTGGCTGCAGTCCGAAAATGGCTTGCTGGGCATCGGCCCGTTCCCGACCGAGGACGAATTGGATGCCGACCTGATCAATGCCGGCAAGCAGACCGTCACCGCCCGCCCCGGTGCCAGTTATTTCGGCAGCCAAGACTCCTTCGCGATGATCCGCGGCGGCCACATCGACCTGGCGATCCTGGGCGCGATGGAGGTCACCGACAAGGGCGACCTGGCCAACTGGATGGTGCCGGGCAAGATGGTCAAGGGCATGGGCGGGGCGATGGATCTGGTCGCCGGCGTGCAGCGCGTCGTGGTGCTGATGGAACACACCACCAAGAAAGGTGAGCCAAAGATCCTGCCCGAGTGCACCCTGCCGCTGACCGGTCTGGGCGTGGTCAGCCGGATCATCACCGACCTTGCGGTCATGGACATCACCGCCGATGGGCTGAAGCTGGTCGAGCTGGCGCCTGACGTCACCGAGGACGAGCTTCGAGGCAAGACAGGCGTCGACTTCAGTCACGCTTGAGCGCCGGCCGGGCACCCCACGAAGCCGCCTGCGGGCGGCTTTTTCGTTTGGCAAGATGCCAACGGATGCCTGTCCTGCCCCGGGAATGTACTAGCATCCTCCTTTCCCAATATCGTCTTCCTATGCCCGAATTGACCGCCCCCACCCATCTGGATCGTCTGGAAACCGAGAGCATCCACATCCTGCGGGAAGTCGCAGCGGAGTTCTCCAAGCCGATAATGCTGTATTCGATCGGCAAGGACAGCTCGGTGCTACTGCACCTTTTGCTGAAGGCGTTCCATCCGGCGCCACCTGCAATACCCCTACTGCATGTGGACACCGGCTGGAAATTCGCCGAGATGATCGCATTCCGTGACCGCCGCGTCCGGGAGACGGGCGTCAAGCTGCATACCTATATCAATCCCCAGGGCTTGGCCAACGGCGTGGGACCACCCACGCATGGTGCTACCGTGCACACCGACGTCATGAAGACCCAGGCGTTGCGACAGGCGCTCGATGCCGGCGGGTTTGACGCTGCGATCGGTGGTGCGCGGCGCGATGAGGAGAAATCCCGGGCCAAGGAACGCATCTTCTCGTTCCGCAATGAGCACCATCGCTGGGACCCGAAAAACCAGCGGGCGGAACTTTGGAACCTCTACAACACGCGTATACACAAGGGCGAGTCGGTACGGGTGTTTCCTATCTCCAATTGGACCGAGTTAGATATATGGCTGTACATCCTGCGCGAGAATATTCCTGTGCCCTCGTTGTATCTGGCAGCGCCTCGGCCGGTTGTGGAACGGAACGGCGCTCTGATTATGGTCGATGACGATCGCCTCCCCCTGCGGCCTCACGAAGTACCGATTATGAAGATGGTGCGTTTTCGCACGCTAGGCTGCTACCCGCTGACCGGCGCGATTGAATCCAACGCCGATACGCTGGAAAAGGTGATTGCCGAGATGCTCGTGACGACGACCTCCGAACGCCAGGGACGGGTAATCGACCACGATCCGACCGCATCGATGGAGAAGAAAAAGCAAGAAGGTTACTTCTGATGGGCGCCAAACCTGACCAGTCCGCAGCTGATGCCCCCCGGGCGGTCGCGGACTATCTGCTACGCCACGAAGCAAAGGGCTTGTTGCGCTTCATCACCTGCGGGAGCGTTGACGATGGCAAGAGCACGCTGATTGGACGGCTTTTGTACGACGCGCGGGCGCTGCTGGATGATCAGGCCGCAGCGCTAATCTCGGACGTCAACCGCGCCGCCGCCATCGGCGATGGGATCGACTTCGCATCCCTGGTGGATGGCCTAAGCGCCGAGCGCGAACAGGGCATCACGATCGACGTCGCCTACCGTTACTTCGACACCGACCGGCGCAAGTTCATTGTCGCCGACTGCCCGGGGCATGAGCAGTACACCCGCAACATGGCCACCGGCGCGTCCACAGCCGACCTTGCTATCGTCCTAGTGGATGCCCGCAAGGGATTGCTGACCCAGACCCGGCGCCACAGCTACATCCTCGCCCTGCTCGGTATCCGCCACGTGGTGCTCGCCGTCAACAAGATGGATCTTGTCGACTATCGTCAGGACTTGTTCGAGGCGATCGCCACTGGCTACCAGCAGTTGGCCGCGCAGCTGGGAATCGAACAAGTGGCCTGCATTCCACTTTCGGCGCTGGATGGCGACAACGTGCTGGAAACCTCTCGGCATATGCCGTGGTACCAGGGCACCGCGTTGCTGAATCACCTGGAAACCGTCGTGATCGAGTCGCCCAACACCGTGGGGGAATTCCGTCTACCTGTGCAGTGGGTTTGTCGTGCGAACCAGGATTTCCGCGGGTTTGCCGGTACGCTGTTAGCGGGATCGGTGGCGGTGGGCGATGCGATCACCGTGTCTCCTTCGGGCAGTGCCTCAACCGTCGCCCGCATATTCAGCGGGGATCGCGAGGTTACCCGGGCCGACCCAGGCCAGCCCGTCGTACTAGGCTTGGACGACGAGATCGACATCGGTCGCGGCGACATCATCTGCCCAGCCGACGCTCCTCTGGCAGTCGCTGACCAGTTCGCCGCGAATCTGCTTTGGATGGACCCGAAGCCTCTTCTCCCCGGACGCCCGTACTGGCTCAAGATCGGAGCCCGCACGGTCGGCGCAACCATCACCGAGTTGAAGCACCAGATCGACGTCAACACCCAGGCACACTTGGCTGCCAAGTCGCTGGAGTGCAATCAGGTCGGGTATTGCAACCTGTATCTAAATGAGCCGATCGGCTTCGAACCCTTTACCGACAACCGCGACCTGGGCGGCTTCATCCTGATCGACCGTCAGAGCAACGCGACGGTGGGCGCGGGCACCCTGGACTTCGCCCTTCGCCGGGCCAGCAACATTCGCTGGCAGCATGTTGACGTCGACAAGGCGTCGCGTGCGCTGATCAAGCACCAGCGACCGCGATGCATCTGGTTCACCGGTCTGTCGGGCGCCGGAAAATCCACGATCGCCAACTTGGTGGAAAAACAGCTTCTTGCGATGGGTCGGCACACCTACCTGCTCGACGGCGACAACATTCGCCACGGCCTCAACAACGATCTTGGCTTCACCGATGAAGACCGCGTTGAAAACATCCGTCGTGTGGCCGAGGTAGCCCGGCTGATGGTCGATGCCGGCCTGGTGGTACTGGTGAGCTTTATTTCGCCCTTCCGGGCGGAGCGGAAGATGGCCCGCCGCATGTTCGCAGAGGGCGAGTTTCTCGAGGTCTTCGTCGACACCCCACTTTCGGTCGCCGAGCAGCGAGACGCCAAAGGACTCTACGCGAAGGCACGCGCCGGTCTGTTACGCAACTTCACCGGAATAGATTCACCGTACGAGGTGCCGGAGGACCCAGACATCGTGCTGGATACGGGCAGCCACGAAGCTGAAACCCTGGCCACGATGCTGGTACGCGAGTTGGGGGACTGAACAAGCGGCGGGTCAGTCACGTTTGGCGTACGGATATGGCCCGGTTTCTACGCGCACGTCGCCGCACAACGTGGCGGCATCCTGGACCCGCAGCCCCTGCTCGCGGACGCACAGGGCAAACACCCGTTCGACCGCGTGGGCGAAGGTGCCATCGAGCTGGCCGGCTTCCGCCTCAAACTCCCACTCATCCAGATGCGCATCCAGCAATGGCCGCAATCCATCCAGTCGTACCCAGAACATGCTGCCGGAAACGAAGTGATCGGTCCCGGCGTCGGGTTTTTTGATACCCAATCTGGTCGCCAGATAATGGACCTTGTCGCGGTTGGCACCCCAGTAGTAGTGCAAGGGCTGCACATGGCCCTCCGGCGCCACCAGACCCAGCGAGGCATCTTCCTGGAACGACGTCACGATGTGCTGGAAGCGCGCCGGCGATGCCAACCGATCCAGCAACTCGCCCCGCCAGTTCGCACCATCCGGGCGATGTGGCGACTGCTTGGTATGCAGCTTCAATACCAGCTTCTCGCCCTCGTTGAGCAGGCGGTCGGCCACGTGCACGAACGGCAGAATGTCGCGCCCGCGGTTCTCATGGACTTCCAACTCGGCGATCATGCCGCGGCGCGCGAGCTCACCTGAAACCTTCCCGGCCTGTTCTTTTCCGGTGGTCACCACCAATCGCATTGGCGTGGCAAGTTTGTCCAGTGCATCGAGCAGTTCACCGAACGCGTCGGGGTACCAAGCGTGGATAACCACGCACGGACGCATTGCGACCTCGGCGTCGGGGGTTGTCGTCGCCGACGTCTTGCCGGCGGACTCCCGCAACGCCTCCGCAGTCGCGTGGAGCCATGCATGGCCTAACCGCGCATCGGGCTCGAGCACAGCGCCTTCGGCCCATTCGTTCCACGCGTTGATGAACACTAAAGGAGCGGTTTCGCCAGCATCAGGACGACCGCGTCCGATGGCAGCGATCAGCCAGTCCCGATAGCGGCGCGGCGAGGCGTGCAGATAGGTCCGGCCCCGCGACGGACGGCGTGGCTCGTTGTCCCAGCCGCAATTCACGGCGGGGAACAGTCGGTAGGCAGGTGGAGTGCGCTGGCTGTAGTCGGTGGCCAACTCCCGCCAGTCCAGTACCTGGCCGGTGTACTCGTCGTTGATCAGCACCTGGTCCGCAGTGATGTCGGCAGGCGTGGACAGGTTGGGCGGAAATTCGACCGCAGCATCGAACCCCAGCGTCGCAGGGTCCGGGCGTTCGAAGCCCTGCACATAGGCGATGAAAATTTCGCCCACACCGTTTCCGGCGCACCACTTGCGCCAACGCGCAGCCGTTGCGGCCGGATCGGGCAGCAACCCCGGGCGATACACCAGCAGCAGCGGCTTGCCATCCACCCGCAGGTAGCGTGGGTCGCGAAGATAGGCGGAAACGTGCGCGATGAAGGCGAGGTCATCGTCAGGGTCATGGCTCTGTGCGATCAGAACCTCTCCCGCCCGCCCGTCCCACCGACGCGACCAGCTCTCGTTGGCCCAGCACAGGCAAATGGGCAGGGTGATGGAGGGGTCATCCAGCCACTGCCGCAGGGGCGCCTCCAACAGGGTCCTGCCCTGGAACCAGTAAAAATAGGAACAGAACGCGCCCACGCCATACGCTTGCGCCAGCGTCGCCTGCGCACGCAGGGCCGCTGGATGGCCAAGGTCGTAATAGCCCAGAGCGCCGGGGAGGCGCGGCTGGGCATGACCCTGGAACTGCGGCAGGGCGCGCCCGACATTGCGCCATTCGGTGAAGCCCTCGCCCCACCATTCGTTGTTCTCTGGAATGGCGTGGAACTGTGGCAGGTAGAACGCCACCAGCGTCGCCGAGAGCGTTGCCGGCAGGGCGGGCGGTTGGTGGGCGCGGTATCCGACAGCCCGGCCGTTTGCGGTTGTCCGCGCGCGTCGCGTTGAAGTTGCCCCGGACGACTGGCCATGGACCGCTGCGGGTCGGACCTCCGGAAAACGCTGCAGGAACCACTGCCGCCAATGATCGCGCCTGGCCTCGCCCAGCGGCACCAGGCGGAATCCCATACGCAGTACATGGAACAATCGCTCGCGCGCTGTGCGCATCAGATTTCTGGCAATCGGCATGGCGCGCAGCTTACAGGCCCGAGCCGGTGTCCCGTACCGGTGCTGACTCCCGCATTGACTCAGCCCGCGCGCGACTGCGCGTGTGCGCCGCTACCAGCCGCCAGCACCCAACCCACGATCTCGCCGGTGACCGCATGTAGCGCCTGGTCGAATGCCTGGACAACGTCCTCGATCGAGGTGCTGGCGGTGGGCGACTTTTGCAGGAAGGTGCGCGAGTCGACGACGCGCTGGCTGGCGATGTGCAGCAGCTTGGCATTGACCTCAATCACCACGGTCGGCGGCATGCCGGGCGCCGTATACTCGGACTCGAAGCGACGCAGCTCCAGCATCAGTCGGTAGTCGGCGCTCATCCCGCTGCCTTGCCGGGCCACTGCGGCGACGCGACCGGAGTCCTCCAGGGTGCGCAGTATCGCGCCCTCCAGCATGTCGGTCGGAATCCGGGCCCAACTGGCGCCCTTGTAGATCTGCAGCTCGTTGACCGCCGGGCGCACGGCGATGCGGAGGCTGTCCCCTACCCGCGTAGTGTTCACCTTGGCGAGCGAGAGCTGCCAGTCGACCCGTGGCCAGGCAGGATCGGCTTCGACCCGGGGGTCAAGGTCGTACACCGTTCCCCGGTCACGCGTGTTGTTGCCCAACACCGAGCAGGCCGCAAGCAGCACACAGCCGATGATCACCAACGTTGTGCGTGCAATGCCGAGCCCGTAGTGGCGCGATGCAGGGCGGATCGTGGTCGGGTTCATTCCGGTTCAAACTCCTTGAGCGCGTCGCGACCGAGCAGGTAGCGGGCCGGGTTGCTGTCCAGACGGTCGCTTACCCGGCGCAGGTCACGCACCAGGCCGCGCAGCTCACTCAGCGTGGGGCCAAGCTGGGACAAACCGTCATTGGCGAAGCTGTGGATGGCTGCGCGGTTGTCATTGATGATTCCGTCGGCCCCGATGGCAGCCGAGTCGAGGCGCGTCAGCGTGTTGTCCAGCCGAGCGACAAGCTCGGGCAGCTTGCTCACCAGCTCGCGATCAATGCCGACCACGACCTTGTTGGCGTTGCCCAGCGTGGCTTCGAGCTGCTCGCTCGACGCGCGGGCATTGGTGATCAAGGCCCTGAGATCTTCGCGCTGGTCGGAGATCGCCCCGGTCAGTGTCTCGATGTGGGCGAGGGTCTGGGCGACGCTTTCGACGTTTTCCTCGCTGAGCAGCTGATCCATCCGCGCCACCAGCCTGTTGGCGGTGTCGGCGATGTTCTGCAGCGCGGAGGCCTCGGTCTGGATCACCGGGACGTCGCTCTTATCAACATCGACCAGGCGCGGGCTCGCGGGGTCGCCGCCGGTCAGCTGGATGATCGGGCTGCCGGTGATGCCCGTCATGGACATCTTGGCGCGCGTGTCGGTCATCACCGGCGCGCTGGCCTGGACCTTGAGCGTGGCAATCACCCGACGCGGATCATCGGGCGCCAAGCGCAGTTTCTCCACGGTGCCGACCGAAATGCCGTTGTACTGAACGCTGCTGCCTTCGCTCATGCCCGTGACCGGCTCGTTGAAGATCACCCGGTAGCTCTGCCAGCTTTTGTCGGTCGAGTACTTCGCCGCCCACAGGGCGAAAAACAGCAGGAACAGCGTCAGAACGATTGTAAAAGCACCGATCAGGACGTAGTTGGCCTTGGTTTCCATCAGGGGGAGACCTCATTGAGCGGGCGGGCCGCCGCGCCTGCATCCTGCGCGGCGCGGGCCCGGGGGCCGTGGAAGTATTCACGCACCCATGGGTGCTCGCATCGTTCGATCTCATCGATCGGGGCGCAGGCCACCACCTTGCCATCGGCCAGCACGGCGATGCGGTCACATATAGCGTAGAGGGTATCGAGGTCATGTGTGATCAGGAACACGGTGAGTCCCAGCGCCTGCTGCAACGTGCGGATCAGCCGATCGAACGCGGCTGCACCGATCGGATCGAGACCTGCGGTCGGCTCATCGAGAAACAAAAGCGGCGGATCCAGCGCCAGTGCACGGGCCACTCCGGCGCGCTTGCGCATCCCGCCGGACAACTCGGAAGGAAACTTCTCCAGCGCATCGCCGGGTAAACCCGAAAGCTTCACTTTCAGCAACGCCAGCTCGTAGCGCAGCGAGTCCGAAAGTCCTGGGCAGTATTCCTTCAGTGGCACCTCGACGTTCTCACCCACCGTCAGCGAGGAAAACAGCGCTCCGTCCTGGAACAGGACGCCGGTGTTCTGCTCGATATGCCTGCGCGTCTTGCTATCAGTGCTGCGCGCGTCCACGCCCAGCACTTCAATGCTGCCTTCATTGGGACGGCGCAGGCCGAGGATGGAACGCATCAGCACGGACTTGCCGGTGCCCGATCCGCCGACCACGCCAAGGATTTCTCCCGGCATCACGTCCAGGTCCAGACCGTCGTGCACCACTTGCGGACCGAAGCGGTTGACCAGTCCGCGCACGCGGATGATGGGAGCGGGCGTGGGATGCGATGCCGCCGTCACCAGCCCATCTCCATCAGCCAGATCGCGAAGAACGCATCCAGCACGATCACCAGCGATATCGACTGCACCACGCTGGAGGTGGTGCGCTCACCCAGCGATTGCGCGGTGCCCTTCACCTGCAGCCCTTCCAGGCACCCGATCAGGCTGATGACCAGCGCAAACACCGGCGCTTTGCCCAGACCGACCCACAGATGCTTCAGCGACATTGTGTCCTGCATCCGCGTCAGGTACTGCTGCGGCGGAATGTCCAGATTGAAGGCGCCGACCGTAAGCCCGCCCAGCAGACCGGCCATCATGGCCACGAAGGTCAGCAGCGGTAGCGTCACCAGCAGTGCGAGCACCCGCGGTATCACCAGCAGATCGACCGGGTCCAGGCCCAGCGTGCGCATTGCATCGACTTCCTCGCGGCCGACCATCGCCCCGATCTGCGCAGTGAACGCGCTGGCGGTGCGGCCGGCGAGGATGATCGCGGTGAGCAGCACGCCAAACTCGCGCAGGAACGCGATGCTCACCAATTCGACGACGAAGATTGTGGCACCGAAATCACGCAGCACGTTCGCGCCGAGAAACGCGACCACCGCGCCCACCAGGAAGCACAACAGCGCCACCAGCGGCACCGCGTCCAAGCCGACCTGTTCCATGTGGAAGACGGTGGCAATCGGGCGAAAGCGCCTGGGGTCGCGGACCAGACGCAGCATCTTGACCAGCACCTCACCGAAAAAGCCCAGCAGCGAGCGCGCCTCGCGCCAGTTGTTGGCCACGGCCCGGCCCAGTCGCGCGAGCGCCTCGCGCACGCCGAACTCGCGCGGACGCGGCAATCGCTCATCGGTGACGTCATCGATCACCGCGACCAACGCGCGGTGGTCGGGGTGGAATTCGAACTCGTGAAACTCCAGTCCGCGCTCACGTGCGAAGCGCAGCAACTGCAGCACGGCGAGCGAATCGAGCCGCTCCACGCCGGTCGCATCCAGCACGCGGGTGCTATCGGGCATCGATGCCAGTTGATCACCGACCGCTTGCGCCTGCTCGAGTGTCCACTGGCCGGCGAGCACCTGACGAGCCGGGTCGCGGTCATCAGGGGCAAAGCTTGGCGGCGAGGGGTCGGAGGCACTCATGGGTGACGGAAGGATACATGCGTGACCCATGCACGGCGCGTGGCCTCGGCAGTTCCAATAAGGCTCCTGCACCAGCGCGCGTGCGATCCTAGCGGGATGATCAGCACGCCATCCAACGCCACGGCCGCCATTCCGCTGAGCAACGCCAGCTATCCCGACCGCATCGCCTTCATGGTCGAGCTGGCCGAGCGCCTGCACCTGTACGGCACCACTGCGCAGCGACTGGAAGGCGCGCTGCTGTCGGTCGCCGATCGCCTGCGCGTGGAGTGCGAACCCTGGGTCAGCCCCACTGCCCTGATCATGTCGTTCAGCGACCCGCAACAGTTGCCCGGGCACAGCGACATCACCCGCGTGATCCGGCTGCCGCCCGGTGACACGGACCTGCAACGCCTTGTGGAGACGGACCGCATCGCCGAGGCCGTGATCGCCGGTGAGATGGGACTGGCGGCTGCATTGGAGGCCATGAACGAGTTGGACACCCCGCCCACCCGCTGGTCACAGGCCTTGCAGGTCATGGCCTTCGGACTGGTGGCGGCGGCCGTGGGCGGATTGCTGCGACTGCCTTGGCTGGACATCGCCGTGGCCGGATTCAATGGCTTGCTGATCGGGTTGCTGACCGTGCTGGCGGCGTCGCGACCGCGATTGCGGGAGGCGTCCGATGCGCTGCTGGCGATGGTCGCCACCCTCGTGGTGGTGCTGGTGGCCACCTTCATTGCGCCGCTCAACCAGAACACCGTGATCATCGCCTCGCTGATCGTCTTGTTGCCAGGTCTCTCGCTGACCAACGCCATGAACGAGTTGACCAGTCAGCACCTGGTATCGGGTACGGCGCGCGCCGCGGGCGCGCTTTCCACTGTGCTCAAGTTGACCCTGGGCACGGTCATTGCCCTCTATCTGGCGCACCTTGTCGGTCTCGAACCGGAGGTACGCGCTCTGCGTCCGCAGCCACCGTGGGTGGAATGGCCGGCGCTGGCCGCCGCGTCACTCGCGTTTGCCGTGCTGTTCCGAGCGCACGTGCGGGACTACCCGCTGGTCATGATTTCAGCCGCAGCCGGTTATCTGATCTCGCGCTACGGGGGCTTGGCCTGGGGCAGCCCGGTCGGGATCTTCCTGGCGGCCCTGGTATTGACGGTTGCAGGCAATGGCTATGCGCGTTGGTTTGATCGCCCCGGCGCACTGGTCCGGGTACCGGGAATCATCCTGCTATTGCCCGGCAGCGTCAGCCTGCGCGGGATGATGGACCTGGTCCAGCGCCAGGACGTGGCAGTGGGTCAGGATGCGCTGATGGCGGTAGTGAACATCCTGCTGGCCGTTATCGCCGGGCTGCTGTTTGGCAACCTGCTCCTGCCGACGCGCAAGAACCTCTAGCGAAGCAAAAACGAAAACGCCGGCAAATGCCGGCGTTTTCGTTGCTGCCGACACAGGGCCGGCACGACCGAAGTCAAATGCGTCTGCGCATCAACCCTCGGGATTGATCAGGAACTCATCACGATTACGACCGGCGTCGGTAAATGCGGTCAACCAACGCGGTTGACGGCCACGACCTGTCCAGGTCTCGTTGGGGTTTTCCGGGTTGCGGTATTTCGGCGCGACCTTGCCCGTGGTCTTGCGCGCCTTGCGCGGCGCACTGCTGCGGGTTCGCGATTCAGCGGGCGCCGCGCTCGCACCGCCAAACAGCTCGGCAATCGTGTATCCCTCGTTCTTGGCTGCCTGCATCACGCGCTTGCGCGCCTGGGCAATAGGCTTGCGCTTGCTGAGCGTGGTCTTGCGCTTCTTGGCCTGATTGATCAGTGCGGTGAGCTCTTTGGGCGTCAGGGCTTCAATATCGAGTGGCATCGGGGATTCTCCGGGAGATGGTGAAACTCGGCCGTGGCACGGCCGGCGAGCTAATACTAGGCCGGTCAGCGCAGTTAGTAAACGCGACTTATTATTGAAACCGGCCCGGCATTCATATCCGTGGCTCCGGGTTTGCCGAATCAGCGGTTAACCCGCGGAACCGAGCCGGGTCAGCAACGCGTCCAGCCCGATGTTTTCGGACGCCTCGGCCAGCCGGTGACGGTATTCAAAAGTGCCGGCGACAATACCGCGCTCGGAAACCACGATCCGGTGCGGGATGCCTATCAGCTCCATATCGGCAAACATCGCCCCCGGCCGCAGACCGCGATCATCCATAGCAGCCTCGATGCCCATGCCGTTCAACTGACGGTGCAGTGCTTCGGCAGCGACCACGACGGCCGGATCCTTCTTCGGATTGATGATGCAGATCACCGCCTGCCAGGGCGCCATCGCTTCGGGCCAGGCTATTCCGCTGGCATCGTGATTCTGCTCAATCGCTGCCGCAACGATTCGTGATACGCCGATGCCATAACAGCCCATCGTCGGAGTCACAGCCTTGCCATTGGCGTCCTGCACCGTGCAATCCATCGCCTTGGCGTAGGTGCGACCCAACTGGAAGATGTGGCCGACCTCAATGCCACGGGCAATCTGCAGCGTGCCATCGCCGTCGGGCGAGGGATCGCCCGCCACGACATTGCGGATGTCGGCCACCACGTCGGGTTCGGGCAGGTCTCGGCCCCAATTGACACCGGTCAGGTGGAACCCTTTTTCATTGGCGCCAACCACGAAGTCGGCCATCGCAGCCACGCTGCGATCAGCGATGACGTGAATCGGTTTGCTCGGCTTTACCGGACCAATGAAACCAGGCTCCGTGCCGAGGCTCTCGAGAATCTCGGCCTCCGTCGCCATCCGCACATCGGCCCGTCCGGAAAGTTTTGCCAGCTTGATCTCGTTGATCTGGTGATCGCCGCGCACCAGCGCTAGTACGAAACCCTGCTCGCCGATCATGGCGACGGATTTCACCGTGCGCTCAAGACCGGTCCCCAGCAGTTCCGCCACCGCCTCGCAGGTCCGCTGATACGGGGTTTCCACACGGGCCATGGTTTCCGCGGCGGTTGCGCGCGACCCCGGCGCAAGCGCTTCGGCCAGCTCGATATTGGCGGCATAGCCGGAGGCATCGGAGAACGCGATTGCATCCTCGCCGGAGGCGGCCAGCACGTGGAACTCGTGCGAGGCGCTGCCGCCGATGGCGCCGGTGTCAGCGAATACGGCGCGGAATTCCAATCCCAGGCGGGTGAATATCCGGTTGTACGCCTCGTGCATCACCTCGTACTGGCGGTCCAGGTCGGCGTCATCCAGATGGAAGGAGTACGCGTCCTTCATCAGGAATTCGCGAGCGCGCATGACGCCGAAGCGGGGCCGGATCTCGTCGCGGAATTTGGTCTGGATCTGGTAGAAACATGCAGGCAGCTGTTTGTAGCTGGCCAGTTCCTGACGGGCGAAATCGGTAATGACCTCCTCATGGGTCGGGCCATAGCAGTACCAGGCTTCCTTGCGGTCCTGGATCTTCAGCAACTGGCCGCCAAATTTTTCCCAGCGCCCCGTTTCCTCCCACAGCTCGCGCGGCTGTACCGACGGCATCAGCATCTCGATCGCCCCGGCGGCGTCCATTTCCTCGCGGACCACGCGTTCGACCTTGCGCAGCACGCGCAGCCCCAGTGGCGTCCAGGTGTAGAGGCCGGAGGCGAGCTTGCGGATCATGCCGGCCTTGAGCATCAGCTTGTGGCTGATGATTTCCGCCTCGGCGGGGACTTCCTTGCTGGTGTGAAGATGGAATTGCGAGAGGCGCATGGCGGAACCGGCAGAATGGTCGGGCGCCTATTCTGCCTCACCGTGGGCCCTGCCGGCCGTCGTCGGTTCAGGACCGCCCGTACACGTCCTCAAGGCGGACGATGTCGTCCTCGCCGAGGTAACCGCCGGACTGGACCTCGATCAACTCCACCGGCTCGGCGCCGCGATTGCGCAGCCGGTGGACGCTGCCCAGCGGAATAAACGTGCTCTCGTTCTCATGCAGGTCGAAAACGCGCTCATCGCATGTCACTTCCGCGGTGCCCGACACCACCACCCAGTGCTCCGCCCTGTGCTGGTGCTTCTGCAGGCTCAGCGCCGCACCGGGCTTGACCACGATCCGCTTGACCTGGAAACGCTCGCCCACGCCGATGGAGTCGTAGCTACCCCACGGCCGATACACCTTGCGATGGAACAGGTGTTCGCTGCGACCGGCCGCCTTGAGCTGCTCGACCACGAGTTTCACGTCCTGAACCCGGTCCTTGCGCGCCACCAGCGTCGCGTCCGGTGTATCGATGATGATCAGGTCTTCCACGCCAATCGTCGCAATGAGCCGGCGCTCCGACGCCCTGACCAGGCTGCCGGTGGTGTCCACCGAAATCACGTCGCCTTCCTGACGGTTGCCGTCGGCGTCGTGTTCGGCTACCGACCACAACGACGACCATGAGCCGATGTCACTCCAGCCGCAGCTCACCGGCACAACGGCAGCGCGGTCGGTTTTCTCCATGACCGCGTAGTCGATGGAGTCGCTGGGACTGGCCGCGAAAGCCTGCTCGTCGATCCGGATGAAATCCAGATCGCTGGAGGCCTTCGTCCAGGCGCGCTCGACCGCATCGACGATCTCCGGTGCATGCCGCGCGAGCTCGTCCAGATACCCGTGGGCACTGAACAGGAACATTCCCGAGTTCCAAGCGTAGCCACCGGCGTCCAGATACTGCTGCGCGGTTTCCAGGTCGGGCTTTTCCACAAACCGGTCGATGCGATAGCCGTCAGCGCCCAACGCCTCGCCTTGGCGGATGTAGCCGTAACCGGTTTCCGCATAGTCGGGGGTAATGCCAAAAGCGACCAGCCAGTCCTCTTGCGCCAACGAAAGCGCGCGTGCAACGGCCTCGCGGAACGCCGCCTCATCCTCGATCAGGTGATCGGCGGGCATGACCAGCAGGGTAGCGCCGGGATCGGTGCGCAACGCCTGCATCGCCGCCAGCGCGATCGCCGGCGCGGTATTGCGTGCCAGCGGCTCCAAGACGATACCGCCGTTCCCCATTGCGATCGCCTGCAGCTGCTCGCCCACCATGAAGCGGTGCAATTCGCTGCAGATCGTGATCGGCAGCTGCGCACCGGGCAGACGGCTGGCCCGCAGGATCGTCTCCTGATAGAGCGAGCGCTCCCCGATCAGGGTCAGGAACTGCTTGGGCTGGTTCTGCCGCGACAATGGCCACAAACGGGTACCACTGCCACCGCTGAGAACGACCGGATGAAGCATGCCGATTCCTTGAAATTCCGTGCCCGACAGAATAGCCCGCGACACGCTGCGATGCAGGGCCGGCTCAGATAGAATGGGCGTTCTTTCGGCCACCGATCCACGCTGTCCCGGACGCGGCCGCAGACGTAAAGCAGACTCATCAAGGACCCCCCACAACGATGAAAATCCTGGTTGGTTACAAGCGCGTCGTGGACTACAACGTCCGCGTCCAAGTGAAGCCGGACGGTTCCGGCGTGGTGACCGACGGCGTGAAGCTGTCGGCCAATCCGTTCGACGAAATCGCGCTGGAAGAGGCACTCCGCCTGCGCGACAAGGGCATTGCCACCGAGGTCGTGGTCGCCACCATCGCACCCGCCAACGCGCAGGCGCACCTGCGCAACGGGCTGGCGATGGGCGCCAATCGCGCGCTCCACGTGGTGATCGAGGACGGACAGGAAATCCAGCCGCTGACCGCCGCGCGCACGTTTCTGAAACTGATCGAGAAGGAGCAGCCTGACCTGGTGATCCTGGGCAAGCAGGCGATCGACGATGACGCCAACCAGACCGGGCAGATGCTGGCCACGATCTGGAACCGTCCACAGGCCACGTTCGCCTCCAAGCTGGAGATCGCCGATGGCAAGGCCACGGTGACCCGCGAGGTGGATACCGGCTTGGAGACCCTGGAAGTGGATCTGCCCGCCGTGGTGACCACCGACCTGCGCCTGAACGAGCCGCGCTTCATCAAGCTGCCTGACATCATGAAGGCCAAGAGCAAGCCGCTGGAGACCATCCCGTTTGCCGAGCTGGGTATCGAGTCGGGCAACCTGCTCAAGACTACCCATTACGCGCCGCCCGCCAAGCGCAGCAAGGGAGTCATGGTCAAGGACGCGGCCGAACTGGTCGCCGCACTCAAGTCAAAGGGGTTGCTGTAATGAGCAAGGTACTGATCATCGCGGAGCATCACGACGGCGCGCTCAATGCCGCGACCGCCAAATGCGTAACTGCCGCACAAGCGCTGTCACCCGAGGTCATCGATATCGTGGTCCTGGCAGCATCGCCGGACGAGATCGCCAAACAGGCGGCCAAGATCGCTGGGGTCAGCCGTGTGCTGACGGTGGCCAACGCCGCCAACGCGCAACCCATCGCGCAGACCCTGGCCCCGCAGATCGCCAAGCTGGCCGATGGCTACAGCCACGTGTTTGGTCCCTCCACCACCTTCGGCAAGGATCTGATGCCGTGCGTGGCGGCGCTGCTGGGCGTTGCCCAGGTGTCGGACGTGATGGAAGTCGAATCCAGCCACGTCTTCAAACGGCCGATCTACGCCGGCAACGCAATCATCACCGTGGAGGCGCCTGCCGCCCACACCGTGGTGGCGACCATCCGCACCGCCTCCTGGTCGGAAGCCGCACAGGGCGGCGACGCGCCGGTGGAAGCGGTGTCGGTGGAAGCCTCGCTGCCGCAGCACACCCGCTTCATCGGCCTGGCCGGTGCCAGCTCCGACCGGCCTGACCTCCAGAGCGCCAAGCGCGTGGTGTCGGGCGGACGCGGCGTCGGCTCGAAAGAGAACTTCAAGATCGTCTACGACTTCGCCGACAAGCTCGGTGCCGCGGTCGGCGCCTCGCGCGCGGCGGTGGACGCGGGTTACTGCCCCAACGAGATGCAGGTCGGCCAGACCGGCAAGATCATCTCGCCGGAGCTGTATGTTGCCATCGGTATCTCCGGCGCGATCCAGCACCTGACCGGCATCAAGGACGCCGGGACGATCGTGGCAATCAACAAGGACGGCGACGCGCCGATCTTCGAGGTTGCTGATATCGGGCTGGTGGGTGATTTGTTCACGATTTTGCCGGAATTGGAAGCGGCGCTAAGCTGATGCTTTCCGATCCGGCTCTTGTCGCCAAAGTGACCGGTACTGGAGCGGCGCCCCCAGTGTCTCTCGCCTCACCAATCGTGGCGGTGATCATCCCCAGCTATCGAGTCACCGCACATATCCTTGATGTGATCGCCCGCATTGGTGCTGAGTGCCATCACATCATTGTTGTCGATGATTGCTGTCCGGACGGCTCCGGCGACTTCGTCGAAGCCCACTGTTCCGACGCTCGTGTTGCCGTGTTAAGAAACGAGCGAAATCTTGGGGTGGGCGGCGCCGTGATGGCCGGCTACCGAGCAGCCATGAGCAGCGGAGCTGACATCCTGATCAAGATCGACGGCGATGGGCAAATGGCACCCGAATTGATTTCTCGCTTCATCCATCCCATCACCCACAACCTGGCTGATTATACAAAAGGGAACCGATTTTATGACCTTCGTCAGGTAAGTGCGATGCCTGCCGCGCGGCTATTTGGAAATGCAGTCCTTTCTTTCATGTCGAAATTTTCGACCGGATACTGGGATATATTCGACCCAACCAACGGCTATACGGCACTACACGCAAGAGTGGCTGCGAACCTGCCCCTAGAGCGCATAAGCAATCGCTATTTTTTTGAATCGGACATACTTTTCCGACTGAATACCCTGCGCGCGGTCGTGGTCGATATCCCGATGGCCGCGCGGTATGCCGATGAAGTAAGCAATCTCCGAATTTCCAAAGTCTTCGCTGAATTCCTTCGAGGCCATTTACGGAATTTCTCCAAACGGATTCTATACAACTACTTCCTAAGGGATCTGTCTGCAGCTTCAATGCAATTGGTGACGGGCGCCTGCCTACTCGCATTCGGGTCCATTTATGGGCTTATCGGCTGGCACGACTCCTCCAGCAGCGGCGTCGCGACGCCGCCAGGCACAGTAATGTTGGCTGCCCTTCCGGTGCTTGTTGGAATACAGTTACTCCTCGGATTCCTCGCTTCAGACATGCAGTCGGTACCAAAAACTCCTATTCACCCGTTGCTTTTTGACCCACAAAAAGATAGGCCAGACGTCCTGAGAGAAAATCAGCACTCCTAGACGGCGGCGAATGGTCGGAACAGCCTACCCTCTGGACCGGGGCACACATGAATAGGGAAGACAGGTTCTACTCAGCGGGTCTCCGATATCTGACGACTTTTTTTCAAAAAATATGCTAAAACAACGCAATCGAAGATGGGTCGTCTCGCGCTGTGCCTTAACGTGTAATAGATGCTGTTGCGCTACTATCCATACGGCGAGCACGGTGCCGGTTGCGCGGCCGACACGACCCCGGCACCTCACCAGCCTACTGAGGTAGTGGCCACCCTATCACGGGGACGATCCCCTCGACATTGTGCCAGCGCTCAATACTTCTTCCAGACCACCCTGTTTACGTAATCGGTATAACTGTGCAAGATGCGTACCACTTTGTCCGACACGTTGGGCATGCTGTAGTCGGCCACGCGACGGAGCAGTCGTTCGTCCCCTGCAGGCTCAGACTCCAGCACGGCCATTGCCTGTAGCACCCTCTCGGGATTCAAACCAACCATCATCACTGCGGCCTCCTCCATGCCTTCAGGGCGTTCATGCGCTTCGCGCAAGTTCAATGCGCGGAAATTTAGAATGGAAGCTTCTTCAGTAATTGTCCCGCTGTCGGATAACGTTACCTTGGCCGCACTCTGCAATCTAACGTAATCGCTGAAGCCTAAGGGCTTTAGTAAGCGCACAAGGGGATGCAGCTGAGCGCCTGTCATATCGATACGCTTGCGCGTGCGCGGGTGAGTAGAGATGATAACCGGCAACCCGTAATGACGCGCAAGGGAATTAACCACCTCGATCAGCCCCGCAAAATTCACCTCGGACTCAATATTTTCCTCTCGGTGTGCGCTGATTACAAAATATTTGCCCTCATATAGCCCGAGCCGTTCGACCACGTCAGAACGGTCAATGCGGTCGGAGTAATGCGTCAATACCTCGTACATCGGACTCCCAGTCTTGATGACACGATCGGCAGGCAGTCCCTCTGCGAGAAGATATTCCCGGGCAATATCACTATATGTGAGGTTGACGTCGGCTGTATGGTCGACGATTCGCCGATTGATCTCCTCGGGCACTCGCATGTCGAAGCAACGATTGCCTGCCTCCATGTGGAAAGTGGGGATCTTGCGACGCTTGGCCGGAATTACCGATAAACAACTGTTAGTGTCACCCAAAACCAGAAGCGCATCGGGGCAAATCTCACCCAGTACCTGGTCGACCGCGATGATCACCTTGCCGATAGTTTCTGCACCCGTACAACCAGCTGCCTGCAGAAAATAGTCCGGTTTACGTATTCCCATATCCTCAAAAAAAATCCCATTGAGCTCGTAATCGTAGTTCTGCCCAGTGTGGATCAAAACGTGCTCGCAGTGCTGGTCGAGCTTTGCCAACACTTGAGACAATCGGATTATTTCGGGACGAGTGCCGACTACCGTCGCAACTTTCAACTTCCTAATGCTCATGGATACTTGCTTCATACTGGACTGGCGATAGTGTCGGGACGGGCGCGGTCGAAAACCTCGTTGGCCCACAACATTACGATCATGTCTTCGTCACCGATGTTGGTGATGTCATGCGCCCATCCCGGTATGGTCTCCACAATTACCGGTTCCGCGCCTTCCGTTTCCACCTGATACGCTTCGTTGCTGAGGACATGACGGAACCTGAAGCGAGCTTTTCCCTTTATTACTAAGAACTTTTCAGTCTTGGAGTGATGATAGTGACCACCACGGGTTATGCCGGGATGGGCGGTAAAAAACGACACCTGCCCGGAGTCCTTCGTTTTCAACATTTCCACGAAGACCCCGCGTTGATCCGCGTACTGCGGAATACTGTAACTGAAGGCGGCGGTAGGGAGATAACTGACGTACGTCGCGTATAGGGCGCGTACCAAGCCGGAACCGACCCGCTCAGTGGTGAGCGATTGCCGAGCCTCCACAAAGGCCTCGATCTGCCGGGCGAGTTCGCCGACAGTACTATTATAAACGGGGGACACCTCGGAAAACCCTGAATTGTCCGGGGGAGTAGACAGGAACCGGACTAATTCGGCCACCACGTCGTCGATGTACACCAACGCCATAGGAGCTGCTGGATCGTCGATCCGAATCGGAAAACCACGTGCAATGTTGTGACAGAAGGTTGCTACCACAGAGTTGTAATTTGGTCGGCACCATTTGCCAAACACATTCGGTAGACGATAGATGGCCACTGGAGCACCCGCCTCTCTACCGTAGCGGAGCAGGAGCTCTTCGGCAGCGCGCTTGCTGGTCCCATAGGGCGTGTCGCGCTCGGCCTGGGTGGATGATGCAAAGGCGATCGGCACCGCTCGCCCGGCGTCGCAAAGGACATCACACAGCCACGCACTTAGCCCGGTGTTGCAGATCGCAAATTCTGCGGGATCACCGGGACGGTTGACACCCGCAAGATGAATCACCGCGTCTGCTTCCCCGATGGCTTCAGCGAACTCCGCTTTGCTGGTGGCGCGTGTCACCGCCAGCACTTCCATGTCCGAGTGCTCGGAGAGGGCGACACGAAGATTTTTCCCGATGAATCCGTCAGCACCGGTGATCAGTATCTTCATGATCAACCCTCTAGGCGTGGCGTGCGGCCGGCAATGAGGTCGCGAATGAACTGAAGTTTCAGCAGCAATTGCTTCATTCCTTCCACATCAAGTTGCTCCGTGTTGTGCGAATTGTAATCGTCGCTACGGGTGATACCGGGCTCACCTTGCTCTACATATTTGCCATAGTTGAGGTCTCGAAGATCGGGAGGAATGCGGAAGTAGCCCTCCAGATCCTGCGCATGGGCGCGCTCCTCCCGGCTGAGTAACGTTTCGTGAAGTTTCTCGCCATGTCGGGTTCCGATGACATCGATCTGATGTCGGGGTCTATCAAGGAGATCAAACAGCGCGTGCGCTAGGACCTCCAGCGTCGCTGCCGGCGCCTTCTGCACAAATATGTCGCCGCTATGTCCGTGCTCGAAGGCATACTGCACCAAGTCGACAGCATCATCCAACGTCATCATGAAACGCGTCATCGCGGGGTCGGTGATGGTCAACGGCTTGCCGGCGAGGATCTGCTCTACAAAGAGAGGGATCACCGAACCTCGTGATGCCATGACGTTGCCATAGCGAGTCCCGCAGATGGTTGTGCGCTCGGGGTCGGCGCTGCGTGACTTTGCCACGAACACCTTTTCCATCATCGCCTTAGAGATCCCCATCGCGTTAATCGGATAAACCGCCTTGTCGGTGCTGAGGCAGATGACCTTGCGCACGCCGCACTGGATGGCCGCCTCGACAACATGCTCGGTACCGATTACGTTGGTCTTCACTGCCTCCATTGGATGGAATTCACAAGAAGGCACTTGCTTCAGCGCTGCCGCATGAAAGACGTAGTCAACGCCGCGCATTACGGTAAGGACAGACTGCGGATCACGTACGTCGCCAATATGAAATTTGAGCTTCGGATTGGCGTAGAGCTTACGCATGTCATCCTGCTTCTTCTCATCGCGACTGAATATACGGACCTCATTGATATCGGTCTCCAGAAAACGCCGGAGCACGGCATTTCCGAACGACCCGGTCCCACCGGTGATCAGTAGTGTTTTCTTCTTAAACATGTATCGGCTCCGTTTCAACTTCACTGGTCAACACAAATATCTTGCAATCCGTCCAGAATGGCAGCGGGTATCCCCTCGACTCAGCGCCATGGAGAACTGGAATTCCTGATACTCGTCAAGACACGCCTAGCGTATTTTGCTCAGAACTAGGACCTAAAAATCCCGAAACAGGAGCAAAAATGTCGGGCAAAAAACCGGCATTTGATATTGGAAATAGGATCGACTGATTTGCCATATTTAAACGCAAGAATCCGCTTTATTCGCGAACTTCAATCCATCCCGGAACATCGTGCATTTATCCCTATGCTTTGGCAGTCAGGGTCATCAATAACACTCCGGCAGTGATCATGAAAATGCCGGCCCATTGCGCTCCGCCGAGCTTTTCTCCGTAAAGCCACCAGCTCGACAGCGCAATGAGGAAATAGAACAGTCCTCCCGAAATCGCAAACGCGATTCCCAGCTTCATCCGACTCACCACGACCACCCATACCAAAAATCCGACCCCCTGGATCGCAATGGCTGCGATGATACTGGGCGACAGGACTGCCGCCACCAGCCATTGTGCGCCCTTCAGATCCGGCATACGCTGGGCAATGGTGTTGACTCCATTCTTGATGAGCAACTGACTTGCCATCGTGGACAAAGTCACAAAGGAGATCATCAATATCTCGCGAATCATCGGTCAGCACCATTCCGGACATGTTTGAAAGTCGCCTCAATGCAATCGACAGCATGTTCGACGGAAAATTTTTCGTTAACGAACGCTTGCCCACGTTTCCCAATAACTCCCAGTTGCGTGGGATCGATGAGCATTTCCATCATTTTTGACATGAAGGTATCCGGGTCATCCGAGACACTGTACTCGACCCCAGAAAGAGAAGAATGTTTCCGCACCAGATCAGGGAGTGGTGTTGAAAGCACCGGCAATCCGGCCGCCTGGTACTGCAAAATCTTGATCGGAATAATGTCCTTGGTGATGCTGTTTATCTCGAAGGGATTGAGTGCGAGTACTGCGAGAGACAAGTAGCGCGGTACATCTTGATAGGAAACCATTCCGGTCAACACCACTCGTCCCTGGAGTTCGAGCTCCTCTACCAGCGAGGCCAACTCCATGTCCTGATCACCGCCGCCGACGATCAACAATTTGAGCGAGGGCATTTCTTCCAGTGCGACCGGCATCCTGCGAACCAGACTGACCAATCCGCTGAAGGAATAGGTGGTACCCAGAAACAGCGCAATGGTGTCTTGGTCGGACAGCCCATACAGCTCTCGCAGCGCCGCATCGGGGGGGCGTGGAGCAAAGTGGACACTATCCACGCCGTGATCCACTACGACTGTTCGTGATGAAATGTCGGATCCCGCAATCCGCGAAGCATACGAACTCATCTCTTCATTGGTCACCAGCACTTTGTCAGCGTGACGATAGATGAAGCGCTCTCCGAGGCGAAGGATTGTTTGTATCGCCAGTCCCGGCCTGAGCCGATGATAGGCATCCAGCACCCGGTATACCACGGGCACTCCAAATTTCCGTCCCAAGCGGACCGCCTGGGTGCCATTGATGAATACCGAGTATACAAACACGACATCGATATTCCCGCGGCGCAGGCGGTCGACGAGCATTTTCCGGAAACGTATGCGCGCCTCGATGAATTTGTAACCGGGCATGTTGCCATGCGCAATCCTGGTCAGCGTGACCGACCCCTCGCCGGTCCTGCTGACTTGCGAGCTTCCCGCAGATGTCCGCGACGCCTCATTGAAGTCAATGACTTCCACCTCATAGCCACGTCCTGCCAAGCGCTCAGGGAAGTCCTGATATTCGTATACAGGCTTTTCCAAGTATGGCACCTCATGAATCCAAAGAATCTTCATTATGACGCCCCCTTGGTCATCGTTTTAACTCCAGAATGTAGCTATTTCCTGAAGACGCAACCACCCGTTCGGATGATATGAGATCCTCCATTCCGGAAATGCAGGCACTAGCTCTTTCCGCCGGCAAGAACAAATACCTAACACCCTCCTCGTGAAGCCATTGGCGATCGAAGATCTTGCACACATGCTCCTCGTAGTTCACTGTGCTGTAGTCGTCATCACCGTAGTAATAGTAGAACGCAAGGGGCATTCCAATTAAGTGGGGGGCGATTCTTGCCCCACCTACAGGAAAGACCCACCGCTCGCCTCCCAGTCGCAGAACGGAATTTGGCAGCAACATTCTATCGTCATTTTTATCCGGACCATTATTTTTTTCTAAATACTCATCGAACGCAGCCAATACATCCATATCTGACTGATCTGCGCACCCCATTGAACCGCAGTATGAAAATCCCGGTTGAACGCGGTGTTGTTGCACTGGATGAACGAGGGAAGCCACCATCACTATAAACATAGTGCCGATCCCTGCAACCTTTATATTGGAACTTCCTTCTTTCGACAACGCTGAAATGCAGACCGAGAGCAGGTACGTCAACAACAATGCCTTATGCTGTGACAGGCTGAACTCAAAATATGGCGATAGCAGATAGAACCGAGCATCAGATAGAAGAGTACTAAACACCCCACTAGCGATCCAAACTGCCGTAACAACGACGCTTCCCATGAGCCAGACGGGCCAGACTTTGCCCGGCCCACGAAAAGCGGCCAAAACGGCAATCGGCGTAGAAGCAAGGATCAAAAAAACTGGCACCGGCTGTCCCGAATAGAGCTTAATTCCGTCAAGAACGAAGGACTTCCATTGAACTAGTTTTGGGGCTAACGCACGTAACATTTCCGCAGGGCTCAGAGTATTCATGTCCCCAATGAGCTGCACCTTTCCGCTCGCAACGCTTCCACCACCGATGAATGCGCTGTAATAAGGATCAAGCATGAGCATGACTACTGCGACTGGAGGTACAAGCCATAACGGGGAGATCCGCCGGACTCTCGAAAAGTCAACGACCAGATATCCGAACAGAAGTATGCATGGCACCACAATGTTTACCGGATTAAGAACTGCCAACACAAAGATACACAGCGAAAGCAACGTGAATTTTGCGGGTTTTTTCGAATCCCCAAGTCGCGCCCGTGACAACAGGAGCACTGCGAAAAGGGCAAACCAGATGACGCTTATCTGACGACCCAACCCCTCCATGTGACTGTATTGCTGGTAGAGCGGGAAAAGGAACCCGGCAGAGGTTACGCCAAGGGCAGTCAGGGCACTCAACATCTTTGCTATCGGATTCCTCAAGCAGCGGCTCGCCGCCTCGCCCAACAACAATGCTGCAAGTAGCGTCTGAATCAAAGGCAGCGCCGCCAACGCGTTCCTTACGTCGAGAAACGACAAGAGGGACCACAGATATGTAATAGCCGCAGTGCCAGCCGGGTAGCCGAATGCACTGCTACCCCATCCGGAGGTTTCTCGCGGAATGGCTCCCAGTCGCTCCACTTGCTTGGCAAAAAATGAATGGATATCGGGATCGCTGGACAGCATAACTGCCCTCGGCAGTTCTCGGTCCGCAACCCACATCGCAATAGCGACAATAATCGCAACCTGGAGAATCATCCAGTTTCGCGAATGAGACGTTCTCCACACACGGTGAAAGATATCCGTTCTGCACAGCACGTAGTACAAACAAGCGAGCACGACAACATACATCTCTGCTCGACTCATTCCGAGGTATGGAAAAATGCCTGCGATCATCGATCTTATATATACATAGGCAACAGAAACCGTTTGACCGAGTGCTATCCACAGGAAAAGAGACGGTGTGTGCGCGTAACCAATCCGAAATCGGCTCGAGACAGCGGCGCCGACAGCCGCAAACGAACAGATTGCAAATACGAGTCTGGCGCCGTACTTCAACCCCCGGCCGCTCACACAACCGCCGCCCTGACAGCCAACCCCCAATAACGAATAGCCCCACCATATCGCTACAACGATGATTGGAGCGAGCCACGCAGGGTTCCGAGATAAATACGCACCTATGCCAACCGTCAATCGCCGGCCATGTCGCCAAGCGAGACGTGCGCATATCGCCAATGCCAAGAGGCCGAGGATTGCCAAGCCAGCAACCCACGCCAAATCGATCTCGACAGAGATCGGCACATCAAAATCAAAGTGGGGATCTGTTCCTTTGGATTCGAACGCCAGCATGTCGCCCCCGTACAACGGCTCCAGCTGATTTATCGGCCGTATCCAGCGCGACAGTTCATGGCCAGATACGGTCTTACGGAGCGTGCCCTGCTCGATGCTTAAGCTGCTAATCTTGACCAATCCAACTTTCGAACCGGGATCAATTCTTACCGACGTTACGACTTCTTTCGTTGGCAGTTCGAATGAATAGCGATGATAGTCCCCGTCAGGGCTTATCTCAAATTTAATCGATTTGGCTTCGCTGTAGCCTGCCCCCGATGCGTAGAACACTTGGCCATCTCGCGAAGTAGATGTCGCCATCTCCAATACGACCGTCAGCGGGGACGGAGTGAGCCAATAAGCTAGTGCGCACATGCAAAAAACGAGCGTTGCGAGGAGCAACACTTCAGCTTTCAGCAGGGCGGTTTTCTTGCTCATACGATTCTAGTGGTTGGACGTGCTGGGGTTAGCCGTGAAATCGTCACTCGACAACCAGCATTCGCGCATCGAGATCACACTCCTTCTGCGCCGCTGTCGATGTGCCCGAAATGATGACCAACGCATAGCTCCCGGGAATCATGTCGACTCGGGCAAGAAGGTTGTAACCGGAGGTGGCGAGCGCCTCGCTGGACAATGCCTTGGCAACGTCGGGACGGGCCACGCCGGCGAGAACCGGAATCGAATACGACCTTCCTTCGCCTCGAAAAACGAACAACGCGTCTGCCGGCACCTGCTTGTCGTCATCCGCCACCCAACCGGAAAACCACACTTCCGTTCCGGCCTTCACTGAGGTCAACCTCGCGTCTCCACCGTTCACGGCGTCAAGGGCACAGGATCCACCTGTCATCGCGGGTTCCGTCGCGACAAAGTCCTCGACCGGGACCGGCTCAATACTCCCGCTGCCATCCAGCGGGCCCGCGATCATGGATGCCGCGGATTCGCCCGCCGGGGTTGCGACCTCACTTGTTCCGCATCCGCTCAGCACACCCGCTACCAGCAGGGCGCACAATCCGGCGGTTGAGCCTGGCCTCATTGCGATATCTCCTTCGTAATTCCCTCAGCTCGCAGGGCCAAGAGAGTGGAAAAGCCCGCCAGATATTTTCTCGGCGGAAATGCAAGATCGAACGGGACCCCGGCCACGGTCAGGTTGGGGTTGTAGCAGGGGTCGGCCAACAGGGAGTCTCCCCAGCGTGACAGCATAATTTTGATCTCGCCGTTGAACCGAGCGATTTTCTCGGGGGTATCCTCATAACCCCGAGATGCGGATTCGTGATGGTACAGCGTGGCATAGGGCGTCCACAGGTTGCGATAACCGGCCGCCAGTACCTTGACGCAGAAATCGACATCATTGAACGCAATAGTCAATGTCTCATCCAGCCCACCTACCTCATCGAACACCTCTTTGCGTACCAACAGGCACGCGGCGGTGACCGCAGACATCTCTTGGGCGAGCAAAGCCCGCCCGCACTGGCCATTGGTACCGGCCGGCAACCCCGTATAGGCGTGGCCTGCAACACTGCCCATGCCCAGCACCACGCCGGCGTGCTGGATGGTGTCGTTGGGGTAGTACAACATCGCGCCAACGGCTCCGATCTCCGGGCGGATGGCCTGGCTGACCATGATCGTCATCCAGTCTGGCGTGATCACCTCGATGTCGTTGTTCACCAGCCCGATGACCGAGCCAGTGGCGCGTTTAGCGGCGTAGTTGTTGATCTTGGAATAATTGAAAGGCGCATCGTAGTGCAGTACGCGTACTCGTGACTCGGACCCCAACTCTCGGAAGTAATCGAATGTCGCAGCCTCCTGCGACTGATTATCGACGATGATTATTTCGTAATCCGGGTAATTGGTTTTGTCGAGGATGCTCTGCACGCACATGCGCAGCAGTTCGACCTTGTCCCGCGTCGGGATGATCAGGCTGACCCTGGGGGGCGATGGAAGCTCGCGATATACATTCAGGTGCCCGGAGTGGTTGATCTCGATGCGCGCGCGCTGCCCGGTGCGCTTCAAATGTTCCTCAACCGCACGCCAGCCAGCGCTGCCGGCGTAATCCTTCTGCTGGACCCCCAGCGCGGTCGAACCTGCGATGGCGCGCCAGTGATAAAGGACCTTGGGCACATGGCCGATCTCGTCAGGCCGTAGCTTCTCCACGCATCGCAACGCAAGATCCCAGTCCTGCGCGCCCTCGAAACCCTTCCTGAAGCCGCCCACCTCACGCACCAGTGCAGTCTCGTATATCCCCAGGTGGCTGATGCAGTTCTGGGACAGGAACAACTCGTAATTCCAATCGGGCTTGAAGTACGGTGAAAACCGCACGCCTTTGCCGTCGATCTTGTCTTCGTCGGAATAAACCAAACGCCATTGCGGACTGATGTTGATAGCCTTGACCATTTCCAGCAGAGAGTGCGGACGCAGCTCATCGTCGTGATCCAGCAGCGCAATGTATTCACCCTCCGCAAAATCCAGGGCCGAATTGGTCGCCTCCGAGATATGCCCGTTGTGTTCGCGGATGTGAACGCGTATGCGTGGATCGCGCTGCGCATATTCGTCCAGCACCCGACGTACGTGCCGCGATGGTGATGCATCATCGGCGATGCACAGCTCCCAGTTCGGATAGACCTGCGCCAAGACACTGTCAAGGCATTTCCGCAGCCAGCGCTCCTTGGGTTCGTACACCGGAACAAGGATCGATACGAGCGGCTGGTGCGTCAGCTCGGCGACTTTCTCATGCAGGAGCTCGACATCCACTGTGCTGAGGGTGTCGTAATTTCGTACCCAGGCCACGTAATCGTCTGCGGCGGGTTGGATCAATTGCATGTAGCGAGCGTAGGCATCCTGACCGCCCTGGCGTAGCCTTCCAGTGCAGGCAGCCCGCGCGAAAGGCAGCAGCACATCGCGTGAGCGCTGCCAATCCCGCTCAGGGCCGGCAACGCCGATCACCATCCGCGCCAGTGCTTCGATGCGACTCAGACGACGCAGCCGCACGTAGGGCAGGCGAAAGCGTGCCGTCTTGGTACTGGGATCAAAACGCAGCTGGGTGACCGGATGCTTCAGGAGGATAACGGCGCGGATGCGACCGTTTTCATCGGGTTCCGGCAGCAGCACCCGTCCGGACTCCGCGATGCCCACACCGTAGTCCGGATATAGGCAGGGGGACATCAGCAGTCCTTCGACCTTCTCGAAATCCGCTTCGAAAAGATACCAGCCGCCTTTGAGCGCCAGCTGACGGTCACCCAACAGGAACTGCGGGTCTTCGTTGCGGGAAAGCCAGAAGTCGCCGTCCGGACCGTGATCTTCCCGCAGAATATTTGCCAGCGGGATCAGACCCAGCCTGTATGACGCGCTCATCCACTCCTCCTTTTAATGTTCAATGGCGGCCCCGCAGTCGCCGCCACCAGTAGCCTAAAGACCGTCGTTGGGCCCAACTCAACAGAACGCCTTGTTGTTCTCGCATAGACTCGAGTTCCGCGATCACCGCCTCGTTCTGTGCGTGGGTGGCCTGAAGCTCCTCGCGGGCGTGTGCAAGTGACGCCTGAAGGCGATCATGTTCTGTCCGCCGGTTCTGTATCTCCTCACCCAGAGCGACATGAAACGACCGCGTGGCTGCCTCCATCAAGCTGACGTCGTTCGAGATACCGATGGCGGACTCGCCGAACTTCGACAGACGCTGCTCGAGCAATTCGACGCATTCGGTCAAACGGCGCTGCCGCTCTCCCAGATCCCGTTGAGCGTGCTCGATCTCCTGACCGGAATCCTTGAGGTATCCGGCGATTTCCGACAACACCGTTTCAGCGCGGAAACGGACTTCGACCTGCGACGGGCCATCGGTATGGCTCCATTCCAGACCGCGGACGTCCAACTCGAAATGGGGGTCCTCGCCAAGGGCGGCAAACCGGATTCCGCCCCGGTGAGACGTTACGGGCAAGGCGAACTCATTCATGGCGTTGACCCGGTCGGCGAGGTCTTCCACGACCTTGCCTCCGATGCTCAACGACCAGATCGCGAACGCGCCCGGCGCATCATCGGGATCGATTCGCAGGTGCTCGACCTTCGCACCCTCGGGAAGCTCGAACACCACATGCTGGCCGTCTTCCATCAGTACCGGATCGGCAAACAACGACCGGGACTCGTTAAAAGGCGTCGACGTCTCCCTGTAATACAGGCGGCATGCACCGGGCATCCGGGCTGGCAACGCCGGACGCCACAGTTCACGCAATGCCGCGATCTGCAGCGACATGTCTACCCGGGACTGGTCCAACGCCTGGCGCTGCAATTCATCCTCCAGCCGGAGGGGCGCGTCCAGGTAGCCGGCCGCCACTCGTGCGAGCTTCGCCGTGATCGCGTCGAACCCCTCGTCCGCCCGATTCCCGGCAGGATCGGCCGCGCAATGCAGAGCCAGGCCGTACAGCTCCAGAGCCAGGGGCTCGAATGGAGACACCGGCTTTCCACCCCGTTCCGCTTGATTATTGCGTAGGGACACATCGAGGAACCCGTCGATCTCCTCCGCAACTGCCGTTGTCGCGAGAAGGGCGACACCTAGACGCTTCCTCATGCGATCCATCTCGATCCGCCAGTCCGCCAGCAACGCCTCATACGACACGAACGCCCGCGGCAGCTCGCGGCTGGCGCGCTCGGCCTCCAGCAGGTAGGTCATCCACAGCAGATGCGCGCGTGACCGTGACAATCCGTCGCGCTTGTGCAGCGAGCCGGCTACTTCGTTGGGATGCCGGACCATCAGCAACGCGCTCGGGCGGGCTCCTGCTTGCGCCGCGACGTCCAGCCACAAGGGCACCACCCGGCTGCTGCGCGGATCCTTCACAGCCGCCACAGCGGCATCAGCATCGGCATCGGCATCGGCAAACATGTCACGCAGGAGCGGTACCAGCGCCACGCGCGCCTCGTCGGCGGCCGCACTTTCCCTCCAGTTCGGCGGCAACGGACGCGGGTCGTGCCAGGGACGATGGAACGCCGCGAACAACGTTTCCTGCGCGGCCACCACCCGCGCATTTTCGAAATATCCCTTGGGGTTGTCGGAGGTCGGCGGCAGCAGCTCCTCGCCCAGTGTCACGCCGAGCTTTCCCAGCACACCGGTGAGCGCGGACGTCCCGCTGCGGTGCATGCCAAGCACCAACAGAAGGTCGCGCCCGGCCCGCCCTCCCGCGACCGCGCCCGCATCGCCTTCCGCTGCCGTCGGTGTCGGCGCGGGAAGATCAGCGTCCGTAGGTGCCTGCGATCTGTCCAGTCCTGCCGTCTCTTTTGTGCTCATTCGTTGGTACCTATTATTCTGAACGAGCTCGCCGGCTCACTCGCAAGATCATAGAACCCTACTTTCACCCGGTCGTTGGCCCGGTGCTCCACCTTGAACATCAACACGTCCAGCATGCGGTGGAGGAACGATCCATCGACACCCTGGGCGCACCCGTTCACCCCGGCATTCATGAAATAGGTGCCGGGGAGCAGCTTGGAGTCGAAGTTGAACTCGACCAAGTAGACGTCGCCGGCCCGCACGGAATCGATCGCATCACCAAACGCGTGGCTGGCCATGCCGAACAACTCCACCCCGGCGACCGATTTGATCATCATGCCGAAATGAACAAGCCGGGCATCGCTGTCGAACTTGACACGATACCGGTAGCGATACGGTCGCCCCGGAACCAGCACATTGACTCTCTCGCCATCGGCGTTGACCAGATGCGGGTCGGATATCCGTGCGCCGCGGCTTTCATACTCGACCGTACTTTCCGACCGCAGACCCGGATCGTATCGCTCTGCATCGGATTGGTCATACGCCGCGATTACCGCTTGGTGCTCCGCAGCGGCACCGACCTGCTGCGGATCCTCTACGAGGGATTCCTCCCCCATCGAACGAAATTGGCGTCGCATCTGTTTACGCCTGTCGGGCGAGGCGTACAGCAGCTTCTGATACAGCGCGACCGTGGCCTTGGGTTGGCCTGAAAACACCAGTTCGCCGGCATCCAGCAGGATCGCGCGATCGCACAACTGGACGACGCTGCCCGCCGAATGGGAAACAAACAAAATGGTGCAACCGGACCGTTTCAATTCCTCTATGCGGGCGAAGCACTTGCGCTGGAACGCTTCGTCGCCCACCGACAGCGCCTCGTCAATGATCAGTATCTGGGGGTCGGTATTGATCGCCACCGCGAATGCGAGGCGGATGTACATGCCGCTGGAATAGGTCTTCACCGGTTGCTCGATGAAATCCCCGATATCCGCGAACGCCACGATGGCGTCGAAACGCGCATCCACTTCATGCCGGTTCAGGCCGAGCACCGCGGCATTCAGGTAGATGTTCTCCCGGCCGGTGAAGTCTGGGTTGAATCCGGCGCCCAGTTCCAGCAGCGCCGCGACCCTCCCGTTGACGCTGACGGTCCCCTGGGTGGGCTGCAGGATGCCGCAGATGACCTGGAGCAATGTCGACTTTCCGGAACCATTGCGACCGACTATGCCCACGGTCTCGCCGCGCCGGATGACGACGCTGATACCGTCAAGCGCCTGGAAACGCCCGTACCAGCCATCCGCGCGGGCGCGCAGGAGGCCGTGGATGAAGCGCTGGTGCGGCTTTCCGTACATTCTGAAAACCTTGGACACCGCATCGAGGCGGATCACCTCGTCGGCCGCCATTTCAACCGTCGCGCCATCTGCCGCGACGCCATCAGTCCTCGCCTCACAGGACATCGGCAAATCCCCGGCGCGTCGACTGGAACCACAGGCTGCCCAGGTAGGCAAAAACCAGGCTGAAGAACAGATACCACGCCAGGCCCGACCAATTGGGCAGGATGCCCCACAGGGCCACGTTCCGCATTTCGTCGATGATGAATGTCAACGGATTCAGATGGAATATCTTCTGGTATGTATCGGGCAAGGCGCTGACCGGAATGATGGCCGACGACAGGAACAGCATCGCCGTCGCGATCGGCCCGGTGATCTGGTTGATATCGCGAAAATAAACACCCAGCGCAGCCAGGAACCAGGCCAATCCGGAGAGCAACACCAGCATTGGCAAGATCACCAGCGGCACCAGCACGATGGTCGAGGGCAACGGCCCCTCAAGCACCAGATGCACCAAGGTGAACACCACCAGATTCATCGTGAAATGAAACAACGCCGACAGCAGCATGGGCCACGGCAATATCTCAAGTGGGAAGATGATCCGCTTGACGTAGTTGGGATTGCTGACTACCAGCATCGGTGACCGCATCAGGCATTCGGCAAAGAAGCCGTGGACAATCAGTCCGGCGAACAGGATCAGCGCGAAGTTCGAGGTCCCGCCGCCCATCACCGGCCACTTCGCGCGCAATATCTCGCCAAACGCCACGCTGTAAACGATCACCATCATCAACGGGCCGAGCAAGGTCCAGATCAGGCCCAGGCTGGCGCCACGGTAGCGGCCCAAGACCTCGCGCTTGGTCATTTCCCAGGTGAGCGAGCCATGCCTGGTGACCGCACCGAGCGCGCTGGCCGCGCTTAAAAAACGATTGCCCATGATTATTCCTTGCAGACCCGCTTCTTACCGCTCGGGAATCGGGATGCCCGACGGCTCAACCGCGCAACGCGCTTTCGATGTCAGATTGCAGGTCCACCACATCCTCCACGCCCACGCTGAGCCGCACGAGATTGTCCGTGATCCCCAGCGCCGTGCGCCGTTCTACCGGCACCGACGCGTGCGTCATGATTGCCGGATGGTTGACCAGGCTTTCCACACCGCCCAGGGATTCAGCCAGCGCAAACAGCTGGGTCTTTTCGCAGAAGCGGTTTGCCGCCTCGGCGCCGCCCTTCAGGTAGATGCTGATCATGCCGCCGAAGCCGTCCATCTGAAGGTTTGCGAGTTCGTGCTGCGGATGCGACTTCAAACCCGGATACAGAACCTTCTCCACCGCCGTATGCCATTGCAGCCATTGCGCCAGCTGATGGGCGTTCTCGCAATGCGCCTTCATCCGCAGATGCAGTGTCTTCAGGCCGCGCAGCGCCAGGAAGCTGTCAAACGGGCCCTGAACGGCGCCGGTGGCGTTCTGCAGAAACGCGACCTGCTCGGCCAGTTCGGCGTTATCGCCAACCACAACGATGCCGCCGACGATGTCGGAGTGGCCATTGAGGTACTTGGTGGCGGAGTGAACGACGATGTCGGCGCCCAACTCCAGTGGTCGCTGCAGGATCGGCGAGGAGAACGTGTTGTCGACCACGACGATCAGGCCGTGTTTATGCGCAATCTCGGCGATGCGACCGATGTCTACCAGCTTCAGCAGAGGGTTGGTCGGCGTCTCGATCCACACCATTTTGGTCTCGGGCCGGATCGCGGCCTCGAAGGAGGCGGCATCGGTCAGGTCGACCCAGCTGAAGTCCAGGCCCGCGCTGCGGCGGCGGACGCGCTCGAACAACCGGTAGGTCCCGCCATATACGTCATCCATCGCGATGACGTGGCTGCCGCTGTCGAGCAGCTCCAGCACCGTCGAACTCGCCGCAGAGCCGGAGGCAAAGGCAAAGCCGCGCGTTCCGCTTTCCAGCGCGGCCACGCAGCCCTCGTAGGCGAAGCGCGTCGGGTTGTGGCTGCGCGAGTACTCGAAACCCTGATGCACGCCCGGGCTGGACTGCACGTAGGTGGATGTCGCGTAGATCGGCGTCATCACCGCGCCGGTGCTTGGGTCCGGTGACTGCCCTGCATGGATCGCAAGAGTTCCCAAGCCCTGCCTGCGCCCAGCCCTGTTGGAATTGTCACTACTCATTGTGGGCGCTCCCAAACCGCGACGAATCAGCCGACAAGTTTATCACCGACGGCTGAAGGGCCCCTCACCGCTTTGAGCATCCATCGACCCGGAAATCGGTTTACCACCGGGGCGCTGGGTCGCAAGGCTCTTTGTCCCGCGGTGCTCGGGTCTACTCCACCCGCCTGCGCAAATGGTTCAGCAAGTCAATCCGTGTGATCAGCCCCAAAAAGCGGTCGCCGTCCACAATGACCGCGACGTGGCCGCGCTCGAATACGGGCAACAGCGCCTCCACCGGCTGGTGCAAATCGATCTTCTCAACCTTGCTCACCATCGCCGTGGACACGGGATCGCGGAACCCGGCTTCATCGCCATACACATGCAGCAGCAGGTCGGACTCGTCGATGATGCCGACCAGCTCGTCGCCGCGCATCACCGGCAACTGGCTGACGTCGTAGAGCTTCATGCGCTGATAGGCGGTGACCAGCAGGTCGTCGGGGCCGATGACGACGGTGTCGCGGCGCGAGAAGGGGCGCAGGATCAGGTCGCGCAGGTCGCCGTGGCGTTCCGCTTCCAGAAAGCCGTTGTCGAGCATCCAGTAGTCGTTGTACATCTTCGACAGGTACTTGTTACCGGTATCGCAGACGAACACCAGCACACGTTTGGGGACCGTCTGCGCGGCGCAGTATTTAAGCGCCGCCGCCAGCAGGGTGCCCGTCGAGGAGCCGCCGAGAATGCCTTCCTTCTCCAGCAGCATGCGCGCGGTCATGAAGCTTTCCTTGTCGCTGATCGCATAGGCCTGCTTGACGCGGCTGAAGTCGGCAATCGATGGCAGGAAATCCTCGCCGATTCCTTCCACCATCCAGCTGGCGGACTTGTCGCTCAGCGTGCCCTCGTTGATGTATTCGGTCAGGATCGAGCCGACCGGATCCGCGAGGATCAGTTCGGTGTGCGGGGATTTCTCTGCAAAGCAGCGCGACAAACCGGTCATGGTGCCGGAGCTGCCGCAGCCAAATACGATCGCATCCAGCCCGCCGACCTCAGCCATCTGGGCGAGGATCTCCGGACCGGTGACCTGCTCGTGCGCGGCGGGGTTGTCCGGATTGCCGAACTGGTTGATGAAGTACGCGCCGGGCGTCTCGCTGGCAATCCGCGCCGCCAGGTCCTGGTAGTAGTCGGGGTGGCCTTTGGCGACGTCCGAACGCGTCAGTACCACCTGCGCGCCCATCGCCTTGAGGTTGAAAATCTTCTCCCGGCTCATCTTGTCGGGAACCACGAGGATGAGCTTGTAGCCTTTCTGCTGGGCGACCAGCGCCAGCCCCAGCCCGGTGTTGCCCGCCGTGCCCTCGACCAGCGTGTCGCCGGGCGCAATGTCGCCGCGTGCCTCGGCCGCCTCGATCATCTGCAGACCGATGCGATCCTTGATGGAGCCACCGGGGTTCTGGGATTCCAGCTTGAAATACAGTTCGCACACACCGGTGTCGAGGTGTTGCGCCTTCACGATTGGCGTGTTGCCGATCAGATCGAGTACGGAGCTGGCAATTCGCATGCGGGTAACGGGTTTCTGGCGCCGGCAGTCGCGGCTGACCCGGGGATTCTAAGGGATGCCGGCACCGGCGGCCCGCAGACCGGCAGCCGGCGTCGGCAGTGCACCATGCTCAGGTAGCCTGGGCAGCGTACATTCTGACCAACTGGTCCTTGGCCGCGAGCTTTTCCCGTTTCATCTGCGCCAGCGTTGTCGTATCGATCGGCAGCACACCCAACTCGGCGTCCATCACCTTCTTGTCGAGCTTCTTGTGACGCTGGTACAGCCGCTTGAACTCGCGGTTGGAATCGATCAGGGCATCGATCTCGGGCTGGGATTGATCATCGAACATTGAGGCCTCCTTCAGCACATGGACAAACGCCCCGACCGGGCGGTCAGGGCGTGCATGGATTGGATCAGGAGATTCGCCGTCTGGAGTGTCGCGCGTTGCACCCAGGCCGCCGGGAACGCTCCCACGACGTTGTGGAAACCTGAAACCTGGGAGATCGGCGGGATTGCGGTGGTCGACGTGGCGGATCATCTACGGCTCATCGCCGGGCGGGAATCGATCGCCCGGTGATTCGACCCTACTCCGCACGTCCGGCACCGGCAAGACGCGTTGGCCGGGCCGAGGGTGCGTCCGAGGCGAAGCCCCGGCAAGAGCCTTGTCCCCACACGCTATGCCGACTTAAACCGCTGACAACCAACGATTTATTGACAAATCGGCCAGCGGCCTGGGCGCGGTTACTTCTTCTTGGGCTTCTCGTCAGGCTTGCCGCCCATCAGCTCGGCTTCCTGGCGGGCCAATTCGGCTTCGCGGGCGCGGGCGGCTTTCAGACGGGCAGCCTGAGCCCCGGCGACGTCCTTGAGCGCGGTCTCCACGTCGGCCATGGCGTCGGCGTCGCTCTGGGTCTGCATGCGCAGACGCTCCGCCTCCTCGGCGCGCACTTGGGCCTCGATACGCAGACGCTCGGCTTCGGCACGCGCGGCCGCGGCGTCACGGCGACTGGCTTCCAGCAGCAACTCGGTGCGCTCCCGTTCCAGCTCACGTATCTGCCGCTGCATCGCGGCTGTCTCCGCCGCCGCCTCGGCGATCTGCACCCGGCGGTCGGCGACGTAATACGCCGCCTCGTACTGACTCTGGCGGGCGTTGGCCAGTGCATCAACGGCGTTGCGTGCCTGCAGGCGCTCAAAGGACGCGGCATTGGCGTAGTCAGGATTGGCATCCAGTGCGACCAGCTTGCGGCCCAGGGCCTCAGCGCCGGCATCGGAGCGTCCCTGTGCGTGGGCCGGCGACACGGCGGCCGCCAGCATCAGCGCGATCGCAAGGCAACGAATATCGGTGGAGAGTCTCATCGGCTGCTCGCTCCTTCGAAACGTTCGCGAAGCTCGCGCACTTCATCGCGGCGTTGGGCCAGCTCCGCCGCTGCCTTCGCATTGGCGCTCAGGGCGATCGCGAGCTCAGCGTCGGCGCTGGCGGCGTTGGCCAGCGAGCGTGCCGCATCATTGCGACCTTCCGACATCGCCACCTGGGCGCGACTCAGGCCATCGCGTGCCGACGCAAGCTGCTCGCTGGCGTACTGGTCAGCGTCCAGATCAGTGGCCCTGGAAACGGCCTGACGCGCATCTGCCAGCTCATTGGTCGGCGGCGGCAGGGTGGCGCATGCGCCGAGCACACAAGCGAGAACTGTGCACGCGAGCAAACTGCGGAATTGTGCGAAGCTTGGATGCATATGGGGAGCCGTGGTGGAGGTGTATCGCCCGGCCATTGTGGGCAATCCGGCGTCAAGGTTGCAATGACGGCGTCCGGTCAACGGGGAGTGCGCGCATGGACATCGGCTATTTTTTGAAGCTGATGACGGAGAAGAACGCGTCGGACATGTTCTTGAGCACCGGCGCGCCGGTGTACATCAAGATCGAGGGCCGGCTGCATCCGTTGGGTAATACCGGCCTGCCGCCGGGGATGGTCAAGAAGATCGCCTATTCGCTGATGGGTGATGGCCAGGTGCCGCAGTTCGAGCGCGAGCTGGAGCTCAACATGGCCTACTCGCTGCCCGACGCCGGCCGCTTCCGCATCAACGTGTTCAAGCAGCGCGGTGAAGTCGGCATGGTGATCCGCGCGATCCGCAGCGTGATCCCATCGATCGAGGAGCTGCAACTGCCGCAGGTGCTCAAGAACATCATCCTGGAGCCGCGCGGGCTGGTCCTGATCGTCGGCTCCACCGGCTCGGGCAAGTCGACGACGCTGGCCTCGATGATCGACCACCGCAACAGCAGCGTCTCGGGGCACATCCTCACCATCGAGGATCCGATCGAGTACCTGCACCGGCACAAGCGCTCGCTGGTCAACCAGCGCGAGGTCGGCCTGGACACCCATGCCTTCCAGAGCGCGCTGAAAAATGCGATGCGCGAAGCGCCGGACGTGATCCTGATTGGCGAGATCCTCGACCAGTCGACGATGGAGGCGGCAATCGCCTTCGCCGAGACGGGGCATCTGTGCCTGGCCACGCTGCACTCCAACAACGCCGACCAGACCATCGAACGCATCCTCAACTTCTTCCCCGAGGCGGCGCACAAGAACGTGCTGATGAACCTGTCGCTGAATCTGAAGGCGGTGATATCCCAGCGCCTGGTGGTGGGCGTGGACGGCCGCCGCGTGCCTGCCGCGGAGGTACTGATCAACACGCCGCACATCCGCGACCTGATCCGCCGTGGCCAGATCCACGAGATCAAGCAGGCGATGGAGGAGTCGCTGGAGGAAGGCATCGAATCCTTCGACCAGTGCCTGTTCCGGATGCAGAAGGAAGGCAAGATCGATATCGACGAGGCGTTGCGCGCGGCCGACTCACGCGACGGACTGGCACTGAAGTTCCGCCTGTCCGACGGTGCCGACGCCGAGCACGACCAGTACGCGTCGGTGTTCTGACGCGCGCTGGCGCCGCTGCGACCGCCAGGATTCTCAGCCGGAGCCAGTCTCCGGCGCAGGAGCGTCAGGCTGGTTCTCCGGCCGTGCCGCGTCGAATTCGGGCAGCGCCAGACAGGCCTGCTCCACCCTGACCAAGGTGGGGTAAGGCGTCAGGTCCACCGCGAAGCGGCGCGCGTTGTACATCTGCGGTATGAGGCAGCAATCGGCCAGGCCGGGGACGTCGCCTTCACAGAACATCCCGGTGGACGGATGGTCATTGAGCATCGTCTCGATTGCAGCGAAGCCCTCGGCTACCCAGTGCCTGACCCACTCCTCGCGCTCGGGCTGGGGAACGCCCCATGTGCGCTCGAAATACTGCAGCACCCGCAGGTTGTTGAGCGGATGGATGTCGCAGGCGAGCGTCTGGGCGATCGCCCGCGCGCGCTGCCGATCCCGGCTGGCCGCAGGCAGCAGCGGCGGCGTGGGCCAGGTCTCGTCCAGGTATTCCAGGATCGCCACCGACTGCCGCATGACGCGGTCCCCGTGCATGAGCACCGGCACCAGTTCCTGCGGGTTGAGCTGGCGGTAGGCTTCGGCGTGCTGTTGGCCGCCGTCACGGACCAGGTGCACCGGTACCGTCTTGTAGGCCAGCCCTTTCAGGTTGAGACCGATCCTGACGCGATACGCCGCGCTGGAGCGCCAGTACGAGTACAGCGTCAACTGCTCGGTCATGCCTCTCTCCCTGGCGAGCGCGCGGTCAGTCGTTGTGGCGTTCGATGCGCTGTTCGATGGCGCCAAAGATGCTGGCTCCCTCGCGGTCGAGCATCTCGATGCGGACCGTATCGCCGAAGGACATGAACGGGGTGCTCGGCTTGCCGTCGCGCAGCGCCTCGACCGTACGCAGCTCGGCAAAGCAGGACGCGCCCAGTGCGGTGTCCTCGTTGGCGATGGTCCCCGAGCCCACGATCGTACCCGCCGACAGCGGACGGGTGCGCGCCGCGTGTGCGACCAGCTGGGCAAAGTTGAACTGCATGTCGACGCCCGCCTCGGGCGCACCGAACCACTTGCCGTTGACGTGGGTAAGCATTGGCAGGTGCAGCTTGGTATCCCGCCAGGCATCGCCCAACTCGTCGGGGGTCACGAACACCGGGCTCAGCGCCGAGCGAGGCTTGGCCTGCAGGAAGCCGAAGCCCTTGGCCAGCTCGCCTGGAATCAGGTTGCGCAACGACACGTCATTGACCAGGCCGACCAGCTGGATGTGGCCGGCCGCGGATTCGGGAGAGACAGCCATCGGCACGTCATCGGTGATGACCACCAGTTCGGCCTCTAGATCGATGCCGAACTCCTCGCTGCTCACGCGCACCGGGTCGCGCGGCCCCATGAAGCCGGCGCTGACCGCCTGGTACATCAACGGGTCGGTGTAGAAGCTCTCCGGCACCTCGGCACCGCGGGCGCGGCGGACGCGCTCCACGTGCGGCAGGTAGGCGCTGCCATCGACGAACTCGTAGGCGCGCGGGAGCGGCGCGGCAAGTATGGCCACGTCCAGTTCAAACGCGCCCTCGGCGCTGCCGGCATTGAGCGACTCGTACAAGGCATTCAGTCGCGGAGCGGCGTTGCTCCAGTCCTCGAGCGCGCGCTGCAGGATGTCGGCGATGCCCGTGGCGCGAACCGCGCGGGTCAGGTCGCGCGAAACGACGACCAGCGTGCCGTCGCGGCCGCCTTCCTTGAGGGAACCAAGCTTCATCGGAAACTCCTGATAACGGCGCCGTGGCGCGATGGTTTCAATTGTAACCGCCCGCAGCCGGGCAACAAAAAACCCGCCACGTGGGCGGGTTCTTCGTTGTATGGCAGCCCCGGATGGATTCGAACCACCGAATGCCTGAGTCAGAGTCAGGTGCCTTACCGCTTGGCGACGGGGCTATAAAGCAAATTGTAGCGTAAAGAATCTTAGCGCTTGGAGAACTGCGTCGCGCGACGTGCCTTGTGCAGACCGACCTTCTTGCGCTCGACTTCGCGCGCGTCGCGGGTCATGAAGCCAGCCTGGCGCAGCTCGCTCTTCAGCGACTCGTCGTACTCGACCAGCGCGCGGGCGATGCCCAGGCGGATCGCACCGGCCTGACCGGTCGTGCCGCCGCCGGCAACGGTAACGTTGACGTCGAACTTGTCGGTGGACTTGGTCAACTCGAGCGGCTGGCGCACGATCATGCGCGCGGTTTCGCGACCGAAGAATTCTTCGATGCTGCGCTTGTTGATGGTGATGTTGCCCTCACCCTTGCGCAGGTACACGCGGGCGGTGGAGGACTTGCGGCGGCCGGTGCCGTAGTTCTGCTGGATTGCCATGTCGTTGACCTTAGAGTTCCAGCAGCTGCGGCTGCTGGGCAGTGTGCGGATGCTCGGGGCCTGCATAGACCTTGAGCTTGCGGTACATGGCGCGGCCGAGAGGATTCTTCGGCAGCATGCCCTTGACCGCAGTCTCGATGACGCGCTCGGGATGGCGCTCAAGCGCCTGGCCCAGGGTCTCGGACTTCAGGTTGCCGATGTAGCCGGTGAAGCGATAGTACTTCTTGTCGGCCAGCTTGTTGCCGGTGACCACGATCTTCTCGGCGTTGATGACTACCAGGTAGTCGCCGGTATCGACGTGCGGGGTGTAAACCGGCTTGTGCTTGCCGCGCAGGCGGTGGGCAAGCTCGGCGGCCAGGCGGCCCAGGGTCTTGCCGGAGGCGTCGACCACATACCAGTCACGCTGGACGGTCTCGTTCTTGGCGCTAAATGTCTTCATGACTGATCTTCTTGGGTACCTTGCCGGGCTTGTTGCGCCCATTTCCCGCAGAAGGGAGACGGCCGGAACTTTGCCACGCGTTGTGGTGTGAAAGAGGTGCTGTGGAGCTTAAAGAGGCGGAATGATAACGGTCGCCGCCATGCAGCGCAAGCCACCGAGCCGCACATGCTAGCATCCCGCAATGCCTGCCGCCAGCCGTCCGCTTGCCTCCGACCCGCTGGTCGCACTGGCCGACCGGTGTGTCCAATGCGGCCTGTGTTTGCCGGTGTGTCCGACCTACGGCCGCGAGAGGATGGAAGCCGAGTCACCGCGCGGGCGTATTGCGCTGGCACGGGCGTGGGCACTGGATACGATCGAACCGGGGCCGCTCGGCGATGGCCATCTGGACCACTGTCTGGGGTGTGGCAACTGCGAATCGGCCTGCCCCGCCGGAGTGGAGTATGACGCGCTGCTGGTTTCCGCGCGCGGTCGTCAACGCGCGCGCCGCGGCGCCAGCTGCCTGCAAAAGGCCTTGGAAGCCCTGGTTGTCCGGCCCCGCCTGCTGCGCGTACTTGTGGGCCTCTACCGCCACACCCGCAGCCTGCTTCCGCACCGTTTGCAGCTGCTGCCGGCGCCGCCCTCTCCGGCGTCGGCCGGGTATCCCTCGGGACCCAGTGCGCCGCCTGTGCAATCGGCCGCCCTTTTCGTCGGTTGCATTGCGGGGCCCTACGAGGTCGGTGCCCGCAGCGCCCTGATCCGTCTTTGCGCGGCAGCGGGTATTGATGTGGTGGTTCCGCAGGGGCAGACCTGTTGCGGCGCCCTCCACGCCCACGCCGGCAATAGCGACGGCGCAGCGCACCTGGCTGCACAAAACCGCGAGGCGTTTGCCGGACACCCGCAGGTGCTCACCATCGCCAGCGGCTGCCACAAGGCGGTTGCGGGCGCTATCGACGGTGAAGCTCTGGACGCGCTGACGCTGCTGGACGCACACGGCGATCGCCTCGCCTTCCAGTCACGCCCGGAACGCATCGCGCTGCACCTGCCCTGTACCCAGCGCAATGCCAGCGGCAGCGTGCCGGCCCTTCGTCGCCTGCTGGCCCGGATCCCGGAGCTGACGGTGATCGAGATCGATGCCGGCTTCGGCTGCTGCGGCGCTGCGGGCAACCAGATGGTGACCGACCGGGCGCGCGCCAACGAGTACCGGCAGCCGCTGCTGGATCAATTGGCAGGCAGCGGCGCGACCCGCCTGCTCAGTGCCAACATCGGCTGTCGCCTGCACCTGGGCAACGGGACGGCGCTACCGGTGCAGCACCCGCTGGAGTTTCTCGCCGAGGCACTGGGGCCGACCGATACCCGCGACCACGCGCATGATGTCTCGGGGCCCCGCGGCGCGCGCTAAACTGGCGCCATGGAAACCACCCGCCGCCTCAGCCGGATCGACCGCGTCCTCGACGATGCCCAGCGTGCGCTGGAAACCGTCCTGGGTTCCCCTGCCGCCATGCGCCCCAACCCGGCCGCTGACCGACCGGACGTCGTGCTGGAGGAAAGCGAGCGGCGCCACGCCGCCGGCCTCATGCGCGTAAACCACGTCGGCGAGGTCTGCGCGCAGGCGCTGTATTGCGGTCAGGCGGCAGTCGCCCGCGATCCGTCCACCCGCGCCCATCTGCTGGAGGCGGCGCAGGAAGAGACCGACCACTTGGCCTGGTGCGCCGACCGCTTGCGGGAGCTGGACGACCGTCCCAGCCTGCTCAACCCGCTGTGGTATGGCAGCAGCTTTGCGATCGGGGTGCTGGCCGGGCTGCGCGGCGACGGCTGGAACCTGGGGTTCGTGGTGGAGACCGAACGCCAGGTCGAAGCCCACATCGACGAGAACCTGGCCTCGCTGCCGCCGGCCGATGCCCGCAGCCGGGCGATCCTGGAGGTGATGAAGGCCGACGAGGCGCGGCATGCGGACAATGCCGAGGCCGCCGGCGCGCGCATCCTGCCGCCGCCGGTACCTTCCATCATGTCGGCTGCCTCGCGGGTGATGAAGGCCATCGCCTACCGCGTCTGATCGGAAAAAAACGACTTCGCAAGACGCAGGAAGGCCGGCAATTGCCGGCCTTCTTGCGTTGTTGCCCATGTACGAGCCTGCCGATCAGTCGACTAGGTTGCGCCCGTGGTAGAGCTCTTCGATCTCGCGCTTGAGCCGCGCCTCGATCTTCATGCGCTCCTTGAACGACAGGTTGCGCGCCTTCTCCTCGAACAGGTACTGGTCCAGGTCGAAGTCCTTCAGGTGCATCTTGGTGTGGAAGATGTTTTCCTGATAGACGTTCACGTCGAGCATCTCGTAGCGCGACTTGATGTTCTTGGCCAGGTAATCCTGGATCGAGTTGATCCGGTGATCGATGTAGTGCTTCTTGCCCTTCACATCGCGGGTAAAGCCGCGCACGCGGTAATCCATCACCACGATGTCGGACTCCAGGGTCTCGATCAGGTAATTGAGGGCCTTCAGCGGCGAGATCACCCCGCAGGTCGCCACGTCGATGTCGGCGCGGAACGTCGCGATGCCGTTGTCGGGGTGGGTTTCCGGGTAGGTGTGGACGGTGATGTGCGACTTGTCCATGTGCGCGACCACCGCCTCGGAGATCACGCCCTTGGCATCGGACTTGTCGACCACCGGCTCCTCGGAGATCAGGATCGTCACCGATGCACCCTGCGGATCGTAGTCCTGCCGCGCGATGTTGAGGATATTGGCGCCGATGATGTCCGCCACATCCGTCAGGATCTGGGTCAGGCGATCGGCGTTGTACTCCTCGTCGATGTACTCGATGTAGCGCTGCCGCTCCTCCTCGGAGTAGGCAAAGCTGACATCGTAGATGTTGAACGAGAGCGCTTTGGTGAGGTTGTTGAAACCCTGCAACCTCAGGCGCGGCAACGGCTTGACCACTAGGCTTTATCCGGACGATGACAAGAGGCGGGATTATGCGGCAATTGGCCGCCGGTTGAAAACGCGGGTGCAGGGATCGTTCACCCGAAGTGCCGCGAATGGGCAAAGTTTGCCACTCAGCGCCCATTCACCCTAAGCTGGCTGAATCCGAATTTTCCGACATCACGCCATCCCGGTGGACCAATTGACTGCATTGCGCAAATTCAACAGCCCCCTTACGCCTGACGGCCCCACAATCGAACGCTTCCTGGCCCACTGCCACCGTCGTCGCTACCCGACGCGGACGGACGTGTTTCGCCCCGGGGATCCTGCCAGCACCTTGTATTACATCGTTTCCGGCTCGGTCAGCATCATCGCCGAGGAGGACGATGACCGCGAGTTGGTGCTGGGCTATTTCGGCCCGGGCGAATTCGTCGGCGAGCTTGGCCTGTTCGTGGAAAGCGACCAGCGCGAGGTCATCCTGCGCACCCGCACGCCGTGCGAGCTGGCCGAAATCGGCCACGAGCGCCTCTACGACCTGATGCTGACCCGGCTCGCCGATGACGCGCCCAAGCTGCTGTACTCGATTGCCTCGCAGATTTCCCAGCGCTTGCTCGATACCAGCCGCAAGGCCGGCCGGCTGGCGTTCCTTGACGTCACTGACCGCATCATCCGCGCGCTGCACGACCTGTCCCGCGAGCCGGAAGCAATGAGCCACCCGGACGGCACCCAGCTGCGGGTATCGCGTCAGGAGCTCTCGCGGCTGGTGGGCTGCTCGCGCGAGATGGCGGGGCGGGTCCTGAAGAAGCTCGAAGCCGACGGCAAACTGCACGCCCGCGGCAAGACCATCGTGCTCTACGGCACGCGCTGAGGCGCGTTACCGACGGTCCCGGGCACCGGTTCGCCGGCGCGCCCCGGGCAACCCCAGTTGAGGATCGGCGTTCCCGGCGGCAACACTTCGCGGAACATCCCAACATTGGCCTGCTTTGGATTGACCACGACCGGACGCTCCGCCGCCAGCAGCAATGGCAGGTCGGCGCTGCTGTCCGAGTAGGCCACCGCCACCGGCGCGGTGAAGCCGGCCTCGCGCAACATCGTCATCTTCATCCGGAAGTGGCAGTGACGTGCTGCACCCAGACCGCCCAGGCGCGGTCCGACCAGTGTTCCGACCACGGGCACGTCCGCGTGGGCGACGAATGCCAGGATCGCGCGCGCCAGTTCGGGTGGTGCTCCGGTGGCCACGACGACCTGATCGCCAGCGAGGCGGTGCTGCTGGAACACCTCCAGCGCGACCGGCAACAGGCGCGAGCGGATCTGCGGCTCATGCAGCTCGACGTAGCGGTCGATCAGCGAATCCAGTTCGCGCCGACCGTGCATACCCACGGTGCCGGCCCAGACGAACCCGGAGATGCCGACGCGACGGGTCGGCTGGAACGCGACCATCGGCCCGAAAAGCGGCGCCAAGAGCAGTGCCAGCGCCATCCGCCACCAGCGTCGCCGGATCATCCAGGCAAACAGGTGGCTGCCCGAGTCGCCGTCGTACAGGGTGTGGTCGAAGTCGAACACGACCAGTGGGGGCGTACCCCGCGCAGCCGGCGTGGCTGCGCTGCTCACGCCTGGAACATCCGGCGCAGCGCTGCACCGGGATCGGTCTCGCGCATGAAGCTCTCGCCAATCAGGAAGGTATCAATGCCGGCCCCGCGCATTTTGGCGACGTCGTCGCGGGTCGCGATGCCGCTTTCGGTGATCGTGATCCGGTCGTGCGGGACCGCGGCCTTGAGCTCGATGCTGGTCTCCAACGAGACCTCGAAGGTGCGCAGGTTGCGGTTGTTGATACCGATCAGTTCGCAGTCGGTCTGCAGTGCGCGCTCCAGCTCGTCGATGTCATGGACCTCCATCAGCACGTCCATGCCCAGCTCGTGAGCCAGGTTGGCCATCTCGATCATCGGACCGTCCTCCAGCGCCGCGACAATCAGCAGAATGCAGTCGGCGCCGATCATCCGCGCCTCGTAGACCTGGTACGGATCAACGATGAAATCCTTGCGCAGCGCCGGCAGCGAACAGGCCGAACGCGCCTCGCCCAGGTAGCGGTTGCTGCCCTGGAAGAAATCCACATCGGTCAGTACCGACAGGCAGGCCGCGCCGCCGGCCTCGTAGCTGCGCGCGATCGCCGCCGGATCAAAGTCCTTACGGATCAGACCCTTGGACGGACTGGCCTTCTTGATCTCGGCGATCACCGCCGCCTCGCCGGCCAGGTGCCGCTGCTTCAACGCATCCACGAAACCGCGCGTGGGCGGCTGTGAGTGGGCCCGCGCGCGGACGCTGTCCAAGGTGCGGATCTGGCTGCGCTGGGCGATCTCCTGGTGCTTGCGGGCGAGAATGGTGTCGAGGATGTCGCTCATGGCGTGCAGGTGGCTCCGGACTGAAACGAAACGCAAAAAGGGGAAAGGCGGGTGCGCGGCCGGTCAGGCCGGCTGCAGCTGGCGGGTGGCGGCCACGAACTCGTCGAGCTTGCGCCGGGCCGCGCCGGAGGCGAGCACTCCGCGCGCCAGTTGCACGCCAGCGGCGATGGTTTCAGCGACGCCTGCCACGTACAGCGCGGCGCCCGCGTTGAGGGCGACGATGTCCAGCGCCGGGCCGGGCCGGTTGTCGAGCACCTCGGTGAGCGTGGCGATCGACGCCTCTGGGCTGTCCACCCGCAAGTTCCGGCTGGCCGACATCGCGATGCCGAAATCTTCCGGATGCAGCTCGTACTCGCGCACCTTGCCATCGCGCAGCTCGCCGACCAGCGAGCCGGCGCCCAGCGAGAGCTCATCCATGCCGTCACGGCCCCAGACCACCAACGCCCGCTCGGCGCCCATCTTCTGCAGCACACGGATCTGGATGCCGACCAGATCCTCGTGGAAGACCCCCATCAGGATGTTCGGCGCACTGGCCGGGTTGGTCAGCGGGCCGAGGATGTTGAACAGGGTGCGCACACCCATCTCGCGGCGCACCGGCGCCACGACTTTCATCGCCGGGTGGTGCATCGGTGCATACATGAAGCCGATGCCGGTCCGGGCGATGCACTGCGCGACCTGCACGGGCGTCAGCTCGATTGCGGCGCCCAGCGCCTCCAGCGCGTCGGCGCTGCCCGACTTGGACGACACGCTGCGCCCGCCGTGCTTGGCGACCCGCCCGCCCGCCGCGGCGATGACGAAGATGCTTGCCGTGGAGATATTGAAGGTGTTGGCGCCGTCGCCACCGGTGCCGACGATATCGACCAGATGGGTGCGGTCGTCGACCTCGACGGGAACCGCGAACTCGCGCATCACCTGCGCCGCGCCCGCGATCTCGCCAACGGTTTCCTTCTTCACCCGCAGGCCGGTCATGATCGCCGCGGTCATCAGCGGGCTGACTTCACCGCGCATGATCATGCGCATCAGCTCGACCATCTCGTCGTGGAAGATCTCGCGGTGTTCGATCGTGCGCTGCAGGGCTTCTTGCGGGGTGATGGGCATTGCTGGCTCGTGTTGTTGAGGTGGACGCGGCCTCAGCCGTCGAGGAAATTCTTCAGCAGGGCATGGCCGTGCTCGGTCAGGATCGACTCGGGATGGAACTGCACGCCTTCCACTGGATGCACGCGGTGGCGCAGGCCCATGACTTCCTCGATCGAGCCGTCCTCATTCTCGGTCCATGCAGTGACTTCCAGACAGTCCGGAATCGAGGTCTTGTCGACCACCAGCGAGTGGTAGCGCGTGGCGGTGTAGCCGTCCGGCAGCCCGGCGAACACGCCGCTGCCGTGGTGGCGGATGGGCGAGGTCTTGCCGTGCATGATCCGGCCGGCGCGCACGACATGACCGCCGTAAACCTGGCCGATGCCCTGATGGCCCAGGCAGACGCCCAGCAGCGGCGTGCGCGGACCCAGCTGGCGGATGACATCCAGCGACACGCCGGCCTCGTCGGGGGTGCACGGACCGGGCGAGATCACGATCCGCTCCGGCGCCAGCGCCTCGATCTGGGCGACCGACAGCTCGTCGTTGCGGATCACCTTCACCTCCGCGCCCAACACCTGCAGGTACTGGACGAGGTTCCAGGTGAAGCTGTCGTAGTTGTCGATCATCAGCAGCACGTCACAGCCCCCTTGCCGCTTCGGCGACCGCGCGGAACAGCGCCCGACCCTTGCTCATGGTCTCTTCCCATTCCTTTTGCGGGTCCGAGTCGTGGACGATGCCGGCGCCGGCCTGCACGTGCAGGCGGCCGTCCTGGATCACCGCGGTGCGGATCGCGATGGCGGTGTCGGCATCGCCGTGCCAGCCCAGGTAACCGATCGAGCCGGCGTAGACGTTGCGCTTGACCGGCTCCAGCTCGCGGATCACTTCAAGCGCGCGGATCTTCGGCGCGCCGCTGACGGTACCGGCGGGGAACGTGGCGCGCAGCACATCGGCATAGGACAGGCCCGGCTTCAGCGTGCCCGTCACCTCGCTGACGATGTGCATCACGTGGCTGTAGCGCTCGATCACGAACTGCTCGCCCACTTCGACCGTGCCTGGCTGGCTGACCCGGCCGACATCGTTGCGGCCCAGGTCGATCAGCATCAGATGCTCGGCGCGCTCCTTGGGGTCGGCCAGCAGCTCGGCCTCCAACGCCTCGTCCTCGGCCTGGGTAGCGCCGCGCGGGCGGGTGCCGGCGATGGGACGTACCGTCACCATGCCCTGCCCGGCCTCGTCGAACTGCAGGCGGACCAGGATCTCCGGCGAAGAGCCGACCACCTGCATGTCGCCGACATCGAGGAAATACATGTACGGCGACGGGTTGAGCGCGCGCAAGGCGCGGTAGACATCCACAGGCCGGGCCTTGAATGGGATGCTCAGTCGCTGACTCAGCACGACCTGGAAGATGTCGCCGTCGCGGATGTACTGCTGGGACTGCTCGACGGCCTTCATGAAGCCCTCGCGGGTGAACCCGGAGATGAAATCGGCCTCATCCAGACCGTAGGAATCCAGTGTCTCCGGATACGCGGTACCGCTGTTGCGCAGGCGGTGGACCAGCTGGTCCAGGCGCCGGTTGGCGCGCGCCCACGCCTGCGGCTCGGTCGGGTCGGCATGCACGATCAGGTACAGGCGGCCCTTGAGGTTGTCGAACACGGCGACCTCTTCGCTCAGCATCAGCAGGATGTCCGGGGTGCCCAACTCATCGGACTTCAACTCGCCATCCGGCCCCGGACCCGCCAGGCGCGGCTCAATGTACTGGATGCACTCGAAACCGAACCAGCCAACCAGTCCGCCGGTGAATCCGGGCAGGCCGTCGATCCGCGGCACCGAGTGCTGCGAGCGCAGCCGCTCCACCTCGGCAAACGGGTCGGCGACCTCACGCGCCTCGACCAGCTCGCCGTGCTCGGTGACGTACAGGGTATGGCCGGCAAAGGCGTACACGCGCTGCGCAGGCAGGCCGATGATCGAGTAGCGCCCGAAACGCTCTCCGCCTTCGACGGACTCAAACAGATAGGTGTGCGGCCCGTCGGCGAGCTTCAGGTAGACCGAAAGCGGCGTGTCCAGGTCCGACAGGACCTCGCGCACCACCGGGATGCGGGTGTGGCCGTCAGCGACGTGCTGTTGGTACTGCTGGTACTGCGGACTGTCTGGCGTGGACATGCGGCATTTCCTGGAGATGCGACGGGGCGGGAGCGACGGCGACAAGCCACCATCGCCAACCGGTGTCGGCATTGCGGAAATGCAGGTTCGCCCTTGAAGTCATCCCCATACTGTAGCGGTTTGGCGCCGGCGGTGCGACGGGGCCGGGCACAGCGCCGTCAGTAGGTAACCGTCACGATCACTACGTCGTTGTAGGTGCCGGCGGGTGGCGTGGTTTGCGGCGGCACGGTGCCGTACACGGTCAGGCTCTGGGTGTTTCCGTTGCCGGTGCCAGCCACAGTGTTGGTGCCGATGGTATTGCCCCAGACTTGGGTCCGTCCGGTATCCCGGTACAGCTGGTAGCCGACACTATTTCCGCCCCGCACCATCTTACGGGCGCCGATGTCACCGCCCCCATTCTGGCCAGCATCAAGACCGACGTTGTAGGGCGTGGTATTGGAGCATTGCACCGCGAGCGTGGTGCTGGCATTCACCGCAGTATTCAGCAAACCAGGGTTGGTGCCGAAGTCCAGTGGGCTTGCGCTAACCGTGCATTTCTTGACGACGTTGGCCGATACGGTAAAAGGGAAATATAAGCTCCCAGTGGGGTTAGTATTACATTCCCCGGGCGCTTGAGGGCTCAGTGGCGCATTTACGGTGGCGCGTGCGTTATTGTTACCAGGAAATGATTTTGAATAGCTGCCTGGGATCACTTCCGTCTGTCCGGAGAGGACACGCCCGTATAACGTCACCGGGAACGTCTGCGATTCGCGCGGTCCCAGATACACGTCAAATTCTACCGGCGGTGAATTCGCCACGTCAAACTGACTGCCCCAGATGATGGAGCGGGAAGGATCCTGAAAGAGCTGGAATTTGAGTGTGCTTGCGCCGCTGGTCATTTGACGTGGCTGCCCAATGCTCAAACAGATAGTCGCCGCTCTCGTTTGCAGAAGGAGGTCGTTTCGGCATGTGATGCTGAACGTTGCGGTGACGTCTTTTTGGGTCGACTGGGGATCTATCGTGTCGAATGAGAGTGCCGTCATCGTTGGGTTTGTACATTGCACTACCGCAGATACAGGCATGGTCCCGAACAAGCCAACTCCAAGCAGTAACAAGGCGAAAAGGCGCGAAATAGTGTGGTTCATGGCGAATTTTCTTGGCAGACAAGCGGGCCAATCAGGGGGACGGACTTCGCTTTTGGCTGATAATCCAATTGAGCGCGGCATAGGCCCTGCGCGGTTTTCACGTCCAGCACGTTATGCGCACCGAGCCCTTCCAGATAGACGATGCCGTCGTAACCGACCACCATCGGCGGTGCGCTGCTGCCTTGCAGGGTGACGCTGCTGCCGACCGGTATGGGGTCGCCGTCGGCGCCATGCAGGATCACCGTCGCGGCCTGTACCGGCTGGATGCCGAATCGCACCAGTGTGCCAGCGCGGTCGGATGGCACCACTTCGGCATTGACGCGCGTGATGTCCACGTCGGCGGGCAGACCCATGGGATCGATGGAGAGCTTGTTGCGCTGGTAGGCATTGAGTGACGTCACCAGCAGGCCACCGCGCTTGTTGGTGATGCCCATCGGGCGGTTTTCACGCATGACCGGCACATTGGCGACACCGTCGGTGGAAATCACCGCGAAGGCATCGTCGATCCGGCGTGCGAGGAAGAACTGCTTGTCCATCAACACCACCGCGCCGCTGAGATCCGCGTAGCCGTAGGTATTGGAGTCGAAGCTCTGCACGCCGGCACGAACGTCGGAATGTTGCCCGCGGTAGCCCACTTCGGCGAGGCCGCCGCTCTGGTTGTCACCATCCTGCGCGCGCAGGCGCCAGCCGAAGCCGCCGTCGGAGTTGATCGACTTGTTGACGTCGACCGCCGCGAGATTTCCATTGGGACTGTGTTGGGCCGACACGCTCCCCGAGACACGGTTGTCCAGGGACATGGAAAAGGAGAGATACACGCTGCGATCGTCGTGGTCTTCCAGGTTCTGGTTGACGCTGAGATTGAGCGACGTGCGGGGGCCAAGCCGTTTGGAATAGTAGGCGCTGCCATAGCGGGAGCGCGGTTCGCCAGGATATTCCAGGGCAACATAGTTGACACCGAGGCTGCCGGCCTCGCCCAGGCTCAGCCCGAGCAGCGCGCGATCGGAGCGGCTGGGCGGCGAGCGGCCGTAGCGCGTGGCGATGTCACGGTAGTCACCGGACGTGCGCAGGGTGTCGACCGAGAAATTGAAACGCTCGTTGCGCCAGTTGTAGCCCAGTCCGGTCTGATGGCCGCTGGTGCCGTGATCGCGACTGGCCGCGTACGAGGCGTTGATGACACCGGCTTGACCCACCGCCATCACCGCGCCGCCCCCCCCGGCGCTCAGACCTGACACCGTTTCTGCATGTCCAGCAAGGGTCAGCCGGTCGGTCACGCCGACACGATAGGTGGCGCTGACGGCGGGATCGCTGGCGTAGGAGAACGAGTCCACGCCGTAATCCTCACGTATAAACCCGGCTTCCACGGAATAGTCGCTCAAGCCCTTTCGGAGCAACTGGTTGGTCGTATAGAACGGAAAGGCGATGGTGCTCTGTCGTCCCAACCCATCGGTCACCACGACCTGGGCCTGACCGCTGCCGTTGACGATCGGCACGGTGTTCAACTCGAATGGCCCGGCCGGCACGTCGCTGCTGTATTGCTTCAACCCGTTGATGTAGAGGTCAACGGTGGAGGGCAGGTTGGCCTGACCGTAGAAGGCCGGCACCGGAAAGGTGATGAGTTCGGGTTGCAAGGCGAAGTTGCGTCGCAACTGGATTCCGCCCAAACGCGTCGGGCGCGTCCAGTCCAGGCCACCGCTGATGAGATCGCCGAGGCCCAGTGTCACGGCTTGATTCACGAACGAGCGACTGAAGGTGGTATCCAGGCGGACGGTATCGCTGGATGTGCCGGGCGCGCTCGAATCGTTCCAGCGCGACAGGGCGGTGTTCGACAGCACACCCCAAGAGCTGAACGCGCGCAGCTCGGTGTAGGCCGACACACTGGTGCTGTTGCGGTTGTCGCGCGTGCCGTACAGGTCGTAATTCAACAGCAGGCCCGGCGAGGCCGTGGGTTGCGGGATGGTGCTGGTGCGCGCGTTGAGCACGGTGGCGGTCTGATCAATCAGGTCCGCCGTTGCGGTGATATCCAGACGCTGGGCCGCGGCGTTGTAATCGACCTGCACGCCGGGAAGGCCGGTCAGATCGACCAGCCCCTGCGTCTCCGCCGACATGCGAAAGCCGAGCTGGCGCAGGGTTTCGGCGCTGGCGTGAAAGCGTGCACCGTCGCGGACGAAGTGCCCGATCTTTCCCGTTGGATTGCCATTGAGCACAACCTCCAGATAGAGGTCTTCGCCCGCGGCTGTTCCCAGAAAGCCTGAGCCCGAGTCCGCAATCACCGACAGGCCCGAACTGCGCGCCAGCGCTTTGGGCGATGTTGTTGCGGCGATCCCCAGCAGCAACGCGCTAGTGAGGCAGGTCGCCGACAGGGAACGTCTGGTCGAGCGGCTTGCCATTGATCCTCGCCTTCAGTTGCGTGCCAGTGCCGATTCGTGCCGCAGGTACGTTCAGTGCCCAGCGCATGGTCATGCCTGGCAGAACGTAGCCGAGGAGGCCTGGAGATACTTCCACCGGCTGGTTGCCCGACTGCAGGAGGGTCGCAGCACTTACCTGAGCGTGCGTGGAACCCGAATTGTGTGCTTGCAGCGACACACCATTGCCATCTCGGACCAGTGACCACTGCAACGCCGCAGCAACTGTGGCGGCATCGGGCGCGTCTACCGACTGCCCGACAAACACCGGCACGGAATGGCGCATCACGTAGCGAATTCCGGTTTGTTCGGCCTGCTCCGCTGGGGGCAGCTCGTCGATCAGAACGCGGTAGGCATCCTCGCTAACGCCGGAGGCTGAGGCATCGGTGCGGATCACCCGCACGAGTTGCCGCGCGCCAGGCGCAAGGCTGAGCGCTGGGGGGCTGGCTAGGAGCGCTTGGGTTGGCGTCAATTCGTCTTTGCCGCTGTCCTGCGTCCAGTGGAAAACGCGAACCTGTGCGTTCAGTACCTCGCTACCAGTGTTGGTCAGCCACAAGCCTTGAGCGGGGCTGGCAGGCGTGAACGTCAGCCTGATCGGCGAGACCTGCAAGCCGGAAGCACCGGCTGCGGTGACTACTGCCAAGAGCCCCGCAGCCAAGAAGCTGCGGGACAATAGTCGGCTAAAAGTCATTCGATTTAGTAGATGACAGAGACGAGCACGGTGTCGGTATATACGCCTTCCGGCGGTGTAGTCTGCGCCGGAACTTCGCCGTAGACGGTGTACGGCTGAGTAGCACCAGTGCCTGTGCCGGCTAACAACGCGCCTTCTGCGCCATCGCCCCACACGGTTGTGTGACCAGCCTCTTGGTAAAGCTGATATTGCACTTCTTCCGTGCCGTTGCGCATGACGCGGGCGTTGATATCAGTGCTGATGCCGCCACCAAGCGCGATATCGTATGAAGCTCCGGTAGTACAGGTCACTTCGAAGTCCGATGTGGCGTCTTGGGCTGTGGACAAGACGCTGTGCGTCCCGAAATTCATCAAGGTCGGCGTCACGTTAATTTCGCAGCCCTCCACGATTTCGATCTGCACACCCATGTTGGCGGTAACGGGCGAAGGTACGGACTGCGCGTAAGCGGTGGAAACGGTCAGGCCAGCCGCAACCATGGCGGCAGTCAGGAGAAGTGGTTTCAGATTCATAGTCATTTTCGGACTCTCATATAACGCGGGGAAGGTGATTCGGCTCTGCGCTGAAGGCCTAACGCCGGACCCCAGAAGCTCAGCGGGCACAGGGTCATACAGGGTCAACTCACACAATCTTACGGTTTCGACACCCCACATGCAGTGAAGAGACGTCCGTCACCTTAGTCCACATTCAGATTAGAGACTCTGGCGAGTGAGCTGGCGCTCCGACCGCAATTCAGCGCCAAGGCTGAGATTGACGCGTGATCTTCGCCACCCGTCCGTTTGATCCCGATCAAGGCGTTATCGACTTGCGCTGGATAGCCTGACCGACATGTCCAGTCCCCTCCTCTTCGACGCGTCGCTGCTGCAGCGATACGACCGGCCCGGTCCGCGGTACACCTCGTACCCGACCGCGCCGCAATTCTCCGCTGACTTCGGCGAGGAGGCGCTGCGCGACGCGATCCTGGCGAGCAATGGCGATCCGATCCCGCGGCGGCTGTCGTTGTACGTGCATGTGCCGTTCTGCATGAGTCCGTGCTTCTACTGCGGTTGCAACCGGATCATCACCCGCGACCTGGCGCGCGGGGAGACCTACCTGGTCCGCCTGTACCGCGAAATCGCGATGACCTCGGCGATGTTCGACCGCGACCGCGAGGTGATCCAGCTGCACTTCGGCGGCGGTACGCCCAACTTCCTCTCCCCGGCGCAACTGGGCGAGGTCGTGGACTCGCTGCGCAGCCATTTCCACTTTTCCGAATCGCCCAAGCGCGACCTGTCAATCGAGCTGGACCCACGCTTCGTCAAGCCGGCCGACATCGCCGAGCTCGCCGCGATCGGGTTCAACCGCGCCAGCCTGGGTGTGCAGGACTTCGATCCGGCCGTGCAGCAGGCCGTCAACCGCATCCAGTCGGTCGAGGAGACCGTCGCCATCATCGACGCCTGCCGCGAAAGTGGCATGCGCTCGGTCAACGTCGACCTGATCTATGGCCTGCCCAAGCAGACGCTGGATGGCTTCTCCAAAACCCTGGATACCGTCATCAAGGTGCGCCCGGACCGGCTGGCGGTGTACAGCTACGCCCACCTGCCCGACCTGTTCAAGGCCCAAGGCCAGATCAACGCCGAGGACCTGCCCTCGCCGGAGGTCAAGCTGGGGCTGTTGCAGCTGGCCATCGAGAAGCTCACCGACGCCGGCTATTCCTATGTCGGCATGGACCATTTCGCCCTGCCAGAGGACGACCTGGCGACGGCGCAGGACCGCGGGGGGCTGCACCGCAACTTCATGGGTTACACCACCCACTCCGACACCGACCTGATCGGCCTTGGCGTCAGCGCCATCAGCCACATCGGCGACAGTTTCAGCCAGAACCCGCGTGACCTGCCAAGCTGGCAGATCGCGCTGGACGAAGGCCGCCTGCCGGTATTCCGCGGCATGCGCCTGAGCGAGGACGACCAGCTGCGCGCCGATGTCATCCAGCGCCTGATGTGCCAGGGCGAGATTCCGATCGATGCTCTGGAACGGCGTTACCTGATCGACTTCCACGCCTACTTCGCCGACGCCATCGCCCAGCTCGAGCCCCTGGTGGCCGACGGACTGGTGAAGGTCGAGCCTTCACGGATCATCGCAACATCGCGCGGACGTCTGTTGCTGCGTAACATAGCGATGTGCTTCGACCATTATCTGACCAAACCAACCGCCTCGCCCCGCTTCTCCCGCGCCATCTAGGCGCGGCTTGGAGGCGCGCGTGAGCCCGACCGCGTTCCCGCGGCATGACGCAACCACGATGGCGGACGACGGCGATGAGCTGACGTTCTGCTCGACGTGCGCGTTCTCCCAGGCCTGCCTGGCCGAAGGGATGGACAAGCGTTCTTTGATGGACCTTCACGTGCTGGTGGAGCACGTCGGTCCGTTCCACGCCGGCGAGCACATCTTCCGCGAAGGCGACCCCTTCGAGGCGATCGCCGCGGTCCGCGCAGGCACAGTGAAGACCTACATGATCGATCGCGACGGCCGCGAGCACGTGCTCGGCTTCCACCTGCCCGGCGAGGTCATCGGGCTGGACGCGATCGACGGCGAGACCTACCCCTGCAATGCGGTCGCGCTGGATACGGCGATGTTGTGCCGCTTCTCGTTCCCCAAGATCGCGGTGCTGGCGAGCAAGTTGCCGGGACTGCAACGGCATCTGTTCCGCCTGCTCAGCCGTGACATCGGTCGGGCCGCACTGCTGGCCGGGGACTGGTCGGCCGACCAGCGCATGGCGGCGTTCCTGATGGGCCTGTCGCGGCGACTGGCGGCTCGCGGGTTCTCGGCCAACCGCTTCCAGTTGACGATGGCACGCACCGACATCGCCAACTACCTGCGCCTCGCGCCTGAGACGGTCAGCCGCGTGCTGCGCCGCTTCCAGAAAGACGACCTGCTGCTGGTCGATCGTCGCGAGGTGGAGTTGCTCGACCGCGACCAGCTGGCCGCACTGGCCGACCCGATCCTGCACCGCTGAGGCGGCGCTCCCCGTGCGAATGACGCACGCCGGTCGCACTATGCGCCCGGCGGGGTTGCGCATGCGCGGACCTCACGTCACCGTCGGCGACGGGAGGAAGGGTGTCGCCATGCCCTTGCGCCTGGTCCAAGTGCGCGATTTATCCCGGCTCTACAGTCTGCTTGCAGCGGCTGACAGAGCCCTGATGGGGAGCGTCCATGGTCCAGCGGGTCGGGTGCTTGATCCAGGTCAACGAGACCTGAACCCCGACTGGCCAATATGGCCGCCATTATCCGGGAGAAGCATCGATGGAACCAAAAAGTGTGCAAATAACGAGGCGACTATGGCTGGGGCTGGGGGCCCTGCTCATCGTCAGTTTCGGGATCATGTTGTGGATCGGCAAGGACCTGTACCAGACAGCGCCACCGATGCCCGAACAGGTGGTCACCGAAAGTGGCGAGGTGCTCTACACCAAGGATGACATCCTGGCCGGACGACGGATCTGGCAGGAGATGGGCGGGCAGCAGAGCGGCTCGATCTGGGGCCACGGTGCACTGGTCGCGCCCGACTGGTCGGCCGAATGGCTGCACAAGGAAGTCGTGGCGATGCTGGACATCCGTTCGCGGATCGAGTTCGGCATGCCCTACGAGCAGCTCAGCGAAAGCGAGCAGGCCAAGCTGCACGCGGAGATCAAGCCCGAGATCCGGGCCAACACCTACGACCCCCAGACCGGCTCCATCGTGGTCAGCGACGAACGGGCGCAGGCGATCTCGCAGGTGGCGGCTCATTACATGAGCGTGTTCTCCAACGATCCGGCAACGCACGATCTGCGCGAGGCCTACGCGATCCGCGAGAACCCGGTTCCGGATGAGAACAACCGTCGACTGATGACCGGGTTCTTCTTCTGGGCCTCCTGGGCGACCGTCACCAACCGTCCCGACGACGTCAAGTCCTACACCAACAACTTTCCGCACGAACCGCTGGTAGGCAACGTCCCGACCGCCAGCAGCTTCATGTGGTCCATGTTCTCGATCCTTTTCATGATCGCGGGCATCGGCTTGCTGTCGTGGCATTACGCCGCGTATCACGGCAAGGAAAAACCGCTCGCCCCGCCGGCGCAGGATCCCGCACGGGCAATCGTGGTGACCCCCTCGATGCGCGCCACCGCCAAGTACTTCTGGCTGGTGATGGCACTCTTCCTCGTCCAGATCCTGATGGGCGCGACCACCGCGCACTACCAGGTCGAAGGCCAGGAGGCCTACGGTTTCGCACTGTCGGAGTGGCTGCCGTATGCGGTCACCCGCAGTTGGCACACACAGCTGGCGATCCTGTGGATTGCGACCGCGTGGCTGGCCACCGGCCTGTACCTGGGGCCGGCGATTTCCGGGCATGAGCCCAAGTACCAGAAGCTGGGAGTCAACTTCCTCTTCATCAGCCTGATCGTCATCGTCGTCGGCGCGTTCGCCGGCCAGTGGATGGCGGTGATGGGCAAGCTGGGCAAGATGCCGAACTTCTGGTTTGGCCATCAGGGCTGGGAATACGTCGATATCGGCCGCTTCTGGCAGATCTACCTGTTCATCGGCCTGATGCTGTGGCTGACCCTCGTCGGTCGCGCCCTGTGGCCGGCGATGCGGGCCAAGAACCAGACGTCCTCGATCGCCGGGCTGCTGTTCCTGTCCACCGTGGCCATTGGCATCCTGTACGCCGCCGGCCTGATGTGGAAGGAAGACACCCATATCTCGATCGTTACCTACTGGAAGTTCTGGATCGTCCACCTGTGGGTGGAGGGCTTCTTCGAGGTCTTCGCGGTGGCGGTGATCAGCTTCATCTTCGTCAAGCTCGGTCTGGTGCGCGGCCGCTCGGCGACGATCAACGTGCTGTTCGCGACCATCGTGTTCATGGCCGGCGGCGTGCTGGGCATGTTCCACCACCTGTACTTCGCCGGCGTCACCACCGGGGTGATCGCGCTGGGTGCGAGCATCTCGGCGCTGGAAGTGGTGCCACTGGCATTGATCGGCCTGGAGGCACACGAGACCTGGAAGAGCAGCCGCGCCACGCCGTGGATGGAGCAGTACAAGTGGCCGATCATGTTCTTCCTGGCGGTCAGCTTCTGGAACCTGATCGGTGCCGGCCTGCTGGGCTTCCTGATCAACACCCCGCTGGCGCTGTTCTACATGCAGGGCACCAACCTGACCGCCGCGCACGGCCATACCGCGCTGTTCGGCGTGTACGGCATGCTCGGCATCGGTCTGATGCTGTACTGCCTGCGTGGCCTCAAGCCCGACCTGGTCTGGCGTGAGGGGCTGCTGCGCAGCGGCTTCTGGGCACTCAACATCGGCCTGATGCTGATGATGACCCTGACCCTGCTGCCGATGGGTGTGCTGCAGCTGGAGGCCAACCTGGAGAACGGGTACTGGTACGCGCGCTCGGCGGAGTTCATGACCCGTCCGATCATCGACGTGCTGGTGTGGCTGCGGGTACCGGGCGATACGATCTTCGCTGCGGGTGCCTTCATGATCGCGCTGTTCGTGCTCTCGCTGTGGCTGGGGCCACGCGTGGCGCGGAAGCCGGCGACCGCTCGTATGGAGGCCGAGTCGAGCCTCTGACGGGCAACGACTGCTGAAAATGGAAGGGGCGGCGCAAGCCGCCCCTTTTTCATGCGCATGTTTTCATGCGCGTGTTTCCGGCAGGTGTTCCAGGCAGGTGTTTTCATGCGCGCGTTCCGGGTGACCCAAGTCAATAACGCCCGCGCCCATCGAAGGCACACTGACGTCCATGGAAAATCACGCCAACACCAAATCCGCCGCGCTGTCGCCGGGCCGGCTTGCCACCGCGCCGCACCGCTTGATGTTCTTCATCGGCTCGATGAACCTGCTGATCGCCATGGCATGGTGGGCGGCGTGGCTGGTTGGTGCCCGCTGGCCGGGACTGGCAATACCGCAGGCACAGCTTCACACCGGCTGGGTGCATGCCTTCGTGATGCAGTACCAGGTACTGCCGAGCTTCTTCTTTGGATTCCTGCTGACCACCTTTCCCAAATGGTTGGGGCTGCCGGACATCGACCGCTGGCGCTACGTTCCGGTCGGACTGGGCATCTTCGGCGGCCAGATCGCCACCCTTCTGGGAGCGCTGGGCTGGGAAGCGGGCATTGTTGTTGGCGTCCTGATGACCGGTGCGGGTTGGCTGGCCGGCCTGACGGTGATGGCACCGCTGCTGTGGCGCGAGAGCGGCACGACCTGGCATGCGCGCTCGTGCTTTGCCGCGCTGTGCCTGGGTTTCCTCGGCGTGCTGGCATGGGGTGCCTATGTGCTGGGTGCCTCGCCGGTCTGGGTCTTCGCCAGCATCAAGATCGGCAGCTTCGGCCTGTTGCTGCCGGTGTACTTCACCGTCGCCCACCGGATGTTCCCGTTCTTCGCCAGCCGGGTCGTGCCCGGGTACCAGCCGTGGCGGCCGATGTGGCTGCTGGCCGCGGCGTGGCCACTGTTTATCGGCCATCTGCTGATGGAGCTGTTCCACCTCTACGGCTGGTTGTGGCTGGTCGACCTGCCACTGCTCGCCCTGACCGCCACGATGGTGTGGCGATGGTGGCCACGCGGCAGGAATCCGGGCCTGCTGTCGGTATTGTTCGTCGGCCTGGCGTGGCTGCCGCTGGCGTTCGCGCTGTACTCGGCGCAGAGCATCAGCTACGCCATGACCGGCGTGTACTGGCTCGGTCGCGGCCCGGCCCATGCGCTTTTCATCGGTTTCTTCGGCAGCATCCTCATCGCGATGGTGACCCGGGTGACCGAGGGCCACGCCGGTCGGCCGCTGACCATGTACCCGGTGGCTTGGTTCGCGTTCGTCGCGATCCAGGTGGTGGCGGTGATCCGGGTGGCGGCGGAAGTGTTTCCCGACAGCACGGCGTGGCAGGCGATCGCAGCGGTGGGCTGGCTGGTCGCCTTCCTGCCCTGGGTGGCCCATGTGGGACGGATCTATCTGGCGCCGCGCTCCGACGGCCGGCCCGGCTGAGTCACCGGACTCGCACAGACTCTTCCGGCCGGCCGCCACTGCCGGCATCACCCGCGCACGCCTGAACGACCGCTCGCGCCCCAAGCCGCGCGTCGGCCGACGTGGCCACGCATTTCAAAGGACACCCCATGATCGAGTTCTACCCGCAGATCAAAAGCATCCACATCGCGATGGCCATCACCAGCGGGCTGATCTTTGCCCTGCGCGGTGCCGGCGTACTGGCCGGCATGCGCTGGCCGCACTGGCTGCCGGTGCGCTGGACCAGCTACACCGTGGATACCGCGCTGCTGACCGCGGCGCTGATGCTGCTCACCATGCTGCCGGGCGCGATGTTCGCCAATGGCTGGTTGACGGTGAAGCTGCTGCTGCTCGTCGTCTACATCGTGCTGGGGGTTTTCGCGATCAAACGCGGTCGCACCCGCATGGCCAAGGCCGGCTTCTACGTCGCCGCCCTGCTCACCTTCGGGATGGTCTATTCGATTGCCCGCGCACACAGCCCGTGGGGGTTCCTCAATGCCTTCCTCGGCTGAGCGCTCCGCAGCGGCCAAATCGGGCGGTGCACTGGCCATGGCCGCCGGCACACCCGGCGTCGCCGATCCGGACCGGCCGATGCTCGATGCGCTGTTTCTGGGCCCCTACGGTGAAAACGACACCCTGCTGGAAAAGCTCGTCGTCGAGTTCCTGCGCGACCATGTCTATTGGCGGCGCAACTTCCATCCCGAGGATCCGCCGGCGATTCCGACCCACGCCGCCCAGCACCCCGACTACAAGGCGTTCGAGTCGCGTCTGCGCCGCGAACTGCACCAGTTGTCGGCATCGCTGAAGCGCTCGGTCCCCTTCCACAGCCCGCGCTACATCGGCCACATGGCCTCCGACCTGCTGCTGCCGGGACTGGTCGCGCAGATCCTCACCCTGCCCTACAACCCCAACAACGTCAGCGAAGATGCGGCGCCGGTCACCATCGACCTGGAAGTCCAGGTCGGGCTGCAGCTGGCGCGGATGCTCGGCTATCCCGATGACACCGACCGCCCCGACTGCGCGTTTGGTCACCTGACTTCCGGGGGCACCGTCGCCAACTACCAAGCCCTGCGCCTGGCCCTGGCGCTGAAGGCGTTTCCGGTCGCACTGCGCGCTGCCCAGGTGCCCGGGTTGGCGCTGCCGGCCGATGACTGGGAAGCCTTCAATCTGGGTCCGGATGCCGGTATCCGATTGCTCGGCCGCTGGCAGGTCTGGCTGGCCGGGCAGCCGGCGCGCGATCGCCGGCGCTGGCGCGATGCGGTGCAGAGCCAGCGGCTGGAGCATCTGGGGATGGTCGAATTCTTTGCCCGCCACCGCGAGCTGAAGGTGCCGGTGGTGCTGGCCCCGATCACCGCCCACTACTCCTGGAGCAAGGGCCTGAAGCTGCTCGGCCTGGGCCGGGAGCAACTGCGGCTGTTGCCGGAGAAAGGCATGCGGCTGGATGCACAGGCGCTGGAACAAACGCTGGCGCAGTGCCAGCGCGAGCGCCAGCCGGTGCTCATGACCGTGGCCGTGCTGGGCACGACCGAGTACGGCACCGTGGACCCGGTGGATGCCGTGGTCGACCTGCGCGATCGATTCCAGGGTGAGGAGCTCGGCTTCAGCGTGCACATCGACGCCGCCTGGGGTGGCTACCTGGCCACGCTGTTCCGCAATCCGGACGGCAGCCTGCGCGGCATCGACGACGTCCGAGCAGGCTTCGCCCATTTCCCCCAGCCCGAAGTGCACGCCGCGTTTGCCGCGCTGGGCCGCACCGACTCGGTCACCGTCGATCCGCACAAGCTCGGCTACCTGCCCTATGGGGCCGGCGCGTTCATCTGTCGCGACCATCGCGCCACCGCACTGCTGGCCGAGGCTGCCGACTACGTCTTCCACGACACCCGGGCGACCGACTATCTCAGCCGTTACCGCCGGCTCGGCCAGTTTGTTCCGGAAGGCTCCAAATCCGGTGCCGCAGCCGCCGCGGTGTACGTCACCCACAAGGTGCTGCCGCTGGACCACGCCAACTTCGGTCGCCTGCCGCGCCAGACGGTGCTCGCCGCCGAAGCTTTCCACGCCCGCGCCGAACGGCTCTCGATCGAGCTCGCCGGCATCGCCCACATCACCGTGCCCTTCGCGCCCGACAGCAACCTGGTCTGCGTGGCGATCAATCCGGCCGGCAACCCGGATCTTGCGCGGGCCAACGCGTTCGTCCGCAGCCTCCACGATGAATTGCGCGCCGACGCCAGCCAGCCGCTCCAGCTCAAGCAGTTCTTCGGTTCGATGACCACCCTGCGCCCGGAAGCCCTGGGCGAGCTGGAGATGAACCGGATCCTGACCCAGTTGCAGCTGGACCCTGCGACACTGGTCGATGACGACGAGGACACCGATGCCGATCGACTGGTGATCCTGCGTCACACCCTGATGAATCCGTATCTGATCGACCACGAGAACGGCATCAGCTACATCGACCTATATCTGGCACACCTGGGCCGAAGGATCTGGGCGCTGCTGGGGAGCCCGAGTCCATGAGTACCGACGCATTCCATCCAAGCAACGACTTCCGCCCTGCCAGCGCCGCGACGCCACCGGCAACGGTCTGCGACAGCGCGACGATGCGCAGCTGGACCGCGAGAGCCCTGTTGTGCCTGCGCCAGGAAGCCGCGCGCTCGGCCGATACGCATCTGCTGCGGCTGGAGTTCCCGGGCTTCCCGGGCATCGAGTTCTACTTCAAGGACGAGGCGGCGCATCCCACCGGCAGCCTGAAGCACCGGCTCGCCCGCTCGCTGTACCTGTACGCGCTGTGCAACGGCCGGCTCAGCCCCGGCCAGCCGGTGGTGGATGCGTCCTCGGGCAGCACCGCGATCTCGGAGGCGTGGTTCGCGCGCATGCTCGGCCTGCCGTTCACCGCCGTGATGCCGACCGCGACCGCCCCGCGCAAGATCGCCGACGTGCACGCGCTGGGCGGCCACTGCGATCTGGTTGATGACCCCGCCCAGGTGCACGAACGCGCCGCCTGGCATGCCGCCAACGGCGCCTGCCACCTGGACCAGTTCGGCCTGGCCGAGCGCGCGACCGACTGGCGCGGCAATAACAACATCGCCGAGTCGATCATCGGCCAGCTGGCCTGCGAACCGCATCCGCACCCGGCGTGGATCGTCTGCGGCGCCGGCACCGGCGGCACCTCGGCCACCATCGGGCGCTACATCCGCTACCGCGCGCTGGAAACCGGCCTCTGCGTGGCGGAACCGGCCGGCAGCGGCTTCGTGCACGGCTGGCGCACACGCGACCGCAATGCGATTGCCAGCCAGCCCACCGTCATTGAAGGCATCGGCCGGCCGAAGGTGGAGCCCGGATTCCTGTTCGAGGTGGTGGATGAGGTGATCGAAGTCGCCGACGCCGCCTCGGTGGCAGCGATGCACCTGCTGGAAGAGCAGCTGGGCCGCCGCTACGGCGGCTCTTCAGGGACCAACCTGGTCGCCTGTCTGGAACTGGCCGCGCGGATGCGTGCCGCGGGCGAGTGCGGCAGCATCGTCAGCCTGTTGTGCGATCCCGGCGAGCGCTACGACCAGACCCTGTACGACCCGGCCTGGCTGGCCGACAACGGGATCGACCCGGCGCCCGCACAAGCCGCGCTGCGGGCCACGCTCGCCACCGGTGACTGGCACCCGCCGGCCTGATTACGCCCAATCGGGAGCAGCGTTCACCGCCATGACCCGGGCCGACGCGCCCGGGTCGGAACACCGGTTTCAGGCGTCGTCGTGGTCGGTCCCTTCGTCCGCTTCCGCGAAACCCGGGTCGTCGAACAGCTTCGGATAGTCCGCCAGCGCGGCGGTCATGTCGGCCACCGGGGACGGATCGGCCGGATCGCCGTGCAGGGCTTCCGCGCCCGCCATCAGCCGGGCCAGTACCGCGTGCAGGGCAACGTCGGGCTCGGCGTCCAGCGTGCAATTGGCGAACATGTAGGCCGCCGCCTCGTCGACCTGGGTCGCCAGCTGGTCCACCTGGGCCTCATCGAGATGCCCCATTTCATGGTGATGCAGGCCGGCCATCGCGTCGCGCATGCGCCGCATGCCTTCCATCAGCGGCGCGTCGGGTTCCCATTTGACGTGGTCGGCCGGAATCGTCATCACCGCGGTATCGGCGTGATGGTCCGCGTGCGCGGCGTGTTTGTGCGCGTCCGCCGCAGCAGGCTTGGCCTGCTGATGCTGGGCGTGGCTGTGTGTGCTGTCCTGCGCCTGAACCGCCGACGGTGACAGTGCCAGCCCGAGACCGATCGCAGCTGCGACCGCAACGGCCAACGTGGTCTGTGTCTTCATACGATCAATCTCCTGGAAAGACGAGGGGACACTCAGACCCGCGCGAACACGAGGCTGGCGTTGGTACCGCCGAAACCGAAACTGTTGGACATCACCGTGTCCAGCGTGGCGTCGCGGCTTTCGCGCACGATCGGGAAGCCTTCCACGCGAGGATCGAGGTAGTCGATGTTGGCCGAACCGGCAATGAAGCCCTCGCGCATCATCAGCAGGCAGTAGATCGCCTCGTGCACGCTGGCCGCGCCAAGCGAGTGGCCGCTGAGCGCCTTCGTGGATGAAATCGGCGGGACGTCGTCACCGAACACGGTGCGGATCGACTGCAACTCCACCACATCGCCCACCGGGGTGGAGGTGCCGTGGGTGTTGAGGTAGTCCACCTTGCCGACCGGCGTGCCGTGGATGCCGGCCATCGCCATCTGCATGCAGCGCACCGCACCTTCGCCGGACGGGGCGACCATGTCGACGCCGTCGGAGGTCACCCCGTAGCCGACGAGTTCGGCAATGATGTTCGCGCCGCGTGCCACGGCGTGCTCGTACTCCTCCAGCACCAGCATCCCGCCGCCACCGGCGATGACGAAGCCGTCGCGGTCGGCGTCGTACGGACGGGAGGCCTTTTCCGGGGCGTCGTTGCGCTTGGTCGACAGGGCGCCCATCGCATCGAACTGCGCGGTCATGCCCCAGTGCAGCTCCTCACCACCGCCGGCAATGATGATGTCCTGCGCGCCGTGGCGGATCAGGTCGGCTCCGGCGCCGATGCAATGCGCGGAGGTCGCGCAGGCGGCGGAGATCGAATAGCTCAGGCCGCGGATACCGAATGCGGTCGACAGCGTTGCCGATACGGTGGAGCCCATGGTGCGCGGCACCATGTACGGACCGACCTTGCGTACACCGCGGTTGCGCAAAAGGTCACCGGTTTCGATCTGCCACTGCGGCGAACCACCACCGGAACCGGCGATCAGCCCGGTGCGCACGTCGCGGACCTGCTCATCGCTGAGGCCGGCGTCGGCAATCGCATCGCGCATGGCGACGTAGGCGAACCCCGCCGCGTCGCCCATGAAGCGCTTCACCTTGCGGTCGATCTGCTCAACCAGGTCGATCTGCGGCTCGCCGGCGACCTGACTGCGCAGGCCCAGTTCGGCGTACTCGGGGATAAAACGGATACCGGGGGTGCTGGTACGCAATGCCCCGGTCACACTGGCCTGATCGTTGCCCAGGCAGGACACGATGCCCATGCCGGTAACCACTACGCGCCTGTCTGCCACACCGCCCATGCTCAGAAACCCTCCGTCGAGGTGAACAGCCCCACCCGCAGGTCTGAGGCAACATAGATCTCGCGCCCGTCAACCAGGGTGCGGCCGTCGGCGATCACCAACTCCAGCTTGCCGCGCATGATCCGGCGGATATCCAGCTCATAGGTCACCAGCTTGGCATCGGGCAGGACCTGGCCGCTGAACTTCACCTGCCCCACGCCCAGCGCGCGACCGCGACCCGGTGCGCCCAGCCAGGGCAGGTAGAACCCGCACAGCTGCCACATCGCATCGAGCCCGAGGCAGCCCGGCATGACCGGATCGTTCTCGAAGTGGCACGGGAAGAACCACAGGTCGGGGCGGATATCCAGCTCGGCGCGGACAAAGCCCTTGCCGTACTTGCCACCCTCGGTGGTGATCTCGGTGATGCGATCGAACATGAGCATCGGCGGCGCCGGCAGTCGCGCGTTGCCAGGGCCGAACATCTCGCCGCGGGCGCAGGACAAAAGCTGCTCGCGATCAAAGGAAGAAGGTCGATTCATGTAGTCACACAGCGCAGGGGAAACCTTGGATTCTGCCGGTTTGGCGAAAGAAATGTGTTGACTGACGTCAACCCACACAGCCGTACGCTCCCGTATCCAATGGCCGCAGAGATCGCAATCGACGATGTGACGCTGGGTAATCACACAACATCGCGGGTACTGTTGTGTGCGATTCAATCCGTCGATCTTGGGTGGCTACTCTTTCCCGCCGCCCGTCGGATTGTGCCGGGGAAGCGACTCCACCTGATCCTGGTCAAGAATCCGGCGGAAGAACGCGGTCATAGACGGAAATTTGATCAGGATCAAACTGAGTGCCACGGATGCTGCGACCCTTGCCCCAAATCCAGCGCGCGCCCGGCTCCACGTGCAAGTGCCCGGTCGCCGCAACAGCCAACAGCCATCAACCCTCACACCACCACAGAGAGTCACGGATGAAACCCAAGAACGTCTATTTGATACCGCTATTGGCGGCACTGGCACTGGCATTGCCAGCCTGTGACCGCAGCAGCCCGTCGTCCGACACACCGGCCGCCGGCGCCAGCCAGGACAAGATCGTAGGATCGCGAAAGGGCGACTTCGGTCCGCCGCAGGGTGAGCCGATCAAAGCGATCCTGACCAGTCCTCCGCATGTGCCGCCGGCAACCGGCCGTACCGCACCGGCCAAGGTCATTGTGGAGCTGGACGTGATCGAGAAGGTCATGCCGATCTCCGAGGGCGTGGACTACACGTTCTGGACCTTCGGCGGCACCGTACCGGGCAGCTTCATCCGCGTGCGCCAGGGCGATACGGTGGAATTCCACCTGCGCAACATGCCCGACAGCAAGATGCCTCACAACATCGACCTGCACGGCGTGACCGGTCCGGGCGGCGGCGCCGCCTCCAGCTTCACCGCGCCCGGCCACCGCACCCAGTTCACCTTCAAGGCGCTCAACGCCGGCCTGTTCGTCTATCACTGCGCCACCGCACCGGTCGGCATGCATATCGCCAACGGCATGTACGGGATGATCCTGGTCGAGCCGCCGGAAGGTTTGCCGGAGGTGGATCGCGAGTACTACGTGATGCAGGGTGATTTCTACACCACGGGCAAATACCGCGAGAAAGGCCTGCAGCCGTTCGACATGGAAAAGGCGATCGACGAGAACCCGACCTACGTCCTGTTCAATGGCTCGGAAGGGTCCACCACCGGCGACAAGGCACTGACGGCCAAGGTCGGCGAGACCGTGCGACTGCACGTCGGCAACGGCGGCCCCAACCTGGTGTCGAGCTTCCATGTCATCGGCGAGATCTTCGACAAGGTCTGGTACGAGGGCGGCACCAACTATCAGGAAAACGTCCAGACCACGCTGATTCCGGCGGGCGGCGCGGCGATGATGGAGTTCCACCTGGAAGTCCCGGGCAGCTACGTGCTGGTTGACCACAGCATCTTCCGCGCCTTCAACAAGGGTGCGCTGGCGATCCTCAAGGCCGACGGCCCGGAGAACAAGGAGATCTACTCGGGACTGGAAGTCGACGAGATGTACATCGGCGACCGCGCCGGCGACAGCCTGGGTGCGGTGGCGGTAGCGGCCAAGGCGCAGGCCAGCGGCGATCTGACCGTCGAGGAGCAGATGGCGGCCGGCAAGGAGCTGTTCATGGGCACCTGCTCGACCTGCCACCAGGGCAACGGCGAGGGTATGGCCGGCGTGTTCCCGCCGATCGCGGCGTCGGACTACATCAAGGCCGACCCGTCATCGCTGCCGCGCGTGATCCTGCACGGCCTGCAGGGCCCGGTCACGGTCAATGGAGAGGACTACAACTCGATCATGCCGCCGATGAACCAGCTGACCGACGACGAGGTGGCCAACATCTCCACCTATGTGCTCAACAGCTGGAACAACCCGGGTGGCAAGATCACCAAGGAACAGGTCGCTGAAATCCGCAAGAGCAAGCCGGCCAACGCCTCGGCGGGCCACTGACGTGATCCGTGCGATCGCCGCCGCGGTCCTGGTGGCAATCCCCTTCGTCGGCGTCCTCGCCGGCGAGGGGGACTACCTGCCGATACCGGCCGGCAAGTTTGCCAGTGCACTGAACTACGAAGACGCGCCCGGCAAACAGCCGGTCGCGGCCTACTCGATGATGCGTACCCCGGTCACCAACGCCGACTTCCTGGCGTTCGTGAAGGCCAACCCGAAGTGGCGGCGCGACCGGGTGCCGACCGTCATGGCCGAGAAACGCTACCTGTCGCACTGGGCCGGCCCGCTGGAGCTGGGCGAGACGGCCAAGCCGGGCCAGCCGGTGGTACAGGTCAGCTGGTTCGCTGCCGACGCCTACTGCGCCGCCCAGGGCGCCCGCCTGCCCACCTGGACGGAATGGGAATACGCCGCGGCTGCCGATGAGACCCGGCGCGACGCCCGCAGCGACCGCATCTGGCGCGAACGCATCCTGCGCTGGTACTCGCGGCCCTCAAACACCGCCCTGCCCCGCGCCGGCCTGCAACCGGCCAACGTCTACGGCGTGCAGGACCTGCACGGGCTGGTCTGGGAATGGACCGAGGACTTCTCCTCGATGCTGATGGACGCCGACAACCGCAACCAGGGCGACCCGGACAACGCCCGCTTCTGCGGCGCCGGCGCGCTGTCGATGAACGACCGCGACAACTACGCCGTACTGATGCGCGTGGCGATGCTGTCCTCGCTCAGCGCCGAGGCGACCACCGCCAACCTGGGTTTCCGCTGCGTCAAGGACACACCATGAAATCACTTGCCCTTTCCATCGCCCTGGCCGTGCTGGCTGGCGGCACGGTGGCGATCCCGGCCGCGGCCCTGGCCGCCTCCCCCGCTTCGCAGAAGTCGCCCCTGCCGAGCAACTCGGTCTACCAGCTGGACGTGCAACTGACCGATCAGGCCGGCCGCAAAAGCGCGTGGCGTGACAAGCGCGGCCAGCCCCAGCTGGTATCGATGTTCTACACCTCCTGCCAGTACATCTGCCCGCTGATCATCGACAGTGGCAAGGCGGTGCAGAAGCAGCTCGACGACAGCGAGCGTGAAAAGCTCGGCGTGACCCTGATCAGCATGGACCCGGCCCGCGATACGCCGCAGGCACTGGCCAAGATCGCCACCCAACGGAAACTCGATCCGGCGCAGTGGACCCTGGCCAGCCCCGCAGCCGACGACGTGCGCTCCGTCGCAGGTGTGCTCAACATCCGCTATCGCGCACTGGCAGATGGCGAGTTCAACCACACCAGTGCGCTGGTCCTGCTGGACGGCGAGGGCCGGATCCTGGCCCGTACCGAGAAGATGGGTAGCAAGCCCGATCCGGAGTTCGTCGCCGCGGTGCGCAAGGCACTCAAGTAAGCCGTCCCTCCGGGGGCTCCATCCGGGCACACGCCAGATCCGGCACAGCCTGACGCTACGCCGGCGTCGGGCATGGCTGCGTTTCGTCGGCGCGATCATCTACAATGTCCGTACCTGGCCGCATCCAGTGCTGGTATTCAGCAAAGCGGCAGGCAGGCGGGCGGTCAAGGCGCCCAGCCGGCCCATCACGAGCGGCGCTGTGTCCGTTCGCCCGTGCTGGTTCGGGTGCGCGCCGAGACCTGCCACGGACTCATCGGAAAGTGGTCGGGCGACGGCTTACCGCAGACACTCCTTACCACCCACCGCACCCCACCAGATTGATCCAGATCAAGTACCCGTCAGCTTGCATTCGGGAAAATAGGTGCTAACGCAAAATGAAGGTCCATCCATGACTGTGCATCACGATGCCGTGGCAAGGCCGGGCGCTCCCGGCGTACCCGAGGCCGCCGCTCCACGCGGTTACTACAACGACAAGGTCGTTCACCAATTCGTGGTGGCGACGATGTTCTGGGGCATCGTGGGCATGGCGGTCGGCGTGTTCATCGCTGCCCAGCTGTACTGGCCGGCGCTGAACTTCGACACCCCGTGGCTCAGTTACGGCCGCCTGCGCCCGCTGCACACCAACGGGGTGATCTTCGCCTTCGGTGGCTCGGTCCTCTTTGCCACCAGCCTGTACGTGGTCCAGCGCACCTGCCACGTCCGCCTCCTCTCGGACAAGCTTGCCAGCTTCGTCTTCTGGGGCTGGCAGCTGGCCATGGTCAGCGCGGTGATCACGCTGCCGCTGGGAATCACCCAGAGCAAGGAATACGCCGAGCTGGAATGGCCGATCGACATCCTGATCGCGGTCGTCTGGGTGGCCTATGGGTGGTTGTTCTTCGGCACCATCGCCAAGCGCAAGGTCAAGCACATCTATGTCGCCAACTGGTTCTACGGCGCGTACATCATCGGCGTGTGCATGCTGCACATCGTCAACAACCTGGCCATGCCGGCCGGGCTGTTCAAGTCGTACTCCCTCTACACCGGCGCAGTGGATGCGATGGCACAGTGGTGGTATGGGCACAACGCGGTGGCATTCCTGCTGACCGTGGGCTACCTGGCGATGATGTATTACTTCGTCCCCAAGCAGGCGCAGCGCCCGATCTACTCCTACCGCTTGTCGATCGTTCACTTCTGGGCGCTGATCTCGGTCTACATGTGGGCCGGCCCGCACCACCTGCACTACACCGCGCTGCCTGACTGGGCGCAATCGGTGGGCATGGTGTTCTCGGTGATCCTGCTCGCTCCCAGCTGGGGCGGCGCGATGAACGGCATCCTGACCCTGTCGGGCGTATGGCACAAACTGCGCACCGACCCGATCCTGAAGTTCCTGATCGTCGCCATCAGCTTCTACATGATCGCGACCTTTGAAGGTCCGCTCCTGTCGATCAAGACGGTCAACTCGCTCAGCCACTACACCGACTGGACGGTGGGCCACGTCCACGCCGGCACCTTGGGCTGGGTGGCTATGATCTCCTTCGGCTCGCTGTACTCGCTCTATCCCCGCCTGATCGGGGCCAAGGAGATGTTCTCGACCAAGTGGATCGACGCGCACTTCTGGCTGCACACCATCGGCGTGGTGTTCTACATCGCCTCGATGTGGATCGCCGGAATCACCCAGGGCCTGATGTGGCGCGCAACCAACGCCGACGGCACGCTGACCTACAGCTTCGTCGAGTCGCTGGCGGTCACCTATCCGTACTACCTGGGCCGCCTGCTGGGCGGGGTGATGGTACTGGCGGGAATCTGCCTGATGGCTTGGAACATGTGGCGCACACGCCAGAGCGTGCTCGCACCTGCCGCACATCCGGTCCTGCCGCCACACGCGGCAGCGGCAAAGGGCTGAGGAAGACAAGATGGCTTTCGGACACGAAAAGATTGAGAAGAACATCGGCCTGCTGGCAGTGCTGGTGGCGGTGGCGGTTTCACTGGGTGGATTGGCGGAAATCGTTCCGCTGATGTACCAGGCAGAGGCGATCAAACCCCTGCCGGGTGTCAAACCCTACCCCGCGCTGCAACTGGCCGGCCGCGACGTGTACGTTCGCGAGGGGTGCTACAACTGCCATTCGCAGATGATCCGCACCCTGCGTTTCGAGACCGAGCGCTACGGCCATTATTCGCTGGCCGGCGAGTCCGTCTACGACCGTCCGTTCCAGTGGGGATCCAAGCGCACCGGGCCGGACCTGGCCCGGATCGGCGGTCGCTATTCCGACGACTGGCACCGCGTCCACATGGTCGATCCGCGCGCCCTGGTGCCCGAATCGAACATGCCGGCGTTCCCGTGGCTGGCCAAGAACGAGGTCAGCGGCGAGAAGATCACCCGCCACATGAAGGCCCTGCAGCGCTTGGGCGACCCGTACACCGACGAGGAAGTGGCCAGCGCCGCGGACGACGTGGCAGGGAAGACCGAACTCGACGCAGTCGTTGCCTACCTGCAAGGCCTCGGCCTGCATGCGCCCCGCGGAGGTTGAACCATGCTGTCTGGATTGATCACCCTCTTCCTGATGCTGATCTTCATCGGCATCTGGGTCTGGGCCTGGCGCCCGGAGAACAAGGCTGCATTTGATGAGACGGCACGTCTCGCGCTTGAAGACGAACCGGGCGACATGGCTATCGTCGCCAACGACGCAAGGAAACAGGACGCATGAGCACCAGTTGGTCGTGGTATGTCATTGCCTTGGCGGCATTCAACCTGCTCGGCATCAGCTGGCTGCTGTGGTGGACCTCCAAGCGCCGCCCCGGGGACCCGAAGCCGGAGGAAACCAGTCATTACTGGGACGAGGACATCACCGAATACAACAAGCCGATGCCGCGCTGGTGGATCCAGGGCTTCTACATCAGCATCGCGTTCGGAATTGCCTATTTCTTCTGGTACGGCGGCCTCGGCAGCTACCCCGGCTACAGCGGTTGGTCGTCGAAAACCGAGCACGCGCAGGACAAGGCGATCTGGGATGAGACCCTGGCCGAGACGTTCCGTCCGTACGAAGGCAAGCCGATCGACCAGCTCGCCGGCGATCCGGTGGCGCTGAACCTGGGACGCTCGATCTTTGCCAACACCTGCGCGACCTGCCACGGCTCCTCGGCCCAGGGTGCGATCGGCTATCCCAACCTGACCGATGACATCTGGCATTGGGGTGGTGCGCCCGACACGATCCTGGAAACCGTCCTGGACGGTCGCGAAGGCGTGATGCCCGAGTGGGGCAAGGTCCTGACCGGCATGGGCGGCGAGAACGCCGTCGACTACGTGATTGCCTACGTGCGCGCCCTGGGTACGACCGACCAGGCGACCCGCAACGACTTCATGGCCGCACGCGGCAAGAAGCTCTACGACGGCGTCTGCGTGGCGTGTCACGGGGTGGACGGCAAGGGCAACCAGGCCCTGGGCGCGCCCGACCTGACCGATGACTACTGGATGTACGGCGACAGCAAGGAAAGCCTGTACCAGACCATCGCGAACGGTCGCCACGGCGTGATGCCGGCGCACCGCGAGGTGCTGGGCGAGACCCGCTCGCGTCTGGTGGCCGCGTATGTCTGGTCATTGTCCAACAAGCCGGCGGATACCAAGGCGGCTCAATGAGTAAATACGCGCAGCCCTCACCAATGGAACACCCGCCGCGACCGATGGCGCAGCGGGTGGGAGCGATCCTCTGGCCGAGCTTCTTTGCGGCCGGAGTCTCCACGATGGTTTTCTTCGCCCTCGTGGATCCCTTGCAGCTGCGCGACATGACCTTCCCCGAGGTGTCCATCACCCCGGGGCTGGGTTACACGATCGGCTTCTTCATGTTCTGGCTGGCGACCGCGTCATCGAGCCTCTTCACCTGGCTGCTGTTGCGGCCCGCAAGCAGGTTCAATCAATCGTTACCCCCGAAGTAACCATCATTACAGGCAGTCTGCGGTGAGCAAGAAAATCGACATCGACCTCCTTGACGACGGCAGCGGAAGCTCCGTCTACGTCAAGGAGCGGAAGGTCTATCCGCGAGATGTCAACGGCCGGTTCGACCGCCTGCGCAAGGCGGCGGTGTTCTGGTTGCTGGGCATGTACTACGTGTTCCCGTGGCTGCAGTGGGATGGCCACCAAGCGGTCCTGTTCGATCTGCCGGCGCGCAAGTTCTACGTCTTCGGGCTGACCTTCTGGCCACAGGATTTCACCTTCCTGGCGATGCTGCTGATCATCCTGGCGATGATCCTGTTTTTTGTCACCGCCCTGGCCGGGCGCATCTGGTGCGGTTACGCCTGCCCGCAAACGGTCTGGACCGAAGTGTTCCTGTGGATGGAGCGCTGGACGGAGGGTGACCGCGCCAAGCGGATGAAGCTGGACGCCGGCCCGTGGAACGGCAACAAGATCCTGCGCAAGGGCAGCAAGCACGTGCTGTGGATCGCCTTCGCGCTGTGGACGGGCTTCACGTTCGTCGGTTTTTTCACCCCGATCGTCAGCCTCGGCCAGCGCATCTGGCCGTTCGACTGGAACGGCTGGGAAACCTTCTGGGTGTTCTTCTACGCGCTTGCCACGCTGGGCAACGCAGGCTTCCTGCGTGAGCAGGTCTGCCGCTACATGTGCCCGTACGCGCGCTTCCAGAGCGCGATGTTCGACCGCGACACCCTGATCATCGCCTACGACCCGATGCGCGGTGAGCCGCGCGGACCTCGCCGTCGCGGCCTGGGCGATGTCATCTCGCGCGGCCGTGGCCTGCTCGACAAGGCGCTGGCCTACGAACTGGTCTTCCGGGCGAGCGGTCACGACGCCGCCGGCAACGCCATGGAAGTGGCGCGTGCCGATGCCGGGCTGCCCAACGACGCCGCATTCGGTGCCAGCCTGGAGGTCGCCCTGCCGCGCCCGGACCCCGAACTGGCCGGTGACTGCATCGATTGCACGTTGTGCGTGCAGGTCTGCCCGACCGGCATCGATATCCGCAACGGCCTGCAGTACGACTGCATTGCCTGCGGTGCGTGTGTCGATGTGTGCGACGAGGTCATGGACAAGATGGGCTACCCGCGTGGCCTGATCCGCTACTCCACCCAGAACGCGATCGACGGCAAGCCGACCCGCGTCCTGCGCCCGCGCGTGTTCATCTATGCGGCGCTGCTGCTCGTTCTGACGGGTGCCTGGGCCTGGGGCATTGCCGCCCGCAGCCCGCTGATCGTGGACGTGCTGCGTGACCGCAACGCGCTCTACCGGGTCACCGCCGACGGCATCGACAACGGCTACACCCTGAAGCTGGTCAACAAGACCGACATGGAGCAGGACTATCGCATCACTCTGGACGCCAAGACACCAGGGATCGAGTTGCGCGACGCCGGCACCAACGTGCACGTGCAGGCCGCTCAGGTCGCGTCGGTACCGGTGGAAGTCACCGCCCCGGCCAGCGTGCAGGGCCGCCACGAGGTGCGCTTCATCATCGAGTCGGCCGACGGCAGCATCCGCCAGGTCGCGGACAGCAGCTTCTTTGGACCCACCCCATGACCAACGCCTCCCCGAAAAAACCCGGCAATCCGGCTGACGCCAACAGCAAGCCGGAATCGCCCTGGCGGATGCCGATCGTCTGGCTGGTGATCGCGCTGCCGGCGGCCGTGGTGATCGCCAGCATCGGCCTGATCTTCATCGCTGGCGGCGACGGCAACGATGTGGTCCGCGACGACGTCCAGCGCACCGCGCAGATCCAGACCGCGGACCTCGGCGCGGATGCGTTCGCCAGGGAGCAGAAACTCAGCGCGATCGTGCGCACCGACGCGGAGGGCGGCTTCGTCGAAGTGCTCCCGGTCAGCGGCACCTTCGACCGTAACGCGCCACTGCGTCTGACCCTGGCCCACCCGACCGATTCGGCGCGCGACACGGTGTTGCTGCTCGCCCCGGGCGAGCTGGGCTGGCGCGCCGACGCCGAGCTGGACGACAGCCACGACTGGAAGGTCGAGCTGGGGCCCGAGGACTCCCATTGGCGCCTGAAAGGGCGTCTCCCCAAGGGCCAGCAGGCCACCAACCTGCGGCCTTCGTTGCAGGCCGAGTAGGTCCGTGCAATGGCTACGGCGATGAGCGCAGGCGTCACCACGCGCAACGAATCGCTGCTCGCGGATACCGACGGCTGCTACCACTGCGGGGAAGCGCTCCCCGCATCACCGGCGCGCATCGAACTGGATGGGTCGGACCGCCTGTTCTGCTGCGACGGGTGCGCCGCGGCAGCGCAGTGGATCCGCGAAGCCGATCTGGGCGACTACTACCAGCTGCGCAGTGAACACGCCGGCCGGGTCGATACCGACCCCGTGGATCTGGCGGTCTGGGACCGCGACGAACTGCTCGCCGAGCACGCCCACGACATCCCCGGCGGCCGCGAGATCACCCTGCTCACCGACGGGATGCGCTGCGCCGCGTGCGCGTGGCTGATCGACCGCGTGCTGGCACGGGAGGCCGGCGTTCTGGAGGCTGGCGCAAACGCCGTCACCGGGCGGATCCGGGTCGCCTGGGATCCGGCGCAGACCTCGCTGTCGGTTCCCTTGCAGCGGCTCGTGGCACTCGGCTACCGACCCTATCTGGCCAGTGGCGAAGCGCGGGAGCGGGCCCATCGCCGCCAACGGAACCGGGACCTGATCCGGATCGGCGTCGCCGGCCTGGGATCGATGCAGGCGATGATGCTCGCCGGCTCGCTGTACCTGGACACGACCGGCTCGATGCCGATCCCGACCCGCGACTTTTTCCGCTGGCTGACGTTCCTGGTCTCCACGCCGGTGGTGTTCTACGCCGGCTGGCCGTTCATCAGCGGCGCATGGCGCGAACTGCGCCACCGCCAACTGGGGATGGACACCTTGATCGCCGGCTCGACCCTGCTGGCGTACTTCGCCAGCGTGGTCGGCACCATCAGGGGCAGCGAACACGTCTGGTACGACGCCGCGGTGATGTTCGTCTTCCTGCTCTCGATCGCGCGGATGCTCGAGCAACGCGCGCGCAACATCGCCAGCGCACAGGTCGACGCGCTGGCCCGTGCCCGTCCGGCCTTTGCCACCCGTGAGCTGGCCGACGGCAGCCGGGAGTCGATCCCCTTGCCGACACTGGTGATCGGCGATATCGCCTGCGTGGCGGTGGGCGAAGTCGTGCCCGCCGACGGCCGGCTGCTGGATGCCCACGCGCGCTTCGAGGAAGCGCTGCTCACCGGCGAGTCCAGCCCGGTCGACAAAGCCGCGGGCGATCCGGTGTTCGCCGGCACCGTGTGCCGCGAGCAGCCCGCCCGGCTGGCGGTCACAGAGACCGGCAGTGCCACCCGCCTGTCGCAACTGGCCCGGCTGGTCGAGCAGGCGCAGGCGCAGCGTCCGGCGCTGGCCCGCACCGCCGAGCGTGTCGCCCACTATTTCGTCAGCGGGCTGTTGGTGGCGACGGTCGCGGTGTACTTCGGCTGGCGCGCGTACGACCCGTCACGCGCTTTCGAGGTCACCCTGGCGCTGCTGGTGATCAGCTGCCCGTGCGCGCTGTCATTGGCCGTGCCCGCTGCGCTGGCCGCGGCACACGGGGCTCTGGCCCGGCTTGGCGTGCTGGCGGTACGCGAGAACGCCCTGGACCGGCTGGCCGACGCCACCGACATCGTCTTCGACAAGACCGGCACCCTCAGCGACGGCAAGCCGGCGCTGGCGGCGGTCGAGGTGTCGGCCGATCTGGATCGCGCCCAGGTGCTGCGGATCGCGGCGGCGCTGGAGCGCGACAGCGGCCATCCGATCGCGCGCGCGTTTGCGCGCGTGGAGGACGCTCCCCTGGCCCGCGATGTCCGCGCCGTTCCGGGCCAGGGCATCGAGGGGGTGGTCGACGGCCGGTTGTGGCGTCTTGGGCAGGCGGGTTTCGCCGCGGGCGCCGGCGACGATGGCTGGCTCTGGCTCGGTGACGGTACCCGGGCGGTCGCGCGTTTCCAGCTGGCCGAGTCGGAGCGCGCCGACGCCCGCCTCGCGGTCGAATCACTGCGTGAACTGGGGCTCTCGGTCCACCTGTCCAGCGGCGACGCCGCCGGTGCGGTGGCACGCTTCGCCCGGCAGGTCGGCATCGAAGAGGCACACGCGCGGCAGAGCCCGGAGGACAAGCTCGCCTACGCCCGCGCGCTGCAGGCGCAGGGGCGGATCGTGGCGATGATCGGCGACGGCCTCAACGACGCGCCCGTGCTCGCCGGCGCGGATGTCTCGCTGGCGATCGGGGAAGGCGCCGCGCTGGCCCAACGCGCCGCCGATCTGGTGCTGACCGGCTCGTCGCTGTCGCGCATTCCCGAGGCCGTCTCGGTGGCGCGGCGGACGCGGCGGATCATCCACCAGAACATCGGCTGGGCGATCGGCTACAACGTCCTCGCCCTGCCCTTGGCGGCCGCTGGCATGGTCACCCCGTGGATCGCCGCACTGGGTATGGCGTTGTCCTCGCTGATTGTCACCGCGAACGCACTGCGCCTGACCCGCGCGCCGGCAACCGCGCCGGCACGGCGCCACTCCCGACTGACGGCCGCGGAGGGTCGCCCATGAATATCCTGCTGTTCCTGATTCCCGTCAGCATGCTCGGCCTGGGGCTCGCGTTGTGGGCCTTCATCTGGGCGGTCAAGCGCGGCCAGTTTGAAGACATGGACACTCCAGCGCTGGATATCCTGCGCGAGGACGAACACGACCGCCCGGTCGTTGATTCGCGGGCGAGCAGGCTTGACCCGCCCGGCACAGGCACCGCGCCTACCGTGCCGACGCCGCCGGCCAATGAAAACGCGCACTTGAACGCGCCCAAGCCGGACCGGAACGACTGAGGATGCCGTTGGACTGGCTCACGCTGGGCGCTGCCGTCCTGACCGGGCTGATGGGCGGCGTGCACTGCGCGGCGATGTGCGGCGGCATCGCCACCGGCTTCTCGGCCATGGGACCGCGGGCAAGTTGGAAGTACGCGGTCGAGCCCAATCTGGGACGGGTCCTGGGTTACACCCTGGCGGGCGGGCTGGTGGGCGGCTTCGGCCATGGCATCCTGGATCTGGCGCGGGTGGAGTGGCTTGCGATGGCACTGCGCGCCGGCGTCGGCCTGGTGTTGGTGGTGGTGGCGATTCGCCTGCTCGACCGCAAGGGGCGCCTGGCATTCCTGTCAGGCCCCGGCACCGGCAAACTGTGGGCGAACCTCAGGCCGCTGCAGCGCCGCCTGTTGCCGGCCAATACCAGCGCCAAGCGGATCGGCTTGGGCATGCTGTGGGGCTGGATGCCGTGCGGACTGAGCACCACCATGCTGGCCGCGGCCTGGCTGCAGGCCGATGCGCGCAACGGCGCACTGACCATGGCCGCCTTCGGCCTGGGTACGCTGCCGCTGATGGTCTCGTTGACCTGGTCCGGCGCGCGTCTGGGCCAACGCCTCCAGCGCGGCGGATGGCGCCTTGGCGCCGGGCTGCTCGTACTTGCCGCCGGACTGCTCACCATCGCCTCGCCGTGGTTGATGCAGGTACCGGCGCTGCACAGCTTGCTGGGCGCGCTGGGGTGCCTGCCCCGGCCCGTGTAGCGGTCCCGGAAAACGCCCACGCTTCCGCGTCGTTGAGTCGATTCAGCCCGTCGCGCCGCGTTTCGCCGTACACGCCAGCTCGCCGCCCTGCGCCAATCTCTGCAGCTCCGGCGCGTCGAGGATTTCCACCTTGCGCCCGACCACGGCGATCACGCCATCGTCCTGCAGCCGGGTGAAGCCACGGCTCACCGTTTCCAGCGCCAGACCCAGAAAGTGCGCGATGTCCTCGCGGCTCATTGGCAGGCGAAACTGGGTGCCGGACTCCCCGATATTCCGCAGCCGCTCGCACAGGCTGACCAGGAACAGCGCAATGCGTTCGTTGGCCTGGCGCCGGACCAGCATCTGCAGATGGTCCTGGTCGCGCGCCATGCTGTGCCCGATGACCCGCATCAACTGCTGCTGCAAGCCGGGCACCTGGGCGGCCACGGCGGTCAATTGGTCGAACGGGACCTCGCACACATTGGCCGCGGTCAGGGCGACCGCATCGCAGCGGTGAACCCCCTCGCCCAGCGCGTCCAGGCCGATCAACTCGCCGGCAATATGGAAGCCGACGACCTGCGCATCACCCTCCTCGCTGGTGCTGACGGTCTTGAAGGCACCGTTGCGGGCGACGTAAACCGCGCCGAGGCGGTCGCCGGCGCGAAACAGCAGCTCACCGCGCCCGACCGGCCGCCGGCGCTTCACGATTTCGTCCAGTTGTTGCAGATCGGTGGCACCGATCCCTGCGGGCAGGCAGAGCTGTCGCAGTGAACACTGGGCGCAACCATGACGCAGCGAGGCCAGGTCGATGACCGGCGTCGGCTTGGATAGAGTTTCCATGTGCGCCCATCTTGCCACCATGGAGGGCCGGCGACGAATCGCCCAAGCTGCCGATTCAGCGTGTTCCTCCGGGCACGCGGCGCCGTGCCGATACAATGGCGGCCATGAACATCTTCAAGAGTTTCACCCTTGAGGCGGCCCACCGGCTGCCCAACGTGCCTGAAGGCCACAAGTGCGCACGTTTGCACGGGCACTCGTTCCGCATCGAGATCCACGTGGAAGGCGAACCCGGCGAACACACCGGGTGGATCATGGACTTCTCTGACATCAAGCTCGCGTTCAAGCCGCTGTATGAGCAACTGGACCACCACTATCTCAACGAGGTGCCGGGGCTGGAGAATCCGACCAGTGAGCGACTCGCGCTATGGATATGGGAACGCCTGAAGCCCACGCTGCCGTTGCTCAGTGAAGTGGTGGTGCATGAGACCTGCACTTCGGGCTGCCGCTACCGAGGCTGACCGCTTTTGTCGGTCGTAGGCACACGCTGAAACCCGCGCTGAACGGACCTGAGCGTCTTATGTTGCATCGCAACATAGGCTGCGATATGCTGCAACGCACAAATCGACAAATCTCTTGTCGAGATAAGCAGGAGAGTCCGTCATGTACACCCAATTCAACGAGCAGTTTGCCGCCGCCACCCGTGAGTTCGCCGATGCCGCCGCCCAGGTCAATCGCCTGGCGATCGAAAGCACCGAGTCGATCTTCGCCCTGCAGCTGGCCGCCATCCAGGACCGCGCCAACGCCACGTTCGCCTTCCTGGGCGAAGCCGTCGAAGTGCGCGACGCCGACGGCGTCAAGAAGATCTGGCCCAAGGGCGTGCAGGTTGCGCGCGAGAACCTCGAGCGCGGTGTTGCCGTGAGCCAGAAGGTGTTGGAGCACAGCAGCAAGGCCAACGAGCAGATTGCCGACATCACCAAGTCGCAGCTCGCCTCGGCCGCCAAGACTGCGCAGTCCAGCGCCGAGCAGGTCGCGAATGCGGTCAATGAAAAGACCCAGTCGTTCGTCAAGAACGCGAGCAAGGCCTCCAAGGCCAAGTAAGACTGACCGCCTCGGCGGTAGGAGAGACCCGGAAGCGCAAGCCTCCGGGTTTTTTATTGCCCGGGAGTTGGCCTTGCCAAGCCGCCGGGTCGGATTTGCGCCGCTGCAGACGCGCTGGGAAACGGTCCCCGCAGCGCTGCTAGACTGGCTGCCATGTTCACAGCCACCACGCTTTCCGGCAGCAAGCCGGAGCAATACGCCGAGCTGGCGTCCCAGGCCCGCTCCCTGCTCGCCGGGGAAAGCGACCGTATCGCCAATGCCGCCAACCTTTCCGCGCTGGTCTATCACGCGCTGCCCGCACTGAACTGGGTCGGCTTCTATTTCTACGACGGACACGAACTCGTCGTCGGGCCGTTCCAGGGCCAGCCGGCGTGCGTCCGCATTCCGCTGGACAAGGGCGTGTGTGGGGCCGCGGCATCCACCCGACAGACCCAGCGTGTGGCCGACGTCGACGCCTTTCCCGGGCACATCGCCTGCGATTCCGCGTCGCGCTCCGAGGTGGTCGTTCCGCTGGTCGCCGATGGCCGGTTGATCGGCGTGTTCGATATCGACAGCCCCGAACTTGACCGCTTCGACGCCGATGACCAGCGCGGGATGGAAACGATCGCGGCCATCTTCGTGGAGTCGCTGGCTTGAAGGACAAGCTGCCCAACATCGGGCCCAAGTCCGCTGCGTGGCTGCACCAGGTGGGCCTGCGCACCCGCGAGGAGCTGGCCGAAGCCGGCCCGGTTGAAGCCTTCATGCGGGTCAAGCGCGCAGGCTTCCGGCCCACGCTTAACCTGCTGTATGCGATCGAAGGCGCGCTTCAGGACTGCCATTGGCAGGATGTGTCCCAAGAGCGACGCAGCGAACTGGTGGCTGCCGCGGAGGCCGCCATCGACGACTTGCCGCCACCGCGCCACACCCATCCTGCAGGACCGGTCACCACGACCGTGCTGACCGCCGATACCGTCGCCCCGCGCCCGGACGATCACCAAACCGACTGAGCGCGAGCGCGATGGCGTACAATGCGCCCGCTTCGAGGTGACCTGAAGGCGTCATGCCAACGGGTTGAAACGGGAAGCCGGTGACGCCGCCAAAACGGTCAGACCGGCACTGCCCCCGCAACGGTAAGCGAGTGGACCAGCCGCCTGTCGGCAGGTCCCGTCACGGCTCACCGCCACTGTGCATCTGGCATGGGAAGGCGCCGTGGTTAGTGTCGTGGTATCGACACCTCGCAAGTCCGGAGACCGGCCACGAAGTCGACTGGTTGCGATGCGGAGGGCATGGCGGCGGCGAACTTGCGCCCTGCGCCCGCCTGCTGCCCGGTTCTCACGTCTGCGACTCCCGCACTACAACGCATCGCCACCCCGGGGACGGAGGGGCATGCGCAAGGAGAACCACACATGCGATCCACCCCAAGCCCGCTTGCCGCAGCCATCGCGGCCGGCCTGGCCGTAGCGGCATTTGCCACGACCGCCAACGCTTCCCCCTCGCCCGCGCCGCGTGCGCAGGCCACCGACCTGGACCAGGTCGTCGTCACCGCGACCCGCACCGCCAATCGGGTTGCCGATGTCCTGGCGCCGATCGAAGTGATCGACCGCGAGGCCATTGAGCGCAGTCAGGCCCGTTCGATTCCCGACCTGCTGCGCGGCCGCGCCGGCATCTCGATTTCCAACCAGGGCGGGGCCGGAAAACTGACCAGCCTGTTCCTGCGCGGCGCCGATTCGGACCACACCGTGGTGCTGGTGGATGGCGTCCGCATCGGCTCCTCGACCTCCGGTCTGGCCGCCTGGCAGGACCTGCCGGTTGAGCTGATCGAGCGCATCGAAATCGTGCGCGGACCGCGCTCCAGCCTGTACGGTGCCGACGCGATCGGCGGCGTCATCCAGATCTTCACCCGCCGCGACGGCGACGGCGGCTTCGCGCCGCGGATGCACGTCGGTGGCGGCAGCAACGGCGCCCACGAATTCGGCACTGGATTTGGCGGGCGCACGGAGCGCAGCTGGTTCGGTGCGGACTACTCCTTCCAGCGCACCGAGGGATTCAATGCCTGCGAGCCCGCACCCAGCCCCTTCGGCGGCTGCGGGCTGGCCGCAGCAGAACCCGACAAGGACGGTTACATCCAGAACGCACTCTCGCTGCGTGGCGGCTACGACTTCAACGACGCCTGGCAGTTGCAGCTGCACGCGATGCGCAGCGAAGGCAAGAACGAGTACGACGGTGACTACACCAACTACTCCGAAACCGTGCAGCAGGTCGTCGGTGGCAACCTGTCGTGGCAGGCCAGCGAGCGCGCGAAGCTGAGCCTGACCGCCGGCCGCAACGTGGACTCCTCCGACCAGTACAAGGACGAGGCGTTCATGGGCGGGTTCAATACCAATCGCGACAGCGCGACCCTGCAGGCCGACCTGAATCTCGCTCCCGCACACGTGCTCTCGCTGGGCGCAGACTGGTCGCGCGACCAGGTCTCCGGAGACACCACGTACGAGGTGGACTCGCGCTCCAACCGCGCCGCCTTCGCGCAGGTCCAGTCGCGCCTGGGCACGCATCGCCTGGAGGCCAGTGTGCGCCGCGATGACAACGACCAGTTCGGCGGCTACACCACCGGCGGCTTGGGCTGGGGCATGGACATCGCCGGCGGCTGGCGCATCAAGGCCGGTTGGGGCACCGCGTTCAAGGCGCCCAACTTCCTTGATCTGTACTTCCCCGGCTTCGGTAATGCCGACCTGGTGCCCGAGGAGTCGGAGACCGCCGAGATCGGACTGGGCTGGAGCGGCCGCGGCTGGGACGTGAACCTGGATGCCTTCCACACCAAGGTCGACAACCTCATCGCCTTCGACGGCGCCATCGGCCTGCCCGGCAATGTCGACCGCGCGCGCATGCGCGGCGCCGAGCTTGGCATCCGGGGAGAGGTCGCCGAGTGGATGGTCGACGCCAGTTTCAGTGTCGTCGACACCGAGAACCGCAGCGGCGGCTTCCAGGATGGCAACGAGCTGCCACGGCGAGCCGGCAAAAGCGCGCGGGCCTCGTTGGACCGCGCCTTCGGCGACTTCCGCCTCGGGCTGACCGGTATCGCCGAAGGCTCGCGCTACGACGACGTAGCCAACGCCGTGTCGCTGCCGGGCTACGCCACCCTTGACCTGCGCGCCGAGTACGCCCTCACCGACGCGCTGAGCGTGCAGGCCAAGCTGGCCAATGCGTTCGATCGGGACTACCGCACTGCCGCGTACTACAACCAGGCCGGTCGCGAATGGCACCTGACCCTGCGCTGGACGCCGCGCCAGTAATCAGCCCAGCGCTGCAGCGCGAAAGTTGATCCGGCTCCGGAACCGGCGGGACATCCCGCCGGTTTCTTTTGGTGCGCGTCCGGATGCCATGCGCAGCGCACGGATCTAGGCCGGTTTACCCTCCGATGAAGCAGCCGCCACGGCTCTCTCATCGCGACGACGGATCCACAGGTTGATCAGCTCGACAAACACCGAGAACGCCATCGCCACATAGACGTAGCCCTTCGGGATGTGCACACCGAAGCCGTCGGCGATCAAGACCAGTCCGATCATCATCAGGAAGCTCAACGCCAGCACCTTGACCGTCGGGTGGCGCTCGACGAATTCGCTGATCGCTCGCGCAAAGGCGAGCATGAAGACGATCGAGATCACGATCGCGGTCACCATGACCCAGCGCTCCTCGACCATGCCGACCGCGGTGATAATCGAGTCCAGCGAGAATACGATGTCCAGCACCATGATCTGGGCCAGCACGCCGGCAAAGGTCGCTGTTGCTGCCGAGGCAGCGGTAGCTTGAACAGGCGGGCCATCCACGCGCTGATGGATCTCATGTGTGGCCTTGGCAATCAGGAAAAGGCCGCCGCCGATCAGGATCAGATCGCGCCAGGAGAACGCATGGCCAAACACGGTGAACAGCGGCGCGGTCAGACCGATGATCCAGGCGATGGCGAACAGCAGCGCCAGCCGGGTGACGGCGGCCAACAGGATCCCCAGCTTGCGCGCCCGATCGCGTTGCTGGACCGGCAACCGTCCGGCCAGGATCGAGATGAAGATGATGTTGTCGATGCCCAGGACGAGTTCCAGGGCGGTGAGGGTGGCGAGCGCGACCCACACTTCGGGGTTGGCGAGCAGTTCCATCGGATCAATCCTTCGCGTTGCCGACCGGCTGGCGGAATGCCAGCGCCTGATCGGTCGCCACTGCATGCCACCGTGAGGGGTCATGCAGTGACTCGCGAAGGTCTTGCTCACATGGCCGTGTTGGCCATGCCGCTGCGCCGGAGCCGAGGCTCGTATTGACGGGTACAGCGTGTGGGAGCTACTCCCCTTCGAGCGCGCAGACTAGCACGCGCTTTTACCCACTGGACAGCGTTCTTACCGGGGCGTTATTCGACCGTTACGCTCTTGGCCAGGTTGCGCGGCTTGTCCACGTCGGTGCCGCGCACCAGAGCCACGTGATAGGCCAGCAGTTGCACCGGGATGGTGTGGATGATCGGGCTCAGAACGCCGACATGACGCTCGGCGCGGATCACGTGCACGCCTTCGCTGGGGTGGAAGTTGCTGTCAGCGTCGGTAAACACGAACAACTCGCCGCCGCGCGCGCGCACCTCCTGCATGTTGGATTTGACCTTCTCCAGCAGGCTGTCGTTGGGGGCGATCACCACCACCGGCATCTCGTCGGTGACCAGCGCCAGCGGGCCGTGCTTGAGCTCGCCCGCCGGGTAGGCTTCGGCGTGGATGTAGGAGATCTCCTTGAGCTTGAGCGCCCCCTCCAGCGCGATCGGGTAATGCACACCACGACCGAGGAATAGCGCGTGCTCCTTGGGCGCGAAGTGCTCCGACCAGGCGGTGATCTGCGGCTCCAGGTTGAGCGCGTGCTGCACGCTGCCTGGAAGACGCCGCAGCGCGTCGATGTAATCCGCTTCGCCGGTCTCATCCAGGCGGCCCTGCAGCTTGGCCAGCGTGGCCGTCAGGGTGAACAGCGCCACCAGCTGGGTCGTGAAGGCCTTGGTCGAGGCCACGCCGATCTCCGCGCCCGCGCGGGTGTAGTACACCAGCTTGCTGGCGCGCGGGATGGCGCTCTCGGGTACATTGCAGACCGACAGGGTCCGCTCCTGGCCGAGCGACTTGGCGTATTTCAGCGCCTCCATCGTGTCCAGGGTTTCGCCGGACTGCGACAGGGTCACCACCAGCGTCTTTGGATTCGCCACGACGTCGCGATAGCGGTACTCGCTGGCGATCTCGACCGAGCAGGGCAGCCCGGCGATGCCCTCGATCCAGTAGCGCGCGGTCATCCCGGCGTAGTAGCTGGTACCGCAGGCGAGGATCAGCACGCCTTCGATGCCGTTCAGCACCTGCGCGGCATCGGCGCCGAACAGCTCGGCGGAGAACGCGCCGGCATCGATCACGCCCTCGATGGTGTCGGCGATCGCACGCGGCTGCTCGTGGATCTCCTTCTGCATGAAGTGGCTGTACGGGCCCAGCTCCAGCGACGCCAGCGAGACGTCCGACAGGTGCACCTCGCGCTGGACCGGATGGTTGTCTGCGCCAAACACCGTCACGCTGTCGCGGGTGATCTCGGCGGTGTCGCCCTCCTCCAGGAAGATGACGTTGCGTGTCGCCTGCAGGATCGCGGACACATCGCTGGCGATGAAGTTCTCGCCCTCACCGACGCCGATCAGCAGCGGACAGCCCATGCGTGCGGCGATCAGCTTCCCCGGCTCCTTGCGGCTGACCACGGCCAGCGCGTAGGCGCCGTGCAGCTCGCGCACCGCCGCCTGCACCGCGGTCAGCAGGTCCGCGCCGTGGACCAGGAAGGAGTGGATCAGGTGGGCGATGACCTCGGTGTCGGTCTGTGACTCGAATTCATAGCCCATCGCGATCAGCTTTTCGCGTTGCTGGTCGTGGTTCTCGATGATGCCGTTGTGGACCAGCGCCACGCCGTGACTCACGTGGGGGTGGGCATTGGCCTCGGTCACGCCGCCATGTGTGGCCCAACGGGTGTGGCCGATGCCCAGCTGTGCCTGCAGGCCTTCCGCCAACGCGGCAGCCTCCATCTCGGCGACCCGCCCGGTGCGCCGCACGCGCCGTACGTCGTGGTCATTGATCACCGCGATCCCGGCCGAATCGTAGCCGCGATACTCCAGTCGCTTCAGTCCTTCGATCAGGACCGGCACCACATCGCGATCCGCGATCGCACCAACGATTCCACACATGACTCGGACTCCTGCAGGTAGCCGCCCAGTTTAGCCGGGAAGCCGAAGACATATCGCCGCCCTCAGCTCTTCGGTTTTTTCACCGGACGCTGCCAGCCCTCGACCACCGACTGGCGTGATCGGGCGACGCTGAGCTTGCCTTCCGGGGCCGGCCGGGTGATTACCGAGCCCGCGGCGATGGTCGCGTCCTTGCCGATGCTGACCGGCGCGACCAGCGAGCTGTTGGAGCCTATGAACGCCCCGTCCTCGATCGTCGTGCGCGCCTTGTTCACCCCGTCGTAGTTGCAGGTGATGGTGCCGGCGCCGACGTTCACGCCGCTGCCGATGACCGCATCGCCGAGATAGCTCAAATGATTGGCCTTGCTGCCAACCCCGATGCGGGTGTTCTTGATCTCGACGAAATTGCCCACGTGCGCGCCGTCGGCGAGCACCGTGCCGGGGCGCAAGCGCGCATAGGGGCCGATGGTGGCGGCGCCTTCGACCACGACCCCGTCCAGGTCGCAGTGCGCCCGAACCTCTGTACCCGCGCCGAGGGTTACGTCGCGCAGGCGGCAGAAGGGACCGATCCGGACACCCTCACCCAGATCGACGCGCCCCTCGAGGACGACGTTGGCGTCGATCTCCACGTCGCTGCCGACCGTGACCTCGCCACGTATGTCGAGCCGCGCCGGATCGGCGAGGCGCGCCCCGGCGACTGTCAGTGCTTTGGCCGCGCGCAGCTGGAAGGCGCGCTCAAGCTGGGCGAGCTGCCACGGGTCGTTGGCTCCCTCCACCTCGACCGGATCATCAACGTGGACCATCCCGGCCGGCGCAAACTCGGCGGCGGCGGAGGCAAAGATATCGGTCAGGTAGAACTCGCCCTGGGCGTTGTTGTTCTCCAGCCGCTCCAGCCATCGCCGCAGGGGCTCACCGTCGGCAACCAGGATGCCGGTATTGACGGTGCGGATCGCGAGTTCCTGCTCGCTGGCATCCTTCTGCTCGATGATGCGGGCGACCATGCCCTGGGCGTCGCGCAGCACGCGTCCGTAGCCGGTGGGATCATCCAGATCGGCCACCAGCACGCCAACCCGGTCGGTCGATGCCAGCAATCGCTGCAGCGTCTCCGCGGTGATGAGCGGCACGTCGCCATAGAGCACCAGCAAGCGCGCATCCTGCGGCACGTCGGGCATCGCCTGTTGCACGGCATGGCCGGTCCCCAGCCGCTCCACCTGCTCGGTCCACAGCAGGTCGGATTGGTTGCTGAACGCGGCACGAACCTTCTCCCCGCCGTGGCCGTAGACGATGTGGATGCCGGCCGGTTGCAGCGCCCGCGCCGTGGCGACCACGTGGCCGAGCATCGGCTTGCCGGCAATCTTCTGCAGCACTTTTGGCAGTGCTGACTTCATACGTTTGCCTTCACCGGCGGCGAGGATGACGACGTGCAGGGGGGCTGGCATGCGGACTCCGGAACTTGCCGATAAAAACAGGATGAGCGCGGATGCGCTCGCGGGACTGGTTCACGCGGGACTGGTTGTGGCGGGCATGATTCTAGATCGTTCCTGAAAGTGCGTGGGAACCAAGGGTTTGCTACCCGGACGGATCGCCGCTCCACCCTGCCACTCTGTGCTTCCGGCGAAGAAGCCGTCTGCTAGGATGCCGCGGTGCCCCAGTCTGCTGCCTCTTCGCGCGGTCCCATGCTTGCTCAAGCGGTGATCTGGGCGGGAGCGGGCGCGTGCGTTTTCGGACTGATCCAGCACCGCTTGTGGGAGTCGCTGCCAGCCGGACGCTTCGCCGAGAACCTGTTGATCGCCGGCTTGGTTGCGCTGCTCGCCTGGCCGCTTCGGCATTGGCGCCATTGGAACTGGGCCAATGCGCTGGCACTGGTCTGGCTGCTGGCGCTGGTCTGGCTCGGCGGCGTAGTGCCGGCGTTGGCGGTGGCCCTCATGCTGGTCGCATCCGTGGCGCTGGGCGGTCTGTTGACCGGGCCGGGACGGCCGGTGGTGGCGTGCCTGGTTGGACTGGCAATGATCGGCGTAGTGGTCAGCTGGACGCTGCCCCTGCCATTGCATCGGTGGTGGGTATACCTGCCCCTGTTGGTGCTGACCACCACGATCCGCCATCGGGCAGTGCGCGAAAGCCTCCAGCTCAGCATCGCCGGTTGGCAGGCTGCCGTGCAGCTCGCGCCCCGCGCAGCGGCCCTGGCGGTGTTGCTGCTCGGCGTGGCATCGACCGCCGCCTGGCTGCCGACCATGCAGCACGACGATCTGGCCTACCACGCAGGCCTGCCTTGGCAACTGATGCTGCACGGGCGCTACGCACTCGACCCCACTCATCAGGTGTGGGCCTTGGCGCCTTGGGCCTCCGACGTGCTGCATGCGGTCGCGCAGGTGCTCGCGCAGGCGGAGGCGCGAGGCGCGCTCAATGCCTTCTGGCTGTTCGCCAGCGCCGCCAGTCTGTGGCAAATCGGCGCCCACATCGGCGTGCAACCCGCACTGCGCTGGGCTGCGGTTGCACTGTTCGCGAGCCTGCCATTGACGGCCGGACTCGTCGGCGGGATGCAGACGGAAACGGCGGCTACCGCGTTCACGCTGGCCCTGGCGGCCGTGATCCTGGATCCCGGCGAAGTCCGCCGCAGGGTCTGGGTCATCGCATTGCTGTTCGCCCTGCTGTGCGCGCTCAAGGTGATGCATGGCGTGGCCGCCTTGCCGCTGATCGTCTGGGCGGGATGGCGTCATCGCCACCGAATCGCCATTAGGCCACTGACAGGAGCGACGTTGCTCGCGCTGGTGGCCGCTGCATCCAGCTACATCTATGCGTGGCGGATTGCCGGCAATCCGGTACTTCCGTTGTTCAACCACGCGTTCCAATCCCCTTACTTCGCACCGGAAGATTTCACCGACGGCCGCTGGCAGGACGGCTTCGGGGCGGACCTGCCGTGGAACCTCACCTTCAATACCGCGCGCTATCTGGAAGGCTGGAACGGCGGCCTGGGTTTCGTGTTGATCGCGCTGGCCGGCGCGGGTTTGCTGGCACTCCTTGATCGGCGTAGCCGGGCCCTGACGATCTGCGCCGTTCTGGGCATGGCGCTGCCGCTGACGGCGCTGCAATACGGCCGCTACCCCCATCCGGCCATGGTGCTGCTGTTGCCAGCGCTGATGCTGCCGCTGCAACGATGGTTGCCCACCCGCAGCACGGTGGCACTGATCGTCACTGTCGGTCTGCTCAACCTGGCCTTCCAGGCCAACGGCCACTGGCTGCTGCACGTAGGGGGCCCCAAGCGTGCCCTGGCATCACTTGGCAACGATGACGCGTTGTTCCGGCGCTATGCGCCCGAGCGACTGATCATTGCGGCTATCCGCGAGCGGGCCCCGGACTCCGGCGCGGTGCTCGTGCTGTCCAATCCCTATCACGCGGAACTCGCCGGACGCGGGCGCACGGTCGCCTGGTATGCGCCCGCGATGCAGGCCGCCAGCGCGACGGCCGATACCGACCCCACCGGTGCCAGCTGGGCGGCGTTGCTCGATGACGCCGGCATCGGCGAGGTCATCGTGTCCCCCGACACGCTGACGGCCCCACGCCAAGCAGGCTTGGAACGCAGCGGCGCGCGGCTTGAGCAGACCATCAACGATGTCCAGTGGTGGCGCGTGCCGCGCGTCCCCGCAGCGCCGTCACCATGAGCCTGTCGCGACAGGGCCAGCATTATTTCGCCATCGGCTTGGGGCAGTGGCTGCTGGACTGGGCGGTGATGGTCGCGCTGAGCCATTACGGACTGTCAGTCGAGCTGGCCAACATCGCCGGCCGCGTCACGGGCGCGCTGATCGGCTTCTGGTTGAACGGCTGGATCACCTTTGCCGGCAATGACACCGTGGTCGGCCGGCGCCAGCTGTTCCGCTTCCTGCTGATGTGGACGCTCACCACCGCGATCAGCACGTGGGCCATGGGCGGGATCAATCAGGTCGCCGGACTCAAGTGGGCATGGCTGGCAAAACCTGCAGTGGAAATCGCCCTGGGCGGGCTCGGCTTTGTGCTGTCGCGCCACTGGGTCTACCGACGCTGAGGCAGCACGCTCGATAGCGCAGATACGACAACGCCGACTCGGGGCCGGCGTGGTCGATTCAGCTGTACTGGGTGGCGTCTGTCAGTGCTTCATGTTCCGGCGCAAGCGCTCCAGCGCCTGCAACTGCACGGTCACCTCGGCCAGACGCGCCTGCGCCTCGGCCACTTCCATCGGCTCGGCACGGCGGGCCAGGATGCGCTCGGCCTCTTCCTTGGCGGCACGCACGGCCGCTTCGTCGATGTCCTGGGCACGGATCGCGGTGTCGGCCAGGATAGTCACCACCTGCGGCTGCACCTCGAGGATGCCGCCGGTGACGGCAAAGTCGAGCTGGTCGCCATTGGGCAACGTCACCACGATCTTGCCCGGCTTCAGACGGGTGATCAGCGGGGCATGCTTGGGCGCGATGCCCAGCTCGCCCATCTCGCCGGTCGCCACCAGCATGGTGGCGTCGCCGCGGAAGATTTCCTCTTCGGCGCTGACGATGTCGCAACGGAAGGTGCTAGCCATAAATTTCTCTGCTTGGACCGAAGGTGGGGCGCCCTTCTTCCACGGAGGGAAGAAGGAGACGGATCAGGCGGCTTCGCCGGTCATCTTCTTGCCCTTCTCTACCGCGTCCTCGATGCTGCCGACCATGTAGAACGCCTGCTCGGGCAGGTGGTCGTACTCGCCGTCCACGATGCCCTTGAAGCCACGGATGGTGTCCTTCAGCGGCACGTACTTGCCCGGTGAGCCGGTGAACACCTCGGCGACGTGGAAGGGCTGGCTGAAGAAGCGCTCGATCTTGCGCGCCCGCGACACGGCCTGCTTGTCCTCCTCGGACAGCTCGTCCATGCCCAGGATCGCGATGATGTCCTTGAGCTCCTTGTATTTCTGCAGCGTGGCCTGGACCTTGCGTGCGGTGTCGTAGTGCTCGTGACCGATCACGTTCGGATCCAGCTGGCGCGAGGTCGAGTCCAACGGATCGACCGCCGGGTAGATACCCAGCGACGCGATGTCACGCGACAGCACCACGGTGGCGTCCAGGTGGGCGAAGGTGGTCGCGGGCGACGGATCGGTCAAGTCATCGGCAGGCACGTACACGGCCTGGATCGAGGTGATCGAGCCGGTCTTGGTCGAGGTGATGCGCTCCTGCAGGACACCCATTTCCTCGGCCAGGGTCGGCTGGTAACCCACCGCCGACGGCATGCGGCCGAGCAGCGCGGACACCTCGGTACCGGCCAGGGTGTAGCGGTAGATGTTGTCGACGAAGAACAGCACGTCACGGCCCTTGCCGTTCTCGTCCTTCTCGTCGCGGAAGTACTCGGCCATGGTCAGGCCGGTCAGCGCAACGCGCAGACGGTTGCCCGGCGGCTCGTTCATCTGGCCGTACACCATCGCGACCTTGTCCAGGACGTTGGAGTCCTTCATCTCGTGGTAGAAGTCGTTGCCCTCACGGGTACGCTCACCCACGCCGGCGAACACCGACAGGCCTTCGTGCGCCTTGGCGATGTTGTTGATCAGTTCCATCATGTTGACGGTCTTGCCGACGCCGGCGCCGCCGAACAAGCCGACCTTGCCGCCCTTCGCGAACGGGCACATCAGGTCGATCACCTTGATGCCGGTTTCCAGCAGATCGTTGGCCGCGGCCTGCTCTTCGTAAGTCGGCGCCTCGCGGTGGATTTCCCACTCCGCGGTCGCGTCGACCGGACCGGCCTCGTCGATCGGGCGGCCCAGCACGTCCATGATGCGACCCAGCGTGCCCAGACCGACCGGCACCGAGATGCCCTTGCCGGTGTTGGTCGCCACCAGGTTGCGCTTGAGGCCGTCGGTGGAGCCCAGCGCGATCGTACGCACCACGCCGTCACCCAGCTGCTGCTGCACTTCCAGCGTGATCTCGGTGTTGTCGACCTTCAGCGCGTCGTAAATGCTCGGAACCGCATCGCGCGGAAACTCGACGTCGACGACTGCGCCGATGATCTGAACGATCTTGCCCTGGCTCATGATGTTTCCTCGTATCTCTGAAGCTGCTTGCGGATCGCACATCGCGGCCGCGGGATTGGGGTGTGTGGAGGCGCGGTGCCGCGGTCAGACCGCCGAAGCGCCACCGACAATCTCGGAAATTTCCTGGGTGATCGCGGCCTGGCGGGCCTTGTTGTAGACCAGCTGGAGGTCGCCGATCAGTTTGTTGGCGTTGTCGGACGCGGACTTCATCGCAACCATGCGCGCGGCATGCTCGGACGCCACGTTCTCAAGCACTGCCTGGTAGACCAGCGACTCGATGTAGCGGGTCATCACATGATTCAGGACGGTTTCCGCATCCGGCTCGTAGATGTAGTCCCAGTCGTGGCGCGACATCGCCTCCTCGGAGGGCGGCAGCGGCAGCAACTGATCGAACGCGGCGCGTTGGACCATCGTGTTGATGAAATCGTTGTAGCAGATGAACACGCGGTCGATGTTGCCAGCGCTGTACCCATCCAGAACGACCTTGATCACCCCGATCAGCTGCTCGACCTTGGGCTCGTCACCCAGGTGGGTGACGGTAGCGAGCATATTGACCTTGATCCGGCGGAAAAACACCGAGGCCTTCTGGCCGATCGTGACCACATCGACCTCGACGCCCTGCTGCTGCCACTTGTGGATCTCGCCCAGCAGCTTGCGGAACAGGTTGTTGTTGAGGCCGCCGGCCAGGCCGCGGTCGGAGGACACGATGACGTAGGCCACGCGCTTGGGATCGGCGCGCTCGATCATGTACGGATGCTGGTAGTCGGAGTTGGCCTGGGCCAGGTGTCCGATCACCTGCTTCATCACCCGCGCATACGGGCGCGAGATCTTCATCCGCTCCTGCGCCTTGCGGATCTTGGAAGCCGAGACCATCTCGAGCGCGCGCGTCACCTTGCGGGTGTTCTGCACACTCTTGATCTTGGTTTTGATTTCACGTCCGCCTGCCATCGTCTTTTCCGCCTTACCAGGTGCCGGTCTGCTTGAACTCTGCGATTCCCTGCTTGAACGCCGCCTCGATCTCGTCGTTCCATGCGCCGCTGCTGTTGATCTTGCTGATCAGCTCGCCCTGGGTGTTGGCGAAGTGCGCGTGCAGGCCTTCCTCGAACGCGAGGATCTTGCCCACGGCCACGTCATCGAGGAAGCCCTCGTTGACCGCGTAGATCGACAACGCCTGGTCGGCGATCGACATCGGGCTGTACTGCTTCTGCTTCATCAGCTCGGTGACGCGCTGGCCGCGCTCGAGCTGCTTGCGGGTCGCCTCGTCCAGGTCGGACGCGAACTGGGCGAACGCCGCCAACTCGCGGTACTGCGCCAGCGCGATACGGATACCGCCCGACAGCTTCTTGATGATCTTGGTCTGCGCCGAGCCACCCACGCGCGACACCGAGATACCCGCATTCACCGCAGGACGGATGCCGGCGTTGAACAGGTCGGTTTCCAGGAAGATTTGGCCGTCGGTGATCGAGATCACGTTGGTCGGCACGAACGCGGAAACGTCGCCGGCCTGGGTCTCGATGATCGGCAGCGCGGTCAGCGAGCCGGTCCTGCCGGTCACTTCGCCGTTGGTGAACTTCTCCACGTAGTCCGCTGACACGCGCGCCGCACGCTCGAGCAGGCGGGAGTGGAGGTAGAACACGTCACCCGGATAGGCTTCGCGGCCCGGCGGGCGGCGCAGCAGCAGCGAGATCTGGCGGTAGGCCACGGCCTGCTTGGACAGGTCGTCATACACGATCAGCGCATCTTCACCGCGGTCCATGAAGTACTCGCCCATGGTGCAGCCGGCATAGGCGCTGATGTACTGCATGGCGGCCGACTCGGACGCGGTCGCGGCGACCACGATGGTGTGGGCCATCGCGCCGTTCTCTTCCAGCTTGCGCACGATGTTGGCGACAGTGGAGGCTTTCTGCCCGATCGCCACGTACACGCACTTGATGCCGGTGTCTTTCTGGTTGATGACCGCATCGATGGCCATCGCGGTCTTGCCGGTCTGGCGGTCGCCGATGATCAGCTCGCGCTGGCCCCGGCCGATCGGAATCATCGCATCGACGGACTTGTAACCGGTCTGCACCGGCTGGTCGACCGACTGGCGCCAGATCACGCCGGGAGCAACGCGCTCCACCGGTGCGGTCAGCTTGGCGTCGATCGGACCCTTGCCGTCGATCGGCTCACCGAGCGCATTTACCACGCGACCCAGCAGCTCGTTGCCGATCGGCACTTCAAGGATGCGGCCGGTGGTCTTGGCCACGTCGCCCTCGCGCAGGTTCTCGTAGCCGCCCAGCACCACGGCACCGACCGAGTCGCGCTCCAGGTTCAGGGCCAGCGCGAAGATGCTGTTCGGCAGTTCGATCATTTCGCCCTGCATCACGTCGGCCAGGCCGTGGATGCGCACGATGCCGTCGGCCACCGAAGTCACGGTGCCTTCGTTGCGCGACTCTGCGGACAGCTTGACCTTCTCGATGCGGGTCTTGATCAGTTCACTGATTTCGGACGGGTTGAGCGTGGTTTGCATGGGTGTTTCCCTGGTACCCGGCGCGGGCGCCGGAGGTAGATGATTCGGATCTTCGATTGGAGGCGATCAGCTGGCCAGCGCCGACTGCATGCGCGAGAGCTTGCTTTTCAGCGAGCCGTCGATGACCACGTCGCCGGCGTCGATCACCGCACCACCGATCAGCGACTCGTCGATAGCCGTTTCCAGCTCGACCTCGCGGCCGAAGCGCCGCTTGAGGCCTACGCGGATCGATTCCAGCTCGGCGGCGGGCATTTCGCTTGCGGACGTGACGCGCGCCTTGACGACGTGCTCGGCTTCCGCGCGCAGCTGCTCGAACATGCCGGCGATCTCCGCCAGCAGCGGCAAGCGGCGATTGGCCGCCAGCAGTTCGATGAAGCGGCCAAACTCCTCACCGGCACCGTCGACGGCCAGCAGCGACGCGGCCTCGGTGGTCGAAAGCTGCGGGTGGTTCAGCAGCCCCTCCACCTTCGGATCGGCGGCAACACGGGTGGCAAGCGCAAGCGCCTGCGACCAGCTGGCCACCTGGCCGGCCCCGCTCGCCGCTGCGAACGCGGCGCGGGCGTAGGGTCGGGCGAGGGTCATGTACTGGCTCATTGCTCAGGGCATCCGGTCGTTGGCTGGATCAAAGCTGGGCGGCGAGTTCGTCGAGCAGCGCCTTGTGGGCGTTGGCATCGATTTCACGGCGCAGCAGCTTCTCGGCACCGCTGACGGCCAGCGAAGACACCTGCTTGCGCAGATCCTCACGGGCGCGATTCTGCGCGGCCGCGATCTCGGCATCGGCCATCGCCTTCTGGCGGGTCGCTTCAACCATCGCGTCGGTCTTGGCCTGCTCAATGATCTGGTTGGCGCGCTGGTGCGCCTGGTCGATCACTTCGTTGGCCTTGGCCCGCGCTTCCCGCAGCGCGGCGTCCACGCTCTGCTGGGCCTGGGCCAGATCGTGCTGGCTGCGCTCGGCAGCCGCCAGTCCGTCGGCAATCTTCTTCTGGCGTTCTTCAATCGCCCGGTTCATGGGCGGCCAGATGAACTTCATGGTGAACCAGATGAGCAACGCGAACGAGATCATCTGACCAAAGAAGGTCATGTTGATATTCATGACAGCTCCGTATGCGGGCTGCGGGCGCGGTGGCCCGGGAAACGCGCCCGGAAATCCGGACGCGCAGGTTCAAGCAGATCGATCAACCGACGTTCAGTGCGCCCAGCAGCGGGTTGCCGAAGGCGAACAGCAGGCCGACGGCCAACGCGATGATGAACGCGGCGTCGATCAGGCCGGCCAGCAGGAACATGCGGCCCTGCAGCATCGGCACCAGCTCGGGCTGGCGCGCGGCCGACTCGAGGAACTTGGCGCCCATGATGGCGATGCCGAGGCACGCGCCGATCGAGCCAAGACCGACCATCATGCCGATCGCGATCGCGGTCAGGCCCTGCACACTGGCGATAAATTCCATGGTTTTCTCCTACTGAAACGTTTGGTTTGGATTGGCGGAAGGATGAAGCGTTGAAAAAGCGGTGAAGCGTGAAGCGATGACGCGATCAATGACTCTCGTAGGCGCCAGCGATATAGACGACCGAGAGAATCATGAAAATGAAGGCCTGTAGCAGCACGATCAGGATGTGGAAGATCGCCCAGGCGAGATTGAAGACCACGCCGGGAACGAACATCAGCAGCCCGCCGCCCAGCAGGCCGGCAATGAGCATGAACACCAGCTCGCCACCGTACATGTTGCCGAACAGTCGCATGGCCAGTGATACCGGCTTGACGCAGTACTCGATGACGTTGAGGCCCAGATTGGCCGGCATCAGCACTGCCTTGGTCACCGGATTCTCGGCCGCGAAGGGCGAGGTCAGCAGTTCCTTGCCGAAGCCGAAGCCGCCCTTGGCCTTGATCGAGTGGTACAGGATCAGGAAGAACACGACGACGGACATCGCCGCGGTGGTGTTCAGGTCGGCGGTGGGCACCCAGCGGAAGTACGTGTGGGCGGCCGCCTCGGCACCCGCCACGGCCTGGATCGCCACACCGGGCGTATCCAGCGGCAGCAGGTCCATCGCGTTCATCAAAACGACCCACATGAAGATCGTGATCGCCAGCGGCGTGATCGAGCTGCGGTCGCCGTGGAAGTTATCCTTCACCTGGTTGTCGACGAACTCCATCGCCATCTCCACAAAGGCCTGGCCTTTGGAGGGCACCCCGGAGGTCGCCTTGCGCGCGTAGAAGCCGAACCAGCCGATGAATATCAGGCCGCACACCAGCGACACGACCCACGTGTCGATGTGGAAGGCAAAGCCGCCCAGATCGATCGTGTTCTGCAGCAGGTGGTGCTGGATGTATTCGTTCAGGCCGCCAGAGCCGGTCTGTTCACTCACGAAGGACACCTTCTCGATTCAGGATTTGAGCCAGCACGTAGGCCAGCATGGTTGCAACGACCGCTACCAGCATCGGCAGCGGCGGCAACTGGAACCCCGCCAGACCAACCGCGAGGACTACAAACACCACCAACCACTTCACCAGAACACCGGCGAGCATCAGTCCGAGGACCGAGCCTGCCGGCTTCACACCACCGCCCAGCGCCACCAACGCCGCCAGACCACCACCGGCCACCAAGGCGAATCCGCCGACCAGTGCCGCCAGCGCGGACTCCGCACCCTGGGCAAGGAAGGCCATCGCGGTCAACGCTGTTGCGCCCGCCTGAAAGGCGATCGCGCGAAACGCCAACCGGCGGCCTGCGGACATGGGATCGTGCACGCTCGGCTCGTCGGTTTTGGAGGACGGGCAGACAAACGCCCAATCAAGCCGCCGAATTATAGGTTGCGCCGGCGTCGGCGGCAACTGCCGGGTCCTGTTCAGGAAATCCCAACTGAACCAAGCCGAAGCGCGACGAGATTATTTGCACCCCGCGGGAACCTTGCAGCGCGTGACGGGTCAATATTCTCGACACCCCGTCGCCCCTCTCTCCTCGTCAAGGCAAACGGCAGCGGCGGGTTCGGAGCCCCGGCCTGATCCGCCGGGGCTTCCTCTTGTCCGCGCGGGCCTCAGGCCTTCTTTTTCGGCGCGTAGAGGTCGGTGATGGTGCCGTCGAACATCTCCGCCGCCATGGCGACCGATTCCGACAGGGTCGGGTGCGGGTGGATGGTGTGGGCGATGTCGCCGACCTCGCAGCCCATCTCGATGGCCAGCGCGATCTCGGCGATGAGTTCGCCCGCGTGAACACCGACGATGCCGCCGCCGATCACCTGGCCACTGGCCTCGTCGAACAGCAGCTTGGTGAACCCTTCCGTGCGGCTGATGCCGATGGCCCGACCCGACGCCGCCCAGGGGAACTTGCCCACGCCGACCTTGAGGCCGCGCGCCTTCGCCTCGTTCTCAGTGACGCCCACCCAGGCAATCTCCGGATCGGTATAGGCCACCGACGGGATCACCCGTGCGACCCACTCCTTCTTTGCACCCGACGCCACCTCGGCCGCCAGCTTGGCCTCGTGGCTGGCCTTGTGGGCAAGCATCGGATTGCCGACCAGATCACCGATGGCGAAGATGTGCGACGCGGTGGTCCGCATCTGCCGATCGACTGGGATGAAGCCGCGTTCGGTGACCTTGACGCCGGCTTTCTCCGCGTCCAGCTTGCCGCCGTTGGGCGCGCGGCCCACGGCCACCAGCACGCGATCAAACATTTGCGCATCCGGCGCTTTGCCGCCGTCCTCGGCCGACTCGAAACTGATCTTCAGGCCCTTCTTCTGCGCATCCACGCCGGCGGCCTTGACCTGCAAATGGATCTCCACGCCCTGCTTCTTCAGCCGGTCTGCCAGCGGCTTGACCAGATCCTTGTCCGTGTCGGGCATCAGCTGGTCCATGAACTCGACCACGGTGACCGCACTGCCCAGCGCGCTGTACACCGTCGCCATTTCCAGTCCGATGATCCCGCCGCCCACCACCAGCAGCTTCTTTGGCACATCGGCCAGCTCCAGCGCGTCGGTGGAGTCCATGACCCGCGGGTCGTCCCAAGGGAAGCCGGGCAGCTTGACGGCTTGGCTGCCGGCAGCGATCACGCACTGGCGGAACGCCACCAGCTGGGTCTTGCCGTCTTCGCTGGTGACTTCCAGCTCATTGGCGGAGAGGAAGCGGCCAACACCGGTGATCACCCGCACCTTGCGCTGGCGAGCCATGCCGCCCAGTCCCTTGGTGAGCTGGCCAACGACCTTGTTCTTGTAGTCGCGCAGCTTGTCGAGGGTAATCCTGGGCTTGCCAAACTCGATGCCCATCTCGCCGGCATGGCTGGCGCCATCGATCACCGCTGCAGCATGCAGAAGCGCCTTGGACGGGATGCAACCCACGTTGAGGCAAACGCCGCCCAGGTCCGGATAGCGCTCAACCAGCACGGTGTCCAGGCCCAGGTCGGCGGCCCGGAACGCGGCCGTATAGCCGCCGGGACCGGCGCCCAGCACCAGCATTTCGCATTCGATATCGGCCTTGCGGCCACTCGGCGCTGCGGGCTGCGGACCACCGCCGTTGTGCTTGCCTTCGGCGTCGGCGGCGCTAGCAGAGCCGCGTCCATCCGATGGCGACCCGCCCGTTTTCTCGTCTCCGTCGCCCGCGTTCTCGCTTGCGGCCTTGGTGCTTGCGTCCTTGGTGGACTCGGTCTGCTTTGCCGGGGCCGCTGCGCTGGCCTCGTCGGCGTTCGCGGACGGCTTTTCCTCAACCGCCTCCGCCTTGTCGTTCGTCTCGAGTACCGCGATCACCGCGCCGTCGGCGACGGTGTCGCCCACTTTGACGTGCAACTCGCTGATCACACCGGCGGCGCTGGAGGGGACCTCCATGGTGGCCTTGTCGGATTCCAGCGTGACCAGGCCCTGGTCCACTTCCACGGTGTCGCCCACCGCAACGAGGACCTCGATAACCGGTACGCCGTCGTAGTCGCCGATGTCGGGGACCTTGATCTCGATCTTTGCCATGCGTGTGCCTCCTGGGGTCGTGCACCTGCGAGCGGTGCGGCGACGATAGCGGGACCCGGGCGCCCGTCGGGCGGCCACGGTGTGGGGTGTAGCCCGGCGGTCGCTCCGGCTTCAGGGGGCGGCCGCGAGCTGGGTGTCGAGCTGATCAAGCAGCTTGATCAGGGCGCTCCAGCGTTTGGGCAGGTGCTTGTCCTTGGAATCGGCCGCATCCACCAGTACCTGCGCCTGCCGGGCGAGGATACGGCTCGGACCGCAGGCGGGTTCGGTGCCACTGACGCGCTGGTCATTGACGGCGAACACCAGCAACTCGTTCTCCTGGAAGGCCGCGGCGCGATCTTCGGGAACGACCGCAGCAAGCGCGCGCGCCCAAGATGCGACCACGCGTTCGGCCAGCGCAGCAGGCATGACGGACTCGCGCACCTTCGCCGGCTTGTCGACCTTGAGCGTGCGCTCGATGCCGCCGGGAATGGTCGTCATCGAGTCCACACGCTCGGCGGCGACTGCGGAGCGAACTGTCCAGGTCTGACCGTTGGCGGAGCGCACCAGCATCACGCCGGTTTCCTTGCCGCGCGGCGGCAGGCGCACCAGGCTCAACACCGGCGTATCGCCGGCGGCAAACAGCCCTTCCACCGCGGTGCCGTGGTTGCGCGTCGCCGGCGGCCAGCCCATGCCGAGATCGACCTCGCAGTCGCTCTTGGCCTGGGCCAGTGGCGTGAACGCGAGCAACGCGACCAAGGCCAGCGCGGCTCGCATCACAGCAGCACCCGTCGCATGTCCGCCAGCACCTGGGCCAAATATGTGGTGAAGCGCGCCGCCGCGGCGCCGTCGATGACGCGGTGGTCATAGCTCAGCGACAGCGGCAGCATCAGGCGCGGCTTGAACTTGTCGCCGTTCCAGACCGGCTGCATGGATGCGCGCGACACGCCCAGGATCGCCACTTCCGGCGCGTTGACGATGGGGGTGAACTTGGTCCCGCCGATGCCGCCCAGCGAGCTGATGGTGAAACAGCCACCGCTCATCTGCGCCGGACCCAGCTTGCCCTCGCGTGCCTTGGCCGCCAGTTCGCCGGTTTCCATGGCGATCTCCATCACGCCCTTGGTATCGCAATCGCGCACCACCGGCACCACCAGTCCGTTGGGCGTATCGGCCGCAAAGCCGATGTGGAAGTACTGCTTGAGGACGAGGTTCTCGCCCGTTGCGTCCAGGGACGCGTTGAAGTCCGGGAACTTCTTCAATGCACTGACGCTGGCCTTCATCAGGAACGCCAGCATGGTCAGCTTGGTCGCGCCGCCCTTGGCGATGGCGCGCTCGTTTTCCTTGTTGAGATCGACGCGCAGCTTTTCCAGCTTGGTGATGTCGGCGTCTTCGAACTGGGTGACGTGGGGAATCATCGCCCAGTTGCGCGACAGGTTCGCACCGGAGATCTTCTCGATCCGGCTCAGTTCCCGGGTCTCGACCGGGCCGAACTTGGCGAAGTCGACCTTCGGCCACGGCAGCAGGCTCAGGCCCGCACCGCTGCCAGCGGGCGCAGGCGCGGAGGCGCCATCGGACTGCATCGCCTGCTTGACGTATTTCTGCACGTCGTCCTTGTTGATCCGGCCGCCACGCTGGCTGCCTTCGACCTGCATCAGGTCCACGCCGAGCTCGCGCGCGAACAGGCGCACCGCCGGGCTGGCGTAGGGCACCTTTCCAGGCAGGAGCTCGTCGGCGTCGAAGCTCACCGGGGGCGTATGCGGGCCGGCGGCATCACTGGCGCGGGCGATTTCACGCTGCGCAAGCTTGTCGGGACTGCCGACGTTGTCGGGCTCCACCGCCGTGGCGGTTTCGGCGGTGCGCGTCTCCTCGGAGGCGGCCGCGGGCTGGGCACGCGGCGGTTCGGCATCAGCGCTGTCCTTGGCCTGCGACCCGGGAGCCGGCATGCCATCAACCTTTGCAGCGCCCTTGCCAGAGCCTGCGGGCTCGTCGGCCGCCTCGGGCTCGATCATCGCGACCACGGTGCCTTCGGCGATCTCATCGCCCACGGCCACCTTCAATTCGCGGATAACGCCGGCGAATGGTGAAGGAACCTCCATCGTCGCCTTGTCGGACTCCAGCGTGACCAAGCCCTGGTCCTGCTGCACCGTATCGCCGACAGCGACCAGCACCTCGATCACCGGCACGCCATCGTATCCGCCGATATCCGGGACGCGCGCTTCCTTCAACTCAGCCATGTGCGGCTCCGACTAGCACCAAAACCCTATTGTGGCTGCTGACGGCGGGACGCGCCAATAGAGCGGTCCTGCCAGACCAGGTTCTCTCTCGCTGAGTCAGACGTCATCCGCGCAGATCGATCGCGGACCACCCGGCACGCCACTTCGGGTTCGTTCAGCTGATGGGCACACGCTCCCCACGCGACTGCGACAAGCCAGTTGGGAAGCCTCCTCAAGGCTGACAAGCCGCTGATTTACTTGATGTTTCCGACGCTGTTCATCCGACCACGCGATCTTCATTTGGGATTTGGCACGCGCGCGTCGCTGTCCCGCCTCCAGTGTGTGGAAAAGTTCCGTGTGCGGGGCGGAGCCACACAAGTCCCATTCACTTTCCAGTAGCTAGGGTAGCCACGCCTGCCGGGAGACCGGCCGGTTCCCCCACAAGTCAAAAGAAGCTTGGAGAGTTCCCCATGATCCGTTTCCGCCACCTTAGTGTTGCCCTGTTGGGCGCCCTGGCCATTGCCCCGGCCGCCTTCGCCCAGGACAGCAATTACGATTCAACCAATGACGGCAAGCGCTTTGCCGTGGTTGGTGGTTTTGCCGTCAGCGAGCCGACCAGCGACCCCACCATTGCCGGCGCGAGCACGCAGTTCGACGGCGGCACCGCCGCGACGCTGAGCGCGAGCTGGTATTTCCACGAGAACTTCGCCGTTGAGGCCTGGGGCGCGGCGGACAAGTTCGATCACCGCGTGCGCGACGCCAACAACTACAAGATCGGCAGCGTTGACGCGCAGCCGTATGCCCTGAGCGCCCAGTACCACTTCGGTACCAGCGATCAGATCGTGCGCCCGTTCCTTGGCCTGGGTTACTTCGAGAGCAACTTCGACGGCGAGACGCCCGAGCCAACCGGCCCGCTCGCCGGTCAGCGCATCGGTGTGGAGACCGCCAAGGGCCCCATGGCCACCGCCGGTGTTGACGTTGCCCTGAGCCCGAGCTGGTTTGCCCGCGCCGACCTGCGCTACCTGCACGGCGATTCGGACATCAGGGCCAACGGCATAAAGGTCGGCGACGCCAAGCTGAACCCGGTGGTAGTGGGCTTGGGCCTGGGTGCGCGCTTCTGATCCGTTTCGAAAAAAGCCAGATCCAGTCGTTTATGGGTTGATCGTGCCACTGTCGTTCCGGACCGTCGGGGTCCCGGACGTCAGTGCATGATCCGCGGCGGGCCTTCGGGCCCGTCGTTGTGTGTGTCTTCCGCGCGCACCCGCTCGCGGCGCAGCATGTAGAGCCCACTGGCAACGATGATGGCCGCCCCCAGCCAGGTGATCGCGTCCGGCAACACGCCCCAGATACTCACGTCCAGCAGGACGACCCATACCAGACCTGTGTATTCCAACGGTGCGAGCAGGGATGCGGAGCCTGAGCGGAACGCCGCGGTGATCGCGTACTGGCCGATCGCGCCCGCGAGCCCTGTTCCCACGATGATCCAAGCATGTTCGGCTCGCAGCGGCACCCAGTTGGGCCATGCCAGCGCACCGGCGCCGATGGACAGCATCACCAGCAACCACACGATCATCGAGGCATTGGAATCCGTACGTGCCAGCACCCGCACCGTGATCGCGCTCACCGCGTAACCGGTCGCCGCCAAGAGCACGGCCAGCGCCGCCCAACTGAACATGCCCTCGCCGCTCGGCCGCAGCAACACCAGCATCCCGACCATGCCGATGGCAATCGCGGTCCAGCGCCGCGGCCCCACTTTCTCCCCCAGCACGGGCACCGACAACGCGGTGATCAGCAGCGGTGCGACGAAGTAGATCGAGTAGCCCGTCGTAAGCGGCAGTGTTCGCAGCGCAAACGCGAATGACGCGGTCATTCCAATACCGATCGCGCCGCGCAGCAGGTGCAGGGGCCAGCGCACGCGTAGCAACGGGCGCAGGCCGCTGGTCGCCATAACCCAGACCAGGATGAAGGGCAGCGACGCTGCGCCGCGCAGCGCCGCGACCTGCATAGCCGGGTAGGTGCCGGCCAGCTCCTTCAGGCCGGCATCCATGAAGGCAAACGTTGCTACTGCCAGCAGCATCATCAACGGGGCCGGAACCCGGGCAGGGTGCGCCGTCATGGATGCGCAGTCGACCCCGGCTCAGCCGCCGGCTTCATCGCGCAGACTGGCGATGTCGATGACAAAGCGGTAGCGCACGTCGGCTTTGAGCATCCGCTCGTAGGCGACCTCGATCTGGTCCATGTTGATCAGCTCGATGTCCGCCGCGATGCCGTGCTTGGCACAGAAGTCGAGCATCTCCTGGGTCTCGCGGATGCCCCCGATCAGCGAACCCGACAGCTTCCGACGCTGCATGATCAGCGCGCCCGCCGCCACCGGGGCCGGCTCGTCGGGGATGCCCAGCAGTACCATCGAGCCGTCGAACTTCAACAGGCCAAGGTAGGTGTTGTAGTCGTGCGGGGCGGATACGGTGTCGATGATCAGGTCGAAGCGGCGCGCGAGTTTCTTGAACGTGGCCGGGTCGCGGGTCGCCCCGAAGTCGTCGGCGCCCAGCTCCAGCGCTGCCTCGCGCTTGGACTCGGACGTGCTGAGCACGGTCACCTTGGCGCCCATCGCCGCCGCCAGCTTGACCGCCATGTGGCCCAGTCCGCCGAGGCCCACCACCGCCACCTCGTGCCCCGCCCGGACGCCAAACTGGCGCAGCGGCGAATACGTGGTGATGCCGGCGCACAGCAGCGGCGCGGCCCGGTCCAGCGGCAAGGCGTCCGGGATGTCCAGGACGAAATCCTGACTGACGGTGATACGGGTCGAATAACCGCCGTAGGTGGGCGTGCCGTCATCGCGCTCACGCGAGTTGTAGGTTCCGGTCATGCCCTCGACGCAATACTGCTCCTCGCCCGCCTCGCACTGGGCGCAGTGGCGGCAGGAGTCGACGAAGCAGCCCACTCCCACCGGATCGCCAACCTTGAAGCGGTCCACGCCCTCGCCCACCTGGGCGACGCGGCCGACGATCTCGTGGCCGGGCACCATCGGGAAGATGCCGTTGCCGCCCCACTGCGCCCGCACCTGGTGCAGATCGGAGTGGCAGACGCCGCAATACAGGATGTCGATGAGCACCTCGCCGGCACGCGGCGCGCGACGCTCGATGGTGAAGGGTGCCAGCGGTGAGTGGCCATCGGGGGCGGCATAGGCGGGGGTCTTGAGCATCGGAGTTCCGGATCACGGCGGGGGATTGCCAGTGTAAACCCGGACCCCCGTGCCCTCGGCAGTTGCGCCTGCGCTACCCTTCCAGCAGCAAGCAAGCTTGCCCGACCATTTCTGCCCCGCACGGAGTACTGCAATGCCTTCCTTCGACGTTATCTCCGAAGTCGACAGCCACGAACTCACCAACGCGGTCGACCAGGCCAGCCGCGAGCTGACCACGCGTTTCGACTTCAAGGGCGTGGACGCCAGCTTCAGCCTGGAGGATGAGGTGATCTCGATGTCGGCGCCCAGCGAGTTCCAGCTTCAGCAGATGACCGACATCCTGCGCGCGCGACTGATCGCCCGCGGCATCGACGCGCGCTGTCTGGAGTTTGGCGATATCGAGACCAACCTGGCCGGCGCGCGGCAGAAGATCAGCGTCAAGCAGGGCATCGAGCGCGAGCTGGCCAAGAAGATCCAGGCCACGCTGAAGGAGTCCAAGATCAAGGTCGACAGCCAGATCAACGGCGACAAGCTGCGCGTCAACGGCAAGAAACGCGATGACCTGCAGGCCGCGATGGCACTGCTGAAGGGTGGCGAGTTTGAACGTCCGCTCCAGTTCGACAACTTCCGCGACTGAATCGATGAGCGAACCCGAGCCGATCGCCGCGACCCGACGCTGGTTGCAGCGCGCGGTGATCGGCCTGAACCTGTGCCCGTTCGCCAAGGCGGTGCAGGTCAAGGACCAGATCCGCTACGTCCTCAGCGAAGCAGACACGCCCGACGCGCTTCTGGCCGACCTGGCCGACGAGCTGTTGTGGCTGCACGAGGCCGATCCGGAAGTGGTCGATACGACCTTGCTGATCCACCCGCGGGTACTGACGGATTTCGACGATTACAACGAATTCCTCGATCAGGTGGACGCCGCGATCGACGCCCTCGGGCTTGAGGGCGAGATCCAGGCGGCTAGCTTCCATCCCGATTACCGGTTCGCCGGCAGCGACTTGGATGACGTCGCAAACTGCACCAACCGCTCGCCCTACCCGATGCTGCACCTGCTGCGCGAGGAGAGCATCGACCGCGCGGTGGAGGCGTTCCCCGATCCCGAGGAGATCGTCGAGCGAAACATAGCGAGACTGGAGCAACTGGGGCTTGAGGGCTATCGGCGCCTTCTGGACGAGTAGCGCGTCTCTGCAGTCCGGTGCGTGGTTGAAGAACCGTGCGACCTCTCGGTCGCACGGAGCCCCCAATCAACTGGCCGGTGGTGGATTGGCCTTGTTCGCCTCGGCGCCCTTGCGCAACGCCTTCTCGATTGCCTTGGCCGCGGCCGGCGTGCCCTTCCACTCCTTGTACTGCGCGTCCAGCTGCGCACGCTCTTCGGTGCTGAACATGGCCCGCGCCATCTTGAACATCGTGTTCTCTTCCTCGGTGGCGTGGTGGTCGACAAACTCGCCCAGCACCTTGGCGCGACCGGCGAACTCGGTCGTCGTCGGTGAGGCGGCTTCCAGGTCGGGCAATACGCGCAACTCCACCGCGCGATGCTCGGCGACGGCTTCGGCATGGGTCTTGCGTCCATCGCGATCGGCGCGCTTCTTGAACTCCGGATAAAAGACCTCTTCCTCCCACACCGCGTGGGGAATCAGGCCCTGCTTGATCTTCTCAAGCAGTTCCGTCCGTCCCTTCTCGGCGCGCTCGGTGGTGTCTTCCATCTTCTTGAACAGGTCGCGCAGATGGTCGTGTTCGTCCTTCAGGGTCTTGAGGATATCGGCTGCCATGTGGGTCTCCGTGGTCATGGAATGTGGGGTCGTTGCGCGGGCACGTTCAAGCTGGGCTGTCCGCGGTGAAATGGTGGTGATGCACTGCTGCCGTCCGCCCGGCCAGCCAGACAGTCCGCTTCAGGAAGGCGCCGCGGGTGGTACCGCCGGGGCGTGGCCGGTGTTGCCCGCCTTGAGGTAATCAATCAGGTCGCGTTTCTCCGGCTTGGAATCGTTGAGCACGACGGTGATGTCCCCGGTGACTTCCAGGATTGCCAGTTCGACCTGCGACAGTGCTCGTGCGCCGTTCTGGCGCAGGATGGCGTAGAGCTCGCGACGCGTGGTGCGCTCGCGTTTCATCGTGGCGACGTCGATCTCGCCGTCCTGGACCAGCACGCACGGCCGAGACTCGAGATAGTCACGTAATTTGCGCGAATGGCTGGCCGACTTTTCGATGCCGATGGTCAGCAGGGTGACGCCGACCAGTACCAGCGCGGCGTAACCGATCGACAGTTCGGGGTAGAGCATCACATCGCCCGCCGCCGATCCCAAAGCGACCATCAACAACTGCTGCATGGGGCTGAGGTTCTGCTGACCGCGCTTGCCGAGGATGTGGACCACCAGCAGCAACAGCGCCAGCAGCATCAGAATGCGGACCGCAATCTCCGCATAGAAAAGTGGCGGATACGGCCCCAGCAGGATGCGGGCCCACTCCAGCGGCACGACGTCTTTTTCCACCGAAGATCCTCCTCGCCGGCGTGGATGGTTCTGGGTCAGTCAGCGCGCTGGGAACCGAAAACCCCCGCACGTGGCGGGGGCTGTGGGATTGCGGCCAGGAATCAGCGGCCGTCACCGTCCGCATCGCCCGGCAGGGCGCGCTCGACGTTGTGCCATGCGTCGCGAACCGCATGCTTGGCCTCACTCCAAGTCATGCGCGAGGACGACTTGGCGTTATCCCAGCGGTTGCCGAGATCCGATTCGAGCTGGTCGTCCCACTCGCGGCCCGGATGCGCGCTGCGCGCCTGGGTGCCGTAGCGATAGGCCGGGCGATAGTCGTTGTCGTAATCGTATTCGGGCTTGTAGTACACCGCGTTCTTGTGCTGGTCGCGGTAGTAGTTGTCGGTTGCGCTGTAGGTGCGATAGGTGCGGTCACTGCGATCGAACGCATCGCGCGCGGCATCCTTGGCCTCTTCCCACGTCAAGCGCGACTTGGCCTTGGCCTTTTCCCAGCCGCTGCGGATGTCCTGCTCCAGCGAATCGTCCCACTGGCGACCGGCGTACTGGGTGCGCACGGTATTGCCGTACTCGTAGGCCGGTGCGTAGTCGTCGTCGTAGTTGTACTGCGGGTTGGCGTAGGGACGGTTGCTGTACTCGTTGCGCCAGTAGTCGTGCTCGCCGGTCGGGTCGATGCTCTCGGCCACGGCCTTGCCGGCGCCCGCACCGGCCAGCGTGCCTACTGCGCCACCGATCAGCATGCCAATCGGGCCAAACAGCGCGCCGATGCCGGCTCCCGCGGCAGCGCCGCCGACGCCGCCCACGCCCACACCGACCGGATGGGCGCCGGGAGTCTTGGTAATCGGGTCACGGTTCATGTCACGGGATTCGTTGGGGTCCCTGGTCATCGGTATGTCCTCGTTTGAGTGGCCGCGGCAGCGCCGCTGGTGGAATCGAACCTGACAGCCGATGCGTCGTTATCGCGTGCAAGAAATGTCACGGCTGTGCGAAGCGTTCACGAAAAGGGGCCCTCACCGATTGGCCGCCGTTCGCTTCTGAATCGGTGAAGTCCACCGTGCGCTAACGGCATTTAGGCAAATGTGGGAGTCCACCCGATCAAGGAGCTGCCGATGAGCCGCCTACCCAATGACGATCGCAAGGACCCACCGTTTCCAGGCACCGGCCCGGGTGCGCCCATCCGGGAACCCGGCCGCGAGAAGGACATCCCAGTGACCGAACCCGATCCAAAGCAACACCAGAGCGACAACCAGGACGAGGCGCTCGAGGAAACCTTCCCGGCCAGTGATCCGGTATCGCCTTTTGTCGCCGCCAAGCAGGCCCCGCGCGACGATTAGACCAGCGGGGCGCTGCCCGACCCAAGCGCGACGACCGGCTCGAAGCCGCCGAAAATCATCCGCTTGCCGTCGAATGGCATCGGATTGCGCTCCTCGCTCATCCGCGGGTCGGCCATCATTTTCTCCATCGCGGCGTCACAGGTCGCCTTGTCGGGCCATTCGATCCAGGAAAACACGACCGTCTCGTCTTCCTTGGCCTGCACAGCACGGTGGAAGTCGGTCTGCTTGCCTTGGGGGACGTCGATGCCCCAGCACTCGAATACACGTGTTGCCCCGTATTCGAGGATCGCCGCATCGGCCAGATTGGCGTGCTTGATGAATGCGTCTTTTTTATTCGTCGGTACCGCCAGCACGAATCCACTGATGTAAGCCATCTGCGCTCTCCGGCAACGTCCGTGGACAATCCGCGGATCGAACCCGAACGGTGCAACGCATTGAATTAAGCGGCGATCAAGAATCCGTGAAGACGTGCGGGCGGTGATAGTGGCGGCATTACGGAAAGCGAACACATCCTGCGTGCACCGGGCCTAGGATGCGTTTCCGAATTCGATGGATCGAAACGCGATGACGATGAACAGGAAGCGCATCACGGCGGGCGTGCTGGCGGCTCTTTTCTCCCTACCTTTTGCCGCCGCGACGCAGACCAGCACAGAGCCACGTGCCTCCGCCGGCACGAATGCACCCGCGCAGCCGGCGGCGGGAATCATCAACCTGGATTCCGTCGCTGTGACCGGCCCGCAGCCCGGACCGGGACTGTGGCGCGTTTCGAAGGGTGAGCACGACCTGTGGCTCCTGGGAACGCTGTCGCCACTCCCCGACGGCATTACCTGGAATGCCGACTCGGTAGTGGACCTGGTCGGCCAGTCGCAGGAGGTGCTGTGGCGGCCTCACTTCGTGGTCGACGCCGACGTCGGCTTCTTCCGCAAGCTGTCGTTGGGCTACGGCATGCTGAAGGCGGAGAAGAACCCGGACGGCGCCACGCTGGAGGACGTGCTTTCCCCGCAGCTGTATGCCCGCTGGACGACTGCCAGACAGCGCTACCTGCCGCGCGATCGCGGAATCGAGCGCAAGCGTCCAATGGTTGCTGCGCAGGAGCTCTTCAGCGCCGCCATCCGCGAGGCAGGCCTAGGCTCCCCGAAAATAGTCAGCCCGCCGATCCGGGCAGTGACCCAGGCCGAATCCATCAAGGAGACGACGCCAAAGGTGACCGTGAAAATCGACGATCCGGCGGGCGCGATCAAGGACGTCCGCCGCATGTCGCTGAATGACTCCAACTGCCTGGAAGCGACTCTGGACGCGATCGATCAGCTACTGCCGCGCATGATCACCAACGCCAACGCGTGGGCCACCGGTGACCTGGCGCAGATCAATTTCGACCAGCTGGCCCGGCGCAACAACACCTGCGCGGACGTGTTCTCCAACGCGGATTTCTCGCGCAAGTGGGGCATTCCGGACATCCGCGCCAGCGTGCGCAACGAATGGCTGCGAGTGGCCGAAGCGTCGCTGGCGGAAAACGCAACCACCTTTGCCGTGCTGCCGCTGGAAGACCTCGTGGCACCGGACGGTTACGTGGCCCGGCTGAGGGCGCTGGGTTACGAGATCGACGCGCCCTGATCCGGTTGACCGGCCGTCGCCGACCTGGTTATTGCGTGTCGACGGCCTGCTTCACCCGCTCGACCAGAGCGCGCCGCGCGGCGACCAACTCGTTGGATGTGGCCTTGGGCCAAGCCGCCACCTGCGCGATGACCAGCTCGCGCGCCGGATCGACGTACACCATCTGACCGAAGATGCCGACCGCCGCGTAGCTGCCGTCGGTATCGGTCCACCACAGGTAGCCGTAGCCGCGCTCGGGCGCGTCGGTGCTGGCCTGCTCGCTGGTTCCACCGCGCAGCCAGGCCTCGGCAATCACCGGCTCGCCATCGATGCGCCCCCCCTCGAGCATGAACTGGCCCAGCCGCACGTAGTCGCCCAGCGTTGCCGACAGGCCGCTGCCGCCGGTGTTGCTGCCATCGCATTCGTCGCGGATCCAGAACGCGTCGGTTGCCATGCCGTACGGCTTCCAGATCGTGTCCGAGAGGTAGCTCGCGAGCGGGCGGCGCGTCGCGCGCTCGACCACGATACCGAGCAGATCGGTCTCGGCGGTGTTGTAATTCCAGTGGCTGCCGGCCGGCCATTGCCGCGGGAGCCGGCTCAGATAGGAGAGCACGTGAGCCTTCCCGTCGACACACGCGCCGCGGTACATCTGGGCCACGTCCGACTGGTCATCCGCGTAGTCCTCGTTCCACTGCACACCCGAAGTCATCGTCAACAGCTGCTGCACCGTGACGTCGGCATAGGCGCTGTCGGCAAGTTCGGGGATGTAGGTGACGAGCGTGTCGTCCAGGCTGGCGATGTGTCCCTGCTGCAGCGCGATACCGAGCAGGACGGAGGTGACCGACTTGGCGACGGAGAACGACTCCCAGCGCTGGTCCGGGCCGAAGTCGAGCGCATATTGCTGCATGCGGACCCGACCCTTGTGCAGGACCATGACGCCGGCGACGTGGTGCTCGGCCATGTAGCGGTCCAGCCACCTGGCATCGCCGGCCGCGCCCAGGATCAGGGGATCGCCCTCGGGAAACTCCCGGATGTGCGAGCCGCTTTGCGCGCGGTCGCTGGGGAAGCGCGCGCCCATGTCCCGGAATTCCGCCTCGCGCTGCGTCTGGGACCAGAACAGCACCGCTTCCCGCTGCTCCCCGATGGTCGGCGTGGTTGCCTGGCGGGCGGCGCCCGGCCACGACGCCACCAGGCAAAGGGCGAAAACGAGGAGGCGTGCGGCAAGGTTGAAATGCATGGCGGCGAGCGGCAAGAGCGGGCGGAGCGGCCATTCTACTGATGCCCCGCGCCCACCCGCCTAGCCGGTAGCTCTCCGCCGCCGGCGCTACGCTTGGCTTGCAGGCAGCAGCTCACGGGCGCCGCATTGTCGGTACGCCGCTCGCGCCGCACCCCCACTTCAATCCAAGGAAATGCCATGACCCCCAAGCCCAAAAAGCTTCAGATCGACATCGTCTCCGACGTGATGTGCCCCTGGTGCGTCATCGGCTACAAGCAGCTCGCGAGGGCACTGGAGGCCACCGCCACGCCGCATGAGATCCGCTGGCACCCGTTTGAGCTGAATCCGGAAACGCCCGCCGAGGGCCAGAACATGCGTGAGCATCTCGCCGAAAAATACGGCTCGACCACCGAGCAGTCGAACGCAAACCGCAGCGCCATCACCAAGGCAGGCGCCGAGCTGGGGTTCGAGTTCCAGTTCACCGACGACATGCGGATTCACAACACCTTCAACGTGCACCAGCTCATGCACTGGGCGGATCAGCACGGCCGCAAGCACGATCTGGAGATGGCGTTTTTTACCGCCCACTTCACTGACGGCCGCAACCTGTCCGACAACGCCGTGCTGGCCGATGTCGCGGCGGAAATCGGGCTGGATCGCGACGAGGCGCTGGCCGTGCTCGCCGACCAGCGCTTTGCCGCCGACGTGCGCGAGGCAGAGCGGTTTTGGACCAGCCAGGGTATCCGCGGTGTACCCGCAGTGATCTTCAACCAGCGCCACCTGGTCAGCGGTGCGCAGGGCGTGGACACCTTCGTTGACATCCTCAGGCAGCTGGCGGCGATGCCTGATGAGGGTGCGCCATCCAGTTGAACGACCGGAATAAAAAAGGGCGACCCGTGGTCGCCCTTTTTGCACTTCATTGCCGACCTTAAACGCCCAGCGGGTTCGGCTTCTCCGCGTCGATCTTGTAGGTCTTGATCGCCCGCGCCACGTCCTTGGCGGTCATCTTGCCGTCCTCCGCCAGCGCCGCGATGGCGGCGTGGGCGACGTAGTAACGGTCGACCTCGAAGTGGCGGCGCAGATTGGCGCGAGTGTCGCTGCGGCCGAAGCCATCGGTGCCCAGCACGCTGTAGGTCATTGGCACGTACGCGCGGACCTGCTCGGCGTAGCTGCGGATGTAGTCGGTGGCGGCGATCGCCGGACCCGCGCGGCCTTCCAGCAACGCGGTGATGTGCGCCTTGCGCGGCTTCTTGGCTTCCGGGTGGAAGCGGTTGTAGCGCTCCACGTCGGCACCATCGCGCGCCAGCTCGTTGAAGCTGGGGCAGGACCAGATGTCGGCAACCACGCCGAAATCCTTCTCCAGTAACTCGGCCGCGGCGATGACCTCGCGCAGGATGGTGCCGCTGCCCATCAGCTGGACGCGCAGCTCGCCGTTCTTGGGCTTGCCGGCGTCCTTGAACAGGTACATGCCCTTGATGATCCCCTCCGCGCTGCCCTCGGGCATGTCGGGGTGGGCGTAGTTCTCGTTCATCAGGGTGACGTAGAAGTACTCGTCGCGCTGTTCGGCCAGCATGCGCTGCATGCCGTGCTGGATGATGGTGACCACTTCGTAGCTGAAGGTCGGGTCGTAGCTGCGGCAGTTAGGGATCAGCCCGGCCTGGACCATGCTGTGGCCGTCCTCGTGCTGCAGGCCTTCGCCATTCAGCGTGGTGCGACCGGCGGTGGCGCCCAGCAGGAAGCCGCGCGCGCGCATGTCGCCGGCCTGCCAGGCCGCATCGCCGACCCGCTGGAAGCCGAACATCGAGTAGTAGATGTAGAACGGCATCAGGGCGAAGTCGTTGGTGCTGTAGCTGGTCGCGCACGCCAGCCATGACGCGAACGCACCGGCCTCGGTGATACCCTCCTGCAGCACCTGCCCGGCGGTGTCCTCGCGGTAGTACATCAGCTGGTCGCGGTCGACCGGCTTGTACTTCTGGCCGAACGGCGCATAGATGCCGATCTGGCGGAACAACCCTTCCATGCCGAAGGTACGCGCCTCGTCGGCCACGATCGGCACCAGGCGCGGGCCGGTCAGCTTGTCGCGCAGGGCGATATTGAGCATCTGCACGAAGGCCATCGTGGTGCTGATCTCGCGTTCGCCGGTGGACTTGAGCAGGCGCTCGAAGTTCGACAGTGGCGGTACTTCCAGCGCCTGGCTGGCCTTGCGGCGGCGCTGCGGCAGGAAGCCGCCTAGGGCCCTGCGGCGCTCCAGCATGTACTCGATTTCCGGCGAGTCCTTGCCGGGGTGGTAGAACGGCACCTTGCCGTCCTTGAGCTGGGCATCGCTGATGGGGATGTTGAAGCGGTCGCGGAATGCGCGCACGTCATCGTCGTCCATCTTCTTGGTGCCGTGGGCCGGATTGAGCGACTCGCCCGCCACGCCCATGCCGTAGCCCTTGACCGTCTTGGCCAGGATCACCGTGGGCATGCCCTTGGTGTTCACCGCCTCGTGGTAGCTGGCGTAGACCTTGTGCGGGTCGTGGCCACCGCGGTTCAGCCGCCAGATGTCCTCGTCGCTGAGGTTGGCGACCAGCTGCGCGGTCTCCGGGTACTTGCCGAAGAAATGCTCGCGCGTGTAGGCGCCGCCGAACGCCTTGCAGTTCTGGTACTCGCCGTCGACGGTTTCCATCATCAGCTGGCGCAGCTTGCCCGAGGTGTCACGGGCCAGGAGCGGATCCCAGTAGCTGCCCCAGATGTTCTTGATCACGTTCCAGCCGGCGCCGCGGAACTGGCCTTCCAGCTCCTGGATGATCTTGCCGTTGCCGCGCACCGGCCCGTCCAGGCGCTGCAGGTTGCAGTTGATAACAAAGACAAGGTTGTCCAGACCCTCGCGGCCGGCGACCGAGATCGCGCCCAGGGATTCGGGCTCGTCGGTCTCGCCGTCGCCGAGGAAGCACCAGACCTTGCGGTCGGTCTTGGGCATCAGCCCGCGTCCTTCCAGGTACTTGAAGTTGCGCGCCTGGTAGATCGCGCTGATCGGGCCCAGGCCCATCGACACGGTCGGGGTCTGCCAGTAGTCCGGCATCAGCCAGGGATGCGGGTAGGAGCTGATGCCGCGGCCATCGACTTCCATGCGGAAGTTATCGAGCTGGTCCTCGGTGAAGCGCCCTTCCAGGAACGAGCGCGCGTAGATGCCCGGCGAGCCGTGGCCCTGGATGAACAGCAGGTCGCCCGGATGGTCCTCGGTCGGCGCGCGCCAGAAATGGTTGAAACCGACGTCGTACAGGGTCGCCGAGGAGCCGAAGGTGGCGATATGGCCGCCCAGGTCGCCCGGCTTGCGGTTGGCCCGCACCACCATCGCCATCGCGTTCCAGCGGATGATCGAACGGATCTTCCACTCCAGCGCGTGGTCGCCGGGGCTCTTGGCCTCCAGCTGGGTGGGAATGGTGTTGATGTATTCGGTGGTCGGCTCGAACGGCAGGTGGGCACCGGCACGCCGCGAAACCTCGACCATGCGCTCGAGCAGCTGATGCGCGCGCTCGGGGCCATCGCGCTGGATGACCGCCTCGACCGACTCGACCCACTCGCGGGTTTCAGTCGGATCCGGGTCGTTCTGCATCATCTCGTTGAGCGGGCTTTCATAGGTATGGGTCATGCGCCTCGCGGCCCCGTGGCCACGCCTCATCATCAGGTGGGATCTATGCCGGTGATTCTACCGCGCGAGGGCAATCCGCGGCTGCTGGCGCCGGGCGGCCGGCAGTTGGCGGCTGGCGTTACCCGGTGCGCAGGTGCGCCTCACCTACGCCGCGTTGCTGCTTCTACTGATCGACGTGCGCGGTCGGACTGGACAGGCTGGATCACATGGCCACGATTCCTGCCACCTGCTTCGCACGCGCCGCAGTGCCGCCGGATCCGCTCGGGCGCGTGACGCGGCTGTGCCGGATCACGATCACCACTGCCGGGCAGCAGCCCCATTTTGCCGACTGGGCCCTGGCGGCAGACGCGTGCCGGACCATGTCCGCGCCGCCGCTATGGCAACGCTCGCAACTGATCGCGTGGGTACTGATGCCCGACCGCTGGCACGGGCTGGTGGCGCTGGGCGGGTTTGACGACCTTGGCGCCTGTGTCCGGCGGTTGAAGCTGCGCAGCGCGCGGGTGTTGGCCGCGCGCACTCCGGGTCTGGGCGAGTTGTGGGCAGGCGACTTTCACGCAGCTCGGGTGGACGATGAACTCCACGCCGCACGCCGTCTGGTGATGACGCCCGTGCGCACCGGCCTCGTGCCGCGCATTGGCGATTACCCGTTCTGGGACGCGCGCTGGTTGAACGACAAGGGCCGTGCCGCTCCGTCCCCCGGAGCGGTGGCGACCACCAGCCAGTTGTTGAACGGCGTGTTGCCATACAGCGGCGTGAAACTGGAGGCCAGCCCTGCGTCGTCGAAGCGGCGGCGCAGCGCGTCCGGGTCCGGGTAAGAGCGCGGCCCGGCGTTCATCCAGCCGATCGCGCGGGAAAACACATCCACCCCGCGGGTGATGCGGGCGCGGCGGCTGCCGTCATCCAGTCCGGTACGGATCACCAGGCGTGCGCCGGGGACGAGCATGGCGAGCGCGGCATCCAGGGTGCGCTGCTGGGCGTCGGGCGGAAGAAACTGCAGCACGTCCAGAATCGCCACGCTGCCTTGATGGAGCGGCAATGCGGCGGCCAGGTCCAGGCATTCGAAAGCCACGTCGTGCAGGTTCCGCCGAGCCGCGGCCCGGGTGGCGCGCTGGATCTTGCCGGCGTCGTTGTCGACGCCGCGGTACGCCAGCGCGATGCTGTCGGCGCGCAAGGCGTGGGCAAGCAGGCCCAGTCCGCACCCAAGGTCCAGCAAGGGCTGGGTGCTGCCGCGCAGGGCCGCACAGACGCCCGGATACAGCGGATCGCTGCGCAGCTTGCTCAGGCTGTAGTGGTAGTCCCAGTGCTGGCGGAAGCCGCGCTCCGGGGCGAACGCAACGGCGATCGCGCGCGCCTGGTCAGCCGACAGCGGCGCGCCGGAGGACGCCATCAGCGCGAAGCGGTTCCATCCAGCATCCGCGCCACGACCGGGAACGCGGCATCGGCCCAGAGCGCATACATCGCCTGCGATGGATGCAGCCCGTCATCGACCAGCATGGCCACCTCGCCGCCGCGCTCGCGGCTGACCGGCGTGATATCGACAAAGGCGACGCCGTGGCGGGCGCACAGCGTCGCAGACGCGCCGTTGTATTGATCGATCTCGGCGGCAATCTGTTCCGCATCGCGGCCCTGGGCAGTGGCAAAAGCCGTCACGCCCCAGTCGGGAATCGACAGCACCAGTACCCGCTCGGAGCGCCCACCTGCCAAGGCGATGGCACGTTTGAGCAAAGCGTGGAACTCGCCGCGGTAGTCGGCGACGCTCCGCCCGCGGTACTGGTTGTTGACCCCGATCAGCAGCGAGACGAGATCCCAACGCCCCAGCGGCTCGGCGATGTCCATCGCGGTGGACAGCTCGTCGGTGGTCCAGCCGGTGGCAGCGATGACCCGCGGCGGGGTAACGGCGATGCCGTCCCGGGCCAGCCGGTCGGCCAGCAATTCCGGCCAACGCTCCGCGCCTGCGACGCCCTCTCCGATGGTGTAGCTGTCGCCCAGGGCGAGCCAATCCACCGCGGTCGAGGTCGGCGCTGCCACTCAGGCCACCGCCACCCGTGACTGAGTCTCGGCGACTGCTCCGGTCTTCACCGCGCGACCGCGCTCGGCGGACCGGTCCAGCACTCTGTCGATGCGCCGGAACACTTCGGCAAGCTCGGCCGGCTCCGGCAACAGGGTGATCCGGAAGTGGTTCCGGTACGACACGTTGAAGCTGGAGCCCGGCACGACCAGCACGTCTTCGGTTTCCAGCAGCTCCAGCGCGAAAGCGTGGTCGTCGAAACCGACGGCGGCCGGGCCGACCACGGCCGGGAACGCGAACATCGAGCCACCCGGCGCCACCAGTTGCATGTGCGCGCTGGCGGCGACGCCCTCGATCACCGCTTGTCGCGCGGCATGCAGGCGACCGCCCGGGGCGCACAGCGCGGAGATCGTGTCCTCGCCATGCAGCGCAGCACGGATCGCCAACTGGCCGGGGACGTTGGAGCACAAGCGCAGCGCACCCAGCAGGTCCATGGCGTGGTGGAAATCGGCGGTGCGCGCGCGATCGCCCGACAGCACCGCCCAACCCACCCGCCACCCGCAGGCGCGGTGGACCTTGGAGAGTCCGCCGAACGACAGGCACGGCACGTCCCCGGCCAAGGGTGCCAGTGGCTGGAAGGTCGCCCCGTCGTACAGGATCGAGTCGTAGATCTCGTCGCACATCAGCAGCAGCCCGTGGCGGGCGGCGATGTCGACAATCTGCTCCAGCAGCGCACGCGGATAGGTCGCGCCGGTCGGGTTGTTCGGGTTGATCAGCACGATCGCGCGGGTGCGCGGTGAGATCAGCGCCTCGATCTCGGTCGGATCGGGCATGAACGCGTTTTCCGGCGCGCAGTTGTAATACACCGGGCGGCCGTCATTGAGGATTGTCGAGGCCGACCACAGCGGGTAGTCCGGCGACGGCAGCAGCACCTCGTCGCCCGGATTGAGCAGCGCGCGCAGGGACAGGTCGATCAGCTCGCTGACGCCGTTGCCGATGAAGACCTGATCGGCCGTCACGCGGTTGCCGCGATCGCGATGGAACTCGGCGATCGCCTCGCGCGCGGCAGGCAGGCCCTGCTGGTGGGTATAGGGGTCGGTCCCGGAAATGCCCTCGGTGATTGCACGCTGCAGGTGCTCGGGCGCGCGGAATCCAAACGCGCCCGGGTTGCCGATATTGAGCTTGATCAGCGTCCGGCCCTGGCTTTCCAGATCGCGCGCGCGGCGGGCGAGCTCGCCCCGGATCTCGTAACGCACTTCGGACAGGCGGGCACGGGTCTGCAGACGGTTTGACGACATTCTGATAGGAAGCAGCGACGTAGGGGCCTCCAGCGTATCCGATTCGCCGCCCGCGAACAGCGTTCAGCCTGCGGGAATCGCTGCGTCGCTATGTAGAATCGCGCCATGGACCCGCGCCCTCCTCGTGCATGAACGATAACCACGCCCTGCAGGCGATCGGCTGGCCGCTGGACGATCACGGCCGGCCCGCCTTCGCAGCGTGGCGAGAGATGCTGGCGGACTTTCCGACCGCCTACCCCGCACGGGTCGTGGAACAGCACCGCACCGGCTACGTGGTTGCGGTCGGGCCGGAAGAAGGCATTGCGGTCGAATCGCCACCGCATTGGCAGCGCGCACCCAGTTACCGGAAAGGCGCCACCCCGACCGAGCAGCGTGCCGGCGTCGGCGACTGGGTGCTGGTGGAGCCGGCGCCCGAGGACGCCATCGTCACCAAAGACCAGATCGTCGCCCTGCTGCCCCGGCGTACCGCGATCAAGCGTGGCGCGGCCGGCGAGCACTACAAGCAGCAGTTGATCGCGGCCAACGTGGACACGGTGTTTGTCGTGTGCGGGCTGGACTCGGACTTCAACCCGCGCCGGATCGAACGCTACCTGTTGCTGGTCAGCGGCAGCGGCGCCGTCCCTGTCGTGGTGCTGACCAAGCTCGACCAGGCCGATGACGTGCCCGGCTCGCTGGAGGCGCTGATCGACCTCGCCGCGCAGGATGTGCCCGTGCGCGCGGTCAACGCGCTGGACCCCGACAGCGTCGCCAGCCTCAACCCGTGGCTGCGGCCGGGTACCACGGCCGTGCTGGTGGGAAGCTCCGGCGCGGGCAAATCAACCCTGACCAACACTCTGGTCGGCAGCGAACGCATGAAAACCGGTGCGGTGCGAGAGAGCGACGAGCGTGGCCGCCACACCACTACCCATCGTGCGCTGATCCCGCTGGAAAGTGGCGCCTGCCTGATCGACACCCCCGGCATGCGCGAACTCAAACCGACCGGCGAAGAGGATGTGGCCGAGAACTTCAGCGACATCGATGCGCTGGGCGCGAATTGCCGCTTCCGCGACTGCCGCCACGCCAGCGAACCGGACTGCGCGATCCGTGCCGCGATTGAGGACGGCAAGCTGGACCCGCGCCGTTTCGCCAACTACGTGAAGTTGCAGGAAGAAGTCGCCGGCGCCGCCGACAAGCTGGCCGAGCGCCAGACCCAGCATGCCGCCGCCACACCGAATGCCACCGCTGCACCGCCCTCGCTCGCACGGCCCACGCGCAAGCCCGCCGAGAAGTCACCCGGCAAACCGTCGCGGCAACGCCCCCGGATCGACGATGACTACGGCGAGGACTGAGCCCGACATCGTCCATCACGCCGCGCTGGACGCGCGCATGGTGCAGGCCGCACGCGGGATCAAGGTGCTGACGCTGGCGAGCTGGCCGGCCAACCACGGCGCGACCTTCCTCGCCGACTACGCCCGCGGGGTGACGCGGTTGCCGCATGTGGAGTACCCGCAACACGACTTCAGCGAAGCGCGCGCCGAGCTGGCCGCGATTGCCCGCGAGGCGGATGCCAGCCACCCGCTGGGCCAGTACCTGATCGACGCGACCGCGAGCTGGGACACCGCTGCCCGCCTCTGCGAGGCCTTGGCCACGACTTCGGTCAGCGACCTTTCGCAAGAGCTATACGGCAGCGTGGACGCCCCGCTGCCCGGCAACGGTCCCAGCGCCCGTGTGGCGGCGCAGCACTTCATCGAGATCGCCGACCAGTTCGACCATGAGCTGGCCTCCCCGGCGGAGCAGGTGGAGATCTCCGCCACCGCGCTGCAATTGCAACTGCAGCGCGATCTGGACGACTACTTCAACGAACGCATGATCGAGGTCGTGCTGGACCCGGACCTGATCGCCAAGGCCGCGGCCGGTGCGACCCGGATCCGACTGCGCACCAGCGCCGCCTTCACCGACTACGACCGCCAGCAGCTGCTGCAGCACGAAGCCTTCGTCCACTCGCTCAGCGCCCTCAACGGACGCGAACAACCGGTGCTGGGCAGCCTGGCGCTGGCGTCACCGCGCGCGACCGCCACCCAGGAAGGCATGGCGACCTTTGCCGAACAGATCACCGGCAACATCGACATCGCCCGCATGAAGCGCCTGAGCCTGCGCATCGAGGCGATCGCCTGCGCCCTGGACGGCGCGGATTTCATCGAGGTGTTCCGCCTGTTCCTCGACGCCGGCCAGAGCCCGCACGAGGGCTTTGCCTCCGCCCAGCGCGTCTTCCGCGGCGTGCCTACCACCGGTGGCCACGCCTTCACCAAGGACACCGTCTACCTGCGCGGCCTGATCGGCGTGCACACCTTCTTCCGCTGGGCATTGCGGCGACAGCAACTGCGCCTGTGCCGTTGGCTGTTCGCCGGCAAGATGACCCTGGGCGACGTGCAAAGGCTGGCGCCGATGTTCGAATCCGGCGTACTGGTGCCACCGCGCTGGTTACCCAGCTGGGTTGCGCGGGCGAATGGCCTGGGTGGAATGCTCGCGTTCTCGCTGTTTGCCAACCAGATCCGGCTGGACACGATTGACGATGCGGATTTTGCGGATATTTAACGCATCTCGGGCCCTGCCGGATCCGTTCTTCGCTGGGACGGGAGGGCTCGGGTACCAACTCTGAACTCCGCTATCTCGCCGCGGAGCTCCGGCGGAACATGAATTTTCTATGGTGAGCCGCCCGCCATCAGTGCCGGGGATTTGCTCGTATGGTCCGTACGCTCAACCACATCCCCGCTCCCCTCCTGAATCTCGCCAATAACCGACTTGAACAGGCTGATGAACTCCTCGGCCGCCTTGGATGGCCTGCGGTCCTCCAGGAACACGCAGTCCACGTTGAACCGGATCGGCGGCGCGAATGGACGGAACGCCACGCCATTGTGGACCGTGGCGCGCGCGGTGAACTCATCCACCACCGTCATTCCGGCGCCGTGGCTGGTGAGCGCGGCAGCGGTGTAGAAGGTCTGGTTGGAGACCACTTCATGGACCTCGACCTTGCGTCGAAGCATCTCGCTGGCGAGCGCATCGCCCACCGGACCGCTGGCGGTCATCCCGACCACGTCGCGCCCGTTCAACAGAGTGAGTGGTACCGAATCCCCTACATCCGGAAGGTCCCCGCGCTGGAACAGCAGCACCATCTGGGCGGTATTCAGCAGACGTCGCTTCATGCGGGGGTGCAAGGGCGGCGCATAGGCGATCGCGATGTCGCAGGTGCGCTCGTACAGCGCCTGGAACAGCTCGTCGTGGTGGAGGGTCTGCACGTCAAACGTCACCTCCGGATGCAGTTGCCGGAAACGTGCGATAGCCAAGGGCGCGACGTGCAGGCCGAGCGACGGCACCACCCCGAGCCGGATGTGGCCGCCACCGATATTCTTGATGTTGCTGATCGTCTTCTGCAGCGACCCGAGGCGTTCGAATATCTCGTTGACCTCGACAAACAGCGCGTGCGCTTCGTCCGTGGCCACCAGCCGCCCCCTGACCAACGCAAACAGCTTCAGGCCGAGCTTGGACTGGGTGTGATGAAGCACCTTGCTGACCGAGGGCTGGGACACGTGCAGCGCCCGGGCGGCGGCGCTGATCGAGCCGGTCGTGTAGACGGCGTGGAAAACTTCAATTTGGCGAAGGCGCATGCCCTGATCTTAGGGCACCGGTCCGAGGGGTGACAAAGCGCCGGCCGTGGATGCGCCGCGGCAGGTCGCTGACCCGGCGCTACTTCGCCAGCAGTGCATCCAGGGCACGCTCGCCGGACCCCATCGCCAGGGTCCAGCCCAGCATGCCGTGGCCGACGTTGACCACCACGTCCGGCCGGACACGCCGGATGATCGGGACCGAGCTTGGGGTCATCGGCCGCAGGCCTGCCCATGTGCTGTCGATCGCGTCGTACGCGGCGGCGGCGGGCAGGGATTCCCTCGCCATCACAACGAGTCGTTCCGCCCTGCGCGGATCAACGGCCGCGCTGTGATTGCCGACTTCAGCCAATCCCGCGACCCGCAGCTTGTCACCCAGCCGGCAGAACACCAGCTTGCGGTCGGTATCGGTAATGCTGATCCGGGGCGCCATCTCTCCCGGCGCGGCAGTGAACGAGTAGCCCTTTACCGGCATCAGCGGCAGCCGCAGACCGTTGCGGCGCGAGAGCGCCACGGCGTCGACCCCGGCGCACGACACCAGCTTGCGCGAGCGCAGCCCGCGCCCGTCGGGCGATGTCAGGATGAACCCGTCCTTTGCCAGGGACGCGTTGGCAACCTCGAAATTGAAGCAGGTCGTCACCCCGTAATCGGCCTGCAGGATCGCCAGCAGCCCGATGCAGAAGCGCAACGGGTCGCCGACTTCCTCGGCCGGTGAATGGACGACGCCGGCAAGACCGGTGGCACCGGCAAGTGCCGGCTCCAGCGCGACCGCCTGTCGGGGGCTCAGCACACTCTGCTCGACGCCGTATTCGCGCTTGACCGCCACCATGGCTGCCGCATCCTCGAGCGCAGCCGGATCGCGGTACAGGTGCATCTTGCCCGGAGCGGTGTGCTGGAAATCGATATTGTGTTGACGCAGCAGGGCGTCCATCGCGCCGCGCGACTCTGCTGCCAGCTCGAGCACCGCGAGCGTGTTTTCGCGGAACCTTGCCGGCGTCGCATTGCGCAGGAACGCAATACCCCAGCGCAGGAAATCCGGATCCAGCGACCAGCGCATCGACAACGCGCGGTCCCTGCCCAGCGCGATGGACGGCAGCTTGCTCCACAGCGACGGACTGGCCATGGATTCGGTGTAGGCGTAGCTCAACTGGGCGCCGTTGGCGAAGGACGCACCCATCGCCGGGCCCGACGCGCGATCAATGATGCGAACCGAAAGGCCGCGGCGCGCCGCCGCGTAGGCGGTGGCGATGCCGACGACGCCGGCACCGATCACGGTTACATCGACGAGGGCATCGTCCGCGCCGTCACCCGGCCGGGAAGGTTCAAGGGTACTCATCAGTGGACGACCTCTTTACCCACGCCCTCGCGGCGCGGGTCGGCGGCCCATTCCAGCACGCCATCACGGTAGAAGACGCCATGCAGGCCCGAGTCTTCGCCCGACCCTGCGCGGACTGCCATGCCACGCTGCGACAGCGTGTCCAGCAAGGCCGGAGCGAACCGCGACGCCTCACCGTTGAACTGCTTGCCGCGCGCGACCAGGTTGGGCAACGCCACGGCGTCCTGCAGGGGCATCTCCCAATAGACCAGACCGACCAGGGTCTTGCCGATGTAGGCCGGGATTGCCGACCCGCCGGGCGAGCCCAACGCGCCGACAAAGCGCCCGTCGTGGTTGAGGATGATGACCGGGGTCATCGAGGAGCGTGGGCGCTTTCCGCCTTCGATCGCGTTGGCGGCGTCCAGATCGCTGCCGCTGGACCAGGAGAAATCGGTCAGCTGGTTGTTGAGGAAGAAGCCGTCCACCATCCGACCCGAGCCGAAGAACGACTCGATCGTGGTGGTCACCGACACCGCGTTGCCCCACTGGTCGACGACAACGAAATGGCTGGTGCCACCGGGCTCGTCGGTCCGATCCGGACCGTGCGAACCTGCTCCCGGAGGCTGCCCATGCGCGTGGGAAGGCGCCGCGTGCTCCCCGATGAGCGCGCGCCGCTGGTCGACGTAGGCCGGCGCCAGCAGACCCTCAACGGGCACCTCGTCAAAGCGCGGGTCGCCGACGTAGTGGTCGCGGTCGGCGTACATGATCCGGCTGGCCTCGGCGAACAGGAACCACGACTGCGGGTCCTCGGGGCCGCGCTGGTCGATGTCGGTCCCGTCCAGCATGGCCATCAGCTGCAGGAGGCCGACACCACTGGCCGGCGGGGGCGGCACGCACAGGATGTAGGCGCGCAGCGGACGGCACAGCGGCTCGGCCTTTTCGGCTGCGTACTCCTCCATGTCACCCGCGGTCATTTGACCCGGCCGCGGCGACTGCTGGGTGCGCGCGACGATGGCCTCGGCGAGCCCGCCGCGGTAGAACGCCGGCGCGTTGCCTTGCGCCAGCTTGCGCAGGGTCGCGGCATATTCCGGGTTGCGTACCAGATCCCCGGTCCGCATCGGGCGCCCGTCGGGGTGGGAGAAAAACCGGCGCACGTCCGCAGCGGACGCCTGTGGGAAGGTGCCATCGATGTGCTCCTCCAGCCGGGGCGTGACCTGGAAGCCCTGCTCGGCTTTCTCGATGGTCTCTGCAAATAGCTGGTCCCACGACAGCTTGCCGTGCTCGCGCTGGGCCTGCGAGAACACCGCAACTGCGCCCGGCACGCCGGTGGATCCGCCCGCCAGCATCGCGTCGGCGCGTGACAAGGGCTTGCCGTCCACGCCCTGGAACAACCTGCCGTCCGCCAGTGCTGGCGCCGCTTCGCGCCCGATGTAACTTGTCACCGCCTGACTGCGCGCGTCGTAGGCCATGATGATCGCGCCGCCGCCAATGCCCGAACTCTGCGGCTCGACCAGGCCGAGCATCAACTGCACGGCGACCGCCGCATCCATCGCGGTGCCGCCGCGGCGCAGGACCGCGGTGCCGGCATCCACGGCAAGCGGGTTGGCCGCGACCACGACACCGCTGGTCTGGATGTCGCCGGCAGCCGGATCGGCCGTGGTTTGGCAGGCGCCCAGAAGCGCGGTCAGCAGCAGCGCTCCCAGCGGCAGCCGTATATCGAGGGGGCGCTTGGCCTTCAGCGGGGCCGGCGCGGAGTCTGGCCGCAGTGTTTGGATGATGGGGAGCACGTTCTTTCCGGTGCGTTGTGGCCAATGCGGCCATCTTTCAACAATAGGCGGCTGTGTGCAGGATCAACTGAATTGCTGACAGGCCCGCGCGGGCCTGTCAGCTGTTGCACAGGCAATGCTGCCTAGTCGAACGTCTTGGTCACGGTCAGGTAATAGCCCCGTCCCAGCGCATTGTGCAGGCCCGAATAGAAGCCCAGGCTACGCGGCGCCAGGCGTGGATCACGATCCGTGATGTTGCGGACGTTGACGCGCACGGTCGTGTCCTCGAACACGTTGCCAGTCTTCTTGAAGCGGTGTTCGGCCCACAGATTGGTCGTGGTCCAGGAGGGCACGCGGAACAGGGTCCCGTCCGCCTGCTGGGCACCGCTGGAATCAAACGGGCCGACGTAGCGGACAAACGCACCCAGGCTCCAGTTGCGGTAGCGCCAGCTGCTGCTCAGGGTCGCGCGCCACTCCGGGGTGCCATTGATGCCCAACAGGCTGCCGGCGTTGCGGATCGTGAAGCCGTCATTGATCACGCCGTCCTGCTGGGCGTTCATCACGAGGTCTTCCAGGTCCGACGGCATCTGCATCTGCTCAAGCAGTCGGCTGCCATTGAGGTTGGTGGTGAAGGTTCCCCAGTCCGCGGTGCGCAGACGATGCGAGATGCCGTAATCAATGCCGCGGGTCCGGCGCGGCAGGCGGTTGGTGTACTGGTCGCGAACCTGCAGGACATTGCCCACCGCTTCCAGTCCGGTGCCGGCGAAGTTGGCGATCTGCTCATCGCTGGGATCGTCGCGCAGCACGTTGGGATTGGACGATCCCTGGATGCGCATCAGGTAGTCCAGCGCCAGGTGGGTCTGTTCGCCGGTGATGGCGATCATCTGCTCCTGGTCGATCTTCCAGTAGTCCGCGGTGAAGGTGAAGTCGCCCATGGCGTCGGGCAGGAACCGCGGCTGGAACACCAGGCCGACCGAGGTCGCCTCGGAGGTTTCCGGCTTTAGGTCGAGGTTGCCTTCACGCACAGCCTGGGTGCTGAAGGACTTGCCGCACGCGCTGAAGCTGGAGATGCGGCCAGCGCGCAGGTCGGCCTCGCACTGGTAGTAGTCCAGACGGGTATTGCTGACCACGGTGCCATCGGAATGGATCTGCAGGATGTTGGGCGCCAGGAAGCTCTCCGACCAGCTGCCGCGCATCATCAGGCCATCGAGGATGTCCCAGGCAAACGCGACCTTCGGCTTGGACACGCTGCCGAAGTCGGAGTAGCGCTCATATCGACCGGCAATCTGCAGATCGAGCGAGCGGACGAGCGGAATCGCCATCTCCGGCGACACCAGCGGCACCGCGACCTCGGCATACGCCGAAGCCACCGAGCGCGAGCCACCGTTGTTGCCCGACGGGCTCGCACCGAGCACGTCGCTGGTCGGGAGATCGGTCAGCGGGTTGGTGTAGCCGATCTGCCCGTTGAGGCGCGGATCACGCTGGTCGTCGAGCTTTTCGTGACGCCACTCGGCGCCGAACGCCAGCCCCACGTCGCCTGCCCACCATTCGAACAGGTCGGGGCGGGCGAAACGGGTATCGACCTGGAACAGCGATGCGGTACTGCGGCGTACCACCGGTACCAGGAAACCGGCGATTGTGTCGGCGTTGGTCATTGCCGGCGGCTGGCTCCAGTCATCCAGGTTGCCTCCGGTGAAGGGGTTGTAGGCACTCTCGTCAGCACGGGCGAGGGCTTCGGCGAACAGCGTGTTGCTGATGGTGCCGTACTGGGTATCGACGGTGCGGGCGCGTGAATACAGCACGGCACTTTCCCAATCGAATCCACCCACGTCACCGCGGACCCCGCCCAGGACGCGATACGACTTGTCATCGACCTCGTACGGGCGGGTGGTCTCGGTGGCGCGATAACTGCTGATGCGCACGTCCAGGCCCTCGTCGGGCGCATCGATGCCGGGCAGGCGGTTCGGATTGAGGCTGCCGTCCGGCAGGTACTTGGCGCCAAACGGGTTCCAGTAGTTGGACCCGGGAACGATCATCGGCGCCGCGGCCAGCGAGGCGGCCTGCTCCCGCATGCCGTCGTAGGTCGACTGGTAGTAGCTGACCTCGCCGAATGCCACGAAGTCATCGTTGAGGTCGTGCTCGATGGTGGTGAACAGGTTGCCGCGGTCGACGCCGCCCATCAGGTAGCGCTGGGAGTTGGCGTTGAAGCGCAGTGGGCGGTCGATGGTGCTGTTCTGCAGTCCGGTCTGGATGCACACGTCGTCGTACAGCGCGGTCACGCAACCGTTGGCAATGGGCTCGATGTGGAAGCTGCCGGCGGCGGTCGTGATCGCCTTGCCGTCCTGCCGCACCCGCACACGATCCACCGTCTGGAACGCGCCCCACGCGCTGGCGGTCATGCGGTCATCGAACGCGGTCATCCCCTCCCACTGCGTGCCTTCGAAGAACGGCCGGTGATCCTGACTGGCGGCGTAGTCGCGCTCGGAGTTCTCGAAGATGCTGCGGTAGGTGTACCCGCCCAGCAAGGAGACCCGGGTCCGGCCGTCGTTGAACCACTTTCCGGCCTTCACGTTGAAGTTGCCCTGACGGAAATCGGTGCCCTCCGAGCCGCCGTATTGGGCTTGGGCACGCAGCCCCTGGAAGTGGGTATCCATGACCACGTTCATGACACCGGCGACGGCATCGGAGCCATACAGCGCCGAGGCACCGCCGAGCAGGGTCTCCATACGCTGCACGCCGTAGAGCGGGATCGCGTTGATATTCGCAGTCTGGCGCGGCACGTAGGTTTCCGTCTGGGTGCCCGGGTGATTGACCATGCGGCGCCCGTTCACCAGCATCAGCGTGTTGCCGGTGCCCAGGTTGCGCAGGTTGACCGAGCCGACGTCGCCACGCGCTGCGTTGAGGTTGCCCGCGGTATCGGTGTTGTCGAACATCATGTCGCCGACCTGCGGGAGGGCCTGCAGCAGGTCTTCGCCGGAAACGGCGCCGGTGGCGGCCACGTCTTCCTCCGAGACCACGAAAACCGGGAGCATGCCGGTGTCATTGTTGCCCGCAAGGTGGCTTCCCACCACCACGACGCGATCGAGCTCCTTGGCCTTGGCATCGGCTGGCTGGGCCGCTACCGGGGCCGCATCGTCCGTTGCAATCGGCGCGGCGTCCGTCTGCGTGGTCTGGGTCGGGTGGGCTGTGTCCTGTGCCAGCGCCGTGGCCGGCTCCATGAGCATCGCCGAGGCGAGCATCACGCTGAGAATCGTGCGTTTGGGTGCGTAGTTCATTTGGGTATCCCCTGGGAGCGGCTGACTTTGGCAACGCCTTCCCGATCTTAGCCACGGGCATCGCGGCGCAAAGCCACCAATCCTTTGCCAAGGGATAGCCTGGGGCTATGGGATGAGGCAAAGAAACTGCGGGACATCAGCCAGGCGCGTCGGCATGCTCAAGAGCACTCCGCCCTTCTGCACACTGCTTCCGCGCAGGGCGTCGGTCACAGAAAAGGATCCCGGAATGCACCTCAGAAACCCACAGGCCACTTCATCGCGGGCCCTGATCGCACTTGTCGTCACTGCCGTGTTCGCGCTCTCGTCCGTGCAGGCCACCGCGCAAACCCGGCAACTGCTGAACTACGCCGCGATCCACAAGCCGGTCCACGGCGAGAAGGGCATGGTCTCCAGCCAGAACGAAGCCGCAAGCGATATCGGTGCTCAGATCCTGCGCGACGGCGGCAATGCGGTCGACGCCGCGGTCGCGACGGCTTTCGCCATGGCGGTGACCCTGCCGCGCGCCGGCAATATCGGTGGCGACGGATTCATGCTCGTCCACCTGGCAAAGGACAAACGGACGGTGGCAATCGACTTCCGTTCGAAGGCGCCGGCATTGGCCACGCTGGACCGCTTCATCGACGCGGACGGCAGGATCGCCGGCGACAAGCAAGGCTACAAGGCCGCCGGCATCCCGGGCACGGTCTCCGGGCTGGCCACCGCGCACGGAAAGTACGGGCGCCTGCCCTGGGCGCAGGTGCTGAAGCCGGCGATCGCTCTGGCCGAGGACGGCATCGTGCTCAGCCGCGACGAGGCCTTCGCGCTGGACTGGGGGCGCGAGCGCCTGGCCCTGAGTCCGGCCGGCGCCAGGGTATTCCTGCATCCCGATGGCAGCGCGTTGCGGGCCGGCGAGAGGCTGGTGCAGCACGACCTGGCCTGGTCGCTGAAGCAGATCGCCGAGCACGGCGCAAAGGCTTTCTATGAGGGCGAAATCGCCGACCGGCTGGTGGCGGGCATGATCGCCAATGGTGGGCTCATCCGTAAAGACGATCTGGCCGGTTACCAGGCCGCCGAACGCGAGCCACTGCGCGGCACCTACCGCGACCACGAGGTGATGACGATGTCACCGGCCAGCGGTGGCGGCGCCGGCATCATCGGCATGCTCAACATCCTGGAGAACGTCGACATGGGCGGCTACGGCGCCGGTTCCGCCGACGCCATCCACTACATGAGCGAGGCGATCAAGCTGGCGTGGGCCGACCGCCGGCTGCACCTGGGCGACCCGGACGCCGTCGACCTCCCGCTGCGCGGGCTGGTGTCCAAGTCCTACGCCGCCCAACGGGCAAAGCTCATCTCGCCGCGCCGCGCGAAGCCGGCGTCCAGGGTGCCTGGCGGCGATCCATGGGCGCATGAGAGCCCGCAGACGACCCATCTCTCGGTCATCGACGGGGACGGCAACGCGGTGGGTATCACCTACACGCTGGGTTCGGATTTCGGCTCCGGGATCATGGTCGACGGCACCGGCTTCCTGCTCGGCAACCTGATCGGCAACTTCTCCATGCGCGCCCAGTTGCAGGCCCGTGAGTCCGGCCAGCCCGAGCCGCCCAACTCACTGCATCCGGGCCGGCGCCCGGTATCAAGCATGGCGCCCACCTTCCTTTTCAAGGGCGACCAGTTGCAGATGGTCACCGGCAGTCCCGGCGGCAACACCATCCCTGGCACCGTGATGCAGAGCATCGTGGACGTCGTGGACTTCGACCTGAACATCGCCGAAGCCACCAGCCTGCCGCGCATCCACCAGGAAATGGACAGCGACGGCGTGCTGCGGGTGGAGCGCGGCATCAGCCCCGACACCCTGCGCCTGCTGGAGAAGCGTGGCCACCGTATTCAGACCGGCGAGACCATCGGCAGCACCCAGATCCTGTGGGTGGGCGAATCCGGCGTGGAAGGCGCTGCGGATCCGCGCCGTCCGGGGGCCGCAGCCGTGGCCCAGTAGCCACGACGCAACGCGCTAGCGGACGAAGTTCATGAATCCGGTGATGATCAGTGCGTTGGTGAAATCGATGAAAAACGCACCCACCAGTGGCGCAACCAGGAAGGCCCGCGGGGCCATGCCGTAGCGCTGGACCAGGGTGCGCATGACGGCCATGGCGTTGGCGGTGGTTCCGAGCATGAAACCGATGAAGCCACCGCCCATCACCGCCGCGTCGTAGTCCTTGCCCATCGCACGGAACACCACCACGCAGAAGGCGACAACGATCGACACCTGCAGAACCATGTTGACCGCCAGCGGCAACGCCATGCCCGCCAGCTCCCACAGCTTCAGGTTCATCAGTGCCACCGCCAGGAACAGGGCGAGACAGATGTTGCCGATCAGGTCGATCGTGCGAAGCGGCAGGCCGATCCAGCCGGTCACGTCGTCGATGTTGCGCACCACGGCGCCGATCAGCATGGCGCCGATATAGGCCGGCAGGGTCAATCCGAGCGCTTCAAAGCCCTTCCCCACCCAGGCGCCCAACCACATCGCCACCATGATGAAGATGATGCTTTTCAGCGCACTGAATTCGCGTTGACCCTCGGTCTGCGGGGGATCCACCTTGGCCTCGGTCACATCCGGCACCTCGGTGGGATGACCGCCCGGCGTCTTCAGCCGCCAGCGGCGGATGATCACGGTGGCGACCGGGCCGCCCACGATGCCACCGCACACGATGCCGGCCATGGCCGAGGTGATCGCAATGGACTCCGCACCGGCAAGCCCCGCCTGTTCAAACAGCGGTGCAAAGGCCAGGCCCGTGGCCGGTCCGCCGGCCATGGTGGCTGACCCGACCAGCACGCCGAACAGCGGGTGCAGGCCGAATATCGAAGCGACCCCAAGACCCACCAGGTTCTGGACCACGACAAAGCCGGTCGCAAGCGCCAGGAAGATGCCCACCTGGCGTCCGCTGATGCGCAGCAAAGCGAGGCTCGCGTTGACCCCAAGCGTGGTGAAGAACGCCACCATCAGCGGCGTCTGCAGGGTGGTGTCCAGCTCGAACAACGTCGTGCCCTGGCCGTGCGCGAACAGCACTATCAGCGCGATCACCAGCCCGCCGACCACCGGTTCGGGCAGGTTGTAGCGCCGGAAAATCGGAACGGCGCGGCACAGCGCGTACCCACCGAGAAGAGCCAAGCCGCCCAGGGCGACGGTTTCCACCGCGTCAAGTTGAAGCAATTGGGTTCTTCCCTTGGTTGTGAAGAGTGATCAAACGCGCATCCGCAGTCACGGGCAAGTGCCTTCGGTTGGCACATGGTGAAGCATCCGGCCGCCGAGCTCATCCGTCTGCCCGCCATCGCTGATCGCAACGACGCCGTTGACGATCAGATGGCTCACGCCGACCGAAAGCTCGCGCGGCTCGACGTAGGTGGCCCGGGCCGCCAGGGTCGCCGGATCAAACACCACCACGTCGGCGAAGTACCCCGGCCTCAGGTGGCCGCGCTGTTGCAGACCGAGGATATCGGCGGTCAGGCCGGTGGAGCGGTGGATGAAGGTGGCAATATCGAGCAACTTCCTCTCGCGCACGTAGCGGGCGAACTTCTCCGGAAAGCTGCCGTACTGGCGCGGATGGCCGTTGGACCCATCGGAGCTGGTAACCACCCAGGGCTGCTGCATCAGCAGGTCCACGTCGTCCTGGCGCATGTTGAAGGACGCGATCGACGCGCTGCTGCGCACGCCGGGCGGACGCTCGTCCTGGCCGATGATGCGCAGTGCGGCGTCGACCGCGGACACGCGCCAGTCGGCCGCAACTTCCGCCAGCGTCATCCCGGTCCATTCCTCGCCGATGGAGGTCAACAGGATCGCGTCGGCACCGCCACGGCGGCGCAGGTTGTCGCGCATTTCCTCTTGGATGTCGGCCAGTTGCGCGGGATCGGCGAAGCGCTCCAGCATCGCCTTGTGCCCGCCCTCGCGTGACCAGGGCGGAAGCAACGCAGCCGCCAGTCCCGTCCCGGAGGCGAGCCACGGGTACTGGTCGGCGGTCACCCGCTGGCCGTCCGAGCGCGCCTGCTCGATCAGGGCGACCAGTTCGGCAGCCTTGCCATGCACATCCACGCCCAGCGCCTTGATGTGGGCGATGTGCACCGGCATGCCCGCGCGCCGGCCGATCTCGATTGCTTCCCGGGTCGACTCGACCAGGCCGACCCCGTAGGAGGATTCGTCGCGCTGGTGGGTGTCGTACAGCCCGCCCCGGCGCGCGGCCTCGCTGGCGACGGCGACCACCTCGTCCGTGGTCGCGTAGCTCTGGGGTACGTAGAAAAGCCCACTCGACAGGCCGAACGCGCCCTCGCACATCGCCGATGCCACCAGCTCGCGCATCTGCGCCAGCTCGACCGCATCCGGGACACGCGCGCTCTGCCCGAGCACCCGTGAGCGCACCGCGCCAAACCCGACATATGGCACCAGGTTGGTTCCAACCCCGTTGCCTTCGAACCATGCCCGCTGCTTGGCGATATCCGGGCTGCCGCCACCATCGACCCCGATGCCGATCGTGGTCACACCCTGATACAGCCACGGCGCGTTGCGCCGCTGGGCCGGATCGTCGGAACGGATGTAGGTGTCGGGATGCGAATGCGGATCGATGAAGCCCGGCGCGACCACCTTGCCGCCGGCATCAATGATGCGGGCGGCCCGATAACGCCGCGATGCGTGCGGCCCTACCCAGACAATACGGTCATCGACGATGGCGACGTCGGCCTGGCGCATCGCGCCGGTGCCACCGTCATGCAGCGACCCGCCGACGATCAACAGGTCCGCCTCCGGCAGGTCCGACCCCGGTGCGTGGGTGCACGCCACCAGCGCGCCCGCGACAACGGCGACGCGAAGCAATCGGGCGACGGGAAATCCAGCAAAACTTGGCAAGCGCAAACCCCCGGATGCGATGCAGTGGACTCGACCATAGGTCAGCACCCGCACTTGCGACACTGATAAAACGCGGTCCTTCCATAGCCCTGCGTTATGGACGGTTTGGTTGGGGCCGCTGGCGCCGCGCTCGCGGAGCGATAGAATCGATGGCTTCCTCCGCCTCGCGTACGCAATGGCCACTCACGACGATTTCAAGCAAGCCGCCCTCGACTACCACAGCGAGAATCCGCCCGGGAAGATCAAGGTCTCCCCCACCAAGGCGATGGTGACCCAGCGTGACTTGGCGCTGGCCTACTCACCCGGGGTGGCCTACGCCTGCGAGGCGATCGTCGCCGATCCCAACGCGGCACGTGACTACACCGCGCGCGGCAACCTGGTCGGCGTGGTCACCAACGGCACCGCGGTGCTGGGTCTGGGCGACATCGGTCCGCTGGCGGGCAAACCGGTGATGGAAGGCAAGGGCGTGCTGTTCCAGAAGTTCGCCGGCATCGACGTGTTCGACATCGAGCTGGACGAGCGCGACCCCGACAAGCTGGTCGACATGATCGCGGCGATGGAGCCGACCTTCGGCGGCATCAACCTGGAAGACATCAAGGCGCCGGAGTGCTTCATCGTTGAGCGCAAGCTGCGCGAGCGGATGAAGATCCCGGTCTTCCACGACGACCAGCACGGCACTGCGATCATCGTGGGCGCGGCGGTGTTCAATGCGCTGGAAGTGGTCGGCAAACAGATCCAGGACGTGCGCATCGCCACCACCGGTGTCGGCGCGGCCGGCATCGCCTGCCTGGACATGCTGGTGGCGCTGGGCGCGCGGCCGGAGAACATCCTCGCCTTTGATCGCGATGGCGTGCTCTACACCGGCCGCGAGAATCTCGACCCGGAAAAGGCCCGTTATGCGCGCGATACCAAGCTGCGCGAGCTGGCGGAAATCGTTGACGGCGCGGACGTGTTCCTCGGACTGTCGGCCGGCGGCATCCTCACTCCGGAAATGGTCACCACGATGGCCGAGCGCCCGGTGATCATGGCCCTGGCCAACCCCTACCCGGAGATCCTGCCCGACGACGCCAAGGCGGTGCGCCCGGATGCGGTGATCGCCACGGGACGCTCCGACTACCCCAATCAGGTGAACAACGCGGTCTGCTTCCCCTACATCTTCCGTGGCGCGCTGGACGTAGGCGCGACGGTGATCAACGAGGAGATGAAGCTCGCCTGCGTGCACGCCATCGCCCAGTTGGCACGGCTGGAGGCAGGCGATCTGGCCACGGCCTACGGCGGCGATGTCCCGACTTTCGGCCCCGAGTACCTGATCCCGCGTCCATTCGATCCACGCCTGATGGTGATGGTTTCCGCGGCGGTCGCCCGCGCGGCGATGGATTCGGGTGTGGCCTCGCGACCGATCGCCGACATGGCGGCGTACGAGGAGCAGCTGGGCCAGTTCGTCCATCGCACCGGCCTGCTGATGAAGCCGGTCTACGACCGTGCCCGCCACGACCGCAAGCGCATCGTCTACGCCGAGGCCGAGGAGGAAGTCGTCCTGCGCGCGGTGCAGACGGTGATCGACGAGGGCCTGGCAACGCCGATCCTGGTCGGTCGTCCGGACGTGATCCAGCACCGTATCGAGCGCCTCGGCCTGCGTATGCGCCAGGGCGTGGATTTCGAGCTGACCAACATCCACGACGACCCGCGCTTCCACGAGTACTGGCAGCAGTACCACGCGCTGACCGAGCGTCGCGGCGTGACCATCGAGGCGGCCAAAGCGCTGATCCGCTCGCGGCCGACCCTGATCGCGGCGCTGATGGTCGAGCGCGGCGAGGCGGACGCGATGATCTGCGGCATTGTCGGGCGCTTCAACAAGAAGCTGGGCTACCTGCGCAGCGTGTTCGACTTCGACCGCGGCATCACCGGCACCTCGGCGATGACGGGAGTGATCAACGATGCCGGCGCCTGGTTCTTCCTGGACACCCACGTCCAGCTGGACCCGAGCGCCGAGCAGATTGCCGAGGCGACCCTGCAGGCGACCTATCGCCTGAAGCTGTTCGGCGTGGAGCCCAAAGTGGCGCTGCTGTCGCACTCCAACTTCGGCAGCCACGACAACCCGTCGGCGGCCAAGATGCGCCGCGTGCGCGAGATCCTGAAGGCCCGCGTACCCAAGCTGGAAGTGGACGGCGAGATGATGGCCGACACCGCCTGGAACGAGGCGCTGCGCAAGCGGATCTTCCCCAACACCACCCTGCACGGCCGCGCAAACCTGTTTGTCCTGCCCAACCTGGACGCCGCGAACATCACCTACAACATGTTCCGGGTGGCCACCGACGGCGTCGCCATTGGTCCGATCCTGATGGGTCTGGACCAGCCGGCGCACATCCTCACCAACGACTCCACCTCGCGGCGGGTGGTCAACCTCACCGCCATCGCAGCCGTGGACGCGCAGATCCGGGCCGCCCGCCGGCGCTGAGTCCGACAGCCGAACGGGCCGGGCGGGTGACCGGCCCGTTCGGGCGTGCTCAACCGGTATTCTGGATGCCGGCGGCAATGCCGTTGACGGTTGCCATCAGCACCTGCAGCAGCTCCTCGTCCTTGCGGTCGCCGGCGCGCCAGCGCTTCAGCAGGTCCACCTGCAACAGGCTGATGGGATCCACGTACGGGTTGCGCAGGCGGATTGACTGCTGCAGGCGCTGGTCGCCGTTGAGCAGCTCGTCCTCGCCCTTGATCGCCAGCACCGCGTCACGGGTACGGCCGAACTCGGCTGCAATGCCCGGATACATCTGGGCGTGCAGATCCGGCTTGCCCGACACCGATGGCGTGTCGCCGGCGAGCTGCGAATAGCACTCGAAGATGCCCAGGTCCGACTTCGCCAGCACCATCTCCACATCATCGATCAGGGTTGCAAAGAACGGCCAGTCGCGCGCCAGCTCGGCGTAGGCGTCGGCGCCATGACGCTCCAGTCCGCGCTCCAGCGCGGTGCCCACGCCATACCAGGTGGTCAGGCCGGAGCGGTTCTGCGACCAGGAAAATACCCACGGGATCGCCCGCAGCGACTCCGCTCCGCCACTGCCGACACGCTTGGCCGGGCGTGAACCGATCCGCAGGCGCTCGATCACGTCGATCGGCGTGGCGGCGCGGAAGTAGGCGGAAAAATCCGGATGTTCGTGGATCAACGCCCGGTAGTGGTCGCTGGAGTCGCGGGCCAGTTCGGCCGCCATCGCCCGCCAGCGCGGTGCCCGGGCTTCCAGCGGTCGCGGCCGGAGGGTCGCCCGCATGACCGCGCCGGTCGCCTGCTCCAGATTGCGCAGGGCGATCGCGCGGGTGCCGTACTTGCGATGGATCACCTCGCCCTGCTCGGTCAGCCGCAGTACGCCGTCGACCGAGCCGCGCGGGGCGGCGATCACGGCGCGCTCGGTCTTGCTGCCGCCGCGGCTGGCCGATCCGCCGCGGCCGTGGAAGAACACGATGCGGACGCCACTCTCCCGTGCCAACGTGGTCAAGGCCACCTGGGTCTGCTGCAGCGCCCATCGCGAGGCGATGATGCCGCCGTCCTTGGCGCTGTCCGAATAGCCCAGCATGACCAGCTGGCGGTTGCCGCGTGCCGCCAGATGTGCCCGATACACAGGGTCGCCGAACAGCGCGCGCATGGTGGCATCCGCCGCTTCAAGATCGGCCACGGTCTCGAACAGCGGCGCCACGTCCAGCGGCACCACCTGCTCCGCGTCTGCCCCATCGCCTGCGGGCTCGATGCAACCGGCAACCCGGGCCAGCGCCAACACAGCCAGCGCATCAGCGGCACTGCGGCTCATGCTGATGATGTACGGGCCGAACACACGCTCGCCATAGCGCGGCCGCAGCCGGGCCACGGCGCGGAAGACATCCAGCGTGCGCACCGCGTCGCTCGCGTCGGCATCGGCGGGAGCCAGATCGCCGGCCATCATCCGGTGCAGGCGGTCGGCCCGCTCCTCGGCGCTGCGCCCGGCCCATTGCGGATCCTGCAGGAGTGCCGCCAGGGCGGCGTCGTGCACCGAAGAGTCCTGGCGCAGGTCCAGGCTGGCGAGGTGGAAACCGAAGCAGCGCGCGCGCCGCAGCAGCCGGCGCAGCACGAAGTCTCCGGCGTGCTCGCCGCGGTTCGCCATCAGGCTGGCGTGGATGCATTCAATGTCGGCCACGAAGCTGGCGGCGTCGGGATAGCCGACGCTCTCGTCGCCGCTGGTGGCGCGCAGCCGGGCCGCCATCAGCATCAGCAAGTTCCGGTACGGCATGTCGGCATGACGCGGGTGCAGCCCGGCGGCGGCCTCGGGTAGCAGCTCGCGGTAGGCCGCGACCTTCTCGATGACCGCATCGCTGACCGACACCCGGCTGAGCGACTGGCTCAGCAGGTCGGCCAGGCGGCCGATGTCGCGGCGGTAGGCGGCCAGCACCAGCTCACGCTGCCGGGCCAGGGTGTCGGCAATCGTGTCCGCACCCACGTTCGGGTTGCCGTCCATGTCGCCACCCACCCAACTGCCAAAGCCGAGCACGTCGGGCAGCGACACCGCATCGCCATAGTTCTCGCGCAGCGCGCTCTCGAAGTTCTCGAAGAACACCGGCAGCACCCGGTACAACACCTCGGAAAGATAGAACCCGACGTGCTCGAATTCGTCGGCCACGCTGGGCTTGGCAGCTGGCGCCTCGACGGTCTGCCAGCTGGCGGTCAGTGCCATCCGGATGCGGCCGTGGTCGGCCTTGCGCTCGGCGGGCGTGCGGTTACGGTCAATGTCGTTGACCAGGCTGCGCACGATCTGCCGCTCCTTGTGCAGCAGCACGCGGCGTACGGCCTCGGTCGGATGCGCGGTGAACACCGGCTCGATGCGCATCCGCGGCAGCAGTGCGGCCAGCTCGGAGGCCTCCACGCCCTGCCCGGCCAGCGAGCCGATCACGTCCAGCAAGCCCCCTGGCTGGGCACCCTCCTCGGCACGTTCATGATCGCGTCGACGGCGGATGCGGTGCACGCGCTCGGCGAGGTTCACCGCCTGGAAATAGGTGGAGAAGGCGCGGCCCAGGTCGCTGGCCTTGTGCAACTCGTGGCCGGCCAGCGCATCGGCCAGCTCGGTCACCGGCTGGTCGTTCTCGCGCCGGCTGATCGCGGCCCGGCGGAGTGCCTCGACTTCCGCCAGGAAGTCCGGGCTGCGCTGCTCGGCGAGGATATTGCCGACCATCCCGCCCAGCAGGTTCACGTCTTCGCGGAGGAACGTATCGACCGCGGCGAACTTCACCGTGCGCAGCGAATCGTCGTTGGTATCGGTAGCAGTGTCGTTTTTTGTGCTCATCCAGCAACGGTAACGCAGCTGGTGTTGCGGTGCATCATTTCGCGCCGCCGGGCCGCGATCCATCTTGGCTCAGTAGGCGAACTCACGGAACACCGGGTCGATGTTGCCGCCCCACACGCCGTGGTACAGCGCCAGCTTGCGCTCGGCAGGCGTCTCGCCGGCATCGACCAGCTCCATCAGCGGAGACAGGAAGATCGACTCATCGCTGCCGACATCGTTCAGACGCGCACGGCGGGCCAGTCCGTGCGCGGAGATCTGCAGCGCCTCGCGGGCCACGTCCAGCACCGTCCCCTTCCGGAACGGCAGCTTGAAGGCCTGCCGGGGCACGCCGTTGCGCAGCGCGTGCAGCTCCTCAAGACTGAAGTCCTTGACCAGGTCCCACGCGGCATCGAGCGCGCTGTCGTCGTACAGCAGGCCGGTCCAGAACGCCGGCAAGGCGCAGATCCGGTTCCACGGGCCGGTGTCGGCGCCACGCATCTCGAGGTACTTCTTCAGCCGTACTTCGGGAAACGCGGTGGTGGTGTGGTCGGCCCAGTCCTGCAGGGTCGGCAGGTGACCGGGGTTCGCCGGCAGCTTGCCGGCCATGTAGTCACGGAACGACTGGCCCGCCGCGTCGATGTAGTTGTCGCCGCGCTGGATGAAGTACATCGGCACGTCGAGCAGGTAATCGACATAGCGCTCGTAACCAAACCCATCCTCGAAGACGAAATCCAGCAGGCCACTGCGATCGTTGTCGGTGTCGGTCCAGATGTGCGAGCGGTAGGACAGGAAACCGTTGGGTTTGCCCTCGGTGAAGGGCGAGTCGGCGAACATCGCGGTGGCAATGGACTGCAACGCCAGCGAGACACGGAACTTCTTCACCATGTCGGCCTCGGAGCCGACATCCAGGTTGACCTGCACGGTGCAGGTGCGGGTCATCATGTCCAGACCAAGGCTGCCGACCTTGGGCATGTACTCGCGCATGATCTTGTAGCGGCCCTTGGGCATCCACGGCATCTCGTCGCGGCGCCACTTGGGCTGGAAGCCCATGCCCAGGAAGCCCACGCCCATCGGCTCTGCAACCGCGCGCACCTCACGCAGATGGGAGGACGCCTCGCGGCAGGTCTCGTGCAGGTTTTCAAGCGGTGCGCCGGACAGTTCGAGCTGCCCGGCAGGCTCCAGCGACACCGATGCGGCATCGCGGGTCAGCGCGATCACCCGCCCGTGCTCCTCCACCGGCGCCCAGCCAAACTGGACCAGGCCCTTGAGCAGCGCCTCGATGCCACGCTCACCATCAAACGTCGGCGGGCGGAGGTCATCGAAATAAAAACCGAACTTCTCGTGCTCGGTGCCTATCCGCCAGTCGTCGCGCTCACGCGTGCCCGAGCTGAGGTAATCCACCAGCTGGCTGCGAGACTCGATCAGGACTTCTTCTACATGACTGGAACCGGACACACGCACCTCGTATTTGCTCTTGGGGATCGCACTGGCGAATGTGCGGGCTCAGGCCTGCATTGCAATCTCGGCCGCGTGAAGTCGCCCGACCGGAGCGCGCTGATCACAGCTCCAGCCAGCCCTCGATCACGCGACGGGCCTCATCGACACCAAGCTTGGACTCACCGGAAAACAGCTGCGCGCTGACGGCATCGCCGTGCTCGGCCTTGAGCGCCTTGCGCACCTCAAGCAATGCCGTGCCTTGTGCGCCGCGGCTGAGCTTGTCGGCCTTGGTCAGGATCGCGTGCGCCGGGAGGTCGCGGCTCACCGCGTATTCCAGCATCTGCTTGTCGTAGTCCTTCAGCGGGTGACGGATGTCCATCACCACCACCAGGCCCTTGAGCGCTTCGCGGGTACGGAAATAACGGTCAAGAAACGCCTGCCAGTGCGCCTGCAGATCCTTGGGGACCTTGGCGAAACCGTAGCCGGGCAGATCGACTAGATAGCGGTCGGTGCTGGGCGGGAGTTCGAAAAACACCAGTTGCTGGGTACGCCCCGGGGTCTTGGACACCCGGGCCAGCGCGTTCTGCTGGCAGATGGCGTTGAGCGCGCTGGACTTGCCCGCGTTGGAGCGACCGGCAAACGCGACCTCGAAGCCACCGTCAGGCGGCAACTGCGCGGGAGTGTGCGCGGCCAGCAGGTACTGGGCACGGATAAGGGGATTGGCCATGGCGCTAGGATCGCACGGCCGGCGCGGCGACGCGCGGGAATCACCGTCCCACGCGTGGAAATCGTGCGCCGCGCGACCGCGCAAAGCAGCCGCACCCGGCACTCGCGTTGACCCGATGCGCCGCGCCGATGATAATTCTGCAGTTCGACGGCCGTTAACAGGCTGTCACTTCAGCGTTTTCCGGAGCCCAGCCCCATGAGCCACGCCCGCGTCCTAGGTATCGCAGGTCTTGTCGTCTTCGCGGCGGCGGCCGTTGCCTATGCCCAGACCACGGTGACCCCGGTCCCCGACGCCGCACCGGTGGAGACTGCTCCACTGGCGCCCGCAGCGCCCGAGCACGCCACCTGGGGCGATGCCCAGAACGGCCAAGCCCTGGCCGGCACCTGCGCCGCCTGCCACGGGCTGGACGGCAACTCCGAGATCCCCATGTACCCGCGCCTTGCCGGCCAGAGCGAGCGCTACATCGCCCACCAGCTGGCCCTGTTCAAGAGCGGCGAGCGCAACGACGGCATGGCCGCGGTGATGAAGCCATTCGCCGACATGCTCAGCGCGCAGGACGCGCATGACCTGGGTGCCTACTTCGCGACCCAGAAATCCGGCGCCGGCGTCGCCGATGACAGTGTGGTAACCAGTGGGCCCTACGCCGACAAGAAGTTCTACCAGATCGGCGAGCAGCTGTTCCGTGGCGGCGATCCGGCTCGTGGCATTCCCGCCTGCATGGCCTGCCACGGACCGTCCGGCGCCGGCAACCCGGGGCCGGCCTATCCGCACGTTGGCGGCCAGCACGCCGACTACTCCCAGCAGCGGCTGGAGCTGTACCGCGCTGGCACCACATCGCGTACCGATCCGCGCCTGTTCAACATCATGGCCAGCATTGCCAAGCCGCTGACCGATGAGGAAATCGGAAGCCTGGCCAGTTACATGCAGGGCCTGCACCCGGCCGCTGACGACATCGGCCTGGACGCCAAGGCGATGGCGGCAGCGCCGGCGCCGGTCGCAGCGCCCGCTGCGGACGCCACCAACGCTGATGGCGGCGCCGCGCCAGACACCGCTGCCACACCACCGGCGGCGGATGCGCCCGCCGCCGAAGCACCCGAGGGTGCTGAGCCCGCCACCGACGTCGCGCCGGAAGATACCCAGGGCTGAGGCTTGCGACCGCCCTGTTCTGAGCTCTGTGCTTTTCGTTCATCGCGCCGGCCGTATCGTTACGGTCGGCGTTCTTGTTTGAGGGATCCGTGCCAATGATGTTTCATTCCGCCCTGCCCATCTCCAGCCGCACCCGGTTTGCCCGCGTGGTGGCAACCGCCCTTCTCGCCGTGCTGCCGTTGTTAGCCTGCGCAGCGCCACCTGCGGCCGACGCGCTGGTTGCGGGCACGGATTACGCCGTGATCGCCGATGGTGCGCCGTTCGAGCCACGCCCGGGAAAGATCGAAGTCGTCGAGGTATTCGGCTATACCTGCCCGCACTGCGCGAGCTTCGAGCCGGCGCTGCAGGAGTGGAAACAGCAGCAGAAGGCAGACGTCAACGTGGTCTCGGTTCCAGCGCCCTTTGGCGGCTACTGGATTCCCTACGCACAGGCGTTCTACGCCGCACAATCGATGAACCTGGTCGAGCGCACCCACCGCGACATGTTCCGCGCGATCCATGAGGAACGCCGCCTTCCGGTCGGTGGCGCGACGCCCCGGGACATCGCGAAGTTCTACGCCGGCTACGGCGTGGACGCGGACGATTTTGCCGCCGCCATGACGGGCAAGCCGGTACACGAGAAGCTGGTAGCGGCGCGGGATTTCCTTTCGCGCAGTGAAGTGGAGGGCACGCCGACCCTTATCGTGGCAGGCAAGTACCGCGTGCTGGGCAAGACGTCGGAGGATGTGTTGCGCATCACCGACGCGCTGGTCAGCCGCGAGCGTTCCACGCTGGCGCAACAGAAAAAATAGACGTGCCGCTGCCTTGGCTGCTCATCAACCGCGGCTCTGGCGTACCTGCTATTGAATAGTGCGGCTGCGGTCGCGATCGTTACGACGTTTTCTGGAGAACCACAGATGCCCTTTTTGCCCCGCTTCGGCCTGACCCTGGCGACCGTGCTCGCGCTTGCTGCCTGCTCGTCGCAGGCGCCCACCAACACCAGCGAAGGTGCCGCGCCAGCGTCGACCGCCGCACAACCCGCTCCCAGCGCGGTCACGGCGGAAGCTGCGACCACCCAAGCCGACGCCGGGACCGCCGCGCCCGCCATCCAGGGCAACGGGACGGAGACACTGGTCCGTACGCCGGGTCCGATTGTCGCTCCGGAAGGTCCTGCACCGGTCGCCGGCGTGGACTACGTGGAGATTCCCAACGGCCAGCCTTTCCAGCCCAACAACAACAAGATTGAAGTGGTAGAGGTGTTCGGCTACACCTGTCCGGCCTGTGCGAGCTTCGAGCCGCTGGTAACCGCGTGGGCAACCAAGCTGCCCGAGGACGTGCAGTTCACCCCGCTGGCGGCGCCGTTCGGCGGTCACTGGGATCCCTTTGCGAAGGCCTTCTACGCCGCGCAGGCCAATGGGCTGCTGGCCCAGAGCCACGACGCGATGTTCAACGCCGTCCACCTTGAGCGCAGCCTGCCGCCGGACGCGAAAGAGGCCCAGATTGCGCAGTTCTACAGCCGTTTTGGCGCCGATCCCAAGCAGTTCGCGAACGCCATGGCCAGCTTCAGCGTGAAGGCGAAGATGAGCAGGGCACTGAAATTCATGCACCACTCGGGTGTGGAGTCCACCCCGGACATCGTCATTGACGGCAAGTACCGCATCATCGTCAAGGACTGGGAGCAGAAGCTCAATGTTGCCGAGCACCTGATCGCCGCGGAGCGGGCGGCCAAGTCCATGCCGCAAGCGGACGCCGCCCCCGCCGGCGATGCTGCCGCGGACGACCGGGGCTGATTTGCCGCGCGCCGTGCCTGCCATGCCCGCTTCCGAGTCCAATCACCGCGTAGAACAGGGCGCCCCGGACGGCGCCGGTCCACCGGTGGGTTCGCGCCGGCTGCGCCTGCTCAGCGCCAACATCCAGGCGGGATCCAGTACACGGGGCTACCACGACTACGTGGCGCGCAGCTGGTCGCACGTGCTTCCAGCCGGCAACAAGCGCGGCAGTCTGGACCTGATCGCGAAACTGGCGGGCCAGTACGACATCGTCGGCCTCAACGAAGCCGATCCGGGAAGCCTGCGCTCGGGCTTCACCAACCAGACCGAGTACCTCGCACGACACGGTGGCTTTGATTACTGGAGCCACCAGCCCAACCGGCGAATGGCCGGTGTCGCCTCCAGCGCCAACGGACTGCTGAGCAAGCTGCAGCCGATCGAGGTGACTGACCACTCGCTACCCGGACGCATCTCCGGCCGCGGCGTGCTGCTGGCCCGCTTCGGTGAAGGCGACGACGGGCTGGTGGTCGCCATCGCCCATCTCTCGCTGGGTGCGAACTCGCGCAGCACGCAGCTGGGCTTCATCGCCGAGCTGCTGCAGGACCATCGTCACGCCGTCCTGATGGGCGACTTCAACTGCGCCATCGAGCGCCCGGAAATGCAGGCGTTGTTCCGCAATACCCGGCTGCAGCCGCCAGCCTGCGCGGTGCCGACCTTTCCCAGCTGGCAGCCACAGCGGGCGATCGACCACATCCTGATCAGCAGTGACCTGGGCTGCTCCGGAGCGCAGGCGATGCCCGCCGCGCAGTCCGACCACCTGGCGCTGTCACTGGAACTGGACGTACCCGACGCCGCACTGCGCTGAAGCGGCCGCGACCGGCTATCCCGGCCGCTGCCGCATTCCGCGTGGTCAGAACCTCAGGTCCGCGCGCACGTAGAAATAACGGCCGCCCGGGATGTCGTAGGTCGACGCGTCATAGCCGTTGAGCGAGCACGACAGGCAGATCGGGGGATCCTTGTCGGCCAGGTTGTTGACGCCTGCGGTCAGCTGCAGTCCCTGCTGCCACTCGAAGCGGTAGCCCACCTGCAGGTCGTTGTAGGTGGTGGCCGGCAGGATGTTGGTGCCCTCGGCCGGATTGCTGCACACCGCAAACGCCACCGCATCGCCGCAGTCCTCCTTGAGCTCGCTGATGTGGCGCACGCTCCATGAGGCGTTCCACTGGTCGCGGCGCCAATCCAGCCGCGCCGTCGAGGTCCAGTCGGGAATCGCACTGTCATTGACCTCGATTCCGACCGCGCGCGGCTGCACCTGGCCGGCGGCACCGACCGCCTGGTAACGCGTGACCAGCGTGTTCTGCCAGGACAGCTTGAACCTGCCGGCCGCCGTCTCCGGCAGCGCCCAGAAGACGTTGGCGTCCCAGCCGTCGGTCTTGATCGAGCCCAGATTGGTGAGGCGGTTGCTGAAGCTGTTGATGCCGCCGATCGATGAGCGGGTGATGCCGTCGCAGTACAACGGGTCCAGGGTCTGCACGCACAGGTCCAGCTGGGTCTGGGCGTCGATGGCCTGCACCGCGCCCTCCAGGCTGTGGCGGTAGAAGGTCAGCTCCAGGTCGAGCCGGTCCGACCAGGAGGTGCCGCTGGCGAATCCGGGACTGAACACCAGGCCGGTGGTGAAGCTGCGCGCCGTTTCCGGCTGCAGGTCGCGGTTGCCGCCGGTGGTGACCGAGATCTGGCTGTTCGCCTGCACGGCACCTGTGGGCACGCCCAGCGCAGCGCAGTTGGCTGCGTTGCCACTGGGTGGGCTGCCATCCAGGCCGATCAGGCACGGATCGCTGATCTGCAGGTCGGCACGGCTGGCCGAACCGAAAAGCTCCCCGATGGACGGCGCACGGAAGCCCTCGGCATACGTTGCGCGCAGCAGCAGCTCGTCGGCGACCTGCCAGCGCAGTCCGTACTTGGGCGTAAACTGGCTGCCGAAGGTCGAGTAGTCCGAGTACCGTCCAGCCAGACTCAGCTCCAGGCTCTTGCCGAAGGTATCGGGCTTGAGCAGGGGCACGTTGAGTTCGACATAGGCCTCGCTGACGTTGTAGTCGCCCGAGGTGGGCAGCGAGGGCACGCCGTTGTAGAAACCCGCGACCGTCAGCGCGTCAGGCTGGTAGGACCCCTCGTAGCGGCGGTGTTCGGCGCCGGCGGCGAAGGAAAGCGGACCCGCCCACAGGTCCACCAGGTCGCCGGAGATGTTGGCGCTGAACATATCCAGCGTCTGCTCGCTGCGATCGCGCACCACCGGCTGGATCCAGGCCAGCATTTCCGGAGTCAGCGTCCCGGGACCGCCAAACACGTTCAACGGCACGCAGCCAGCGGTCGCCGCGCAGACCGCCGGGTCACCCAGGGCGATGGCGATGTTGCGGATGTCGTAGCTGCCGTAGTTGGTCTGGCGCGCCTCGTTTTTGGCCGTGGAGAAGTTGGCGTCCCAGAACCAGGAGCGGTCGCCGGCGTCGAACCGTCCCTCCAGCCCGGCAGCGAAGTAGCGCGTGTCGACGTTCTGCTCGTAGACACGTGCCCCGCCCTCGACCGGGCGCCGTCCGATCAGGATCAGGTTGATGTCGTTCTGCGGGGTGGCCGGGTCATCGACTGAAACCAGGTCGAAGCCGAACGGGTTGTAGGGGTTGGCCGCCGATATGAACATGCCGTCGGCAAACGCGTTGCCGGTGCCCGCGTCCGCGCCCAGGAACAGCGGTTCGGGCGCCGCCTGGTTGACCGACTCGCGCCGGTTGGCTAGGACCTTGGCGTAGGCCTGCACCTTGTCGTTGAAATAGAACCGGTACTGGCCGAACACGCCGGTGCGCGTGGAAGGCGTCAGCAGAAGGTTGTATTCGGCGAAGTTGAACCGGTCGGCGGTCGCAAAGCAGTGGAAACCATCGGTGCGGTCGCAGCCGGTCTGCGCCGGATCGTAGAAAGGGTCGTTGTCGCCCTGGTTGGGCGTCAGGTCGAGTTCCGCCCCGGTGTTGGGATCGATCAGGATGAAGCGCCCGCGCGGCGTGCCCGAGCTGCCAAAGGTCAGCCCGGTGCCGGGGGTGGGAAAGCGCGACTGCTCGCGGGTGTTGGCGTAGATCGGGTCCTGTTCGACCCGGCTGGCGCCGATGAAGAAATTGCTGCGCTCGGTGTTCATGCCCCAGGCCAGGTCCAGCCCCTTCTGGGTGCCGTCGCCCTTGCCGTACTGGCCATAGTTCAGGGTCACCTGCCCGCCATCGAAATCGCGCCGGGTGATGATGTTGACCACGCCGGCGATCGCATCAGAGCCGTACAGCGAGGACGCGCCGTCCTCGAGCACATCGATGCGCTCCACCAGCGCCAACGGAATCGTGTTCAGGTCGGTGGTTGCGCCGACACCTGACGCGGAGGACTCGTTGACCCAGCGCACGCCATCGACCAGCACCAGCACCCGCTTGGCGCCCAGGTTGCGCAGGTCGACCTGGGCCGAGCCGGCGCCGACGCCGTCGCCATTGGGTGAGAAACCGAAGTTGCCCGAGGAGTTGAACTTGGTGTTGAGTGCGGAACCCGAACCGGTCAGCTCCTGCAGGATGTCGCCCACCGAGGTCAGGCCGGTGCGGTCGATGTCCTCGCGGGTGAGCGTCTGCACCGGCGTCTGGCTTTCAATCTCCGCCTTGCGGATGCGGGTCCCGGTGACCTGGACACTGTCCAGAGTAGTCGCGCTGCGGCCCTCCTGCTGGCGGTCGGCGGTTTGCGCTTGCTGCGCGGTGGCGGGCAGCGACGCGCCCAACAGGCACAGCGCGACGGCAGCCACCAGTGGGTGGCGACAAGGTGCGTTCATCGACTTCTCTCTCCCTAAGAATGTTTCGAAGCGTCACACCCCTGTCTGCGACGACGCACTGTTGTAAACAATCCCGGGTCCGGCCACAAGCGGCACAGCTTTATGCCTTCCGTTGCAAGGATCGGGAAGTGCCGCTCAGAGTGCGCCAGTCACCAGCAGGCTCAGCGCAACCACCACCAGGAAGCCGGCGAATATCCGCTTCAGCGCGTCGCCGTGCAGGCGGTGCGCCAGACGCGTGCCCAGTGGCGCGGCAAACACCGAGGCGATGGCCACACCGATGGCAGCGGGCAGGTAGACATAGCCGATGGCGTGCGCGGGCAACGCGCCGGCAGGCGCGTGCATCGCGTAACCGACGGCGCTGGCAAATCCGATCGCGACCCCGCACGCCGACGAGGTGCCGACCGCGCGCACCGGCGCGACGCCGCGCCACACCAACAGCGGCACCGTCATACTGCCACCGCCGATCCCGACCACCGCCGACAGCGCACCGATGCCGCCGCCTGCGGCGAGAATCGGCCAGCCCCGTGGCGCCGACTGCCCGACCGCGGCTGCCTGTCGCGGCCGGCCGAACTGCAGTTGCGCCGCCGCGAGCAGGCAATAGCTGGCGACGATCCAGCGCAGCACGTCATCATCGATGCGCACCGCAGCCCCGCTGCCCAGCCATCCGCCCAGCAGCAGCCCCGGCACCATCCACGCCACCGTCGGCCACAACACACTGCCACGGCGTGCGTGGGCACGCGCCGACGCGGCCGCGGTCAGGATGATGCTGGCCAGCGAACTGGCGAGCGCGGCGTGCATCGCCGCTTCCGCCGGCACGCCCATCAGCGGCAGCAGCCACACCAGCGCCGCCACCAGGACCAACCCGCCACCGACACCCAGCAGGCCGGCAAGCACGCCCACCACCGCGCCCAACAGGGGAAACAACAGCCACCACGCGCTCATCGCACTTCCCGTCATCAAGGACCGATAGTGGAACACAGCTGCACCTGCGGCCGGCTGGTTCCGCGCATTGGCTTGCAACGCCGGCAGGGCTGCTCCGGCCCGTCGAGTTCATCGGCGCTCGGATATAGTCGCCGGATGCGACCCAACACCCTGCTCCTGCCCGTCCTTTTCGCCGCGCTCGCGATTCCATTGGCCGCGTTCACCCAATCCAGCGCCACCTCCGGCAGGCCCGCAGGCGGGCTGTCCCGCTCGCCCGCGCCGGTGGCAACAACGTCTGCCGCGGTGCAGGTTGATCCGCAACGCGAGCGCATCGGCAGCGCGATCGCCGCGGCCGAGCGCGGTCAATTCGACGCGGTGCAATACGCGGACCTGGCCCGCCACCCGCTGTTCCCGTGGGTGGAATACGCGGCCATCGCGCGCGATATCAACGTGCTGCCGCGTGCGCGGGCCGAGGCGTTTCTGGAGAAGCACCGCGGCACCGCGGTTGCCGGGGTGTTCCGCCAGGCGTGGCTCGCCGCCAGCGACCGTCGCGACGACCCCTCGGCCGTGCTTTCCGCATGGAGTGAAGACATCACGAGCACCTCCCTGCGCTGCGCGTGGCTGGATGCGCGCCACGCCCTTGGACGGATGGATAACGATTGGACGCAACAGGCGCAGACCCTGTGGACCAGCACCGGGAAGTCACTGCCTGAGTCCTGCGATCCGGTGTTCGCGGCCCTGGAGAGCCGCGGCGAACTGCCCGCGTCGCTGCGTTGGCAGCGCCTGGAGCTGGCCGCCGACGAATGGGACGGCGGCGTCATGCGTGCCATTGCCCGCGGCCTGCCCGCAGCCGAGCGCGGTCTGGCCGAGGACTACGCGGCATTCATCGACAATCCCCATCCACGCGCGCTGCAGTGGCCCAAGACCGACCGCAGTCGCCGCGTCGCCTCCCAGGGGTTGGCCAAACTGGGCAAGGCCGACCCCGATCGCGCCGAGTCGCTGCTGCCGCAGTACGCAAGCGCGCTGAACTTCAGCGAGGCTGATCGCGGCCGCGTGCTGTATCAGGTCGCCCTGTGGACGGTTGCGTCGTATCTGCCCGATTCGGCGCGCCGCCTGAACGCGGTACCGGCGTCAAGTTACGACGCGCGCCTGCATGAGTGGCGGGTCCGGGAGGCGCTGTCGCGTTCGGACTGGCCGGCCGCGCTGGCAGCCATCCGCAAGATGGAACCCGAGCAGCGCAACGACTCGCGCTACACCTACTTCGAGGCCCGCCTGGCCGAGTTGGGCGGCGACAAGGCCACCGCGCAGGCGAAATACCGCGATGCCGCGCGCCTCCCCGAATTCCACGGTTTCCTTGCCGCCGATCGCATCGACCAGCCCTACGCGCTGTGTCCCGCCACTGTCCAGGCCGAGCCGGCCACCCGCGCGGACGTGGCGGCCAATCCGGCCCTGCAGCGCGCAATCGGCCTGCACCTCCTGGGCCGCAGCGGCTGGGCGGCCAAGGAATGGGCCGACGCGGTGGCGGGTTTCAACGACACCCAACGCCAGGTCGCGGTGCAGATCGCACAGGCCAACGGCTGGTTCGACCGCGCGGTGTTCTGGCTGGGCAAGGCGCCGGGTGAACTGCAGCTCTACGACATGCGCTTCCCCTTGAACCACGATGCGACGATCCGCCGTGAGGCCCGTCGCAACAACATCGACCCGGCGTGGGTCGCGGCGGAGATCCGTGCGGAGAGCATCTTCAACCCGAAGGCGCGTTCCGGGGCCAACGCAATGGGACTGATGCAGGTCCTTCCGACCACCGGTGAGGCAGTGGCGCGGCGCGTCGGCCGCAGCTGGGGCGGCCCGCCCAGCCTGTACGACCCCGACACCAACATCGCCCTGGGCACCGGCTACCTGCGCCAGATGCTGGACCAGTACGGCGGCAAACCCTACTTCGCCATCGCCGGCTACAACGCGGGCCCGGCGCCGCTGACCCGCTGGCAGACCCAGCGCCCGGGTATGGATCCGGACTTCTGGATCGAGACGATCAGCTACAAGGAGACCCGCGAATATGTTGCCCGCGTGCTCGCCTTCAGCGTGATCTACGACTGGCGCCTGGACGGAGACGCGCTGCGCCTGAGCGACCGCCTGTACGGCCGGACCAACGCACCGCGCAAGTCATTCGCGTGTCCGAGCCCAACGGCGGATCGTTCGTGAGCCCGGTGGCCGCACGTCTGGCGCCCGTTCTGTGAAGATCTACCTGGTCGGCGGCGCCGTGCGCGACCGCCTGCTCGGCCTGCCCGCCGGTGATCGCGACTGGGTGGTGGTTGGTGAAACCCAGTCCACGATGGAAGCGGCCGGTTTCAAGCCCGTCGGGCGCGACTTCCCGGTGTTCCTGCATCCCGATACCGGCGAGGAACACGCATTGGCGCGTACCGAGCGCAAGTCCGGGCGTGGCTATCGCGGCTTCGTGGTCGACGCCGACCCGTCGGTGTCGTTGGAAGAAGATCTGGGCCGGCGCGATTTCACCATCAACGCCATCGCCGAGGACGCGCAGGGTGGACTGGTCGATCCGCACGGCGGGATCGCCGACATCCAGGCACGGGTCCTGCGCCACGTTGGTCCGGCATTCGTCGAAGACCCGCTGCGGGTGCTGCGCGCCGCGCGCTTCATGGCGCGCTTCGCGCCGCTGGGGTTCACCGTCGCGGCGGAGACCATGGCGCTGATGCGGGAGATCACGGCCTCGGGCGAGCTGGCCGAACTGGTACCCGAGCGCGTATGGCAGGAACTGCGTCGTGCGCTCGCCAGCCAGCGTCCCTCCGCGTTCCTGCGCACCCTGCACGACGCCGGCGCACTGGCGGTCGTACTTCCGGAAGTGGCGGCCCTCTACGGCGTCCCGCAGCGCGCCGAGTTCCATCCCGAGATCGATACCGGCGTGCACGTGGAGCTGGTCTGCGACATGGCCGCCCGGCTGGCGCCCGGCGACGAACTGATCGGGTTTGCCGCGCTCACCCACGACCTGGGCAAGGCACTGACGCCGGCGCATGTGCTGCCGCGCCATATCGGCCATGAGCAGGCGGGCATCGCCCCGCTTCGGGCACTGTGCGAGCGCCTGAAAGTCCCCACCGAGCACCACCAGTTGGCCGCCATCGCCTGCCGCGAGCACCTTAACGTGCACCGCTTCGACGAGCTGCGCGCCAGCACCGTGGTGACCATGATCGAGCGCTGCGACGGCTTCCGCAAGCCGGGCCGGATCGACCAACTGGCGACCGTTTGCGAGGCCGACAAGCGCGGACGCACCGGGCATGCCGGGGACCCCTACCCGCAGGGCGACAGCCTTCGCGCGGCCCATGCCGCGGCGCGGGCCGTGCGTACCGACGCCCTGCCCGCAGGCCTCACCGGCCCGGCCATCGGCACGGCGATGCGGGAAGCCCGGATCGCCGCGGTGGCCGCCGCGACCGGCAAGCGCCCCTAGATCCTGCCTGTCGCGGGTGGCGGATGCGGGCTACGGCAGCCGCGCGTCCAGCCGCTGCAGCCACAAGGCAGCCGGGGTCGCGGACAGCAGCAGTCCGGCGAGCACACCAAAGGAATTGGCCAGCGCGTCGGCCGCGTCGCCCATGCGGTCGGTGGTCATGCTGGCCTGGGCGAATTCCACGCCAATGCCGAAGGCGATGATGATCAGCGCCATCAGCGCCTGGGTACGCATCCGCGCGAACAGCGAGACCGCGCCGGCCGACAGCAACGCGTAGCCGACGAAGTGCTGCACCTTGTCGAACCCGGAGATGTCCACCGGCGGCAGGTCGTCGGGAGACATCAGCGAGCCGACCGCAATCAGAACGAACAACAGCAGCCACAGGGACAACCACAGCCACGGCCGCCGAAACGATCGCATCAACGAAGGCCGCTGCGGCGCCGTGGTCACAGACGGAAACTCAGGTCACCGGCGAGGAAGGCCGCCCCGAACTCGACATCCTTCTCGAAACCCATGACCTGGAACCGCTCGCCCATCTCGCTGGGCAGGGTCAGCCGCTTGACCTCGTTGATCCGCCGCTGGCGCAGCTCCTCGTCCTTGATCGACTCGATGCGCTCCAGCACGCCCGCCATGCCGTTGCCGAGCAGGAAGCTGGCCTGGCTGCAGTAACCGGCAAAATCGAAGCCGGCCGCGTCGCCCGCTTCGGCCAGCGCGGTGAAGTCCACCGACGCCGTGATGTCCTGCAGGCCGGGCCACAGCAGCGGATCGGCGTGCATGCGATGGCGGTAGTAGGCGCGCAAAGTGCCGTCACTGCGCTCCAGCTGGTAGTACTCGCCGCGCGGATAGCCGTAATCGACAAACAGCATGGCCCCGCGGCGCAGTCCGCCGGCCACCGCCTGGATCCAGTACGGCAGCTGCGGCAACACCTCGGAGCGATACCCATCGGGCAATGGCTGCTGCAGCCGCAGGCCAACATGCTGCACGGCGTTGGCGAGGAACGCGTCGGCCAGGCGCAGTTCGCGGGCGAACCCGCGCGCGGTCGCCACCACATGCTCCTCGTGCACCTGCCCGTCCTGCAGGACGAAGCGCGGCGTCGGCAGGGCGTCGATCACCTCGTTGGCGAACACCGCGCCGTCCCAATCATCATCAAAGGGGCCGTCCAGCCACTCCACCAGGTCGAAGACCGGCCCGATCAGTGCCTCGCGCAACCGTTCGCGCTGGCGTTCGCGCAGCTGCGCGCTCGGCTCCAGAATGGCGTAGCGGTCCGGCAGCGCGTCCAGCTCCAGCAACCGCTTCAGCGCGACTTCGGCAAACGCGCCGGTGCCGCCGCCCAACTCGAGGATGCGTGCCGCCGGTCCGCATTGCTGGATGACCGGTGCAAGCGATTCGGCCACGCAGGCGGCGAAAATCGGGCCCAGCTCGGGGGCGGTGATGAAATCGCCCTCGGCGCCGAACTTGCTCGCCCCGGCGCTGTAGTAGCCCAGACCCGGCGCATACAGGGCCAGCTCCATGAAGCGGGAAAACGGGATCGCGCCGCCGTTGTCGGCAATCTGCTGCTCGATGACGGCCTGCAGCTGCGCACTGTGGGCGAGCGCTTCGGCGGCTGGTGGCGGAAGATCGAACGGGTGGGAAGAGGCGTGGCTCACTGGGATCGCTCGGATTGGCATTGCGGTGGGCAGTCGCGCAGGATAACGGCTTGTGCCTTAAGGAAGCCGCCATGCCCCGCCCCGTCGCCCTGGTCACCGGCAGTGCCAAACGCATTGGCGCGCAGATCGCGCGCACCCTGCATGCGGCCGGGTACGACCTTGCGCTGCATTACCGCAGCTCGCGCACAGCGATGGAAGCGCTGGCGGCGGAACTGGAGCTCATGCGTCCCGGCAGCACCCTGACACTGCAGGCCGATCTGGCCGAGTTCGACCGGCTGCCGGAGCTGATCGCCCGCACGATCGGCCACTTCGGCCGCCTGGACGCACTGGTCAACAACGCCTCCGGATTCACCCCCACGCCGGTCGGCGAGGCGACCCCGCAGCAGTGGGACACGCTGTTTGCCAGCAATGCGCGCGCGCCGTTGTTCCTCGCCCAGGCTGCCGCGCCGCATCTGGCGGTCCATGGTGGTGCGATCGTCAACATGGTCGATATCTACGCCGAACGCCCGCTCGCCGGCCACACGATCTACTGCATGGCCAAGGCTGCGCTGCTGATGGCGACCCGCTCACTGGCGCTGGAGCTCGGACCGCAGGTGCGGGTCAATGCGGTCGCGCCCGGCGCGATCCTGTGGCCGCACGACGCCACAGCCGGCGACGCCAACCACGCCGCTCCCGGGTCGGATACGCCGCCCGCCACAGCGGATCAGGCGGAAAAACTGGCACGCACGCCATTGCAACGCACGGGCACCCCGGTCGAGGTGGCCGAGGCGGTGCGCTGGTTGTTGCAGGATGCGAGCTACTGCACCGGCCAGGTCGTGCACGTGGACGGTGGGCGGATGCTCGCGGGCTGAGCGTGGTTACTCGCCCCGCGTCGCCTCGGCACGGCGGCGCAGTTCGTACGCTCTCGCCTCCTCCGCGCCTTCTTCGTTGCGGATCTGCCTGCGCAGGAAAAGGTGGATGCCCAGCGGCACCATCACCAACAGGAAGATGGAGCCACCCAGGGACAGCCAGCCCACGGGCTTGGTCAACAGTTCAACCAGGATCGGATGCATCGCGCGCCTCCTTGTGGCGGTGTCGATGGCACCATCGTGCCCTATTGCGGCGCGGCGATCTTGAGCGCGATCAAATCCCGCCGGCGTCCGCCAGCGACACGGTCGGCAGGACCCTGTCACGGTCCGGGTGGATGTCCCACAACTGCGCCAGGGTGCGGCCGTCGCCAGGCACCACCACGTCCGGGGCGATGTCCGCCAGCGGACGCAGCACGAAGGCGTGTTCCAGATCCGGACGCGGGATGCGCAGGTTGCCCGGACCGGACAGCTCACGGTCGTCGAACAGGACGATGTCGATGTCCAGGGTGCGATCGCCAAACCTGGGTCCGCTGCGATCACGCTGATGCGCATCCTCAAGCGCGTGCAACCAGTCGTGCAGGGCGACCGGGTCGAGCTCGGTGTGGATTATCGCCGCGGCGTTGAGAAAGTCATTGCCATCGAACCCGACCGCGCGGGTGCGGTACACCGGCGAGAGGTCCATGGCGCCGAAGCGCTCGCGCAACTCCTCCACGGCCCTGCGCAGGTGGGCCACCGGTTCCAGGTTGCTGCCAAGGCTGAGGTAGGCCCGACTCATGCCGGCGAGCTGCCTGCGCGGGTGGCCTCGCCTTCACCGCCCACCCCGGCGACGGACCGCGCGACATCCCCGTCCGGATCGGTGTCGGCGCCTGCGTTTGCCGCCTCGTTGGGCCGCGACAGGGACGCCATCAGCGCCGCCAGGTCCGCACCACCCGGCGCCTGGTACAGGCGCAGGCCGAATTCGGGCAACATCGCGATCAGGTGGTCGAAGATGTCCGACTGGGTGTTCTCGTACACCGCCCACTGCACGCTGTTGGTGAAGCAATACAGCTCCAGCGGCAGGCCGGTCGCACCGGGTTCGAGCTGCCGCACCAGCAGGGTCATGTCCTGGTGGATGCCCGGGTGCGCACGCAGGTAGTGATAGACATACGCGCGGAAGGTGCCGATGTTGGTCACCCGGCGGGTATTCACCGGATCCTTGCCCTTGGCCAGCAGATTCTCGTTGTAGGCTTCCAGCTCGCGGCGCTTGTCGTCCAGATACTCATCGATCAGGGCGATCCGCCGCAGGCGGGAACGCTCTTCGGGTTCCAGAAAGCGCACCGAGGACTGGTCGATCAGCAGCGCCCGCTTGATCCTGCGCCCGCCGGACTCCTGCATGCCGCGCCAGTTCTTGAAGCTGTCGCTGATCAGCCGGTAGGTCGGAATGGTGGTGACGGTCTTGTCCCAGTTCTGCACCTTGACCGTGTTCAGCGCCATGTCGATCACGTCGCCGTCGGCCTGCAGCGCGGGCATCTCGATCCAGTCGCCGACCCGCAGCATGTCGTTGTTGGCCAGCTGGATGCTGGCGACCAGCGACAGGATGGTGTCCTTGAACACCAGCATCACCACCGCGCTCATCGCACCAAAGCCCGACAGCAGCAGCAGCGGCGAGCGGTCGATAAGCGTGGCGACGATGACCACCACCGCAAATACGTAAACCACCAGCTTGACCACCTGCAGGTAGCCCTTGATCGGGCGCTCGTTGGCCCGGCTGCTGCTGGCGACGTAAAGCTGGTTGACCGCGTCGAGGACGTGGCTGATCGCCAGCGCGATGGTCAATGCCACGAACGCCAGCGCGACATTGCGCACCACCGTCTCCACCCCGGATGGCAGCTCCGTGATGGCGGCGATGCCGCTGGCGATGATCAGCGCCGGCACGATGTTGGCCAGACGCGCGAGCACCTTGGGCGACATCAACGCATCGTCCCAGCGCATTGGAGTCGCCTTCACCACGCGCGTGACCACGCGCACGAGGATGACCCGGGTCAGCCAGTTGGCCAGCCAGGCGGCCAGCGCGAGGCCCGCGAGCTGGAGCACAGTGAACGTGTAGGGGTAAGCCTCCAGCGGCTCCAGGAACGTCCAGTCGGTTAGCAAAGTCATTCCGCCAGCATAGCGGCCGATCGTTCGATCATCACGCCGACCGAGCGCGCGCCGCGCACCGCGCCGGGCTTGCCCAGCTTCAGCCGCACATGGGCGACGCCGAACTCCTCCAGGATCAGTGCCGCGACGCGCTCGGCCAAGGTCTCCACCAGGCCGAACTCGGACTGCCCCACGTAGGCGATGATCCGCTTGCTGACCGCCTTGTAGTTGAGGGTGTCTTCGATCGCATCAGTCGCCGCGGGACGCCGGTTGTCGAAGGCCATCTCGACGTCGAACACCAGCGGCTGCCGGATCCGGCGCTCCCAGTCGTAGATGCCGATCAGGGCCTCCACTTCCAGTCCTTCGATGAATACCTTGTCCATTGCCGTTTACCTGTCTGTACTGAACTGCGCGGGTGCACAGCGCAAATGATGAGTGGATGGAACCGCGTGCTTGAGGATCTGCGCGCCCGCACGGTGGTTGGCGGCGCTCCGCTGATGAGCGCCGCTCAGAGCCCCGCTCAGAGCGCCGGCAGCGTCGCCATATCCCAGCGCGGCCATACCTGGACGGCGGCGTCGCCGTGTTGACCGGCCTGCAGGCGAAGCGCGCCGGCAAACGCGATCATCGCGCCGTTGTCGGTGCAGAACGCCGGCCGTGGGAAGCTGACCCGGCCGCCGCGCCGCGCCGCCATCGCCTGCAGCTTCTCCCGCAGCCGCGCATTCGCACCCACCCCGCCCGCCACCACCAGCGTCTGGCAGCCGGCCGCGTCCAGCGCGCGCTCGCACTTGATCGCCAACGTATCCACCACCGCCTCCTCGAACGCCCGGGCAATGTCGGCGCGCGCCTGCGCCGACTGGTCGCTGTCGCGCCAGGCCAACATGACCTGGGTCTTCAGCCCGCTGAAGCTGAAATCCAGTCCCGGGCGGTTGGTCATCGGGCGCGGGAAACGGTACGCACCGGCGGTACCCTGGCCTGCCAGCGCCGCCAGCTGTGGCCCACCCGGGTATGGCAGTCCCATCAGTTTGGCGGTCTTGTCGAAGGCCTCGCCGGCGGCATCGTCCAGAGTCTCTCCCAGCAGCCGATAGCTGCCGATCGCATCAACCGCGATCAGCTGGGTATGCCCACCCGAGACGAGCAGAGCCACGAACGGCGGCTGCGGGCGGCCCAGCGGGTCATCCTCCAGCAGCGGCGCGAGCAGGTGGCCTTCCATGTGATGGACTGCGACCGCGGGCTTGTCCAGCGCCCACGCAAGTGACCGCGCCACACCGGCGCCCACCAGCAGCGCGCCCACCAGCCCGGGGCCGGCGGTGTAGGCCACCCCGTCAATGTCGGCCACCGCCATGCCCGCCTCGTCCAGGGTCTGGCGGATCAGCGGCAGCAGCTTGCGCACGTGGTCGCGACTGGCCAGCTCCGGCACCACGCCGCCATACTCCGCGTGCAGCGCAATCTGGCTGTACAGCGCATGTGCCAGGAGGCCGTCGCGGGTGTCATAGACGGCCACGCCGGTTTCGTCGCAACTGGTTTCGATACCCAAGACTTTCATTGGCGGTATGCGGCCTGACCGCAATTGGGGATGGCAGCAGGTTACTCCAGCCGCCGCAACGGCACGTATCTGCGGGGATTGTGTGTGGCGACTTGCACTGGCGACGCCTGCCTCGCTATCATATGCGGCTCGCCCGGACTTGCCGGGCAGTTCACCCGAACCGAGATTCCGCATGCCTGCCGTTAAAGTCCGCGAAAACGAGCCATTCGAGTTTGCCCTGCGTCGCTTCAAGCGCACCTGCGAAAAGGCCGGCGTCCTCGCCGAGACCCGCAAGCGCGAGTATTACGAAAAGCCGACCCAGGAGCGCAAGCGCAAGGCCGCTGCCGCTGTCAAGCGCCAGTCCCGTCGCGTCGCCCGCGATGTGACCAAGCGTCAGCGCCTGTACTGATCGCCTGGTCGGATGGACCGGATCCGGCGCCGCCAAGGCGCTGTTGATCAGATTCCGTTCGACCCAGATACCCTGACCCGCCGGCAACGCCGCGGTCCGGGCCGTAAGCAGCAAGCCGGCCGCGCCACGATGCGCCGCCGGCTTTTTGTGTTCGCCGCTTTCCTGCCGAGACCCTGCCATGACCCTCAAGCAACAACTCACCGATGACATGAAGACCGCGATGAAGAGCGGCGCCAAGCACGATCTGGGCGTGATCCGCCTGATGCTGTCGGCGATCAAGCAAAAGGAAGTCGACGAGCGGATCGAGCTGGACGACGCCCAGGTGCTCGCGATCCTCGACAAGATGGTCAAGCAGCGCCGCGATTCGGTCAGCCAGTTCGAAGCGGCCTCGCGCGAGGACCTGGCCGTGATCGAGCGCGACGAGATCCTGGTCATCGAACGTTACCTGCCGGCCAAGCTGGACGAAGCCGCCATCAGCGCCGCCATCGACGCGGCGGTCAGCGAAACCGGTGCGACCGGGCCGGCCGACATCGGCAAGCTGATGGGCGTGCTGAAGCCGAAACTCGCCGGCCAGGCCGACATGGGCCTGGTGTCGAAACTGGTCAAGCAGCGCCTCAGCGCCTGAAGTCCGCCACCGCGACCGACCGCCGCCGCACATGATCCATCGCCACGAGCGTATCCACGAACTGACCGAGCGCCTGCAGCAGAGCTGGCCGGCGCAATTCGTGCGCCGGTTCCTCGCCTACGACATTCTCGCGTTGGCAGCGGCCCTGTCGTTCTTCACCCTGCTCTCGCTGGCGCCGCTGGTGGTGATGCTGCTGTGGCTGACGACCTCGCTTTATCCCGTCGCGCAGGGCGAGTTCTTCCATCAGATCGGCCTGCTGGCCGGCCCCCAGGTGGAGCAGACGGCACGTCTGATCGTCGCCAACGCCGAGAAGGAACCCGGCACCGGGTCGCTTGCGGCAATCTTGGGCACCGCCGCGCTGCTGGTGGGTGCCTCGATGGTGTTCGGCCAGTTGCAGGTGGCGCTGAACCGGGTCTTCCGCAGCGACGCGACCCGTCTGGGCGGCATATTGCCGTGGCTGCGCAAGCGCCTGCTGTCCTTTGGCATGGCCCTGGGCGTGGGCTTCCTGCTGGTCGTCTCGATGGCCGCGCAGGCCGCGTTGGCGGTCGTGCTGGCGTGGCTGCCGGATCTGATGCCGGTACTCGCCGAGCTGGTCTCGTTCCTGCTCTATACCGTCGTGTTCTCGCTGATCTACCGCCTGCTGCCCGACCGCCCGGTCAGCCGGCGCCGGGCGCTCCTGGGCGGCGCGATGACCTCGGCACTGTTCATGGTCGGGCGCTGGGCGATCGGCCTGTATCTGGGCCAGTCCACCCTGGGCAACGCCTACGGTCCGGCGGGCGGCCTGGTCGTGATGCTGGTCTGGTTGTACTACTGCGCGGTGGTGTTCCTGGTCGGCGCGCTTATCACCGCGATGCTGGATGAACACGCGCGACTGAAGCGCCGCCTGGCCCACGAGCAGGCTGCCGCGGACGACACGCAGCCCGCGGCCGCTGTCGATCCGACCGCGCCCCGTCAGGATCCGGTCGCCTGAGCGCAGCGTGACGCGCACCGGAACTGCGTCGGTGGCATCCTAACGTCCCCTTCCCTGACGAGACGGATGCCCGACGGACACGCCGGACACCCCAGTATGGCCCGTATTCCCGACGCCTTCATCGATGACCTGCTGGCCCGCTCCGACCTGGTCGAGGTGATCGGCGCGCGCGTGCCGTTGAAGCGCCAGGGCAAGGAATACTCGGCCTGCTGCCCGTTCCACGATGAGCGCACGCCCAGCTTCACCGTGTCCCCGGCCAAGCAGTTCTATTACTGCTTCGGCTGCCAGGCCAGCGGCACCGCAATCAGCTTCCTGATGAACTACGACCGGCTGGAGTTCCTCGACGCGGTCGATGAGCTGGCCCGCCACGCGGGCATGGAGGTTCCACGCGACACCCTGCAACGCAATGCCAACCCCGACGGGCAGGCATTGTTCGAGGCGATGAGCGCGGCGGCGACGTTCTTCCAGCGCCAGCTGGCCCAAAGCGGCAAGGCGCAGGCGTATCTGGACGGGCGCGGGGTCGATGCCGATATCCGCCAGCGCTTCGGGATCGGCTACGCACCCGACAGCTTCACTGCACTGCGCGACACGCTGGGAACCGACCCCCGAAGGCTGGCGCTACTGGAACGCGGAGGGCTGTTTTCCAGCAACGACAGCGGCCGCAGCTATGACAAGTTCCGCGACCGGGTGATATTTCCGATCCACGACCGCCGCGGCCGGCCGATCGCCTTCGGCGGCCGCGTGCTGGATGCCGAGGACAACCCCAAGTACCTCAACTCCCCGGAAACCGAGCTGTTCCACAAGGGTCGCGAGCTGTACGGCCTGTGGCAGGTGCGGCAGGCGCACAACAAGGTCCCGCGGCTGATCGTGGTCGAGGGCTACATGGACGTGGTCGCGCTGTTCCAGCACGGCGTGGACACCGCGGTGGCGACCCTGGGCACCGCGACCACGCCGGACCACGCCGAGCTGCTGTTCCGCAACGCACCCGACGTGTACTTCTGCTTCGACGGCGACCGCGCCGGCCGCGCCGCGGCGTGGAAGGCGGTTGAATCGATCCTGCCGCGGATGAAGGACGGCCGCCAAGCGTTCTTCCTGTTCCTCCCTGACGGCGAGGACCCCGACAGCATCGTGCGTGCCGAAGGCGCCGCCGGCTTCGACAAGCGCCTCGCGGAGGCCACGCCGCTGTCGCAGTTCCTGTTCGACTCGCTGTCTGTCGACGCCAACCTGGCCACGCTGGAGGGCAAGGGCCGTCTGGCCGAGCGTGCCAAGCCGCTGCTCGCGCAGATCCCCGACGGCGCGTTCGCCGACCTGATGCAGCAGCGCCTGACCGAGTTGACCGGGGTGGGCGCTCGCGAGTCCGCACCCCCTCCGCGACCGGCGGCATCGCGCAGCCGCAACACCCATGGCGTGGCCGCGCCCCGTCGCAGTCTGGTGCGCACAGCGATCATGCTGTTGCTGCACCAGCCGGCGCTGGCGATGGAGCTCGAGCCGCCCTTCCCGTTCGCCAGCCTGCAGCAGCCGGGCGTGGACCTGCTGCTGGACGTGCTCGGGGTGATCTTCGAACGGCCCGACATCACCACCGGCGCGCTGGTCGCCCACTTCGAAGGGCGCGAGGAGCACGCCGCGCTGCAGAAGCTGGCGGCGACCACGGTGCCCGGCGACGAGGCCGCACCGCGCACGATCCTGCTGGATACGATCGCCCAACTCGACCGGCAGAGCCGGCACCAGCGCCTTACCGAACTGCAGAGCAGATTGGCGAGCCTGAGCGATGACGAGAAGTCCGAGCTGCGCGCACTGCTGAGCGCGCGTTTCGACTAGCCAGGGCAGATATGCGGGCACCGTGAACGGTTGTACCGCGAGGGAGCCGCTCTGCCGTCAGCCGACCGGGACGAATTCCATCGATGCGCCCGGCTGCAGGAACGGCAGCAGCCAGTGGTCCAGCAGCAGGAAGGCGAACAGCGCCATCAGGTAGACGATGGAGAACCCGAACACCTTCATCGCGTACATCTCGTCGGGTGGATCCATCAGGCGCCAAGCGTAGTAAAGGAATGCCGCGCCGAGCACCGCCGCGCCGCCCAGGTAGAGATCGCCGCTCATGCCGATGATCCGTGGCAGCATCGTCACCAGCACCAGCAGCACGGTGTAGAACAGGATCTGCCAGCGGGTGTATTCCACGCCGTGGGTCACCGGCAGCATCGGGACCAACGCCTTGGCGTAGTCGGCGCGGCGGAAGATCGCCAGCGCCCAGAAGTGCGGCGGCGTCCACACGAAGATGATCAGCACCAACAGCAGTGCGTGCGCCCAGTCCCACGGGTTCTGCATGCCGGTCACCGCCGACCAGCCCAGCAACGGCGGCGCGGCGCCGGCAAGCCCGCCGATGACGATGTTCTGCGACGTGGCGTGCTTGAGATACACGGTGTAGATCACCGCGTAACCGATCATCGAGGCAAAGGTCAGCACTGCGGTCAGGACGTTCACCCACACCAGCAGGATCAGCATCGACAGCCCCGCCAGCGCCAGCGCGAACAGCAGCGCCTGCCGCGGCGTGACCTGACCGACCACGATCGGCCGCCACGAGGTGCGGGCCATCTCCGCATCGATACGCGCATCCAGCAACTGGTTGATGGTGGCCGCCGAAGCCGCCGCCAGCCAGATCCCGAGGAACCCAAGTACCGACTCCTTCAGCGGTGGCAATCCGGGCACCGCCAGGAACATGCCGATCGCCGCAGTGAAGATGATCAGCGCGACCACCCGCGGCTTGGTCAGCGACCAGTACTCCCGACACACCTTGGCAAACGTGCGTTCCATCACGCGTCTGGAGCGCGCAGCCGCGCCAGCAGGGAAACCAGGACAAACAGCAGCAGCACCGCGCCGGCGTTGTGCAGCACCGCCGTCCACAGCGGCAGGGCCAGTTTGACGTTGGCAATTCCCAGGCTGGCCTGGGCAATGATCGCCAGGCCAAGCAGGCTTGCCCAGCCGCGCATGCCGGGCCGGCGCGACAGCCGCCATGCCAACCAGAGCAGGTACACGAACAGCACCACCGCCATCAGACGGTGTGCCATCTGGATCGCGATGCGGCTGGCGCCATCCAGCACGCCGCCTTCGTAGTCGACCCCAATGCCCCGCCACAACACGAAGCCCTCCCTGAAGTCCGTCGGCGGCCACCAGCGGCCCACGCAGGTGGGGAACTCTGTGCCGCACGCGAGGGCGGCGTAGTTCGCACTGGTCCACCCTCCCAGGGCGATCTGTACGGTAAGCAGGGCCAGCCCCGCCATCAGCCAGCGGCGCAGTTTCAGCGCATCGGCCAGCTGGATCGGCAGGTCGGTGGCGCGCCATGCCATCCACAACAGCAGCGAGAACGTGAGCAGTCCGCCCAGCAGATGGCCCATCACCACCAGTGGCTTCAACAGCCAGGTGACCGTCCACATCCCCAGCAGGGCCTGGAACACGATCACCCCGAGGGTGAAGACCGCGACCCGGGCCAGGTCCAGATTGCTCCAGCGCAGCGCCGCGAACATCAGCACCGCCTCGCCGGCCAGGGCCAGCGCGGCAGCGGGCACGTGCAAGCCGCGCATGTACAGCGGGATGGCGATGGCCACCATCAGCGACGCAGCGATGATCTGCGCCAGTCCATACCGGCGCCGCCTGGACGCCAGCAGCGCCAGGGCCAGGGTCAGTACCCCCAACGCACCGGCGATCATGCGGTGGAACTGCTCACGCCAGGCCTTGTGCACCTCGACCGGGCGGATCGCAACGGCCGCATGGCCGTCTCCCTGGTCCACGGTGGTGGGCCACGCGGCACGCCCGTAGCACGTGGGCCAGTCCGGGCAGCTCAGGCCGGCATCGGACAGGCGCACAAAAGCGCCAAACACGATCACGCCGACCGCCAGCAGCACCGCCATCCACGCAAGACGATGGAAATTGCGGGCGGGACGGACGGTTGCGGTGCGGACGGGTTTATCGTCGGGTCGGGACCCGGGCGAAAGCTCGGAAATGGAAACAGTCATGCAGGTCTCTTGCGGTGGAGCGGCATCGAGCGTGTCGCGGACAGTAGCGCGATCACATCAACTTCAACAGTTTGGCGAGGTCGGCGCGCAGCCCGCCAGGATCGAAACCCGGCGCGTAGCGCAACACCACGAAGCCATGCGGATCGATCACATAGACCGGCACGCCGGCGGGATCGGCCAGCGCGGGGAGCCGCTCGCGCCACTGTGCGGCGCCCCGTATCACCTGCAGCGTGCGCGGCAACTGGGCATCCCGCGGCGGCATGCAGGCAGCACTGTCGCAGACCCACAGCACGTGAACGCGGTCCGCATCCTTGCCGAACAGGCGCCAGACGGTATCCAGGTCGTGGGCGAGCCGGTCACACTCGCTGCCGCAGTCGTCCGGCGGAGCGAGCATGATCCGCCAGGTGCGCTCGCCGGGGTTCCAGGCGTAGCCGCCACCCTCGGCCGTTTGCGGTACCAGCCCGCGCAGGTCGGTCGGCGGCTGCAGCAGCTCGCCGTGGTTCTTGCGGCCCTCGGGCTGCCACCCGGAAAACCGCAACGCGCCGGCGATCAGCATGCTGCCAAAAAACAGGACGCCGATCGCGACCAGCATCGCGCGGTTGCGGTTGCGCGCGCGGATATCCACCGCCGGCGGGGTGTCGGAGTGCGAAGGGCTCATCAGTGCTTGTCCATGTTCGGCTGGCGCCTGCGGCGCCGGGGGTTGCGGAACGTCAGAATCAACGCGGTCGCCAGTACGGCCACGGCGAGGCCGAACCATTGCAGCGCGTAGCCACGGTGCTTGGCCGGCGGCAGTGTATTGGGCAGCAGGGCGAGGTCGCGCTCATACCCCAGCGGCGACGCCGGATCCAGCCGCAGCACCCGCGGCGCCAGTGCTGTACCCGCCGCGGCGCTGATGGACGGGATGTCCAGTCGCAACATCAACCAGCTCCCGGCCTGCTCGGCCATCGCGCCGCCCAGGGCAATGCCGCCTGACGGCGGCGGCGACAACAAGCCCTCCACCGTGATGTGCCCTTCCGGGCGCTCCACCGAAGGCATCGCCCGGTCGCCCGGCAATGGCAGCCAGCCCAGGTCCACCAGCAACGGCTGGCCCTGATCGGGGAGAAAGATCCGATACGCCTGCACACCGACGCGTCCCGCGCGCTGCTGGTTGTCAAGCAGCCACTGCGGACCGGGCGCGAACTCACCGCTGCCCTGCGCCCACTCATAGCGGTCCTGCGAGGCGGCATCGGCCGCCGCGTCCAGACCGCTCAGCTGGCGTGAGGTCAGGACACGGGCTGCTCCGTCAAGCATCGCCTGCTTTTCGACTGCCCGCTGCGATTGCCAGACGCCCAGCCGTGTGAACACGGCGATGACCGCCAATGCCACCAACCAGCCCACGACAAGCTGCGACCTGCGGCTCATGTCATATCCACGCCACGCTGCGATAATGACGACCCGCAGGCCGAAGGCCGTACTGGGCGCATCGGCGCTGGAGCATATTGATGAAGACCCTGGTGATCGTCGGCTTCCTGATCCTGATTCTCTGGAACCTGGGCGCCGGCCTGTACTACATGCTGGTCGACAAGGGTGAGAGCAAGCGCACGGTCAACGCACTGACCCGCCGCGTCGCCCTGTCCATCGCCATGATCCTGGTTGTGATCATCGCCGCGAAGATGGGCTGGATACAGTTCCACGGCGTCAACGGCTGACGCCCGGTTTCCGCAGCTGTCAGCCGGCGGAGCGGAACCGGTTGCAGCGCACCGAAGGAGCGGTAACGCCATCCGCAGGCAACGACGCGAGCCTGGAGTGCGTGGCGACAACTCGCGCGGCTTGCGTGCCGCCCGGAAACTGACGGATCCGGCGAGCAGTGCGGATGCCCGGGTTACAGCACGTAGACGAAGATGAAGAGCATCAGCCAGACCACGTCGACGAAGTGCCAGTACCACGCCACGGCCTCGAAGCCGAAGTGGTCGTCCTTGGTGAAGTGGCCCTTCAGGCAGCGCACCCAGATCACTGCGAGCATGATCGTGCCGAGGGTAACGTGCGCCCCGTGGAAGCCGGTCAGCAGGTAGAACGTCGAGCCGTAGATGCCCGAACCCATGGTCAGGTTGAGCTCCGAGTAGGCGTGCATGTACTCCTCGGCCTGGAAGAACAGGAACAGGCAGCCCAGCAGCACCGTCAGTCCCAGACCAACCAGCAGCGCCTTGCGGCGCCCGGCCTTGAGCGCGTGGTGGGCAGCGGTAATGGTCACGCCGGAGGTGAGCAGGATCAGCGTATTGACCAGCGGCAGGCCCCAGGCGGGCACCGTCTGGTAAGCACCGCCGACGGCGGCCGGTCCATTGCTCGGCCAGGCTGCGCTGAATCCGTCCCACAGCAGCGCGTTGGTCATCATGCCGTCGCCGGCGCCGCCGAGCCACTGCAGTGACAGCTGCCGGGCATAGAACAGTGCGCCGAAAAAAGCGCCGAAGAACATCACCTCCGAGAAGATGAACCAGACCATCCCCATCCGGAACGACACATCGACCTGACGGTTGTACTTGCCGCTGACCGACTCGCGGATGACGTCCCCGAACCAGCCAAAGAACACGGCAATCATCAGCACCACGCCGACGACGAATGTCCAGCGGCCCCAGCTGGTCTGGTTCAGCCATGCGCCGGCGCCGACCATCATCACGAACAGGGCGACGGAACCCAGGATCGGCCAGCGACTGTGGTGCGGGACGAAATAGGCTTCTGGTGACTGGACTTGGGCTTGGGCCATGGCGGCGGTTCCGTTATGCAAGGGGTGCGATGGAGCGTTCAGGGCGCGGACACCGGCACCGGTGCCGGATGGTTCGCCACCGCCTGCTCGGCGGTGAGCGAGTCATTCTTGAAGAACGTGTAGGACAAGGTGAGCGTCTTGATGTCCTTGGGCAAATTGGGATCGACGATAAAACGGACCGGCATGTCGCGGGACTCGCCCGCGGCCATGGTCTGCGCGGTGAAGCAGAAGCACTCGGTCTTGCTGAAGAAGCCCGAGGCCCGTGCCGGCGCCACCGACGGGACGGCGCTGCCCACGATCGTGCGGTCGCTCTTGTTGTGGGCAAAATAGGTCGTCTCGTACTGCTGTCCCGGACGCACCTTCATGCTTATTTCGCTGGGCTTGAACGCCCACGGCAGCTTGGAGTTCACCCCACCGTCGAACTGCACGGTGATGATCCGATCCTCGTCCACCACACCGGGGCTGCGCGCGGCGCTGGCCGTATTGTCGATACGGATTCCGAACACCTTCTGGCAGGCGATGCGGTACAGCGGCACGAGACTGAAGCTGAAGGCGAAGGCGATCGCCGCCGCTACCAGCATCTTGGTCAGGCCGGTCGTCGCGCGGCGCGGCGCCGGTTCGGGGTTCGGAGCGCTCATCGACCGATCACCCCGCTGAGGATGAAGCCGACATAGATCACCACCGCCACCAGCCCCATCCACAACGCGGTCCGCACCGCCGCCTTGCGGCGGCCTGCGAGCTGGTCATCGGGCAATTTGGGGCGTTGGTCGGTCATAGCCGAAGGCTCAGTGGGTCACGTCGCCGTGGGCCAGGTCCCCGTCGCGGATCACGGGCGGCACGGTGAAGGTGTGGTGCGGTGCCGGACTCGGCACGGTCCACTCCAGACCTCGGGCGCCTTCCCAAGCGCGCATCCCGGCCTTGGCGCCGTACTTCTTGGAGTGCAGCAGGATGGCGAACATCATGAACGGCGTCACGAACATGCCGAACGCGCCGATCGAGCTGACCAGATTCCAGTCGGCGAACACCACGTTGTAGTCGGGGATGCGGCGCGGCATGCCGGCCAGACCCAGGAAGTGCTGCGGGAAGAACAGCAGGTTGACGAACACCATCGTCCACCAGAAATGGATCTTGCCCCAGGTCTCGTTGTACATGCGGCCGGTCCACTTCGGCCACCAGTAGTACACCGCCGAGATCAGCGCGAGCACCGAGCCGGTGACCAGCACGTAGTGGAAGTGCGCCACCACGAAATAGGTGTCGTGGTACTGGAAGTCCGCCGGCACGATCGCCAGCATCAGGCCGGAGAAGCCGCCGATGGTGAACAGGATCACGAAGGCGACGGCGAACAGCATCGGCGTCTCGAAGGTGATCGAGCCGCGCCACATGGTGGTCACCCAGTTGAAGATCTTCACCCCGGTCGGGATCGAGATCAGCATCGTGGCGTACATGAAGAACAGCTCCCCGCCCAGCGGCATGCCGGCGGTGAACATGTGGTGCGCCCAGACGATGAACGACAGGAACGCGATCGCTGCGGTGGCATAGACCATCGCCTGGTAACCGAACAGCGGCTTGCGGCTGAAGGTCGGGATGACCTCGGAGACGATGCCGAACGCCGGCAGGATCATGATGTAGACCTCGGGGTGCCCGAAGAACCAGAAGATGTGCTGGTACATCACCGGATCACCGCCGCCGGCGGCGTTGAAGAACGAGGTCGCGAAGAACTTGTCGGTCAGCAGCATGGTGACCGCACCGGCCAGCACCGGCATCACCGCGATCAGCAGAAACGCGGTGATCAGCCAGGTCCAGGTGAAGATCGGCATCTTCAGCAGGTCCATGCCCGGCGCGCGCATGTTGAGCACGGTGGCGATGACGTTGATCGCGCCCATGATCGAGCTGACGCCCATCATGTGGATGGCGAAGATCTGGAAGGCCACGTTGGAGCCGCCCTGCAGCGACAGCGGCGGGTACATGGTCCAGCCACCGCCCATCGCGCCGCCCGGCAGGAACAGCGTCATCAGCAGCATCGTGAAGGCGAACGGCAGGATCCAGAACGACCAGTTGTTCATCCGCGGCAAGGCCATGTCCGGCGCGCCGATCTGGAGCGGGATCATCCAGTTGGCCAGGCCGACGAAGGCCGGCATCACGCCGCCGAAGATCATCACCAGCGCGTGCAACGAGGTCATCTGGTTGAAGAATTCCGGATCGACGAACTGCAGGCCCGGCTGCGCCAGCTCGCTGCGGATCACCACCGAGAAGGCACCGCCGATGATGAACATCATGAAGCTGAAGAGCAGGTACAGCGTGCCGATGTCCTTGTGGTTGGTGGACAGCAGCCAGCGTTCGACGAAGCCCTGCTTGTGGGCGTGGTCGTCATGCGTATCGGTGACGGGGTGCGTGGCAGCCATGGCCTACCTCTGGGATTCGTTGGGTGTAAACGCCGGCATGGCGATCAGCGGACCACCGCGACAGCAGCCGCGGCGTCGGTTTCGGATTTGACTTCGGTGTTGGGCAGCGCGCGTTGCGGGACCGCGTTTGCAACATCCGCGCCGGCCGCCTTCTTGGAGGCCAACCACTGCTGGAACTCGGCCTTTGGCAACGCCCGGATCACGATCGGCATGAACCCGTGGTCCTTGCCGCACAGCTCGGCGCACTGGCCGCGATAGATGCCGGGGGTGTCGATATCGGCCCACGCCTCGTTGATGATTCCCGGCACGGCGTCCTGCTTCCAGCCCAGTGCCGGCACCCACCAGGAGTGGATGACGTCGTCGGCGGTGATCACGAAGCGGACCTTGGTGTCGACCGGCAACACCAGCTCGTTGTCGACTTCCAGCAGGTAGGTGGGGTGCTCGTCGTGGCCGGGCACGATGCCGCTCTGGCGGATGCGGTCGTGTTCGCGGTCCAGGCGGCTGACGAAGCTGACGTCCTCGCCCAGGTACTCGTATTCCCACATCCACTGGTAGCCGGTCACCTTGACCGTCATTTCCGAGTCGCGGTGGTCGTACATCTTCACCAGCTTGGTGGTGGCCGGCGCGGCCATCACCACCAGCAGGATCACCGGGATCACGGTCCAGACGATTTCCAGCCGGGTGTTGTGGACGAACGTGGTGTCCGCCACGGCGCCGCGCGACTTGCGGAAGCGGAACATCGCGATACCCATGGCGATGAACACCGCCACGCCGATGCCCAGGCAGATCCACAGGGCCAGCATGTGCGCGTCGTAGGCGTTGTTGGACAGGGGCGTGACGCCGCGGCCCATATTGAGCTGCCAGCGCACCGGATCCGCGCTCTGGGCGAACGCCAGCATGGGAGTCGCCATCGCGGCGAGCGCCACGGAGGTTTTCGTGAAACGACCGGCTTTCATCAATTCGAGCCCCAAAGTCCGCTTGTAGTCAGGTGGTACCGCTGTTCCGCTCCGCGAGTCCCCGCTGCGAGGTCCGCGCTCAGCGGCCGCGGGTGGTCGAACGGTTGCTGGCGAGCCCGCCCGGGGCCCGTCACGTCGATGCAGACGCTACGGATAGTGCTCAGAAGGGTATCCGTGCAGATGGGCCGCGGCAAGCGATCTCCTGCCAGAGACGCAGCCAGCTGTCCTTGATCCGGATCATTTCCGGCTACCCGACCGTCGGCTGAACACGGCCATGCCGTGAGCTGAACACGCGCGCAAACGGCTCCCGCGGCGGGTCTGAAACCCCCACGGTGCAAGGCATAGGGCGGACTTTGGTCCTAGACTATGCGTCTGCCATCCCCCTGCCCGACGCACGTCGCCCAGCCTGAGCGGTATCGATGACCATCCAACCTCCTTTCACCGGTCTTTCGTCGCCGCATGCGGCGCTGATCAGCCCGGAATTGCCCCCCGCCGGCGCCGGTCCACGCGCTGCCCTGACCGCCGCCTGGTCGCGCGACGAGGCCAGCCACGTGCGCCAGTTGGCCGAACTGGCGACCCTGGCTCCGGCCGAGCAGGCCGCCGTGCAGGCGATGGCCGCCGACCTGGTGCGTCGCGTGCGCGCGCGCGCATCCGAACAAGGCGCCATCGAGGCCTTCATGCGCCAGTACGACCTGGGCAGCGAGGAAGGCGTGTTGTTGATGTGCGTGGCCGAAGCGCTGCTGCGCATCCCCGACCCGATCACCACCGACAAGCTGATCCGCGACAAGCTCGGTGATGCCGACTGGAAGCGCCACGTCGGCCGGTCGGACTCGGTGCTGGTGAATGCTTCGACCTGGGGACTGCTGCTGACCGGACGACTGGTGGATCTCGCCGACGGCACCAAGCGCGACGTACACGGGGCGTTCTCGCGGCTCGTGGGCCGGGTGGGCGAACCGGTGGTGCGTATGGCGGTACGCCAGGCGATGCGGATCATGGGGCACCAGTTCGTCATGGGCCGCACCATCGGCGAGGCACTGGCACGGGCAAAGAAGTGCAGCAACGCCAACTACCGCTACTCCTACGACATGCTCGGCGAGGCGGCGCTCACCGCGGCCGACGCGGAGCGCTACCTGCAGTCGTATCGTGACGCGATCGCGGCGATCGGCAGCAGTGCCAGCTACACCGGCAGCGACGTGTTCGCCACACCCAGCATCTCGGTGAAACTCTCGGCGCTGCACCCGCGCTACCAGCATGCCCAGCGCAGGCGCGTGCTCGCCGAGTTGACCCCGCGGGTACTCGAGCTGGCACAGCTGGCGCGCCGCTTCGGCATCGGCTTCACCGTGGATGCAGAGGAAGCCGACCGCCTGGAGCTGTCGCTGGACGTGTTCGCCGCCGCTTACACCGATGCCTCGCTGGAGGGTTGGGAGGGCTGCGGCCTGGCGATCCAGGCGTACCAGAAGCGCGCTCCGGAAGTGATCGACTTCGTCGCCGACCTGGCCCGCCGCACCGGCCGCCGGATTCCGGTCCGCCTGGTCAAGGGCGCCTACTGGGACAGCGAGATCAAGCGCGCGCAGGTCGACGGCTATCCCGGCTATCCGGTATTTACCCGCAAGCCCAACACCGACGTCTCCTATCTGGCCAACGCGCGGCGCATGCTGGCCGCCGCCGACGCGATCTACCCGATGTTCGCCACCCATAATGCGCAGACCATCGCGGCGGTGCACGCAATGGCCAACCGCGGCGGCAAGCGGGTGGAATTCGAGTTCCAGAAGCTGCATGGCATGGGCGACGACCTGTACGCCGAGGTGATCCCCGCCGACCGCCTGGACGTGCCGTGCCGGGTGTACGCGCCGGTCGGCAGTCACGAGGACCTGCTGCCGTACCTGGTCCGCCGGTTGCTTGAGAACGGCGCCAATTCCAGCTTCGTCAACAGCATCACCGACGAGAATGTCCCCGTTGCCGACCTGGTGCGGGATCCGCTGCAGGCGGTGGCTGCGTTCGACAGCATTCCCCACCCGCGCATCCCGCTGCCGGTGGACCTATTCCGCAGTTATGCCGATTCAATGAAGTATTGCGACAGGAGCAATTCGATGGGCGTCAATCTTGCCGACGACGACCGGCTGCGCGCGCTGGCCGAACAGGTCAACCACGCCGCGGCCCAGGAATGGCACGCAGCCCCGTTGGTTCCGGGCGCCACTCCGGCTGGTGACACCCGGCCGGTGACCAACCCGGCCGATCGCCGGCAGGTGGTCGGGCACTGGTTGCCGGCCAGCACCGAGGTCGTGGAGAAGGCGCTGACCAACGCCGTCGCCGCATTCCCGGGATGGAACCTGACCCCGGCGGCGGACCGCGCGGCGATCCTGGAACGCGCCGCCGACGTGCTGGAGTCGCGGATGGGCGAATTCATCGCGATGTGCACCCGCGAGGCGGGCAAATCGATTGCCGATGGCGTCGGCGAGGTCCGCGAGGCGGTCGACTTCCTGCGCTATTACGCCAGCCAGGCACGGATCATGTTCAAGCCCGAGCCTTTGCCCGGCCCGACCGGCGAGTCCAACACCCTGGAGCACGGCGGCCGCGGCGTGTTCGTCTGCATCAGCCCGTGGAACTTCCCGCTGGCGATCTACCTGGGTCAGGCCGCCGCTGCGCTGGCCTCGGGCAACACCGTGATCGCCAAGCCGGCCGAGCAGACCAACCTGATCGGCTACGCCGCGACGCGCCTGATGCATGAGGCCGGCATCCCCGAAGACGTGCTCCAGTTCGTGCCCGGCGACGGCGCGACGGTGGGCGCGGCCTTGACCGGCGACCGCCGCATCGCCGGCGTCGCCTTCACCGGATCCAACGAGACGGCCAACGTGATCAACCGCGCGCTGGCCGCGCGCGAAGGTGCGATCGGCACCCTGATTGCCGAGACCGGCGGCCAGAACGCGCTGATCGCCGACTCCTCGGCGCTGCCGGAACAGCTGGTGCAGGACGCGATGAACTCGGCCTTCACCTCCGCGGGCCAGCGCTGCTCGGCCGCTCGGGTGTTGTTCGTGCAGGAGGACATCGCCGACAAGGTGGTGACCATGCTCGCGGGTGCGATGGCCGAGCTGAAGGTCGGTGACCCCGGCCTGCTGTCCACCGACGTGGGCCCGGTGATCGACAACGATGCGCTGGAGATGCTGCAGAAACACGCCGACCGCATGAATCGCGAAGCCACCCCGATCGCGGTGGTGAAGCTGGACGAGGACACCGCACACGGCACCTTCTTCGCTCCGCGCGCCTACGAGCTGAGATCGCTCGACCAGCTCAGCAAGGAGGTGTTCGGGCCGGTGCTGCACGTGCTGCGCTGGAAGGCAGACGATCTGGACGGGGTGATCGATGCGATCAACTCAACCGGCTACGGTCTGACCCTGGGCGTGCATTCGCGCATCGATGCCACGGTGGATCGGATCGCGGCGCGGGCGCGGGTCGGCAACTGCTACGTCAACCGCAACCAGATCGGCGCGGTGGTCGGCGTGCAGCCGTTCGGCGGACAGGGGCTCTCGGGCACCGGGCCCAAGGCCGGCGGGCCGCAGTACATGACCCGCTTCACCACCGAGAAGACTGTCACCATCAACACCACGGCCTCCGGTGGCAACGCCTCGCTGCTGACCTTGGGCGACTGATCGTTCGCCCATGACCCGGCGCCGGTTGCCGTCATCGCGTCGCATCCACGCGCGCGATCACGGCGCCGCGGCGATGCATCGGCGTCACAGTCGCCTGTGCGATAAAAGTCCGGCGCGGTACCCGCGCCAGCATCAGGTGACCCATGCCGGACGACATCGAGAAGGACGCGCGAAAGCGCGCCGACGAGCAGGCCGAGGCGCGTGACGAAGCCGAGGTCGAGGAAAACCTGAAAGAGGAATCCGACAGCGGCTTCTCGTTGTCGGACGATGAACGGCGCGACGTCGAGGAGCGCAGTGCACCGCGTGCCGCGCTGCTGCACGAAATCATCCGCCGCGCCGGTCAGGAAGAGCTCAAGCGCAACATCGCCACGCTGGCCTGGTCGGCGTTCGCGGCCGGGCTGACGATGGGATTCTCGTTCCTCGCCCGCGGCGTGCTGCACCGGCACATGGACGGGTTGCCCGGCGCGTTCCTGGTGGACTCAATGGGCTACACGTTCGGCTTCCTGGCAGTGATCGTTGCCCGCCAGCAGCTGTTCACCGAGAACGTGCTCACCGCCGTGCTGCCGCTGATGACCAAGCCCAGCGCGCACAACTTCGGCCGCCTGCTGCGATTGTGGTCGGTGGTGCTGGCCGGAAACCTGGTGGGTGCGAGTGTGTTTGCCTTCGGCCTGCTGCACATGCAGCAGTTCGACGCCACCGGACAGGCAGCCTTCGTCGCGGTCGGTCGCGAGCTGATGGACAACAGCGCGCTGGAGATGTTCACCAAGGGCATCCTGGCCGGCTGGATCATCGCCATGATGGTCTGGATGATGGCCGCGACCGAGCGTTCGCGGGTGGCGATCATCCTGATCTGCACCTACGTGATCGCGATCGGCGGCTTCACCCATATCGTGGTCGGTTCGGCGGAGGCGATGTACATGGTGTTTGCCGGCGAGTCCTCATTTGCCGATGCCGTGCTGCGCTTCGGCCTGCCCACCCTGGCTGGCAACGTGGTCGGTGGCAGCCTGATCTTCGCCTTGATCAGCCACGCCCAGGTCCGCAGCGGCGGTGAGTGATTGGGCGCGAGCCGCGCAGGACGGGCTTGCCGTAAAGGACCCGACCGGACGCGCCGTGCGGGCAAACCTAACCCAGCGCGCCGCCGCAGCTGGAGCCCTGCCCCGCCGTGCATCCGTAGCAGTGCTCCGCGGTGGCGATCGCGCGGGTCACCGGGCCGTCGAGCAGGTTGCGCAGGTGCGGTCGGGGCGCGCCGTCCGCAGCGGGCTCGCTCGCTCCAAGCGGCAGATGCAGCATCTGGTTGAAATCGCAATCGTAGACATGTCCCTGGTAGTCCACGCTGACCAGTGAGCGGCACATCACGCCCGGCAGGTTCTCCTTGCGGTGGGCCTGCTTCAGGGTCGCCATGTAGGGCGCGAACTCGCCCTTGGACAGCAGCCAGGAGCCGTAGCGCTGGATGGGCATGTTCGCGATCGTGTAGAGCTGGTTGAACACGATGCCGAAGTTGTCGTGCAGCAGGCGCTGGTAGTCGGCCTCGAGCCGGTCCTGCGGCGGCGGCAGGAACGCACCGTTGGGGTTGTAGACCAGATTCAACACCAGACCACTGCCGGGCTGCCCGTAGCCCAGGGCGTTGAGCGTCTGCAGTGCGCGGATGGACGCCTCGAACACGCCCTTGCCGCGCTGCTCGGTGACATTCTGCTGGCTGTGGCAGGGCAGCGAGGCGATCGCTTCCACGCCGTGGCGGGCCAGGAATCCGCCCACCCATTCGTAGCCCGGCTCCTCCATGATGGTCGGGTTGAGCCGGTCCATCACGTGCAAGCCGGCACCCTTCGCCTGCTCAACCAGCCAGCGGAAGTGGGGGTTCATCTCCGGCGAGCCGCCGGTTACGTCGAGCGTGCTGACCCCGTGCCGATCAGCCACCTGCAGCGCGAGCTCCATCGTCGGCCGGTCCATCAGTTCGGTCCGGCGTGGGCCGGCGGCGACGTGGCAATGGATGCAGCTGAGGTTGCACAGGTAACCCAGATTGAGCTGCAGCGTCTCCAGCCGGCCACGGGTGATACGCGGAAAATCACTGTCGCGCAGCAGCGGCCAGGTGTCATGCATCGGGGGTTTCCTTGGCGGCAGAGGGTGCCGGCTCCGGTCCGGCCACCGGCGCGGCACGGAAGGGTTGCAACAGGAGCGACGGCAGCCCGAGCCTGTCAGGTGTGCGCCATTCCGACAGGCCGATCGGCATCTCGCGCTCCGGGCGCAGCGGACGTGGCGTGTAGCTGCCGAAGATGCGATCCCACGCCGAAAGCAGGAAGCCGTAGTTGCTGTCGGTCTCGTGGCGCAACACCGAGTGGTGGGTGCGGTGCATCGAGGGGGTCACCACCGCCGCGCGCAGCCAGGGCTCGGCGCGAGCGGGAAACGCGAAGTCGGCGTGGGTAAACAGGCTGGCAGCCGCCAGCAGGATCTCGAACGCCACCACGCCGAGCGCCGGCGCACCGAGCAGATAGACCAGTCCCAGTTTCACCCCCATCGAGAAGGCCATTTCCAAAGGATGGAAGCGCACGCCCAGGGTGACGTCAAATCCGAGATCGGTGTGGTGCACGCGATGCATCCGCCACAGCAGCGGGACCGCATGCATCAAACGGTGCTGGGCGTAAATCGCCGCGTCCATCACCACGACCGTCGCCAGCACCTCGAGCCATCCCGGCAATCCGAGCAGTCCGAACAGCCCGCCGCCACGCGAGTGCACCGACATCGCGACCGCGACCGCAAGCACGGGGAATAGCAGCCGCAGCAGACCGGTGTTGATGAGCATCAAACCCAGGTTCGTTATTTGCCGGGGTGCCGGGCGGGCGTCGCCACGGGCGGGCCAGACCCGCTCGGCGATGGCCAACGCACCGAGCACGGCGAGGAAGCTGCCAAGTCGCAGGGCAGCCTCGTGCTCCATCACCCACGCGGTGGGACTCATTGCGGTGCCGTCCACGCGTTGCAACGCGAGCTCGGACGGTGCAGGCAGGGCTCGGCTGTGACAGGCGCGTCGGCGGGCTTCATGGGTTCCCGTCCGTGTGCGGCACCGGGGAAGTTTCGTGCATCCATTGCGCCAGTGTGCGCTGCGCGGCGGTCGGCTCGGCGAGCGCGTCGAGCGCCTGTTGCACGCGCTTCAGGTCCTCGGCTCGATCCACGTCGGTGAGGGCGGCCAGCGTCTGCCAGCGCCCGTAAATCCGCATCGATTCGCTGAACCGGCTCGCGGTATCGGCCTGGCTGTAGCGGACCTGCACCCACGCCGGCAACGGCACGACCCGGTTGCTGCCGAACAGCCAGAAGCCACCGTCGCTGGCCGGGCCAAGCGACAGGCGGGGCTCCGTCGCCCCGGGGGCGGCCAACCAGTCCGCCGCCTGGCCAATCAACGTCGCCGTCAATTGCGGCGCGTCGGCACCGATCAAAACCGCGAAGCCGTGCCGTTCCACCAGCTCCGCATGAACGCGTGCCATGCGCGTCCCCAGGTCGCCCTCGCCTTGCGCGATCGTCGGCAATCCCGTCCACTCGCTTTCTGCCCCGGCTTCGGCCACCGCCCAGTACGCCGTGATGCCGAAATCCTCGCGGGCCCGGGTCGCTACCGAGGCGACTGCGTCGGCCGCCAGCGCGTACCAGCGCTGCGCATAGGCGTCTCCGGTGCCGCCTGCGAGACGGGTCTTGAGCGCCGACCGCCCCGGCGTCTTGACGAAGATCGCGAGCGCGCCGCTCACCGCGGGTGCTCCGGTCGCGAGAACCGCCACGCCTGGCGCAGGGTTTCTCCAACGTGGCCGGTGGTGGTCGCGACCCAGCCACGCGAGGCGTAGCGGCGGGCGCTGGTGTAGAGCGGCGCGCCGATGGCCACGACCGGCGCGCCGGCACGACGTACGCGCCAGACCAGTTGATGGTCTTCGCCGCGCGTCGTCGCCGGGTCGAACCCACCGACGGCCGCAAACAGGCGCCGTGGCAGCACGAACCCCTGATCCCCGAACGGCAATCCGAGCGCCCGGCTGCGCAGCCAGACACCGACCGCGTTGAGATGCACCAAAGCGGGACCGTCGCCGAGGAAGCGCAGATCGAAGTAACCCAGCGCCGATCGCCCTTCGGCGACGAAGCGCGCCAGCGCCGGCAGGGTTTCCGGCGCGAGCGCTGCATCGGCATGCAGGAACCACAACCAGTCCGAGCGCGCCGCCGCAGCGCCCTCGTTTTGTTGCAGCGATCGTCCGGTCGGGGACTGAAACATCTGCCAGCGCGGCCCGGCCGGCCCGCCGGTGGATGCCCTCCCGCGGGCTTCCGCAGCCTGCACCTGATCCGTGGGCGGCGGGTCGCATCCCACCACGACCACGTGTGCGCGCGTCGGGAGCTGGGAGAGTTGCTCGCGCAGTTGCCGCGACAACCGGTCACCCGGCCCGACCGGCACCACGACGGTCACACCGGCCAGCGGCTCAAGCACGGCTCCCGCCTCAACAACAGCGTCCACCGCTCAGCCCCGCCGCCAGGCAAAGTACCGCCGTGACCAGCGCAGGACGCCGGCCGGCGCGTTGGCGCGCTTCCAGTTGCCGGCGACATGCTTGTTCGCCTCGGCCATGGTCGGATAGACGTGGATCGTGCCCAGCAGCTTGTTCAAACCGATGCCGTGCTTCATGGCGAGCACGAATTCCGCCAGCATCTCGGAGGCATGCGCCCCGACAATGGTGGCACCCAGGATGCGGTCCTTGCCCGGCGCGGTGAGCACTTTGACGAAGCCCGCATCGGTGCCGTCGGTGATCGCCCGGTCGAGCCCGTCCAGCGCGTAGCGGGTGACCTCGACCGCGATCTTCTGCTGCCGCGCCTCATCCTCCGACAGGCCCACGCGCGCCACCTCCGGATCGGTGAATGTGGCCCAGGGAATGACCCGGTAATCGACCTTGAACGACCACCACGGCGCCAGCAGTGCGTTCACCGTCGCGTACCAGGCCTGATGCGAGGCGACGTGGGTGAACTGGTAGGGACCGGTGACATCGCCGCAGACGAGGATGTTGGGGTAGTTCGTGCGCAGCATCGGATCAGCGTCGATGGTCCTGCGCTCGTTGAGGCGGACGCCCACCTCCTCCAGCCCGAAGCCTTCCACGTTGGCGCTGCGGCCCAGCGCCAGCAGCAGGACGTCGTAATCGAAGACCACCTCCCCGCCCTCGTACCCGCAGACCAGGCGTCCAGCCTCGCCGTTGCCCTCGACCCGCAGCGCCTTGTGGCCGGTGGCCAGATGCACACCTTCGCGCTGCAGTTGGCGCGCGACGGCATCGGCGGCATCGGCATCCTCGCGCCCCAGCAGGCGCGGCGCCATCTCGACCACGGTGACCTGGCTGCCGAAGCGCGCGAACGCCTGGGCCAGCTCGCAGCCGATCGGACCGCCGCCGAGTACGAGCAGCCGTCTGGGCAGTTGGCGCAGTCCCCACAGCGTGTCACTGGTCAGGTAGGAGGCGCTGTCCAGCCCGGGGATAGGCGGTAGCAGAGGCCGCGCACCGGTGGCGATGATCAGGCTGCGCGCGCTCAAGCGCCGCCCGTCGACCTCGATCTCCCACGGGCTCACCACCCTGGCCGCGCCGGTGATGACTTCCACCCCAAGGCCTGTGTAGCGCTCGACGGAATCGTGCGGCGCGATCCGCGCGATGACCTGCTGCACCCGCTCCATCGCATCGGCAAAATCGAACTCGGCGATCATCGATCGCACGCCATAACGCTGGCTGTCGCGGCCCTCCGCGAGCAAGCGCGCCGTGCGCAGCAAGGCCTTGGATGGCACGCAGCCGGTATTCAGGCAGTCGCCGCCCATCGCGCTTTTTTCCACCAGCCCGACGCGTGCCTTCACCGTCGCGGCGATGTAGGACGAGACCAGCCCTGCCGATCCGGCTCCGATCACCAGCACGTTGTAGTCGAAGGCCCGCGGCTTTACGTACCCCCGGTAGACCCTGCGTGCCGCCAGCCAATCGGTGAATCCCTTTGCCAGCAGCGGCAGTGCGCCCAGCAAGACCAGCGCACCCAACAGGCCGGGAGAAAGCACGCCGGCCAGGGAGTCGATCCGCGCCAGCTGGGTGCCCGCATACACGTACACCACGGTCGCCGGCAGCATGCCCAGCTGACTGACCCAATAGAACGTGCGCAGCGGCAGCGCCGTCAGGCCGGCCAGCAGATTGACCAGGAAGAACGGGAATACCGGCACCAGACGCAGGGTCAGCAGGTAGCGCCAGCCGTCGCGCGCGATGCCGCCGTCGATCTTCTTCAGCCGGTCACGGTAGCGTTCCCGCAAGCGCTCGCGCAGGGCGAACCGCGCCACCAGGAACGCCAGGCTGGCGCCGATGCTGCTGGCGAAGGACACCAGCACAGTGCCCTCCAGCAGACCGAACAGGGCACCTGCGGCGATGGTCAACACCGCCGCGCCGGGCAGCGAGGTGGCCGCAGCCGCAACATAGACCAGAAAGAACGTGCCAGCCGCAAGCCAGAGGTGCTGTCCGACCCATTCACCCAGTTCGGTCTGGCGCGCCTTGAGTTGCTCCAGGGTCAGCAGATCGGCAACTCCGGCGTGCCACGCCCAAAGCAGTGCCGCGACGGCGAGCACCAACGCGAGCCAGCCCCAACGTCGCTGGAACGCACGGTCATCCATCCTGCCTCCGGAAATTGCGGTTGATCTGGCGCACCCGGCCAGGTTCACCCGCCGGCCATGCATCCACGCCCAGTATGAAGCGTCCACGCATCGCAGGCTGGCGTGCTGCCGCTTCGAGAGTGCTTACGCATTTGCACGACGACTGGATCCTCGGCGCCATGCCCCTCTGATCGCCGATGCAACCAATCGGCGCCGACGCACGTATACACACATGACAGGCCACGAGAGTCGCCGCTGCCCCCGCCTTCGGCACGACAGCGTCCTCCTGGCCCCCGAACCGGAGAGCCCCATGAACCGACGCACCGTACTGCAGGGCCTCGCCGCCTTTGCAGCACTGCCTTTCCTGCCTGCGTGTTCCCGCGCTGCCGCGCCCGCGGCCCCGGCAGGAAACGCGGCGATCACCTCGTTGGCGCACCCCCCGGCGTTCTGGCGCGACATGGTCAGCCCCGCCGCGTTCAAGGTGCTGTTCGAAAGCGAAACCGAGCGCGCCGGGAGCAGTCCGCTCAATGATGAGAAGCGCGACGGCACGTTCGTGTGCGCCGCCTGCTACCTGCCGCTTTTCGATAGCGCCCACAAATACGAAAGCGGAACCGGCTGGCCCAGCTTCACCCAGCCGATCGCCGGCAGCATGCAGACCAAGCGCGACTTCGTGATGCTGATTCCGCGCACTGAATATCACTGCGCGCGTTGCGGGGGTCACCAGGGCCATGTGTTCGGCGATGGCCCACCGCCGCTTGGCAAACGCTGGTGCAACAACGGCTTGGCACTGCGATTCGTGCCCGGCTCGGAAACACTTCCGGCTTTGAGAGGTTGAACATGACCCGGTTCCCGTTTCGCGCCGCTTTGCGGCACCGCCTCACCTGGCCCGGCTGTCTGGCCGCCTTGCTGGCGTTGACCGCGTGCGCCCAGCCCAGCGCGGATGCCCGTGCGAGCAGCGGTGCCGATACTGCCACTGCTACGGCAACCAGTGTCGCGGTTTCGCGATCCAACCCGACCCCATCCACGCAGGCCCGCCCATCGCAGAACGGGCCCGTCGGGACGGCCGCGCCCCGAAGCACCGAGATCGCGATCTTCGCCGGCGGGTGCTTCTGGTGCATGGAACCGCCGTATGACGCGCTGCCCGGCGTCATTTCCACCGAATCCGGCTACATCGGCGGCACCGTGGCCAACCCGACCTACGAGCAGGTCTCTGCCGGGCGTACCGGGCACGCCGAGGCGCTGAGGGTGACCTACGACCCCGCCAAGGTCGGCTACCCGACGTTGCTGGAGGTGTTCTGGCGCAATATCGATCCGGTTGCCGTGGATCGGCAGTTCTGCGACGTCGGCAACCAGTACCGCAGCGCGATCTTCCCGGTCAGCGATGAGCAGCGCCGCCTCGCCGAGGGCAGCAAAAAGACGCTCCAGGCGGACCCGCGCTTCCGCCAGCAGACCATCGCGACCCGGATCGAACCGATGGCGACCTTCTATTCCGCCGAGGAATACCATCAGGACTACTACCGGAAGAATCCGGTGCGCTACAAGTACTACCGCTACAGCTGTGGCCGCGATCGCCGGCTGGAGGAAATCTGGGGCGAGGCCGGCTAAGGTCGGTTTGCGCCCGGCGATTCGCCTTCGCTCCGACCGACCTTGTTGAGTCCGCCGCGTCTCAAATCCCAATGGAGTCCCGCATGCGCCTTTCCCGCCTCGTCCTTGTCATCGCATTGCTTGCCGCGGTGCTGTTGTTGATCGCCGGCCCGGGCACGCGGATGGAGGTATGGGACTTCCGCACCGGCTTCGCGTTGATGCGCTGGGCCGCCTACATCGGCTTGGGAGCGGCGGTTGTTGCAGTCGTGCTGCTGCTGGTTCCCGCATACCGCCGGGCGGGAGCACTGGCGCTGGCGGCAGCGCTGCTGATCGGGGTGGGCGTCGCGTTCGTCCCATGGAACGCGATGCGCGGCGCAAAGCAGGTGCCGCCGATCCACGACATCAGCACCGATACCCAGCGTCCGCCGCAGTTCGTGGACATCCTTCCCTTACGCGCCGATGCGCCAAACCCGGCCACCTACGGCGGCGCCGAAATCGCCCAGCAACAGCTCGCCGCCTATCCGGAACTGGGTCCGTACACGAGCGCCTTACCGCCGGCGGCGGCATTCGACCAGGCGCTGGAAGCCGCGAAGAAGATGGGCTGGGATATCGTCGCCAGCGATCCTGCAAGCGGCCGAATCGAGGCCAGCGACACCACGCGATGGTTCGGCTTCACCGATGACGTGGTGATCCGGGTGGAGGCTGAAGGTGACGGCAGCCGGGTCGATGTCCGCTCGGTCTCGCGGGTCGGCAAGAGCGACGTGGGAACCAACGCCAAGCGGATCCGGGCCTACTTGGCCGCGCTGGCACGCTTGGGGTAGTGGCGGGAGAGATCCTCGTCGATCTGGATCGGACGGCCCCAGCGGTCGTAGGTCGGCACAAAGCCGCGCTTGATGCGGTCAAACCGTGCAGAGCCGGGGGTAATGCCCAGTTGTTCGGCCACCACGCTCCAGCCCTGCTCATGGTCGCGTTCCCACAACTCCACCACGTGACGGCACGGGCGACCCAGTACCTCGGCGGCGGCGCAAGCGTAGTAGATGTCGCCTGGCGCCCATCGCTCGTCTTCCAACAGGGTCTCCACCAGATTCCGCGGGGCGCCGTAGTAGCGCACCATCTCGTCGATGAAGGACCGGCGGTAACGCGTACCGTAGCGGTTGACGTCCTCCAGCTGGCTGTCCACCCACGGATCGCCGCTGCGCGGATTCCAGTCAAAGCGGAAGTCCTGCGCGTTCGCGGCTACGCCGGTACCGGCCAGCGTGGCAAACGCCGCCGCCATCGCGAACACGCGCGAGCGCAGCTTGACGGCAATGGGGGGTTGCATGGACATGGGCTACCTCGAAGTCGACGCCGCAGTTGATCAGCGGCTGCGTGACCATATTCGGAGTGGAGGGGTGAACCCCTGCCGAACCCGGCCGCAGTCAATCAGAGCCGTTCAGCCAGGGCGCGCGGGGCGCGCCGCGACCGCCACGATCAGCGTGAAATCACAAACTTGCCGAAGGCCACGCCCAGATCCCATCCCTCGCCCTTGCCGGCCAGCGCAAGGGAAACATCGCCCTTGGTCATCACCTGCGCCTTGGCCGACTTGCCCGCGCCTGCATGGGCTTCGGCGGTCACGTAGGTGCCGAGGACTTCATTGATGTTGTTGATGCCGGAAAACTCGCCACGGCCATCGGTGATACGGGTCTTGCCGAAGGTGATGCCGCCGCCCTTGGTTCGGATCTTCACCGCCATCGAGGCCCCGTTGTCGCAGGTCACCGTGCCGGTACCCGAGCCGGTCTTGTAGAACGCCGACCAGCCGGAGAGATTGAAGCGCAGCTCGCAATCGGCGTTGCCCGCGGCGGCGACGGGAAATGCTGCAGCCGTCATGAGCGTGGCCAACAGCAGCGGAGCCAGACGGGAACCACGATGGGCACTTGGCATGAGCAACCTCCTGAAAGGGACTGTCGTCAGACTAATCGATGCGGCCATCGCTGCGGGGTGACGTCCACCGCCCGGTGGAAACGGCGACGGCACCGCTTTGGGCGGTGCCGCGCCTTTTACCACTCACTCGCATCGGCAGTAGCAGATGGGCAGCTAATGCGGCGTCTTAACGATGACGGTGCTTGCCGCGACGGTCGCGGTCGTAGCGCGGATCGTAATAGGTGGTCTGGGTCTTGACCTTGCACTTGCCGTGCTTGTTGCACTTCACGTCGCGGTCCCGGTACGCCGGCGAAGGACGGTAGTTGTTCACATACATGCGGCGCGGAACATCGCGGTAGTAACGCGGCTGGCCGCGATTGTCGCGGACCACGATCAAGCGGTCGTTGTAACCGTAGTTGCCATTGCGGTAGTACGGCTGGTCCCCACGCAGTACGACGTCCGCGACGTCCACGAGCACCCGGATCAGGTCATCGCCACCGGCCGCCCGGGCGGCGGTGGGAGCCAGTGCCATGGTGCCGAAACCGGCGGCGATCACGAGGGGCGCAAGCCAGCGGGAAAGATTCGACATGAGGGCTACTCCTTGGTTACGCCGGCGCTCCGGCCCTGTTCCGACCATGCCGTTGCGTGGCTGAACGGATTTCCAACATGCCGCATAAACCGGCGCGCTCGTTCACATAACGAGCGGCTCGTGTTTGCCGCGATACGGCTCGCCAGCGCGGCGCGAACACCCCGGCAGTGCCAAACAGCGTCGGGCCTGCTACGGCCGCTGTCTCGCCACCGCGGCCAGTTCGGCTACCGCTGCCGGCAGCCCCGCCGCGGTGTGCACCTGGCGGAAACGCCTCTCACCCTCCGCAACGGGCGCGGCGCGCTCGTGGACCCAGGTCGAGTGGTACGGCACATGGATGCCCCAGCCGCCCAGCTCCAGCACCGGAATGATGTCGGAGCGCAGCGAATTGCCGATCATCAGGAACTGCGACGCCTGCAACCCGAACTCCGCGAGCAGACGGCGGTAGGTCGCCGGATCCTTCTCGCTGACGATCTCGATCCGGCCAAACAGGTGCGCCATGCCGCAGTCGCGTACCTTGGCCTCCTGATGGAACAGGTCCCCCTTGGTGATCATCACCACGGGGTGGTCGCGGGCAATCGTCTCCACCGCCTCGGCGATACCCGGCAGCAACTCGACGGGATGCTGCAGCAGCTCCTTGCCCAGCCCGAGGATGCGCTGCAGGTCGGCTGCGCTGATGCGCGCATCCGACAGCTCGATGGCGGCTTCGAGCATCGACAGCACCATGCCCTTCACACCGTAGCCGAACACGCCGATGTTGCCGCTCTCGACCTGATAGAGGCGGTCGCGGGCACCGCTGCGGTCCAGGTCGGTCCAGGCACCCAGGATGCGCTCGAACTCTTCCTGCGCCTCGTCGAAATAATCCTGGCTGCGCCACAACGTGTCGTCGGCGTCGAAACCGACCATGCCAATCATCCTGTCCATCACGTGATTATGCAGGTCGATCCGTCACGCACCTCTAACCGCGCCCGCCCCAGTCTCGGCAATCATCAGATGAGCCGGCGAGACACGGTGGTTGGCCCCGACGAGGCGTCCCTGCGCCCGCCGCACGGCAATTGTCAATGCCGGTTGCGAACGGCTACCGTTCTAGTCCACCGCCGCGTTGCTTCAGCTGAGGATCCGCCATGCGAAACTCCCTTCCCACCATCCTCGCGATGGCTTTGCTCGTTGCCTGCAGCCCGGGCAACGGCGCCCCCACTGCGACCGCGCCGGCAGACGCTGGGGCGCAGGGACCGCAGGCCGCTGAGCAGCCCTTCGTTGTCACGGAAATTGCCCGTTTCCGCGAACCGTGGGCGATGAGCTTCCTCCCCGACGGCCAACACCTGCTGGTCACCCAAAAGGGGGGGCAGCTGAAACTGGTCGGCATGGATGGCAAGTCCGCCGATATCACCGGCGTGCCGGAGGTCGTCTACGGCGGTCAAGGTGGACTGGGCGATGTGGTGCTCCATCCGGATTTCAGCCGCAACCAGCTGGTTTACCTCAGCTATGCCGAGGGCGGCGAGCGTGACACCCGGGGCGCTGCGGTGGCACGCGCGCGACTGGTCACCGACGCCAAGGGGGGCGGGAAACTGACCGGACTGGAAGTGCTCTGGCGCCAGGTCCCCAAGGTCCAGGGCGAGGGCCACTACGGCCACCGGATCGCCTTCGGTCCGGACGGCCACCTGTGGATCAGTTCGGGCGAGCGGCAGAAATTCGATCCCGCCCAGGACATGGCATCCAATCTGGGCAAGGTCCTGCGCCTCAATGACGATGGCACGATCCCAGCCGACAACCCGTTCTCCGGTGAGGGAAAAGTGGCATCGCAGGTGTGGTCGCTGGGCCATCGCAATCCGCTCGGACTGGCCTTCAACGCCAGTGGCGAGTTGTGGGAAATCGAGATGGGACCCAAGGGTGGCGATGAGCTGAACCTGATCGAGCGCGGTGCCAATTACGGCTACCCGATCGTGTCAAACGGCGATCACTACGATGGGCGTCCGATTCCCGACCACGACACCCAGCCACAGTTCAAAGCCCCGGCGATCAGCTGGACGCCGGTCATCTCGCCCAGCAGCCTGATTTTCTACAGCGGCGAGCAGTTCCCGGCATGGAAGGGCAACGCGTTCGCCAGCGGGTTGTCGTCAAGGTCGCTGGTCCGCATCGCCTTTGACGGCGACAGCGCCCGCGAGGCTGAACGCTTCGACATGGGCGAGCGCATCCGAGCCGTTGCGCAGGGACCGGACGGGGACCTGTACCTGCTCGAGGACGGCCCGAAGGGCCGATTGCTGCGTCTGGCGCCGCCGGCGCAGACCGACTGAGCGACCCGACTGACGACAGCAACGATCCGGGACCGTCAGACCCGCGGTCGCGCCCCCCCCCCCGCGCGACCGCGCTGCGTCGTCGGCTTATTGCTGCTCGTCTGCTTCTTCCGGCTCCGGCGGATTTGCCCGGTCGCTCGCGTCCTCTTCAGCCCGGGTGACATAGCCGTCGCCGTCGGCATCGGTCATCTCGAAATTGCTGTCGAAATCGGGATTGGCACTGCCTTCGCTACGGCTGATCCGACCGTCGCCGTCGGCATCCAGCTCGTCCCAGCGGAAGTCGTCGCGGACCTCGGAGGGCGGGGCGGCATCGGCTCGGTCGTCGTCGCTGATGATCGGGGGCGGCGACATCGCCTGCTCGGCGTTGTCCAGCGGATCGGCGTTTTGCTGCTGCGCCGCCGCAGGGGCGGCAAACGCCATGCCGGCGACCAGGGCGAGGCCGGCGGCGCCGGACAAAAGGGACGGGGCCAGCGCGCGGGGACGGTTCATGGGCGTTCTCCTCAGGGTGTGTGCCTTGAGCGTTTGCCTCGGGTCCTGTACGGCGGATAAGCGGCGCAGCGCTTGACGCAGCGCTCACCTGACGACGACGCAGGCTTCACGGGACCGCCTGTTCAGCGATCAAATCCGGTCGCCACGCTGCTGCGTCGCAGCACCCGGTCGCGCCGGCTTACCGTCCCAAGATGGCCGGTTGCGCTGGCAATTCCATCAATTGCATCTGCAGGTCATGCAGGATGGCCGCATCACCCTCCAGCCACTCGCGCTCCTCGCGGCCACGGAAGTGGCGATGGAACGCGGCGAGCGCGGCTTCCGGGTCTCGCAGGTCGTAGCCGACCACGCGCAACGCCGCCCAGGCATCGAACCCGGCCGGGACCGGCGCGCGGACCTCACGCGGCCACAACCCGTAACCCGCCTGGGCCAGGCGCTGCCAGGGAAAATGCACGCTCGGGTCGTCCTTCTTGGTCGGAGCGACATCGCCATGACCCACGACCAGATGCGGCTGGATGCCCAGGCGTTCGGTCAGGTCGGCCAGCAGTACCAGCAGGGACTCGATCTGCGCGTCGCTGAATGGCTCGCTGCCGTCGTTGTCGAGCTCGATGCCGATGGAAATCGAGTTGATGTCATCAATGCCGGACCAGCGACTGGGCCCGGCGTGCCACGCGCGCTCCTGCTCGGCAACCAGCTGGTAGCGGCGGCCATCCTCGCCGATCAGGTAATGCGCGCTGACCCGGCCGCCGGAGTTTCGCGTCTGCAGGACCAGCAACGCGCCCTCTGCGCTGCGCATCGCGGTGTGGTGGATCACGATCATGCGCGCGCGCCGCGGCTCGTGATTGGGCGAGGGATGCCAGTCGGCCAGCGGATTGCACGGCGGTGCAGTGGCGCAGGCGGAAACCACCAGCAGGCACAGCAGGGCAGCAAGAAGGTGCAGGACTTTCATTGGCATCCGGTAGCTGACGACGGTCGTCTACGGTAAGCCAAGCACATGCGCGGCTGCACGTTCACGTCCGCGCCACCGTGGTTCGGTTCTCATGACCGCCCTCCCCACCCCACGGACCCGCACCATGCCCAAGAGTTTTCCGCTGCAGCTGCTTCTGCTTGCCTCCGGCGTCGCCCTCGCCCTGCCCGCCCACGCCATCGATGACGACCGCTTCACTGTGCGGATCGGCGCGATGAACGCCGACGCCCAGAGCACCCTGCGCGGGCGCACCGATTTTGCCGGCGACTCGATCGGTTTCAGCGAGGACTTCGATTTCGGCGGCAAGGAAACCGTGCCGCGTCTGGAAGGCCAGCTCCGCTTCAGCGAGCGCAACCGCCTGCTGTTCAACTACTTCAACTACGAGAAGGACCGCCGGATCACGCTGGCTGATGACCTTTACTACGACGGCAATCTCATTCCCGCCGGCAGCTTCGCCAAGGGAGAGGTGGATTTCGAAGTCGCGGGCGTTGTTTACGATTTCGCGGTGACCGAGACCGACACCTTCAGCTGGGGCCTGCAGGTCGGCGCGGAGTACGCCAAGCTGGAAGCCAAGGTCTATGCCGAGGCGGGGGACGAAACTTACCGCGAGCGGGAGAGTTCCGACGGCTTCGCGCCGGTCATCGGCACCCGCTTCACGTGGGCGCCGTCCGACGCCTGGCGTGTGGTCGCCCAGGGCCAATATCTGAATGCCTCCTGGGGCAACTTCGGCGACTACCGCGGCGACCTGAGCCGCGCCAATGCGCTGGTCGAATACCGCTTTACCCCGAACTTCGGCATACACGCCGGCTACGACTGGTTCAAGCTGGACATCGACAAGCGCGGCAGCGACGGCATGTTGGGTCTGGAGCAGGAGTTCAAGGGACCGATTGCCGGAATCACGCTGGCGTTCTGACACGCGCGGGACCTCCCGCGTCAGGTCCCGGTCGCTGGCGCCACCCCTTCAGGACCATCAGCTACGAATACCTGCACCTCGCGCGGGCTCTGGTCATCCTGCAGCGCGATGGACATGCCCGGCTGGGCCACGCCATCCAGCAACAGGCGTGTGGCGCCGCCGTCGGCGCGGGTCACCTCGATCCGGTATTCGGTCGCGCCGAAGCGGTAGCGCATCTGGAAGCCCGGCCAGTCTGCCGGCAGCGTCGGGGTCAGATGCAGACGGCGGCCTTCGCGCTGGATGCCAAGCAGTGACTCGACCATCAGCCGGTACATCCAGCCCGACGAGCCGGTGTACCAGGTCCAGCCGCCACGGCCGACATGCGGGGCAACCGCATACACATCGGCGGCCATGACATACGGCTCGACCTTGTAGGTCTGCAGCGACGCGGCCGCGCCGTGGTTGACCGGATTGATCATCCGCATCAGTTGCCACGCCCGCTCGGTGTGGCCGCTGCGGGCGAAGGCCATCGTCGCCCAGACCGCCGAATGGGTGTACTGGCCACCGTTTTCGCGAACACCCGGCACGTAGCCGCGGATGTACCCGGGGTCCTGCGCGGTCTTGTCAAAAGGCGGATCCAGCAACTGGATCAGGCAGGCCTCCTCGCGCACCAGGTGCTTGTCCAGCGAGGCCATCGCCTGCGCCGTGCGCTCCGGGGCGCCGGCCCCCGACAGCACCGCCCAACTCTGGGAGATCGAGTCGATACGGCACTCGTCGCTGTCCTTGGAGCCCAGCGGCGCGCCGTTGTCGAACCAGGCGCGCTGGTACCACTCCCCATCCCAGGCGTGCGTCTCCAGGTTCTGCTGCAGGGTTTGGGCGGCCTGCAGGCACTCGGCAGCAAACCGGTGATCCAGGTGCGCCTCGGCCAGCGGGGCGAAGTGCTGGAGCACGTCGTAGAGGAAGAAGCCCAGCCACACGCTCTCGCCACGGCCACGCTCGCCGACCCGGTTCATGCCGTCGTTCCAGTCGCCCGTGGCGATCAAAGGCAGACCGCGTTCGCCGGTCAGTTGCAGACCGCGGCGGATGGATCGCACGCAATGCTGGTACAGGCTCTGACGCAGGGTCGAGCGCAGCGGAAGGTCGAAATAGGACTCCTCGCCCGGAGCAACCGGTCGACCCTCGATGTAGCTGACCGGTTCTTCCAGCACCTCACGGTCGCCGGTGGCTTCCACGTAGCGGCACACCGCAAGCGGCAGCCACAGGTAGTCATCCGAGCAGCGCGTCCGCACGCCGCGGTCCTGCGGTGGGTGCCACCAGTGCAGCACGTCGCCTTCGGGGAACTGGTGGGCCGCGCTGCGCAGCAGGTGGCTGCGCACCATTGACGGTTCGGCATGGACCATCGCCATCGAGTCCTGCAGCTGGTCGCGGAACCCGTAGGCACCGCCGGACTGGTAGTAGCCGCTGCGGGCCAGGAAGCGGCAGGCGATGGTCTGGTACATCAGCCAGCCGTTGGCCAGGACGTCGAACGCCGGCTCCGGGGTGTCGACCTGGATCGCGCCCAGGGTCTGCAGCCAGTACATGCGGACCCGGTCGAGCGCGTCGTGGGCGGCGTCGTTGCCGCGATGGCGGCGGGCCACGGCAACGCAGTCGCCCCAGTCCTCGCCCATGCCAAGGCGGAACACGGTTTCCTTGCGCTCACCCGGCTCCAGGGTGATCGGGATCTGGATGGCGGCCACCGGGTCCAGACCGGCACCAATCTGGCCCGAGAGGTGTTCGCGGGTCAGCCCGGCCGGCGCCTGCAGGGTGCCGTTGCGACCGATGAACTCCAGGCGATCGCCGGTGATGCTGCGATCATCGGCGCCGGCGTCGGTGTCGAAGAACGCGACCCGGCCCTCGAACTCGGTGTTGTAGGGGTTGCGCGCGGTGAGTACGCCGCTGTCGCCGTCGATCTCGGTGATGACGTGCATGCCGGTCTTGCCGTGCAGGTCACCCAGGATCCACTCCACGTAGCCGGTCGCACTCAGGCGACGCGGCCGGCCGGAGCGGTTGGCCAGCTTGAGGACGCTGAATTTCACCGCATCGTGCAGATCCACGTAGACCCACAACTCGCTGATGATGCCGTTTTCCTCATGCTCGTAGACGCTGTAGCCAAACCCGTGGCGAGTGCGGTACGACCCGGTGCCGCGGCACGGCAGCGGCGTGGGTGACCACACTTGTCCGGTGTCCTCGTCACGCAGGTAGAACGCCTCGCCGGCCGGATCGCTGACCGGATCGTTGTGCCACGGCGTCAGGCGGTATTCGTGGGCGTTCTCGGCCCAGGTGTAGCCCGGGGAGCTTTCGCTGACCACGCAACCAAACTGCGCGTTGGCCATCACGTTGGACCATGGAGCGGGTGTGGTCTGGCCCTCGGCAAGGTCGATCACGTACTCGCGCCCGTCCGGCGAGAAACCACCGATCCCGTTGTGCAGGATCAGCTCGCGCGCGCCGGGATCGAACGGCCACGCATCGAAGCTGGCCCGCGGCGCCGGGCCTTCACCGGCATGGCGCGGCATCAGCTCGTACTGCTCGGGCGCGGGACCCAGCAAGGCGGCCAAAGGCGGCGCCGGCGGACGCACCTCCAGCTGCTCGGCCAGACTGCCACGCGTGTCGCTGAGCACGACCCGGGCGACGGCCTGCATGAGGATGCGATCCTCCTGCGACATCTGCTGGGTCGGGCGCACGAAGATGCCGCCGGGGCGGTCGATCAGGTGCGCGCCCGCGCCGGCGGCGATCAGGCCCAGGACCTGATCCTGCAGTTGCTGGCGGTAACCGGCCTGGTCCTCGTTCCAGATCACCAGGTCGACCACCAGCCCTTTCAGACGCCAGTAGGCGTGGGCCTGGGCCAGCTGGCGGACCAGTTCGATGTTGGCGACGTCGGCGATCTTCACCAGCACGATCGGCAGGTCGCCGGAAATCGACTGCCCCCACAGGCCCGACTGACCGCGCCGGTTCTGCCGCATCAGCGCCGGATCGGCGCGCAGCGCGGAGTTGGTGTAAAGGACCAGTCCAGCCAGTCGCTCGTACAGCTGGGCGTGGATCTGGGTGGCGTTGATCTGGTTGCGCACGACCTGGCTGTGCGTCCACGCCATGTCGAACACACGATCGGCAAGGCCGCGGTCGCGGTACTTGTCGATCATGCCGCTGGCGTCCGCGCGGCTCGGGCTGACGCCGGAGACCATGTCGATGCTGGCGACCTGCCCCGGTTCCAGGGTGATGCGGCAGCGGATCGCCACGATCGGATCCAGCACCGAGCCCTCGCTGCCTGACAGGTCGCCCGGGGTGGTGAGCGCGGCCGGGTTCTGCAACGTGTTTCCGCGGCCGATGAAGCGCGAGCGGTCGGTTTCGTAGGAGATCGCTTCGACCGACGCGTCGTGCACCGCGACCAGATGGAACATCCATGGCGGGGTTTCGTCCAGCTCGCGCCGGCGCCGGGTGCACAGGATCGCCTGTCGGCTGCGCTCCAGCTCGGTCTGCACGAACAGATTGCTGAAGGCCGGGTGGAGCTCATCGGCAATCGCCGGGGCGAGCACGACTTCGGCGTAGGTGGTGATCTCCACGGTGCGCGGGGTGCTGGCGCGGTTGGCGATACGCAGGCGGCGCAGCTCGATGTTGTCCTCAGGCGAGACCGCGATCGCGGTGTGCATCTCGAAGTCGCGACGACGACCGCGGAACTCGGCCTTGGCATCGGAGAAGATCGCCTCGTAGGCGTCCAGCGCGACCAGGCTCGGCTGGTAGGACGTCGACCAGAAATCGCCGTCCTCGACATCCCGCACGTAGCAGAAGCTGCCCCAGTGGTCGCGGACCGCGTCCTCGCGCCAACGGGTCACCGCGATGTCGTCGGTGCGGCTGTAGCCGCCGCCGGCGCAGCCCACCATCACGTGGTAGCTGCCGTTGGAGAGCATCTGGATCGCCGGCAGCTCCATGTTCGGCGTGCGGAAGATCCGCAGGCGTGTTTCGGCCTGATCGGTGCGCTTGCCTGCGCTGGCCGCCTCGGCCGCGTGCGGATGCAGCATGCCGGTGCGCGGGATGCGCTCCTGCAGCAGGAGCAGCGTGGCCTGCAGCTCCGGATCGGCCATGAACCGGCGTTGCATCGGCTGGTCGCAGAGCAGGTAGTCCAGCGCCAGCAGACCCATGCCCTGGTGGTGGACCATGAACGAGCGCACGACCACGTGGTCCTTGCCCGGTGGCAACCGGGCCGGGGTGTAGTCGATCGCCTCGTACAGCCCGTAGCGGCCAGCGAAACCCTTGCGGGTGAGCAGGCGGAGGTTCTCGCACGCGGCCTGGGGGGCGACCATCAGCGCCATCATGCTGGCGTAGGGCGCGATCACCAGGTCCTGCGCCAACCCGCGCTTGAGGCCCAGCCCGGGCACGCCGAAGGCGCGGTACTGGTAGTTCATGCGCGCATCGAACAACTGGTAGCCAGACTCCGACATGCCCCACGGCACGCCGCGCTGGCGACCGTACTCGATCTGCCGGTCCACGCTGTTGCGCGCGGTCTGGTCCAGCAACGTGCCGCGATAGGTCGGCATGACCAGTTGCGGCATCAGGTACTCGAACATCGAGCCGCTCCACGAGAGCAGGGTCGGATCCCCGTCCACCTCGGTCAGCAGTCGGCCCAGGGCAAACCAGGTCTCCTGCGGCAGTTGCCCCTGGGCGATGGCAACGAAACTGGCCAGGCGGGCCTCGGACGCCAGCAGGTCGTAGTAGCCGTTGTCGCAGCGCTGCTCATCGACGTTGTAGCCGATCACCAGCAGGCGCCGGGCGGAGTCGTAGAGGAAGCCGAACTCGGCCTGCGCACACTGGCCGGCGATATGCGCCAGCCGCTCCAGTTCCGTGATCCGCTCACGTGCCTGTTCTGCAGTGGCCGGCGATGCGCTCGCGGCCAGCTCACGCAGGCTGGGCATCGCGCGCGGCGCGGCGCTGTCCGCGAAAGCGGCGCGGTCGTCTGCGCCCGCGGCGATCCACGCAAGTTCGGTGGCAAGCGCGTTGCACTGGGCTTGCAGCGCGTCCGCCCAGTACGACGATGCGTCACTTCCGGCGGCGTGCTGGCGCACCTGCGCGGCATGGTCCTGCAGACGCGTGGCAAGCGCGGCGGCAGCGGCCGGGGTTGCAGGCGGGGTTGCAATGGCCGCATCAAGATCGTCGCTCATCGCGGCGATGGCGATCACCGTGGGCACGTCGCCCAGCGACTCGCGCAACACGTCCAGGGTGTCGGCGACGCCCTGCCAAACCACCTGGGTGACGGCCGGCGCGTCGAGCATCGCCAGCAATCCCTGGCGCAGGGTGAGCAGGTGGCCGGAGAGGTTGCCGCTGTCGACCGCGGAGACGTAGCGCGGTGGCAGCGGCTGCAGGGTCTGGGTGTCGTACCAGTTGAAGAAGTGTCCGCGATAGCGCGGCAGCGCCTGCATCGTGCCCAGCGTTGCGCCGACACGCTCCATCAGCGTCGCCGTGGTCACGTAGCCGAAGTCCCATGCGGCCAGGTCGGCCAGCAGCGACAGGCCGATGTTGGTCGGCGAGGTACGTCGCGCCACCACCAAGGCCGGATATTCCTGCACGTTGTCGGGTGGCAGCCAGTGGTCCTGTGCAGTGACGTGGCTCTCGAAGAAGGCCCAGGTGCGCCGCGCCAGACGCCGCAGGAATTGCAGCTGGTCCTGCGACAGTGCCGTCACCGCCTCCGCGCGCGGCGATCCCAGCCACCACATCAACCATGGGGAGGCGAACCACGCCAACAGCACCGGCGCGGCCACGAGCAGCGCGTCCGGTCGCACCAGCGCCAGTGCCACGCCGACCCCGATCGCAAACACCGGCGCCGTCCACATCGAGCGTACGGTCGCCCAGGCACCCACCGGCAGGCTGCGGGCGACTTCACTGGACGGGTTCCATTGCAACAGGTGACGGCGCGACACCAGCATCCGCCACAGGGTTGTGCCGATCGCGGCAAGACTGAACGCCGCCTCGTAGGCCAGGCACGCCACCGAAAGCGGAGCGTGGACAAAACTGCGCACGCTTGCGAACGCCGCGTGGCGCAGATGGGCGCGCACCGAGAGATCGGGAGGCCGCCGGGCGAAGTCGACAATGGATGCCAGCAGCGGGGGAATCAGATAGATCGAGAAAATCCACAACGTCCACGCCAGCGGCATCCGGGCCTGGAACCAGCCGATCAGCAGCAGCGACAACACCGCGGCCGGCACCAGGCTGCGACGCAGGTTGTCGACCAGCTTGCCGCGCGACAGCATCGACAGCGGATTGCGCTCCCACTGCCTTCCGGCGCGCTGTACCCAGGGCAACAGCCACGGCAGCAGTTGCCAGTCACCGCGGATCCAGCGCTGGCGGCGTTTGACGTCCACGGCGTAGCGCGAGGGGTACTGCTCGTACAGCTGCACATCACTGACCACCCCGGCCCGGGCGTAGCACCCTTCCAGCAGGTCGTGGCTGAGCACGCGGTTGGGAAGGATGCGTGCATCCAGCGCCTGCTCGAAGGCATCCACATCGTAGATGCCCTTGCCCACGTAGGAACCCTCGTTGAAAAGGTCCTGGTAGACGTCGGACACGGCGCGCGTGTACGGGTCGATGCCCGGTTCGCTGCCGAACAGGCGGGCGTACCAGGAACTGGCCTCGCCGCTCATATTGATGCCGACGCGCGGCTGGAGGATGCCGTAGCCCCGGATCACCACGCCGCGCACCAGATCAAACACCGGGTGGTTCAGCGGGTGCGCCAGCGTACCCACCAGCTTGCGGGCCGCGTCGCGCGGCAGGTCGGTGTCGCTGTCCAGGGTGATCACGTAGCGCACGCCTTCCAGCTCGGCGAGGTCGCCGGTGATCTCCATGAAGGCGGCGCGGGTGCCGCCGCGCAGAACCCGGTTCAATGCCGAGAGCTTGCCGCGTTTGCGCTCGTAGCCCATCCACACCCCTTCGCGCGCGTTCCACACGCGCGGGCGATGCATCAGGAAGAACAGGTCGTGGCCGTTGGCGTAGCGCTCGTTGAGCGCGGCGATCTGTTCGCGCGCCGCGTCCAGCAACGCCTGGTCGCCCGGCATCACCTGCTCCGGCGCATCCAGGAAATCCGTGAGCAGCACAAAACGCAGCTGCGGATCGCGATTGGCCAGGAACCGCACCTCCAGTGCTTCGACCAGGTCGGTCACCGCGGCAATGCTGGACAGCATCGTCGGAACGGTCACGACCGTGCGCGCGGAGGCCGGGATGCCGGTGGAGTAATCCATGCGCGGCAAGGTCCGGGGGGTGGCCAGCAAGGTGGCGCCCCAATTCACGCAGGCCACTCCCAGCTCGCTGAAGGCAACCACGCCGAGCAGCCCGATCAGCAGCACCATCTCGTCGCTGATTGCAAAGCGCGCGGCCTCGCCCACCAGACCCTGGGTGAAGAACACCACGATCAGCGCGATCGGCAGCATGTACGCCAGCAGCGGCACCCGCCGCGCGCCCTTGCGGACCGAGGCCTCCAGGGTCGGTCGTGCGCCCAGCGCGTGTTCGAGCGTGGCTCGACCGTCGTCGGCGAGGTAGAAGCCCACGTGGCTTCGGATGTCGCGCGTCTCGGCGGCGCTCGCGCGGGCCAGCTCAAGTGCTTTTTCCGCGACGGCGATCTCCTCCAGCCGGCCGCGCCGCGCGATCTCCTCGGTGAGATGGCGGTAGCGGTCGCGGGTGGCGAAATCCATGCGCGAGTAGGTGGCGGTCGGATCCTGGCGCAGCACCGCATCCACCAGGCTGGCCGACTCGACGAACTCCTGCCAGTCAACCAGAGTCAGGAACCTCAGGCTGCTGATGCTGTTGCCCACCGTCATCTGGTCGGAAGACTGGGTCTGCCCGTCGGCGTGGACGACCTGTTCGACATCCGTGCCGGCATCGGCCAGCCACTGCTCCACCCAGGTCAACGCCAACGCGAGCACGGAGCCCTGGCCTTGCACCTGGCGCACCAGCTCGGCCACAAAGGCCGGCGTCATCGCCGGCTGGCTGCGGGCCATGTCGGCGATCACCAGCACGAGGTCCTTGGGCCGCTTCTCGGCGGCGGTGGTCAGGCGATCGGCCCAGATATCGGCCAGGTCCATGTGCACGCGATCGGTGGCGATGCGCAGACCGACCCGGCGCAGGTTTTCGATCAGGGCCAGCCGCAGCATGATCGGGATGGCCCACAGCTCACCCAGCTTGAGCGGCGCGACCTGCTGGTAGGCCGCGACAAATCGGGCCAGGCTTTCCATCTCCAGCCGACCGTCGCCGTGGGAGATGGCATTCAACGCGATGTCATAGACCCGCGGCAGGCCGGCCGACGGTCCATTGGCCAGCCGCGGCAGTTCGCGGCTGTAGCCGCGCGGCAAATGCCGGCGCGCAATCGCGATCTGTTCCTGCACCAGGTAGATGTTGTCCAGCAACCAGTCGCTGGCCGGGGTGATGCGCCGGTTCGCCTGCGCCGATGCGGTCAGCATCGTGCAGGTGTGGTCGAGCACGCGCTGGTTGTCGCTCAGGCGCTCAAGCAGCGATTCACTATGCGGCTCCCGCGCTGACTGGAGCTGGTGGACACCGGCGAGGTGGCGGCCATGCTCTTCCATGCGCTGGGCGCTGAACAGCGAATCGCGCAGCGGTGGCTCCTCGACGGCCGCCGCCGGTTGGGGGCGACGCGCGAACCTGCGCAGCAGGCGCGACTTCCGGCCAGACGACGGCGTGGATTGCGGCATGCGAACAACTTCCCCGTTATCAAGCGTGGATTACGCGTCAGGGCATGCTCGCAGAGGGCGCACCAAAATTCCGTGAAACGGCGGTCTACCGCCAGCGAGTCGATGCGCCCGCAAGATCCCTGAGGGTCAACCGCACTTGGAGTAGCCGCAATTGAGGCAGGTGGCGCAGCCGTCCATGATCACGATCGCCTTGGTGCTGCACTTGTGGCACATCGCCGCAGAGGGAGGAAAGGCCACCCCGCCATCGCCGGTGACCTCGACATCCTCGCTGCGCGGGGTATCGGTGACCCGCGGTTCGGGAAACAGATGGCCGCTGAGTTCGTCCCGCGGCGGCGGCTCGGCGGCATCGATCTTCTGCGCGACTGGAGTTACCTCAGTTTTTTTTTTGGACTCCATGGCCGCGTACGCCGCACGCTTCTCGGCGATCAGCTCACGCTGGGCGGCGCTCATCTCCGGGTCCTGGATCATCCCGATCGACTTGAGGTGCTCCTCAACGATGCTGCCCAGCTCGGCCACCAGGGACGGCATATAGACGCCACCGGCCTTGAAGTAGCCGCCGCGCGGGTCGAACACCGCCTTCATCTCCTCCACCAGGAAGGTCACGTCGCCGCCCTTGCGGAACACCGCGGACATGATCCGGGTCAACGCCACGATCCACTGGAAGTGGTCCATGTTCTTGGAGTTGATGAAGATCTCGAACGGTCGGCGGTGCTCGTGCTCGCTGCCGGCGTTGAGGATGATGTCGTTGATGGTGACGTACAGGGCGTGCTCGAACAGCGGCGTCTTCAGCTTGTAGGTCGTCCCGATCAGCGTTTCCGGACGCTCGATCTTCTCGTGCATCTGGACCACGTTGCTGTCCAGGTCAGCGGCCTGGGCGGCATCCGGCGCCGCGGTTTCCCGGACCCGGTCCTCGGCGCTGACGACGCTGTAACCCTTGATTTTCTGATCGATCTTCATGGCCATTGGCCAGACTCCTGGTGCGTTGGTTCGCGATGCGGTGCCCCGAGGGGGCTGCGCGGGGATGCGTGCTCAGAACTTGCCGTAATACCCTTCCTTGAGGGCATCAAACAGGTTGGCGGCGGTGTGCATCTCCCCGTCGTACTCGATTTCCTGGTTGCCCTTGGCCTCCACCACGCTGCCGTCTTCCAGCTCGAAGCGATAGGTGGTGTTCTCCAGGTCGGCCTCCTTGACCAGTACGCCCTGGAAGGCGGCCGGGTTGAAGCGGAACGTGGTGCAGCCCTTCAGGCCCTGCGCGTGGGCGTAGGTGTAGATGTCCTTGAAATCCTCATACGGGTAATCGGTCGGCACGTTGGCGGTCTTGGAGATCGAGCTGTCGACCCATTTCTGCGCCGCGGCCTGCACGTCCACGTGCTGCTTGGGGGTGACGTCATCGGCGGCGATGAAGTAGTCCGGCAGGCGGGTCGCCGGATCATCCGAGAACGGCATCGCGCCCGGGTTCACCAAGGTGCGGTAAGCCAGCAGCTCGAACGAGAACACATCGACCTTTTCCTTGGACTTCTTGCCCTCGCGGATCACGTTGCGGCTGTAGTGGTGCGCAAACGACGGCTCGATGCCGTTGGAGGCATTGTTGGCCAGCGACAGCGAGATGGTGCCGGTCGGGGCGATCGAGCTGTGGTGGGTGAAGCGCGCGCCGACCTCGGCCAGCTCGGCGACCAGTTCGGGGGCGACCTCGGCCACGCGCTGCATGTAGCGCGAGTACTTCGCGTGCAGCACCTTGCCGGTGACTTCCTGGCCGACCTTCCAGCCATCGGCGACCATTTCCGGGCGCTTGCGCAGCATCTCGGCGTCGACCGTGAACCGTTCGTCCATGATCGGCGCCGGACCCTTTTCCTTTGCCAACGCCAGGCCCATTTCCCAGCCGGCGACGGCCATCTCGCGGGCGACCTGCTCGGTGAATTCGCAGGACTCCGGCGAGCCGTACTTCATCTGCAGCATGGTCACCGTCGAGCCCAGGCCGAGGAAGCCCATGCCGTGGCGGCGCTTGCGCATGATCTCGTCCCGCTGCTGCTGCAACGGCAGGCCGTTGATCTCCACCACGTTGTCGAGCATGCGGGTGAACACGCGCACCACTTCGCGGTACTCGTCCCAATCGAACGTGGCCTGCTCGGTGAACGCGTTGCGCACGAACTTGGTCAGGTTGATCGAGCCCAGCAGGCAGGCGCCGTAGGCCGGCAGCGGCTGCTCGCCGCAGGGGTTGGTCGCGCGGATGTCCTCGCACCACCAGTTGTTGTTCATCTCGTTGACGCGGTCGATCAGGATGAAACCCGGTTCGGCGAAGTCGTAGGTGGACACCATGATCATGTCCCACAGGTGGCGGGCCTTGATGTGGCTGTAGACCTTGCAGGCGACCAGGCCGTCGTCGCGGACGATGTAGTTGCGGTGGGTCGGCCAGTCGCGCCAGACCACCTGGGCCGGATCGTCGAGGTCGACGTCGCCCTTCTCTTTCATATTGACCGGGAAGACCAGTGGCCAGTCGGCGTCCTCGGCAACCGCGTGCATGAAGCCGTCGGTGATCAGCAGCGACAGGTTGAACTGGCGCAGGCGGCCGTCCTCGCGCTTGGCGCGGATGAAATCCTTCACGTCCGGATGGGACACATCGAAGGTGCCCATCTGGGCGCCACGGCGGCCACCGGCCGACGACACGGTGAAACACATCTTGTCGTAGATATCCATGAAGGACATCGGACCGGAGGTGTACGCGCCGGCGCCGGCAACGAACGCGCCGCGCGGGCGCAGGGTGCTGAACTCGTAGCCGATGCCGCAGCCGGCCTTCAGGGTCAGCCCGGCCTCGTGGACCTTCTCCAGGATGCCGTCCATCGAGTCCTCGATGGTGCCCGAGACGGTGCAGTTGATCGTGCTGGTGGCCGGCTTGTGCTCCAGCGCGCCGGCGTTGGAAGTGATGCGGCCGGCGGGAATGGCGCCGTGGCGCAGCGCCCAGGTGAAGCGCTCATGCCAGTAGGCGCGCAGCTCGTCGGTGGACTCCGAGTCGGCCAGCGCGCGCGCAACGCGGCGATAGGTGGCATCGATATCGGCATCCACCGGGGTGCCGTCCTTGGTCACGAGCCGGTACTTCTTGTCCCAGATATCCAGCGACGCGGGCTGCATGGCGATCTTCATCACCGCCGGGGTGTCGGTGCCGGTCATGTTGGAATTACCGGAAGTTTCCATGCTTGCTGCCTCGAGGCGCACAGTGCTCATGCCTGACCTTTCTCCTGGATGGCCGCTGCGGACTGCGGCCGGAATGCTGATGCGAACCGGGTAACCCGGTATTGGTGGGGTTGCGATGTCGGGGCGGGCAGCATCGTATCCGTCGTCTCGACGATCCGGCCGGCGGGCCTTCCCAGCCCGGTCACACCGCGAATTGACACTCATTGGAAGACGGGCGAAGGCGAGCGATAGACCCAAATGCTGGGTTTATTGCCTGCCGTGACCACAACATGTTGTGTCCATGACAGGCAACAAAGCTACCGCCCCATCCCGGCCAAGTCAACGCTGGCGAAGACCCCATTTTGGGGTTATGGGCGACCTGCAGCGCTAACGTGAAAACCGCTTTCATCGACGATTTACCGGGATTGAACGAGACTTGTTGATTGACCTTGACCCCTGCCACGGACCGCGTATGAGCATGCATCCGACTTCCTCCCGACCTTCCCTGCGCACTCTGGCGATGCTGATGCTCGCGGCCTGTTTTGGTGGGGTGGTCGCCGGCGTGGTCCTGCACGGCCTGCAGACGCCTGCCGTGGCCGCGCCGCTCACCGCGCCGGCGGCATCCGCCATCACACCGATGACGGCATCCCTGCCTTCCGCCGTCGGCGGGCAGCCGCTGCCATCGCTGGCCCCGATGCTCGCCCGGGTCACCCCGGCGGTGGTCAGCGTGCAGGCCAAGCAGCGCGTGCGGCTCAACAATCCATTCGCCAACGACCCGATCTTCCGCCGCATGTTCCCGCACATTCCGCAGGAACGGATCGAGCAGTCGCTGGGATCGGGCGTCATCGTCGATGCCGGCCGCGGTTACGTGCTTACCAATCACCACGTGATCGAGGGCGCCGAGGAAGTGACGGTCACCCTGGCCGATGGGCGCACGCTGGCAGCGGAGTTCGTCGGCTCCGATCCGGACACCGACGTGGCGGTGATGCGGATCCCTGCAGAGGGGCTTCAGCAGGTGACGTTTGCCGATTCGGGCGACCTGCGCGTCGGCGATTTCGTGGTCGCGGTCGGCAATCCCTTCGGTATCGGTCAGACCGTCACCTCAGGCATCGTTTCCGCGGTCGGCCGCACCGGCTTGCGCGGGCTCGGCTACCAGAGCTTCATCCAGACCGATGCCTCGATCAATCCGGGCAACTCGGGCGGCGCGCTGGTCAACCTGGACGGCCAGCTGGTCGGCATCAATACCGCCAGCTTCAACCCGCGCGGCAGCATGGCCGGCAACATCGGGCTGGGCTTCGCGATTCCGGTCAACCTGGCGCGCAACGTGATGGAGCAACTGGTGACCAGCGGCGAGGTCCGCCGGGGCACCTTCGGCCTGGACGCGCAGGACGTGGACGCTCGCCTGGCCAAGGCACTGGGTCTGGATCATCCGCGCGGCGCGCTGGTTACCCGCGTGCATGAGAATTCGGCTGCCGCGGCGGCAGGTGTGAAGTCCGGGGATGTGATCATCGCTGCCGACGGCGAGCGCATCGACAACCGCGACGGGTTGCGCAACTTCGAGGGCCTGCACGCCATCGGCAGCAAGGTGCAGCTGGACATCCGTCGCGACGGCAAGCCGCTGCGCCTGACCGCCACGCTGAAGGAGCAACCACGTGCGCTGGCCGGAGCCAGCCTGGACCCGCGGCTTGCGGGAGCCGGCTTCAGCGAACTGCCGGAGCGCCTGCGCCAGGCTGGCATGTCCGGCGTGCTGGTGGAATCCGTGGTCCAGGGCAGTCGCGCCGCGGCCAGCGGCATGCGCGAGGGTGACGTGGTAACCGCATCCAGCGCCGGCGCGTTCGAGGATCTGGCCGGCTTCCGCACGGGCTTCACACGGCCTCCGGCACAGTTGGTTTTGCAGATCGTTCGCGGCAATCAACGCGGTGTGCTGCAGATGCAATAAATTCCAACACCCCCTCAGGAGCGATATCAATGAATCCGAACGACCCCACCGCCAACAATCCCGGCACCAACCCCACCCAGTCCGTGAAGTCGAACCTGGGCGAGGTGGGCAGCCATCTGAAGCAGGCGGCGCAGCACACCGGCCAGACGTTGAAGGGTGCAGCCAGCGCCGCCGGCGAAGAGCTTCGCACCGGCCAGACCAGCATCAGGTCCGAACTGGCCGAAAGCGCATCAGCCGGCAAGGCCGCCGCCAGTGACGTCGCCGGTGCCGCCCGCGAGCAGGCCGATGAGTTGCTGGAGAAAGGGCGCGACCTGATCGACAGCGCGGCGGACCTCATCCGCGAGCGCCCGATGGCCGCCTTCGGTGCCGCGCTTGCGGCGGGCTGGGTGCTTGCCAAGCTCACCCGCAACAACGACTAAGTCGCGGCGATGGAAAGCCACGGCGAAGACGACCGGCGTCAGGACGACCCACCCGTGGCCGACGAGCTGCGGGAGGCCCTGCGCCAGATCGGCCAGACCGGTCAGGCCAGCCTCTCCGCAGTAGGGGATACGGCCAAGGCATTGCGTGCACTGGTGGCGGCGGATGTGTCGCTGGCACGCAGTGCCTTGGGCCGAACCCTGGCGATGAGTGGGGTGGCGATCATCTGCGGCGCCACCGCATGGCTGTTCCTGATGGGCGCCCTGGTCGTGTTCCTCAACGGTGCGACCGTGCTTACCTGGACTGCCTCGCTGCTCATCCCGGCCGCATTGAGCCTGGTGGCGGCCGGCATCGCCACTTGGGCGGCAGTGCACTACTTCGGGCATACCCGCCTGGACGCTACCCGGCGCCAACTCGCCCGGCTCGGCATCGGCGAGTTGTCTGACGTGATGCCGTCCCCCGATTCGGCCGAGTGCGCGCGTGACGCGGAGTCCGCAAAGGCGGATCAGCAACGTGCCGTGAAGCAGGCGAAACGCGCGGCGACCGAACAGGCAGCTTCGTGAGCGGTCTGCCGGGTTGCCCGGGCCGCGGACGGTCGGCAGGTTTCACTTTCGCGGGGTCTCGGCGGTGCGGATTGCAACACCGAGACGGTGCAGGGGAAGAACGATGAATTTCGAGAAGTTGAAGAACAAGGTCGATCAGGCCGAGAACACACTGGAGGCAAACGAGCGTCGGGTCGGCGCCGACGTGCGTCAGCTGAAGGACTCGTGGAGGGCGTTGTGGTCACCGGGCAGGATCATCGTCGTCGGCCTGGCGAGCGGCTTCCTGATCGGACGCGCCGAGCCGCTGCAGACCGTGGCGCGCAGCGGTGGCCTGCTGCGACTCAGCAGTACCCTGATGACGCTGTTTTCCGGGATCACGGCCGCTTCCGCGGCCGGCGACGCCGAGGCGGCGGTAGAGACGGGGGAGGAAGAAGCCCGGCGAACGGCTGTCGCCAGCGAGCCGCTCGCGGCCGTCGCACCCGGGCTTGCCGCGAGCGCGGATTCGACGCGCCGTCGGCGACGCCAGTTGCCGCCCGACGCCAACGATAGTGCGGCGCAGGATTATCTTGAGCGGCTGGCGTCCGCGGCGCGCCAGGCCGGGGGCAACGGCTGAACATGACGGCAGGGCCTGCGGACCCCGGCTCGTGTCCGACGCAGGCAGACCCGTCCGTGCCGCTCCCGTCGACTTTTCAGGCTGACCCCGAGTCGTTTGCCGGCGAGGAAGATCCACCGCTTTCGCCGGTGCGTCCGCGGGCGTCCCACGCGCTCAATCTCCTCGCAACGCTCGCGGTGGGCTATACGCTCTGGAAGGCGCAGGGGGTAGTCCTGCCCATTCTGCTGGGGATGTTCTTTGCCCTGATCGGCAATCCGATCATCCGCGGCCTGCGACGCCTGCACCTGCCCCGCGTCCTCGGTGCGACGATCGTTCTGCTGGGCGGTCTGGCGGCCACCGTCACGTTGGGTTACCAGCTGGCCCAGCCCGCCGCCGAGTGGACGCGCCAGGTGCCCAAGGAGCTCAGCCGGCTGGCGCCAAAACTGCGCGAGATGACCAAGCCGGTGCACGCCGCCAGCGAAGCGGCGGAAAGCATTGCCCGCGCCACCGAGGCCGGCGATGGCAAGAAAGTCGATGTGGTGCGCACCGAGGTCAACGATCCCTACCGGTCGCTCACCACCACCCCGATGATGCTGACATCCCTGCTGGCGGTCGTCCTGCTGACCTTTTTCTTCATGGTCTACGGCGAAAACCTGCAACGCAACGCGATCTCGCTGTTGCCGAGCCGGCAGCAAAAGCGCGTCACCGTGGAGATCATGCAATCCATCGAGCGCGAGATTTCCCGCTACGTCCTGACCATCAGCATCATCAACGTGCTGCTCGGCCTGGCCCTGGCCGGCTCGTTCTATCTGCTCGGCGTGCCGTTGGCCGAAGCGCTGCTGTGGGGAACCATGGCGGCCGTGCTCAACTTCGCTCCCTACGTCGGGCCGTTGATCGGGATCATCATCATGTTGCTGATGGGGTTCGTGGCCTTCGACGAGGCGTGGATGTCGCTGGTGCCCGCCGGGATCTACCTCGGGCTGCACACGCTGGAGGGACAGATCCTGACCCCGGTCATCCTGGGCCGGCAGATGCAGCTGTCGCCCCTGGTGCTGATCATGGCGCTGATGGCGTTTGGCTCGTTGTGGGGAATCGTCGGCCTGCTGCTGGCGGTGCCCTTGCTGGTCTGCGTGAAAATCTGCCTGTCGCGGATCGAGGGGCTGGAGGGTTGGGCCCGTCTGCTGGAATGATGGGCTGCCGCCTTGCCGCCACCCGCGGCCATCAGGCCCCACCCGCTAGAATGGCTGCGTGAGCTTTCCCGTCCGCGCCATCACCCTCGACCTCGACGACACGATCTGGCCCATCGCGCCGGCCATCGTGGGTGCGGAGGCCGCACTGGAGGCGTGGATGGCGGAAAACGCACCCCGTGCCGCCCGGATGTGGCCCGCCAGCGAGCGCCAGCGGCTTCGTGAGCTGGCCAACAGCGAGCGTCCGCGCCTTGCCCACGACATGACCGCGCAACGCCAGTGGATGATCGAACGCATGCTGGTGCTCGCCGACGAAGACGTGGAACTGGCCGAGTCTGCCTACGACACCTATTTCGCCGCCCGCTGCGATGTCGAGCACTACCCGGACAGCGTGGCTGCCCTGGAGCGCCTGGCAGCGCGGGTCCCGCTGGCCGCCGTCAGCAACGGCAATGCCTGCCTGGACACGATCGGCCTGATGCACCTGTTCCAGTTCCAGCTCGGCGCCCGCGAGCACGGCGCCGCCAAGCCGGAGGCGAGCATCTTCCATGCCGCCTGCGAGCGCCTCGGCGTCCCCCGCGAGCAGGTCCTGCACGTCGGCGACGACCCGTACATGGATGTGATCGGTGCACGCCGGGCGGGTCTGCGCGCCTGCTGGATCAACCGCGCTGACAAGCACGGCGGGTTCCAGGCCTGGCCCGATGCGCGGCCGCACCCCGACCTCGAATTTCCCACACTTTCCGCGCTGGCCGACTGGCTCGACGCAGCGCATTCCAAGGAGTCGATCCGTCCATGAGTCTGCCGCTTGGCTTTACCGCTACCACCACCGATGCCCTGCCCCTGCACATCGTCAGCCCGGACCGGCTGGAGCAGTGGCGCGCGGCGCAACCGCCGGCGCATGGCAAGTGGCTGGACGCGCAGGGGTTCGACGCCAGCGCCGGCTCGGTGGCGCTGCTGTCGGCCGACGACGGCAGCATCGCCGGTGCCGTGATCGGCGTGGCCGACGGCGCCGACGCCTATTGCTACGCACACGCACCGTTCGCACTGCCGCCCGGCACCGTCTGGACGCCCGCCGAAGGGCTGGACGAGGCGGACGCCACCAACCTGGCGCTGGGCTGGGGCCTGGGCAGTTACCGCTACTCCCGCTACCGCAAGCCCAAGCGCGCACCAGCAGAGCTTGCGGCGTCGCCTGCGCAGGAAGTGCGTGATGTCATCGCGGCGTGCCTGCGGGTGCGCGACTGGGTCACCACGCCCACCGAGGACATGGGCCCGCAGCAGCTGGAAGATGCCGCGCGCGGCCTGGCTGAAAGCCATGGCGCCGAGCTTGAAGTGATTGCCGGTGATGCGCTGCTGGAGCAGAACTTCCCCACCATCCACGCCGTAGGCCGCGCCTCGCATCGCGCACCCCGCCTGATCGCCCTGCGCTGGGGCAATCCGGAACATCCGCACCTGGCCCTGGTGGGCAAGGGCGTGTGCTTCGACACCGGCGGGCTGGACATGAAGGCCGCCGATGGGATGCGCAACATGAAGAAGGACATGGGCGGCGCCGCACACGCCTTGGCCCTCGCCGGACTGGTCATGGCGCAGGCCTTGCCGGTTCGGCTGACCCTGCTGATGGCGGCGGTGGAGAATGCGGTCGGCCCGGATTCCTTCCGCCCCGGCGACGTCATCACCACGCGCAAGGGCATCACGGTGGAGGTCGACAACACCGACGCCGAAGGGCGGCTGGTGCTGTGCGATGCGCTGGCCTATGCCTGCGAGCAGAACCCCGACACGATCATCGATTTCGCCACCCTTACCGGCGCCGCCCGTGTTGCCCTGGGGCCCGACCTCCCGGCGCTGTTCGCCAACGATGACACGCTTGCCCGGCAGTGGCTCGACGCTGGCGAGACGACCCGGGATCCGGTCTGGCGCATGCCGCTGTGGCGCCCTTACCTGCGCTATCTGGACAGCAGCATCGCCGACATCGCCAATGCCGGTTCCCGCATGGCCGGCTCGGTGACGGCTGCGCTGTACCTGGAGCGGTTTATCAGCGAGGGCCAGAAGTGGGCCCATCTGGATGTGTACGCCTGGAACGACAAAGACCGCCCCGGGCGTCCCGCCGGTGGCGAGGCGCTGGCGCTGCGCTCGGCTTGGACAATGCTCAAGGAGCGCTACGGGCGCTGAGCCGGCGGCGCGCGCAACGGGCGAAGTCGGCCCGGGTTCGTCACAGTCCGACTGGCGAGCTTGGGGTATGACATGTCAACCCCTGCCGCGAACACTGCCATGACGCCCGACGCTCCCCCTCCTTCCCCGCGACCGATACGGGGTCCGTGGCTGCCATTGGCGGGTATCGCTGCCATCGCACTCGTGGGCGCGGGCGCTTTCGCCTGGGCCGCGGGCTGGATCGGCAGCAGCGGCCGTCTCACCTCGCAGGAATTCGTCGACAGCATCGAGGCGACCGGCGCCAATCATCCCGGCTTCAGACGTGCGCACAGCAAGGGTGTCTGCGTCAGCGGCAGCTTCCAAGGCACCGAGGAGGGCGCCGCACTGTCGAGTGCGCGGGCATTCTCGCAGGCCGCCGTGCCCGTGTTGGGGAGGATGTCGATCGGTGGCGGCGACCCGCATGGCGCCGACGCCGCAGCACGCGTGCGAAGCATGGCTCTGCTGCTCCGCACCGACGACGGCCAGCAGTGGCGGATGGCGATGAACAGCTTTCCGTTCTTCGGCGCGCCAACGACGGCGGCGTTCCTGGAGCAGACCCGCGCCGGCATTCCGGATCCGGCGACCGGCAAGCCCGACCCGGCGAAAATGGCCGCATTCCTTGCCAAGTATCCACAGGCACGCCGCTTCCAGGCGTGGGCCAAATCCGCGCCCTGGTCGGACAGTTGGGCCAACACGGACTACAACGGGGTCCACACCTTCTACTTCGTCAACGCCGCCGGCGAGCGCCAGCCGGTACGCTGGTCGATGCGACCGCACGCGCCCTTCGTCGAGATGGACAAGGCGCAGCGCGAGCAGGCTTCCGCAGACTACCTCGCCGAGGAGCTCGAGCGTCGACTGGCCACCGGACCCCTGCGCTGGGACATGGTTGTGACACTGCCCGAAGCCGGCGATGCGCTGGACGATCCATCGCAACCGTGGCCCGAGGCTCGCCGGGAGATCACGATCGGCACGCTCAGCCTTGAGCAGACGCAGCCGCAGGCCACGGGCCCGTGCCGGGATGTGAACTTCGATCCTCTGATCCTGCCCCCCGGCATTGCCGCGTCGGATGACCCGATCCTGGCCGCCCGCTCGGGCGTGTACGCGCAGTCTTTTTTCCGCCGTGAGCGCGAGATCGCCAGCGGCAAGGCCGGCGATGCCACGGGCCAGGAGGCGTCGCCATGAATCCGCGCCCATCCGTCGCACATTTCAACCTGTTGGCACGCGTGCTGCACTGGAGCATGGCGGTCCTGATCCTCACCATGCTTTTTGTCGGGGTCACCATGGTCGCCTCGCTGAGCCTGCGTCCGATGCTGATCGAGCTGCACCGGCCGATCGGCATTGCGATCCTGCTGCTGGCACTTGTGCGACTGGGCAATCGCCTGGCCCACCGAACACCTCCCTTGCCCACCGACCTGCCCGCCATCCAGAAGACCGCCGCCCTTGTCTCGCACTGGGTGCTGTATGCGCTGATGCTGTCGATGCCGCTGATCGGCTGGGGAATGCTGTCGGCGGGCGGCTATCCCATCGTGATGTTCGGCAACGTCGAGCTTCCTGCCATCCTGCCGCATTCGGCGACGCTGTTCGCTCTGCTCCGCGGTGCACACGGGCTGTTGGCGTACCTGCTGTTTGCCACCGTGCTGCTGCACCTGTCGGCGGCGCTGTACCACGCTTGGGTGCGGCGCGACGGTGTGTTCGCCAGCATGGCGGGCGGTCCGGGTCACGACGAGAGCCGATAAAGCAGCGAATCTTCGGGACGTCCAGGCTTCGCCTGGCTGACATATCTGGCCACCTCGCTGGTTGACAACTCTGCAAACCAGAGTACTTTGTAATCCATCAACCGGAGGAACAAAACCATGCAACAGGCCGATCAGCTCAAACAGGATCTGGATTATGTGGTCGGCGCCGTGCGCCGGCATGACCGTGGCGCCGGCGTCCCGTCGATTTACTTCATGTGGGCGGCGATCATCGCTGTCGGTTGGGCCTTGCCCGACTTCGCGCCGCAACTGGCCGCACCGTTTTGGGTGCTGTTCGGCATCGGCGGCGGGCTGGTCAGCATCTGGCTTGCATCACGGGATACCAAACGCAGCGGCTCGGTGGATCAGGAACTCGGGCGTCGCCACGGCCTGCACTGGCTGGTTACCGGCGCGGCATTCCTGGTGTGCTGGCTGCCGGTGATGCGTGGCGCGCCGATTGAGACCGCGGTGGGCAACTTCATGTTGGTGGCCGCGATTTCCTATGCCTTGGCCGGCGTGCACCTGGAGCGCCCGCTGCTGTGGACCGGCTTGCTCATGCTGGCGGCTTATGTCGTGCTGACGATGTTTGCATGGCCCTACACCTGGACCGCCACCGGTCTGCTGGTCGCCATTGCGCTGGCCTGGGCCGGTTTCAGCAGCCAGCGCTCGCGGTCGCCGGCCCATTCGGAATGAAAGCGCTGGACGGGCTGGACAGCGCGTTCGAACATCGCGCGCGACTGGCGATCGGGGTCTTGCTGGCACGCCACGACGAGATCAGCTTCGCGCGTTTCAAGCAGAGCCTGTCGCTCACCGATGGCAATCTGGGGGCACAGCTGCGAAAGCTCGAGGACGCGGGGTATCTGGCGCTGCGGCGAGACTTCGTCGAACGCAAACCGGTCACCTGGTACCGCCTCACCGATGCGGGACGCGACGCCCTCGACAGCCACCTGGCGGCACTGCAGGCGATGATCGCAACCGCGGCGGGCTAGCCGAGGTACCGTCGCGATACTCCGCCTCGGCCCGGTGAAATGCACTGTGCCGATGCACCTTCCCACTTATCGGCGCAGGTTGGCACTGAACCTGTCGCGCGTCACACTCGGGCGACCACCACTGCAAGGGCGCATATGACCGACTCGGCCGAGCTGCTCAAGTCGCTCAAGATCGACCGCACGGCGCCGCCACCGCCGCGCAAGCGGTGGCCCTGGCTCGCCGCCGCTGCCGTGCTGATGGCAGTGATCGCCGTCGGTGGTTTCTTCCTGCGCGGTCAGGGCGGTATCGAGGTGCGCACCGCGCCCGCGGTGGCGATGTCCAGCGGCAGTGCGGCGGTGCTCGACGCCACCGGCTATGTGGTTGCCCGCCGCATGGCCACCGTGTCGTCCAAGATCACCGGCAAGGTGCGCGAGGTGATGATTGAGGAGGGCCAGCAGGTCGAGGCCGGGGACATCATGGCCACGCTGGACCCGATCGATGCCAATGCCGAGCGGAACCTGGCGCGCGCCCAGCTCGCCGCGGCGCGCAGCCAGATCGACGCGGCCCAGGCCCAGTCCCGCGAGGCCGCTGCCAACGCCGCCCGTCTGCAGCCTCTGGCGCGGCAACAGCTGGTGTCCTCGGCGCAGTACGACCAGGCCGTCGCCGAGCGAGACGCCTTGCGCTCGCAACTGCAGACCGCGCAACGCAACGCGCAGGTCGCCGCCGACCGCCTGGCTATCGCCGACAACGGCGTCGACAACACGGTGGTGCGTGCGCCCTTCACCGGCGTGGTCATTGCCAAGGCGGCCCAACCTGGCGAGATCATCTCGCCACTCTCGGCGGGCGGCGGCTTCACCCGCACCGGCATCGGCACCATCGTCGACATGGACTCCCTGGAGGTCGAGGTCGATGTCGGCGAGGCCTACATCGGCCGGGTGACGCCCAAGATGCCGGTCGAGGCTGTGCTCAACGCCTATCCCGACTGGCGCATTCCCGGTTCGGTGATCGCGATCATCCCGACCGCCGACCGTGGCAAGGCGACGGTCAAGGTGCGTGTCGCGCTGGACGAAAAGGATCCACGGATCGTCCCCGACATGGGTGTTCGGGTCAGCTTCATGGAGCAGGCCAAGACCGGCGAGGAAGCACCGGCGGGAGTGCGCGTGCCAGCGGCGGCAGTGGTCACCCGCGACGGCAAGGACATCGCCTTCGTGCTGGGCAGCGATGACACCGTCGCCCAGCGCGCCGTGGAAGCCGGCATCGCCACCGGTAGCGACCGCCAGGTGCTTTCGGGACTGAAGGCCGGCGAGACCGTGGTATTGGATCCCCCGACGGAGCTCAAGGACGGCGCCAAGGTCCGGCTGGCAAAGGACGCCTCGCCATGACGCCGCTGGTCAGCCTCCGCAACCTGACCAAGACCTACCAGCGCGGGCCGGAGAAGATCGAGGTGCTGCACGGGATCGATCTGGACATTGCCGAGGGCGACTTCGTGGCCCTGATGGGACCGTCCGGCTCGGGCAAGACCACCCTGCTGAACCTGATTGGCGGCCTGGACACCCCGACCGGTGGCGAGATCTCGATCGAAGGCGAGCGCATCGACCGCATGAGCGCCGGCCAGCTGGCCAACTGGCGCAGCCGGCATGTCGGCTTCGTGTTCCAGTTCTACAACCTGATGCCGATGCTGACCGCGCAGAAGAACGTCGAGCTGCCGCTGCTGCTGACACCGCTCAAGGCGGCGCAGCGCAAGCGCAATGCCGGCATCGCCCTGCAGCTGGTGGGCCTGGCCGATCGCACCTCGCACAAGCCCAACGAACTGTCCGGCGGCCAGCAGCAGCGCGTCGCGATTGCGCGGGCCATCGTGTCCGACCCGACCTTCCTGATCTGCGACGAACCCACCGGCGACCTGGACCGGCATTCCGCCGAGGAGATCCTGACCCTGCTGCAGTCGCTCAACCGCGACCACGGCAAGACCATCATCATGGTCACCCACGATCCAAAGGCAGCCGAATACGCCACCCACACCGTCCACCTCGACAAGGGCGAGCTGGTCGACGCGCCCGAGCTGGCGCGCTGAGGCGGCGATGAAATACCTCTGGCTGGTCTGGGCCCAACTGCGGCGCAGCAAGACCCGCACCCTGCTGACGCTGCTGTCGGTGGTCGCCGCCTTCCTGCTGTTCGGGATGCTCGATTCGGTCCGCGTGGCGTTCAATTCCGGCGGCAGCGTGGACGGTGCGAACCGGCTGGTGGTGGCCTCGCGCCTGTCGATCACCCAGACCCTGCCGATCCGGCTGCTGAACCAGATCGAGGGCGTTCCGGGCGTGCGCAAGGCGACCTACGCGATGTGGTTCGGCGGCATCTACCAGGACCCGAAGAACTTCTTCCCCAACTTCTCGGTGGGCGACAACTACTTTGATGTCTACGCGGATTTCGACATCCCGGCGGACCAGCTGAAAGCCTGGCAGGACAACCAGACGGGTGCGGTGGTGGGCGAGGCGCTGGCGCAAAAGTTCAACTGGAAGATCGGCGACACCATTCCGCTGCAGGCGACGATCTTCCCCCGCAGCGGCAGCAACGATTGGCCGCTGCAGCTCGAGGCCATCTACCGCTCGCGCGACCGCGACAACGTCGGCGCCGAGCAGCAACTGCTGATGCACTGGAAGTACTTCGACGAGGCCAACGACTACATCAAGAACCAGGTCAGCTTCTTCACCGTGCAACTGGCCGACCCCGACCAGGCCTCGCGCGTCGCACAGGCCATCGACGCGCTGTCGGCCAACTCCGACCACGAGACCAAGAGCCAGACCGAGTCCGCGTTCCAGCAGTCCTTTGCCAAGCAGTTCGCCGACATCGGCCTGATCGTCACCGCCATCATGGGCGCGGTGTTCTTCACCCTGCTGCTGCTCACCGGCAACACCATGGCCCAGGCCGTGCGCGAGCGGGTGCCGGAGCTGGCGACCCTGAAGACGCTGGGCTTCCGCGACTCCACCATGCTCGGGCTGGTGATGGCCGAGTCGGTACTGCTGGTGGCGATCGGCGGGCTGAGCGGGCTGAGCCTGGCGGCACTGGCGATGCCGGGCATCTCCGCCGCCAGCGGTGGGATGATCGGCCTGCCGCAGGTGCCGGCGCAGACCTGGCTGGTCGGGATCGGATTGATGGTCGCCATCGGCGTGGTGGTGGGTCTGCTGCCGGCGCTGCGCGCCAAGCGCCTGAAGATCGTCGATGCGCTGGCGGGCCGATGACGATGCGGACTGACGATCGCTCCGCCGACCGATGCGCAAGCAATCCGGGGCACGCGCCATGAACAAGCACCGGTTGTGGAACCTGCTCACCATCGTGCTGCTGGTGGTCGGACTGGCGGCGTGGATCGTGTTGCCGTGGTGGGGCCTGCTCGCCCTGGCGGTCGCGCTGGCCGCGTGGGTGAGCCTGACCCGCAACGGTCGCCTGTCCCTTGCCGCCACGCGGATCGGCATTGCCAGCCTGCCGCAGCGTTGGGGCGCCTGCTCGGTGATCATCGTCGGCATCGCCGGTGTGGTCGGCGTGCTGGTGGCGATGCTGGCGATGGGCGAAGGCTTCAAGGCGACCCTGCAGGCCACCGGCAGCGACGACACGGCGATCATCCTGCGCGGCGGTTCCCAGGCGGAAACCAACTCGGTGATCCTGCGCGACCAGGTACCACTCGTCTCCAGCCTGCCCGGCATCGCCCGCGACGGGCAGGGCAAACCGCTGCTGACCGCCGAACTCTCGCAGGTGGTCGCGCTGAAGGCGCGCTCCGACGGCAGCGACTCCAACGCGCAGCTGCGCGGCGTCGGCGAGGAAGCCTGGCAGGTGCGCCCGGGTGTGCGCCTGGTGGAAGGCCGCAAGTTCCAGCCGGGGCTACAGGAGCTGGTGGTCGGTCAGGGCGCGCAGTCGCAGTTCCTAGGGCTGGAAGTGGGCAGCACGCTGGAATTCGCCAACCAGCAGTGGACGGTGGTGGGCAAGTTCGCCTCCGGGGACGCCTACGACTCGGAGCTGTGGGGCGATGCCCAGACGATCGCCTCGACCTACCGTCGCAATGCCTACCAATCCATCACTGTGCGTACCGACGGCACCGACGGGTTCCAGCGCCTCAAGGCGGCAATGGATGCCGACCCGCGACTGAAGCTCGATGTGGAGACCACGCGCAGCTATTACCGCAAGCAATCCGGCCAGCTCAGCACCCTGATCAATGTCCTGGGCACGGTGATTGGCGCGATCATGGCGGTGGGCGCGGTGTTCGGCGCACTCAATACGATGTACGCCGCGGTGGCGGGACGTGCGCGGGAGATCGCAACGATGCGCGCGATCGGATTCCGCAGCCTGCCGGTCGTGCTCGCGGTCATGCTGGAAACGATGCTGCTGGCACTGCTGGGCGGCGTTCTGGGCGGGTTGATCGCCTGGGCGATCTTCAATGGCTACACGGTGTCCACGCTGGGCAACAACTTCAGCCAGGTGGTGTTCCAGTTCAAGGTCTCGCCGCAGTTGCTGTGGACCGGTTTGAAATGGGCGCTGGGCATCGGTCTGGTTGGCGGTCTGTTTCCGGCTCTCCGCGCGGCGCGGTTGCCGGTGACGGTCGCGTTGCGTGATGCCTGAAACAACGCGGGCACCCTCGGGTGCCCGCTAAGTGGGAAGTTGAGCCTCAGTCAGCCCAGTGCCCGGCGCGGGTCGAGACGGGCAATACCAGCGCCGAGAGCTTGCGGTCGTTGGCGAGCAGGTGGATCGCATCGGCGAGGATGGCCGCGGACTCCTGCAGCAACGGATCCGGACGATCCTCGGCGGCCTTCTCGCGTGCCGCGTCCTGGACGATGTCGCGCTCGTTGGCGGTCAGTCCGTCGTCGGCGGAGATCAACGCCAGCGGGTCCAGCGCCAGCCCCAACTCCTCGCGGGTTTCCTGACGCTTCTTGCGGCGCGCCTCGCTGGCATCGCGCTCGCGGCGGCGCTCGGCTTCGTTGAGCGAGATCGTGGTCTTCGCCGACTCCTCACGGAACCTCGCCACGTCCTCACGCCACCACTGGAACTCCAGATTGTTGGCGACCCGGGCCGCGTGCAGCTTGTCCAGGGTTCCCAGGATGTGGCTGAAGTCGCCGTAAACCTTGTGCGGCACCGCGGCGATACGGGTCCATGGCAGGGCGTTGTCGTAGGTGCTCTCGCCGTACTCGCTCGCGTCCACGGAGGCCGGGAACTGGATATCGGGCACCACGCCCTTGTTCTGGGTCGAGCTGCCGCCGGGCAGGAAGAACTGGGCGACGGTCAACTTGACCTGGCCGAAGCGCTCCTCCTCGCCACCCGGCCAGCGATCCAGATCGACCAGGTTCTGCACCGTGCCCTTGCCGAAGGTGTTCTCGCCGATGACAAGTCCGCGGCCGTAGTCCTGGATCGCACCGGCGAAGATCTCCGACGCCGACGCCGAACCGCGGTTGACCAGCACTGCCAGCGGCCCATCCCAGGCCACGCCCGGATCGTCATCGCCGTTGACCGTGACCCGACCACCGGACTCGCGCACCTGCACCACCGGGCCCTGGTCGATGAACAGGCCGGTCAGTTCAATCGCCTCGTTCAGCGAGCCACCGCCGTTGTTGCGCAGGTCCAGCACGACGCCGTCGACGCCCTGCTTCTTCATGTCCACCAACAGCTTGGCGACGTCGCGGGTGGCCGAGGCGTAATCGCCGTTGTTGAGGCGGCGGCCCTCGAAGTCCTGGTAGAAGCCGGGCAGCTCGATCACACCCACGTGCTTGGCCGGTGCATCGCCAATGCCGGGAATCTCCAGCACCTTGGACTTGGCGGCCTGGTCTTCCAGGCGCACCTTGTCGCGGGTGATCACCACCCGCACCGGCTCGCTGTCCAGCCCCGCGCTGGCGGGCACCACGTCCAGGCGAACCTTGGAATCCTTGGGCCCGCGGATCTTCTCCACCACGTTGTCGATGCGCCAACCAATCACGTCTTCCATGGTGCCGCTGGTGCCCTGCCCCACCGCCACGACGCGGTCGCCGGGGGCGAGCACGCCGGACTTGTCGGCCGGCCCACCCGGCACGATCTCGCGGATCGCGACGATGTCGTCCTGCTTCTGCAGCACCGCGCCAATGCCTTCCAGCGACAGCGACATGGACAGGTTGAAGTTTTCCGCCGAACGCGGGGTGAAGTAGCTGGTGTGCGGGTCGATCGCGTTGGTGTAGCTGTTGAGGAAGGTCTGGAACACGTCCTGGCCCTCCAGCTGGGCGACGTTGTCGGCCAGGTTGGAGTAGCGCTTGTCCAGCGTCTTGGCGATGTCCTTGGACTCTTTTCCGGCAAGCTTCAGGCGCAGCCAGTCGTTGCGGACCGACTGCTTCCACAGCTCGTCCAGTTCGGCCGTATCGGCCGCCCACGGGGCTTTCTTGCGGTCGTAGTGGAATTGCTCATCGCCGCTGAAATCGAAAATGTCCTGCTTGAGCAGTTCGCGGGCGTAGCGGATGCGCTCGTTCACGCGATCGCGGTACAGCGCGAAGATGGCATAGCCCGGCTCCAGCTTGCCGCTCTTGATCGCGTCATCCAGACGGGTCTTGTAGCGGTCGAAGTCGTCGATGTCCGCGCGGGTAAAAAACTGCTTGCCGCCGTCCAGCGCTTCCAGATAGCGCTTGTAGATGTCGACCGAGAGCGCGTCGTCCAGCGGCCGCGGCCGGTAGGCATAACGGCTGTCGGAAAGCAGGCCATACACCAGCTTGGCCGCGGTGGCCTGGTCGGCCGTGGGGCCACTGGGCAGGACCGCGGGCTTGCTGCTGGTAGTGCGCGATACGGTGGCCGGTGTCTCCACAGAGGTTGGCGAGACCACGGGTGCATTGTCGGCACGCGCCAGCAGCGCCAACGGGGCGGTCAACAGCAGGGCAAGCAGGGGGGTCTTGGCGATCATGGAATTGAGGCTGGAGGCCGACAGTGAAGGGGGTGCAACGGACTGGCGCAGTACGGGAAATTCAGATTGCTGGCAGCTTTGACTCCCTGACAGTGCCGAAAGTTGCCGGCGCTGTCACGCCGTTAAGGCAAGGTCAGCGAAACCCTGGCGACAGCTGATGCCGCCGAAGTCTAGACAGGCTGGTGCGAAGATCGTGTACGCATACAGCAACGCGGCGGATGCACCATCCGCGCTGCGCACCACCGCATCCCGGGACGACGGGCAGGTGCGTCCGCTCAGGCGGAAACGGCCAGACCAGCCTCCGCAGCACTGCGGTCGGCGTGGTAGGAGGAGCGCACCAGCGGACCGGACGCGACGTGGGTAAAGCCCAGAGCCAGCCCGAACGTCTCGAAGTGCTTGTACTCCTCCGGGGTCCAGTAACGCATCACCGGATGGTGGTGGGCGCTGGGCTGCAGGTACTGGCCAATGGTGATCATGTCCACATCGTGGGCGCGCAGGTCGCGCAGGGTCTGCTCGACCTGTTCGCGCTCCTCGCCAAGCCCCAGCATGATCCCCGACTTGGTCACCACGTCGGAATGCTGGGCCTTGAACTTCTGCAACAGGGTCAGGGACCACTGGTAGTCGGCGCCCGGGCGGACGTTGCGATACAGCTCGGGCACCGTTTCCAGGTTGTGGTTGAACACGTCCGGCGGGTTGGCCGCGAGGATCTCCAGCGCGCGCTCCATACGGCCCTTGCCACGGAAGTCCGGGGTCAGGATCTCGATCCGGGTACCCGGGCTCTGCGCGCGGATCGCGGCGATGCACTCCACGAAATGGCCAGCGCCGCCGTCACGCAAGTCGTCGCGGTCCACCGAGGTCACCACCACGTACTTCAGGCCCATGTCGGCGACAGTGCGAGCCAGATTGGACGGCTCGGACGCATCGGGTGGCTTGGGGCGGCCGTGGGCCACATCGCAGAAACTGCAGCGGCGGGTGCAGACCTCGCCCAAAATCATGAACGTCGCGGTGCCGTGGCCGAAGCACTCGTGAATGTTGGGGCAACTGGCTTCTTCGCAGACCGTGACCAGCCGGTTCGCGCGCAACTTTTCCTTGAGCTTGGCCACCGCGTTGCCGGACGGGATGCGTACCCGGATCCAGGATGGCTTGCGCAGCACCGGTGCGTCGGCAAACTGCACCGGCGAGCGGCCGATCTTGTCGCCGGCCAGTTGTTTCACGCCCGGTTGCAGGGGCGCGGGGGCGTCGCCACCGACAATCGCGAGGGGGATGGACTTGCTGACGCTATCGCTCATGGACAATCCGGAACGTGGATGCGGGGCGCCGGTCAGAGCGTGGGCAGGGACGGCGGCGGGGCCTCGTCGACCTTCAGGCCAAACTGCGCGGCGAGGTGTTCGACCAGCGCCGGCTTGACTGCCTGCAGCCCCGAGGGACCGCCCAAGTCTACCATCGAGGTCACCCGCATACCGGCGTAACCACAGGGGTTGATGCGCGTGTACGGGGACAGGTCCATGTCGATGTTGAAGGCCAGGCCATGGAACGTGCAGCCACGGCGGACGCGGATGCCGAGCGCGGCAATCTTCGCTCCTGCGACGTAGACGCCGGGCGCACCGTCGCGGCGCGTGGCCTCGATGTTCCAATCGCCCAGGGTGTCGATGACCGCCTGCTCGACCCGCGACACGTACTCGCGCACGCCGATCCTGACCCGGCGCAGGTCCAGCAGCGGATACAGCACCAGCTGGCCGGGGCCGTGGTAGGTCACCTGACCGCCGCGGTCGACCTGGATCACGGGAATGTCGCCGGGCGCGAGGACGTGTTCGGTCCGCCCGGCCTGGCCCAGGGTGAACACCGGATCATGCTCGACCAGCCACAGCTCATCGGCCGTGTCCGCGGAGCGGCGATCGGTGAAGTCCTGCATTGCGCGCCAGACCGGCTCATACGGCTGCCTACCCAGGTCGCGCAGAAGGGCGTTCGGCAACGGTCGCGCGGCGGCGCCCGCCTGCGGTGTTGCGGGTGCGTCCGGTGCGAGCCCGGGGTCAGGCTCGGAGATGCTCGCAGTGGGTGCTACAGCGTCCACTTCACTTCCGGATGGTCGCGCAGCAACTGGTGGGCAAAGTCGTACTGCTCCCGGCTGTCGGCACGGAAGGTCAGGCGCACCGACACGTAGCGGCGGTTGCTGGAGTGCTTCCAGTCGATCCGCTCGGTCAGCACATCGATGCCGCCATCGATGAGTCGCTGCGGCAGCTCCGTCTCCAGCCCGGCGTCGGCGGCGCCCATCGCGCTGAGCTCGAACTCACCGGGAAACTGGAAGCCGTGTTCGGGATTGTCGGATGTCAGTTCCATGCTTCAACTCGATCAGCGGGCCGCTGGATCAGCGGATCAGGTCGATTTCCACCACATCAGCAGCTCGTGCCACAACCGCTTGAAGAAGCCTGCGCGCTCGACCGCCTGCAGTGCAACCAACGGACGCTCGGCGACGACCTCGCTATCGAGCATCACTTTCACGGTGCCGATGGCCTGGCCTTTCTCGATCGGGGCGACCAACGTGGCCGGCACGTCGATGGTCGGCTTCAGTTGCTCGTAACGGCCGCGTGGCACGGTGACCAGCAGCGGCTCGGCGAGACCCAGCTCCAGCGTGTCCACGGCGCCCTTCCACAGCTTGTGGGTCGCCACCTCGGTGTTGCCGTCGTACAGCTTGTGGGTCTCGTAGAAGCGGAAACCCCAGTTGAGCAGCGCCTGGCTGTCACTGGCGCGCTGCTTTTCCGAGGTGGAGCCGAGCACGACCGACACCAGCCGCTGCTCGTCACGCTTGGCCGAGGCCATCAGGCAGTAGCCGGCGCCGGAGGTGTGCCCGGTCTTGATCCCGTCCACGGTGCTGTCGCGCCACAGCAGCACGTTGCGGTTTGGCTGGGTGATCGGTCCGACCGTGAATTCCTTGATCTTGTTGTAGGAGTAGGTCTCGGGGAAGTCGCGCGAGAGGGCGATGCCGAGCAGGGCCAGGTCGTGCGCCGAGGACAGGTGCCCCTCGTCGGGCAGACCGGTCGCGTTGGCGAAGTGGGAATTCTTCATGCCCAGGCGCTTGGCGTACTGGTTCATCAATGCGGCAAAGGCGGATTCGCTGCCGGCGACGTGCTCGGCCAAGGCGATCGCGGCATCGTTGCCGGACTGGACCACCATGCCTTTTTCCATCTCCAGCAGCGGTGCGGTCTGGTTGACCTGGAAGCCGGAGTAGCTGCCGTCCGTACCCGCCCCGCCCTTGCGCCAGGCGTTCTCGGTCATCATCACCTGGTCGGTCTGCTTGATCTTGCCACCGGCCATTTCGGCGGCGATGACGTAGCTGGTCATCACCTTGGTGATGCTGGCCGGCTCCAACGGCTGGTCGATGTTCTCGCCGGCCAGGACATTGCCGCTGGCCGCATCCATCAGGATCCATGCGGTGCCCACGATGGCCGGCGGCGGCGGTACGGGCAGCGCCTCGCTGGCCGGCGCCTGTTCGGCAGCCTGCGCATGGGGAGTCGGTTGCGGGGTGGGCTGTGGGGCCGGGGTCTGGGCGAAGGCGACGCCGAAAGCGAATGTGGTGAGCGCGGCGATGCCGAGTGCGCGGTAGGCGGCGGGGGACTTCATTGTTGAACTGCTCCGGGTCGGCACGGGGCCGACGGGTATCGATGTCGGGAAGGAAGCGAAACTATTCTTTGACGCGTTGCGGCGTGCCGAAGCCGAGGCCGGCGATGCGGCTGGCCAGGCCGTTGGCGGCCGTTGCTTCCAGCGGACCGACCCGCACGCGCCATACCTGGCGTCCGTTGGCCATGCCGTCGTGCAGGTTGGCCGCGGCAATGCCGGCGCCGCGCAAGGTGGCCAATGCGCGGTCGGCATTGTCGCGCGCGGTGAAGCTGCCGACCTGCAGCACCACGCCTTCGCCAACCTCGCTGGCCTGGATGACTCCGGCGGTGGCGGCGGCTGCAGGAGCAGGTGGTCGAACGGTGGCTGCCGTGGGCGCCACAGTGGTTGCAACGGCAGTCGTGGCTTTGGCCGCACTCGCCGCTGCCGGGGCCTTTACCGCCTCCGGAGCGTCCCTGACCACGCGGCCGCCAACGATGCTGATGTGGCGCTCGGCCAGCCACGCATCGAAATCATCGGCGGTCATCGCCCGGCCGTCGCGGCTCATCTGGAAACGCCAGTCTTCCACCCCGTCCTTGGCCGCGACGGGGAGGGCCGGGGCAACGGCCACCGGCGCAGCGTTGGTGGGCGCAGCGGCCGGCAGCTTGGCGACGAGCGAATCCAGCGAGGTGGTGGGCACGCGCGTAGTGGCAGCTGGCTTGGCGCGGGTGCGGGCGGCCGTCGCCGTCGCAGCAGCCGGGCCAACCGGCTTCGACGTGGCTGCGAATTCGGTTGGCGGCGACTCGCCCGGCTGCAGGGCACGCACCTCGACCCGGCCGGTCCCGGCCGGGTGGACGCCCAGCTTCACCGCTGCGGCGTAGCTCAGGTCCACCACCCGTCCGTCATGGAACGGGCCACGGTCGTTGACACGGACCACCACCGAGCGGCCGTTGTCCAGATTGGTGATCCGGGCAAAGCTGGGCAGCGGCAGCGACTTGTGGGCGGCCGTAAACGCGTACATGTCGTAGACCTCCATGTTGGAGGTGCGCCGGCCGTGGAACTTGTTGCCGTAATAGGAGGCCGTGCCGCGCTCGACGAAACCCTTGGTGTCGTCCAGGACCTGGTAGCTCTTTCCCAGCACCGAATAGGTCGGGCGGTTGCCGTAGGCCGATCGCGGTTCGGCGACGACCTCCGGCTCGGGGATCAGCGACACGTCGATGTCGATGTCCGGGGCGGAGTCCTTGATGTGCGGCGCGTAAAGACCACCTGCGGTGTAGTGGCCGCGCTTGGACAGGTCCTCCTGCGCCGGCGGATACGGAGACTTGCCCCGCGCGGTGTGGCCCGGTGCCTTGGCCGTGCCGGCCTTCTCAGCGGGAGGATCGGACTTCTTGCCGGGGCCGCTGGCGCAGGCGGCCAGGCCGAGGACAAGGGTGGCCGCCAGCAGCCGTTTCATGCGCCCGGACGGCCACTGGCCGGAACAGCCGCGAGAGGATTCTCGCGCCCCGCGATCGCCTCGGAGAGCTGGTACACCGCCATCGCGTAATGCTTGGAGATGTTGTAGCGGGTGATGGCGTAGAAGTTCTGGTAGCCCAGCCAGTACTCCGGCCCGTTCACGCCGTCCAGGTTGAGCAGGGTGGCGTTGCCGGCGCCCGGCGGGGCGGTTCTGGGCTTGTAGCCGCGGGCAGCGAGCTGCTCCAGGGTGTAGCGCGGCTCCAGCCCCTCCGGCTCGAACGCGGCGGCGCCCTTGGCCCGCACCGCCCGCGAGACGATCGGCTCGCCCCGCTTCCAGCCGCCCTTCTTGACGAAGTAATTGGCCACCGAGGCGAACACGTCATCCAGGTTGTTGAACAGGTCCACCTTGCCGTCGCCATCGCCGTCCACGGCGTAGTCGCGGTAGCTGGACGGCATGAACTGGCCCCAACCCATCGCCCCGGCATAGCTGCCCTTCAGCGTGGTCACGTCGAAGCCGTTTTCCTTGCCCATGGCGAACAGCTGCGCGAGCTCGTCGCGGAAGAACTGCTCGCGGTTGTTCTCGCGTTCAATCCGACCCGGCTCGTTGGTCCGCGGATAGGCAAACGCCAGCGTGTAGAGGGCATCCACCACCGGATAACTGCCGGTGTTGCCGCCGTAGCTGGTTTCCACACCGATGATGGCGACGATGATCTCGGCCGGGACCCCATACTGCGCTTCGACCTTGTCCAGTGCGGCGCGGTGCTTGGCCAGGAACGCCTTGCCTGCGCTGATTCGTTGCTGGGTGATGAAAATCGGCCGGTAGTCTTTCCACGGCTTGGCTTCGGCAGGGCGCGACATCGCGTTGATGATGCCCTCGCGCATCTGCGCCTTCGCCATCACGGAAGTGATGTAGGCGGCATCGATGTCGTACTTGGCCGACGTGGTCCGGATGAACTCGGGCACCGCGACCGAAAGCGCCCGCGCATTGGACACCACCGGCTGGCTTGGCTGCTTCGGCGGCGTGCTCTCGTCGGGCACCAGGATCGTCGGTGCAGCGGACGGCTTTTCAGTGGGCTGGACCGGCGTGGCGCAGGCGACCAGGGCGAACGGGAGCGCACATAACAGGGCGCGGCTGGAAAGGGTTCGGCTCATTGGGATGAGGTTATCACTTGTTCGCAAATGCCTGAACCGCTGGCGGGGCATCACCCCTGCCCAGTCAGCGTGCGTTGTCGATGCGTCCCGATCGCTGATTTCAATGCCCGTGGACCGGCCGGTGGGCCCGTACCGCCATCACCACGCCCATACCCGCCAGCAGCGACACCGCCGAAGTACCGCCGTAACTGAGCAGCGGCATCGGCACGCCGACCACCGGCAACATTCCGGCGACCATGCCGCCGTTGACCACCACGTAGACGAAGAATGCCAGCCCCAGCGCGCCGGTCAGCAGACGCGAATACCCGTCGCGCGCCTGCGACGAGATCCACAGGCAGCGTCCCACCACGAAGAGGTACAGGCCCAGGGTCACCGCCACACCGATCCAGCCAAACTCCTCGCTGAGGACGGCGAAGATGAAGTCGGTGGTGTGCTCGGGAATGTAGTTCAGGTGCGACTGGCTGCCATCGCCCCAGCCCTTGCCGGTCAGGCCGCCGCCACCGATGGCGATCTTGGACTGGATGATGTTCCAGCCCGCGCCCAACGGGTCGCGCTCGGGATCCAGGAACATCAGGATGCGGTCCTTCTGATACGGCCTGAACATCCAGAACCAGGCCGCCGGCGCGGCCACCGCGATGCCTCCCGCCGCGGCAGCGAACCACCACCACGACAGCCCGGCCAGATAGAGCACGAACGCACCGCTGATGCCGACCAGCAGGGCAGTGCCCAGGTCGGGTTGCAGCAGGACCAGCCCGGTCGGCAGCCCGATCAGGACCATCGCCACCACGGTGGCGCGGAAGGATGGCGGCAACGGCCCTCGGTTGAGCTGCCAGGCGACCATCATCGGCAGGCTCAGCTTGAGCACTTCGGCCGGCTGGAAGTAGAACACCCCCAGATTGATCCAGTGCCCGCCGTGCCGGCCCTGGCCAATGAACAGGACGATCAGCAGGGGCACGATCGTCGCGGCGTAGGCCAGCGGCGTCCAATTGCGCAACTGCAGCGGCGATACGCGCGACAGCAGCCACATCGCCCCCAAGCCGATGACGAAGCGCGATCCCTGGGCCATGACCAGCGCCTCCGATTTGCCACCGGCGCTGTACAACACGGCCAGGCCGATGCTCATCAATGCCAGCAGGGCGGCGAGCAACGGCAGGTCCAGGGTGCGGGTGAAACGCGCGCCCATGTCCAGCAGCCAGCGCAGGATGGTCCTCATCGTGCCGGGTCCGCGCCGGCTTCTCCGCCATTCACTGTGGCTCCTGCATCCACTTCGGCATCCACCGCGTCCTGCGCCATCTCCACCGCCGCCTCCAGTGGATCGGTCACCACGTCCTCGGTGGGCTCCATGCCTTCGGGCATCTTGCCCAGCAACCAGGCATCGAAGATCGTGCGGGCGATGGGCGCGGCCGCACTGCCGCCGTAACCGCCGTGCTCCACGACCACGGCAACGGCGATCTGCGGATCCTCGGCCGGGGCATAGCCGGTGAACAGCGCAGTGTGGCGAAGGTGGTAGGGCAGCGTGTGCGGGTTGAGGCTGACGTTCCCCTTGCGGCTGGAGCGTTGCGCGGTGCCGGTCTTACCGGCCATCGTGTAGGACGCGCCGACCGCAAGGCGACGGGCGGTGCCGCCTGGACCGTTGATCGTGGCGATCATCCCCTCCTGCACCGCGCGCAGATTGGCCGGGTTGTCGGTGATGCGGTGGCTGGGCGTGGGCGGCAGGTCCTGCCACGGCGATTCGTAGCCATCGCGGCGCGACTGCAGCAGGCGCAGCTCGTGCAGATCGCCGCCGTTGGCGACGGCCGCCGTGGATCGCGCGATCTGCAGTGCGGTGGCGATCCAATAGCCCTGGCCGATGCCGGAAATCACGGTCTCGCCGGGGTACCAGGACTCCTTGCTGATGGTGCGCTTGTACTCGCGCGACGGCACCACGCCGGCGTTCTCGCCCAGCAGGTCGATGCCGGTCTTCTCGCCGAACCCGTAGTGGTGCATGTACTCCGAGAGCCGGTCGATGCCCATGTCCAGGGCGAGCTTGTAGTAGTAGGTATTGACCGAGCGCGAGATCGAATCGCGCAGATCGGTCCAGCCGTGACCGCCGCCGGAGGCATCGCGGTAGCCGCGGGCCTGTCCCGGGATGCGGAACTCGCCGGTCGAGAGGATGCGGTCGGATGGCGTGCGCAGTCCGCTGTCGAGCCCGGCCAATGCCATCACCGGCTTGATGGTCGATCCCGGGGGCCCGCCACCGAGCACATTGCGATTGAACAGCGGGCGCGAGGGGTTGTTGATCAGGCCGTCGTAGTCGGCATGGGAAATACCGTTGACGAACAGGTTGGTGTCATACGACGGCAGGCTGACCATGGCCAGCACCTGACCGGTTTTCGTGTCCACCGCGATGGCCGAGCCGTCGGCATCGCCGAACGCGGCCACCATCGCCCGCTGCAGGTCCAGATCCACCGACAGACGCAGATCCGCGCCGGGCACTGCCGGCACCCGGCCGACGATCCGCATCGGCCGGCCATCGACGTTGGTCTCGACCTTCTCGTAGCCCAGCTTGCCGCGCAGCGCTTCCTCGTAGGAACGCTCCAACCCGGTCTTGCCGGTGTGGCTGAACACGCTGCCGGCCTCGCCCATCTCGGCCAGGTCGGCCTCGTCGATGCGGCCCACGTAGCCGATCACGTGGGCGAACAGCTCGCCGTGCACGTAGCGCCGCTGCAGGTAGGAGACCACCTCGACGCCGGGATACTTCCAGCGGTCCACGGCGAGCCGCGCCAGTTCGTCGGGTTTCACCCGCAGCTTGAGGATGATGGGCTTGTAGCCGCGGGTGACCTTGCGCGCGGCGAGGAAGTCCTCGATCTCCTGTTCGGACAGGTCGATGATGCCGGCCAACCCGGGCAGCCAGTCTTCCGGGTCACCGGCCTCGCGCGGGGTGACCTCCAGGCGGAACGCGGGCACGTTGTCGGCCAGGATGCGGCCCTTGCGGTCGTAGATCAGGCCCCGACCGGGCACCACCGGGCGCAGCTTGATCCGGTTCTGCTCGGCGCGCGTGGCGTACTCGTCGTGATGCCACACCTGCAGGCGGTAGTAGCCCAGCGCCAGTCCCGACAGGACCAGGGTGACGCCGATGAAGGCGATGAGCACGCGGGTACGGAAGTGGCGTACTTCTGCCGCGGCGTCCTTGAGCACGCGCCGCGGGTGGCGCCGGATCGGCCGCATCACTCAGCTCCTGCGCCAGCTGCCCAGACGCAATGCGTCCAGCAGCAGGAATACCGGCGGCCACAGTGCCATCCCGGTCAGCGGTGCCAGCCAGAACATCACCGGCAACGAGGGGATGCCCAGGGCGACATGCACCGCGGCGACCACGATGCGGTCATTCAGCAGCAGCCCGCCGATCGCCAGGGCCTGCTGCCACAGCGGAAAGAAGCGCAGGCGTGCGCGAAAGCGCTGGATGATGAAGGTCATCACCACAAGCCGCAGGGCCTGCTCGCCGAGCAGGCCGCCGAAGGTGATGTCGGCCAGCACACCGGCCAGGAAGGCGAATCCCAGGCCCACGCGCTCGGGATCTTCGATCACCCAGTACGCGACCACCAGAGCCAGCCAGTACGGGCGCAGCGGCTGCAGCAACAGCGGCAACGGCAGGAGTCCCAACAGCAGTGCGACGACAATGCTGGCCGGCAGCAGCCACGGCTGGTAGCGACGGGTCATCGTCGATCACCGGAGGCTGTCGGCGCGTCCGCCGGTTCGGCCGGCACAACCGGTGCACCGTCCGCGTCCGCGGGAGCATCGGCGGCGGCGGTTTCCGCGGCTGTCGGTAGATCGTCCGGACCGCTGCGCAGGAGGAGCACGTCCCGACCGCGATCCAGCTGCGCTGCCGGCATCACCTCGCCGATCAGGAACGCGCGACTGTCATCGGGCTGCAGCGACACGATCGTGCCCACCGGGAAGCCGGCGACAAACCGCCCGCCCAGCCCGGAGGTCAGCAGGCGGTCACCCACCTTGACGTCGCTGGACAGCGGAATGCTGTGCAAGCGAAGCATGTCGCTGCGTCCCTCGCCATAGGCGACCAGGCGCACGCCGTTGCGCTCGATCGCCACTGGCACGGCGTGCGCGGCATCGGTGACCAACAGCACGGTGGCCACCGCCGGCTGGACGTCGATGATCTGGCCGAGCAGGCCCCCGGCATCGATCACGCTCTGGCCCACGCGCACCGACTCGTTGCTGCCGGCGCCCAGCACCAGACGTTGCCGCGAGGGGTCCAGGTCGATGTCCAGGATCGGCGCCAGTTGGACGTCCAGCTGGTTGTTGTGGGCGGCATCAAGCAGCCCGCGCAGGCGCGCATTGTCAGAGGCGAGTGTCTGCAGGCGGGCTATGCGCGCGCTGTTGACCAGCAGCTCGTTGCGCAGGCGGCGATTGTCCTCGGTCAACTGGCGCATGGTGCCGGCGTCGTCGTACAACCGGGTGATTGCCCGGCCCGGCCATCCGGCGGCGATCCACAGCGGCTGCACCAGCACGGTGGCGTGGCCGCGGGCCTGGTTCAGCCAGCCGCCGCGGTGGTCCAACACGATCAACACCACCGCCAACGCCAGGTAGGCCGACAGCCACAGCGTTGCGGACACGTCGCCGGGACGGTTCGGAGTTGAGGGGCTGGCGTAGGAGCGCAATGGAAGGGAAACCGGCTGATCTGGCGTGGCGGGCCGTCATGGTGGCACAGGCCGCCGGCCCACCCGCCGCGGCATGCTCCGGTGTCGCGGCAATCGGGCGCCGCACGCAGCCGCGCCGGTCACCGCATCGCCATTACTCGGGTGCGAAGAACTCGTTGCCGTGCATATCCAGCAAGTCCAGCGCGCGACCGCCGCCACGGGCTACGCAGGTCAGCGGGTCCTCGGCGACCTGCACGTGGACGCCGGTCTCCTCGCTCACCAGCCGGTCGAAGTCCGCGAGCAACGCGCCGCCGCCAGTCAGTACGATGCCGCGCTCGGCGACGTCCGCACCCAGCTCCGGCGGGGTCTGCTCCAGGGCCAGCTTGATCGCGGTGACGATGCCTGCCAGCGGCTCGTGCAGCGCCTCAAGGACTTCGTTGGCGGTGATGGTGATCATCTTGGGCACGCCCTCGGCGAGGTTGCGTCCGGTGATCTCCATGCTGGTGTTTTCTTCCTGCTGGTATGCGCAGCCCAGCGTCTCCTTGATGCGCTCGGCCGTGGCCTCGCCGATCAGGGTGCCGTAGGTGCGCCGGACGTAGGCGATGATCGCCTCGTCAAAACGGTCGCCGCCGATGCGCACTGACGCGGCATAGACGATGCCGTTGAGCGCGATCACCGCGACTTCGGTGGTGCCACCGCCGATATCGACCACCATCGAGCCGCGCGCCTCGGCCACCGGCATACCGGCACCGATCGCCGCCGCCATCGGCTCCTCGATCAAATAGACCTCACGGGCACCGGCCTCCTCGGCCGATTCCTTGATCGCGCGGCGCTCGACCTGGGTCGAGCCGCACGGCACGCACACCAGCACCCGCGGGCTGGGCCGCAGGAAGCGCGACTTGTGCGCCTTGCGGATGAAATGCTTGAGCATTTCCTCCGTGTAGGTGAAGTCGGCGATGACGCCGTCCTTCATCGGCCGGATCGTGGTGATGTGACCGGGCGTCCGGCCCAGCATCAGCTTGGCTTCCATGCCGACCGCGGCGACGGTGCGGTTGCCGCCAACCACGCGGTCCTGGCGCACTGCAACCACCGATGGTTCGTTGAGCACGATTCCCTGGCCGCGGACGTAAATCAACGTGTTCGCCGTGCCCAGATCGATGGACAGGTCGTTGGAAAACATGCCGCGAAACTTCTTGAACATCGTCGATTGGGCCGTGGGAGGGGTGCCGGAAGCGGTCGACAAGACTAGCAACCGCCCCCTTGCCGGGCAAGGAGAAATGGCGTATCCCGTCATAAATGGGCGTTTCTGGTCGCCTCTCCCCGCGCGGGGATCCCGGGCCCGGCGAAAGACGCGCGAGCAGGGCCCGGCTGGCCGCGACCCCGGCCAGCGGATATTCTATGCGGCGCGCGCCAAACGGTGACCTGCGCCCCACCCATCCGTCAAACCACGCTCCTGCCAGGACCACGCCGGCGGAGCTCCCCCGGAGTGCGATTACCGATGTCAGCCCTGATCTGCGGCTCGCTGGCCTACGACACCATCATGGTGTTCCCCGACCAGTTCAAGAACCACATCCTGCCGGACAAGGTGCACATCCTGAACGTCTCCTTCCTGGTGCCGCGGATGCGGCGCGAGTTTGGCGGCTGCGCGGGCAACATCGCCTACAACCTCAAGCTGCTGGGCGGCGACCCGATCCCCATGGCGACCGTCGGCCAGGATTTCGGCCCGTATCGCGAGTGGTTCGAGCAGCAGCAGATCCGCCTGGACCACGTGAAGGTGATCGACGAGCTGTTCACCCCGCAGGCGTTCATCACCACCGACCACGACAACAACCAGATCACCGCCTTCCATCCCGGCGCGATGATGCGCTCCTACGAGAACCACGTGCGCGATGTCCCCGGCGTCACCATCGGAATCGTCAGCCCGGACGGCTACGAGGGCATGATCCAGAACGCCAACGAGTTCGCCGAGGCCGGCATTCCGTTCATCTTCGATCCCGGCCAGGCGATGCCGCTGTTCAACGGCGAGGAGCTGCGCGCCTTCATCGAGCAAGCTGACTACGTCACCGTCAACGACTACGAGTCCAACCTGCTGCAGGAGCGCACCGGCTGGGACGAGGCGACGATCGCCAGCAAGGTCAAGGCGTACATCGCGACCCGCGGGCCCAAGGGGGTCATGATCCACGCCGACGGCGAGGTGCATGATGTGGCTCCCGCGCACGAGAGCCGCATCACCGACCCGACCGGCTGCGGCGATGCGTTCCGCGCCGGGCTGATCTTCGGCATCCAGAAGGGCTACGACTGGCCGACCATCGGCCGCATCGGCAACCTGATGGGGGCGCTCAAGGTCGAGCACCCCGGCACCCAGAACCAGCGCTTCGATTACGACGAGTTCGCCGAACAGTTCCTGCAGCAGTTCGGGTACGCGTTGTAAGCAACTGCCGGGCACGGCTTTGAAACCCCTCGCCTTTACTTTCGCCCTGCTTTTTTTGGGGGGAGTTACATCGGCCAGTGCCTGTTTTGGAGCGGATTATTCGATCAGCGAGAAGCGCGCTGCCTTCGTCGCCGCGTCCAAGTTTCAAGACGACGAATGCGAGCAAACCCTTGCCGAGTTCGTAGCTGACCTCACACAGGACGCCCTCACGTGGAGATCGTTGAGAAAGCACGCCGGGACCGATGATTTCACCCGATCAAGCTTCGACGAGAGAGGGGCTTACACGGCCGGCGGGAGACTGCGAGACGCACCATCGATCCGCTTCGACATCAGCGTGACTGCATTGCAGCCGCCAGATGTCGGAAACGGACTGATCCAGACGGTTCGTTTAGCCGTTCCAACACAGGGTAGTGGGGCCACCTGCATCCGGATGAACGAGCTGATCCGCGCGCTGGGTTGGGACACGGCGCCTCAACCACCGATACCGCTTCACAACGGCGGGTCACAGTACGGTCGCATCGGAGTAGTCAATGGCACGGAGGTGAGGATAGGTTCCTACGGACACCACTACCCCTGCGTCGACACGATCGCGTTGTTTCAGATGCCCCAAGCAGATCCGGTGGACCGTGAGGTTCCACCGTTCTGATTCTAGTTCCAGCCGGGCATGCGCTCCGGATCCAGGCCGCCGACTTCGAATGACGCGGTGCGTTTGCCGCCGGCCTTCACCGGGAATTCGATGCTGAGCACGCCGGCCTGTTTGGCCAGCTTCCACAGCGTCTTCTCGTCCTCGACGAACATGGCGATCGCATCGTCGGTGTCGGGGCGGCTGCCGGCCATGGAGCGCGGCTTCTCCTCGTCGACGGTGACCGCGAGCTTGCAGCCCTTGTAGCAATCGAAGTCGCCGGCCTCCAGGACGAGGTAGCTGCTGCGGCCCCACTCGGGGTGGTCGCGGAAAATCAAGCGCACCGGCCGCGCGGCCTTGCCGTCGGTCTCGACGTTTTCACGCGCGTAGATCGCTGCCGACAGCTGCTCCTTCTTGCCGACCGGCTGGGTCTGATAGGACCACAGCCCGGTCAGCCGCCGGGCCTCACGGACCTGGTGCGCCTTGGCAGCGGCGTTTTCGTGCCGTTCGCCGATGCGTGCGGCGGCCTCGCTGTTGGGGTACTGGTCGATCAGCACGTCACCGTGAGCCTTGGCCAGATCCCATTTTTCCGCGTCGTACTGCGCGTTGAAGTCCGCCTCCATCGCATCGGCCTTGCGCTCCATCTCTGCAGCGTGCTCGGCGCGGACGACCTCCGGATCCGGCGCCGGCTCGCAACCGCCAAGCAACATCGCGCACATCACGGCAACGAACAGCAGTGATCTCGCCCGCGTCAATTGCGGACCGGATTGCGGTCGATGGTCGGCGGGCTCGAAGGGCTTACAGGTCATTGCGGGGTTCTCTTGAGTGCAGGACTCAAGCGTGCCTGATTTTCAGTGGTTCTTCTCGCATCCGATGGGGCTAGCAGTGCCGCCGACGTATGGCCGCATGGTGCCGATAGGTGCTTTGCCCGGGATTTTCGCGGGAGGGCCGGGGGTGAACGCCCTTGGCTGCGAATGTCCCCCGGCACCGATGGAGCCGGTGCCTCCTCCTTTATTTCGCACCAAGGGCGTTCACCCCCGTCGACCAGCATGACGGTGGTTGTAGAAGCTCAGGAACGCCAGTTTCAGCGTGATCTGTATGCCTTCTGGGCGAAGTAAAGGAGGAGGCAGCCGCCGCAGGCGGAGGCCGGGGGACATTCGCCTGGAAGGCGTACAGATCGCGCCTTCCGCACCAGCCCAGATGAGCGCGGATACGAAAGCCGGAAGCCGGATACAACGCGACCGCCCGGAGGCGGCCGCGAGGAAGACGTCCAATCAACTGAGCGATCAGTCGACCGGCTTGGTCACCGACTTGTCGCCCTTGGCCTCGGCGATCACGGCGTCCACCGAACCGGTGGTGATCGGGTGGTAGCCGGGACGTGCCTGGGCGAGGACCTTCTCGGCCATTGCCAGGCCTTCGGGCGTTTTAACCAGCTCGGCGTAGGTCGGCATGATCAGCTTGCGGCGGCCGACGCGCTCCAGGAAAGCAGCAATTGCGTCGTTGGCTTCCGGGTAGCCGCTACGCACGGTCAGCGGGTACCAGCGCATCGCGATCTCGCCGTTCGGGGTGCCGGTGAACTTGTAGGCGGCGTCCAGCGCGGCCAGCTGCTCGTGGCTCAACGTCTCCGGCATACCTTCCAGGAAGTGCAGCCATTCCTGCGTGCTCCACTTGGCGGTGGCATCGCCGGCCGGCAAGGTGCCGTCGTCCAGCCAGGCCTTGCAGACCGTGTCGACCGCGTCGAACTGCGGCGACTTGGTCACCGGCGCGGACTCGGGGATGCCCTGGCCGTAGATCCACTCGTCCAGCTCGGCCTCGGTGACCTTGCCGGGATGCTTGGCCAGCAGGTTGTCCTTGGCGTACTGGATGAAGGTCGTGGTCGGGATCGACTGGAACGCGAAATGATCAAAGTAGCCGCGCAGGAATGGGTCGAAGTCCTCGCGGCCGAAGCGGTGCTCCAGGAACATCATGAACCAGGCGCCCTTGTCGTAGGCCACCTCGGTCAGGGTGTCGCCGGCCTTGACGTGGATGTCGGGACGGATCGCCAGCGCCTGCGCCTGCGGCTCCATGTCGCCGATGGTCTTGCGCAGCTCGTTCTGGGCAATCGCCGCTTCCATCTTGGCGAAGTCCTTGCCGTACAGCGACTCGATGATGCGGTTCTCGACGTAGCTGGTAATGCCCTCGTTCATCCACTGGTCTTTCGGGCTGGAGAAGGTCACCAGGTTGCCGGCCCAGCTGTGCGCCAGCTCGTGGGCGATCAGCGATACCAGCGACTTGTCGCCGACGATCACGGTCGGGGTGGCGAAGGTCAGGCGCGGGTTTTCCATACCGCCGTACGGGAAGGACGGCGGCAGCACGAGGATGTCGTAGCGGCCCCAGCGGTACGGGCCGTACATGGCCTCGGTGGCCTCGATCATCTTCTCGGTGTCGGCGAACTCGGCAGTGGCTTTGGCGACCATGGCCGGTTCCGCCCAGACGCCGCTGCGGTCGGAGATCGGCTTGAACACCAGGTCGCCGGCGGCGATCGCCAGCAGGTAGGACGGGATCGCCTGCGGCATGGCGAAGGTGTAGTCGCCGTCACGCTCGGCCTTGGGGTCGTTGTCGGCGCTCATCAGCACCATCACGTCCTTGGGGCTGGTGACGTGCGCGGTGTAGGTGAAGCGCACCCGCGGCGTGTCCTGCAGCGGCACCCAGGAACGGGCGTGGATCTGCTGCGACTGGCTGAACATGAAGGGCTGCTTGCCGCCCTCGGTCATCGCCGGGGTCAGCCACTGCAGGCCGGATGCCTCCGGCGAGGTGCGGTAGGTCACGCGGACGCGCTGGTTGCGGTCCGGCACCTGGATGGTCAGCTTGCTGCCCAGGCGCTTGTCGGCGTCGGCCAGCTCGTACTTGAGGTCGGTCCACTTCTCGTCGCTGCGCTCGCCTACCACCTTCTCGATGGTCAGGTCGCGGGTGTCGAGCACCAGTTCGTTGGCGTCATCGGCGACCCAGTCCAGGTCGTAGGTGGCACTGCCGCTGATTTCCTTCGCATCGAAATCGACGTCCAGCGCCAGCGCGAGGTCCTTGATGCGGACCTTGTCGGGCTCGGCATAGGACAGCGAGTCGTATTCGGCCGGCGCAGCGGTGGCCACATTGGCATCGGGTTTGGCGGCGGTATCGGCGGCCGGCGCGTTATCGCGCGAGCAGCCGCCCAGTACCACGGCAGCGGCGAAGCACAGGGTCAGGATCGAGGAACGCATGGGCAGGCCCGGGGTTGCAGGACAATCCCCGAGTGTAGCTGCGCCCGCGCGGGGCGCGAAGTAACTTCCGTCCTACACCTTGTAGCCGGTGTGGATGGCAACGATGCCAGCGGACAGGTTGCGGTAGCTGCAGCGGGCGAAACCCGCGGTTTCCATCATCGCCCTCAGCTCGTCCTGCGGCGGGTGCTTGCGGATGCTCTCGGCCAGGTACTGGTAGCTGTCGGCGTCCTTGGCGAACAGCTGGCCCAGGCGCGGCAGGATCTTGAAGGAGTGGAAGTCGTAGATCGGCTTGAACCACTCCGGCTTGACCTCTGAGAACTCCAGCACCCGTGCCTGACCGCCGACCTTCAGCACGCGGTGCATCTCGGCCAGCGCGGCGTCCTTGTCGGTCACGTTGCGCAGGCCGAACGCGATGGTGACCAGATCGAAGCTGGCATCCGGGAACGGCAGCTTTTCGGCATTCATCTGCACGTATTCAAAACCGGCGACCTTGCCCTTGTCGGTCATCCGGTCGCGGCCGACCCGCAGCATCGCGCCGTTGATGTCGCCCAGCACGATCGAACCGGTATCGCCCACGCGGTCCTTGAGCAGCAACGCGATATCGCCGGTGCCGCCGGCCAGATCCAGCACCCGGTCACCTCGCTTGACCTGTGCGGTGGCAACGAAAAAGCGCTTCCAGATGCGGTGGATGCCCATCGACATCAGGTCGTTCATCAGGTCGTAACTGCCGGCGACCGAGGAGAACACTTCCCCGACCAGCTTCTGCTTGTCCGCGGTGGGGACATCGCGGAACCCGAAATGGGTCGTGCCGGCGGGTTTGGCATCCGGTGCCGGGCCAGCGGTGGAGGCGTCGGGCGTGGTGGTGTCGGGGGCGGTATCAGGGCTTGGATCGTTCATGGGCCGATTATCGCACCGCCCCGCCGGCGCTGCGCTCACGCGCTCGACATCGCGCACGCCCGCGGCGACGATCACTCCAATCACCGCCACCGGCCAACCGATGATCAACACGCCCGACTACCCCGCCCTGCTCGCCACCGCCGTCGCCGAAGCCCGCCAGGGGCTGGCCGAAGGCGGCATCCCGATCGGCGCCGCGCTGTACCACGCCGATGGGCGCCTACTGGGCTGCGGCCACAACCGCCGCGTGCAGGACGGCGACCCGTCCAGCCACGGCGAAACCGACGCCTTCCGCAAGGCCGGCCGCCAGCGCAGCTATCGCGAAACCATCATGGTCACCACGCTGGCCCCGTGCTGGTACTGCAGCGGCCTGATCCGGCAGTTCAATATCGGCACCGTGGTGGTGGGTGAGTCGGAAACGTTTCGTGGGGGGATCGACTGGTTGGGCGAGAACGGCACGACCGTGATCGATCTGGCGGACAAGGAGTGCATGGAGATGATGCAGGGGTATATTGCCGCTAATCCCGAGGTCTGGAACGAGGATATTGGGGAGTGATGGACGTTTGCTACCCGAAACAGACGGCGCTTTGCCTGTAACGGATTGATTGCATTGAGGGGGCTCTCGGAAATTTCGCCGGGTAGCTGGAAATAGACACAAGGAATAGGCACCCGGTTGGTGTCTAATAGGTGTTAGCGGACTATGGCTACAAAACCACTCGACAGACTTATGTTTGCCCAAGGGGGACTCTGCTACTTCTGCAGTGCGCGACTGTCAAAGGCTGACGCGAGTGTTGAGCACCTCGTGCCAACCGCCCGCGCGGGAAGCAACAGCGACGACAATTGCGTAGCGTGCTGCAAGGCTATAAATTCTTTACTTGGCAGCATGTCGCTAAAGGAAAAGATTAAGGTAGTTCTGAATCAAAAAGGAACATTCGTCTGTCCAAATCGACAAGATCCAATAGCGCAGTCGCTGCCAACGGCTTCGCAAGTAAAAGCGCAACCCGTTGTAATTTCAATGACTCCACCGCCTGTTGCTAAAAAGACTTCAGCCACCGCGCCAGTTGTCAAGAAAGCGATATCTCACCAGGTTTCGGAAGAAACGGCGACGGCCGTGCTCAAGACCATCAAGAACCTCGGGCCCGCGCGCCCACGGCGAATTAAGACCCTCATGTCAACGATGAAGTCGTTTCACAAAATTAAGCTTAGCGATAAGCAAATTGCAACGCTAATTGAACAGTTCCGGAAGGCCGGTAAAGTCATAGTTAATGGAGTACAGGTCAGCTACAAGTTATAACGGGTTACCCTCTAGCTGGTCACTCAAGCCGAACCCGCGAAGTCCAATTTTCAGGCAGACTGCTGGTTCGATTTTCCGAAGCCACCGCTCACACGTTGCGGGTCGACTTAATTCCGATGCTAGCACTCATGGCGAGAGATCTTGAGGCACTTCTGAGACAGATCGACGACGAACGAGCTCGGCACCTCGTCCTTGGGAAAGCAACGTTCGAAGCTGACGGCGGCAAGCTCTTTTCTCTAGACTTCTGGGCTGGAGCAGCAATCAATCGCTCTCTGAGTAATTGCTTCGCTTTCACTCAAATGGTTCGTACCGAGAACTACTTGGCGGCAGCATCACTTGTCAGACTTCAACTCGACACGTTTTTGCGGTTCTTCGCTTCATACCTCGTGAATGATCCTCACGAGTTCACAACGTCAGTTCTCGCAGGCACCGAAGTAAGAAAACTGAAAGATCGTTCTGGCAAACCAATGACAGATCGACATCTCGTTGATGCTGTTGCCGCTGAATTCCCGTGGGTACCCAGCGTTTACAAGCAGACCTCCGGTTTCATTCACCTTTCGGACAAACACGTATTCGGCACCATCCAATCGGTAGATGATGATGGAGTGCTCTCGATGCACATAGGTTCAGATCCGCGCCGCTTCCCTGACGAGCTTGGGGTTGAGATGGCTGAAGGCTTTATCGCAGCCACCGATGCGCTGTGCCAGTACTTACAGGGGTGGGCGTACACGAAGGAAAATCCGCAGCTAGTTGAGTCAGCTCGGACGCACCTAGGTGAGTCCTAACTGGTCATTCAAGCTGAACCCACGAAGCCCCATTTCCAGACAGAGTCGTGGTTCGGCCTCCATCAGCGTCCGCCCCACGCGTTGCGGGTCGGCTTAATTCCGGTGCGACGCCCCCTATGAAAGGATTCCCGACATGGATCGTCATCACACTCACGGCGATCTTGCTCTTCGGCGGCCTCGAGATAGCAGAGTTATTTGCACCGGATACGGATGAACTTCGAATCAGCGAGCTTTCAGCAGCACCACCAGAATTATTTCTAGGTGTTGGCATACCTGTCGTGATCCTTGAGGCACTCTTCTGGACGGTGTGTTTCGTTGAGTTGGCCGCCAAGTACGGAAGGTCCGCCCTGCTGGGCGCCGCTTTGGGAGTTCTGGGGTACGGGGTTTTGTTTCACTGGTCTGAAGGACTTGTCTCGATCTTGGCGTCTAGCTGGATCGCCTTGGTTCTAAACGGCAGCTACGTTCTCCTGCTTCAGCGCTCTCGAACAGTGGCAATCCTCTCCACAGTTGCGCTTAAAATTGTTTTCCTCTTTTCTGTAGCGTTTACTATCTACGGGTAGAAGTGAATTCACCGACCAAGTGCCGCACGCGCCTAACTGGCCGTTCAAACCGAACTCCCGAAGTCCCATTTCCAAGCAGAGTCTTGGTTCGATTTCCATCAGCGTCCGTCCCACCGTTGCGGGTCGGCTTAATTCCGGTGTGAGGCGGCAGGAGCAAGCATGGCCACGGACCGAGACTTCGTCGAGTACGTAACGGAACAAGTCGGCTTAGGTGATCGCCTGACTTCTAAGAGGATGTTTGGTGAGTACGCTCTCTATCTAGACGGAAAAGTCGTCGCCTTTGCGTGCGACAACAGTCTCTTCATTAAGCCATCGGCTGCGGCCACCACGATCGCACCACGCTTGCCGCAACGTCCGCCGTATCCAGGCGCAAAGGACTATCCCGTTGCCGACGAGCTGCTGGACGACACTGATGCGCTCCGCCTACTCATTACAGACACAGCTGCGCTCATGCCATTGCCGAAGCCTCCCAAGCCTCGGAAAACAACAGCCAGCAGGATGCGCGCCAAGCCTCCGTTCTAACAATTCGTCCAAGCCGAAGCGGTAGCTCCTTCGGCTCAGTGGAAGTGCGCCTCAGCGAGCTTCCCGGTGTGCTCGAGCAAAGCGTAGCCACTCCTAGCTTCGCCTGCGATGGTGAGAACGTCACTCGTGAAGCATCTTGCCCCTTCAATGCCCCACAGACACTCAACGATGCTGCTTTTTTCATCAACGATGAGGATCTACGCCTCAGGCGCGCAGTTTTCTGGCTGTTTCGTCAGGGTTCGCGGCTCACGTGCGGGGCTTTTTTCTTCGAGCGTGAGCCTCAAACTTCGATGGACGGCGCTTTTCACGCCACCGATGACCCCCGGTAGCTCAGCAACGAGGATTTTTTGCTCAACGTCGGCGCCGGTCCGGGAGTACGGCTACAGCGTCGGCTGTCTGGAGGGCATCAGTCCGTTTGATCTGCCCGGCGTGGAGACCGAAGATGGTGTCCACCACCCGGCAGATCGACTTGACTAGCGAAATCCCGCTCCCGACCACCCCCGCCCTCGACGCCCGTCGCCGACCGATTACCCGTGAAGACCTGATCGAGGCCGCGTTGGCGATCCTGGGACCGAACCGGAGCGTCTCCACGCTGGGTTTGCGCGAGGTGGCGCGCGAGGCGCAGATCGCGCCCAACAGTTTCTACCGCCACTTTCGCGATATCGACGAACTGGCCGTCGTGCTTATCGAGCGGGCAGGCACGTCGTTGCGGGCCATCATCGGGCGGGCGCGCAATCGCGCCGACACCAATGGCGGCGTGGTTCGCAGTTCGGTCGAGGCGTTTTTTGAGCAATTACGCGCGGACGACAAGCTTTTGCACCTTCTTTTGCGCGAAGGCCTGGTGGGCTCGGATGCCTACAAGCAGGCGGTGGACCGGCAGCTGCGGTTCTTCGAGGAGGAACTGCGCCTGGACCTCATCCGCCTGTCCAAGCTCAACCGCGTCCCAATGCATGAGCCGGCGCTGGTCGCCCGGGGGATCACGCGGCTGGTGTTTGCCGTTGGCGGCAGCGCGATGGACCTGCCGCCGGAGCGCTATCCGGAGCAGATCAATGAGCTCACCACGATGGTGCGGATGATCGTCAACGGCGCGCAGGGCACCAACCTGGCGGCCAAGTAGCGCCTACCGCAACAGCTCGGCGCGCTCGCGGCGAAGGCTGCGGATGCGGCGCAGCATCTGCCAGGTACGGGCAGCCAGGTACGGCAGGTACAGGACCGCGGAAAAAATCAATCCGCCTTGCAACTTCTGCAGATGGATGTTCGGAATCAGCACCCACGCAAACGCCACTATCGCCAGTGCGATGGGCACGCCGGCCCAGTGCGACGCCAGGATGAAACGGGCGCGGCCAAGCTCGGCATCGATCAGCCCCACTAGGCCGCCGTCGGGCGAGCCAAACAGGCGATAGCGCCGGCGCAGCAGAAGATAGAGCGCCTGGCATACCACCAGCAGGACCGCCGCGACCACCAGCCAGGGGCGAAGGCCGGGATCGTCCGTCCAGGCCCATCCGATGAAGCCAAGGGCAACCACCAGCGAGCCCAGCTCGCCCATCAAGCCGAGGCGGGTTCGGCGCGTGTGGCGATGCAGCCGTTGCTGCAGGATTGCCGGATCGCCGACGTCCATCGAATCCCATTGCGCCGCCAGCGCATCCCATTCCTGATTGCTCATTTCGCGGCCTCCAGAAGCGTGCGCAGATGCTGTCGCGCCCGCGACAGGCGTTGATCGACGGTGTTGCCGGGCATCCCGAGGATGTCGGCGATCTCCCGATTGCTGAAGCCCTCCAGCACCAGCAGCACACACTCGCGCTGGCCGACCGGCAGGCCGCGCACCGCCTGCAGCAACTGCTGCCGGCGCTGCCATTGGCCCGCGTGCTCGTCCGGGCGCGGGTCGTGACTCTCAAAGCTGTCGTCGATGGCGTCACTGTCGAAGCGGTTGGAGCGCTTGCGCACGTGATCCAGTGCGGCGAACTGCGCGGTGCGCGCGACGAACGCCTTCAGCGGACCCTCGCCGCGAAACGCGGGAAGCGCCTTCCAGATCGCGACCGACATTTCCTGGGCGAGGTCATCGCGCGCCGCGGTGGTTCGTGTGTAGCCCGAGGCGATGCGGAACAGCATCGGGCCGTGCTCGCGCAGGACCGCGTCGATGTCGGTCACCGGCCGGGCGTGGCTCACGTTGCCGGGTCCGGCCCGAGTGCTGCTGTTTGCGAGCTCCATGCGCGCCTCGTTTTCATCCACATAGCCTTGTTAGACGTGGACGTCTCGGAAAACCTGACACGTGCGCCTTGCGAGCGCAGCTGCGACAGCGTGATCAACCACGACGTTGGGGGTAGTTCCCAAGAAAAAAGCCCGCCGGGTGGCGGGCTTTCGGTCCAGCGGTTAAAGGATATAGCGGCTCAAATCCGGATCCTTCACCAGCTCGCCCAGGTTGGCGTCGACGTAGTTGCGGTCGATGGTGATCGCCTGGCCGTCGCGGTCGGGCGCCTCGTAGCTGAGCGTATCCAGCAACCGTTCCAGCACCGTATGCAGACGGCGGGCGCCGATGTTTTCCTGGCGCTCGTTGACCAGCGCGGCGATCTCGGCGATGCGCTCGATGGCATCGTCGGCGAAGGTCAGGCTGACGCCTTCGGTCTTCATCAGCTCGACATACTGCAGCGTCAGCGCGGCCTTGGGTTCGGTCAGGATGCGGATGAAGTCGCCCTTGGTCAGCGCGGACAGTTCCACGCGGATCGGGAACCGGCCCTGCAGCTCCGGGATCAGATCCGATGGCTTGGCCATGTGGAACGCGCCCGATGCGATGAACAGGATGTGGTCGGTCTTCACCGAGCCGTACTTGGTGCTGACCGTCGAGCCCTCCACCAGCGGCAGCAGGTCGCGCTGCACGCCTTCGCGGCTGACATCGCCCCCGCCGACGTTCTCGCCGCGCTTGGCGACCTTGTCGATCTCGTCGATAAACACGATGCCGTGCTGCTCGCAGGCCTCAATCGCCGCCTCGCGGACTTCCTCTTCGTTGACCAGCTTGCCCGCCTCTTCCTCGATCAACAGCGGGCGCGCGGTCTTGATGGCGATGGTCTTCTTGTGGGTCTTGTTGCTGCCCAGCTGGGAGAACATCTGCCGCAATTGCTGGCCCATCTCCTCCATGCCCGGTGGGGCCATGATGTCGACGCCGACGTTGACCGCGGTCTCGATGTCGATCTCGCGCTCGTCAAGCTCACCGGCACGCAACTGGCGGCGCAGCTTGATGCGGGTTTCCGACTCCTGCGCGGACGGCTCGGCCGCGGCGGCGTGCGGATCGAACCCGATGCCGCCGCCCAGCCCCGTGGTGCGCTTGGGCAGCAGTGCATCCAGGATGCGGTCCTCGGCGCGCTCCTCGGCCTCGGTGCGGACCTTCTGTTTGGCCTGCTCGCGATACAGCTTGACCGCGGTATCGGCCAGGTCGCGGATGATCTGCTCCACGTCCTTGCCAACGTAGCCGACCTCGGTGAAGCGGGTCGCCTCGACCTTCACGAACGGCGCGTTGGCCAGGGTCGCCAGGCGCCGCGCGATCTCGGTCTTGCCGACACCGGTCGGGCCGATCATCAGGATGTTCTTGGGCATGACCTCATTGCGCAGATCGTCATCGAGCAGGCTGCGGCGCCAGCGGTTGCGCAGCGCGATGGCCACCGCGCGCTTGGCGTCCTGCTGGCCGATGATGTGGGTGTCGAGCGACTGCACGATCTCGCGCGGAGTCATCGTGGCGCTGGTGTGGTTGAACTTCATGCTTACAGTTCCTCAACGACGACGTTGCGGTTGGTGTAGATGCACACGTCACCCGCGATGCCGATCGCTTCGGTGGCGATGGTGCGGGCGTCCAGATCGGTGTGGGCGTACAGCGCGCGGGCGGCGGACAAGGCGTACATGCCGCCCGAGCCGATGGCGATGATGCCGTCGTCGGGCTCGATGACGTCGCCGGTACCGCTGATGATCAGCGAAGTTTCCTTGTCGGCCACCGCGAGCAGCGCCTCGAGCTTTCCGTAGCGGCGCTCGGTGCGCCAGTCCTTGGCCATCTCGACGGCGGCACGGGTCAGCTGGCCGTGTTTCTCCAGCTTGGCTTCGAAGACTTCAAACAGGGTGAACGCGTCGGCGGCGGCGCCAGCGAACCCGGCGATGACCTGCCCGTCGCGGCCGAGGCGGCGGATCTTGCGGGCGTTGGACTTCATCACCGTGTTGCCCAAGGTGACCTGGCCGTCACCGGCTATGGCGACGCGGCCGTTGCGGCGCACCGAGACGATGGTGGTGGCGTGGAAGACTGTGGGGTTCTGGCTGGGGTCCATGTGGGCCTCCGTGGTCGAACCCCTTTGATGGGGGTCGCGCGGCGCTGTTCAAGCGCTGGGGGCTGAATGGGTGGTTGCGCATGGGATACGCGGGGGCGGCTGCCGGGTACCGTTTCCAGTCGCTCCACGAAATTCGCTTTGTGGAAACGGCACTCGACAGCCGCTCGCAGGAACGGAGGCGTCTTGGTGGAAAAACCCCCGGCTACCACCGCCTTTGCCCCACGCCTCCGGAAGTCTGGTGGGCGGGGCGGGGGACCCGGTTCAACCAAGCGAATATCGTGGAGCGACTTGAACCGGGTCCCGCACCCCGCCCCCTCGTGCTTTAAACCGACCCCCCGTCAATCCTTCGAAGACGGTTTCCGTTTGGCGCGAGGGTGAGCCGCGTCGTACACCGTCGCCAGGTGCTGGAAGTCGAGGTGAGTGTAGATCTGCGTGGTGGCGATGTCGGCGTGGCCGAGCAGCTCCTGTACCCCGCGCAGGTCGCCGGAGGACTCCAGGATGTGGCTGGCGAAACTGTGCCGCAGCATGTGCGGGTGCACGGCTTTCGACAGGCCCTGCCGCTGGGCCAATTGACGCAAGCGGTACTGCACGGCGCGCGGGGTGATCGGGCCGTTGCGGCCGGGGAACACGGGACTGTCGTTGGCCGCGCCGGTCGAGGCGCGCCACTCGGCCAAGGCGACGCGGGCGTAGGACCCCAGCGGCACGCTGCGCTGGCGGCTGCCCTTGCCCAGCACGGTCACCAGGCCGTCTTCCAGATCCAGGTCGCGCCAATGCAGGGCGCACAGCTCCGACAGACGCAGGCCGGAGGAATAGAACAGCTCCAGCAGCGCGCGGTCGCGCAGGCCCAGCGGCGCGTCGGTGGGGACTTCTACCAGCACCTTGACCTCGTCGGCATCGAGGACCTGCGGCAGCTTGCGCGGCGCTCGCGGGGCGCGGATCGTGGCGGCCGGGCTGGCGCTGATGCGGCCGTGGCGCAGCAGCCACGCATAGAAGCTGCGGCAGGCGGACAACCGGCGTTGCAGACTCTTGGGCGCCAGCCCGCGGCGGTGCTCGGCGGCGATGAAGCTGCGCAGCGAGTCGGCCTCCAGCCCGACCAGATCGCGTGCCTGCGCGGCCGCCCACTGCGACAGCGTCGTCAGGTCGCGGCGATAGGCATCCAACGTATGGGCGGAGACTGCGCGCTCGACCTGCAGGTGGTCGAGGAACGCGGCGACCGTGGGATCGAGCGGCGAGGCCGACCCGGGCGCGGTCGTCCCGGGATCAGCGGGCATACCTCGCCAGCGCCGTTTCCAACGCCTCGCCCATCATCTGCAGAAACAGCGTGCCCATGCCGGGGAAAAACCGGTTGGGATCGCGGCTGCCCACGGCCACCAGGCCCAGCGCGGGCAGCGGGAGCAATGCGGTGGACTGCACCTGGTCGGCGCTGTCGCCGTAGAGCAGCGCGTGCTTCTCCGGCTGCAGGCGACCGCACAGCGGCTCGCCGTCGGCAAGGCAATCCTGGAACGGTTGCAGGCGCGCATCGTCGCGTTTGACCACCTGCAGCCAGTCGCTCTCGTCGAGCCCGTCAATCGCCTCAAAAAGGACGATTTTCACCAGATCGCCGTTGAAATCCTCCGCAAGCGTCGCGGCCATCGCGCGCACGGTGTCGGCGGCAGTGTCCTGGCGCATCAAGGCGAGTGCCAGCTGGTGCGTCCGCACCGCCAGCCGCTCGTTCTCCTCGGCGTTGGCAAACAGATCGCGCAAGCGCTTGGACAGTTCGCGGTTCTTGTCGCGCAGCACCTCCAGCTGGTAGCTGGCCAGGGAGGCAGCCGAGCCTTCCTCGCGCGGGACCACCAGGCTGATGGCCAGGTCGGGAAACTGCTGCAGGAACGTGGGATGGCGGCGCAGCCAGGCGGCCACATCGTGCACACCCAGGGTTTCGGTGGTCTCGCTCATGCGTTCCATTCTCCTTCAAATACGAATGCGGCTGCGCCGGTCATCGCAACCGGCTGGTCGTCGGCGGGCCAGGCAATCTGCAGCTCGCCTCCGGGCAACGACACGCGCACGTCGCGATCGACCAGCCCGCGCCGGGCGAGGATGGCAACGGCCGCGCACGCGCCACTGCCACAGGCCAGGGTTTCACCGACGCCGCGCTCGTACACGCGCAAGCGGATGTGGTCGCGGCCAAGGATCTGGGCGAAACCGACATTGACCGATTCGGGAAACGCCGAGTGGCCTTGCAGCCCGGGGCCGACCATGTCCAGCTCGGCGGTATCGATATCCTCTACCTCGATCAGCGCGTGGGGATTGCCCATCGATACCGCGCCCACCGGCAGGATGCTGCCGCGCACCGGCAGCACGTAGGGATCGCGGGGGGCGTCGAAGCCGACCATCGGAATTTTTGCCGGCTCGAACTGCGGCACACCCATGTCGACGCGGTAGCGGCCATCCTCGAGGCGCTGCACCGTGTGCGCGCCAACCGGACTGTCGAGCTGGAACTCGCCGGCCGCCGGCGCGCTGCCCTCGCGCACCAGCCAGGCGGCGACGCAACGGGCGCCGTTGCCGCATTGTTGCGAGGTCGATCCATCCGCGTTCCAGATGCGGTAGCTGGCGATGGCGGCCGGGGTGCGCGGCGCTTCGATGGTCAGTATCTGGTCGCATCCCACGCCGTGGTGGCGATGGGCGATGGCGCGGCACAAGCCCGGGTCTGGCGCGTCCCGGTCACCGCGCAGGTCCAGCACGACAAAGTCGTTGCCGGCGCCGTGCATCTTGCTGAAAGGCAGGGCGGAGGTGGACCCGGTCCGTGCGCCTTCAGTCATTCCCGTCGTCGTCACCGCCCACCTCGGGAATCGGGTCGGCACCGAGTTCTTCGATCGTGTCCTCGGTCGTGGCGTCATCCTCGACCGGTTCAGTGGCGTCCACAGCCTGATCGTCGCTATCGATCGGGGTATCGGCCGGGACGGCGTCGGGCATGACCAACGGGCCGCTGTTGCCGCAACCGGCAACGGCCAGCGGCAGGGCAAGTACGAGGGCGAGCAGGCAAATCGGAAGTCGTGCGTTCATCGCCGCAGTGTAACGGCGCCAGCGGGCAAGGCGATACCGTTCAGCGCTCCGGCTCGGGTCGCAGCCATAGCCAGCACGCGATAACGGCCATCGTGGCCGTGGCGATGGCGGCGATCCACAGGTGCGGAGCGGTCAGGAAGGCGATCGCGGCGGCCAGCAGCATGGAGGCGCTGGCGAGCCACTTGGCCCGCCGCGAGACCGCGCCGTGACGCTGCCAGTCACGGATCATCGGACCGAACACGCGATGGGTCAGCAGGCGCTGGTGCAGGTGTTTGGACCCGCGCGCCGCCGCGTACGCTGCCAGCAGCACGAAGGGTACCGTCGGCAGCAGCGGCAGGACCACGCCGGCCGCAGCCAGCGCCAGACTCAGGTAGGCCAGCAGCAACCAGGCCCAGCGCACCGGGCCGTGTGGATCGCGGCCGATCGGCATGGCGGCTAGCGGGAAGCGGCAGTCTCTACCGCCAGCTGGTCGAGCATGAACGCGTACATCTCGGCCAGCTCGCGATAGCGTCGGAAGCGACCGGACTTGCCGCCGTGGCCGGCGTCCATGTTGGTCCGGAACAGCACCGGCGCGCTGCTGGTGTCCAGATCACGCAGTCGAGCGACGTACTTGGCCGGCTCCCAGTACTGGACCTGCGAATCCCACAGGCCGGTGCCGATGAACATCGCCGGGTAATCCTGCGCGACCAGGTTGTCGTACGGCGAGTAGGCCAACATCACGTCGTAGTAGGCCTTGTCCTCCGGGTTGCCCCACTGGTCGTACTCGTTGGTGGTCAACGGAATGCTGGCGTCCAGCATGGTGGTGACCACGTCCACGAAGGGCACCTGGGACAGGATCACCCGGTAGTCCTGCGGGGCCTGGTTGGAGATCGCGCCCATCAGCAGGCCACCGGCGCTGCCGCCGTAGGCCGCGACGCGGTCCTTGGCCGCATAGCCTTCATCGACCAGGAAGCGGGTCACATCGATGAAGTCGTTGAAGGTGTTCTGCTTGTGCTTCAGCTTGCCGGCGTCGTACCACTTGCGGCCCATCTCCTGGCCGCCGCGGACGTGGGCGATGGCGTAGACCATGCCGCGATCGAGCAGGCTGACCACCGGCAGGTTGAACGCCGGGTCCATCGAGTAGCCGTAGCTGCCGTAGGCGTACTGCAGCAGCGCGGCGGTGCCGTCCTTTTGGAAGCCGTTGCGGTAGACCACCGAGACCGGGATCTTGGCGCCGTCGCGCGCGGTCGCCCATAGGCGCTCGGTGGTGTAGAGCGCGGGGTCGTAGCCGATCACCGGCTGCTGCTTGAGCTGGCGGCGCTCGCCGGTGCGTGTGTTGAGCTCGTAGGTGGTGTCCGGCGTGGTCAGCGAGGTGTAGCTGTAGCGCAGCCAGTCGGTGTCCGGCTCGGCGTTGGTCGCCAGCCCCATCGAGTAGGCACTCTCGTCGGCCTTGACGTATTCGGAGGCCGCATCGGTCTGGCCGACTTCGCCGCGAATCAGCCGCAGGCGCTCCAGCCCACCGGAGCGCTCGGCCACGGCGGTGAAGCCGTCAAACAGCTCGAAGCCGTCGATGTACACGTCCTCGTCGACCCCGATCCACTCCTGCCACTGCTCACGTGAGGTCGCGTTGCTGGGGGCCGTCATCAGCTTGAAGTTGTCGGCCGGCTTGCCGTCCGCGCCGGAAGCGTTGGTGCGGATCACCCAGCGACCGTCGTGGTGGTCGGCGCTGTACTCGACATCGCGCTCGCGCGGGGCCAGTACGGTGAACTCGCGCGGATCGGCAGCCAGTGCGCAGCGGCTTTCGCTCGATACGGTGCTTTCCACGCCGATGCAGATGTACTTGTCATCGCGGGTGCGGCCAATGCCCATGTAGAAGCTGTCGTCGTGCTCCTCGTAGACCAACACGTCATCGGCGACCGGGGTGCCGAGCACGTGCTTCTTGACCCGCACCGTGAGCAGCGTTTCCGGGTCGTTCTCGACGTAGAACACGGTGCGGTTGTCATCGGCCCAGACGACATTGGCCGACACGCCGGGGATGGCATCGTCAAGGAGCTCGCCGGTGTCCAGGTCCTTGAAACGGATCACGTACTGACGCCGACCGATGTCGTCATCGGCCCAGGCCAGCAGGCGGTTGTCCTGGCTGACCGCGAAGTCGCCGACGCTGAAGTACTCCTTGCCGGCGGCCATCGCGTTGACGTCCAGCAGGACCTGCTCGTCGGCCTCCATGGAACCCTTGCGACGGGCGTGGATCGGGTAGTCCTGGCCGGTCTCGAAACGGGTGTAGTACCACCAACCACGCTCGCGATACGGCACCGAGCTGTCGTCCTGCTTGATGCGCCCGACGATCTCCTCGTACAGCGTGTCCTCCAGGCCCTTCAGCGGCGCCATCACGGTATCGACGTAGGCGTTCTCCGCTTCCAGATAGGCCAGCATCGCCGGGTCCTTGCGGGTGTCGTCGCGCAGCCAGTAGTACTCGTCCTGGCGGGTTGCACCGTGCGGGGCGGTGACCAGATGCGGGCGCTTCTCCACGTCGGGAGCGGCGGCGGTGACGGTGGATGACTGTGGGGGAACGCTGGAAGGCATGGAAAGACTCTGGGCGGAAGCAGGAGTGGCAGCCGCAATCAGGACCGAGGTCATTACGGCGGCGGCAAGCAGAAGTGGCTTCATCGGATCGGATCCGGGCGGGTGGCTGATTCAGTCGGCCGACTTGTCGTCGGCGAGCTGATTCCACAGGAAGGTGTAGGCCAGCGCGCTCATGTGCGCGGCCTGCTGGTTGTTGGCCGCGCCGCCGTGGCCGCCCTCGATGTTCTCGTAGTAGCGCACGTCCTTACCGGCCTCCAGCATCTTCGCCATCATCTTGCGGGCGTGGCCCGGGTGGACGCGGTCATCGCGGGTGGAGGTGGTGAACAGGGTCGGCGGGTAGTCCTTGTCCGCGTCAAACAGGTGGTAGGGCGAGAAGGTCTGGATGAACTCCCACTCTTCGGGCTTGTCCGGATCGCCGTACTCGGCCATCCATGACGCCCCGGCGAGGAGCTTGTGATAGCGCTGCATGTCCAGCAACGGCACCTGGATGACCACCGCACCAAACAGCTCCGGGTACTGGGTCAGCATGTTGCCGGTGAGCAGGCCGCCATTGCTGCCGCCCTGGATGCCCAGGTGTTTGGCCGAGGTGACCTTGCGTGCGACGAGGTCCTTCGCCACCGCGGCGAAATCCTCGTACGCCTTGTGCCGGTTGGCCTTCAGCGCGGCCTGGTGCCAGCGCGGGCCGTACTCGCCGCCGCCGCGGATGTTGGCCACCGCGTAGGCGCCGCCCTTCTCCAGCCAGCCCTTGCCGACCGCACCGGAATACCCGGGCGTCAGCGAGATCTCGAAGCCACCGTAGCCGTACAGCAGGGTCGGCGTGCTGCCGTCCAGCGGCATGCCCTTGGGATGGACGAGGAAATACGGCACGCGGGTGCCGTCCTTGCTGGTGGCGAAGTGCTGCTCGACCACCTCGTTGGAGGCGTCGAAGAAGATCGGCATGGTCTTCAGCACTTCGGGCGCCTGGCCGATGGTTGCCAGCGACAGCGACTGCGGGTTGAGGTAGTCGGACGCCATCACCCACAGGTCGTCGTTGCCGTCGGCATCCACCGCCGCCACGCTGACCGTGCCTTCGGGCTGCTCGACGAAAGCGCTGCGCTTCCATGTGCCGGACGCGTCGGCAGGCGGTGTCAGCACGCTGAGCCGGTTCTTCACGTCTTCCAGCACGTTCAGCACGAGATGGTTGGCGGTCCAGGTCGAGCTGGCCAGCGAGGTCGTCTCAGTCGGCTCGAACAGGCTGGTGAAGTCGCGTTTGCCGTCCATGAACGCATCGAAGTCGATCGCGATCAGGCTCCCCGCCGGCCAGGTCTTGCCGCCGGCTTGGTAGGGCTCGCGCAACTCCAGGACCATCCAGTCCTTGTGCACGGATTTCATCGCCGAGTTGGGCGCATCCACCTTAGTCAGCTTGCCGTCGGCACCGCGCAGGTAGAGCTCGTCGTTGTAAAACGCCAGGGTGCGGGTGACGAAGTCGCGCTCGTAACCGGGGGTGTGGTCACGGCCGGCGGCGATGTACATGTCGTCGGGCTTGCCCTCATAGACCAGCTTCGCGCTCTCAAGCGGCGTACCGCGCTGCCACTGTTTGACGATGCGCGGGTAGCCCGACTCGGTCATCGAGCCGGGGCCGAAATCGGTGAACACGTAGACGCTGTCCCGATCGATCCAGCCGAGGCCGCCCTTGGCCTCGTCACGGAAGAAGCCATCCTCCACCCAGCCCATGGTGCCCAGATCAAACTCCCGTGTGACGTCGGCATCGGCGCCGCCGCGCGACAGCGCGACCAGGCAGCGCTGGTACTCGGGCTTGAGGCAGTCGGCGCCGTGCCAGACCCAGTTCTCGCCCTCGGCCTTGTTCAGCGCGTCCAGGTCGATCACGGTCTCCCACTGCGGCTTGTCCTTGCGGAACTCGGCCAGCGACGTGCGACGCCACAGGCCGCGCTGGTGCTGCGCGTCCTTCCAGAAGTTGTAGTAGTACTCGCCGATTTTCTCGACGTACGGAATCTTGGCGTCCGAATCGAGGATCGCCAGAATCTGCGATTCCAGCTGCTTGAAGGCCGGGGTGGCGGCGAGCTCAGCCTCGGTCGCGGCATTACGGGCCTTGACCCACTCCAGCGCCTTGGGCGCTTCGACTTCTTCCAGCCATTGATACGGGTCGGACACGGGGGCCTCCTGGGCGTGGGCGCTGCCCATGGCCACTGCGAGGCCGGCGACGAGAAAGGCGGCCCGACGGGCCTTCAGCAGCTGCGACATGGGCGCTCCGGTGTGCAAAGTTGGGACAGGGCGAGATAACCACCGAAAGTTAGCACAGCGCCGCTTTTACGAAGGCCCCTGCCCGGCCTACGCGGCCTCGGCGATGCCGCGGCGCCTGCCACCGCGTGCGGGGCGCAGCAGGAGCGTGGCCGAGCTGGGCCGGCCGCCGATGGGCCGTGCCTGCATGCAGGCACGCGCTCCGCGGCGTAGTGGCGGGGCGGCATCCTGCCGACGATCGAGCCAGTGGAGCACGGCCAGCGCGCTCAAGGGCATGCCCAACAGCCACAGTGGCAGCCAGCCGATCAGCTCGTGCGACCCGCGCGCGGCGGGCAGCACGATCAGCAGCGTCACGCCCACCGCCAGGCCATGGCACAGGGCCGCATGCAGACGTGGTGCCAGGCGATTGGCAGGCAAGGGACGGTTGGCGGAACGGGACATGGCAGAGCTCCTCGGTGGCGATGCGCCGAGGATTGCGCTGGACCATCTCAGGGACTGCGACCGCGCCCCGCACCTGGCGCGGGCTCAGACCGGATCGCGGTCGTAGTTGCTGATCGCCAGGCTCAGCAGCGCCCGCGCCTGCTCACGCAGTGAAGGCGGCGCGGTGATCTCGGCGTCGCTGCCGTAGTGCAGCACGTCCATCAGCAGCTCGCGGCCGGAGCTGAAGGGGATTTTCAGCTCGTAGCGCCCGTCCGGCAGGAACCGGCCTTCCTGCTGGGAGTGCCAGTGCTCGTCGGCCACCCAGCGCGCCGCCTTGGCACTGAACACGATCGTCGCCCAGCCCTTGGGGGTGCCCGAGAAAATGCCGTAGCTGGAGGCCAGCTGGCGGTCGAGCTCCTCATTGGGCACGTCGCGGGCGACCTCGTCCAGCTGGCGCGCGACACTGATCCGGTCCACGGCGAAGCTGCGCAACGCGTCGCGGTCGTGGTCGAAGGCGTCCAGGTACCAGTTGTCGCGGTAATGGGTCAGCCGCTGCGGCGAGACCGTGCGCCGGGTCAGCTGATCGGTCGAGCGCGCGCGGTAGTCGAACGCCAGCTGGCGCCTGTCCAATACCGCGGTGGCGACATGGCGGAACGCGGTCTCTTCCAGCCGGCGGGTGCGATGGGCGACCACCCTGACCCGCTCCACCGGCACGCGTCGCCCGCCGGCGTGATCGTCCAGCAGCTTCTCAATGCGCTGCTGCAGCGGCGCCAGGGCATTGGCCAACACTCCGCCGCCGCTGCGCAGCATCAGTTGCTGCGCCGCCAGCAAGGAGTGCAGCTCGTCGGAACTCAGCCACAGTCCGGGCAGCTCGAAGCGGTGGCTGTCCTCGGGGTCGTAGCGGAAGCCGGCCTCGCCGTTGCCGATCACCGGCGCCATCAACTGGTCGCGCAGGTAGGCCAGGTCGCGGTAGACCGTGGCCCGCGAGCACTCGAGCTCTTCCTGCAGGCGCGGCACCGTGACCGGATAGCGGGCGCCGGTCAGGATGCGGTGCAGGGCGTGGATGCGTTCGATGCGTTCCATGGTGCGCACTTTAGACGGTTCCGGAGGTTCCTACGCCAACTGCGCCCTGCGGCGCAACTCGCCCAGCGTCCCGCCTGCGGGCACAATGCGCCCCATGCATGACAGTCCCCGCCCCATGACAGCGCCGGCCCCCGCCATGCGAACGCCCGAGCCCCGCACCGCGCGAGCCAGCCGCTGATGCAGATCGACCTCTGGCTGACGCTGGCCGTCCTGGCCGGCGCGGTTTACCTGTTTGTCAGCGAGAAGCTGGCGACCGACGTGGTCGCCCTGCTGGTACTGGCGTCGTTGCTGGTGCTGGGACTTGTGTCGCCAACCGAGGCGCTGTCGGGCTTCAGCAGCGAGGCGACGATCACTGTGGCAGCGATGTTCGTGCTCAGCGCCGGCCTGCAACGCAGCGGCGCGCTGGAAGGCCTGGGCGAGGCACTGGCGCGGATCCGCTGGAGCTGGCTGTTCGCGCTGGTGATGATGGTGGTGATCGCCTTCATCTCCGCTTTCGTCAACAACACCGCGGCGGTTGCGGTGTTCCTGCCGCTGGTGATCGCGGCGGCGATTTCCCAACGCCGCGCGCCCTCCAAGCTTCTGATTCCGCTGTCCTACGCCGCCCAGTTCGGCGGCGTGTGCACGCTGGTGGGCACATCGACCAACCTGCTGGTCAACTCGCTGGCGGTGCAATCGGGCCGCGAGGGCTTCGGCCTGTTCGAGTTCGCGCCGCTGGGAATCATTTTCGTCGGCATCGGCATCACCTACCTGATGCTGGTCGGGAACTTCCTACTACCCGACCTGGGCGTGCCGGAAGTCGATGATGACGGGCTGGACGGCATCTTCCTGGTCGAATTGCTGGTGCCTGAAGGCTCCCCGGTCATCGGCACTGACGCGATGAAGGCGCTGCCGGAGGACATGGCATCCAAGATGACCCTCAAGCTGGTCCGCGACGGCGCGATCCGGGCGCGCCGCAATACCAGCATCGAAGCCGGTGACCGGCTGCTGCTGCGCGGGGAGTGGAGTCTGATCCAGCGCCTGCGCAAGCAGTACAAGCTGGAGTTCGACCACGTCGCGCGCGACCTGGAAGGCGACGTGGAAGCAGCGCGCCTGCACGCCAAGGTGATGATCGCGCCCGGCTCGCACCTGGTCGGCCACACCCTGGCCAGCCTGCGGTTCGGCCATGTCTACCGGGCCCGCGTGCGCGGCATGCAGCGGCAACAGCGCGCGCCCTTCTGGCAACACATCGACCACGCGCCGCTGGCCGTGGGCGACATCCTGCTGGTGGACAGCACCGAGGCCGCACTGTCGACCCTGCGCGACGATGCCAACTTCGTCGTCCTGGCCGAGCGCGCGCAGCCGCGGGTGGACAAGCAACGCGCCTGGACTTCGTTCCTGGTCATGTTCGCGGTGATCGGCGCCGCCGGCCTCGGCCTGTTGCCGATCGTTGCCTCGGCGATCCTGGGCTGCGTGGCGCTGATCGTCCTGCGCTGTCTGGAGCCCGACGAGGCCTATGCGGCGGTGGACTGGCGGGTGGTGATGCTGCTGGCCGGCGTCCTGCCATTGGGCATCGCGTTGGAGCGTTCCGGTGGTGCGGACTGGCTGGCCCAGAACGCCATCGGTCTGGTCGGCCAGATGGGCCCGGTGGCGTCTCTGGCGGTGATCTACCTGATGACCTCGGTGCTGACGGAGATGATGAGCAACAACGCCGCCGCGGTGTTGATCGTGCCCATCGCGATCGCCACCGCGGAGTCGCTGGGCGTGGATGCCAAGCCGTTCCTGGTTGCGGTCGCCTTCGCCGCCTCAACCGCGTTCGCCACCCCGGTGGGCTACCAGACCAACGCCATGGTCCACGCGGCCGGTGGCTACAAGTTCTCCGACTTCATGCGCATCGGCCTGCCGCTGACGGTGATCTTCTGGGTCACTGCGGTGCTGCTGATTCCGATCTACTTCCCGTTCTGACCTCACCGCGCCCGTCACGGCCGGACCGGCAACGGGCCAACTGGCCCGCGGCGGCGCAAGCGGGGACAATGGCGGGATGGAAACTACCGCTGCAATGCTCGAGACCGTCGAGCACGAGACCGGCCCGGCGCCGGAATGGTCCGTCATCTGGCTGCATGGCCTGGGCGCCGACGGCAACGACTTCGCCTCGATCGTCCCCGAACTGGTGGACCGCGACTGGCCCGCGCTGCGCTTCGTGTTCCCGCATGCGCCGGTGCGCGCGGTGACCGTCAACAACGGCGCCCGGATGCGGGCCTGGTATGACATCCGCGATTTCGACCTGGCCAACCGCGCCGACGAGGTCGGGGTGGAAGAATCGATCGCCCAGGTCGAGGCACTGATCGCGCGCGAGGTGCAGCGCGGGGTGCCGGTCGGCCACATCCTGCTGGCGGGTTTCTCCCAGGGCGGCGCGATCGTGCTGGCTACCGGGCTGCGCCGACGCGAACCATTGGCCGGGCTGGTCGCGTTGTCGACCTACCTGCCGATGGCGAACCGCGCCGGGGAACTCCTGCAGGCGGGCGCAAGCGCGCAGCCGTTGTTCATGGCCCACGGCACGCACGATCCGGTCGTGCCCTTCCAGGCCGGCGAACGCAGCGCGGAGGCGATGCGGAAACTGGGCTTCAATGTCGAGTGGCACGCCTACCCGATGGCCCATCAGGTGTGTGCCGAACAGATCAAGGCGCTGGGTGAGTGGATGGCGGCGCGTTTCGCCGCGGCTTGAACGGGGCTGCGGCTGCAAGGCCGCGATGGGGGATACGCGATGAAGGTGGTCATAGCCGACGATGAGCCGCTGGCACGCACGCGCCTGCGCAGCCTGCTGAACGACATGCCCGGCATCGAGCTGGTCGGCGAAGCGGGCGACGGGCATCAGGCACTGCAGGCGTGCGCCGAACACGCGCCGGATCTGGTCTTGCTGGATATCGCCATGCCCGGCATGGACGGGCTGGAAGCCGCGCGCCACATGGCGACACTGCCGGCGCGACCGGCGGTCGTGTTCTGCACCGCCTACGACGCGCATGCCCTGTCCGCCTTCGAGGCCGAAGCCATCGATTACCTGGTCAAACCGGTGCGTGCGGAACGGCTGACCGCAGCGCTGGAGCGCGTGCGCACCTTCCGCGCCGGCGTGGCCCGCGCCGGGAACACCCTGGCCAGTTCGAGTCCGCCGTCCAGCGTGGATAGCGCCCCTCGCAGCCACCTGTGCGCGCGTCTGCGCGGCGGCCTGCGACTGATTCCGCTGGCTGAGGTGCGGTACCTGTTCGCGGACGAGAAGTACGTCGTCGTCCACCACGCCGGCGGCGAGGACCTGATCGAGGAATCCCTGCGCTCGCTGGAAGAGGAATTCGGCGATCGCTTCGTGCGCATCCATCGCAACTGCCTGGTGGCCCGAGACCGCATCGTCGAACTTCGGCGCAGTCCCGAAGGCCAGGTGACGGTGATCCTGCGCGCGGTGGAGCAGCCGCTGGAAGTCAGCCGCCGCTGCGCTCCCGCGGTGCGCGACACCCTGCTCCAGCTGTAACCGGCGATAATGCCCGCATGACCATCCTGCGCATCGCCACCCGTAAAAGCCCGCTCGCCCTGTGGCAGAGCGAACACGTCGCCACCGCCCTGCGTGCCGCCCATCCGGGCCTGCAGGTTGAGCTGGTACCGATGAGCACCCGCGGCGATGAGGTGCTGGACCGGCCGCTGGCGGCGATCGGCGGCAAGGGCCTGTTCCTGAAAGAGCTGGAAGTGGCGATGCTGCGCGGCGAGGCCGACTGCGCGGTGCACTCACTCAAGGACGTGCCGATGGACCTGGAGCCGGGCTTCGCCTTGCCGTCCATCCTGGAGCGCGCGGACTACGCCGATGCGTTCATCAGCAACCGCTACGACGCTATCGGCAGCCTGCCCGAGGGCGCGGTGGTTGGCACCTCGTCCTTGCGCCGCCAGGCCCAGCTGCGTGCGCTGCGACCGGACCTGCAGCTGCGCGACCTGCGCGGCAACGTCAATACCCGCCTGGCCAAGCTGGATGCCGGCGAGTACGACGCCATCGTGCTCGCCTGCGCTGGTCTGCACCGGCTCGGCCTGGGCGACCGGATCCGCTCCCGGCTGCTGGTGCCCGACTGGCTCCCGGCACCAGCCCAGGGCGCCATCGCGATCGAATGCCGGGACGACGATCCGGCCATCGCCGCCCTCTGCGTTGCCCTCGACCATGCCGAGACCCGCATCTGTGTCGAGGCCGAGCGGGCGATGAACCGGGCCCTGCACGGCAGTTGCCACGTTCCGGTCGCCGGCTACGCCGCGCTGGACGGGGATGCGTTGTCGCTGCATGGCATGGTCGGCTGCGCCGAGGACGGCCGCTCGGTGCGTGCGTTCAGTACCGGCCGCGCCGATGACCCCGCCGCTGTGGGCCGTGACGTCGCCGCGGGGCTGCTAAGGCAGGGGGCTGGCGAGTTCCTGCCGCCGCAGGCCTGACAGCGCCCGGAACCTCGGGCCGCTTAGCGAGGGGCCGCATAGCGAGGTTCAGAAACGCCGGCGCAGCTTGAGCGAGGACTCGGCCGACTCCGTGCCGGTTTGCCCGGTTTCCCGGTGGCGGATCTGGAAGTCGCTTTCCAGCGTCCATTCCGGCCACAGCGACACGTCCAGCCCGAAGGACTGCTTGACGAAGGTGCTGCCGTTCTGGCCGGCTTCGAACTGGATGCGCTGCGACCAGTTGGCCCGGTCGTTGATGCGGTGACCGAAATCCACTGCCCCCCGCAGCACCGGGCCACGATGCTCAATGCCGTCATCGTTCAGCGGCGCCAACCGGTAGCCCGCCCCCACCTGCAGGCCAAGCCGCGTCGGGCCGTCGCGCAGGGCATCCACGTGGTAGCGCGTGCCAACCCGCCAGTTATTGGAGTAGCTGGCGGTGCGATCCCGCGGCCGTGCCGGTGCCCACAGGCTGATCCAGCGCTGGCTGCCCGGCAGCGTCGGCCGCGCCTTGCGCTTGTCATGGAACGTCAGTGACGGCGACAGAGCCGAGCCCCGCCGCCACTCCTCATCGCCACAGCGGGTGGAGTAGCAGAACTGCCGCAGCTGCGCCGGATCGCTTCCCAGCTGCACCAGCGCGGGATCACCGGATACGGCGGAGGCGGCGGGCAAGGTGGTGAACGGAATGACCGCCAGGGCCATCCCCAGTACGACGCTCATCGTTGAACATGCTTAATGGCGGCACATGAGTATGCCCCGTAGCCCACGCCAGGTTGAATACCGCGCTTAAACGGACCGCCCGCCGCCGATGCCGACCTCAGGGTTCTTCGCGCGGGCGCTCGTCGGGCAGATCGCGCTGCGCACGCACGATTCCCCACGCGCCCAGGGTCATGCCCAGGGCGACGAAAATGCCGGCCGCAAACACCATGCTCGAGCCCAGCACCGCGATGGCCTTGTGCAACCACACGAAGGTGAGGTCGCCGCCTCGATAGACCACCGTGTCGATTACCGCCTTGGCCTTGTAGCGCGACTCCCGATCGACCCGCGTATAGAGCGTCTCGCGGGCCGGCTTGGCCAGCGAGAACTCGCCGGACCGGGTCACCACCTGCACGATCGCCACCATCAGCGGCAGCGGCGACGCGGCCAGAAGGCAGTAGCCCAGGAGAATCGCAATCGCCGGGCCCAGCAGTGCCGGTGCCACCCCGAAGCGCTGCAGCAGCGCGCGCGTGACAAAGACCTGCACCAGCAGGGTCACACCGTTGACCGCCCAGTCCACCGTCGCGTAGTACCACGTGCCCGCCTCCGCGCCGGGATAGAACTGCTTCACTATCGCCGCCTGCTCGTTGTAGAGCAGCGTGCCCACGCCGACCCCGAAGAACATGGTGACCGCCAGTGCGCGCAGCAACGGCCGCTGCCAGACGAGTTTCAGCCCGGCCAGCATCGAACCACCCATCGCCTGGTCGCCGCCGCTCTCGCCGTGCTGCGCCTCGCGCCGCCGCGCCCACGGCCGCAGCTTGAGGATGCACAGCAGGCATATCGCCAGGAAGCCGGCGGACACCAGCAACAGGTTGGCCACCCCGATCACCTCGACCAGCAGGCGGGTGATGCCAGGTCCGACCAGCGCACCGATCGTGCCTCCCGCGCCGATGTAGCCGTACACCAGCTTGGCCTGCTGGTTGTCGAACACATCGGCCATGAAGCTCCAGAACACCGTCACCGCGAACAGGTTGAATACCGCCGTCCAGATGAAGAACGCACCGCCCCGGCCGGAGACGCCGGTATGGAAAAGGCCGAAGAAAAACACCAGGCAGGCGATGAAGAACAGGTACACGACCGGCAGGAACACGCGCCGCGGGAATCGCGCGACCAGCGCGCCATAGACCGGCTGCAGGACCACCATGGTCACGAAGGTGCCGGTGAACAGCAGTTGCAGGGTGTAGTCGCCCAAGGCGAAGCCCGCGCCATCGGCCAGAGTCAGCAGCCACTGCGGGAACACGGTGCTGGCATCACCGGAGGCACCCATCGCGTCGCGCACCGGACGCACCACGTAGTAGCCGCACAGCAGGCTGAAGAAATACAGCAACGACCACCACAGCGGCGGCGACTCGGCCAGCGCCGCGCGCAGTCGCCGGACCCGGCCCATTCCGCTGGAACCGCTCACGCCTGGGCCAGCATTGGCGGCAACGGACAATGCAATACGCCGCACACCGTACGCAGCAGCTCGGACTCCGCGACAGTGATCCGACCGTCATGACCGATGGCCAGCGCGATTGCCTCCACCAGCAGGCGTTTGGCCAAGGGATCGAGGGCATCCAGCGGCAGCCAGACGTCCTCCAGCGCCAGCACTCCGCGCGCGGGAACGCTGTAGGGACGGATGTGATTGGGCAGGATGCGCTGCATGCCAGCGATGTAGGCACGCCGCGCCAACGCGGCATCCCGATGCCCCGCGTCCGCCACCACGGCCAGCAAGGTGGCGATCTCGGCCTGCAGTTTGGCCGGTTTGCGGCGACCGGTGCGGGCGTAGCGCGACGGGTCCAGCGACTCGCGCAGCTGCACGGTCAACAGGCGCCCCAGGCAATACTCGAACAGCGAGACGTTTCCATCAGCGAAGACCATCGCGTTGGCCGCATCCAGGAACAGCTCCAGCTCGGGACGCGGCCTGCGCCGCAGGACCGGGAAGGCCAGCGCCGCCAGCGGCAGCCGCAGCATCGGATGCAGGCCGTGCAATGCATCGCGCATCTGGTCCAGCTCCAGGGCCACCGACTTTCCCATGCGCGCGCCCACCGCAAACAGCTGCTTGTCGGCGATCTGCGCGCGCTCGTCCAGCAGCAGACCCAGCACCAGCGGCATCACCCGCTCGCGGTCCGCCGCCACGGCGCGCAGCGGGTCAGGGATTCCGGCGACGATTGCATCGGCGTAGCGGTAGCTGTCGATGTCCGGCTGGCCCACCCGCTGTGACATCTGCTGCTCATCCAGAGCCTGGTCACTGGCAGCCACGGGCAACGGCAGCCCCTCGTGCAGGCCGAGCGCAAGATCCTCGTCCAGCCCGTGCGGCGGCCGGTCCATCCATCGCCGGGCCAGCGTATCCAGCGCGGCGTTGTTGAAGGACGGATCCAGCACCCGGATGCGCTCCAGCAACGGCGGATGGGTGGAAAGCATGCGCCCAAACAGGCCGCCGAACTGGAGGCCCTCGCCAAACAGCATGTGGCTGATCTCCTCGGCATCGCCGGCGGCCACCAGATGCGAGCCATCCGGCAGCCCGGCGATTTTCTTCAACGCGCCGGCCAGTCCCGCGGTCTGGCGGGTGAACTGCACCGCACTGGCGTCCGCCAGACGCTCGCGGCTGCGGCTGATGCCGGCGCGGATCATGCGCGCAAAAAACAGGCCGATCCAGCCCACGACCAGCGCCGCGACCGCGGCGACCACGACGAACACCGCGCCCGAGCCCCGCCCGCGTCCGCGTCCGCCCAACACGCCGAAGTGCAGGACCTTCCGGCCGATCAGCGCGATCATCGAGATGCCGAACAACACCCCGACCAGACGCAGGTTCAGGCGCATATCGCCGTTGAGGATATGGCTGAACTCGTGCGCGACCACGCCCTGCAACTCGTCGCGGTTGAGCCGCTCCAGCGCGCCACGGGTGACCGCGACCACCGCATCGGAGGGTGAGTAGCCGGCCGCGAATGCGTTGATGCCGGCATCGTGCTCGAGCACGTAGAGACGCGGCATCGGCACCCCGGAGGCGATGGTCATCTCCTCCACGACATTGCGGAAACGGCGCAGATCCGGGTCGGCGCTGTCCTCCGGCACCGGCTCGCCGCCCATTTCCAGCGCGATCGACTCACCCCCGCGCCCGAGGCTGGAAAGCCGGTACAGCGAGCCCAGCCCGATCACCAGCAAGGTGAGCACGCTGCACCAGACCAGCACCGTGGCGTTGGCGCCGATCACGAACCAGGCGACCAGGTCGACCGCTGCCACAACCCCGAGCACCGCCAGCGAAAACAGCACGACCAGTCGAGTGGAGCTGCGCCGGGCCGCGGCCTGGTGCTCGAAGAAATTCATCGGATCAGCCTGTCACCGGAACAGCCGTGCCGGTCAGAAAGCCACCTGCGGTGCCTGACGCATATGGGCGGCCTGGTCGGTCGGGATTTCCAGCAGGCCCGCGGGCTTGAAGCCGAAATTGCCGGCGATCACGCTGGCCGGGAACACTTCGCGCCGGTTGTTGTAGCTGGTGACGGCGTCGTTGTACGCCTGACGCGAGAACGCGACTTTGTTCTCGGTGCTGCTGAGCTCCTCGGTCAGCTGCATCATGGTCTGGTTGGCCTTCAGGTCGGGATAGGCCTCGGCCACCGCGAGCAGGCGCCCCAGCGCACCACCGAGCAGGCCTTCGCTACTGCCCATGCGCGCCATCGCCGCCGGATCGCCGGGCAGGTTCTTGGCCGCGGCCGCACCGGACATCGCCGCCGAGCGCGCGGTCATCACCGCTTCCAAGGTCTCGCGCTCATGGGACATATAGCCCTTGGCGATCTCTACCAGATTGGGAATCAGCTCGAAGCGCCGCTGCAGCTGAACATCGATCTGCGCGAACGCGTTCCTGTAGGCGTTGCGGGCTCCGATCAGGCCGTTGTAGATCGACACCGCCCAGAAGATGAACAGGAGCACTAACCCCAATAGAATCAGGAAGCTGAACATCATTGCTCGCAAACCTCTGGAAAACGGCGTTATGATCGGGTGAACCCAGCATACGCAGGCGATGCGACCGATGAAAGACGAATCGAACCGGCGGACAACGCTCGCCCGGCGCGTGGCCGCACTGACCTTCCTGCTTACGGTGGCATTGGCGTCCACGGCGCAGACTTCGCTACTGGGCGGAGACCCGCAGGCCAGCGCACCCCTGCCCGCCGACAGCTCGCCGATGGACGCGTTTATCGCTACGCAGGTGGTGCCGGATCTGCGCCCGGAGCAGCACCTGCCCGTGCCGGTACCGGTCAAGTCCAAGGGCCCTGCACTGCCGGCCGGATTCGATGTCGCCACCTTTGAGGCGATCGCCCAGCAGATGGTCGCCGACCAGCACGTACCGGGTATGGCGATGGCGATCGTGCACAACGGCGAGGTGCTCAGCGCTCGTGGCTACGGCATCACCGATGTCAGCGACGCGCAGCCGGTCGATGCGCATACCGTGTTCCGCCTGGCGTCGCTGTCAAAGGGCTTCGCCGGCACCATGGCCGGGCTGTTGGTCAACAACGGTACGCTGCGCTGGGACAGCCGACTGACCGACTACGTACCCGACTTCCGCCTGAGCCAGCCCGATGCCGCGCAGCAGATTACCGTCGCCGACATCCTCAGCCATCGGGTTGGCCTGACCAACAACGCCTACGACCGCGATCTTGAGCGCTACGTGCCCTATCGCGACCTCAGCCGCAAGCTCGCTACGGCGCCGATGAAGTGCGCGCCGGGCACCTGCTACGCCTACCAGAACGTCGCCTTCAGCCTGATCGGCGACATCGTGTTCGCGACCACGGGCGACTTCTACAGTCAGGAAGTCAGCCGTCGGCTACTTAAGCCGCTCGGAATGAATGACGCCAGCCTGGGCCTTGAAGGGATCGAATCGAGCGCGCGCTGGGCCAAGCCGCACGTGCGCGGCAAGGGCGGCTGGGTATCGGTGATGCCCAAGTCCACCTATTACGAAGTGGCGCCCGCCGCGGGCGTCAACGCCAGCGCCAGCGATATGGCGCAATGGTTGCTCGCCCACACCGGCCATCGCCCGGACGTGCTGCCGGCGCCGCTGGTGGCGACCCTGCATGAGCCACTGGTGGCTACGCCTGACCAGACGCGTTCGTCGCCCTGGCGGCGCGCGCGCCTGGATTCCGCCGGCTATGCGTTGGGTTGGCGGGTGTACGAGTACGCCGGCCATCGCGTGGTCTATCACGCCGGCGCGGTGCAGGGTTATCGCGGGATGATCGCGCTGGTTCCCGACACCGACCTGGGTATCGTGCTGTTGTGGAATGGCGAAAGCACGCTGCCGACGGGCCTGATGCCGACGATGCTCGACCGCGCGCTGAACATTCCGTCTTCATTGACGGCGTGGCTCGATCCGAAGATCGATCCCAACATCCGCTATGCCGCTGGCCCACAACAGAACAGCGACGCGCCCGGCTCGACCGCGACGCGCTCGACCGCCGCTCCGCAGTAATCGCCGCGCTGGCGGCTCCGTCGGTCCATCGACCTGACGAAGACCGGACTGAAAAAGCCCTCTACCGCACTGGTCGGTAGAGGGCTTTTTTGCTGCAGCCTGTTCGGCTACGTGTAGCTCTCTAGAGCAGGGCCTTCGGCGTCTCTGGTGTGGCGGTCGGTGGCATGACCGACTTCTTCTTGCTGGCGGACTTCCGGGCTGCTGCCGGCTTCTTGTCTGCGGCGGAATTGCCCGCTGACTTTGCCGCGGTCTTCGCTGGCGTCTTCGAGGTCGCGGACGTGCCGGACTTCTTCGCTGCGACCTTCTTTGCCGGAGCCTTCTTGCTCGCCGCCTTGCTGGCCGCCGCCTTCTTCGCAGGGGCCTTCTTGGCTGCCACCTTCTTTGTTGTGGCCTTCTTGGCTACGGTTTTCTTCGCACTGGTCTTGGCTGCGGCGCTCTTGCTGGCGACGGCTTTTTTCGTTGCGCTCTTCTTGGTCGCGGTCTTTCCGGCTGTCGCTTTCTTCGCCGGGGCCTTCTTGGCCGACGCCTTCTTGGCCGACGCCTTCTTCGCAGTCACCTTCTTGGCCGCTGTGCTCTTGGTCGCCTTTGCTGCAGTCGCGGCCTTGGCCGTGGCCTTCTTCGCAGGCGCCTTGCCTGCCGCGGTCTTCTTCACCGTCGCCTTCTTGGCAGCGACCTTTTTTACCGCCGGCTTTTTCACGCTGGCTTTTTTTGCCGTCGCTTTTTTCGCGGTGGCTTTGGTGGCTGCGGCTTTTTTCACCGTGGCCTTCTTTGCCGTGGCGCCAGCGGAGGCCGACTTGCTGGCAGCGGATTTCTTGGTGGCGGTTTTCTTTGCGGCCGCTTTCTTCGCCGGTGATTTTGCCGTCGCTGTCTTCTTGGATGGTGTCTTGCGCGGTGCCGGTTTGGCCGCGCCCGTCGTCGTGTCCGTCTGCGCGGAACTGGCATCCATCGCAGCGGAACCTGAGCCGTTGACGCCGGAGTTGGTGGCCGAGGTTTGTGCGCCAGACTTGCTTGCCGTCTTTCTCGGAGTGGGTGCTTTCGTTGCAGCTTTTCTCATGGCCATGCGATGGTTCCTCGTCAGTGGTCTATCGTCGATACAACCCGGTTCCAGGCAACGCCGTCTGCACGGCTTTCCGCCGCCAATACGCCTCACCCTGAAATACAAAAACCCGGCTCTCCGCAAGGGAAAAACCGGGCTCGGCGCGATACGTATTGCGGAGCTTCGACCCCGCCCTGTCACCATTCGACGTCGGCGACATGACCGCCACGCCATCAATCCGGGCGGTGGTCGGTTCAACAATGCGACTGGTCGTGGTGGCTTTGCTCACTCTTATCCGCGCAAGTCTGTACTTCGCGCAACCTAGTCACGCGATTTGTCGGTGTCAACAAAGTTGATGCGACGCGCGCAGTCACCGATCGGCTTGAGTTCTCCGTGTGCCATCGCATCAACGGAGGCTCATCGCGATCCATACCAGGAAAAATCCAGACACTGCGCTGCAGACAACGCTGCAAACCGCGCGGTGCAAGGCTGACACGACTGATTGACCGCGCCGACCCAGATGGCGAAATTTTCACCACCCCAAATTCACTGGTGACTTTTTGACCAGTATGCAGTCGATCGAAATGTCGCCAATCCGTCCCTGGTTTCGCGCTGCACCAAACCATTTGCGCAGCGCCGACGCAATTCTTGCGCCGCTTACGCGATGCGCATTGGACAAAAAAACACCCGCGCCGTTTCCGGCGCAGGTGCGATCGCGCAATGTCGCGAAATTCAGCCTTCGTCGTCTTCCACCATCGCGGCGTACGCGTCGGGGTCGAGCAGGTCGTTGAGCTGGTCGGGATCCTCGATCTTGATGGTGAACATCCAGCCTTCGCCGAACGCATCCTCGTTGATCGTCTCCGGCTTGCCGTCGAGGGCGTCGTTGATCGACTCGATGGTGCCGGTGACCGGGGCGTAGATGTCCGATGCGGCCTTGACCGACTCCACCACCGCGCAGGCGTTGCCGGCCTCGACGTGATCGCCCACCGCGGGCAGCTCGACATAGACCAGGTCGCCGAGCATGCCCTGGGCGTGGTCGGAAATACCTATGGTGACCGTACCGTCATCTTCGACGCGCACCCACTCGTGTGATTTCAGGAACTTCAGGTCGCCGGGGATCTCACTCATGGCATTGCTCCGCTTACCGCTGGTGGATGGAAGGGTCGCTAGTGTAACCAAGCAGGCGGGCGGCGATCACGGGCCGCGGACGCATTGTCAGTCAAGCACGCCCGGCTGCGCCTGGCCATCGCGGACGAACGGGAACTTCACCACACGCAGCGGCACTTCCTTGCCGCGGATATCGACGCGCACGTTGCCGGCGCGGCCCAGGGCGATCTCGCCAGCCGGCACACGGGCGAAGGCGATGCCCTTGCCCAGGGTCGGCGAGAACGTTCCGGAAAGGATCTCGCCATCACCCAAATCGGTGAGCACTTTCTGGCCATGCCGGAGCACGCCGCGATCGTCCATCACCAGTGCGATCATCTGCCATCCGGCACCGTCGCTGCGCTGGCGCTCAAGCACGTCGCGGCCGATGAACTCGCGGCCTTCGTCCAGGCTCACCGTCCAGCCCAGTGCGGCCTGGTAGGGAGTGACGTCCTCGTCCATGTCCTGGCCGTAGAGGTTCATCCCTGCCTCCAGACGAAGGGTGTCGCGCGCGCCCAGGCCCGCCGGTTTGACGCCCGAATCCAGCAGTGCCTGCCAGGTGGACAGCGTGGCTGACTCGGGCAGGACCAGCTCGAAGCCGTCCTCGCCGGTGTAGCCGGTACGGGCGATGAAGATCTCGGTACCGTCGCTGCCGCGGGTCTGGGCGAAGGAAAACTTGGGCAGCTTGCCGATCCGCTCGCGCTCGGCGGGATCCAGCAGTTCGATGACCTTGTCGCGCGCCTGCGGCCCCTGCACCGCGATCAGACCAAAGTCGGGCCGCTCGCTGACGCTGACATCGAAGGCCTTGGCGTGGCGCTCGATCCAGGCCAGATCCTTGTCGCGGGTGGACGCGTTGGAGACCAGGCGGAAGAAGTCCTCGGCGATGAAGTAGATGATCAGGTCGTCGATCACGCCACCGCGCTCGTTGAGCATGCAGCTGTAGAGCGCCTTGCCCGGCTTCTTCAGCTTGTCGATCGAGTTGGCCATCAGCAGCCGCAGCAACTCGCGCGTACGCGGCCCGCGCAGGTCGATGACGGTCATGTGGCTGACGTCGAACATGCCGGCGGACTGACGCACCAGATGGTGCTCATCGATCTGCGATCCGTAGTGGATCGGCATGTCCCAGCCGCCGAAGTCGACCATCTTGGCGCCGAGTGCGCGGTGATGGGCGTTGAGGACGGTGTGCTGTGGGGCCTTGTTGAGGGTCATGGTCGATCCTGGCAGGAATGATTCGACCATTATCCCAGACAGGAGCGTCGCCACGGGCCGGCGGCGTACTGGTGCCCCGGCCGCGTACGAGCCGCCCGTGGATCACTCCGCCGACTGCACCCGCAGGGTCATGCCTTCACTGCCCACCACGCGCACCCGGGTACCGGCGGCGAGATCCGGGCCGGTCACGTCCCAGTACGCATCGGCAATCTGGACCCGGCCGCGGCCCTGCACGATGGCCGTGGGCAGGGTTGCCACGTGACCGACCAGCGCATCGGCGCGGCGGTTGAGGCTGGGTCGGTCACTCTGCCGGCCACGACCCCGGAATCGGGTGCGATAGATCTGGATGGAGATCACGCTGAGCACGACGAACGCCACCGCCTGCGAGAGCAGCGACAGGTCGAACAGCAGCAGCAACACGAACACCGCCGCGGCGGCGACGCCCAGCCAGAGCAGGAACGCGCCGGGCACCAAGGTCTCCGCGGCAATCAGCACCAGCGCCACCACCGCCCATGTGACCGCCTGCCAATCCCAGTGCATGGCTCAGCGTCCGACCCGCGGCGAAGCAGACGCCGCGCCGGGCTGCTGGCCCAAAGCGTCCTTGGCCAGCTCGGCGATGCCGGCCAGTGATCCGATCACGCCGGCCGATTCCATCGGCATCAGCACGAACTTCTGATTGGGCGCCTCGGCGAGCGCCTTGAACGCCTCGATGTATTTCTGCGCCACGAAGTAATTGATCGCCTGCACGTTGCCGTTGGAGATTGCGTTGGACACCATCTCGGTCGCCTTCGCCTCGGCCTCGGCCAGCCGCTCGCGCGCTTCGGCTTCGCGGAACGCCGCCTCCTTCTCGCCCTCGGCGTGCAGGATCGCGCCCTGCTTCTGGCCCTCGGCCTTGAGGATCTCGGCCTGGCGGAATCCCTCGGCCTCGAGGATGTTGGCGCGCTTCTCGCGCTCCGCCTTCATCTGCCGCGCCATGGCATCGACGAGGTCGCGCGGCGGTGCGATGTCCTTCAGCTCGATGCGGTTGACCTTCAGGCCCCACGGATGGGTCGCCTGGTCCACGGCCACGAGCACCTTGGCGTTGATCTCGTCGCGCCGGGACAGGGACTCGTCCAGGTCCATCGAACCGATCGAGGTACGAATGTTGGTCATCACCAGGTTGAGCGTGGCGATCTCCAGCTGGGCGACCTCGTAGGCGGCCTTGGCGGCGTCAAGGACCTGGAAATAGACCACCCCATCGACCTTGACCACCGCGTTGTCTTTGGTGATGACATCCTGGCTGGGGACGTCGAGCACCTGCTCCATCATGTTGATCTTGCGCCCGATGCTCTGGTAGATCGGCACCAGAAAGTGCAGGCCGGGGGAGAGCGTGTGGGTGTATTTGCCGAATGCCTCCACCGTCCATTCGTAGCCCTGTGGAACCATGCGCACGGCCTTGAACACGACCACCACGAAAACCACCAGCAGCACCACTGCCAAGCCCGTTCCCAGATTCATCCCTGCATCCCCTTCAATGAGAAAGCGAGTATAGACACGCGCCGGCGGCAATCGCGCGGACCGCGGTCCACGCTCGTCGGATTGGCTTGCGGACGCCTCCGGTCAGCTCGCCACCACCCGGATCTTGTGCCAGCAGGCTTCCTCCAGTGTTTCCAGCACTTCCAGGGCCTGCAGGTTCTGCAGCAACTGATCCACGCTGGTGGCTCCCAGGATCACGCTGGAGACGTGCGGGTTGCGCAGGCACCAGGCGATCGCCAGCGGCGCGGGAGCGACGCCGAACTCCCGGGCAAGAGTGGTGAACTCGCGCGCGCGCTCGATCCGCCGGTGCTCCGGGTCGCCGAGGACGAATCCACGCAACCAGCTGATCGAGGGGTCGGCCAGGCGGCTCTGCTCGGGAATGCCGTCGTTGTACTTGCCGGTCAACAGGCCCGATGCCAGGGGCGACCACACCGTCGCACCCATCCCGTACTCGGCGTACAGCGGCGCGTACTCCAGCTCGACGCGCTCGCGGTGCAGCAGGTTGTATTGCGGTTGCTCCATCGTCGGCGCGACCAGATGGTTCTGCCGCGCCACCTTGTGTGCTTCGCGGATCTGCCCCACCGACCACTCCGAGGTGCCCCAGTAGAGCACCTTGCCCTGGCGCACCAGCGCATCCATCGCCCACACCGTTTCCTCCACCGGGGTGTCGGGGTCGGGTCGGTGGCAGTAATACAGGTCCAGATAGTCGACCCGCAGCCGGCGCAGGGCGGCGTGGCAGGCGTCGGTGACGTGCTTGCGCGAGAGGCCGCGCTGGGTCGGCCGCGGCTCTTCAGTGGAGCCGAAGAACACCTTGCTGGACACGCAGTAGCCGTCGCGCGGCAGGCGCAGGTCAGCGATGACATCGCCCATCAGCGACTCGGCAACGCCGTGCCCATAGCCCTCCGCGTTGTCGAAGAAATTGATGCCGTTATCCCACGCGGCCGCGATCAACTCGCGCGCGGTGGTTCGTCCCACCTGACCGCCGAAGGTTACCCAGGCACCGAAGGAAAGGGCCGACAACTGCAGGCCGGATGAACCGAGGCGACGGTATTGCATGGTGGCTCCTTGCTGGATGGCGCGGCTGCGATGCCCGCAGTGTAAGCGCCGGCACGGCCGCGCGCGGCCGGCTGGCAGCGTTGCGGCTGGCTGGCTAGACTGGGCGCGCTGTTCCTCCGGGGAGTAGCTCGTCTGCGCGTTGGCGCAGAAGCACGCATCAACATACTTGGCCCGCCGGCCATGGTGCATGCGGCCCGCGCCCAAGCGCAGGCTGAGCGAGACCGAAGGCAGGTTTGCGCGAACAACCCATGCTGGCCAACGGCCATCGGGGCCGGGCCGCGCGGCCTGCTTTCGCCTCGCCGCCCGGCCCCTGGATATCCAATGATTGATGCGCTTCCGTTCTCGACCGCCCTCATCTCGACCGCCACGGTTGCGTTGGCGGAGATCGGCGACAAGACCCAGTTGCTGGCATTGCTGCTTGCCGCGCGATTCCGCAGGCCGTGGCCGATCATCGCCGGCATTGCGCTGGCGACGGTACTCAACCATGCCGTGGCCGCGTGGGCGGGCAGCGTGGCCGCCGACTGGCTGCGACCGGACGTGCTGCGCTGGGTGGTCGCCGCCAGCTTCATCCTCGTGGCGCTGTGGACGCTGAAGCCCGACACCCTGGACGATGACACCACGATCGCCTCGCAGAGCGCATTCATTGCCAGCACGGTGGCGTTCTTCATCGCCGAGATCGGGGACAAGACGCAGATCGCCACGGTGCTGCTCGCCGCCAAATATGTCCCGTTGTGGCAGGTCGTGGTCGGGACCACGCTGGGCATGCTGCTGGCCAACATCCCGGTGGTGCTTCTGGGCAGTCGGTTTGCCAACCGCTTGCCGTTGACTGCCGCGCGCTGGGCAGCCGCCGGGGTATTCCTGCTGATCGGGCTGTGGGTGGCGCTGCGCGGCCTGGGCTGAACACGACGCGCCGCGCGTTATCCTCGCCCTTCAGGCCTGGGGAAAAGCGATGGATGGCAACCGCAATATCGGCGGGATGGTGGGCACGGTGCTGTCGCGACCGGACGAGATCATGCTCGCCGCCGGTGCATCAGGCGAGTTGCTCGTCGCGCGCCTGCGGCTGGTACTGACCGCGGCGCTCGTGCTGCTGCCGTTGACCAACGCACTGGCCGGCGGCCAGCCCGGTGAGAGCCTGATCGGCTTCGTCGCGGCGATCGTCGTCAACATCTTTGCGGTGCTGTGGTTGATCCTCGCCCACCGCTCCCGCAATTACCGCTGGCTGCCGTTCGCCACAGCGGCCTTCGACGTCACCGCCACCACCGCGGTACTGGCCTTGCTCGGGTCGCAGCACCTGCCGGCAGCGCTCAACTCGATGGTGGTCTGGTGCTGTTACGTGCTGGCGATCCTGATGACCGCGCTGCGCAGCGACGGCCGCATCACCCTGTTGGCAGGGCTCCTGGCGCTGCTGCAGTACGGGGTGCTCAACGCGGTCGTGTTTGCCATCGCATCGCCGGAGCAGTTGCTCTCGCACGACTATGGCGCGGTGACCCGTGCCACCCAGATCCAGCGCCTGATCCTGCTGGCGCTTACCACCGCGCTCACAGCCACGATTGTCTATCGCATGCAGCGCCTGGTGCAGATGTCCGGCATCGACGGCCTGACCCGCCTGCCCAACCGGATCTGGTTGATGCACCGGATGCCGCGCCTGCTGGAAGCGGCCCACGACCAGGGCCTCAGCCTGAGCCTGGCGCTGATCGACCTGGACAACTTCAAGGCGATCAACGCCGATGTCGGCCATCGCATGGGTGACCGCGTGCTGTGCCACCTTGCCCGTGTTCTCCAGGATGGGCTGGAGGACGATGAATGGCTGATCCGCCTCGGCGGCCAGGAGCTGGTCGTGGTGATGCCGCTGCCGGTGGGCGCGGCGTGGGAACGCATGGAGGCGTTGCGGCGCCGGGTGGCCGCCCACCCGTTCGATCCGGGCACGGTGAACGACGAACCGATCCGGGTGACGATGAGCGCGGGCATCGCGGGGAGCCCCCAGGACGGACGCGATACCTCACACCTGCTGGGTCGCGCCGACCGCCGCCTGAAGATCGCCAAACGCGAGGGGCGCAACCGCGTCGTCGTTCGCGACGACTGAGCGCGCCCTTCACTAGCTGGCGGATTCCCACTACGCTGCCCGATTGCTGCGGGCCGCCGCCGCGCACCCCGAGGAAGAGAACCGGTGAGCCTGAAACTCCGACTGATCCTGCTGAACGTTCTGCAATTCTTCATCTGGGGCTCGTGGCTGCTGACCATCGGCGCCTACTGGTTCCAGAACAAGGGCTGGTCGGGCACCGGCTTTGGCGCGATCTTCTCGACCATGGGCATCGCGTCGCTGTTCATGCCCTCGTTGATGGGCATCGTCGCCGACAAATGGATCAATGCCGAGCGCCTGTACGGCATCCTCCACCTGTGCGGGGCGGCCGTACTGTTCTACCTGCCCCAGGTGGACAATCCGCAATCGATGTTCTGGGTGATGCTGCTGTGCATGCTGTTCTATATGCCGACCATCGCGCTGGCGATCACGGTGGCCTACAACGCGCTGATCGTGGACGGCCGAGACGTGGTCAACGACTACCCGCCGATCCGGGTCTGGGGCACGATCGGTTTCATCGTCGCGCTGTGGACGGTCAGCCTGCTGCAACTGGAACAGTCCGCCGCGCAGTTCTACGTTGCCGCCGGCGCCTCGCTTTTGCTCGGCCTGTACGCCTTCACCCTGCCCAAGTGCCCGCCCAAGCTGGGCAAGGGCGAGAAGCGCAGCCTGGTCGACGTGCTTGGCCTGACCTCCTTCCGGCTGTTCCGCGACCGCAACATGGCGGTGTTCTTCGTCTTCGCGATGCTGCTGGGAGCCGCGCTGCAGCTGACCAACGCCTACGGCGACACCTTCCTGCACGACTTCGCCAACGATGAGCGGTTCGCCGGCCTGCTGGCGGTGCGCTATCCCGCCATCATCATGTCGATCTCGCAGGCCTCCGAGGCGCTGTTCATCCTGACCATCCCGTTCTTCCTGAAGCGCTTCGGGATCAAGGCGGTGATGACGATGAGCATGCTGGCCTGGTTCCTGCGCTTTGGCCTGTTCGCCTACGGCGATCCGGGCCCGGGCCTGTGGATGATCGTGCTGTCGTGCATCGTCTACGGCATGGCCTTCGACTTCTTCAACATTTCCGGCTCGCTGTTCGTGGAGAGCCAGAGCGATCCGAAGATCCGCGCCAGTGCGCAGGGCCTCTTCATGATGATGACCAACGGGTTCGGTGCCGTGCTGGGCAGCGTGCTCAGTGGCTTCATCATCGAGCACTTCTTCACCTACGCCGACCAGAGCAAGAACTGGCATGGCATCTGGATGACGTTCGCGTTGTACTCGCTGGCACTGGCGGTGCTGTTCGTGCCGCTGTTCAAGCACAAGCACACCCGCGGTCCTGCCGCCGAGCGCGCTGCGGCCCGCCTCGGTGTCTGAGCCGGTCGCCATGCACGCGCCGTGGTCTGCCAAGGTGGTGGTGATCGGGTCATTCAACATCGATCACGTGTGGGCACTGCCGGCATTGCCGCAGGTTGGCCAGACGCTGGTCGGCGAGTACCACACCGGCCCGGGCGGCAAGGGTTTCAACCAGGCCACCGCTTGCGCACGCGCCGGTGCGGCGACGGCGTTTGTGTGCTCGCTGGGAACGGATGCGGGCAGCCAGATCGCTCGCGAACTGGCCCACGCGGACGGCATCACGCTGCATGTCCAGGCAAGTGACGCGCCAACCGGCACGGCCGGCATCTATGTGGACGCGGCGGGCTGCAACACCATCGTCATCGGCCCGGGTGCGAACGCCTCGCTGAGCGCGGGCTTCATCTCTGAACACGCAGCGGTACTGCAAGGCGCAGCCGTGATGATCGCCCAGCTGGAATCGCCGCCAGCGGCGGTGGAGGCCGGATTCCGCCTCGCCCGCGATGCCGGCGCGGTGACGGTGCTGAATCCGGCACCGGCGGACGCGCGGCTCGGGGCCGAGTTGCTGGCATTGAGCGACGTCATCACCCCCAACGAGACCGAGTTCTGCGCGCAGCTGCAACGCCATCAGGGTCTGGAACTCGCCGCGGACGGCGTCGCTGCACTGGATGGTGCGCAGCTGCATCGGCATTGCCGCGACCTGCTCCCCGCCGGCAGCGTGATCATCACCCTGGGCGCGGCGGGCTGCTTCGTCTCCCACCCCGAAGCTCAGCGCCGCGGCGACGCCGAAGCCTATTACCGCGTCGCCGCCTCGCCGGCAAAAGCGATCGATACCACCGGCGCGGGTGACGCATTCAACGGCGCACTGGTCGCGTCGATGGCGCAGTTCCCGGCCCGCGCGTTTGCGCGCCACGTCGCGTTCGCCACCGCTTACGCCGGCCGTGCCACCGAGCAACGCGGCGCGGCCGCCGCCATGCCGCGGCAGGCGCCGCCGCCGGACTGAGCCCGGCCCAGGGCCGAACTTCGGCCGACCGGTAGAATGGCGCCATGCAGATCGGCCCGTACACGATAGATCCGAAAGTGGTCCTGGCACCCATGGCCGGGGTCACCGACAAGCCGTTCCGGGTGCTGTGCAAGCGGCTGGGCGCAGGGCTGTGCGTGTCGGAGATGACCACCTCGGACCCACGTTTCTGGACGACCGCGAAGTCGCTGCACCGGATGGACCACGACGGCGAGCCGGCCCCGATCAGCGTGCAGATCGCCGGCACCGTGCCGGCGATCATGGCCGACGCGGCACGCCACAACGTCGACCAGGGCGCGCAGATCATCGACATCAACATGGGCTGCCCGGCCAAAAAGGTCTGCAATGCCTGGGCGGGCTCGGCCCTGATGCGCGAACCGGCGCTGGTGGCGGCAATCCTTGAGGCCGTGGTCAGCGCGGTCGACGTGCCGGTGACGTTGAAGATCCGCACCGGCTGGGCCGCCGATCACCGCAACGCGCTGGAAATCGCGCGCATCGCCGAGGCCGCCGGCATCGCCGCACTGGCGGTGCACGGGCGAACCCGCGACCAGCAGTACAGGGGACTGGCCGAGTACGACACTATTGGCGAGGTCAAGGCGGCGCTGTCGATCCCGGTTCTGGCCAATGGCGACATCGACTCGCCAGGCAAGGCCGCCCAGGTGCTGCGCTACACCGGCTGCGATGCGGTCATGGTCGGCCGCGCCGCGCAGGGCCGGCCGTGGATCCTGCGTGAGATCGGACACTATCTGGCGTCTGGTGAACTCTTGCCCGCGCCCCGCCTGGACGAGGTTCGCGATGTGCTGCTGGAGCACCTGCACGATCTGCACGCGTTCTATGGCGAACGCTCCGGCGTGCGCATCGCTCGCAAGCACCTGGGCTGGTACGCCAAGGACCATCCGGAGAACGCCGCTTTCCGCGCCGTGGTCAACCGCGCGGACACCGCCGAGGTGCAGCTCCGCCTGACCCGCGACTACTTCGATGCGCTGATTGCAGGCGTATCGCCGGAGCTGTCTGCCGCCGCTTGAGTGCACGGCGTCCATCCGGATTAACGGCGGGGAAACCCGGATTCCGGCGCGATGCGCGCAGGAGGCGATGCCTGTATGATTCGCAGCCATCCCTCTATCCGAATGTAAGGATAAAGCCCTGATGTCCAGCTACCTGTTTACCTCCGAATCGGTCTCCGAAGGCCACCCGGACAAAGTCGCCGACCAGATCTCCGATGCGGTGCTCGACGCCATCCTGACCCAGGACAAGCGCGCCCGCGTGGCCTGCGAAACCATGGTCAAGACCGGTGTGGCGATTGTCGCAGGCGAGATCACCACCTCGGCCTGGATCGATCTGGAAGAGTTGACCCGGAAAGTCATCGTCGACATCGGCTATGACAGCTCGGAGGTGGGCTTCGACGGCGCCACCTGTGGCGTCCTGAATCTGATCGGCAAGCAGTCTCCCGACATCGCCGCCGGCGTTGATGGCAACGACAAGAATCAGAAGAAGCCCGAGGAGCAGGGTGCCGGCGACCAGGGCCTGATGTTCGGCTACGCCTGCAACGAGGCGCCCGAATTCATGCCCGCGCCGATCTATTACAGCCACCGTCTGGTCGAGCAGCAGGCCAAGATCCGCAAGAAGCGCCATTCGCCGCTGCCGTGGCTGCGTCCGGATGCCAAGAGCCAGGTCACCCTGCGCTACGACAACGCCGGCCAGATCGCCGGTCTGGATGCCGTTGTGCTGTCGACCCAGCACGATCCCGGCATCAAGCAGAAGGACCTGATCGAGGCCGTGCGCGAGCACATTCTTAAGCCCGTGCTGCCCAAGGCGTGGTTGGACGCGCTGCCGAAGAACAAGATCCACATCAATCCGACCGGCATCTTCGTGATCGGTGGCCCGGTCGGCGACTGCGGCCTGACCGGGCGCAAGATCATCGTCGATACCTACGGCGGCATGGCCCGCCATGGTGGCGGTGCGTTCTCGGGCAAGGACCCGTCCAAGGTCGATCGCTCGGCGGCGTACGCGGCCCGCTACGTGGCCAAGAACATCGTCGCTGCTGGACTGGCCGACAAGTGCGAAGTGCAGTTGTCGTATGCGATCGGCGTCGCCGAGCCGACCTCGATCTCCGTCACCACCTTCGGCACCGGCAAAATCAGTGACGACAAGATCGAGCTGCTGATTCGCGAGCATTTCGACCTGCGCCCGTACGGCATCGTCAAGATGCTTGACCTGATCCATCCGGTGTACCAGTCCACCGCCGCGTACGGCCATTTCGGTCGCAAGCCCAAGGTGGTCAAGTACAAGGACTCCGACGGTGCGGAACATGAAGCCACGGCCTTCTCCTGGGAGAAGACCGATCGGGCCGAGGATCTGCGCAAGGCCGCCAAGCTGAAGTAGCAACCCGGCAGGCCGCCCTGCCCCGCCACACAAAACGGACCGCTTGCGGTCCGTTTTTTTTATGTCCGCAGTTCGAGCCGTCGACCGCCCTCCAGTCGAATCGGTGCTGACGCGCGGGTATCCCCCGGCCAGACGAGCTGTGACGCAGGCCACGGCCTTCCACTGGACGTGAATGCAGGCCTGATTTGCGCAATTCGGCACAACTGACACGCTGCGTCACTAACTGACGCACTGCACAAAGCTGTCCGGACTAATTCGAGAAAACCCCGCAACCGTGCGCCCTCAGGGTATTTGGTTTGATTCTGAGCTGTGAGGCAAAGTTTTTCCTGTTCACTACCCAGTCATTTTGTGTGATATCGCTATATCCAATCCGGTCGGAATGTGACGCGAACCGTCATCTCTTCGGATTACGCGCTTGATCACCTGCTCAGGGGTCAAGCGCGCGCCGTTTTGGCGGTCGCGCGCAGTTTCCCTGCCGCGCGACCACCGGGCGGCCATTCATGGGGAGCCGGCGCGATGCGCGCAGGGCTCCAAAAACCTGATGCCCCAACGAGAGAAGACCATCCATGCCTGTCTCGACGACACCCAATAGCGCCGCTGCATCCGCCACCTCCAATCGCCATTCTCTTGCCCGCCGAGCACCCCTCTACGTCGCTCTCGCCACGGTCCTGGCGATGAGCTCGACCGGGGTCATGGCGGCGGAAACCTGCAAGACCTCAGATTCGGCGAACGGCTCGGTCGCCACCGGCGCCCAGGCACTTGCCTGCGGCGAGGGCAGCGTGGCCAGCCGCAAGGGCGCTACGGCCATCGGCGCGTACAGCAGTGCAACGGGCAAAGAGGCAACGGCGGTAGGAAACAATGCCAGCGCCTCCAAGGCCTCCGCCACAGCGCTGGGGGCCAATGCGACGGCAAGCTCGAAGAGCGCGACGGCTGTCGGCGCCTCGGCAGAGGCCAGTGGCAGCGATTCGATCGCGGCCGGCGATTCGGCCTACGCGGAAGGCAGCGGCAGCAGCGCCATTGGCAGCGGCAGCTACGCCGGCGCAGATGAATCCACGGCGATCGGCTATCTGGCCGAAGCCACTGCGGATAACAGCGTCGCGCTGGGGGCCAACTCCCTGGCGGATCGTGAAAATACGGTGTCGGTCGGCGCGGCCGGCAGCGAACGCCAGGTAACCAACGTCGCCGCCGGTACCCAGGGCACCGACGCGGTGAACCTGGACCAGCTCAACGACGTGGCGGCCGTTGCGGACGAAACGAACAAATACTTCAAGGCCAGCGGTGAAGGCGAAGCCATCGTGGACGGCGACGACGCGGTGGCGGCAGGCAGCGATGCCTACGCCGGCGCCGACTACGCCACCGCGATCGGCGCCAGCAGCAACGCACTCGGCGAAGGTGCCTCAGCGTTCGGCAGCGGTGCAATGGCCGCCGGCGACTACGCGACTGCCAGCGGCTTCAACGCCACCGCGACCGGCACCGACAGTCTGGCCAGCGGCAGCGGCAGCGAGGCTGTTGGCGATGACAGCACCGCCGTCGGTTCCGGCGCAGCTGCGCTGGAGACCGGCAGCACAGCAGTGGGTGCGGATGCACAAGCCTCCGGCGCCTACGCCACCGCCAACGGCACCGAGTCGGTGGCCGCAGGCACCCAGTCCACCGCCAACGGCTTCCGCAGCGAGGCCGGCGGCGACGGCAGCAGCGCGATCGGTGGCTACTCCAGCGCCTCGGGCTTCCTGTCCTCGGCGATCGGCTACAGCACCGACGCCTCCGGGGATTACGCCACCGCCGTCGGCGTCGGCGCCGCCGCTGCCGGCATGAGCAGCACCGCGGTCGGTGAATCGGCCGATGCCTCCGGCCTGGAAAGCACCGCCGTGGGCGGTACGGCATTTGGCTTCATCGCCACTGAAGCCACCGGCGAGGGCAGTGCCGCGTTCGGTAACGGCGCATGGGCCAGCGGCGATGAGAGCACCTCCATTGGCTGGCTGAGCAGCGCCGATGCCGACGGTTCCACCGCACTGGGCGCCGCATCTTGGGCGGCCGAAGCCGACTCCACAGCACTTGGCTACGGCGCCTACGCCGATGCGGGCAACAGCGTCGCGCTGGGTGCCGGTTCGGTGGCCGATCGCGAGAACAGCGTCTCCGTGGGTGAGGTTGGTGGCGAGCGCCAGATCACCAACGTCGCCGCCGGTACGCAGGGCACTGACGCGGTGAACCTGGACCAGCTCAACGACGTGGCGGCCGTTGCGGACGAAACGAACAAATATTTCAAGGCAACCGGCAGCGACAACAGCGATGCAGGCGCGTATGCCGAGGGGGATGACGCCACGGCGGCCGGCGAAGCCGCTAACGCGATCGGTAACGGCGCCTCCGCGTATGGCGCTGGAGCTGACGCTATGGCCGATGGTGCGACTGCCACCGGCTACAACTCCCTGGCCCTTGGCGAAGACAGCACCGCCGTCGGTTCCGGCGCAGCTGCGCTGGAGACCGGCAGCACAGCAGTGGGTGCGGATGCACAAGCCTCCGGCGCCTACGCCACCGCCAACGGCACCGAGTCGGTGGCCGCAGGCACCCAGTCCACCGCCAACGGCTTCCGCAGCGAGGCCGGCGGCGACGGCAGCAGCGCGATCGGTGGTTACTCCAGCGCCTCGGGCTTCCTGTCCTCGGCGATCGGCTACAGCACCGACGCGTCGGGCGATTACGCCACCGCCGTCGGCGTCGGCGCCGCCGCTGCCGGCATGAGCAGCACCGCGGTCGGTGAATCGGCCGATGCCTCCGGCCTGGAAAGTACCGCCGTGGGCGGTACCGCATTTGGCTTCATTGCCACCGAAGCCACTGGCGAGGGCAGCGCCGCGTTCGGTAATGGCGCATGGGCCAGCGGCGATGAGAGCACCTCCATCGGCTGGCTGAGCAGCGCCGATGCTGACGGTTCCACCGCACTGGGCGCGGCATCGTGGGCGGCCGAAGCCGACTCCACGGCACTGGGCTACGGCGCCTACGCCGCTGCCGGCAACAGCGTCGCGCTGGGTGCCGGCTCGGTGGCCGACCGCGAGAACAGCGTCTCCGTCGGTGAGGCCGGCGGCGAGCGCCAGATCACCAACGTCGCCGCCGGTACGCAGGGCACCGACGCGGTGAACCTGGACCAGCTCAACGAGGTAGCTGGCGTCGCCGACGAGACCAACCGCCTGTTCAAGGCCAGCGGTGAAGGCGAAGCCATCGTGGACGGCGAAGATGCGGTGGCGGCCGGCAGCGATGCCTACGCCGGTGCCGACTACGCCACCGCGATCGGTGCCAGCAGCAGCGCGTTCGGCGAGGGTGCCTCCGCGTTCGGCAGCGGCGCGCTGGCAGTCGGCGACTACGCGACCGCCAGTGGCTACAACGCCTCGGCCATCGGCAATGACAGCATCGCCAGCGGCAGCGGCAGCGAGGCCAGCGGCAACTCCAGCGTGGCGGTCGGCGGACGCCGCGCCGTGCTGGACGACAACGGCAATCCGGTCCTGGATGCCGACGGCAATCCCGTCTACACCAACACCGTGGCCTCGGCGGACGACAGCACCGCGATCGGTTCCGGTGCCAACGCTTCCGAGGTCGGTGCCACGGCGCTGGGTGCGGGCGCCGACGCATCGGGTGCCTACGCCACCGCCAGCGGCAGCGAGGCGGTCGCGTCGGGCCTGCAGAGCACCGCCAACGGCTTCCGCAGCGAGGCCGGCGGCGATGGCAGCAGCGCGATCGGCGGCTACTCCAGCGCCTCGGGCTTCCTGTCCTCGGCCATCGGCTACGGCGCCGAGGCGACCCGTGACTACGCCACCGCGGTCGGTGCCAGCGCTTCGGCCAGCGGCGCCGACAGCACCGCGGTGGGCAGCGCCAGCATCGCCAGCGGCACCAACAGCGTTGCGCTCGGCGGCGCCCTGTTCGGGTTCCTGCCTACCGAGGCCTCGGGCGCCTACTCCACCGCCGTCGGTGGGGGCGCCTGGGCACCGGGCTACAGCACCACGGCGCTGGGCAACGCGGCGCTGGCCACGGCCGACAACAGCGTCGCCCTGGGTGCGGACTCGTATGCCAACCGGGACAACACCGTGTCGGTGGGCGATGTCGGCAATGAGCGCCAGATCACCAACGTCGCCGCCGGTACCGAGGACAACGATGCGGTGAACCTGGGACAGCTCAATGCCATCGCCGGTGTCGCCGACGAAACCAGTCGCCTGTTCAAGGCGACCGGTGAAGGCGAGGCGATCGTGGATGGCGAAGATGCGGTGGCAGCCGGCAGCGATGCCCTGGCCGAAGGCGACTACACGGTGGCCCTGGGGGCCAGCAGCAGCGCCATCGGTGAAGGTGCCAGCGCGATCGGTTCGGGCGCCATCGCGCTGGGTGATCAATCCACCGCCAGCGGCTTCAACGCCGTTGCCGCGGCGGACGGCGCGAGCGCCTACGGTGCGGGCAGTGCGGCGGCTGGCGAGGGTGCCACCGCAACCGGCGCCTACAGCAGCGCATCGGGTGAGCTCGCCACCGCAACGGGTTCGGAAAGTGAAGCTGCAGGCTACCTTGCCACTGCCACGGGCGCCGGCTCCGTCGCCAACGGCGATGGCGGCGTGGCAACCGGCGCACTGAGCGAAGCATCGGGGGTGGAATCCACGGCCTCGGGCTTCTTCAGCCTGGCCAGTGGCGACGCCGCAACCGCCCTGGGTGCCGAGGCCTACGCCAGCGGCGTCGAATCGGCAGCGGTGGGGTTCCTGGCCGAGGCCAGCGGCGACGTCGCCACAGCGGTCGGAGCGGAATCCGTGGCCAGCGGACTGGCCTCCGCCGCAGTAGGCGCCCTGGCCGAAGCCAGCGGCGACTTCACCACCGCGGTTGGCGCGTTGTCGGCCGCAACGGGCTACAACAGCAGCGCGCTCGGCAGTGCCGCAGTAGCGGAGGGCGAGGACAGCACCGCACTGGGCTCGGACAGCCTTGCCGAAGCCGAGGGCAGCGTTGCCCTAGGTGCCGGCTCCTACGCGGACCGCGCCGATACCGTCTCGGTTGGCAGCAGCGGGCATGAGCGGCAGATCACCAATGTCGCTGCCGGCAGCATGGACACGGATGCGGCCAACATGGCGCAGATGGGTGCCATGGCCAATGCCTTGGGCGGGGGAGCCGGGTTCTCCGGGGGCGTGTTCAGCGCACCCAGCTACATGATCCAGGGCAACAGCTACGGCAACGTGGGTGACGCCTTCGCCGCCGTGGACGGCCGCCTGAGCTCGCTGCAGAACAGTGTTGACAACTTCACCGGACCGCAGGGTCCGGCGGGCCCGCAAGGCCCAATCGGCCCGACTGGACCGACCGGACCGCAGGGCGCGGACGGCCCGGCCGGGCCGACTGGTCCCACCGGGCCCACGGGTCCGCAGGGTCCCAAGGGCGACAGCATCGTGGGCGATACCGGTCCGCAGGGTCCCCAGGGCCCGACCGGGCCAACGGGTCCGACCGGCCCAACCGGGCCGACGGGTCCACAAGGTCCGCAGGGACCCGGCGGCAGCGGCGTTGCTGCTGAGAACAGCGTCACACCCGGCAAGGGTGGCGGTCTGGCCATCGGCGAAGGCAGCGTCGCCGTCGACGAGAACGACACGGCCATCGGCAACAACGCGGTCGTTGGCGCTGCCAACAGCACTGCTCTGGGCAACAACAGCAACGTGGACCCGGCAGCCAACGACGCGGTAGCCATCGGTGCCGACACCGATGTGTCCGCGAGCGGGGGCACCGCGCTTGGCCAGGGATCGTCGGTAACGGCGCAGGGGGCGGTTGCCCTCGGCCAGGGATCGGTCGCCGATGAAGCCAACACGGTTTCGGTGGGGTCCACGGCCAATCAGCGCCGGGTCACCAACGTTGCTGCCGGCACCCAGGCCAACGATGCCGCCAATGTCGGCCAGATGCAGGCCGGCAACGCGGCAACCTTGGATGCGTCGCGCAGCTACACCGACACCACCGCAACGCAGACCTTGAACGCCTCGTACAACTACACCGATACCAGCACGACCAACGCGCTGAACTCGGCCAAGGCGTACACCGACCAGCGCATGACCGTCATCACCGACGACTTCAACATGCTCCGCGGTGAGGTGAACGATCGCTTCTACGAGGTCGACAAGCGCTTCGACCAGATGGGCGCGATGAGCGCGGCGATGCTGAACATGGCCACCAGCGCCGCCGGTGTGCGCACCCAGAACCGGGTGGGCGTGGGCGTGGGCGTGCAGGGCGGTCAAGCCGCACTTTCGCTGGGTTACCAGCGGGCCCTGTCCGACCGCGCCACCGTCACCTTCGGCGGTGCGATGAGCGGGGACGACACCTCGGTCGGCGCCGGTGTGGGCTTCGGCTGGTAAGCCTTGGCGTCGCGGGTTCCGGCCCGCGACGCCGACCACGAATTTCTGATTGCTGCTCCTGCTCCATTTTTTACTTCTGATCCTGCAACTGTTCCAACCATTGCTTAGCGCACCACCTGACACACACCACAACCAGGAAGAACCAGATGACTCGCAAGAACCCATCGTTCCGCATCAGCCTGCTCGCCACCGCGGTTGCCGTGACCCTCGCCGCCCCCGCAGCGATGGCCGCCAGCACCACCAAGCTGGAGACCCGTGAGGCGCCCAGCGCCGCCACCGCCGCAGCGCCAGGCGCGCGACTGATCGTCACCTACCGCAATGCCGCGGCACCCCAATCCGTCAAGTTGCGCACCGTCAACAACGCCGCCGCGCGCAGCCGCTCGATGACCGCCGCATCGGCACGCACCGGCAGCAAGGCCCCGTCGGCGACGCTGATGCGCAAGCTTGCCGTTGGCGCCGACCTCATCCGCCTGGACCGCAAGCTTGGCTCGACCGAGCTCAACAACCTGGTGCGCGAGCTGAAGGCCGACCCGGCCGTCGCATCCGTCGAAATCGACGAAATGATGCAGCACACCGGCACGGCACGCATCAAGACGGACATGCAGCCCCAGCTGACGCCCGACGACCAGTACTACGCCCAGTACAACTGGCACCTGCAGGACAACGCGGGCGGCATCCGCGCCCCGGCCGCGTGGGATGTCTCCACCGGCGAGGGCGTGGTCGTGGCGGTGATCGACACCGGCATCGTCGAGCATCCGGATATGGACGCGAACATGCTGTTCGGCTACGACTTCATCAGCGACAAGGATGTTTCACGACGTCCAACCGATGAGCGCGTACCCGGCGCGCACGACTACGGCGACTGGAACGATGATCCGGCCGAGTGCCAGGTGGGCGAAAGCTCCTTCCACGGCACCCACGTCGCTGGCACGGTTGCCGAGCTGACCAACAACGGTATCGGCATGGCCGGTATTGCCCATAACGCCAAGGTCCTTCCGATCCGTGCCCTGGGCCGCTGCGGCGGCTACACCTCCGATATCGCCGACGCCATCGTCTGGGCGGCCGGCGGCGAAGTCCCCGGCGTGCCGACCAACCCCAACCCGGCCGAGATCATCAACATGAGCCTGGGTGGATCGGGCTCTTGCAAAGCGATCAGCCAGACGGCGATCAACCAGGCCGTCGCACTGGGCACCACCGTCGTGGTCGCCGCAGGCAACAGCAACTCGGAAGTTGCGAACTTCAGTCCTGCCAGCTGCGACAACGTGATTTCCGTCGCCGCCGGCCGGATCACCGGCGGACGCGCGTCCTACTCCAACTACGGCGCCAAGATCGACCTGACCGGCCCCGGCGGCGGCGGCGGCGTGGACGGCAACCCCAACGGTTACGTCTGGCAGGCGGCCAACGACTCGGCAACCTCACCGGAAGAAGGCCAGCCCACCTACATGGGCATGGCCGGTACCTCTATGGCGTCCCCGCACGTGGCCGGCGTTGCCGCGCTGGTCCAGAGCGCGGTGGTAGCCGCCGGCGGCGCGCCCAAGACCCCCGCCGAGCTGGAAGCGATCCTGGTCCAGAGCGCGCGTGCGTTCCCGGCCACCCCGGACAAGCCGATCGGCAGCGGACTGCTGGATGCCCCGGCCGCCCTGGCCAAGGCAATGGAAGTCCCGTGTGATCCGGACGTCGAGGAGTGCGCACCCGACGCGATCGAACTTAGCAACATGGTTCCGGTCGGCAACCTGTCGGGCACCTCGGGCAGCGAGACCCTCTTCAGCTTCGAGGTTCCGGCGGGCACCAAGCTGTTCAACCTGATGACCTACGGCGGCACCGGCAACGCCAGTGTCTATGTCAGCGCCGATGAAGCCCCCTCGGCCGACGCGTATGGCTACAAGTCGACCCGCCCGGGCAACAACGAGACCGTCCGCGTCAGCAACCCGGAAGCGACCACGTACTACATCCTCGTGACCGGCAGCTACAACGGCATGACGATCCAGGCTCGCGCGAACTGATCCAGAAGCACCGTAGCTAAAACGAGACCCCGGCTCCGGCCGGGGTTTTTTTTGCGCGCAAGGACGGCCGTGCCGGCTCGGATACACTTCCCGCACCTTCGTTGATAAGGACGGCCGTCCATGCGCCAGTGCGTGTCTGCTTCCTCCCTCCTGGGTGCGCTCCTGCTGCTCTCGGGCTGCCAGCACATGGCGACGGTGCCGGTCGGGCAGTCCACCGGGCAGGTCGACAGGGCGCACAGCAAGGCCGTGGTTGCCGATGACAACCTGCACGCCGTGACCTGGATGCAGACCTCAGCCGAGTACCGGGCCAACTCGATCCAAACCTATCGCGCGGCGCTGGCGCAGCTGGGTGCCGCCTTGGCCGACCCGCAGTGGGACGCCCTGGTACCGTCGGACCGCGTTGTGCCGGCCGCCGGCCTGAAGCCGGCGGTGGTGGTCGACATCGACGAGACCGTGCTGGACAACTCGCCCTACCAGGTCCGGCTGATCCGTTCCGGGCTCGCGTATGACGATGCAACGTGGGCGCAATGGGTCGCCGAGCAGAGCGCACGCCCGGTGCCCGGAGCCGTCGAGTTCGCCCAGGCCGCCGATGCGCTCGGCATCACCCTCATCTACCTCTCCAACCGCACCCTGGACCAGCGCACGGCCAGCCTGGCCAACCTGCGCGCGGTCGGATTCCCGGTTGCCGACGAGTCGGTGTATCTCGGCAAGGGCATGCCCGTCGAGGGCTGCCAGCAGGCCTCGGGCAGCGAGAAACATTGCCGCCGCCAATGGGTCAGCCGGAAATACCGCGTGCTGATGCAGTTCGGCGACCAGCTGGGCGACTTCGTCCAGCCAAGCCCCAATACGACGGAGAACCGCGCCGAGTTGATGCGACGCTACGGCAGCTGGTTTGGCGAGCGCTGGTGGATGCTGGCCAACCCGAGCTATGGCGACTGGCAGCCGGCCCTGTTCAACAACGATTGGAGCCTGCCCCCGGAAGCACAACGTGCGGCCAAACAGCGTGCACTGGATGCGCGCGACTGATCCAGCAGCGCTCGCTGCAGGTCAATCGGCCATTTCGCGACCGGCTTGGCTTGTGGGCCGCGCCAGCGACTCCGATGATGGCGGATTGCGACTGGGGAGCCGCAACTGATGACCCTGATACGACGCAGCATTTCCGCGTCCACGCCCTACACGGCGGCGATCGTGATGGCCGCGGCCATTATTGCCGGCGGTTGCAACCGCCATGCGGAGCCGGCAGCCGTTGCTGGCACCGGCGACACGCCCGTGGCAGCCGTCCAGCAGCTGGTCAAGGACCTGCGTGGGAACGATCTGGTGGCGTACGCCGAACACGCGCTGCCGCCGAAGCTGCATCAGGATGTCGCGATGGCCTGGTCGGAAGGCCGCACTACATGGCCGCTGTCGGAGCTGCCGTTGAGCGAGCAACTGCCCGGCTTCATCGTCACCTTGGCCGAACCCGACGCCGAGAAGACCCTGCTTGCCGCCTTCCACCGCCAGTTTTTCCGCGCCGACCGCGAACTGCGCACCGCCGCGTCAACGCTGGGGCTGTTCGCAGCGCAGTACGTGGAACACAGCAACAACTACAGCGACGCCGAGCGGGAACACTACGTGCAGTTGATCGTCGCACTCAGCACCTGGGGATCGAATGCCCCGCTGTCGGATCCCGCCTTGGCCAAGGCCGCCGTGCCGCAGCTGGTGGCCGCGGCGCGGCTGACCGGCCTGGGTCAGGCCGGGGCACTGCGCCAGGCGGGAATGGAGCGCAGCTTGACGCGGCTGGGCCCCTTTCTGGCCCGATTGAAGACTGTTCTTGACACGTATGGGCTGGATATCGATGGCGCCCTGGATGGCGCCCAGATCCGCCTGATCGAGCAAACCGGCGACACCGCTCAGGTGAGCCTTGCCTACACCCTGGCAGGCGAGACGATCGACGCGCAGATCATGCTGGAGCGACGGGAGGGCCGCTGGTATCTCAGCAACCTGCTGCGCCATGCGCAGGAACAGGCGGCCACTCCCTCCCCCTTGGCCACGCCGGCGGGACCTGACGCCCTGTCAAAGCCCCTCCGGCACTGATACGCGGTCGCAGACAGCGAACCGGCATAATGGCGCCAATGCCTAACCAGCCCCCCCTGCCATTCTCCTCGGAGGATCAATCGGCACCCGACGACGCCGCGGCGCCCCGCAGCGACGGGGCCGGCCACCAACCGCCCGGCGCGCCCGAGTCCACCAGCGCGTTCGAGCCGGGCGCAACCATGGGTGGCGATTCCGTTTCGGTGAATCCAGAGAACGCCCGCGTACCTGCCCTGGCCCGCGCCGCCGGCCGGCGGCCCTGGTGGGCGCGGCTGCTGGGAGGGCTGCTGTCGCCGTGGATATCCCTGACGGTAGAGCCGGCCAACCCGCTCAGCCATGCACCGCAACTGGCCGAGAAGCCGGTGTGCTACGTCATCGAGCACTACGGGATGTCCAACGCCCTGATCCTGGACCAGGCCTGCCGCAGCCAAGGCCTGCCCTCGCCACTGCGGCCGCTGCCAGGCGACCCGCTGGGCCGCAAGCGCGCCTATGTCGCCCTGTCGCGACGCAACGCAAGCGCATTGGGACCTTTGCAGCACCCGCTCAGCCCGCAACAACCCACCTCCAAGAGCCACTCCACCTCGCTGGCGCGTCTGCTCGATGCGCATCGCGATGACCCGGCACTGGACGTGCAACTCGTACCGGTTTCGATCTTCGTCGGCCGCGCGCCGGACAAGACCAGTGGCTGGTTCTCGGTGCTGTTCTCGGAAAACTGGGCGCTGGTGGGCCGCTTCCGCCGTTTCCTGGCGATCCTTCTCAACGGCCGCAGCACCACCGTGCGATTTGCCCCGCCGATAAGTCTGCGCGGGATCATTGCCGAGGACCTGCCGGCCGAACGCACCGTGCGCAAGCTCTCGCGCGTGCTGCGCACGCACTTCCGCCGCATCCGCGCCGCGGTGATCGGGCCCGACCTGTCAACCCGGCGCCTGCTGGTGGACAAGGTGCTGGCCACCGACTCGGTCAAGGACGCAATTGCCGACCAGGCACGGCGCGACAACTCCACGCCCGGCGAAGCGTGGAAGAAGGCCCATGGCTACGCCTATGAGATCGCCGCCGACTACTCACACCCCGTGGTCCGTTCCGCCAGCTTCCTGCTCACACCGGTGTGGAACCGGATTTACCGCGGCGTGCTGGTCCACCATCTGGACAAGCTCAAGCAGGCCGCGCCCGGCCATGAAGTGATCTACGTGCCCTGCCACCGCAGCCACATGGATTACCTGCTGTTGAGCTACCTGCTCTACACCCGCGGCATCGTGCCGCCGCATATCGTCGCCGGCATCAACCTCAACCTGCCAGTCATCGGCACCCTGCTGCGCAAGGGCGGCGCCTTCTTCATCCGCCGCAGCATCCGCGGCAGCGCGCTCTACTCCACCGTGCTCAGCGAATACGTCGCCAAGCTGGTGTCGGGTGGCTACTCCATCGAGTACTTCGTCGAGGGCGGGCGCTCACGCACCGGCCGCCTGTTGCCGCCCAAGGGCGGGATGGTGTCGATGACGGTGCGTGCCTTCCTGCGCCAGCCCACCCGCCCGGTGCTGTTCCAGCCCGTCTACATCGGCTACGAGAAGCTGATGGAAGGCAACAGTTACCTGGACGAGCTGTCGGGCAAGCCGAAGAAGGGCGAGTCGGTCTGGCAGTTGCTGGGCGGCATCCCCAAGGTGCTGCGCTCCAACTACGGCCAGGTGGTGGTCAACTTCGGCGAACCGATCAAGCTCGACGAGGTGCTGGCCGAGCACGCACCTGAATGGGACGGCAAGTCGCTGGGCGACGACGAGAAGCCGGCGTGGCTGTCGGGGGCGGTCGACTCTCTGGCCCAGCGCATCCAGGTCAACGTCAACCGCGCCGCCGACGTCAATCCGATCAACCTGCTGGCATTGGCGCTGCTGTCCACGCCCAAGCATGCAATGGGCGAAGGCGACCTGCTGGCCCAGATCGCCCTGTCAAAGACACTACTGGCCGAACTGCCCTACTCCGACCGCACGACCGTCACCCCGCATACGCCGGCGCAGATCATCGCCCACGGCGAGGACATCGGCGTGCTGACCCGCACCGCCCATCCGTTGGGCGACGTGCTGCTCGTGGCCGGCGACCAGGCGGTCCTGCTGAGCTATTTCCGCAACAACGTGGTGCATCTGTTCACCGCGACCTCGTGGATCGCCTGCTGTTTCCAGAACAACCGGCGGATGGCTCAGGAAAGCGTCCTGCGACTGGGCCGCAGCGTTTACCCGTTCCTGCAAGCCGAGCTGTTCCTGCCCTGGAGCGAGGAAGAGTTCGTCCAGCGCCTGACCCGCACCATCGATGTGTTCGTGCGTGAGGGCCTGCTGGAGCGGGTCAACGACGAGGAAGGCGGCATCCTTGCCCGCAACGCCGGCCAGACCGACGAGGTGTTCCGTCTGCGCGCCATCGGCCACTCGTTGCAACAGGCGTTTGAGCGCTACTACATCACCATCTCGGTGCTGGTGAAAAACGGCAGCGGTACGCTGTCCACCGGCCAGCTGGAGAGCCTGTGCCAACTGGCCGCGCAGCGGCTGAGCCTGCTGTACGCGCCGGCGGCTCCGGAGTTCTTCGACAAGACCCTGTTCCGCGGCTTCATCCAGAAGCTGCGCGAGTTGGGGCTGGTCCGGCTGGACGAGAATGCCAAGCTCGTTTTCGAGCTGCCACTGGAGGCGTGGGCACGCGATGCGCGATTCATCCTGGGCCGGGAACTGCGCCACAGCATCGAGAAGGTGAGCCCGGAAGCGGCACGATCGGACGAGGATCCCGCGGCCACAGAATGACTGCGGTGCACGCCTTGCCGGCGTATTTTGCCGGCGCAACTGAACGGCGCTAGGATGAACCGTGGCGATCGGCACAGTCGCGAGCCGAATGCTGGAAGTAGTCATTGAAGTACACCCGACGCGACCCCTGACCGAGGTTGCCGCATGTCGCCTTCATCGCCTGCTCCATCGCCCCGGACCCAGCCCCCGTCCAGCCCACGCCCCGCACCCGCCACCTCCGTTCTGGACACCGCGCCACAGCAGCTTGTTGCGGGCCTGCTGGGCAAGGCTGACATCCAGATCAACGGCAACCGTCCTTGGGACATGCAGCTGCATGACCCGGCCGCGCTGGAGCGTGCGCTGGCCGAAGGCAACCTCGGCCTCGGCGAGGCCTACATGGCCGGCGCGTGGGACTGCGAACAACTGGATGTCTTTTTCGAGCGCCTGTTGAGCGCGCACCTGGATCGCGAAGTCCACCCTGCCCGCATCGCCTGGCATGCGCTGCAGGTACGTATGTTCAACCGCCAGAACCGCACCCGTGCCTGGCAGGTCGGCAAGGCCCATTACGATCTGGGCAACGATTTCTACGAGGCCATGCTCGACCCTCGCATGGTCTATTCCTGCGGTTACTGGAAGGACGCGACGGACCTGGCCTCCGCGCAGGAGGCCAAGCTCGAGCTGATCTGCCGCAAGCTTGGGCTGCAACCGGGGATGCGGGTGCTGGACATCGGCTGCGGTTGGGGCAGTTTCATGGGCTACGCCGCCGAGCGCTATGGCGTGCAATGCATCGGGGTGACCGTGTCCACCGAGCAGACGCGCTACGCGCAGGAGCGGTATGCCGGTCTGCCCATGGAATTCCGCCTCCAGGACTACCGCGAGCTGGACGGCGACACCCTCGGCGGCCGGGTGGACCGCATCGTCAGCGTCGGCATGTTCGAGCACGTGGGCCACAAGAACCACCGCGAATACATGCAGGTCGCCCAGCGCTGCCTGGCTTCCGACGGCCTGTTCCTGCTGCACACGATCGGCAAGAACGAGCGCGATGCCACGCCGGACCGTTGGATCGACAAGCACATCTTTCCCAATGGCGAGACGCCCTCTATCGGCCAGATCGGTGATGCCATCGATGGGCTGTTCGTGGCCGAGGACATGCACAATTTCGGCGCCGACTACGATCGCACGCTAATGGCCTGGCACGCCAACTTCGAGGCCGCCTGGCCGCGCTTCGCCGACAAGCTGGACGGCCCCTTCCAGCGCAAGTGGCGCTATTACCTGCTCTCGTGCGCAGGCGCGTTCCGGGCACGGGAGCTGCAGCTGTGGCAGTGGGTGCTCTCGCCCGAGGGCGCGGTGGAGGGCTATCCCCGGGTCAGCTGAGCGGACCGTCCGTCTCGCGCACCCTGATGCGGGCATCTCCTTCCAGGCGGGCCGGTAGAATGCCCGGTCCGATGTCGCAAGACCCGCACGCCCCAACCTGGATTCCGCCCCCATGTTTTTCCGCAACCTGACCCTGTTCCGCTTCCCCACTTCCACCAAACTTGATGACCTCGACGCCGGCCTGCAGGAGTGCGCACTCAAGCCGGTCGGCGCGCTGGAACTGTCATCGCGCGGCTTCGTATCGCCGATCGGGCGTGATGGCGAAGAACTCTCGCAGCGCCAGGGCGACGCGATCTGGCTGACCGTGGGCGGCGAGGATCGGCTGCTGCCCGGCGCCGTGGTCAACGACATGCTGGCCCGCAAGCTGGAGGAGATCGAGCAGACCGAAGGCCGCAAGCCCGGCGGCCGCACCCGCAAGCGCCTCAAGGACGAGCTGATCACCGAGCTCATGCCGCGGGCCTTCATCAAGCCCAGCCGCACCGATGCGCTGCTGGATCTGGAACACGGGATCGTCGTGGTCGACAGCTCCAGCCGCAAGAGCGCGGAGAACGTGTGCTCGGAGATCCGCCGCGCGCTGGGCAGCTTCCCGGCGATGCCGCTCAACCCGGAAATCGCGCCGCGCTCGATCCTGACCGGCTGGGTTGCCGGGGAGCCGCTTCCCGACGGCCTGACCATCGGCGATGAGTGCGAGCTGCGCGATCCGGCCGACCAGGGTGCGGTGGTCAAGGTGCAGCGCATGGAACTCGACAACGAGGAGATCGCCAAACACCTGGAAACCGGCAAGCAGGTCACCCGCCTGGCGCTGACCCTGGATGACCATGTGTCCTTCGTCCTGGGCGAGGACCTGATCGTGCGCAAGTTCAAGCTGCTCGACGGCGCGGTGGACCAGCTGGAGTCCACCGACCACGACGACGTGCGCGCGGAGATGGAAGCCCGCTTCGTGCTCATGAGTGGGGAGGTCAAGCGCCTGTTCGCAGTGCTGCAGTCGGCCTTCAAGCTCAGCGCGGCGGACTGACGCACGGACCGCAGGCGCCGCCGTGCTCCGTCGCCTGCAAACCCTGGCCTGCGCCAAGCGACCACCCGCGCGGCGTTCGGTGCAGCGCGACACGTTCGAGCTGACCCTGGACGACGGCCAGTCGCTGGAAGTGGAGCGCCGCCGGGATCCCCGGGCGCGCCGGATCAAGCTCTCGGTCAGCGACCGCGGCGTGCGTCTGACGCTACCGCCGCGGGCCAGCGCCAGCGCCGCGGCGCGCTTCGCTCACGAACACCGGCAATGGCTGGCGCTGCAACTGGAGCGGCACACGCGCGACGTTCCGCCGCCATTGCAGCGTGACATCTCCGCCTCGCTCCCCTTGCGCGATACCCAGCATCCGCTGCGATGGGAACGCGGCCGGTTCACCCGGGTCGAGCTGGCGTCCGACGACGGGCTGGTATTCCTGCTGCCCGAGCGCGCCGGACCGGCGGCGCAGGCGCGGGCCTTGCGGGATTTCTACGAAGGCGAAGCGCGCGCCGACCTTGCCCGCTGGCTGCCGGACTACCTGGACGGGCTGCCACGCGCACCGCGCCAGTTCCGGTTCAAGTTGATGTCCTCGCGCTGGGGCTCTCTGGCGCCCGACGACTCCGTCGCCCTGGACCTGTCACTCGTGCTCGCACGGCCTTCGGCCTACCGCTATGTGCTGGTGCACGAACTTTGCCACCTCCTCCAGGCCAACCACTCGGCCGCGTTCTGGGCCGAGGTGGAGACGCGGATGCCGCGCTGGCGTGAGGAGCGCGAGTACCTGCGACTGCACGGCTCACGGCTGAAGGCGACGATGCGCTCGCTGCTGGCGCCCACCACCGACGCAGCCTAGGCGGGCGACGCTGCCAGCATTGCCCTTGGCGCCGCCGAAGCGCGCCGATCACACGACGCGGAAGAAGTCCGCGAACACCGCAGCCACCTCGGCCGGCTGCTCCATGTGCACATGATGGCCGCCCGGCATGGTGGTCAGTCGCGCGTCGCGCAGGCAATCGAATCGCGCCCGCCGCTGCTCTTCGGGGAAATAGACCTGCGCCGGCTCGGCGTAGAGCACCTGCGTCGGGCACTCCACCGCGCGCAACAACTCGCGCACCTGCTCCTCGCTGATGCGGATCGCCGTCGGCCGCGTGAGGCGTGGATCGCTGCGCCAGCTGAAACCCCGGGGACCGCCCTCACCACGTACCGGTACCAGGCCCCGATCGACCAGCAGGCTCGCCGCGTCGGGCTGGATATCCCCGGCCTGCAAACGCGCGCGGACGGCGGCGGCCGGATCGGGGAATACGCGCAACGGCTTACGCGGGCGGCCGGGGCGTGCGAAGGCCTCGCGCAGGGATTCGACGTGGCGCCCCTGCTCGGCCGACAGCGCGCCCAGTGCCTCTATCGTTCCCAAGCGCTGGATCCGCTGTGGCGCGGCGGCGGCCATCAGGCTCGCCACCGCACCGCCCAGGGAGTGGCCGAGCAGCGCGAACTCGTCCCAGCCCAGTGCATCGGCTGCCGCAAACACCGACCGCGCCATGGCGACCACGGTGTATTCGGCGGCTTCGGGAAAGTGGTCGCTGGCGCCGTGGCCGGGCATGTCCAGGGCGACCAGTTCAATGCTCGGCAAATGCGCATGCAGCGGGATGAAGCTGGCGGCGTTGTCCAACCAGCCGTGCAAGGCCAGCACCCGGGGGACCGTCCGGCCGGCGGGCGAAGCGCGCAAACCGGCCAAGCGGCCCAACCGGGTGTCAAGGACGAACTCGTGCAGACGATTCACGCCGGGGCCAGCGGCCACGCGTCCAGGCCGCGCCGCGCCACCCCGGCGATGACACCCGCATGCGCCGGCGAATCGTTGAGGCAGGGAATGTAGCGAAGCGTGCCACCGCGCGCGGCGACCTCCGCGGCCAGCTCCATGGAGATCTCCTCCAGCGTCTCCAGGCAGTCGGCCGCAAACCCGGGCGCGACCACGTCGATTCGCTGCACACCCCGCTCCCCCAGGGCCGCCAGCGCGGTGGTCGTCGCCGGCTCCAGCCAACGCTCCGCACCAAAGCGCGACTGGTAACTGATCGTCCACTCATGCGGCTCCAGCTCCAGCGCCTTGGCGATGGCCTGGGCGCCCGCTTCGGACTGGCGCTGGTATGGATCGCCGTTGCGGATGACCCGCTTGGGCAGGCCGTGGAAGGAGAACACCAGGTGATCACCGGCGCCGTTGCGGTCGCGATGGTCGCGGATCGAGTCGGCAATCGCAGCCACCCAAGCCGGGTCCACGTGGTAGTCATCGACCATGCGCACCTGCATCGCGGTCTCGCGCGCCAGCACGTCGCCCACGGTCGCCGTCGTGGTGGTGGAGTACTGCGGGTACAGCGGCAGGCCGAGCACCCGGCGGATGCCGCGAGCGCGCAGGTCGTCCAGCACCTTGGTCAGCGACGGATTGCCGTAGCGCATCGCGTCCACAACCAGTACATCCGGCATTTCGCGCTGGACGCCCTCGGCCAGGCGACGGGTGTAGACCGCCAACGGAGAACCGCCGTCCAGCCACACGCTGGCGTACTTGAGTGCCACCTTGGGTGAGCGGCGCGGCAGGATAATGCCGTGCAGAAGCGGCAGCCAGAACAGTCGCGGCAGTGCCACCACGCGGCGGTCCGACAGGAACTCGCCCAGGTAGCGGCGCACCGCCTCCGCGGTGGGCGCGTCGGGCGTGCCAAGATTGACCAGCACGACGGCGGTATCGGGGGACGGGGGAGCGGATTCAGTCATCCGTATAGGATGCCAGCTGCGGGTGGTTCCCACATGATTCATCGCCGCGTCACTAGCCTGAGGAACGCTCCAGCAAGAACTTCGACGCCCTCGCGCGGTCGATGTGAATGTACCGGCACCCCTCGGGTTCCATCCGTATCCCAGTTTCCGGAGTCCTCCATGTCGATAGTCCCCCGCCTTGCCGTGATCCTGCTCGCGCTCGCCGTGGCCGTCCCCGCCGTTGCCGGGGTGACCGAAGACGAGCGCGCCCGCAACGCGGTGCGCGTGCTCAACGAGATCCAGGCCATTCCGGAGTCCGGCATCCCGGATGTGATGCTCGACCAGGCCAAGGCCATCGTGGTGGTGCCCGATACGCTGAAGATCGGTCTGGTGCTGGGCGGCCGCCGCGGCCACGGCCTGGTGTCGATCAAGACCCCGCAGGGCACATGGTCGAACCCCTCGTTCGTCAAGCTCACCGGCGCCAGCATCGGCTTCCAGGCCGGCGTGCAGTCCTCCGACGTGGTTCTGGTGTTCACCAGCCAGCGCGGTCTGGACTCGATCGTCAACGGCAAGCTGACCCTGGGCGCCGATGCCAGCGTGGCCGCCGGGCCGGTCGGCCGTACCACCGGGCTGGCGACCGATGGCGGCCTCAAGGCGGAGATCTGGTCATGGTCGCGCGCGCGCGGCCTGTTCGCCGGCGTTGCGCTTGACGGTGCCGTGCTCAGCATCGATGACGCCGCTAACCAGAACGTTTACGGAGGCGGCACCACGCCGCGGATGATCTTCGAGGACCGCGCTGGCCAGCGCGCCTCCGATGCCGTGGTCGGCTTCCGTGACCAGCTTGAGGAAGCCACCGCGACCGCACGCGCAGCGCGCCAACACGAGCCGGCCCGTGCGCCGGCCGCCGGCGCTAATGCTCCTGCTCCGGCACCACTGCCGCCCGGTCCGCAGTACAACGCCCCGCTGAACGCGCCTCTCGATGCACCGACGCAGCCGCAGCCGTTCGAGCCCGTGGACAGCCCGCAGCCGCCGGCAATCCACACCGAGCCTCTGCCGCCCAACGGGTAAACGTCCGCACTGATCGGCAGTCGCCGGTAATTGCGGGTATTCTGGAAGCTCTGGTTCTTCTGCGGACACGTCGATGGGTAGTATGAGTATTGGGCACTGGGTAGTCGTGCTGTTGATCGTGGTACTGGTGTTTGGCACCAAGCGCCTGAAGAACGTCGGCAAGGACCTCGGTGAGGCCGTGAAGGGCTTCAAGAAGGGCGTGCACGACGATGACGATATCGATGCCAACCGCCCGCCGGCCCGCCTGGGCGATGACGCCCGTCGCGATGAGCCGTCCGCCCGCCGGCCCGCGGACGTGCGCGACGACGAGCAGATTCCGCGCTGAGCGCGGAGTGCCTCTGATCCGGGTGTGAACCCCGGCGGCCTGACATGTTTGACATCGGCTTTTCCGAGCTTTTCGTCGTCGCGATCGTCGCCCTCATGGTGCTCGGTCCGGAACGGCTGCCGCGTGCGGCGCGTTTCACCGGTCTATGGGTGCGCCGTGCGCGCGCGCAGTGGTACTCGGTCAAGTCCGAACTGGAACGCGAGCTGGCCGACGACGAGCTGAAAAAAAGCCTCGTGCGGACCCGCGACGAGCTGCGCGAGCTGGGCAACGAACTGCAGAGCCATGGGCGCGAACTGCAGGATGACCTGCGCCGCGAAGGCAAGGGCATCGAGCAATCGGTGAAAGACGCGGTCGCTCCGGTCACCAAAAGCGCGACCGGCACTGTGGCGCCCGCCATCGCGCAGGATCCAGGCCAAGACGCTGACAAAGCCCCAGCCGAAGCGGCCGCTACCCCCACCGCTCCGGTTTCGCGCCCATGAGCACGAATCCGGCCGACACGCCCCGTGACCCGATGGACGACGACACCGAGGCCGCACCACGCCTGATCGACCATCTGATCGAGCTGCGCGGGCGCCTGTTGCGCGCCGTGACCGGGCTGCTGGCAGTGCTGGTGCTGCTGCTGCCCTTCGGCAACAAGCTATACGCTGCGCTCGCTGCTCCCCTGCTGGCCAAGCTGCCACCGGGTGGTCAGCTGATCGCGGTCGAGGTGGCCAGCCCGTTCTTTGCACCATTGAAGCTGGCGTTTTTCGCCGCCTTGATGATCTCGATGCCCTGGCTGCTGTACCAGGCATGGGCGTTCGTCGCCCCGGGCCTGTACCAGCGCGAGAAGCGCCTGGCAGTGCCGCTGCTCGCATCGTCGGTGGCCCTGTTCTATGCCGGCTGCGCCTTCGCCTTTTTCCTTGTGCTGCCCGCGGTGTTCGGTTTCCTGACCAAGATCGCGCCTGAGGGCGTGGCGATGATGACCGACATCAGCGCCTACCTGGATTTCGTGCTGGTGATCTTCCTGGCCTTCGGCGCCAGCTTCGAGTTGCCCGTTGCGATGGTGATTGCCGCCTTGCTGGGCTGGGTCACTCCGGAACAATTGAAGGAATCGCGTGGCTACGCCGTCGTCGGGATCTTTGTCCTGGCGGCCGTCATCACACCGCCTGATGTGGTCTCCCAGCTGATGCTCGCAGCGCCGATGTGCTTCCTCTACGAGGTGGGCATCATCGCGTCGCGCTGGCTGGTGCGCGGTGACAGGACGGCGGTCGCCAGCGACCCGGAATGACCGCTCCGCTCCAACCGGGCGGCCTGTTGCAGCGCAGCGCCGCCTGGACCCTGGATGCCGCCCTGTGTGGTCCGCTCTCCGTGTTGCTGGCCTGGCCATTTCTTTCCGGTCGTGCCGCCGCGTTTGCACAAAAGATGAATCAGCTGCTGGACGCCTGTGGCCATGCCATGGGCCGGGCAATCATCGACGGCGTGCCGCTGCCGGCGCTGGGAATGACGGTGTTGCAGGATCCCGCGATCCGGGCGACCACGGCCGGGCTGGAGCACGCGTTGTGGGCGCTTGCCTGGCCACCCCTGACTGCGTTCGTCGTGGTGTCGGCGGTTTACCACATCGGTTTCGAAGCCGGCCCATGGCAGTCAACCGCCGGGCAACGGTTGCTGGGGCTGCAGGTCACCGATATCCGGCAGCAACGGCTGCGTCCGGGCCGCGCGCTGTTACGTCATGTCGCCGGCGCGGCATCGTGGTTGACCCTCAACATCGGCCACCTGATGGCCGCCCTCCCGCCCCTGCACCTTGCCCTGCACGACCACCTCAGCGGAACCCGGGTATGGGCTGCCACGTCGCGCATGCCTTCTTGGGCGGTCGCCTGGCTGGCCCTGGTCGGGGCCCTTTCGCTGGGGCTGGGCGCCTGGTGGATCGCAACCGCGATGGCCACGATGCAACTGGCGCTGGAACAATCGCTGCGGTGACGCCGCCCCGGACGCGCGCACCGTCCAGGGCGTGAATCCGCGTTGTCAGGCCGCGACGCCCTCGGTCGCCATCGCCCCTGCGGTTGCTCCGCCACCGCAGACGTCGCGCCACAGGTGGTACATCGCACCAAACATGACCACGTACATCGCCAGCATGCCTGCGATGTACAGGGGGATCGCCAGTACGGCCGCCAGCCACGCGCCGGCAAACTTGCCCAGCAGACCAATCAGCATGGCCAGAAGGATGATTGCGACGGCCACCACGATCATTGCCACGATGGCGGCGATCACGAACACCAGCAGCGGCAACAGGTTCTTGAACGCGCCAACGATGCCGTCGCCGAGCGCGGAAAATACGCCGCGCCGACGCAACACCACCTGGCCCAGCGCGATGGCCTGCACGCCGTAGAACACCAGTCCCACCACCAGCATCGCCACACTCGCAACGCCCATGCCCGCCGGCAGCTGGGTCAGCACCGCCGGGTCGGCGCCGCCTGCGATCGAGGACTGCAGCACCTGCAGGTACCAGCGCACGAATCCGCCGGCAAAGGCCATCAGCACGGCGACCAGGATCACGTACTGCAGCACCACCAGCATCACCATCAGGCCAATCGTGCGCAGGGACGTGGCGAGATCACCGAAGCCGCCGAACACGTCCGTTGCCCGCGCTCCGCTGCCGCTTTCGACTTTGTCCAGCAGGCGCAGGAAGCCCACCACCATCATCGCCATGATCACCAGCACCAGCACACTCATCACTGCCGTGCCAACCATCATGCCGGTGAGACTGTCGCCCATCGTCGCCGCCAAGGCAAGCTGGACGGCGACCCCGGCGAATGCCGCGGCGAGCACCACCACCGTCATCAACGCTGCACCGCCAAAAACTGCGCCGGGACCGTTGCGGCCGACGTTGATTGCGCGCGTCAGCCAGCCGAGGCCGGCCATGGGCCCCATTGCACGAGTGCTCATCGTTCTTCTCTCCCCTTGAATTCATCCCTGCAAGCCCCGCAATACAGGGCAACAAAAGCTCTCCCCCGAGAGCCTGTCCCTTATGGCCGTCAGGCCTCGAAGCCACCAGCGACGGCTTCGGTCACCGGCGCGTCCCCCACCATCTGGCGCCACGCAACATACACCGCGCCGCCCAGCACCGGCAGCAGGATCGCCATCAGCAGCAGCTGCGTGGCGAACATCGCGGCGTGGGCGCCGATGACGAACGCCAGCACTGCGCCCACCAGCTGCAACGCGAGGCTCAGCGCGATCATGCCGATCACCAACAGCACCAACATCACCAGAAACGCGCCCAGATTGCGCAGGCAGGCACGCAGACTCAGCTGCATCGCGGGGAAGGCCTTGCGCGGGGTGAAGATGACCTCGGGAATCGCCACGAAGGTAAAAAATCCGGCCACGACGCCGATCACAACCGCCGCCACCATCCAGCTGAACAACGCGCCCAGCGGCAGTGACTCCACCAATGCCGGATCGGGATTGGTCTGCAGCTCGACCATCACCGCGGAAATGCGCTGCAGCTGCTCCGACCCCACCATCGCCACCAGCAGGATCACCAGCGCGACCATGGCAAGGAACTGCGGCAGCAACATGGCGAGCAGGCGCGGCGCCTTGCCATCGCGCACGCCCTGCAGCAGGTGGCGCGGGCTGGCCGGCAGGCCCCGGTCGACCTCGCGGGCGGCATAGACGATGCCGGCGAACAGGATCGGCCCGGCCACCGCCATCAGGGCGCTCAGCCACACCTGCCCGCCCAGCGAGCCCAGTGCCGACAGCCCCCCCCAGATCAGACCCAGTAGTCCCAGCGTCAAAGGCGCCTTGCGCAGCAATGCAATGCCACCCAGCAACCACTCGGCCCCGGCGCCCATGGGCACCTTGCGAATCTCGTTCATCCCGCTCATCTCCCTGAAACCACTGATCCCGTGGGCCGCAATCGCGGCGCCCCTGCCCGCTCAATTGCGCGCCTTCCCCGCCCCGGAGGCGCCGGTCGCGTCCCGGTCAACCGCTCACACGCGCCAGTCCAGTGGCATGGTGCACGAACCGGCGCATGACCCGGCGCCCTTCCGGCGTTGCGGCGACATTGGCCAGCATCGCCGCAGGATCCAACCCCTCGCGCTGCAACGCAACCTTGCGCGCCTGGATGTAGCCGCGCATGTGGGTGGCGCTGAATTCCGGATGGAACTGCACGCCCCAGGCATTGTCGCCCCAGCGGAACGCCTGGATCGGTTCCAACGCGGAGCGCGCCAGTACGACCGCTCCATCGGGCACCTTCAGCACGCTCTGCTGATGGGTCAGCTGCACGGAAAAACGCTCGGGCATTGGCGCGAGGAGGACGTCATCGGACGCTGTCGGCAGCAGCTCGATCTCGAAGGTGCCCATTTCCCGGCCGGATGGGTTTTCGCCCACCTCGCCACCCAACGCGTGGGCCAGCAACTGGTGCCCGTAGCAGATACCGAAGATCGGGAAACCGGCACGCGCGGCGTCGCCCAGCCAGGCTGCGGTGGCTTCGCTCCAGTCACGGCGTTCGGTGACCATGGCGCCGGAGCCGGTCACGATCACGCCGGCGAAGCCCGCGGTGGACGGCAGGCTCTCACCGGCCTCCACGTTGACCGATACCACGCGCTCACGCGGCAGCCCGCTGGCAACGCGGATCCAGTGCGGGAAAGCGCCATGGCGGCGCATCGATGCGACCGGCTGGCCGGTTTCGACGATCAGGAAGGGAGCAGTCAACGGCAGGGTTCCAGTCAGGCGCGGCGAGCCGCGCGGCAGTAAAAAAGCGGCCCCCTCAGGGCCGGACGTATACTACCGTGCTTTGTTCCCACGGCCTTTCCAGCATGTCGCAGACCGATCCCGGCACCCCGGCTCCGCCGACCTTCCAGCAGCTGATCCAGCGACTCAACGCGTTCTGGGCCAACCAGGGTTGCGTGCTGATCCAGCCGCTGGACCTAGAAGTCGGCGCCGGCACCTTCCACCCGGCGACCTTCCTGCGTGCGATCGGTCCGGAACCGTGGAACGCCGCCTACGTCCAGCCTTGCCGCCGTCCGACCGATGGCCGCTACGGCGACAATCCCAACCGCCTGCAGCGCTACTACCAGTACCAGGTGGCGATGAAGCCCAGCCCGGACAACATCGTCGAGCTGTATTTCGACTCGCTCAAGGCGCTCGGTGTGGATCCGCTGGTGCACGATCTGCGCCTGGTCGAGGACAACTGGGAATCGCCGACCCTCGGCGCCTGGGGCCTGGGCTGGGAAGTCTGGCTGAACGGCATGGAGGTGACCCAGTTCACCTACTTCCAGCAGGCGGGCGGGATGGAATGCCGGCCGGTGCTGGGCGAGATCACCTACGGTCTGGAGCGCCTGTGCATGTACCTGCAGGGCGTGGACAACGTATTCGACCTGGTCTGGACCTACGGTCCGGACGGCCACCCGGTGACCTACCGCGACGTGTACCACCAGAACGAGGTCGAGCAGAGCACCTACAACTTCGAGCACGCCAACGTGGAGGTGCTGCTGCGCCGGTTCGACGAGTGCGAGGCCGAGGCGCTGGCGATGGTCGAACTCAACCTGCCGCTGCCGGCCTATGAGCAGGTCATGAAGGCCAGCCATTGCTTCAACCTGCTGGACGCGCGCCGCGCGATTTCGGTAACCGAGCGCCAGCGCTACATCCTGCGCGTGCGCAAGATCTCCCACGCCGTTGCCGAGGCGTATTTCGCCCAGCGTGAAGCGCTCGGCTTTCCCGGGTTGCGCGCTGCCCCGGCTGCGGCAACTCCGGCGGAGACACTGTGATGACTGCTTCAGACCACACCTCAATGCAACCACTGTTGATTGAACTGGGTACCGAAGAACTGCCGGTCAAGGCGCTGCCGGGCCTGGCTCGGGCCTTCTTCGACGGCATGATTGACGGCCTCGCCAAACGCGGGATCGCCTTCGAGCGCGACGGGGCCAAACCGCTGTACACGCCGCGTCGCCTGGCGGTACTGCTGCCCGGCGTGGCCAGCGAGCAGCCCGAGCAGTCCGCCGAGGTGCTCGGCCCGTATCTCAACATCGCGCTGGACGCCGACGGCCAGCCCACCCGCGCGCTGCAGGGCTTTGCCGCCAAGGCCGGCGTGGAATGGACCGCGCTGGACAAGACCAGCGACAACAAGGGCGAGCGCTTCGTCCACCGTTCGGTGAAGCCGGGTGCGCGCACCGCGGATCTGCTGGGCGACATCGTGGGCGAGGCGTTGGCCGCGATGCCGATCCCCAAGTCGATGCGCTGGGGCAACCACGACTACAGCTTCGCCCGCCCGGTGCATTGGCTGGTTGCCCTGCTGGGAAGCGACGTGGTGGAGATGACTCTGCTGGGCGTGCGCAGTGACCGCATGAGCCGCGGCCACCGTTTCATGCACGACAAACCGGTGTGGTTCACCGCGCCGGAGGATTACGTGGAGTCGCTGCGTGCGGCGAAGGTGCTGGTGGACCCCGACGAGCGCCGCGAGCGGATCGTGCAGCAGGTCCGGGCGGCGGCCTCTGCCTGCGGTGGTGAGGCGCGGATCGATCCGGGCATCCTGGAAGAGGTCAACGGCCTGGTCGAATGGCCCAGTGCGGTGACCTGCGGGTTTGAAACCGAATTCCTCGCGATCCCGGCCGAGGCCCTGATCGCGACCATGGAAACCAACCAGAAATTCTTCCCGGTGCTGGGCGCGGACGGCAAGCTGAGCGAGCACTTCGTCGGCATCGCCAACATCGAGAGCACCGACGTGGAACAGGTGCGCCAAGGCTACGAGCGGGTCATCCGGCCACGCTTCAGCGACGCCAAGTTCTTCTTCGTGGAGGACATGAAGCAGGGCCTGGCCTCGATGGTCGCCGGACTGGCCCACGTCACCTATCAGGGCAAGCTGGGCAGCGTCGCCGACAAGGTGGCACGCGTCGCCGCGCTGGCCGAGTCGATTGCCGGCCAGATCGGCGCGGATCCGGCCCAGGCCCGCCGCGCCGCCGAGTTGTCCAAGGCCGACCTGCAGTCACGTCTGGTGGGCGAGTTCCCCGAGCTGCAGGGCATCGCGGGACGGTACTACGCGGCGGTCGAGAACGAGCCGGTGGAGATCGCGAACGCCATCGACGAGGCCTACCTGCCACGGGTGTCGGGCGACGCCATAGCTCCATCCCCGCTGGGTCAGGTGCTGGCGATCGCCGAGCGGCTGGACACCCTTGCCGGCGGCTTCGCCGCGGGCCTGAAGCCGACCGGCAACAAGGATCCGTTCGCGCTGCGCCGCAACGCGCTGGGGCTGGCGCGGACGCTGCTGGAAGGCGGCCACGAGCTGCTGCTGCACGACCTGGTCGAGCGCGCGCTGGCGGCGCAACCGGTCCAGCACCCCGACATCAGTGCCTTCGATATCACCGCCTTCGTGTACGACCGCCTGCGCGGTTATTACGCCGACCGCGGCGTGTCGCCGCAGCAGTTCGAGGCGGTCAGTCACGTCGCCCACGACTCGCTGCCCGACTTCGGCCGCCGCCTCGCCGCGATCGGCGAGTTCGCCACCCTTCCCGAGGCAGCCGCGCTGGCCGCGGCCAACAAGCGCAGCCGCAACATCCTGCGCAAGGCCGAAGGTGCCGTGGCCGACACCATCGATGCCGCGTTGTTCGCCGAACCGGCCGAACGCGAACTGGCCGAGGCCATCGATGCCGCCATCGCCGACACCGACCCGTTGCTGGACGCGGGCGATTACGTCGCCGTGCTCGGCCGTCTGGCCCGGCTGCGGCCGCAGGTGGATGCGTTCTTCGAGCAGGTAATGGTCAACGCGGATGACGCGGCGGTGCGCAGCAACCGCCTCGCCCTGCTGCGCCGCCTCAGCGATCGCCTCGGCAGCGTGGCCGCCATCGAGCACCTGTCGGTCTGATCCGTGGCCCGATGGGGATTCGGGTTTGCCTCCTTAGCCGGCGCCACTGGCTGCCGGCTAAGGAGCGTCAATAGCAGACAGTGACGCGGCGCGCGGTGCTTGCGGAAGAGACCGGGTCAGCCGGCAAAGCGCGATAACGCGGAGCGATCCGCCCTAGCTTTGCCGGGCCGCCCACAGGGCCAGCTTCTCCCGCCCGATCTTGGCGTTGTGGCGGATATCGACGGGGAATCCCGGGTGCAGCGCAAACCGTTGGATCGCGGCCAGCGACGGACACGTGCGGGCCATCTCGCGCAGATCCCGCTCGATGGCGGGCCACTCGCGACGATGCACCCCCGGCGCCAGCTCGACGCACAACACCGGCTGCTGCGCCCCAAAAGTACCGACGCCGACCAGCGCCGTGCGCCGCACCCGCGGATGGGTGTTGAACACCGGCTCGACCTGTTCGGTGTAAAGCGGCCCTGCAGCCGTCTCCACGCGATGCGACTTGCGCCCGCAGAACCACAACCGTCCCCGCGCGTCCAGATAGCCCAGATCGCCCATCCGGTGGACGACGCGCTCTTCGCTCGCCGTCGGCGCGCTCCCATTCGAGGTGGTCGAGCGGCTTGAAACAGCTATCTGCTCGCGGATCTTCGCCGACCGGGTCTGCGCGTCGCGGTTGAAGTAGCGGTCGGTCGCGGTCGGTCCGGCGACGGTGATCTCGCCGACCTGACCGTCCGCCACGCACAACGCGTCAGACCAATCGGCGATCGGCGCGTCGCTGATGGCGATGATGCGTACCACGTTCGGCGCGGTCGGCTCGCCGACACAGGTGCCCGCACCGGCTTCGGTCGCCTCGCGGGTGGCCTGCAGTTCGCGGCCCTCGATCATCGCCACCGGCAGGGATTCGGTTGCACCGTATGGCGTCCAGAAGCGCGCGTCGGCGGGCAGCAGGTCCCGCAGCGTAGCCACCACATCGGCCGGCACCGGCGCACCGGCCGACATCACCCGCTTCAGGCTCGGCAACGGCTCGCCGTAGCGCGCCAGCACCGCCATCAGCGCCGGGGATCCAAACAGCTGGTCGACGCCGAATCGATCGATCGCGTCGTGCAGTTTGCGCGGATCGGCGTCGGCCGGCCGGGTCGGGTCCATGTCGGGGATGATCGAGGTCACTCCCAGCGCCGGATCAAACAGGGCGAACGGGGGGAACGTCGGCAGGTTCACCCCGCCGGGCTCGATGCCGAACGCATCTCGCAGCATCTCGACCTGGGCGAGGAAATGGCGATGCCGGTACACCACGCCCTTGGGCACGCCGGTGGAGCCACTGGTAAACAGGATCGCGGCAACATCATCGGCGTCTGTCGGGGCTGGCGCAGCCGCCTCGCCGGATGCGATTGCCCGGGCCCCGTCACCCTCGACCTGGGCCAGCGTCGCGTCGCTCAGCCACGGCCGGCGTGCGGTGGTGATCGCCAGCCGCGCAGACTTCGCCCAGCCCAGCAGGCGACGCGCGAGATGCGCCAGACCGATGCCGATGAAGGCATCCGGCTGCGCCTCGTCCAGGCACTGGCGCAGCGCGCGCCGGTCAATGCCGGGATCGACCAGCACCGGCACGGCGCCAGCCTTGAACAGCGCAAACATCAGCAGGAAGAATTCCGGCGACGGCCGCACCATCACCACGACGCGACTGCCGCTGCCGGCCCCGCGCAGCGCCAGCCCGGCGGCGATCGCATTGCTGCGCGCTTCAAGTTGCGCATAGGTCAAGCTGACGTCGTAGCTCGCCAGCCCATCGCGCCGGCGGGTGCCCGGGCAGCGCATCGCGACCCGGTCGGGATACTGCGCGGCCAGTCGCGGCAGGGCTGCGGCGATGTTGCTGGAATCAGTCACGGGGCAGCGGATGGCTGTCGAGGAACGTGCGGATGGCCGGGACCAGAACTTCGTGTCGATCTTCCAGTACGTAATGACCGGCGTCCTCGAACGCGTGCACCTCGGCGCGCGGAAGCGCGTCGGTGAAACCCTTCAGGAAGTGGCGGTCGAACACGAAATCCCGCAGCCCCCAGCCCAGGAATACCGGGCGGTCGGCGAACTCCGGCAGACGCCGTCCGGCCTCGACCACCAGCGGCCACGCGCGATCGCCTTCTGCCAGCGGGATGTCCTGCATGAAGCGCAGCGTGCTGATCGCGTTGTTCCAGCCGTTGTAGGGGGCGATGTAGCCGCGGCGCACGTCGGCCGGCAACGAGCGCGTGGTGCCCATCCAGGCCGCGCCGCGCGCGAAAAGGTTGAAGTGCCGGATCAGGAAGCCGCCAATCCTGGAATCCCGCCCGAAGCTCAAGCGCTTGGGCATCCGCTTGGCCGCCGGCAACGGGAACGCCGCGGTATTGAGCACCACCAATCGCTTGACCTGATCGGCGTGCCGCAGCGCCCAGCCAAACCCGATCATGCCGCCCCAGTCGTGCACCGCCAGCGTCACCGGGCCGGTGATGCGCAGATGACGCAACAGCGCGTCAACGTCGTCCACCCGCGACTGCAGGGTGTAGTCGTAGCGCGGCGAGGCGTCGCGGGCATCATCCGGCCGATCCGACAGGCCCATGCCAACGTGGTCGGGGACGATGCAGCGGTAGCGGTCGGACAGGCCGCGCACCAGATGCCGCCAGTAGAAACTCCACGAAGGGTTGCCGTGCAACATGACCACCACCTCGCCGTCGCGCGGACCTTCGTCGAGGAAACTCATCCCGATACCCGGCCGGACCTCGAAGCGGGCGGGAGTGAACGGATAGTCGGGGAAGTCGCTTGCTGTCATTGCCGGCTCTTGCAGGTCCCGCACGACGACCCGAGGCCAGGCGGAGAGTGGGCCATTATCGGCTGCCGGGACCGCGAACGCACCGCAGCCATTGCAAACCACCGCATGGCGTGGCGCGGAGGAGCGAGTTAGAGCCCACCCTGGACGCCGCTTCAGGGCTTGCCAGACCGTCCGGACGCGCCGTTGCGAACCGGGTAAAATGCCCGGTTCCGCCGCATCCGCCGAGTTCCCGTGAAAGCCACCCTGCACGCCCTGATCGCGCAAGCCATCGACGCCCTCCGCGCCGCCGGCACCCTGCCCGCTGATCTGCCCACGCCCGATTTCGTCATCGAGCGCCCGAAGGCGCGCGTGCAGGGTGATTTCTCGACCAACGCCGCGATGTTGCTGGCCAAACCCGCGCGCTCCAATCCACGGGCGATCGCGCAGGCCCTGGTGGAAGCGCTTCCGTCGAACGCGGATATCGGCACGGTCGAGATCGCCGGTCCCGGCTTCATCAACTTCCACATCAACGAGGCCGCCTGGCGCCGCCAGCTGGGCGAGGTGTTTGCCCAGGGCGAGCGCTACGGACGCAACCGCAGCGGCGAGGGCCGGCGCGCCGGCGTGGAGTACGTCTCCGCCAATCCGACCGGCCCGCTGCACGTCGGCCACGGCCGCGCGGCGGTGATCGGCGACTGCATCGCCCGGGTGCTGGACGCCAACGGCTGGGAAGTGGCGCGCGAGTACTACTACAACGATGCCGGCGTGCAGATCGAAAACCTTGCGCTGTCGGTGCAGGCCCGCGCCCGCGGCATCGGCACCGATGACCCGGCGTGGCCCGAGAACGGCTATCGCGGCGACTACATCGCCGACGTCGCCCAGGCCTATCTGGACGGCGCCAGCGTCGAGCTGGACGGCGAAGTGATCACCGGCGCGAAGGATGCCGACGACCTCGATGCGATCCGCCGCTTCGCCGTCGCCTGGCTGCGCCGGGAGCAGAACAGCGATCTGGCCGCCTACGGGGTCGGCTTCGACGTGTACTTCCTGGAAAGCTCGCTGTATTCCGACGGCAAGGTCGAGGAAACGGTCGCCGCCCTCACCGCCAATGGCCACACCTACGAGGATGGCGGCGCGCTGTGGTTGCGGACCACCGATTTTGGTGACGACAAGGACCGCGTGATGCGCAAGTCCGACGGCACCTACACCTACTTCGTGCCCGATGTCGCCTACCACCTGAGCAAATGGCAGCGCGGCTACGAGCGTGCGATCACCGAGCTGGGCGCTGACCACCACGGCTCGCTGGCCCGCGTCCGCGCCGGCCTGCAGGCATTGGATGCCGGCATTCCGCAGGGCTGGCCCGAGTACGTCCTGCACCAGATGGTGACGGTCATGCGCGGCGGCGAGGAAGTGAAGCTGTCCAAGCGCGCCGGCAGCTACCTGACCCTGCGCGAGCTGGTCGAGGAGGCCGGCCGCGATGCAACGCGCTGGTTCCTGGTCGCGCGCAAGCCCGACTCGCAGCTGACCTTCGACATCGACCTGGCCCGCAGCCAGTCGCTCGACAACCCGGTCTATTACGTCCAGGTCTCGCACGCACGGATGTGCGGGTTGATGCGCCAGCTCGACCAGCGTGGCCTGTCCTTCGACCGCGACGCCGGCCTGCGACTGACCCTGGAAGACGACGCCGCGACGCACGAACTGGTGGTGACGTTGCTGCGCTACCCCGACGTGGTGGAGACGGCCGGCCGCGACCTGGAGCCGCATCAGGTGGCCGCCTACCTGCTGGAACTGGCGCAAGTCTTCCAGTCGTATTACAACGACCATCAGTTCCTGGTCGACGACGCCGACCAGCGCCATGCGCGACTGGTGCTGGCGATGGCAACCCGTCAGGTGCTGGCAAACGGTCTGGAATTACTGGGCGTAAGCGCCCCCGAGGTGATGTAAGTGGCAGCACGACGCGGTAAATCACAGGCGCGACGCAACCAGGGCAACAGCGGCATGCCCGGCTGGGCATGGATGATCCTGGGCATCCTGCTGACCATCGTGGCAATCCTGCTGCTGCCCAAGGTACTCAAGTCCGACGGTGACGGCTTCTTCCGCCCGCAGCCCAATCCCGATGCGCAACCCGCTCCGGTCGCGGTGGACGACAGCGTCGTCGGCGCCGGTGCCACCGACAAGCCAGCCGCCCCGGCCAGCGAAGGGCCGAAGTACGATTTCTATACCCTGCTCCCGGGCAAGGAAGTCGCGGTCAGTGATGCAGAGCTCGCCGCATCCGAACGCGCCGAAGAGCAGCGCGCAGAAGCTTTGCGCGCGGCGGCCGCGTTGCGCGGCGAGACCCCGGCGGCAGTGGTGGCCCGCAATCCAGACGCCGCCGACCCGGCCCTACCGAGTCCGGTGACCGAGGAGCCCGCGACCCCGGCGCCGACACGCACCACGCCACCGGCAACCACCGCCGCGACCGCACCTCCGGCGCCAGCGCCGGCCGCGACTGCTGCGGAAAGCAAGCCCGTCGCCGCCGCCGACGGCAGCCGTTACCTGCTGCAGGCCGGCGCCTTCCAGGCCTCCGGGCAGGCCGAAGAGCTGAAGGCGCAGCTGGCGATGATGGGCCTGAGCGCCCGCGTCGAACCGGCGCAGATCAACGGCAACACCGTCTATCGCGTGCGGATGGGCCCGTACGGCAGCGCAGGTGACCTGGCCGATGCCAAGCGCAAGCTCGCCAGCAGCGGCGTCTCGGCGATGGCGATCAAGGCCCAGTAAGCCCGTCTACCACGTGGCAACGGCGCGCAGCCGCCGCGGCCCGTCCCGGCGACTGCGCGGCGTACGGACATGCGGTGCGCGCCCATATACGGAAAGCTTCAGGCGCCGCGCTTGAGTTTGATCAGCGCCGACGTGTCGCTTTCACCGTCACCCTGATCGACCAAGCGGCCATAGTCGGCCAGCGCAAGGTCCAGCGTGGACAGCTGGATCGACGCCTCGCGGGCGATATCGCGGACGATGCGCAGGTCCTTCAGCATGTGCGCGCTCTTGAAGCCGGGCGCGAACTCGCTGCGCATCATCGTCGCGCCGCGTTTTTCCAGGAACCAGTTGCCGGCCGCGCCCGCCATCAGCGTGGGCAGCAAGCGCTCCGGATCCAGGCCGAGCTTCTCGCCCAGCGCCAGCCCTTCGCAGACCGCCTCGTTGATCCCCGCGACCAGCACCTGATTGACGGCCTTGGTGGCCTGGCCGGCACCGGTCGCGCCCATGTGGCTGATACGGCTGGCATAGGCCTCCAGCACGGGCCGCACCTTCTCGAGTGCATCCGCGTCGCCGCCGGCCATCACCGAGAGCTTGCCGTTGCGCGCACCCTCCACTCCACCCGACACGGGCGCGTCGACGAAGCCGATGCCGTGTTCGTGCAGCATGGTCGCCGCGCGCCGCGCCGTCTGCACCGAGACGGTGGAATGATCGACCACCACAGCGCCGGGCTTGAGCACCTGCGCCAGTGCCTGGACGTTTTCCAGCACGTCGGCGTCCAGCGAGACGCACATCGCGACCACGTCGCAGTCGGCGAAGTTGTCGGCCGAACGCGCCGAACGCACCTCCAGTTCCTTGGCCAGTCCGTCGGCCTTGGACTGGGTGCGGTTGCCCACCACGGTCAACAGCCCGCGCGCGTGCAGGTAACGTGCCATCGGTGCACCCATCGCACCCAGGCCAATGAATCCGGTTTTCATGCAGTTCCTCGTGCCCATTGCAGGCGTTGGTTCAAGTGCCCGGCAACTACGCCAGCGGCGCATCGCTGAGATAGGTATATCCGGTAAGCCCGGCTTCCAGCGCGGCATTCAACCGCTCCGCCTCATCGGCAGGAAGATCGGCGGCGTCGACCTTGGCCCGGTAGTTGGCGCGCAGGTCCTCCAGCCGGTAGCCGACATAGTCGAGCATCACATCGGTGGTGTCGCCGCGGCGCTGCTGGGTCAATTGATACCCGTCGCCGTCGATCTGCACCGCCACCGCGTCGGTGTCGCCAAACAGGTTGTGGATGTCGCCGAGGATCTCCTGGTAGGCGCCGACCAGGAAAAACCCGAGCCGGTAACTCTCGCCCGGGTTGAGCGAGTGGATCGCCATCGAGGTGTCCAGGGTCTCGTTGCCGACGTAGGTATCGATCCGGCCGTCGGAGTCGCAGGTCAGGTCGGCGATCACGCCGCGACGCTGCGGCGCCTCGTCCAGGCGCTCGATCGGCATGATCGGGAACACCTGCTGGATCGCCCACACGTCGGGCATGGATTCGAACACGCTGAAGTTGACGAAATACTTGTCCACCAGCCGCTGGTTGAGCTCGTCCAGCACCGCCTGATGGCTCTTCTCGCCGGCGCTGAGGCGCTCACGCACGCCGTGGGCGATCAGGTAGAACAGGTCATCGATACGGGCCCGGTGGACCAGGTCGATCTGGCCCAGCGCGTAGGCGGTCAGTCCTTCGGTGTGGAAGTGCACCGCCTCATGGAACAGCTCGACCGCCGGCCGTGAATCCAGCTCGGCGTGGATCTCGCGCAGGTGGCGGATCATCGCCGGCTCATCGTCGTGCGCATCGGGCAGACGGCCTTCCGGCGCGGGCTCGACCTCGGAGACGTTGGCGATCAGCACCGCGTGGTGCGCGGTCATCGCGCGGCCGCATTCGGTGACAATCCGCGGCGGCGTCAGGCCGTGCTCGGCGCAGGCATCGGCCAGCGGCTGGACGATGCTGGACGCGTACTGCTGCACGCCGTAGTTGATCGAGTAATAACTGCGCGAGCGGGTGCCTTCGTAATCGATCCCCAGCCCGCCGCCAACGTCCATGTAGCGCACGTTCGCGCCCAGCTTGGACAGCTCGACCAGATAGCGGGTCGCCTCGCGCATGCCGCTGGCGATGTCGCGCACGTTGGAGATCTGCGAACCCATATGGAAATGCAGCAGGCCCAGGCAATCGGTCATGCCCACCTCGCGCAGACTCTTCCACAGGTCCAGCACCTGGCGCGGGGTGAGCCCGAACTTGGCCTTGTCGCCGCCGCTGTTCTGCCATTTGCCCGCGCCGAGGCTCGCCAGTCGCATGCGCACGCCGATCCCCGGCTTGACCCCGAGCGCTTTCGACTCTTCCAACACCAGCGCCAGCTCGGAGGGCTTCTCGATGACGATGAAAGTCTCCATCCCCAGCTTGCGACCAATCAGCGCCAAGCGGATGTACTCGCGGTCCTTGTAACCGTTGCAGACGATCAGCCCACCCGGCCGGCTCAGCGCGAGCACCGCCATCAGCTCCGGCTTGCTGCCCGCCTCGAGACCGAAGCCTTCACCGTGGTGCGAGGCCAGCGTGCCGGCCACGCCCTGGTGCTGGTTGACCTTGATCGGATAGACCGCGGTGTAGCCACCGGCGTAGTCGGCATCGGTCATCGCCTGCGCGAACGCTGCCTGCAACTTGCCCAGCCGGTGCCCGAGGATGTCCGGGAAGCGCACCAGCAAAGGCAGCTTGGCGCCGTTGGCGCGGGCCTGGTCGACCACCTCGGGCAGCGCCACCGCCGGACCGTCCGCCCCTGTCGGCCGTACAGTCACCCGACCCTGATCGTCGACGTCGAAATACCCCTCGCTCCAGCGCGGAACGGAGTAGGTCTTGCGGGCCTGATCAATCGACCAGTGGGACATCGGCAGCTACCGGCAGTGTGGGGGACGGGCATTCTATCGCCCCGGTGTGTGCGGCGTTGCGATGATCGAGGGCACAGGCAGCAGCCCCGCAATGCGTGCAGTGTTCGCGGCACCATGACCGGGCTTGGTTACACTTTGCAGCCTGCGACGCCCGACCGGGCCGCCTCCGATCCCGCCATCGCCGCGCGCGTTGGCCCCCACGCTGGACAGACCCATGACCCCCAAAACTTCCTGGCACTACGAGAATTTCGAACCCGCCGGCTCGGCGATCGGCTTTCGCATCACCCGCAAGCTGGACGAGGTGCAGTCGCCGTTCCAGAAGATCGAGATCTACGAGACCACCGACTGGGGCAACCTGATGCTGATCGACGGGGCGGTGATGCTGACCACCCGCGATAACTTCCTCTACCACGAGATGATGTCGCATCCGGCGCTGTTCACCCACGCCAACCCCAAGCGTGTGGTGATCATCGGGGGCGGCGACTGCGGCACCCTGCGCGAGGTGCTCAAGCACCCCGGCGTGGAGCGCGCGGTGCAGTGCGATATCGACGAGCAGGTCACCCGGATGTCGGAGAAGTATTTCCCCGAACTGTGCGATTCCAACGCCGATCCTCGCGCCCAGCTGCTGTTCGACGACGGCATCGCCTACATGAAGAACTGCGAGCCCGGCAGCGTCGATGTGGTGATCGTCGACTCCACCGACCCGGTGGGTCCAGCCGAGGGCCTGTTCAACAAGTCCTTCTTTGAGTCCTGCTTCCGCGCGCTCAAGGACGACGGCATCCTGGTCCAGCAATCCGAATCACCGCTGGTGCTGCTCGATCTGATCAAGGCTATGCGTGCTGAGATGGGCAAGGCCGGCTTCACGTCGTTCCAGACCCTGCCCTTCCCGCAGCCGTGCTACCCCACTGGCTGGTGGAGCTGCACCCTGGCACGCAAGGGCCAGGGCTTCGATTTCCGTGAGGCCGATGCCCGGGCCAAGACCTTCGCCAGCAAGTACTACAGCGCCGACATCCATCGCGGCGCGGCGACGTTGCCGCCGTTCGTGGCCGAAGCGCTGGGCGGGTAGACCGCCTCAGTCCGTCGGCTCGGCCGACGGATCCTCGATCCCGCTGCGCTGGCCGGCAACCTCCAGGTCCGGCCACCGCCGCGGTATCAGCTTGAGTTCGCCGCGCCGCAATGCATCGGGCAAGGTGCGCGTGCCATCGTCGAACAGCACCAGCGGCGCGACGTCGCGCCAGACGGCATTGTCGAAGGCATGCACGCGGCAGTGGACCGTGTGGTCCACACCCAGGTGGCACAGCAACACATCGCTCACGCCGTCACCATCAAGGTCGCGCACGATCGCGACGCACTCACTGCCCGGTTGGCCACAACCGGCCGAATCCAGATCGCCGGCCGCCATGGCGTCCCACCATCCGGCCCCCGGTTCGGGTCCGATCACCGGCACTGAACCGGGCAGCAGCGCAGCGCTGGCAGCGACATCGTCGCCGGCCCGGCGGTGCCCTCCCCAGGACGGATAGCGGGTGGTCTGCAGCAGCGCGCGCTCGATGCGCCCTGCCAGGTCTGGATTGGCCGTTACCTGCGGTGCCTGCGCCAATTCCTGCAGCGCCGCGTAGCCCGCGCGGCCGGAGCGGAAGCGCAGGTAGACGGTATCGAAGTCCTCCGCGCTGGTACGCCCGTCCAGCAAACGCTGGGCCTGGCTGGTGGCGGAGATACGTTGCGGATCCAGCACCGGCGAGTTGGCCAGCAGCACCAGCAGCAGGCCGGCCAGCGCGGCAGTCACGTTCACAGACTCGACGCGTGCCAGCCAGCGACCGCGCCGATCCAGCGCTGCCCAAGCGTAACCAAAGGCGTGCAGGGTGAGTATCGCCGCGGCGATCCCCGCCCAGATCCTCTCCACGCTCCAGCCGTACTGGCCGACACGCAGGCCCAGGGCCATCAGCGCCAACACCGCAAACACCGGCAGCACGACCAGCCCCGCGGCCGCCACCAGACGCAGCAGGCGCGGGTACGGCGCTGGCTCGTCACCGTCCTGGTACACCGCGTTGGCGAACACCACCATGGCCACGAGCAACGACATCAACACCGTGGCCGCCGACGCGGTGCCCCACAGCGGGGCCAAGCCGGTGAACGGCAGGGTCACCACGAACAGCACGGCGATGGCCGCCAGCAGCGGGAACAGGCCGGTGAAAATCGCGATCAGCAACCGTCGCATCACCTGCACGGGGCGCGCCTGGCTGCGTCCGACCAGCACGCCCAGACCGCCGAACAGCCCGGTGGCCAGATACGCGAACGCGGTGTCGGTGAATAGATCGGCGAAAAATTCCACGCCGATCAGCTTGAACAGCCCGGCCCACAGGCCCAGTACCGCCCAGCAGATTCCGGTGAAGACGCCGGCGACCAACACGGTCAGCAGATTTTGCCAGGCGTGGGCGAACAGCTCCGGGTAGGGTGCGCTCCAGCGGCCGTGCGCCTGCCGGCATTGCAGGAATGGGCCAGCCACAAACAGGGCCGCCGCCATGCTGATCGCGAACGGCGTCAGCACCGCCGAGGCCTCCAGCCCCGGCGCGCCGGTGGCTGCCCTCGCGGCCCAGGCACCCAGCGCGAGGAACACCAACCCAACCAATGTAGCGTTTTGCCAGAAGCGCGCGTCGTCCAGACGCTGGACCGACAAGGCCATTGCTGTGGGCACCGCCAGCACCAGCGTGTACCAGCACACACGGGTGCCCAGATCGCCGAGCAGCGGCCAGTCGCTGTCCACCCCGACCCAGACCACCCACAGCGCCAGCGCCTGCAGCAGCGCCAGCAGGACGATGAAACCCTGCACCTGGCGCGGCAACGGTTCCTCAGCGGGCGTCATCGCGCTGTCCGCACGCTCAAAGCGCGTCGCCATCCAGCTCGCCGGTGCGGATGCGTACCACCCGGTCCAGATCCCAGACGAAAATCTTGCCATCGCCGATCTTGCCGGTCCCGGCGGTTTTCATGATCGCCTCGACCACGGTGTCGACCTGGTCGTCGGTGATGGCGACTTCGAGCTTGATCTTGGGCAGAAAATCCACCACGTACTCGGCGCCGCGATACAGCTCCGTGTGGCCTTTCTGGCGGCCGAAACCCTTCACCTCGGTGGCAGTGATGCCGGCCGCGCCGGCCTCGGCAAGCGCCTCGCGCACGTCATCGAGCTTGAACGGCTTGATCACCGCCATGACCATTTTCATCGGGAACTCCGGGGTTGCAGGGCATCGTTGCAACGAGGATAGCGCGAAGCCTGGCAGCCGCTGCGCTAAACTGGACGCCAGGCTTGTCAGACTATTCCGACAGTCGATCGCGGGCCCGGCCGATTGTGGTGTGACTTCGCGCGTACCACTGTTGAACCATTGCCGGAGGAGCCAACATGATTGATCTCAACCACATCGATGAACTTGCACGCCGCCTCAGCGGCCTGGTACCGCCCAGCCTGCGCGAGGGTCGCGAGGAGCTGCAGCAGAACTTCAAGTCCGTCCTCCAATCCGGTCTGTCGCGGCTGGACCTGGTGACCCGCGAGGAGTTCGACGTGCAACGCGCCGTCCTGCTGCACACCCGGGAAAAACTCGACCAGTTGCAACGTACCGTCGCCGAGCTGGAAGCGCAGCTGGGCCCGCGCGTGAGCAGCGGCGCGGCGACCGCCGATCCCTCCGCACCGCCGCGCCACTGATCCGCCCCCATGAACCTGGCACTCGTGCACAGCCGTGCGCGGTCGGGTATTCGTGCCGCTTCAGTCCGGGTGGAAGTGCATCTGGGCGGTGGCCTGCCGTCGATGTCGATCGTCGGATTGCCGGAAACCGCGGTGCGCGAATCACGTGAACGCGTACGCGCCGCGATCCAGTGCGCCCAGTTCGAATTTCCGTCTCGGCGGATAACCGTCAACCTTGCCCCGGCGGACCTGCCAAAGGGCGGCGGCCGCTTCGACCTGCCGATCGCGCTGGGAATCCTCGCCGCCAGTGGGCAGATTCCGCTGGAAGCGCTGGGCGAGTACGAGTTTCTGGGTGAGCTGGGCCTGACCGGCGAGCTGCGCGCGGTCGATGCAGTACTGCCCGCGGCGCTGGCGGCCGCACAGGCCGGTCGCAAACTGGTGGTGCCACCCGCCAACGGGGCGGAGGCCGCCCTGGTCAGCCAGGTGGAAACCCGGACCGCGCGCACCTTGCTGGAGGTGTGCGCGATGCTGTCCGGGCACAAGTCGCTGCCGCGGGCCGAAGCCCCTGCGCTCGCCCGGAGCGCCGGCCCGGACCTGGCCGACGTGCGCGGTCAGGCGCACGCGAGGCGGGCGCTCGAGGTCGCGGCGGCGGGTGGGCATCATCTGCTGCTTGTAGGTCCGCCAGGGTGCGGCAAGACTTTGCTCGCCTCGCGGTTGCCCGGGCTGTTGCCGGCTGCCAGTGACGCCGAGGCGCTGGATTCGGCGGCCGTCGCCTCGCTGGGCGGGCGCGGGGTGGATGCCTCGCAGTGGCGCGAGCGGCCGTTTCGCGCGCCGCACCACACCGCGAGTGCGGTCGCCCTGGTCGGCGGCGGTACCGAGCCCCGCCCGGGCGAGATATCCATGGCCCACAACGGCGTACTTTTCCTCGACGAGTTGCCCGAATGGAGCCGGCGCACGCTGGAGGTGCTGCGCGAGCCGCTGGAGTCGGGCAACGTCACCATCGCGCGTGCCGCCCGCAGTGTCGAGTTTCCCGCGCGCTTCCAGCTCGTTGCGGCGATGAACCCCTGTCCCTGCGGCTGGGCGGGCGATCCCAGCGGGCGCTGCCGCTGCAGCCCGGACATGATCCTGAACTACCGTGCGCGCGTCTCGGGGCCGCTGATGGACCGGATCGACCTGCACGTCGAGGTGCCGCGCCTGCCGCCATCCGAGCTGCGTCCCGATGCCGCGCCTGCCGAGGGCAGCGATACCGTGCGCGAGCGCGTGGTCGCCGCGCGCAAGCTGCAACTCGAGCGCGCCGGCAAGGCCAACGCCCACCTCAACCAGCCCGAGACCGGTGCGACATGCCGTCTGGCGGAGGCGGATTTTGCCCTTCTGGAGCGTGCAATCGACACGCTGCACCTGTCGGCGCGATCGATGCACCGGATCATGCGGGTCGCGCGGACGATCGCGGACCTCGCCGGCAGTCCGCAGATCGAGACCACGCACCTGAGCGAGGCAATTGGCTACCGCAGGGTCGACCGCGGGATGCCGGTGACGGCGTAAACCGGACGCCGTTGCAACCACCTACTTACGTGATCTTCTCCAGCGCACTGCCCTTGTGGGCGGCGATGTGCTCGGTCTTGTCGCTCTTGATCTCGTACTGCGGCTCCTCCGCGCTGGCCCGGTGGGTGTGCCCCTTGTAGTCGAAATCGCGCTTGTGGACCTTGATGATCCTGCCGCTGACGTTGCCGGCCTCCGAGTTCCAACGCACGTGATCGCCAACCTTGAATTCCGCCATGACACCCTCCTCTCCTCTGGCTTGAACAGGGGCGGGAAACGCCGTAGCGGATACTCCGGTGCGCGCAAGGAAAATGCCGCCCCTTCCCTGGGCAGCATCCTCGCGTGCGGATCATGACCGCGTCAGGGTCAGGCCAGAGCGGGCTCGGACTGGAACTGCTCTTCCTCGGTGGACCCGGTCAGCGCGGTGGTCGATGACTGTCCGCTCTGGATCACCTGGGTGACCGCATCGAAGTAGCCGGTGCCAACCTCGCGCTGGTGCTTGACCGCGGTGAAGCCTTCGCTGGCGGCGGCGAACTCGGCCTGCTGCAGCTCCACGAACGCACTCATCTGGCGCTGCGCGTAGCCGCGGGCCAGGTTGAACATGCCGTAGTTCAGTGCGTGGAAGCCGGCCAGGGTGATGAACTGGAACTTGTAGCCCATCTTGGCCAGGTCGATCTGGAAGCGGGCGATGGTCGCGTCGTCCAGATTGGCCTTCCAGTTGAAGCTGGGCGAGCAGTTGTAGGCCAGCAGCTTGCCGGGGAACTTGGCGTGGATCGCCTCGGCGAACTTGCGCGCAAACTCCAGGTCCGGCTTGCCGGTCTCGCACCACACCAGGTCGGCGTAGGGAGCGTAGGCGAGACCGCGGCTGATCGCCTGATCGAGTCCCTTGCGGGTCTTGTAGAAGCCCTCGACCGTGCGCTCGCCGGTCACGAACGCCGCGTCGGTCGGGTCGATGTCGGACGTCAGCAGGTCGGCGGCCTCGGCGTCGGTGCGCGCAACGATCAGCGTCGGCACGCCCATCACGTCGGCCGCCAGGCGTGCGGCGACCAGCTTCTCGATCGCCTCGCGGGTCGGCACCAGCACCTTGCCGCCCATGTGGCCGCACTTCTTCGCGCTGGCCAACTGGTCCTCGAAGTGCACACCGGCGGCGCCGGATTCAATCATGCCCTTCATCAGCTCAAAGGCGTTCAGAACGCCGCCGAAACCGGCCTCCGCATCGGCGACGATCGGCTGCAGAAAGTCGATATCGCCGCTGCCTTCGGCGCACTGGATCTGGTCGGCGCGCAGCAGCGTGTTGTTGATGCGCTTGACCACGGCCGGCACCGAGTCGGCCGGGTACAGCGACTGGTCGGGGTACATCTGGCCACCCAGGTTGGCGTCCGCGGCGACCTGCCAGCCGGAGAGGTAGATCGCCTTCAACCCGGCCTTGACCTGCTGCATGGCCTGGTTGCCGGTCAGTGCGCCCAGCGCATTGACGAAGTCCTCGCGCTGCAGCGACTGCCACAGCTTGTCGGCACCCAGCCTGGCCAGGCTGTGTTCGACGGCAACAGTGCCGCGGAGCCGCACAACCTCCTCGGCCGAGTAGGGACGGGTGATGCCCTTCCAGCGGGGGTTGGTGTTCCAGTCGTCACGGATCTGATCAGCGGTGGGTTGAGTGCTCATGGCGGTGTCCTGTGTGGGGTGACGTTTAGGGCGGAGCGGGAGAAAACAGTGGGCGTCAGTCGAGACGGCGGTAGGCGGGAATGGTGAGGAAATCCTCCAGCGTGTCGGCGTGGCAGAGGCGGTCGAGCATGCCGATGGCCTCCTCGATCCGGCTGCCCCCGATGAGCTCGCGGCGATCGCCCAAGCGCGCCGGCAGGCCGATGAAGGCGCGCTCCAGCAGGGTGAAGTCGATCGGGGTGCCGTCGTCCAGCTGCGGCGGCTCGGCCTGGGGATCACCTGCGGCGATCGCCTGCTCCTGGCAGTGCAGCCACTGCCACAGCTGGGTGCGGGCGATCTCGGCGGTGGCCGCGTCCTCCATCAGCCAGTGGATCGGCACGCAGCCGTTGCCATCCAGCCAGGCGGCCAGGTAGCGAACGCAGACCTCGACATTGCCGTCGAAGCCGGCGCGGGTGATCGTGCCCAGCGGCGGCGTCAGCAGTTGGTCGCGCAACTGGCGCTCGGTGAAGGCCTGCACGTCCTCACGCAGCACGTGGTGCTGGTGGGCGCCGGGCATGCGCTCGTCGAAAATATCGCGGGCGATCGGGATCAGCGCCGGGTGGGCTACCCAGGTACCGTCGTGGCCGGCGGTGACCTCGCGCAGCTTGTCGGCGCGCACCTTGGCCATCGCCCGGTCGTTGGCCGCCGGGTCGTTGCTGATCGGGATCTGTGCGGCCATGCCACCCATGGCGTGGGCACCGCGGCGGTGGCAGGTGTGGATCAGCAACTCGGAATAGGCGCGCAGGAAAGGTTGGTCCATGCCGACCTGGCCACGTTCGGGCAGCACTCGGCCGGGGTGCGCGCGGAAGGTCTTGATGTAGCTGAAGATGTAATCCCAGCGCCCGCAGTTCAGACCGGCAATGCGGGTCTTGAGCGCGTGCAGGATCTCGTCCATCTGGAACACGGCCGGCAGGGTCTCGATCAGCACGGTAACCTTGATCTGCCCTTCGGCCACGCCGAGCGCGCGCTCGACGTGATCGAGCACGTCGTTCCAAAGCGCCGCCTCCTCCATCGATTCCAGCTTGGGCAGGTAGAAATAAGGGCCGCGATCGCGCGCAGCCAGCGCGGCGGCGTTGTGGAAGGCGAACAGCCCCAGATCGAACAGGCTAGCGGACATGGGCTGGCCATCGACCTGCACGTGCTTCTCGTCCAGATGCCAGCCACGTGGCCGCACCAGCAGCACCGCCTGCTCGTCGGTGGGCTTCAGGGCGTAGTGCTTGCCGGGGGTGCCGTCGGCGCGCGCCGCGGCGTGGAACTCCAGCGTTCCGTCGACCGCACCGCGCATGGACTGCTGGCCTGCGATCAGGTTCTTCCAGGTCGGCGACGTGCTGTCCTCGAAATCGGCCATGAAACAGTTGGCACCCGAGTTCAGCGCGTTGATGACCATCTTCGCGTCCACCGGGCCGGTGATTTCGACCCGGCGGTCGCGCAGCGCGGCTGGCAGCGGGGCGACCTTCCAGTCGCTCTCGCGGATGCTGCGGGTGTCCTCGCGGAAGTCCGGCAGCCGGCCGTTGTCCACCCCCGCCTGCCGGATAACCCGTGCGGCCAGGCATCCCAGGCGACGCGCATCAAAACGCCGATGCAGTCCGGTCAGGAACTCCCTGGCCGAAGCGCTCAGCAGTTGCGCCTGATCGTCCGCGACGGCGCTGACGCTGAACCCTTGGGTGGCGGGTTCCGTCTCACGCTTCATTACTGCCGACATGCCGTTGCTCCAGTGGTGGGGCACTCGACCATGCGTTGGCAATGAACTTATTTACAATGCAGATATATCAATACGATGTATAAGTTATACTTATAGAAATGACGAAGGCCGCGGCGGGAACGCGTCCCGCCCGCGCTTGGAGCCCCATGAGCATCGAACCACCCGCCGCACCGCGCTTTTCCTACAAGGGTGATCGACTCAAGCCGCTACGCGCGTTCTGCCAGACGGTGCGGCTGGGGTCGGTCTCCCGTGCAGCAGAGGCCCTCTACCTGAGCCAACCGGCGGTGAGTCTGCAGTTGCAGGCGCTGGAACGCGACCTGGGCGAACGGCTGCTGGAGCGCAGCGGCCGGCGCCTGGTGATGACCCGCCAGGGCGAGGCGCTGTACGACTTGGCACGACCGCTGGTGGAGGGCATCGACGAGCTGCCGGTCGCATTCCGCAAGCAGCTGCGCGGAATGGATGGCGGCGAGCTCAACGTCGCGGCCGGCAGTTCGACCATCCTGTACCTGTTGCCGGCAATCGTCGCCGCCTTCCGCGCCGCCCATCCGGATGTGCGGCTGAACCTGCACAACGTGACCGGCGCGGGCGGCCTGGAGCTGCTGCGCGCCGACGAGGTCGACCTCGCCGTGGGCTCGATGCTCGACGTCCCTGGCGACCTGGATTACGCGCCGGTCATGCGTTTCGAGCCGATGCTGATCACCCCGCTGGATCATCCGCTGGCAACCCGGGCCAAATTCGACCTGGCCGACCTGTCACCGTACGGGCTCATCCTCCCGCCACAGCGCTTGACCACCTATCGCATGGTCGATCTGGTGTTCCAGCGCCATCAGGTGCCCTACACGGTCGCCCTGGAGGTCGGCGGCTGGGAGGTGATCAAGCAGTACGTGGCGATGGGGCTGGGGATCAGCATCGTCACCGCGATCTGCCTGACTGAAGCCGATGACGCCCGGCTCGCAGCGCGTTCGCTTGCCGAATGGTTCCCCTACCGCAGCTACGGCGTGGTCGTGCGGCGCGGCAAGTACCTGAGTCCACAGGCGCGCGCATTCACCGAGCTGATCAAGCCGGACCTGTTTACCCGGCGCGACCGCGACGACAGCGGCCCGTCGGAACGGTAACCATCGACGGTCAATGGCGGATCGCGCGCGGCCGGCGACGCCCGGTCGCGTCGCGCCGCACATACCACTCCAGATCCCGCTTCCACCACAGGCGGATCGCGAACCAGCCCAGCGCCAGCGGTTCCTGCACGATCAGCACGTAGCGGACCGGCGTCCACGCCAGCGCCTGCAGCGCCGCAGCAAAGCGTGGGCCGGAGGCGAAGCGGCTCGCGATGACGCAGGTCGCGAGTGTCTCCAGTGCGACCACCAGCGCCAATGCCGTCCACTGCCCCGCCAGCATCAAGACCCACAACAGCACCGGATAGCCAATGCGCTCCAGCGCGATCAGCGCCAGTGGCGTTCCCAGCGGCCGCCCGCGTTCGCGGGTGATGCGCTCACCGAAACCCTGCCGGTACGGCTCCTGGACGCGCCGCTCTCCCCTGCCCGGCCGCGATTGCGCAGCGTCGTCGCGCTGAGCCCGACGGCGTAGTCGCAGTCGGCGCAGCGGGCTGCGCAGCAGCACGTCGAAATAGTGGTGGAGCTGGAGGAACGCCCCGGTCCAGCGCCGCGAGCGTTCCGGCAGGCGCAGCAGCGGCGGCACCGGCGTGCGGGCAACCACGTCGGGGACCCGGATATTGCGGTAGCCCGCATTCATCAGGGCCAGTGCGATGAAGTGGTCTTCCAGGCCGGTGAAGTCATCACCGCGGATCGGCTCGTAGCGGTGGAACAGGTCGCGCAGGTAGCGGCGCCGGTACGCCACCGCGCCGCCGCTGCCAATCGGCACGCCCCCGTCCGCGCGCGACACCCCGGCGTCGAGGAAGTCCTGCTGCAGCACCGCCAGGTGCGCGTGATAGCCGCGTGACATCCGCTGCAGCGCGGCCTGCCAGCGATTTTCCGCTCGCAGACGATCCGCGTAGTGGTCCTCACCCTGCCACCTGCGGAACGGGTCGGAGGTTTCCACGAGCTCGCGGGCGGCCTGCTGCAAAGGCAGCATCCGTCCGCTTGCGCTGGCGATGCCCACGCCCTGGTACAACTCGCGGACGCAGCGCTCGATGTAGTCCGGCGACTCCAGCACCGTATGCGCGTCCAGCACCAGCAGCACGTCACCCTCGAACTCGCGCGACTGGCGCTTCAAGGTGACCACACGGCCAATCGACCAACCCCGGGCGATGGTTTCAAGCCGTATCCCGTTGGCGCGGGCGAACTCGCGCGCAAGCTGCAGGCTGTGGTCGCGCTCGATGCCGCCATCATCGACCAGCAATACCCGCCGCGGCAGGCGCGTCTGGACCAGCAACGACGCCAGGCAGTGGACGATGGTGTCGTGATGGCGGCATACCGGGATGACGACGTCGACCACCGCGTGGCGCCAGTCTTCGGCCGGTGTCGGCACGGTGGAATCAGGCGGCCGCAGATGGCCAAGAATCGCCCACCACGCACCCGGCCCGGCAGCGAACCACGGCGCGCGCGACATGCTCAGCTCCGGCGGGCGTGCCGGCCCGGATGCGTGGTGCGACAAAATCTCATGGCGGGGGTCAGTGCTCCGGCGTCGGCGCAGGCCGCGCTGGGCGACCGATACTGTGACCACGTTCGCAATAACCATGCCAACTATTCAGGCGTCGTGCAGTTTTCCCTTGGACACCGATCGGTACCAGTTGCGTAGGCGAATCATGTCGGCCTCCATGTCACTCCCGGTGTGGAACGGTGCTGCCACCACCAGCCGCCGTTGCGGGTAGTGGAAGTACACCGGCAGCACCGGCACACCGGCGGCATCCGCGATCTTCCAGAAGCCGCTCTTCCAGCGCTCGACCGGCTTGCGGGTGCCTTCCGGGGCGAGTCCGAACCAGAGCTGCTCGGAGTCCCGCAACATCGCGGCCGCCTGCTCCACCACGCCGTGCGCGGCGGCGCGGTTCACCGGGATCACACCAAGCTTGCGCAACAACCATCCCAGCCCGGGCACGCGGAACAACGAGTCCTTACCCAGGATGCGAATGTCCAGGCCCAGGGCCAGCTTGGCCGCGAACCCCCAGACCCCGTCCCAGTTGGACGAGTGCGGCGCACCGATCAGCACCACCCGCGGCAGGTCGGGGAACTCGCCGGTCATCCGCCAGCCACCCAGCCGCAGCACGGTGCGGCCGCACCATTGGCCGAAACGGCTGGGCCGCACGCGCGGTGCATTGGGCGGCAGCTTCGGCACGCTGCCCGCCGGTACTTCCGGGTCGTTTCCCGCCTTCATCGAGCACACATCCCCCGCAGCAGCTACCCGGAATGATGGCACGGCGCACCGCCGCGATCAGTCCCAGTCGGTCCGCGAACGCCCCTGCTTGATGGTGCCGCGTTCTCGCTTGCCGGCCAGGCGGCGCTCCTCGGATCCGCGCGTCGGACGGGTGGGGATGCGCTTCTTGGGCGCGTGCAGGCTCTGGCCGATGAAATCCACAAGCCGCTCGCGAGCATCCTCGCGGTTGCGTTCCTGGGTGCGCAGGGTCTGAGCGTTGATGACCAGCACGCCGTCAGCGGTGATGCGGCGATCGCGTCGGGCCAGCAGGCGGGCGCGCACCGGCTCGGGCAGCGACGGCGACTGGGCGATGTCGAATCGCAGCTCCACCGCCGTCGATACCTTGTTGACGTTTTGCCCGCCCGGACCCGCCGAACGCACGAAGCGCTCGACCAGCTCAGACTCGGGAATGACGATGTTGCCGATCCGGACCATGCCCGGAGTCTAGAAGTACGCCAGTGCCTTGGCGAACTGCGCATCGGGCGGCGCAACGGTTTCCAGCACTTCCCCGCTCGCCGGGTGGGCGAACGCCAGTCGGTGCGCGTGCAACAGCATCCGGTGGATGCCGACCATGCGGAAAGCGCGGTTGTGGCGACCGTCGCCGTGGCTGGTATCGCCGATCAGGTGGTGGGACACGTGCTTGAGGTGGCGGCGGATCTGGCGGAACCGCCCGGTCAGCGGCTGCGCCTGCACCAGTGCGTAGCGCGAGCTGGCGAAGCCGGCCGAAGGCCAGTCGCATTCCGCGCGCGCCAGGAGCTGGAACCGGGTTTGCGCCGGCTTCTTCACCGGCTTGCCCGGGCCGCCGTCAAGCGGATGATCAACATCGAAATCCGCCTCCGGCCAGCCGCGACAGATCGCCCGATAGTCCTTTTGCAGCTCGCCGGCCATGACCGCCTTGCCGAGCGTCGAGGCGGTGTCACGGTCAAAGGCCAGCAGCAGGCAGCCGCTGGTGGCACGGTCCAGTCGGTGGACCAGGAACACCTTGCGACCGAACTGCTCGCGCAGCCGGTCGGCGGCAAAATCGGTCTCGCCGCGCGCCAGCGCGCTGTCGTGGACCATCAGGCCGGCCGGCTTGTTGACGACGGCCAGCCACTCGTCGCGGTACAGCACCGGCAAGGCGAGCGCGTCGTGCGAGGTGTCGCGGACGTCCGTTTCGATGGCCGCGCTGGCCGCCGGATCGCTCAACGACGCGGCCACGCCAGAAGCATCGCGGCGACCCCGGCGATTCCGGCGATCCACGAGGCGACCGGCACCGACCACTGCCCGGCTCCCCCGGCGTCAAAGCCGTACAGCACCGCCGACGCGACTAGAAGGCCGCTGCCGAGGATCGCCGCGACCGTACGCTTTTGCGTTTCGCGCGCGGTGCGGGCCAGTTCGGCCAGATCCGTCGAGCGCATCCGCAGCTCGTGTTCGCCGCGAACCTGCTGGGTCAGCCAGGTGTGCAGCAGGCGTGGCATCTCCGGCGCGTGGGTTACCAGTTCGGGCAGGTGGCGGCGGAATTCGCGCAGCAGGCGCCGGGGACTGTAGCGGGCGGCCAGGATCTTCTTCAGCACCGGCTTGGCCACGCCCCAGATGTCGATGCGTGGGTCCAGCTGGCGCCCCAGGCCCTCGATATTGAGCAGCGTCTTCTGCAGCAGGATCAATTGCGGCTGCAGGGTCAGCTGGTGGCGCTGGGCGGTGCGGAACAGCTTGACCAGCACCTCGGCGAGCGAAATCTCGCTCAGTGGACGGGTGAAATACGGCTCGCAGACGCCGCGCACGGCCGCCTCCAGCTCGTCCAGACGGCTGTCGGCCGGCATCCAGCCTGCGCGCAGATGCAGCTCGGCGATACGCCGGTAATCGCGGTTGAAGATCGCCATGAAGTTCTCCGCCAGGTAGTACTGGTCGTCGTCGGAGAGCTGGCCCATGATCCCGAAATCCAGCGCGATGAAGCGCGGATTGGCCTTGCGGGCGGGGTCGATGTCGACCCAGATGTTGCCGGCGTGCGCATCGGCATGGAAGAAATTGTCGCGGAACACCTGGGTGTAGAACACCCGCACGCCCTTGGCCGCCAGCGCCGGACGATCGATCCCGGCGGCGTCCAGGGCGTCGATGTCATCCGAGGGGATGCCGTACACCCGCTCCAGGGTCAGCGCGTTGCCGGCGGTGTGACTCCAGATCACCTCCGGCACGTACAGGTCGTCGCTGGGCGAACCGTCCGCCCGGGTCCAGAAGCGCCGCAATACGCTGGCATTTGCCCCTTCGCGCTCAAGGTCGAGCTCGGCGGCCAGCGTGCTTTCGATCTCGGCCACGATCGCGCGCGGCCGGATCTTTTCCGCGCGCGGATGGGTGCGCTCGACAATGCCGGCCAGCGCGCTCAACAGGCCGATGTCGGCCGCGACCTGGTCCTCGATGCCCGGACGCAGGACCTTGACCACCACCTCGCGCCCCGGGCTGCTGGCAGACGCCGGCAGGGTGGCTGCATGGACCTGGGCGATCGATGCCGACGCCAGCGGCGTGATGTCAAAGTCGGCGAAGGCCACGTCGACCGGCCGCCCCAGCGAGGCTTCCACGATCGCCCGGGCCACCTCGCCGTCGAACGGCGCGACGTTGTCCTGCAGGGTCGACAACTCGACCGCGATGTCAGCCGGCACCAGATCCGGGCGGGTGGACAGGATCTGGCCGAACTTGACGAAGATCGGCCCGAGCTCCTGCAAGGCCAGACGCAAACGGACGCCGCGCGGCTGGGCGACGATTTCGGCCGACGCGCGCGGCACGAACGGCCGCGCGAGCTTCAACCAGCGCTCGGCCGAGGTGCCGGCGAGCAACTCGTCCAGCCGGTAGCGCAGCAGTACGCGGCCAATCCGCCAAGCGCGCAGGACCGCTTTCACGACGCCGCACCCGGCACATCCGCGCCAGTACGAAGCCGGGCGACGCGGGCAACCAGCCGCTCCACGTCATCGCGCATCGCGTCCACGTCATCGTAGAAGGCGTCCAGCTCGGCGCGCGGCACGACGTCCCTGGATTCCTCGGTGACGTACTCCGCTGCGCTGCCCGCCAGCTCGCCGGCGACCACGCGGGCCTGCTTCAGCCCGGCCGCCAGGGCGTTGGCAATCTGCACGCCGAGCACATCGCCAAACACCCGCGCGAACGGCTGCTGCCAGTCCGGGTCGAAGCCCTCGGCCAAGCGCTGCAACCGCCGCGCCAGATCCGCATCGCCCTCCATCCGCAGCCGACCTACCGGGGGTGCGTCGTCGTTGCGCAGGAACGGCAACTGCCCCAGCAGGCCCGACAGGGTGCTGCGGATCGACAGGTCGCTTGCATCGGCGGCATCCACCGGGCCGACTTGCAGCTGCCCGCCGGCCACCCGGATCTGCAGGGCCAGTGCCGGCGAGGAGAGGTGCAGGGCAACGCGCCGACCATCGAGTGCGGCGAGGCTTTCGGCGGTTTGCGGATCCAGCGCGAGAGCGCGGTTCAAGGCCGTCTGCAGCGCGCGCCCGGCCAGGGGCTTGAGCGCCGCCAGCGGCGACGGCGGAAATGAGCGGGACTGGGTCATCCGCGCATTCTACTGGGCTTGGGCCTGTGTCCGGGGTCGGCACCCGCCACGGCCACGCTGCTTCCAGCAGGCGCTGGATGCGCTAGCCACGCGTCCCGTAATCGGCACGCACCCGGGCCAGGCCCTCGTCGAAGCCCACCGCCGGCCGGTAGCCGAAATCGCGCCGCGCAGGGCCCATGTCGTACCAGTGCGTCGTCACCAGCTGCTCGGCCAGAAACCGCGTCATCGGCGGCTCGCCGCGCAGGGGCAGCGCCGTCCAGAGCCCCTCGCACACCACGCCCGCCGCGTAGGCCAGGCGGAACGGCAGGGTTTTCTCCACCAGCGGCGCACCCACCGCGGCGAGCAGGCCGTTGATCGTCTCGCGCATCGTGCGGGGTTCGCCATTGCTGATGAAGTAGGCGCGGCCAGCGCAGGCGGCACCGACGGCCAGATGATCGAACGCATCGAAGTGGGCCTGGGCGGCGTTGTCGATATAGGTGGTGTCGACCAGATTTGCGCCATCGCCGACCAGCCGCAGCCGCCCGGCGTGGGCACGCTCGACCAGCCGCGGCAGCAACTGGTTGTCGCCGACGCCCCAGATCAGCCGCGGTCGCAGCGCGACGGTGGCCAATGCGGCGTCGTTGGCGGCCAGCACTTCCTGTTCGGCGATCAGCTTGGTGCTCGCGTACGGCGCCTTCAATCCGGTGCCGTAGGGCACGTCATCGGCACTGCCGCCTTCCACCGGATGGGTTGCGCGGTGGGTCACGCTGGGGGTGGAGGTGTACACCAGCCGGGTGATCCCGTGGCTGCGACACGCGTCCAGCACGTGTCGGGTGCCTAGCACGTTGGCGTCGTGGTACTCCTGCCACGGCCCCCACGCACCGGCCTTGGCCGCGTTGTGGAACACCGCCTCACAGCCTCGTGCCGCGGCGATGACCGCGTCGCGCCGGGCGAGGTCGCCCCGCACCTGCCGCACCCCCATCGCCGCCAGCGCCGGGTAATCGCCCCGGTTGAAACTCACCACTTCGTGGCCGCGCTCGCGCAGCCCGCGACACAGGGCCTGGCCGAGAAAGCCGCCACCGCCGGTTACCAGGATTTTCATCCGCGCATGCTACGACAACCCGCGACCGCCGCGACGGCGTGCATCGTACGGGCCGCGTTTATTTGGCATTGACGCGATAAAGGTATTCTTGCGCGCATGCGCCTTGCCCTGATCGCGGTTCCTGCCGCCCTTAGCTGTCTTCTGGTCTGCGGTACGGCCCAGGCCGCCCGAGTCGACAAGGTCACCGTGCTTGGCCTTGACGAGCCGATGACTGACAACGTGCGCAGTGCAGTGACGCTGTTCGCGGCTTCCGGCAAGGAGATTTCCGCCCGGCGCCTGGCCTATCTGGTCCGTGCGGCCGAGGATGAAACGCGCGAGGCGCTGGAGCCGTTCGGCTATTACTCGCCGACGATCACGGTTGACTACGAGCGCAACAACGGGGCGCCCGGAACGGTCACCATCACCGTGGTTCCCGGCGATCCGGTGCGGGTCCGCCGCGCCCACGTGGCGATCGACGGCGTCGGCTCGCGTGATCGTTACCTCAGCGAGGATCTGGCGAAGTTCAAGCCGCAGATGGGCGACATCCTCGACCACCAACTCTACGAAGCCAGCAAGATCCGCATCAGTCGCCGGCTGTCGCAACGCGGCTACTTCGACGCCGACTTCGCATCGCGCCGGGTGGAAGTCACCCGCGCCGACAATGCTGCCGACATCGATCTGGTCTGGAACAGCGGCCGCCGCTATGACATGGGCCCGATCGATTTCCAGCAAACGCCGGAAACCATCCTGCGCCAGTCGGTGCTCGACAAGCTGGTGTACTGGGAAACCGGCAGCTATTACCACCAGGGCAAGCTGGACCGCCTGCGCGACTCGCTCACCGCGCTGGACTATTTCTCATCGGTGATGATCAACCCCCTGCCCGACGAGGCGATCGACGGCCAGGTCCCGGTCGACGTGGTGCTGACCCCGGCCAAGCGCAGCATCTACACCGCCGGCCTGAGCTACGGCACCGACAGCGGCGCCGGTGTGCGCCTGGGGCTGGAGCGCCGCTACGTGAACAAGCGCGGCCACAAGGCGCTCGCCCAACTGGACTATGCCCAGCGACGCAAGACCCTCACCGCGCAGTACCGCATCCCGGCCTTCGCCTGGGTAGATGGCTGGTACACGGTCAGCGCACAGGCGGCCGACGAGCAGACCGACTACATGGACAGCCGCCGGATCGAGCTGGTCGCCAGCCGCAGCGGCAAGATCGACCGCTACCTCAATGTCGTCGCCTCCGTGCACGCGCTGCGCGAGCGCTGGTCCTACGCCGCCGATGATGACGGCGACCCGCTGACCGAGCCGGCATTCCGCTACGCGACGTTTACCTACCCCTCGCTGCGCGCCGAATACACCGATGCCGACGATCGGGTGTTCCCGCGCAACGGCCGCGCCGGCACGCTGATGCTGCGCGGCGGCGTGGAAGGTGCCGGCAGCGACGCGAATTTTGGCCAGCTCCGGGCCACCGCGAGCTGGTACCGCGGCATCGGCGAGCGCGGCCGGGTGATCGCGCGCGGGGAGCTGGGCCATACCTTCACCGAAGAGCTGGTGGCGATGCCACCGAGCCTGCGCTTCTTCGCCGGCGGCGACCGCAGCATCCGCGGCTACGCATGGCGCGAGGTGGGCCCGCGGGTGGAAGGCAGCGACGGCAAGCTGTACGCGCTGGGCGCCAAGAACGTGGCCACCGGCGGCATCGAATACGAACACTACTTCACCCAGAACTGGGGCGGGGCAGCGTTCGTGGACGCCGGCAGCGCGTTTGACAGCACGCCGGACTGGCGCACCGGCGTAGGCGCGGGCGTCCGATGGCGTTCGCCGGTCGGTCCTCTGCGGCTCGACATCGCCCACGGCCTGGACAGTCCGGACTCGTCGTTCCAGATCTACCTCAGCGTCGGCGCGGACCTGTGACCATGATCGGCTTCCCGAAGCGCCATCGCCTGGACCCGGACCTGACACCGGAGGAGCGCGAGGAGCGGATCGCCGAGCTGCGCCGCAAGCGCCATGCGCGCATGCGCGTTCTCGCCATCCGCAGCGCGGTGCTCACCGGCGCGCTGGTGGTGCTGCTGGTGGTCGTCGTCTACTGGCTGGTCAGCACGATCGGTGGCCGTGACGTCCTCCTGGGCCAGATCGTCCAGCGCCTGCCCGCCAACGCCACGTTGAGCTGGCAGAAGGCGGAAGGCCCGGTGTCGGGGCCATTGACGATGCACGATGTGCGTTTTACCTACGACGCGATCGTCTTCACCGCCCAGCGGGTGACGCTGGAACCCGCGCTGCTGCCGCTGCTGGGCAGGCACCTGCGCCTGGACGCGCTGCAGGTGGAGAACGCGACGCTGGACCTGCCGGCCAGCGACGAGCCGTTCGAGCTCCCGCGCTGGCCCGATTCCTTGCCGCAGATCGCCCCGCCACTGGCGATGACGGCCGACGACATCCAGATCGATGGCTTCCAGATCCGCAGCGACGGCGAGCCGACCATCAACATCCGTCGCCTGCGCGGCGGCTTGCAGGCCAAGCCCGGCAGCCTGCACGTGGAGGAGCTGGTGGTCGACAGCGACCGCGGCCGTTTCACCGCCCACGGCGACTACGCCCCGGCGGACAATTACCGCAGCGACCTGCTGGTGACCGCAGTGCTCCCGGCGGCGCCCGGCCGCACCCCGGCGCGGCTTGGCCTGGTCGCGCGCGGCGATCTGGACGAGATGGACCTGGGCCTTGGCGGCCGGGCGCCGGGTGAGATTCGCGCCACGGTGGTCCTGCGCGGCAAGGACCGGCTGGTCAGCCCGCCGGCCGCCACCAGCGGACCGGTCATGGCCAGCATCAACCGCCCGCAATGGCAGCTGCGTGCCCGTGCCGACGCGCTCGACATCGGCTTGCTGACTGATCCCGGGGCCGCCCCTGCGGAAGCGCCGCTGGCCCTGCAGCTCCAGGTCGACGGGGTCGGTGGCGATGCCCGCGTTCGCGGCGAGGTGCGGCAGGGCGAGCTCAGCGCCAAGGTGCTCAACTCACGACTGCGGGTGGAGGACCAGATCCTGGACCTGGACCCGCTGCGTCTGGAATTGCTCGACGGCACGGTGGTCGCGCGCGGCTCGGCCGACTTCAACGACCCGGCCAATGCCTCCTTCCGGTTCGCCACCAATGCACGCGGCATCCAGTGGGGCAGCCCGACCCCGCTGGCCGCCGATGCCGATTTCGGTCTCGCCGGCACCCTGCAGGCGTGGGCATTGATCGGCAACGCCACCCTGACCCGCGACGGCGAGCGCGCGACGCTCACCGTGGATGGACGCGGCAACAACGAGCGGATGGAGCTGAAGGCACTGGACGTGGCGATGCCCACCGGCACCCTCGCCGCCACCGGGCGCATCGCCTGGGCGCCGTCGCTGGCATGGGACATCGACAGCCGCCTGGCCGGCTTTGATCCGGGTTACTTCGCCGCGGGCTGGAACGGCGCCATCAATGGCCACATCACCAGCACGGGCAGCGCCCGCGACGATGGCGGGCTGGAAGCCACCCTCGAGCTGGCCGATCTGGGTGGCCGACTGCATGGCAAGCCGCTGGACGGCAAAGGGCACTTCGCAATGTCCGGCGCCTCCCCTGCGGGGGATGTCGCGCGCTACCAGGGCGAACTGGCCCTGTCGATTGGCGGCAGCCGCATCGACGCCAAGGGCAGCTACAGCGACCGGGTGGATGTCGACGCGCGCTTCGCCCCGCTGAACCTGCAGGACCTGCTACCCGATGCCAGCGGCACACTGCGCGGCACCGCGCGCGTGCAGGGCCCGGCGGCAGGACCGGACATCCGCGCCGACCTGGTCGGCAGCAAGCTGAGGTTTGCCGATTATTCCGCCAGCACGCTGACGATCAAGGGCGAGCTGCCGTGGTCCCGCGGCGACGGCCAGCTTGCCGTCCGCGGCGACGGCCTGGCGATCGGCGCACCGGTAGACAGCCTGGTCATCGATGCGCGTGGGGCGGTGGAGCAACTGCGCCTGAGCGCCACTGCCGGGCGGGAAGGTCTCGCGTCGCTCGCGCTGGACGCCTCGTTGAACCACCGCGGCAACCGCTGGCAGGGAACCCTGGCCCGGCTGGGCCTGGACATGGAGCGCGGCGCGGACTGGAACCTTCGCGCGCCGGCCGGGTTCGCCTGGGCGCCCGCGCCCAACGGCAGCAGTGCGACCCTCGAGCAGGCCTGTCTGGCCTCAAGCGCCGGCGGCTCGCTGTGTGTCAATGCGGACTGGCCGCGCCGTGGCCTGAACGTGGTCGGCGAAGGGCTGCCGGTCGCGCTCGTCGAGCCCTACCTGCCCGAGCGCGAGCATCGCCAGCCATGGCTGCTGCGCGGCGAGCTCGCGATCGACGCGCGCATCCGCCCGGTCGGCAATGGCTGGGACGGTGAGGCCCGCATCACCTCGTCCGGCGGCGGAATCCGCAACAGCGAGCGCTCGCGTACCGAATTGCTCAGTTACGACAACCTCGCCCTGAAAGCCACCTTCCGGCCGCAGGGCATCGAGGCCGAGTTGGGCACCGGCTTCAACGGCGACGGCCGCATCGACGCCAGCCTGCGCACCGGCTGGGATGCCTGGTCACCCTTGAGCGGCCAGCTCTCGCTGGACACCCGTGAACTGACCTGGATGGAACTGTTCTCGCCGGACATCGTCGACCCGACCGGGGCCCTAAGCGCACAGATCAGCATCGCCGGAACGCGCGATACGCCGCAGCTGGGCGGACGCGCGAGACTGGCGGATTTCAGCACCGAGCTGCCGGCCTTGGCCATTACCCTTCGCGAAGGCAACGTCCAGCTGGACGCGCTGGCCGATGGCAGCGCAAGGATCCACGGCAGCGTGCGTTCGGCCTCCAGCGCCGGCAACGACGGCAACGGCGTTCTCAACATCAACGGCACCCTGGGCTGGAAGGGCGACGAGACGCCGCTGGTGCTCCGCCTGAGTGGTACCGACGTGCTGGTCTCCGACACCCCCAACCTTCGTGCGGTGGCCAGCCCGGACCTGCAGCTCAATTATCAGATCGGCCAACCGACGCGTCTGACCGGCACCATTCTCGTGCCCGAGGCGATGGTCAACCTGGAAGGACTCGATCACGCAGTGTCGCCGTCGGCTGACGTCGTCGTGCTCGATCCCGTCAATCCCGACGACGGCCCGGGCGCGCCACTGGCCATGGACCTGCGCATCACCGTCGGCGACGACGTGCGGATGAAGGGCTTTGGCCTGACCGGCAAGGTCGACGGCAACATCCAGCTGCTGGCGAGGCCCGGACGCGAACTCGCTGCGAACGGTTCGATCAACGTCGCCGGCGAGTACAAGGCCTACGGCCAGGACCTGAAGATCACCCGGGGCCTGCTCAGGTGGTCCAATGATCCGGTCTCCAATCCCGTCGTCAACCTGCGCGCCGAGCGGGTGATCGGCGAGGTCACCGCCGGCGTGGATGTGAGCGGGCGCGCCAGTGCGCCGCAGGCCTCGGTGTGGTCCAACCCGGCCAGTTCGCAGCCCGAGGCGCTGGCCTACCTGACCCTCGGCCGGCCACTGTCCACGCTGACCGGTGATGAGCGCGGCGACCTCAACGCGGCCAACGCCGCGCTGACCGCCGGCGGCGGCATGCTGGCCTCGCAGCTGGCGACCAGGATCGGTCTGGAGGATGCCGGCGTCACCCAGAGCCGCGCGCTGGGCAGCAGCGTGTTCGGCTTCGGCAAGCAGCTCTCGCCGCGGATGTACGTCGGCTACGGTGTCTCGTTGCTGGGAACCGGCCAGGTGCTGACTTTGAAGTACCTGCTCGACCACGGCTTCGACATCGAGATCGAGTCGAGCACCCTGGAGGATCGCGGCTCGATCAACTGGCGCCTGGAGAAGTAGCCGGCCCCGGCAACCGCGACAGCTACCGGTCCGGGACTATTCGGCGGGAAGGCCGATCACGTGGCCCAGCTTCTCGCGCTTGGTCGCCAGGTACCGCTGGTTGCTGGGGTTGTGCCCGACCAGGATCGATATCCGTTCCGGGACCTGCACCCCGAGCTTCTGCAGGGCCACGACCTTGGCCGGGTTGTTGGTCATCAGGCGCAACGCACCAACGCCGAAATGGGCCAGCATCGGTTGGCACAGGCCGTAATGGCGCTGGTCTGCGGCGAAGCCCAGGTCCTCGTTGGCCTGCACGGTGTCGGCGCCGGCATCCTGCAGGTGGTACGCGCGGATCTTGTTGATCAGGCCGATGCCCCGTCCTTCCTGACGCAGGTAGAGCACGATGCCGCGGCCTTCAGTCGCGATCCGACGCAGGGCCTCCTCCAGCTGCGCACCGCAATCGCAGCGCTGGCTGAAGAAAGCGTCCCCGGTCAGGCATTCCGAATGCACCCGCGCCAATACCGGCTCGCCGTCGTCCAGATCGCCCAGGGTCAGCGCCACGTGTTCCTTGCCGCTGGCCGGATCGATGAACCCGTGCAGGCGGAAGGTCGCCCACGGCGTGGGCAGCTCGCAACTGTCGACGTAGCGGATTTCCGCATCGGCGTCCGCGCTCGACGGCACTGGCAGGCGCACGTCAGCCGCCGGCGTGGCATCGGCGGCGTGGGGATCGACGGCGGGACTGGGGTCACTCATTGCGGTTCCTGCACAACGTGGGGAATGGCGGCGAACGGGGCCATTGTCCTCCAACCGTCGCAGCAACAGTCCTGTGAATGGGTGCGATCGCGCAATTCACAAGCGCGCGCGGGGTGCCGGTGGCGCCGGCAGCAGAGCTCAGGCGATGGCGTGGCCCATCCAGGACAGCATCACCTTGGCGATGCCGAAGTAGATCAGGATGCCGATGCCATCCGCCAGCGAGGTGATCAAAGGCGAGCTGGCCGAGGCCGGATCGGCCTTGAACCGGTTGAGCAGGAACGGCAATGACATGCCCATCAGGCTGCCCACCAGCACGATCAGAAGCATGGTCGTGGCCACCACCAAGGCAATCGCCGGACCGCCACGGAACAGGCCGATCGCGCTGACCGCGAGGGCCATCGTCAGCCCCAGCAAGGTGGACACGACCAGTTCGCGCACCAGCATGCTGCCCCAGTCGCGCATCTCCACATCGCCGGTGGCCAGTGCGCGCACCATCAGCGTGGCGGACTGGGCACCGGCGTTTCCGCCGCTGGCGATCAGCAACGGCAGGAAGAACACCAGCGCCATGTTGGCGGCGATGAGATCCTCGAAGTGGGCGATGCCCGCGCCCGAGAACAGGTTCGCGAACACCAGCAGGACTAGCCAGTACACCCGCTGGCGGTACAGCAGGGACACCGTGGCGTCCTTCATGCTCATCGTCAGCGTGCCCAGGGTACCGCCGGACTTGTGGAAGTCCTCGGTCGCCTCGGCCTCGGCCACGTCCATCGCGTCATCGGAGGTGACGATGCCAACCATGCGCTCGTCCCGATCGATGACCGGCAGCGCGATGAAGTCGTAACGGGCGATCTTGTTCGCCGCCTCGACCTGGTCGGCGTCGACGTAGACGGTGACCGGATTGGGCGCCATGACCTCCAGGACGGGGGTGTCCGGGTCGGCCAGGATCAGCCGGCGCAAGGTCGCCACGCCGATCAGGTGGCGGTCGTGGTCGACCACGTAGGACGTGTAGATGGTCTCCTTGTCGGGGGCGACCCGGCGCAGCTCGGCGATCGCCTGGCCCGCGGTCAGGTCCGGGGTCAGGGTCGCGTACTCGGAGGTCATCAGCGCGCCAACGCTGTCGCGCGGGTAGCTGGCCAGACGCCGGATGTCGTCGCGCTCGGCCTGTGCCAGCGCCGGCAGCAGCCGTTCGCGGCGATCGGCCGGCAGCGTGTTGAACAGGTCCACGCGTTCGTCGGCGGACATCAGGTTGAGCAGCTCGAGCACCTGCGCGCGCGGCATGCCGGCAACCAACTCGGTCTGCAGCTCCAGCGGCAGATAGCCGAACAGCAACGCGAGCTGGTCAGCGGTAATCAGCGGCAGCACCTGCGCCTGTTGCTCCGGCTCCAGCCGGGTCAGTACGTCGGCCAGATCGGCGGCGAGGACGTCCACCAATTCGCGCCGAAGCGCCTCGTGTTCGCCGCGCTCCAGCTCGGCGGCGATCGCCTCAGCGACGAGGTCGGCATCGAAGTTGCCCTCCGCGTCAGCCCGGTACAGGAGGCGGGTGTCGGGCTGCTTCTTCTTCTTGAGGTTGATCACGGGGTGCCTCCGGAGGTCGCGACGTGGCGACCACGGAGGCGGGCAGCGCCGGCTTACCGGATCGCTGCAGGCTCCACGTACCGCCAGGGACTCGCGCGGTCCATGGTGTAGGGGAAAGTTCTAGGTCGACTCGGTCTGTCCACGGTGCGGGCATGGCCGGAGGAAACAGGCCCCGGCAGCCGCCGAAGTCTAGGAAGGGCCACGGCTGTGGTCAACCGGCACGCCGACTCGACGGTTCAGGCGACCCGGTGCCGGCGCGCGCCCACCAGATGCACCAGCAGCAACGAGATCGCCGCCGGGGTCATGCCGGGGATGCGTTGGGCCTGGCCAACCGTCTGCGGCCGCACCTGCTCCAGCTTGCCGGCCAGCTCCACTGACAGGCCGTGGACCCGGCCGTAGTCGAAATCGCCCGCGATCGGCGTGCTTTCGTGGCGGAGTTGGCGCGCGATCTCGGCGTTCTGGCGGTCCAGGTAGCCGGCGTATTTCACCCCGATCTGGACCTGTTCGGCGACCGCCGGATCCACCACGCCGGGACCAAGCGAGGGTATCGACACCAGCCGGGCGTAATCGATCTCGGGGCGCTTGAGCAGGTCGCGCGCACTGGTCTCGCGGCTCAGTTCAATGCCCAGACCACCGGCGACCTCGGTACCGAGCGGGTTGCCCGGAGACATCCAGATCGCGCCCAGCCGGGCGTTCTCCGCATCGATCGCGTCGCGCTTGGCGGCGAAGGCGTTCCAACGCGCATCATCGACCAGCCCGAGATCGCGCCCGGTGGCGGTCAGACGCAGATCCGCGTTGTCCTCGCGCAGCTGCAGGCGGTATTCGGCGCGGCTGGTGAACATCCGGTAAGGCTCGGTAGTGCCGTGGGTGATCAGGTCATCCACCAGCACACCGATGTAGGCCTCATCGCGGCGCGGGCACCAGCCCTCGTGTCCCTTCACCTGTCGGGCCGCGTTGACGCCAGCGAGCAGCCCCTGCGCGGCCGCCTCCTCGTACCCCGTGGTGCCATTGATCTGGCCGGCGAAGAACAGCCCGGCGACCGCCTTGGTCTCCAGCGTCGCCTTAAGGCCGCGCGGGTCGAAGTAGTCGTATTCGATCGCGTAGCCGGCGCGGGTGACATGGGCGTTCTCGAAGCCGCGGATGGAGCGCACCAGCTCCAGCTGCACGTCGAACGGCAGCGAGGTGGAAATACCGTTGGGATAGATCTCCGTTACGCCCAGGCCCTCGGGTTCGACGAAGATCTGGTGACTGGCCTTTTCGGCGAAGCGCACCACCTTGTCCTCGATCGACGGGCAATAGCGCGGGCCGATGCCATCGATCTGGCCGGTGTAGAGGGGCGAGCGGTCCAGTGCCCCGCGAATGATCTCGTGGGTGCGCTCGCAGGTCTCGGCGATCCAGCACGACACCTGGCGCGGGTGGTCATCGCGCGATCCCATGAAGGACATCACCGGGCGGGGGTCATCGCCGGGCTGCTCCACCATGACCGAGTAGTCCAGGCTGCGGCCGTCGATGCGTGGCGGGGTGCCGGTCTTCAGCCGGTCGACCACGAAGGGCCCTTCGCGCAAGCGCTGGGCCAGGGTGACCGACGGTGGATCGCCCACCCGGCCGCCGGCGTGGCTCGTCAGTCCGACATGGATCTTGCCGGCAAGGAAAGTCCCGGCAGTGAGCACGACCGCCGGCGCGCGAAAGCGCAGCCCCGCCTGTGTGGTCACCCCACCAACCCGTCCGGCCTCGAAATCGATATCGTCCACCGCCGACTGGAACACGGTCAGCCCCGGCTGGCGCTCGACCGCCGCGCGGATGAAGGCGCGATACAGGCTGCGGTCGGCCTGGCAACGGGTCGCCCGTACCGCAGGGCCCTTGCTTGCATTGAGCCGGCGCCACTGGATACCCGCAGCGTCAGCCGCATGCGCCATCACCCCACCCAGGGCGTCGATCTCGCGCACCAGATGGCCCTTGCCGATCCCGCCGATGGCCGGATTGCAGCTCATCGCGCCGATCGTCTCGATGTTGTGGGTCAGCAGCAGCGTGCGCGCCCCTGCGCGCGCGGCCGCCAGTGCCGCCTCGGTGCCGGCATGGCCGCCGCCGACCACGATCACGTCATATTGGTAGAAGTCGTTTTTCATGTCGCAAACCGGGAAGGCGGAACCCGCCAATGGCGCGCAGGCTGCCGGTATTGGCGCCAGCGCAGGGAAGGAAGTGTACGCCGATCAAGCACTTGCCACTAAAACCGACCCAGAGGATCGCGCCTGAAAGCGAGTGTCAGGACGTCCATCCCGCAACGCGGGTCAACCTTGGCACGCTTCGTGCGTTATCACTCATGCACCCAACGGGGCAGGCGCCAGGCGCCGGTCGGGATTGGAACAGGGCCGACCATGTGCCCGTCGGGGAAGCACCAGGGCCGAATGTCGGGGGACATTCGGCCCTTTTTTTGTCCGCCAGATGCACACCGTCACGCTTTGCGCGAGACACCAGTCGATCAAGCTGCGCCGGAAACGCAATGCCGCAACCGTGGCAATGCATCGCTTACAGCTGCCCCGAAAGGCGAAAGCCCCGCGTGGCGGGGCTTTCGGGTGTAGGCGCCGATGCCAGACAAGGGCGGAACAGGGGGGATCCGAGATTCCTTGTCGGGCATCAGCATTGAAGCGATAACTGATTACGTCGCATTGCGACGTTGTTTGTCAATAGCTGGCCTGCAGTGCCGGTCCACCGATACCGATCACTCGACCTGGCGTGAGGTGCGCGCGCGTTCGATCATGCGATCGGAGCGCGAATTGCGCGAGCCCTGGCTGGGAGGGGCGGCGGGACGGCTGGGCATTGCGGCCGGGCGCGGCTGCGCCGGCACCGGATTGCGCATCACTGCCGAGCTGGGTCGGTTGCCGGACGGCGGCGTGGACCGCTGGATGCGCTCACGCTGCAGACGCTCATAGTCGCGCCACGGCGCACGATCATTGCGTCCACCGGTGGGCGGCCGGTTGCCATGGTTGCCGCCATGGTTGTCGCCGTGCCCGGGACGCACGATCACCACTGGTGGCCGGTAGTAGCCGCCGCCATACCCGTAGCCGGGGTAGCCGTATCCCGGATAGCGGTAGCCCGGATATCCATAACGGTAGTTCAGGCTGCCGTAATATCCGGGATAGCGATAGTTGTTGTAGTAGCCGTCGTAATACCGGTAGCTGGTCGAGGGCTGGCCGTAGTAATAGCCGCCGCTGTCGTATTGGTAGCCGCTGCTGACGCAACCGCCCAGCAGGCCGATCGCGAGCGCGGGAAGCAGGATTTTGCGGAACATGCGCGGACCCCCCATTGATTGTTGAACCATACTCGGCTATAGCCGTTGAACTAGCGCTTAATCCATCGCGCCGTCAGACATGCTGCCGCCGGCGCCCACCACTTCGGCTACGCTTGTCGCCATGAACAACGCCGACACCGCCCAGATCCCCGCCAAGCCTGACCCCGCGCCGGACTTCGACGCCGTGCTGACGGCCGCCTCGCGCATTGCGCCGCACATCAACCCTACCCCGGTTCTGCATGCCCGCACCCTGGATGCGATCGCCGGATGCCGGCTGCTGTTCAAGTGCGAGAACCTCCAGCGTGCCGGCTCCTTCAAGTTCCGCGGCGCGAGCAATGCAGTGTTCTCGCTGACCGACGGCCAAGCCGCCAACGGCGTGGTTACCCAGAGTTCGGGCAACCACGGCGGCGCGGTGGCGCTGGCGTGCCGGGAGCGCGGCATTCCAGCGACCGTCGTGGTTCCGCGGGGCGCATCGCGGGTCAAGTTGGCAGCGATGGAGAGCTATGGCGCGCGCATCGTTCCCTGCGAGCCGACGCAAGCCTCGCGTGACGAAGTAACTGCGCGCGTACTGGAGGAAACCGGCGCGGTCCTGGTCCACCCGTTCAACGATCCACGGGTCATCGCCGGGCAGGGCACCGCCACGCTGGAGATGCTGCGTTTCGCCCCCGACATCGACACAGTGGTGGTGCCGGTCAGCGGCGGCGGCCTGATTTCCGGCACCGCGTTGGCCGCCCTCGGCGTCGATCCGTCCATCCAGATCTATGGCGCCGAGCCCGCCAGCGCGCGCGATGCCCACGACTCACTCAAGCGTGGCGAGCGCGTCACCGGGCGGGTCGCCGACACGGTCTGCGACGGGCTTCGCGCCGAGCTGGGAACCCTCACCTACCCGCTGGTGCGCCAGCTGGTACGCGACATCCTGCTGGTGGAAGACACGCAAACGATCGATGCCATGCTGCTGGTATGGGAGCGCATGAAGCTGGTGATCGAGCCGTCCGCGGCGATTGCCCTGGCGGCTGTGCTCGCAAACCCCGAGCTGTTCGCCGGACGCACCGTCGGCATTGTGCTCTCGGGCGGCAACATCGACCTGTACCAGTTGTCGGACCTGCTCTCGCTCGCGTCGCGCAGCTGACGGTCCAGCAGTCACCCGCCTGAAGGTGGCGCCGTACCGGAAGCGACGGCGAGGTGGCCCAGCCCTTCGGCCAACAGCAGGCGCGCGACGGCTGCACGCTGAGCCAGCGGTTGAGCGTGCAGATCGTCCAGCAGCCAGCTGATCGAGCGACAGCGCGCCTGGTGGTCCGCCCCGTTCAGACCTGCAACAAACCCGTCATTGACCAGCGCGGCGCGCACCCCCGCCGACTTCAGGCCCTGACGGGCCGAAACTTCGTCGAACGGCTGGCGCGGCGACTGCATGGCGGCGACGAACAGGTTCGCCACAGCGCCGGCAAAACGTCCGCTGTGCTCGGGCCCCAGTTTGTTGGCGACCTCGTTGAACGACGCCAGGCTGCGCTCGGCGGATGGGTCGAACAGCGGGCACAACACCTGGGCTTCGCGCGGATCGGACAGGATGCTGCGCGCGACCTGGAACAGCTGGTCAATCGCCGGATCCGGTGCTCGGAGCAGCAGCTCGTGGCCGTCTGCCACCAGTGCGGACGGGTCGAATCCCCATTGTTCAATGGCCGCGGCAGGCGATTGCTGCGCCCGCACTGGCATCAGGCTGGTGGCAATCAGCGTGGCCAGAGACACCACCGCTGCGAAAGTCATCGGATGAAACATCGCGGGCACTCACGGCTGTGCGGACAGAGCCCGAATTTAAGCATGCCGCGCTGAACCGCGGGCTCGTCCTGCACGCGCCACTGTTCAGCCGCCGCGTTCGCTTCGCAGCGCGCGCACCGCCGGAGGGCTCCCCACCGCTTCTCGCGCAGCGATCCAGCTGAACACCGCGATGCCCGCCATCACCACCAGCGCGCCGTACAGGGCGCGCCCCTGCGGCCACGCCTCGCCCAGCAGCAGGACGCCCAGCACTGTCGCAAACAGGATCTCTGCGGCCTGCATGGCTTCGGTCGCGGCCAGCGCGGTGGGGTTGTTGCGGACCATCCCGGTGGCCTGGAAGAACAACACCGTGGCGATGACACCCGCACCCAGCGCGACCGCGGCGGCAAACCAGACCTGCTCCACCGGCGGCGCGCCCGACTGCCCGGCGGCGAAGGCGGCGACCAGCCACCAGGCCGGCTGACTGGCCAGGGTCAGCCCGAACACCCGCTGGGTGGCGTTGAGCTCGACCCCATCGGATGAGGGCGTGACCCGCTCCAGATGCAGCAGCAGGCCGCGGTTGCCCAGCGGATAGGCGACCGCCGCCACGGCGACACAGCCCAGCGCGATCCAGCCGTCGCGGTCCAAGCCACCATCGTCGACACCGAACTGCATCATCAGCACGCCGGCGACCACGAGAAGACCGACGGCCAGTGCCGGGCGCGGAATCCGGGCGCGCTCGTCGTTGTAGAGGAAGGGCGCGCAGAGCATGCCGGCGATCACGGTCAGCTGGAACGTCCCGGCCACCAGCCACGAGGGTCCGCTTGCGGCGGCGTAGCTGAGCCCGAGGTAGAACACCACGAAGCCCACGGTGCTCCAGCCCAGCCACGGCAGAGGATGGGCCCGGATCGCGCGCCAGACAGGCCCCATGCCACCCTGCCAATGCATCAGCGGCACCAGCAGCGGCAGGGTGATCAGGTAGCGCAGCGAGGCCGTCCACGCCCAGTGCCCACCGCCGGTGGCCGCCGCACGGTTGAGCACGTAGGTGCAGGTGAAAAACAGCGCGGACAGCAGCGCGATCGCCACCGCCAGCAGCGCGCGCCGGCGCTGGGAGAGATCAGTCATCTCGGGAATCTACGCCAACGCAGCGATGCCGGCCCGGTGAGCCGGTCAGCGCTTGCGTACGCGGATGCTGGACGCGGGCACCTGCACCTCATCGATGCCACCCACACGGATGGGTGCGCCCGGCGGTGGGCCCCAGGCGTGGGCGTAGATCGCCTCCAGGGTGACCGGCAGCTGGCCGTCGGCGTTGCGCATCGCTTCGTAGACCTGGGCGGCGCGTGCAAAGCGCTGGCGGCCGGTGAGGCTGCGCCGGCGCGCGGCCAGGGCGTTGGTGGATCCCAGGCCCTGGAGTCGGCGCATCAGGCTGGCCATATCGGGCTGGCCGAGGTGGAACTCGTCGCGGTCCAGCACCGGGTCCTTGAAGCCGGCGGCGATCAGGGCATCGCCGAACGGGCCGATCGCCGTGAACGGACTGACATGCGGCACCTCGTCGACCTCGGTAAAGGCCTGGCGCAGTTCGATCAGCGTATCCATACCGAAGGTCGAGACCAGCATCAGACCGCCGGGCTTGAGCACCCGGCGCATCCCGGCGAAGACGGCCGGCAGGTCCTCCACCCACTGCAGGCACAGGTTGGAATACAGCACGTCGACGCTGCGATCGGCCAGCGGCAGCGCGCGCGCATCCGCGGCCACCGGTACGGGGCGCGGCGCGAACGGATTGAAGCGGAAACCCGCGCCTTGTCCGCGGACCTGAGCGAGCATCCCCGGCGCCACGTCCAGCGCGAGCACCCGCGCCTTGGGCCAGCGCTTCTGCAGAATCGCGGCCATGTGCCCCGGGCCTGCGCCCAGGTCGACCACGACCTCAGGCGCGGGCAACGCCAGGGCCGGGTCATCCAGGTAGTCCAGCGAGTCGGCCAGCCGAGAACCGATCTCGCGCTGCACCTCGTCCAGGCCCGCGTAGCTGTCCGCTGCGCGTGAGAACGCCCGGCGGATCTGGCGGTAGTCGAACAGCTCGCTCATGGATTTGCTCCGTTTGCGATGGATTGCAGAAAGTCGTCGATCGCGTCGGCCACCGCGTCAGGCGCTCCCAGGAAGGGCGCGTGGCCGGCGCTGGCGATCTCGATGCTGCGGCCGGAGGGCGCAAGCGCCGCCGCGGCGGCCATCGCGGCCGGCGGCACGAGGTGGTCGCGGCGGCCGGCAATCCAGAGACTGGGCACGCGCAGGGTCGGCAACCCGGCCCGCAGGTCCTCCTGGTCCAGCAGTTGCAGGCCTTGCTGGAGCGCCGCCGGCGACGGCTCGCCGCGCTCAAACGCCTGCAGCCGCAACTTGCGCAGCTCCTCCTGGGCGCTGTTTGAACCGAGGGCCTCGAGGGCGAGAAAGCCGTCCAGGGTGCCGCGGAAGTCATGCGCCAGCGCGCTGCCGAAATCACCGAACAGGGTCGGGCCGACGCCATGCGGCCAGTCGGGACCGTGCACAAACCGCGGCGACGAGGCGATCAGCACCAGCGCTCGCACCCGGTCGGGGTGATCCAGCGCGGCCCGCAGCGATACCAGGCCGCCCAGCGACCATCCCAGCCAGGCCGCGTCGGGAATGCGCGCCACCAGCTCGGCCGCCAACGGCTCCGGATCCAGCGAGGCGTCGCTTCCGCGTGAGTGACCGTGGCCGGGCAGGTCCACCAGATGCAGGGTATAGCGCTCGACGAGGCGGTCCACCAGCGGTCCGAACAGGCCGCTGTGCATCGCCCAACCGTGGATCAGGCCGAGCGTCGGGCCTTGCCCGCGGGTTTCGATATGCATGGGTTGCTCTGTGGATTCATGGGGTGGCACCGCGGCTGATGGCGGCAACACGGGCCTCGGCCCGGGCGCGGTCGCGTGCGCCGGACATGGCATCGATCAGACCGTCGATGTCGGCGGGCGCGTGCAACGCGGACAGGGTGACGCGCAGGCGGGCCTGTCCCTCGCCCAAGGTTGGCGCCGCGGCCACCTCCACCCAGTAGCCCGAGCGCTGCAGCGCGGCCGCCATTGACACCGCGCACGCGTCATCACCGACCAACAGTGGCTGGATGGGGGTCTGCGAGTCGAGCAGCGACAAGCCGGCGCGATGGGCGCGCTCGCGGAAATGCCCGACCAGCTCGACCAGCTTCTCCCGCCGCCACTGCTCCTTCCGGGCCAGCTTGAGCGCCGTCAGCCCGGCCGCCGCCTGAGCCGGTGGCAAGGCCGTGGTGAACAGATAGGGCCGCGCGGTTTCGGTCAGGTGCTCGATCAGCTCATGGGTGCCGGCAACCGCCGCGCCCTGCCCGCCCAGCGCCTTGCCCAGACTGGCCAGTTGCAGCGGCACCTGATCCACGCCCAGGTTGGCGGCGGCAATGCTGCCGCGGCCTTCCGGCCCGACCACGCCGATCCCGTGCGCGTCATCGACATACAGCAAGGCGTGCTGCACCCGGGCGACCAGCGCCAGTTGCCGCAGCGGCGCTACGTCGCCATCCGTGCCGAAGACGCCTTCGGTGGCGACCATCGCCATGCCGTCGGGCATGCCGCGCAACTGCCGGATCGCACCCTCCGGATCGCCATGCGGGTAGCGGCGCAGGCGGCAGCCGGCCAGGCGTGCGGCGTCAACCAGGCTGCCGTGGTTGAGCCCGTCCTGGGCGCACACGTCCTCATCGCCAAGCAGAGACTGCAGGACCGCCAGGTTGGCCAGATAACGGCTGCCGAACAACAGCACTCGCGGCGTCCCCAGCCAGTCGGCGATCTCCTCCTCCAGGCGTTCGTGGCTGCGATGGCGGCCACACGCCAGGTGCGACCCGGAACCGCCGGCACCGTCCACGGCCACGGCATCCTGCAGGGCACCGATCACGGCGTAATGCTGGGACAGGCCGAGATAGTCCTCGCTGCAGAAGTTCAGCAGCTCGCGTCCGTCGACGGTGCAGCGGGCGCCGTCACGATGGCTGATCGCGCAACGAGCATGGCTGCGCGGCGCATCGGCGCGTTGGGCCCGGATGGCTTCAATTCGCTCGCCCCAAAAAGCGCGCGCCATGGCTCAGCGCTTCAGGCCGGACACGGATTGCGTCGGCTGGGACGTTGCATGCGCGTCGCTGACGCGATGATCACAGCTGGCGTTGTGGATGATGTCGGCGTGCACTGTACCCCCCGGCTTCGTGGCCGCAGGGGTCACATTATCGTCCTTTCCGGGCATCGCCATCGCACGCATGCCGAGGCGATCGAACAGCGCGCGGTCGTGGTCGGTGCCCGGGTTTGCGGTGGTGAGCAGTTTCTCGCCGTGGAAGATCGAGTTGGCACCGGCAAGGAAGCACAGCGCCTGCAGCTCATCGCTCATCTGCTCGCGTCCCGCCGACAGGCGCACCATCGAGCGCGGCATCAGCAGCCGGGCGACGGCGATGGTGCGGGCAAACTCGAACGGGTCCAGTTCGGCCAGGGAGTCATCGTCTGCCAGCGGCGTGCCGGCGACCTTGACCAGGCGGTTGATCGGCACCGAGTCGGGATGGGCGGGCAGGTTGGCCAGCGCCTGCAGCAGCCCGGCGCGCTGCTCCCGCGATTCACCCATGCCGACGATGCCGCCGCAGCAGGTCTTCAGACCGGCATCGCGGACGTGGGCCAGGGTGTCCAGCCGATCCTGGTAGTCGCGGGTCTGGATCACCTCGCCGTAGAACTCCGGGGCGGTGTCCAGATTGTGGTTGTAGTAGTCCAGCCCGGCATCCTTGAGCGACTCCGCCTGGTGGCCGCTGAGCATGCCCAGCGTCGCGCAGGTTTCCAATCCCAGCGCCTTCACACCGCGGATCATCTCGGCGACCTTGGGAATATCGCGATCCGCCGGCGAGCGCCACGCCGCTCCCATGCAGAAGCGCGAGGCACCGGCATCGCGCGCGGCGCGCGCACGCTCCAGCACCGCTTCGGTGGACATCAACTTCTGCGCGTCCACCCCGGTGTGGTAACGCTGGGCCTGCGGGCAATAGGCGCAGTCTTCCGGGCAGCCGCCGGTCTTCACCGACAACAGCGTGCTGACCTGGACCTCGGCCGGATCGAAGTGCGCACGATGGACACTCGCCGCGCGGAACACCAGCTCGGTGAATGGCAGATTGAACAGGGCGAGAACTTCGCTGCGCGACCAGTCGTGACGAATGTCGTCGCACACCTCGGCGGAAACGCTGGCTTTACTGACAAGGGACATGGCGGTTTTCCGGCTGACGGCGCGTGGCGGGCCGGGCAGTCTGGAAAGCAACGGTCACGGCTGTCAACACATTGGCGATCCACACGGTGGGGCAAAACAGGATCGGTGCGCTGGCCCGATGCAGTAGCTGGCTCGCCAGAACACTGTGGCCAGGCAGCTGCCTGGTGTGCGGCGCGCACGGACGGGACGGACGCGACCTGTGCCCGCTTTGCGAGGCCGCAATGCCTTGGCATCCGCATGCCTGCCTGCGTTGTGCGTTGCCCTTGGACCAGCAGAACGCCGCGGCGACAACCGCACATGACACCGGATCGGCGACGTGCGCGAGCTGCCTGTCCGAACCCCCACCGCTGGTCGAGGTGCGCGCAGCGTGCACCTATGGGGCGCCAATGGACCGCCTCGCACCGCGCTTCAAGTTCCACGGCGACCTGGCGGCCGGACGCGTGTTGAGCGCGCTGATGGTTGAGGCGTTTGGATCGTTGCCGCGACCCGATGCGATCGTGCCGGTGCCCCTGCACCGCTCACGCCTGCGCCAACGTGGCTACGATCAGGCGCTGGAATTGGCGCGGCCGTTGGCAAGCGCGCTGCGGATTCCGCTGCTCGACGGAGTGATGTCGCGCGCCGTCGCCACCAGTCCGCAGTCGCGGCTGGATGCCGCCGATCGCCGCTACAACGTCGAGGACGCATTCGAGGTGCGGGCGCGCGTCGACCTCCCCGCGCACGTGGTGCTGGTGGACGACGTCATGACCACCGGCGCCACGCTGCACTCCGCGGCTCAGTGCTTGTACCTGGCCGGCGCCGTGCGGGTGGATGCCTGGGTGGCAGCACGGGTCCCGTGAAATTTGACAGCCATCGCCGCGCGCGCCTAGATGGCCCCATCTTCTATCGGGAGTTCGTCATGGTTATTGGCCGCAGCTGGTGGGTGCTGGTGTTGTTTGGCGTGATCGCCGTGGCGTTCGGGATCATCTCGCTGGTCTCGCCGGCCGCCACCGCGGTCGCGATGGTCTGGGCGTTCGGCGTCATGGCCATCGCCGAAGGGGTGATCAGCCTGTTTGCGCTGATTTCCGGAAACTCGCGGATCTCGCGTGGCTGGCTCGCCCTGTACGCGCTGAGCTCGCTTGCCTTCGGTGTGCTTGCGGTGCTCAACCCGCTGCAGATGGCGAGCGTCCTGCTGTTGCTTCTGGCCGCCTGGCTGCTCATCGCTGGCGTGTTCCGGATCGCCCTGGCAATCCGGATCCGCAAGCACATCCGCGGTGAGTGGCTGATCGTGCTGAGCGGCTTGCTGGTGATCGCGCTGGCGGTCCTTTTCGTCGCGTTCCCGTTGGCCGGGCTTGCCACCATCGCAATCTGGATCGGCCTTGGCGCCTTGCTGTATGGCGCCATGCAGATCTGGGTCGGGCTGAAACTGCGCAAGTTCGCCACGCGGCTCTAGCCGCGGCATCGCAGCCGGGACCACCACGCAGGGATAATCAGGCGCGCTGCATCCACAGGTCCAGCGCGATCCCGGCAAACACCGCCATCCCCACCCAGTGGTTGTGCACGAAAGCGCGGAACAACGGCCCGCGCTCGCGGGTGCGGCTGATCCAGAACTCCCATGCGACCAACCCGAGCGCGACGGCCAGCCCGGCGAGGTACCAGGCGCCCAGTCCGGCGCGCTGGCCGACCAAAAGCAAGGCGGTGAAGAACAGTGCGTAGAGCACTCCCTGGATGACCAGGTCCAGATCGCCGAACAGGATCGCGGTGGACTTGGCGCCCAGCTTGATGTCGTCGTCGCGGTCGACCATCGCGTACCAGGTGTCATAGGCCGTGGACCACAGGATGTTGGCGACATACAGCAGCCACGCCAGTGGCGGCACCTCGCCGGTGACGGCGGCGAAAGCCATCGGGATCGACCAGCCGAACGACATCCCCAGGTAGACCTGCGGCAGGTGGGTGTAGCGCTTCAGATAGGGATAGCTGGCGGCGAGCACCAGGCCGACCAGACTCAGCCAGATGGTCAACGTATTCATCGTCAGCACGAGCGCAAACGCGGCGAGCATCAGGACGGCGAACAGCGCCAGCGCCTCGCGGCCGCGTACCGCGCCGGTCGCCAGCGGCCGGTCGCGCGTGCGCTCGACATGCGGGTCCAGCCAACGGTCGGCGTAGTCGTTGATCACGCAGCCGGCGGACCGGGTCAGCCACACCCCGGCGGTGAACACGAACCACGTCCACAGCGGCGGCACGCCACCGGCCGCCAGCCACAGCCCCCACCAAGTCGGCCACAGCAGCAGCAACCAGCCAATGGGGCGGTCGTTACGGGTCAGCTGCCAGTAGAGGCGCAGGCGGGTCTTCCACGCAGGCAAATGCCCGGGCTCGAAACGCTCATAGTTCATCGCGCAATTATGGGCGATGACGCGCAGCCGGGTTTGGGGCTAGAATGCGCTCCCCGTGCGGTCTTCGCATGCGGCCCAAGATGCGCCTGTAGCTCAGCTGGATAGAGTAGTGGCTTCCGAAGCCATTGGTCGGGGGTTCGAATCCCTCCAGGCGCACCAATTTTCCCGGCGCACTGCCACACCAGCTCTCCTTTCTCTTCGAATCAGGATTCCCTCATCGACACGCACGCGCATGGCCGCGATCGAAGTGGAAGTGGTCGGCGTGGGCGCTGTTGTAGTCCGGCCCCAGAACGGCATCGAAGTAGCGGCAGGCGCCGTCGTGTACCGCGCGCAGGAAGCGCGCCTCGGGAGTCAGATTGTCGCTTGGGGCGTTTTGAGGGTCCGCATCGCCGCCCGGCACATCCCCGCGCGAACCCGTTCCCGAGCCGTCGGACTGCCAGTCGTTGACGACGCTGATCCGCCGGCCGTCATCCATGACGAAGGCGGCAACGTCGAGCGCATCCGCGCTTGCGTGTTGACTGCGCGCCCCCGTCGTCCGGCCGTACAGGTTCCGGCAGGCATATGAGCCGAAATGCTCGATTCGCAGGACCTTCGCATCCAATTCCGTCGCCGCGGCCTGCTGCAGTACATGGCGCTCCCACATCGCCAGCGACAATGTGGCGCGGCAACTCAGCGTGAACGGAGCGTTGACGGCGACGCTGGTGCGGGTGATGGCGACTGCATTCTCGAAACCGCAACCCGGACCTGTGACGCGGTCTTCCAGTGGCGTCCACGCCATCTGCGCGTCGGCCAAAGCCGCCGTGCACGCTTCAGGGTCGCCGGACGCCCGCGACAGCTTGAAGCCTGTCAGCAGGTTGGGCGGATCGTCGATCTGCAGCGGGGCCCACGGGTTCCACGCGTCCGGGATCGCGATACGGCTTGATTCCACGGCCCACCACGCCAGCAGGATCGCCAGCAGAAGGAGCAACCACGTGCGTCGCGCGTTGCTTGCGGTGTCGGTCATGAGCCGACTGTCGGTGATCGGGCGTCAGCCGCGCGTGGTCGTCAGGAACGCTACACGGCGCGGCGAGTACGCTGCGCCGATGTGCGGACGCGACAGCCAATTCTTTACGTGGCGCGAGATCCACGCGTTCTCCGGCGGCCTTGCGGTGAGCGCGCCGGCGCAGGATCCCGAGCCCAACTACAACCGCGCGCCGACCCAGACCGGGTGGGTGCTGGTGGCCGACGGTGACGGAGCCGTCGCCACGGAAATGCGCTGGGGCCTGCTGCCGTCGTGGGCGAAGGACACGCGTCTGGCGTACAGCACGATCAACGCTCGCTGCGAAACGGCGGCCACCAAGCCGGTGTTCCGTTCGGCGTGGAAGCAGCGACGCGGTCTGGTGCCGAGCTCTGGCTACTACGAATGGCGGATGGAAGATGGCGCCAAACAGCCCTACTTCATCCACGCGCGAAACTCGCCTGTGCTGTTCTTTGCCGGGCTGTGGGAGCAGCGTGGCGAGTTGCTCACCTACAGCATCGTGACCCGGGATGCGGATCCGGCGATCGCCCATCTTCACGACCGCATGCCACTGATGCTCTCCTCGGATCTGCTGGGCACGTGGATCGGAGGCTCGCCGGAAGACGCGGCGCAGATCGCTCTCTCGGCGGCGACCCCGGAGCTGGATTGGCATGCGGTCGATCCGGCCGTCGGGAACGTGCGCAGTAGCGGCGCGCAGTTGATACGTCCGCGGTCCGGTTGAACACGGGCATTGATTGTCCGGACATTTGTCAACACACTCGGGCTAGCTACAAGGAGACGCCGCATGACACCGCACGGTTCAGTCCTGGTTCTTTCCCTGGCACTCGCCACGTCCCCGTTGGTTGCCGCCACCGCCGGTGATGCGAGCTCTCCGGTGGCAACCCTTCCTGACGGAGGCGAGTTCGCCGCCGGTACGCACCGGTTCACCGCCGCGCATGTCGAGGGTGGTGATTTTGTCCGCTTGGCCGATGGCGTGGCCCCGGCGTCAGTGGAAATTACGGGCCACGATGGATTGGTGATTGATAGCGGGAAGTTCACGACCGCGCAACCCATCGATCTCGCGCGCGGGATCGCACTGGGACGCGGCAAGAGCATCTCGCTCTACAACAAGGTGCATCCTGGTCCGGCGGACACGGCCGATGCGCCCGCGAAGGAAGGTTTCCAGCTCTACACGCCGGAGCAGGTTCGCGAGATCTTCGCCAGTGGTGATGCCGCGCGCATCGCCAAGGCATTTACTTCAGTCGACGCCAAAGGCGTCGCGCCAGAACCGCTGAACGAAGCGTCGGTGCTGGCGGCATTGAGCGCCGCGAATGACGTAGTGCGTGCGCGGGAGCAAACGGCATGGCAGCTGACGGCTGAAAACGGGGATCTCGTGGTCAACGATGGCGTGTTCGACTTCCACTCGGTCAACGGCAATGTCATAGCAGCCAGACAGGGAAAACTGGTGTGGAATGGCGGCGGCCTGTTGTCGCGCGGTGGTGGTGGCGAGACGACTCTGCAAGGCACCACCGGCATCGAGCTGTTGGGTGGAAGCATCAGCAGCGCCGGTGCGGTCAACGGCACCGCCAGCCCGATCTACTACGATCCGCGCCAGCGACTCGATCGGGACCGCTGGACGCTGGGCAAGTACTTGGCGGTCGTGACCGACGGCGACATCAACGTCGGCCGTTCGGGAGAGCGCGGCCCCGAACTCCGGGTGTCGGACGGGATGTTGCAGATCAGCAGGGCGACCAAGCCGGTTGGCGCGAACGAGCCCGGTACCCAACACATCAACCTGCGCTCGGGCGCGATCAGCCTGGACGGCGAGCACCGCTCAACACTGTTGGCGCTGGAACGTGGCTTCGATATCGTCACGGTTATCAGCGGCGGCACCCTCAACGTTACAAGTGCGCAGTCGTTGATCGACACGCCGACCGAAAGCCCGTCGATGTGGAACATGCGAACCGTGTTGGAGGACGGCACGATCAACCTCGACAACGCTCAGCTGACCGGCCCTGACAGTGCGCTCAAGGGCGGGGTGGTCAACCTCACTCGAGTGTCGGCGATCTACAGTCCCACGGGCGCGCTGACGATCTCCGGCGGAACAATCAACGTCGGTCCGCAGTCGTTCATCGGCGCGATCAAAGGAGACAGCAAGGCGCATTCCCCCTACCCGACCGCGCAGCAGGACCTGGTCATCAGCGGCGGCACTCTGAATTTCCGCATCGCCGCTCCCGCAGCGACCGGTGCGCCATTGCTTGTGGGGACGCACATCGGCGGGATTTTCGCTGGGGACAACAACCCGGCGAAGCAGGGCGAACCCACACTGTCAATCGGCAAGGGCACACGGATCACTGTCGATGCCAGCGCATTGCCTGGCGGGGACTACCGGATCGCCAACTTTGCGTCCGTGGATGAGGGCGACGGCACGCTGGCGATCGCTGCGGCGCTGCCAGTGCGTGACCCTGTCGGCGCGGTCATCGGCGAGTTGAATACCGAAGGCCACTTGGACTTGAAGGTGAAATAGTTCGCCTTCAGCAGTCTCGGACCAAAAAAAAACCGCCCGGCAAGGGCGGTTTTTCTTATTGCTTGAGCAGGCGCGTGCTTTTCAGAACGCGTTGATCCCCGTCAGCTCCCGGCCCACCACCAGCTGGTGGATGGTCTCGGTGCCCTCGTAGGTGATCACCGACTCCAGGTTCATGGCGTGGCGGATCGCGCAATGCTCGGTGGTGATGC
>NZ_JAIEUJ010000003.1 GCF_019802285.1 Novilysobacter antarcticus
TCCGTCAACAAGCAAACCTGAACCGGGCGCCTCACCCTGCCGCGTCGTCTCGACCGGGGCGGGCCGCGAAGTATGCACGCTCGCGATACGATTGTGAAGGGGTGTTGGATTATTTGTCGATCAGTGCTTCCTCGACGTGGTGCGTCCAGTGGGGGCTTGCGCAGCAGCGCTTGACGCAGCGCATGCAGCTGCCGGAAGGTCCCATCGACTTTTAGACGGATGGATCGGCGCATGGCACACGCGGGGCGGATTGCATTGGCTGTACTGGTGGGATGGCTGTTATCGGGTTGCGCATCGGGCATGGAGCGGTGGGTCGAGCTGGAAGGACAGCGCTACCGGGTGGAGGTAGCGGCAGACGCGGCCAGCCGCGCGCAGGGGCTGATGTACCGGGACTCCCTCGCTGACGGCCATGGAATGCTCTTCATCCACGACGAACAGGCGCCCCAGGCGTACTGGATGAAAAACACCCGCATCCCGCTGGACATCCTGTACTTCGACAACGAGCGCCGGCTCGTCTCCCAGCAACGTGACGTGCCGCCCTGTTCGGCGGGAGACCGTTGCCCCCCGTACCCCAGCGAGGCACCGGCGCGGTTCGTGCTGGAGCTCAATGCCGGTCAGGCGGCAAAGATAGGGCTGCGCAATGGCGCTGTGCTGGTGATTTCACCTTCTATCGCCGTGCCCGAGACGAACGCACATACCGAACGCTAGACCTCGATCATCTCGAAGTCGTCCTTGGTCACGCCGCAATCCGGACAGGTCCAGGTCTCGGGAACGTCCTCCCAGCGCGTACCGGGGGCGATGCCCTCTTCGGGAAGGCCGTCGGCTTCCTCGTACATGAAGCCGCAGACCACGCACATCCACGTGCGGTAGTCGGCGGAGGTGGTGTTCTGGGTCATGGTGGGATAATGCTGCGCGGAAAGACCCGATTGTCCCACCACCCCGCCTGAGGTCAACACGCCCAGATGAATGAGACTCGCAGCCCGCGTGGCCTGTATGCGATCACCCCGGACGAGACGGACACCGCCCGCCTGCTGTCGCGGGTCGATATCGTCTTGGCGGCGGGGGCGACATGGCTGCAATACCGCAACAAGCGCGCCGACGAGAAGCTGCGCCGGCAGCAGGTGGCGGCCCTGCAACCGCTGTGCGCCCGATACGGCGTCGCGCTGATCATCAACGACGACTGGCGACTGGCGGTGTCGATGGGAGCCGATGGCGCCCACTTGGGGAAAGACGATGGCGAGCTGGCGGAGGCGCGCGCCGCGCTCGGCGCGTCGGCGATTCTCGGTGCCTCGTGCTATGACCGTCTGGAGCTTGCCCAACGCGCCGTCGCGGCTGGCGCCAGCTACGTCGCCTTCGGGGCGTTTTTCGCGTCCGCGACCAAGCCGCTGGCACGGCGCGCGACGCCGGACCTGCTTGGTGCGGCGTCCTCGCTGAACGTGCCGCGGGTGGCGATCGGGGGCATCACCGCCGAGAATGGCCGTCAACTGGTCGAGGCGGGCGCGGACCTGCTGGCCGTCATCAGCGGCGTCTTTGATGCGCCCGACCCGGCCGCTGCGGTGCGCGGCTACCTGGGGTGCTTCCGGACCGGCGCAGCCGCACCTTGATCGCTCGTCGCCGTTGCAGCCGGCGCACCTTCCAACCGCACACCATCCGACCCCACATCCCTTACGAGTAAATCGATGACCCACGACCGTTCGCACGACCTCTTCACCCGCGCCTCCGAGTTGCTTCCCGGTGGCGTGAACTCGCCGGTACGCGCATTCAAGTCGGTCGGCGGTGAGCCGTTTTTCGCTGCGCGAGCACTCGGGCCGCACCTGTTCGATGTGGACGGCAACCGCTACGTCGACTATGTCGGCTCTTGGGGTCCGATGATTGCCGGCCACGCGCATCCCCAGGTGCTGGATGCGGTCGCGCGGACCATGCGCGACGGGCTCAGCTTCGGCGTTCCCAACGCGTTGGAAGTCGAGATGGCCGAGGCGATCACCCGCATCGTGCCGGCGATGGAGATGCTGCGCATGGTGAACTCCGGCACCGAGGCGACCCTGTCGGCGATCCGGGTGGCCCGCGGCGCCACCGGGCGCTCGCGGATCGTCAAGTTCGAGGGCTGCTACCACGGCCATGGCGACAGTTTCCTGGTCAAGGCAGGCAGCGGCGCATTGACCTTCGGCCTGCCCAACTCCCCGGGCGTGCCCAAGGCCCTGGCCGACCTCACCCTGACCCTGCCCTACAACGACTTCGACGCGGCAACGGCGCTGTTTGAGGAAGTCGGCGAGGAAATCGCAGGGCTCATCATCGAACCGATCGTCGGCAATGCAAACTGCATCCTGCCGCGCGAGGGCTACCTGCAGCACCTGCGCGACCTGTGCACACGCCACGGCGCGCTGCTGATCTTCGACGAGGTGATGACCGGCTTCCGGGTGGCGCTGGGCGGTGCCCAGGAACGCTACGGCATTACCCCTGACCTGAGCACCTTCGGCAAGATCATTGGCGGCGGGATGCCGGTCGGTGCATACGGCGGCCGTCGCGACCTGATGAGCCAGGTGGCGCCCAGCGGGCCGATCTACCAGGCGGGCACGCTGAGCGGCAATCCGGTGGCGATGGCCGCCGGGCTGGCCACGCTGGATCTGATCCAGGCTCCGGGCTTCCATGCAGCGCTGGAGGCGAGCACACACGCGCTGTGCGACGGACTGGAGGAGATTGCACGCGAGGCAGGCGTCGCGTTCCACACAACACGCGCGCCGGGCATGTTCGGCCTGTATTTCCGCGAGGGCCCGGTGGAGACCTTCGAGGATTCGGCGGGGTCGGATGCGAAACGCTTCGGCCGGTTCTTCCACGCGATGCTGGAGCGCGGCGTCTACCTCGCGCCGTCAGCGTTCGAGGCCGGCTTCATGTCCAGCGCCCACGGCGAGACGGAAATCGCCCAGACCCTGGAAGCGGCACGTGGCGCGTTCGCGGAGATCGCCGCGGCGTGACCGCGTAACCGCGTGATCGTGCGGCGGGGTGACGGTCGCCGCCGGACCGCGCCCAGTTGATCCCGTGGCATGTGCCGCCTGGGCGCTCACGACTCCCCGCCGTCCAAGTACAGCGCGTTGACTTACGGCGCGTCACCCCGTGGCGCGGCCACATGCACTTGCAGCGCCGCGCGGAGGCGCTGCAGGCCCTCGGCCACGTCGTCATCGCCGATGTTCAAAGCGGGCACAAAGCGCAGCACGTCCGGTCCGGCCTGCAGCAACAGCAGGCCGTGCTCCAGACAGCGTTCAAGGACGGTGCCGGCCTCGCCGGAGCGGGCCGGCTGCAACTGCGCGCCGATCATCAAGCCGCGGCCACGGATCTCGCCGAAAACGCCCAGCTCCCGATTGATTTCGTCCAGGCCGGCACGCAGCGCCTGCGCCTGACGCGCCACATTCGCCAGCACAGCGGGTGATGAGATTTCGCGCAGTGCCACCAAAGCCACCGCCGCCGCCAACGGGTTGCCGCCGAATGTACTGCCGTGCTGGCCGAACCCCATCGCCCCGACGGCCGCCGGACCGACCAGCATCGCGCCGATCGGAAAACCGGCTCCCAGCGCCTTCGCCAAGGTCACCACGTCCGGGCGCACGCCGTAGCCGTCGCAGGCGAACAGCGTGCCGGTGCGACCCATCCCGCACTGGATCTCATCCAGCATCAGCAGTGCGCCGTGGCGATCACACAGGGCCCGCAGGCCATGCAGGAAAGTGTCGCTCGCCGGGGTGACGCCGCCCTCGCCCTGGATTGGCTCAATCAGGACGGCGCATACGTCCCCGGCGGCCATTGCTGCTTCCGCGGCCTCCAGGTCGTTGAAGTCGCTGTAGCGGAACCCGCCCGGGAGCGGCTCGAAACCGGCCTGGTATTTCGGTTGCGCGGTGGCCGTCACCGTGGCCAGGGTGCGTCCGTGGAAACCGCCGCGGAAGGTCAGGATGACGCGGCTGCCGGGCGCGCGGCCCTGCGCGGCCGCCCACTGCCGCGCCAGCTTGATCGCGGCCTCGTTGGCCTCCGCGCCGGAGTTGCAGAAGAACACCTGCTCGGCAAACCCGGCCGCGTCCACCAAGGCCTGCGCCAGTTTCAGCGGCGGCGCGCTGACGAACACGTTGCTGGTGTGCCACAGCTTTTCGGCCTGGGCGGTCAGCGCGGCGATCAGTGCCGGATGCGCATGGCCGAGCGCGTTGACCGCGATGCCGGCGCCGAAGTCGACGTATTCGCGGCCGACGCTGTCCCACACGCGTGACCCCTGGCCACGATCGAGCACGATACGGTGCGGCCGGTACACCGGCAGGTAGTAGCGTTCACTGAGCTGGTGGAGTTTGGCGGGATCGGTCATGGCACTCGGGTAGGCGGTGGGCGAGCAGGTATTCTCCCCGATACACGCCCCGCCCGGCTTGCCATTCCTGCCGGTCACGCCCTGCCGGTCCCGTCCTGCCGGGCGCGGTGCCCTCGGAGGAACACGATGCGCCTGTTGTTCACGCCTCAACTCAACCCCGCCACCGAAAGCGGCTGGCGGCGGCGCTGGTTCGAGATCATCTACCACCACGACACCCCGCCGGCGCGCAACTTCGACCTGCTGCTGATCCTGACGATCCTCGCCAGCGTGATCGTGATCATGCTCGACAGCGATCCGTGGCTGCACATCGACCACGCCCAGGCGCTGTACCGGATCGAATGGGGCTTCACCCTGGTGTTCACCGCGGAGTACCTGCTGCGGCTGGTGGTGGTCAAGCGCCCGCTGCGGTACGCGCTCAGCATGTGGGGCGTGATCGACCTGCTGTCGATCCTGCCGACCTACCTTTCTTTCTTTTTACCTGGCACGCAGGCGCTGCTGGTGGTGCGCATCCTGCGGGTGCTGCGGGTGTTCCGGATCCTCAAGCTGACCCGCTACGTCGAGGAAGGCAGCGTGCTGACCGGCGCCCTGTGGCGCAGCCGTCGCAAGATCTTCCTGTTTGTCAGTGTGCTGCTGACAATCGCGCTGATCTTCGGTGCGCTGATGTACGTCATCGAAGGTCCGGAGTACGGCTTCAGCACCATTCCCACCGGGATGTACTGGGCCATCGTGACCATGGCCACGGTGGGCTTCGGCGACCTCGCCCCGCAGACCGGCATCGGCCGGCTGATCACCTCGACCCTGATCCTGATCGGCTACAGCATCATCGCCGTGCCGACCGGGATCTATACCGCCGAACTGGCCACCAGCATGCGTCGGGCAAAAGGCAAGGAGCGCGAGCGCCATGACAACCGTGGCTGCCCGGTGTGCGGCCTGGAAGGACACGAGCCGGACGCGCGCTACTGCCGACGTTGTGGCGGCGCGCTACCCGAGCATATGGACTGACCGGGAAGCGCCTACCACTGACCGGTGTTGGGCATGGAGGCCCAAGGCTCCGCGGGCGGCAGGCGCTCACCCTTTTGCAGCAACTCTATGGAGATCCGGTCGGGTGACAGCACGAACGCCATGCGTCCATCGCGCGGCGGACGGTTGATGGTCACGCCCAGCGACTGCAGGTGCGCGCAGGTCGCATAGATATCGTCGACTTCAAAGGCGAGGTGGCCGAAGTTGCGGGCGTTGCCGTAATCCTCATCCGACCCCCAGTTGTGGGTCAGTTCGATCTCGACCTCCGGATTCTCCGGTGCGCCGAAATACACGAGGGTGAATTTACCCTCCTCGCTGTCCATCCGACGGGTCTGCTTCAGGCCCAGGCCTTCGGTGAAAAACCGGCTGGTCGCCTCCAGATCATGGACGCGCAGCATCGCGTGCAGGTATTTCATTGAATTCTCCTCGTTGGCGCGGGAAGCGCGCTATTGCTTGCGAGCGGGCGCGGTCACAGGAACAGGTCGGGCAGGAGCTCGCGCGACGGATCAACCGCGTAGCCGGAGAAGTCCTCCACGCCGGCCTCGGCAAGCACCTCGTCATCGATCAGGAACCGGCCATGGAATCCGGCCGCCTCGCGCACCAGGACGGCATGGGCGGCATCGGCGACGATCTCCGGAGTGCGGCAGCCGGCCATGTCCACGCCGGGAATCATGTTCAGCGCGTCAGTGGCGATGATCGTGCGCGGCCACAAGGCGTTGACGGCGACGCCCTGCGGGCCGAATTCGGCCGCCAGGCCGATGGTCACGAAGCTCATTCCCATCTTGGCCAGGGTGTAGCCGGTATGCGGGCCCCACCACTTGGGATCCAGGCTCGGCGGCGGCGCGAGGCTCAGGATGTGTGGATTGGCTGCCCCCAGCAGGTGCGGCAGGCAGGCCTGCGCGCACAGGAAGCTGCCGCGCGCGTTGACCTGTTGCATCAGGTCGAAACGCTTCATCGGCGTGTCGAGCGTGCCGCGGAGCCAGATCGCGCTGGCGTTGTTGACCAGGATGTCGATCCCGCCGAACGCGTCCACGGTTGCCGCGACGGCGGCCAGGACCTGGTCCTCATCCCGGATATCGCACTTGAGCGCGAGCCCCTTGCCGCCGGCGGCATCCACCTCGGCGGCGACCGAGTGGATCGTGCCGGCCAGCTTGGGATTGGGCGTGGAGGACTTGGACGCTATGGCGACATTGGCACCGTCGCGCGCGGCGCGCAGCGCGATGGCGCGACCGATGCCGCGCGACGCGCCGGTAATGAACAGGGTCTTGCCGGACAGGGTGGCCATGGCAGCTCGACTGGTTGGGGAAGGCGGCCATTGTAGGCCGGCGGCCCTTCGATCCGCCGATCGCCCGGTCAGGGTTGCGGGCCGCGGCCTTCGTTGTCTTCCCACTTCAGCAGGCGGCGGGTGACGAACCGGTACACCGGTTTGCCGGTGGCGAACCAGGCATCGCGCACCCACGAATGGCGCTTGAGTACCCGCCGCTCTACCGGTGTGATGTGCTGCGGGCAGTAGGTGCGCTTGTGCTTGAGCAGGTGGCGCAGGTCTTCGCGTGCGAGCAGGCGCATCCATCGAGAGCGCGGGTTGCCACGGACCGCCAGCTGGAAATCGATGATGCCTGGGCGACCGTCGTCCAGGACCAGCCAGTTGGCCTCCTTGGCCAGGTCGTTGTGGGCCAGCCCGCACCGGTGCAATTGCCCCAGAAGCCGTCGCGCCTGACGGAAGTAGGCCAGATCGCCGTGTGGCGGCGACAGATACATCGGCGCTCCTGCCATGTAGCTGCGGTCAAGCCGTCGTCCGTCCCAGTTGAGCAGCAGCGGCACGTCCTGCATTCCGATGACGCGCTGCAAACCCCGCGCCTCGCGCCGGGCCAACCACCATGCCGGCAAGCGCAGCCACAGCGGCACATGGCCCAGATCCCGGCGCACGAACACGCCCTGCGGACCGCGCATCAAGGAGATGCGCCCGAAACTGTCGGCCTTGAGCGCCTCCACCTCGACGGCTGCACCGGTGCTATCCAACGGAGGTTTGCTGACGGACATGAGGCGCAAGTCTACGGACTTGCCTCCCGCAGGTGCCATCGCCCGGCGAGTGGTACGCACCTGCGCCAGGCCGACTCGGCCATGAATCATGCCCAAACTGATCGGCGGTGCAGGCGCTTCACCGGCACCCGTGCATGCGCCCGTCGCGCTGCCCGCTGCCATAATGCCGTGATGAATCCCGCGTGGCTCGAAACCATTACCGAATGGATCGGTACCCATCCCATCGCAGCCGGCGCGCTCATCTTCCTGATCGCCTTCTGCGATGCGCTGGTGATCGTCGGCATTGTGGTGCCCGCCTTGCCGCTGCTCTTCGCCGCGGGCGCCCTGATCGGTCTGGGCCATGTCAACGGCCCCTATGCACTCGTATGCGCCGCCGCCGGAGCGTTTGCCGGCGACGGCTTGAGCTACTGGTTCGGCCGTCACCTGGGGCCGCAGCGGTTGCGCGCGCACTGGCCGTTCCTGCGTTACCCGCAATGGCTCGACCGTGGCGAGACGATGTTCCGCCGGCACGGCGTGAAGAGCATCCTGATCGCGCGCTTCGTCGGCGCGGTGCGGCCGTTCGTGCCCGCCATCGCCGGCATGCTGCACATGCCGGTCAAGCGCTACGCACTCCCCAGCGCCTTCGCCGCGTTTGTCTGGGCCGGATTGTTCCTCGCCCCCGGCTGGGTGCTGGGCGCTTCCTACGACGCGGTCGCAGCGGTCGCTGACCGCCTCGCACTCGCTTTGGGTGGGCTGGCCGTTGCAATTGCGCTGGTCTGGGCGGTGGTGCTCTACAGCTGGCGGTGGTTCGCCCAGAACGCCGACCTGTCACTGGCGCGCCTGCTGGCGTGGACCCGTCGCCACCCCAAGCTGGGCCGGTACGCCCGCGCCCTTGTCGATCCCAATCGGCCGGAATCCGCCTCGCTGGTGATGCTGGCGGTCTCGTTGCTGGCGATCAGCTGGGGCTGCTTCGCGTTGTTGGCGACCCTGCTCGCCAGCGGCGGGCCACTGGCGCTGGACCACCACATCAACGACGTGATGTGGGGCCTGCGCAACCCGCTCGCCGATGGCCTGATGGCCGGTCTGGCGAGCCTGGGCGATATGCAGGTGCTGGGAGCGGCGGCGGCGGTGGCCTTGGCGTACCTGCTCTGGCGGCGGCGCTGGATGGCCGCTGCGCACTGGCTGGCCGCACTGGTGTTCGGTCTGGCGCTGACGGCGTTGCTGGAAGCAGTGATCGACATGCCGCGTCCGCCTACCGCGCCCGCAGGATTCGGGTTTCCGTCGGTGACGGTGACGATGACCACGATCGTGTTCGGCTTCTTCGCCGTACTGATTGCCCGCGAGCTGCCGGGACGCAAGCGGGTCTGGCCCTACCTGCTGGCGGGCGTGATCACCGCGGTGGTCGCCTTCGCACGGCTGTATCTGGGCGCGCACTGGTTCAGCGATCTGGTCGGCAGCGCGCTGTTCGGGCTGGTCTGGCTGCTGATTCTGGGCATTGCCTATCGCAGCCATGTCGCCCGCTCTTTCTGGATGCGCCCGTTGGCGGCGGTGTTCTACCTCACCTTCGTCGCCGCGGGGCTGTGGCACGCACCGCGCGCGGCCGACCGGCTGTTGCCGTTGTTCGAGCCCCCGGCACCAACCATCTCTGTGGATCGGGACACCTGGTGGCGCGATGGCTGGACCAGACTCCCTGCGCAACGCAATGAAAACGATGCCCGCCGCCGCTGGCCGCTCGACGTCCAGGTCGCAGGTTCACTGGCGCCTTTGCAGGCCGCGCTGGAAGCCGCTGGCTGGCAGGTGCAGCCGCAGGCGGACTGGGCCGCGACCCTCAACCTGCTGGACGACGACACTCCAATCGGCGAGCAGGTGGTCCTGCCGGCGACCCTGGATGCGCATGCCGAAAGCCTGTTGATGCTCCATCCCGGGCGCACGCCACACGAGCGCTACGCACTGCGCCTGTGGTCCGCCCCCGTGATGCTGGAGGACGGCGCGCCGTTGTGGCTTGGCACGACCCAGACCCTGCACCTGAGCAAGCCGCTCGGCGCGGCGGTTTTGTGGCTGCCACGCCCGCACGACGGCGAGGCGCACGCAGTGCTGACTGCGGATCTGGCCGGCTTTGATATGCAGCAGGGCCTGCACCCGCACAACGGCGTCAATGTGGTCCGATTGCAAACCAGCCCCTGAGCGGCGGATCCGGCGTCAGGCTTCGTCCGGCAACAGCACCAGCAGACGGTCGAGGCGCTCATGGGGATCGTCGATCTGCAACAGCTGCTGGCGCTGCTCATCCGCCAGTGGCAACAGTTCTGCCAGCCGCCAGCCAATCCATGACGCATCGTCAAACAGGGCCTGCTCGGCCTTGGCGTACTCGCCGCCGAAACGCTCCAGAATGCCGCGCAGAAGGGTCGAGAGCAGCCCGTGCTCGGGCGACAGCATCGATACCGGCTCCGGCTCGCACCAGTCGATCCGCGCGACCTGCAGGCCGTTGTCGCGGATGCGTACGTCGCGCACCCGGAACCTGCGTGTCCCGCGCACCTGCAGTGTGAGCAGGCCGTCCTCGCCGAGGTCGAAATCCTCGATGCGCGCTTCCGTGCCGTAGGCCGCCGCAGCGCCGTGGGTCTTGCCGTCGCCGTCGTCCTCGAGGATCAGGCAAACGCCAAACCCCGATTGGTTGCGGCCACACTCCCGGATCATGTCCAGATAGCGCGGCTCGAACACCCGCAGCCCCAGCGGCGCGCCCGGCAGGAGCACGGTGGGCAACGGGAACAGGGGAAGCATCTCGGAGGTGGTATCCATGGCCATCGCCCCAGCCTAGCGCAGCGGCGGCCGCTCCTGAAGCGCGGCCAGAAAGCGGCGCGGCGCATTGTCGAAACCGCCATTGGACATGAACAAGACATGGTCACCGGGCCGCACTTGCGCGACGAGATCGGCCACCAGCCTCTCGACATCCGGCGCCGTGCTGCCTTCACCACGCAGCCCCGCGACCACCGCACCCGCGTCCCAGGCCAACTCCGGGCGATGCAGGAACACGACGGCATCCGCCTGGGCCAGCGAAGGCGCCAGTGCATCGGCATGCGCACCCAGCCGCATCGAATTGCTGCGCGGCTCCAGCGCCGCCACGATGCGGGCGTCACCGACCCTGGCGCGCAGGCCGGCCAGGGTGGTCGCGATGGCAGTGGGGTGGTGGGCGAAATCGTCGTGGACTGTGATGCCGGCGTACTCGCCAACCCGTTCCATCCGCCGTTTGACGCTGTTGAACCCGGCCAGCGCGCCGAGCACTCCGGGCAGGTCGACGCCAACCCGGTGCGCGGTCGCCAGGGCCGCCAACGCGTTCATGACGTTGTGCCGGCCCAGCAACGGCCACGTCACTTCGCCCACCTCCACGCCGTCGTGGATGACGACGAATCGGCTGCCATCGTTGGCCAGCAGTCGGGCGGTCCAGTTGAACGCAAACGCCGGCGACACCGGAGCGATCGCCCCCGCGGCATCCAGGCCGAAGGTCTGCACCGGCGTCCAGCAACCCATCGCCAGCACTTCGGCCAGATGCGCGTCCTCGCCGTTGACAACCAGGCAGCCGCGGCGCGGCACCGTTCGCACGAGATGGTGGAACTGGCGTTGGATCGCGGCCACGTCGGGGAAAATGTCGGCGTGGTCGAACTCCAGATTGTTGAGGATCGCGACCAGCGGGCGATAATGGACGAACTTGCTGCGCTTGTCGAAGAAGGCGGTGTCGTATTCGTCCGCTTCGACCACGAACTCACGACCCGTGCCCACCCGCGCCGACACCCCGAAGTCCTCGGCCACACCGCCGATCAGAAAGCCCGGCCCTCGTCCCGCGGCCTCCAGCAGCCACATGAGGATCGATGTCGTGGTGGTCTTGCCGTGAGTGCCAGCGACGGCCAGAACGTCCCGCCCCGGCAGCACGTTCTCTGCCAGCCACTGCGCGCCGGAGGTGTAGTCGCGGCCGTCATCGAGCACCTGCTCGACCGCCGGATTGCCCCTCGACAGCGCGTTGCCAACCACGATCTGGGCGCAGTCATCGGAGATGTTGCGCGGCTCGTACCCTTGACGCAGCTCGATGCCCAGCGTTTCCAGCAGCGTGGACATCGGCGGATAGACCGCCTGGTCGCTGCCTTCCACCTGATGCCCCAACTCGCGGGCGAGCGTTGCCACGCCGCCCATGAACGTACCGGCGACGCCAAGGATATGCAGTTTCATCGCGCGATCAGCCGACCTCGGGCACCGGTTTCAACGCCGAGACGATCCGTGCGAACACCTCGTCCAGCGAGCCGACGCCATCGACGACGCTGAGCTTGCCGCGCTGGCGGAAGAAGTCCACGACCGGCTCGGTCTGGTCCGAGTACACCTTCAGGCGCGTGCGGACCGACTCGGGGGTGTCGTCGGCGCGGCCTTCGGCCTTGGCGCGTCCGGCGATACGCTCCACCAGCAGCTCGGAGGGTACGTCCAGCTGCACGGCGGCGTCCATCGGCTGTCCGATGCGCTCCAGCAGTGCGGTCAGCGCATCGGCCTGGGCCAGGTTGCGCGGATAGCCGTCCAGGATGAAGCCGCCCTTGGTGTCCTGCTGGGAGAAACGGTTTTCCAGCATGCCGAGCAAGATCTCGTCAGAGACCAGCTCGCCACGGGCCATCACTTCCCTGGCCTCGATGCCCAGCTTGCTTTCCGCAGCCACCTCGGCGCGCAACAGGTCGCCGGTGGAAATGTGCGGGACCTGCAGGTGTTCCTTGAGGCGCACGGCCTGGGTGCCCTTGCCGGAACCGGGGGGGCCGAGAAGTACCAATCGCATCGCTGTCTCCTGTGTCTGAATATGGCGCTGGCCAGGCGTGTGTACCTGTGCCATACGGGGCCGGCGCTACACTCGCAGCAGCCTCTCAACCAGCCCGGGCAAACGGCAATCAGCTTAACGCATCCTTGCCGGCCGCCGGCGTTCATATTTCTGGAATCCCCATGTCTACTGGAACACTGCTGTACGCCCAGTCGGGTGGCGTCACTGCCGTTATCAATGCCACTGCCTCGGCGGTCATCCAGACCGCGCGCAAGCGCAAGGTCAAGGTGCTGGCCGCGCGCGACGGCATCCTTGGGGTGTTGCGCGAGGAGCTCATTGACACTTCCAAGGAGTCGATTGCCGACATCCGCGCCCTCGCCCACACCCCCGGCGGCGCGTTTGGTTCGTGCCGACTCAAACTCAAGTCGCTGGAGGAGGACCGTTCCAAGTACGAGCGATTGCTCGAGGTCTTCCGCGCCCACAACGTGCGCTGGTTCCTCTACAACGGCGGCAACGATTCGGCGGACACCGCATTGAAGGTGTCCAGCCTGGCCGCCGAGTACGACTACCCGCTGCACTGCATCGGGGTGCCCAAGACCATCGACAACGACCTGGCGCTGACCGACTGCAGCCCGGGCTTCGGATCGGCAGCGAAGTACACCGCGGTGTCGGTGCGCGAGGCGACGCTGGACGTCGCGGCGATGGCCGAGACCTCCACCAAGGTCTTCATCTACGAGGCGATGGGGCGCCACGCCGGCTGGCTGGCCGCCTCGGCCGGGCTCGCCGGCGAAGGTCCCAACCAGGCACCCCACCTGATCCTGTTGCCGGAACGGACCTTTGATGAGGCAGATTTCCTGGCCAGGGTGAAAGCCACGGTCGAGCGCGTCGGCTATTGCGTCGTGGTTGCCAGCGAAGGCATCCGCAATGCCGATGGCGCGTTCATCGCCGACGCGGGCGGGCGCACCGACTCGTTCGGGCACAAGCAGCTGGGCGGCGTCGCCTCGCACCTGGCTGGTCGCGTGCAGGACACGCTGGGCTACAAGGTCCACTGGGCGCTGCCGGATTACCTGCAGCGTTCGGCCCGCCACCTTGCGTCCAGAACCGACCTGGAGCACGCGCAGGCCGTCGGCGCCGCCGCGGTGGAGTACGCGCTGGATGGAATGAACGCGATGATGCCCGTGATCGTTCGCACCGGCGATGCACCCTACGGGTGGAAAGTCGAAGCCGCCCCGCTGTCGAAAATCGCCAACAAGGAGAAAACCCTCCCTGCCGGCTTCATCCGCCGCGATGGCTATGGCATCACCGACAAGGCGCGAGCCTATCTGGGTCCCTTGATCCGTGGCGAAGCGCCGCCGCCGTACGGCACGGACGGGCTACCCGAATACGTCACGCTGAAAAATGTGGCCGTACCCGCACGGCTTGCGCCCTGGCACGAATAACGGATTTCACGCTGTGCCATAGTCGCCGGGCAATCGGAAATTCCACGTCGTCCACTTCTATCTGGGGAGAGGTTCATGCTGGAGCATTACGGTCTGTTCCTGGCGCTTGGCTGCGCCGTCATCGCGATCCTGTACGGGATCATCTCGGCGCGTTGGATCAACGCGCAGCCCGCCGGCAACGCACGCATGCAGGAGATCGCCGGGGCGATCCAGGAAGGGGCTCGCGCGTATCTCAACCGGCAATACCTGACCATCTCCGTCGCGGGGGTGGTCTTGTTCGTTTTGATCGGCGTGATGCTCGGCTGGTGGACGGCGGGCGGTTTCGCATTGGGGGCGATCCTGTCGGGCGCGGCCGGCTACATCGGCATGAACGTGTCGGTCCGCGCCAACGTGCGTACCGCCGAGGCCGCGAGGCGCGGCATCGGTCCGGCGATGGACGTGGCGTTCCGGGGCGGCGCGATCACCGGCATGCTGGTGGTCGGACTGGGCCTGCTTGGCGTAGCGGGTTACTGGCTGCTGCTGGCCCGGGTGGGCATTGTTGGCGAGCCGGCCTTGCACGCCCTGATCGGGCTCGCGTTCGGCTCCTCGCTGATATCGATTTTTGCGCGACTGGGCGGCGGCATCTTCACCAAGGGTGCGGACGTGGGCGCGGACCTTGTCGGCAAGGTCGAAGCCGGGATCCCGGAGGATGACCCGCGCAACCCGGCGGTGATCGCGGACAACGTCGGCGACAACGTCGGTGATTGCGCGGGCATGGCCGCCGACCTGTTCGAGACCTACGCGGTGACGGTCATCGCCACGATGCTGCTGGGCTACCTGATGGTGGATGAGGTCGGCGCCAATGGCGCGCTGTACCCGCTGGTGTTGGGGGGCGTCTCCATCATCGCCTCGATCATCGGCACCCTGTTCGTGAAGGTGAAGGCTGGCGGGTCGATCATGGGCGCGTTGTACAAGGGCGTCATCGTGTCCGCGGTGCTTTCGGCGATCGCGTTCTACCCGGTCACCACGATTCTGATGGCCGACTTCAGCGGCGGTACGCTCAACCTGTACCTGTGCGCGCTGGTGGGCTTGGCATTGACCGGCGCGATCGTCTGGATCACCGAGTACTACACCGGCACCCAGTACACGCCGGTGCGGCATATTGCGCAGGCCTCGACCACGGGGCACGGGACCAACATCATCGCCGGGCTGGGCATCTCGATGAAGTCCACCGCGTGGCCGGTCCTCTCGGTGTGTGCCGCGATCTGGGCCTGCCAGATGCTGGGTGGCCTGTACGGCATCGCGACGGCGGCGACGGCGATGCTCTCGATGGCCGGAATGATCGTGGCTCTGGATGCCTATGGCCCGATCACCGACAACGCCGGTGGCATCGCCGAGATGGCCGACCTGCCACCCGAGGTGCGCGACATCACCGATCCGCTGGACGCCGTTGGCAATACAACCAAGGCCGTGACCAAGGGCTACGCGATCGGTTCGGCGGCGCTGGCGGCGCTGGTGCTGTTCGCCGACTACACCCACAACCTGCAGACCAACAATCCGGGCGAGATCTTCACCTTCGACCTGTCGGACTACCGCGTGATCATCGGGCTGCTCATCGGAGGCCTGATCCCATACCTGTTCGGGGCGATGGCGATGGAGGCGGTCGGACGCGCGGCCGGTGCGGTGGTGGAGGAAGTGCGCCGCCAGTTCCGCGAGATCCCGGGGATCATGGCCGGTACGGCCAGGCCCGACTACTCGCGCGCAGTCGATATGCTGACCAAGTCGGCGATCAAGGAAATGATCCTGCCGTCGCTCCTGCCCGTCGCCGTGCCGATTGTGGTCGGCCTGGTGCTCGGTCCTGTGGCGCTGGGCGGCGTTCTCATCGGCACCATCGTCACCGGCCTGTTCGTGGCGATCTCGATGACCACCGGCGGCGGCGCCTGGGACAACGCCAAGAAGTACATCGAGGACGGCAACTTTGGCGGCAAGGGCAGCGAAGCGCACATGGCCGCGGTGACCGGCGATACCGTCGGCGATCCCTACAAGGACACCGCCGGTCCGGCGATCAACCCGCTGATCAAGATCATCAACATCGTGGCCTTGCTGATGGTGCCGCTGCTTTGATCGACAGGCGCCCGTCACGGTGACCGGAGTAAAAAAAGCCCCGCTTCGGCGGGGCTTTTTATTGCACGGCCTTCACAGGCCTGCGGCGCAAACGGTCAGGGGGTCGAATCCGCAAACACGCCACGATCCAGATCGAACCACGCGGTGCACACGCGTTGCTGGCTCTCCACCACCGCAAACGAAGCCCGCCAGAGGTCAACCCCGTCCACCTTCTCGCCCGCGCTGAAGTCGTCGTCGGTAAAAGGCGCCACGCCCACGCACCAGCGCAGCCGGTCGCCCTCAAGCGACACCGGCAGCGCGAACTCGAAGCTGCCTTCCACACTGGCTCCTGGGGCCAGCTTGGCCGCCAGCGGCGTTGGCGGCGAGGTTGGCGCCGGAGTTGGCAACGGCAAGGCCTCATGACTGAGCGTCACCCCGCCCTCCTCGTCCACCGCGAAGAACGGCGCCGGCACCGCACCCGCGGCGTGCTGCCGCGACAGCACGGCGTGACGGTCGCCGCGATCAAACACCGCCACCGCTTCATCGCTGGCATTGTCGATCCGGTACGCCACCTTCAACAACCGCTTGGAGGGCGAATAGTCGAAGGTCGCTTTCACGGCCGCGAGGGTTCCGGTGGCTTCGGTAGTGACAGCGCGGCTTGTGGACATTGAATCAGGCTCCGGAACGCTCGGGGACGGGTCGGCCGCACCGGCCTGTTGGGTCGGTCCGGCAACACCCGATACTGCCGGCGCCGCTGGGGAGGCACAACCCGTTGCCAATACGACCATTGCGGCGAGAGCCGCCGCAATGGTCGAACGTGGCACGGGTCGGCCGTTACGAAGATTAGTCATGCAGACTCCGCGTTTGGCCCGATCTTACAGGGTGTAATTCGGCCGGTCCGGCAAGCCGAGCTCCTCGCGGAAACCGTTCTCGGTGAGATGGTCGGGGTTGGCAGTGGTGGGCGGCGTGGACGGATCGCCGTCAAAGTCGAAGGCGGGAGCGCTCGTCTCCAGGCCAACCGCCTGCCGCTCGGCGTTCGGCACGCTGCCCGAATCCGGTCCTTCACCGCGGTAGATGCCGGGCTGGAACGTACCGTTGACGCCGTTATAGGCGTGCGACATCTCGTGGTAGAGCACGCCGATCGGGGTCGGGAACGCGTCCATGTGGAAGCTTGGGTTGTAGCTGATGGTCACGTCACCGCCCGCTCCCGGGCGACCGTTGACGATGTCCGCATCGCGGCTGAAGGTCTGGGCGTAGCCGTTCTGCTCGTTGGCGAGCTCCCGGATGGTCACGACGTTGCCCTTCTTCTCGGCCGCTGCGTCGAACTCCGCCAGCATCTTCTGGCCGACCGGCGATGCCCGCAGCATGTCCAGCTCGGCACCTATGCGCTGGGTGAAGGCATCCGAGCCCTCGACCTTGATGCTCTGGCCCAGCGAGGGATCGATCTCAACGTTCACCACGGTGTCGTTGGCTGCGGTGGCTGAATTGATCAGGTCACCGACCGATTGCGCGTGGATGACATTGTTGCCACCTGCGGTGTCGACGCGATTGCTGCCGGATCCGGTGTAGATCACGTCATTACCGGTGCCGCTGCGGATCACGTCGTCGCCGCGTCCACCGGAGATGATGTTGTTGCCGTTGCCTCCCTGGATGACGTCGTTGCCCGCGCCACCTTCGATGAAGTTGTCGCCGGCTCCGCCGTGGATGGTGTCATCACCATCACCGCCGTGAATGACGTCCACCGCGCCGCCGCCGTGAATGGTGTCATTACCGCTGTTGCCAAAGACGTCGTTGCGCCCCCCGGTGGTGATGATCGTGTCGTCACCGGCGCCGCCGTCGATGCGGTCATCGCCGGCGCCGGTCTGGATGAAGTCGTTGCCATCGCCGCCGTCGACCACGATGTTGACCTTGACGTTGGGCGCGACGCAGATCACGTCATCACCGGCGCCGGCGCGGATGGTCAGCTCCTGGCTTTCGCCCAGGCGCATCTCGTACTGCTCGCCGTTGACCGAGACATCCAGCGTGCCATCGTCGCGCTGACCGACATTGATCCGGTCATCGCCCGCGCCGGTGGTCAGCACCAGCTGATCGCTGCTGACGTAGGTGCGGCCGTAGCCGGCATCGGCCATGGTCTGCTCGCGGGTGATGTCGACCTGCTCACCCTTGTGGATCTCGGCACGCTCGACGGTCTTGCCGTCCGGGGTGCTGTCCGGTGGCAGCGGCTTGCCGCGCGAGCTGCCCTGGATCTCCACCGCGTCAGCTGCCTTGCCGCTTCCCTCACCGACAGGATCTGCTGTGGAGATGCAGGTCAGCGGCGCGGATTCACGCTCGGCCGGATTGTTCCAATAATCGTTCGCCTGCAGGCGCGGATCGGCGTGGGACTGGGTGGCGGACAGGTTGAGCGACAGGGACATGACAGGTACCGGTTCAGTGGACTTGCCATATAGATACGCACTGGTACGGACGGCGCCAAGCTGGGGCATACCCGAGGGCGGCCCACGCAACGTGCTAGAACCATCCACATCAGGGGCAACTCGCAGCTTGCTGCATCGCAGCAGTGGGAGGGGTAAAATGATCGGCTTTCCCGGCGTCGCTGATGACGCCCTACATCCTGGAGCAATCATGGGTCTGGACCACGTCACCACCGGCGACAATCCACCGGAAGAAATCAACGTCATCATCGAGATCCCGAAGGATGCCGAGCCGGTGAAGTACGAGGTCGACAAGGAGTCGGGAGCGATCTTCGTCGACCGCATCCTGTCCACGCCGATGCGCTACCCATGCAATTACGGCTACGTGCCCCACACCCTGTGCGGCGACGGTGACCCCGCCGACGTGATGGTGATCCTGCCGCTGCCGCTGATCCCCGGTTCGGTCATCCGCTGCCGCCCGGTTGGCGTGCTGAACATGAGCGACGAGGCCGGCAAGGACGAGAAGATCCTCGCGGTACCGGTCGCCAAGGTGTTCGCCGGCTACGGGCACATCCACGACATCGACCAGGTGAGCCCGCACTGGTGCGAGCGCATCGGCCACTTCTTCGAGCACTACAAGGACCTGGAGAAGGACAAGTGGGTCAAGCTGGACGGCTGGGGCAATGCCGCCGAGGCCAAGGCCGTGCTGGTGGATGCAATGAAGCGTCACGAGGCGGACGTTGCGGCGAACGCGGCAATCTGACAAGCCGGAGGTATGATCTCGAACCGACCCCTGCTCAAGCTTCCGGGATAACGTCAAAGGCCAGGCTTATGCGTGGCCGGGTCCCGGAATAAGGTGTGGTGTGGTGAAAGAAGTAGGAAGGAAAGCAGAGCAGTTGCCCGCTGGCCGGGCTGTGCACCAGTTCAAGAGGTTGCCCGTCCAATGACAGTCGCGTCGGCGGATGGCCAAAGATCAATTGGCCATCTCCTTGGTGTGTCGGATCGCCGGAGTCGATGTACACCACTCCGCTCATCCACCCGGCCGGGTGAATGTGCGAACTTTGACACCCTCCCTCACGCAAAACGGTACACCACGCTTGGATACGCCAGTGCTTCGGGATCCCGAGGATCCAGGGATGCTGCGACAGTCCAGCATCGCTCCCAAGCGCGTCCAGGCGACGTGCAACGAACGCTTCCAACCGAGCGAATACGGAATAGAACGGCGACTGGGGAGTCGAGTCCAACATCGGCGTTTGTCGACCGAAGCGTGTCGAACGTCCCGACGGCTCCCACTGCAGATCGGGATGGGCCAGCGCGGCCTCCCTTAGCGTGAAAAGATCGACAAGCTCAAACGCGTCACGATCCTCCGCCATCAATCGGCCATAATCCATCAACGCAGCCGCTTGATCATGCCGACCGGACTCATTTGCTGCCAAATAGAGCCCCGCCAACGCGCTCTGGTCCTCTGGCACAAGGCGCAGTGCCCTCTCAAAGCGGCGCGTCGCCTCGGTAAATCGCCCGGATGATACCAGGCAGTATCCGAAATCTGTCAACGCCGCGGGGTCACTCCCGGTCATCGACTCCACCTCAGCATGCAGTCGCAAAGCGTCGTCCAAGCGTCCATCCCCACCCAGCGCGTTGGCTAGGCTGCGCATCAACTGGGGGAACTTCGGACGCAGGGTCAGCGCACGCTCAAGGAAGTCGACCGCTTTGCCATAGTTCTCGTCGCGCAGATGGATAATGCCCGTGTTGACGATTGCCTCCAAGTTATCGGGCACCAGTTCAATGACACGGGCGAATTCCGTAATCGCCGAGTCGGAGCGACCTGCGGCGCTGTAGGCCATCGCACGATTGAAAATGAGCGCTGGCGAATCCGGATTCCTTTCAAGCGCGGCGTCGAAGTTGGCAATGGCTTGTCCATACTGCTGCTTCCGAAGGTGCGCCAACCCAAGAAGTGCGTGTGCTTCGCCGCTGTCAATGGACCGGAGGGCGCTATCGTCCAGGATCTGGAACACCTGATCCACACTGCCCTCCTGCAGCGCCGCTCGCGCGTCCTCTATCACCGATATGCCAATCATCGTCGAGCTCCAACAAAGTCAAGCATCACGCACACTCATGGCCGTTATCCAGCACCCTCTCCTAGCAGGGTTTTTACAACGCTTTCAACCGCAGCAGCGGCGCGACGGGGCGCCAGAAGCCCGGTACGTACGACGTTCGCGCGGAATTCGCGTCGCACAAGCTCCAACGCGTCTGTGCAATTGGCCAGCCGAACAGCCGTCTGGATGTACTCCTCCGTGGTGTCGCAGATCAAATCCTCCATGCCGAGAAACCGGTTCATGCTGACGCTGAGCCTGCCAAGCGCAGTCGCGCCCATACGCGACAATACCGGCAGTCCTGCCGATGCGCATCCCAGCGCAGTTGCGCCCGCCTGATATCTGAAGGCGTCCAGCATCAGGTCACAACTAGCCGCTCGATCCGCCTGATCCTGCCATGACACTTCGTCGACCAGCATCAACCTGCGCGGATCGCCACCGAGTTCGGACCACTTCCGCACAAATCCCGCACGCGCGGCGGGATTCAGATATATCAGCAGGTGAAGATCGGTGGCACGGCTCGTTATTTCCGCCCATGCCGCAACCAGCTCGACATCCAGCTTGTAGGCATTGTTGAAGCTGGCGAACACGGGGACACCCTCGGGAATACCGAAATCGCTCCTTCTGGGCTGGCCCTTTGGTGCCCGCCCCGAGGGCAGCATGAAGCCCGGCATTCGCAACACGCGATCGTCGTATGCCCAGTCGGCGTGCTCGGGCTGCACGTGCTCATCCATCAGGATGCCGTCCAGCCAAGGAGCCTGCTGCCCATGAATGAATCCAAGCCATCCGATCTGAACGGGTGCAGGACGCCGCGCGAGAATGCCGGGGCGCGACCCTGCAGTGAAGCCGGTAAGATCGAACAGCACGTCAATCCTATCGTCCGCAACAAGCCTTGCGACCGCATCATCTGCGATATCGCCGCACTCATGGTGGACGTCAAATTCACCGCGCAGACTCACGCCAAGACGCGAGCGGGAAGCGCGCAGCGAATACCCGAAGACCAGGAATGCCGCACGGTCATGGGCAGCAAAAAACCCATCCAGCAAAGTGCCAACGGCATGCTCGCAGAAGTCCGCGGATAGGTAGCCGATGCGAATCCGCCCTGCCGGGCGCGCGTGGACATCACTGCTGTCCGCAAGCCCGTTTGCCTGCTGTTGCACACGAGCAACGTAGCGATCAAGGATCGCCATCCGCGCCGATTGTGAGAGCTGAAGGTAGGAGATAGGAAAGACTTCCGGGACATCGTCGGGCTCACGTTCCTCGAGCCGAAGTGTCGCCTCAAGCAATCCTAAGACTTGTGCTTCTTGCTCGAATTCGCACAGCAGCGAACACACTTGCGCCAGCCGGAGCAGAGAATCACTGCGGCCAGGACGCAGTTGACACATCTGGATGTAGCCGGCTCGTGCGGCCACCAAATCACCTGCGCGCTCTGCACAGATTGCTACGTTCATGACCTCGGTCGGCTGCGCCCGCATCGCATTGCGGTACGCGTGAGCCGCCTCCACCCAGCGTTCCTGCAGTTGCAGCGCTTCGCCGAGATAGTGCGATGCCTCCGCGAACGCGGGCGCCAACTGCAAACAGCGACGTAGCGACTGTTCGCCGTCACGCACGGCACCTGTTCCAACTTGCAAAGACCCCAGCACCAGCCACGCGTGTGGGTCATCCGGCGCCAGATTTGCCGCCTGTGCCGCAGCTTCACGGGCCGGTAGGAGGTCGCCGATCGCGCGCAGGCAGAGCGCTAACGCCATCGCACTGTCAGCGCGCGCAGGAGAATCACTCAGCACCGACTCAAACAGAACAGCGGCGTCACTTTCGCGACCAAGCTGCATCAGCGCTACTGCGTAATCGTGCTTCAGCTGTACATCGTCCGGCTGCTGCAATGCGGCGCGGGCATACCACTCCACTGCTTCGACGAGGCGCCCCCCAAGGTGCAGTTGACGGGCGCACGCCGCGTCATCCATTGGTCGCAACCAGCGTCCATCCCATTTTCACATCGCCTTCCTGACGAAGCGAACCGCAAGCCACCCCGTACCCAAGCGCCCCAAACCGTGCAGCAATCTCGAGCAAGGCAGCCTCGTCAAGGAGCGCGGCACGCATTTGCCGCAGGCGCTCGCGCTCATCTACAAGGGAGTCTACTGCGTCATCCAGCGCGGACAGGGCCCCGCGCGGATCCTGAACCCCCTGCCGGACAATACCGACAAGTCGCTGCGCAAATGTTCTGAGCACCTCAGGGCAATCCTTTGCAGCAACCCGGTCCATTACCTCAGCGGCAGACATGTTGAAGCTGCTACGAATTGCCTCGGCACTCGAGTCATTGGCGAGCTGTCGCCTTTGCTCCGGATATGGAGTGGTCAGGAAGAGTTCCAGCAGTTTACGGGTCCGCTCCACTGTCGGGGTGTTGGATAGAAGGTAGTCGCAGCCTTCCAGTTGCTTGAGTGATACCCGGGCAATCACCGAGTCATCGCTGTGAAGGATCATCGCGATCCGCCCATGAGCCTTCAATATCCGGTGCATCTCGGCGATTGAGGCGGGGATTGAGGTGTACTCGAAAACGTACTGACAACAGACCAGATCGACGCTTCCATTCTTGAACGGCGTCTTGTCGATCGATGTCCGGGGATGGAATTCGATGCCCCGGTAGAATCCCGACCCACCAGTCCTGCTCGCAACTGGTGAAATATCCGCCACGTCTATGCCGTGGATGTCGAATTCCACAGCGCGCTCGCGCGCATGATCACGAGCCAACACTGCAACTGCGCCGTTCCCGGTGCCAACATCTAGCACACAGGCGCCGTCGGCAAGCGTCAGGAACTGTTCCGTCCAGAACCGGTGTATTTCACCGTCATAATTTCCGGTGATGGCGGTTGCGCACGAGTGGAGTACACCGGCTCGCCAGAGCCTGGACCATGGCGCCGCGGTGAAACCTTCAGACGAGGACGGCATCAGGAGATCTTTAGATTCGTTGGATGATGATCGGGAGCAGCGGTGTCTGGAAGCCTCCGACTGCGCACGCCAACCGCGCAAGTTTTACGGGCGACGACGATGCGTGGACAGTCTATCGTATGCAAATTCTCAGTGGGAATGATAGGAAAAATCGGCGCATTCCGGCGTGTGGCGCAATTGCCGCGGAGCAGCTGGTACGGCGTCTGAAGATTCCTGCTTGGCGGATCCCGTAACGTCGCGCGCTCCACTGGGGTTGTAAACGCGCGCCGAGCCGTTCAGCTCCGCGCTAGAGTCACATAGTTGGACACAGAAGATCGGGAACCAGCTGGCATTGAGGTGGCTAACTTTGCCCTGAGATGGGCTGGGGTGATGTTGAACATAGGGTGCATATTAATTGCGGGATTGCGCAGCTACTCGTGGATATACAAACAGAGTACCGGTGGCTAATGCGTCCCTCACGGGAAAAAAAACGGCCCGCGCTAAGCGGGCCGTTTTGCTGTTACATGAAACTATGAATCAATCAGAAATTCTGAGTGTAGTTCATGTACATCATGCGGCCGTAGATGTTGTAAAGACCGTTGTCGTAGTACGGGAATCCGTACAGATTGTCATTGTACGGTGGCTGCTTATTGGCTAGGTTACGCGCACCCAGCGCAACACGGGCGTTCCAAGGCAGGTTGACGCCAGCCTGAAGGTCGTAAGTGACCCACGATGGCAGGCTCTCGTCCGGCGCATCGTTGGAGCTGCTCCCGATGTAGTTCGTGATCAGCGTTACGTCGAAGTCACCTCGGGACCAACCCAGAGCGAGCGAAGCGCGGTCCTCAGGGTAACCGGCAGTGCCAGCGTACTCAATCGTTCCGCCAACGATTGGAGTGAAGTCGTACTCCAGCGTGTGCGACCAGGTCAACTTGCCGTTGAAGCTACCAGCCGCACCGGTGTCTACGCGGTAGTTGGCTTCAAAGTCCACGCCACGGACGGTCTGCACCGCGCCGTTATCAACCGGAAGCATGATCTGGTTCGGTATACCCGGGAGAACTGCACCGTTCGGCGCGATAATCGGGTTGCCGCGAATAACGCCGTAACCCGGCACGCCATTGTCGCCGTTGCGGAATGCCACGCCGCGCGGGACAGTCGAGATCACGTTCTCGAGTTCGACGTCGTAGTAATCCAGCGCGACGGAGACGTTTGCGTTCGGACTCCAAACCGCACCCAAGCCCCAGTTGGTGGACTCTTCTGGAATCAGATTCTCGTTGGACGAGACAATCCACACATACTGATCAGTACTGGCGCAGGGGTTGACCGGATAAGGCTGGTAAGCCGGATTGCCTATAGCAGTCTGGGCCGCTTGCAGCGCGGCACATGCCAACTCATCACCACCCGGATGGGGCGGATTGGCGGTGCTGACCGGAGGACTGTTGAGATTGGTGGCCGAACTTGCGCCATACAGGTCAGCCAAGGTTGGCGCACGGAAGCCTTCGCCCCACGATCCGCGGAACAGCAGGGAATCGATCGGACGGAACTCCATCGACACGCGCGGCGAGAACTTGCTGCCAACGTCGTTGTAGCTGTCATAACGACCAGCCAATGTGAAGTCCAGCGTATCCAACACCGGAATCAGGGCCTCAAAGTAGCCCGCGTAGTAAGCGCGCTCACCGTTGGCACCCGCGCCTGCCGACCCAAACACGTTGCCGGCCGCGCTCTGCGCGTCATATACGACATCGAGGCGGTCATCGCGGTATTCGAAGCCGGTCACGACGCTGACCGCCCCGGCCGGCATGTCGAACAGGTCGAATCCGATGTGGCCGTCAGCACCGAAGGAGCGGTTGGCGGTCTCGACCAGCACGGTGTGGCCGACCATCGGACCCGCTGCTGCGACGCTCGGGTGGGTCGGATCAAACGGGTTGTACTGGCCGGCGTCAATCAGCGCCTGCAGCGTGCTGCCGATGCCGTAGTTGTAATTGACGCTGCTGAGGGCGGACTTGCCGTGGGTGACCGCGAGCTCCCAATCGGCGCCGCCGAAGAGGTCGTTCATGCCCTTAAGGCCCAGGGTGTACTCGCGATGGGTGTCGCGACGAACCGAATCGCGGGTGCCCAGCGGGGTAAAGCGGTAATACAACGTCCCATCGACCCCAAATGGGTTGAAGGGGTTGCTGGCCGCAATGGTTGGCAGCACGCCCGGGCCGCGACCGGCATTGTCGACCGGCGCCGAAGCGTAGACGCCCAGGCTTTCGGTGTTCGAGTTCAGGCCACGAAAAAACGCCGACGTATTGTCAGTGAGATCAAAGTTGCCGTTGATCAGGAGCGCGTCACGCGACAGCGAGGACTCGTTGGCCGAGGTAGCGCCGTGATCGAAGCCGCAACGTGTGGGCGAGATGCGGTAGCTGTTCTCGAACGTATCGCAGTTCGGCGCGCTGACAAGACCGCCCGGCCCTGCGAAGGTGGCCGAAGAGTTGTAAGTGCTCAGGCCGAATGCGTAGCCCGCGTCCGCGAGCTGGCCCCGGATGTCACGGTTGTACATCATGTCGCGCTCTTGGTGGTCAAGAACGAACGTGACGTTGCCACGATCCGAGCTCACGCCACCGGAGACACTGAAAGTGTTGCCGTTTGGACCCGGGCCCGACGACGTCTCGTAGCCGGCAGCCACGGTCAGACCTTCATAGTCCTTGCGCAGGATGATGTTCACCACGCCACCGATAGCGTCGGAACCGTAGATGGCGCCAGCGCCTTCGCGAAGGATCTCGATCCGCTCAACCGCGGAGGTCGGGATCATATTGATATTGGCCGCGCCACCGTCCAAGGAGCCGGAGGCGGTCATGCGACGTCCGTCCAGCAACACCAAGGTGTACGCGGAACCGAGGCCGCGCAGACTGATGGTGGAGAACGAGCCGGTTGCGGAGCCGGACGATTCCCGGGTGGAACCGAAAGAGTTGTACACGTTGTTTCGCAGGAAGTCGGAGACCGACAACTCACCGGCTGCCTCAATGTCCTGGCGGCTAATGGTAGTGATCGGAGCTGCTGTCTCCATGTCCACGCGTTTGATACGCGAACCGGTGACTTCAATGCGGTCGAGGGTGGTGGCCTGGGAAGCGGGAGCTTCCTGTGCGCCGGCAATAGCCGGCACAAGTGCCACGGCGACGGCGGCCGGCAGCATGCCGAGACGCAGCGCAGGGCGCAAATTGCGGTAGTTCATCGGGGTCTATCTCCAATAACGTTATGGGCGTGTTAAACGCACCGAACACGCTACGACTCAACCGACATTCATGCTTTGCTTAGTTCATCCTGTAACTTTGCCGATCCTGCCCTCCCGGAGATTGCAGCGGCTTTCCGGTAGTTGGTGGCCGAGGTCTTGTAGCGCGCCCGGAAGGCACGGGCAAAGCTGCAGCAGTTGTCGAAGCCGGAGGCGGCAGCGACCTCGCCGACCATCATCTGGCTGTTGCGGAGCAGCTCCGCCGCCTGCTCAAGCCGCATCCGGGCGGAGGCCGATTGCGGGCTCTCCCCATACAGTCCGTGGAAGGTCTTGGAGAAGTACCAGCTGGAGAAGCTGGTCAGCTCGGCCAGTTCGCTGATCCGCACCACGCGGTCGCGATTGCCATACAGGTACATGTGCGCGCGCTGCAGGCGACCAAATACCTGGCGCTTGCGACGGCGTGAACGGCCCGGGCACAAGGGGATGTTCGCGCTCATCTCGCTCTGCATGGACGCCAGCTTCAACAGCAGCGGCCGCAGGGTTCCGACCGTCGCCGCGGCGTCGATCGCCGGTGCCGCCAACAGACGACGGGCGGCGGAACGCCACAGGTCGAGGAACATGCGCACCTCGTCGAGCCGGAGGTGTCCGCGTCCTGGATAGAGACCAGGCTCGGCAAGCTCGCCGGCTGCCTGCACCATCTCGGCACCCAGGCCGATCCCGACGCAGAGCCCATGGCGGTCTGACTGGATGTTGGGTCGGGAGTCACGTTCGAAGGCGATCCAGTCGCCGCGGCGCAGGCGGAACTTGCCTTCCCGCGCTTCAACCCATGACGTCCCGCGCACTTGGACCCAGACGGAAAAAACCGTCGGTGGTAGCTGCAGGCTGCCCAGACGGGACACAGCCATGCAGCGGACCTGCGCCTCGTTATCAGAGGGTTCTACCTGCAACTGCTGACCGCGATCAGCCCACACCAGACTTTCCATCTTGAACTCCTGGACAACGTGCCTGACAAGGCCGGCATATTTGCCTGATCAGCCCGGAGAGTCCCGTGGGTTTGCAAAAATTTGCACGAAATCGTGCCGAATCAGCTGCCGACAAAGTTCCGAAAGCAATTTACCATTGAATTTCAATGGCTTGCTGAACGACGGGCATACTTTCTACTCCGTCGGACTCAGCGTGGCAAAACCGATATCGCCCCCGTCGTACTCGGCCAGGGTGATGAACAGCTGCGCGGTGCGCGGGTTGAACGTAAAGGCGCGGGTCGCGGCCCTACGGTCGGCGTCGAGGCAGACCTGCTGCCCCTCGCCATTGCGGACGTTTACCATCAACGCGGGGCAGTCGGGTGTACGCCGGACCAGGTACGTTCCGCCATCGCTGGCCGCGGCCCAGGCGTGGTGCCAGCGTGAAAGGCCCTCCGGCAACTCCAGAGGCCGGATGCTTTCCGGTTCCAAGTCCACATCCATCTGCCATAGGCCCGGATCGCCGAGTCGGGAGAAAATGACGCGGTTGCGTGGTCCATCCACCTGCACCCGGGTCACGTCATCCATGGTCGTGAGCGGCTCGCCGGGCCGGTCCGTGTCAGCAAACAGGCTAAGGCGCAACCGGCCATCACCGCGGTCGGCCAATACCAGCAACCGCTGATCCGGACCGTCAGGGCCCGGGGCGAATGCCGCCTGGACGGGTTTGCTGACCGGCAAGCGCAAGCGGGTGATGCGACCACTGTCGGCGAGCACCGCGAACACGCCGGATGCATCCGATTCGGGCGATGCCCCGCGCCGGCTGCCGACCAGCACGATCCGCTTGCTGTCGCTGGACCATGACGCGGGCTGACGCGAGTCGGGCTGTATGCCTTCCAGCATCCGGAGCGAGCCGGGATCGTCCACATCGCCCCACCACAGTCCGAAGGGGCCGGCGCGATCGGAGGCGAACACCAGTTGGCGACCATCAGGCGCGATGGACGGCACGCGGTCGCGGCCGGACGACGCGAACAGGCGCCCGCCGATTTGCTCACCGCTACCGCTGAAGCGATAGATACCAAATCGGGGGTGCCGCAGAACGTAGGCGATGGACGCGACGTCGCGAGCGACGGCGGGCTGCTCGCCATCCTCCACGCCCAGCTCGACGTGATTCCCACTGGCAATGTCAAAGCGGAAAAGATGACTGACGCCTTCGGTGCGGCGGGCATACACCAATCCGCTGCTGTCGGGGAGCCAGTCCCAACCGAGGAATTCGGCGCCCATCCGGGTCAGGCGTTCGGCGCTGCCTCCGGCGGCCGGTATGCGCCAGAAGTCGGCCAGTGGCGAGTTGCGCAGGAATACGATCCACTGGCCATCCGGCGAGTAGCGCGGGGACGAGTCAAGACGATCGGGGTTGGCATCGTATTCAATCGGACGGAGTTCGCCGCTTGCAAGATCAAGCACCTGCAATCCCGGGCCGTCGCCACCGTCCAGGATGAAACCGTCGCCTCCGGGCGTCCAGCTGAAATTCGGCTGCTTGTCGGGATCGCAGGCGGCGACAGTGCGCTCTCCGCGTCCTGTCGCGCGCACCACCATCAATCGGCAGTCCTGGCCCGGCGTGACCCGCAGGAAGGCGATGTCGCGCGCGTCGGGCGACCACTGGGGGGAGGAGTCCTCGGCCATGCCTTCGGGAAAGGTCAACTGGCGCGGCGCGACCGGAGCGGTTGTCTGCATCATTATTGAAATGTTGCGCTGGCCTTGCGGAATGGCCATGTAGGCCACCAGCCCGCCGCCGGGACTGAGCGTGGGCGCCAGCTCGAATCCGGGTGCGGAGGTGATCAGGTACGGCTCGATCCGCTCGGTGGTCGCCGGCCGCGCATCTGCCGATGCGTCCTCGCTCAATGCATTTGACGACCGGCTGACCAGCCACCAGACAGCGATAATGGCAAATCCGAGCACCAGCAGCGCCGCTGCGAGGATCGACCAAACGCGCCATCGGGAGCCACCGTGCCGCGTGTTTGCAACATCCAACGTATCTTGCGGCGCGCTTGAGGGTCGCTGGGGCGCGGCTGTAGCGATCGGAGCCGGCGGAACCGTCGCGGCGACGCCGGGTGGCTCATCGGCAACGACGCCCGGCTCCGGCGCAACAGGCGGTTCGAGCACCGCTTCGGCGCCAGCCACGTCGCTCGCTGCGGGGGCGGACGTCGGCGGGGCGGGACTCTCGACGCTGGCGAGCAGCCGATAGCCGCCCTTGGCGATCGTTTCGATGTATCGGGGATCACCACGCACCTCCTGGAAGGCCTTGCGCAGCTGGGTCACCGCCTGGGTCAGCACGTCATCACTGGGGAGGGTGTCGGGCCAGACCTGCTCCAGAAGTGCCTCGCGGCTGACTACGCGGTCCGCGCTGTCCACCAATACCAGCAGGACGGCCATCGCCTTGGGCGTGACCCGGAACGGGCGGCGGGCACCGGGAGCGTGGATTTCGCGCGACAACACGTCGACCGTGCATTGACCAATGCGCAGTCTTTCAGGCGAGGGGGACGCGTCAGGCGGCAACATGAATACGCACGATTATCCGGGTGCGAAGCCATTTCGCCATATGCCCAAAGTCCACTACCGGCAGGGTCGGCAAATCTCTGGACTTCATCCAGCAAACGATAGCACCGCTGCGCACCGCCGTGACGCTTAGCTGCAGATGCCGGACAACCGCTCTGCGCGGCTGCCCTGCCCTGCGGTCACACCTTGGAGTAGATCTCCGCGCCGGCCGCGCGGAACTCGGCCGCCTTCTCCGCCATGCCTTCGGCAATCGCCTGGCTGTCCATCGGTACGCCGGTGTCCTCGTCGGGGACCGAAGCCTTGCCACCGAATTCGTTGCGCACGTCCTGGGTGATCTTCATCGAGCAGAAGCTCGGGCCGCACATGGAACAGAAGTGCGCGGACTTGTGGGCATCCTTGGGCAGGGTCTCGTCGTGGTACTCGGTCGCGCGCTCCGGATCCAGGCCCAGATTGAACTGGTCCTGCCAGCGGAACTCGAACCGCGCCTTGGACAGGGCGTTGTCACGCGCCTGAGCACCCGGATGGCCCTTGGCCAGGTCCGCGGCGTGGGCGGCGATCTTGTAGGCCATCAGGCCCTCGCGCACATCCTGCTTGTTGGGCAGGCCCAGGTGCTCCTTCGGCGTGACATAGCAGAGCATCGCGCAGCCGTACCAGCCGATCATGGCCGCCCCGATGGCCGAAGTAATGTGGTCGTAGCCGGGCGCAATGTCAGTGGTCAGCGGGCCCAGCGTATAGAACGGCGCCTCGCCGCAGGACTCCAGCTGCTTGTCCATGTTTTCCTTGATCAGGTGCATCGGCACGTGGCCGGGCCCCTCGACCATGGTCTGCACATCGTGCTTCCAGGCGATCTGCGTCAGCTCGCCAAGGGTCTCCAGCTCGGCAAACTGAGCGGCGTCGTTGGCATCGGCGATCGAGCCGGGCCGCAGGCCATCGCCCAGGCTGAAGGCGACGTCGTACGCCTTCATGATCTCGCAGATGTCCTCGAAGTGCTCGTAGAGGAAGCTCTCCTTGTGGTGGGCCAGGCACCACTTGGCCATGATCGAACCGCCGCGGGAGACGATGCCGGTGACGCGTTTCGCGGTCAGCGGCACGTAGCGCAGCAATACGCCGGCGTGGATGGTGAAGTAGTCCACGCCCTGCTCTGCCTGCTCGATCAGGGTGTCGCGGAAGATCTCCCAGGTCAGCTCCTCGGCGCGGCCGTCGACCTTCTCCAGTGCCTGGTAGATCGGCACCGTCCCGATCGGCACCGGTGAGTTGCGGATGATCCACTCGCGGGTCTCGTGGATGTGCTTGCCGGTGGACAGGTCCATGACATTGTCGGCGCCCCACCGGATCGCCCACACCAGCTTCTCGACTTCTTCGGCGATGCCCGAGGACACCGCCGAATTGCCGATGTTGGCGTTGACCTTGGTCAGGAAGTTGCGGCCGATGATCATCGGCTCGCTTTCGGGATGGTTGATGTTGCACGGGATGATGGCGCGACCGCGGGCCACCTCGTCGCGCACAAACTCCGGGGTGATCCGCTTCTGGATGTTGGCGCCGAAGCTGTGCCCGGGGTGCTGGTCAAGCAGGTGCGCCTCGGTGATCGCGTCCATGCGCTGGTTTTCGCGGATCGCGATGTATTCCATCTCCGGGGTGACGATACCGCGGCGCGCGTAGTGCATCTGGGTGACGTTGGCCCCGGCAACCGCGCGGCGTGGCTGTGGACGGTTGCCGAAGCGCACCGCGTCCAGACGCGTATCACCTGCACGCACGCGGCCGAAGCTGGAACTGAGCCCGGCCAGCACTTCGGTATCGCCGCGTTCGGCAATCCAGGGGGCTCTCAGCGGCGCGAGGCCCGCCGACAGGTCGATGCGCGCGTCGGGATCGGTGTAGGGGCCCGAGGTGTCGTAGATCGCCAGCGGCGCATTGTCCTCACCGCCGAAAACGGTCGGCGTGCGGTCCAGTACGACCTCGCGCATCGCGACGCGAAGGTCGGGGCGGGAACCGGGAAGATGGACCTTGCGCGATCCCGGCATGGGCCGGACCACGTCCGAGGACAGTCTGTCTGTCTCTTTGACCAGGGCACTGGTGGGCAGCGGGTCGGCCAGCTGGGAGGCCGGCGCGCCGGCGGGGTTGGGGGACATTGCAGTCATCGTGATTCTTCCGCTGAATGTGGCAGGCCGCACGGGGCGGGCTGATGCGAAGGGTTCGCAGGCACACGAAGCGGAGGCGCACGGACCCGAGGCGTCCGGCAAAGCTCCCTACGGCGGTATCAACCGCGTCAGGTTCGAAGGGTGTTTCTCAACCGCGCAGTGGATCTGGCGCGCGGTACCCCCGCTTGTGGCCGCATTGGAACATGGACGGCCGCCAGCGACCAGAGTTGCCTCAAGATTTGGCGCAGTCCGGACGACGGAAGCTGTCCGGACAAAGTCGCCGGAGATGCTGTTTGCCTTGCGTATCGGGGGTCAGGGAAATTGCGCCGATAAAATAGTTGACAGCGGCGCCACCGCATGATTAGGTCGACTCATGACGCAGCGCAGCATCCATCCCGCCGGAACCATGACGGCCCCGCCTCCGGCACCGCCCCATGCGGTCGACCGCGGCAGCGCCGCGCTGACCACCGGCCTCCTCATTCTCGTAACCCTCCTTATTACCGTCCTTACAGGCGCGGGGTTCGGGTACGTGTAGACCACACAAACCCAGTAACAGGAACCGGACCCCGCGCCCCAAAAGGCGCGGGGTTTTTCGTTTCAGGCATCGCGATTCCCTCCATCCACCCAGCCGGAACCGCCGGCAGCGAAAGGAAACCCAACGTGAGAAGCAACGCCATCAAGTCAGGCCCCGCCCATGCCCCGGCCCGCGCCATGCTGCGCGCCACCGGCATGGACGATGCGGCGATCGCCAAGCCGCTGGTTGCGATCGTGCACACGTGGACGGATGTCTCGCCGTGCAACATCAACCTGCGCGATCTGGCCCGGCACGCGGCGGACGGCGTGCGCGAAGGTGGCGGCACGCCGGTGGAGTTCAACACCATCGCGGTCACCGACGGCATCGCGATGGGTAGCGACGGCATGCGTGCCTCGCTGGCCTCGCGCGAGACGATCGCCGATTCGATCGAGCTGGCGGTGATGGGCCATTGCCTGGACGCGATGGTGCTGCTGGTCGGTTGCGACAAGACGATCCCGGCAGCGGCGATGGCGGCCGCGCGACTGGATATCCCCACCGTGATCCTCTACGGCGGCACGATCATGCCGGGCAAGTGCCCGACCGGGGAGAAGTCGCTGACGGTGCAGGACGTGTTCGAAGCGGTCGGCGCGCACGCGGCCGGCCACATCAACGACGCCGAGCTGGCGGATGTCGAGCGCCACGCCTGCCCCGGCGCTGGCGCCTGCGGCGGCCAGTTCACCGCCAACACGATGGCCATGGTCCTGACCTTCCTGGGCCTGTCGCCGCTGCAGCTCAACGACATCCCCGCCACGCATGACGACAAGCCTGGCGCGGCGCATGCCTGCGGCCGGATGGTGATGGAGCAGCTGGGCCGGGGTGGACCGCTGCCGCGGCAGTTGCTGAGCCCGGTCTCGCTGCGCAACGCCGCCCGCGCGGTGTCGGCCACGGCCGGCTCGACCAATTGTGCGATGCACCTGTTGGCGATCGCGCACGAGGCCGGCGTGGCCTTCGACCTGGAGGAGTTCCAGCAGGCGTCGGCGGTCCCGGTCATCGCCGATCTCAAGCCGGGTGGACGCTATACCGCCGCGGAGCTGTTCACCTTCGGCGGCGTGGCGCTGGTCGCCGACGAGCTGCGCGCCGCAGGCCTGATCGACGACATGCCCACGGTCACTGGCCGCAGCCTGTTCGAGGAGCTGGACGCGTTGCCCGCGGCCGGCCAGCAGGATGCGGTGCGGCCGGTATCCGATCCGATCAAGCCGACCGGCGGATTCTCGATCCTGTACGGCGACCTCGCCCCGGAAGGCTGCATCGTCAAGTTGGCCGGCCACGGCCAGAACCATTTTGAAGGCCCGGCGCGGGTGTTCAACTCCGAGGAAAGCTGCTTCGCGGCAGTGCAGGAGCGCACGGTCAAGGCCGGCGACGTGGTGGTGATCCGATTCGAAGGACCCGCCGGCGGCCCCGGCATGCGCGAGATGCTGGCGGTCACCGCAGCACTGGTCGGCCAGGGCCTGAGCGATGACGTCGCCCTGATCACCGACGGCCGTTTCAGCGGCGCCACCCGCGGTTTCATGGTCGGGCACGTGTCGCCGGAAGCCGCCCACGGCGGCCCGATTGCGAAGATCCGCGACGGCGACGTGATCCGCATCGACGTCGCCACCCGACGCATCGACGTCGATGCCGACCTCGCCTCGCGGACGCCTGCCCGGATCGCACCGCGCGTCACCACCGGCGTGCTGGCGAAGTACGCGCAGCTGGTCAGCTCGGCCTCGCTGGGCGCGGTCACCGCACCCGGCCCACTGAGCGGCCGCGGCATTCCGGCAACCCTCGTCACCGGCGATTCGGCCGGGGAACCCGAAGCCACTCTCGCCACGACCTGAATCCCGGCGCGAACCCGATCAACCTCTCCCCCTTCCTTCCATCTTCAACCCACTCCACAGGAATCATCCCCATGAGCAACACCGACACCACCGCCCATCGTCCTCGCGTCGCCGTCATCGGTTACGGCAGCCAGGGCCGCGCCCACGCACTGAACCTGCGCGACTCGGGCTTTGACGTCACCATCGGCCTGCGCCCGGGTGGCCCGACCTCGATCAAGGCGATGGCCGACGGCTTCAGCGTGAGCACGCCGGCCGAGGCGGTTGCCGGCGCCGAGATCGTCGCGGTGCTGACCCCGGACATGGTCCAGGCCGACCTCTACACCCAGGTGATCGAGCCCAACATCACCCAGGGCGCGTGCCTGCTGTTCGCCCACGGCTTCAACGTCCATTACGGCCAGGTCACCCCGCGCGCGGATCTGGACGTCGTGCTGGTCGCGCCCAAGGGGCCGGGCGCACTGGTACGGCGCGAGTTCGAGATCGGCCGCGGCGTGCCGGCGGTGTATGCCGTGCATCAGGACGCCAGCGGCAATGCCGAGAAGCTCGCGCTGACCTATTGCGCCGGCATCGGCGGGGCGCGCCAGAACGCGATCAAGACCACCTTCAAGGAAGAGACCGAAACCGACCTGTTCGGCGAGCAGGCGGTCCTGTGCGGCGGCGCGACCAAGCTGGTCCAGGCCGGTTTCGAGACTTTGGTCGAGGCCGGTTACCAGCCCGAAGTTGCCTACTACGAGTGTCTGCACGAGCTGAAGCTGATCGTCGACCTGTTCTACGAGGGTGGCGTCACCCGCATGCACGAGTTCATCAGCGAGACCGCGCAGTACGGCGCGCTGACCCGCGGCTCCTACGTGGTTGACGACAACACGCGCGCACAGATGCGCAAGGTGCTGACCGAAATCCAGGACGGCACGTTCGCGCGCCAGTGGATCGCCGAGTACAAGTCGGGCAACGCCAACTACCAGGCGTTGAAGCAGGCCGACCTGGATCACCCGATCGAGGTGACCGGCCGCAAGCTGCGCGCGGCGATGCCGTGGTTGGGCGATGCGCCGCAGGCCGATGCCGCTGCGTCGGCAAACGCTCCCAAGGCGGTGGGCGAGCGCGCCGAGCCGGCCTCGGCATGAACGGCGCGCGCTGGCTGGTGGAGGCACTGTCCGCGGAAGGCGTGGACACGCTGTTCGGCTACCCGGGTGGCGCGATCATGCCGTTCTACGATGCGTTGTACGGCTGCCCGCTGAAGCACGTCCTGGTCCGCCACGAGCAGGGCGCGGCATTCGCGGCAAATGGGTACGCCCGCGCCAGCGGCCGGGTCGGAGTGTGCATCGCCACCTCCGGTCCCGGGGCGACCAACCTGGTGACCGGGATCGCCGATGCGATGCTCGATTCGGTGCCGATGGTGGTGATCACCGGCCAGGTGGCCACCACGTTGATGGGCACCGACGCGTTCCAGGAAGTCGACGTGTTCGGCATGACCCTGCCAGTGGTGAAGCACAGCTTCATCCCGCGCAGCGTCGACCAGCTGCCCGAGGTGGTGCGCGAAGCGTTCCGGCTGGCCCGCAGCGGCCGGCCGGGACCGGTGCTGATCGACCTGCCCAAGGATGTGCAGCTGGCGGGGGCGGCGCATTTGCCGGCCCACGTACCCGCTCCGGTGGACCCCAACCCGCCGGCAACCAACGTCGACCTGGTGACGGCGCTGGAGCTGCTGTCCAAGGCTCGCCGTCCGGTCATCTATGGTGGCGGTGGCATCGCCCTGGGCGACGCGGTGGCCGAGTTCCGCACCTTCGTGGAATCCGTGCAGGTGCCCACGGTGCTGACCCTGCGCGGTCTGGGTGCCCTGCCTGACGCGCATCCGCTGAATCTCGGCATGCTCGGCATGCACGGCACGCGGGCGGCCAACATGGCCGTGCAGGAGGCCGACCTGCTGGTGGTGGTCGGCGCCCGCTTCGATGACCGCGCCACCGGACGCCTGGACCAGTTCGCGCCGATCGCGAAGGTCATCCACCTGGACGTGGACCCGGCCGAGTTCAACAAGCTGCGTCACTGCGATGCGGTGTTGCACGGCGAGCTGCAGCACAGCCTCAACCAGTTGGCCACCGCGATGCCGGAATGCTCGGCGTGGCGGACCACCTGCCAGTCGCGAAAACGCCAGTATGCGGCGCGCTACGACGCCCCCACCGCCACCGTCTACGCCCCGGCACTGCTGCGGCGGCTGTCGGAGCTCGCGCCGGCGGCCGTGGTCAGTTGCGATGTCGGCCAGCACCAGATGTGGGTCGCCCAGCACTGGGGATTCAACGATCCACGCAAGCACCTGACCAGCGGTGGACTGGGCGCGATGGGCTTCGGCCTGCCGGCGGCGATCGGTGCGCAGATGGCCGACCCGCAGGCGCAGGTGTTCTGCGTCAGCGGCGATGGGTCCTTCCTGATGAACGTGCAGGAGCTGGCGACCATCGTGCGCTATCGGCTGCCGGTGAAGATCGTGCTGCTGGACAACCAGCGCCTGGGCATGGTCCGGCAGTGGCAGGAGCTGTTCTTCGAGCACCGTTATTCGGAAACCGACCTGTCGGACAACCCCGACTTCGTCGCGGTCGCCGCAGCGTTCGGGATCCAGGCCTTCGCGCTGGACCGCGCGGACGACTGCGAAGCCGCCCTGCAGCGTTTGATCGCTGCGCCTGGACCGGCGCTGCTGCACGTCTCCATCGACGCCCACGCCAACGTCTGGCCGCTGGTGCCGCCCAACCACAACAACGCACAGATGCTCCACGAATCCGCGACTCCGGGTGCGACCTCGCCCGCGACCGTCGCCACTCCACCCGCAGCCGCCCCGGCGCCCGTACCCCAACCCCCCTCATCCCACCCGGAGAACGCACATGCGCTACCAGATTGACCTCATCATGCGGCGCGCGGAGGGCGCGCTGGCCCGGGTGATCGGCACCGCCGAACGCCGCGGCTTCCAGCCCATCGACGTCGACGGCGGGCTCCAGTCCGACGGCGAGCACTGGCACCTGCGCATGAACGTGGAAGGCCAGCGCTCGGGCGAGGGTTTGCAGGCCCAGCTGCGCAAGCTGCACGATTGCCTCGCGGTGGAGGTCTCCCCATGTCGCTGACCGACGCCGCCGGCAACCCGGTGCTGCAATTGTGGTTTGACGGCGAGCTGGTCCGGGCCGATGCGCCGCTGGCGCCGCTGACCACGCATGCCCTGCATTACGGCAGCGGCGTGTTTGAGGGCATCCGCAGCTACGAAACCGCCGATGGCGGCTCGGCCGTGTTCCGCCTGCCCGAACACATGGAGCGGATGCGCAAGGGCTGTGAGCTGCTGGGGATCGACTTCGACGTCCAGCGCGCCACCGATGCGACCTTGCAGGTGCTGCGCGCAAACCGCCAGAGCGCGGCCTACATCCGGCCCCTGGCCTGGTGCGGCACCGGCTCGATCGGCCTGGACGTGGCGCCGCTGAGCAAGCACCTGATGGTCGCCACCTTCGGCACCGTGGTGCACCTGTCGGGCAGCGCGGTGAAGCTGGGCGTGTCGTCGTGGCGGCGCAATCCGGCTACCTCGCTGCCGCCACTGAAGCTGTGCGGGGCGTACGTCAACTCGATCCTGGCCAAGCACGAGGCCAAGACCCGCGGCTTCGACGAGGCCCTGTTTGTCGACGAGGCGGGCATGGTCGTGGAGTGCACCGGGGCCAACGTGTTCATGCTCAATGGCGACAAGCTGACCGCTGTGGAGCACGCCGACGCCCTGCCCGGCATCACCCGCGACACGGTGATCGCGTTGACCGGTGCCGAGTCTCGCGCGGTCCCGCTGGCCGAGCTGATGGAGGCCGACGAGGTCTTCGTCTGCGGCACCGCGGCGGAAGTGACGCCTATCAACATCCTCAACGAGCACCGCTTCGCATCCGACAAACGCGGCCGGGAAATCGCCCAGCTGTACCGCGACGTGGTCACCGGCGTGGACACCAGTCACCGCGCGTGGCTGACGGATGTAGGCCTGCCCCGTGACTGAGGCAATGGCCCTTGCAGGTGTGAATGCTTCCGCCGTGCTGGCGGCGCAGGCGCGGTTGCGGCCCTACCTGGCCGCAACGCCCCTGCACTATGCCGAACGCTTCGGCTGCTGGTTGAAGCTGGAAAACCTGCAGCGCACGGGTTCCTACAAGGTGCGTGGGGCAATGAACGCGTTGCTGGCGATGCGCGAGCGCGGCGATCAGCGTCCGGTGATCGCCGCGTCGGCCGGCAACCATGCGCAGGGGCTGGCCTGGGCCGGCTACCGGCTGCGGGTGCCGGTCATCGCAGTCATGCCCAACAACGCGCCGCAGACCAAGATCGCCGGTGTCGCCCACTGGAGCGCCACCGTCCGCCTGCATGGCGACACCTATGACGAGGCCAAGGCCTTCGCCGCCGAGCTGGCCGAGCAGAACGACTACCGCCTGCTGTCGGCCTTCGACGATCCCGACGTGATCGCCGGCCAGGGCACCGTTGGCCTGGAGATGGCCGCGCTGGCACCTGACGTCGTGCTGGTGCCGATCGGTGGCGGCGGGCTGGCCTCCGGCGTGGCGCTGGCGCTGAAGTCGCAGGGCGTGCGCATCGTCGGCGCCCAGGTCGAAGGCGTGGACTCGATGGCGCGCGCGCTGCGCGGCGACTTCGAGCTGCGCGAGAGTGCCGCCACCCTCGCCGACGGCGTCCGGGTCAAGGAGCCGGGCCTGCTTACCCGCCAACTGCTGGCCGAGCTGCTGGACGACATCGTCATTGTGCGCGAGGCCGAGCTGCGCGAGACGCTGGTCCGGCTCGCGCTGGAAGAGCACGTCATCGCCGAAGGTGCCGGCGCGCTGGCCCTGGCCGCCGGCCGCCGGGTCGCCGGGCGGCGCAAATGCGCGGTCGTGTCGGGCGGCAACATCGACGCCAGCGTGCTGGCCCAACTGCTCTCCGAGGTCCGCCCGCGCGCACCGCGCCGCCCACGTCGTCGCAGCCGCGACATCGCGCCGCCCACCCATACCCCTGCGGTACGCCCCCTTTCCCCTGCCAGCACGGCCTCCGCGCCGTCCCGCCCCGTGGACGAACCCACGGCAGCGCCCACTCCCGAGGTAGTTCCAGCATGAGCACCCACGAACCCGACGTAGTCATTACCAAACCTGTAGCGGCCGAGCACGTACGCATCTTCGACACCAGCCTGCGCGATGGCGAACAGTCCCCCGGCTGCAGCATGACCGCGCCGCAGAAGCTGCGTTTTGCCCACGCGCTTGCCGATCTCGGCGTGGACGTGATCGAGGTCGGCTTCCCGGCCAGCTCGGAGGCGGAAGTCGAGGCCACCCGGCGGATCGTGCGGGAAGTGCGGGGCTCGACCCTGGCGGCACTCGCGCGATGCCACGCCGGCGACATCCAAGCCAGCGTACGCGCCCTGGAAGGTGCCGAAGACGCGCGCATGCATGTGTTCCTGTCCACCAGCCCGCTGCATCGCGAACACAAACTGGGCCTGAGCAAGGAGCAGGTGATCGAGCGCGCGGTGATGGGCGTGGAAATGGCAAGGCGCTACTTCGACGACGTCGAGTTCTCCGCCGAGGATGCCCTGCGCACCGAGCCCGAGTTCCTGGTCGAGGTCTGCAGCGCGGCCATCGCCGCCGGCGCGACCACGCTGAACATTCCCGACACGGTCGGCTACACCACGCCGGCGGAAATCCGCGCGCTGTTCGAGTACCTGCGCGCCAACGTGCGTGACGCGGAGCGCGCGGTGTTCAGCGCCCACTGCCACAACGACCTGGGACTGGCGGTCGCCAACAGCCTGGCGGCGATCGAGGGCGGGGCGCGGCAGGTCGAGTGCACGGTCAACGGCATCGGTGAGCGTGCCGGCAACTGCGCGCTGGAAGAGCTGGTGATGGCGCTGAACGTGCGCCGCAGCTACTTCAACGCGACCACCCGCATCGATACGCGCCGGCTGGTGCCGACCTCGCGCCTGCTGTCGCGGATCACCGGCATGCACGTGCAGCGCAACAAGGCGATCGTCGGCCAGAACGCGTTTGCCCACGAGTCCGGCATCCACCAGCACGGCATGCTCAAGCACCGCGGCACCTACGAGATCATGCGTCCGCAGGACGTGGGCTGGGAGGAGTCGCAGATGGTGATGGGCCGCCACAGCGGCCGCGCCGCCCTGAGCGACCGGCTGCAGACCCTGGGCCTGGCGGTCGACGACACCCGCCTGAACGAGGTCTTCGAAGCGTTCAAGGTGCTGGCCGAGAAGAAGCGCGAGGTCTTCGACGCTGACCTGGAGACGCTGGTGCTGGGTACCGATGCATCGGTGCGACGCGGCTTCCGGCTGCTGCGGGTGCACTCCTCCACCGGGGTCGGTGACGGCTGGCTGCCGACCGCCAGCGTGCGCCTGACCAAGCCGTGCGGCGCGGTCGCCGAAGAGGCGGCCGTCGGCGACGGACCCGTGCATGCGTTGTTTGCCGCACTGTCGCGGGCTACGGAGATCCCGCTGGAGATCGACAGCTTCCAGATCTCCAGCATCACTGCAGGCGATGACGCCCAGGGCCAGGCCAGCGTCGTGGCGACCCTGGACGGCGTCGAGCACACCGGCTCGGGCACCAGCACCGATATCCTGGAAGCCTCCGCGCTGGCGTGGCTGGACATCGCCAACCGCATCCACCGTGCCGGCAGCGGCGCGCCGCGCACCCTGTTCGACAAGCTGTGGGACAGCCATCTGGTCAGCCCGGAGAGCGAGGCCTCGCCCGCTGTCCTGTACATCGACCTGCACCTGATCCACGAGGTCACCACGCCGCAGGCGTTCACCGAGCTGGATGCGCGCGGATTGAAGGTACGCCGCCCGGAGCTGACCAAGGGCACGCTGGACCACTCCACCCCGACCCTGCCGCGCAACGCGGACGGCAGCCTGCCCTACGCGACGCCCGAAGCCGAGAAGCAGGTCGCGACCCTGCGCGACAATGCGGCGCGCCACGGCATCGAACTGTTCGATTTCGACAGCGACCATCGCGGCATCGTCCACGTGATCGGACCCGAACTGGGCCTGACCCAGCCTGGCATGACGGTGGTCTGCGGCGACAGCCACACCGCCACCCACGGCGCGTTCGGCGCGCTGGCGTTCGGCATCGGCACCAGTGAGGTCGGCCACGTGCTGGCTACCCAGTGCCTGCTGCAACGCAAGCCGCGCACGCTGGCGATCACCATCGACGGCCAGCTGGGCCCGTCGGTCACCGCCAAGGACCTGATCCTGCACGTGATCGGGGTCATCGGCGTCAACGGCGGCACCGGCCACGTGATCGAGTACCGCGGCAGCGCCATCCAGGGCCTATCGATGGATGAGCGGATGACGGTATGCAACATGTCGATTGAAGCCGGCGCCCGCGCGGGCCTGATCGCTCCCGATGAAACCACCTTCGCATACCTGCGCGGCAAGCCGCGCGCGCCGCAGGGCGAGGCGTTCGAACAGGCCGTCGCGCGCTGGCGCCAGCTGCGCAGCGACGAGGGCGCGCGCTTCGACCGTGAGGTCCGGATCGATGCGGCCGACATCCGGCCCACCGTGACCTGGGGCACGCACCCCGGCCAGGTGACCGCGATCGATATGCCACTGCCGCCCTCGGGCAGCGTTGACGACACCAAGGCGCTGGCCTACATGGGTTTCACCGGTGGCCAGCCGCTGGCAGGACAGCCGGTGGACGTGGTGTTCATCGGCAGTTGCACCAACTCGCGTCTGGACGACCTGCGCCAAGCGGCGGGGATCCTGCGCGGCCGCAAGGTGCACCCCCGCGTGCGCATGCTGGTGGTACCCGGTTCGGTGCAGATCAAGCGCGACGCCGAGGCCGAGGGGATCGACCGGATCGTCCTGGACGCCGGCGCCGAGTGGCGCGAGCCGGGATGCTCGATGTGCATCGCGATGAACGGTGATCTGGTCGCTCCGGGGCAACTGGCGGTGTCCACCAGCAACCGCAACTTCGAAGGCCGCCAGGGCCAGGGGGCACGCACCGTGCTCGCCTCTCCGCTGACCGCCGCGGTCTGCGCCGTGCGCGGGGAGATCACCGACCCGGTCGCGTTCCTGCGTGAGCAGAACCCGTCCCCACCGGCAGTGGATGCACAACCCCGCACCATCGCCGCGGAGGCAACGCCATGAGCGCCATCACCGAACTGCGCTCGCGCACCGTTGTCCTGCGCGAACGCAACATCGATACCGACCAGATCATCCCCGCGCGCTTCCTCACCACCACCGAGCGCAAGGGTCTGGGCCGGTTCGCCTTCCATGACTGGCGGCAGCGCGCCGACGGCACGCCGGACCCGGCATTTCCCTTCAATGACCCGGCCAACCGCGATGCGCAGATCCTGGTTGCAGGCCGCAACTTCGGCTGCGGCTCATCGCGCGAGCACGCGCCGTGGGCCCTGCTCGACCTCGGCCTGCGGGCGGTGATCAGCGCCCAGATCGCCGACATCTTCCGCAGCAACGCGCTCAAGAACGGCCTGCTGGCGATTGTCCTGCCCGACGCGGTGGTTGATGAGCTGCTCGCCCAGCCCGGCATCGAGCTGCACATCGACGTGGCGCGCGGCACCGTCCGCCTGCCGGACGGGCGGGAGTTCGAGTTCCCGCTGGATGAATTCGCCCGCACCTGCCTGCTGGAAGGCGTCGACCAGCTCGGCTACCTGCTCAAGCAAGAACCCGCCATCGCTCGCTACGAGGAACAGAACCATGCACGCTGACATTGTTGTCCTGCCCGGCGACGGGATCGGCCCGGAAGTCACCGCCGCCGCGGTGCAGGCACTGCGCGCGGTCGAGTCCGCCTACGGGCACCGCTTCAGCTTCCACGAGCATTTGATCGGCGGCTCCGCGATCGACGCCACCGGTGAGGCCTTGCCGCAGAGCTCGCTGGATGCGTGCCGCACCGCCGACGCGGTACTGCTGGGCGCCGTGGGCGGACCGAAGTGGTCCGATCCCAAAGCGAGCGTTCGCCCCGAGCAGGGCCTGCTGGCGCTGCGCAAGGCGCTGGGGCTGTACGCCAACCTGCGCCCGGTCAAACCGCACCCGGCCGCGCTGGGCGCCTCGCCGATCAAGCCACACCTGCTCAACGGCGTGGATCTGGTCGTGGTGCGCGAGCTCACCGGCGGCATCTATTTCGGCCAGAAACAGCGCACCGCCGACAGCGCCAGCGACCTGTGCGAGTACAGCGTCGGCGAAGTCGAGCGCGTCGTCCGCCGCGCCGCCGAACTGGCCCGCCAGCGCCGCGGCCACCTGACCTCGGTGGACAAGGCCAACGTGCTGGAAACCTCGCGGCTGTGGCGCGAAGTGGCCACCCGCGTGGTCGCCGAGGAGTTTCCCGATGTCACCCTGGAGCACCAGCTGGTGGACTCCATGGCCATGCACCTGCTGTCGCGGCCGCGCGAGTACGACGTGATCGTGACCGAGAACATGTTTGGCGACATCCTCACCGACGAGGCCTCGATGCTGGCCGGTTCGATGGGCCTGCTGCCCTCCGCGTCCCTCGGTGACGAAGGTGCTGGCCTGTACGAGCCGATCCACGGCTCGGCGCCGGACATCGCCGGGCGCGGCATCGCCAACCCGTATGCGGCGATACTCAGTGCGGCGATGCTGCTGCGCCACTCGCTCGGCCTGGACGACGAGGCGGACTGCGTGGAGCAGGCGGTATCGCAGGCACTGGACGCAGGCGCCTTCACCGCCGACATCAACGGCACCAGCGCTGCGATCGGCACACAGGCCGCCACAGCGGCGGTACTGGAGCACCTGCAGGTCCGCTGTTACGCCGTTTGCATGCGCGACTGAACCGCAAGCCCCGCCCTCCCCCACGCAGACCAACAGGATTCCCGAATGCCCTCCCCCCTTGCCCCGCCGCGCACCGATCCGGGGCAGCCCCTCGTACCCGGCCTCAAGCCGGTCCACGTGCACAAGTTCGGGGGCAGCAGCCTTGCCGACGCCGCCCACTACCAGCGCGTGGCCGCCCTCCTCGACAGACTGGATGCGGCGGCACCCGGCCTTCAGTTCGTCGTCGTCTCGGCAATGCACGGCGTCACCGACACCCTGATCGCCCTGGCCGATGCCAGCATGTCCGGTACGGACTGGAAGCCCGCCTTCATGGCACTTCGCCAGCGCCATCTGGACGCGGCCGATGTGCTGGATGCCGACGCCACGCATGGCCTCCACGCCTGGCTGGAAGCGCAGTTCGCCGCGCTGGGCGACACGCTGACGGCGATGGCGGCCGGACAGGCGCGCAGCGAGGCCGACATCGCAGGCGTGCATGGTCTGGGCGAGGTCTGCTCCTCGCGGCTGTTGCAGGTCGCGCTGGGTGGCGCCGATGCCGGCTGGGGCCGCCTGGACGCGCGCGACGTGCTGGTCGCCAACCCCGGCGAGCTGGGTGTCACCGTGGACTGGGAGGCCAGCCAGGCGCGCCTTGCGCAATGGTCGGAGCGCCAGGACTACTGCGCGCGTGGCCGCGTCATCACCGGCTTTGTCGCCCGCGATGGCGACGGCGCGAACACCACGCTGGGCCGCAATGGCAGCGACTATTCGGCAGCCGCGTTCGGACGACTGCTGAATGCCACCGAGCTCACCATCTGGACCGACGTGGATGGGGTGCTCAGCGCCGACCCGCGACTGGTACCCGATGCGGTGTGCCTGGATTCGATGTCCTACGCCGAGGCCAACGAGCTGTCCTATTTCGGCGCCAGCGTGCTGCACCCCCGCACCATGGCCCCGGCACTGCAGGCCGGACTGGCGATACGGATCCGCAACACCCGCAACCCCGACGCAAAAGGCACGGTGATCAGCCTGGAGTCCGCCCCGGCCGCCTCGCCGGTGAAAGGCCTCAGCCTGGTGGAGCGAATGGCGTTGCTGGAACTCAGCGGCGCGGGCCTTATCGGGGTGCCGGGCACCGCCGAGCGGATGTTCGCCGCCCTGCACGCCGCCGGCGTTTCGGTGACGATGATCTCGCAGGGTTCCAGTGAGCATTCGATCTGCTGCGTGGTGCGCGAGGCGCAGGCCGCCCAGGCGCGCGAGGCGGTCGCCAGTGCCTTCGCCGATGCCATCGAGGAGGGGCTGGTCGCCGGCGTGGACGTGACCCCGGGAATCGCCATCCTCGCAGCCGTGGGCGACGGCATGGTCGGTTCCCCCGGTGTTGCCGCACGGCTGTTTGACGGCCTGGCAAAGGCCCGCGTCAACATCCGGGCGATCGCCCAGGGCGCGAGTGAGCGCAACATCTCTGTGGCGCTGGACGCCGCCGACGCCGTGCGCGGTCTGCGCGCCGTGCATTCGGCGTTCTGGCTGTCACCGCAAACACTCTCCATTGGCCTCATCGGGCCTGGCAAGGTCGGGCGCGCGCTGCTTGGCCAGCTGTCCGAATCACTGCAGCGTCTCGCCGGCGACGGCCAGCGCGGCATCGACCTGCGGCTGCGCGCGATCGCCAACAGCCGCCGCATGAGCCTGGCGCCGCGCAACCTGCCGCCGCAGGAGGCATTGGCAGCTCTGGAAGCGGGCGAAGCCCTGGATCTGGATGCGTTCGCGCACCATGTACGCGCCAGCCATCTGCCGCACGCACTGATCGTGGACTGCAGCGGCAGCGATGCCATCGCCGATTACTACCCACAGTGGCTCGCCGCCGGCATCCACGTCGTCACCCCGAGCAAGCACGCCGGCAGCGGCGATCTGGCCCGCTACCGGGCGATCCGCGCCGCCACCCGCCACGGCGGCCGCTTCCTCTACGAAGCCACGGTCGGTGCCGGTCTGCCGGTCATCATGACCCTGCGCAACCAGCTCGACACCGGCGATGAACTGACCGCCTTCGAGGGAGTGCTCTCCGGCACGCTGGCGTGGCTGTTCAACCGCTTTGATGGCAGCGTGCCGTTCTCCGCACTGGTGCGCGAGGCGCGCGAGCTGGGCTATACGGAACCGGACCCTCGCGACGACCTCTCGGGCATCGATGTCGCGCGCAAGCTGGTGATCCTCGCCCGAGAGGCCGGCCGCATGCTGTCGCTGGAGGATGTCGACATCGAAAACCTGGTGCCGCCGGCCCTGCACAACGTGCCGCTGGAAGAATTCCTCGCCCGGCTTGAGGAGCTGGACGCACCGCTGCAGGCGCGTCTGGACGAGGCGCTGGCCAGCGGTGGGGCATTGCGCTACCTCGCCCGCATGGACAACGAAGGTCGCGCCAGCGTCGCGCTGGTGGTGCCGCCGACGGGACACGCCAGCCTGTACAGCCGCCTGACCGACAACCTGATCCAGTTCCACACCCGTCGATACACCGACAACCCGCTGGTGGTCCAGGGCCCCGGCGCCGGCCCGGAGGTCACCGCTGCCGGCGTATTCGGCGACGTGCTCGCGATTGCGCAAGCACTCGGGGCAAGGCTGTGAGCGCGGTGCTGGGCACCTCCGCCCAACGTCCGCGTTCGCCCGCCCGCGAGGGTGCGACGGCGTTCGCGCCGGCCTCCGTGGGCAACATCGGCGTGGGGTTCGACCTGCTCGGCCACAGCATCGAGGGGCCGGGCGACCGCGCCTTCGTGCGTCGGATCGACGCCCCCACGGTGACCATCACCGGCATCGACGGCGACAGCGACGGCGCAGCGCAGCTGCCGCGCGAGGCGGAGCGCAACACCGCCGGTCGCGCGCTGATGGAGTTGCGTGCGCAACATGGCATCGCGCACGGCTTCGAGCTGCGCCTGCACAAGGGCATCCCGCTGGGTTCGGGTCTTGGCGGCTCGGCGGCCTCCTGCGTGGCGGCGCTGGTGGCGGCCAATGCGGTGCTCGACCAGCCGCTGACCCGCGACCAGCTGTATCCGCTGGCCCTGCTGGGTGAGTCGGTGGCCAGCGGCAGCGTGCACGGCGACAACGTCGCACCGATGCTGTTTGGCGGTGTCGTGTTGGCAACGCCGACCCGGGCCATTCCACTGTCGGCACCGCCGTTGGTGTGTGCGGTGGTGCATCCGCACCATGTGCTTGAGACCAGGCTCGCACGCGAGGCGTTGTCGGCCCCCTACCCGCTGCGGCAGGTGGTCCAGCACAGCGAGCACCTGGCGCTGTTCCTGACCGGTCTGGCGCGTGGTGACCTCGCCCTGATCGCTGAAGGCTTGCGCGACGTGCTGGTCGAACCCCGCCGCGCATCTCTGGTCCCGGGGTTTGCCGAGGTCAAGGCCGCCGCACTGGCCCATGGCGCACTGGGCGCCAGCATCTCCGGCGCTGGTCCCAGCGTGTTCGGCTGGTTCACCAGTGCGGCGCAGGCGCAGATCGCCGCGGCGGCGATGCAGGCGGCTTTTGCCGACGTCGGCCTCGACAGCGACGTGCATATCTCGCCGGTCAACGGCCCCCGCGCGGAGCTGGTGGCATGAAGTTCGCCAGCACCCGCGGACAGGCGCCACAGGTCGGCATCGACGACGCACTTGCCGCCGGTCTGGCCCCGGATGGCGGCCTGTATGTGCCGGTGACCATCCCGCAGGTCACCATCACACATGCCGGCGCCACGCTGGCGGACACCGCGGCGGTCCTGCTCGCGCCCTACTTCGAAGGCTCGCGGCTGGCCGCACAGCTGCCCGACATGTGCCGGTCCGCGTTCGACTTCCCGGTCCCGCTGCGACCACTGAAACAGTCCGGCGATTATTTGCTGGAGCTGTTCCACGGCCCGACCGCCGCGTTCAAGGACATCGGCGCGCGCTTCCTCGCCGAGGCGCTGTCGCGATTGCGCGCGCCCGACGCTCCGCCGACGACCATCCTGGTCGCGACGTCCGGCGATACCGGCGCCGCGGTCGGTGCAGCCTTCCATCGCCGTGAAGGCTTCCAGGTGGTGATCCTGTATCCCGATGGCCGCGTATCGCCGCGTCAGGCCCACGGTCTGGGCTGCTTCGGTGACAACGTGCAGGTGCTGCGCGTGGACGGCACCTTCGATGACTGCCAACGACTGGTGAAGCAGGCGCTGACGGATGCCTCGCTGCGTGAGACGGCCGTGCTGGGTTCGGCCAACAGCATCAGTCTGGGCCGCTTGCTGCCGCAGATGGCGTACTACGCGCACGCCTCGCTGCAGTTCCGCGCCGAGCACGGCGAACCGCTCAACTTCGTCATCCCCACCGGCAACCTCGGCAACGCCCTCGCCGCGTGGCTGGCCCGCAGCATGGGCCTGCCGATCGGCGAGATTGTGCTGGCCAGCAACGCCAACGACGTGTTGCCACGCTACTTCGCCGGCGCCGATTACCAGCCGCAGCCCGGCAAGGCGACGATCGCCAACGCGATGGATGTCGGCGCACCGAGCAACTTCGAGCGCCTGCGCTGGTGGCATGACGATGACGCCGCTGTGCGCGCATCAATGCAGGCCTGCAGCGTCGACGATGACCAGATCCGGCAGGCGATCAGCGCGGCGCCGGACCGCCACGGCGTGGTTCCCTGCCCGCACACCGCGATCGGCCTCCATGCGCTGGAGGGACTGCGTGCGAAGGGCGACCGGCGTCCGTGGGCGGTCGTCGCAACCGCGCATCCGGCCAAGTTCGAGACCGTGGTCGAACCGCTGGTCGGTCACGTGGTTGCGCCGCCACCGGCGCTCGCCACCGCGCTGGCGCGTCCAGCCTCGGCCGAGCCGCTCGGACTCGACTACGCCGCGTTCCGTGACGGCCTGAGCGCACACACTGCGACCGCGTGAACGATGGAAGGAGCTTGCCGGCGACAACCACCTGTCGCCGGCAAGCGGCCACCGCGCGGCATGGCAACCCCGAGCCAAACCGGCTAGCGTGGCTGGATGAAACTTTTCCCTATCGCCTTCCCCGCGGCGCTTGCCGTCGCCCTCGCCGCCTGCAGTCAGCCGGCCACAGAAACCATCAGTGACGCCGAAGTCACGGCGACCGCGTCAACGACCGCCGATCCCCAGCAAGTCTTCTTTCAACACCTCACCGCACTGTGCGGACAGGCCTTTGAAGGCCGTGTGCTGACCGACCGCCCCGAAGCCGCCGCAGGGCCGGATCCGTTCCGCGACCAGCCCCTGACGATGCATGTCCGCGACTGCAGCGAGCAGGAGATTCGCATCCCCTTCCACGTCGGCGACGACCGCTCGCGCACCTGGGTGCTTACCCGCACCGCCGACGGCCTGCGCCTGAAGCACGACCACCGTCTGCAGGACGGCAGCGACGACCCGGTGACCATGTATGGCGGCGATACCGCAAACGCGGGCAGCGCGAACCGGCAGGAATTTCCGGTCGATGCGTTCTCGCAGGCGATGTTCACCCGCGAGGGCATGGACGTGTCCAACAGCAACGTGTGGGCGATTGAGATCGAGCCGGAGCAGAGCTTCGTCTACGAACTGGCCCGCACCGACCAGGACCGCCTGTTCCGGGTCGGCTTCGACCTGACCAAACCGGTTGCCGCTCCGCCGGCGCCGTGGGGCGCGGAAGATGCGGTCGATGCCGGTGACGCGGAGGAAATCCGGGCAGCTGAAGGCTAGCCGAGGAGTCGGGGGTGAATGCCCTTGCGGCGAATGTCCCCCGGCACCGGTGAAACCGGTGCCTCCTCCTTTACTTCGCCCCAAGGGCATCCACCCCCGGCGTTCCAGCCTGGCGGGTGGATGTAGAAGCGCAAACCCGCCAGCACAAGCGTGACCTGTATGTCTTCGGGGCGAAATAAAGGAGGAGACTCCCGCCGCAGGCGGGAGCCGGGGGACATTCGCCCGGAAGACGTGCAGGTCGCGCCCCCGACGGTCGGTCAAAGTCAGTCCAGCGATCGCGCAATGCCTTCCCGCGCCCCCGAGTCGGGCGAGGAACCCACAAAAAAGGCCACCCGAAGGTGGCCTTTTTCAATCAAGCATGACGCGTGGCTTACTTCGCCAGGCGCTTGGCAATCGCCGCGCCCAAATCACCAGGCGACTTGACCGTGGTCACGCCCGCCTTCTCCATCGCGGCGAACTTGCCTTCGGCGGTGCCCTGACCGCCGGAGGCGATCGCACCGGCGTGGCCCATGCGCTTGCCTTCCGGGGCGCTGGCGCCGGCGATGAAGCCAACGACCGGCTTGGTCACGTACTGGGCGATGAACTCGGCAGCCTCTTCCTCGGCGCTGCCGCCGATCTCACCGACCATGATGATGCCTTCGGTCTGCTCATCGTCCTGGAAAAGCTTCAGGCAGTCGATGAAGTCCAGACCGTGAATCGGGTCACCACCGATACCGATTACGGTGGACTGGCCCAGGCCCGCGTCGGTGGTCTGCTTGACCGCCTCGTAGGTCAGGGTGCCGGAGCGGCTGACGATGCCGATCTTGCCCACGGTGTGGATGTGGCCGGGCATGATGCCGATCTTGCACTCGCCGGGGGTGATCACGCCGGGGCAGTTCGGCCCGATCAGGACCACGTCCTCGAAATCATTGAGCACGTTCTTGACCCGCAGCATGTCCAGCACCGGGATACCTTCGGTGATGCACACGATGACGGTGATGCCCGCATCGGCGGCTTCCAGGATCGCGTCGGCGGCAAACGCCGGCGGGACGTAGATGACCGAGGCGTTGGCGCCGGTCTGCTCGACCGCATCGGCGACCGTGTTGAAGACCGGCAGGTTCAGGTGCGTGGTGCCGCCCTTGCCCGGAGTCACCCCGCCGACAACCTTCGTGCCGTAATCGAGCATCTGCTCGGCGTGGAAGGTGCCCTGCGAGCCGGTGAAGCCCTGCACGATCACCTTGGTGTCTTTGTTGATCAAAACGCTCATTTATATTGAATCCTGGTGATGTGGATCAGGCGGCAACGGCGGCAACGGCCTTGCGGGCGCCATCGTTGATGTCGTCGGCGGACGTGATCGCCAGGCCGGAGTTCTTCAGCAACTCCTTGCCCGCATCCACGTTGGTGCCTTCCAGGCGCACGATCACCGGCACCTTGACGTCCACTTCCTTGACCGCGGCGATGATGCCCTCGGCGATCATGTCGCAGCGCACGATGCCGCCGAAGATGTTCACGAAGATCGCCTTCACCTTGTCGCTGGACAGGATCAGCTTGAACGCCTCGGTCACGCGCTCCTTGGTGGCGCCGCCGCCCACGTCGAGGAAGTTCGCCGGCTCGCCGCCTTCCAGCTTGATCACGTCCATGGTCGCCATCGCCAGGCCTGCGCCGTTGACCATGCAGCCGATGTTGCCGTCCATGGTCACGTAGTTGAGGTCATGCTGGCTGGCCTTGACCTCGGTCTCGTCTTCCTGGCGGATGTCACGCATGCCGGCCAGGTCGGGATGACGGTAGGTCGCGTTGTCGTCGGAGTTGATCTTGCCGTCCAGCACCGCGAGGTCGCCATTGGTCAGGATCGCCAGCGGGTTCAGCTCGACGAGCGCCAGGTCCTTCTCGTGGAACAGCTTGAACAGGCCGGTCATGATCTTGGTCAACTGGTTGACCTGCTTGGCCGTCAGGCCCATGTCGAAGCCCAGCGCGCGACACTGGTAGGGCTGCAGGCCTTCCACGTAGTTCACGTGGATGGTCTTGATCGCCTCCGGCTTCTCGGCGGCGACCTGCTCGATGTCCATGCCGCCTTCGGCGGAGGCGATGAAGGTCACCGTCTGGGTGCTGCGGTCGACCAGGACCGAGAGGTACAGCTCCTTGTCGATGTCGGTGCCTTCGCAGATCAGCACCGAGTCGATCGGCAGCGCGACCCCCGCGGTCTGGTAGGTCTCCATCGACGTACCGAGCATCGCCTTGGTGTACTGCTTGACCTCGTCATAGGACTTGGCAAGCTTGACGCCGCCGGCCTTGCCGCGGCCCCCGGCGTGGATCTGTGCCTTCACCACCCACAGGTCGCCGGGGATGGACTTGGCGGCTTCGACCGCTTCTTCAGGAGTGCGCGCGATGCGCCCGGCCGGCACGGCAATGCCGTAGTCGGCAAACAGCTGCTTTGCCTGGTATTCGTGAAAATTCATGCGTCACCGAGGGGAGTGGAAGACATCCCTCGCTGGCGCAGCCGGAAACGGCTCGGGAGCGAGGGGCCCGCTATTGTGGCTGATCGCGCCGCCCCCCGCAAAATCCGGGCTGGCCGACATCGCAACACGCATGCCTATACTCGTGCGAATCAACACTCAAGGATGAAACGCGTGTCGCCAGCCCTCGCCGTCCAAGCCAACGACGACGCCGACAGCGCACTGCGCCGCGAACTCTACTTCTTCACCCTGTACCGCCTGCTGGAAGGCTCGCTGCTGGTGCTGGTCCTGTTCGGGCCGGTGGCGGAGATGCTCGAGGCGCCCCGGCACGACCTGATGGCGCGGGTGGTCGCACTGTCGTACCTGTTCCTGGGCGCCGTCCTGTTTGCGTTCGGCCGTCGCGGGGAACTGCGCGGACAGGCTTTTGCGGGCATCTGTTGCGACCTCCTGTTCGGGATCCTGGCCATCCACGCCATTCCGGTCGCCGGCACCGGCATCGCCCTGATGCTGTTGTTCAACGTCGGCGCCGCGGCTCTGCTGCTGCCTCCGCGGTTGGGCCTTGGTGCGGCCATGGTGGCCGTGGCCGCGATCGTCGGTGAGCACTTCTGGTCAGCGCTGCTGGAGGAAAGCGAGCGCGCGATCACCGAGCCCTTGATGTTCTCGGTCGGGTATCTCGCCGTTGCGACCACCACCAGCATCCTGGGCCGGCAGATGCGCGACAGCTACGAACTGGCCGAGACGCGTGGGGTACAGACCGCCCACCTCACCGAGGTCAACGAATTGATCATCCGGCGCCTGCGCACCGGCGTGCTGCTGGTGGATGGCCAGAACCGGGTGCAGCTGGCCAACGAGGCGGCCCTGCTGCTGCTGGGCGAAGCCGGCGACGGCCATCGCGATCTGGCGTTGGCGCTGCCGGAGCTCTCCCGCCGCCTCGCGGCCTGGCGCGAGTCGGGCGTCGTCGACGATACGCCGCTGCAGGTGGCCACCGACCAGCACGACGTGATCCCACGGTTCACCCGCCTGCTGGCCGGTAGCGACCAGACGCTGGTCTTCCTGGATGACACCTCGCTGCTGTCGCGCCGCGCCGAATCCATGACGCTGGCCACGCTGGGACGCTTTTCGGCCAGCCTGGCGCACGAGATCCGCAACCCACTGGCGGCGATCAACTACGCCGTGCAGCTGTTGGAGGAGTCCGAAGAGATTGCCGTCTCCGACCGCCGCCTGCTGGAGATCATCCGCCAGCAGGGCCAGCGCATGAACGGCATCGTCGAGAACGTTCTGGGATTGGCGCGGCGCGAACCCGCCTCACCCGATTACGTGGATCTGGTCGCGCTGGTGAACCGATTCGTCAACGAGTACCGCGCCGGCCATCCGTTGGAAAACGACACGCTGGTGGCCACGGCGGAGCGGCCCGAGGTGCAGGCGCTGGTCGATCCGCGCCACCTGCTGCAGGTGCTGACCGTGCTGGTGCACAACGCGCTGACCTACGGCCGCATGCCGGGCGAGCCCGCGCGGGTGACCGTGCACGTCCACCAGGATGATCGCAGGCATCCGATCATCGATGTCACCGACCGCGGACCGGGGATTCCCGAACGGGTCGCCCATCAGCTGTTCCAGCCATTTTTCACCACCTCCGGCCACGGCACCGGGCTGGGCCTGTACATCGCACGCGAACTGATCCTTGCCAACCAGGCGTCCTTGGACTTCATCCCCCTGCCCGCCGGGGGCAGCTGTTTCCGGATCCGCTTGTCCTCCACTGCCTCCATACGTCGTGATCGCTTAAGCTAGCCTTCATGATCGGAGGACGGGATGGCTGAGACACGCAGCGCTTTGGTAGTCGATGACGAGCGGGACATCCGCGAGTTGCTGGTGATGACCCTGGGCCGCATGGGATTGCGATGCGATACCGCGTCCAGCCTGGGCGACGCGCGCGCGCAACTGGCCCGCAACCGCTATGACCTGTGCTTGACTGACATGCGCCTCCCCGACGGCTCTGGCATCGATCTGATCGCCGAGATCACCGAGAAGTTTCCCGAAACCCCCGTGGCGATGATTACCGCCTTCGGTAACGTGGATGCCGCCGTCGATGCGCTCAAGGCCGGCGCCTTCGATTTTGTCGCCAAGCCGGTCGAGCTGTCGGTGTTGCGTGACCTGGTCCGCCATGCGCTGGACCTGAAGGAGAAGCCCGCGCTACGTGCCAACCCGGAAAACGTTGCCACCCGCCTGTACGGCGAATCGCCCGCGATGCAGCAGCTGCGCGAGACCATCACCAAGGTGGCGCGGAGTCAGGCGCCGGTGTATATCGCCGGCGAGTCGGGCGTGGGCAAGGAACTGGTCGCCCGCACGATCCACGCCGAGGGAAGCCGCGGTTCCGGTCCGTTCGTCCCGGTCAACTGCGGCGCGATCCCCAGCGAACTGATGGAAAGCGAGTTCTTCGGCCACAAGAAGGGCAGCTTCACCGGGGCCCACGCCGACAAGCCGGGCCTGTTCCACAGCGCTGACGGCGGCACGCTGTTCCTGGACGAGGTTGCCGAGCTGCCGCTGCCGATGCAGGTCAAGCTGCTGCGCGCGATCCAGGAGAAATCCATCAAGCCGGTGGGCGCCAACGCGGAGACGATGGTGGATGTACGCATCCTTTCCGCAACGCACAAGGACCTGGCCGGCCTGGTCGCCGAAGGCCGCTTCCGCCAGGACCTCTACTACCGCATCAATGTGATCGAGTTGCGCGTGCCGCCGCTGCGCGAGCGCCTCTCCGACCTGCCCGGCCTGTGCGCCAAGATCCTCCAGCGCCTGGCCTCCGACCTGGGTCGCGAGCCGCCGGCGCTTTCCGCCGAGGCCATGGATGCGCTTGGCCAGTACGCCTTCCCGGGCAACGTGCGCGAGTTGGAGAACATCCTCGAGCGCGCCATGGCCATGGCCGACGGTGACCGGCTCGAGGTGCATGATCTGCACCTGCCACAGGCCACCGCGGCCCACGCTGCCGCCCACGGCGCACCCCGGCCGGCCCCGCGCGAACCCGGCGCCGCCCCATTGCAGCCGCCCGCATCGGGCGCCCAGACGCCGCAGGCGGCCGCAGCCGCGGCGGGAATCGACCCGCGCACGATCGATCCGCGCGACACCGCGACCAGTGCGTTGCCCTCCTACATCGAAGAGATCGAGCGGGCAGCGATCCAGCACGCGTTGCAGGAAAACCGTTACAACAAGACCCGCACGGCGGCATCGCTGGGCATCACCTTCCGCGCCTTGCGCTACAAGTTGAAGAAACTGGGCATCGACTGACCTGCGCGCCCGGAGCCGACGCCGCCAGTGGCTGGCCGGGGAATTGCCGATCGATCGGGGCCGCCTGTGGCGGCGGCCGGTAAACTGGTCGTCTTGTCCCGATCAAAACCATCACCTTGCCCAGCGCTGACGCCACCCCGCCACACCCCTCGCCTGCCACCGACAGTCCTGAATCGACCACCCTTTCCCAGCGCCTGCAGGTGGCGCTGGATCTGCTCGAGGCGGTTGCTGCAGATCGCACGCTCCTGGACGAGCTGCCGAAAACGGACCGCTCCCGATTGCACCGGGCGGTGGCAAGGGTCTACCACCCCGAGCCCGGACAGCGCCGGCAAAAGCTCAAGGCTCAGGAGCGCCAGCGCAACGCCGAGAACATCCGTCGTGCCGACGAGCTCCTGAACCAGACCGGCATCCGCGCGCTGCGCCGCAAGCCCGTATTTACCGCGTTGAACTACTTCCCGCCGCGCGGGCCCGGAGAGCAACCCCACGACGGGCATCCGCAAACCGACGCAGCCGCTGCCGGCACGGAGTCGCCCGAGCTGCTGCATTGCTACGTGTGCAAGCAGAAATACACGCAGGTCCACCACTTCTACGACCAGCTGTGCCCCGAGTGCGCGGCATTCAATTTCCACAAGCGCACCGAGCTGGCGGACCTGACCGGCCGGGTCGCGCTGCTGACCGGCGGGCGGGTCAAGATCGGCTATCAGGCCGGCCTGAAGCTGCTGCGCGCCGGCGCCGGCTTGATCGTGACGACCCGCTTCCCGCGCGATTCCGCCGCGCGCTACGCGCAGGAGCCGGATTTCGGCGAGTGGAGCGACCGGCTGGAGATCTTCGGTCTGGACCTGCGCCATACACCCAGCGTGGAAGCCTTCTGTACCGAGCTGGTGGCGACGCGACCGCGACTGGATTTCATCATCAACAACGCCTGCCAGACGGTGCGCCGCCCGCCGGAGTTCTACGCCCACATGATGGCCGGCGAGACTGCGGCACTCCGCGATACGCCCGAAGCGGTGCGCAAACTTATCGGCCGGTACGAAGGTCTGCGCAGCCAGGACTTGCTGGGCGAGGCGTCCGCATCGGTGCAGGCCGCCGCCGCGCGTGGCGACCTGCGGGCGACCGGCAGCGACATGTCCGGACTGGTCCGCGCGGCCGAGCTGTCACAGGTGCCGCTGTTGGCCGAGGAGCTGCTGGGCCAGAAACACCTGTTCCCGGAAGGCCGGCTGGACCAGGATCTGCAGCAGGTCGATCTGCGCGGACGCAATTCCTGGCGCCTGCAGATGCACGAGGTGCCCTCGGTGGAATTGCTGGAAGTGCAGTTGGTCAACGCGATCGCGCCGTTCCTGATCAACGCCCGGTTGAAGCCGTTGATGCTGCGCGCGGATGACGGCGGCGAGCCGACCCGGGACAAGCACATCGTGAACGTATCGGCGGTGGAGGGGCAGTTCTACCGCAACTTCAAGACCACTCGGCACCCGCACACCAACATGGCCAAGGCCGCGCTGAACATGATGACGCGCACCTCGGCGGCCGATTACCACGGCGACGGCATCCACATGAACAGCGTCGACACCGGCTGGGTGACCGACGAGGATCCGGCCGAGCTGGCGGCGCGCAAGACGCTTGAGGAGCGCTTCCATCCGCCGCTGGACATCATCGACGGTGCGGCGCGGATCGTGGACCCGATCATCGACGGCTTCAACACGGGCACCCACGTTTGGGGCCAGTTCCTGAAGGACTACAAGCCGACCGACTGGTGACGTTGCGAAGGGGAAGATGCTTCCGATCGCTGGGCCGGTGCTGATCTGACGCGTGGGGCGGGACCTGCCGGCCTTCCGGGCGAATGTCCCCCGGCCCCGCCTGCGGCGGAGGCCTCCTCCTTTATTTCGCCCCGAAGGCCGGCAGGTCCCGCTGTCGGATCGTCGCGGTACGCAAACAGCAAACAGCCGTGATGCTGGAACAACGTGAGCGAATGCCGTTGGGGCGAAGTAAAGGAGGAGGCACCGGCGTCATCGGTGCCGGGGGACATTCGCACCCAATGGCATTCGCTCGCGGTGCCCCGGTCACCTCGCAGATGCGGCGTTTTCTCCCTCGATGAGCGAAACACCAACAAAAACGGGCCGCGATGCGGCCCGTTTCATTGGTGTCCCGGAATATCCGGGCATTGGCAACGCAGCTAGCGCTACGGTGCCTCGGCCACCTTGGCATCATCGCTGCCCGCGCGCTTCACGTACTTGTCCAGCCAGGCATCCTCTTCGGCCAGCATGTGCATGATGGATTCGCGTGCGCGGTAGCCGTGCGATTCGTTGGGCAGCATCACCAGCCGCGCGTTGCCCCCCAGGCCCTTCATCGCCGCGAACAGGCGCTCGCTCTGGACCGGGAAGGTGCCCGAGTTGTTGTCGTCCACACCGTGGATGATCAGCAGTGCGTCCTTGATCTGGTGCGCGTAGTTGAACGGCGACATCTGCATGTAGGTGTCCTGGGCCTGCCAGTAGTTGCGCTCCTCGGCCTGGAAACCGAACGGCGTCAGGCTGCGGTTGTAGGCGCCGCTGCGTGCGATCCCAGCCTTGAACAGGCGGGTGTGGGCCAGCAGGTTGGCGGTCATGAACGCCCCGTAGGAGTGCCCACCAATCGCGAGGCGGTTGCGGTCGGCAACCCCGCGCCGCACCACCTCGTCCACCGCCGCCTCAGCGCCGGCCACCAGTTGCTCAAGGTAGGTGTCGTTGGGTTCGCGGTCGCCCTCGCCGACGATCGGCATGGTCGGCCCGTCCATCACTGCGTAGCCACGGGTCAGGAATGGCAGTGGTCCCCAGTAGCTGATCGCGTTGAAGCGGTAGGGCGATCCGGTCACCTGGCTGGCCGCATCGGCGGACTTGAACTCGCGCGGGTAGGCCCACAGCAGCGTCGGCAGCGGACCATCACGCTTGGCGTCGTAACCCGGCGGCAGGTACAGGTTGGCGGTCAGCTCCACGCCGTCCTTGCGTTGGTAGCGGATCTGCTCCTTCTGCACGTCGCGCAGTTGCGGCGTGGGATGCGGGAAATCGGTCAACGCGATCGGGCTGGCGTCCGCGTCGCCCAAGTCACGCAGGTAGATGTTGGCCGGCTGCTTGGGTGACTCACGCGAGCTGAGGATGCGCTTGCCGTCATCGTCCAGCATCGCGACCGGTGCTTCGTACCACGGCTCTTCCGAGTGGAACAGTCGCGTCGCGTGCTTGTCGGCGAGGCTGAATCGGTCGAGGAACGGCCGGTCGCCCTCCGGCGAAGCTCCTGCGCCCATCAGGAAGATGCTGCCGCCATCGCTGGATACCACCAGGCGCTGGTTGCCGGCGTCGTCGGGGCGGGTCACCGCGGTGCCCGGGTCGCTGTAGCGGTCCTCGTAGGAGCGATCAAAGATCAGTTCCGCCGCCTGCTCGGGCTGCCCGGGAGCAATCCGCCACTGCCGCGTCTGGCGGGTCTTCCACCAGAACTCGTCGATCAGCGCGAGGTCGTCGCGACCCCAGGTCGCGCCGGCATAGCGCAGGCCGAGTCGGGCCAGTTCCACCGGCTTGCCGTTGAACGGAGCGGCGTGGGCGAACACCACGTCACGCACTTCCACATCACGCGCCGGGTCGCCGCCGTCCTGCGCTTCCGCCCAGACCAGGGTGGCCGGCGCGTCGCTGCGCCAGGAGATGCGGCGCACGCCGGTGGCGACCGCGTCGTTGCCGGTCGGCAGGCCTTCCACCAGTGGCAGGCGGGCGACCGTGTGCAGCGGCTTGCCGTCGCGGTCGAGCACCTCGATGCGGCGCGGGAAACGCGAGAAGGGCACCAGGTAGGAGAACGGGCGCTCCACCGTCTGCACCAGCAGATGCCTGCCATCGGGCGACGGCGATGCGCCGATGACGAGGTCCGGCTTGCCCAGCAGGGTCAATTTGCCCGACAGCTCCACGCGGGCGAGCTGGCTGGTCAGGTAGTGGGCGAAGATGGCCGCGTCCTGCTCGTTCTTCAGCAGGTCCTGGTAGGTCCGGATCGAGCGCACCGCGGCGCCCTGCTCGGTCTGCTGGATGCTGGGGCCGGCTGGAATGCCATCGGCGGTGGGTGCGGCTCCCTGGTCGTGGGGGCGCAGGGTCACCAGCAGACCGCGGCTGTCGGGGAGCCAGTCGAAGCCGGTACCCGCCACCGCGTTCAGGGGTTGCTGCAGCAAACGGCGCGCCTTGCGCGAGGCGACCTCGACGATCCACAGCTCCACGTGGCCCGAGCCGTTGTCGACGTGGGTAAAGGCGATGTGCTTCTGGTCCGGCGCCCAGGACAGGTCGGCCAGCTTCAGGTTCTCGGGCAGACCGGCGACGGGCAGCTCCTGGCGCTTGGCGATGTCCAGCAACTGCAGATCCGATCCGAAAGAGAACGCACTGCTGGCGTAGGTGCGCGGATTGATCCGCGTGCCTGCCAGCTTCAGCTCGGGCTGCGCGACGACATCGATGCCAGGCAGCGACGGGGTCTTCAGCAACGTTGCAAAGTCGCGGTTTGGACTCAGCCTGACCTGCGGCTGGCGAGGTGCATCGACCAGCGCCTGCAAGGCGTCCACAGGCAGCTGGTAGCCGCCTTGGTCGTCCAGCGCGGCGGTCCGGGCCAGCGCAGGGGTGAGCAATGCGAAGGGCAGCAAGGCGGCCAGCAGGCCGAAGGCGGATGAGCGCCGCTTGGGTTTGGACATGACGTTCCCGGAGAGGTGACAGTGAAAATTGGATCGTGGTGTCCCGGCGCGGCGGACGCGGGCCGGGGCGTTTCAGGGGGCCAAACTCCCACAGTTGCTGAAGCCCGGCCAGTGAAGGAAGTCCCGATGCGGCGGCGCCCGGGTTCAAGCCGTTACAATGGCGCGGTCCGCCGAGGGGCGCTGCGACCGTCCTGTCACGGACGGCCAGGCTTGGCAGGATCGATCGAGACGCTCCATCGGTCTCCGTCCGCTACAACGGCGCCCGGTTGCGACCACCCTCCCCGCTTGACGCACCCGATCCGGGTGCCGCGGGATCGAACCGGAGCTACGCATGAAAGACACCATCCGAACCTTCTCCACCGAAGGCGACTACAAGGTTGCCGACATCGGTCTGGCCGACTGGGGCCGCAAGGAACTCGATATTGCCGAGCACGAGATGCCGGGCCTGATGTCGATCCGCAAGAAACACGCGGCCGACAAGCCGCTGAAAAACGTGCGCGTGACCGGCTCGCTGCACATGACCGTGCAGACCGCGGTGCTGATCGAGACCCTGAAGGACATCGGCGCCGATGTGCGCTGGGCCTCGTGCAACATCTTCTCCACCCAGGACCACGCCGCGGCCGCGATTGCCGCGTCCGGCACGCCGGTATTCGCCTGGAAGGGCGAGACGCTGGAGGAGTACTGGGACTGCACGTTGGCGGCGCTGAGCTTCCCCGACGGCAAGGGCGGTTTCCTCGGCCCGCAGCTGGTCGTGGACGACGGCGGTGACGTGACCCTGTTGATCCACAAGGGCTATGAGCTGGAGAACGGCTCCAGGTGGGTGGAGGAAAAGGCCGCCTCGCACGAGGAACAGGTGATCAAGAACCTGCTCAAGCGCGTGGCTGTCGAGCGCCCGGGCTTCTGGCACACCGTGGTCAAGGACTGGAAGGGCGTGTCGGAGGAAACCACCACCGGCGTGCTGCGCCTGTACCAGCTGGCCGAAGCCGGCTCACTGCTGGTGCCTGCGATCAACGTCAATGACTCGGTCACCAAGTCCAAGTTCGACAATCTGTACGGCTGCCGCGAGTCGCTGGCCGACGGCCTCAAGCGCGCGATGGACGTGATGCTGGCGGGCAAGGTGGCCGTGGTCTGCGGCTATGGCGACGTCGGCAAGGGCTCTGCCGCGTCGCTGCGGGCCTACGGCGCGCGCGTCATCGTCACCGAGATCGATCCGATCTGCGCGCTGCAGGCGGCGATGGAAGGCTTCGAGGTCACCACGGTGGAAAACACTCTCGGCCGCGGCGACATCTACGTCACCACCACCGGCAACAAGGATGTGCTCACCGTCGAGCACCTGCAGAACATGAAGGATCAGGCCATCGTCTGCAACATCGGCCACTTCGACAACGAGATCCAGGTCGACGCGCTCAAGAGCCTCAAGGACGTCGAGCAGATCAACATCAAGCCGCAGGTGGACAAGTTCGTGTTCGCCGATGGCCGCGCGATCTTCCTGCTCGCCGAAGGCCGCCTGGTCAACCTGGGTTGCGCGACGGGACATCCGAGCTTTGTGATGTCCAACTCCTTCTCCAACCAGACCCTCGCCCAGATCGACCTGTGGGAGAAGAAGGACAGCTACGAGAAGAAGGTCTACATCCTGCCCAAGCACCTGGACGAGGAAGTGGCCCGCCTGCATCTGGAGAAGATCGGCGTCAAGCTGACGACACTGACCCCCGCGCAGTCCGCCTACCTCGGCGTGCCGGTGGAAGGTCCGTACAAGGCGGAGCACTACCGCTACTGATCGATTGCCGATTAAGTGCGTGAGACAGGAAACGGGCACCGCGAGGCGCCCGTTTTTATTTAATAAAAACTCAGCTTTAAAACCATCATAAGTAGTGCACCTATCCCGGGCCGAACGAGCTGACATCAAGCCCCTATTAAATCACGCCCCAAACTACTTGCAGTAGGTCTGCAGGTGGTCACCAACCATATAAGTTTGACAGAACGTGCTCGACTTCTGTGACGGAGGCGGCGCAGACTGGCTTTGAATGACCGCCTGCCCTAGCCCCTGCAGAGCTGCGGCCATCGCTGCGGAATCTGCTCTACGTTGCTGCTCAAGCGCCATTTGAAATTGGACATCAATATCTCGACCCGGAATATCTGTCGGCCGCACGAACGTAAAGGACTGCTCATATCCATTTACAGGGCACACTGATTGCCTAGTATAGGCTGCCTCCGCGCCGCTTGCCCAACGCACTGATTTTCCATGAATAGTCGTGCATTGTCCAGCTTTAAATTCCTTTTCAACCTCGTAATACAAAACCACCGGAGTATATCCATAATTATGTCCATCAAGGCCGTAAAGAGTTGCGCCCTGAGGGTCTGAGTTATAGGTCAAGCCCAACCTCGTAGCACAGCCAGTCAGAAAAGATACGAATAAAATTAATACGAGCAGTCGACATAACTTCATACCAGCCCCTAAAGAATATGCGCCAACAACCCAAACTTACTCATAGACCTTACATGGAGAATCAAAATTAATTTTCCCCTGCGAGCTCTCTATCCATTAATAGATTCACAGAAAAGAGCTGAAGGGCGCAGCGCTAAAACACAACCACAAATGGCGTCCTTCGTTATGACTTAACGACAAGACAGTAAAACTGCGGCCATCTCAGCAATGACGAAGCCGCAGAAGGCCCTGGTGAGGTAACGCTGCGCAAGACTCTCGTCCGCCACCCTACCTGGAGTCGACGCTCGGGCATTCGACGCGGGGCGGGGTCAGGGTCGCCAGTTGGCGTTGTTGTCCCAGAACTCGACCGCATGGCGGTAGGCATCCCGATCCAGTGGCACGCCCGAACCGCCCTCTTCCACGCCCAGCGCGTTGCGCATCATCGTGATGGGCGCCATCGGGATCTCCTCCGGCGCCATGGTGTACAAGCAGCCGACCACGCCCCAGTCCGCGTCCACCACTGTTCCCTCTTTCGCCAGCTGCTCGCGGCTGTAGAGGATCACCACCAGATACTCCGCCACCGGCGGTTCCACGCCCTCGAACCAGCGCACCAGCACCGGCAGTTCCTCCTTGGTGCGCGCCTCGTAGGCCGAGCGCAGCAGGTGGCGGTTGTCGTCGCTGATCGGGACGGTCAGGCACCGGGTGGAGGTCCAGTTGCGATGCACGTGCAACTTGCAGAACGGCGCATAGCCGTCGAGCACCTTGAACGGCGCGTGCTCGTTGAGATGCCGCTCGAACTGCTCCGGCGTGCAGTCATGGATGGTGTTGCCGCGCGGGGTGCGCGGAAACAGGCGGGTACGGGCAAACGGGGTCAGGACGATGGACATGCAAACGGGCCGAGCAAGGGGGCTGCAAGGGTAGCCGCTGCGTGCCGCACCCGCGACTTACAGCGTCAAGCGCTCTCGCAGTTCGCGACCCTGCCGGCGCGACACCTCAACGTGGCTGCCATCGTCCAGGCCGAGGTCGTAGCCATCGGCGATTGACGGCTCCACGGTGCGGACCATGCGTAGGTTGACCAGGGTGTTGCGGTTGGCACGGAAAAACAGCCCCGGCTCCATCCGCGATTCCAGTCCACTGAGGCTGCGCGCGAGCAGGGCGTTCTGGTCGCGGAAGCAGACCCGGGCGTAGTTGCCATCCACCACGATCCGGCGGATTTCTCCGAGGGCGACGAACCAGCACCGCTCGCCGTCGCGCAGAAAGACCTGGTCGTGCGCCGCCAACAACACCTGCCGGTCCGGCCCGGGCTCGGGTGCGTCGGCCTGCTCCGCCATCTGGCTGCGGACCTTGTCCAGCGCGGTGCTCAAACGAGGCGCGACCACCGGCTTGAGCAGGTAATCCACGGCGTTGGCCTCAAACGCACGCACCGCGTAGTGGTCGTAGGCGGTGACGAACACGACCGACGGCAGTGGATCCAGCGCATCGAGCACGTCAAAACCGCTGCCCGACGGCAACTGGATATCCAGCAGCACGACGTCGGGATGCAGACGCGCGATTGCCTCGCGGGCGCTGGGCACGTCGTCGGCTTCGCCTACGCACTCCACATCCGGCAGTTCCGCCAGCAACGTGCGCAGCTCGCGCCGGGCCAGCCGCGCGTCGTCGACAACCAACACCCTCAGCTGCCCGCTCATTGCGGCACCACCAAGCGGGCCACCATGCGCTCGCCACTGCACTGCAACTCGACCGTGCCGGCCCCCAGCTGCGCCTGCAGATACGCCAGTCCGACGCCGTGGCCACGCGCGGCCGGAACCAGCGGCAGCGGATTGCTCACCGCCACCTGCAACGCTTCGCCTTCGCGGCGAAGCTCGATGGTGATCTCGCCGCCGCCCGGCACCACCGCGATGCCGTGCTTGATCGCGTTTTCCACCAGCAGTTGCAGCGCCATCGCCGGCAGCGTCGCCTCCCGCGTGTCCGGTGCCACATCCCGCACGACCCGCAGGCGGTCCTCGTAGTGGACCGCCTCCACGGCGAGATAGTCGTCAACCACCTCCAGTTCACGCGCGACGCTGACCTCGGCGTTGCCGGTATGGTCCAGCGCGTGGCGCAGCGTGTTCGACAAGCGCGTCACCAGTTCGCGGGCGCGGGCCGGGTCCTCGTTGATCAGCGCGCGCACGTTGTTGAGCGCGTTGAAGACGAAGTGCGGATTAAGGCGCGCCTTGAGCGCATCGCGCTCCAACAGGCTGTGACGTGCCTCCGCGCGCAAACGGGCCAGCTCGCTCTGGCGCGCCTGGCGGACCGAGTGCGCCCCGGCCCAGATACCCGTCCACAAGGCGAGCACGACCGCCGTGTTCAACCAGTACATCAAGGTCGCGGCTGGCCGGTAGGCGGACATGCCACCGTCTACCTGCACCCAGCCCAGTTTGATTGAGGGAACCAACAGCGCGGCCACTCCCAGTTGCGCCGCGGTCGCGCCCACCGCCACGGCCGCGATCAGACGCGTAACCAGTGCCCACCCGCCGCGCTGCCACCAACCGTGACGCACCGCCGTGACGCGAATGCGACCGCTGACCAGCCACAGATACACGCCCAACGACACGCTGATCAGCACCATCGCCGGCGACAGGCCGCCAAAGAGTGCGCCCAGCAGCAGACTGAGCGCGATGTACATGGACCACGCGATCGCGTTGAGCAGCCAGAATCGGCGGATCGGTATTGCAGGTTCCACAGCATCTTCCATCGTGCGGCCGGGCGACTGCGTGCCGCCCGGACCGTGGGTGATTACGGCGTTGCAGCGAGAAAACCGCGCATCTGCGCCTGCAGCCACTGCGGATCGTCCCACATCAGGAAGTGGTAACCCGCCTCGCTCATTTCGACACGCACACCCGGCAGCTTCGCGTACTGGTCGACGAAGATCTGGCGGGTGGATTCCTGGGTCGCGCCGTAGGGCTTGTACGCGGCCCAGCTGCCGAGCACCAGCGTCGGCGAGCTGACCGCACCGAGCTCGCCGCGCAGATCGGTCGTCATCAGCTCGTACATGGCCTGGGCGGTCACCGTGCGATCACTGTTGCGGCCCCACTGCTTCAGGGTCTCGACCCGCTCCGGCGCCTGCGCCATTCCCAAGACGGAGGCGTCGGTCTGGGCCACGTACATCGCCTCATCAATTCCCAACATGCCCGAACGCATCTGTTCGGCCATCGGGGTGATCTGGGCGACGGTCGCGGCGGGATTCTGCGCGGCGGCGAAGTACGGCAGGCTGTCGACGATCACCAGTTTGCCGAACGCGTCGGGCTGCTTGATCGCCATATCCAGCGCCAGGCTACCGCCCAGACTGTGGCCGACCACCGTCATCCCCTGCAGGTTGTGCTCGACGACGTAGTCCAGCAGCTGGTCCCTCATCACCGGCAGGAAGCTCTCGCCGTCGACCTTGGCCAGACCGGCAAAACCCGGCAGCTGGACCAGATGGCACTGGATCGGGAGACCGGGGCCGCTGTGGTCCGCAGCGGGTGCGCGCAATGCAAGACAGGTCTCACGCCAGGTGTCCGCGCCGCTGTTGAGGCCGGGAATCATCAGCACCGGCGCGCCCTCACCGATGACCTCGATGCGGATGCCGTGATGGTCCAGCGGCGCGGCGTGGGCGGCGAGCGATGCGCAGGCCAGACTGACAAACGCCGCAATGGCGAGCGGGACGCGCTTGCGCGACGGGACGGTGCTTGAGACAGGCTGGGTCATCGATACGGCTCCATGGGTGGTGAAGCCAGCATCGCCGCAGTTTTGCGTGTCGGGTTGCGCCGAATGACCAGCGGCCGGCAACTCGGTGCGAGCGGCGATTGTGCAATACGAACGGCAAGACCAGACGCGGGGCGGAGCAGCCGGCGCGACAGGTGTTATTTTACATTCATCGTGATGAAGCGATATATTGCCGATCCCCCCACGCTACACAGTGCCGGCATGACCGCGATCAGCTTCGAGTTCTATCCGCCCAAGACCGATGATCAGCGCACCCAGCTCGATCGCACCGCCGCACGGCTCAAGGCGGCCGCCCCCGACTACGTCAGCGTGACCTTCGGCGCCGGAGGCTCGACCCTGAGCCACACACCGGAGACGATCGAACGCCTGCAGCGCCACCACGCCCTGGAGGCAGCACCGCACATCAGCTGCATCGGCGGCAGCCGGGCAGAGATCCGCGGGCAGCTGGAGCGGTATATGTCCATGGGCGCCAAGCGACTGGTGACCCTGCGCGGCGACCTCCCCTCGGGCATGGCCAGTCCCGGTGACCTGCGCTACGCCAGTGACCTGGTCGAGTTCATCCGCGCCGAAACCGGCGATCATTTCCGCATCGAAGTCGCCGCCTACCCGGAAATGCACCCCCAGGCCCGCGATGCGCACGCCGACCTGAAGCATTTCATCGGCAAGGCGAAGGCCGGCGCCGACGGTGCGATTACCCAGTACTTCTACAACGCCGACGCCTATTTCCGCTTCGTCGACGATGTGCGCGCCGCGGGCGTTGATATCCCGATCGTTCCGGGCATCATGCCGATCTCCAATTTCAGCCAGCTGCGCCGGTTCTCGGAGATGTGCGGCGCAGAGATTCCACGCTGGATCACCCAGCGGATGCTCGCCTACGGGGATGACGTCGCCAGCGTGCGTGCCTTTGGCGCCGACGTGGTTGGCCAGTTGTGCCAGCGCCTGATCGACGGCGGCGCGCCGGGAATGCACTTCTACACGCTCAACCTGGCCAAGCCGACGCTCGCGGTGTTGGCGCGACTGGACGGACAGCGCAGCCGGATCACAGCCTGACGCACTGCGACAGCGGGGCCGACGGAACCTCCGTCGGCCCGGTGCCGGATAAGCCGCGCGTCAGCCGCGGCTGGCCTCCAACGCCTGGCTGAGGTCGGCGAGGATGTCGTCGATGTGCTCCAGACCGATTGACAGCCGCACCATGTCCTCGCTCACCCCGGCCGCAGCCAGTTCGTCGGCATTGAGCTGGCGGTGCGTGGTTGACGCCGGATGGCAGGCAAGCGACTTCGCATCGCCGATGTTGACCAGGCGCACGATCATCTGCAGCGCGTCGATGAAGCGCGCACCCGCGGCGGCCCCGCCGTTGATGCCGAACGTGAGGATGCCTGCCGGACGTCCACCCATGTAGGTCTGCGCGAGCGCATGGTCGGGATGCTCGGGCAAGCCGGCGTACTTCACCCAGGACACGTGGTCGTGCGCCTGCAGGAACTCCGCCACCTTCAGCGCATTGTCGCAATGGCGCTCCATGCGCAGGGCGAGCGTCTCGATGCCCTGCAGGACCAGGAAGGCGTTGAAGGGCGACAGCGCGGCGCCGGTATTGCGCAGCGGCACCACGCGGCAGCGGCCGATGAACGCGGCGGGGCCGAACGCATCGGTGTAGACCACGTCGTGGTAGGACGGATCGGGCTCGTTGAGCATCGGGAACCGCGCCTTGTGCTCGGCCCAGGGGAACTTGCCGGAATCCACGATCGCCCCGGCGATGGTCGTGCCGTGGCCGCCCATGTACTTGGTCAAGGCGTGGACCACGATATCGGCGCCGTACTCGAACGGGCGGCACAGCGCCGGGGTGGCCACGGTGTTGTCCACGATCAGCGGTATGCCATGGCGATGGGCCATATCCGCCAGCGCCTTGATATCGACGATGTCGCCGCCGGGATTGCCGATCGACTCGCAGAACACCGCCTTGGTGTCCTCGTCGATCAGCGCCTCCAGCCCGGCGATGTCGTCGTGCGAGGCGAGCCGCACCGTGATGCCCTGGCGCGGGAAGGTGTGCGCGAACAGGTTGTAGGTGCCGCCATACAACTTGCTCACCGAGACGATGTTGTCGCCCTGCTGGGCGATGGTCTGGATCGCATAGGTGATCGCGGCCATGCCTGAGGCAACCGCCAGTGCGCCAACGCCGCCTTCCAGCGCGGCGACGCGTTCCTCGAGCACCGCGTTGGTCGGGTTCATGATGCGGGTGTAGATGTTGCCCGGCGTCTTCAGGTCGAACAGGTCGGCCGCGTGCTGGGTGCTGTCGAAGGCGTAGGACGTGGTCTGGTAGATCGGCACTGCCACGGATTTGGTCGTGGGGTCGATTTCGTATCCCGCGTGGATTGCGAGCGTTTCAAACTTCATTTGCGCACCCTCATCGTGGTCGTAATGCAATGGCAAGTGGGATTCCGGACGCCGCAAGCGGATCACACCAGAACCAATCCACATCAATGTAACGACAAGCGCCGCTCCAGCATCGCATCTGCGCCAACGCTGTATTTCATTTGCTTCACCAATACGCGCCCGAGACCGCTTCGGCCCAGCGGTAGTAACCTGCACGGATGCCCCGGGCCTCGATCAACCTGTTGCGTGCGGCGCTGCTGGCCATTTTCCTGGTCACGGCCGGCGTGACGCCCCGCCCTGCCAATGCGGCGATCTACCGATGCCAGGCGCCCGACGGCAGCATGGTCTACACCGACCGTGCCTGCTCGGAACTTGGCGCGACGGCCGCTCCCGCAGGCCCCGTCCAGGAGGGGCCACCCGGCCAGCGGCGCCGTGCACCGCCCCGCGTTGGCTGTGCCCGCAATCTTCCGGAACTGGTGCTGCGCGTGGCCAATGCGATCAACCAGCAGGACACCAACCAGCTGGCCGGCGTCTACCACTGGGCCGGCATGTCAGGCGGCCAGAGCGTGGCCATCCTGCGCCGGTTGGATGCCGTCGCCCACCGCCCGCTGGCCGGCATCGTGCAGGTCAGCCCACAGGTCGCGCAGTCGATCGACGGCATGGTGACGGACGCGGAGTACTACGCAAAGCGCCCGGTGAGCCAATCGCCCGTGGCCTTGCGGATCGAGCAGTCCACCGGCGACGGGGTCAGTCCCTCCCATACCGTGTTCGGCCTGCAGCGCCACTTTGGCTGCTGGTGGATCCGCGGCTGACGGACCGCCAATCAGCGAGTCCGCACCCAGCCACTACAATGTGGCGATGACGACCCTCTTCATTTCCGACCTGCATCTGGATGCCGAACGGCCGCACATCACCGAGCTGTTCGGCCGTTTCCTCGACGCTGAAGCGCGTGACGCGGAAGCGCTTTACATCCTCGGCGACCTGTTCGAGGCGTGGATCGGTGATGACGACCCTTCCGACACCGCCACCTTCGTCGCCGACCGCCTACGCGACCTTGCCGATGCCGGAACGCCGGTCTGGTTCATGCACGGCAACCGGGATTTCCTGGTGGGCCAGGACTTTGCCGGTCGGGCGGGGATGACGATCCTGCCCGATCCCACCGTCATCCAGCTGTACGGCAAGCCGGTGCTGCTGATGCATGGCGACACCCTGTGCACCGACGACGTCGCCTACCAGCAGTTCCGCGCCCAGACCCGCAATCCCGCGTGGCAGGCGCAGTTCCTGTCCCAGCCACTGGCGGCGCGGATCGCGTTTGCGAAACAGGCGCGCGAAGCCAGCCAGGCCCACCAGTCGGGCCTGGCGTCGGAAGGCACGATGGACACCATCACCGACGTGGCACCCGCGGCGGTAGCCGCCGCCTTCCAGCAGTTCGGTGTCGATACGCTGATCCACGGCCACACCCATCGACCCGCGGTGCACGTGCGGGAGGTGGATGGTCGCCCGCGCGAGCGCGTCGTGCTGGGCGACTGGTACGAGCAGGGTTCGGTGCTGCGGGTCGACCGTCAGGGCCACCGTCTGGACACCCTGGCCTGAGCGGTCGGCAGGCGTAGAAACCCGCCTGCGTCAGTCCTCGGCGCTGGCGCAACCGGTCAACTGACGCTCGCCGTCGCTGAAGGTCGCGGTGTAGTCGTAGGCTTGGCCGGACATCGAATCCTCGCACTGACCGGGGGTGATGATGAGCACGAAATCCTTGCCGCCGTGGACGCCACGGAACTCGACATCCGTCGCGGTGTCGTTTCGCGTCGCGGCAAGCTCGACGCCGGGCTGGGTATCAGGTGTGTTGTAGAGCAGCGTGTCCCCGACGACCTCAACAGACCAGAACGGCTCGTTGCCGCGCGCATGGAATCCCACCGCTCGGTCACCATCGAGGGACGCGTCAGCCTCTGCCGGCACTGCGGAAACCGGTGGGGTAATCCCGGCTCCACTCTCTGTCGAAGAGCTTGCTGGCGCGGTCGGCTCCGGATCACATCCCAGCAACGCCGCGCCGGCAGCAAGACCGCACAGCAACACCGTCAACGAACGTAGATGAGTCATGGCACCGCCTCCCGATTGGATGCCGGTGAGCTTAACCGACCGTCTTGATCACGCCGGGCCCTTGGCCAGTTCTGTGACCGCCGCCTCAAGCATCGCCAGCTCCTCCTCGTCGAAGCCCGCGCGAGTTCGCGCCTCGACGTTGAACGGTCCATGCAGCACAGCCCGCGCGTAGCCGGTGAGCAGTCCGCGGAACGTCGATGCCGGGTCCACGCCGCGCCGCTCGCAGTACCAGCGGAACCAACGCGAACCGGCCGCGACGTGGGCCACCTCCTCGTCCAGGATGATCTCCAGGATCGCGACCGTCTTGCTGTCGCCCATGCCCTTCAGGCGCTGGATCATCCCCGGCGTCACGTCCAGGCCGCGTGCTTCCAGCACCCGCGGTACCAGCGCCATCCGCGCAAGCCCGTCGCCGGCGGTCTTCTGCGCCATCTCCCACAAACCGTTGTGGGCGTCGAAGTCACCGTAATCGCGCCCGAGCTGCTGCAACCGACTGCGAAGCATCGTGAAATGCCGCGCCTCGTCGTCCGCGACCTGCACCCAATCGGCATAGAACTGATCCGGCAGTCCCCGGAACCGGTACACCGCATCCCAAGCCAGATCGATGGCGTTGAACTCGATATGCGCGATGGCATGGATAAACGCCGCCCGGCCCTCGTCGCTGCCGAACCCCCGCCGCGGCAGGTCGCGCGGAGGCACCAAGCGCGGGCGCGACGGCCGCCCCGGCATCCCGATCGGTTCCGGTGGCGGCGCATCGGCGGGAATCGCCAGCTCACCGCGGGAAAACGCCTCAGCCGCGCGCCGGGTCGCCGCCACCTTCGCGTCAGGCGATGACGCCACCAGGCACTCCCAAGCCGCCTCAAAAAGATTCATCAAACTCCCACCCAGCGAATGCCCCAAGGCGACACCGGGAGCCTGTTCCAACCAAGCGAATATCGTGGAGCGACTTGGAACAGGCTCCCGGTGTCGCCACGCGCGAACTCCCAGTCCCACACCCGGGATCGCATATCCAACCCGTCCACGCACCCAACAACCAATTACCCAGTCAAACGAGCGACTAAGCGCCCCGCCGATCCGCCTTCGCCTCATCCGACCGCAACCGCCGCACCCGCTCGAAATATGCGTCCGCTGCCCCGGTCACGTACTCCCCGTTGAAGCACGACGAGTCGAAATCCTCCAACCGGTGCTTCGGCCCCGACACCGCGTCTTCCAGATCAGCGAGGTCCTGATAGACCAGCCAGTCGCAGCCCAGCAGCTTCTCGATCTCCGACTCGTCTCGCTGGTGGGCGATCAGCTCCTCGCGGCTGGGCATGTCGATGCCGTAGATGTTGGGATGGCGCACCGGCGGCGCCGCCGAAGCCAGATACACCTTGCGCGCCCCGGCTTCGCGGGCCATCTGCACGATCTGCCGCGACGTCGTCCCGCGCACGATCGAATCGTCCACCAGCAAAACGACCCGGTTGCGGAACTCCAGCGGAATCGGATTGAGCTTGCGGCGCACCGATTTGGCCCGCATCTCCTGCCCCGGCATGATGAAGGTGCGGCCGACGTAGCGGTTCTTGATGAAGCCCTCGCGGTACTTGATCCCCAGCACGTTGGCCACTTCCAGGGCCGCGTCACGCGAGGAATCGGGAATTGGAATCACCGTGTCGATGTCGTGGTCCGGGCGCAGCCGCAGGATCTTCTCGCCCAGCTTCTGGCCCATGCGCATGCGCGCCTTGTGCACCGAGACGTCGTCGATCATCGAGTCCGGGCGCGCGAAGTACACGTACTCGAAGATGCACGGGGTGTGGGTGCCAGGCGCGATGCACTGGCGCGCGTGCAGGGTGCCGTCGCTGGTGATCACGATCGCCTCGCCGGGCTGCACATCGCGGACCCGCTTGAAACCGGTCAGGTCGAATGCCACCGACTCCGATGCCACTGCGTATTCGTCGCCATCCACGCCGCTGCGTTTGCCCAGCACCAGCGGGCGAATGCCGTTGGGATCGCGGAACGCGACCAGTCCCAGCCCCAGAACCGTGGCGACCACCGCGTAGCCCCCCACGCAGCGCCGGTACACGCCGGTAACGGCGCGGAACGCGGTCTCCGGCGACAGCGGCTCGAGCACCCCCATCTCGTGGGCGAAGACGTTCAACAGCACTTCCGAATCCGATTCGGTATTGACGTTGCGCCGGTCCTGCTGGAACAGCTCCTCGCGCAGCGTGTCGGCATTGATCAGGTTGCCGTTGTGGGCCAGCGCGATGCCGTAGGGCGAGTTGACATAGAACGGCTGCGCCTCGTCGTCGCCCTCGCTGCCGGCGGTCGGGTAGCGGCAATGACCGATGCCGACGTGGCCGACCATCCGCCGCATCGCGGCGTCATCGAACACATCGCTGACCAGCCCGTTGCCCTTGTGCAGCAGCAGGCGGTGGCGGTCCGCAGTGGCAATGCCGGCGGCGTCCTGGCCACGGTGCTGGAGGACGAGCAGTCCGTCATAGATCTGCGCCGCGACGTCCTGGTGGCCAACGATTCCGATGATGCCGCACATGACTGGTAATCCTGGTTGGTTGGAGCGATTGCAAAAAATGACAGCGCGGGCGCCATCGTGGAGAGCGTCTCAGCCGCCTTCGGCCGGTAGCACCGATTCGTTGTCCCCGTCGCCCGACTGCGCAGAACGCACGGGAGCCGGCAACGGGGTCTCCCGCTTGGGACGCTCGGGCACAACGGCATCGGGCGCAGCCGCGTCGGCGGACGTCGGCGACGTCACCGGCCGCGGAAGGCGGGGCAGCGTGTCGGACGACAGCAGCGCCGGACCGTCCGCATCACCGCGAAGGTCCACCTGCGCCGCGACCCACTCGGGCAGCCAATTACGCATCTGCTCGGCGCCAGGCACCAGCAGGGGAACCACGCGCGAGGAACGCCACGACGGTTCGCGCGGCAGCTCGGTCAATCCGATCAGCAACAACAGCGCGCAGGCAATCACCAGGCCGCGTACGACCCCGACAACAAAGCCGAGCATCCGGTCCACTCCGGACAACCCCACCGAGTGCACCAGCGTGCGCAGCATCCAGCCCGCGATCCCGACCACGATCATCACCACGATGAAGGCCAGCGCGTAACCGGCGAACAGGTGACCGGCGCTCGGTTCGCCGCTGCCGGCCAGCATGAGCGCGACCTGCGCCCCAAACTGGAACGCGGCCAGGCCAGCAAGGACCCAGGCGGCCAGCGATGCCAGCACACCGATCAGGCCACGCATCATCCCGAACAGAGCCGATACGCCGACCAGCCCGATCAGGACCCAGTCGATCGCGATCATTGCGCCAACCGGTCGGGCCTCATGCGGGCGAACCGCATAAAACGCTGTGTCATGGATGTGCGCGAACGAAGCCGGAGATGCCCAGCTTGGCGGCGGCCTGGGCCTTGAGCTGGTCGGCCGCGGCGCGGTCGGCGACCGGCCCGACCTGGACCCGGTTGAGCGTACCGTCGGCGGTGCGGACCTGCTCGACGAACGCGCTCAAGCCCTGGCTGCGCGCGCGATCACGCAGCGCGGTGGCCTCGGCCGGATTGCCAAAGGCACCCAGCTGGACGACGAAGCCCACCCCGGCTGCGGCGGGAGCCGGCTTGCTGGTCTCCGCCGCCGGCTCGGGCTTTGCAGGCGCCGGCGCGGGCGACGCCGCGACTGGTTTGGCCGGCTCGGGCTTTGCCGGCTCAGCGGGTTTGGGCTTGGGCGGTTCCGGCTTTGGCTCGGGGTTTGCAGCAACCGTCTGGGCGGGCTTCTCTGGAGTTGTCGCGGAACTGGCACTCGCGGTTGCGGACCCGGCACGATCCGCGTCCAGGACCACGACCTTGGCCCCGACGTCCTTGCGCACGCGGGCCGAATCGATGCGCGCAGTTTCCGCCTCGGCGCTGGTCTGGAAGGGTCCGATGCGCACCCGGTGCAGCGTGCGATCGCCGCTCTTCACCGATTCGTGGAAGGCAGGAAAATCAGCTGCGTGCAGCGCGTCCACCACCTTCTGCGCATCCGACTGGCTGGCGTAGCTGCCGAAGCTGACCGCGTAGTTTCCGGCCGCCACTGCTGCCGGCGTCATGCCGGATGCCGGGTTGCCGGGATCGCGCGCAGCACGAGTATCCACGGTGGGCAGTGCGCCCTCGCCGGACGGCCCCGCACCGGGCGCGGTGACGCTGGCGCCGTTGCGCGCCGGCGGCGTCACCAGCGGCAACTCGCGGGTTTCAAAACCCTGCTTGGGCGTGGACGGGAGATCCAGTGAAATATCCGACACGCCGCTGTCGGGCGCCGGGCCCTTGATCAACATGGGCAGGAAGATCACCGCAATCGCGACCAGCACGGCGGCGCCGATCAGACGCTGTTTGAGGGCAGGTTCCATCGGATCTCGCAGGCAACGGGGAATGCCGGCAAATTATACCCTTGTGCCAAATGAAGGCCGGGCGCAGACGGCCGACGCGAACTGGCGGTTCAGCTCGCCGGCATCGCGGGCGCGGCTTCAAGGACCGTGAGCGCCTCGGCGGCCGTGTGGAAGGAGCCGAACACAAGTACACGGTCTCCAGGACTCGCTGCAGTCAAGGCGGCGGCCAGCGCATCAGCGACGGTGTCGTGCCGCGCGCCGGCTTCGCCCGCTGTTCCGGCCAACCGCGGCGCAAACTCCGCGACCGTGACGCCCCTGGGTGCGTGTGCCAACAGTCCGGCCAAGTGCCAATGGTCCACCCGCGCTGCGAGCGCCGAAACCACGCCAACCACGTCCTTGTCCACCAGCGCTGCGTACACGGCGTGCGTTTTACCGGCAATCGGCGTGGCCGCCAGCCAGTCCGCCAGCGCATGCGCGGCCTGCGGGTTGTGGCCGACATCCACCACCACCTCCACCCCGTTCCGGTCGAAGCGCTGCAGCCGGCCGCGGATGCGTGCATCGGCGACCCCCTGCACAACCGCCCGGTCGGGTGGTGATTTATCCAGGGCACGCAGAGCGGCGATGGCCACGGCGGCATTGCGCAGTTGCATCTGGCCCGCAAGCCGTGGCAACGGCAGCTCGATGCGGTGGCCGACCTCGCGCCAGCGCCACTGTCGGGCAGCCACGGCATGGGAATCGTCCGGCTCACTGCCGGTTGCACCGGGCAGATCGACGAAGAAGTCGCAGCCAAACCGCAATGTCTTTGCGGCGATCGCGTAGGCGTGGCGCAACACGCTGGAAGGCGGGTCCTCGTCGCCGAGCACCAGCGGCTTCCAGGCCCGCGCGATGCCAGCCTTCTCGTGCCCGATGGCTTCCCGCCCTTCGCCCAGATAGTCCTGATGGTCGACGTCCACGGTGGTGATCGCCGCGACATCCGGGTCCACCACGTTGGTCGCATCCAGGCGACCACCCAGCCCGACTTCCAGCACCGCCAGATCAAGATCGGCGCGTTGGAACAGCCACAACGCGGCCAGCGTGCCGTACTCGAAATACGTCAACGGCGTGTCACCGCGTGCGGCTTCGATCGCCTCGAACGCGGCCACGATCATCGCGTCGTCCGCGTCCACGCCATCGATGCGGATTCGCTCGTTGTAGGCCAGCAGGTGCGGCGAGGTGTACGCGCCGACACGCCAGCCGGCCGCGCGGCCAATCGCTTCGATGAAGGCGACAGTGGAGCCCTTGCCATTGGTGCCGCCCACGGTGATCACCCGCCGCGCAGGCCGCTTGATGCCCAGACGGCCGGCCACCGCGCCGATCCGCTCCAACCCCATATCGATCGACTTGGGATGCAGCTGCTCGATCCGGTCGAGCCATTGGGACAGGTTCATGGCGAACACTCGCAGGACAACAGGCGGGGCGGCGCGGGGATGCGGGAATGCCGGGATGCGGGCCGTGCGGCCTGCGGCTAGAGCGCGCGGTGCACCGCTTCGCCAAACAGCGCGGTGTGATGCGAGCAATCGTTCAGGCGCACCACCTCGAGGTCTTCCAGCCGCGTGCCTTCCAGCAGGTTGAGCGTGGTCGGCGCCTGGCGGAACGTCCACGGTCGCGAGAAAGGGATTCCCAGCACGTTGCACAGGAGCATGCGGTTGACCGCGTCGTGCGCGACCACCAGCAGCGTGTCGTGGTCGCCCAGTCCGGCCATTGCCCGACCGAATGCCGGCCAGGCGCGGTCGAACACATGCTGCAGCGACTCGCCGCCACCGGGCATCAACACCTCATGCGGTGAATCGCGCCAGAGCTTGAGCAGGTCCGGATCGGTGGCGTGGATTTCGCTGGCCAGCAGGCCTTCCCAGCTGCCGTGCGCGATCTCGCTGAGGTCCGCATCAGTGCTGAGCAGGCCTGCGCGGTGCTCGCCCAGGGCCAGTTCGGCGGTGCGGCGTGCACGCGACAGTGGAGACGCCACCGCGCGGGTGATCTCCACGTCGTGCAGGCGAGCGCCCAGCGCGCGCGCCTGCGCCTCGCCGGTTTCCGAGAGGGGGATGTCGACCTGGCCCTGGTAACGACCTTCGGCGTTCCAGGGAGTTTCGCCATGACGGGCGAGGATGATTTTCATGCGGGTACTCGATGAAGATGGGTAGGAAACAAAGGACCATTCTGGCCCAGCCCGCGCGAACGCGGGTCATTGCCGGTCCGCTGCCCATCGACGCCCTCCCTCAGGAGGGCGCGACAGGCCGGTGCCGCGATCACTGGCCGGTAGGCAGGCCGAGTTCCTTGAGCACCTGCGGCGCCGGGAACGCCTCCTGCATGACCCAGCGCAGGTAGCGCCCATCGACCGCAATCACGCGCGTCATGTCCGGGTCGAACACCCAGTTGGAGCTGACGCTTTCCCAGTTCATGTCGAACACCAGCCCGACCAGCTCACCGCGCGCATCCATCGCCGGCGAGCCCGAGTTGCCGCCGGTGATGTCCAGGTCGGCCATGAAGTTGACCGGTACCGTGCCCAACTCCTGGCTGGCCAGGCCGCCGTAGCGCTTGGCGGCGATGGCGTCGAGCTGTGCCTTGAGCGCATTGAACGGGTCCACGCCGGTGGATTTGTCGGCTATCTGCTCCAGCGTGGTGAACGCCGCCTGGCGGCTGCCGTCCAGCTTGGTGTAGCCCTGGACGTTGCCGAAGGTGATGCGCAGCGAGGAGTTCGCATCCGGATAGACCGACTCGCCACGGCTGGCGCGGTAATCGGCGACCGCCTGCAGATACACCGGGCGGGCCTGCAGCACGTCACCGGTGCGGATTTCTTCGAGCTCCTTGTTCTGCAGCATCGTCGGCATCAGTGCCACGGCCAGTTGCAGGGCCGGGTCCTTGCTGGCTTCAAGCGTCGCGCGGTCGGCCTGCATCAGCTTCAGGCGCGTATCCAGATCGCCCAGGCTGGTGCCGGCCAGGCGATCCAGTGCAGCCTGCACGGCGGCCTCGTCGTTGCCGCCCAGCCATTCATCGAGAGCGGGAATGTGCTGGTCCTGAGGCAACTTCACGTATTCGCGCAACCAGTATTGCTGCAACTGGCGATCCATGCCGGCGTCGTAACGGCGCTCCATCTGCTTCAGCGAGCCCTCCAAACCGGGCAGGTCACGCGCCTGGTAGCCGGCGTCACGCTGCGCGTCCGGCTTCTCAGCCTCCAGCGCAAACCGGTACAGGCTGGTTGCCGCGCCGATGGCACCGGTGCGGACCAGCTGGCCGAAGACCAGGTCGCGCTCGCGGGTGGCGCGCTCGGCGGCGTCCAGTTCCAGCAGTCGTGCGTGCGCTTCCAAAGCCGGCGCACCCTTGGTGCCCTGCCCGCGCAACCAGGCCAATACCGCGGCCTCCTCGGCATGCTTGGTCTTGCTGGCATCTATGCGCTGGAAGCCTTCCAGCTGGCCGCCGTAGTTCTTCATCGTGTTCTGCCAGCCACGGATCGTGCTGGCGTACTTGACCTTGATGTCCTCGTCCTTCGCGCCGGCCGCCTCGACCAGATCAACCATCGCCTCGTAATGGCGCTTGACCGTCGGGTAGGTCCACTGCTCGGTCGCGTCGAACTCCTCGGCCAGGGCGTAGCGCGCGGTCCGACCCGGATAGCCGGCGACCATCACGAAATCACCGATGTTCAGCGGCTGGCTGGCGAACTTGAGGAAGTGTTTCGGCTGGTAGGGAACGTTTTCGGTGGAGTACGGCGCCGGCTTGCCGTCCTTGCCGACGTAGGCGCGGTAGAACGCGAAGTCGCCAGTGTGGCGCGGCCACATCCAGTTGTCGATATCGCCACCGAAGCTGCCGATGCTGTTGGGCGGCGCATAGACCAAGCGCACGTCCTTGATCTCCAGGTTCTTGAACAGACGGTAGGTGTTGCCGCCGGCAAAGCTGTAGAACTGGCAGCGATAGCCGGCGTCGGCTTCGCAGTCGGCGACCAGTTGTTTCTGGATGGTCTCAAGCGCACGCGTGCGTCCCAGCGCATCGGGCGCGGCATCGATCGCGGCGCGGACGTCCTTGGTCACGTCGCGGATCGAGTCCAGCGCGTAGATGCGCGCGTTCGGCCCGGCCGACACTTCGCGCTCCGTGGTTCCGGCATTGAAGCCGTGCTCGATCAGGTTGTTTTCCGGCGTGGAGTTGAGCTGGATCGCGCCATATGCGCAGTGATGGTTGGTCACCACCAGGCCCTGCGGGGAGACGAAGCTCGCCGTGCAGCCGCCCAGCGAGACCACCGCGCCCATCGGGTCGCCGGTCAGGTCAGCCAGTTGTTCGGCGGGCAGCTCCAGCCCGGCCTTCTGCAACGCTGCGGAAATCTCCGGCAGCTGCTGCGGCACCCACATGCCCTCGCCGGCCACCGCCGATCCCATGACGCCCGTCAACGCCATGGCGGCGGTCAATATCGAATAACGCATGCACCTACTCCTGCCAAGGATCAATCCGCGATTTTAGCCTGCCAACCCCGATGGCGGCCCGTAACTTCCGGCACGGGCGCGAATGCGGTGAATGCAGACCAGTCGCCGACGGCACGCGCTGATTTACGGGTTTTTGCCCGCCTTTGAAGACATAGGGAGGACGGGGAAAATGTTGCTCATTGGCCCGGTTGTGGTGTGATCGACCGGGCGAGCGACCTGCATGCCTTCGAGGCGAATGTCCCCCGGCCACCGCCTCCGGCCACCGCCTCCGGCGGCGGCCTCCTCCTTTACTTCGCCCCGAAGGCATGCAGGTCCCCCCGGTACTGGCGGATTCGCGCATCTGCAACCACCGCCATGCTGGATGCCGGGGGTGAACGCCCTTGCGGCGAAGTAAAGGAGGAGGCACCGGCTTCACCGGTGCCGGGGGACATTCGCAGCAAGGGCGTTCGCCCCCGGCCCGCGGCGACACCACGGTGCGGCGCTCTTCTCCAAGCCCTACTCCAGCGGCAGGCTCATTTCCCGCAACAGGTTCGGTGCCGGGTACACCTTGCCCATCAGCCAGCGCAGGTAACGCACGTCAACGTGGATGGCCCGCTTGTAGCGCGGGTCGTACATCCAGCTGGCGCTGACCGCTTCCCAGTTGCTGTCGAAGTTCAGCCCGATCAGCTTTCCGCTGGCGTCCAGCACCGGGGATCCGGAGTTGCCGCCGGTCGTGTCCAGGTTGGTCATCAGGTTGACGGTCTGGGTGCCCAGCACGGGATCGATGGTGCTGCCGAAGTCGCCCTTGGCGATCGCGTCGCGCAGGGTCTTGGGGGCGTCGAAAGGATCCTCGCCGGTGTGCTTTTCGACGATTCCCTGCACCGTGGTGAGCGGGGTGTAGTGGACGCCGTCGCGCGGGTCCAGCGAGCTGACCTTGCCGTAGCTCACCCGCAGGGTCGAGTTGGCGTCGGGGTACACCGCCTGCCCTTGCGACTCACGGAAGCCGATCAGCGCGCGCATGTAGGCCGGCCGCAAACGCAGCAGTTCGCCGTCGCTGGCCTTATCCGCATCAGCGATTCGCAACTGGGCCGGCAGCAACTTCGCAGCGGCCTGCATCAACGGATCGGTGGACGCGCCGATCTCCGCGGGATCGGCGGCGAGCAGGCGCAGGCGCTCCGCCTCCTGATCGAGTCGGGTGCCGCTGTAGAGCGTGTCCAGCGCGGACACCGCTTGGGCCTTGTCGGTGCCGAACACGGCGTCCAGCTCGGCGATGCGCTGGTCGGCAGGCAGTGCGCGGTAGCGGGTCAGCAGCTCTGCCAACAGGGCTTTTTCCACCTGCGGGGCGTAACGGCGCTGGACCTGCTTCAGCGAGGCCTCGATCTGCGCCTCGTCGCGGAGCTGGTAACCGGTTTCGCGCTCCGCGTCGGGCTTGGCACGCTCGACCGCCAGCCGCTGCAGCTGCATGGCGCTTTTGAGCAGCTGGGTCTGGGTGCGCATCAGCCCGAACAACTGGTCGCGCTCGCGCGTCGCCTGCGACTGCGCGATGACCGCGGCCGCCGCATCGATGTCGCGGCGGGCGGCGGCCGCATCGGGCTGCTTGTCGAGCCAGGTCAGCATCGCGGCCTCGTCGCGCTTGCGTACGCCGACCGCATCACTGCGGCGAAGGCCGTCCAACTCGCCCTGCGCCCGCTTGAGGTTGTTCTTCATGCTGGCAACCTGAGAGGCGTACAGCACGCCGGCATCCGCGTCGTTGGCGGCGGCACCCTCGATGGTGTCGATCATCGCGGCATACAGGTCCACGCGCTCGGGCAGCTGGGTGCCCACCTGGTCGGCGAACTCGGCCGCGGTACGATGGCGGAACGTGCGGCCCGGATACCCAGCCAGCATCGCGAAATCGCCCTCGGCGACCGGGTCGGTCGACACCTCCAGGAATGCCTTCGGTTGATACGGCACGTTGTCCGGCGAGAACGCCGCCGGCTTGCCGTCGCGACCGACATAGGCGCGGTAGAACGCGAAGTCACCGCTGTGCCGCGGCCACATGAAGTTGTCGATCTCGCCGCCGTACTTGCCGATCGATTCCGGCGGCGCATAGACCAGCCGGATATCCTTCAGCTCCAGCTGCTTGACCAGGTAGAAATCGGTGCCGTAATACATGTTGGCAACGCTGCAGCGGTAACCGGCGTCCTGTTCGCACTCGGCCACCAGCGCCTTGCTCGCCGAATCAACCGCGTCGTAGTAATCGCGACCGGTCTTTCCGCGAGCCTCCGCGAGCACGCGGTCGGTGACCCGGTCGAAGTCGGTGGTCACAAACACGCGGGCGGCCGGTCCGGCCGAGACTTCATCCTTGAGCGAGGCGGCATTGAAGCCGTCCGCCATCAGGTTGTTCTGCGGCGTCGAGTTGAGCTGGATCGCCCCATAGGCGCAGTGGTGGTTGGTCACCACCAGACCCTGTGGGGACACGAAGCTGGCGGTACATCCGCCCAGCGACACCACCGCGCTCATCGGCGGGCGGGTCAGGTCGGCCAGCGCGGCGGGATCACCTTTGTAGCCGGCCGCAGCCAACTGGTCGGCGATCTGCGGCAGTTGCGACGGCATCCACATGCCTTCATCGGCGTGGGCGCCAAACGCGAGGCCGGCGGCGGTCGCCAGCAATGCTCCACGCACGGCGGTCTTCAAGGTTGTGCTGGTGTCAGTCATGCGGCAGTCCCATCTCCTCCAGGAGGTGTTCAGCGTGGTCGACCTCGTCCATCACCCAGCGCATATAGCGGGCATCGACGTGGATCGAGCGGGTCAGTTCGGGGTTGAAGATCCAGCCGGCGCTGAGGCTTTCGTAGTTGCCGTCAAACAACAGGCCAACCAGCTCGCCTTTGGAATTCAGCGTGGGCGATCCGGAGTTGCCGCCGGTGGTATCCACGTCGCTGAGGAAGTTCACCGGCACATCGCCCAGCGAGTCCATCCGGTACTGCGCGCCCTTGCCGGCGGCAATCGCATCCAGTTCCGCCTGCGGGGTGACAAAAGGCTCCTTGCCGGTGGTCTTGGCGACGATGCCGGCCAGAGTGGTGAACGGTGTCATCTGCACGCCGTCGCGCGGCGAGTAACCCTTCACGGTGCCGAAGGTGATGCGCAGCGAGCTGTTGGCGTCCGGATAGACCGGCTTGCCCTGGGACTGGTTGAAATCGATCATCGCCTGCATGTACTGCGGCCGCAGTGCCGAGATCCGGCCGGAGCGTGCCTCGCCATCGGCTTCGATCTGCAACACGGTCGGCATCATCGCGACCGCCAACTGCAGGGCGGCATCATCGGAGGCCTCGATATCGGCCTTGTCCGCCTTCAGCAGCGCAAGACGGGTGTCCACGTCGCCGAGCCTGGAGCCGGCGTACAGGGCGTCGAGCTTCGCATCCAGTCCAGGGATGGTCGTGTCGGTGGCGCCGATACCCAGCCAGCGGTCGAGGGCGGCGATGCGCTGCGCCGCCGGCACCTGGCTGGCGTAACGCTGCAGGCGCAGCGACATCAGTGCCTGGTCCACCTTGGCGTCGTAGCGCTTGTCGAACGCCGTCATCGAGCCGGCGATGCGCGGCGCATCACGATCCTGATAGCCCGGCTTGCGCTCCGCGTCCGGCTTGGCCTGTTCGATCGCGTTGCGATACAGGTTCACCGCCACGCCGGGCAGTCCGCCGCCCAGCGTGTTGTTGAACCACAGGTCACGCTCACGGGTTGCGCGATCCTCGGCCAGCTCCTTCTCCAGTGCGCGGATGGCGTTCAGCTGCGCCCGGCCCTCGCTGCCGCGCTTGCCCAACCACGCTTCCAGCGCGTCCTCGCGCGCCTGTTTGACCCCCACCGGATCGGCCATCTGGGCGAAACCGTCCAGGTTGCCCTGATAAAGCTTCAGCACGTTGTTGAGGCTGGCCACGGTGGAGGCGTACTTGAGCGCTGCGGCCTTGTCGCCGGCGGTCGTTCGATCAATCGTGGCCAGGTAGTCACCGAAGTACCCCACCATCGTCGGATAGCGCCACTCGATCGCTTCCTTGACCTCGCCTGGCAGGCGGTAGCGATCGGTGGAACCGGGATAGCCGGTCACCATGACGTAGTCACCCTCCTCCAGCGGCTGCTGGGCCACCGTCAACCAGCTGGCCGGCTTGTAGGGCACATTGTCGGGGGAGTACGCCGCCGGCTTGCCGTCCTTGCCGACGTAGGCGCGCAGGAACCCCCAGTCGCCGGTGTGCCGCGGCCACTCGAAGTTGTCCTCGTCACCGCCGAACTTGCCGATCGAGTCGGGCGGGGCGTACACGAGGCGCACGTCGCGGATCTCCAGCTGGCGGATCAGTGAGAACTGCAGCCCGCCGTGGAAGTTGTAGACATTGCAGCGCAGACCGCCGGGCTGCTCGCACTCGGCCACGAGCGCCTTGCTGCGCGACTCAATGGTGTCGTAGCGGGCCTTGCCATCCAGACCGTCCAGACCGTCGGTGATCCGGGCGGTGACGTCTGCGATCTCCTGGGTGACGTAGATGCGTGCATTGGGCTCGGCGGGCAGCTCCTCGGCGAGGGTCTTGGCGACAAACCCATCGCTGAGCAGGTCGCGCTCGGGCGTGGAGTTGTACTGGACCGCGCCGTAAACGCAGTGATGGTTGCTCACCACCAGACCCGTAGGGGACACGAAACTTGCCGTGCAGCCGCCCAGGCTGATGACCGCGTCCAGCGGTTTGCCGGCCAGGTTGGACAACGCCGCCGGGTCCATCTCCAGGCCGCGCGCCTTGAGCTGGGCGGCCAGCTCGGGCATCTGGCTGGGTTGCCACATGCCTTCATCGGCGTGGGCGACGGTGGATGCGAGCGCGACGGTCAGGGCCGCCGAGAGGATTCGAAAGTTCACGGTTGCCCCGGTAGGTGATGTGCAACCTTCGACGATAAGCAATGCCACCGAGCATCCGCAACCGCCAACGGTCATGCCTGCGAGCCGGTTGCCACGCCCGGCATATGCAGAGTCCGTCATCGGGACCGAAGGTGTGGCCGGTACAATTGGCCCCCAACCACGCCGTTTTCGCCAGGCCATCCATGTCCGATACCACCGCCAAAGCGCAGCCGTACGCAGCGCACTCGATCCCCTCCACGATGAAGGCGCTGGTCAAGCGCGAAGCCGGAAAAGGCATCTGGATGGAAGACGTGCCAGTGCCCAGCGCCGGTGCCAACGAGGTCCTGATCAAGCTGGAGAAGACCGCGATCTGCGGAACCGACCTGCACATCTACCTGTGGGACGAGTGGAGCCAGCGCACCGTCAAGCCGGGCCTGGTGATCGGTCATGAGTTCGTCGGCCGGATCGTCGACTTCGGCCCGGGTGTCACCGGGTATCGCGTCGGCCAGCGGGTCTCGGCGGAAGGCCATATTGTCTGCGGCCACTGCCGCAATTGCCGCGGCGGCCGCCAGCACCTGTGCCCCAACACAGTGGGCATCGGGGTCAACCGCAATGGCGCGTTTGCCGAATACATCGTGATGCCGGCCACCAACCTGTGGCCGATCCCCGACCAGATCCCCAGCGAGCTGGCGGCCTTCTTCGACCCCTACGGCAACGCGGCCCACTGCGCGCTGGAGTTCGACGTGGTCGGCGAGGACGTGCTGATCACCGGTGCAGGCCCCATCGGCATCATCGCGGCGGGCATCTGCAAGCACATCGGCGCGCGCAACGTGGTGGTCACCGACGTCAACGACTATCGGCTCAAGCTCGCCGCCGACATGGGCGCCACCCGCGTGGTCAACGTCGCCAACACACCGCTGAAGGACGTGATGAAGGACCTGCACATGGAAGGCTTCGACGTCGGTCTGGAGATGAGCGGCAACCCGCGCGCCTTCAACGACATGCTCGAGTGCATGTACCACGGCGGCAAGATCGCGCTGCTTGGCATCATGCCCCAGGGCGCCGGCGCGGACTGGGACAAGATCATCTTCAAGGGCCTGACCCTGCATGGCATCTACGGGCGCAAGATGTATGAGACCTGGTACAAGATGACCCAGCTGGTGCTCGGCGGATTCCCGTTGGGCAAGGTGCTGACCCACCAGCTCCCGGTGGACGAATTCCAGAAGGGTTTCGACCTCATGGAAGCCGGCCAGTCGGGCAAGATCGTTCTCAGCTGGAACTGAGTGCGAACCGCCCGCCACGCCGCGCCGGCGGCAAACGCCCAGCGCACACCGCCCTTTTCCGCAGCTGCGCGAACGTAATCCACGCGCAGCAACCCGACATCGACTACGACTTTCTGGAGCCGCCATGTCCCTGACCAAGCGTTACGCCACCAGCCTCGAGGAAATCCGCGAGGCGGGGCTGTTCAAGTCCGAGCGGGTGATCAGCAGCCCGCAGTCGGCGCAGATCACGCTGGATGACGGCAGCACGGTGCTGAACTTCTGCGCCAACAACTACCTCGGCCTGGCCGACCATCCCGACCTGATCCAGGCCGCCAAGGACGCACTGGATTCGCACGGTTTCGGCATGGCCTCGGTCCGCTTCATCTGCGGCACGCAGGACCTGCACAAGGAGCTGGAAGAGACGATCGCCGACTTCTTCGGCACCGAGGACACCATCCTCTACGCATCCTGCTTCGACGCCAACGGTGGCTTGTACGAACCGCTGTTGGGGCCGGAAGACGCGGTCATTTCCGACAGCCTCAACCATGCCTCGATCATCGACGGCGTACGTCTGTGCAAGGCCCAGCGCTTCCGCTACGCCAACTGCGACATGGCCGATCTGGAAACCCAGCTGCAGGCAGCGGACGCGGCTGGCTGCAAGACCAAATTGATCACCACCGATGGCGTGTTCTCAATGGACGGCTTCGTCGCCCCACTCGACGAGATTTGCGCACTGGCGGCGAAATACGGCGCCCTGGTGCACATCGACGACTGCCACGCGACCGGGTTCATAGGCGCCACCGGCCGGGGTTCGGCGGAACTCAAGGGCGTCATGGACCGCATCGATATCTTCACCGGCACCCTTGGCAAGGCCATGGGCGGCGCCGTGGGCGGCTTCACTACGGGCAAAAAGGAAGTGATCGAGCTGCTGCGCCAGCGCTCACGCCCGTACCTGTTCTCCAACTCGTTGCCGCCTCACGTCGTGGCTGCCGGGACGAAGGCGTTCCAGATGCTGGCCGGCGCCGACGCGATGCGCACCACACTGGTGGAGAACACGCGTTACTTCCGCGAGAAAATGAGCGCAGCCGGATTCGACCTCAAGCCCGGTGACCATCCGATTGTCCCCGTCATGTTGTATGACGCGCCGATGGCACAGAAATTCGCCAACCGGCTGCTGGATGAAGGAATCTACGCAATCGGGTTCTTCTTTCCCGTCGTACCCCAGGGCGAGGCGCGCATCCGCACGCAGATCAGCGCCGCGCATACCCGCGAGCAGCTCGACCAGGGCATTGATGCCTTCATCCGCATCGGTCGGGAACTGGGCGTACTGAAAGACTGAGCGGGCCTCAAGCGCTGCACACTGCAACCGGTTTGCGGGCAACCTTCGCAGCGCATATGGAAACGGCCGCGTATGCGGCCGTTTCATCGTTCACCCCAGCCGGCTGCAGACGCAGCCTGCCTTGCTAATTATTGCTCCTGGACGGGCGGCGCGGCTGCTCCGGCATCCGCCGCGGGTACCTCGGCGGATGCCTTGATCCGGACGAATTTTCCACCAACGACCTGCAAGCCTTTCGCTTTCATCCACTCGTCGAAGGCGTCGGCGGTCATGCGCTGGCCGTTCTGGCTCATGCTGAAACGCCAAGGGGTGTTGTCGAACTCGGTCCGCGGCTTGTACGCAGCCGGATCGGCCGAGGTGGGGACACCGGTCGTCGCATCCGTGGTTCCAACGGCGGCCGGCGCCACGGTCGCAGCGGGCAGGCTGCCAGGTGAGACCACCGGCGCGATACTGGCCACAGTGGCGCAGCCTTCAAGCTGCTTGCGGAACAGCACCTGCTCGGCCGAAAGCGACTCGCTCAGCGCCTGCGAAAGGACGCCCGAGGGAGCGCCAAGCTGGCGGCCCGGGGTCCGGAACTCCGAGGCGACCGGAACGATCACGGTGCGTTGCATCGGAATGGCCGGCGCCGCCAGGCTACCGCAGGCCGCGGTTTGCGCGTTCGCCAAACCGGCGGAGGAAAGCAGTACAAGGACAATGGCAGCACGCAACATGTTCAGACTCCTGGAAAACGGCACCCGGACATCGCGTCCAGTCGGCCAGAGTGTAGGCGCCTGACCGGCCTTGAACAACCGCCCGCATCGGGTCTTCCGCCAAACGCCCGAAAACACGAAGCCCGGCACGATGGCCGGGCTTCGGTACTGCACAGGGGTCGCCCGAGGGCGTTCCCTGACCTTGCGAGCGTGCTTAGTTCTGCACGTTCAACTCGGTGCGACGGTTCTCGGCGCGACCTTCCGGATTGTCCGAACCGTCCGGGTTGGTGTTCGGCGCGATCGGACGGCTCTCGCCGTAACCGTTCGGGCCCACCAGGCGACCGGCGTCAATACCGTTGCTGGTCAGGTAGTCATAGACGGCGCTGGCGCGACGCTCCGACAGGGCCTGGTTGTAGGCGTCCGAACCCTTGGAGTCGGTGTGACCGGCCACTTCCACGCGCAGCTCGGGGTAGCGCTGCAGGATCTGGGTGGCTTCGCTCAGGATTGAGACCGCATCCGGGCGCAGGTTCGACTTGTCGAACTCGAAGTTGACGCCACGCAGGTCGATGGTCACCGGGATCGGCGCATCTTCAACCGGAGCCGGCGGCGGGGCAACCGGAGCCGGGGCGACCGGAGCCATCGGCTCGGGACCCAGCGGAACGATCACGCCGACGGTTGCCAGCAGGTCACCAAACCAGCTCTCATTGGGGTTGTGGACGCTCTGGTCGTCGAAGTCGCCGCGGTACGCCAGCTCGGTACGCACGCCGACGCGGCCCATGTTGGCCTGCAGACCGGCACCGACCTTGGCCGCCAGGTTGCCATCAACGCGCTGGCCCGGGGAGTCGGAGTTCGGGAACGCGTCGAACTCTTCCTCGGAGCGCTGGTAGCCCAGGCCCATCAGCAGGTACGGGTTCCAGTTCCGGCCTTCGGCCAGGAAGTGGTAACGCGCGTCCAGCGAGATGCCGTACTGGCTCCAGTTGAGGTCCTGGTTGGCGTCGAAGTTCGGGTTCTGGTAGTTCAGCTCGCCGTCGATCGACCAGTTCGGGCTGACGAACTTGCCCAGGCCGAGGGCCAGGAACGGAGCGTCATTAGTGCCACGGTCGCTGTCCTGCAGATTGAAACCGGTGGAACCGGTCAGGTACCAGCGGTCATCGAATTCCTGGGCATTGGCGGCCGAGGCAAATGCCAGGCCTGCGAGCAGAGCGGCGCTCATCAAGCGAATCTTCATGAAAACTCCTTCAGTGGTATCCGGGGGAAATTATTGGGCGACATTCCGGTTTCGCGTCATGTCGCTGGAGCAGGCAAGTCACTCCGGAAGGCGGCACAAAGCCTCCACGATCCGCAGTCACGCTGGCGATCATACACATATCGGAACGTTTTATTAACAAGCGCGTAAAACGACCAGAGCCCGACATAAGCTGCCGGGCTCTGGAGTTACCTCAGTGCTGCAGGAAAAACCGCAGCGAGTTGTAGCTGACTCAGTTCTGGACGTTCAGCTCGGTGCGACGGTTCTCGGCGCGACCTTCCGGATTGTCCGAACCGTCCGGGTTGGTGTTCGGCGCGATCGGACGGCTCTCGCCGTAACCGTTCGGGCCCACCAGGCGACCGGCGTCAATACCGTTGCTGGTCAGGTAGTCATAGACGGCGCTGGCGCGACGCTCCGACAGGGCCTGGTTGTAGGCGTCCGAACCCTTGGAGTCGGTGTGACCGGCCACTTCCACGCGCAGCTCGGGGTAGCGCTGCAGGATCTGGGTGGCTTCGCTCAGGATTGAGACCGCATCCGGGCGCAGGTTCGACTTGTCGAACTCGAAGTTGACGCCACGCAGGTCGATGGTCACCGGGATCGGCGCATCTTCAACCGGAGCCGGCGGCGGGGCAACCGGAGCCGGGGCGACCGGAGCCATCGGCTCGGGACCCAGCGGAACCACAACGCCGACCGAGGCGAGGACATCACCGAACCAGTCGGCGCCGTCATCACGCGGCTCGTCGTCGCTCAGGAACGCGCCGACGCTGTTGTCGTGCGCATCAATGCGGTACGCCAGCTCCGTACGGATCTTGACGCGACCGACGTCACCCTGGGCACCGAAGCCGAGCTTGCCGGCAACGTGGCCGTCTTTCTGCACGCTCGGAGCACCGTTGCGGGTGAAGCGCGCGGGCAACAGCGGGTTGGACGGATCAAACTCTTCCTCGGCGCGCTGGTAACCCAGGCCCATCAGCACGTACGGGTTCCAGTTCCGGCCTTCGGCCAGGAAGTGGTAACGCGCATCGAGCGAGATGCCGTACTGGCTCCAGTTCAGATCCTGGTTGCGATCGGCCTTCGGCTTCTGATAGTTCAGCTCCGCGTCAAGCGACCAGTTCGGGTTGAGGAACTTGCCCACACCCAGGGCCAGGAACGGCGCATCGCGGGAATCGCGATTGCTGTCCTGGATGTTCATGCCCGCCGAACCGGTCAGGTACCAGCGGTCATCGAACTCTTGAGCGCTGGCCGAGCTCGCAAACGCGAAGCCGCCAAGCAGGGCTGCGCAGAGGAGTTTCTTGTTCATACGTATATCTCCATGTGGATCGAGACTGAAAAAAACCGGGGTGCGTAATTCCGTACCGCTATCAGACGGCTGCCGGTACGACGCCATCGAGTGAAGATTAGGTCCGTCACCGTGAAGGCCATGTTAACAGGGGACTAACAATTGACGAAGTTCCCGGATGGCCACCGCCCCGGTTGCGTTTGGTTCATGTACTGAAAATCGCCATGAACCTAGTCACGCCCATGCCTTCCAGACGCTCGGGATCATTCGCGAGCTGGACAAGCTGATCCGCGCGCGCCGGTGTCAGGCGCCCTCGCATAGCGCGCTCGAACTTGTCCATCAACACCGGAATTCCCTCGGCACGACGCTGTCGGTGCCCGATCGGCACGTCCACGGTGACCTTGGGGGTGACGCTGCCGTCGCTGAAACACACCTGCACCGAATTCCCGATAAAACGCTTGGCGGGATCGGAGTAGTCGCGGGTGAAGCGCGGATCCTCGCGTACGGTCATCTTGTCGCGGAGCGCGTCGATGCGCGGATCGGCGGCAACCGCATCGCCATAGTCATCGGCGGTCAGGCGGCCGAACAGCAACGGCACTGCGACCATGTATTGCAGGCAGTGGTCGCGGTCGGCGTAATTGGACAGCGGGCCGGTCTTGTCGATGATTCGGATCGCTGCTTGCTGGGTTTCCAGCTCGATCCGCTCAATCGCGTCGATTCCGCCGACATCCATCCGGTGCTTGACCTGCCCATGCAATTGCATTGCGCACTCGACGGCGGTCTGGGCATGGAACTCTGCCGGGAAGCTGAGTTTGAACAGCACATTTTCCATCACGTAGCTGCCAAAATCGCGCTCGAAGGAAAACGCCCGGCCGTCACAGGCGACGTCGTAAAAGCCCCAGGTCGGCGCGCTCAGCGCACTCGGACAGCCGACCTCGCCGCGCACGGCATTTAGCGCGTGGGTCACCGCGCGTCTGCAAGCATCGCCGGCAGCCCAGCTTTTGCGCGCACTCGTATTGGGCGCGTGGCGATAGGTTCGCAGCACGCCGTTGTCCATCCAGCTGTGCGAAAGTGCCGACCATATCGCGTCGCGATCGCCGCCCAACATCCGGGTTGCTACCGCGGTCGATGCCAGGCGCACAAGGATCACGTGGTCCATGCCCAGGCGGTTGAACGCGTTCTCCAGTGCATAGCAGCCTTGGATTTCATGGGCCTTGATTGCCCAGCCGAGCACGTCGCGCACGGTCATCGGCGCCTTACCTTCCTGCTCCGCAATCCGGCCCAGATAGTCGGCCACGGCAAGGATCGCGCCGAGGTTGTCGGAGGGATGGCCCCACTCCGCCGCCAACCAGGTGTCGTTAAAGTCCAGCCAGCGGATCTGCACACCGATGTTGTAGGCGGCCTGCACGGGATCCAGCTGGAACCCCGTGAATGGCACGCGCGCGCCGTACTTGAGTTCCGCGCCCGGCACCAGCGGCCCCAGATGGGTCACACACTCCGGGTGCTCCATCGCCAGCGCCGCGCATGCCAGCGAGTCCAGCAACATGTAGCGCGCCGTGTCGTAGGCCTCCGTCGAATCGATCGTGTAGTCGACCACGTAGTCCGCCACGTCCAGCAACGGCTGGTCAGGCGCGGGGCGGCTCGCAGAGCGGCTGTCGTGCTGGCTCATTGGCAGGAGTCCGTGGGGCGGCGCTCCACTGTGCCCTCTCGTCCATAAGCAGAGCGTGGACACACGCTGGTCGTCGGAGCGCGGCAACTTGCCGCTTGATGGAAATGGCGGCATCGTGATTCATCCATACGCTCGCGTACTTTCCATGACCGACCCGCACCCGCTGTATCCGCATCTGTTTTCGCCGCTGGACCTGGGGTTCTGCCGCCTGCCCAACCGGGTGCTGATGGGCTCGATGCACACGGGTCTGGAAGACCGCGCCGCGGACTTCCCAAAACTGGCGGCCTACTTCGCCGAGCGCGCTCAGGCAGGCGTGGGACTGATGGTCACCGGCGGATTCGCGCCCAACATCACCGGCTGGCTGAAACCGTTCGGTGGCAAGCTGAGCCGGTCGTGGGAGGTGCGCAAGCATCGCCAGGTCACCGATGCCGTGCATAGCCACGACGGCCGGATCTGCCTGCAGATCCTGCACGCCGGGCGCTACGGCTACCACCCGCTGCAGGTCGCGCCCAGCCGGATCAAGTCGCCGATCAATCCGTTCACCCCGCGCGCGCTGTCGACACGCGGCGTAGAGCGCCAAATTGCCGCGTTCGTAAGGACCGCCCAGCTCGCGCGCGAAGCCGGCTACGACGGCGTCGAGGTGATGGGTTCGGAAGGCTACCTGCTGAACCAGTTCACCGCGCCGCGGACCAATCGACGCAAGGACGATTTTGGCGGTGACGTGAACCAGCGCATGCGCTTTGCGCTGGAGATCGTGCGGCGCATCCGCGAGGCGTGCGGGCCGGACTTCATCCTCATCTACCGGCTGTCGATGATCGATCTGGTCGATGACGCACTCAGCTGGGAGGAGGTCGTGGCCCAGGCACGCGCGGTGGAGGCCGCAGGCGCAACCCTGATCAACACCGGTATCGGCTGGCACGAATCGCGGGTGCCAACGATCGCCACCTCCGTTCCGCGCGGCGCCTTCAGCCAAATTACCGCGCGCCTGCGGCCGGCCGTCGGGGTGCCGGTCATTGCCACCAACCGCATCAACATGCCCGACACGGCCGAACGCATCCTTGCCGGCGGCGAGGCGGACATGGTGTCGATGGCGCGTCCCCTGCTGGCCGATCCCGAGTGGGTCGCCAAGGCGCGCGCACGACGCAGTGACGAGATCAACACCTGCATTGCCTGTAACCAAGCTTGCCTGGACCACGTGTTTGCCAACAAGCGCGCCAGTTGCCTGGTCAATCCGCGCGCGTGCGCCGAAACCGAACTCCGATACACGCCGACCGCATCGCCTAGGCGTATCGCTGTCGTCGGTGCAGGACCGGCGGGCCTGGCCTGCGCCACCATCGCCGCCCAGCGCGGCCACCGGGTCACCCTGTTCGAGACCGCGGGCCGCATAGGTGGCCAGTTCAACCTGGCCAAACGCATCCCCGGCAAAGAGGAATTCCACGAGACGCTGCGCTACTTTCAGCGCCAGATCGAATTGACCGGGGTCGACCTGCGCTTGGCGACGCGAGCCACCAAAGCGGATCTGGCTGGATTCGACCATGTGGTGCTTGCCACCGGCGTGGTCCCGCGCCAAGTCGACTTCCCCGGCGCCGACCATCCCCGCGTGGTCGGCTACGCCGATGTCCTGCAGGGGAATGTCGAAGTCGGCGCCACAGCGGCAATCATCGGTGCCGGCGGCATAGGCTTCGACGTCGCCGAATTTCTCGTTCAGTCCGGGAAATCCCCCACGCTCGAACCCCGACGCTGGCGCAAGGAGTGGGGAGTCGACCTGGACTACATCGAGAATCGCGGCGGTCTCGTACCGCCTGCGGCCGAGCCCCCGGCGCGAGCGCTGTGGCTGCTCCAGCGCAGTGACGGCAAGCTGGGCGCGCGGCTCGGCAAGACCACCGGCTGGATCCACCGGGCCACCCTGAAGCACAAGCAGGTAACGATGATCAGTGGCGTGGAATACCTGCACGTCGACGATGCGGGCTTGCACGTGCGGATCGACGGCAAGGCGCAGTTGCTCCCGGTGGACCACGTCGTCGTCTGCGCCGGGCAGATTTCCTTCAAGCCGTTGGCGGACCAGCTGCGCGACCACGCCCGGACGGTCCACGTTATCGGCGGTGCCGACATGGCGAGCGAGCTGGATGCAAAACGGGCCATTGAGCAGGGCTGCCGCCTGGCCGCGGCGCTTTGAGCGAACTCCTGTAAAACCCTGAACAGGGGTTTTCTGACGGCAGATTCAGGATTCTGTTCAGCTTGTCGTGAAAGCTTTGCGGTGTAAGGGCTTCCTCGATCGGGTCGGTACAGACCGTGCCCACACAAACCTGAATGCGCAACCCGGTTCACGTTGCGTTTATATTCCTGCCGCTACCGTGCCGCAACTTTCCCAGTCACCCACTGCGAGTGACATCCACCCTCCCGCCTTCTGCGGGTCAAAGGTGAAGGGGCCAAGCGCGCCACAGAGCCGCCGCCTCCCCAGTACGCCATGCCGGCAACAGACCGCACTCCCCGGAGTGCAACGAACGTTGCCGGCGCAACGGAGCAAGGAGTTCGTCATGAAACTGGCCTGGATCCTGTGGTTGGCCTCGGTTCTATCCCCGCAAAGCGCAGACTCGCTTTGCCTGAGCACCACCCTGTATCTGGAAGCACGCAATCAGTCCGTGCAGGGACAGCAAGCGGTCGCTGAAGTGGCGCTACGTCGCCGCGACAGCGGATTGTGGGGCGACAGCGTCTGCGACGTGGTCACGGCGCGCAAGCAGTTCGCGCCCACCATCGTCTCGCCCAATACCCGTCTGAGCAACACCGAGGCCTGGGCCGAGTCGGTGACCATCGCGCTGGAAGCACAGCGCAACTGGGAACTGCCGGTTGGTGAGCGCCTGGAGATCGTGCCCGGCGCCAGCCATTTCGCCGCGCTGTCGATCGCCAGCCCAAACTGGCGCAACGCCTACCGGGTCGCGACCATCGGCGACCACACCTTCCTGAAGGTGCAGAACCTCGCTCCCTCCAACCTTCCGGTCGGGACCTGAGCGCAGCGCCAGCGGTCGCGTGGATAATGGCGGGTGGTCATCGGCGAGACGATGGCCCTCCCCCGCCCCACTCCGGAGATCGCATGAAGCTGTACACAAAGCCTGGTTCGTGTTCAACCGCTGACCACATTGCCCTTGAATGGACCGGCCAGCCCTACGAGATCGAAGTCATGACGGCTCAGGCGATGAAGTCGCCCGAGTACCTGGCGCTCAATCCCAGTGGCACCGTGCCGACCCTGGTGGACGGTGACTTCGTCCTTACCCAGAACGCCGCGATCATGGGCTATATCGCCGACAGCTATCCCAACGCCGGCCTCATCGGCGACGGCAGCGCCCGCCAGCGAGCCATCGCCACCCGTTGGCTGGCGTTCGTCAATGCCGACCTGCACCCTGCATTCAATCCGCTGTTCGCACCCGCGCGGTTCCATGCCGACGAGGCGCAGCATGCCGGCCTGAAGACTGCTGCCCGGGGCCGTGTGCGCGATCTGTTCAAGGTCGCCGATGCAGCCCTGGAAGGGCGGCAGTGGCTGGCCGGCTTCCGCAGCCATGCCGACGCTTATTTCTATATGACTCTGCGCTGGGCGGGGTTTGTGGGAATCGACATGACAGGACTGGATAACCTGGCGGCCTACCGCGCCCGTATGGACGCCGATGAGGGCGTGCAGGCGGTGTTGAAGGCGGAAGGCCTCAGCTGAGCCGGTCCGAGTGCACCGACAAAAAAGGCCACGCATCTGCGTGGCCTTTTGCTTGCTGCGAGCCGCTGAGCGGCCGTAGTCCCGGTCAGCGCTTGTCGAGTTCCACGTACGCCTGGTCCTCGGGGCCAACGTAGGTCGCGCTGGGGCGGATGATCTTGCCGTCCTGGCGTTGCTCAATCACGTGGGCGCTCCAGCCGGTGGTCCGCGCAATTACGAACAGCGGGGTGAACATCGCGGTCGGGATGCCCATCATGTGGTACGCCGAGGCGCTGTACCAGTCGAGGTTCGGGAACATCTTCTTGGTGTCCATCATCAGGTTCTCGATGCGCTCGGACACGTCGAACAGCACCTGGTTGCCGCCGTCCTCGCACAGGCTGCGGCTGATCTCCTTGATGATCGGATTGCGCGGATCGCCGATCGTGTACACGGGGTGGCCGAATCCGATGACGATCTCTTTGCGCTCCATCCGCGCGCGGATGTCGGCCTCGGCCTCATCGGCGGTGTTATAGCGGCTGATGATGTCCATCGCCACTTCGTTGGCGCCACCGTGCTTGGGTCCGCGCAGCGCGCCGATCGCACCGGTCAGACACGAGTACAGGTCCGATCCGGTGCCGGCGATCACGCGGCCGGCAAAGGTCGACGCGTTAAATTCGTGCTCCGCGTACAGCACCAGCGATTTGTCCAGCGCGTCGGCGTGCAACGCACTGGCCGGCTCGCCGTGGAGCAGATGGAGGAAGTGCGCGGCGACGCTGTCGTCCTCGGTCTCGACATCAATCCGGCGGCCGTTGCGGGTGAAGTGCCACCAGTACAGCAGCATCGAGCCGAAGCTTGCGATCAGGCGGTCGGCGATGTCGCGCGCCTCCGATGCCGGATGACTGTCACGTTCCGGCAACACCGTACCCAGCATCGAGCATCCGGTCCGCAGCACGTCCATCGGGTGGGCGTTGGCCGGCACCAGCTCGAGCACTTCGGTGACCAGTGCCGGCAGGCCACGCAGGCGGCGCAACTTGGTCTTGTAGGCGGCCAGCTGCGCGCGGGTGGGCAGCACGCCGTGAATGAGCAGGTGGGCGACCTCCTCGAAGGACGAGCGGGTGGCCAGATCGTGGATATCGTAACCACGGTAGTGCAGGTCATTGCCGCTGAGGCCGACGGTGCACAGCGCCGTGTTTCCGGCGGGCGTGCCGCTGAGGGCCACGGATTTTTTCGGCTTGGGCTTGGTAACGGGTGTGTCGCTCATCTCGGCTCCAGTGGTGATGGTCCAGACCGTGTCCCGGCGGCGCGCTGGTCGTCGGACGGCGGCGTTGCATAAGTTGCGCCGGACTCAAGACGCGGCAGATGTTTACATTCTAGCCGAGCCGCGGGCCTGCCCGGCCCGGAACGCAACGGGGCAGCCGAAGCTGCCCCGTGGGAACCGCTTTGCTTGAGTACTCAGCCCAGCAGGTGGGCGACGCCGGCGCGTTCCTCCTCCAGCTCTGCCAGGGTCTTGTCCATCGCCGCACGGCTGAAGTCATCCACCTCCAGCCCTTCGACGCGGGTGTACTTGCCGTTCTCGGTGATCACAGGCACGCCGTAGATGATGCCTTCGGGGATCCCGTAGCTGCCGTCTGAGGCCACGCCCATGGTCACCCACTTGCCGTTGCTGCCGAGCACCCAGTCACGGATGTGGTCGATGGCCGCGTTGGCAGCAGAGGCCGCCGATGACAGGCCACGCGCCTCGATGATCGCCGCGCCGCGCTTGCCGACCTGCGGAATGAAGGTGTTGGCATTCCAGTCGGCGTCGTTGATCTTGTCCTTCAGCGACTGCCCGTTGACCGTGGCAAAGCGGTAGTCCGGGTACATGGTCGGGCTGTGATTGCCCCACACAACGAGCTTCTCGATATCGCCCACCGGCACACCGGCCTTGTTGGCCAGCTGCGACAGCGCGCGATTGTGGTCCAGGCGCAGCATTGCGGTGAAGTTGGCCGGGTTGAGGTCGGGCGCGGACTTCATCGCGATGTAGGCATTGGTGTTGGCCGGATTGCCCACCACCAGGACCTTGACGTCGCGGCTGGCGACCTTGTTCAGCGCCGCGCCCTGGGCGGTGAAGATCTTCGCGTTCTCCAGCAGCAGGTCCTTGCGCTCCATACCGGGGCCACGTGGGCGCGCGCCCACCAGCAGGGCGACGTCCGCGTCCTTGAAGGCGACTTCGGCGTCATCGGTACCGACCATGCCGGCCAGCAGGGGGAATGCGCAGTCTTCCAGCTCCATCATCACGCCCTTCAGCGCGGCCTGGGCTTTCTCCATCGGCAGCTCGAGCATCTGCAGGATCACCGGCTGGTCCTTGCCGAGCATCTCGCCGGACGCGATGCGGAACAGCAGGGAGTAACCGATCTGGCCGGCAGCGCCGGTAACGGCAACGCGAACGGGGTTCTTCATGGGGACTCCTGAAACAGTGGGGGTGGGAGATGGGAAGCGACAGCTCAGTTCAATTCAGCAAAAAACTCGGCAAACCGCTGCAGCCCGGGGACCAGCTGCGGGGTCGGACAGGTGTAGCTGATGCGGACGGCGCGCGGCTCGCCGAAGGCAGAACCCGGCACGCAGGCCACGCCCTTGGTCTCCAGCAACGCACCGCAGAATGTCAGGTCGTCATCGATCGCAAGGCCGCTGGGACCGTGCACCCGGCCGAACGCGATGCTCACATCGGGGAAGGCATAGAACGCCCCCTGCGGCCGCGGGCACACCACGCCGGGGATCGCGTCCATCACGTCCATGACCTGGTCGCGCTTGGCCTGGAATTCGCGCCGCTTGGCTGCCGGCACATCCTGCGGGCCTTCCAGCGCGGCCACCGCGGCAGCCTGAACGACCTCGGGAATACTGGTGATGTGGTTGGAGTTTAGCGTGGCGATCGCCTTGGCCACGGACTCCGGACCGGCCATCAAGCCGACGCGCCAACCGGGCATGCCGTAGGTCTTGGACAGCGAGTCGACGAAGATCAGGCGATCCCGCAGCTCCGGCCGGGCGTGGGCAAAGTTGTAGTAGCCCAGGTCATCGAACACCATCGCGTGGTAGATGTCATCGGTGATGATCCAGGTATCGGGATAGCGCACGAGCACGTCGGCCAGCGCGGCGATCTCGTCCCTGCCGTAGACCATGCCGGTCGGATTGGACGGGTTGTTGAACAGGAACACGCGCGGCTTCTTCTCCAGCGCGGTCTGCAGCTGTTGAGGGGTCAGCTTGTAGTCCTGCGCGGCGGGACACGGCAGCAGGTCGACCTTCGCGTTTACGATGGCCGCGATGTCCCGGTAACTGGTCCAGTACGGCACTGCGAAGGCGATCGTGTCGCCCTCGTCGAGCAACGCCTCCGCGAGGTTGTAGATGACCTGTTTGGCGCCAATCCCGCTGGCCAGGTTGGCCACGCTGTACCCGGTCAGGCCAATCTTTTCCAGATGGGCGAGGAACGCTTTCAGGAGGGTCTCGGAACCGCGGTTGCTGCCGTACTGGCCGCTGTCGTGGGCCAGGGATTCGCGCGCCGCGGCGTAGACGTGATCGCCGGGCAGGAAATTGGGCACGCCGATCGAGAAGTTGATGATGTCGCGGCCTTCGGCCTTCAGCCGCTTGGCCTTTTCAGCGACCTGCATGATCGCGCTGGGCCGGGCCCGACCGATGCGCTGGGCAAACTGGGGCATCGCAATCGCCTGTTGCAAGGGGGTTGAAGGCGGTGGCGCCACACGCAGCCGCGGCTTGGCGGCGCCACTGCCGATAAGTGCGTTACGCCTTGGCGTCGAGGGTCTTGTTCCATTCTGCAACGCGGTCGGCCTTGGCCGCGAGTGCCGCGTCAACGTCGCCTTCAATCTTGACCGAGTTGATCTTGTCGCCCTGCTTGACGCTGTCGACGATGTCCTGGCCTTCAATCACCTTGCCGAACACGGTGTGCTTGCCATCCAACCAGGAGCACGGCACGTGGGTGATGAAGAACTGGCTGCCATTGGTACCCGGACCGGCGTTGGCCATCGAGAGCACGCCGCGCTCGTGGGCGAGGCCGTTGCCGGTCTCATCCTCGAAGCGGTAGCCCGGGCCGCCCGTACCGGTGCCCTGCGGGCACCCGCCCTGGATCATGAAATCGGCCAGGACGCGGTGGAAATTGAGGCCGTCGTAGAAGCCGCGCTGGGCCAGGTTGACGAAGTTGGCGACCGTCAGCGGCGCCTTGTCGGCGGCCAGCTCAATGCGGATCGGTCCGCGCTCGGTATCGAAATTGGCGATCAGGCTCATGTCGTGACTCCGGTTTTCTCAAGGGGGCGCTTGTGCGAACGCCAGACCCCCAAGTTTAACCCACCCCAACCCGGTTACCGCGCAGAACACGCAGCCATATATACTGGCGGACTTCCTTATGAAAGCTGCCTACGCGCCGCTCTACCCAATGTCCATCGAACGTCTACGCAATATCGCCATCGTCGCCCACGTTGACCACGGCAAAACCACCATCGTTGATTGCCTGCTCAAGCAGTCCGGCACGTTCTCCGACCGCACTGTGCTGGCGGAGCGGGTGATGGACAGCAACGACCAGGAAAAGGAACGTGGCATCACCATCCTGGCCAAGAATACCGCCATCACGTGGCAGGGCAACAGGATCAACATCGTCGATACCCCGGGACACGCCGACTTCGGCGGCGAGGTCGAGCGCGTGCTGTCGATGGTCGACTCGGTGCTGATCCTGGTCGACGCCATGGACGGGCCGATGCCGCAGACGCGGTTCGTCACCCAGAAGGCGTTCGCGATGGGCTTCAAGCCGATCGTGGTGATCAACAAGATCGACCGCCCCGGCGCGCGGCCCGACTGGGTGATCGACCAGGTGTTCGACCTGTTCGACAAGCTGGGCGCGACCAACGAGCAGCTCGACTTCCCGATTGTCTATACCTCGGCGCTGCACGGCTACGCCGGTCTGGAAGACACCGTGCGCGACGGCGACATGACCCCGCTGTACGAGGCGATCATGAAGCACGTTCCGCCGCCGGCGGTGGACCCCGAAGGTCCCTTCCAGATGCGCATCAGCCAGCTGGACTACAACAGTTTTGTCGGCCTGATCGGCGTGGGCCGCATCCAGCGTGGCAAGGTACGCACCAACATGCCGGTCACCGTGATCGACCGCGAAGGCAAGAAGCGCCAGGCGAAGGTGTTGCAGGTGCTGGGCTTCATGGGTCTGGAGCGGGTCGAGGTCGAAGAGGCGGAAGCTGGCGACATCATCGCCATCTCCGGCGTGCAGGACCTGGGCATCTCCGACACCCTGTGCTCGGTGGATGCACCCGAGGCCCTGCCGCCGTTGACCGTGGACGAGCCGACCATCTCGATGACCTTCCAGGTCAACAATTCGCCGTTCGCCGGCCGCAAGGACTTCAGCGGCGGCAAGTTCATCACCAGCCGCCAGATCCGCGAGCGCCTGGAGCGCGAGACCCTGCACAACGTCGCGCTCAAGGTCGAGGAAGGTTCGGATCCGGACAAGTTCCTGGTTTCCGGCCGCGGCGAGCTGCACCTGTCGGTGCTGATCGAGACGATGCGCCGCGAAGGTTTCGAGCTGGCCGTGTCCCGCCCGGAAGTCATCATCAAGGAAATCGATGGCCAGCTGATGGAGCCGGTCGAGCAACTGGTCGTCGACATCGAGGAACAGCACCAGGGCGGCGTGATGGAAAAACTCGGCATCCGCAAGGGTCAACTGAAGAACATGGAATCCGACGGCAAGGGACGCGTGCGTCTGGACTACATGATCCCCGCGCGCGGGCTGATCGGCTTCCAGAACGAGTTCAAGACCCTGACCCAGGGCACCGGCCTGCTGTTCCACGTGTTTGACCATTACGGCCCGCGCGAAGTCGGCGCGATCGCCAAGCGCCCCAACGGCGTGATGATCTCCAACTCGGCCGGCGCCACCCCGGCGTATTCGCTGGGCCCACTGGAAGAGCGCGGCAAGCTGTTTGCCGCCGAGGGCGACAACGTCTACGAAGGCCAGTTGATCGGCATCCATTCCAAGGACAACGACCTCACCGTCAACCCGATCAAGACCAAGCCGCTGACCAACATGCGCGCCTCGGGCAAGGATGACGCGATCAAGCTGACACCGGCGATCAAGTTCACCCTGGAGCAGGCCCTGGACTTCATCGAGGATGACGAGTTGGTCGAGGTGACGCCGAAGGAAATCCGCCTGCGCAAGAAGCACCTGACCGAAACCGACCGCAAGCGCGCCAGCCGCGGCTGACCGGCCGGCAACCGCCCCGCGCAGCATGCGGGGCGGACATGAAAAAGCCGCCCATCACGGGCGGCTTTTTTGTTGCTGACGCTTGTGCCGGCAGCCTGGCTGCAGCCCGGCTTAGACGCCCTGGTCGCCAGCCGACAGCTGTGACTGCTTGCGCACGATCAGCATGGCCACTTCCAGTGCCTGCTCGTAGTTCAGGCGCGGATCCACCGTGGAATGGTAGGCACGCTCCAGATCGCCCTCGGTCAGCCCGCGCGCGCCGCCGGTGCACTCGGTCACGTCCTCACCGGTCAGCTCCAGATGCGCACCGCCCAACCGGGTCCCGGCCGCCGCATGCAGGTCAAACGCCAGCTCAAGCTCGTCCCCAATGTTGGCAAACTTGCGGGTCTTGTAGCCGTTCGCGGTCGCCTCGGTGTTGCCGTGCATTGGATCGCACACCCAAAGCACGCGGCGACCGTCGCGCCGCACGGCGTCCAGCAGCGGCGGCAATTTCTCGGCGATATGGGCCGCGCCCATCCGATGGATGAGAGTCAACCGGCCCGGTTCGTCCTGCGGATTGAGCACATCCACCACCCGCATCAGCTGATCCGGCGTGACCGACGGGCCCACCTTGAGCGCGATCGGATTGCGTATGCCGCGGAAGTACTCGACGTGCGCACCGTCGAGCGCCGCGGTGCGCATGCCGATCCACGGGTAGTGGGTGCTCAGGTTGAACCAACCCCAGTGACGCGGCACCTGGCGGGTGAACGACTCCTCGTATGGCAGCAGCAACGCCTCGTGCGAGGTGTAGAAATCAACCCGGTCCAGGTTGCGCACCGACCCGCCCGACAACGTCTCCATGAAGCGGACCGCGTCGCCGATCGACTCGACCATGCGGCGATATTCCGCCGCCAACGGTGAATGCCCAACCCAGTCCAGGTTCCAGTACTCGGGATGGCGCAGGTCAGCGAAACCGCCATCGATCAGCGCACGCACGAAATTCATCGTCATGGCCGAGCGGGCGTGGGCTTTTACCATCCGCCGCGGATCCGGGCGCCGCGCAGCGGCCTCAAACAATGGCGCATTGACCATGTCGCCGCGGTAGCTCGGCAGGGTCACGCCATCAATCGTCTCGGTATCGGCAGAGCGCGGCTTGGCGTACTGACCGGCGAACCGGCCCACCCGAACCACCGGCTTACGCATGCCGTGCACGAGCACGAGGCTCATCTGCAACAACACCTTCAGGCGGTTGGAGATCACATCCGAGGAGCACGCATCGAATGTCTCAGCGCAATCGCCACCCTGCAGCACGAAGCACTTCCCGTCCTGCGCATCGGCGATCTGCTGCTTGAGCGCGAGGATTTCCCAGGACGTCACCAGCGGGGGCAGCGCCCGCAGCTCCGCCAGCACCGCGGCGAGCTCGTCGGCATCACCATAGGTCGGCAGCTGGAGCGCGGTGCGCTCGCGCCAGGAGGTCGGGTTCCAGTTCTCGGGGAGATTCACGGAGTGCAGGCTGCGTTCGGCGGTGGGCATGGCGGTAAGGACTTTTGTTGCGGAGCAGCATTACATCATCCATGCGTGCCGACAAAGTTGCAACGTCCGCCCAAAGGACCAACGCCCGCGCCGACCACCCTCAGTCTGCGCGCGTGCTCGCATACAGCGCCCAGGCACCGAGCAGGACAAACCAGAGAAGGCTCCATGCCGGCATCGCCAGACCCAGGAAGCTCCAGTCGACCTCCGCACATTCTCCCGATCCAGTCATCACCTTGCGGATCACGCCGGTCAACGGCATCGCCTCAAGCATGTAATCGAGCCCCGGGCCACAGGACGGCACCTGGTCAGGTGGTAGATGCTGCAGTCGCACGTGGTTGCCTGCCACTCCCATGCCGACCAGCGCGGTCAGGAATGCGAGTCCGCCGTACACGCGGCGCCCCATCCGACCGATCGGTGCGTGCAGCCCGCCCACCAGGAAGACCAGCCCGACCGCTGCGAAGGCGACCCGCTGGAAAATGCACAGCGGACACGGCAGCAAACCGCCGTAGATCTGGGTGTAGAGCGCATAACCGATCAGTCCGGCACAAGCCACGAAGCCAAGCAGGAAACGGCGGCGAAAACCGGCGGTACGCGTTGCGAGTGTCGTCATGGGGCTACACGATACGGACTTGTGGCAGCTGCGCAAAGGCCAAGCCGCTTAACGCAAAAACCCCGGCGCAAGGCCAGGGTCGATGCGTGCGGCAGGGCATTGCTACCCCTTGGCAGTCGAGGAACGATTACTCCGCCGCGGACTGCGGACGGTCAACCAGTTCCACGTAGGCCATCGGCGCATTGTCGCCAGCGCGGAAACCGCACTTGAGGATGCGCAGGTAACCGCCCGGACGCGCGCTGTAACGCGGGCCGAGTTCGACAAACAGCGTGCCCACCGCTTCCTTGTCGCGCAGGCGCGAGAAGGCGAGGCGACGGTTGGCAACGCCATCGGTCTTGCCAAGGGTAATCAGCGGCTCCGCAACGCGGCGCAGCTCCTTGGCCTTGGGCAGGGTGGTACGGATTGCTCCGTGCTTGATGAGCGACGCGGCCATATTGGTGAACATCGCATCGCGATGGGCACTGGTACGGTTGAATTTGCGTCCTGATTTCTGGTGGCGCATGAGTGTTGTTTCCTGTTTAGCCCATCATGCCGTGCGAGGCGATGCCTGCAGGCGGCCAGTTTTCAAGCTTCATGCCGAGCGAGAGGCCGCGCTGTGCGAGCACTTCCTTGATCTCGGTGAGCGACTTCTTGCCGAGGTTCGGCGTCTTCAGCAGTTCGACTTCGGTTTTCTGGATCAGATCGCCGACGTAGTAGATGCTCTCCGCCTTGAGGCAGTTGGCCGACCGCACCGTGAGCTCCAGGTCATCGATCGGACGCAGCAGCACCGGATCGATCCCGGTGCTTGCCGGCTTGGCTGCACCACGCTCGCGCTGGGTGAAGTCGCCGAACACCGACAGCTGGTCACTGAGCACTTCAGCGGCGGTACGGACCGCCTCTTCCGCGTCGATTGTGCCGTTGGTCTCGATGTCGATGATCAACTTGTCCAGATCGGTGCGCTGCTCAACGCGCGCTGCTTCCACCGAATACGCCACGCGGCGGATCGGGCTGAAGCTCGCATCCAGAATCAGGCGACCGATGGTGCGGGTCTCTTCTTCCGGATTGCGGCGGGTGGTAGCAGGCTGGTAGCCGTACCCACGCTCGACCTTGATGCGCATGTTGAGTGCGGTGTCCTTGGTCAAGTGCGCGATCACGTGGTCGCCGTTGACGACCTCGACATTGTGGTCGGTCTTGATGTCGGCCGCAGTCACCACGCCTGGACCCTGCTTGGTCAGCGACAACGTCGCCGACTCGCCGGTGTGCATGGTGATGGCGACGTCCTTCAGGTTGAGCAGGACCTCGAGCACGTCCTCCTGCAATCCTTCGACCGTGGTGTATTCGTGCAGCACGCCATCGATCTCGACTTCCGTAATCGCGAAGCCCGGGATCGAGGACAGCAGAACCCGGCGCAACGCGTTGCCCAGCGTGTGACCGTAGCCACGCTCGAGCGGCTCGATGACCACCCTTGCACGGTTGTCGGTGAGGCGTTCGATCTGGGGACCGCGCGGGCGCAGCACCTGATTGGCGGTAACCGTCATTTTGTGGAGTCTCCTGTGAGCCCACGACCCGGCGGGTCGGAGGCTCAAGAACAGATGGATTACTTCGAGTACAGCTCGATGATCAGCGCTTCGTTAATGTCGGCCGACAGATCCGTACGCTCCGGAATCGCCTTGAAGACACCTGCAAACTTCTTGCTGTCCACATCGATCCAGGACGGCGACAGGTCCATCTGCTGCGACACGGTCAGCGACTCCTGCACGCGCAACTGCTTCTGCGCACGCTCGGACAACGCGATCGCGTCACCGGCCTTGACCTGGTAGGAAGGCAGGTTGACCGACTTGCCGTTGACCGTGACACCACGGTGCGACACCAGCTGGCGCGCGGCCGGCCGGGTCACCGCAAAGCCCATGCGGTAGACGACATTGTCGAGACGGGTTTCGAGCAACTGCAACAGGATTTCACCCGTGTTGCCGCGCTTCGCCGCCGCCTTCTTGTAGTAGTTCCGGAACTGGCGCTCAAGCAACCCGTAGGTGCGCTTGACCTTCTGCTTCTCGCGGAGCTGGTTTGCGTAATCGGACATCTTGCCGCGACGAAGCGTCGCGCCATGCTGACCGGGCTTCTGCTCAAGCTTGCACTTGGAGTCAAGGGCGCGCGAGGCGGACTTGAGACCGAGATCGACGCCTTCGCGACGGGCAAGTTTGCAGGTGGGACCAATATAACGAGCCATTCTTCTTCAGCTCCTCAGACGCGACGCTTTTTCGGCGGGCGGCAACCGTTGTGCGGAATCGGCGTCACGTCGATGATGTTGATGATCTTGTACCCGACGTTGTTCAACGAACGAACGGCGGATTCCCGACCCGGACCCGGGCCCTTGATGCGCACTTCCAACGACTTGACGCCGTAGTCGAGCGCAGCACGGCCGGCCTTCTCGGCAGCTACCTGGGCGGCGAACGGGGTCGACTTGCGCGAACCGCGGAAACCCGCGCCGCCCGAAGTCGCCCACGAGAGCGCGTTGCCCTGGCGGTCGGTGATCGTGATGATGGTGTTGTTGAACGAAGCGTGGACGTGGGCCACGCCGTCAGTGACGACGCGCTTGACCTTCTTCTTCGTCTTCGAGCCGCTTGGATTGGCCATGATCTACCCCTTACTTCCGGATGGCCCGACGCGGACCCTTGCGGGTACGTGCGTTGGTCTTGGTGCGCTGGCCACGAAGCGGCAGGCCGCGACGATGACGCAGGCCGCGGTAGCAACCCAGGTCCATGAGGCGCTTGATCGACATGCCGACCTCACGACGCAGGTCGCCTTCGACGATGAACTTGCCGATTTCGGCGCGGAGACGCTCGACTTCCGGCTCGGACAGGTCGCGGATCTTGGTCGACAGCTTCACGTCGGCCGACTCGCACACTTGTTTGGAACGGGTACGGCCAATGCCGTAGATGTTCTGCAGCCCGACCCAGACGTGCTTCTGGGCAGGCAGGTTGACGCCCGCAATACGCGCCATAACGCGATCTCCAACTGGTTTGGCAACCGAGCCCTGACAACTCGGTGGAAAGGTTCACTGGTTAGTGAATCGAAAAATCATCTAGGTCTCGGATGATAGGAAGCGGCGCACCGTCTATGACGCAGCGCCGCAACGGCATGGGGAGTGTGCCCATGCTCCGGCGACGAACCAGGACTGACCGGGAAAGCGCTGTCAAGCCGCCTTCCCGGACACCGCGCGCTACTCTGGCGCGCAGACGGGTCCGGATCCACCTGCACGCGAGACGTCGTGCAGGTCGCCCTGATGAAAGCCGGTGTGGAGGCCGGGCTTTCGATACATCAGCAGCATCCACGGCGACGTACGCCGAAGATGACGCGCCAGTCTAGCCGAAGCGACTGGCAGGAATCAACACTTTTTGCTCAGCGTGCGCCTGCGCCGCCGCGCGAACCCTTCAGGTTCGCCTTTTTCAACAGGCTTTCGTACTGGTGCGACATCAAATGCGCCTGGATCTGCGCGATGAAGTCCATCACCACCACCACCACGATCAGCAACGAGGTGCCGCCGAAGTAGAACGACGTCCCCATCTGTGAGCGCATCACTTCCGGCAACAGGCACACGATCACCAGGTAGGTCGCACCCGCCGCGGTCAGCCGGGTGAGTACACCATCAACATAGTCCGCGGTAGCCTTGCCCGGCCGGATGCCCGGGATCAGCGCACCGGACTTCTTCAAGTTGTCGGCGGTTTCCTGCGAGTTGAAGACCAGCGCGGTGTAGAAAAACGTGAATCCGGCGATCAGCCCGCCGTAAAGCAGCATGTGCAGAGGCTCGCCGGGGTTCAGCCACTGGCTGACCTTGAGCATGAACGAGGACGAATCACCCTGGCTGAACCACGTTGCCGCAGTGGCCGGGAACATCACGATGCTGGACGCGAAGATCGGCGGAATAACGCCCGACATGTTGAGCTTCAGCGGCAGGAACGAGGACTGGTTCATGTACGCGCTGCGGCCACCCTGGCGCCGCGCGTAGTTGACCGTGATCCGCCGCTGGCCGCGCTCGACAAACACCACGAAGAAGGTGACGGCCAGAACAATCGCCACCACCGCCATCGCGGTAAGCGTACCCATCTCACCGTTGCGGACCTGCTCGAACATGTTCAGCGCTGCCGACGGCAACCCGGCGACGATGCCGGCGAAGATGATCAACGAGACACCGTTGCCGATACCCCGCTCGGTCACCTGCTCGCCCAGCCACATCAGGAACATTGTCCCGGCGGTGAGCGAGATGACCGCGGTGATCACGAAGCCCGCCCCGGGGCTGTAAACCACCGGGATGCCCTGGCTGGCACCCCCGGCCTGCAGGGCGGTCGCGATGCCCCAGGCCTGGAACACCGCAAGTGGGATCGCGCCAAGACGCGACCACTGGGTGATCTTGCGCCGGCCCGACTCACCCTCTTTCTGGATCGCCTTCATGCTGGGCAGGATCTGCACCATCAACTGCATGATGATGGACGCGGAGATGTACGGCATCACGTTCAGCGCGAACAGGCTGAAGCGCTCCAGCGCACCACCGGAGAACATGTTGAACATGTCCACGATGGTGCCCTGCTGGCTTTCCATCAAGCGCAACATCGCCTCGGGATTGACGCCCGGGACCGGGATGTAACATCCCACCCGGTAGACGACCAGTGCTCCCAGCACAAACATGAGTCGCTGACGGAGCTCGGTGAATTTGCCGAGCCCGCCACCCATGCCGGCCATGGCGTTGTTGCTACGCGCCATCGGTGACCTACTCCTCGACCTTGCCGCCGGCCGCTTCAACCGCGGCCTTGGCACCGGCCGTGGCCAGCACGCCCTTGAACACGAACTTCTTGCTAACCTCGCCCTTCACCACCAGCTTGGCGCGCTTGGCGCGGGTCGGCACGAGGCCGGCGGCGCGCAGAGCGGCGAAATCGATCTCGCCCGCTTCAAGCTTGTCCAACTGGTAGAGCATGACTTCGGCGGTGTCGTTCTTGGTCTTGCTGCGGAAGCCAATTTTCGGCAGCCGCATCTGCATCGGCATCTGGCCGCCTTCGAAGCCGGCCTTGATCTTGCCCTTGCCGGACCGCGCGAAGGAACCCTTGTGTCCGCGACCAGCGGTCTTGCCCAGGCCGGAACCGATACCGCGACCGACGCGCTTGCGGTCTTCGCGGGCGCCCTCTGCGGGCGACAGTGTATTGAGACGCATCGTATTACTCCTCGACCCGGACCAGGTAATGGACCGTATTGATCAGGCCACGAACCTGCGGGCTGTCCTTCAGCTCGCGGACGTCATTGATCTTGCGCAGGCCCAATGCCTTCACCGACAGCCGGTGCCGACCCTGGGTACCACGCAGACCCTTGACCAGACGCACCTTGACGGTGCCGTTCTTGTTTTCAGTTGCATCAGCCATGGTTCAATTCCTCGACCTTCTTGCCGCGCTTGGCCGCGATCTTCTCCGGCGAATGCATCTCGGAAAGGCCACGCAACGTCGCCCGCACCAGGTTGATCGGATTGCGTGAACCGGTGGCCTTGGCCAGCACATCACGCACGCCGACCGCCTCGAGCACAGCGCGCATTGCGCCGCCCGCGATCACGCCGGTACCTTCCGACGCCGGCTGCATGTACACATGCGCTGCGCCGTGGCCGGACTTGACCGAATGCCAAAGCGTGCCGTTGTTCAGATCGACACCCTTCATGTTCTTGCGTGCCTGCTCCATCGACTTCTGGATCGCGGCCGGCACTTCGCGCGCCTTCGCGTAACCCATGCCGACCTTGCCGCCACCATCGCCGACCACCGTCAAAGCGGTGAACGTGAACTGGCGACCGCCCTTGACGGTCTTGCTGACACGGTTGACGGTGATCAGCTTCTCGATCATCCCGTCGTCGATTTCGTCACGGGGACCACGCCCCCGCGAATCGCGTTCGTTAGCCATCTTGCAGTTACCTGGTTTGAATAGGGAATTTGCGGCGTTGCCGCTTATGATTGTTGACACTTCCGGGCGCCGTGCGACCACAGGAACCTGGGATCACACCCGACGCGACCCGCGTCGGCAGGTACGGAAACGGGACAGAAGCCCCGTCCCGGCTTAGAACTGCAGGCCACCTTCGCGGGCGGCATCGGCCAGCGCCTTGACGCGACCATGGTAGCGATAACCCGAGCGGTCGAAAGCAACCTTCTCGATGCCGGCGGCCTTGGCCGCAGCGGCAATTGCCTGGCCAACCTTGACAGCGGCGTCGGCGTTGCGGCCGTTCTTCAGGCCTTCCATCACGCTCGACTGGGTGGTCGAGGCGGCGGCGAGGCACTGCGAGCCGTCGGCAGTGAATACCTGCGCGTACAGGTGCTGACCGGTACGCAGCACCGACAGGCGCGGGACGCCGAGCGTGCGGATATGCGAACGGGTGGATTTGGCGCGGCGCAGGCGGGCGATGTTCTTGTTCATTGTCTGGTCCTCGAAAGCTGAAGGCCCCTGATGGTGATCAGGCCTTCTTGGCTTCCTTGCGAATGATGGTCTCGCCGGCGTACTTCACACCCTTGCCCTTGTAGGGCTCGGGCGGACGGAAGCCACGAATCTTGGCAGCCACCTCACCGACACGCTGGTTGTCGGCACCCTGGACCAGAACTTCGGTCTGGGTAGGGGTGGTGATGGTGATGCCTTCCGGAGCGGTGAACACGATCGGGTGCGAGAAACCGAGCGAAAGGCTCAGGTCCTTGCCCTGCATCGCGGCTCGGTAGCCGACGCCGACGAGCTCGAGCTTGCGCTCGAAGCCTTCGGAAACGCCGTGAACCATGTTGGCGATGATCGAGCGCATCGTGCCGGTAACGGCGACGTGTGCCGGGGTGTCGGCGCTCATGAGCGCCTGACCGTCTTCGATCTTGATCTGGACGCCTTCGGGCACGGCCATCGAGAGGGCGCCCTTCGGACCCTTGACGCTCACGTTACCGGACTGGACATCCAGCTGGACGCCCTTGGCCAGGACGATAGGCTTGTTGGCAATACGGGACATGGTCGTTACTCCCTTATGCCACGAAGCACAGGACTTCACCGCCGACGCCGAGCTCGCGCGCCTTCGAATCGGTCATGATGCCTTTGGAGGTGGAAATGATGGCGACACCCAAGCCGTTGAGCACCTTGGGCAGCTGGTCCTTGCCTCGGTACTGGCGCAGGCCGGAGCGCGAATAGCGCTTCAGCTGCTCGATTACCGGCTTGCCCTCGTAGTACTTGAGGTCGACCTGGAGCTCGTGCTTGCCGTTGCCGATATCGGTGACGGTGGTGCCGAGGATGTAGCCTTCGTCTTCCAGCACCTTGGCGATAGCCACCTTGGTCTTGGACGACGGCATTTTTACCGACGGCTTGCCGACCGCGGCCGCATTGCGGATGCGGACGAACATGTCGGCGATGGGATCAGTCATGCTCATGTGTAGTTACCTGATGAGTGCACCGATATCCGCGCGATTGCGAATTCAGTTGTGGCGCGCCGAAAACGGCTGACGCGCATGGAGCGTGGCTAGCCGGCAAGTCTAGCAGACTAACCGACCCGCATTACCACTTTTTTTACCAGCTGGCCTTGCGCAGGCCCGGTACGTCGCCACGCATCGTGGCTTCGCGCAGCTTGTTGCGGCCGAGGCCGAACTTCGCGTATACGCCGCGCGAACGGCCGGTCAGGGCGCAGCGGTTTCGCTGGCGCGACGGGGACGAGTCACGCGGCAGTTTCTGCAGCTTGATCACCGCCTCTTCCTTCTCCTCGTAGGAGCTGGACGGGCTGGAGATGGTCTTCTTCAGCTCGGCGCGCTTGGCGGCGTACTTCTCCGCCAGCTTCGCCCGCTTCAGGTCGCGGTTGACCATTGAGGTCTTTGCCATGGATAGGTCCTTGGATTAGGTGCGGAACGGGAAGCGGAACGCTTCCAGCAGGGCGCGGGCTTCGGCATCGGTGTTCGCGGTCGTGATGATCGCGATGTCCATGCCCCGGACAGCATCCACCTGGTCGTAATCGATTTCCGGGAAGATGATCTGTTCCTTGACGCCCATGTTGTAGTTGCCACGCCCGTCAAAGGACTTGCCAGACACACCACGGAAGTCACGCACGCGCGGCAGCGAGACGTTGATCAGACGATCGAGGAACTCGAACATCCTCGAACGGCGCAGGGTGACCTTGCAACCGATCGGCCAGCCGTCACGGATCTTGAACGAGGCCACGGAAACGCGGCTGTTGGTCACGATCGGCTTCTGGCCGGCGATCTTGGTCATATCGGCGACGGCGTTCTCCAGCACTTTCTTGTTGGTGGCCGCCTCGCCCACACCCATGTTCAAGGTGATCTTGGAGATGCGCGGCACCTGCATCGGGTTCGTGTAACCGAACTTCTCGGTCAGGGACGGAACCACTTCTTCTTTGTAGAATTTTTCAAGCCGGGTCATTTCAGCATTCCTCAGGCGTCTAGCGCCTCGCCGCTGGAGCGGAACACACGCATTTTGCGTCCATCCTCCAGCACTTTGATGCCAACGCGCTCGCCCTTGCCCGATGCCGGGTTGAACACCATCACGTTGGAGATATGGATCGGCGCTTCACGCTCGATCACGCCGCCGGCCTGGCCGACCTGCGGGTTCGGCTTGGTGTGGCGCTTGATGATGTTGACGTTGGACACGACGACCTTGTCGCCTGCCACACGCACCACATCACCCCTCTTGCCCTTGTCCTTGCCGGCGGTGACGATCACGTGGTCGCCCTTCTTGATACGGTTCATGTCAATTCCTCCGCTCAGAGCACTTCTGGGGCGAGCGAGACGATCTTCATGAACTTCTCGGAACGCAGTTCACGGGTCACGGGCCCAAAGATTCGGGTGCCAATCGGCTCCTGCTTGTTGTTCAGCAGGACGGCGGCGTTGCCATCGAAGCGGATCAACGACCCATCCGGGCGGCGAACGCCCTTGCGGGTACGCACCACGACGGCGTCATAGACGTCGCCCTTCTTGACCTTGCCCCGCGGAATCGCGTCTTTCACGGTCACTTTGATGACGTCGCCGATCGCGGCGTAACGGCGCTTGGAGCCGCCGAGCACCTTGATGCACATCACTTCCTTCGCGCCGGAATTGTCTGCCACCGTGAGGTAGCTTTGCATCTGGATCATGGTTCAGCCTCCTCGTTATTCGACAGCGCGGGTGACAACTTCCACCACACGCCAGTTCTTGGTCTTCGACATCGGCGCGATCTCGGAAATCCGGACCACGTCGCCCTCGTTGCAGGTGTTGTCCGCATCGTGCGCGTGCAGCTTGGTCGAGCGACGGATGTACTTGCCGTACAGCGCGTGCTTGACCTGGCGCTCGACGAGCACGGTGACGGTCTTGTCCATCTTGTTGCTGACCACGCGTCCTTCGACCGTGCGCAGCGCCTTCTCTGTATTGTTGTCGGTCATGGCGGGTCCTTACTTCTTCTCGCCGAGCAGGGTGTTGACGCGAGCGATCTCGCGGCGCACCCGGCGGGCCTCATGGGTCTTGGCGAGCTGGCCAGTCGCCTTCTGCATGCGAAGGGCGAAGCCCTCCTTGTGCAGCTCGGTCAGGTGGGCCTTGAGCTCGTCAGCGGACTTCTCTCGCAGTTTGTTGAGTTCCATTACCGCACCGTCCGGGTCACGAAAGTGGTGGTCACCGAGAGCTTCGCGGCGGCCAGGCGGAACGCCTCGCGTGCCACATCTTCAGCCACGCCCTCGATCTCGTAGATCATCCGGCCAGGCTGGACCTGGGCAACCCAGTACTCCACGTTGCCCTTGCCCTTGCCCATGCGGACTTCGATCGGCTTCTTGGTGACCGGCTTGTCCGGAAACACCCGCAGCCACATCTTGCCGCCGCGCTTGACGTGGCGGCTGATGGAGCGACGTGCCGCCTCGATCTGGCGAGCGGTGAGCTGGCCGTGCGCAGTGGCCTTGAGGCCGTACTCGCCGAAGCTGACAGCGTTGCCATTCCAGGCCAGGCCATCATTGCGGCCCTTGTGCACCTTGCGGTACTTGGTTCGTTTTGGTTGCAACATGATCCGTTACCTCGAGTCGCGGGGCGGACGGGGCGAGCGGTCACGTCGATCGCTGCGCGGGCTGTCGTCCGGCTTTTCCTGACCAACCTGGGAGAAATCGAAGATCTCGCCCCGGTAGACCCATGCCTTCACGCCGATGATGCCGTAGGTGGTGTTCGCCTCGGCAAAGCCGTAGTCAATGTCGGCGCGCAGGGTGTGCAGCGGCACACGACCTTCGCGGTACCACTCGGAACGGGCGATTTCCGCGCCATTCAAACGGCCACCGACCTGGACCTTGATGCCCAGGGCACCCAGGCGCATCGCGTTGCCGACCGCGCGCTTCATCGCGCGACGGAACATGATGCGACGCTCCAGCTGCTGGGCAATCGACTCCGCCACCAGCTGGGCGTCCAGCTCGGGCTTGCGCACTTCGGTCACGTTGATGTGGGCAGGCACACCCATCATCTCGCTGACTTCCTTGCGCAGCTTGTCGATGTCCTCGCCCCGCTTGCCGATCACCACGCCCGGACGGGCGGTGTGGATGGTCACGCGGGCGTTGTTGGCCGGGCGTTCGATGAAGATCTTCGAAATGCCTGCCTGCGACAGCTTCTTGCGCAACATCTCGCGGACCTTGAGGTCGGCGATCAGGTACTCGGAGTACTGCTTCTTGCCGGCAAACCACTTGGAGTTCCAGTCTTTGGAAATGCCCAGGCGAATGCCGGTCGGATGAACTTTGTTACCCATAATCAGACTCCGCCCTGCTTGCCGTCGCCCACAACCACGGTGATGTGGCTGGTGCGCTTGAGAATGCGGGTGCCGCGACCCTTCGCACGCGCCATGAAGCGCTTCAGCGTCGGACCTTCGTCAACCATGATGGTCGTGACCTTGAGCTCGTCGATGTCGGCGCCCTGGTTGTTCTCGGCGTTGGCAATGGCCGACTCCAGAACCTTGCGGACGAGATCGGCGGCCTTCTTGTCGGAGAACTTCAGCAGGTTGACTGCTTTCTCCGCGGTCTGGCCACGGACCTGGTCAGCGACCAGGCGGACTTTCTGGGCGGAGATGCGCGCACTGCGCAGGATGGCTTTGGCTTCCATGGTCATCTCCTTATCGGCTCTTCTTGTCGCCGACGTGTCCCTTGAAGGTACGCGTCAGGGCGAACTCGCCGAGTTTGTGGCCGACCATGTTCTCGTTGACCAGCACCGGGATGTGGTTGCGACCGTTATGCACGGCGATGGTGAAACCCACCATCTCCGGCAGCACCATCGAGCGGCGCGACCAGGTCTTGATCGGGCGCTTGTTGTTGGCCGCAGCCTCCACCTTCTTGATCAGATGGTGGTCGACGAACGGACCCTTTTTAAGTGAACGTGCCATTGTCGATTAGCTCCTGCGATCGCGAACGATGAACTGCTGCGTGCGCTTGTTGTGCCGCGTCTTGTAACCCTTGGTCGGGACACCCCACGGGGTGACCGGATGCGGGTTGCCCTGGCCAGCCTTGCCTTCACCACCGCCGTGCGGATGGTCGACCGGGTTCATGGCGGCACCACGCACCGTCGGGCGGATGCCCAACCAGCGTTTGGCACCGGCCTTGCCCAGTTTCTGCAGGCTGTGCTCGTTGTTGCCGACCTCACCGATGGTGGCGCGGCACTCGACCGGCACCTTGCGCATCTCGCCGGAACGCAGACGCAGGGTTGCGTAGCCCTGCTCGCGCGCCACCAGCTGGACCGAAGCGCCGGCGGCACGTGCGATCTGCGCACCCTTGCCAGGCTTCATCTCGATGCAATGCACGGTCGAGCCGACCGGCACGTTGGCCAGTGGCAGGCTGTTGCCGGTCCGGATCGGAGCATCACGGCCAGCGATCACCTGGTCGCCCGCCTTCAAGCCCTTGGGCGCGATGATGTAGCGACGCTCACCGTCGACATAGCACAGCAGGGCGATATGAGCGGTGCGGTTGGGATCGTATTCAATCCGCTCCACACGCGCCGGAATGCCTTCCTTGTTGCGCTTGAAATCGATGATGCGGTAGTGCTGCTTGTGGCCACCACCGATGTGACGGGTGGTGATGCGGCCGTGGTGGTTACGACCACCCGAGCGGCTCTGCGGCTCCAGCAACGGCGCATACGGGGCGCCCTTGTGGAGTTCGGGCGACACGACGCGGACTGCCGAACGGCGGCCTGGCGAAGTGGGTTTGAATGTCATTAGTGCCATGGGTCGATCCTCAAGCCTTGGCCATCACGTCGATCGACTGGCCATCGGCCAGCGTCACGTATGCCTTGCGCCAGTCGGGGCGACGGCCCATGCGGAACTTGAAGGCTTTGGCTTTGCCCTTCACGTTGAGCACGTTGACCGCCTCGACCTTGACGTCGAACAGCTTTTCCACGGCGACCTTGATGTCCGCCTTGGTTGCCGTCGTCGCCACTTCGAAGACGTATTGATTGGAAACTTCCTGCAGCCGTGCGGTCTTCTCGGACACACGCGGTGCACGGATCACGTTGTAGAGCTTGGCGTCGTTCATGCCAGCCACTCCTCGATCTTCTTGATCGCGTCGGCGGTGACCACGACCGTGTCGGCGCCAACCAGCGCGACCGGATCCAGGCCCTGCACGTCACGGACTTCGACATACGGCAAGTTGCGCGCCGAGAGGTACAGATTCTCGGTGGCATCCTCGGTAACCAGCAGCGGGCGGCGGCCGGCTTCAAGACCCTTGAGCAGGGCAACCATGCCCGTGGTCTTGGGCGAGTCCAGCTCCAGGCTTTCCACGACAGTGATCCGACCCTGACGGTTGAGCTCGGACAGAATCGAAGCCATTGCCGCGCGGTACATCTTGCGATTGACCTTCTGCGCGAAGCTGCGCGGCTTGGCCGCGAACGTCACGCCACCACCGCGAAAGATCGGAGCGGTCAGCGCGCCGTGGCGTGCGCCACCGCCCTTCTGCTTCTTCGACTTCTTGGTGGTACCGGCGACTTCCGAACGGGTCTTCTGCGCCTTCGTTCCGGCGCGACCGGCGTTGCGGTAAGCAACGACGACCTGGTGGACGAGGTCTTCGCTGAACTCGCGGCCGAAGATCTCCTCGGAGACCGCCAGCGTCTTGCTGCTGTTATTGATGGCAAGTTCCATCGTCATACTCCCTTGGTCGTCGGACGGACGATCACATCGCCGCCCGGCGCGCCCGGCACCGCGCCCTTGATCGCGATCAGGCCACGCTCGGCGTCGACCTTGACCACTTCCAGACCCTGCGTGCTCTGCTGCACCTGACCCATGTGGCCGGACATCTTCTTGCCCGGGAACACGCGGCCCGGCGTCTGGCGCTGGCCGATGGAACCCGGGGTCCGGTGCGAGAGCGAGTTACCGTGGGTGGCATCACCCATGGCGAAGTTCCAGCGCTTCACGGTGCCCTGGAAGCCCTTGCCCTTGGTCACGCCCTGGACGTCAACGATCTGGCCCACTTCAAAGATGTCGGCCTTGATCTCGCCGCCGACGCTGAAGTCGGACAGCTTGTCGTCGGCCACGCGGAACTCCCACAAGCCACGACCGGCGCCGACCTTGGCCTTGGCCAGGTGCCCCGCTTCAGGCTTGTTGACCAGCGCCGCGCGACGCACGCCCACGGTGACCTGCACCGAGCTGTAACCGTCGGTTTCGACCGACTTGATCTGGGTGATCCGGTTGGGGGTCGCCTCGATGAGGGTCACCGGCACGGACCGGCCATCCTCAGTGAAGAACCGGCTCATGCCGGCCTTGCGACCGACGATGCCCAACGAATATTTCTTCGTCGTCATGATGGCCGCCTCAGGTCAGCTTGATCTGGACGTCGACGCCGGCAGCCAGTTCGAGCTTCATCAGCGCGTCCACGGTCTTGTCGTTCGGGTCGACGATATCGAGCACGCGCTTGTGCGTGCGGGTCTCGTACTGGTCGCGCGCGTCCTTGTCGACGTGCGGAGAAGTAAGAATGGTGAAGCGCTCGATCTTGGTCGGCAGCGGAATCGGACCACGCACTTGTGCGCCGGTCCGCTTGGCTGTCTCGACGATCTCGCTGGCCGAGCGGTCGATCAGTCGATGATCGTACGCCTTCAGCCGGATTCGGATCTTTTGGTCCGCCATGACGGTGTTCCTTAGAGTAAAGAGCGACGGGCCGGTGGCTAGGTGCACCGAACCCCAATGGTCATTTCCCCCGCACCGGCGATGACCCGCCAACACGGAAATCTGTAGCAAAACAAGGCAGGCCGGTTACCCGGCCTGCCCAGACAGAAAAGTATAAAGCGCGTGTCACCAGCCCGTCAAGCTGTCGCGGACACATCCGCTACAGCCAACGGCCTTGCCACGCGACATTTCCCTGTCGGGCGAATACGAGGTGCTTCCTGCTCCTCATTTCGCTGGTTTGGCGCCCCTCTCGGAGCGCCGGGTACAGCAATTACTTGATGATCTTGGACACCACGCCGGCGCCGACGGTGCGGCCACCTTCGCGGATGGCGAAACGCAGGCCTTCGTCCATCGCGATCGGGTTGATCAAAGTGACCACCATCTTCACGTTGTCGCCCGGCATCACCATCTCAACACCCTCCGGCAGCTCGCAGGCGCCGGTGATGTCGGTGGTGCGGAAGTAGAACTGCGGACGGTAGCCCTTGAAGAACGGCGTGTGACGGCCACCCTCGTCCTTGCTCAGCACGTACACCTCGCCCTCGAACTCGGTGTGCGGCTTGATCGAACCGGGCTTGCACAGCACCTGGCCGCGCTCGACGTCGTCACGCTTGGTGCCGCGCAGCAGCAGACCGGCGTTATCGCCCGCCTGACCCTGATCGAGCAGCTTGCGGAACATCTCCACGCCGGTGACGGTGGTCTTGACGGTCGGACGGATGCCGACGATCTCGATTTCCTCGCCCACCTTGATGACGCCGCGCTCGATGCGGCCGGTCACCACGGTGCCACGACCAGAGATCGAGAACACGTCCTCGACCGGCATCAGGAACGCCTTGTCCACGTCGCGCTCCGGCTCCGGGATCCAGGCGTCCAGCGCGTCCACCAGCTTGATGATCGACGGCACGCCGATATCGCTCTGGTCGCCTTCCAGCGCCTTCAGCGCCGAGCCGACGATGATCGGGGTGTCGTCGCCGGGGAAGTCGTACTTGGACAGAAGTTCGCGCACTTCCATCTCCACCAGCTCCAGCAGCTCGGCGTCGTCCACCATGTCCGCCTTGTTCAGGTAGGACACGATGTAGGGCACGCCCACCTGACGGGCCAGCAGGATGTGCTCGCGGGTCTGCGGCATCGGGCCGTCAGCGGCCGAGCACACCAGGATCGCGCCGTCCATCTGCGCCGCACCCGTGATCATGTTCTTCACGTAGTCGGCGTGCCCGGGGCAGTCGACGTGCGCGTAGTGACGGTTCGGGGACTCGTACTCGACGTGCGAGGTCGAGATCGTGATCCCGCGCGCCTTCTCTTCAGGGGCACGGTCGATCGCGTCATACGCGCTGAACTCGCCACCAAAACGCTCCGCGCCAACCTTGGTCAGCGCTGCGGTCAACGTGGTCTTGCCGTGGTCAACGTGACCGATCGTGCCGACGTTCACGTGCGGCTTGGTGCGCTCGAATTTACCCTTGGCCATGATTGTTACCTCTGGATTTCATCTGGTTGTCTGTGGAAGCGGCGGCCGGCGGGTGCCGGCCGTTGCATCAGTTCTTTTTGACCACCGCGTCGGCGATGTTGGCCGGCGCCTCGGCGTAGTGATCGAATTCCATCGTGAAGGTCGCACGACCCTGCGACATGGAGCGCAGGCTGGTGGCGTAGCCGAACATCTCGCCCAACGGCAGCATCGCATCGATGATCTTGCCCGACAGGCTGTCTTCCTGACCCTGCAGGATGCCGCGACGACGGCTCACGTCGCCCATCACATCACCCAGGTAATCCTCGGGCGTGACGATCTCGACCTTCATAATCGGCTCCAGCAGGACCGGGCTGGCCTTGTGGAAGCCTTCCTTGAAGCCCATCGAACCGGCGATCTTGAACGCCATTTCGGAGGAGTCGACTTCGTGGTAGGAACCGTCGACCAGTTTCACCTTGACGTCGACGATCGGGTACCCGGCGAGCAGGCCATTGGCAACCGCTTCCTGAATACCCTTGTCCACGGCGGGGATGTAGTCCTTGGGGACCACGCCGCCAACGATCGCGTTTTCGAAGGTGTAGCCGCTGCCAGTCTCGCCGGGCTCGATTTCCAGCCAGACGTGACCGAACTGGCCCTTACCGCCGGACTGGCGCACGAATTTGCCTTCAGCCTTGACCGCCTTGCGGATGGTCTCGCGGTAAGCCACCTGCGGCTTGCCTACGTTGGCGTCGACGTTGAACTCGCGGCGCATACGGTCCACCAGGATGTCCAGGTGCAACTCGCCCATGCCCGAGATGATGGTCTGGCCGGACTCTTCGTCGGTGTGCACGCGGAAGGACGGATCCTCCTGCGCGAGACGGCCCAGCGCGGTGCTCATCTTCTCCTGGTCGGCCTTGGTCTTGGGCTCCACGGCCATCGAGATCACCGGCTCCGGAAACACCATGCGCTCCAGCGTGATCACGTTATCGATCGCACACAGGGTGTCACCGGTGGTGACGTCCTTGAGGCCGACGGCGGCGGCGATGTCGCCCGCGCGCACTTCCTTGATTTCGATGCGGTCGTTGGAGTGCATCTGCAGGATGCGGCCGATGCGCTCCTTCTTCGACTTGATCGGGTTGTAGACCTGGTCGCCGGAGTTCAGCACGCCCGAGTAGCAGCGGAAGAAGGTCAGCGAGCCAACAAACGGGTCGGTCATGACCTTGAACGCCAGCGCGGAGAATGGCGCCTTGTCGGAAGCTTCGCGGGTTGCTTCCTGTTCGTTTTCGTCGATGCCGGTAACGGCATGCACGTCGGTCGGCGCCGGCAGCAGCTGGATCACGCCGTCGAGCATCGCCTGGACGCCCTTGTTCTTGAACGCCGTGCCGCAGAACACCGGAATGACCTCGACCTTCAGGGTGCGCTCGCGCAGGCCGCTGATGATCTCGGCCTCGGTCAGCTCGCCGTCGTTGAGGTACTTGTCCATCAACTCTTCGCTGGCCTCGGCCGCAGCCTCAACCATGAACGAGCGCGCGGTAGTCGCTTCTTCCAGCAGTTCGGCCGGGATCTCGCGGTACTCGAACAAGGTGCCCTGGGAGGCGGTGTCCCAGTGGATCGCCTTCATCTTGACCAGGTCGACCACGCCTTCGAAGCCGTCTTCGGCGCCGATCGGCACCTGCATCGGCACCGGATAGGCGCCAAGCCGGGCCTTAAGCTGGCCGACCACCTTGTTGAAGTTGGCGCCGGTGCGGTCCATCTTGTTGACGAACGCAAGACGGGGGACCTTGTACTTGTTGGCCTGGCGCCAGACAGTCTCGGACTGCGGCTGCACACCACCGACCGCACACAGAACGAACACCGCACCATCGAGCACGCGCAAGGAGCGCTCCACCTCGATGGTGAAGTCGACGTGCCCGGGGGTGTCAATGATGTTCAGGCGGTGCTGGTCCATGGACTTGTCCATGCCGCTCCAGAACGCGGTCGTCGCGGCGGACGTGATGGTGATGCCGCGCTCCTGCTCCTGCTCCATCCAGTCCATCGTGGCGGCACCCTCATGGGTTTCGCCAAGCTTATGGTTGACACCCGTATAGAACAGGATGCGTTCGGAGGTGGTGGTCTTTCCGGCATCGATGTGGGCCATGATGCCGAAGTTGCGGTAACGTTCGATGGGAGTGGTGCGAGCCACGGTACCCTCTCGTATTTGGATGTTTCAGAAAGGCCGGATGCCGCCTCGTGGCGGCACACGGTACGCTCGGGCAGCCGCGGCCGCCGTCGGAGTATGTTGTTGCCTGCGAACGCCCCGCTACTGACGGGGCATCCGGGTCACCAGCGGTAGTGCGCGAACGCCTTGTTCGCTTCCGCCATACGGTGGGTTTCTTCACGCTTCTTGACCGCGCCACCACGACTCTCGGAGGCATCAAGCAGCTCGGCGGCGAGCTTGCGCGGCATCGTGTTCTCTCCGCGCTTGCGCGCGGCGTCGATCAACCAGCGCATTGCCAGCGCGACACGACGCGACGAACGCACCTCGACCGGCACCTGATAGGTGGAACCACCGACGCGACGGGACTTGACCTCAACCGCAGGCGAGATGTTGGCCAGGGCCTTTTCGACAACTTCCAACGGATCGGCGTTCTTCTCGCCGATCACGTCCATGGCGCCGTACACGATCTTCTCGGCAACCGACTTCTTGCCGCTGTACATGACCATGTTGATGAAACGCGCGATCGTCTCGCTGCCATGCTTTGGATCGGGCAGGATCGAACGCTGCGGTGCTGAACCTTTACGCGACATGAGTCAATTCCTCAGGACTTCGGGCGCTTGGCGCCGTACTTTGAACGACGCTGGCGGCGCTTGGCGACGCCGGCGGCATCGAGCGCACCGCGAACGGTGTGGTAACGGACGCCAGGCAGGTCCTTGACGCGACCGCCGCGGATCAGTACCACCGAGTGTTCCTGCAGGTTGTGGCCTTCACCGCCGATGTACGAGATGACCTCGTAACCGTTGGTCAGGCGCACCTTGGCCACCTTGCGCATCGCCGAGTTCGGCTTCTTCGGGGTAGTGGTGTAAACACGGGTGCAAACGCCGCGGCGCTGCGGGCAGTTCTCAAGCGCCGGCGAGGCACTGTTGTAGGTCGCTGCCTGCCGCGGCTTGCGGACCAGCTGATTGATCGTCGCCATCGGGAACTCTTTGGTGAGAGGCCGGCCAGGAATGCCGCACCTCTTGTGAATAACGAACGGAAAGCCGGAAACTCCCGACCGACCGAGACCGAAAAGTATAACCCGCCCTTGACGATGCCGTCAAATGCGGATTAGACACGAATTCGCGGGGACCGGCGCAGTGCGCCAGTCCCGCGAAACTTCCTGATCCCGCCCTTCCCTGGGCCCAACACGAGGCGCTCCGTGCGCCTCATTTGGTGATCTGGGACGACCGTTTCCGATCGCCACTTGCTATTACGGTGTTACGACGCGCTCGACTCTTCGCCAACATCCTCTGCAACCGCAGCGGACGTGACCGGGGCCGACAGGGCCGCCATTTCTGAGTCGGTCAGACCCGACGCGTTCTTGCGGCGCTGCGCATGGTACGCCAAACCGGTACCGGCAGGAATCAGTCGACCGACGATGACGTTCTCCTTGAGCCCGCGCAGGTTGTCACGCGTACCGCGCACTGCGGCCTCGGTGAGCACCCGGGTGGTCTCCTGGAACGAGGCTGCGGAGATGAACGACTCCGTAGCCAGCGACGCCTTGGTGATGCCAAGCAGGACGGGGGTGAACTGCGGCAGGATGCCGTCGTTCGCCGCGACCCTGGCGTGTTCCTCGACGAAGCGCTGCCGTTCGATCTGCTCGCCGTTCATGAACTTGCTGTCGCCGGCGTCGCTGATATCGACCTTGCGCAGCATCTGGCGAACGATCACCTCGATGTGCTTGTCGTTGATCTTCACGCCCTGCAGCCGGTACACGTCCTGGATCTCCTTGGTCAGGTACACGGCCAGCGGCTCCACACCGAGCAGGCGCAGGATGTCCTGCGGCGTCGGCTCGCCGTCCACCACGGTCTCGCCCTTCTCCACGTGCTCGCCTTCGAACACGATGATCTGGCGGTACTTGGGGATCAGCTCCTCGTAATCGGTGCCGTCGGCCTGCTTGATGACCAGACGCTGCTTGCCCTTGGTTTCCTTGCCGAAGCTCACGATGCCCGACACTTCGGCCAGGATCGCGGGGTCCTTGGGCTTGCGCGCCTCGAACAGATCGGCCACGCGCGGCAGACCACCGGTGATGTCGCGGGTCTTGGAGGCTTCCTGCGGGATCTTGGCAACCACGTCGCCCACGCCCACCGCCGCGCCATCCTGCAGGTTGACCACCGAGCGCGGTGGCAGCTGGTACTGCGCCGGCAGGTCGGTACCCGGGATGTTGAGGTCGTTGCCGTCCTTGTCGACGATGCGCACGATCGGACGCAGTTCTTTTGCCGCCGAACCACGACGCTTGGGATCGGTGATCTCGCGCGATGCCAGGCCGGTCAACTCGTCGGTCTTCTCGATCACGGTCACGCCATCGACAAAATCGATGAAGCGGACGAAACCGGCGACTTCCGAGACGATCGGATGGTTATGCGGGTCCCAATGCGCGACCTGCTGGCCGGCGGTGATCTCCGCGCCATCCTTGACATCGATGGTGGCGCCGTAGGGCAGCTTGTAACGCTCGCGCTCGCGCCCGTGGGCGTCGAGGACGGACAGTTCACCGGAGCGCGACACCGCAACCACGTGACCGTCGGAGTGCTCGATGTGCTTGAGGTTGTTGAACTTCAGCGTACCGGTCGTCTTGACCGTCACGTTGTCGATGGCCGCTGCACGCGAGGCCGCGCCACCGATGTGGAACGTACGCATGGTCAGCTGGGTGCCCGGCTCACCGATGGACTGCGCAGCGACGACGCCGACCGCTTCGCCATGGTTGACCATGTGGCCGCGACCCAGGTCACGCCCGTAGCAGTTGGCGCAGACGCCGAACGAGGACTCGCACGTGATCGTGGAGCGGACCTTGATCAGCTGCACGCTGGCTTCTTCCAGCTTCTGAACCCACGCCTCGTCGAGCAGGGTGTTGCGGGTGACGATCGGATCCTCGTCATCACCCGGCAGGAACACGTCCTCGGCGACGACGCGACCCAGCACGCGGTCACGCAACGGCTCCACGATGTCACCGCCCTCCACGATCGGGGTCATGGTGAGGCCTTCCAGCGTGCCGCAATCGTCCTCGGTGATGACCACGTCCTGGGCCACGTCGACGAGTCGCCGGGTCAGGTAACCGGAGTTCGCGGTCTTCAACGCGGTATCGGCCAGGCCCTTGCGCGCGCCGTGGGTCGAGATGAAGTACTGCAGGACGTTCAGGCCCTCGCGGAAGTTCGCGGTGATCGGCGTCTCGATGATCGAGCCGTCCGGCTTGGCCATCAGGCCGCGCATACCGGCCAGCTGACGGATCTGCGCCTGCGAACCACGCGCACCGGAGTCGGCCATGATGTAGACAGAGTTCATCGACTTCTGCTCGATCGTCTCGCCCTTGGCGTTGACCACCTTCTCGGTGCCGATGGTTTCCATCATCGCCTTGGCGACGCGCTCGTTGGTACGCGACCAGATATCCACGACCTTGTTGTAGCGCTCACCGCCGGTGACCAGACCGGACTGGTATTGCTCCTGGATCTCGGTGACCTCGGTCTCGGCCTCGTCCAGGATGCCCTTCTTGGCGGTCGGGATGATCATGTCGTCGATGCCGATGGAGACGCCGGCGCGGGTCGCGAAGGCGAAACCGGTGTACATCAGCTGGTCGGCGAACACGACCGTGTCCTTCAGACCCAACATGCGGTAGCACGAGTTGATCAGGCGGCTGATGTTCTTCTTGGTCAGCTCGACGTTGGCCAGCGCGAATGGCAGGCCGGAAGGCAGGATGTCGTCCAGCAGCGCGCGGCCGATGGTCGTGTCCACGATCGAGGACTGCTGCACTCGGGTGCCGTCCTCCTGGATCACCGACTCCTCGATGCGGACCTTGACCTTGGCGTGCAGGTCCACCACGCGGTTGTCGTAGGCACGCTTGACCTCGGCGACGTTGGCGAACGCCATGCCCTCGCCCTTCTTGTTCTCCAGTGCGCGGGTCATGTAGTAAAGGCCCAGCACGACGTCCTGCGACGGCACGATGATCGGCTCGCCGTTGGCCGGCGACAGGATGTTGTTGGAGGCCATCATCAGCGCACGCGCTTCAAGCTGGGCTTCCAGCGAGAGCGGCACGTGCACAGCCATCTGGTCACCGTCGAAGTCGGCGTTGAACGCGGTGCAGACCAGCGGGTGCAGCTGGATCGCCTTGCCCTCGATCAGGACCGGCTCAAAGGCCTGGATGCCGAGGCGGTGCAGGGTCGGCGCCCGGTTCAACAGCACCGGATGCTCGCGGATGACTTCTTCCAGGATGTCCCAGACTTCCGCCTCTTCGCGCTCGACCAGCTTCTTGGCCGCCTTGATGGTGGTCGCCAGACCCTGGCGCTGCAGCTTGGCAAAGATGAACGGCTTGAACAGCTCGAGCGCCATCTTCTTGGGCAGGCCGCACTGGTGCAGCTTCAGGTACGGACCGACCACGATGACCGAGCGGCCCGAGTAGTCCACGCGCTTGCCGAGCAGGTTCTGGCGGAACCGGCCCTGCTTGCCCTTGATCATGTCGGCCAGCGACTTCAGCGGGCGCTTGTTGGTGCCGGTGATGGCGCGGCCGCGACGGCCGTTGTCCATCAGCGCATCCACCGACTCCTGCAGCATGCGCTTCTCGTTGCGCACGATGATCTCCGGCGCGCTGAGCTCGAGCAGGCGACGCAGGCGGTTGTTGCGGTTGATAACGCGGCGGTAGAGGTCGTTCAGGTCGGAGGTGGCGAAGCGGCCACCGTCCAGCGGCACCAGCGGACGCAGGTCCGGTGGCAGCACAGGCAGGACCGTCATGACCATCCACTCGGGCTTGTTGCCCGACTCCAGGAACGCTTCCACCAGCTTGACGCGCTTGGTGAGGCGCTTGAGCTTGGTCTCCGAACCGGTGGCAGCGATGTCTTCCTTCAGCTGCACCAGCTCGCTCTGCAGATCCAGGGTGCGCAGCAGCTCGAACACCGCCTCGGCGCCCATGGCGGCGTCAAAGTCGTCGTTGTGCTCCTGACGGGCCTGCATGTACTCCTCTTCATTGAGCAGCTGGCCGCGCTCGAACGGGGTCAGGCCCGGCTCGGTGACGACGAACGCCTCGAAGTAGAGGATGCGCTCGATATCGCGCAGGGTCATGTCCAGCATCAGGCCGATGCGACTGGGCAGCGACTTGAGGAACCAGATGTGGGCGACCGGCGAGGCCAGGTCGATGTGACCCATGCGCTCGCGGCGGACCTTGGCCAAGGTGACCTCGGTGCCGCACTTCTCGCACACCACGCCACGGTGCTTCATGCGCTTGTACTTGCCGCACAGGCACTCGTAGTCCTTCACCGGGCCGAAGATCGCGGCGCAGAACAGGCCGTCGCGCTCGGGCTTGAAGGTACGGTAGTTGATCGTTTCGGGCTTCTTCACCTCGCCAAACGACCACGAACGGATCAGGTCGGGCGACGCCAACGCGATCTTGATCGCGTCGAAGTTCAGCGCCGGACGCTGCTGGTTGAACAGGTTGAGCAGGTCTTTCATTTTTCTTTCTCCGTGGAGGAGTAAATCGTCAAAGGGCTGGCACTACCGGTGGTCTGAGCCGGGCAACGCGCGATCCGCGGCGTTGCCCGCTCAGGGGCCTCAGTTCTCTTCCAGCTCCATGTTGATCGCGAGTGAGCGGATCTCCTTGACCAGCACGTTGAACGACTCCGGCATGCCGGCGACCGTCTCGTACTCGCCATCGACGATGTTCTTGTACATCTGGTTGCGGCCCTGCACGTCGTCGGACTTGACCGTCAGCATTTCCTGCAGCGTGTACGCCGCGCCGTAGGCCTCAAGCGCCCAGACTTCCATCTCACCGAAGCGCTGGCCGCCGAACTGCGCCTTGCCGCCCAGCGGCTGCTGGGTGACGAGCGAGTACGGGCCGGTGGAACGGGCGTGCATCTTGTCGTCCACCAGGTGGTTCAGCTTCAGCATGTGCATGTAGCCGACCGTGATCTCACGATCAAAAGCCTCGCCGGTGCGACCGTCATACAGAGTCGTCTGCCCGCTCACCGGAAGGTCCGCCAGCTTCAGCATCGCCTTGATCTCCGACTCGGCGGCACCGTCGAACACCGGCGTGGCCATCGGCACGCCGTCGGTCAGGTTGCCGGCCAAGGCCAGCAGCTCATCGTCGCTGAACTGCTTCAGGTCCACACGCTGACCGTGCAGCTTGGTGTCGTGGTTGTAGATCTCGTCGAGGAACTTGCGCAGCTCGGTAACCTTGGCCTTGGCATCCAGCATGCGCTGGATCTTCTCGCCCAGTCCCTTCGCCGCCCAGCCCAGGTGGACTTCCAGCACCTGGCCGATATTCATACGGCTTGGCACGCCCAGCGGATTGAGCACGATGTCCACGGTCTGGCCATCGGCCAGGTAAGGCATGTCCTGCACCGGCACCAGGGTGGATACAACGCCCTTGTTGCCGTGGCGGCCGGCCATCTTGTCGCCCGGCTGGATGCGGCGCTTGACCGCCAGGAACACCTTGACCATCTTCAGCACCCCCGGGGCGAGGTCATCGCCCTGGGTGATCTTCGCGCGCTTGTCGGCAAAACGACGCTCGAATTCCTTCGCGTGCACGTCCAGCTGCTTCTGCGCGCGCTCAAGCGCCTCGACGGCCGAATCGTCCTTCATCCGCAGGCTGAACCAATCCTTCCGCGACAGGCCGTCCAGCACCAGGCTGGTGACGGTCTCGCCCTTCTTCACGCCGGCGCCGCCATTGGCGACCTTGCCGATCAGCTGGCTGCGCAGGCGGCTGTAGATCGCCGCCTCGAGGATGCGGAACTGGTCATCGAAGTCCTTCTTGACCCGGCGGATCTCGGATTCCTCGATCTGCTTGGCACGCGCATCCTTCTCGATGCCGTCGCGGGTGAAGACCTGCACGTCGATGACGTTGCCGTCCATGCCCGGGGGCACGCGCAGCGAGCTGTCCTTAACGTCGGATGCCTTCTCACCGAAGATCGCCCGCAGCAGTTTCTCTTCCGGGGTCAACTGGCTTTCGCCCTTGGGCGTGACCTTGCCGACCAGGATGTCGCCGGCGCGCACTTCGGCGCCGATGTACACCACGCCGGACTCGTCCAGGCGATTCAGGGCCTGCTCGGACACGTTGGGGATGTCGGCAGAGATCTCCTCCGGCCCCAACTTGGTGTCACGCGCGACGCAGGTCAGCTCCTCGATGTGGATCGTGGTGTAGCGATCCTCCTGGACCACCCGCTCGGACAGCAGGATGGAATCCTCGAAGTTATAGCCGTGCCACGGCATGAACGCGATCAGCATGTTCTGGCCCAGGGCCAGCTCGCCGATATCCGTCGATGGACCGTCGGCCAGCACATCGCCGCGCGAAATCACGTCGCCCACGTTGACCAGCGGGGTCTGGTTGATGCAGGTGTTCTGGTTGGAACGGGTGTACTTGATCAGGTTGTAGATATCGACGCCGGCGTCGGTCTCGTTGCTGATCTCGTCCTCGTTGACCTTGACCACGATGCGGGCCGCGTCGATCTGCTCGACGGTGCCGCCGCGCAGCGCGTTCACGGTTACACCCGAGTCACGCGCCACCGCGCGCTCGATGCCGGTGCCGACCAGCGGCTTCTGCGCACGCAGCGTCGGAACCGCCTGACGCTGCATGTTGGCGCCCATCAACGCACGGTTGGCGTCATCGTGCTCCAGGAACGGCACCAGCGCCGCGGCGACCGAGACGGTCTGCATCGGCGAGACGTCCATGAAGTCGACTTCGCTGGGCGGCTTCAGCATGGACTCACCCTGGTAGCGGCAGTCCACGAACAGCTCGCTCAGCACGCCCTTGGCGTCCTGCGGCGCGTTCGCCTGGGCGATGACGTACTCGTTTTCCTCGATCGCCGACAGGTACTCGACCTCGTCGGTGACCTTGCCGTCCACGACCTTGCGGTACGGCGTCTCCAGGAAGCCGTACTCGTTGGTGCGGGCAAACACCGCCAGCGAGTTGATCAGGCCGATGTTCGGGCCTTCCGGGGTCTCGATGGTGCACACACGTCCGTAGTGGGTCGGATGCACGTCGCGCACTTCAAAGCCCGCGCGCTCGCGAGTCAGGCCGCCCGGCCCAAGCGCCGACACGCGGCGCTTATGGGTAACTTCCGAGAGCGGGTTGTTCTGGTCCATGAACTGCGACAGCTGTGAGGAGCCGAAGAACTCCTTGACCGCGGCCGCGACCGGCTTGGCATTGATGAGGTCCTGCGGGGTCAGGCCATCGGCCTCGGCCATCGACAGGCGCTCCTTGACCGCACGCTCCACCCGGACCAGGCCGACGCGGAAAGTGTTCTCGGCCATCTCGCCGACCGAACGCACGCGGCGGTTGCCGAGGTGGTCGATGTCGTCGACGATGCCGCGGCCATTGCGGATCTCGGTCAATACCTTGAGCACGTCGAGAATGTCGGAACCCTCGCCGACTTCGGCGGCGATCTTCTTGGACTCCTCGTCCTTGCGCTGGGAGAAGTAGCGCTCGTCGTACAGGACCGAAGCGCCGGTGACTTCCTTGTGGCCGATGCGGCGGTTGAACTTCATCCGGCCGACGGCCGACAGGTCGTAGCGGTCGAAGGTGAAGAACAGGTTGTGGAACAGGTTCTGCGCGGCGTCCTTGGTCGGCGGCTCGCCCGGACGCATCATGCGGTAGATCTCGACCAGCGCTTCAAGCTGGGTCTTGCTCGGATCGATGCGCAGGGTGTTGGAAATGAAGGCACCGCGATCCAGGTCGTTGGTCCAGATCGTGCCCACCGCATCGATGCCGGCCTTGCGGAACAGCACCAGATGCTCTTCGGTGATCTCGTCGTTGGCCGCGGCGATCAGCTCGCCGGTGCTGGCGTCGATGACGTCATGCGACAGGGTGCGGCCGATCAGGTAGTCGTCGGGCACGGCCAGCGCATCGATGCCGGCGGCCTCGAGCTGCTTGACGTGGCGCGCGGTGATGCGGCGCCCGGCTTCCACGATGACCTTGTCACCGTCGGCCAGGTCGAAGTCCAGGGTCTCGCCACGCAGGCGCTCGGGCACCAGCTCCAGGTGGACGCCTTCCTTGGGATCGACGTGGAAGGTGTTGACCTCGAAGAACTCGGCCAGCATCTCCTCGTTGGTGTAACCCAACGCGCGCAGCAGGATGGTCACCGGCAGCTTGCGGCGGCGATCGATACGGGTGAACAGCGCATCCTTCGGGTCGAACTCGAAGTCCAGCCACGAGCCGCGGTAGGGGATGATGCGGGCGCTGTAAAGCAGCTTGCCGGAGCTGTGGGTCTTGCCACGGTCGTGGTCGAAGAACACGCCCGGACTGCGGTGCAGCTGGGAGACGATGACGCGCTCGGTGCCGTTGACGATGAAGGTGCCGTTGTCGGTCATGAGCGGAATCTCGCCCATGTAGACCTCCTGCTCCTTCACGTACTTGATGGCCTTGGTCGAGGACTCGCGGTCGTAGATCACCAGGCGCACGGTGACCCGCAGCGGGGCGCCGTAGCTCATGCCGCGCTGGCGGCACTCGCGCTCGTCGAATGCCGGCTCACCGAGTTTGTAATCAACGTACTCCAAGGCCGCGTTGCCGCTGTAGCTGGAAATCGGGAACACCGACTTCAGTGCGGCATGCAGTCCGCGCTCCTCACGCTTGGCGGGTGCGACGTCTTCCTGCAGGAACCGGCGATAGGAATCGACCTGGATGGCAAGCAGGAAAGGCACCTCGAGGATCGATCGGCTCTTGCCGAAATCCTTGCGGATGCGCTTCTTTTCAGTGAACGAATAATTCGTCGTGGAAGCTGTGGTCATGGTGAGCTACCGCCTCGGTGTTCATCGGGTCGCGCGTCCGCGGCCCGGGGGAAAACGTGATGGGGGAGATGCAGATCGGGGGATGCATCAAGGTCGTGCAAAATTGCCAGTGGGAAGTCGCTGGTATTGCCGGCACCAGCACGCCATCTCCCGCTACTTCCTACTGCCAACTCGGTACTGCGTGGTGGAACGTGGAACCGATACCGCTACAACGGCCAAAGGCCGGGAGCTTTCGCCCCCAGCCCCGGCTGGTCGCCTCCAGTATAAACCGGCGACTCAATCAAGGATTACTTGACTTCGACGGACGCACCGGCGGTCTCAAGGTCCTTCTTCAGCTTCTCGGCTTCGTCCTTGGTCACGCCTTCCTTGACATCCTTCGGCGCGCCTTCGACCAGGTCCTTGGCTTCCTTCAGGCCCAGACCGGTGATCGCGCGGACAACCTTGATCACTTCGACCTTCTTCTCACCGGCGGCCTTCAGGGTCACGGTGAACTCGGTCTGCTCTTCAGCCGGGGCAGCAGCAGCTGCGGCCGGGCCGGCAGCGGCGACGGGAGCGGCGGCGGAAACGCCGAACTTCTCTTCCATCGACTTCACCAGCTCCATCACTTCCATGAGGGACTTTTCGGCGATCGCTTCGATGATCTGCTCGTTGGACAGGGACATTGTAAAAACCTCGTTTTATCTGGATTGGAAACGACTTGATTGTCGTAAAGCGTTATGCGGAAAACCGTAAACCGAACTGTCTGCCTCAGGCAGCCTTGGTCTGGCCAGCCGCGTTGACAACGCGGGTAACCTGCGACGCGGGCTCGCTGAGCAGGCGCACCAACATGGTGGCCGGCTGGGACATGACGCTGAGCAGCATCGACAACGCCTCATCACGGGTCGGCAGCGACGCCAGGACATCCACATGGGTGCCCGGGTACAACTGTCCGCCCAATGACACAAGGCGTGGCTTCAGCTTGTCGTTCGCCTTGGCGAACTCCTTCATCAGACGTCCCGCGGCGCCGGGATCTTCCTGCGAGAAGGCATACAGCAAAGGACCGGTCAGCTCATCGGCGACGATGGCGTAATCGGTGTTCTCCACTGCGCGCGAGACGAGCGTGTTCTTGGCTACCTTCAAGTACACGCCGGCTTCGCGGGCCTTCTTGCGCATTTCCGTCAGTTGCCCGACGGTAAGACCGACGTAATCCGCGGCGACCAGCGAGTGCGCCTTGCTGGCGACCTCCGCCAGTTCGGCAACGACTTCCTGTTTCTGGGTCAGATTAAGAGCCATTGCACTCCTCCGTACTTCAACTCCGCCCCGCGCAACATGCACGGGAGCGGTACTCGGTCGGCATCGTTTGGCCCGATGCCGGGAACATCGCGAACGATGCTCCGGGTGGTGGCCGTTTCCAGGATTCTGGAGGGTCGGCAACCATCTACGCAGGCCTGGTGCCGGCAACGACTCCCGAAGAAGCGATGCTGGAACCTGGATTAAGCATCCGGTGTCCATGGCGGCGACGATATCCGTGCCAGTGCGAGCTTCCCTGCCCGCCGCAACCATGCGCTGGACGCGCCTGCGGTCTTTGACAGCTATCGCGTGGGCCGAAGCCTTGGCGATGCCCTCAAACGTTCCGCAACGGCCGGCGCGATCGCGCCCCGGCCGATGCGTGATTCATTACTTCAGTGCCAGCGTTCCCTGATCCACGGCAACACCGGGACCCATGGTCGAGCTGACCGAAATCTTCTGCAGGTAGTGGCCCTTGGCGCTGGCCGGCTTGGCCTTGATCAGGTCCACCAGCAGCGCTTCCAGGTTGCTCTTCAGCGAAGCGTCGTCGAAGTCCGCCTTGCCGATCGTGCAGTGGATGATGCCGGCCTTGTCGGTGCGGTAGCGCACCTGGCCGCCCTTGGCGTTCTTGACCGCTTCACCCGGGTTCGGGGACACGGTGCCAACCTTCGGGTTCGGCATCAGGCCGCGAGGGCCGAGCAGCTGGCCCAGCTTGCCCACCACGCGCATCGCGTCGGGGGTGGCGATCACGACGTCGTAGTTCAGGTCGCCGGCCTGCATCTTCTCGGCCAGGTCGTCCATGCCCACCGCTTCCGCGCCCGCAGCCAGAGCCTCATCGGCCTTGGCGCCGGCGGGTGCGAAGACTGCAACGCGAACGCTCTTACCGGTGCCGGCGGGCAGCACGGTTGAACCGCGCACCTGCTGATCGGACTTGCGCGCGTCCACGCCGAGGCGCACGGCGACGTCAACGGACTCGACAAACTTCGCCTTGGTGGCGGTCTTGACGATCTTGATGGCCTCGTCGAAGGCGTAAGACTTGCCCGGCTCGACGGCGGCCTTGATTGCTTTTTTGCGCTTGGTCATCGCCATGTCTTAACCCTCCACCGCCAAACCCATGCTGCGGGCCGAACCCGCAATCGTACGCACCGCCGCTTCCAGATCCGCCGCCGTAAGGTCGGCTTGCTTGGCCTTGACGATCTCTTCGAGCTGGGCGCGTGTCACCTTGCCGACCTTGTCGGTGTTGGGACGGTTGGAACCCACGCTGACGCCGGCGGCCTTCTTCAGCAGCACCGCCGCAGGCGTGCTCTTGGTGATGAAAGTGAAGGTGCGGTCCGAGTACGCGGTGATAATCACCGGAGTGGGCAGGCCCGGCTCCAGCTTGGAGGTCGCGGCGTTGAATGCCTTGCAGAACTCCATGATGTTCAGGCCGCGCTGGCCGAGGGCAGGACCCACCGGCGGCGACGGGTTCGCCTGGCCGGCCTTGACCTGCAGTTTGATGTAGCCAACTACTTTCTTTGCCATGTCACAACTCCTGCGAGTGCAAGCGCCTGCGCGTCTTGCAACGGCAGGCTCCTCGCGATTGATGCCGGGCGAACCACTCGTCCGGCGGATTGGTTATCCGTCAGGCCTTTTCGACCTGACCGAACTCGAGCTCGACCGGGGTCGAACGACCGAAGATCAGCACCGCCACGCGCAGGCGGCTCTTCTCGTAGTTGATTTCCTCGACCACGCCATTGAAGTCGTTGAACGGACCATCGACAACGCGGACCATCTGGCCGGGTTCGAAGAGCACCTTGGGACGCGGCTTCTCGACGCCTTCCTGGACGCGATCCAAGATCGCAGCAGCCTCGTGGTCGGCGATCGGCAACGGTCGCGCGGCGGTTCCACCGATGAAACCCATCACCTTCGGGGTTTCCTTGATCAGGTGCCAGCACTCGCTGTCGATGCGCGGAATACCGCCCTCATCGGTCGTGGCGATCTGCACCAGCACGTAGCCCGGGAAGAACTTGCGCTCGGAGCGGCGCTTCTGGCCGGCGCGCATTTCCACGATTTCTTCCGTGGGAACGAGCACCTCGCCGAAGCGGTCTTCCATCTCTTCGCGGGCGATACGGTCACGCAGCGCCTGGGCAACCGTCTTCTCGTAGCCCGAATAGGCGTGGACGACATACCAGCGCTTGTTGGTTCCGCCGCTATCCGCGGTGGGACTGTTATCTGAGCTCTGCACTTGTGTCATCTCCTCAACGTCCAAGCAGCCACTTCACCGCCGCCTGAATGACGACATCGAATCCGGCCAGGATCAGGCTCAGGATCACGACTGCCAAAACCACCACCCAGGTGGTGCGCATTGCTTCCTGGCGCGTGGGCCAGACCACCTTGCGCAACTCGAAGTGGGATTCGGAGAGGAACTCGCGGGTCTGTACGCCCTTGTGGCTGACCATGAAGACCGCCGCGCCGAGGACCAGACCGCCCACCACCAGCAGGGCGCGGATGCCGCCCGGCCACTGGTCAAACCAATAGAAGCCGAATACGCCTGCGGCCACCAACAGCACCGCGGCCACGTATTTCAGGATATCGCCCGCGCTTTGTTCAGCCTTGGTGTTCAATCGACCTTCCGCTTGTGGCACGCCAGGAGGGACTCGAACCCCCAACCTGCGGTTTTGGAGACCGCTGCTCTGCCAATTGAGCTACTGGCGTATTGACTGTTCCGGAAAAGGCAACGGCGGCTGAAGCCGCCTTGCCAATCCTTCCTGTTACGCCAACAGGCCACCCGTTGCGGGGTGGCCCGGGCACTTGTAATTACTTGATGATCTTGGACACCACGCCGGCGCCGACGGTGCGGCCACCTTCGCGGATGGCGAAACGCAGGCCTTCGTCCATCGCGATCGGGTTGATCAACGTGACCACCATCTTCACGTTGTCGCCCGGCATCACCATCTCAACACCCTCCGGCAGCTCGCAGGCGCCGGTGATGTCGGTGGTGCGGAAGTAGAACTGCGGACGGTAGCCCTTGAAGAACGGCGTGTGACGGCCACCCTCGTCCTTGCTCAGCACGTACACCTCGCCCTCGAACTCGGTGTGCGGCTTGATCGAACCAGGCTTGCACAGCACCTGGCCGCGCTCGACGTCGTCACGCTTGGTGCCGCGCAGCAGCAGACCGGCGTTATCGCCCGCCTGACCCTGATCGAGCAGCTTGCGGAACATCTCCACGCCGGTGACGGTGGTCTTGACGGTCGGACGGATGCCGACGATCTCGATTTCCTCGCCCACCTTGATGACGCCGCGCTCGATGCGGCCGGTCACCACGGTGCCACGACCAGAGATCGAGAACACGTCCTCGACCGGCATCAGGAACGCCTTGTCCACGTCGCGCTCCGGCTCCGGGATCCAGCTGTCCAGCGCGTCCACCAGCTTGATGATCGACGGCACGCCGATATCGCTCTGGTCGCCTTCCAGCGCCTTCAGCGCCGAACCGACAATGATCGGGGTGTCGTCGCCGGGGAAGTCGTACTTGGACAGAAGCTCGCGCACTTCCATCTCCACCAGCTCCAGCAGCTCGGCGTCGTCCACCATGTCCGCCTTGTTCAGGTAGGACACGATGTAGGGCACGCCAACCTGGCGGGCCAGCAGGATGTGCTCGCGGGTCTGCGGCATCGGGCCGTCAGCGGCCGAGCACACCAGGATCGCGCCGTCCATCTGCGCCGCACCGGTGATCATGTTCTTCACGTAGTCGGCGTGCCCGGGGCAGTCGACGTGCGCGTAGTGACGGTTCGGGGACTCGTACTCGACGTGCGAGGTCGAGATCGTGATCCCGCGCGCCTTCTCTTCAGGGGCACGGTCGATCGCGTCATACGCGCTGAACTCGCCACCAAAACGCTCCGCGCCAACCTTGGTCAGCGCTGCAGTCAACGTGGTCTTGCCGTGGTCAACGTGACCGATCGTGCCGACGTTCACGTGCGGCTTGGTGCGCTCGAATTTACCCTTGGCCATGATTGTCGCTTCTCGCTGTGGGACGGTGTTCTGGATGGTAGGTATGGTGCTCACGACTGGAATCGAACCAGTGACCTCCTCCTTACCAAGGAGGTGCTCTACCGACTGAGCTACGTGAGCGAATTTTTCAAACAGTACATTTCCAGGCAGGTACAAAAACGTCGCGGCATCAATGGAGCGGGAGACGGGGATCGAACCCGCACCATCAGCTTGGAAGGCTGAGGTTCTACCATTGAACTACTCCCGCGCCGGACAAACCTGCTTGGGTACTGCGCCGACGGATGGTTAGTCTATCGGTTTGTTGCCTTGCGTCTACCAGCACGCGACGGGCGCGAAGCTGGTGGAGGGAGGTGGATTCGAACCACCGAAGGCGTAAGCCAGCAGATTTACAGTCTGCCCCCGTTGGCCGCTTGGGTATCCCTCCAAAGAGCCCGCAATTCTGGGGGGCTTTTGCGCGCTTGTCAACGGCGGGCGAAAGATATTTGCCCAGGCTGCTGAAAATGCGACCTCGCACCGCAGCGGAGGCTACACGTTGAAGCGGAAATGCAACACATCGCCTTCCTGGACCTTGTACTCCTTGCCCTCCAGACGCATGCGCCCGGCCTCGCGGGCACCGGCCTCGCCCTGGTACTTGATGAAGTCGTCGTAGCCGATGGTCTCGGCGCGGATGAAGCCCTTCTCGAAGTCGGTATGGATCACGGCCGCGGCCTGCGGCGCGGTTGCCCCGCCCTTGACCGTCCAGGCCCGCACTTCCTTGACGCCCGCGGTGAAATACGTCTGCAGGCCGAGGAGCTTGTAGGCAGCGCGTATGACGCGGTTGAGGCCGGGCTCCTCCAGGCCCATGTCGGCCAGGAACGCATCGCGGTCCTCGTCGTCGAGCTGGCTGAGCTCCTCCTCGATGGCGGCAGAGACCGGTACCACCTCGGCGCCTTCGGCCTCCGCCCTTGCGCGTACCGCGTCCAGATGCGGGTTGTCCTCGAAGCCGTCCTCGAGCACGTTGGCGATGTACAGCACCGGCTTCAGGGTCAACAGGAACAGGTCGCGCAGCACCAGGCGGTCATCTTCGGACAGGTCCAACGCCCGCGCGGGCTTGCCGGCATCCAGACCGTCGCGCACGCGGGTGAGCACGTCGACACGGACCTTGGCGTCCTTGTCGCCGGTCTTGGCAGAGCGCTCGGCGCGCTGCAGCGCCTTCTCGACCGAATCCAGGTCCGCCAGCGCCAGCTCGGTATCGATGGTGTCGATGTCCGACAGCGGATCGATGCGGTTGTTGACGTGGATGATGTCGTCGTTCTCGAAGCAGCGCACCACGTGGGCGATCGCATCCACTTCGCGGATGTGGGCGAGGAACTTGTTGCCCAACCCCTCGCCGCTGGCCGCGCCAGCGACCAGGCCGGCAATGTCGACAAATTCGACCGCGGTGGGCAGGCACTTCTGCGGCTTGACGATCTCCGCCAGCGCGTTCAGGCGCGGATCGGGGACCGGCACCACGCCGACGTTCGGCTCGATCGTGCAGAACGGGAAATTGGCGGCGGCAATGCCGGCCTTGGTCAGGGCATTGAAGAGGGTCGACTTGCCTACGTTGGGAAGGCCGACGATGCCGCATTTGATGCCCATGACGCTGTACTCGCTTTCAATATGAGGGGTGGAACCAATGGTGTGGCAATGACGAAGCGGGCTTCAGGCCCGGGGCGTGTGCAGGCGCTTCATCGCCTCGCTGAAATCGCCGGCAACCGCCAGCGGCAGCACGTCGATCGCATCGCCGATGGCGCGCAGGATCATCGCCTCGTCGTCCGCGCCGGGCCGGCCCAGCACCCAAGGGGTGACCTGATCCTTGTGGCCCGGATGGCCGATGCCGATCCGCAATCTATGGAAACGGCCGTGGGCGAGCAGACGCATGGTATCGCGCAGTCCGTTCTGCCCCCCGTGGCCGCCATCGAACTTCAGGCGGGCGGTGCCGGGCGGGAGGTCGAGCTCATCGTGCGCCAGCAGCGCCTGCTCCGGCTCGATCTTCCAGTAATTCAGCGCGGCGGTGACCGACTTGCCGGACAGGTTCATGAAGGTCGCAGGCTTGAGTAACCAGACCGGCTGCCCGGCAATCTGGACCTTCGCCGCTTGTCCGAACAGTTTTGATTCAAGGCTGAAACGGGCACCCAGGCTTTCCGCCAGGGCATCCACAAACCAGAACCCGGCATTGTGCCGGGTCCGGAGGTATTCAGGACCGGGATTCCCCAGTCCGACAATCAGGCGCAAACCGGCCATGACAGGCGAGCAAGCCGCAAGCCGGGGCTGCCGCGATGACGGTAGCCCCGGCCAATTGCAGACTTACTCGGCGTCCTTCTCGTCCGAATCGACCTTGCTGGCCGGCACGTCGGCCGCGTCGTCGCCTTCGACTTCCGGCTCCGGCTCGACTTCCACGCGACCCTTGCGCGCCACGACCACGGCGGTGTCGTACTCCTCGCCCAGCGCCAGGCTCGGGATCTCGACGCCCTCGGGCAGCGGGATCTGCGACAGGTGGATGGTGTCGCCCAGCTCCAGCTTGGACAGATCGACCTCGATGTTCTCGGGCAGATCCTTGGGCAGGCAGCTGACGTCAACGTGGTTCAGCTCCTTCATGATGATCACGTCGGCGTTCTTGCCGGCCGGCGAGATCTCCTCGTTGATGAAGTGCAGCTGCACCTGGGTGCGCAGCACTTCCTTCTGGTTCACTCGCATGAAGTCCAGATGCATGATGATCTGCTTGAACGGGTGGCGCTGCATATCACGCAGCAGCACGCTTTCGACCTTGCCGTCGACGTCCAGGTCCAGGATGGTCGAGTAGAACCACTCGTTCTGGCTGGCGACCCAGATCTTTTCCTGGTCGAGCACGACCGGCTGCGGCGCGGCGTCGCCGCCGTAGATGATGGCCGGAATCTTTCCCGCGTGACGCAGGCGGCGGCTCGCACCCTTCCCCTCGACACTGCGGGCAGAGGCCCTGATGGTTTGATCGGACATTGCTTGGTTACTCGCTTGTGTTGCAGATGTGGCCACCTCGCGGTGACCGGGAAAGACTCACCCGCGACCAGGTGAGTCAAAAAGTGAGGCCGCTCAGTCAACGTAGAGCGAGCTGACCGACTCGCCGAAGGCGATCCGGCGGATGGTCTCGGCCAGCAGCTCGGCAACGCTCAGCTGGCGGACCCGGCCGCACTCGCGCGCGGCCTCGGTCAGCGGAATGGTGTCGGTGACCACCAGTTCGTCGAGCTCGGAACTGCGGATGTTGCTGATCGCCGCGCCGGACAGCACCGCGTGGGTGCAGTAGGCAACAACCTTGGTCGCGCCACGCGCCTTCAACGCGGCAGCAGCGGCGCACAGGGTGCCGGCGGTATCGACGATGTCATCGACCAGCACGCAGGTCTTGCCGTCCACGTCGCCGATGATGTTCATCACGGTTGACACGTTGGCCTTCGGCCGGCGCTTGTCGATGATCGCCAGGTCCGCGTCATCCAGCCGCTTGGCAATCGCCCGGGCACGCACTACGCCGCCGACGTCCGGGCTGACCACCACCATGTTGTCGGTGCCGTGCGCGCGCCAGATGTCGGCCAGCAGCAGCGGCGAGGCGTAGACGTTGTCGACCGGCATGTCGAAGAAGCCCTGGATCTGGTCGGCATGCAGGTCAATCGTCAGTACGCGGTCGCAGTCCACCGCGGAAAACATCTTGGCGGCCACCTTGGCGGTGATCGGCACGCGCGAGGAGCGCGGGCGGCGATCCTGGCGCGCATAACCGAAATACGGCACCACGGCGGTGACGCTGCTGACCGAGGCGCGCTTGAGGGCGTCGATCAGGACCAGCAGCTCGACCAGGTTCTCGGCGCTGGGCGCGCAGGTCGGCTGGATCACGAACACGTCCTGCTGACGCACGTTCTCCTCGATCTCGACCTGAACCTCGCCGTCGGAGAAGCGGCTGACCAGCGCCTTGCCCGGCCGCACGCCCAGTTCCTTGCACACCGCCGTGGCCAGGGCCGGGTTGGCGTTGCCGGAAAAGATCAGCAGACTGCGATCACCTTGGACTTTCATGTTCAACATCGCTCAGGGCGCGGGCCCGCAGGCTTCAAAATTGGCAGGGGCGGTAGGATTCGAACCTACGAATGCCAGGATCAAAACCTGGTGCCTTAGGCCTCTTGGCGACGCCCCTGTGTAACTTGTTTCGTCCTGCGCGCCAGCGCGTGCAAGGGCGAGTGCTCCACGCCCGCCGCCAGCCAGGCATCCAGGCCCGATGGCAGCACCGACAGCGCCGATTCGGCGGATTCGCGGCTGGCGAACTCGACGAAACAACCGCTGCCGGAACCGGTCAGGTGCGGCGTGCCGACCTGCGACAAGGCAGCAAACACGGCGTCTATGGCCGGTTCGCGGCCGCGCAGTACCGGCTCGAACGCGTTCCCGAGCGGTTTGCCCGAAACGAAGTCGGCTATTGTCGCGGGCTGCGCATCGCGCGTCAATTCAGCGGACTGGAAGAGTTCGGCGGTAGGGACCGGGACGCCGGGGTTGGCCAGCAGGTACCAGGCTGGTGGCAGGTGGATGGGAGTCAATTGCTCGCCGATACCCTCGGCCCACGCGTTGCGTCCGCGCACGAACACCGGCACATCAGCCCCGAGCTGCAAGGCCAGGCCCGCCAGTCGCTCCTCGCCCAGGCCCGTACCCCACAGCGCGTCCAGGGCCACCAGGACCGAAGCCGCGTCTGACGAACCGCCGCCAAAACCGCCGCCCACCGGGATGCGCTTGTCGATTGCGATGTCAGCACCCAGCGGCGACCCGGAGACCGATTGCAACAGCGTGGCCGCGCGCACGGTGAGGTCGTCCGCCTCGGCCACACCAGGCAGCGGGCTGCCATGGCGCGCAATCCGGCCGTCGTCACGAACGCGAAGACGCACGGTATCGCCCCAGTCGAGCAATCGAAACACGGTCTGCAGCAGGTGGTAGCCATCTTCGCGCCTGCCCGGGATGCGCAGGAACAGGTTCAGCTTGGCCGGAGCCGGCCACTGGCTCCAACCGTCGGCATCGACCTTGGGCAGGGCTGGCGCCGCCGTCATTGCAGCTGCGCCGCTCTGGAGGGGCTTGCGGACTGCCATTCGTCGACGATCAGCTTGACCCGGGCCTCGCCGCGGACCGCGTCGACCCGGCTGGGGAGCGCTGTTTCGCCCTCCGTCACCGCATCGGGGGCCCAGCGGTATTCGATCGTCCAGCCGTCCTGATCGATCCGGCGCGGCAGTCCGTCGGTGCCGTATTCGATTTTCGCGGGGGCGAGCGCCGGGGCGCGGGCGCCGCGGACCCAGTCGCCCAGGGCCACTACCGGGATGTCCCAGCCGGTCGCAGCCAACAACAGCAGGCGCGCATCGGGTCCGGAACGCGGGCCGCCCTCCAGTCCTTCCAGTCGGGCCGCGTCGGCATCGCCTGCCAGTTGCCAACCCTGGCGGGTGACCGGGGCGCTGAGGGTGATCAGGTATCGCGGGCCGTCCTGACGCCATTCGATGCGGCCGCTGCCACCCTTGCCGGCATTGGCAACCGCGACCCGACCGGCCAATGACCAGTCCGGCGTGCGGGCCAGCGCGCTTTCGCGCTGCAGCTGGGACGCCTCGGCGGCGGCAACCTCGGTCGCGGAAATCGCCGGCCGCAGCGGCGCGCCTGCGCAGCCGACCAGCAGCAGGCCCAGCGCGAGGAGGGGTACAAGAGCGGAGATCCTCATGGGGCGATCATTTCCTGGACCCGCTTCAAGGCGCGGTTGTCGGGGTCGATGCGTTCGGCTTCTTCCAGGTACTTGCGCGCCTCGTCATGGCGACCGAGCTCCCACAGCACCTCGGCCAGATGGGCGGCGATCTCGGCATCCTTCTGCAATGCGAACGCCTGTCGAAGCGCGACCAGGGCTTCGTCATTGCGGCCGAGCCGATAGAGCACCCAGCCGTAACTGTCGGTAATGGCGGCGTTGTCGGGCTCTGCGGCGCGGGCGCGGTTGATCAGTTCCAAGGCTTCCTGGTAACGGTCGGTGCGATCGGCGAGCGTATAGCCCAGTGCGTTCAGCGCGGCGACCGATTCGGGATCGATGACCAGGATCCGGCGCAGGTCGGCCTCCGCGCGCGGGATGTCATCGCCCCGCTCCCAGCTCAGGGCGCGGGCGTAGAGGATTTCCAGATCGTCGGGGAACGCGGCCAGGCCACGTGAGAAGGCGTCCTTCTCGGCCGCTGCGTCCTCATCGCGCTCGTGCAGTGACGCTTCCAGGAGATACGCATCGCGGCGCGCCGTGTCGGTGGTCGAGGCGTCGGCCTGCATTTCGCGCAGCTGTGCAAACGCCTCGTCGGCACGATCCAGCTCATGCAGGACGTTGGCGCTGCGCAACATCGCCGGGACGCGCTGCGCCCCGCCGGGAACGCCCTGATACCAGTTCAGCGCCTCGTCGTAGCGCTTCAGGAACTCGGCCACCTGGCCCAACAGCAGGCGTCGGCGCGGATCGGGCACCTGCCCGCGCGCGCGGAGCTCCTCATACAACGCCAGCAAGGCGGCATTGTCCTTGGCCCGGGCCAGCAGCGAGGCGCGCAGGCCGTAGGTCTGGTCGTCCTGCTCGCCGCGCGCGAGCGTGGCCTCGGCGGCGGCCAGATCGCCGAGCGTGTCGTATTCATAGGCGATGGCCAGGCGCAGTTCGTCGTCATCGCCGGCACGCTCGGCGATGGAGGCCAGCACCTCGCGCGCCTCGTCCGGGCGACGGGCTTCGCGCAGCTGGCTGACCCTCAACAGGGCCACCCGCGGCTCGCCGGGAAAGCGCTTGAGCACTTCGGCGACGATGCGCTCAGCCAGCTCCGGCTGCTCAAGGCGCTGGGCCAGCCCGCCAAACGCGAGCCACGCCTGCAGGGTCGGCGGAATGCTGCCACGACGCACCAGCCCTTCCAGCACCCGCGACGACTGGGCCGGATCGCGGGCGCCGGCGATCATCACCCCCAGCACCTGCCGCCAGCCCTCGTCACCGGGCATGCCGAGCAACTGGACCAGAAAACGCTGCGCCTTGCGCTCATCACCGCGGCGCAGGGCCAGGCTGGCCTCGGCGCCGAGGAAGTTGACGCTATTGCCGCCTTGGCTTCGCCACAGCTCCAACAGACGCGCGGCGCTCTCGTCATCGCGCGACAACAGGGCGATTCGGGTCGCCCGCTCGGTCAACGCCTCGTCGTCGGCGGCCAACGCCGCCTGCAGGTACCAGCGTGATGCCTCCTCCAGCCGACCCGCCTGAAGGGCGAACTCGGCCGCCATCAAGGGCTCGAGGGTCTCGATAACCGGATCGGCCGTGGGCACTTTCGCGGCAGGCGCGGCGCTGGCCGAAAACGCGCTTGCCAGCAGCAACAGGACGGCGGATATGAATAGGCGCAACGGTGCTTGCATCAAGGTGAATCCCTGAGATTCGGGAGGCCGGTAGAATATGGGCCTTCAGCAGCCAGCAGCTTATCGCAAGCGCCTGAACCCGCCGCCCAATCCCCATGAGTCCGGTGACCAGTCCAACCTCCAACCTGTTCGTGCTCGGGATCAACCACCAGACCGCGCCGGTCAGCCTGCGCGAACGGGTGGCATTCTCCAGCGAGACGATTCCTGCCGCCCTGGATTCGCTGCGCGGGCTGGGCGGGGTACGCGAGGCCGCGCTGCTGTCCACGTGCAACCGCACCGAGATCTACACCGTGGTGGACGACGGCGGGCAGGCGGTGGCGAACTGGCTGGCCCGTCATCCGGCGGGGATGGATGACCTGCAAGCCTACCTGTACCGGCACGCCGACGCGGGCGCGGTCCGCCATCTGTTCCGGGTTGCGACCGGGCTGGATTCGCTGGTACTGGGGGAGCCGCAGATCCTGGGCCAGGTCAAGGATGCGTGGGCCACGGCGCGCGCGGCGGGCAGTCTGGGCAGCCAGCTCGACAGCCTGTTCCAGCACACCTTCACCACCGCTAAGCGCGCGCGCACGGACACCCGTATCGGCGCCAACCCGGTCTCGGTGGCCTCGGCCGCCGTTCGGCTGGCGCAGGAATCCTTCGCCCGGCTCGAAGACTCGACCGTGCTGCTGATCGGCGCGGGCGATACAGTCGAGCTGGCCGCGCGGCATCTGGTCCAGGCGCGAGTGAAAAGGCTGCTGGTCGCCAACCGCACCCTCGCCCACGCGCAGGAATTGGCCAGCCGGCATGGCGGGGTCGCCGTGCCGCTGGACGAGATCGACCGCCATCTGGGCGAGGCGGATATCGTGCTGTCGGCCACCGCCGCGCGAGGCGCCGTGCTGCATCGCAACCAGGTGGCCGCCGCCCTGGCCCAGCGTCGACATCGGCCCATGCTGCTGCTGGACCTGGCCGTGCCGCGCGACATCGACCCGGAGGTCGCCAAGCTGCGCGACGTGTATCTGTACACGGTGGATGACCTGGAGCGCTCCATCGAGGAGAACCGGCGCAGCCGCCAGGAAGCCGCGGCGGAAGCCGAAGCCATTATCGAGGTCCAGGTCGCGCGCTTCATGGAGAGCCTGTTGGCCCGCAGTCGCACCGCGCCGCTGAAGCAGCTGCGCGCCCACGGCGACGCGGCGAGACTGGATGCGCTGGCCAAGGCCCGCCAGCAGTTGGCCAATGGCGAGGACCCGGACGCGGTGCTCGAATTCCTCGCCCATACCTTGACCAACCGCCTCCTGCACGCACCGACGATTGCACTGCGCGAGGCTGCGATCACGGGCAATGCCGAACTGGCCCGTGCGGCCGACAAGCTTTTCCCCGCCGCCGGAAGCGCGATCCTGATGCCGGCTGAAAAGCGTGATGGTGCGAAGCCAACGCCCGGCCGCGACAGGCGCAAGTAGCCTTACCACGCGTTGCCTGGCCCGCCGGTTGTCCGCCGGCCGATCCGTGGGCGCGCCGCACCCGTTGCCGCCAACCGACCCGTTCACCCCGCCCGTCCCACGTTTTTCCAGACCCACCCCTCTCGACCCGAGACCGACCGATGACCCCCAGCCTGCGCCGCAAGCTCGAAGCCCTCGCCGAACGCCGCGAAGAACTGGAGCGACTGCTGGCCGACCCGGATGTGATCGGCGACAACCAGCGCTTCCGCCAGCTCTCGCGCGAGTTCTCCCAGCTGGGACCGGTGGCGACCGCGCTCGCCGACGAGGCCGCTGCACAGGCGGACCTGGAGACGGCGCTGGCGATGCGTGACGACCCGGAACTGGCTGAGCTGGCCGAGGAGGAAATCAGCGCCGCCAACGAACGCCTGCGCCAGCTGGACATCGAACTGCTCGCCCATCTGGTGCCGCGCGATCCGCGCGACGAGGGCGATCTGTACCTGGAGGTGCGCGCCGGCACGGGTGGCGATGAGGCCGCAATCTTCGCCGGCGACCTGTTCCGCATGTACTCGCGTTACGCCGAGCGCCAGGGCTGGCGGGTGGAGGTCGAATCGGCCAACGAAGGCGAGCACGGCGGCTACAAGGAGCTGATCGCGCGGGTCGAGGGCCGGGGTGCGTACTCCAAGCTGAAGTTCGAGTCCGGCACCCACCGCGTGCAGCGGGTGCCGGAGACAGAATCCCAGGGCCGCGTGCACACCTCGGCGGCCACCGTGGCGATCATCGCGGTGGAGCCGGAGGGCGAGCCGATCGAGATCAACCCTGCCGACCTGCGCGTGGACACTTTCCGCTCCTCCGGCGCCGGCGGCCAGCACGTCAACAAGACCGACTCGGCCATCCGCATCACCCACCTGCCCAGCGGCATCGTGGTGGAGAGCCAGACCGAGCGCAGCCAGCACGCCAACCGCGATACGGCGATGAAGCGGCTACGCGCGACTCTGGCCGAGGAGCAGGCCAACAAGGCCGCAGCCGCCATCGCCGAGGATCGCAAGTTGCAGGTCGGCAGCGGCGATCGCAGTCAGCGCATCCGCACCTACAACTACTCGCAGGGACGCATCACCGACCACCGGGTGGAAGGATTGACCCTGTACGACCTGCCCAATGTGCTCACCGGTGATCTGGACGCCCTGATCGAGCGCCTGCAGCAGGAACACCAGGCCGACGAACTCGCGCGCCTGACCAAAGGCAGCTGATGACCGTGCGGCCGGTCGACCCCCGCAGCGAAGCGAGGCTGGCCGTCGAGCGCGAGCCCGGCAGCCCGCTTGCCTGGATCCTGCTCGCCGAGGCCGAACTGGACGCCGGGGACGCGGCAGCCGGCGAGACCGCCAGCCGGCGCGCGCTGGCGCTCCTGCCGGGACACCCCGAGGCGCTCGCCCGCCTCGGTCGCGCCCAGTGGATGCAGGGCCGGCATCAGGACGCCGCCGAAAGCCTGGGCACCGCCGCCAAGCGCGCCCCCGGCCATCCCGGCATTGCGGTCTGGCTGGCGCACGTGCTGGAAGACATCGGCCAGCCCGAGCAGGCGGCCGACCAGTACGCGCGGGCGCACCGGCTCGCACCAGAGGAGCCGCAGTTGGCGGCCTACCTGCTGGCGTGGCGGCGCAAGCTATGCGACTGGCGCGACCTGGATGCGCTGTCCACCCAGGTCCGTGATGCCGTCCGTCATGGGCAGTCGGCGGTGGAACCATTCGCCTTCCTCAGCGAAGACAGCACGGCGGCGGAGCAGCTTGCCTGCGCCCGGCTGCGCGCCGCGGGCATCGCGCGCGCAGTCCGACCGCTTCCGCCACCGCCACCGGAGCCGCGTGCCGCGGATGCGCGAAAGGCGCTGCGGGTGGGGTTTCTGTCCAACGGCTTCGGGGCCCATCCGACCGGGTTGCTGACCGTGGCGCTGTTCGAGGCGCTGGCCTCGCAGCCAGCAATCGCCGTCCACCTGTTTGCGTTGAATGCGGACGACGGCAGCGCGATCCGCCAGCGCCTGAAGTCGGCGACTCGTCTGCACGATGTCGCCGGACGCAGCCACACCGGGGTGGCCCGGGTGATCCGCGATGCGCAAATCGACGTGCTGTTCGATCTGCGCGGCTGGGGCGGCGGCGGACGGCCGGAAGTGCTGGCGATGCGACCTGCTCCGCTGCAGGTCAACTGGCTCGCCTATCCCGGAACGTCCGGCGCGCCGTGGATCGACGTCGTGCTGGCCGACCGCTTCGTACTGCCGCCGTCGCTGGCGCACGGATTCAGCGAGCGGGTGGACTACCTGCCGCGCTGTTTCCAGCCCTCCGACACCAGCCGGGCGCTCGCCGCGCCGCCGGGACGCGCAGAATGCGGTCTGCCGGCACCCGGCACGGGCGTGGTGTTCTGCTGCTTCAACAACAGTTACAAACTCAACCCGGCGAGCATGCGGCGGGCGTGGGCGGTGCTCGCCGGTGTGCCCGACAGCGTGCTGTGGCTGCTGTCGGGGCCGGGACGCGCGGACCAGCGCCTGCGCGATGCGGCCGCGGCTGCCGGCGTGGCGCCGTCACGCCTGGTGTTCATGCCCAAGCAGCCGCACGACCGCTATCTCGCGCGTCTCCAGCACGCCGACCTGTTTCTGGACACCAACCCCTACAACGCCCACACCACCGCCTCGGATGCGCTGTGGGCCGGCTGTCCGGTGCTGACCCGGCCGGGGGAGACGTTCGCCGCCCGCGTCGCCGGCAGCCTGAATCATCATCTGGGAATGCCGCAGATGAATGTCGCCACCGATGACCAATTCATCCAGCGAGCCATCGAACTGGGTCGCGATCCGGCGCTGCTGCAGGCGGCGCGCGGGGCGTTGCGGGAGCGACGCCGTACGGCCGGTGTGTTCGATATGGACGGGTTCGCGGCCGACTTCGCTGCCGCCGTGCTGGCGATGGCGGAGCAGCACGGCACGGCTTAGCGAAACTGATCAGCCAGCACCACGACCATCGGACGCAGCATCGTCGGATCTGCCCGTCGCCGCAGCGATGATTCCCTCGATTTCCCCGGCGGTGACCGGACCCATGATCTTGCGCGCGACCCGGCCGTCTGGCGAGATCAGCCAGGTCATCGGCAAGCCGCGTGGCTCGTCGAAATCCGCCGGCGGGTTGGCCGTGTCGAGGATCGCGATCGGGTAGGTCACCGGGTGTTCGAGCAGGAACGCCTTCATCTCGGCCGGCTCGATGTCCTCAAAGGCCAGCCCCACCACCTTGATGTCCTCACGCATGGCGGCCAGCGCCGACAGCTCCGGCATCTCCTTCAGGCAGGGGTTGCACCAGGTCGCCCAGAAGTTCACCAGAACCCATTTGCCCCGGTGCGCGGCGAGGTCGTATTGGGTGCCGTCCAGGGCACCGACAACCAGCGTCGGTCGGAAGTCCTTCCCGGCGGCTTCCGGCGCGCCCGAATCTGCAACGCCCGGCGGCGTGGCCGGGGTTGCGGACGGATCGGCTTGTCCAGCACCGGCCACCGGTGTCGCCTCCGCCTCGCCCGTTCCAGCGGTGGGGTCGGCAGGCTGGCAGCCCAGCAGCAGGGCCGCGAGCAGGGCTACGGCGGCAATACGCATCAGGATTTCTCCTCGGCATGGATGGTGGAAACGCGACGCTTGAGCAACTCGCGCAGGGGCAGACGCAGCTCGTCCAGCGCCGCCACGGCGGAGCGTCCCAGCGGATCGTCGCTACACGGTATGCGTGCCTCGGCGATGGGGATGCGCAGCTGGCACGCCTCGTAAAGCTCACCCAGGGAAAGCGCTTCCAGATCCCGCGACAGCAGCCACTGGCCGTCCTCGGCGCGGTGGACGACATTGATCTGGCGCAGCTGCTCCAGTGTTTCCTGGACAAGCGCGTCGGTCATGATCGGCTCCATGGTGAGGATGTCGTCGATGTGCAGGCCGCGGCCGTGCTCGCGCGCCTCGTTGAACCGGCCCAGCAGTCGCAGCAGGCCGTACATCTCGTAGCCCTCCGGCAGGCGCATCGCCACCGGCTGGTAGCGAAAGGCCGACATCGAGGAGGCCAGGGAGGCGCCCATCAGCACCGCGACCCAGCTCAGGAAGATCCACATCATGAAGATCGGCACGAACGCCAGGGTCCCGTAGATGCGCGAGTAGCTGGTAAAGGTGCCCAGGTATACGCCCAGCCCCCAGCGCACCAACTCGAACGCGCAGGTGGCCAGCAGTCCGCCGGCCAGGGCATGACGCCACTGCACCGTGCGGTGCGGCACGACGCGATAGATCGCCGCGAATGCCAGCAGCTCCAGTGACATCGGCGCAAACCGCAGCATCATGTTCTGGACCAGGTGGCCGGCGCTGGTCTCGAACACCGCCAGGGCGAAGATCCGCGCCGACATCGCCAGGCTGGCGGCAGCGAGGATCGCGCCCAGGGTCAGCACCGTCCAATAGACCAGGAACCGGCTGAACTGCGGACGCGCGGCCTTGACCCGCCAGATGCGGTTGAATGCCGTTTCCACCCCGTTGAGGGTGATCAGCAGCGACACCACCAGGACCACGATGCCGGCGCTGGTCAGCTGCCCGGAGTTGCCGGAGAACTGCAGCAGGTACTCCTCCACCGAGCGCGCCGCGGAGGGGACGAAGTTGGAGAAGATGTAATCGCTCAGGCGCTCGGTCCAGACCGCGAATACCGGGAATGCCGACAGCACTCCGAACACCACCATCGACAGTGGCACCAGGGCGAACACGGTTGTGTACGACAACGCTCCGGCGGCCTGGAAGAGGTTGTCGTCCAGCACCCGCCGGCCGAGAAAACGCAGGAACGCCCGCACCCGCGCGCGGTCACGTATGCGTTCGCCCCAGTGGTTGATCGAGTCCAGTGGCTCCATCGTTCGAAGCGTAACCCACGCAGGAACAATCGCGCTGGCAGTCAACGCCTGCGCCGCATCCTCTATCCTTGGCGGCTTCCACTTCGGGGATCCGACAACACGATGGCCGACATCCTGGTGCTGTACTACAGCCGCAACGGCGCGGTGGCGCAGCTCGCCCGCCAGATCGCCCGCGGCATCGGCGAGGTGGACGGCATGGCCGCACGACTGCGCTGCGTGCCTCCCGTCGCCGCGGTCACCACCACCGCCGCTCCTCCCGTGCCGGAGGACGGCGCGCCGTACGTGGAGACACGCGATCTGGAAGAGTGTGCAGGCCTCGTGGTCGGCAGCCCGACCCGGTTCGGCAACATGGCCGCGCCCATGAAGCACTGGTTCGACGGGCTCGGTGCGCAGTGGGCCAGCGGCTTGCTGGTGGACAAGCCGGCCGCGGTTTTCACCTCCTCATCGACCATGCACGGCGGCCAGGAGTCGACCCTGCTGACGATGATGGTGCCGCTTCTGCACCACGGCTGCGTGATCGTCGGCATCCCGTTCACCGAGCCCCGCCTGAGCACGACCCGCACCGGCGGCACGCCGTATGGCGCCAGTCATGTCGGCGGCCCGGAGGATGACCCGCGACCGAGCGAGGACGAAGCGCACCTCGCCCGTGCCCTGGGCCGGCGGGTGGCAACGATCGCCGGGAAGCTGGCGTGAGCCAGCCCGCAACGCGCACGGCCACGGACTGGACTCTGGCGGGCGCGCTGATCGCCCTGGGCGGATTGTTCTGCCTCTGGTTCTGGCCGGCGGCCGATTGGCCGACCCGCGACCTGGTGGCGCTGCTGGTGTTCGCCGCCCCGCCGCTGCTGCTGGGCGTGGCAAAGCTGGCCGGCGCGCGCACGGCGGGTTACTGGGGTTCGGTGCTGGCGCTGGCGTGGTTCAGCCACGGCATCATGGTGGCCTGGACCCGCCCGGCCGAGCTGGTCTTCGCGCTGCTGGAAACAGCGCTGGCCCTGGTGATCATCTTTGCCGCCAACCTGCCTGGCTTGAAGGGCCGCTTCGGCACCCGCAAGCGCGGCTGAGCGCCGGGACCCGCGGTCATTGCGGGCCCCGGGGCAAACGCTCCACTCAGTCGTTTTCCAGCAGCGGCTTGCGCGGCAGTTTTTCCTCCCGCATCGCGGCGTGGTACGCGAAGGACGCCACGATCGCGGCCGCTTGCTTCAGGTCCTCGGGCTGGATGTGGTCCCAGGTGTCCAGGTTGCTGTGGTGGACGTTGCTGAAGTAGTCCAGCCGGTCCTGGATGAACTGGAAGCCGGGAAGGCCCACCGCGTCGAAGGCGATGTGGTCGGTGCTGCCGGTATTGCGGGTCGCCACCGTGGTCGCGCCGACGTCGTGGAAGGGCTCCAGCCAGGCCTGGAAGATCGGCACCACCGCGAGGTTCTCCTGCGCGTAGATGCCGCGGAAACGACCGGAGCCGTTGTCCATGTTGAAGTAGGCCGAGAACCGCCCGTAGTCACGCTTCTTCTGCAGCGGGCCGGTCGGCTCGCGCAGCGAATCCGGCAGGGCCTTCTGCTCGGGGTCGGTCGGCTCCGGATAGGCGGCAAGGTGCCGCTCGACATAGGCGCGCGAGCCAATCAGCCCCTGCTCCTCGCCGCTCCACAGGCCGACCCGGATGGTGCGGTCCGGCTGGGCCCCCACGGCTTTCAGGATCCGCATCGCCTCCATCATCACCGCGACACCTGCGGCGTTGTCCGCCGCGCCGGTACCGGTGTGCCAGGAGTCCATATGCGCTCCCAGCATCACGATCTCGTTGGCCTTGCGGCCACGGCCGGGGATCTCGGCGATGGTGTTGTGGCCGGGCTGGTCGGTCTCGTCGGTAAATCGCGCTGCAACGTTGATCCGCAACTTGACCGGACGCCCGGCCTCCACGGCTCGCACCAGCGGGTTGTAGTGCTCGGCGACCATCGCCAGCTCGGGCACGCCCACCGACTCGTCAGCCTTGCGCGAGCCCCCACCGCCGACACGGATGATGCCGTTGTCCCAGCCACTGATGCTCAACGTCGCCAGTACGCCTTCCGCGACAAAAAACTCGTTGGTCGCTTTGGTGAGCGCCACCCGCTCGGTGTATTTCTTTACCCGCTCGGCGCGGCTCTCGTTCTTGTCCTTGGGGATCTCGAACGCCTGCAGTTCGCCCAGGCCGGCGTCGTCATGGCGATGGAACGTCGGCTTCTCGCCGGGCTTGTACTCGCGCGCTTCGCTGAGCAGCAGGATCTTGCCTTTCAGCTTGCCCTTGTACTTGTCCAGGTCCTCGAGCTTCTTGATGGTGACCGCCATCACCTCGCCTTCGACCGGACCGTTGGTGCCCGGCGTCCACGCCTTGGGCAGCGCGTGCAAGGGGCCGACCCGGGGGGCGAGCATCTGCACGCTGGCCTCGGTGAACTCCCAGCCACGGCCGAAGTCGTCAAACGCCTCGTCGTGGACGTTGGCCAGACCCCAGTCGGTGAACTGGCTTCGGGTCCAGGCATTGGCCTGCGCCATCTGCGGCGAGTTGGTCAGGCGCGGCCCGATCGACTCGGTCAGGTGGCTGAAGGTCGCCATCACCTGCGAGCGGTGGAACGCTTCCTGACGGATCTTGCTGACCATCTCCAGGTCAACCGGCTCCTGGGCAATGGCGACACCGCTCATCCCCAGGCACAGCACCAACATGCAACGCTTGATCACTTCATCCCCTTGCGCGGATCGATATCGAGGACCCGAGTCTAGGGACCGGCCGGCGGGTCTTCGCCGGCCGATAGTCATGCACGCGCAGCGGCGCCCCGCGATTTGATCAACCCGACATCCGGTCCGGTGCGATGCGCACGACCAGCTTGCCGAAGTTGCCGCCTTCCAGCATGCCGATGAAGGCCTCGGGTGCATTTTCGAGACCGTCGACGATGTCCTCGCGGTACTTGATCTTTCCCTCGCGCACCCAGCCGCCCATCTCGGCGAGGAACTCGCCGTAGCGGTCGCCGTAGTCGTCAAAGATGATGAAACCCTGCATCTTGATGCGCTTGGTGAGCAGGGTGCGGGTCAGCAGTCCGAGGCGATCGGGTCCGGGCGGAAGTTCGGTGTCGTTGTAATGCGCGATCAGCCCGCACAGCGGAATACGCGCCTTGGCGTTCAGCAGTGGCAGCACCGCATCGAACACCGCCCCGCCGACGTTCTCGTAATACACATCGATGCCGGAGCTGCAGGCGGCCTTCAGCAGCTCCGGAAAATCCGCCGCGCGATGGTTGATGCAGTCATCAAAGCCCAGCTCGTCGATGACGTAGCGGCACTTTTCGGGGCCGCCGGCGATGCCGATGACGCGGCACCCCTTGAGCTTGGCGATCTGGCCGACAGCCGAACCGACCGCGCCGCTGGCGGCCGCGACCACCACCGTCTCGCCCGCCTTGGGCTGGCCAATGTCCAGCAGGCCCATGTAGGCGGTGAAGCCGGGCATGCCCAGCACACCCAGTGCGAGCGAAGCTTGCTGCATGCCCGGGTCCAGCCGGTTGAGGGCTTTGGCGTCGGCCACTGCGTAGTCCTGCCAGCCGCCCTGCGCGAGCACCAGGTCACCGGTCGCGTAGTCGGGATGGTTGGACTCCTGCACACGCGCCACAGTGCCGGCGCCCATCACTTCGCCAATCCCTACCGGGGCCGCATAAGAAGGGCCGTCGCTCATCCGCCCGCGCATGTACGGATCCAGCGACAGGTAGATGTTGCGCAGCAGGACCTGGCCTTCGCCCGGCTTGGGCAGCGGGGTTTCAACGGTCTTGAAATTGGCGGCGACGGGCGCGCCGACCGGGCGGGACGCCAGGGTGATCTGGCGATTGACTGCAGAAGTACTCATGGGGTGCTCCTTTGGGATCCAGCCGACGGGTCGCCCGGGGAGCTGACGCAAACCGGGCAGCCGGAATAACGGCAAGTCCCCACGTTATCGCCTCGGGTGTTCATTCGAGCTGACGACGCCGGCCGACACGGTGCGCGGACGGAGGGAATGGCTTGTGGCACTCCTGCCGGCGCGGCCGGGAGCCGATAATGCCCCTCCGCCTGATGCTGCTTCGCCATGCCCACACATCCTTCCACCGAAGCGCCAGCGACGCCTGCGCTGTCCGCAGGCGCACTGGACCCGAAGCTGTGGATCCCGCTTGCGCTGCTGACGCTGTACGTGGTCTGGGGCTCCACCTATCTGGGCATCCGCTACGCGCTGGAGAGCTATCCCCCGTTCCTGCTGGCGGGGCTGCGTTTCACGGCCGCCGGTCTGGTTCTGTTCGGATTCCTGCGCTGGCGCGGGCACGCGTTGCCGACCCGCCTGCAATGGCGGAACGCGGCGATTACCGGTGTGCTGCTACTCGGCTTCGGCAACGGTCTGGTGTGCTTTGCCGAGGAGCGAGTGAGCTCGGGGATCGCCGCCGTCGCGGTGTCCAGCATGCCCCTGTTTGCTGCGGCCTTCGGGACGATCTACGGACAGTGGCCGACGCGCCGGGAGACGGTGGGCCTGCTGGTCGGGTTCGCCGGCGTCGTCGTGCTCAACACCGGCAGCGGGCTGTCGGGCGAGGCGATTGGCGCTCTGGCCCTGCTGACCGCCGCGGCGTGCTGGGCGTTCGGCTCGGTGTGGAGCCGTCGCCAGGACATGCCGGCCGGTCCGATGAACACCGCCGCGCAGATGCTGTGTGCCAGCGTTGCCCTGCTGGCGGTCGGCTTCGCCAGCGGCGAGAGCCTGCCTTCCCACCCCACCCTCAAGGCCACCCTGGCCCTGGCCTATCTGGCGCTGTTCGGTTCGATCCTCGCCTTCAGCGCGTATCTCTATGTGCTCAAACATGCGCGGCCGGCGGTGGCGACCAGTTACGCCTACGTCAATCCGCCAGTGGCCGTGCTGCTCGGCGTGTTGCTGGTGGGCGAGACGGTGGGTCCGTTTGATCTGGCGGGCATGGCGATCATCCTCGTTGGCGTGGCGGTGATCACCCTGGCCCGGCAGCGCGCGCCCGCCTGAGCCGGATCAGCGGGCACGCAGTCACGGCCAGTCCGACCCCTGTGCTAGCGTGGACGGCCTTCCGCGGTCGGGTTGTGCCAGCGTCTTGATTTCCGCCATACGGCCCCTGCTGTCCCTGCTCATCGGCGTTGCCTTGCTGCTGGCCGGAAGCGGGCTCCTGAGTACGCTGGTCGCCGTGCGCGGCGGGCTCGAGGGGTGGGACGACCAGGTCGTGGGTCTGATCATGTCGGCCTATTTCGGCGGCTTCTTCCTGGGTACCTTCGCCGCGCCCAAGCTGATCCGGCGGATCGGCCACGTCCGCTCGTTCGCGTTCTATGCCTGCCTGTGCGCGACCGTGGTGCTGCTGCACCCGATCCTGGTCGAGCCTTGGACCTGGGCGGTCCTGCGGCTGCTCAGCGGGGTGGCACTGGTCGGCCTGTATACCGTCATCGAGAGTTGGCTCAACGCCTCCGCCGCAGTGGAGCAGCGCAGCCGGATCTTTGCGACGTACATGGCCATCAACCTGTTTGCACTGGCTGCCGGCCAATGGCTGCTGGGACTGTTCTCGCCGCTGCTGTTCGTGCCCTTCAGCCTGGTGGCGATCCTGATCTGCCTTGCGGCGCTGCCGGTGACCGCCAGCCGCATGGTGCAACCCGACACCCCGGCCAGCGTCCACCTGCAACTGCCGCAGTTGTACCGCCTGGCCCCGGCGGCAAGCACCGGGGCGCTGCTGGGCGGCTTGGCGCTGGGCGCGTTCTGGGGCATGGCCGCGGTGTATGCCACCGGGATCGGCATGGACCTCTCGGGGGTGTCGGCCCTGGTCAGCGTCACCATCCTTGGCGGCGCGCTGCTGCAATTGCCGATCGGCCGGCTTTCCGACCGCGGCGACCGCCGAACCGCGCTGGTCCTGATCTGCACCCTGGCCGCCGTGTTGGCGGGCGTGATCATGATCAGCGAAGGCGCCCATCGGTGGCTGCTGCTGAGCCTGTTCTTCGGGTTTGGCGGTTTGTTGTTTGCCGTGTATCCGGTCTGCGTCGCCCATCTGCTCGACCACCTGCCCCACGAGCACGTCCTGGCCGGGTGCAGCAGCCTGTTGCTGCTCAACGGCATCGGCTCGGCGATAGGCCCGGCCATCGCCGGCACGCTGATGGCCCGCTTGGGGCCGCAGGCACTGCCGGGCTTCTTTGCCGCCACGCTGGTGTTGCTGGCGGTGCTGGTGGGTGGGCGGCGACTGCTGCGCCAACGCGACCGCGACGATCCGGCCCAGTTCCACGCGATGTTGCGCACCACCCCGTCGGCGCTGGAGCTGCTGCCGGAAATCGACAGCGACGAGGCGGACGCATGATCAACCGAGCCACCCGCCACGGCCATCCACCCGCGGTGGCATGACCGCGGCACGCGGCTCGCGGGCGCGAGTCCCGGCGGGCCTATAATCGGCGGTCCTTTCCAGCCCGGATGCTCCATGGACCAGCTCTGCATCGTCACCACCGGCGGCACCATCGACAAGATCTACTTCGATGACAAGTCGGACTACCAGATCGGCGAGCCGCAGATCGGCCGCATCCTGGAAGAGCTGGGCGTGGCCTTCCGCTACCGGGTCATCCCGATCCTGCGCAAGGACTCGCTGCATCTGGACGACGGCGACCGTGAACTGATCCGCGCCACCATCGCCGCACAGGACATCCGCCACGTGCTGGTGACGCACGGCACCGATTCAATGGTCGAAACCGCCAAGGTGCTGGCTGGCATCGAAGGCAAGACAATCGTGTTGACCGGCGCACTCAATCCGGCGCGTTTCCACGGCTCCGACGCGGTGTTCAACATCGGCACCGCCGTGGGTGCGGTGCAGTCGCTGCCCGGTGGGGTGCATATCGCCATGAACGGGCGCATCTGGGACCCCGCACAGGTGCGCAAGAACGTCGACGCGAACCGTTTCGAACCGCTCTGAGACCTTGAACGGCGCGACATCGCGCGCACCGGATCAGTCCGAGAAATGCACCCAGCCGGTGCGGGCAGGAAGCCAGGGAGCACCGTTGGCGACGATCCCGGCCACCTCGGCGCCTGCGACCATCCGCCCGATGCGGGTCAGCGACGTCCCGGCATGCAGCGCAATCTCCTCGACCTGCGCGCGAGCGCTGACCGCGGCGGTGAAACACAGCTCGTAGTCGTCTCCGCCAGACGCCTGCAGCGTGCGGCGGGCTTCGGTGGCGAACGCCTGCGAAAGCGCCGGCGAGAACGGCAGCGCGTCCACCTCGACCACGGCGCCCAGCCCGCTTGCCCTGCACAGGTGGCCCAGATCGGACCAGAGACCGTCGGAGATATCGATCGCCGCATGGGCGACCCCTGGAAGGCCCAGGCCGACGGCCACCCGCGGCTGCGGCCGGTCCAGACGCTCGCGCAGCGCTGTGAGGTTCGATGCGGCGATCCTCAAGGTCCCAGGTTCGGGCGAATCGTCTGCCAACAGCGCCAGCGCGGCCGCGGCATCGCCCAAGGTGCCGCTGACCCAGATCTCGTCGCCCAGCTGCGCGCCGCCACGACGCAGGGCGCGACCGGGCTCCACCAGCCCATGCACCGTTACGCCGATCGACAGCGGTCCGCGGGTGGTGTCGCCGCCGATCAGCGCGATTCCATGTTGCCCGGCAAGTTCCAAAAAACCGTCCAGGAAACTGTCCAGCCAGATCGGATCGTCGCCGGGCATCGACAGTGAGAGCGTGCACCAGGCGGGCTGCGCGCCCATCGCGGCCAGATCGGAGAGGTTGACCGCCAGCGCCTTCCAGCCGATATCGAACGGCGCGGTATCCAGCGGAAAATGCACCCCGGCATTCAGGGTGTCGGCGCAGATGACCAGCTCGCGATCGGGCGGCACCCGCACGACCGCCGCGTCATCGCCGATGCCCAGCACGATATCCGCGCGGGAAGGCACGCGTGAGCGGATCCGCTCAATCAGGTCGAACTCGGCCATGCGCCCTCCTCCCTCGGATCTGAACGCGCTGACGGGGCCATGTTGTCGGCCGATCGTCGGTTACCGCTTGGACGCACCCACCTCTACCGCACGCCACTGCGCGGCGGCATGGTCGAGGACGCCGTTCACGTAGGTGTGGCCGTGCTCGGCGCCGAAGCGCTTGACCGACTCGATCGCCTCGTTGATGACCACCCGGTAGGGCACGTCGGGGCGATGCAGCAGTTCGTAGGCGGCGATCCGCAGCACTGCCAGCTCGATGGCATCGACCAGGCCGATGTCGCGATCGAGGAACGGCGCCAGGCCATCGTCCAGCTCGGCGCGGTGCTTGGCCACGCCATGCACCAGGTCCTCGAAGTACGCCAGGTCGGCAACTTCGCGGGCCTGCTCATGGGCGAACTGGCTGACGATCTCGTTGGCCCGCGAGCCCGACATCTGCCACGCATACAGCGCCTGCAGGGCACGCCGGCGCGCGCGCGAGCGGCCGATCGGATCGATGCCGCCGGACCGTCGGCGCTGGTTCATGCCAGGCGCTCCATCAAGTTGCTCATTTCCAGCGCGGCCATCGCCACTTCCTCGCCCTTGTTGCCGTGGTTGCCGCCGGCTCGCGCCTGCGCATCCTCATGCCGTTCAACCGCCAGCACGCCGTTGCAGACCGGCACTCCGGTATCCAGCGCGACCCGCATCAGGCCTTCCGAACAGCCATCGGCGACCTGTTCGTAGTGGCGCGTGTCGCCGCGCACCACGCAGCCCAGGGCGACGATCGCCGCATGCTTGCCGGCCGTGGCCAGGCGGCGCGCGGTGACGGGAATCTCCCACGCGCCGGGCACCCGCACCACGTCAACAGCGTCGGCGGCGACGCCGTGCTCGGCAAACGCCGTGCGTGCCGCCTCGACCAGGCTGTCGGTGATGCGGGGATTCCAGCGGCTGGCAATGATCGCGAAACGCGCGCCGACGGGGCTGCGCAGGTCGCCTTCGATATGGGACATGGGAACGAACGCCTTGTAGGGAAGCGACATCGCGCCGAAGCGCGACCGGACAGTTTAGCGCGCCGTCGCCGGGTCGACGTACTCGACCACCTCGAGCCCGAAGCCGGCCAGGCCGACCTGCTTGCGCGGCGTGCCCATCACCCGCAATTTGCCCAGGCCCAGATCGGCGAGGATCTGGCTGCCGGCGCCGTTGCGGCGCCACTCGTGCAGCGTCTCGCCCTCACTGGCAGGCGGCGGGGTCTGGTCGGCGGCGTGACGGATGCGCGCGAGCAACGCGTCGGTGTCGGCGCGGTCCTCCAGCAGCACCAGCGCGCCGCGACCCTCCGCGGCGATGGCGGCAAGCACGTCTCCAACCGCCGGACCGAAGTCCGGACGGCGCCAGCGCAGTCCATCGGCGAGCGGATTCTGCACCTGCACCCGAACCAGCGTGGGCACAGCGGGATCGGCCTCGCCCAGGGTCAGGGCGAAATGCAGGCCGTGGCTCAGCCGGTCGCGGTAGCTCATCAACTGGAACGCGCCGTGCTCGGTTTCGATGGTGCGCGCATCGACACGTTCCACCGTGTGCTCGGTTTCCAGCCGGTAGCGGATCAGGTCCTCGATGGAGCCGATTTTCAGGCCGTGTTCGGCAGCGAAGATCTCCAGCTCCGGGCGCCGGGCCATGGTGCCGTCGGCGTTGAGGATCTCCACCAGCACGCCGGCCGGCTCCATGCCCGCCAGCATCGCCAGGTCCGCGGCCGCCTCGGTGTGGCCGGCGCGGCTGAGCACGCCGCCGGGCTGCGCCTGCAACGGGAAGATGTGCCCGGGTTGGTTGAGGTCGCTGCGATCCGCATCCGGCCGCACCGCGGTGCGCACCGTGTGCGCGCGATCGTAGGCGGAGATGCCGGTGGTGACGCCTTCGGCGGCCTCGATGCTGACGGTGAAGTTGGTGTGGTGCTGGGAGGTGTTGTCGCGCACCATCGGCGGCAGGCCAAGCTGGCGGCAGCGCTCGCGGGTCAGCGACAGGCAGACCAGGCCGCGCGCGTGGGTGACCATGAAATTGATGTCGGTCGGCTTGACCAGCTCGGCGGCCATGATCAGGTCGCCTTCGTTTTCGCGGCCCTCGTCATCGACGATCACGACCATGCGGCCGGCGCGGATCTCTTCCAGCAGTTCGGGGATGGGGGCGAAACTCATGGGGTGGCTCCGTTGGCGTCGGCGTGGCCCAGCAGGCGCTCGACGTAGCGCGCCACCAGATCGATTTCCAGGTTGACCGCGTCACCTACGTGGGTGGCGGCAAAGGCGGTGTGGGAGACGGTGTGCGGCACCAGCGCCACGGCGAAACCGGTCTCGTCAACCTCGTTGACGGTCAGGCTGACCCCGTCCACGCAGATCGAGCCCTTCCGCGCGATGTAGCGCAGCAGCTCCGCCGGCGCGGTGAAGCGCCAACGCTGGGCGCGGCCATCGTCGCTGATCGCCGCGACCGCACCGACCCCGTCGACGTGGCCGCTGACCAGGTGGCCGCCGAGGCGGTCGGTCGGGCGCATTGCGCGCTCCAGATTGACCGGTGCGCCCACGGGGAGCCTGCCCAGCGTTGTCAGGTCAAGGGTCTCGTTTGATGCATCCGCCTGAAAGGAGCCGGAGTCAAACTCGACGACAGTCAGGCAGGTGCCATTGACGGCGATGCTCTCGCCCAGCGCGACCCCGTCAAACGGCAGGGACCCGACTTCAATGGTGAGCCGGGCGTCGCCGCCGACCGCGTCTCGCGCCGCGATGCGGCCGACGCCTTCAATGATGCCGGTGAACATCAGCACGCCTCCCGCTGCGGCAAGCCGGCGTAAGGATGGCAAGGCAGATATAAAACTCTGGACATGGATCGTTTCCCGCTCGAAAGGTCTGCGAAAAACGCCACAAGGCATGGCATGCGCACGGCACCAGGCCATGCGCAGCCGTCTTCTTTCATCCGGACTATGACCGTCGGCTCCGGAATCCAACCGGATCTGCTGACCCCCGACGCCGGCCGTGGCCAGTATCGGAGCGCTCGCGGGCTTGTCGTGGCATCCGGCCCTGATGGACCGGTTGCCGGCGACCTACCGCCGGTGGGGAATCGCACCCCGCCCTGAAGACGTTACGTGTGCCCTCGACTGTGCGAGGACCGGTCGATTCTAGCAGTCGGGCGAGCGCTGGGATGCCGCGGCGGGTGGAACGGTGCGACCTGCCACTCGCCCAAACGATGCTTAGCGCCGCGACCGCTTGGCTTCGTGAGCCTGCTGGCACTCCAAGCACCGCTTCGCGGTCGGATACGCCTCCAGGCGCTGGTACGGAATCGCCACGTCACAGTCGATGCAGATCCCGTAGGTTCCGTCGGCCATCCGAGCGCGGGCGGCGAAAATGTCCTGCAGCTCCACGGCATCGCGTTGGGTGTCCGCGTTGTTGACGTCCGTCACCAGCGAGGCCAGCGACTCGTCGCCCGCGTCGGAGGTGCCGGAAAGCAACTCATCGTAGCCCTCCACGCGCATGCGCTTGAGTCCGTCGCGGATTTCCTTGCGCAGCACCGGCTCACGCTCATCCATGATTTTGGCGAGATGCTCGCGCTGCGTCGTGGTCAAACTGGTCATGCTTCAGCTCCTTTTGGCCCTGTGGCGGATCGGGGTCCCTGAGCATAGCGAACGTCGGGCCCGGTTCCTGTCAATCAGTGCATCATTCACCCCCAGTCATACTGGTGCGCCAACCGAACAAGGGAGCCACCTCCATGACTCGACGCGTCCGCATCGCGATCCTCGGCGCAGGGACTGCCGGCCTCACCGCGCTCAAGGAAGCCCGGCGCTACACCGATGACGTGCTGCTGATCAACCACGGCCCCTATGGCACCACCTGCGCGCGGGTGGGCTGCATGCCCTCCAAGGCGCTGATCGAGGTTGCCCATACCTATTCGCGCAGGGAGTGGCTCGGCACGGTCGGGATCGACGGTACCGCAGGGATGACGCCGGATCTGCGCGCCGTCATGGCGCACGTGCGCGAGTTGCGCGACCGCTTCACCGCCGGGTCCATCGAGATCGCGGACGACCTGGGCGACCGCAGCATCCACGGTAGACCGCGCTTCCTTGACCCGCAGACGCTTGAGGTCAACGGCGAGAAGATCCACGCCGAGGTGGTGATCATCGCCACCGGCACCCGTCCGATCGTGCCGGAGGCGTGGCGGGAGGTGGGCGACCGGCTGGTCACGTCCGATGACGTGTTTGAAATGGTGGCTCCGGGGCAGCGATTGGGCGTGGTCGGACTCGGTCCGATCGGCGTTGAGCTGGCCCAGGCGTTCGCCCAGTTGGGATGCGAGGTCCATGCATTCACCAAGGGCAGCAGCATCGCCGGGCTGAGCGACCCCGAAGTCAGCGCCAGTCTGGTGGAGGCCCTCGGCAAGCACATGTCCATCACCACCGACGCGGAGGTGTCAGTGCGCGCGGACAACGCGGGCGTCACGCTGGACGACGGCAACAAGGCAGTGACGGTGGACTGGGTGCTCGCCGCGCTGGGTCGGCAACCCAATATCGAGGGCCTCGGGCTGGACACCCTGGGCGTTGAGCTGGACCAGCGCGGAGTGCCCGTCTTCGACCCGGCGACCCTGCGCGTGGGCGATCTGCCGATCTACCTCGCCGGTGACGTCAACGGGCACCGGCCGCTGCTGCACGAGGCCGCCGACGAGGGACGCATCGCGGCCTACCAAGCGCTGCACCCGGAGGCCGAGTGCCTGATGCGCCGCACGCCGCTGGGGATCGTGTTCACCGAGCCGGGCGCGGGCCAGGCCGGTCTTCGCCATCGGGAGCTGCCGGCTGCCGGCGTCGTGGTGGGCAGCGTTGACTACAGCCGTCAGGGCCGGGCCGTGATGGCCGGGCGCAACGCGGGCTTGCTGCACCTGTACGTGGACGAGGCTGACGGCAGGATTCTCGGGGCAGAGGCGGTTGCACCGGACGCCGAACACCTGTTGCACCTGCTTGCGTGGGCCATCCAGCAGAGGATGACGGTCGACACGATGCTGCACCTGCCCTTCTACCACCCCACCGTGGAGGAAGGCCTGCGCACCGCCCTGCAATCCGCCCGCCGGGCCCTGAGCAAGCGACGTGAACAACCCGACCTGCCACTGTGCCGCCCGGCGATCGACTGGGCACTCGGCTAGCCGGAGCTCGCGTTTGGCATGGCCGCGCTGGCAGCCAGGGCCAGGCTCAGACTGAGGGTTCTGGCTGGAGCGGACGCAGCAACACCCGGATGTCCTTGCCCAGCACCCGGGTCTCGACGATTTCCATGTGCATCACCTGGTCCATGTGATCCACATTGAGGCCATCGAACAACGGTCGCGCCTGGGAGCCCAGCAGGACAGGCGCCACGTACAGCAGGACCTCATCGGCCAGCCTGGCCTCCAGGAAGGCCGCCGCCAGCGTGGCCCCCGCTTCGACCATCACCTCGTTGATGCCGCGATCAGCGAGCAGCTTGAGCACCGCCGCCAGGTCGAAGCGCCCCGCGCTGACCGGCACCACCGCCAGCTGCGCGCTGATGCCGCGGGCGAGCTTGGTGTCGGGGGCGTGGATGTACAGCGTCGGCGCATCGCCCTCGCGGACCTTGCCACGCGCGATGGTGGCCAGACCCGGGTCCAGCACCACGCGCAAGGGCGGCACGAATGCAATGTCCTCGTCCAGCCGCACGGTCAGCGACGGATCGTCAGCCAGCACGGTGCCTGCGCCGGTGAGGATGGCCCCGGCGCGGGCACGCCAGTGCTGCACGTCGTTGCGCGAATCCGGGCCGCTGATCCATTTCGATTCGCCGTTGGCCAGCGCGGTGCGCCCGTCCATGCTCGTCGCCAGCTTGATCCGGACCCACGGCCGACCCCGGCCCACCCGCGACAGATAGCCCCGGTTGAGCGCGCGCGCCTGGTCTTCCATCAGGCCCTCCGCAACCTCGATGCCGGCGCCGCGCAGCCGCTCGAAGCCCGCGCCGTCCACCTGCGGGAAAGGATCCCGCATCGCCGCCACCACGCGTCCTACGCCGGCGGCGATCAACGCATCGGCGCATGGGCCGGTACTGCCGGTATGCGCGCACGGCTCCAGCGTGACGTACACGGTCGCACCCTTGGCACGCTTGCCGGCTTCCTGCAGCGCAAGCACCTCGGCATGGCCTTCACCGGCGCGCTGGTGCCAGCCTTCGCCGACCACCTCATCACCATTGACGATCACGCAGCCGACCATCGGATTGGGCCGGGTGGTGTAGGCGCCACGCTCGGCCAGCCGCAGGGCGCGCATCATCATCAGGTGGTCGGTGGCGGTGAACTCGGGCATCAACAGGGTCCTGCAATAAATGGGCGCGCTCGCGGGCAGCCTCAGCGTTTGCGCGTCGCCGACGGCGACGGCTCGTCACCGCCCAGCAGCGAAAGCTGCTCATCGGCGGAGTTGTCGCTTTCCAGCCGGTCGAGCTCGTCGCGGAAATCGGCCACGTCCTGGAACGCCCGGTACACCGAGGCGAAACGCACGTAGCCGACGTGATCGAGCTTGCGCAGCTCGCCCATGACGAACTCGCCGACCCGGATCGAGGACAGCTCGCGCTCGGTGGTGCGCCGCAGCTGGTGCACCACCGCCCGCACCGCAGCCTCGATCTGCTCCTCGGCCACCGGCCGCTTCTGCAGCGCCCGGTCGAAGCCCGCGCGCAGCTTGCGGGCATCGAAGGCTTCCCGGCGGCCATCGGACTTGATGATCACCGGCAGCTTCAGCTCGATCGTCTCCAGCGTGGAGAAGCGCTCACCGCAGGCCTCGCACACGCGGCGGCGACGGATCGTCGCACCGTCGTCGGACACCCGCGAGTCAATGACGCGGGTGTCGACGTGCTGGCAGAAAAGGCAGTGCAAGGTTCAGCCGTAGACCGGGAACTGGGCGCACTGCCTGGTGACGTTCTCGCGCACCGTCGCGATGACCTGCTCGTCGTTGGGATTGTCGAGCACGTCGCAGATCCAGTTCGCCAGCGCGACGCAGTCCGGCTCGCGGTAGCCACGGGTGGTCACCGCCGGGGTGCCGATGCGCAGGCCGGAGGTCACGAACGGCTTGGCTGGGTCATTGGGCACGGCATTCTTGTTGACGGTGATGTGGGCCTTGCCCAGCGCGGCTTCCGCGTCCTTGCCGGTGATGCCCTTGCCAATCATGTCGATCAGCATCAGGTGGTTTTTGGTGCCACCGGAAACGATCTTGTAGCCGCGGTGGATGATGGTCTCGGCCATCGCCTGGGCGTTTTTGACCACCTGCTGCTGATAGGTCTTGAACTCCGGCTCCAGCGCTTCCTTGAATGCCACGGCCTTGGCCGCGATCACGTGCATCAGCGGGCCACCCTGCAGACCGGGGAACACGATGCTCTGCAGCTTCTTGACCAGATCCTCGGTGGGATTCTTGGCCAGGATGATGCCGCCGCGCGGGCCGCGCAGGGTCTTGTGGGTGGTCGAGGTGACCACGTGCGCGTGCGGCAGCGGGTTGGGGTACACGCCGGCGGCGATCAGCCCGGCCACGTGGGCCATGTCGACGAAGAACACCGCGCCCACCTTGTCGGCGATCTCGCGCATCCGCGCCCAGTCCACCACCTGCGAGTAGGCACTGAAGCCGCCGATCAGCATCTTCGGCTTGTGCTCGAGCGCCAGCCGCTCCATCTCGTCGTAATCGATCATGCCGCTGTCGTCCACGCCGTACTGGACGATGTTGAACAGCTTGCCGCTGATGTTGACCTTGGCGCCGTGGGTGAGGTGGCCGCCGTGGGCCAGGCTCATTCCCAGCACAGTGTCGCCGGGCTGCAGGAGCGAGAAATACACCGCCTGGTTGGCCTGCGAACCCGAATGCGGCTGCACGTTGGCGTAGTCGGCGCCGAACAGCTCCTTCAACCTGTCGATCGCCAACTGCTCTGCGATGTCCACGAACTCGCAGCCACCGTAGTAACGCTTGCCGGGGTAACCCTCGGCGTACTTGTTGGTCAGCTGACTGCCCTGCGCCTCCATCACCCGCGGGCTGGCGTAGTTCTCGCTGGCGATCAGCTCTACGTGGTCTTCCTGGCGGCGGTTCTCGTCCGCGATGGCCTGGGCGAGTTCGGGGTCAAAACCTTCGATGCTTGCGTCGCGCGGGAACATTGTCACTCCAGGATCGGATGAGGGAGGAAGTCCCCCAGTTTAGCCTCCGCCGCGCCGCGCCCGCCAAACTGACCCGCAGGGGATTGCCGCCCCTGCAAAAAACCTGTAGATGCGCGATAATGGCCGGCTAATCCTTTTCCATCGTCCGGCCCCGTGCGGGGCGTGGTCGCCTGTCCGCGGAGCATCCCCATGTCGTCGCAATACATCTACACCATGAACGGTGTCAGCAAGACCGTTCCGCCCAAGCGCGAGATCATCAAGGACATCTCGCTGTCCTTCTTCCCCGGCGCCAAGATCGGCCTGCTCGGCCTGAACGGCGCGGGCAAATCGACCGTGCTGAAGATCATGGCTGGCGTCGATCAGGACTACAGCGGCGAGGCGCGCGCGGCCAAGGGCATCAAGGTCGGCTACCTCGCCCAGGAGCCGCAGCTCAACCCCGAGCACACCGTGCGCCAAGCGGTCGAGGAAGGCCTGGGCGAGGTGATCAATGCCCAGGCCGCGCTGGACCGGGTCTATGAGGCGTACGCGGAGGAAGACGCCGATTTCGACAAGCTCGCCGCCGAGCAGCAGCGCCTGGAGGCGATCCTCGCCGCCGGCGACGCGCACACCCTGGAGCACCAGCTGGAAGTGGCCGCCGACGCGCTGCGCCTGCCGCCGTGGGACGCGATCGTGGGCAAGCTGTCGGGTGGCGAGAAGCGCCGCGTGGCGCTGTGCCAGCTACTGCTGCAGAAACCCGACATGCTGCTTCTGGACGAGCCCACCAACCACCTGGACGCCGAGTCGGTGGAATGGCTGGAGCAGTTCCTGGCCCGCTACACCGGCACTGTGGTGGCCGTCACCCATGACCGCTACTTCCTCGAGAACGCGGCCGAGTGGATCCTTGAGCTCGACCGCGGCCGCGGCATCCCCTGGAAGGGCAACTACACCGCGTGGCTGGAGCAGAAGGGCGAGCGGCTGAAGCAGGAAGAGTCCGGTGAAAAGGCGCGCCAGAAGGCGCTGGCCAAGGAACTGGAATGGGTGCGCAGCAATGCCAAGGGCGGCCGCACCAAGGGCAAGGCCCGTCTGGCCCGCTTCGAGGAGCTCAACTCGGTCGAGTACCAGAAGCGCAACGAGACCAACGAGATCTTCATTCCGCCCGGCGAGCGTCTGGGCAACTCGGTGATCGAGTTCAAGAATGTCTCCAAGTCCTTTGGTGACCGCCTGCTGATCGACGACCTGAGCTTCATCATTCCGCCCGGCGCGATCGTCGGCATCATCGGCCCCAACGGCGCCGGCAAGTCGACCCTGTTCAAGATGATCACCGGACAGGAGACTCCTGACAGCGGCGAGATCATCAAGGGCCCGTCCACCAACATCGCCTATGTCGACCAGAGCCGCGACAAGCTGGAAGGCAACCACAACGTGTTCCAGGAAATCTCCGGTGGCGCGGACATCCTCAACATCAACGGCATCGAGATCCAGTCGCGCGCCTACCTGGGCCGGTTCAACTTCAAGGGCCAGGACCAGCAGAAGCTGGTCGGGACCCTTTCCGGTGGTGAGCGCGGCCGGCTGCACCTGGCCAAGACCCTGCTGCAGGGCGGCAACGTGCTGCTGCTGGACGAGCCGTCCAACGACCTGGACGTGGAAACCCTGCGCGCGCTCGAGGATGCGCTGCTCGAGTTCCCGGGCTGCGCGGTGGTGATCAGCCATGACCGCTGGTTCCTGGACCGCATCGCGACCCACATCCTCGCCTTCGAGGGTGACTCGCACGTGGAGTATTTCCAGGGCAACTACCGCGAGTACGAGGAAGACAAGAAGCGTCGCCTCGGCGAGGAAGGCGCGCAGCCCAAGCGCCTGCGCTTCAAGGCCCTGAAGTAACCGCGGGCAAGAGCACGCACCCCCGCATGCCCACCGCGCTGGTGGGCATGCGCGCACCGACACCGGGAGAGGACGATGAGCTTCATGCAGGCATTACGGCAGCGCTGGACGGCCGCCGATTCGCTGGTCTGTGTGGGACTGGACCCGGAGCCGTCGAAGTTCCCGGCCCGCTTCGCCGACGACCCTGATGCGGTGTTCAATTTCTGCCGCGACATCGTTGACGCGACGGCCGAGCATGTGTGCGCGTTCAAGCCGCAGATTGCCCACTTTGCCGCGCTCGGTGCCGAGGACAGCCTGCAACGGCTGATCGCGTACATCCATGACCGCCACCCGGGAATCCCGGTGATCCTGGATTCCAAGCGCGGCGACATCGGCAGCACCGCACAGCACTACGCGACCGAGGCGTTCGACCGCTACGGCGCCGACGCGGTCACCGCCAACCCGTATCTGGGCCGCGATTCAGTACAGCCGTTCCTGGACCGGGCCGACCGCGGAGTGGTCATCCTGTGCCGCACCTCCAACCCCGGCGCCAGCGACCTCCAGGACCTCCCGGTGCAGCGCGAGGATGGCAGCAACCGGCCGCTTTACCAGTGTGTCGCGGAGATGATCGCGCGCGACTGGAACGGGCATGGCAACTGCATGCTGGTGGTGGGCGCGACCTGGCCGGGCCAGCTGCGCGAGGTCCGCGCGATCGTCGGCGACATGCCGTTGCTGGTGCCCGGCGTCGGCGCACAGGGCGGCGACGTGGAAGCAGTGGTCACCAACGCGCGGACCGCAGACGGTAACGGACTGGTGATCAGCTCCTCGCGTGCGGTGCTGTACGCCTCGTCGGGAGATGACTTCGCCGATGCCGCGGCGAGCGCGGCGCGCACGCTGCGCGAGCAGATCAACCGCTACCGCTGAAGCTCAGGTCCGGCTGCGCAGCATCGCCCGGACCACGGCGAAGGGAAACCTGGCCCAGATGACGGCAAACACCAGCGCGCGCGCACCGACGCCGCGATCGGCCGCTTCGAACTTGCCGAAGTAGCGCCACAGCCCGCGGTGCTTGTGCCACTCCACGAACCAGGGATTGGAGCGGCTGGAGACCCCGCGCACGTGGACGACGCGCACCCGGTTCGCCACCGCGAGTTCCACCCCATCGGCGGCCAGTCGCCGGCAGAGATCCAGGTCCTCGGCATGCAGTCGATACGCCTCGTCAAAGCCGCCAATACGCTCGAAACGCGTTTGCGCCAGGAACATCAGCGCGCCGGAAATCGCCTCCACCGGCTGCAGCTCCACAGCGTCGTCGGGCTCGATCGCCAGCGCCGGGCCCGCTCCGGACCGGCGTCCGCGCAGCCGTGCCGCGATACCACCGAGCATCGCCAGGAAATCCGGCGCGCGGCGACGCGCGGCAGGATCGCGCGTTCCAGCCTCGTCCACCAGATCGACGCCCAGCAACACGTCCACGCCAACCGCGTGGCGCTGCAGCGCAAGCTCACGCAGTCGCGACAAGGTGTCGACTTCCACCAGCGCATCGGGATTGACGAAGGCCAGCCAGCGGCAGGAGGGCGTCTGCGCCGCGATCGCTGCGGCGCCCTGGTTGCAGGCCACTCCAAAGCCGGCATTGTCGGGGTTGGCGATGAACTGGACCCGCGGATCGGCCACCGCGTGGCGCTGGACAACCGCCACCGTGCCATCGCTGGAGTCGTTGTCGACCACCCTGATCGCGGCCACGCCGACGGCGCCGCGCAGCCGGTCCAGGCAGTCCTCGATGGTGCTCATGCTCTGGTAGCTGACCACCACCACGCCGATGTCGGCGTCCATGGGAGCCGTCCCCTCAGCCACACGCCGCGGCGCGGACAGCGCGTGAAGGCGTCATCGGGCGCTCCAGCGCCGTCGTCACGGCCGTGCCGGGGCCTGCAGCGGTTGCAGGGCACGAAAGCGGCGACCGTATTCGTCAGTCAAATCGCGAGCCTCGTTGGGGTCGCGAATGATCTTCGGCGTCAGCAGGACGATGGTTTCCTCACGCCGGGTCACCGAGCTCTGGGTACCGAACAGTCCGCCCAGCACCGGAATCCGGTTCAGCCCGGGGAAGCCGCGCGATCCCCGCGCGGCACTGTCGCGAATCAGGCCGGCCAGCATCACCGTGTCGCCGCTCTGGATCGCCGCCTCGGTTTTCAGCTTGCGGGTGTCGATGCGGACATTGCCGAACCGGTCCGGCTCACCGCCTGGTGCGCTGACCTCCTGGACGATGTCCAGGAACACCATGCCGTCCTTGGTGATGCGCGGGCGAACCGTCAGGATCACGCCGGTGTCGAGGTACTGGACCTGGCTGTAGCTGGTGTCGTTGCCGATCCCCGGGTTCACCGTCACCGAGGACACCGGAATACGGCTGCCGACGTTGAAAGTTGCCTCCGCGTTGTTGCGCACCACCACCGAGGGGGTCTGCAGCATGTTGACGTCGGTCACCGAATCCAGCGCCTTGATCACCGCGGCCGCATTGCGACCCAGGAACGTCCACGCCAGTCCGCCAGTCGTGCCCTTCGCGTCGCCGACGCTGCCCGCCAGGGTGCTCCAGGTGCTGCGGCCGACCGCGCTGGGCAGGTCGTTGTCGGTCACCGCGTTCTCGAAGAACCAGTTGACGCCGTATTCCAACTCGCCGGACAACTGCACCTCGACCACCTGGGCCTCGATGTGGACCTGCATGGGCATCACGTCCAGCTGGCCGATCACGTCGCGGATGGACTTCCAGGCCTGCGGGGTGGAACGCACCAACAGCGCATTGGTTTCCTCCACCGCCGAGACACCGACCTTGTCGCCGCCGATCTCCAGCGACACGCTGGCATTGCCGTCGCGGCGGTTGCCCAGTGACAGGCTTGCGCCGCCACTGCCGCCACTGCCGCCACCCTTGTCGCCGAACCCCATGCTGGAGCCGTCGTCTCCGGAGGTGATTTCCGCCGAATCCAGGCCGGGCATCAGGCTCGGGCCGCGGTCGCCGCCTGCTCCATCGCCGCCAGCGGACGAGCCGCCAAAGACTTCCGCCAGGCGGTCGGCGAGGTCACGCGCCTTGATGTACTTGAGCTGGTAGGAGTACAGCTGCACCGCACCGCCTGCGCCATCGATGCGGTCCAGCCATTGCTGGATGTCGTCCAGGTAGCTCGGCTGCGAGGTGATCACCATCACCGCGTTGGTGCCCTCCAGCGGCATGAACCGGAACATCCCGGCCACCGGCGATTTGCTCTCCTGGCCGAACACCTTCTCCAGGTCCTCCACCACGCGCACCGCCTTGCCGGACTGCAGCGGGTAGACGCCCACCGACATGCCCGCCAGCCAGTCGACGTCGAAGATCTCGATCGTGCGCAGGTAGTTCTGCAGCTCCGCGCGTGTGCCACCGACCGTGATCACGTTGCGGGACGCGTCGGTGTCCACGATCGCGTTGGGCCGCGCGTAGGGCTCGAGGATCTTCTTCATCTCCTCGGCGGAGACATAACGAAGCGGAACGGTGCGCAGCTCGAAACCGCGCGCGCTCGCAGCGCCACCGGCGCGCGGTGCGACCGTGCCGGCCAGCGGCTGGTCGGCGGCGACGACGTTGTAGCGCCCGCCGCTGTAGATCATGCGGGCGTTGTTCCAGCCCAGCACCTGGTCCAGCAGGTTGATCGCCTCGGCGGCACTGACCGGTTTGGGTGTAGCCAGGGTGACGGTGCCTTGCACGCCCGGGGCGATGACGTAGTTCTGCCCGAGCATGTCGCCCAGGATGGCCTTGACCACGGCGTGCAGCGATTCACCCTCGAAGTTGAACGTCGCCTCCCCGGTGGTTGCCGGCAGCCCGGGCGGTGGGGAATTGGCCACCGTGGTGTCGATGAAGCGGCCGGTACCGCGCCGGATCTGCGGGCGGGGTCCGTCCTGGTCCGGCTCCACGTTCGAGACGCTGCCCAGCGCATGGGTCTGCACGCCGTTTGTGCCGGGCTGCGCTGCCTGCTCGGCGGTGCGCGGCACAGCATCGCGACGGATGCTGGGAACCGGCCCACTGGCACAACCGGCCAACAGCGCCATCACCACCAGGACGGCGACGACCGCGCACAGGCGCCCCCGGTCCGGGAGCGGGCGGCGCGCGGACGACGTCGCGAGGAAGGTATCGATGGCGTGTTGCTTCATTGCGTGCACTCTATTGGATCGTCAGGTGGCTACATTTCTTCTTTTCGCAGCGCCGCGCGGCGGGCTTCAATCCGCTGGCGGATGGAGTCCATCTGTGCCTGGGCCGGCTCGGGCGCCGTGTTGACAGGCGCGGCGGACTCGCTGTCCTGCTCTGCTGGCGTAGCGTCCTTGGCCATGGCGGCGGGTTCGGGACGACGCTCCGCCTGCGGCCGGGGTACTGGCGACGGGGCTTGCGCGTCCTCCGGCATCCGCGCTGCACGGGACGCCGACGTTGCTGGCGCGCGGCCCGCCTCCAACGCAGCGCTGGTCTGCTCGGCGCCCTGGCCTTCAAACACCGTCAACTCCAGGTTGCGACGTCCCTGGGGACCGTCAAACACCGCGCCGCGTGGCGCCAGCTCGACCAGACGCCAGCCCGACTGGGCCAGGGACTCGTCCAGCTTTACCCGCACCGCGTCCCCACCGTCGCGCCGGCGGACGATCGCCATTTGAGTGGCCGGCGTGATCAGGACGCTGGTGAGTACGTAGTCGAACTCTTCGCCGGGATCCGCTTCCTCGCCACCTTCGAGGAAGAACGGGTGCGGGCTGCGATCACTGGCAAACAGCGGTCGGTCGGCAATCGCCTGGTACTGCTCAGGCGGGCCGAGCGCGGCTTGCACGCTCACCGCCTGCGGCAGCGCGACCAGCATGTCGGGATCGTCGGCCAAGGTTGTCACCCGCCCGCCCATCCCGGCCACGGCCAGCACCCAGGCCAGCAGCGCCCACCCAGCCACGCCGGCCAGCAGCCAGGTGCGAGGCCCCAGATCGTCAACGCGCATCGGTCACCTCGGCAGGCGGCGGCGCGTCGAGCGGCAACAGATAGCCCTGCAGGTCGAAGGAGACATCCAGGCCACCCAGGCTCACCGACTGACTTCGGCTCAAGTAGAGCGTCTGGGTCAGGATGTTTAGGTTGTCCACGAACAGGCGCGGACTGCCGCTTTCCAGCAGGTACAGGACCCGGCTCAGCTCGGGCGTGCCGCAGCGCAGGCGAACCTGGGCGACCACGCGACGATAGGACTGGCGGTTGTCGGAGTCCAGTGGCGAGCGATTGGTGATGGCGCAACTGCGGTTGCCGGGGCTGGCCTCCGCCACGACCGTTTCCAGCCGCTGGATCAGGCTTGCCGTGGCCAGCTCCGTGTTCGCCTCCGGCAGGAAGCCGGGGATGCCTTCCTCCTGCTGGCTCAGCTCTTGCAGGCGCTCGGCCACCTGGGGCGCTTGCTGCAACTGCATCCTCAACCGCAGCTCGCGCTGCTGCAGGGACTCGATGCGCGCGTCCGCCTCGCGCATTGGCACGGTCCACCACGGGTGCACCAACATGCCGTAGCCGATCGCCAGGACCAGCAGCAGCAGGCCCGCCGCCAGCCATCGGTCGCGGCGTGAGGGCGCGTCAGCGACCGGGCTGTGCAGGCGCATCGGTGGCCTCCGCAGGGGCCGGTTTTGCCGTGGCAGAGGCAAGGTTGGCTGTCAGGGTGAACCGGTCGCGCCCGCTCTCAGGATCTGGTTGCAGCGCACCGGCAAGGGCCGGCGAGCGCCACTGATCGGAACCCTGCAGCTCGCCGATCAGCGCCGCCGCCTGCTTGCTCAGCCCGATCAGCATCAACTGGTCGCCGTTGATGGACAGTTTTTCCAGATAGGTGGAGTCGGGCAGGCGCCGGGTGAGTTCATCGAGGATTTCGGTCGCGGGGGCGCGTTCCGCCCGCAGGCGGTCGAGGAACACCCGCCCCTCCATCACTGCCGCGAGTTGCTGGCGCTGTACGGCGGCGCGCCGACCGGACTCGGCCTGACTGGCGATCGTCTGCTCGAGCGCAACTGCGGCGCTGCGACGGTTCTCCAGCAACTGCCACATCAATGCCAGAACCGCGAGCAGCGCAACGACAGCCAGCGCGACGTTCCACGTCGCCGCCGGATCCCGCCGTTGCCGACGTTCCGCCGGCGCCAGCAGGTTTACCCCGAGCGGAGCACCGTCCGCTCCGGCCACGTCGATCCCGGCCAGCCCCGAAGCCAGCGGTCCCAAGGCCGTGCGCTGCTCATCCAGCAGTTGCCGCGGAACCACCACCAGCTCTACGTCAAGTTGGCCGTCACTTTCCCGGCGCCCACGCACGCGGGCATCAAAGGCGACGGCATCGGCGGTGAACGGTGTCTGCCGGTCGATCTCGAAACCGACCACGTCACGCAAGCGCTCCAACGCGCTGGACGGCAAGCTGATCCGCCGTGTCAGGCTGCTGGCGGCAGGCAGCATCAGCCAGCGCGGAAGCTCGCCCAAGCGCGGGCCCAGCAGGGCCGCCAAAGGATCCTCTCCGACCCGGGACCGGGCCACCAGCGCGGGCAAAGGCAGCCGTTCGATATCAATCAGCGCATCGTCGCGTTGCCGCCGCAACTGCACCTCGGCCTGGTCGATCTGGAGCAGCAGGCGGCCGCGCCCCAGGCCCAACGTCTGCCGCACCGACGGCGGCAGCCAGGCGGCCAGCGAGCGGCCCCACCACGACAGATAGCCGCCCACGCCCGGCACCACGCGCGTGCCCATGCGCCCCAGGCGATCGCCGAAGGTGGAACCTGGCTGGCTCATCGTGGCGAAGCTCCCTCTTCCCAATGCAACGTGGTGTAGGCCGCGCCCAGACCCGCAGCGGCGCTGGTCTGCACGACGGCGCGTAACAGTGACTGGCGGCCGTCTGCCAGCTGCGCGCGGCTGTCGATACTATACGTTCCGCCCGCTGCCGGACCGCCGCCCAGAACGGGCAAGGCGCCTCCGCCGGCCAGGGGCAGTCCGGTTGCGGGATCGACGACGCCGCGCCCGGCGACAATCCGTTCGCCATCCATGCCCATGGCGTCCAGAACCGGAGCGGTCGCGAACGCGGGGTCGGGGCGCGGCGACCGGCTGTGGACCGTCACGTGGGGAGCGATCCTGGCATACAGCGCCGGGGTGAAGCCCAACACCTGTTCCAGTTCGGCGATGCTTTCAAACTCGGCGTCCTTGGCTCCGTAGGCGCGACCGGCGGCGGCGTAATCGGAGTCCTCGGCGCCGCCGGACGGTTGGCTCAGGGAATCCGCGTCACGCCAGTCGATGATCGCCCCGGCCAGGCGCGTGGCTTCGGCGGGATCACTGCCCAGTGCCCGCAGCAGACCGGCCAGCAGCATCGCATCGGACTGGTTGAGATCGACCTTGCCGCCTTCTGCCACGACCCGCACCTGGACCTGCGCACCCTGGTACTCCCACTCATAGAGCCGGCCGTCGGGCTGCCACTGCGCCCGCGGATCGGATTGGGCCAGGCGGTGCAGCGAGTACTCCAGTCCGGCGCGCGCGGCGCCCTGGGCGCCGATCCCACGCGCCAGGACCTGGCCTTGCATGTGCTCGACCCGGGCGGTCATCGCGAACGCGCCCACCAGTGCGGTGAGCAGCACGATCATCCACAGCACCAGCAGCAAGGCGGCACCTCCACTGCGGCGCGGGGATCGATGCAGATGACGGGCAACCGCAGTCACCAGCCGCCACCCGCAGGTCCGGTCGCGCCACCCAACGCCTGCGGAATCGCCACGACCAGTGTTGGCCACTTGCCGCCGTCCGCGTCGGTAAGGCTCGCCTCGACCAAGACCGGCAAGCGATCGACTGCCGACCAGCGGTCGGTCCACTCACCCAGCTCGCCGTTCTCCGGGTCGATGCCGCGATAGCGAAACCGCGCCGATGCCAGCCCATCGACCAGTACGTCGGGCGCACGGCCACGCGGATCCTCCACGGTTTCACCGGCCGACACGATGTCCAGCGCGAGCACGATCCGATGCGCACCGTCACTGCGCTCAATGCGGAAATCGTGCGAGTAGGGACCGCCTCGACCCAGGTAATCGGGCAGGTCGGCGACGAAGCGCATCCGCTCCGCCTCGCCAAGGAAGCGTTGCGGACGCTCATTGGCCTGACCGGTGTGGAAGGCAACCGGCCGCGCCGCGCTGATGCGCCTGCGCAGGAATCCCTCCACCGCGCGCATGCGCTCGCTGCGTTCGGCCAGCGCCTCGCCCCGGGTCGCGGTCTGGCTGGCCGCTGTCAGCGTCGCAAACGCGAGCGCCAGCCCGGCGGCGAGAAGCACCGTGGCCAGCATCACTTCGACCAGAGTGAAGCCGCGCCCGGCCGCCTTGGCCGGTCCCGCGCGAATGATGCCGTCGCAACGGACTGCGATAGCCAATCGCCCGCGCACACCCTCCCCTCTTTCCACAGAACGCCTCACCGGACACCTCCTACAGCGGCATCCGGCGGCGCCAATCTCAAACTGCGCACTTGCAACTGTTGACCCGGCCCACCGTCACCCCATTGCACCGCCAGATCCAACTCAACCAACGACGGATCGCCCGGCGCCTGCGGCAGGTTCATCAGCGCCGGATCCTGCCACGGGGCCACGGAAAGCGACCAGCGATAGCGGCCGTCTTCAAAGTCGCCCTCACGTTGCCCTACCCGCAACGGCTCACTGATACCAACAGTGTCCAGCAGGGATTGCGCATGCAGCGCCGCCCGTCCCGCATCGGCCGACCAGCGCACCTGCCGGGTCGCACCGGAAAGTGTCCCCAGCAGCAAGGTCAGACCCATCGCCAGCAAAGCAAAGGCAACAATCACCTCGATCAGGGTGTATCCGCGCTGGGCCTTGGCCGATTGCATCAATCCCCGCTCCCGGCCCGCTTCACGCTGACCTGCCCGGTCAGCCAGGCTACGTCGATGTCCCACACCACGCCGTCGCGGCTGAGCTGCACCCGTCCACCGGTGGCGGCGCCGTCGGCAAAGAACATCACCGCCCCCTGTCCCTGTGCAGGCTGGATCTGGCGGGCGCCGATAAAGCGCACGTCGATCGCGGCCGGGATGGTGCCGGCACGGTCCTTTGGGGCCTGCCACGTACGCGCCGCGGGATCGATCACGAAACGCTGGGGCTCACCGGTGGCGATCGCGTGGGTACGCGTGAAGCGCAACTGCGCCGCCACCTCCTTCACCGCCGATCGCAACTGGGTGCCCTTCACGCCGCCGCTGAACGCCGCTGCCGCCAGCAGGCTCGCGCCTGCGATGAGCCCGATCACCAGAAGCATCTCCAGCAGCGAAATTCCCGCGTGGCGACCGCGAGAGGAACGCGCCCCACGGCCCGACCGGGCGCGCCATGGCGTTGGCAGGAACTCGGGCAATGTCAGTCGTAGTGGATGTCGCTGTCGACGCTGGTGCCGCCGACCTTGCCGTCCTTGCCCAAAATGACCAGATCGAACGGACCGCTCTCGCCGGGGGTGCGGTACTCCACCGGATGCCCCCACGGGTCGTTCAACTCGGCCGGCTTGGCATACGGCCCCAGCCAGCCGGCAGCGCTGCCCGGCGCCGTCACCAACTCATCGAGTGTGGCCGGCAGGCGGCCGGTATCCATCTGGAATGCCTCGACCTTCTGCCCCAGCGTCATGACCTGGGATTTGGCCAGGTTCGCCTTGGCGCGGTCCGCGCCGCCGAGCACGCGCGAGCCAACGAAGGTCAGCACCGCGCCGATCAACACGATCACGATGATGATCTCGATCAGGCTCATGCCAGCCTGCGCGGCGGGGGCGGGAGAACGGGTGAGGGAGCGTTTGTTGCGCATCGTTGAAGGTCCTTTGTGGGAAAGTGCTTGCCGGCGAGCGAGCCGCCGAGGCCGCGGGTTATCCGATCGAACTGGTGAGGTCGTAAAGCGGCGTCAGCACTGCCATCACCACCACACCGACCAGTCCGGCCAGGACGACGGTAACAATGGGCACCAGTGCAGCGAGCATTCGGTCCAGGGCGATCGAGGTCTGGTGCTCGAAGGTCTCCGCGGTCTTAACCAGCATCGTATCCAGCGCGCCGGATTCCTCGCCGACCTGGATCATCTGCAGGGCCAGGCGCGGGAAGCGCTTGCCACGCGCGAGCGCGGTGGACAGGGCGACACCGTTCTTTACCTCGTCGCTGGCGGCCAGGACATCTGCCGCCAGCACCCGGTTGCCCAGCACCTTCTGGCCAATGCCCAACGCGGCCATCAACGGCACGCCGTTGCGCACCAGCGTGCCCAGGGTACGGGCCAGACGCGCGGTCTCGACCTTGGCAACCAGGTCACCGAAGAAACGACGGCGCAGCAGCCAGCCGTCCAGTTTCTCGCGGAACACCGGATCCCGGCGCTTGCGGTCGAATACCAGCAACACCACCGCCGGGATCACCACCAGCATGATCCACCAGTCCCGCACGAACAGGCCGACCCCGAGTACGACCTTGGTAAAGCCCGGCAGCGGCGCGTCGAGGCTCTCGTACATCTGGGCGAACTGGGGCACGACGTAGCCGAGCAGGAACAGCAGGCTGAGCCCGACCATCACCAACAGGATCGCCGGATAGATCAGCGCGTTGATGACCCGCGACTGCATCGCCCGCGAGCGCTCCAGGTAATCGGCCAGCCGCGACAGCGTCTCGTGCATGCTGCCGCCGGCCTCGCCGGCGCGCACCATGTTCACGTACAGGCGCGAGAACGTACCGTGCTGGCGCTCCAGCGCGGTCGAAAGGGAGGCACCGCCGCGCACCGCGTCGCGTACGTCACTGACCACCCGTCGCGCGGCCTCGTCCTCGGGCAGCTCCAGCAGGATCGTCAGCGCCCGGTCCAGCGGCTGGCCGGCACCAAGCAGAGTCGCCAGCTGTTGGGTGAACTGGACCAGCCGCTCGCCCGCGAACGGCCGCGGCTTGAAAAGCGTGCGCCATGCGGGCAGTCCGCTGCCCTCGCTGGCCAGGCGTGCTTCCACCGGCAGGTGGCCCTGTTCCTGCAGGCGCGCCGCCACCTCGGCGTCGCTGGCGGCCTCCATCTGGCCGTCGAGCATCTCGCCGCGCGCGTTGATAGCCTTGTAGCTGTAGAGGGCCATCGGCTCAGGCGTCCTCGGTGACCCGCAGGACTTCCTCGATCGTGGTCAGCCCGGCCAGTGCCTTGGTGATGCCGTCCTCGTACATCGTGCGCATGCCGCCGTCGCGGGCGATCCGCTCGATCTCGCCCATGCCGGCGTGGCGCATCACCGCGCTGCGCAGCGCGTCGTTGATGACCATGAACTCCATGATCGTCGTGCGTCCCTGATACCCGGTTGGCGCCAGCGCCGAGGGCTGCGGGCGGTACAGCAGGATCTCGCCCTCGGGCTGGTAGCGGCGCAGCTCAAACCGCTCGATTTCCTCCGGCGTGGCCGGGACACGCTGCGCGTGGGTCGGCTCCAGCCGTCGCACCAACCGCTGGGCGAGGATGCCATTGATGGTCGAGGTCAGCAGGTAGTCCTCCACCCCCATGTCCAGCAGGCGGGTGATGCCGCCAGCCGCATTGTTGGTATGCAGCGTGCTCAGCACCAGATGGCCGGTGAGGGCGGACTGGATGGCGATGCGCGCAGTCTCCAGATCGCGCATCTCGCCGATCATGATGATGTCCGGATCCTGGCGCACGATGGATCGCAGCGCGTGGGAGAAATCCAGTCCGATCTGCGGCTTGGCCTGGATCTGGTTGATGCCTTCGATCTGGTACTCGACCGGATCCTCAACCGTGATGATCTTCACGTCCGGCGTATTCAGCTTGCTCAGCGCGGTGTACAGCGTCGTGGTCTTGCCCGAGCCGGTCGGGCCGGTCACCAGCAGGATGCCGTGCGGCTGCTGCAGCACGTGCTCGAACCGGGGCAGGAATTCGTCGGTGAAGCCCAGCCGGTGGAAGTCCAGCACCACCGACTCGCGATCCAGCAGGCGCATCACCACCGACTCGCCGTGCGCGGTCGGCACGGTGCTCACGCGCAGGTCCAGCTCCTTGCCCTGCACCCGCAGCATGATCCGCCCGTCCTGCGGCAGGCGCCGCTCGGCGATGTTGAGCTTGGCCATGATCTTGATCCGGCTGATCACCGCGGCGGTCAGGTTGACCGGCGGGCTCTCGCCGTCGATCAGCACCCCGTCCACGCGGTAGCGGACCTTGAGCCGGTTCTCGAACGGCTCGATATGGATGTCCGAGGCCCGCAGCTCGACCGCACGCTGGATCACCAGGTTGACCAGCCGGATCACCGGCGCCTCGGACGCGAGGTCGCGCAAATGCTCAACATCGTCCAGATCGCCGCCGGTTTCGCCTTCGGCGGTCTCGATGATGGTACCCATCGCGCTGCGCCCCTGGCCGTGCCAGCGCTCGATCAGCTCATCGATTTCCGAGCGCAGCGCGACACTGGCGCGCACTTCGCGCCCCGTCGCCAGGCGCACCGCATCCAGGGTGTAGGGATCCTGCGGGTCGGCCGCGAGCACCTCGACCGCCTCCGCGGTCTCCGCCACCGGGCAGATCGCAAACTGCTTCATGAATTTTGTAGTCAGCGCGACGCCCTCGGGCGGCAGTTCCGGCGCGTCCTTGGTGCTCACCAGCGGCAACTGCAGCACTTCGGCCACGGTCTCGGCATGGTCCCGCTCCGAGACCAGACCCAGCCGGGCCAACAGGCCCAGAAGGCTGCCGCCAGTCTCCGCGTGCAGCCGCCGCGCACGCGCGAGATCGGCATCCTTCAGGCGGCCTTTTGTACGCAGCGCATCGACCAGCGCGGCATCGACCCCGCCTTCCCTGTCGTCAACCCGGGCAATGATTCCAGCAGTTTCCACGTCGGGTCCCTGTCGCCTCGAACGCTCGACTTTATCAGCTGGACATAGCCCTGGATGGGTGACGCATTCCGCGTTTGGCTATGATCGCGGCATTCGGGGGAGCAACGGGACGCAGGTCGGGGGACCGGCACGGCTGTGGATACCCCCAAACGCGAAACGGGGGAGCGGTTCGATGCAGGATGCAAAGCGGTTGCAACGGGTATGGGAGCTGTTCGACCTCGTCGTCGAACTGCCTCCGGGAGCGCGTGCCCGCGGATTGGCAGATCTGGAACCTGACGCGGAAATCCGCACCCAGGTCCAGGCGCTGTTGCACGACGCCGATACCCACACCGTCGATGCAGACGCCTTGCGCGCGCCGTTGCCGCCGCTGTTGGCTCCGGGAACCCGTGTCGGGCGCTGGGAAATCGACAAGCTGCTCGGCCGCGGCGGCATGGGTGAGGTCTACATGGCCCACCGCTTTGGCGACGACTATGAGCAGCGGGCGGCCCTGAAACTGTTGATGCGGATGGAGTCGGCTGAAGACCGCGCCGGCTTCGTCGCCGAGCGCCAGATCCTCGCCCGCCTGGAGCATCCCGGAATCGCCCATCTGCTGGACGGCGGCGAATACCAGGGCGTCCCGTTTGCAGTGATGGAGTATGTGGAAGGCGTACCGCTGACCGAAGTCCCGGACCTGGGCCCGGGGCTGGAACGGAAACTGGCGTTGGTACTGCAGGCCTGCGACGCGGTCAGCCACGCCCACCAGCACCTGGTCATCCACCGTGACCTCAAGCCCGGCAACATACTGGTCTCGCCCGATGGGCGGCTGAAGCTGCTGGACTTCGGCATCGCCAAGCGCCTCGCGCCGACCCGCGAACGCGATCGCGATCCCGCACCCACCGGCCCTGCCTCGCCGGATTACTGCGCACCAGAGCAGCTGACCGGAGCTCCGGTCTCGACCGCTACCGACGTCTATTCGCTGGGCGTGATCCTTTACGAACTGCTGACAGGCGAACGCCCCTGGCAGTTGACCGGGGCCCCGCAGATCCGCGCCCTTGAGCGCCTGTCACTGCCGGCACCGCAGCCGCCCAGCACACGCGTCGAAGGTCGGATGCGCAAGGCCTTGCGTGGCGACCTGGACGCGATCGTGTTGAAAGCCCTGCAGACCGATCCGGCGCAACGTTACCGCACGGTGGACGAGCTGGCATCCGACCTGCGGGCGCATTTGGGCCAGCACCCCGTGGCCGCCCGCAAGCAGACGGCCCGCTATCGGATGGGCTGCCGGATCCGGCGTCACCGCGTCGCCTACGCGCTGGCCGCCGCGGTATTTGCCAGTCTGGCCCTGGGCCTGGTGGGGGTTGCATGGCAGGGCCACAAGGCCACCATCGAGCGCGACCACGCGCGCCGCGAGGCGGTACGCAATGACGCCGTGCGCCAGTACCTGATGCTGATGTTCCGCTCCGCCAGCGGCACCCAGGAGCATGAGGAAGTGACGGCCAAGTCGGTTCTGGACCGTGCCGCCGAGCGGGTGCATGAGGAGTTTGCCGACGATCCGGAAAGTTACGCGGACGTGGCCCTGGCGCTGGCGGAACTGTACTTCCAGATCAACGACTACACCGGCGCACGGCCGCTGCTGGTGCGCCTGCTGCGCGATGACGCCGGTGTCGCGCAGCACGTGCGCGCCATGGCGATGCACGACCTGGCCCAGGTCAGTTTCCGCGAGAGCCAAACGGCTCAGGCCCGCGACCTGCTCGACCAGGCGCAAAAGTTCTGGCAGGCCGAGCCCGGCAAATTCCGCGACGAACTGCTCGACAGCCGCCTGCTGCAATCGCAGATCGAACGGGCGCAAGGAGACGCCGAGCTTGCCCTGCGTACGCTGGAGGATGCACTGCCGCAACGCGTCGAACTGTCCGGTCTGCAACACCGTGACACCGCGGTGCTGATCAACAACCTGGGGCTGGCGTATTACCAGCTCGGACGCCTCGAGGAGGCAATTATCCAGTTGAAGCACGCACACGCCATCTGGCAAACGCTCGGCCAGGAAAACAGCTCTGACGCGCTCAACACACTGAACAACTGGGCCAGTGCCGCAGTGCAATCGGGTCGGCGGGAGGAGGCCGCGGAAATCTTCTACCGCGCGCTGGAACTGCGCCGCGAGCTCTACGGCCCGTCCGGCGCGCTGGCGGCGTTGATGAATAATCTGGGCAAGACACTCGTCCAGCTGGGCCGCCACGACGAAGCCGTCCCGCTGCTGCGCGAAGCCATTGAAATGGGACGCGTGCACGCGGGCGGGGAGACCGGCACGATAGCGCTGGCCGCCGGTCTGGGCCTGGTTGATGCGCTGGTCGGGCATGGCGAGCTTGAGGAGGCGCGCGCGAAGCTCGGTAGTCTGACGCCGGCAATCATGGAGACCTTTGGCAGCGAGCACCCGTTTGCCGCGATGCTCGAAATCTCGCGCGCGCGGGTGGAACATGCAGAAGGTCGTGCGGATCGCGCGAGCGCCGCGCTGAAGCTGGCGCGGCAACGGCTACAGGCGATGGGCCCTTCCGGCGCCGCCTACCTGGCCCAACTGGATGCCCTTCAGCAGCAATGGCGCGAGTGAGCACAGACAGGGCGCGCAGCACACATCGCCGGAAACAACCCCTCCTGCCGGCTCAGGAGGTCGCGCCCTCGCCCGCTTCGCCACTGTCGCCGCGGTAGTCGCCAAGTTCCTTTTGCAGCCACGCGCGCGCCTTGATCCAGTCACGGCGCACGGTCCGCTCGGTGATACCGAGGATGTCGGCGGTTTCCACTTCGGTGTAGCCGGCGAAATACCGGCACTCCACCACCCGCGCCATCCGCGGTTCGATCGCCGCCAGCTGCTCGACTGCCTCGCCCACCACGACCCGCGTTTCACACTCGGTCACCATCAGCGCAGCCTGCGCCTGGATGTGGTTGTCCGGATCATCCAGGGAGATGGGCGTCCGTCCCTCGCCGCGCCGCAGTCGCAACCGCGAACGGGCCTCGTCGACCATCACGTGGCGCATCGCCACCGCGGCGGAGGCGAGGAAGTGCCGGTGCGACTTCCACGGCCCCACGTTGGCCATCTTCAGATAGGCCTCGTGGATCAGGGCCGTCGTTTGCAGCGCGCTGCCGGATGAGCGCGCACGGATGCCCCGCGCCGCGCGGCGCAGGTCCGGATAAAGCAATGGCGCCAGCTCGGCCGCACCCACGCCGGTCGTGTCCGGCTCGATCCCCTCGTCCGGTCCTTGTCGACCCGGTTCAATCCCCTTCCCCATGGCGGACTCCCTCCTCCAAATACGCGACAGATGCCTGCGTCGCCTTCCTTGGGCCGGAGGATACACGCCGCTGACGATCGTGGGCCGGGCGATGAATCGCGCGGGAGACCCCGATCCGCGCGCGGGACGCCGGCGGCCCGCAGCCGGCAGCGGCTCATCGTGCCGACCTCAACGGTCCTTTTGTGCCGCCATCCACGCGTTGCCGAGCGTCCGTGCAGCCAGTCGGCGCTGCGGCAGCGTGGCCTGCCACCATTGGGCGTGGGCATCGATCCTGCCCGCGGCTTCCGTGTCGACGATGGCCGCCTCCATCTTCGGCCCGGAATACGCGTTGAGAGTGAAATACAGACGGTCGCTGCGGATATGCAGGTCGCTGTTGCCGACATCGAAGCGCGCCTGATCGCCCACGTCGGGCACTTCCTCGAACGGCCCGGCGCTCCCGGCTGGGGAGGACTGCAGGTCAGCGGCGGTTGCTTGCTCGAACAATGCCCGGGCCTCGTCGGCATCCCCGGCCACGGCGCTGACATGGACCGTGACATCCAGCAGGTCGCTCCCGTTCTCCCGGCGATACACGCACAGTGACGACATCGAGGACTGCTCGATCAGCGCCGCATCGACGGCGAAAGCGGCCGAGACCATGTCGCGGCTCACCACCGCGCAGGGTGTGCTGCGCAGGCCGTCGTCGCCTTCCGATAGGCCCGCCGGCGACGCCGGGACCGTGTGGTCCGAGGCGCAGCCGACCACTAGCGCCAGGGCAAGAGCCAACGCTCCGCCCAGGCGCGCCCTCCCCGTCCTGGTCGCTGCGGGCTTGCAGCGACCGCAGTCCACGTCTTCCAACGCGTGCATCGCGACCCCCATCGAAATGCCTCCCCGCAACCGTCGCCGGCAAGTGGCCGTTGCTTGCAGGGGTGTACGTCGTCGGGGAGCGCGGCCGGACAATCAGACAAGACCTGGCGAAACGACGGGGCGGTGTGGCGCATCCGCCCCGTCGTGGAAACTCAGCCGGCGAAAACGCGCGCGTTGCGGAACATCCGCAGCCACGGCGAGTCTTCGCCCCATTCCGATGGCGCCCAACTCAGGTTGGCGGTGCGCAGGGTGCGCTCGGGATGCGGCATCAGGATCGTCGCCCGGCCATCGGCACTGGTCACCGCAGCGATCGCCTCGGCCGATCCGTTGGGATTGGCCGGATAATCGGCCGCGGGCTGCCCGCCGGCCGACACGTAACGTGCCGCCGCGTGGACCGCCGCCTGGTCGGCGGGGGCGGCGAACGCCGTACGACCCTCGCCATGCGACACCACCACCGGAATCCGCGACCCGACCATGCCAGCCATGAAGATGGACGGCGAGTCGTTGATTTCCAGCAGGCTGAGGCGGGCCTCGAATTGCTCGCTGCGGTTGCGCAGGAAACGCGGCCAATGGCCCGCCCCCGGGATGATCGACCCCAGCTGGCTGAGCATCTGGCAACCGTTGCAGATGCCCAGCGTGAATGTGTCATCGCGGTCGAAGAAGGCGGCAAACCCGTCGTGCAGCGCCGGATGTTCCAGGATCGAGGTCGCCCAGCCGCGGCCCGCGCCGAGCACGTCGCCGTAGCTGAAGCCACCGCCGGCAGCCAGGCCCTTGAAACCGTCCAGCGCTACCCGTCCATTGAGCAGGTCGCTCATGTGCACGTCGACGGCCTCGAAGCCGGCACGGTCGAACGCCGCCGCCATCTCGACCTGGCCATTGACGCCCTGCTCGCGCAGGATCGCGACCCTCGGCCTGCGCTGGACGTGGACGAATGCGCTGGCGACATCCTCGGCCGCGTCGAAGGACAGCTTCGGTAACAGGCCGGGCGCGTTGAAATCGCGCATCGTTGCGCGCTCTTGATCCGCGCACTCCGGGTTGTCGCGCAACTTCTGCATCGCGTGGGTGGTCGACCACCACGCATCGAACAGCTCGTCCCAGGCCCATTCGGCCAGCAACTCGCCGCCGCCATGGACACGGATACTGGGCGCCGTGCTCGGCTTGGCAATGCGCTGGGCACAATCCACCAGTCCGTGGCGTGCCAGCAGGTCGGCGAATTCGACCCGGTCAGCCGCGTTGACCTGCACGACTGCGCCCAGCTCCTCGTTGAACAGGGTCCGGAACGCATCCTCGCCCCAGCCGTCCAGATTGATCTCCAGGCCGGTGTGCGAGCAGAACGCCATCTCGCACAGGGTGGCGAACGCACCGCCGTCGGAACGGTCGTGATAGGCCTGCAGCAGGCCCGCCGCACGCGCGTCACGGATCAGCTCGAAGAACGCGCGCAGCCGCTCGGGATCATCCAGGTCCGGCACGCCCGACGTCCGCCGTCCGTCCTCGGAGGATTGCCCGGCAAAGGCCGGCAGCCCGCCCGCACCGCCGCCGGTGGCATGGGGATGGACCTGCGCCAGGACCGATCCGCCCATGCGCTGCTTGCCTGCGCCCAGGCCAATCAACCACAGCTCGGACTCCGGCCCGGACGTCAGCAACGGCGTCAGCTGGCTGCGCACGTCGGCGACCGGGGCGAACGCGGTGACCACCAGCGACACGGGCGACACGGACTTGTGCGCCTTGCCGTCCACTTCCCATTGCGCCTGCATCGACAGGGAATCCTTGCCGACCGGAATGCTCAGTTCGATCTGCGGGCACAGCTCCATGCCGACCGCCTTGACCGCGTCGAACAGCAACGCATCCTCGCCGTCGTGTCCGGCGGCGGCCATCCAGTTGGCGGAGAGCTTGATCCGCTCCAGCGACTCGACCGGCGCAGCACACAGATTGGTGATCGCCTCACCAACGGCCATGCGAGCGGACGCCGCGGCGTCCAGCAGCGCAAGCGGCGTGCGTTCGCCGATCGCCATCGCCTCGCCCGCAAAACCGCTGAAACCGGCAAACGTGATCGCGCAATCGGCCACCGGCACCTGCCACGGGCCCACCATCTGGTCGCGCGCGGTCAGGCCGCCGACACTGCGGTCGCCAATCGTGATCAGGAACTGCTTGGCCGCGACCACCGGGTGAGCGAGCACGCGCAGGGCCGCGTCGCGCAAATCCAGGCCGTCCCAGGCCAGCGAAGGCCAGGCCGGCGCGGCGGGGCGGTGGGTGTCGCGATGCATCTTGGGCGCCTTGCCGAACAGCACGTCCATCGGCAGGTCGATCGGGTGGGCAACAGCGGCCGGCGTGCAACCGTCTGTGCCGTAGACGCTCTCCACCGTCACCCCGTAACCCACCACCAGCCGCTCGTTGGCCGTTGCATGGCCGACCACCGCGAACGGGCAACGCTCGCGCTCGCAGATCGCCGCGAACTGCGCCACACGGTCGGCCGGCAGGCCGAGCACGTAGCGTTCCTGGGATTCGTTGCACCACAGTTGCATCGGCGACAACGAGGGGTCGTCGCTGGGCACCTTGGCCAGGTCGATGACACCGCCCAGGCGCGAGTCGTGCAGCAGCTCGGGTATCGCGTTGGACAGGCCGCCGGCGCCGACGTCGTGGGCACTGTCGATGGGGTTGTCCGCGCCGAGCGCAACGCAACTGTCGATGACTTCCTGGCAGCGCCGCTCCATCTCCGGGTTGTCGCGCTGGACGCTGGCAAAGTCCACCGCCTCGTCGCTGTCACCGGAGGCGACCGAACTGGCCGCGCCACCGCCCAGGCCGATCAGCATCGACGGCCCGCCCAGTACGACCACCGCATGCCCCGGTTTGAGGCCGCGCTTCTCCACCTGAATGCGGTCCATCGCGCCCAGGCCGCCCGCCAGCATGATTGGCTTGTCGTAGGCGCGCGTCAGCGTGCTCGCGTCGGTGGCGGCAGCGGCCAGTTCGAAGCTGCGGAAGTAACCGGCCAGGTTGGCACGGCCGAATTCGTTGTTGAACGCCGCCGCGCCCAGCGGGCCGTCTAGCATGATCTCCAACGCGCTGGCCATGCGCGGGTTGAGTACGCGCTCACCCTCCCAGGGCTGCGGCAGTGTCGGGATGCGCAGGTGCGACACGGTGAACCCGCACAGGCCGGCCTTGGGCTTGCCGCCGCGGCCGGTGGCGCCCTCGTCGCGGATCTCGCCGCCGGCTCCGGTGGCGGCGCCGGCAAACGGCGAGATCGCCGTGGGGTGGTTGTGGGTCTCCACCTTGATGCAGAACGCGGAATCCACCGGCGCCTCGAGGCGATATCCGGCGCCGATCGGGTCGGGCCTGAAACGCTGGCTGGGGTAGCCCGCCACCACGGCCGCGTTGTCGCTATACGCCGACAGCGTATGCTGCGGCGTGGTCGCGTGGGTGTGCTTGATCATCCCGAACAGCGACATCGGTTGGTCGATGCCGTCGATGGTCCAGCTGGCGTTGAAGATCTTGTGTCGGCAGTGCTCGGAGTTCGCCTGGGCGAACATCATCAGCTCGACGTCGGACGGCGCGCGCCCCAGCTCCGCGTAACGATCACGCAGGTAGGCAATCTCGTCGTCGGCCAGGGCCAGTCCGAGACGGCTGTTGGCGGCTTCCAGGACATCCAGATCGATCCGCTCCAGGGCAACCTGCTGCGGAACGTCGAACAACGCCAGCGCCGCGTCGCGCGAGGTGAGCAGCGACTGGGTCATCGGATCGTGCAGCTCGGCGGCGAGCCGGTCGCAGACTGCAGGGTCGTCCGGCCAGCCGGCGAGGTCGAAACGGGTGCCGTGCTCGACGCGATAGACCGCCAGCCCGGCATCACGGACCAGCTCGGTGGCCTTGCTCGCCCAGGGCGACTGGGTGCCCAGGCGCGGCGTGACGAAACGCGAGACCGCGCCGGCCTGAAGTGGCGCAAACTCAGGCCCGGCCTGCAGGATCCGGCCCAGAACGGGTCCGTCAACCTGGGCGCCCTGATCGGGCTTGACCCAGTACACCGGCCACGCGCCAAGCAGGCGCACGTCGGGGTGGTGGCTCTGGAGCCGGGCTTGGAGACGTTCGCGTCGGAACGTAGACAGGGCGGAGGCGCCCTCGAGGACGATCATGTCCGGAAAACCGTAGGTCGACGGGCCGACTATTGTAGGTCAGCCCGCGCAGGCGCGCGCAGCCGGTTGGTGCCGGCGCGGCGCCGTTCGCACGCCGTTACTGGTTGGCCGCCCCGCCGCAGTAGGCGTTGATCGCTGCCTGGGCCAACTGCTTCTGCGCTTCGCGCTGTTCTGCGTTCATCGCGGTGGCCTCGCCATCGCCATCGCTGCCCTGCATCTGGATCGGCCCCTCGCCCTCAAGCAGCGCCAGGTTGGCACGCGCAGTGGTGCACTGGCTGTTCTCCACTGTCGCCTCTGCAGTCGCCTCACTTGCGGTGCCGGCACCCGAGTCGGTGATGCGGCGGTTCTGGTATTGGCCGCTGGGTGGCGGCGCATCGGAGTAATGGGTGACCCCGCTGGCATCCTTCCACTGGAACAGCTCACCGGCCGAGAGCGGCAACGCCACCATCAAGGTGACGAGGGCCAGGCAGGCCGCAAGACGACGTACAGGCAGAGCAAGCAGACCGGTCATGAGAGCTTCCATTGCAGTGTTGGGGGATGGCACTGCGATGATTGCAGCATCCCGCCGCAACGCAAGCAAGCGCTAGACTGCTGAAATGGAACCTACGCAACCCATTACCCCACCGGCACGCCAGCGACCCCGCGGTATCTACCTGTTGCCCAACCTGTTTACCACGGGTGGCCTCTTTGCCGGCTTTTACGCCATCATTTCCGCCACCCAGGGCCATTTCGACAATGCCTGCATCGCGATTTTCGTTGCCGCCATCCTCGATGGTCTGGACGGACGGGTGGCGCGGCTGACCAACACCCAGAGCGAGTTCGGCGTGCAGTACGACTCGTTGGCGGACCTGATCAGCTTCGGCCTTGCACCGGCGCTGGTGATGTATCACTGGTCGCTGGCGTCGATGTCGTTGGACGGCGTTACCGCACGCAAGATCGGCTGGGTGGCGGCGTTCCTGTATGCCGCGTGTGCTGCGCTGCGCCTGGCGCGGTTCAACTCCCAGGTCGGGCAAGTGGACAAGCGCTGGTTCATCGGCCTCGCCAGCCCGGCCGCCGCGGGCCTGTTGGCGAGCTTCGTCTGGACCTGCTTCGCGATGGGCTACTCGGGGGTCGAACTGCGCTATCTGGCCGTGGTTGCAACCGTTGTCGCGGCGTTGCTGATGGTCAGCCCGATCCGCTACTTCAGCTTCAAGGGTGGCGGACCCAAGCACGACCGCCTGCCATTTCTTTCCGTGCTGGTGGTGATCGCGGTGGTTGCAGCCATCGCCATTGATCCGCCACGGGTGTTGCTGGCCATCATCGCGCTGTACGCGATGTCGGGTCCGGTGCACGCCATCTACCGGCGCGTGCGCCGATCTCCGGTGGAAACGGCGACGCCATGAGCCTGTGGACGGTCCAGCAACACGAGTGGCTGCAGGCGCTGGGACATCCGGTGCTGCTGCTGGTCGGGGACCCTGCCCTGGAGGCGCCGCCCGCGCCGCCCCCGGCGGCCCCTGCGGTCGCGGGTGCCGCCCGGTCGGTTCGTCCTGTGCAAGTGGCGCGACCATCACCGTCCATCAAGCCGATCAGCGCGCCGGACGCGCCGGCGCCCGGTACCGTCGCCGGGGCCAGACGCACCGACGCTGCGGCGAAAAAAGCCGCCCTGGAGGCGGCGCGGGGCGCGCGGCGGTCGGCGCGCCCGTCACTGCTGCCCAGCGACGATCCACTGCTGCTTGCAATCCTCCGCGCCAGCGACATGGAGGCAACGGTATTCGAGGTCGCGGCACAGGCCTGGCGGATCGACCTGGCCCGCCTGCGCGCCGAGCCCGCGGCCAAGCGCGCTTTGTGGCAGCAGATGCGCAAGACGCGTCGCAACCGCAACGGATGAACGCCGTGGCTGCCGAACCGTCCTTTCAGCCACTGCCGCACCGCCCGATGCGTCCGGACGACCTCGCCGCGGTGCACGCCTTGGAAGTGCGTGCCTACGAGTTTCCGTGGACCCAAGGGATCTTCCGTGACTGCCTGGCCTCGGATTACCCGGCCCGGGTAGTGGAGCGCGACGGCGCCATCGTCGGCTACTTCCTGCTCAGCATCGCCGCCGGTGAGGCGCACATCCTCAACATCTGCATCGCCCCCGAGCTACAGGGTCAAGGCCACGGCCGCGCGCTACTGCACGTGCTGCTGCAGATCGCGCGCGCGCGCGGCGTGGAGCGCATCTTCCTGGAAGTGCGTCCGAGCAATCCGCACGCGATCGCGCTCTACCACGACGAGGGTTTCAACGAGATCGGGCGTCGACCGCGCTACTACCCGGCGCGCAAGGGGCGCGAAGATGCCCTGGTGATGGCGCTGGAGCTGTTCAACGACGCCTGACCGGCGTCGTTTCCCGCAACCCGTCGTAACGACACGGGCGAGGTAACGCAGCTTCCACCCGACCGGCGTTATCCCAGTCGGGTTCGCTGCGCGGCCAGGGCCTCCCGCTGCGAGTTCCAGTCGGCCAGGCGCTTTCGCTCCTGCTCGACCACCGCTGGCGGAGCGTTGTTGACGAACGTCTCGCTGGCCAGCTTGCCCTTGCACTTGCCGATCTCAACGTCGACCTTCTTCAACTCCTTGTCGAGCCGCGCGCGCTCGGCGTCCAAGTCCACCAGTCCTTCCAGTGGCACCAGCAGCTGCAGCTCGCCAACCACCGCCGTCGCCGCGGCCGGCGCGTTGGCGATGCCGTCGATGAACTCGATGCGCTCCAGCCGGGTCAGGAACGACAGCGAGCCATGGAAGCGTGCGGTGCGCTCGCGCTCGCGGTCGTTGGCGCCGGCCAGCAGCAGGGTCACCTGTTTGGAGGGCGCCACGTTGAGCTCGCTGCGCACACGGCGCACCGCGGACACCATCGCCTTCAGCCACTCCACGTCGGCGGTCGCGCGTTCGGCGTCGTCCACGCTGATGTCGCCGGCCTGTGGATACGGCTGCAGCATGATCGTGGTGCCGTCGATGCCCAGACGCGGCGCCACCGACTGCCACAGCTCCTCGCTGACAAACGGGATGAGCGGGTGCAGCAGGCACAGCAGCCGTTCCAGTACATACAGCAGCACGTGACGCGTGTTCTGGGCAGCGTCGCTGTCCTCGCCATGCAGGGCCGGCTTGGCCAGCTCGACGAACCAGTCGCAGAAATCGTTCCACGCAAACTCGTACAGGGTCTGGGCCAGCAGATCGAAGCGATAGGCGACGAAATGCTTTTCGGCCTGCGCGGACGCCTGATCCAGCCGCGACAGGATCCAGCGTCCGGCGTCGGTCTGTGGCTGCGGCACGCCACTGAAGCTCGCACCGTCTGTGTTCATCAGCACGAAGCGGGTGGCGTTCCAGAGCTTGTTGCAGAAGTTCTTGTACCCCTCGGCGCGGCCCATGTCGAAGCGGATGTCGCGGCCGTGGGTAGCCAGCGCGGCGATCGTGAAGCGCAGCGCGTCGGCGCCGAATGCCGGGATGCCGTCGGGAAACTCGCGCCGGGTCGCCTTCTCGATCTTGGGTGCATCGGTCGGCCGCATCAGGCCGGTGGTGCGCTTGGCGACCAGGTCATCGGCGGAGATGCCATCGATCAGGTCCAGCGGATCGATGATGTTGCCCTTGGACTTGGACATCTTCTGGCCATGCGCATCACGGATCAGGCCGGTGATGTAGACGTCCTTGAACGGCACCTGCCCGGTGAAGTGGTCGGTCATCATGATCATCCGGGCGACCCAGAAGAAAATGATGTCGAAGCCGGTCACCAGCGCCGAGGACGGCACGAAACGATCGAAGCCGCGCTCGGCCATGCGCTCCGCGTTCGGCCAGCCCATGGTGCTGAACGGCCACAGCGAGGAGGAGAACCAAGTCTCCAGCACGTCCTCATCCTGGCGCAGCGCGCCGGTGTAGCCGGCCGCGTCGGCCGACGCACGCGCTTCGGGTTCGTCGCGGCCGACGAAGATCCGCCCGTCCTCGCCGTACCAGGCGGGGATCCGGTGGCCCCACCAGAGCTGGCGGCTGATGCACCAGTCCTGGATGTTCTCCATCCAGTGGCGGTACGTGTTGATCCAGTTGGGCGGCACAAACTTCACCGCACCGGGTTGGCCGTCCACGCCCTGAACCAGCTCCAGACCGCGCTGGCCCAGTGTGTCCATCTTCACGAACCACTGGTCGGTCAGGTAGGGCTCGATTACCTGGCCGGTGCGGTCGCCACGCGGGACCTGCAGCTTGTGCGGCTTGGTTTCCACCAGCAGGCCCTGAGCCTCCAGATCCGCCAGTACCGCCTTGCGCGCGTCGTAGCGGTCCAGGCCACGATACGGCTCTGGGACGTCGTCGTTGGTCGCCGCGTCGGGCGTGAAGATGTTGATCAGCGGCAAACCGTGCCGTTGGCCGACCGCGTAATCGTTGAAGTCATGCGCCGGGGTGACCTTGACCACGCCGGTGCCGAACTCGCGGTCCACATAATCATCGGCGATTACCGGGATCTCGCGACCGGTCAACGGCAGGGTGACCGATTTGCCGACCAGATGGGCGTAGCGCTCATCGCCGGGATGCACCATAACGGCGCTGTCGCCGAGCATCGTCTCCGGGCGGGTGGTGGCGACAACGACGCTGCCGCTGCCGTCACTGAGCGGGTAGCGGATCGACCACAGAAAACCGTCCTCCTCATCGCTGAGGACTTCCAGGTCGGAGATCGCGGTCTTCAGCACCGGATCCCAGTTGACCAGACGCTGGCCGCGGTAGATCAGACCTTCCTCGTGCAGCTTCACGAAGGCCTCGATCACCGCCTCGGCGGCCATCGGATCCATCGTAAACACGCTGCGAGACCAGTCACCGGAGGCACCGATGCGGCGCATCTGGCGCTCGATGGTGTCGCCGGAGTGCTGCTTCCACTCCCAGACCTTGTCGATGAAGCCGTCCCGGCCCAGCGAATCGCGGGTCTCGCCCCTGCCTTCCACGCCCAGGTTGCGCGCCACCACCATCTCGGTGGCGATGCCGGCGTGGTCGCTGCCGACCTGCCACAACGTGTCGAACCCGCGCATGCGGTGGTAGCGCACCAGCGCGTCCTGCAGGGTGTGCTGGAAGGCGTGGCCCATGTGCAGGGTGCCGGTAACGTTGGGCGGCGGCAGCAGGATGCTGTACGGCTCGCCCTGCCCGCGCGGCTTGAACACGCCGCTGGCCTCCCATTGCTCGTACAGCCGGGTTTCGAACTGGGTGGGGTCGTAGCTGGAGGCCAGGGTGTCGGTCATCGGTATCGTCGCGGAGGAGGTGGACAGGCGCCCGGGGCAGGCGCCAATGGCTACATGTCGTGCTTGTTGAGGGTGAAACCGCGGTCCCTGTACTGGACCCAGCGCTGGCGGAGCGGGCCGCGAGCGGAATCGTCCGCGGGCACCACTTCCAGCACGCGCTCGAACGCGCCATCCACCGCCGCATCGCGCAGGTTGATCACCAGCGGACGCAAGGCAACGTCGTGCTCAGGCGTGGCGATCAGGACCTCGATCTCCTCGTCATCGCCCTCGTCCATCTCCGGATCGACGATCTGGTGCGGGATGAAGGCGTCAGGATCGAAGGACCACAGCAGATCATCGAGCTTCTCGGCCTGGGCGGCGTCGCGCGCCAGCACGATGCACGGCTGCCCAGCCTGCTGGGCCTTGCGGGCCAGCTCGCAGACCAGCAGCAGCGGCTCCTCGCGGAACCGCGGCTTCTGGATCAGGTAGAAATCGGCACGCACGGTGGGCAGCGACTACTGCGCGGCGCGGTCGATCAGCCACTGGCTGAGCAGTCCGACCGGACGACCGGTGGACATGCCGCGCTTGCCTTCCTCGCTGCCGCTGCCGGCAATGTCCAGGTGCGCCCAACGCTGGTCCTCGGCGAATCGCGACAGGAAGCAGCCGGCCGTGATCGCGCCGCCCCAGCGACCGCCGATGTTGTAGACGTCGGCGAAGCTGGACTCCAGCATCGTCTGGTACTCGTCCCACAGCGGCAGGCGCCAGGCACGGTCGTAGGTCTTCTCGCCGGCGGCCAGCAACTCCTCGGCCAGGTCGTCGGTCTTGGTCATCAGCCCGCTGGCGTACTTGCCCAGCGCGACCATGCAGGCGCCGGTGAGGGTGGCGACGTCGACCAGCGCGGCAGGCTCGAACTTCTTCGACCAGGTCAGCGCGTCGCACAGCACCAGCCGACCCTCGGCGTCGGTGTTGCCGACCTCGATCGTCGTGCCCGACATGCTGGTCAGCACATCGGAGGGACGGTAAGCGTCGGCGTCGGGCATGTTTTCCACGGCGGCAACGATCACCACCAGGTTGATCTTCAGCTTCATGCCGACCACGGCGACAAAGGTGCCCATCACGCTGGCGCCGCCGCACATGTCGAACTTCATCTCCTCGATGCCACCCTGGACCTTGAGGTTGATGCCGCCGGTGTCGAAGGTCAGGCCCTTGCCGACCAGCACGTAGGGCTTGCTGTCGTCGCCGGCGCCGTTGTACTTCATCGCGATCAGGCGCGGGCGGTTGGCCGAGCCGCGGGCCACCGCGAGCAGCGAACCCATGCCGAGCTTCTCCATGTCCGCGTCTTCCAGCACCTCGCAGGAGGTATCGCCGGAGCGACCGGTGAACTCGACCGCCTGATCGGCCAGGTACGCGGGGTTGCACACGTTCGGCGGCAGGTTGCCCAGCTCGCGGGCGAACGCGACACCGGCGGCGATCGAGGCGCCCTGCTCCAGCGCCTTGGCAGCATCGCCCATGCCCGAGGGCACGCTGACGGACACCCGGCGCAGGCCCGGCTCGCCGGTCTTGGCCTTGTTCTTCTCGCCCAAGGTGGCGGTGTAGGTGTAGCAGGCGTGGTCGGCGGCTATCACGGCGTGGCGAACGGCCCAGGCGCCATCGCGACCCTTGATGGGTGCATCGGCGATCGCGAACACCGCATGCTCGACCGGACCGGTCTTCAGCGCCCGCGCGGCGGCGTCGACCGCCTTCAGGTATTGGGCGGCGTCGAGCTTCTCGGCATCACCCAGGCCAACCACCAGCACGCGGACCGCAGTCACGCCGTCCAGATCGTGGAGGATGGCGGTCTTGCCGATCTTGCCGCTGGCGTCGCCGCGCTCAATGAGGGTTTTCAGGCGGCCGTTGGTCGCGCTGTCGAGCGCGGTGCCGGCGGCGTTCAGGGTTTTGTCGGCGAAGGCGCCAACGACGATGCAGTCCGCCTTTACGGTGGCGAGCTCATCATGATTCAGGTCGAATTCGAGGGCCATGCAGCAGATTCCGGGAAGTGGGAGGGAGCGTTCGCGCTGTCGCGGCGGCGGAAAGCGCCGATCCGGGCGACAATACCGGCCGGTTCGAACAGGCTGGAAGCGAGCGAACGAACCTGCAAGTCTAAAGCAAGCCCCTGTCTTAATTAAAAAAGCGCCGCGTGGCGCGCAAGTCCAAGGCCTCCGATGCTCAAGCTCGACCGTTACCTGCTGAGCGAACTCGCCCAATCCACCTTTGCCACGCTGGTGGTGTTGCTCGTCGTCAGCGTCGGCGGCGTGATCACCGACGTGCTCAAGGACATCGCATCCGGGCGCCTGCCGGCAGGGCTGATGCTCAGCCAGCTGGGACTGGTCCTGCTGAGCTGGCTGCCACTGATCCTGCCGCTGGCGCTGATGCTGGGAATGATGCTCGGCATCGGCCGGCTCTACCGCGACTCGGAAATGCCGGTCATCCACGCCATGGGCGTTGGACCGCTCCGCCTGCTGCGCCCGGTCATGGCGCTGGTGGTGCCGGTGGTGGTGATCGTGGCGCTGTGCTCGCTGTGGCTGGGGCCCACAGCCGAACGCGTGTCGCGCCAGATGATCAACGAAGCCAACCGCAACCTGGTCATCTCCGGCCTGTCGCCGGGCAGCTTCACCGAGATCCCGGGCGGCGGTGGCGTGGTGTATGTGGGCTCGATGTCGGGTGACGGCACGCGCTTCCAGCGGATCTTCATCCATCGCCAGAAGGAAGGCCGGCTGGACATCACCACCGCAAATACCGGCTCATTGAGCGTGGCGGACGACGGTGAGCGTTACCTCACCCTCGACAACGGCTTCCAGGTGGAAGGGCCGGTGGATGGCGGCGGCAAGGACTACCGCCTGATGCGCTACGCCAGCAACGACGTGCGCCTGCCAGCCGGCAAGGAGCGCTACGACCCGAACGACCCGCGAACGATGTCCACGCTCGAGTTGCTGGGTGATCCGCGCAGGGCCTCCATCGCCCAGTTGCACGGGCGCCTGGCGCCGCCATTGTTGACGCTGGCATTTGCCTTGCTGGCCGTGCCGCTGGCGCGCAGCACGCCGCGCCAGGCCCGGTTTGGCGGCGCGATGATGGGCTTCTTCTCCTACCTGATCGGCATGAACCTGATGCAGGTCGGCCAGGGCTGGCTCGCCAGTGGTCGCATTCCGCCCGCACTCGGGCTGTGGTGGCTGATCCTGCCTCTGCTCGCGGCGGGCGTGTGGATGTACGTCAAGGACGGGGCGATCGCAATGCCGCGGCTGCGCCTGCGCAAGGGAGCCGCGTCATGAGGGGCCGGGTAGTGAGCTTCCCGAAGATCCACGACCTGTATCTGGCGCGCACGGTCCTGTCCACGGTGTTGCTGACCTGGGCGGTGCTGCTGGGCCTGGACATGATGCTGGCGATGGTCAGCGAGTTCGGCAACGTCGGTGAAGGCAGCTACGGTGTCGTCCAGGCGCTGACCTACGTGCTCTACACCGTCCCGCGCCATGCCTATACGCTGTTCCCGACCGCGGCGGTGATCGGAGCGTTGATGGCGCTGGGGCAACTGGCTGCCACTTCGGAGCTCACCGCGCTGCGTGCAATCGGTCTTTCGCGCCGGCGCATGACATTGGCGGTGATGATCGCGCTGTCCTTGCTAACCGCATTGATGGTGATCAATGGCGAGACGCTGGCACCGATGGGCCAACGCAGCGCGGACATCCTCAAGGCCTCGTCGCGGTCCGACAACCTCATCGTTGCCCGCTATTCGGGTGTTTGGGCCCGGGAGGGCGCGATCATCCTCAACGCCGAGGGCGGCGAGGAGCGCAGCGATGGCGATGACCGCTGGCTGGAGCTCAGCGACGTGCGCCTGTACGAGTTCGAGGATGATGGCCGGCTGCAGTCACTGGCCGTCGCCAAGGTCGCCGAGCACCGCCCGGGCGGCTGGCTGTTGCGCGACGTCACCCGGACCACCTTCGACGCCAACGCGGTCACCCGCACCCAGGTCGCCGAGGAGCGCTGGGACTCGCAGCTGGATGCGACCGCCCTGAGTGCGGACATCGACCGACCGCGCTACCTCACCGCCCGCGAGCTGCACGATTCCGTCGCCTACCGCCAGCGCAACGGCTTGGACGCCAGCGACTACGAAGAGCATTACTGGGGCCGCTGGTTCTATCCGCTCAATGTGCTGGCGCTGTGCCTGGCGGCGATCCCGTTCGCCTTCGGCAGCCTGCGTAGCGGCGGGCTGGGCAAACGACTCTTCATTGGCATCGTGTTCGCGCTCGGCTTCTGGTTGCTTCAAACCCAGTTCGTGAAGATGGCCAGCGCGTTCAAGTTCGACTTCCGGGTCGCCTATGCCTTGCCCACGCTGATCATGGTCGGGGTGTCGATGTTGCTGTTCCGCAAGCGCTCGGGCTGAGCGCTTCGTCATTCCGCCTTCGGCAGCCGCCGCATGCGGGTGCCGCTGGCGCGGTCGTGCCAGGTCAGTCCGTCGCGGTCCCACCACGCCCACCAGAACCCCAGCCCAACCAGCAGCAGCGAGAGGTTCCCAACCGCATAGCGCACCAGCAGCGCGCGCCACGACGGCACCGCACCGTCCACGCCGACCACCTGCAAGCGCCACGGACGCATGCCCAGTGTCTGCCCGCCGAAACGCCAACTGGCCATGCTGTAGGCGGCGGTAACTAACCACAGGACGATGAATTCCAGCGTGCCGAGCAGGCCGCCGGTGATGGCATCGTGGTGGGCTGCGACAAAAATCGCCGCAACCAGCAGCCACAGACCCAGTACCGGGAAGAAGTCGTAGACCAGCGCGAGCACTCGCCACCCAAGCAACGGCGAGGACGATGGCGTGCCTGGACGCCGCGGGGAGCGGGAGGACGGAGCGGGCGCTGGATTCATCGGCATTGCATCTGGAGGCATCTCTTCTCTGGGAGCCCGGGAATTCTAGGCCACGCCACCGCGGCTCGCTCCGCTAAGCTGCGGGCATGAGCGACCCGTCACCTCCCGCCACGCCGACCACGCCTGCCGAGCGCAGGCAGGTGGCCATGGCGCAGCCACCGCTGGCTGACGCGGATGCGCTGCTGATCGAGGCGTTCCTGGAGGCGATCTGGGCTGAGAACGGACTCGCAAAGCCCACCCTGGCCAGCTACCGCCGCGACCTGCAGGGGTTTGCGCGCTGGCGCAACGGCCGCGCTGGCGGGCTGGCAGGCACCGATCCCGTCGCCCTCTACGACTACCTGCAATGGCGCAGCCGCCAGCACTACTCGCCGCGCAGCACCGCGCGACTGTTGTCGAGCCTGCGCGCCTTCCACGCCTGGCAGGTGCGCCGCGGCGCGCGGCGCCACGACCCCACCGCGCTGCTGGAACCGCCGCGGCTGCCACGCCTGCTGCCCAAAGCCCTCAGCGAAAGCCAGGTCGAGGCCTTGCTCGCCGCACCCGATGACAGCACCGATCTGGGCCTGCGTGACCGGGCAATGCTCGAACTCATGTACGCCTGCGGGCTGCGCGCGAGCGAACTCACCGGCCTGTCGATGGGCGCGGTCAACCTTCGTCAGGGCGTGTTGCGGGTGACCGGCAAAGGCAATCGCGACCGGCTGGTGCCGTTGGGCGATGAGGCCCGGCACTGGGTCGAGCGCTATCTGACCGGGACACGTCCGCGCCTGTCCGGCGGGACCATCCGCGATGCGGTCTTCATTGACAGTGCCGCGGAGCCGCTGTCCCGGCAGCAACTGTGGCAGCTGGTCAAGCGCTACGCTGCCGCTGCCGGCATCGATCCGCAGAAGATCAGCCCGCACGGCCTGCGCCACAGCTTCGCCACCCACCTGCTGAACCACGGCGCCGACCTGCGCGCCCTGCAGATGCTGCTGGGCCACAGCTCCCTGTCGACGACCCAGATCTACACCCTGGTGGCGCGCGAAAAACTCAAGCAACTGCACGCCAGCCATCACCCGCGCGGTTGAGCACGGCGGCCGCAATGGCCGCGTGCGATGTCACTCAGGCCGCGTCTTCCTCGTAGAGTTGCAAGAGTTCCGCTTCGGCCGCATCCAGCTCGGCCTGCAACCGCGCCTGCTCACGGCCCAGCTCGACCGCCTGTATACCGCCGTCGGCATACACCGCCGGATCGGCGAGACTGGCCGCCAGTTTCTCCAGGCGCACTTCGAGCTCACCGACGCGCTCTTCCGCCCGGGCCAACTTGTGCGCGTTCGCTTTGCCTCGGCGCGGCTTTGCCGGCGACACCGGGGCCGCCATGGCGGGTGCGGCAGCGTCCTTCTTCTCGCGCGCCTTGCCGTCATTGGAGCTGTCGCGCGAGCGCAGCCAGACGGCGTAGGCGTCCAGATCGCCGTCGAATGCCTGCGCGGTGCCGTCGGCCACGCGCCAGAACGTGTCGCAGACCAGTCCGATCAGGTGGCGATCATGACTAACCAGCACGATGGCGCCTTCGAAGACCGCCAGCGCTTCGGCCAATGCCTCGCGCATGTCGAGGTCCAGATGGTTGGTGGGCTCGTCCAGTAGCAGCACGTTGGGCTGTCGCCACGCGATCAGGGCCAGCGCCAGCCGGGCGCGTTCGCCGCCGGAGAAGGTGTCGACCGACTCGAACGCGCGATCGCCGGGAAAATTCCACTTGCCGAGGAAGTCGCGCAGCTGCTGGGTGGACACGCCGGGGGCGATGTCGGCCAGGTGGTCGATCGCGCTGGTGCCGGCGCGCAGGGATTCGACCGTGTGCTGGGCGAAGTAGCCGATCCGCAGGTCTGGATGACCGCTGCGCTCGCCGGCGAGCAGGGGCAGCTCGCCGACCAGGGTCTTCACCAACGTTGATTTGCCGGCGCCGTTGGGGCCCAGCAACGCGATCCGGTCACCCGCCTCCAGGATGAAGCCGATGTCGTGCAGGATCGTCGCCGGACCCGCATCGGTGCTGTAACCGCAATCGGCATGGGCGATGCGCAACAGGGCGAACGGCAGCTTGGCGGGAGCGGGAAACTCGATGCGGAATGCGCGCTCCACACGCACCGCCTCGGTATCGGCCATCTTGGCCAGACGCTTGACCCGCGACTGCGCCTGCTTGGCCTTCGCGGCGCTCGCGCTGAACCGGTCAACGAAGCTCTGCAGGTGGGCGCGTTCGGCCTGGGTCTTCTCATGGGTGATCTGCTGCAGCCGCAGGTGTTCCGCGCGCTGGCGTTCGAAGGCCGTGTAGTTGCCCGTGTACAGGCGCGCGCTGCCGTCGTGCAGGTGCAACGTGTGAGTGGTGACCTCGTCGAGGAACTCGCGGTCATGACTGATCAACAACAGCGTGCCGGGGTAGTGCAGCAACCACTGCTCCAGCCACAGCACCGCGTCCAGATCCAGGTGGTTGGTCGGCTCGTCCAGCAGCAGCAGATCACTGGGTGTCATCAGGGCGCGGGCGAGGTTGAGCCGCACCCGCCAGCCACCGGAGAACGTGCTGACCGCCCGGGAATGGGTGTCGGCCGAGAAGCCCAACCCATGCAGCAGCTTGCCGGCACGCGCGCTGGCATCGTAACCATTGAGCTCTTCGAGTCGGTGATGCGCCTCGGCGACCGCTTCCCAGTCCTCGCTGGCGAAGGCGTTGGCTTCGGCCTGGATCGCCGCATGCACCGGCGCATCACCGGAGAGGACGAAATCGATGGCCGCATCCGGCAGCGAGGGCGTCTCCTGCGCGACGCTGGCCACGCGCACCCGGCCGGGGATGTCCAGGTCGCCGCGGTCGGCCTCCAGCTCTCCCTGCATGGCGGCGAACAACGAAGATTTTCCGGTGCCGTTGCGGCCGATCACGCCCACGCGCCAGCCGGCCTGCAGGACCAGGTCGACTTTGGACAGCAGCAGGCGTTCGCCGCGACGAAGGGCGAAATCTTTGAAGGCAATCATCGGGGCATTGTACGTGGGCGGCGCCTGCGGCAGCGGCCGCCGAATTTGATTGCGTGCGCCGGACGCGCGCCGTTCAGCCCGTGACGGGAGGCCGTCGGACGCGGTCTTCGGCCTTGTGGATGCGCGGTGGCACCGACATGATCGACTCCCGAACGCGCGCGGAGCGCCGATGCCCCACGAAACCGACCTGATCAACATCATTGCCGTGGGGTTGTTGCTGGCGTTCGTGTTCGGCGCGCTGGCCAACCGGCTGCGGCTGTCGCCGTTGGTGGGCTACCTGGCGGCAGGCATTGTGGCCGGGCCCTTCACTCCCGGCTTCGTCGGCGATCAGGACCTTGCGGCCCAGCTGGCCGAGATCGGCGTGATGCTGCTGATGTTCGGGGTCGGCCTGCACTTCTCCATCAAGGACCTGATGGCGGTGAAGTGGATCGCCATCCCCGGCGCTCTGGCGCAGACCACGGTAGCAACCTTGCTGGGCTGGGGACTGGCGTCATGGATGGGCTGGTCCACCGTGCACGGGCTGGTGTTCGGGTTCTCGCTGGCGACAGCGAGCACCGTGGTGTTGCTTCGGGCCATGGAGGATCGACGCCTGCTGGACACTAACCGCGGCCGGATCGCGGTGGGTTGGCTGATCGTCGAGGACCTGCTGTGCGTGGTCGCGCTTGTGCTGATGCCGGTGCTGGGCGAGATCACCAACCCCAGCCCCGGCGGCGAGGTTCACACGTTCGGCTCCATCGTGGTCTCGATGTTGCTGACGGTGATGCAGGTGTCCGCGTTCGTCGCGGTGATGCTGGTCGTTGGACGCCGGGTGATCCCGTGGGTGTTGGAGCGAACGGCCGGAACAGGGTCACGCGAACTGTTCACCCTCGCGGTCCTGTCCATCGCGCTCGGCGTGGCCTACGGCTCGGCCGAGCTGTTCGGGGTGTCGTTCGCGCTGGGCGCCTTCTTTGCCGGACTGCTGCTCAACGAATCGGAGTTCAGCCACAAGGCCGCCAGCGACTCCCTGCCCCTGCGCGATGCGTTCGCCGTGCTGTTCTTCGTCTCGGTGGGCATGCTGTTCGACCCGCGGATTCTGGTGGAACAGCCGCTGCACGTGCTGGCCACCGTCCTGATCATCCTGTTTGGCAAATCCGCGGCGGCCTACGTCATCGTGCGCGCGTTCGGTTACCCCAACATCACCGCGCTGACCATCTCCGCCAGCCTGGCGCAGATTGGCGAGTTCGCCTTCATCATTGCCGGCCTGGGCGTGGCGCTGGGAATCATGAATGACGAGGCGCAGGACCTCGTGCTGGCCGGGGCGCTGATCACCATCATGCTGAACCCGCTGATTTTCGTGCTGGTGGACCGCTGGCAGGCCCGCAACGAGCAACGCGCCGCCCAGCAGGGAGAGTCCGTACCCACGGCCGGCCCGGCGCTGGAACTGGACAACCACGCCATCGTGATCGGCTTTGGCCGGGTCGGCCGCGAGCTGGTCAAGCTACTGCGCGAAAACGGCGTGCCGGTGCTGGTGATCGACGACAGTGGCCATCACGTCGACCTCGCGCATGCGATGGGCATCCCGGCGATCCGCGGCAACGCCGCCGCCGACCTGGTGCTGGCCGAGGCGCATCCGGAAAACGCCACCATCGCGATCCTCGCCATCCCGCAACCGCTGGAGGCCGGCGAGACCATGGCCAAGCTGCGCGCGATCAACCCGTCGCTGACCCTGCTGGCGCGCGCGCACAGCGATGGCGAGGTGCAACACCTGCTCGCCCACGGCGCCGACGGGGTGGTACTGGCCGAGCGGGAACTGGCCCACAGCCTGGCGGAAATGGTGATGGCGACGCCCCCCTATCGCGGCGCAAATCATCTGCCGCGGGTGGCGACCGACTGAGATCAGCCAGCAAAGCGTGACTGCCGTCGCAAACCGTCGTTGCACCCGTGCGTGCCCGGCGTCCCATTCGGAGCATTTGACCCAAGCGCTAAAATTGCGTTAATAGGAAAGACGCCGTGTTTACGGCCAATTCCGGAAAACTCCCCCCATGACACCCCGCCGCCTCCCCCTGGCCATTGCATTGGCCATCGCTGCACCGGTTGCATTCGCCCAGACCGCGCCTGCTTCCAAGGACGCCACCACGCTCGACCAGATCATCGTCACCGGGACCAGGGTCAGCGACCGCACGGTCGCCGAGTCGCAGTCGCCGATTGACATCATCACGCCCGAGATCCTGCAGGCCACCGGCACCACCGAGCTGGCCACCGCCTTGGCGCGCGCCCTGCCCTCGCTGAACTTCCCGCGCCCTGCGGTGACTGACGGCACCAGCGCGATCCGTCCGGCGCAGCTGCGCGGCCTCTCGCCCGACCAGGTGCTGGTGCTGGTCAACGGCAAGCGCCGCCATGTGTCCGCGCTGCTCAACGTCAACGGCAGCATCGGCCGCGGCTCGTCGGCGGTGGATCTGAACGCCATTCCGGTCGCCGCGATCGCCCGGGTCGAGGTGCTGCGCGACGGCGCCTCCGCCCAGTACGGCTCGGATGCGATTGCCGGTGTGGTCAACATCGTGCTCAAGGGCAGCGAAACCGGCGGCGGCCTGGCCGTCGACTTCGGCCGCTACTCGGCCGGCGACGGGTCTCAGTTCCAGATTTCCGGCGACACCGGCGTGCGCTTCGCCGAGGACCGCGGCTTCCTCCACGTGGCCGGTCAGCTGGGGCAGCAGGACGCCACCAACCGTGCCGGTCCGTTCCAGCCGTACACGCCGTCGACGCTGCCCAACGAGGGCAACAACCCGGGTCTGGGCGAAGTGGCCTACATGTACGGCGACCCACAGGTCGACTCGCGCGCGGTCTCGGCGAATGCCGGATTCGACGTCAGCGACAACATCAGCGCCTACGCCACCGCCGCTGCCAGCAATCGCGACATCACCTCCTACGCCTTCCACCGCTCGCGCAACCACAGCGGACAGGGTGCGTTGATCTCGCAGTTCTATGACGGCGGCTACGTGCCTGAGATCGCGATGCTCTCGCAGGACCGCTCGCTGGTGGCCGGGCTGAAAGGCGGCAACGACAGCGGCTGGATGTGGGACGTCAGCTACAACTACGGCTACAACCACATCGACTTCCAGACCCGCAACTCGCTCAACTACAGCCTGGGTAGCGCCAGCCCGACCCGATTCTACGACGGCGCGCTGGAGTACACCCAGAACCTGGTCAACGCGGACGTCACCAAAACCCTGGACTGGGGAATGCAGTACCCGGCGACGCTCTCGTTTGGCGCCGAGTACCGCCGCGAGAAGTGGAACCAGTCGCCAGGCGAACCCAACTCCTATACCAATGGCGGTGCGCAGGGCTTCCAGGGTTTCACTCCGGAGAACTCCGGCCACTTCGACCGTGACAGCTACGCCGCCTACATCGGCCTGGAAGCGGACTTCACCGACCAGTTCTCCGCCGGCATCGCAGGGCGCTACGAGGACTACAGCGATTTCGGCAGCGAGACGTCCGGCAAGCTGTCGGCGCGCTACGCCTTCACCGATGCGGTGGCGCTGCGCGGCACCGTTGCCAGCGGATTCCGCGCGCCCTCGCTGTCGCAGCAGCACTACCAGGTGGTGACCTCGAACTACGACGGCGCGCTGGATCGCTTCTTTGACTCCGGAACCTTCCCCGCCAGCAGCGCCGCGGCGCGTGCCCTGGGTGCGGAGCCGCTGCAGGCCGAAACCTCGCTGTCCTACAGCCTGGGTCTGGTCCTGCAACCGGTAGACCGCCTGTACATCACCGTCGACGCCTATCAGATCGAGATCGACGACCGCATCGTGCTGTCTTCCAATCTCAAGGTGCGTGACAGCCAGCCGGCACAGGACCTGCTGGCGGCACTCGGCGTCAACGGCGTAGACGCGCTGCGTTACTTCAACAACGCCATCGATACCCGTACCCGCGGTATTGATCTCGTCGGCAGCTACGCGATCCCGCTGGATGCGGGCAAGGTCACCCTGACCGCGGGGTACAACTACAACAAGACCGAACTCACCCGTATCGCGCCCAACCCGGCAGTTCTGGACAGTCTGGGAACGACTTTCAATCGCGTCGACCGCGACGAACGCGGCCGGATAGAGGAAGGCTTCCCACGTGACAAGACCACGCTAAGCGGCGCCTGGACTCTGGACCGCTGGGACTTCCTGCTGGGTGCGACCCGCTACGGCAAATTCACCACCCGCGTAAACTCGGCCGGAGACCCGGCCAATGACCAGACCTACGGCGGCATCTGGACGGTGGATGCATCAGCCAGCTTCAAGCCAAGCCAGGGCTGGGCTTTGACGGTCGGTGCGGACAACCTGCTCAACGAGTACCCCGATCGCACCATCGCGCCCAACGCCAACCACAACCAGTTCCCGTACAGCAGCCAATCGCCGAGCGGCTTCAACGGCGCATTCGTCTACGGCCGCATCGCCTACAAGTGGTAAGCACCGTCGCTGTGTAGCCGGCGCCCGTCCGGGCCGGAGTGATAAAAAAAGAGCCCCGCACATGCGGGGCTCTTTCCATTTCCGCCAGGGGCTCCAGGGCCCAGCGCGATTCAGTCCGGCGGCCGGTCAGGCCTTCGTGAACACCAGGTTGCCGCGCTCGGCATCGACGTGGATGGTCTCGCCGCTGAGGAACTCGCCCGACAGGATCTTGCTGGCCAGCGGGTTCTCCAGTTGCTGCTGGATCGCGCGCTTGAGTGGGCGCGCGCCGTAGACCGGGTCAAAGCCGACATCGGCCAGCAACGCCAGTGCGCTGTCGGACAACTCCAGCGCCAGTCCACGTTCGGCCAGACGCTTGTCCAGACCGTGCAGCTGGACCTTGGCGATCTCGCGGATCTGCTGCTTGTCCAGCGAATGGAACACGACGATGTCGTCCAAACGGTTGATGAACTCCGGGCGGAAGTGGCTCTGCACCACGCCCATCACCGCGGCCTTCATTTGCGTGTAGCTCTCGGGTGAATCGTCGCCATCCATTTCCTGGATCATCTGACTGCCCAGGTTGGAGGTCATCACGATCACCGTGTTGCGGAAATCGACCGTGCGGCCCTGGCCGTCGGTCAGACGGCCGTCGTCGAGCACCTGCAGCAGGATGTTGAACACGTCCGGGTGCGCCTTTTCGACCTCGTCCAGCAGGATCACGCTGTAGGGGCGGCGGCGGACCGCCTCGGTCAGGTAACCGCCCTCCTCGTAGCCGACGTAGCCCGGGGGCGCACCAACCAGCCGGCTGACCGCGTGCTTCTCCATGAACTCGCTCATGTCGATGCGGATCATTGCCTCGGAACTGTCGAACAGGAACTCGGCCAGCGCCTTGCACAGCTCGGTCTTGCCGACACCCGTGGGACCGAGGAACAGGAAGGAACCCGACGGCCGGTTGGGATCGGACAGCCCGGCACGCGAGCGGCGCACCGAGTCGGAAACGACCTTGATCGCCTCGTCCTGGCCAATGACCCGCTGGTGCAGCAGGTCTTCCATCTGCAGCAGCTTCTCGCGCTCGCCCTCAAGCATCTTCGCCACCGGAATGCCGGTCCAGCGGCTGACCACCTCGGCGATCTCCTCGTCGGTCACCTTGTCCTGCAGGAGGGTGAAGCCCTTGGTCTCGGCTTCGTGCGCGGCCTGGGCCTGCTTCTCCAGCTCGGGCAGGCGGCCGTACTGGATCTCGCTCATGCGGGCGTAGTCCTGGGCGCGCTGCGCGGCCTCCAATTCCAGCTTGGCCGCCTCGATCTTCTCCTTGATCTTCGTGGCGCCCTGCAACGTTGCCTTCTCGGCCTTCCAGACCTCCTCCAGGTCGTTGAACTCGCGCTCAAGCACGGCGATCTCGTCCTCGAGGTCGGCCAGGCGCTGCTTGGACGCGTCGTCCTTTTCCTTCTTCAGTGCCTCGCGCTGGATCTTCAGCTGGATCAGCCGGCGTTCCTTGCGGTCCAGCTCCTCGGGCTTGGAGTCGATTTCCATCCGGATCCGGCTGGCGGCCTCGTCCATCAGGTCGATCGCCTTGTCGGGCAACTGGCGATCGGCGATGTAACGGTGGCTCAGGGTCGCGGCGGCGACGATCGCCGGGTCGGTGATCTCCACCCCGTGGTGCACCGCGTAGCGCTCCTTCAGCCCGCGCAGGATGGCGATGGTGTCCTCCACGCTCGGCTCGCCAACCAGCACCTTCTGGAAGCGCCGCTCCAGCGCGGCGTCCTTCTCGATGTACTGGCGGTACTCGTCCAGCGTGGTCGCGCCGATGCAGTGCAGCTCGCCGCGCGCCAGCGCTGGCTTGAGCATGTTGCCGGCGTCCATCGAGCCTTCGGCCTTGCCCGCGCCGACCACGGTGTGCAACTCGTCGATGAACAGGATCACCTGGCCCTCGCTCTTGGCCAGGTCGCTGAGCACGCCCTTGAGACGCTCCTCGAATTCGCCGCGGAACTTCGCTCCGGCGATCAGCGCGCCCATATCCAGCGACAGCAGGCGCCGGCCGCGCAGCCCTTCGGGCACCTCGTTGTTGATGATTCGCTGGGCCAGACCTTCGGCGATGGCGGTCTTGCCGACGCCGGGCTCGCCGATCAGCACCGGGTTGTTCTTGGTCCGGCGCTGCAGGACCTGGATGGTTCGACGGATTTCCTCGTCGCGACCGATCACCGGGTCGAGCTTGCCCGACTCGGCCAGCGCGGTCAGGTCGACGGTGTATTTCTCCAGCGCCTGCCGCTGGTCCTCGGCATTTTCCGACTGCACAGCCTCACCTCCACGAATCTTGTCGATCGCCGCCTCCAGGCGGGACTTGTCCGCACCGGCGGCCTTCAGCGCGCGACCGGTTTCTCCACCATCCTCCAACGCGGCCAGCACGAACAGCTCGGTGGCGATGAAGCCATCCCCACGCTGCTGGGCGTACTTGTCGGTCAGGTTGAGCAGCCGCGAGAGATCGTTGCCAACACTGACGTTTCCGGCCTGGCCGGACACGGTCGGCAGTTTCTGCAGCGCCTCACCGAGCCGCTCGCGCAGAAGCGGTACGTTGACGCCCGCCTGCGACAGCAGCGGTCGCGTGCTGCCGTCTTTCTGGTCGATCAGAGCCGTCAGCAGGTGCACCGGTTCGATGACGCTGTGGTCGCGCCCGACCGCCATTGATTGCGCGTCGGCAAGCGCTTGCTGGAAGCGCGATGTGAGCTTGTCCATCCGCATGTCGTGTCCTCAAGGGTCAGGGCGACCACGCCGGGTCGCGATAACCCAGACATGAGGTTTGCAGCGCCCAGTTCAAGATCCCGCGGCGACTGTCGCTCGCCGGTCAGCATCGCTACAACACCATCCGGGCATGCTTGCATGCTTCAGGCAACGCTCCGGGGCAGGCGCACCAGCGCTGATTGCCCCCACTAGAGAACCCCGGGACGGCCGACCAACGGCTTGAGCAATCTCCACAATCGCGAGTCCAACATGCCCCAATACGACCCCCAGGCACTGCAGCAGAAGTACGAGCGCTGGCGCGAGCTGCACCGGCAACAGGAGCAGGCTCAAGCGCAGTGGCTCGAGGCGGAGGCGCTGCTTCACGAGCTGCAGGCGTACTACCAAAGCCTTCAGTGGCGCGAGGATCACGCCAACAATGTGCCGATCGAATGCAACAACGGCGAATACTGCATCCTCAGCGAGGACACCCTGTGGAACATGCTGACCGACCGCGACGAGGTGGCGAAACGCTGGATGCGCCTCGGGCTTGATGCGTTCGACCGCAACTAGCCGTTTGAACTCGACCCGCGTGACCCGGTTCGGGTTCAGGCATCCGGTTGCAGCCACACCAATGACGCCATCCGTCCGGTCCGCTGGTCGCGACGGTGCGAGTAGAAGCGCGCGGGTTCGGCGATCGTGCACAGCCCGCCGCCGTAGATACGGTCCGCCGCCAGTCCCGCCTGCATCAGCCGTCGCCGGGCCAGCGCGTACAGATCGACATTCCAGTGCCCCTGCCGGGTTGCAATGAACGCGCTTTCCGCCAACGCGTCGCGCGACACGAACGCCTCGCGGACCTCGGCACCGACCTCGTAACGCTGCGGCCCGGCCGCCGGCCCAAGCCAGGCGATCAGCCGCTCCGGCGGGGCCGTCATCGCGGCCACCGTGGCTTCCAGTACGCCGCCCGCCAGGCCCCGCCAGCCGGCATGCGCCGCACCCACCTCGCTGCCGTCATCGGCGCAGAACAGCACCGGCAGGCAGTCGGCGGTAAGGATGGCAAGCACGGTGCCGGGAACGGAAGTCACCGCGGCGTCGGCTTCCGGTTCGGTGATGTCCGCATTTCCACGACGCGCGCCCGCACGGAACACTGTCGTTCCATGCACCTGCCGCAACCACACGGGCGCTGAGGGCAGTCCCGCCAGAGCGATCAGTGCCGCACGGTTGGCGTCCACCGCCGACGGATCGTCACCATCCAGTGCATAACGGTTGCCAAGGTTGAACCGGTCGAATGGCGCCAAGGACCCGCCTGCGCCGTAGCGCAGCGTGGTCAACCCGTGCACCCCTCGCGGCGCGGGCCAATCAGCCCACAGGAGCGGAGAGGCCGCCACTCAGCGGCCTCGCTCGAGCGCCTCGGCGGTGTCGTCGCGCAGCGCCGTCACCAGGGCCTGCATGTCCTCCGGCATCGGTGCGCTGCACCGCACCGGCTCGTTGGTTACCGGATGCACGAACTCCAGCGTCTCGGCGTGCAAGGCCTGACGCCTGAACCCTTTCAGCGCGGTCACCAGCGACTCGTTGGCGCCGCGGGGCAGTTTCAGCGATCCGCCATACAGCGGATCACCGATGATCGGGTGCTTGAGGTGGGCCATGTGGACGCGGATCTGGTGGGTACGACCCGTTTCCAGCCGGCACTCCAGCAGGGTGTGCGCGCGAAAGCGCTCGCGCAGGCGGAAATGGGTGATCGCGTCGCGGCCGTCCTCACGCACCGCCATGCGGATGCGGTCGCGCGGGTGGCGATCAATCGGCGCCTTGGCGGTGCCGCCTGACACCAATGCACCCGACACCACGGCCAGGTACTGGCGATGGACCTCGCGCGATGACAGTTGCTCAACCAGTGCGGTATGGGCGACCAGCGTTCGGGCGACCACCATCACCCCGGAGGTGTCCTTGTCCAGGCGATGGACGATGCCCGCGCGCGGCAGTGCGTTCAGGTCCGGCTGGCGGTACAGCAGCGCGTTGACCAGGGTGCCGTCCGGATTGCCGGCGCCGGGATGCACGACCAGGCCGGCGGGTTTGTCGATGACGATCACGTGCTCGTCCTCGAACAGGACGTCCAGCGGAATGTCCTCCGGCTCCGAGCGGGTCTGTACGTCCGGCGTCACGTTCAGGCTGACCAGCTCGCCGCCGTGCACCGGATCGCGCGGGCGTACCGTATTGCCGTCCAGCAGGACCTCTCCGGACTTGATCCAGCCAGACAAGCGCGAGCGCGAATAGGACGGGAAGAGCTCCGCCACCACGGCATCGAAGCGGCGCCCGGCGGCGGCGGCGGGCACGGTGGCCTGGAGGGCGATGTCGGGTTGGCTCATTGGCAGGACACGGTTAAGGGCACACGGCGCGGGACTGCTATTATCGGCGCTTCGTGCCCCCGGCGCCCGTGATATCGACCATGACCCATCGTTATGCCCCCCTCCGCGCGCTGTCGCTGCTGCTGATCGTTGTCCTGATCGGCCCCGGCTGCTCGATGTTCAAGAAGAAAGACACCACTCCGGAGGCCGCGCCGGTCGAGGAACTCTACGAGAAAGGCCACTCCGCCATGAAGCGTGGCAACTGGTCCGCCGGTGCCGCCAACTTCAAGGGCCTGGTGGCCCAGTACCCGTACGGTCCCTATACCGAGCAGGCGCTGATCGAGACCGCCTACGCGCAGTACAAGGCCGGCAACCACGAGGAGGCGATCAGCAGCATCGACCGTTTCATCCGCACCTACCCGACCCACCGCAACATCGCCTACCTGTACTACCTGCGGGGGCTGGTGAACTCCAGCCGCGATACCGTATTCCTGCAGAAGGTCTGGAAGCTCGATCCCAGCCGCCGCGACCTGGCCACGCCGCACCAGGCCTACAACGACTTCTCCATCGTCGTAGAGCGCTATCCCAACAGCCGCTATTCCGCCGACGCGCGTGAGCGTATGGCGGAGCTGCAGAACACCTTCGCCCGACATGAGCTTGAAGTCTCGCTGTACAACCTGCGCCGCACCGCCTATGTCGCGGCGGTGGAACGCGCGACCTACCTGCTGGAGACTTACCCGGACAGCAAGTACCAGAATGACGCGATCGCCGCCTTGGCTGCTGCGTACACGGGCCTGGGCAACGAGACCCTGGCCGCCGATACCCGCGACCGCCTGCAGAAGGCCGATCCGAGTCATCCGTATCTGGCGGGCAGCTGGCCGAAGTTCCCGGGCGACTGGCGCAAGCTCAACCCGTTTGCACGCGAGAAGTCTGCGCTGGATTACTGAGCGGCACCCCGCGTTCGCGAAAACATCCGATGCATCAGGAAACGCCGCCTCCGGGCGGCGTTTTGCCGTGGACAGGATTCGCTACCGGCAGTACCGCCCGAAATCCTTGCTTCTCCAGCAGCTGCAGGAGTAGTTGCAGCGTCTCCACGTTGCGTCCATGCCGGGCGCCTTCATGCATCAGCACGATCACGCCCGGTGCCAGATCGCGTTCGATGCGGGCAACCACCGCTTGCGGATCTGCGGCCACGGCGTCGAACCCGCGGGCACTCCATGCAACACGGGCCAGGCCGTGTTCGCGCAGCGCGCTGGCCACGAACGGATTGGCCATGCCGACCACGGCGCGGAACCAGCGCGGCTGCACACCCGCGATTGCGGTCAGCTCTGCCTGCGCACGTCCGATCTGCTCGCGCATGCGGGCCGGACCCAGCGCCCAGAACATCGATTGAGGATGGCTGTGACTGTGGTTGCCGATCCCATGTCCGCGCCGCACGATTTCCCGCACCAGCTCGGGCCGCTCACGCGCGCGCTCGCCAACAAGGAAAAACGTCGCCTTGGCGCCGTGGGCATCCAACAGGTCCAGCACCGCTGCGGTGTCCGCGGATGGACCGTCGTCGATGGTGAGCCAGACCGCGCGCTCGCGGGTGGGCAGGCGGGTGAGAACAGGACTGAATAGCCGCGAGTCGGGTTTCAGCGTGCCCCACAGGAAGGACAGATGACTGGCCAGCATCGCCGCCAGGCCGACCGGCCAATCCCAGCGCCACCAGATTGCCGCTACCAGCAGTTGCGAGACGAGAAGGAGCATCCACCACGCGTGGGGGCGGCGGGGAACGCGGTGCGGTACGGGGATCGCCATGATCTGGATCATGCCAGCGTCAGCCACCCCTCGTTACACTGGCGAGCCAACCCGGGACGTAATCCGTCCGCACCTTACGGAAGCCTTGCCATGTCACTTGATCCCGCACTGCGTTCGCGCATCGAAGAACTGCTTACCAACAACCGCGTCGTCTTGTTCATGAAAGGCGAGCCAGCCGCGCCCCAGTGCGGGTTCTCGGCCAAAGCGGTCGGACTGCTGGGCGCCACCGGGGTGAAGTACCAGCACGTCGACGTGCTCTCGGACCCGGAGATCCGTGAAGGCATCAAGGTCTACGGCGAATGGCCGACGATCCCCCAGCTCTACATCGACAAAGAGCTGGTGGGCGGCAGCGACATCATCGAGCAGATCGCGCGCTCCGGCGAGCTGTATACCGCGCTGGGCGTGCCGGCCCCGGACCGCACCCCACCGGCGATCACCATCACCCCGGCAGCGGCGAAAATGCTTGGCGAGGCCGTGGGCAACGCCGGCAAGGGTTACGCGCTCCAGGTCGAGATCGACCCTCGCTTCAACGCCCGCCTGCAGCTGGCCCCGGTCGATGACAACGCCATTGCCAGCGAGGCCGAAGGCTTGCGCGTGCAGTTCGACATCGCCAGCGCCCAGCGCGCGCGCGGCCTGACGATTGACTGGGTCGAGGATGAGCGCGGCCGCGGTCTGGTGATCGACAATCCCAACGCGCCACCCAAGGTCGGCGCTCTGGATGTGACGGAGGCAGCCGCCAAGGTGGCCGACGGCAGCATCGTGCTGGTGGACGTGCGCCCCGCCGAGGAGCGTGCGATGGCCTCGGTCAAGGTTCCGTTCAAGACGCTCGACGGCAGCGGCCGTGAGCAGCTGGAGGCCCTGCCCAAGGACACCGGCCTGGCGTTTATCTGCCACACCGGTGCACGTAGTGCCCAACTGGCCGAGGACTTCCGCGCGCTCGGCTTCAAGCGCCTGTACAACGTTACCGGCGGCATCGCCGACTGGAGCGCGAAGGTCGATCCGGGCGTCCCGACCTACTGAGTCAGCACTGCGGGAGCGGCTTCAGCCACTGAAGCCGCCCTCGTCCAGCCACGCCTGCTCGGTCGGGGTGGTGGCGCGCCCGAACAGCGGGTTGCGGTGCGGGAACCGTCCGAACCGCTCGATGATCGCCTGATGGTGCAAGGCCCACTTGTCGGGTTCCTCTCCGGGCATGGTCCGGTGCAGTTCGACGGACCGCTGCTGCTGCATCGGGTCCTCGCTGTGCGTGAATGGCAGATAGAAGAACCGCCGCAGCTCCGGATCAATCTGGGTATCAAAGCCGTGCCCGACCGCGCGCGTGGCGACTTCGCAGGCCAGGGGATCAGTCGCGTAGGCGTGGGCGCTGCCGCGAAAGATGTGGCGCGGGATCTGGTCCAGCAGCAGGACCAGCGCCATCGCGCTTTCGGCCGACTCCAGCCACCCCTGCAACTCACCGCGCGACGCCGCCATGTGCGCCTCCAGCAGATGCTCGCGGCAGCGCCGGTCGAAGGCTTCGCCGCCCCCGAACCACTTGTCTGGGCCGGCCTCACGCCAGAATTCAAGGACCGCTTCGGCCGTCGTGTCCATCAGGCACCTCGTCAATGGGAATGGGTACCGAAGGTAGCAGGGCATGCGTTTAAGGCGCGGTGAGCCGCCATCCCGGCCGGCTGCATGACCATTGTCACTCTTGGCACCGTTGCGGTCCGCGGCTACGGTCAATACATGACCATGCTGGCGCCATCGCCGCCGCGACATACCGGGGAAAAATCCAAATGCTACGACCACACACCGCGCTCCTCACGGCAGCGCTGACACTGGCACTGGGCGTTGCGACGTCCACTGCCGACGCGCGCGCCTCCGCGCTCCCCGACCCCTACCCAAGCACCTATCAGGTCATCGCCTCGCCCGCCGTCCTGATCCAGGGCGCCACCGTGCTCACCGGCACCGGCGAGCGGATGGACGGCGCCGACGTGCTGATGGTGGACGGGCGAATCGCCGGGGTGGGTCAGAACCTGTCCGTGCCGGCCAACACCGCCGTCGTGGACGGACGCAACAAGTGGGTCACCCCCGGCATCATCGACGTGCACTCGCACCTGGGCGTGTACCCCAGTCCGGGCGTGCGCGCGCACAGCGACGGCAACGAGATGACAGCGCCGGTGACCGCCGCGGTCTGGGCCGAGCATTCGGTCTGGCCCCAGGATCCGGGCTTCAACGCCGCCCGCGCCGGCGGCATCACCTCGCTGCAGATCCTCCCGGGCTCGGCGAACCTGATCGGCGGCCGGGGAGTGACGTTGAAGAACGTGCCCGCGGTCAGCTATCAGGCAATGAAGTTTCCCGGCGCCCCGTGGGGGCTGAAGATGGCCTGCGGCGAGAATCCCAAGCGCGTCTACGGCGAAAAGGGCGGTCCGGCGACGCGCATGGGCAACGTCGCCGGCTATCGGGCCGCGTTCATCGAGGCCGCCGAGTACCTGAAAAAGAACGGCGGCGGCAACGATTCGGCGAAGAAGAAACGCGGCTGGGGCAAGCCCGACGAAGCCGAAAGCGCCGGCAAGCAGGACCTGAAGCTGGAAACCCTGGCCGGCGCAATCAACGGCGACATCCGCGTGCACATCCACTGCTACCGCGCCGATGAGATGGCCACGATGCTCGATCTGGCTGACGAGTTCGGCTTTCGCATCGCCGCCTTCCACCACGGCGTGGAGGCCTACAAGATTGCCGACAAACTGGCCCAGTCCGGCACCTGCGCCGCGCTCTGGTCCGACTGGTGGGGCTTCAAGCTGGAAGCCTTCGACGGCATCCAGGAAAACCTGGCGCTGGTCGACCGCCAGCCCGGCAGCTGCGCGATCCTGCACAGTGATTCGGCCGACGACATCCAGCGCCTCAACCAGGAGGCCGCCAAGGTGATGGCGCACGCGCAACTGGCCGGCATCGAGATCGCGCCCGAGCGCGCAATCCAGTGGCTGACCGCCAATCCGGCCAAATCCATGGGCATCGCCGATCAGACCGGCACCCTGGAAACGGGAAAAATGGCCGACGTGGTGCTCTGGAGCGGCAACCCCTTCAGCGTGTACACCAAGGCCGAGCAGGTCTATATCGACGGCGCGCGCGTGCACGACATCAACGATGCTTCCCGCCGGGCGACCTCCGACTTCATGCTCGGCCAGCCCGCCACCACCGGAGGTGCCCTGTGAAGCGCCTCGCCATGAGGTCGCTGGCTGCGGCCGTGCTGGCCCTGTGCGCACTCCCTGCCACCGCGCAGGAGTTGCTGATCCGCAACGCCACCGTGCATACCGGCTCGAGCCCGGCCACCTTGACCAACACCGACGTGCTCGTCAGCGGCGGCGTCATCCGGCAGATGGGTGCGGCACTGACCGCCCCGGCCGGCGTCCGCGTCGTCGAGGCCAACGAGCGCCGGCTGACCCCGGGGCTGTTCGGCGGGGTCACTGGTATCGGCATCGAGGAGGTCTCCGGCGAGCGGTCGACCGTGGACAGCCGGCTCGGGCTGGGCGCAGCGGGCATGCCGGTGCGACCGGAGTTCGACGTGACGCTGGCCTACAACCCCGACTCCCTGCTGCTGCCGGTTGCCCGCATCGAGGGCATTGGCTGGACCCTGGTGAGCGCCGGCAGTGACAGCGAGGGCTCGATCATCGGTGGTCAGGGCGGTGTGTTCCGCCTCGACGGCAGCGCGGATCCGATCGGACCAAAAGTCCTGTATGTCGATATCGGGGCGGATGCGGCCGGACTGAGCGGGCACTCGCGCGCCGCGCAGTGGATGATCCTGGACCAGCTCGTGGACGAGGTGCGCGGCCGGATCCCGGGCGACGCCAAGGTGGCATTGCTGACGCCTGCCGGACGCAAATCCCTGGCCACCTATCTCGACAACGGCGGCCGCGTCCTGGTTGGCGTGGATCGCGCCGCCGATATCCGCCAGCTGTTGCGCTGGTCGGCGAAAAACAAGGTGAAGATCGCCATTCTTGGCGGCGCTGAGGCCTGGAAACTGGCGCGCGAGTTGGCCGCTGCCGACGTGGCGGTGTTCGTCAATCCGCTGGACACCTTGCCGGGCGGTTTCGACCAGATCGGTGCGACGCCGGAAAACGCCGCTCGGCTGGCAGCGGCCGGCGTGGCGGTTGGCTTCAGCCAGAGCGGCGACGGGTCCCACAATGCGCGCAAGATCCGCCAGGCGGCGGGCAATGCCGTGGCCAACGGTCTGCCCTGGGAGGCCGGCGTCGCCGGATTGACCTCGGTGCCGGCGAAGGTCTTTGGTGTCGCTGACACGCTGGGCAGCATCGCCGTCGGCAAGCGCGCCGACCTGGTGCTGTGGAGCGGCGACCCGCTGGAGGTCAACGCGGTGGCCACCCAGGTCTGGTTCGACGGCAAACCGATCCAGATGCGCAGCCGGCAGACGGATCTGCGGGACCGATATCTGCAGCCGCACGTTCCGGCCGAGCGCGGCGGCCTGCCGCCGGCGTATCCAGCGGCAGTGCGTTAGTAGAAGCGCCGAGGACGCATACCCTTGGGTGCGAATGTCCCCCGGCACCGGTGAAGCCGGTGCCTCCTCCTTTACTTCACACCCAAGGGCATGCATCCCCGACGTTACGTAGTGGCGGCGGTTGCAGAAGGTAAACCCGGCGGCTGTGCACCGACAGCGCAGGGGCGGGACCTGCCGGCCTTCGGGGCGAAATAAAGGAGGAGGCCTCCGCCGCAGGCGGAGGCCGGGGGACATTCGCCGCGAAGGTCGGCAGGTCCCGCCTCAACCTCACCCGGCCTTTTTCTCGCCAGCGATCCACTGGTCGATACGCCGCTCCAGCAGGGTGAGCGGCATTGCACCGCCGCCGAGCACGGCATCGTGGAAACCGCGGATGTCGAAGTCATCGCCCAACTCGGCTTCGGCCTTGGCGCGCAGCTCCTGGATCTTGATCATGCCGATCTTGTAGGCCGTAGCCTGGCCGGGCCAGGTGATGTAGCGACGCACCTCGGCCTCAACCGCCTCCGTCGGGATTGAGCTGTTCTCGGCGAAATACGCCACCGCCTGCTGCTGGGTCCAGCCCTTGGCATGCATCCCGGTATCGACCACCAGGCGGATCGCGCGCCACATCTCCGACGTCAGCCGGCCGTACTCCGAGTACGGGTCGGTGTAGGTGCCCGGCATCTCACGCGCAAGCCACTCGGCGTACAGGCCCCAGCCCTCGGCGTAGGCGGTGAACCCGGCTTGTTTGCGGAATTCCGGCACGCCGTCCAGTTCCTGCGCGATGGCGATCTGCATGTGATGGCCCGGCAGTCCCTCGTGGTACGCGATCACCTCCAGCTCCGTCTTGGGCATCGCGTTCATGTCCGACAGGTGCGCGTAGTACACGCCCGGACGACTGCCATCGGGCGTGCTCGGGTAATAGTGCTGCGCCGCGCCGTCGACCTCGCGGAACGCCTCCACGCGCTTGACCACGATGTCCGCCTTGGGCAGCAGGCCGAAGTAGTTCGGCAACTGCTGCTTGATGGTGGCGATCGCCTTGCTGGCGTCGTCGATGTACGCCTGGCGCCCGGCATCGGTGTTGGGATACTTGAACTGCGGGTCGGTCCGCATGAAGTGGAAGAACGCCTGCAGATCTCCCTTGAAGCCGACTCGCTCTTTGAGCGCTTCCATCTCGCCGCGGATACGAACCACCTCGTCCAGACCGATCTGGTGCACCTGATCCGGGGTGAGGTTGGTGGTGGTCGATGCCTGCAGGCGCTGGGCGTAATAGGCCTTGCCATCGGGATGCGTGGTGCCGACGCCGGACGGATTCTCCCGCGCGTTCGGGAGGTCCGCCTTGAACCACTCCAGCACCTCGGCATAGGCCGGCTGCACTGCCTCCACCAGCGCCGCGCGCGCTTGGGCCTTCAGCTCGGACGCGCGCGCCGCGTCGATCTTTCCGGCCTTCACCAGCGCATCGGCCTTGGCCTGCGCATCGGCCCACAACGCGCTGTCGGCCCCTTCGGTGAACGGCGCGCCGGTAACCACCTTGCCGCCCTGCTCGATCACCCCCTCATGGGCGAAACGCGGCGGCCGGATGCCCTTCTTCGCGGACGCGCGGACCTGGTCCATCAACTGCCCGAATGCGCGCGGCGCCGCACGCAAACGCGCGATGTAGGCGAGGTAGTCCGACTCGTCGTCCACCTTGTGGAAATTGATCAGGAACGTCGGCAACTGCGACTGCATGCCGCCCATCTGCTCGAACGGGTACTGGTGGTCCACAAACCGGTGGCCGGCCTTGGACTGCTCGACCTGATACTTGAACAGGTCCCACGACAGTTGGGCGTCATCCCCCAGGGCGTCGTAATCGAAACTCGACTGCATCTCCTCCAGCGCGGCAACCTCCCAGGCCAGTTGGCGTTCGCCGGCCGCGCGCGACATGTCGTCGATCTCGGAGTAGCGGTCCTTTCGCCCGAGGAACGTCATCTGGATGGGACTGAACTGGAGTTGCTCCTCATACTTGCGCTCGAACCACGCGTTGAGCCGCGCGTCCTCGGTGGCGGCCTGGACAGCAGAGGTCTGGGGGGCTGTGGCGGTAGGCGCCTGGGTTTTTGTCGGCGCGCCGGTCGAGCACGCGACGCACAGGGCAAGGGACAACGCGGAGACGGCAAGGATGCGACGCATGGGCACTCCAGGTGGCGTGGGAGCGACACCGCTCCCGGGAAACCGATCATGCCACCGCCGCAGGGGGCCGGGCGCCCTCACTTGCGCTCCAGCGTCCAGACAGGCTCAAGCACATTCTCGGCGCGGGGAATCGCGACGTTCACACTTAGGGGCATGACGCCCTTGGTGCCCACGGGCGTGTAGGAGCCCTCGAGCAAGAGCGAGCCGGCCACGACGTCGCTTTCCAGCTCATCGAGTGTCAGGCTGCCACCGCTCACGGTGCCGGTCGCGTAGGTATCCGACTGGTCGCCCTCACCGGCCCTGACCAGCTTGAATACACCCAGGAAGTCCCCGCTCTGGGACGCGTCGATGTGCTCCTCGCCGAAAATCGCTCCCGAGACCGGCCCCGGCTCCTTCGCGCCGATGTGGGCCAGGATGACGCACAGCACGGTGACCTCCTCGCTCTGGTCGAGCAGGATGCCCTGCATTCCGACCATGTAGCTGCCCCGGCCGTCGTCACCGTAGCCCGTGCCACCGGCAATGCCGCTGCTGATTCCTCCCTGCATCGTGCCCCTCGTCAGGGGCAGGTCAGGGTTGTCGGCGACCAGTTGCCGGTATTGGTCCAGGTCGAACTCCGCGGGCGGAAACGCACACGTCGTCGGGCCGAGCATCTCGAACATGAAGTCGGCCTGCGACTCCATCGCCGCAGCCGGTGCCGCTGCCAAGATCGCCGCCAGTACGGCTGGTACCAAGGCCCACAACGCCATGTCGGGCGCCCGAAAAACCCTCACGCGTCGTGCCATAAACGATTTCTCCCTAGCTCGGAATTCAATGCGCACGCGCTGACCGTGCCCCTGGATATACGCCTCGACGGTGATGCATCCGGACACGGCCACGTGCCGGCGCAGAGCGCTGCGCCCGACCTGCGTTCACCGTGACCCGATGGCGCCGGCCGTAAGCTGGCGTCATTCCATCCAGAGATTCCGCATGGCCACTCGCTACTACATCACCCTGCCCGACGGGGCGCGCGCACGCGGCGCCGATCCGGACCTGTCCTTCACCGCCCAGAGCGGCGAGGGCTTCGCCGCCGAACTGCAGTCCGCCTTGCGCGGGAACACCCTGTTCGAGCGCTGGCGCCTCAAGCAGGACGAGCCTGACGAGGTCGACCGGTCGCTCGCTGCGACGGACCCGGACGCAACGGTGGAAGGTGCGCAGCGCGACCTGCATATCGACCTGGTGGTGACCACCAGCATCCCCGGCGCGGTGCTGAAACAGCGCCTGCGTTTGTTGGCCGGCAGCGCGTGGGAACTGCGCGACGTCAAGGCGGCCTGAGCCGCCGATGCCCCGCAAGATCCTGCTCGCGTGGAGTGGCGGCAAGGACGCCGCCTGGACCCTGCACCATCTGCGCGGCCGCGACGATGTCGAGGTCGTCGGACTGCTGACCACACTCAATAGCGACTTCCAGCGCGTCGCGATGCACGGCATCCGCCGCGATGTGTTGCTGGCCCAGGCCGCGGCAACCGGCCTGCCGTTGCTGGAGTCGATGATTCCGCACGGCTCCGACAACCACGTCTACGAAACCGCGTTCGCCGCCACCCTGTCCGAGGCGAGCCAGCGCTGGCCAGGAATCGACACCATCGCCTTTGGCGATCTGCTGCTGGCCGATGTGCGTGCGTGGCGCGAGGCGTTGTGCGCACGCCATGGCTGGAACATCCTGACCCCGCTGTTCGGTCGCGATACCACCGCACTGGCGCAGGAGATGCTCGATGGCGGATTGCGTACTTACCTGTGTTGCGTTGATACCCAGCAGTTGGACGCACGCTTTGCCGGCCGCCTGTTCGATGCGGAACTGCTGGCCGAGTTGCCGGCCGGGGCGGACCCCTGCGGCGAGAACGGCGAGTTCCACACTTTGGTCGAAGACGGCCCGATGTTCACCGGGCCGTTGCGCCTGCAGCGCGGGGAAACCGTGCTGCGCGACGGGCGCTTCGCGTTTACCGACTACGCCCTTACCGACCGATAGCCCAGCCTCAGCCCTTCATCGCCTTGGCGTGGTGGGCAATGTGCTCGCCGATGAAGCTGGCGATGAAGTAGTAGCTGTGGTCATAGCCGGGCTGCATGCGCAGGGTCAGGGGATGGCCGGCGACCTCGCAGGCCTGCTGCAGCAAATGCGGCCGCAACTGCTCATCGAGGAAGTTGTCCGCATCGCCCTGATCGACCAGCAGTGGCAGCCGCTCACCGGCCTTCGCAACCAGCGCGGTGGCATCCCACTGCTTCCATGCCTCGCGGTCGTCGCCCAGATACGCGCTGAACGCCTTCTCGCCCCACGGCACCTGGCTGGGCGCGACGATCGGCGAGAACGCCGACACGCTGCGGAACATGCCCGGGTTGCGCAGCGCGATCACCAGCGCGCCGTGGCCACCCATCGAGTGGCCGCTGATGCCGCGCGCGGTGGTGGTCGGAAAATGCGCATCCACCAGCGCCGGCAACTCTTGGGTGATGTAGTCGTACATACGGTAGTGCTTGGCCCACGGCTCGCGCGTCGCGTTGAGGTAGAAGCCCGCGCCCTGACCGAGGTCGTAGGCCTCGTCATCGGCGACACCCTCGCCGCGCGGGCTGCTGTCAGGCGCGATCAGGATCACCCCGTGCTTGGCCGCATACGCCTGCGCGCCGGCCTTGGTGATGAAGTTCTGCTCGTTGCAGGTCAGCCCCGACAACCAGTAAAGCACCGGGCACGGCCCCTGTTTGGCCTGTGGCGGCAGGTAGACCGCGAAGTTCATGTCCACGCCCAATGTACTAGACGCGTGCTGCCAGACTTCCTGGCTGCCGCCAAAACTGGCGTGCTGTTCAATCTGTTTCATGACTCACCTCTGCCAATCAGTAATGGATCACGGCGCGGATCGACTCGCCGGCATGCATCAGCTCGAAGGCCTCGTTGATCCGGTCCAGCGGCAGGGTGTGCGTGACAAACGGCGCCAGCTGGATATCGCCGCGCATCGCGTCTTCGACCATGCCCGGCAGCTGGGTGCGGCCCTTGACCCCGCCGAACGCGGTGCCCATCCACTTGCGCCCGGTCACCAGCTGGAACGGCCGGGTGCTGATCTCCTGACCGGCACCGGCGACGCCGATGATCACCGACTGGCCCCAGCCACGATGCGCGCATTCCAGCGCCGCACGCATCACATTGACGTTGCCGATGCACTCGAAGCTGTGGTCCACGCCCCAGCCGGTCATCTCGACGATGACTTCCTGGATCGGCTTGTCGTGATCCTTCGGATTCACGCAGTCGGTGGCGCCCATTTGCCGGGCCAGCTCAAACTTGTCCGGGTTGGTATCGATCGCGATGATCCGGCCGGCCTTGGCCTGCACCGCGCCCTGGATCACCGCCAGCCCGATCGCACCCAGACCGAATACCGCAACGCTGTCGCCCTCGGCCACCTTGGCGGTGTTGTGCACCGCGCCGATGCCGGTGGTCACGCCGCAGCCCAGTAGACAGACCTGCTCAGGGTTCGCGTCCGGATTGATCTTGGCCAGCGAGACCTCGGCCACCACGGTGTACTCGCTGAACGTCGAGCAGCCCATGTAGTGGTAGATCGGCTTGCCGTTGTAGGAGAACCGGGTGGTGCCGTCGGGCATCACGCCCTTGCCCTGGGTCGCGCGCACGGCGGTGCACAGGTTGGTCTTGCCGCTCTTGCAGAACAGGCATTCGCCGCACTCGGCGGTGTACAGCGGAATCACGTGGTCGCCCGGCTTGACGCTGGTCACACCCTCCCCCACCTCCACCACAACGCCCGCACCCTCATGGCCGAGCACCGCCGGGAACACGCCCTCGGGGTCGTCGCCAGACAGGGTGAACGCATCGGTGTGGCACAGCGCGGTGTGGGTGATCTTGACCAGCACCTCGCCCTTCTGGGGCGGTGCGACATCGATCTCGACAATCTGCAGCGGCTTTCCAGCCTCGAAGGCAACAGCGGCACGGGATTTCATGGTGTTCTCCAATTCATTTCAGGTAGGCGCGCACCAGGGCCACGGCATCGTCGATGCCCGCCTGGCGGCGGGAGGGATCTTCAGCAGGCTGTCCCAGCTCTTCGCGCAGATGGCTTTCCAGCACCTGCGACATCAGCCCGTTGACCGCACCGCGGACCGCGGCGATCTGCTGCAGCACCGGACCACAGTCTGCGCCCGCTTCCAGCGATCGCTCCAGCGCTTCCAGCTGCCCCCGCACACGGCGGACTCTGGCCAGAACACGCTTTTTCTCTTCGGGCGAATGCGGCATGGAGCGGGGCCTCGGATACTGGGGGAGAGTATACATCCCCGCAGCGAGCATCGAAACGCTTGAGCCGGCCCGGATAATCAGCGGTGCCGGCTTTCGGCCAAGAGCAGTCCTTGGCGTCTGCGCTCGACAGCGGCTGATGAGGCGAGCCCAGCAAGTTGCAGGGTGCGACCGCCGAGTAGCAAAACAAACCTCCGGCACTGCAAATAGCGATGCATCGTGGCTTTGCTAGCGTAAGGTTGACTGCGGATTGAGATGGATGTTGCTAGTCGGTAGCTCTCATACGTTGAAAGGGACGGTGCGCCGCAATCGTGCCGATATCCTTTTCAGATTAAACACAGAAGACCATTCGTCATGAAACTACTGGAACCGATCAGTATCGGCGGTGTCACTTTCAGGAACCGCATCATGTTCCCTCCGCTCACGACAGGGTATGAGGCCAAGGACGGCAGCATCAGCGCGCAGAGCCGGGCGTTTTACACGCGCCTTGCCAAGGGCGGCACTGGCTACATCGTTCTGGGGGATGTAGCACCTATCCGCAGCTTTGCTCCTACCCCCAAGCTGTTTGACGACCGCCAGATCGAGAGCTTCGGCCTACTCGCCGACAACGTGCATGCCTATGGTGCAAAGCTCGGTGTGCAGATTTTTTACCCCGAATACGACGTTGATGCCCTCAACGCGCTGTTTGACAACGGCGAAATGGACAACGTGCGCACGCGGTTGCACCACGATATGCAGCACTTCGTCAATGACGTGACCGAAGACACCCTGATGCAAATCATCGACAAGATGTGCGCCTGTGCGCTGCGCGCGCAGAAAGCGGGTGTGGACGTGGTTCAGATGCACGGCGACAGGCTTGTGGGTGCGCTGTGCAGCACAAAAATGAACCAGCGGGCAGACAGATACGGCGGCTCTTTTGAGAACCGCACGCGTTTTGCATTGATGCTGGTGCGTGCGCTGAAAAGGGCCGTGCCGAGTATGGTCCTTGAATACAAATTGTCCGTTGTCACGCCAGAGCGCGGCAAGGGCGGCATTGATGAGGTCGACGCGCCGCAGTTCGCGAAATGCCTTGAGGAAGCTGGCGTCGATATGTTGCATGTGGGGCAGGCCAACCACACGGGCAACATGGCAGACACGATCCCGCCGATGGGCGTTCAGCCCTACGGGTTCTTTGTGGAGATCACAGGCGCGGTGAAAGAGGCCGTCTCGATACCGGTCAGTACGTCGGGGCGCATCATCGACCCCGAAATGGGAGAGGGTGTACTGCAGTCCGGCAAGGCCGACATGATCGGCATTGGTCGTGCGCTATTGGCCGATCCCGACTGGGCGAACAAGGCCGCGGCAGGAAAGGCGTTGGAAATCGTCCGGTGCATTTCATGCAACGAGGGTTGCGTCGACGCTGTCTTGAACCGTGGGTTTATCGCCTGCGTGGTTAATCCCGAGAACGGCTTTGAGGAAACCCGAAAAATCACACCTGCGAAGACAGCGAAAAACGTCGTGGTCATCGGAGGCGGCCCTGCAGGGCTTGAGGCGGCGAGGGTGGCTGCGAAAAAGGGCCACAGCGTCACGCTGTTCGAGAAAGAAGCCCGGCTGGGCGGGCAGCTGAACATTGCCGACGTGCCGCCGCGCAAGATAGAAATACGCCGCGCCACAGAAGATCTTGTCCACGCGGTACGCAGGGAGGGCGTAAAACTGCGCTTGGGCAAAATCGCGACCCCCGAAAACGTGATGGCATTGGCGCCAGATGCGGTGATCCTGGCGGTTGGCGCATCGAGCTTCACACCTCCGATCCGTGGCGTCCATGGGCCGAATGTGCGGGATGCGTGGAAGGTGCTTGCAGGAGAGCAGGAGGTATCCGGGAGCGTGGCAATTGTGGGTGGCGGGGTGGTTGGCTGCGAGACCGCAGAGCACCTTGGCGCGCAGGGTTACAAGGTCTCCGTCGTCGAAATGCAGGGGCAGATTGCCAACGGCCTGAGCACCACTGTTTTACCCACCATGCTTGAAAATTACAGAAAGCTCGGGGTGGAGCAATACACGGGGCACAAGGTGTTGGAAATTGCGATGGGCCAACTGGTCTGCACGGACCAGGACGGCAAGGTTGTGAAAATACCCTGCGACAGTGTTGTCATCGCCAGCGGCGCTCGCCCTGTCACATTCGACACTGCAGCGCTGATTGAGCAAGGCGTCGAGGTTGTCATGGTCGGGGACTGCCGCGAAGTCGCCGATATTTCATACGCGACCAAAACTGCCTATGACGCGGCGAATGCGCTTTGACGTCGGACGCAAATGCCACAAAAAATGTCTCCCGTGGTGCGAATATCGCGCAACGAAAGCGCTGTTTGAGTTGAGGTCAACGCGAATGGCGTTTCCGTGATTGACTGCCTTCGGTAGAGGAACCCAGCGGGATGGGTTGAATGGCTGCTCTGAGGCTCTATCAGGATCCAGAGCCAGCGACCGCACTATCAGATGCGGGAGACCGCTTTGGGTCAAGATCGGCCATTAGCGGTGTTACCGCAGAGCTCGACACGATTACCCCTGAGCATGCCGGCGCCAGGCGATCGCTCAACGCCTAAAGGTGGCTAGGAAGATCAGCAACAGGACGACCCCGACCGCGATCGCTTTGGGAAGCGTGTTTTGTCCGACGTTGGCTTGCGTTCTCGCCCATCGGAGGTGACCTCTGGATCAGTGAGTCGGTGACGCCAAACAACTCCGCTGTCACTTGAGGTGCGCCAGATGCGGCCCGGTGCTGGCCTCTCTCCGCCACCGTCCACGGCCACACCACGCATCAGATCATTCGAGACAACGCGCACGCTCAAGATCTACGCTTAGTCAAGCTCCTGCACGCCACCACCCGACACCGTCAGGATTTGGCCGCTGATCCAGCTCGCTGCTGGTGAGCACAGGAACAGTGCGGCGTTAGCCATGTCCTGTGGCTCCCCCAATCGATGGATCGGGGTGTGAAGCAACATGGTCTTCTCGATCTCATCGTTCAGCACCGACTCCAGCGCGGCCGTGCGGGTCGCGCCGGGCGCGATGCCGTTGACGCGGATACCCATGGGGCCGAGATCGAACGCGATATTGCGGATGAGGTGGTTCGTCGCTGCCTTTGAAGCGCCATAAGCGGCCATGCGCTGGTTCTTGTTCTCACCGGCCATGGAGGTAATCGCCAGGATCGCCCCTCCACCTGCCTTCTCCATCTCCGGCGCCGCGAGCTGTGCGAGACGGAACAGCGAAAACACATTGAGGTCAAAGGCACGACGGAAATCCGCCATGGGCATCTCGAACGGTTTGGGTCCGCCACCGCCGGCGTTGCTGACCAGTACCGTCGACTTGCCAAAGCGCTCCACCGTCGTTCGCACGAGCTGGGCAAGATCGTCCTCGATGGTCACATTGCAGGCCATGCTGGCAGCGGTGCCGCCTTGACTCTCGATCCCCTTGGCGACCGCGGCCGCAGCCTCTGCATCCAAGTCACTGACCATGACCGCTGCCCCGGCCGCGCCCATCGTTTCAGCAATGGCTCGTCCAATCCCGGCACCACCGCCAGTGACCACCGCCACCTGATTATCGAGTCTGAAGTCTGCAGGATTGAACATAATGAACTCCATCATCAGGGGGTGAATCTATCCGCACCCTACTCCCGAAACCCATTACTGATCGGATACCGCCGCTCACCACCAAACGCGCGCCGCGACAGTTTCGGTCCCGGCGCGGCCTGATGGCGCTTCCACTCGCTGATCCGGATCAGGTGCAGCACGCGATCGACGGTTGCCGCATCGAAACCGGCCCGTACGACCTCGTCGCGTGACTGCTCCTGGTCGATGGTGCGACGCAGGATCGCGTCGAGCACGTCGTAGGGCGGCAGGGAATCCTCGTCCTTCTGGTCGGCGCGCAGTTCGGCCGACGGCGGGCGTTCGATCACGCCCACGGGCACGACCGGATCGCCGACGGTGTTGCGCCAGCGCGCGAGTTGGAACACCTCGCTCTTGTAGAGATCCTTGATCGGGGCGAAGCCGCCGGCCATGTCGCCGTAGATGGTCGAATAACCGACCGCGTACTCGCTCTTGTTGCCGGTGGTCAGCACCAGACCGCCGAACTTGTTGCTCAGCGCCATCAGGATCGCGCCACGGATCCGCGATTGCAGGTTTTCCTCGGTGGTGTCCACCGCCTGGCCTTCGAAAACGTCATCCAGCGCGTCCAGATAACCTTGGAACGGCTTCTCGATGGGCACGCTCAGCAGCTCCACGCCCTGCTCTTCGCACTGTTCGGCGGCCAGGTCGTTGGACAGGCTGACGGTGTAGCGCGAGGGCATCCGCACCGCGGTGACGTTGTCGGCGCCCAAGGCGTCCACCGCGATCGCCAGCACGACCGCCGAGTCAAGGCCGCCGGACAGGCCGACCCAGGCCTTCTGGAAACCGTTCTTGCGATAGTAATCGCGGGTCGCGGTGACCACGGCGCGCCAGGCCAGCGCGTCGCGGCTTTCGTCGCCATCCTGCTGCCAGAGCACCGGGTGGAAGCGCTTGCTGGTCGGCTCGAAATCCACCACCAGCCACTGCTCGGTGAAGGCGGACGCCGCCGGATGCACGCAGCCATCGCCATCAGCGACCAGGCAGGCACCGTCAAACACCACCGAGTCCTGACCTCCCACGCAATTGACATAGGCGATCGGCACGGCGTTGGCACGAGCCGCGTCCTCCAGCACCTGGTCGCGCCGCCCGTGCAGGTCGTGTTCGAACGGCGAGGCATTGATCGACAGCACCAGTTGGGCACCTGCCGCGACGGTGGAAGCGATCGGCTCCTGGAACAGGACGTCTTCGCCTATCAGCAGGCCCAGCCTGACACCGTCGATCTCGAACACGCAGTCGCCGACGTCGGGATCGACGACGAAATAGCGCCGCTCGTCAAACCCGGCGTGGTTGGGCAGCTTGCGCTTGCGATAGGTCTGCTCGATCCGCCCGTCGCGGAGGATGCTGGCGGCGTTGTAAACCACAGACCCGACCGATTCCGGCCAGCCAACGACGACGGTAATCCCGGTCGCCGCCGCGGCGATCCGTTCCATCGCGCCCTCACACGCGCGCAGGAAGCCGGGCCGCATCAGCAGGTCCTGGGGCGGGTAGCCCGACACCGCCAGCTCGGGGAACAGCACCAGGTCGGCGCCGTGATCGTCGCGTGCCTGCTCGATCAGCTCCACGATCAGGTCAGCGTTTTCATCCACCGCGCCGACCGCAAAATCGAACTGGGCCAGGGCGATACGCAGGGATTGGGTCATGGCAGTTGTCCGTCGGATAGGTCGGTGGCGGATGGGGGCTTACCGCCGCATTGTCCCAGACTCGGGCACCTTGACCCGGAACCAGGCCGCATACAGCGCCGGCAGAAACAGCAATGTCAACACCGTCGCCACCAACAACCCGCCCATGATCGCCACCGCCATCGGGCCGAAGAAGGCACTGCGCGACAGCGGGATCATCGCCAGAATCGCGGCCAGTGCGGTCAACACGATTGGCCGGAAACGACGTACCGTCGCCTCCACGATGGCATCCCAGGTCTCGTGCCCATCGCGCCGGTCCTGCTCGATCTGGTCCACCAGGATCACCGAGTTGCGCATGATCATCCCCGACAGCGCGATCGTGCCCAGCATCGCGACAAAGCCGAACGGCACCCGGAATACGAGCAGGAACAAGGTCACCCCGATCATGCCCAGCGGCGCGGTCAGCAGGACCATGAAGCTGCGTGAGAAGCTGCGCAGCTGCACCATCAGCAGGGTGAACACGACAAACAGGAACAGCGGCACGCCGGCAGCAATCGAGTCCTGGCCGCGCGCGGAATCCTCCACCGCGCCGCCCACGTCGATCGAATAGCCGTACGGCAGTTCGTCGCGGATGCCGTCGAGCGTGGGCGAGATCTGCGCCATCACCGACGCCGGCTGGGTGCCGTCGTAGATGTCGGCGCGCACCGTCATGGTCGGCTTGCGGTCGCGGTGCCAGATGATGCCTTCCTCGAAGCCGTACTCCAGCGTGGCGACCTGGGACAGCGGCACGCTCTGGCCGCTGGCGGTGGGCACCATCAGGGTCGCCAGCTGGTCCAGCGCGATCGGCTCGTCCTCACCTCCGCGCAGGGCCATGCCAATCAGCTGGTTGCCCTCGCGGTAGGTGCTCACCTGGATGCCCGACAGCGAGCCACTGAGCACCTGCGACAACTGCGCCGAGGTGATGCCCAGGGCGCGCGCGCGGGCCTGATCGACCTGCAGGCGCACGACCTTGCCCGGCTCGTCCCAGTCCAGGTTGACGTTGGCCACGTGCGGGTTGTTGCGGATCTCGTCGCGCACGGCGTAGGCGATCCTGCGCACCTGGTCGATGTGTTCACCGGAGACGCGGAACTGCACCGGATAGCCGACCGGCGGACCGTTTTCCAGCCGGGTCACACGCAGCTGCAGGTCCGGGAAGCGCGGCACGACCTCGTCGATCATCCAGCTGCGCACTGCCTCGCGCGCCTCCAGGCTCTCGGGCATCAGCACGAACTGGGCGAAGTTGGCCGACGGCAGTTGCTGATCCAAAGGCAGATAGAAACGCGGCGAACCGGTACCGATGTAGGCGGTGTAGTTGGTCAGGTCCTCGCGCTCGGCCAACAGCGCTTCCAGGCGCTCGGCCTGGGTACGGGTCGCACGCAGCGAGCTGCCCTCGGCGAGCTCCATGTCGACCATCAGCTCGGGGCGCACCGACTCGGGGAAAAACTGCTGGGGCACGAAGCGGAACATCAGCAGCGACAGGACGAACGCGGCGATCGTGACCACGATCACCGCCCAGCGATGGCACACGCACCACACCACCAAGCTGCGGAAGCGCTGGTAGAAGCGGGTACCGTACGGATCATGCGGTTGCTCGGCATCCTGCGGCAGCGGGGCCAGCACGTCGGCGAATGCCGGATGACGATCGGCCCAGCGCTGCCGGCGCGCATGCCAGCGTGCCGCCAGCGAGCCGGGCTTGGGCGCGGCCGCATGGCCATTGGCGCCGCGCTCGATGTGCGGCAACAACTTGTCGCCGAGGAACGGCACGAACATCACCGCGGCGATCCACGACACCAGCAGCGCGATGGTCACCACCTCGAACAGCGAGCGGGTGTATTCGCCGACACTCGACGCGGCCGTGGCGATCGGCAGGAAGCCGGCAGCGGTGATCAGGGTGCCGGTCAGCATCGGGAACGCGGTCGACTCCCACGCGAACGCCGCCGCCTTCAAGCGATCGAAGCCCTGCTCCATCTTGATCGCCATCATCTCCACGGCAATGATCGCGTCATCCACCATCAGCCCGAGCGCCAGCACCAGCGCGCCAAGCGAGATCTTGTGCAGGCCGACGCCGAAGATCTGCATCACCATGAAGGTCATGGCCAGCACCAGCGGGATCGACAGCGCGACCACCAGGCCGGTACGGAATCCCAGTGACAGGAAGCTGACCAGCAGCACGATCGCCACCGCCTCGGCGAGCACGCGGACGAATTCGCCGACCGACTCCTTCACCGCCGCCGGCTGGTCGGACACCTTGTGCAGCGCCATGCCCACCGGCAGCGTGCGCTGCAGCTGCGCAAATTCGGTCTCCAGGGTCTTTCCCAGCGCGAGGATGTCGCCGCCGTCGCGCATCGCCACGCCGATGCCGATCGCGTCCTTGCCCATGAACCGCATGCCCGGCTGGGCCGGATCGGAAAAGCCACGCTCTACCGTGGCCACGTCGCCGAGCTGAAACGTGCGATCGCCGACCCGGATCGGAAACTGGCGGATCTGCTCGACCGACTCGAACTGGCCGCTGACCCGAACCGGCACGCGGCTGCTGGCGGTCTCGAAAAACCCACCGGGCACCACCGCGTTCTGCTGCTGCAGGGCGTCCTGCACCGCCGCGGCCGACACACCCAGCGTGGCCAGCTTGGTGTTGGACAGCTCGATCCAGATCTTCTCGTCCTGGACGCCGAACAGCTCGATCTTGCCGACGTCCGGCACCTTCTGCAGCGCCAGCTGGATGCGGTCGGCGTAGTCCTTCATCACGGCGTAGTCGAAGCCCTCGCCGGTCAATGCATAGATGTTGCCGAAGGTGTCGCCAAACTCGTCATTGAAGAACGGACCAACGATGTCGGAAGGCAGCTCCGGCCGCAGGTCGCTGATCTTCTTGCGCACCTGGTAGAACAGCTCGGGCACCTGCGAGGACGGCATCGCGTCACGCGCGGCGAAGATCACCTGCGACTCGCCGGCGCGCGAGTAGGAGCGGATGAACTCGTACTCTCCGGTCTCCATCAGCTTGCGCTCGATGCGTTCGGTGACCTGCCGGCCCACCTGTTCGGCGGTTGCGCCCGGCCACACGGTGTGGACCACCATGACCTTGAACGTGAACGCCGGATCCTCGCTGCGACCCAGCTTGAGATAGGAGAAGGTGCCGGCGATTGCCACCACCATCATCATGTAAACCACCAGGCTGCGATGGCGCAGGGCCCACGCGGAAAGATTGAATCGCGTCACGGTCAGTTGCCCAGCGGCCGGTTGTCACGATCCACCGGCGCAACCTCCTGACCCTCGCGCAACAGGTGCCCGCCGGCGGCGACCACCCAGTCATCCTTCGCCAGGCCGTCGAGTACCGGCACGCTCTCGTTGCCGTAGGGCCCGATCGCGATGGGCTGAAACTTCAGGGTCGAACTGGCGCGATCGACCACGAACACCGCGACGCCATCGCCGTGTCGCTGCAATGCGGTGAGCGGGATGCTGAACTTCGCGCCACCTTCGGTGTTCGTCGGGATCAGCACACGCGCGCTCTGTCCCAGTTGCAGTGCACCTTCGGGTGCATCCACGGTGGCCCTGGCAGCGAACGTCCTCGATGCCGGATCGGCCGAAGGTGACACTTCGCGCACGGTGCCAGGCCACTGCTTGCCGGGTTGCGACCAGACCTCCACCTGCACCGCCTTGCCAGGCTGGACCTCATCCTTGGCATTTTCCGCCACCGCAAAGACGATTTCGCGCGCGCCGTCGGCGGCCAGGGTGAAGACCGGCTGCCCGGCAGCCACCACCTGCCCGGCCTCGGCCTGGCGGCTGGCAATCACGCCGTCCGCCGGCGCTACCAGCTTGCTGTAGGCGGCCTGGTTGCTCGCCATGCGCAGCTCGGCGCGGGCGGCATCAACCTGCCCCTGCGCGGCTTCGGCGGCGGCATTCTGCGCATCCATGTTGGAACGGCTGACCAGCTGGTCCTTGGCCAGTTGCGCGTAGCGGGCCTGATCGGCGCGCGTCCGGCGCAGGTCGGCTTCCAGCGCCGCCAGCTTGGCCCGGGCGGCAGTCGCCTGGGCCTGCTGGTCGTCGGGATCCAGCGTGGCCAGCACATCGCCTTCGCTTACGTGATCACCGACATCGACCCGCCGCTCGAGCAGGTTGCCCCCGATCCGGAACGACAGCGGGCTCTCCTCACGCGCGCGGATCTCGCCGGTAAGCGACATTTCCGTCGCGGTTCCGGCACCTGGCAACACCACCAGCACCGGGGGCTTCTCCTGCGGGCCCGCATCGCCCCCGCTGCAAGCAGCGACAAGCATCACCAATAGCGTGGCGGCGACATGGGACAGCACGGATGTGGAACGACCGGTTCGGATACGGCTGCGCATGTCGGATCGATTCCCGGGTTTTACGGTTGGATTGGCACGCACTGTATAAATATAAAACTCCCCAGTCTAGTATTAGGTCATGAACGACTCGCACTCCCGCGGCGACAGCGGCGCCGGACCTGCCTCCCCTCGCCGGTCAAAACAGCCGAATGCTGTCGGGCCTGGACGTCCCAAGGACCCGGCCAAACGCGCTGCCATCCTGGACGCGGCACGAACACTTTTCCTGCAGGACGGTTTCGACGGCGTGAGCATGGATCAGATCGCCGCGGTTGCCACGGTCTCCAAACTCACCGTGTACAGCCACTTCGGAGACAAGGAGAAGCTGTTTGCCGCGGCGGTGGCCTCATACTGCGAGCAGCAGGTCCCGCACGCACTGTTTGAGCGCTCCTCCGGCGTCCACCTGCGGGACCGCCTGCTGGAGATCGCCCACGCATTCCATACGATGGCGAGCAGTGCCGAAGCCATTTCCGCTTTGCGCATGTTGTCGGCGCCCCAACTGGCCGGCTCACCCGTGGTCACCACGTTCTGGGACGCCGGCCCGGCGCGCATCAACGAGGAATTGACCACGCTGCTGCAGCGGCGCGCCGCCAGCGGGGAGTTGCGCCTGGATCCGGGCGACGAGACAGCGCTTTCACGTGCGGCAAGCCAGTTGCTGGCGCTGCTCAAAGGCGACGCGCACGCCCGGCTGCTGCTGGGCCTGGAAGGGCTTGCCGAGGACGATGTCGCCGTCCACGTCGCCTCGGCGGTGGACATGTTCCTGCGCGCCTACGGTGCCGCCGACCCGCGCACGCCGCAGCCGTGACCTTGGTCGCGGTGACTTCCGGCACTCCGCGGGCCGCGCCGGGGCAGTGATGCTGTGGCTGAAGCACCAGTACAATAAGCGGTTGACACGAATAGCCCGAGATTCGATCCAATGAGCATGATTGATTACGCCGCGGCCAGGGACTTGATGGTCGAACAGCAGATTCGTCCGTGGAACGTGCTCGACGCACGGGTTCTGGACGTGTTGGCGACCATGCCGCGCGAGCCGTTCGTACCGGCGGCGCACCGCAACCTGGCTTACACCGATACCAACCTGCCGTTGCCGCAGGGCGAGGTGATGCTCAAGCCGGTCATCCAGGGGCGCATGCTACAGGGATTGCTGTTGCAGCCCGACGAGGACGTGCTCGAGATCGGCACCGGCAGCGGCTACCTCACCGCGTGCCTGTCGCGCCTCGCGCGTGACGTGGTCAGCATCGAGAAGCACGCCGAGCTGGCCGAGCTGGGTCGCGCCAACCTGACGGCGCGCGCGATCGCCAACGTCGAAGTGCTCCACACGGACGCATTCTCCTATCGCCCCGCGCGCCAGTTCGATGCGGTGTGCGTCACCGGCGCGGTGGACACCATTCCGTTGTCGTTCCTGGAGTGGCTCAAGCCGGGCGGCCGCATGCTCATCGTGCGCGGCCGGTCGCCGGTCATGGAAACCGTTCTGGTCCATGCGCACGTCAACGGATCGCGCATTGAATCGTTGTTCGAGACCGACATTCCCTATCTGGCCGGTGCCGCTCCCGTACCCGCCTTCGAATTCTGATCGCAAGGACTCCGCATGATCACCCGCCCACTCGTACTCGCCCTCGTCGTCGCGCTCCTTCCCGCCACCGCTGCGGCCGAGGACCTGCTCCAGACCTATGAGCTGGCACGTGCCGGTGATCCGCAGTTCGCCGCGGCCGAATCCGGTCGACTGGCGACCCGCGAGGGCGCGGTGCAGGCACGGGCGGCGATGCTGCCGCAGATCAACGGCAGCGCCTCCTACAACCGCAGTCGCAGCGAGGGGCCAGCAACCCAGAACCAGTTCGACCCGGTAACCGGAGTACCGATCAGCTTCACGGGCGATGTCGAGACCGAGACCACGACCCGACGATTCGGCGTGAACATCGATCAGATGATCTTCGACCGTGCCCGTTTCACCATGCTCGACAGCCAGAAAGCGCTCAGCCGCGCCAGCGACTTCCAGGTCGATGCCGCGGGCAAGAGCCTCATCACCCGCACGTCGGCGGCCTACTTCAACGTACTGGTGCAGCTGGAAACCCTGGCCGCTGCCGAAGCGGCCGAGCAGGCGCTGCAAAAACAGTTCGACTTCGCCTCCAAGCGGCTCGAGGTCGGCCTGGCCCCGATCACCGATGTGCATGAGGCGCGCGCCCAGTTCGACAGTGCGCGGGCCAACACCATCGTCGCCCGCAACTACGTGGCGGACGCCTATCAGGCGCTGACCGAGATCACCGGTGTGCCGGTGAGCAACCTGAAGGGACTGCCACAGGATTTCCAGCCCGAGTTGCCGGTCGCCGAAGGGGCAGACGGTTGGGTCCAGACCGCCATGGAAAACAACCCCGCGTTGCGGGCCAAGGAGCTGCAGGTCCAGTCGGCCGAGGCCGACGTTGGCACCGCGCGCTCCGGCCACTGGCCGACGCTCTACCTGGGCGGCGGCTATTCGGACGGCAAGACGTGGGGCGAGAACACCTTCAGCGCCACCGGCCTGCCAGGTTCGGCGACCCGCCCGATCGACAACGAAAGCCGGGGCCCGCAGGTGGGCGTCACCCTGTCGGTGCCGATCTTCTCCGGCGGCGCGACCCAGTCACGCGTACGCCAGGCCATCGCCCAGCGCGACGTCGCCAGCGACCAGCTCGAGCAGCAGCGACGCGCGCTGGAGCGCAACACCCGCAACGCCTACCAGACGCTGGTTGCGGGCGTCAGCGAAGTGGAAGCACGGCGCTTGGCGCTGGTCTCAGCCCAGGCCGCCTACGATGCGTCGCAGGTCGGTCTGGAGGTGGGCACCCGCACGGTGCTGGACGTGCTGGTGAACCAGCGCAACCTGTTCGCCGCCCAGCAGGAATTCGCGCTCGCCCGCTACAACCACCTGCAGCAGCGGCTGGTGCTGGCCGAAGCCGCCGGCACCCTGGACGTGGGCGACGTCCAGAACATCAACCGCCTGCTGACGGTGAACGCCGAGGCCGAAGTGGCGTCGCCAATCCAGCGCTAGGCCGCATCATGCTGCTTGGGTGCCAGCGCCGGGCCCAGCAGCACCAGGGTCTGGGCCAACGCGCCGCGCCCTGACTCCACCAACATCCGGCCGGCTGCGGTCATCTGCCGTCGCATCGCCGGGTCGCCCAGTAGTTCTTCCAGCGCGCCGCCGACGCCGATCGGGTCGGCGCCGATCCGCAATGCGCCGGCCTCGTCGAGTTGGCGCGAGATTTCGGCAAAGTTGTGCAGGTGGGGGCCGGTGACGATGGCGGTACCCGCCGCCGCCGGCTCCAGCAGGTTGTGCCCACCCACGTCCTGCAGGCTGCCGCCAACAAAGGCCACGTCCGCGCACGCGTAGAAATGCAGCAGTTCGCCCAGCGTGTCGATGACGAACACTGCATCGCCGGCCGAGGGCCACTGCGCCCGTGAGCGGGTGGAAACCTGCCAGCCGGACGTGCGCGCGTGCTCGGCGACCACCCGGAAGCGTTCCGGGTGGCGCGGCGCCCACAACAGCAGCAGGTCCGGATAGCGCTCGCGCAGCCTCCGGTGGATGGAGATCACCGCAGCCTCCTCGTCCTCGTGCGTGCTGGCGGCAATCCACACCGGTCGGCGCCCGCAATGGGCCCGGCAGGACGCGGCAAAATCCTCCAGGCCCTCGGGCACCATCACGTCATATTTCAGGTTGCCCACGTCGACGACCTGCTCGGAGCGGGCGCCCAGTTGCACGAAGCGCATCGCATCGGCCATCGATTGCGCCGCCACCATGGTCACGGTACGCAGCGCCCGGCCCACCAGCGGCGCGAGCACCCGGTAGCCGCGCAATGATCGTTCGGAGAGGCGCGCGTTGAGGATGTAGGCCGGCACGCCATGGTCGCGGCAACCGAACAGCAGGTTCGGCCATAGTTCGGTTTCCATGATCAGCGCGGCTCGCGGCCGGTAGTGGCGCAGGAACCGGGCCACCGCGCCGGGCAGGTCATACGGCAGGTAGACATGCTCCACGTCATGCCCCCACAGCGCGCGGACGCGTTCGGAGCCGGTGGGCGTGATCGTGGTCACCAGCAGGTGCAGGTCAGGCCGGCCACGGCGGAGCGCATTCACCAGCGGCACCGCAGCGTTGACCTCGCCCACGGACACCGCGTGCAGCCACAGGGTGCTGGCATGTGGGGAATCGGCGTAACGCGCGTAGCGCTCGTTCCAGCGCTGGAAGTAGCTGGGCTGGCGAAAGCCCCGCCAGATCAGGTGGTAAACCGTCAGCGGCACCAGCAGGTACAACGCGGTCGAATACAGGCCGCGCAGAAGGCGCTCGATCAGGTCTGTTCGCATCGGCTGAGGATACTGTAACCCCCGCGCGTGCCGGCTCGGCGGAGCGTTGCCGAGGCGGGCGGCTCGCGTGCCACGAGCCCGGTAGAATCCATCGCATGGCTCCAACACCCCCTCCGCGTGAACGCGACCGCAGCGTCGCGAGCCCCACATCTCCCGGCCCGGCGCCGCTGGGTCTGCGCCACTGGCCGGCGTGGCTGGGACTGGGCGTGCTGCTAGTCGCCGCGCGCCTGCCGTGGGGCTTGCAGCGGGCGCTGGGCGCCGCTGTCGGCGCGCTCGCATTGCGTGTTGCCGGCGACCGCCGGCGCGCGGCGCAGACCAATCTCGCTTTGTGCTTTCCCGCGATGGATGAGGCGGAGCGCGAAAGCCTGCTGCGGGACAACTTCCGTGACCTGGGCATCGGCCTGTTCGAATTCGCGCGCGCCTGGTGGGGATCGGTGGAGCCGATGCGGCGAACGGTGCGCATCGAGGGCCTGGAAGCCGTTGAGGCGATCCGCGCCAGCGGGCGCGGCGTGCTGCTGGTGTCCGGCCATTTCATGACCCTGGAAATCTGCGGCCGACTGATGTGCGACCACCTCCCACTGGCTGGCATGTACCGACGCCATCGCGGCGCGGTGATGGAATGGGCGGTCAAGCGCGGACGGCTCGGCCACGCCAGCGCGATGTTCGCCAATGCCGAGCTGCGGCCCGCCATGCGCCACCTCAAGCAGGGCGGGCTGCTCTGGTACGCGCCCGACCAGGATATGCGTGGCAAGGACACGGTGTTCGCACCGTTCTTCGGCGTGCCCGCGGCCACCATCACCGCCACCCACCAGTTCGCCCGACTGACCGGCTGCGCAGTGGTGCCCTTCTTCCACCGCCGTGAAGGCGCCGACTACGTGTTGCGGTTGGGTGCCCAGCTGGAGGACTTCCCCTCCAGCGACGCGGTGGCCGACAGCACCCGGGTCAACGCGGCGATCGAGGCCATGGTGCGCGAGGCGCCGAGCCAGTACCTGTGGATCCACCGGCGCTTCAAACGCCGGCCGCCGGGTGAGAGCTCACCCTACCAGCCGCGATAGTCACTCCGTGGCCGTGGCATCCGCGCTGCGCACCGCCAACAAGCTGCCGGCGTAGAGCGCCGCGAGCAACAGCGTCAGGCCGCCCCAGAACGTCGAATAGAACGCCAGGTGGGTGTTCAACGGGAACACGGTCACCACCAGCGCCAGCATGGCGGGACGCGCGCGCTCGCGCGCCTGCGCATCGGCGAAACGCCACGCGCGCCAGGCCAGCGCTGCGCCTGCCAGCCACATCAGCAGGCCGAAAAATCCGGTTTCGCTGAGGATCTCCAGGACGATCTGGTGCGCGTGGAAGGCCGGCCCGTCACCCCATTCCGCCGGTTGGTCGCTTTGCGGATCGCAGGCCGGGAATGCCTCGCGGAAGCCGCGCGCGCCCACCCCATTGATTGGATTCTCGCGGACCATGCACAGCGCGGCGCCCCAGATCCGGGTGCGCCCGGAGAGCGCGCGATCGACGCCGTCTTCGCTGGCCGAGAAGACGTGCGTGGTGCGTTCCAGACGCTGGCGCACGTCGCTGGACACCACGCCCAGCAACCCCAGCAGGATCGCGCCGGCGGCGAACACGCCAAGCAGCTTTTTCCAACCCAGCAGGCGCCAGCCCGACAACACCAGCACCAGCAGGTAGGTGATCCACGACGCACGCGACCCGGCGAGCATCACCACCACGCCGATTGCGGCCGCGGCTACCAGCCAGCCGATCATGTGGGCACGCTTGGATGCCGCGTACAGGGCGAACGGCGACAGGCTCGCCAGCACGATGCCCAGCTTCAGGTTGCAGGGACCAAACACGCCGCTGAGGCGATCCAAGAGGGCCACCTCGCTCGCACTGCACATCGGGTGACCGCTGATCAGCTGCTTGACTGAATCGATGCCAGTAAACAGCGGGCTGGTGCCAGTGCCTGCCTGGATCAGCGCGTCCACTGTCCAAACCGCGAGGATGATCGCCAGGCCGCCGAAAGTGGTGCGCCGGCCCCGTTCGTTGGCGACCGCCGCGGCTGCCAGCCAGAGGAACGGCAGATAGCGCAGGTCCACGGCCGCTTCGCGCAGCGCCCGTCCGGGATCGATGGAGTCCACTGCCGACACCAACTGCGGCAGCCAGTAGGCGAAAAACAGGACGCTGGTCAGGGCCCAGGCCTCGCCACTGAGCAGTCGCACCCCGCCGCGGAAGCGCGAGCTGACCAGTTTGACGACCGCCACCAGTGCACCCAGTACCAGGATCGCTTCGGCATAACCCGGCGCAGGCCACAAGACGACATACGCCAGGATCCACGCCGGCGCCCAGCGCCAGCCCTGGATCGCCCGCCCCGCCGGTGCAGATCCAGATGCCGCGCCGCGCCCCGTCGCGATGCCAGCGGAAAGTTCAGTTGATGAGTTCGGCATAGACATCCAGGGTCGCTTGTTGCATCGCTTGCAGGGTGAAATCCGATAGATCGGGCATCGTACCGGCTGGCGTGGTCACGCGGTCCAGCAGCGCGATCGCCCGATCGTGCAGCCCGGACGCGTCAAACGGCGGCACCGCCCCCGCCGGCTGCAGGCGAGACAGGAGCTCGCCGACGCCGCCGTGTCCCCAGCCAAGCACGGGACGCCCTACCGACAGGGACTCGATCACGGTGCGACCGAATGCCTCGGGCTTGCGCGAGAGCTGGAGGACGAGATCGCTCGCCGCGTATGCGCGGGCGATCGCGTCGGTGGGCGCGGTGAAGGCGATCGCGTCGGCGACGCCGCGGGCCGACGCCATGCCTTCCAATTCGGCGATGTAGTCCTCGCGCCCCGGTTCGCGGGCGCCGGGCAGCCACAGCCGCGCATCGCGGCCGTCCGCGCGCAAGCGGGCCAGCAGCTCGACGGCATCACCATGGCCCTTCAGTCGCGTGCCACGTCCGGGCAGCAGCAGCAAGGGACCATCGCCGTCCAGTGCCGGGTGCTGTGCTGCGGCCCAGGCACGGGCGGAGCGGTCGGGCAGCGGCGCAGGCGGAAAGGCGGCCGCGTCGATCCCCCGGGGTATGACCCGCAGGCGTTCGGTGTCGGTCGCAGGGTAATGCGCCATTACATAATCGCGGACACTCTGCGATACGCAGATCACCCGTTCGCCGCCGACCATCACCGCGCTGTAGCGCGAGGGCGAGTTGAGGCCGTGGACGGTGGAGACCAGGCGCGGCCGGCGCGCGGGGTGGATCCCGGCCAAGGCGAAGCGCGCGATCCAGGCCGGCAGCCGCGAGCGCACGTGGACGATATCGGTATCACCGCGTTGCAGCATCCGGCGCAGCGGCAGAACGCGTGAAAGCGTGAGTGGCGACTTGCGGCCAATATCCAGGCTCACGTGTTCACCACCAAGGGCGAGCAGTTGCGGCAGCAGGCGGCCGCCAGCGGATACGACGATTGCGCGATGCCCAGCCGACACGAGGGCGTCGGCGATTTCGAGCGTTGAGCGCTCCACCCCACCCGATTCCAGCGCCGGCAGCAGCTGGACCACCGTCATCGGGCGCATCGCGATGGGTCAGTCCTGCAGAACGAAGTGCGCGCCGCAGTAGAAGCAGGTGCTCTCCAGGTCTTCCTCGATCGACAGGTACACGCGTGGATGCGAGTTCCACAGCGCCATCGACGGCGTCGGGCAGCTCAACGGCAGATCGGCGCGCGTCACGGTGTAACGGCGCTCGGCGTTGGCCTGGGTGGGATGGTCATGGACTGCGGTCATGGCGGCGATCACGGACGGTACAAGGAGGCCAGTTTACCAGCTGCCTCAACCGGGCAGGTCGAACCACAACAGCTCGGCCGGCGTGGCGCACGCCGCGGCAAATTCGACCGGACCGTGCCCGGCGCTGAAGCCCAGGCCGTCGCCGGCGGACAGATCGCGTCCGTCAACACGGGCCGACCCGGCGGCAACGTGCATCCAATATCGACGCGACGGCGCAAGCGACCTCACCGTCGCTGAGCCCTGGGCGAGTTCCAACCGGTACACGCACGCGTCCTGTCGGATCGCGATGCTGCCATCGTGGCCGTCGGGTGAGGCCAGCAGTTGCCATCCCTCCCCCGGCGTCGCCGCCCGGCTGGCTGAGGCCGGCTCGGCGTTGACCCGGTCGGGCTGCAGCCACGCCTGCAGGAAATGCACCGGCTCGGTGCCCGACGCGTTGAAATCGTGGTATTGCGTCCCATGGCCGGCCCCCAGCCACAGCAAACTGCCCGCGCGGATCACCCGTTCCTCCCCGCTGCTGTCCCGATGCGCCAACGCGCCGGAGAGAACGTAGGTCAGAACTTCCATGTTGGCGCGCCGGCAAGGCGCGAACCCCGCGCCGGGCGCGAGTCGGTCCTCATTGAGCACCCGCAGCGCGCCAAAGCCCGTCCATTGCGGGTCGTAATAGGTCCCGCAGGAGAAGCTGTGACGGCGCTCGATCCCGTCCGCCCCGGACGGGCTCTGGCCGCGCGATGCGGAGGGACGCTCAACGATCACTGCGCGTTACGACCCGGCTTTGGCGACCGACGCCTCGGTGGTGATCCGGATGTCGACCTCGTCGCTGACGGCGGGCGCATACATGCCGACACCAAAGTCGCTGCGCTTGATCGTCGCGCGGGCGTCAAAACCAATCGTCGGCTGCTTGGCCATGTTCTCGCCGACTTTGTTCAGGGTCACGTCCAGAACCACGGGATGGGTGTTGTCCTTGATCGTCAGATCGCCGGTGACCTTGAGCTTGCCTTCACCGGCCGACTCCACTGCGGTGCTGTGGAAAGTCGCCACCGGAAACCGGGCGGCGTCGAAGAAATCCGTGCCACGCAGGTGCTCGTCAAACTTGGCGGTGAAGCTGTTCAGTCCTGACAGGGGCATAGTGACCTTGACGCTGGACGCGGCGACGTTGTCGGCGTCGTACACCAGCACGCCCTCGGCCTGGCCGAAATGCGCCACGGGGTTGGAGAAGCCGAAATGGCTCCACTGGGCGATCACGTTGGTGTGGCTGGGATCGAGCTGATAGGTGACCGGGGCGGCGATCGCGAAATTGGCGGTCGTGGCGAGTGCAGCGGCGAGGAGCAGACGTTTGATCATGGGAGAACTCCGGGTGTCATCGGGGGGGTAGCAGGCAGCGGCGGCAGGGGCATCACAAAAACCGTCAGGCGATCCGCGCTGCCTCCTCGAAGGAAAGGCGTGGCGAGCGCGGGAAGATCTTCTCGGCATTGCCATAACCCAGATTGACGAGGAAGTTCGACTTGACCGCTGTACCTGCAAAAAAGGCCGCATCGACCTTGGCGTTGTCAAAACCCGACATCGGCCCGGTGTCCAGTCCCAGCGCCCGCGCAGCCAGGATCAGGTACGCGCCCTGCAGGCTGCCGTTGCGGAACGCCGCGGCGCTGCGGCCTTCGCGCGGGCCGACGAACCAGCTCTTGGCATCGGTATGCGGGAACAGGTACGGCAGCTTTTCGTGGAAATCCTCGTCGAAGCCGACAATCACGGTAACCGGGGCAGCCATGGTCTTGGCGTGATTGCCCTCATCCAGTGCCGGTTCCAGCAGCGCCTTGGCCTGCGCGGACTTCACGAATACGAAGCGTGCCGGTGACATGTTGGCACTGGTCGGACCCCACTTCACCAGATCGTAGAGTTGGCGGAGGGTATCGTCGCTGACCTCGCCGCCCAACTCGTTGTGGGTGCGCGCGGTACGAAACAGCTGGTCCAGCGTTGCCGGAGCGAGGGGTTCGGGTCGGGTCTGGGCCACTTATGATCTCTCCGTGGATGCGGTGGGAATCGACGCTCCTGTGGGAGCAGCCAAGCCGGCAAGTGTAGGCGCTGGAATGCGGCGAGCACGGGCGCAACTTTGGAACGTATTGCAGGCAGAGATGAAACGCCAAGCGGAAAATCCGAGCGTCTGGACCATCACCGACGGCAACGCCGGGAACCTGCGCCAAGCACAGGCGCTCGGGCGTGCGCTGGGCATGCCGACGCGCGACTGGAAGCTCGACACGCGTGCCCCGTGGCGCTGGACCGCGCCCCGAGGCGTTGCCGCGGGGCATGCGTTCGGCACCCGATTCCATGATGCGCTGGCGAGTCCGCCGGCGCTGGCCATCGGCTGCGGGCGTCAGGCGGCGCTCGCGACCCGGCTGCTGCGGCGCCACGGCAGCGCCACGGTGCAGATCCTCGATCCACGCATCGCGACACGGCATTGGGACCTGGTGATCGCGCCGGAACATGATCGCCTGGTGGGCAGCAACGTCATTCCCGTTCTGGGCAGCCTGCATCCGGTGGACGCACAATGGCTGGCCGAGGCACGGCGCCGGTTCACGGCCCTGGCGACCCTGCCGCAACCGCGCACCGCGTTGCTGCTTGGCGGTGCCAGCGCCCACGCCGGGCTGGACGCTGATTGGCTGGAAGCACTGACCCTGGACGTGATGCGCCAGGTGGATGAGGCAGGCGGCTGCGTCATGGCGACGACCTCACGCCGCAGTCCCGCGGCATTGGGTGAGCGACTGCAAAAGCATTTTGCCGGCCGCAACGGCATGTTGTTCACCCCGCCGGGCGACGGTGCCAATCCCTACCCGGGCTTGCTGGCCTGTGCGGACCGTATCGTGTGCACCGCCGAGTCGGTCAACATGCTGTCGGAGGCCTGCGCCACCGAGGCGCCCGTGTTCGTCGCCGGTCTGGACCAACTGCGTGGCCGTCCGCGCCGGTTCGTCGATCGCCTGCTCGAACTGGGTCGTGTGCGCGCCTACGACGAGGCTCTGGCGGATTTCCCGGTCACGCCGCTGCGCGAAACCGGCCGCGTTGCGGACGAAGTCAGGCAGCGGCTGTCGCTTCCGCCAGTGCTTCTCAAGCCCGACGGCTGAAATCGAGCCCGTGCTCGCGTGCCGCCAGGTCAATCGCAGCCCGGGCGCGCTCCACCGGCGCGTCGGGCACCATCCTTCGAGGACGTCGATCCAGACTGCAGTCCAGACTGCGCGAGAGCAGGATCTCGTGGGCGGCCTGCAATTGCGTGCGGGTTTCCGCGTCGATGATCCCCGCATCGTGGATGGCGCCGATCAGCCCGTGGGTATCCTGCCTGCGCAGCACGCCGGCGCGGGTGGCGGCATGCTCCAGCACCAGTGATTGCAGCACGAACTCCAGGTCCACCAGCCCGCCCTGGCCCTGCTTGAGATCGAACACGCCGTCCCTGCTGCGATCCAGTTCGGCACGCATGCGGGCGCGCATTGCCGAGACTTCATCGCGCAGCTGCTCCCGTTCGCGCGGTCGCGACAGCGTGGCGTTGCGCACACCGACAAAATCCGCGGCCAGGGAGGCGTCGCCGGCGATGGGCCGCGCACGTACCAGCGCCTGGTGCTCCCAGTTCCATGCGCGCTCGTGCTGATAGGCATCAAAGCTGGCGAGGCTGGATACCAGCACACCCTTGGCGCCATCAGGCCGCAGGCGCACGTCCACCTCGTACAGCCGACCGGCGCGGGTGGGCGCTTCGAGCAAGGCCACCAGCTTCTGCGCCAGTCGCGCGGACCAGCGGGCGGCATCCAACGGTCGCGGGCCGTCGGACACGGCATCGATGCCGCCTGCGCTCGGTGGAGTGTCATACAGGAACACCAGGTCCAGATCCGAGTCGAACCCCAGCTCCTCGCCGCCCAGGCTGCCATAGCCGAACACCGCAAACCGGGTCGTCGGGAGACGCCCGTGGGCGGCGATCATTTCCCGCGTCGCCATCGCCAGTACGCGGTTCACCACGCCTTCGGCCAACCAGGCGACCTGGCGTGCACTTTCCACGGCCGGCTGGCGATGGTCGCGATGGGCCATGGCGATGCGGAAGCTCGCAGCCTGGCGCACTTCGTTGAGCGCGTTCAGCACCGCCTCTACGTCTTCCGGGCTGCGCGCCTCGGGTGCGGCCAGCGGTTCATCTCCGCTGCCCCGCGCCCGGCGCGCGCCCGAGCCGTCACCCTGCAAGCCAACCTCGGAACAGGCCTGGATGAGCGCGGCCCGGCCCGGCAGCTCGCCGGCCACACTGGCGTCGAGCAGCTCGTCCAGCAGCAGCGGATGGACCGCGACGCGTTCGGCGAGCAGCGCGCTTTGACTGGTCACCCGGACCAGTCGGGCCAGGGCCGCCGGCTGCTCGTCCAGCAGTGCCAGGTAGGCACTGCGGCGCAGGATGTTGTGGACCAGCGCCAGCAGGCGGCGCAGTGCGAGTGCGGGCTGGCTGGAACGCGCAGCCCCCTCCATGAACGCCGGCAGCACCCGGTCCAGACGGGCACGGGTGCCGTCGGTCAGGGCGACAACGCCGGGGCTTCGGGCGAAATCACGCAGCAGGCTGTCGGCACCGGCCGCGTCCTCGAAGCCGGCTTCGGCGAGCACCGCCATGTCGCCACCATCGGGCAGCGCCAGCCAGTACTCCGCGAGCACGCCTTCGCTACGGTTGCCATGGCGGGGCGCCAGCAAGGCCGCGAACTCCTCGCGCACGATGCTGCGATGGCGCTCCAATTCGGCCCGCAGCTCGTCCCAATCGGCAAAACCCATGCCGATCGCGATCCGCACCCGCGTCACCGGATCCACCGGCAAGGCGTGAGTCTGCTGGTCGGCGAACATCTGCAGCCGGTTCTCCAGATGACGCAGGAAAAGGTATGCCTCCCGCAGTTGTGCGCCGGTCCGTGCCTCCACCTGACCGGCCTCGACCAAGGCAGCCAGGGCCGGCTGCAGCGAGCGCTCGCGCAGGCCGGGATCACGACCGCCGCGGATCAGCTGCAGCGCCTGGGCGAGGAACTCGATCTCCCGGATGCCCCCGGGGCCGCGCTTGATATCGTCGTCCAGCTCCTTGCGCGCCACTTCGGCGGCAATCGCCGCCTTCATCGCCCGTAGCCCGTCCAGCGCGCCGTAATCCAGATAACGCCGGTACACAAATGGGCGCAGCAGCTCCAGGAACGCGGCTCCCGCCGCCAGGTCTCCGGCGACCGGCCGCGCCTTCTGCCACGCATAACGCTCCCAGTCCCGCCCCTCGCGCTGGAAATACTGTTCCATGGCCGGAAACGACCAAGCCACCCGCCCGGCATTGCCGTAGGGACGCAATCGCAGGTCAACGCGATGACAGAAACCGTCCACCGTGACGTCGTCCAGCAGGCGCGCGAGCTTCTGACCGAGCCTGGAAAAGTAGTGTTCCGCCGACAGTGGCCGGGGTCCGTCGGACACCGCAGACAGATCGCCAGGTGGCTCATAGCCGTACACCAGATCAACGTCGGAACTGAAGTTCAGCTCCCCGCCACCAAGCTTGCCGAGCGCGAACACCACCAGCCTCTGCGCGCTGCCGTCCGCATGGCGCAGGACGCCGTGGCGACCGACGAACTCCTGTTCCAGCGCCTCCAGTGCGACCCGCAAACAGACTTCGGCCAGCGCCGTGGTGCCGGCCAGCGTGGCATCCACATCATCCAGCCCGTGCACATCACGCCAGACCAGTCGGGTGGACTCGGCGGTGCGATAGCGCCGCAGCAACGACAGCCACTGGTCGCGGTGGTCGGCCAGCAGCTCCGGTACCGGCAACGGTGCCTCGCCATCGTCCGCCAGCAGCCGGCTCAGCAAGTCAGGTTGGCGTATCAGCGTGGCAACCGCGAAATCACTGGCAATTGCCACCGGCTGGCAACGTTGCAGGGCCTGCGCGTCCAACTCTGCGCCAATCGCCAACTGGCTTGCCTGCAGCTGCGCCAACGCACGCTCGGCAACCGCGGCTACGGAAGAGGACGCTGGAATCATGCCGCGATGATGGCATGCAGCCGGCAACAACAAGCATTACACCGACACGACTGCCCCGGCAGGACGCTCATATCGACATAAGCAACCGCCACAAACAAATACATCCCTCCGCATGGACGGATGTCTCGCCAGACTGTGGCCTCGCCGCGTGAACAACTGAAAACCCAATCCGTCTTCAAACTGCTTGAGCTGCTTCGACACGCCCGACTGGGTCGCTCGCATGCACGCGCAGCGCAGCTGCCGTCACGTTCAGCCGTGAATCACGCTGGAGCAACGGCGTAGGCACAATGCCATCGTTCGCTGATTCGGGGACGACTTCCGCGAGGTCAATAAAAAACCCGCCCCGGACGAACCGGTAGCGGGTCTGCTCCCTCCCCCACGTCGGGATGCAGGTCGACTGTGAAGGATTTGTTATTAGGGTGCACGCTGCAGTGCAAAATTGAACTGGTGGGGTCATGAATTGCCGAGAGTCGATTTTCTGCCCCGCCCGGTGAATGCAAACGCGATGGACCGGATACAGAAAAGCCCCGCCGAAGCGGGGCTTTTCCTTGTTGCGGTGTCGCTGGAGGTCAGGCTTAGAAACCCATTCCGCCCATGCCACCCATACCGCCCATGTCGCCACCGCCCTGCATTGCAGGCTCGTCCTTCTTCGGCAGCTCGCCCACCATCGCTTCGGTGGTGATCATCAGGCCAGCGATGGAGGCCGCGTTCTGCAGCGCAGTGCGGGTCACCTTGGTCGGATCCAGGATGCCGAACTCGAGCATGTCGCCGTACTGGCCGTTGGCCGCGTTGTAACCGTAGCTGCCGGTGCCTTCGCGAACCTTGTTCAGGATCACCGAGGCTTCTTCACCGGCGTTGATGACGATCTCGCGCAGCGGGGCTTCCATCGCGCGCAGGGCGATGGTGATGCCGTGGTTCTGGTCTTCGTTGTCGCCTTTCAGGTCGACGATGGCAGCCAGGGCACGGATAAGGGCAACACCGCCGCCCGGGACCACGCCTTCTTCCACCGCGGCGCGGGTGGCGTGCAGGGCGTCTTCAACGCGGGCCTTCTTTTCCTTCATCTCGATCTCGGTCGACGCACCAACCTTGATCACCGCAACGCCGCCGGCCAGCTTGGCCACGCGCTCCTGCAGCTTCTCGCGGTCGTAGTCCGAAGAGGTCTCTTCGATCTGCGCCTTGATCTGCTTGATGCGGCCTTCGATGCCACCGGTCTCGCCGGCGCCGTCGATCACTGTGGTGTTTTCCTTGGAGACCTGGACTTTCTTGGCCCGGCCGAGGTCTTCGATGGTCGCCTTGTCCAGCGCCAGGCCGACTTCCTCGGAGATCACGGTGCCGCCGGTGAGGACGGCCATGTCTTCCAGCATCGCCTTGCGACGGTCGCCGAAGCCCGGAGCCTTCACCGCACAGACCTTGACGATGCCGCGGATGGTGTTGACCACCAGGGTCGCCAGGGCCTCACCTTCGACGTCCTCGGCCACGATCAGCAACGGCTTGCCGGCCTTCGCCACGCCTTCCAGGATCGGCAGCAGGTCACGGACGTTGGAGATCTTCTTGTCGTACAGCAGGATGAACGGGTCATCCAGCTCGGCCTGCATGGACTGCTGGTTGTTGATGAAGTACGGGGAGAGGTAGCCGCGGTCGAACTGCATGCCCTCGACCACGTCCAGCTCGTTGTCCAGGCCCGAACCGTCTTCCACGGTGATCACGCCTTCCTTGCCGACCTTGTCCATCGCCTTGGCGATCAGGTCACCGATGTTGGCGTCCGAGTTGGCCGAGATCGTACCGACCTGGGCGATTTCCTTGCTGCTGGACGAGGGCTTGGAGATGTTCTTCAGCTCGGCGACGGCGCCGGTGACGGCCTTGTCGATACCGCGCTTCAGGTCCATCGGGTTCATGCCGGCGGCAACCGCCTTCATGCCCTCGCGGATGAACGCCTGGGCAAGCACGGTCGCGGTGGTGGTGCCGTCGCCGGCATCATCGGACGTGCGCGAGGCGACTTCCTTCACCATCTGCGCGCCCATGTTCTCGAACTTGTCGGCCAGCTCGATCTCCTTGGCGACGGACACGCCGTCCTTGGTGATCGTGGGGGCACCGTAGCTCTTGTCGAGCACGACGTTGCGACCCTTCGGGCCGAGAGTCGCCTTGACGGCATTGGCGAGCGTGTTGACACCGCGCAGCATCTTGGAGCGCGCGTCTTCGCCGAAACGAATTTCCTTGGCAGCCATGATCTAGAACCTCAAAACAGGAATAGTGGAAAAAAAGATGTGGCCGGTGTGGCCGAAGACGCCCGGATCAGCCCAGGATCGCGAAAATGTCGTCTTCCTTGACCACCAGCAGGTCGGTGCCGTCCAGCTTGACCTCGGTGCCGCTGTACTTGCCGAACAGCACCTTGTCGCCCACCTTGACCTGCGGCGCGCGGACGCTGCCGTTGTCCAGTGCCTTGCCAGCGCCCACGGCGATGACTTCGCCCTTGATCGGCTTTTCAGTGGCCGAATCAGGGATGACGATGCCGCCCGCGGACATCTTTTCCTCTTCCATGCGTTTGATGACCACGCGGTCGAACAGCGGCTTGATATTCATTTGCAGCAACCTCGTAGATGGTTGAAAAATCCGGATTACGTTTGTTTGCAATGCCCTGCTGGCCTGCAGGCCGTCGCGGGCATGCCCGGCGAACCGGGACTGCGACTGAAGATGGGGCACGTGGGCGGGGATTCAAGGGCCGTGGCGAAGATTTTTCTGCGCCAGGTGGCTGCTGCTGCGTGTGGCGCAAAAAAAGAAGGAGCACGTCCTGACGGAACGCGCTCCTTCTGGTTCGGGATTGGCATCCAGCACGGCACGTCCTGTGCCCCTCCCCCCACACCTGACCCCTTGTCGATGGCCAACTCCTGTCAGCCCGGGGCCATTGTTGCCCAATTACGTCATGTTTTCCATAGGTTCACGTTATGGGTCTGGCAACAATGGTAATAGCGCGCGATCAGGCCGCCCGCAGGATCAGCGACTGCAATCGATCCGGACCGGCCCAGTGACCTCCAGCCGACTGTCTCCGTCGGCGCTGAAAATGAGGCCGCTCAGCACGACCACGTCCCCGTCGACGCGGGCCACGGATGCGGGAACGTCGAAGCCGTGGGCCACCGCGGCGTTGAAGATCCACGCGGGATCGCCGTGTTTGAACTTCGCATCGACGCCGACGTGGATCCGCACGTCCGTGTCGCCCATCGGCCCCTGGTCCGCGCCATCAATATCGACGTAGACCGGCTTGCCGTCGGGCCCCTTGCCCGGGCCGTGGATGGTGAAGACCTGCGAGCCGTCCTCTTCGCCCACCGAGCACGAGGCGGGCTGAAACCAGAACTCTCCCGCGTCGGTGGGGATCACCACCCGCGGGAAGGTGACGGCGGCGGCCTGACGCTTGGCCTCGGCGGCCACTTTTGCAGGTACCGCGCTGCCGTTTTCGGCCGCGCAGCCACCGCCGATCACGATCGATGCGGCGACGATGGCCGATGCAATGACTGAAACCTTCATCCTTGACGCTCCTTGGGGTGCGGCCGGCTGTCGCTGCCGGCCGTATTTAATGAATGCTTGTTTCAACGCGCTCTAGGCACTTGCAGCTCGCTGATCTCGCCCGGCGTGTCGCTTTGCTGCCACGAGCGCACCCAGACCGTGCCGATCGCGTCGTCATACACGACCGAGTTGCGCCCCAGTCCGGTGGTCATGACGTCCTGGCCGCCGGCGTTGACGGAGACCACCATGGTGATCCGGGGATCTCTCCCGGGAACGGCCGGTCCGGTGGGCTGGGCGCCATCCTCGCCCAGCATCACGCCCAGCATCTGGTCCACGACATAGGCCGGATCGGGGCCTTCAACGGTGACGGCGCGATAGTCGACGCTGGGTGCTGGCTGCTCGCGCTCCTCCCAGTTGCCCGCGGGACCTTCGGCCGATTCGAGCTGTGCGCACGGCGCGCCCAGGCAATCCAGACCTGCGACGTCGGCATCGGACAGCTCCTTGCGCCCAGCCTGGACGACATGGGCCGTCATGCCCTGGATCGGCGCCATCTGGAAGCGCCAGCTGACATGGGGCCCCACGCCGAACGCCTCGGGTGGCGCGTGGTGTTCGGCCGGGACGCCCTCCAACGCCTGCTCGCGAAACGCCGGACCCAGGTTGATGCGGGTGATTTCAACCTCGCTGGTGCCCCCGTCCTGGTCGTTGGCATCGCTGTGCAGGTCATAGGTCACCCTGTAGCGGGCATGCGGCAGCGACCCTTCCTGGTTCTCCATCAGCAGCAGCGCGCGGACCGGCGCGATGAGGTCGGCGTCGGGCATGAATACGGAATCACCCTGGCCGGGAAAGCGTTCGGCGGTGTAATAGTCGTCCCACTGCAGGTTGTCGAATTCAACCTCGACGTAGCCCGGCGCGCTTGCAAAACCCGCGGCTGCGTCAGCAGCGCAGGCCGGGAGGGTCATCATCGCCAGTGCGCCGCCCAGAACGGCGAGGGTGACTCCGTTTTTGTGTGGCATCGGTGTGTCCATCGTCCAGCTCTCCTTGTGCATCCAGGTACATCGCATGTCGGCCAGCCGCCAGCAACAGCGAAGCCGCTGACTCCATCCCACTCAAGACGACGCCGGGCGCGGGATCCGGACACCGGCAGACCCTTTAAGGACCGCAGGTCCGCGCCATGAGGCGCTCGACCATCATGGACGAGCGCGCGAACGTCGCCGCGCTGCCCTCGGTACAATCAGGACCATGCCTGTCCTGATCGCGTATTGCACCTGTCCCGATGCAGCCAGCGCCGACGTCCTGGCCCGTGCGCTGGTGGCCGAACGTCTGGCTGCGTGCGTGAGCGAAATGCCCGGCGTCCGGTCCACTTACCGCTGGGAGGGCCGGGTCGAGCAGGGCAACGAAGTACTGCTGATGATCAAAACGACCACAGAGCAGCTGGACGCGCTGACCGCCCGGGTCCGCGCCTTGCACCCCTATGAACTTCCCGAGCTGATCGCGGTCGAAGCCGTCGGCGGACTCGCCCCCTACCTGGATTGGGTCGTAGAACAGACCCGAGATGATGACTGAACCGCGCAAACGCCAGACCCCCAACCTCTTCCCGTCCTCCGTCTTCAGCGACCCAACACGCGCCCGCCTGGGGCGCCGCGTTGTCGCAGGCCTGACCGGTCTTGCGCTGCTGGCCGGCCTGGCGTTTCCGGCGGTGGCAGCCGTCGATGCCGACGACCTGTTGCCCGTCGACGAAGCCTTTGCCGTGGACGCCCGGGCCAGTGACCACGGCGCCGTCGCCATCCACTGGAAGATCGCTGACGGGTACTACCTGTATCGCCACCGCACCTCGGTGACCAGTGATGCCGGGTTTGCGGCCGGCGACCTGCAACTGCCGCCCGGCGAGCCACACGAAGACGAATTCTTCGGCAAGGTGGAAACCTACCGCAAGCGCTTGACCGCCCAACTGCCGGGCGATGCCCGGGGCGCAAGCACCACGCTGACGGTCAAATACCAGGGCTGCGCCGACGCGGGCATCTGTTACCCGCCGCAGACACGCAAGCTGACCGTGGCACTTCCCTCGGTTCCACCGGCCAGCCGCCCGGCCACCGCAGGCAACAAGGGCGCGAGCCTTCTGGGCAAGCCACTGGCCACCGGCGGCCTGGGCGGCAATGCGCTGTTTCCCGGCGGCGCGGGCGGCGTCGACGCCATGCCCCTGCCGGCCGAGCAGGCCTTCGGCTTCGAAGCGATCGCCGGTGATGGCGACACTTTGCTGCTCCGCTTCAGCCCGGCATCGGGCTATTACCTGTATCGCGACAATACCCGTCTGACCCTGGAGTCGGCCGACGGCGGCATCGCCCTGGGCAAACCGCGCTGGCCGAACGGGCGCCAGCATCGCGACGAGCATTTCGGCGATGTGGTGGTGTATTTCGACCAGATCGACGTGCCCGTCCCACTGTTGCGTGAGCGCGCGGACGCCGCGACGGTCAAGCTGACGGCCACCTTCCAGGGCTGCCAGAACGACGGCATCTGCTACCCGCCGATGACCCGCAAGGTCGAGATCGACCTGCCCTCAGGGACGGTGAACGCCACCGCAAAAACCGCCGCTGACGCGCCCGGTAAGCAGTCCATCCCGGCGGCAGGCGATGACGCAATCGGGGCACAACCTGACAACGGCCCGGAACTGCCGGAGGCAGGCGACACCGACGCGGGCGTTGTGGGCGACGCGAGCGCGTCTATTGAAGCGCTGGCAAACAACGGACCATCCGACGCGGACGTCGCTGGCGCCAACGCGTCGCCGGCGTCGCCGAGCACGGACGCGGCCGCGGCCGCACCCGACTCCGTACCCGGCCTGTTGCTGATCCTCGTGTTCGCGCTCATCGGTGGCCTGATCCTCAACCTGATGCCGTGTGTGCTGCCGGTGCTGTCACTGAAGGTGCTGTCGTTGGCAGGCAACGGCCATGCGCAGGGTGCGGCGCGCAAGCAGGCGCTCTGGTATACCGCCGGCGTGATGGTCAGCTTCGCGGCACTGGGCGCCTTGGCCCTGGGTCTGCGGCAGGCCGGACTGGCGCTGGGCTGGGGCTTCCAGTTGCAGCAACCCCTGGTGGTCGCGCTGCTCGCGCTGCTGATGCTGGCGCTCGGCCTGAGCATGTCCGGAGTCTGGCAACTGGCCGGCCGCTGGACCGGAGCGGGCCACGGCCTGACCACGCGCTCCGGTCCGGCGGGGGACTTCTTCACCGGCGTACTGGCGGTTGTGGTCGCCACACCGTGCACCGCGCCGTTCATGGGCGCGGCGCTGGCCTGGGCATTCACTGCGCCGGCCGCCACCGCGCTGGCGGTGTTTCTCGCCCTCGGACTTGGCCTGGCGCTGCCCTTCCTGCTGATCGGTTTCGTGCCTGCCCTGGCCCGCGCCCTGCCGCGCCCGGGCGCTTGGATGGAAACCTTCAAGCAGATCATGGCCTTCCCGCTCTACTTGACCGCCGTGTGGCTCGCCTGGGTGTTGGCCAAGCAACTGGGCGCTGACGCGGTTGGCCTGTGGATGGTCGCGGCGGTCCTGGTGGCGTTGGGCGCCTGGGCCTGGAACCACTCGCGGGTCAACCTGCGCCCCTGGGCGACGTCGCTGGCGGTGATCGCGCTGCTGGGGGCGGGCTGGACGCTGTGGCTGATCCATACCCACCCCGTGCCGGAAAAGGTGCTGGAGCACACCGCAGTTGGCGAAGACCAGCTGGTGAAGGTGCCCTTCAGTGAGCAACGCCTGGCCGACCTGCGCGCCGCCAACCGGGTGGTGTTCGTGAACATGACCGCCGACTGGTGCGTTACCTGCAAGGCGAACGAGAAGACGGTGCTGGGGCGCGATGGATTCAAGCGCGCGCTCGACGATGCCGACGCGGCGTACCTGGTCGGTGACTGGACCAACGTCGATCCGACGCTTACCGCGTTCCTGCAGCGCCACAACGCGGTGGGCGTGCCGCTGTACGTGGTGTTTCCGCGCGGCGGCGGCGAGGGGCAGATCCTGCCCACCGTGCTGACCCCCGACATCGTCCACCAGGCGTTGGCCGATGCGGCCGTGGAAGCGTTCTGAATGGGCCAGAACAGCAAAATCGTGCTTGCCGCAGCGCTCGCGGCGTTGCTTGGCGTCGCACTCAGCATCTGGCTGAACCCGCCGGCGCCGCTGATGCGCACCGAGATCGGCCAGCGCGCACTCCAGGACGTACTGGCCGCCACCGCGCCGACCCCACCGGCCGGGCTGGCCATCGCGCGCCGGGGCCAGCCGATCCCGACGCTGGAGCTGCCCGGGCTGGATGGCCGGCTGATGCAATTGCCGCAGGCGCATGCTGGCCGCCCGCAACTGATCAACCTGTGGGCCAGCTGGTGCGGGCCGTGCATCGAGGAGATGCCCGAACTGGACCGTTTCGCCGGCCAGCAGGGGGACCAAGGCACCCAGGTGGTCGGCATTGCGCTGGACGACGCCGACGCGGTGCGCGCCTTCCTTGAGCGCGTACCGGTGCGCTACCCGATCCTGATCGATGCGGCCGGCCCCGCCGATGCGGGCGTGCAACTGGGCAACGTGAAGGGTGTCCTGCCCTATTCGGTTCTGGTCGACGCGCAGGGCCGTCTGCTGAAACAGAAGGTCGGCCCGTTCCGGGATGGCGAAATCGATTCCTGGGCTGCTCAATGAGGCCCGTGATCCAGACGGCTGCCCTCACGCCAGAATTCAAACGGCCGATTAAAACAACGTAACTTCGGCGAATGACCCCGTATTTTCTGGACACTGCGGTGTCACTCGGCCACACTTCCGTGCTTTCCACTGCGGCAGCCCCATGGCAAAACTGCTGGTCCTGCATGGCCCAAACCTGAACCTGCTCGGCGAACGCGAGCCGGAGATCTATGGCCACATCACGCTCGCAGCGATCGACGCGGAACTGCGCGGCATCGCGGAGACCGCGGGCCATGAATTCGACAGTCTGCAGTCAAATGCCGAGCACGTGCTGGTCGACCGCATCCAGGCGGCGCGCAGCGATGGTACGGCGGTGATCCTGATCAACCCCGCGGCGTTCACCCATACCAGCATCGCCCTTCGCGACGCGCTCGCCGCGGTGGCGCTACCGTTTTACGAGATCCACCTGTCCAATCCGCATGCCCGCGAGCCCTTCCGCCACACGAGCTATTTCAGCGACCTGGCCGTCGGCGTGATCGCCGGGCTGGGCCCCGCCGGCTACCGCTGCGCGCTGGATGCCGCACTGCATCGACTGGCGGCGACGCCGGCCTGAACCTCCTTCGGCCGCCCCGCGCGGCCAACCGACATAACTACCTGAGGACCTCCCATGGACCTGCGCAAAATCAAGAAACTCATCGATCTGCTGGAAGAGTCCAACCTGGCCGAGATCGAGATCAAGGAAGGCGAGGAGTCCGTCCGCCTGGCGCGCTCACCGCGCGGCACCATCATGGCGACTGCGCCGCAGCAGGCCGTTGCCGCCCCGCCAGCGATGCCGATGGCCTCGCCGGTCGAGGCCGCCACCGGCGGCAGTGCGCCGGCAGGAAACGACCTGCCCGACGGACATGTCGTGCGCGCGCCCATGGTCGGCACGTTCTACGCATCGCCGGCGCCAGACAAGCCGGCGTTCGTGACGGTGGGCCAGACGGTCACCGCGGGCGAGACCATCGGCATCATCGAGGCGATGAAGATGTTCAACCCGATCGAAGCCGACGCATCCGGGACCATCGTCAAGGTGGTCGCCGAGAATGGTCAGCCGGTCGAATTCGACCAGCCCCTGTTCGTGATCGGCTGAGGCCGTGGCGATGCTGGACAAAGTCGTCATCGCCAATCGGGGTGAGATTGCGCTGCGCATCCTGCGCGCCTGTCACGCCCTGGGCATCCATACCGTTGCGGTGCACTCCACCGTCGACCGCAACCTCAAGCACGTCGCGATGGCCGACGAGTCGGTCTGCATCGGCCCGGCACCATCGCCCGACAGCTACCTCAACATGGCCTCGCTGATCTCCGCCGCCGAGGTCACCGACGCCCAGGCGATCCACCCCGGTTACGGCTTCCTGGCCGAGAACGCGGACTTCGCCGAACGGGTCGAGGAGTCGGGCTTCATCTTCATCGGCCCCAAGGCCGAGACCATCCGCCTGATGGGCGACAAGGTCGCCGCGATCCGCGCGATGAAGGAAGCCGGCGTTCCCTGCGTGCCCGGCAGCGATGGCCCGCTGGGCGACGACCCGCAGACCAACATCAAGATTGCCCGCGAGATCGGCTATCCGGTGATCGTCAAGGCCTCCGGCGGCGGCGGCGGTCGCGGCATGCGCGTGGTCCACACCGAGGCGGCGCTGGTGAACGCCATCCAGACGACCAAGGCCGAGGCCAAGGCCACCTTCGGCAACGACATGGTCTACATGGAGAAATTCCTGGAGAATCCGCGCCACGTGGAGATCCAGGTTCTCGCCGACGGCCAGGGCAACGCCATCCACCTGGGCGAGCGCGATTGCTCGATGCAGCGCCGCCACCAGAAGGTGGTCGAGGAGGCCCCGGCACCGGGCATCACCGACGAGCAGCGCGCAGAAATCGGCAAGGTCTGCGTGGATGCCTGCATCCGCATCGACTACCGCGGCGCGGGCACGTTCGAGTTCCTTTACGAGAACGGCCGCTTCTACTTCATCGAGATGAACACCCGCATCCAGGTCGAGCACCCGGTCACCGAGATGGTTACCGGCATCGACCTGATCCGCGAGCAACTGATGATCGCCAGTGGCCAGAAGCTGCGTCTGAAGCAGGAAGACATCGTGTTCACCGGCCACGCCATCGAGTGCCGGATCAACGCCGAGGACCCCGACACCTTCATGCCCAGCCCCGGCCTGGTCACGGATTTCCACGTTCCCGGCGGTCCGGGCGTGCGCGTGGACAGCCATCTGTATGCCGGCTATCGCGTGCCGCCGAACTACGACTCGATGATCGCCAAGCTGATCGTTCACGGCCCCGACCGCGAGACCGCCATCGCCCGCATGCGGGTGGCGCTCAGCGAGATGGTGATCGACGGCATCAAGACCAACATCCCCTTGCAGCAACGCATCCTGGCCGACGTCGGCTTCCAGCAGGGCGGGCAGAACATCCACTATCTGGAGCGACGCCTGAAGGAACAAAAGGAGAAGTCGCTGGCGATCAGCTGAGCCGACCATGCCTTTCCTTGAACTCACCCTGCCGTGCACGGAAGCCGAACAGCCCCGCTATGAGCGGGCGCTGGAAAACGTCGGCGCGCTTGCGGTCACCCTCAGCGACGCCCACGCCGACGCGCCCGACGAGGAGGCGATCTTCGAGCCCGGCGTCGGCGCGATGCCGCTGTGGGCCGAGCTTTCGCTGACCGCGCTGTTTCCCGGCTCCACCCCGCGCGAGCTGCTGCTTCACGCGCTGGAGGCGGCTGATGACGGGATCGACTGGTCACATGTCGAGTTCCGCGAGGTCGCCGACCAGGATTGGGAACGGGCCTGGATGGACCAGTACGAGCCGCTGAAATTCGGAGAACGGACGTGGATCGTGCCGTGGAACCATGAACTGCCGGCCGGCGCCGACCGCGACGGCAGCGCCGTGGTTCGGTTGGACCCCGGCCTGGCATTCGGCTCGGGCACCCACCAGACCACGGCCCTGTGCCTGCAGTGGCTGGACGGTCTGGCAGGCCTCGGTGCGCTGGACGGCGCAACGGTGCTGGATTTCGGTTGCGGCTCCGGCATCCTGGCCCTGGCCGCGTTGAAGCTCGGCGCAGCCGGTGCGGTCGGCGTCGACAACGACCCCCAGGCCCTGACCGCCACCGCCGACAACGCGGAGCGCAACAGCGTGGGCGAGCGCTTGACCGTATATCTGCCCGAGGATGAGCCCACCGAGATGCGCTATCCCGTGGTGGTCGCCAACATCCTCGCCTCCGCGCTGATATCGCTGGCCGACGAGCTCGCCGCGCGCGTATCCCCCGGCGGCCGGATCGCGCTCTCCGGCATCCTCGCCGGACAGGAGGAAGAGGTCATCGCGAGGTTCGAGGGTGCTTTCGAGCAACTGCAGGTCGCCCGGCTGGATGACTGGGTCCGCATCGACGGCGTGCGTCGGAGCTGACGCAAGCGCCCGCGCCCGATTGATCCGATCCATCACTGCAGGCAGTCACTCGCCCGCGCCGCTCGGCTAAACTGCGGCGATGTTCGTGCCCTGCCCCCACTGCGGTTTTCTGGTCGCGCTCATCGTCGGTCGCGGGGACCCATCGCAGCCGTGCCCGCGTTGCGGCAAATCACTCGACGCGGAGGTACTGACTGCCGACGCTGTGGATCCCGCACAGACCGATGCCGGGGATACGAAGGAAGCGACGCCCGACCGCACGCGTTTTGACGCCCAGGCCGATTCTGTCAGCGCGCCCTCGCGCCGGGCCGCGCCTCCAGGACCCCCGGCCGATCATCGCGAGAACCCGCAGCCTGCTGCGACGCCACGTATTCCCGACCTGGAGTCCGCGGCGGGCGCAGGGTCAACCACGTCGCCGCCTGCTGCCATGGGAGGGAGCGCCTCGATAGTGGACCAATCGCGCGCTGCCCACCGGCGGCCCAGCTTCCTGCGCGCCATCGGTACCCCGCCCCGCCCCGACGGAGCGCGCTGGCCATGGATCGTCGCGGTCGGCGTGCTTGGAGCACTTCTGATCCTGCAGCTGCTCTTGCTGCAGCGGGCCGACCTGGCGGCCAGTGCGCGCTGGCGCCCCGTCATCGCCAGCGTGTGTGCGGCGCTGGCCTGCGAGGTGCCGCTGTGGCACCAGCCGGCGGCCTACACGATGCTCGCGCGCGACGTCCGGCCGGTCTCCGGAGAGCCCGGCGTGCTCAGCGTCAGCGCCAGCTTCCGTAACGATGCTGCTCTGCCGCAGGCCTGGCCCGTCCTCTACCTGCAGCTTACCGACATCAATGGTCAGGCCGTGGCCGCACGGATGTTGCAGCCGGCTGATTACCATTCCGATGCCGCGCACGACGGGGAACTCGCCGCCGGCCAGAGTGCCAGTGTGTCGTTCCGGATCGCGGAACCGGCGACCCCGATCGTCGCCTTCAACTTCGATTTTCGATGAAAAACGCCGCTGCGGGTTTTGTCGCGCGGCCGCGCAGGCTAGACTCACCGACTGTCGTCGCCCCGCACAACGCGGCGCATCGTAAGCGACAGGCGGTCACTGTCTGGGGGGACACGACTTGAATGCAGCAACCACTCGCACCGACACCATCCGCTCCGGCAACCGGGTTCCCCTACGCGATCACGTCGCCACGTCGATCCGTCGTTACCTGCGCGATCTGGATGGCAGCGCGAACGCCGACCTCTACGAGATCGCCCTGCGCGAGCTGGAAATCCCCCTGTTCGCCGAAGTCCTGACCCACTGCGAGGGCAACCAGAGCCGCGCCGCGGCGATGCTGGGCATCCACCGCGCCACCCTGCGCAAAAAGCTGCGCGAATACGGCCTGGTATAGGCGGCGACCGACGACCGTACAATAGCTGCCCCACCGCAGCTCCCGTGCCCGCAATGACCGACCTTGTTCCCGTTCGCCGTGCCCTGCTTTCCGTGTCTGACAAGACCGGCCTGATCGATCTCGCCAGCGCCTTGACCGCCCATGGCGTGCAACTGCTGTCCACCGGCGGCACTGCCAAGGCGATCCGCGAAGCAGGCCTGGCGGTGACCGACGTGTCCGAGGCAACCGGCTTTCCGGAGATGATGGACGGACGGGTCAAGACCCTGCACCCGATGATCCACGGCGGCCTGTTGGGCCGCGCAGGCACCGACGACGCGGTGATGGCCGAGCACGGCATCGATGCAATCGACGTGCTTGTGCTGAACCTGTATCCATTCGAGCAGGTCTCGGCCAACCCCGACAGCTCGATGGAAGACATCATCGAGAACATCGATATCGGCGGTCCGGCGATGCTGCGCTCGGCGGCGAAGAACTACGCCCGCGTCGCGGTCGCGACCGATCCTGCCCAGTACGACGCGCTGCTTGCCGAGCTGGCGGACAACCAAGGCGCGCTGTCGGCAAGAACCCGCTTCGCGCTCTCGGTAGCCGCGTTCAACAGGGTCGCCGCCTACGACGCCTGCATCAGCAACTATCTGTCCTCGATCACAGAGGATGGCAGCCGCTCCGTGTTCCCGGCGCAGGAGAACAGCAACCTCATCAAGGTGATGGACCTGCGCTACGGCGAGAACCCGCACCAGCACGGCGCCTTCTACCGCGACCCGCACCCGCTGCCGGGCACGCTGGCAACCTTTTCCCAGTTGCAGGGCAAGGAGCTCAGCTACAACAACCTGGCCGACGCCGATGCTGCGTGGGAATGCGTGCGCCAGTTCGATGCGCCGGCCTGCGTCATTGTCAAACACGCCAACCCGTGTGGCGTCGCGGTCGCGGCCAGCAACGCCGAGGCCTACGACGCCGCCTTCGCAACCGACCCGACGTCGGCGTTCGGCGGCATCCTGGCGTTCAACCACACCCTGGACGAAGCGACGGCGAAGGCGATCCTCGACCGCCAGTTCGTGGAAGTGCTCATCGCCCCTGACTACGAGCAGGGTGCACTGGACTACTGCGCCAAAAAGGCCAACGTGCGCGTATTGAAGATCCCCCACGGCGATGGGCGAAACGATTTCGACCTCAAGCGCATCGGCTCGGGACTGCTGATGCAGTCTGCCGACAACCGCCAGGTTGGTCGCGACGAGCTCACCGTGGTCTCGACCGTGGCGCCCACCGCGGCCCAGCTGGACGACCTGATGTTCGCCTGGCACGTCGCCAAGTACGTCAAATCCAATGCGATCGTCTACGCCCGCGACCTGCGCAGCATCGGCATCGGCGCAGGCCAGATGAGCCGCGTGGTATCGGCAAAGATCGCCGGACTGAAGGCCGAGGAAGCGGGTCTGTCGGTCCCAGGTTCGGTGATGGCCAGCGACGCGTTCTTCCCCTTCCGCGACGGTATCGATGCGGCGGCGGCGGCCGGCATCAAGGCGGTCATCCAGCCGGGCGGATCGATGCGCGACAAGGAAGTGATCGCGGCCGCGGACGAGCACGGTATCGCCATGGTCTTCACCGGAGTGCGGCACTTCCGCCATTGAGTACCGGGCTGGTAGTCAGCTTCCGGTAGTAGGGCATCAGCGCCAGCGCCCGGGCCACCACGAACACCACGAACGCGGCCCAGAGCCCGTGATTGCCCCACAAGGCGGTCATGGGCCAAGCGGCCAGCAGGTAGACGGCGAGTGACAGCAGGCTGGCGTTGCGCATCTCACGCGTTCGCGTGGCGCCGATGAACACGCCATCCAGCTGGAACGCCGCAACCGACAGCATGACGTACAGCGCCGTCCACGGAAGATGGGCAATGGCTACCTCGCGCACCGCCGGCAGGGTGGTCAATCCGGCCACCGCAACTGCTCCGAACAACAGGATCAACGCGGCCAGAGCCAACGCGGTACCCGCGGCCAGTTCGCTGCTCAGGCGGACGACCCGGGAGAGCCCGGCCCTATCCCGCGCACCCCAGGCAGCACCGACCAGCGCCTCGGCCACGAATGCGAAGCCGTCCAGGAAGAAGGCGCTGAACGACACCAGCTGCAGGAGGATGTGGTTGGCGGCGAGCGTCACATCGCCAAAGCGGGCACCGGCATTGGCGAACCAGCCAAAACCGAACAGCAGGCATAAGGTGCGCACCATGATGTCGCCGTTGGCGGCCATCGCCTGACGCAGTCGGCCCAGGCTGCGGATCCGCACCCAAGGCAGAAATGGCTCGCTATCAAGATGCCGCGCCCGGAGCAGACGCACGACCACCAATACTGCAACGCCGCAGGTAAGCCACTCCGCGAGGGCGGTGCCAAGCCCGATACCGCGGGCTCCCATTCCGAGTGCGCCCGCCAGCCAGATGTCGAGCCCGGCATTCAAGCCGTTCAACAGCAATTGCACGCCCAGCAATGTCCGGCTGTGCCCGAGCCCAATCAGCAAGCCGCTGCAGACAAACAGGGTCAGCGCCGCCGGCGCGCCCCAGATGCGCGCCCGGAAATAGGCCGCGGATATCGATTCCACCTCCTGGCTGCCGTCCATCAGCCCGAAGTACACCCGGGTTGTCGGGCCCTGCAGCAGCATCAATGCCACTCCCAGGCCGACGGCCAACAGGACCGCGCGCCCTACGGTGGCACGGACTTCCGCCTCGTCGCCAGCGCCTGCCGCCTGCGCGGTGAAGCCCGTCGTTCCCATGCGCAGGAACCCGAAACTCCAGTAGACGAAGTTGAACAGCAGCGCGCCCAGCGCAAGAGCGCCCAGCTCCGCGGCACTGCCGTAATGGCCGATTACAGCGGTATCGATCAGCCCCAGCGTCGGCACCGCCGCGTTGGCAAGGATGATCGGCCACGCCTGCCGCGCGATCGCGCGGCGACTGATGGATGATGCGTGCAGCGGCGGGGGTACGAGCATGAGCGGCATGATGCCCGCTCAAGCATCCCGCGTCCGACACGAACTCCCCAAAACTGCCCGCCTATCGAAGATCGGCACCACCGGGATTGATCGCGCCCGGTCGCAGGCGAAGGGTGCCCAGGATCGAATCCCACAAGGCCAGCGCCTCTGCGTCGTCATTGAACGGCGCATCCATGATCTCGCCGTTCTCGTCCGTCTCGTCAGTGGTTGACATGCGCAATGAGAGAAACGGGTGCTCGATCGATGCTTTCTCTCCCTGGCTTTCCCACAGGAACTCGTAACTGCGCTTGCCGCCTGCATCTCCCCGGACAAGCAACTCCTGTCCCTTGATTGGACCGATGTTGCGGTCTCCGCGGCGCAGCGTCTTCATTCCGGCCGCCGTGCCTTCGTAGCCGGGCGGAATTCTCGAATTTCGGCGCAGCAGCGGCTTGTCGGGTGCGCCGGTGACATAGGACATAAAGCCCAGCGAGAGCCCCGGCATCCCGCGAATGCGGATACCCGCAGTCACTTCTTCCTTGTTGAGCTTGCTCAACGTAACCAGCCCTTGATCGATGCAAAAGCCTGGTGCTGTCGGGACTTCCCCGGCCGCTCGATAACTCAGGTTTCTCGATAGGCGTCGCATGTATTCCTTTGCCCTTTCGGGGTTGCTGCCACTTCCCTCAACGGAAAATACGTGCATGACAGACGCGTCGGCCATCAGAGCATAAAGCGTGTCTTTATTTGTTGCCGTACTGTTCGGACTGAACCATGAGGAGAGCAAAATGCGATCAGGCTGAAAGTCGACGCGATCGCGAAGCATAAACGCACGAGTTTTGTGAGGTTCCGATCGTAGACGCTTTTCGGTCGCGTCTACAAATGCGACAAACTCCTTCGTATCGAATCCACGGGTCGTTTCAACGGCAGCTCCGCCGACGATGAAACTTGTCGAGGTTTTGCTGCGCAAGGGCAAATCAAGCAAGTGGCGGCCGTAACAGTGTGTAGCCAATTGTCCATGGTCACTTTTTGTCATTTTTGATCCTTGTCGGGCAGCTACGGGCATCGCTATTGAGACAACCATAGCTACAGCAAAAGCGGATATTGCAAGTTTGCAACGTTTCATGCCCAGTCTGCCTCCAACGAAATACTCGCCACACTGACAAGTGTCGCCCACTGGCTGCGCGAATCGTTGTAACTGTCTTGATGGTCGTAACCTTTATTCTTGCCTTTTTCGTTGGTTGCGACGAACGCGCCTGACCCTTGATTCCCCTGCCTGAAGCTTGCAGACACCCCCGATTGGAGGGGAGCTTCTCCAGAAATGGTGGGAACCGTGCCATCGCCCGGCTGACTCGCCTCCCCGAAATTCAACGGGATTACTTTTTCGCCAATTTTGAGGCTGAGCTTCCCGTTACCATTGTCCTCGCCGCGCGTCATCCCGTTCAAAGAGGGCAGCTGAGGTCCTTGCCAGTGAACATCGGCCCAGCCATGCAACCTGTCGTCAGCCCCATAGTGCACAAATGCAGGCTGGGGGTATTTACCCGAGATTGACTCATGGAAGCATTGGGTATCATTCAAAAGCCGCGTGAATCGTTCAAACCCGATCGCTTCAGCCCCGTCGAATTCCGGTTCATTATGTAAGCTCGCAGGATCGAGCATATCCAAGCTTTCCTGCGGAACCAGTCCGTACCATTCCCTGCTGTGATAGATCTCGGTGTATGGGTCGGATATCGGGAGCGCATGCGACGGGTTGTTTTCAGGTCCACCCAACTTCAGCCAGGCACGCCCCTCCCCGTAGTCTGCGCTGGGAAGTAACTCCAGGGCTCCAGGGGCGTTGCCGACGATGGCGGTGACCTCCTTGGCATTTCGTCCCAGGATTATCTGGGAGACGCCGTCGTAGCCACACCGACAATGGTGATACGTGGCAGGCGCGCCGGTGGCGGGCATGACGCCGTGCACTACCCCGAGCAGCTTGCCGTACTCGTGGACCCGGGCAATCGCTCGGCCGACAAGGCCACCCATCGAGTGGGTCACCAGGATTACCTTCTTCACGTCTTGCCCTTTCGATCGGTGATGAGCAAGTACGACGTCATCGATGTAATCGATCAAGTCCTGTCCAGAATCCTCGTTGGACTGCAGCCAGTTGTAGCCGCCGCCCCACACTTCGTAACGATAGCTTGCAGCGTGCTTGAAATCGTCACCGCTGAGGGCTGGACCCGCCTTTTCGTCCCCGTAGTCGCCCGGACTGCGCGTTCCGTTTTCATTCCACCACTCCAGCAACCCTCCGGCTTCCATGATGTTGTTGAGGCGCTTCTGCATCAGCGCCATTACAGGGTGGTATGACGAGCGCATCACCGCACCCCAGCCACGATCCTTTGCGACGGATTTTTTAAGCGCGCCATCTGTATCGATGGACCCTCGGTCATCCACCTCCACTTTGCTCGGATCCAGCATCCGTTGCCGGGTTGCGGGCCCACGAAACACGTAGGCGAACATCTGGCCCATAGCACCAAGGATCGGGAACACGCCGTCGGTATTGGGCGGCCGCCAGACTTTGGAGCCTGTATTGGATTTGAGGTTGGTACCCATGATCCCCGGCAAGAAAATGATCGGGATCACGGCGGTGGGCTGGGCAAGGATGGCCCGCTGTCGGGTGTCGGTGGTCGGGCTCAGCGTTGTGTGGGTTAACGGACTCCCCTTCCCGTCGGTTTCATGGGAGCCAATCCTGATTTCGTCTTCCGTCCGTGGCATGCCTGCTTCATTCCTTTCCGAGGATCTTGATTACAACCTTCTCCGGGCCCAGACCTTTCTGTATCGGTAGCTTGCCCTCAGCGTCGGTGACCAGCGACATGCGCGCGCCGTCGGCACGGGTCAGTTCCACCCGGGTGTTGGCCATGGGCTCGTCGGTCGCGCGATGGCGTACGACGTAGTTCTGGTCAAATTTCGTTTCCGGCCAGCTGTTCATCTCCCGGCTGAGCTGGGCCGGCCCGATAAAGGACTTTTTCGCCGCGTGAACGGTGACATTGCCGGGGCATTCAATGACGATATTCCCGCCTTCGATGGTGATGCTCGCCCCGCCGCTGGTGGCCATGCGCACGGTCTTGCCGGCGGCGAGATCGACCTCGGCGTTTGCGCTGACAACCTTAAGTTGATCGCGCGACTGGAGCTTGATCTCGTCCTTTTGCGCCTGAATGTCCAACTCGCCTTCGGCGGTCACGAGCGCCAAAGCAGGCTCGCTGGTGACGTTGCCCTCTACCGCGCCAGCGAGCCAGCCGATCGCCTGGCCGGCGTGGATGCGCAGGTCGCCGGCAATGGCCAGGTTGCTGGCTTCACCGCTGGCGACGGTCAGGGTTTCTCCGGCGCTCCAGTGCAGGCTTTGTCCGGCGACCATGCCGATGCCGGCCGGGGCGGTCAGACCGAGGATTGGGTCGCCACTGTGCGGGACGCGGTCCTCGCCGCCAGCCGGGCTGCGGTCGGGTGCCTCTTCCACGCCGGCGTCAAATTCCTCTCCGGTTACAACGGTCCCCGCGCTCGCCAGCAGCGCCTCCAACGGTGCGTGGTCCTCGACCAGCCGGGACGCGTTCGCCGTGACGGCACCTTGATGCGCTGCCAGACGAACGGTGTGGTGGGTGGTGGCCATCTCGTTGAACGAACCAGCCAGTTGGCTGGCCTGCCTCAGCAGGGCCAGCGTGGCCACATGCTCGCCGGCCGGCGCCTCGGCATCATTGGCGGCGGCGCTGATCCACAGGCCGCGCTCCCCGCGTACCGCGCCCCACTGATCGGTGCGCAGCTCGAAACCTTCGCCGCGGAAGCTGCCGCGGTAGTTATCGGCCTGATGGATCAGATGTCCCAGATTGAGCTGGGTGGCGGCATGGGTGGTCGCCAGTTGCAGGCGCAGCTGGCCATCGGTGTCGTCAAACACAAGGCGGTTGTGACCGTCGCCGCCGAATTCCTTCGATTTGAACCCGCTCATTGCCGCGGCGTTACGGTGGCCGTCGGTGTCCGCGCTTATTCCGTGCCAAGCGGGCGCGTTGCCGCCGGCGCGGTTGCCTTGCGCGCTGGGCCGGTGGTCTCCGGCCTGGGCAAACAGATCGTTGGCATCGCTGGAAGCCGAGGCGCCACCCGGGGTCGGCGCAATGCCGCCCTCGCCCTGACCGTTGTACAGCGCACCGACCACCATCGGCCGGTCGATGTCGCCGTCCAGGAAGCCCACCAGCACTTCCTGGCCGATACGCGGCAGGAACTGGCTGCCAACCCCCGGCCCGGCGTAGCGCTGGGCGACACGCAGCCAGCAGCTGTCGGCGGCAGTGGACGCGGCTTGATCGCTCTGGAAATGGAAGCGCACCCGCACCCGGCCCAATGCGTCGGAATGCAGCTCTGTCACCCCCGCGGCATGCGGCGACGCGTCGGCGCCGACCACGATGGCGCTCTGATAACCGGGTGCCGTCGGACGCGGATTGACGCGCAGACCGGTCTCATCGGCCAGCACCGATCGCCACGGCAGCTCGCGAGGCACGGCGATGAATGTGTTGGCGTAACCAACCGCTTCGGCCTGCGCCCAGAGCGCTTGCCAGTTCTTTGCGTCCACTCCGGTCCAATCCGCGGCGAGCGCGCTCGAGCCGCCAGTGCCGGTCGAGAGTGACTCCGCTCGGCCCGTGTCGGCCGCAACGGCATCGCCATCCGCCATCGGCGGGGCGGCGCCCAACTCCGATATTCCGTCGCGCACGGCATCGGGCAGGTTGTTGATACCGGCCTGACGGATCTCCACCAGCAACAGCTCCGGCGGCGCCTCACCGCTTACCGGTGCCTGGGTGAGCGCGAACCACTGGCCGGCGCGAAAGCTGCGCACCGTCGAGCGGCCGACCCAGCGCGCGCTGTGCGCGCGCGCCGCATCGGCCAGCAACCCGGCATAGCGCGTGGCCTCTGTTTGGCTGGAAAAACTGTAGGCGCTGGTGGGGTCATACGACTCCAGACGCACATCGGTGGCGTTTTCATCCAACGGAACGCTGGCCGCCAGCGACATGCTTTTGTAGTCGTGACTGAGCAGGGTGATGTCGGTGGCCGCGATCGAATGCTGCGCGCCGATCGCCTGGACTGTATCGCTGGACTCGGTCGCATCGCTGCGGTGGAAGCGGATGCCGCCACCACTGGCGGCCGCCGCGTCTTCGGGACCGTTGCCACTGCGCGCGAACAACACCAGCTCGTGACTGCCCTTGCCGGACTCCTGCAGCCGCCAGCCCAGACCTTCCTCGGCCAGCAACCGGCTGATGAAGTCGAAATCGGATTCGCGGTACTGGACGCAATAGCTGCGCGGGCGCACCTCGGCCAGGAACGGGCCGACCTCATCGGCAACCTGCCAGTTGGCCAGCGGCGCGTAGTCATCGAACACCGCCTCGACAATCTCCAGCACGCTGCGGTCCTGGAACACCCGGCTGTGGCGGCCTTGGGTGAGCAGCCAGGTCCAGGGGACCAGACACAGCCGGTACCGGGCCAGACCACCATCGCTGCCCACGCACTCGGCCTGGCGGATCAATCCTGACCTTGGGATGCGTCCGCCATCGGCGGCGCGGGTCGACAACGTGGCCGATTGGCCGAGCAGCGCGTCGAGGTCCAGACCGGCATCGGTTGAAAGCGCGTCAATCCACCACTCGAAGCCCTGCGAGAGGCTCTCGCGGCCCTGCCAGCGCTCCACGATAAGATCGGCGGACGCGCCGTCCACCGACAGCGCGTACAGGCGCTCGGCGTCACGATACCGGGACAATGCGGCCAGAACGGCCTGGGGAACAGATACTCCGCTGCTCATGTGCCTCTCCATAGACGGCTCAATACTAGGGCAGTGGTGAGCGCCTTGCATCCAAGGTGGGCGCATCCCGGGCGGCCAGCAGGCACGTGTCGAGTGGGGATTCCCCGCAAAGACGTGTGGGGCCGGCGGTGGCACCCCACACGTGCCCACTGCTGCGTTGCTGATATACAGAAGGCGGGCGGCCTGGGTGGCCATCGGCGACAAGTCTGTCGGGCGCCCAATCCCACCCGTCCTCTCGCGCGAACGGAGCAGCCAGTGACACCGATCAGATTCGCCGATGACGGGCAGCACGTTCTGGTGACCGGAGCGACCGGCTTTATCGGCCAGGAGCTGGTTCGAGCCCTGCTGGACGACGGCCACACGGTGACCGTGCTGTCGCGTGATCCGGGGCGGGCGCTCTCGACATTCGATGGTCGTGTCACGGCCATCGGCAGCATGGCATCGCTGCCGGGTGATCATCGCGTCGACGTCATTGTTAACCTGGCCGGCGCGCGGATCCTCGGAGCGCGCTGGTCGGAGCGGCGAAAGGAAGCATTGCTGCAGAGCCGGGTCGGCACCACGCGCAGCCTGGTGGAGTGGATCGCGCGCAGCACGCGCAAGCCGGCGCTCCTGCTGAACGGCTCGGCGATCGGCTATTACGGTGTTCAGCGCCAGGGTGACGACACGCCACTGTCGGAAAACAGTCCGCCGCAGCCGGTCTTCATGTCGCTGTTGTGCCAGGCGTGGGAGGCGGAAGCGGCCAAGGCCGCTGACCACGGCGTGCGCGTGGCGTGCATGCGCTTCGGACTCGTCCTGGGGCACCAGGGCGCGCTGCCGATGATGCTGCTGCCCTTCAAGCTCGGGCTGGGCGGCCGAACGGGAACCGGGCGGCAGTGGTTGTCCTGGATCCACATCCGGGACCTGCTGCGCGGCATGGCCCATCTCTGGCCGCGCGGCAAGGCTGACGAAGACGACGCGGACAACGCGTCGCCCGCGGCCGTGCACGCCTACAACTTCGTCGCCCCCGGCGCGATCCATCAAGCCGCCTTCGCGAGCGCCGTGGCCCGCGTACTCCATCGACCCGCGTTGCTGCCCGCACCTGCATGGCCACTGCGCATGGCGCTGGGCGAGCAGTCCGATCTCGTCCTGGAAGGCCAGCGGGTGGTGCCCACCGCGCTGACCGCCTCGGGTTTTGTCTTCGACTACCCGGATATACGCACTGCGCTGGCATCGTTGTGCGCACCCCGGCCGTCCGTCGATCGGGTCGGGTAAAATCGCCGGCCACGCGTCAAGGAACCCACCGCAATGAAAATCCTCGTCATCGGCTCCGGCGGCCGTGAGCACGCACTGGCGTGGAAACTGGCCCGGTCAGCGCGCGTCTCCGAGGTGCTGGTCGCTCCGGGCAATGCGGGCACCGGGACCGAGGCCAAGTGCCGCAACGTCGCCTTGGCCGCAACCGACATCGACGGCCTGCTCGAGCTCGCCACCCGAGAAAGCGTTGACGTGACCGTGGTCGGGCCCGAGGCGCCGCTGGTCGCCGGCGTGGTCGACCGCTTCCGCGCCGCCGGGCAGCGCATCTTCGGCCCCAGCGCCGCCGCCGCGCAGCTGGAAGGCAGCAAGGCGTTCGCGAAGGACTTCCTCGCCCGCCACGGCATCCCCACCGCGTACTACGCCGTGCACACGGAAGTGGGTCCCGCGCTGGCCTACGTGCGCGAGAAGGGCGCGCCAATCGTGATCAAGGCCGATGGTCTGGCCGCAGGCAAGGGCGTGATCGTCGCGATGACGCTGGCCGAGGCCGAGGCGGCCATCATCGACATGCTCGAAGGCAACGCGTTCGGCGCGGCCGGCGCGCGGGTGGTGATCGAGGAGTTCCTCGACGGTGAGGAGGCCAGCTTTATTTCCCTCGTGGACGGCGTCACCGCGCTGCCGATGGCCACCAGCCAGGACCACAAGCGCGTCGCCGATGGCGACACCGGCCCCAACACCGGTGGCATGGGCGCCTACTCGCCCGCGCCGGTGGTCACCGATGAAGTCCACGCGAGGGTGATGCGCGAGGTGGTCGAGCCGACCGTGCGCGGCATGGCGGCCGACGGCATTCCGTTCACCGGCTTCCTCTATGCCGGACTGATGATCGACGCCGACGGCGCGCCGAAGGTGATCGAGTTCAACGTCCGTTTCGGCGACCCGGAAACCCAGCCGATCATGCTGCGGCTGCAGTCGGATCTGTTGGACCTGATCGAGGCCGGCATCGATGAGCGTCTGGATCAGGTGCAGGCGCAATGGGACCCACGTCCGTCGCTGGGCGTGGTGATGGCGGCGGCGAATTACCCCGAGACCCCGCGCACCGGCGACGTGATCCATCTGCCTGCGGCGACCCCAAACCCGGACACCGACGCTGGCGTCAGCAAGGTATTCCATGGCGGCACCAGGCTGGTCGACGGCAACATCGTGACCGCCGGCGGCCGGGTGCTGTGTGTGTGCGCCTTGGGCGAGGATGTCGCGGCGGCCCAACGCAATGCCTACCAACTCGTCGACCGGATCAGCTGGGAGGGTGAGTTCCATCGTCGCGATATCGGCTGGCGGGCGATCGCCCGCGACTGACCCCGCCCGGTAACCGGGCGACGGCGACCGTCCCTGCACTCACGGGCCGGACCACCGGATCGGTCTGCTAGGCTCGCCGGCATTCTTTCGGGGACTTTCATGGCAGACGGAACGCCGCTTGATCCACCGCCCAGCGGCTCGCACAGCCAGTACGGCCTGCTGCGCGAACGCCGCTTTCTGCCGTTCTTCCTGACCCAGGCGCTGGGCGCGTTCAACGACAACGTCTACCGGCAGGCCATCATCGGCATGCTGTTCTGGCTGGGGGTCAGCAGCGCCGACAAGACGCTGTACACCAACCTGGCGCCGGCGCTGTTCATCCTGCCGTACTTCCTTTTTTCGGCCCTCGCCGGACAGATCGCCGAGAAGGTCGAGAAGTCCAAGCTGATCCGGATCACCACCGCGATGGAGATCGCGATCATGTCGCTGGCCGCGGTCGGCTTCATGACCCAGAACCTGACCGTTCTGCTGGTCGCGCTGTTCTGCACCGGGCTGCAGTCGACCCTGTTCGGTCCGGTGAAGTACTCGATCCTGCCGGCGGTGCTGCACCCGCGCGAACTGACCGGCGGCAACGGGCTGGTCGAGATGGGCACATCCATCGCGATCCTCGGCGGCATGATCATCGGCGGCATGGTGTTCAACGCCGCCGGTGACAACGGGCCGTGGGTCGCCAGCGCACTGGTGATCGCTCTTGCCATCACCGGCAACCTGGTCAGTCGGGCGATCCCGCCCGCCGGCGCCGGCGAGCCCGGCCTGAAGATCAACTGGAACCCGATCCCGGAATCCTTTGCGGTACTGCGACTGGCCAAGAAGCAGTTGGCGGTGCGCAACGCGGTGCTCGGGGTGTCGTGGTTCTGGTTTGTCGGCACCGTGCTGACCTCGCAACTGCCGACCTACGCCGAGGTCAATCTGGGCGGATCGGCGACGCTGTACATCTTCGCGTTGGCGATGTTCTCGGTGGGTACCGGGGTCGGCTCGATGCTGTGCGAGAAGCTGTCGGCGCGCACGGTCGAGATCGGGCTGGTGCCGTTGGGCGCGTTTGGCATGACCGCGTTCCTGCTCGATCTGGCGCTCGCGCGTCCCGGTGCAGCGAGCCTGTCCGGACTGGACGTCGCAGGCTTCCTGGCGCAGCCGGGCGGCTGGCGGACCACGATCGACCTGCTCGGCATCGGCCTGTTCACCGGCTTCTTCGTGGTGCCGCTGTTCGCGCTGATCCAGAGCCGCACGCCCAAGTCGGAAATGTCGCGCGTGTTCGCCGGGTTGAACATCCAGAACTCCGGCTTCATCGTGCTCGCCGCGGTGCTCGGATTGACCCTGCAACTGCCGTCGTTCGAGCTGGGCGGCGTGCGGGTGCCGATGCCCGATCTCACCATCCCGCAGGTGTTCCTGGCGCTGGCAATCGCCAACGCGGCGGTGGCGCTGTGGATCTTCACCATCGTGCCCGAGTTCCTGATGCGCTTCCTGAGCTGGATGCTGGTGCGCACGCTATACCGGCTGCGGCCCAGCGGCATCGACCACATCCCCGACGAGGGCGCCGCGCTGGTGGTGTGCAACCACGTCAGTTATATGGACGCCCTGATCCTGGCGGCCTGCATCCCGCGGCCGGTGCGCTTCGTGATGTATCACCGGATCTACAACGTACCGGTGATGCACTGGTTCTTCCGCACCGCGAAGGCGATCCCGATTGCCGGTGCGCGCGAGAATCCAGCGCTGATGCAGCGCGCATTCGATGAGATCGACGCGGCGCTGGCGGAAGGCGAGATAGTCTGCATCTTCCCGGAGGGTTCGCTGACCCGCGATGGGGAAATCGCCACGTTCAAGTCCGGGCTCGAGAAAGTCCTCGAGCGCCGCCCTGTGCCGGTCATCCCGATGGCGCTGCGCGGCATGTGGACGAGCATGTGGAGCCGGCGCAGCGCGCATGCCGAGGCCGGTGCGCTGGGCCGGATGCGCGCGCCGCGCGGCTTCCGCGCCCGGGTCGAGGTGGTTGCCGCGGCGCCCATGGACGGCGCTGAGGTGGATGCCGCGATGCTGGAGGCGAAGGTCCGCGAATTGCGCGGCGATAACGCCTGAGGACGGTTCGGGGCCCGGTTTGGTCAGCTGACGAAGCCGGCAATCACGAACAGCGCCAGGACCGCCAGCCACGCCAGCAGGCTGCGCCAGACCAGACTCATAGCGTCGCGTAGCTCAGGCAGGTCCGGCGGCGCGATGCCTACGGCGGGCGCAATGATGCCGCTCTCGGTGTCTTCCTCGTCCGACACCCAGACATCGCCCTGCTCGCTCAGCTCACTGTTGACGCTGGCCCGTGCTGCGGCGCCCAGGAACCGGCTGCTGAGCTGCAACGAGGCACCCTCAGCGTTGCGCCACGCGCTCAGCACACCATCGAAGTTGCCCACCAGCGCCAGTGCCAGGGTCATCAACTGCGCCACCGGCCACTCCAGTATGGCCAGCCAGACGCGCGCGCCCTCGCGGGTCGTGGACGGCACGTCACCGGCGATTGGGCCGACTGCGGCGAGCACGCTCAGGCGATAGGCGATCGCGCCAACTGGGCCGAGTACCAGGAACCAGAACAGCACGCCGAACCAGCGTCGCAGAGCGTTGCGGAACACCGCCTCCACCAGCCCGGAGCCACCGCCGGGGGTTTGCGCCTCGGCCACCATCTGCGCGATGCGCTCGCGCCGGCTCGTGCGGTCGGGTGCGTCCAGGATGGCATCGACATCGCGGTCCAGATCACGCGGCCCCCAGGACAGGAACAACACCGCCGTACCGAACAACAGGCCGGCCATCCCCCACAGCCCTCCGTCCAACGCCGCCTGCAGCAGGGCGATGACCAGCACCGGCGGCAACAGCACCAGCACGACACCCCAGCGACCCCGCCAGAACCCGTCCTCGCCGAAGCGGCCGTTGCACCAGATGATCAGGTCGCGATACCAGCGAAAATTGCGGGCGGTGGCCGCAAACGACGGTGCCAGATGGCCCAGGACGAGCGCCACGATGGTGGCGATCAGGGTGATGGACATTGGCTGGCTTCCTCCGGATTCACGGGGTGCGGCTCACGTCGCGCGATGCACGCCGCGCTTCGACTGCGCACAGTTCCCGATTCTAACGGCAGTGCGGGCGCCGGACGCGCAACGCCGATCGCTGCCGAACGACCGGCAACACTCAGCGTGGCCGGTCCGCGCGCCTGGCGTGCATTGTCCGCAGCCAGCAGTTGGTCAACCAGCGCGAGATCGAGATGGTGGGCGACAGGCGCAGGCTCACCCCGTCGTCGATGTCACCGGCGGTGGCTGCACGCACCTCGTCCACACTGAACCAGCGCGCATCTTCCAGCTCGTCATCGACCTGCGGCTCATCGGGATGAGCCAGGGCGATGAAGCCCAGCATCAACTGACCGGGAAACGGCCACGGCTGCGAGGCGAGGTAGCGGCACGCGCGCACGCGCACCCCCGACTCCTCCATGACCTCGCGGGCGACGGTCTGCTCCAGGGTCTCGCCGGGCTCAACGAAGCCGGCCAGCACCGAATACCTGCGCGGCGCCCATCCCGGCTGGCGACCCAGCAACAAACGCTCGCCGTCGGTCACGGCAACGATCACTGCCGGGTCGGTACGCGGATAATGGTCCTGTCCGCAACTGTTGCAGCGGCCGAGCCAACCACCGCGTTCGAAGCCGATCTCTCCGGCGCAGACATTGCAGTAGCGGTAGCGGCTGCGCCAATGCTGCAGAGCACGCGCCTGCGCATACACGCCAGATTCGAACGCCGGCCATTCGGCGGCCGCGGTCCGCAGATCGATGCGTCGGGGTGCGTGCAAGGCCACCAACTTCGCGTCCAGGCTGAACCAGCCGCGCCCACCGCCATCGATGCCAAGGAAGATCGCCGCGCCGGTGCCGCCGGGTCCCTGGCTGATCTGCATACCGGTGGGCGCGAACAGGCTGCCGTCGGCTTGCGCAAGCGCGCGGCCATCGTCATCCAGCAGCAGCACGCGGGCATCGGCCCAGAGCGCGGCCAGCGCGGCGGGATCGCCACGCAGGCGGTCGGCACGGTCCAGCGCCCCGTGGCACTCGGATTGGTCGCCATCGGGCAAAAGCCCGGGCTCACCGCGACGGAACGCGGCGTCGATCTCGCCAAAAGCGCCCGATTCAACGAATGCGAACGGCGCCCCGTCGCCCGTCACGCGGCGAAGGACGAGCCGCAGCCGCAGGTGGTCTTCGCGTTCGGATTACGGATCACGAACTGCGCGCCGTGCAGGCTTTCGGTGTAATCGACCACTGCGCCCATCAGGTATTGCAGGCTCAGCGGGTCTACCAGCAAGGTCGCGGCGTCGGTTTTCACCGCCAGATCGTCGTCGGCCTGCTCCTCGTCAAACTCGAAGCCGTACTGGAAGCCCGAGCAACCGCCACCCTGGATGAACACGCGCAGCTTGAGCGCGGGGTTGCCTTCCTCGGCCACCAGCTCGGCGGCTTTCGCGGCGGCGGCGGAGGTGAACTGCAGCGCATTGTCGAGCGACTGGTAGCCCGGGGCGCTGTCGAGGCCCGGCATCGGAATAAACTGACTGTCCATCCGCTCAGGATGGGGGGTTACCTGCAGGCATTCAAGCTCGCCGCCGCGTTGCGCCCGCTTCAGTCAGCTTCGGCGGGTGCGACACCGCCCTGCGGGCCGTTGCCGATGACCTCCGACCAGTTGAAGGACTCGGTGATCGGCGAGCCCGATCTGGGCTGCAGCTTCACCGTCACCCGTACCGGGGAAAATCCGTCGGGCAGGAACACGTCGCCCTTGATCTGCTGGAAGTACTTGAATGAGAACGGCGTGCCGTCGGCGTCGTCGCCCTGGCGCAGGTCGCTCCAGACCAGTTCCTCGCGCTTGCCGTCCAGGGTGCCTTCGATGGCCAGGCTCAGCCGCCCGCTGCTGACCGCGCCGCGGTTGAGGTTCTGGGTCAGCGTGGTCTGGAACTCCCAGGCGTTGTCGTTCTGCGGGGACATCCGCAAGGCATGCACGGTCAGGCCACGGCGCTGCGACGTCGCGCCCACCAGACGTTCGTAGAAGGCCACGTCCGCGCGCAGTCCGGCGATTTCCTCTTCGCGCTCGGCCAGTGCGCCCTGCAGGTCGCGATTGGCGTCGCGGCTGATCTGGTCGGATCGCGTCAAGGTAGCGACGTTCTGCTGCATCTCGTCCAGGCGTGCCTGCAACTCGTCATTGGCCTGCTCGCTGGCGCTCAATCGCGCATGCACGTCACCGCCGCCGCCGAGGGTTCGCCACATCCCCCAGCCACCAAACAGCACCGCGACCGCCACCGCAACCCACAGCACCATCGGAGACGGCGCACGCCGGGCGGCCCACACAGGCTTGCGCTCCGGATTCGGCTCGCGCACGGGCTCCGGCTCGGGCGCGGGCATATCCGTCGGAATGTCCGACGCAACGGTAGGCACGGGGTCGGCAGGTTCGGCGGGGGTGGGTTCCGAAGGAGATCCGGATGAGTTCATGGCGGGGTATCGGTCGCTCCGCCCGACGGGGCGTCTGCGGCCAGCCTACCCCGGCGGTGCTTGAGCGTCAGCCGTTAACGGTCGCCAGGCGGGGCATCCCTTCAGCTTCGGCCATCTCTTCGTCGCCGGCGTAGGCGTGCTCGGAATCCACGTGCAACAGCCGACCGGTCAACACCGAGCCCGCCGCCATCTGCACCACCTTGTAGTGCACGTTGCCATCCACCCGCGCCTTGGACCCCAGCTCGATGCGTTCGGTGGCGTAAACATTGCCGTTCACCGTGCCGTTGATCACCATTACCGGTGCGCGCACTTCGCCTTCCACAATGCCGTTGTCGGCCAGGGTGAGCACCGCTTTCTCCCCGTCGTCGGCGATCAGCTTGCCAATCACGCGGCCCTCAACGTAGAGACCGCCGCTGAAGTGGAAATCCCCGCGGATGACCACCTGGGCACCGATGAGCGTGTCGATCTGGCTGGCGGGGACACTCGCCTTCTTCTTGAGCATGTCAGGTCTCTCCGTGTTGCGGTGATTGGGTCCATGCCAGCGCCTGGTCGACGTTGGCACTGCCGCCGCGCAGGGCGACACGCACCCGCTGTGGCGTGAACCCGGGAGGCAACATGACGCTGCCTTCGAGCTGCTGGAAGTAGCGGAACGCATAGTCTTGCGCGGGTGCGGCGCTGTTCTGATGGAGGTCGGCCCAGCCGACGGTGGCCAATTTCCCGTCGCGCACGCCCTCGATGGCGAAGCGCAGCTTGCCGCTGCTGATCGCGCCCTGAGCCAGGTTCTGGGTCAGCACCGCCTGATAACGCCAGGTGCCGGCCTGCTCGGGTTTGAATTCCAGCGAGTGCACATTCAGCCCCTTGCGCTGCTTGGCAGCCGGCCCGGCGACGCGCTCATAGAAGGCCAGGTTGGCGCGCAGGCCACTGATCTCTTCTTCGCGCTGCGAGAGTTCTTCCTGCAGCTCGCGGTTGGCGACGCGGCTGATCTGGTCGGAGCGCTCCAGGGTGGCCGCGCGCTGGCTCAATGCCTGCAGCCGTGCCTTGGCCTCCGCCAGCTCGGTTTGCGCGGTAGCCGCAGCGCTCTTCACGCCCGGCAGTTGCGGCGCCGCGTGCAGGCTCGTGGCGGCCCAGACAAGCAACAGTGACCCCAGCCAGCCGGCGACAAGCGCCGACAGCAACATCGTGCGGCGACCGCGCCGATGCGGCACGATCACATAACGTGTGGTTTCTGTTTTCCCCATACCCGGCCCGGATTCTAGCGAGGTTGCCCGATGTCTGATGCGCACCTGTTCGCAATTGGCGTAGTTCTCGCCTGGTTGGCCGGCGTTCGCGTCTATATGACGGTGTTCGGGATCGGCCTGGCCGGATTCTTCGGTTGGCTCGACCTGCCCCAGGCCCTGGAGGTCACCGCGTCGCCCTGGGTGATGGGGATCTCGGGCCTGCTGGCGGCAGCGGAATTCCTCACCGACAAGATCCCCGGAGTCGATTCCGTGTCCGACCTGCTGCACACGGTGCTGCGGATCCCGGCCGGTGCCTTCCTGGCGGCAGCGGCAATGTCACCCGATGGCAGCCTCGGGGCAGGCGCACTGGCAACCGGCGCCGGCGTGGCGTTTGCCAGCCACGCGCTCAAGTCCGGCTCACGGGCCGTGCTCAATACCTCGCCCGAGCCGGTCACGAACTGGACCGCCAGCCTCACCGAGGATGTCGCCACGGTGGGCGGGCTGGCACTGGTATTCAGCTACCCATGGGTGGCCTTCGGGCTGGTCGTGGTGACCAGCATCGTGCTGGGCGTGGCACTGTGGTGGGTATGGCGGATGATCTTCCGGCGCCGGCGCTCGGGCGCCGCGGGACCCCGCTGACGCGCGGCGTTTGACGCGCCGGTGCGCGCCGGTTACTTCTCGGTGCGGGTCAGCAGGTAGTTCTGGTCGCCCAGGCGATCCATCAGGCCAAGCTGGGTTTCGATCCAGTCCACGTGCTCTTCCTCGGACGCCAGGATCGACACGAACAGCTCGCGACTGACGTAGTCGCTGACGCTTTCGCAGTAGGCGATGGCGTCGCGGAGAAGCGGCAAGCCGTCCATCTCCAGGGCGAGGTCGCAGTTGAACACCTCGCGCGGGTTCTCGCCGATGCGCAGCTTGCCCAGCGCCTGGAAGTTCGGCAGCCCGTCGAGGAACAGGATCCGCTCCGCCAGCTGGTCGGCGTGCTTCATCTCGTCGATGGACTCTTCGTACTCGTGGTCGGCGAGCTCCTTGAGGCCCCAGTTCTTCAGCATCTTGGCGTGCAGGAAGTACTGATTGATCGCGGTCAGCTCGTTGTAGAGCGCCTTGTTGAGGAACTCGATGACCTTGGCGTCGCCCTTCATGGCAATGCTCCGTTATGCGTGGGGATCAAACCACTCTAAACGGTCATGCCGCAGATGGGCGGAACGCGAACCGGGTGCAGCCGCAAGTGCGAACCAGTGTCGTTTGGAGGACGCGCGGTTTGGCTGGTCAGGCGGCGTGTCGAAGCACCGGAAGGGGCAGAGCACGCGCGGCGCGGGTCTCGTCGAGCAGTTCACTGGCCATGTCCACGCAACTGCCGCAGCACGAACCCGCGCCCGTACGCATGGTCAGCTCAGCCATAGAATCGCAGCCCGCCTCGGCGGCCTGGCGGATGTCGTGATCGGTGATGCCGTTGCAGATACAGACGTACACGTTGACTGGACCGGGTTGGTAGCCGGATCGGCTACGGTCGCAATCTAACTACGAATGAGAATGATTGTCAATTAGACCCGGGCGCGGGTTCATACGCCCTTGCCGCCCCGTGCCGGATGCTGCCGCGCCGGGCGCGGCCGACTGCGATGGCGCGACCATCCTGCCAGGACCGGACCTGCTGGCGGTACCGCCTGGTCGCCGGCAACGTGGCGGGCAAACGGGGCCAGATGCTGCAGGGCACTGGCGTAAACGTGCCGTTTGAACGTGACCACGTGCTCCAACGGGTACCAGAAATCGACCCAGCGCCAGTGATCGAACTCGGGCTTCTCGGTGACATCCAGTTGCAGGTCAGACTCCTTGCCCGTCAGTCGGAGCAGGAACCACACCTGCTTCTGGCCGATGCACACCAGTCGATCGTTGCGACGGATGGAGCGCTGCGGCAGGCGATAGCGCAACCAGCCCGGCGTCGCACCCAGCACTTCGACGTGGTCGGGTTGCAGGCCGGTCTCTTCGCGCAGCTCGCGATACATCGCCTCGACCGGCGTCTCGTCGGTGTTCATCCCGCCCTGCGGGAACTGCCAGCCATCACGATGCACGCGCCGCGCCCAGAACAGGCGCCCGTCGGAATGCATCAGCACGATGCCTACATTGGGTCGATAACCGTCCGGATCGATCACGAGACGGACTCCGGATTGGACTGACTCTGACTCTGCCACGCCCCCCGCCATCCGACAAGCGACGGTCCCGCGTCCAGTCAGGTTTGACAATGGCCGGCGGCGCGCCCAGAATTCCCGGCTCGCTGCGCTCGTGGCGGAAGATCGCCGCCTAGTTGGCTCAGCCGTTTGGCGCACAGCACTCAATACGGGTGTAGTAAAATCTGAAAAATTGGCTATGTAGCTCAGACGGTTAGAGCGCGAGACTCATAATCCCGAGGTCGGTGGTTCGATTCCACCCATAGCCACCACACGACGACAGCTCCTGGCGAATTGCCGGGACGCCAGCCAACCCCGCGGATCTGCGGGGTTTTTTGTGGGCGATGACGGGAGACGCTAGCGCTCCATCCGGTGGATGCGGTCCCGGTGCGAAACGCCACCACGCCACGCACGCGCCAGATAACCGGGATCACGGGCTGGAGCGGTGCACAGGCGGCGCGGGTCCGGCCGGATCCCAACCCTCCCCAGGTCCAGCCTGTCCGCGTCCCAGCACGCCATGACGGTCGGATCTGCCAGTTGGTGCCCGTCGCTGTGCCCTTGGCAGGCGGCCACAAGCAAGTCGAGAGCCGGCGCATCAAGCTCAAACCGCCCTTTGGAGCGAAGCCAACAGGCATAGTCGGCCGCCCGGGAACCGTGTTCGGGATCGGTGTACTCGTTCTCCCGCTGCGAGTCATGCAGGAAGGCGAACAACTCGACGACGCGCAGATCCGCGCCCACCGCCCGGCCAACGTATAGGCCATGGCGATAGACGCGCGCCCAGTGCGGGAAGCCATGGTGCCCGGCCCAGTCGAGCCGGAATTGGCGCCGGATCTCGCGCAGCAAGTCCGGCGACACGACCCGTTCGTGCTTCATAACCGCTAGTCCGGATCGTCCTGAGCTTTCCGATCCACCTCATCGAAAGCAACACACGCCGAAACGCCGGACCGCCGATCGAGAATCCTCGCTGAGGCCGCTGACCAGGCTCGATCGTTGCCCTGCTTGGACTTGTTGAACATCAGCCGGGACGAGAGTTCAACCCCCATGCGCTCCGCATCTTCGAATGCTTCAAGATCAGCGCTGAGGAAAACGAAATCCCAGCCGAGCTTCTTCTTCGCTGCGATCAACTTGGTCACACGGGCCCGATCAAACTCGCGGCTGGCATTCTCCTGCCCATCGGTGACCACCACGAAGATCACTTTGTTGGGCCGCTCATCGTCAGCCATCCCTGCCAAGCCCGCCTCCAGCTCGAGGATGCCCTGTCCCATGGCGTCGTAGAGCGGCGTTGTGCCCCGAGGCACGTACTGCGCCAAGGTGAGCGGGGGCACATCGGCAATGGCGACGCCGCGGTGCAGCACCTCGTACGGATCTTGGGAGTCGAATTGCACCAAGGTAAACGTCGCCGGTTCGGGGCTGGCCTGCTGGGCTGCGAGGAATGCGTTGAATCCCCCGACGACGTCATCGCGAATGTCCTGCATGGACCCCGTGCGGTCCAGGATCACGCTGATGTGGCTGCGGTCGCTCATGTCACTCTCCCCTTGTGGTTGACATCAGGTGCGACGATGCAGCAAAGACGTCTCACACACTGCGACAGGTCCAGGGGGAAATGTCATGACGTTCAATGCGGAAGCGCTCAAGGCCAAACACCGACAAGTCAGGGATAACCAGCCCGAGAACCTGCGGGTGAGGATCCATCGCGCGATCAGCTGGCTGGCGCGGGCCGAGCAGGAAACGGCGGACTTGGACGCGCAGTTCATCTTTCTGTGGATCTCATTGAATGCCGCCTATGCGGCGGACTTCGGCTTCGAACAAAGCGAGCGCGAGCAGACGCGCGGGTTCATCGGCAGAGTGCTGGCCAACGATCACCAAGGCCGCCTGCAGGACGCGGCGTTCCAGAAGTTCACTGGTCCGATCCGCACGATGATCGAGAACCGGTTCGTGTTCGAACCCTACTGGCGGGCGATGCGCGAACACGACAGCAGCGATCGATGGGAGACCCAATTCGCCGCCAGCAAGCGAGTCGCCATGAAGGCACTGATGGAACGGCAGACGGATGTGGTGCTCTCCATAGTCCTCGATCGGCTCTACGTCCTGCGCAACCAACTCGTCCATGGCGGTGCAACCTGGAACAGTGGCGCCAACCGCGCCCAGGTCCGTGATGGTGCATCGATCCTCATGACCATGATGCCCATCATCATCGATCTGCTGATTGATGACCCTGCGACCGAGTTCGAAGGTGTTGCTTATCCGCTGGTCCGGGAATCCGGCTAGATCAGAAGACGAAATCCTTGATGAGGTCTGCCCGGACGGGTCGCACTCCGAGCGAGCGGCCGCCAGACGCAGACCGTTGTGCACGGCCCGCTTGATTTACCTTCAGGGGACGGTGAGCGTCGCTCGTTGAGACTCGGTATCCTCTCACTCAGCCAGCCCAAATGTCCGGACATCCCGCGCCCCGTGCGCGGGCACCGGCACTTTGCGCGATACCTCTTCAACTCCCCCGCCTTTGATCCGTGCGCATGAAAACAACCTTCAAACAACGCCTGCAACAGCCGAGCGCCATCCTGACGCCCGGCATCTACGATGCCTTCACCGCCCTGATCGCCGAGCAGACCGGGTTCGAGGCGCTGTACCTTTCCGGCGCCTCCATCGCCTACACGCGGCTGGGTCGCTCCGACATCGGTCTGACCACCGCGACCGAAGTGGCCGACACCCTGGCGCGCATCACCGAGCGCGTAAGCACTCCGGTCATCGTCGATGCCGACACCGGCTTCGGCAACGCGCTCAACACCCAGCGCACCGTCCGCGCATTTGAACGCGCCGGCGCCGCGATGATCCAGCTGGAAGACCAGACCTTTCCCAAGCGCTGCGGGCACCTGGACGGCAAGGGCGTCGTTCCAGTTGGCGAGATGTGCGGCAAGTTGCGCGCGGCACTGGACGCGCGCAGCAGCGACCAGACCTTGATCCTCGCCCGCACCGATGCGGTGGCGGTGGAAGGCTTCGAGGCGGCGCTGGACCGTGCCGAGGCGTATCTGGAATGCGGCGTGGACGCGTTGTTTATCGAAGCGGTCCGCAGCCGCGAACAGATGGACATCGTCTGCGCCCGCTTCGCCGATCGCATTCCGCTGCTGGCCAACATGGTCGAAGGCGGCAAGACCCCGGTGCAGAGCTCGGACGTGCTCGGTGAGATTGGTTACCGGATCGTGATCTTTCCCGGCGGCACTGCGCGCGCGGTCGCCCACACTCTTCGCGGCTACTATTCCAGCTTGCACACCCACCACAGCACGGCGCCATTCAAGGACGCCATGCTGGACTTCGACCAGCTCAATGAGCTGATCGGCACGCCGGAGTTGCTGGCATTGGGGCAGCAATACGAAGGCTGATTACCGACCATGCCGTGATGAGCGACTCCGGAGAACGACCGGCAGGATGAACAAAATCGTCAGCTTCACCGGACGCTATCGGATCGTCGCCCTGACCCTCCTGGTCGGACTCGTGGCTGGCGCCATCGAGCTGTTCGGGCAGGGTGCCCTGGCCGAACGGAACGTGGCCCGCTGGTTGATCAGCGCGTTCGCGCTTGCCATCGCGGCAAGCCAGGCGATAGGGATGCTGCGCAACCTGCTGGCCGGGCGGATGGGCATCGACGTCTTGGCAGTCATGGCGATCATCGCGACCGTGTCGGTCGGCGAGTACTGGGCGAGTCTGCTCATCGTGCTGATGCTGTCCGGCGGCGAGGCGCTGGAGGAGTACGCGGCCGGTCGTGCGCGCAGGGAGCTGGGCGCGCTGCTGGATCGTGCCCCGCGCGATGCGCACCGCATGCTGGGCGAGGACGGCCAGGTCGAGGACATCCCGGTCTCTGAGGTGGCCATTGGCGACCGCCTGCTGGTGCGGCCGTCGGAGGTCGTCCCGGTGGATGGGGTGCTGGTTTCCGCAAGCGGCAGCTTCGACGAGTCATCGTTGACCGGCGAGAGTCTCCCGGTCGAGCGCGGCCGGGGGGATGCCGTGCTCAGCGGCTCGCTCAACAGCGAGGTCGCGGTCATCATTGAGGCGACGGCGGCAGCGACGGACAGCCAGTACCAGCGCATCGTTGCCTTGGTTGAGGAAGCCGCCGGAAGCCGCGCTCCGCTGGTGCGCCTGGCGGACAGGTTCGCCGTGCCCTTCACCTTCGGCTCGCTGCTGCTTGCCGGGATCGCCTGGTGGGTGTCCGGGGACCCGGTACGTTTTGCCGAGGTGCTGGTCGTTGCCACGCCCTGCCCGCTGCTGATCGCGGCGCCGGTCGCCTTCATGGGCGGCATGAGCCGGGCGTCACGCCACGGCATCATCGTCAAGGGCGGCGGCACGCTCGAGCAACTGTCGCGCGCGCGCACGGTCGCCTTTGACAAGACCGGCACCCTCACCTACGGCGACCCGACGGTGGTCGCCGTGCAGCCCGCGGCGGACTTCGATGAGGACGAGCTGTTCACCCTCGTCGCCTCGGCCGAACAGTACTCCTCGCACGTGCTGGCCACCGCGATCGTGGAAGCAGCGCACGAGCGCGGCCTGAGCCCGCGCGAAGCCACGGCCGCGCGCGAGGAGGCAACCAACGGCGTGGTTGCAACGATCGACAACCGCGAAGTCGTGGTCGGCAAGCTCGCGTTTGTCACATCCTTCGCTGCCGAGGCGCGCGCAGCATCGATCGCCAGCGGTGAGTTGGCGGTCTACGTCGCCGTCGACGGCCGCTTCGCCGGCACCCTGCTGCTCAGTGACCGGGTCCGGGGGAACGCCCGCCTGACCATCGACCGGCTCCTGGCGCTGGGCGTCGAGCGCATCCTGATGCTCACCGGCGATGCCGACGCCACCGCCCGTCACGTAGGCGGCGGTCTGGCGATCGGCGACATCCAGGCCGAGCTGTTGCCGGAAGACAAGGTCCGGATCGTCCAAGCGATCAAGGAGCGGCCGGTGGTCATGGTCGGCGACGGCGTGAATGATGCGCCCGTACTCGCCGTGGCCGATGTCGGTGTCGCGATGGGCGCCAGGGGCGCAACGGCAGCCAGCGAGTCGGCCGATGTGATCATCACCGTCGATGACGTGTCGAAAACCGCGACCGCGATGGCGATCGCCCAGCGCACCATGCAGGTGGCCCTGCAGAGCATCTGGCTCGGCATTGCCCTGAGCGTTGGATTGATGTTGCTGGCTGCGTTCGGCTTCCTGCCGGCGATCCTGGGCGCGGCGCTGCAGGAAGTGGTCGACCTTGCGACGATCGTGAATGCATCGCGTGCGCTGGGTAATGCGCGAAGCGACCGGCGGCTGGTGTCCCCGACGCGACGGAAGCATGATGGCCCGTGAAGGGAAACACAGCTCGGCGCCGGGCCCGGACGACGGAAGAATCGTCGCCATCCGCGGCAGTGTCGTGGACGTTGCCTTTGCCGGGGTGACCCCACGCATTCAAGAGCTGTTGCGCGCGGGCGATGTCGCGCTGGAAGTGGCATCCCTGGTCGAGGCCGGCGTGGTGCGCTGCATCGCGCTGGGCACGGTGCGCGGTCTTGGACTGGGCGCACCGGTGCATGCGACCGGTGCGCCCATCACGGTACCTGTTGGCGACGCAGTACTGGACCGGATGCTGAACGTATTTGGTGCGCCACTGGACGGACTGCCTGCGGTCACCGCCACCGCGCGCCGCCCGATTCACCGCGCCCCTCCAGCACTGGAAGAGCGGGTGCTGCGCGCCGAGGTGCTGGAGACCGGCATCAAGGCCATCGACCTGCTGTCGCCGATCGAGCGCGGCGGCAAGACCGGACTGTTTGGCGGCGCCGGTGTCGGCAAGACGGTGTTGTTGAGCGAGCTGATCCACAACACCGTGGAGCACCATGACGGCGTAAGCCTGTTCTGCGGGATCGGAGAGCGCTCACGCGAGGCAGAGGAGCTCTGGCGCGAGATGGGTGAGGCGGGCGTGCGCGACCGGATGGTGATGTTGTTTGGCCAGATGAACGAGTCGCCCGGGGTGCGGCTTCTGGTGGGCGCCTCGGCACTGACGATGGCGGAGTATTTCCGCGACGATCGCGGGCAGGACGTGCTGCTGCTGATCGACAACATCTTCCGCTATGTGCAGGCGGGTTCCGAGGTGTCGGGGCTGCTGGGGCGGATGCCCTCGCGCGTCGGCTATCAGCCCACGCTTGCCACCGAATTGGCGGCCCTGCAGGAGCGCATTGCCTCGACCCACAGGGGCGCGATCACATCGATCCAGGCGGTGTACGTGCCTGCCGATGATTTCACCGACCCGGCGGCGGCGCAGATCTTCGCGCACCTGTCCGCCTCGGTGGTGCTCTCACGCAAACGCGCCAGCGAAGGACTGTACCCGGCGGTGGACCCGCTGGCCTCCGCTTCGGTCATGCTGACGCCCACCGTAGTGGGACAACGCCACTACGACGTAGCACGCGCGGTGCGCCGGACACTTGCCGAATACGAGGAACTGCGCGACATCATCGCGATGCTGGGGATCGAGGAGCTCTCGGCCCACGACCGCGCTACCGTGGCACAGGCCCGACGGCTGGAACGTTTCCTGACCCAGCCTTTCGCGACCGTGACGGGTGCGACCGGAACCGCCGGCAAACTGGTGCCGATCAACAAGACTCTGGAAGGCTGCGAGCGGATCCTGGAGCAGACCACATTCGACCTGCCGGAAAGCGCCTACTACATGATCGGCGCGCTGGACGAAGCCGAGGGCAACGCATGAGCATGAACGCCCAGATGCAGGTCCACCTTCGCCTGCCGTCACAGGTGTTGTTTGAAGGCGCGGCCATCAAGTTGAACGCGGTCGCGGCCGATGGCGGGTTCGGCATCCTGCCCAACCATGTGGATTTTGTGACCGCGCTGGTACCTTCGATCCTGCTGGTGACCACGCCCGACGGCGGCGAGCGGATCTTCGGCATCGACGAGGGCCTGCTGGTAAAAAAAGGCCACCAGGTCGATATCGCGGTCCGCCGCGGAGTGGAAAGCGCCGATCTGGCCAGCCTGCGCGACACTGTGCAGGATACGTTTCACCAGATGGAGGATGAGGAGCGCGTCGCGCGTGCGGCACTGGCGCGTCTGGAAGCGGAAATGGTGCGCGGCTTTGCCAACCTGAGAAACCCCCGCCGATGACCGGCAAGCGTGGTGGGCCCGTCGACGAAATCGGCGAGCGTGCGCGGCGCATGCAGGCCACGCGCGACAACCCGGGACCGAGTCCGCTGCGCGGTATCGGCACCTTCGGCATGATCGGCTGGTCGATCGCTGTGCCGACAGTAGGCGGCGCGTTTCTGGGCCTGTGGCTGGATCGCGTGGCACCCCAGGCTTTCTCATGGACGATTGCGCTGATCCTTGGCGGTGTGGCGCTGGGCGGAATGCTTGCCTGGGCCTGGGTCGGCCGGGAGGGCGGCGAACCATGAACGGTATCAACTGGGGTGCATTCGGGCTGGGGACTGTGGCGGGCGCCATCGCAGGGACGCTTTTCTTTGCCGGACTGGCGTTTGGTCTGCGGCTGGCGCTGCGCGGTTCCAGGCCGATGCCGGTGCTGGCGCTGAGTGCGATGGTGCGAATCGCCGCGCTGCTGGCGGCGGGCTGGCTGGTGGCACGGGCGGGTGGAGCGGCGGCCGTGGCGGGCTATGCACTGGCGTTTCTGGCGACCCGATTTGCCGCTGTCGCCCTGGCACGGCCGACAGCGCCGCAGAGGGACCGGAAGTGCAACTGAGCCCCGACCAGACCATCATTTTCATGCTGGGTGGCATCCCCGTGAACGCCACGATCTTCTACACCTGGATCGTCATGGCGTTGCTGACCGGCACCTCGATACTGGTGACCCGCAAGTTGCGGCCCGACGTGCCGCCCAACCGCTGGCGGACGACGCTGGAGGTGATCGTGCAGGGCATCCAGGGACAGATCGACGAAATATCGGTGCGCCATGACCGCCGCCTGCTGTATTTCAGCGGCACGCTGTTCCTGTTCATCGTCACCTCGAACCTGCTGATGGTGATACCGGGTTTCCATCCGCCGACGGCATCGCTGTCGACCACCACGGCATTGGCACTATCGGTGCTGGTGGCGGTACCCATCTTCGGGATCGGCAACCAGGGAATCGGCGGATACCTGAAAACCTGGGTCCAGCCATCGGTCATCATGCTGCCATTCAACATCGTCGGCGAGTTCTCGCGTGGCGTCTCGCTGGCGATCCGTCTTTACGGCAACATCATGAGCGGCGCGGTGATTGCCGGCATCCTGCTGGGCGTCGCACCGTTCTTCTTCCCCGTGGTGATGGACATGCTCGGCCTGCTCACCGGAGTGATCCAGGCCTATATCTTCGCCATCCTCGCCACGGTGTATATCTCCTCGGCCACCGCCCCGCCGTCCGACACCCCACAAACCGACAAGGACCCGCCATGACCGATCTGTCCATCATCGCCATCGTATCGATCTTCACCGCTGGCCTGACCGTGTCCTTCGGCGCGCTGGGTCCCGCGCTGGGTGAGGGCTACGCGGCGGCAACCGCGCTCAATGCCATCGCGCAACAGCCCGACGCTGCGCCGACCCTGTCGCGCACCCTGTTCGTCAGTCTGGCCATGATCGAATCCACCGCGATCTACTGCTTCGTGGTCGCCATGATCCTGCTGTTTGCCAATCCGTTCTGGAACGCGGCGCTGGAAGCGGCGGCACAGGCCAGCGGCGGCTAGACGATGTCGATCGACTGGATCACCGTCGCGGCGCAGATCGTCAACTTTCTTGTTCTGGTCTGGCTGCTGAAGCGGTTTCTGTATCGCCCCATCCTCGACGGAATCGACGCGCGCGAAAAGGAAATCGCGCAGCGCATGGGTGAGGCCGCGCAGATCCGGGCGGCCGCGGAAACTGCCGAGGCGGACTACAGGGCGCAGGTGGACAGGCTGCGCGCCGGACGTGAGGGCATGCTGGAGGAGGCCCGTGCGGTTGCCAAGGCCGAGCGTGACGCGCTCCTGGCCGAGAGTCGCCAGCGCATGGCGCACGAACAGGCCGAATTGGCAGAACAGCGCGTGCAAGAGATACGGCGCTACCGTGACGACCTCCACCGCGACGGTGCAAAAGCGCTGCTGTCATTGACCCGCAAGGCGCTGATGGATCTGGCCGACGAGACCCTGGAGGCGCGCATCGTCGCGCATGCGGGCACACGCCTGGTCGCGATGGCGGACGATCTGCGCAAGGCCGGCGGTGAATCGCTGCAGGCGCTCGCCCTGACCCGCGAACCGCTGCCGGAGGCGGCGCGCGAGAACCTGCGCAAAGAGCTTGCCCAGCTGATTCCCGGCATCACGGTGACGTTCCGCAACGAGCCCGCGCAGACTCCGGGACTGACCCTGCGGATGGGCGGCGCACAGGTGGAGTGGACCGTGGACAGCTATATCGACGGACTCGATGCGCTGCTGGCCGATGCCGGCCACGGGCAGCTCAGGCCCCAGGGCTGAAACGATGCAGCCTGATCGGCACGCACCCAGTACGCTGGACATGGTGCAGGCCCTGCTGGATGGTCCTGCACCCGTCCCCCAGCTGAGCGAGATCGGCAAGGTAACCCAGGTGGGTGACGGCGTGGCGATCGTCACCGGACTGGCACGCGCGCTCTCGGACGAGGTCCTGGAGTTCGCCGGCGGAGAACGCGGCATCGTCTTCGACATGGAGCCGGGAAACCTGGGTGTGGTGCTGCTGGGGCCTTCGGAAAACATCACACTGGGCGAAGAAGTGCGCCGCACCGGTCGCGTGGTCAGCGTACCCACGGGGCCGACACTGCTGGGCCGGGTTGTCGATGCCCTGGGCCGTCCGCGCGACGGCATGGAACCGTTGGATGCCGCGCCGCTGCGCCCGGTCGAGGCAGAAGCTCCCGGGATCCTCGAGCGCGCGCCGGTATCGCGCCCGCTGGCGACGGGACTGAAAGCCGTGGACGCCGCGGTGCCGGTGGGACGTGGCCAACGCCAGTTGATCATCGGCGACCGCCAGACCGGCAAGACCTCGATCGCGGTCGACACGATCCTGAACCAGAAAGACAGCGGCGTGCTGTGTGTCTATTGTGCCGTCGGCCAGCGCGGCGACGCGGTCGCCAAGGTCATCGGTGCGCTGCGCGAGGGCGGCATGATGGACCGCTCGGTGGTGTTGTTCGCCGGCGACGAGGAGGCACCGGGACTGGCCCACATCACGCCCTACGCGGCCATGTCGATTGCCGAAAGCCTCTCCGCAAACGGGCGCGACGTGCTGGTCGTCATCGACGACCTGACCCGTCACGCGCACGCCTACCGCGAGTTGTCGCTGTTGCTGCGCCGGCCACCGGGACGTGAGGCGTTTCCCGGCGACATCTTCTATGTCCACGCCCGGCTGCTGGAGCGCGCAGGGCAGTTCACCCAGGCCATCGGTGGCGGTTCGATCACGGTTCTGCCGGTGGTCGAGACGCAGGCGGAGAACCTGTCGGCCTATATCCCCACGAACCTGATCTCGATCACCGACGGGCAGATCTATCTGTCGCCACGCCTGGTGCGCCGCAACCAGTTTCCCGCAGTGGATCTGGGCATCTCGGTATCGCGCGTCGGCGGCAAGGCACAGAAGCGTGCATTCCGCGAAGTGGCCGGCAACCTGCGGGTAACCCTGTCGCAATTCGAGGAGCTGGAAGAGTTCGCCCGCTTTGGCACACGGCTCGATGCAGCCACCAGGATGCGCCTGGCCCGCGGCACGGCGATACGCGCGGCGCTGCGCCAGCGCGAGCGGGATCCAATGCCGGCGCCCGAACAGCTTGCAGTACTGGTGTGCGCCATGCAGGGACTTCTGGACGGCATGGACGAGCGCGCGAGCACTGCGGCCATGGATGCGATCCGCGCGGCGGTACGGGCTGACGATGGTGGTCTGGCCGAACGTATCGCCTCCAACCAGGGGCTGGATGAGGACAGCCAGGCACAGATCATTGAAACGGGGCGCATGGCGCTGGCTGCTGCTAATGGAAGCGGGGGCGCCCGTGGCTGAGACGCTTGAGATCCTCAACCGCCGAAGCGAAACGCTGCGCAGCATCGGTGGCATCGTGCGCACGATGAAGACCATGTCGGTGATCAATGCCAATCCGTACGAACAGGCGGCACATGCGATAGACGCCTACCGCGCCACGGTGCTGGAGGGCCTGCACGCCTTCGTACACCAGCATGGACCGCTGGCGTCCGCGCCCCGCGTTGCCGCCGGTCATGTGATCGTGGTGTTCGGCTCCGATCATGGGCTGTGTGGAAACTACAACGAGGTGATCGCCGCCGAGGTCGGACGCCACGCGGCCGAGACGGGCGATCCGGACGGGGTGCGGATGATCTGCGTGGGTGCACAGATGGAAGACGCACTGCGCGGGCTGGGGATGGTGCCCGAGGTGACCCTGCTTTGCCCCGGCAGCACCGACGGCCTGGGCCGATTGGCCGGGGCACTGGTAACGCGGCTGGACGGAATCCGGCGCGGCGGCGATTCCGATGCGCTCGCAGTAACGCTGGCGTTTTCCCGTCGTGGCGACCACGGACTGCAGGTGCCGGTGACCCAGCCCCTGCTGCCACTCGATCCGGAACTGGCGCGCGGCCTGGCGACCCGGCCATGGCGATCGCGCAGCCTGCCGCGATCCACCCTGCCCGCGCCCACCCTGCTGGCGGCGCTGATCCGCGGTTACCTGTTTGCCAGCCTGTTCCGCGCCGCCGCCGAGGCGCTGGTTACCGAGAATGCCGCCCGTCTGGCGCGCATGCAGCAGGCCGAGCAGTCGGTGACGGACCGGCTGGAGGAACTGACGGCGGAAACCCGCGCCGTGCGACAGGACGAGATCACCACCGAACTGCTGGATGTGATCATCGGTTTCGAGGCGCTGAAGGAACGTGAGAAGCGCAAACAGGCGGTTGCCGCTGCCACCACCAAGGCTCACCTGCATGACGTGAGGTCGCCTCGTGACCCACATCGGCCTGCGTAGCGGATTCGCGCGAGTGTCCCCGCTTGGCATCGCCCCTTGCCAAACGTGTCGGCCGGCATGGCCACGGAACAAAGCTCAACGGGATCTGCGCAACTCCCGCATGAACAATCGCTGGTCCACGACGCCGGGAGTGCGCTCGATCGCAACCATCTGCTGGCCCAGGTCGATCCGGTAGGTCAGGTAATACGCCAGCGCGGCGTCGGACAGCGGCGCGGCCCGGAACGCTGCCAGGCACTCGCCATCCGGCCATCGCGCCGAAGGGTAGACGAGGCCGGCCAGGCCCTGATGGGCGGCATACCGGCCGATCGGCTGGGTCGGCGCGTAGTCGTCACCGACCAGCGCGGGAAATGCGTCCTCCTTGCCGCGAAGGTCGGCAAACAGTCCCCGCGCCCGCACCGTGTAAACCGCGCGGTAACGCACGAACGCGGTTTCCGGCGGGTCGATCAGGTCGTTGCCCTGCCGCAGGGCATGCCAGCACGTCTCGGCGCGGGCGGTCGCATCGTCCAAGGCGCCGTACCAGACGCGGATGGTGCCGTCGCCGAAGCGCGAGCCCACCACGGAGTCGCTGGCGAAGGGGTAGTCGATGGCCTGCGAGTAGGACAGGCCGCGGTCGATAATCCCCGGCGGTGACTTGCGCACCGCCATCTCAGCCGCGATCGCCGAATCCTGCCCGGCCCGATCGGGCACCAGGTCGTCAAACAGGTTTTCGCTGAGTCGCAGCGAGGTGATGTTCCGGAACAGCTGCGTGTCCACGCGGGACAGCGTGTCCAGAACCTCCACTACTGGCCCCGCTGGAAATCAATGAACCGCGCGATCCGGGCGACGCCCAGCAGGCCGTCGGTCAACATGACTTCCAGCGGCGTGTGGCCTTCCAGCACCCGGTTGCGTAGCTTCACCCAGCCAAAGCGCAATGCCTCGCTTTCCGGGAAGAGCAGGCGCAGGCCCTTGTGGATGCCCAGCAGGTAACCGACGCGGGCGAGTGTGTCGGGCGCATTGGGCAGCGCCCTTTCACCGCGACGGTATTGCGGCAGGACCTTCCGGCTTTCCGGACTCATACCGAGCAGGATCAACTGCTCCTCGGCGGAAAGGCCCCACTTCTCGAACAGCGCCGCCACCGTGCGCGCCAGATCCTTGCGGGTCTGGTCGGACTGAAGATTCAACACTTGATCGGCGGGGACGCTCACGGGTTTCTCCTGTGTATGCGTCACCAATAATCGGGGATATATCCCCGCAATTCAAGTCGAGCGTGGGCTCGGTGGCGTCTCAGCCCCTCACATCATCCACTGCCGCCTTCATCCGCCCGATCACCTCGGCGTAATCGGGCGCATTGAAGATGGCCGAGCCCGCAACGAAGGTGTCCGCGCCGGCGCGCGCGATCTCGGCGATGTTGTCCGGTTTCACTCCGCCGTCGATTTCCAGGCGGATCGGCTTGCCGATCGCATCGATGCGCTGTCGGGCCTCGCGCAGCTTATCCAGCGTCGAGGGTATGAACGATTGGCCGCCAAAGCCGGGGTTGACCGACATCAGCAACACCATATCGAGGTCCTCCAGCACCCAGTCGAGCACATCCAGCGGGGTTGCCGGGTTCAGCACGACGCCGGCCTGGCAGCCGTGCGACTTGATGATCTGGATGGTGCGATGGACGTGCCGGCTCGCTTCGGGATGGAAGCTGATCATGCTGGCGCCAGCCTTGGCGAAGTCGGGCACGAGGCGATCCACCGGCTCAACCATCAGGTGCACGTCGATCGGCGCGGTGACGCCGTGCTTGCGCAGTGCCTCGCACACCATCGGGCCGATGGTCAGGTTGGGCACGTAATGGTTGTCCATCACATCGAAATGGACCCAGCCCGCGCCGGCCTTGAGGACGTTGTCGACTTCCTCGCCCAAGCGGGCGAAGTCGGCCGAGAGGATGGACGGGGCGATGACGGTAGGCTGCATGGCGGACTCGGGGAAGGTTCAGGCGCGCGGACGCTTGGATTTGATCTGCTTGTAGGCGCGGTTGATCTCGCCGGCCCTGGCCTCTGCCTGCTTGCGCAGTTCATCGGCCACACCGGGCATGCGATCAGGGTGGTACTGCGAAATCAACCGGCGATAGGCCTGCTCGACCTCGGCCTGCGTGGCGTCCGGGGTCAGCCCGAGCACGGCATAGGGATTGTCCCGGCGCAGCTGGAACCAGTCGGTGTCGAACGCGTGGCCGATCAGCAGCCCTACCAGGCCGCCCAGCAAGGGGTTGAACCGCAACAAGGCGGCTCCGGCAAACAGGCCCAGCAGTTTTCCGTACCAGCGTTTCATCGCGCCCCGGGGGACAGTCGTGGATCGGTCGCCAGTGTACCTGCACGCTGCCCCGACCCGGCGTACACTGGCCGGCCCTGTCGCGCCGGCGCGCGATATCAGCGGCGCTCCGCGGCAGGTTCTGCAATGCTGTGCGTGCTACCGAGGGGCTCCATTTGTCCACGACAATGCTGCGACGTTCACTATCCGAATCCGATCTGCCGGGCCTGCCGTTGCGCCACCGCGGCAAGGTCCGCGATGTGTTCGACCTGCCATCCGCGTCCCTGCCCGCCGACACTCCGCCAGGTGACTACCTGCTGATCGTCGCCACCGACCGGCTGAGCGCGTTCGACGTGGTCCTGCCCGACCCGATCCCGGGCAAGGGCGAGATGCTCTGCCAGATCAGTAATTTCTGGTTCGAGAAAACCGAGCACATCGCCCGCAACCACCTGACCGGCATCGATGTCGCGTCGGTGCTGCCCGACGGCGTGGACCCGTCGCTGTACGTGCGCCGCTCTGTGGTCGCCAAGCGCCTGAAGCCGGTGCCGATCGAATGCATCGCCCGCGGCTACGTGATCGGCAGTGGCTGGAAGGATTACCAGCGCACCGGTCGCATCAGCGGCATCGAGCTGCCCGACGGCCTGCGCCAGGCGGAAAAACTGGCCAAGCCGATCTTCACTCCCTCCACCAAGGCCGCCGCCGGCGAGCACGACGAGAACATCGACTTCGACACCGCTGTGCGCCTGTGCGGCGCGGAATTGGCCGAAGCGGTGCGCGACGCGACCCTGCGCCTGTACCGCTTCGCGGCGGACTTCGCCGCCGAGCGCGGGATCCTGCTGGCCGACACCAAGTTCGAGTTCGGCACCGACGCCGACGGCCATCTGTATGTGATGGACGAGATGCTGACGCCGGACTCCTCGCGTTACTGGCCGGCCGACGAGTACCAGGTCGGCAGCAGCCCGCCGAGCTACGACAAGCAGATCGTGCGCGACTATCTGGAAACGCTGGACTGGAACAAGATGACGCCAGGACCGGAATTGCCGGCGGAAGTTATCGAACGCACCCGCGCGCGCTACGCGGATGCGCTGCAGAAGCTGGCCGGCATAAGCATCGACTGATGACCGGCGGGGAACCATCGCAGGGGGCAGGCAACATGGACGCAGGCACGCGAAAGATCGACCGCTGGTTTGCCAGCTACTCCGATGACCATCGCAACGACACCAATCAGTGGATCCACGTGGTCTGCGTACCGGCGATTGCGTGGAGCGTGGTGGCACTGCTGTGGTGCATCCCGGCCCCCGGCACCTTGTTCCGGCCCGGGTTCTGGGCCGGGCTGGCGATCGTTGCCGCAACACTGTTCTATTACCGCCAGTCACGCAGGCTGGGCCTGGGCATGCTGGGAATGTTCCTGCTGATGGCGTTGCTCTCGGGCTACATTTTCGAGACGCATGGCATGCGCGCACTGCTGTGGAGCGCCATCAGCGTGTTTGTGATCGCCTGGATCGGCCAGTTCGTCGGCCACAAGATCGAGGGCCGCAAGCCCAGCTTCCTCACCGACCTGACCTACCTGCTGATCGGCCCGGCTTGGGTGCTGTCCAAGCTCTACCGCAAGATGGGCCTGTGCTACTGAGCCCTGCCGGCGCGATCCGCACGTTTCCCGCAGAAACCATTCCCTGCCCGCCTCGCGGGTGCAATTTGCTGAGTCCGCATGTCCCCGCGCGATATTTCCCTGGTCCTGCTGATCTGTTTCGCATGGGCCGGCAACTTCCTCACCTCGGCCATCGCGCTGCAGGAAATCCCGCCGTTCCTGTTCACCGCCCTGCGCTTTGCCGCACTCGGTGCCGTTCTCGTGTTCTGGACCAAACGACCGCCGCCGGGGCAGTGGCCGCGGCTGATCAGTGTGTGCCTGTGCATCGGCGTGGCCCACTTCGGCCTGAGCTTTGTCGCCCTGAAGATGTCCAGCGACCTGTCCTCGCCGGCGATCGTGGTGCAAAGCTATATCCCGATGACCGCGATCCTGGCGTGGCTGGTGCTGGGGGAGCGCTTCGCCTGGCGCACCGGTCTGGCGATCGCGGTGAGTTTCGCCGGCGTGCTGGTGCTGGGACTTGATCCGTCCGTGCTGGGCAACTGGATGGCGGTGCTGCTGATGCTGGCCGCCGCGCTGTTCCTGGCGACGGGTACAGTGCTGATGAAGGGTCTGCAGGGACTGGACACCTTCAGCATGCAGGGCTGGACCTCGATCATCGCGATCTTCCCGTTGCTGGCGATCAGTGCGGCGATCGAACCGGGCGGCTTCGCGACGCTGCCGTCGGCGAGCTGGGTGGCCTGGGCGTGCGTGGTCTACGCAGCGCTGGTGTCCTCGCTGCTGGGTCACGGCCTCTACTACGTGTTGATGCAGCGCTACCCGGTCGCGCAGGTCACGCCGTGGCTGCTGCTGACGCCGGTGATCGCGGTGGGTCTGGGCATCGCGTTCTGGGGTGACCGTCCGGGGCCGCGACTGTTCATCGGTGGCGCGATGGTGCTCGGCGGCGTGCTGGGCGTGGCGCTGCGGGCGCTGCGCAAGGCGCGCACAATGCCCTTGGCGCGCGATATCTAGGGACGTCGGAACATCGCATCGACCGGTTCGAACGGCCGCGGACAGTAGCCGAAGTCGCGCTGCGCGGGACCGGAGTCGAAAACAAGATCCTGCTGCATCCGCGCGATGGCGGCATCACCGAGCCCGCTGGCACGACCGCTGATCCGGGCCGCGTGCAGGGCCAAGGCAAACAGGGGGCGCGGCAGCTCGAGCAGGCGTGCCGGCGGCTGCAAACAGGCCAGCACGCGGGCGACCATGTCGCGGTAGCTCAGTGACTCCCCGCCCGGCACCGCGTAGGCGCGGCCGTGGCTGGCCGGGCGGTCGAAACACCCCAGCGCGGCTTCGGCCAGGTCGGCCACGTGCACGGGCTGGCGCAATCCGGTGGCGCCGCGTGGCAGCGGGAATCGGCCCCAGCGTCGCGCCAACCCCGCGATCCGGGTCAGGTTGGCGTCGCGGCCCACGCCGTACACCAGGGTCGGGCGCAGGACGGTCAATGCCGCGCCGCGATCCTGTGCCCGGGCAAAAAGCGCACGCTCGGCGCTGGCCAAGCGCTCCGCCAGGTCGCGCTCGAACGGGTCATCCGAACGCTGCTTGGTCTCCACGCTGGTGGAGCCGAACGCCACAACCCGCCCCGCGTCGATTCCGGCGTCGGCGTACCAGCGCGCGAAACCGTCCAACGGACCGCAACTGAAGATCACATCCACCCGCGACGGCAGCACGGGTGGCGCATCCAGCTCGCCCGGCAGCCAGTGCACACCGTTCGCCGGCACGCCGGGGCCAGCAGCACGGACCTGGCGCGAGACTGCGGTCACGCGCCAATCGGCCGGCGCCAGGCGCGCGATCAGCGCACTGCCGATCTGGCCGCTGCCGCCGAATACCAGGGCATCGCGCATGGGTGTCGTCCACGTCAAATGACCGCACAGCATAGCGAGGGGATGGATGCGAATCCGACAGTAAAGGGCCGGGTTCGCCGTGAATTGGCAAGGATATGACCTCGATGCCTCGGTTAGAATCGGGCACTGCCGCCAAAAGCCCGCACCGCGGCTGGCGCGCCATCCCCCGATGCCACAGGACTTCCATTGCTGCCATTAGTGCTAGCCCTGCCGTTCGTTTTCGCCGCTCTGGTGATGATTCCCGCTGAAGGAAATCGCCGCTTGCTGGCCTGGATGGCGGGGATCGCTCCACTGGCCGGCATGGCCGCGATGCTGGCCGTGGCGCCGCAGCTGGTCGCCGGCGAGGTCATCGGCTGGAGCGTGCCGTGGATCCCGCAGCTGGGGCTGGCGTTCTCGTTGCGCCTGGACGGGCTGGCCTGGATGTTCGCCTCGATGGTCCTGGGCATCGGCGGGCTGGTGGTGATGTATTCGCACTACTACCTCGGTCCGCAGGAAAAAGCCCAGCGCTTCTTCGCGTTCCTGCTGCTGTTCATGGGCTCGATGCTGGGCATGGTCCTGGCCGGCAACCTGCTGCTGCTGGCGGTGTTCTGGGAGCTGACCTCGATCAGCTCCTTCCTGCTGATCGGGTTCTGGTCGCAACGCCAGGATGCGCGCGAAGGCGCCCGGATGGCGCTGACCATCACCGCCGGCGGCGGACTGGCGCTGCTGGCCGGCGTGATCTTGATCGGCCACATGGTGGGCAGCTACGAGCTGGACGTCGTGTTGGCGGCGGGCGACCTGATCCGCGCCCACGCGCTGTATCCGTGGATGCTCGGGCTGATCCTGCTGGGCGTGTTCACCAAGAGCGCGCAGTTCCCGTTCCAGTTCTGGCTTCCGCATGCGATGGCGGCACCTACCCCAGTGTCTGCCTACCTGCACTCGGCGACGATGGTGAAGGCCGGCGTATTCCTGCTGGTGCGGCTGCATCCGGTGCTGGCCGGGACCGACATCTTCTTCTACGTGGTCAGCGGCATCGGTGCGATCACGCTCCTGCTGGGCGCCTGGAACGCGATCTTCCAGCACGACCTCAAGGGGCTGCTGGCCTACTCGACGATCTCCCACCTGGGTCTGATCACCCTGCTGTTCGGGTTGTCGACGCCCTTTGCGGTGGTCGCCGGACTGTTCCACATCCTCAACCACGCGACCTTCAAGGCGTCGCTGTTCATGGCCGCCGGCATCATCGACCACGAAACCGGCACTCGCGACATGCGCCTGTTGGGCAACCTGCGCCGCTACCTGCCGTGGACGAGTGCGCTGGCGATCATCGCCTCGCTGGCCATGGCCGGCATCCCGCTGCTCAATGGCTTCCTGTCCAAGGAGATGTTTTTCGCCCAGGCGCTGGAGATCAAGGGCCATGACGTGGCGCGGATCGGCATTGGCGTATCGGCATTCCTGTTCGCCGTGTTTGGCGTCGCCTACAGCCTGCGCTTCGTGCACGAGACGTTTTTCGGCGAAGGCCCGCGCGGGGTCGACCACCCGATCCATGAGCCGCCGCGCTTCATGCAGGTGCCGGTCGCGATCCTGGCGATCACCTGCATCGCGGTCGGCATCGCGCCGCAGTGGACGGTGGCGCCGATGCTGGCGGCGGCCGCCCACGGGGTGCTGGGCGCCAACGTGCCCGATTACAGCCTGGCCGTCTGGCACGGCTTCAACCTGCCGCTGGCGATGAGTCTGGGCGGCGTGGTCGGCGGCGTGATCCTGTATTTCGGCCTGCGCCGGCTGCTGGATCTGCACGCCAACGTCAAAAGGTCGCTGGGTCGGCGGCTGTTCCGGATCAATGTCGAGGCCCTGTTCCGCCTTGCCCGGCGCCTCACGCACCTGATCGCGAACGACAGTGTGCAGCGCAGCATGCTGGCGCTGGTACTTGTCGCGATCGCGGTGGGCGCGGCTCCTTTTGTGGCTGGATGGGGCGAACCGTCACCAACGGTTGAGCGGATCTCGCAACCGATGCCTTTGATGGCCTGGGTGCTGTGGATCGTGATGGTCGGCTCCACGCTGGGCGCAGTCGCGCTGCACCGCACGCGCCTGCTGGCGTTGATCGCCATGGGCGGCGTCGGGCTTTCCATCAGCATGACCTTCGTCGCCCTGTCCGCACCGGACCTGGCATTGACCCAGCTACTGGTGGAAATCGTCACCCTGGCGCTGATGCTCCTGGGCCTGAACTACCTGCCCAAGGACTCGCCGAAGGGGCGTTCGCACTGGCGGCGCGGGCGTGACGCGGCAATCGCGATCACCGCCGGCGGCGGCGTGGCCGCCCTGGCGTGGACGATGATGACCCGGCCGGCGGACACGGTCGCCAGCGAACTGCTCGCGCGCTCATTGCCCGAAGCGTTCGGGGCCAATGTGGTCAACGTGATCCTGGTGGACTTCCGCGGCTTCGATACCTTCGGCGAGATCACCGTCTACGCGATCGCCGCGCTGGTGGTCCACGCCATGCTGCGCCGCGCGCGCACGGCACCGGAGAAGAAAATGCCCGGACCACCGGTCCAGCTTCCGGTGCCGGCCGACCTGGCGCAGATCATCTTCCCGCTGACCCTGGTGGTCTCGATCTTCCTGTTCCTGCGCGGCCACAACGCACCCGGCGGCGGCTTCATCGCCGGCCTGACGCTGGCGGTGCCGCTGCTGGTGCAGTACGTGATCCAGGGCGCCAAGTCGGTGGAGTCGCGCTTCGGCTTCGACTACATCCGCCTGATCGGCGCCGGCCTCACGGTGGCGGTGGTCAGCGGCGCGGCCTCAATGCTGTTTGGCGTACCGTTCCTCACCAGTGGCCACCACGAGCTGGTCCTGCCATGGCTGGGCACGATCGGTCTTGCCAGTGCGGCGGCGTTCGACGTGGGCGTGTACCTCGTCGTGTTCGGCGGCACGATGCTGATGCTCTCGATGATGGGCACCATCAAGCCGTCCAAGAAAATGGTTGCCCGCCGCGGCACCATCGATCCGTCCACCCGTTCGGCCGTCACCGGGGAGGTCGCGTGATGGAAATCGCCATTGCCAGCGCCATCGGCATCCTGGTCGCCGCGGCCGTCTATCTGATGCTGCGCTCGCGCAGCTTCGACCTTATCCTCGGCCTGACCCTGCTCACCTACGCGACCAACCTGCTGATCTTCTCCGGCGGCCGCCCGGTCGTGGGCAAGCCGCCGGTGCTGCGCGACGGGCTACCGGCGACGCTGGCCAACTACACCGACCCGCTGCCGCAGGCGTTGGTGCTGACTGCCATCGTGATCGCGTTTGCGATGACAGCCGTGACCATCGTGCTGGCCATGCGCAGCCGCGCCGACAACGACACCGACCACGTCGACGGCCGCGAAGAGCGCGTGCCCAAGCCGCCCCTGGCCAAGAAGGACCGCGCATGAGCCACCTGGCGATCCTTCCCATCCTGCTGCCGCTGCTGGGCGCAGCGGCGTCGCTGTTCGTCGAGCACCGGCGCATCGGCGCGACCGTGCAGCGGTCGGTGGCGTGGGTCTCGATGCTGGCCACCCTCGCCGCGTCGCTTGCGTTGGTGACGCGCGCCGGCGACGGCGAGATCCTGGTCTACCTGCTCGGCGACTGGCCGGCGCGGCTCGGCATCGCACTGATGGTCGACCGCCTGTCCGCGCTCATGGTGCTGGTGACCGCGCTGCTGGCCGTCGCCTGCCTGCTGCACGCGTGCTCGGGCTGGGACCGGCGCGCGCCGCATTTCCATGCGCTGTTCCAGTTCCAGCTGGTCGGCCTGAACGGTGCGTTCCTGACCGGCGACGTGTTCAACCTGTTCGTATTTTTCGAAGTGCTGCTGATCGCCTCATACGGCTTGATGCTGAGCGGTGGACGCGGCGTGCGGATGGCGGCGGGCATGCATTACGTTGCCTTCAACGTCGCCGCATCGACCCTGTTCCTGGTCGGCCTGGGACTGCTCTACGGCCTGCTGGGCACGCTCAACATGGCCGAGCTGGCGGTACGCATCGCCGCATTGCCGGCGCACGACCAGTCGCTGGCCAAGGCCGCCGTGGGCATCCTGCTGGCGGTGTTCTGCGGCAAGGCCGCGGTTTTGCCGCTGTACCTGTGGTTGCCGGAGACCTACACCCGGGCGCCGGCGGCGGTCGCCGCGCTGTTCGTGGTGATGACCAAAGTCGGCATCTACGCCGTGCTGCGGGTCGGCTCCCTGCTGCTGGGCGAGCCGGCCGGCGAGCTGGCCGGCTACGGCTGGGACTGGCTGATGCCGGCAGCGGTTGCAACGCTGGCCATGGCGGCCCTGGGCGTGCTGGCCGCGTCACGCCTGCGGATGCTGGCGGCCTACCTGGTGCTGGTGTCGGCGGCGACCTTGCTGATCGCCTTCGGCCTGCGCCAGCCCGACATCATTGGCGCCGGGCTGTACTACCTCGCCCACAGCACCTTCGTGGCTGCAGCATTGTTCATGATCGCCGACTTCGTCCGCCGCACCCGTGGCGACGCCGGCGATTTCACCGAGCTGCTGGCGCCGCTGCCAGCGCGGGGATTGGTCGCAGGCCTGTTCCTGATCGCCGCGATGTCGGTGGCCGGCATCCCGCCGCTGTCTGGCTTCATCGGCAAGCTCGCGCTCCTGCAGGCGGTTCCCGACGCGGATGTGGGCTGGGTCTGGTCGGTGATCCTGGTCAGCAGCCTGATGGTCATCGTCGGCCTGACCCGCGCCGGTAGCCGCGTATTCTGGCGCACCCCGGCGAAGGAACTGGCCGCCGGGCACGTGACCGACCCCGCCAGCAAGGCCATTCACGGGCCTTCGCGGCATGCCTCGCGACCGCTTGAGACCGCTGCGATCGTCCTGCTGCTCGGCTACGGTATTGCGATGAGCATCTACGCCGCACCGCTGATCGCCTATGCGCAGGATGCCGGTGCCCAGCTGATGGTGCCGGGCGACTACGTCGGCACGCTGAAAGCGACCCCGCCGCAACGGAGGGCGCCATGAACTTCCGACGCATCCTGCCCTCGCTGCCTCTGACCGTCACCGTCATCGTCTTCTGGATGATCATGGTCGCCGACCTGAGCCTGGTGCAGTGGCTGTTCGCGATCGTGCTGGGAGTGGTGATCCCACTGTTTGCGGCGCGGCTGGACCGCGAGTTCGCCCGCATCGGCAACATTAGGCTGGTACCCAAGATGATCGGCGTGCTGATCTGGGACGTGATCGTGAGCAACGTCGAGGTGGCCCGGCTGGTGCTTGGGCGCGAATCGAACATCACCCCGGGCTTCATCTGGCTGCCGCTGGACATCGCCAACATCCATGGCATCGCGGCCCTGACCAGTTTCATCACCCTGACGCCCGGCACCGTGTCGGCGGCGCTGTCGGAGGACCGCAAGTACCTGCTCATCCACGTGCTGAACCTCAAGGACGCGGATGCGGTGATCGCCGGTATCAAGCGCCGCTACGAGGTCCCGTTGATGGAGATTTTTCCATGAGCCACATCCACATCCTGGGCACCAGCGTGCTGGATGCCGCCGTGCTCGGATCCATGGCGGTCGTCGGCATCGCGATGCTGATGGCGCTGTGGCGCCTGCTGCGCGGGCCCACCGTGCCCGACCGCATCCTCGCCCTGGACACCCTGAGCGTCACCGCCATCGCGCAACTGGTGCTGTTTGGCATGCACCTGCAGACCCCGGTCTACTTCGAGGCGGCGCTGATCATCGCCATGCTCGGGTTTGTCAGCACCGTGGTCCTGTGCAAGTACGTGCTGCGCCGGGACATCGTGGAATGAGCACGACGATCGACATCGTCTTCGAAGTGTTGCTCATTGCCCTGCTGGTGATCGGCAGCTTCTTTACCCTGATCGGCGCGTTCAGCCTGATCCGGCTGTCGGAGTTCTTCAAGCGCCTGCACGGGCCGACCAAGGCCAGCACGCTGGGCGTGGGCTGCATGCTGGTGGCGTCGGTCGGCTACCACGCGTTCACTGGCACCGACCCGCAGCCGCGCGAATTGCTTATCACCGCCTTCCTGCTGCTCACCGCGCCCATCAGCGCCCATCTGTTGGCGAAGGCCGGGCTTTCGCTGCGCCTGGATGAACGCCCGCGACTGCCGGGTGGTCCCGAAGACACCCACGTGCCGCCGCGCCCCGATGGCGCACCCGACGAGACCCACTGAGCGCAGCGCAGCGCGACTTCGACTTCCTGTCAGCTGCAGCCTTCGACGTAGTCCACCTGCGGCGGCAGTCCGACCCTCCATTCGGTCACGGTGCCGCTGGCATCGGTCTCGAACACCAGAACGTGAGGGGCCCCTTCCTCCTTGATGCGCAGGTACTGACCGCCGGGCACGTAGTTGTGTGCGGACGCGGTGACCCGGCCCGGATATAGCGCCTCGATCTGCGCGGTGTCCATCCCGCGCTTGCCACCGCCCGGGGCGACGATGTCGTCGGCGGAGACCGAGTAGCGCACGAACAGACCGTCCTCGAACATCATCGCGAAGCGCGAGATATCCGCCTGCCCCGCCGGGCTGAGGTGGTAGCAGCTGGAGCCTTCGGCCGCGGCGCCATCGAGCTCGCCCGGCCAGACCAGTTTGACCTGCTCGTCGTCCATGCCGAACTGGGCTTCGCCGAACCCATCCCAATTCGCACGACTGTCTGTGCCAGCGCTCTGGCCGGGCATGACGCTGCCCGGCGGTGCGGTGGCGGGAGGCACGTCCTCATAGGGCTGGTCCATCGGACCGTCGGCCGGGGACCCTGTGTTGGCGACATTGGCCCCGGACCCATCCGGCGAGGGAGCGTTGCACGCCGTCAGGGCCAGAACGATCGCCAGTGACACGGCGCTCGGAAACAATCGGTAAGGGCGCATTCCATTCTCCCGTCAGCAATGCCGGGGAGGCTAGCGCGTCGACGTGAACGCGGCGAGAGGCCCGGCCAGGTGCGGCGTTCCCGGGCAGCGGTGTTAGCCGGTGAAGTGCTTTTCCAGCCCCGCCCAGCACGCCTGGTAGTCGCGCTGGCGGTGGTTGGCGGCCAGTGCCTGCGTCGTCGGCCGGATCACCGCCCGTGTCTCGAACATGAAAGCCATCGTGTCGCTGATGACATCAGGCTTGGACAGGTCGGCCTGCGAGGCCTTGTCGAAGGTCGCCGCGTCCGGGCCATGACCGGTCATCGAGTTGTGCAGCGAGCTGCCGCCGGGCACGAAGCCCTCGGCCTTGGCGTCGTAGGCACCGTGGATCAGGCCCATGAACTCGCTGGCGATATTGCGGTGGAACCACGGCGGCCGGAACGTGTCCTGGGCCACCAGCCAGCGCGGCGGGAAGATCGCGAAATCGATGTTGCTGGTGCCCGGCGTGTCGCTGGGCGAATGCAGCACCAGGAAAATGCTCGGGTCGGGGTGGTCGTAGCTGATCGAGCCGATCGTGTTGAACCGGCGCAGGTCGTATTTGCACGGTGCGTAATTACCGTGCCAGGCGACCACGTCCAGCGGCGAATGGCTGATGTCAGCGCGCCAGAGGTGGCCCTGGAACTTGCCGACCAGCTCGAACGGCTTGCCCTCAGGCGCGTCGATGTCCTCGAACGCGGCCTCGGGAGTCAGAAAATCGCGCGCGTTGGCCAGACCGTTGCTGCCGATCGGCCCCAGGTCGGGCAGCCGGAACATCGCGCCGAAGTTCTCGCAGACGTAGCCGCGTGCGGTGTCGTCCAGCAGCTCGACCCGGAAGCGCAGCCCGCGCGGAATCAGCGCGATCTCCTGCGGCTCGAGCTCCAGCACGCCCAGCTCGGTGGCGATGCGCAAACGGCCAAGCTGGGGGACCAGCAGCAGCTCGCCATCGGCGTTGTAGAAATAGCGGCCCTGCATCGAGCGGTTGGCCGCGTAGAGGTGGATGCCGATGCCGTTCTGGCTCGCCGCCGAGCCATTGCCCGCCATCGTGAACAGACCCTCGACAAAGTCGGTGGGCGAGTCGGGCAGGGGCAAGGGGTCCCAACGCAACTGGTCCGGAGTGACCGGACCGGACTGGAAATCGTTGTGGAACTGCGATTGCTGGAACGGCGAGAACTCACCGTGCATTGCCGCCGGACGGATGCGGTACAGCCAGCTGCGCCGGTTGGCATGCCGCGGCGCGGTGAATGCCGTGCCGGTCAGCTGCTCGGCGTACAGCCCGTGGGCGACCTTCTGCGGCGAGTTGCGCCCTTCCGGCAGCGTGCCGGGCAACGCCTCGGTCGCGAACTCGTTGCCGAAACCGCTCATGTATCCGTTGCCCTGCACGAGGTTGCGCTGCACGATCCGCTCCTTTGTGCCTTACAGCACGCCGCGCTTCATCTGGTCGCGTTCGATGCTCTCGAACAACGCCTGGAAGTTGCCTTCGCCGAAGCCTTCATTGCCCTTGCGCTGGATGATCTCGAAAAAGATCGGCCCGATCGCGTTGGTGGTGAAGATCTGCAGCAGCTTGCGCTGCTTGGTCTCGGGATCGGCGTCGATCAGGATCTTGTTGCGGGCCAACCGCGCCACGTCCTCACCGTGATTGGGGATGCGCTGGTCGATCACCTCGAAGTAGGCGTCCGGCGTGTCGAGGAACTCGACGCCCGCCTCGCGCATCTTCTCCACCGTCTCGTAGATATCATCGGTGAAGCACGCGATATGCTGGATGCCCTCGCCCTTGTACGCGTCCAGGTATTCGTTGATCTGGCTCTTGGGGTCGTCCGACTCGTTCAACGGAATGCGCACGACGCCGTCCGGCGCGGTCATAGCCTTGGACACCAGGCCGGTCTTGGCACCCTTGATGTCGAAGTAGCGGATCTCGCGGAAGTTGAACAGCTTCTCGTAATACTCCGACCACTTGGCCATGTTGCCGAAGTACAGGTTGTGGGTCAGGTGATCGATGAAGGTCAGGCCGTACCCGACCGGGTTCTGGTCCGCGCCCTGCACCGGCAGGAAGTCGGAGTACGCGCTGCCCTTGCTGCCGTACTGGTCGACCAGATACAGCATGCAATCGCCGATGCCCTTGATCACCGGCGCGTCGATCGCCTTGCTGTCGGCCTTGTGGGTAATCGCTTCACCGCCATTGCCCAGCACCGTGGAATACACGTGGTCGGCGGGCTGCTTGAAACGGATCGCGAAGCCGGTCGCGCAGGGACCATGGGCCTTGGCGAAGTCGGCGGCAAAGCTGTCGGGATCATCATTGACCAGCAGGTTCACGCCGCCCTGGCGGTACAGGGTGATCGGCCGGGTCCTGTGCTGCATCACGGCGGTAAAGCCGAGCTTGCGGAAGTAGTCGTGCAGCATCTCGCCCTGCCCCTGCGGCGCAGCGAATTCGACGAACTCGAAGCCGTCGATACCCAGCGGGTTCTCGAACGTGGTGACCTGCATGCCGAGGTTGGGCTGTGCGCTCATGGGTACTCCTGGGGACGTGCGGCTGGGCGGGATTGCACCTGAGCCGGATAACAGCGTTATAGTTTCATATGAAACCATATGCAAGGTGCGATGCAGCATGAACAGCGAGCCTCCCGGCCCCGCGCAGCTCGAACTGGAGCGCTTTCTCCCCTATCGCCTGTCGGTGTTGTCGAACCGTCTCAGCTCCGCAATCGCGCGGCTCTACGCCGAGCGGTTCTCGCTGGGGATGACCGAGTGGCGGGTGATGGCGGTGCTGGGCCGCTACCCCGACCTGTCCGCCAGCGAGGTCACCGGCCGCACCGCCATGGACAAGGTCGCCGTCAGCCGGGCGGTCGCCCGCCTGATCGAGTCCGGCTGGCTGGAACGCAGCCCGCATGCCGACGACCGCAGGCGCTCGGTGCTGCGCCTGAGCACTGCCGGCCATGCCGTGTATGACGAAGTCGCGCCGATGGCGCTGGCCTTCGAGCAGCGCCTGTTCGGCGACATCGACCCGGCACAGTTGACCCGACTGTTCGAGCTGCTGGACCGCCTGGATGCCCTCGACATCGAAGCCGGTGCAGAACCGGAAACTGACACAGAGCCAGCGACCGGGTGGGATCCCGCATCACGCCGGTAGGCCGCAACGCAGAACGGCGACCCGAAGGCCGCCGTCCTGTCTGCCCGGGCCGCCATTGATGGCGACGGCCCGGACCACTTCCACTTCCGGCGTTACTTCTGCTCGCGCTCCGGATGAGTACCGGCCGCTGCGGGCTCGCCGATCTCGTTTTGACCCGCCAGGGCGTAGTCCACGCCGTTGCTGTCCACGCCTTCGTGCATCAGGCGACGGACGAGCGGCGATATCACAATCACCGCCACGCCGACGCCGATCGCGACCCAGCCGATCTTGCTGTACACCGACAGCACCGGCGCGGCGTCGGCAAGGCCTTCTGCGCCCGCACCTCCGGTCGCGCTGGCAATCAAGCCGGCGATGAAGTTACCCGCCGCGCTGGACAGGAACCACGTGCCCATCATCAGGCTCAGCATGTTGACCGGCGCCAGTTTGGTCATCGCCGACAGGCCCACCGGCGACAGGCACAACTCGCCCATGGTGTGCAGCAGATAGATCAGGAAGATGAAGATCACCGGGGTCATGTTGCCCGTCCCGACGGCCGCGGCACCGGCGACCAGCACCAGGAAGCCGGCGCCCAGCTGGACCAGACCGAGGCCGAACTTGGCCGGCGTGGACGGCTCCAGGCCACGTCGCGCCAACCAGGTCCACAACCAGGCGAACACGGGAGCGAGGGTGATGATGTAGATCGAGTTGATCGATTGGAACATGCCCGCTGGCACGGTCCATCCGAACAGCATGCGATCGACGTGGCGGTCGGTGAACACGTTCAGTGACGAACCCGCCTGCTCGAACAGGGCCCAGAACAGGGGCTGCAGGCCAATCAGGAACATCGCCGCGAGAATCCGGTCGCGCGCGATCTTGTCCAGCTTGGCGACTACGTTGTAGAGCAGCCAGATGACCACCAGCGCGCCGGTCGCGCCCAACAGGCCACCGACCACGGACTGGTACTGCACCAGGAACCACACCACCACCACGCCGCCCAGCGATGCCAGATAGATTGCCCACTCGTTGGACACGCCGACCGCGCTGCGGCGCTTCAACAACGCGGCGTCCGGCGCTTCACCATTGCCCTTCAGATACGGCCGTCCCAGTACGAAGACCAGCAGTCCCAGCAACATGCCGACGCCGGCTGCACCGAAGCCCCAGCTCCAGCCCCAATCCGGGCTCATGCCGAGGTAGCTGACCAGCAGCGAGCCGAGCGCGGCACCGACGTTGATACCCATGTAGAAGATCGTGAACGCCGGGTCGCGACGCGCATCACCCTGGCGGTAAAGCTGCCCCACCAGCACCGAGATGTTGGCCTTCAGGAAGCCCACGCCCATGATGATGAAGGCCAGTGCCAGCCAGAAAATATCAATGTGCAACGACGACTGGATCTGCTCGGCATTGATGCCCGAGGCCGGGCCGGGCCCCTCGAACGCCATCAGCCCATGGCCGATCACCAGCAGGATCGCGCCGAACTGGACCGCCTTGCGTTGCCCCAGCCAGCGGTCGGCGATGTAGCCACCCACCACCGGCGTGATGTAGACCAGCGCGGTGTACGCGCCATAGATGACGTAGGCCTTCTCTTCCGCGAACAGCCAGTGCTGCAGCAGGTAGAAGATAAGGATCGCGCGCATGCCGTAGTAGGAGAAACGCTCCCACATCTCGGCGAAGAACAGGACGAACAGGCCACGGGGATGACCCAGGAAGGTCTTCTCTTCGGCGCTGGGACTTGGATGGCTGGCCACTGCTTTTGCTTCTCCCCGGGGAAGTGGTCGACGCCGTGACGGCCGCCTGTCTGGAAATGCCCTGACCGCTGTGCGGCATTCAGTACGGGCGGATCCGACCGGCAGAGCGCCGGACGAAGCGACTAGGTTTAACTACAGCCCGCAGGCGCGTCAACCGCGGGGATGGCTGAATGGGGGTCACCCCATGCCGATCCGGGTCCGCACCTCGAACAGCTCAGGGAAGAACGTCAGGTCCAAAGCCTTCTTCAGGAAATCCACGCCCGAGGAGCCACCCGTACCCCGCTTGAAGCCGATGATCCGCATCACCGTGCGCATGTGGCGGAAGCGCCACAGCTGGAACTGGCTCTCCAGATCCACCAGATCCTCGCACAGATGGTAGGCCTGCCAGTTGTCGCTCGACTCCTCGTAGATCCGCTCCAGCACCGGCAACAACGCCGGGTCCGATACGTGGCTGCGGGTCCAGTCCCGCTCCAGCAGGTGTGCCGGTACGTCGTGACCGTGGCGGGCCAGATAGCGCAGCGCCTCGTCATACAGGCTGGGGCCTTCCAGCGCAGCGCGCAGCGTGGCCTCGGCGGCGGGATCATGGGCGAAGACCTGCAGCATGCCGGCATTCTTGTTGCCCAGCAGGAACTCCATCTCGCGGTACTGCAGCGACTGGAAGCCCGACGACGGACCCAGGGTGTCGCGGAATTTCATGTAGTCCGCCGGTGTCAGCGTTTCCAGCACCGACCACATCTCGGTCAGCTGGCGAAGCACCTGCTTGCAGCGCGCGAAGCCCTTCTGGCAGGCGCCCAGGTCGTCCGCGCGCAGATGGACGATCGCCGCCTTCAACTCATGGATGATCAGCTTCAGCCACAGCTCCGACACCTGGTGTTGGACGATGAACAGCATCTCGTCGTGCTCGGGCGGGTTCGACACCGGTTGCTGCGCGTCGAGGAGGCGGTCCAGGTGCAGATAGCCGCCGTAACTCATCCGCCCGGCCAGGTCGGTGTGGATGCCGGTTTCCAGTGCACGCTCGTTGGTGTCCGAAGTCATGACCGCTCCCTTCAGGTAACTCCCAAGCCTAACCCATCAAAACGCCGTTGCAACGGCTTTTGCCGCAGCGCGCAACGGGCTTTTGGAGAGGGCCGGGTACCATGGGCGACTTTCGTGGGCTCCTGGGAATCAAGCAATGAAGGTTGCTGCGACATTTGAAATCAAGTACATGCAATACCTTGGCGAGGACGGAAAGCCGGTCGGCGAGCTACCCGAGGCGTTCCGTGATCCCAAGTCGCTGCTGCCCCTCTTCAAGCAGATGCTGTTCGTTCGCACCTTTGACAGCAAGGCGATCAAGCTGCAGCGCACCGGCAAGCTGGGCACCTACGCGGCCAGCCTGGGACACGAAGCCACCCACGTCGGCATCGGCGCCTCGATGCGGCCCGAGGACGTGTTTGCACCCAGCTACCGCGAGTACGGCGCGCAGTTCATGCGTGGCGTGAAGCCGCGTGAAGTATTGCTGTACTGGGGTGGCGATGAGCGCGGCAACGACTTCGCCGACGCACCCCACGACTATCCCTGGTGTGTGCCGATCTCCACCCAGTGCCTGATGGCCGCCGGCGCGGCGCTTTCGTTCAAGCTGCGCAAGCAACCCCGCGTTGCGGTCGCCTGCTGTGGCGATGGCGGCTCGTCAAAGACCGATTTCTATGCAGCCCTCAACTCCGCCGGCGCGTTCACCTCGCCGCTGGTGCTGTGCGTGATCAATAACGGCTGGGCGATCTCCGTGCCCCGCCACGCCCAGACCGGCGCCGAGACGCTGGCCCAGAAGGGCATTGCCGGCGGTCTGCATTGCCTGCAGGTGGACGGCAATGACCTGATCGCCGTGCTCGAAGCAATGCGCATCGCCACCGAACGCGCACGCAACGGCGAAGGCGGCACCGTGCTCGAGTTCCTGACCTACCGCCTGCACGACCACACCACCGCCGACGACGCCCGTCGCTACCGTGAAGACGCCGAGGTCAAGGACGGCTGGACGCGTGAACCGATGCTGCGCCTGCGCACCTACCTGACCGACCAGGGCCTGTGGTCGGAAGAGCAGGAAGCCGAATGGATCGAGGAGTGCGGCCGACTGGTCGACATCGAGATCAACGCCTATCTGGAAACCCCGGTGCAGCCGGTGGAGGCGATGTTCGACTACCTCTATGCGGATCCGCCGCCGGACCTGCTGGAACAGCGCCAACAAGCCATCGACCGGGAGGGCCGGGCATGAGCACCACCACCAATGCACCCGCCGCGATCACCCTGATCGAGGCGCTCACCCAGGCCATGGCATACGAGCTGCGCGCCGACGACAGCGTCGTGGTGCTGGGCGAAGACGTCGGCGTCAACGGCGGGGTGTTCCGCGCCACCGCCGGCCTGCACGCCAAATTTGGTTCCGAGCGCGTGATCGACACGCCGCTGGATGAGACCACGATTGCCGGACTTACGGTCGGCATGGCCAGCCAGGGCATGCGCCCGATCGCGGAAGCGCAGTTCGACGGATTCATGTACCCGATGGTCGATTTCATCGTCTGCCACGCGGCGCGCATGCGCTACCGCACCCGTGGCCGGCTGACCTGCCCGATGGTGCTGCGCGTGCCCTGGGGCGGCGGCATCCGCGCACCGGAGCATCACAGCGAGGCCAACGAGGCGATCTTCACCAACGTGCCGGGGCTTCGCGTGGTCATGCCGTCCTCCCCGCAGCGCGCCTACGGCATGTTGCTGGCAGCGATCCGCGAGCCCGACCCGGTGATCTTCTTCGAGCCCAAACGCATCTACCGCCAGTACAAGGAAGTGGTACCCGATGACGGTGAGGCGCTGCCGCTGGATGTCTGTTACGTGCTGCGCGACGGCACCGACGTGACTCTGGTGACCTGGGGCGCGCAGGTGAAGGAAGCGCTCGAGGCCGCCGAGAAGCTCGAAGCCGAGGGCATCAGCGCCGAGGTCATCGATGTCGCCACCCTGCGTCCGCTGGACTTCGCCACGATCGCCGAGTCGGTGTCCAAGACCGGTCGCTGCGTGATCGTGCACGAGGCCCCCAAGACCGCGGGCTTCGGCGCCGAAATCGCCGCGCGTCTGGCCGAGGAGTCGATGTTCGATCTGGTCGCTCCGGTCGAGCGCGTCACCGGCTACGACACCCACATCCCGCTGTTCCGCCTGGAAATGAAGTACCTGCCGAGCGTGGAGCGGGTGGTCGAGGCGGCGCGGCGCGCGATGGCCGCCAGCTGAGCCACCGCGTCCCAGTTCCACCGATGCCATGCCGGGCGCCCGGGCGCCCACGCAGATCGGCCCAAGCACATATAAGGACTGCCATGAGCAACAAGAACACGTTCTACCTGCCCGACCTGGGCGAGGGCCTGCCGGATGCGACCATCGTGGAATGGTCGGTCAAGGTGGGCGACACGATCCGCCTGGACGAGGCGCTGGTCTCGATGGAAACCGCCAAGGCCGTGGTCGAGGTTCCCTCCCCGGTCTCGGGCAAGGTGACCAAGCTGGCCGGCGAAGCGGGCGATGTCATCACCACCGGCGCGATGCTGGCCGAGTTCGAGGTGGACGCCTCGCTTCCGCAGCGCTCCGCCGGCCAGGACACCGGCCATGGCCATGGCGCACCTGCGCCCGCACCGGCCAAGGGCGTGGGCAGCGAGGATCCCGCCAGCGACGACAAGGTGGTCGCCTCCGATGACGGGGGCGCGATCAGCGCCGAAGGCGAGGCGGCGCCGGAGGGCGAGCCTCGTGAGGACAGCGGCACCGTGGTCGGCGCGATGCAGTCCTCCGATGCGGTCCGCACTGAGCAGGCCAGCACCGTGGGCGGCGTCAAGGCGATGCCCGCGGTCCGCGCGCTGGCGCGCAAATTGAAGGTCGACCTGACACGGGTCACCGCGACCGGCACCGATGGCGTGGTCACCATGGCCGACGTCAAGCAGGCCGCTGCCGACGGCACCGCGGCCGTGGCTGCGGCGCCGGCCCGACCGGCGCCAGCCGCCGCGCCTGCACCGGCCGCCCAAGTCGCCGCAGCACCCGCCGCCGCCCGCAGCACGCTGTCGCAAGCGGGCAAGCCGATGCGCACCCAGCCGCCGGGTGTCGCCGCCAGCGGCCAGCCTGAACAGCTCAAGGGTGTGCGCCGCAACATGGCCCGGGTCATGGCGGCGGCCCACGCCCAGGTGGTTCCAACGACGCTGGTCGATGACGCCGACCTGCACGGCTGGATCGGCAAGCAGGACATCACCGCGCGCCTGATCCGCGCCATCTGCAAGGCCTGCAAGGACGTTCCGGCGCTCAACGCCTGGTTCGACGGCGACAAGCTGGTGCGCACCATGCATCCGCATGTCGACATCGGCATCGCCGTGGACACCGACGATGGCCTGTTCGTGCCCGCCCTGCGCAACGCGGACGTGCTCGACGGCAACGGCATCCGCGCGGCGATCAAGCGCCTGCGCGCGCAGGTCGAGGACCGTTCGATTCCGGCCAGCGAGCTGTCGGGCTACACCATCAGCCTGTCCAATTTCGGCATGTTCGCCGGCCGCTACGCCACCCCGGTGGTGGTACCGCCGACCGTGGCAATCGTCGGCGCCGGCAAGCTCTCGCACGATGTCGTCGCGGTGATCGGCGGCATCGAGGTGCATCGCCGCCTTCCGATCTCGCTGACCTTCGACCATCGCGCGGCAACCGGTGGCGAGGCGGCGCGCTTCCTCAAGGCGTTGCTCGACGATCTGGCACTGCCCAACTGAGCTAGGGCTCCGGCGTGGCGCAAACGAGGCACAGCATGAAGCCGGGGCAACCCGGCTTCATGCTGTGTGCTTCGACCGTCAGAGGCGACGTTGTGCTGGCCGGCCGCACCGGACCCACCGGACCAGCAGGTTGCGCGCCCAGCCCTATCGAGCGCCCGCCGCCTTCTGCGCCGCCTTGCGCGCATCCTCCTCCGCCAGGGCGGCCAATGCGCTTCGGACCTCGTCGGCGAGAACCGCTTCGCCGAGCGTGATCGCCGGGTCTGCCGGCGCGTAACCGTCACGGCGCAGCGTCGCGATGTGCTGGCCGGCATCGCGCGGCGAGTCAAAACCGCCGCTCTGCAGCAGCACGCGTTCGCCGGCCATCAACTTGAAGTAGAACCGTCCGTCTTGCTCCCGGTACTGCTTGAACACGGGCAATACTGGTGTGCTGTGCGCCACGGCGGCCTCGGCCGCACTGACCTGCGACAACGGGCGCAGCCCCACGGCCGCGCGCAGCGCCGCCAGTCGCGGCGCGGCCAGCTGGGCGCGCAATCGCTCGGCACCGTCGCGCAGGATCGCTTCGATCTCCCCGGGACGGGCCATCAGCGACTCGTACTTCTCGCGCAGCGGCGAGATCTCCGCGTCGATACGCTCGAAAAGCGCCTCCTTGGCCTCACCCCAGGCGATGCCGTCGGCAAACGCCTGCCGCATCGATGCGGTCTCGCCGGCGTCGGCAAACGCCTGGTAGAGCTGGAAGACGTTGGAGGTGTCGGCGTCCTTGGCCTCGCCCGGCGCCAGTGAGTCGGTCACGATCGAATAGATCAGCTTCTTCAGCTCCGGGCGCGGGCAGAACAGGGGAATAGTGTTGTCATAGCTCTTGCTCATCTTGCGGCCGTCCAGACCGGGCAAGGTCGCCACCTGCTCCTCGATAACTGCCTCAGGCAACACGAAATGCTCGGTGCTGCCAGCGCCGTAAAGATGATTGAAGCGCTGGGCGAAATCCCGTGCCATCTCGATGTGCTGGATCTGGTCGCGCCCGACCGGCACCTTCTGCGCGTTGAACAGGAGGATGTCGGCGGCCATCAGCACCGGATACATGAACAACCCGGCGGAAATCCCGGCGTCATCGTCCTCCCCGGCCTCGCGGTTCTTGTCCACCGACGCCTTGTAGGCGTGCGCGCGGTTGAGTACGCCCTTGCCCGCCACGCAGGTCAGAAGCCAGTTGAGCTCGGTGATTTCGGGCACATCCGACTGGCGGTAGAACCACACCTTCTCCGGCGCCAGACCGCATGCCAGCCATGTCGCGGCGATTTCCAGGGTGGAGCGCTGCACCCGCGCCGGGTCCTGGACCTTGATCAGGGCGTGGTAGTCGGCGAGGAAGTAGAACGCCTCCACGTCCGCGCGAAGGCTGCTGGCGACCGCCGGCCGGATCGCGCCCACGTAGTTGCCAAGATGCGGAGTACCGGAGGTGGTGATGCCGGTGAGGACTCGTGTCTGCTGCATTGATGCACGGGATTGGCGGCGGGCCAGTGTAACCGGCCGAAGCGGCGCAGCAGAATGACCGGCGTCCCCACCGTCCAGGCAATAAAAAACGGGCCGGTTTCCCGGCCCGTTGGCAATGCGACGTGCGACGTCAATCGTGACGTGACGGCATGGCAGTTCAATCAGTCAAGCGTACGACCGAATTTCGACACTTCTTCCTGGGCACGCTCGCGGGTGTAGCCGTACTGCTCTTGCAGCTTGCCCGCCAGGTATTCCGCGTTGCCCTCGGCAACATCGAACACGTCGTCGGTCAGGTCGCCCCACTTGGCCTTCGCCTTGCCTTTTACCTGGGCCCACTTGCCGGCAATGATGTCCTTGTTCATGGTGTGCAACCTCGTTTGTCTTTGGGGGAATATGCGGTTCGTTGACCACGTGCCCACCTTCGCAGAGAGCATGTTCATGGAGAGTGGACACTGCGTCACGAGCGCCTTCATAACGCTGAACAACCCAGTGTTCGGGCGACAAAAAACCGGGTTGCCCCGGTTTTTTGTGTCACTCGAACCGCACGGGCGGCTCGATCAGGCAACTGCGAATCAGCAGCGGCCGTCCTTGCAATCCTCGGCCTTCTTCTCAACCTTCTCGCCTGCCTTCTGCACGTCCTGGCCAGCGCCGGCCATGGTGTTGCACGCGCTCAGCATTCCCAGCGAAAACATCGACACCATCATCAGGGCAATAACACGCTTCATCGCTTTCTCCTTTTAGCCGGACCGACCACAGCGGCCGGATCACTTCGGTGGAATGGATCGGATCGCTTATGACTGCGACCTTGGTGACATCATCGCGTGAATGGATGTGAAGTCGGCGTGCACCGCCGCGCGCAGCGAGCGAAACCGCGACCGCGGTTCAGGCACGCATCAGCGTGGATTTGCCGAACAGGCTCTCGACCAGATCGACTGCAACCAACGCCGTCATGTTGTCCCGGTCTAGGATCGGATTGAGTTCCATGATGTCCAGCGACGCCATTCGGCCGCTGTCGGCGATCATCTCCATCACCAGCTGAGCCTCGCGGTAGTTCGGTCCGCCCGGCACCGTGGTGCCGACGCCCGGGGCAACGCTGGGGTCGAGGAAGTCGACGTCGAAGCTGACGTGCAGGTGGGTGTCATCGTCCATCCCAGCCAAGGCCTCCTCCATGACCTGCTTCATCCCGACCTCGTCGATGTAGCGCATGTCATACACGTCCAGGCCGTATTCGTTGACCAGCCGCTTCTCGCCTTCATCCACCGAGCGGATGCCCACCTGGCGCACGTCGGAGGGGTCCATCGCCGGCACATCGCCGCCCAGATGGGTGAGCGAGCGCGGACCCAGGCCGCACAGGCAGGCCACCGGCATGCCGTGGATATTCCCCGACGGGGTCACTTCACTGGTGTTGAAGTCGGCGTGTGCATCCAGCCACAGCAGGCGCAGCTTCTTGCCCGTTTCACGGCAGTGGCGCGCGACGGCGGTGACCGAGCCGATGCCCAGGCAGTGGTCGCCACCGAGCAGGATCGGCATCCGACCGGCGGACAACTCGGCGTACACCGCGTCCATCGCCAGACGGTTCCACTCGGTCACCTCGTCGATATGGCGGTAGCCGTCGACCGGTCCGGTCCAGGGATTGCGCGGTCCGTCCAGGTTGCCGCGATCGACGACATCCACGCCACGCGTCTGCAGGGCCTCGCCAAGACCGGCGATACGAAGCGCCTCCGGCCCCAGGCGTCCGCCCTGGTGACCGGCGCCCACATCCGTAGGGGCACCAATGATCGAAACGGGCGGATAGCTGCGCTTCATGCTGACCTCCATGCCTTGGTGCCGGCTGTCAGAGTCGAACTGACGACCTACCGCTTACAAGGCGGTTGCTCTACCAACTGAGCTAAGCCGGCGAAACTCCCATTCTAACGTGCTGCTGGATTATTCCGCAGATCCGCAGGTGCGGGTTCGACGGACGCAGCCAGACTTTCGCAATCGAGCGGCTTGGTACGCGCGGCACCCAGTTGCCTGCGAACCGCTTCAGCCTTGAAAGGCGCATCGGCGCCCAGATCCAGCCAGTGCTGCTCGGGGCCGGCGCCCACCGGCTCGACGGCAGCGTCAAAGCCCGCCTTCTGCAGTGTTTCCGCGCGTGACTGGGCCGCCTGCTCGTTGCGGAACAGGCCCAGGGCAATGGCGTTGGCGTCTTTCCCCTCGCGGATGACGTAGTAGTCCTTGAAGCCGGTCGCAACGATGCGCTTGACCACGATGTCGGCCTGGGCGGCGCTGGGCAACGGCGGCAGCAGGACCCGCCAACTGCGAGGTGCGCTGCCCGGTTCGGTGCGGATTGCGGTCTTGACCACATCCACGGCTGCTTCACCGTCGACCGGATCCGCGACCTGCAGCCCCTTGCCCGCAGTGGACGCGGCGTCGGCGGTGTCGTAGGGACCGAAACTCGCGCAGTGGACGATTTTGACCGCGATCGTTGGCCCCCTCGCAGGCGACGGCGCGATCGGCTCGGCGAGGTCCGGCAACAGTTGCAGGCGCTCCACGCCTGGCGGTATATCGAGCAGTGTCGCAGGCGGCGCCGGTCCGGGCGCCAACGCCCCCCAGAGCGCAACGCCCAGGTTGAGTACCAGCAGCAGGAGAACCAGGGCGCGTATCAACATGGCGGCGATTGTAGCCGCCCGTCCCGGGCAGGCGGGCTCACGACGGGTCGTCAATTGCGGCCCATTGCGCGAGGCCTTCCAGGACCAGACCCGGCGCCCAGCGCGCCTGCGGTATCAACGTCCGCAGCTCATCACCGCCGCCCCCGTGCAGGTACAGCGTCACAGTGGTTCCCACACGCGATTCGGCTTCGGTCAGGCTGCGCTGGATCAAGCCCAGCGCCGCGCCGACGCATCCGGAGGCCAGCGCATCTGGCGTGTCGTCGGCGAATTCCACGTAACTGCCGCCGCGCGCGGGGAGCTGGGCGACCTGCTGATTGAGCACGTGGCGCATCGTGGTGGGCGAGGGCGCTATGCGGCCTCCCAGGTGCAGGCCGGCCGCGTCGATCAGGTCCAGCGTCAGAGCCGTACCCACGCCGCACACCAGCACTGGGGGAACTTGCTCGGCGCGTCTGGCGTGAGCGTTCGCTGCCAGCATCGCCAGAAACCGGTCGACGCCCAGCCGCGCGGGATCGGCGTAGGCGATGCGCAAATCGCCCCAACGGCGCTGCGTTCGGGCCACGGAAATCCGTTGGCAGCGCTGCGCCAGTACGTCCAGCAATGCGACCCGCAAACCTTCATCGACGACGCTGGCGAGATAGGCGACATCCATCTGCGACGGCAGTTGGGCGGCCAGCGTGGCCATGTCGGCACCCCGGTGCTCCAGGGCGACACAATCGCCGACTTGGCCATGCACATCCAGCGGTGCCACCTTCAGCCGCGTGTTGCCCAGATCCAGCACCCAGCGCTGCAAACTCATGTGTTGGCCTCTACCCGGCGCACACTCACCTCGCCAGCGTGAAAGCAGCGCTCGGCGCCATCGCCCATCCGTACGCGCAGCGAGCCGTCACTGGCCAGCCCCACGGCAACGCCATCGACGCATTCGGCCTCGCTTGTGATGCGCACGGGCTGCCCGGCAATCGCATCCATTCCAGCGTAGCGGTCCAGGAACCCGGACAGCCCGGCCCGGTCGAACTCGTCCAGCGCCGGTACCCAGCGCGCGATGATCGCCGCCGCGATGGCACTGCGCGAGGGCGTCGGTACCGGCAGCTGTGCGAGCTCGCACCAGGGCTGGTCGATCAGGACGCCAAAACGCTCCGGCATGCGCACGTTAAGCCCCAGGCCGATCACCGCGCGCGCCTGCCCCGCGTGTTCGCCGCCGCCATCCACCAGCAGCCCGCCGAGCTTGCGCAGGCAGCCGTCCGACGCCGGAACCACGAGATCGTTGGGCCATTTCAGCCGCACCATGCCGTAACCCAGCGCGTGCAGCGCATCGACCGTCGCCACACCGGCCACCAGGCTAAGCCCGCCCAAGCGCGTCCAGCCACCACTGAAGGTGCGCGCCAGGGACATATACACATGCGCACCAAGTGGAGAGCTCCATTCCCTGCCGCGCCGTCCACGCCCACCGGTCTGGCGCTCAGCGAGCAGCACGCTCGCCGCACCATTGGCGGCGCCTGGACGCCGTTGCAGCTCGCTGTTCGTGGAGTCCTGCACCCAGGCGACGTCCAAGGAGGACATCCGCGCGCGCACCGGCGCCGGCAACGCGGCGAGAATGGCGTTGTTGTCGAGCAGGTCGAAGGGCTGGGTCAACCCATAGCCACCGTCCGGCTGTTGGTCGATGGGCACTCCGGCGTCTTGCAGGGCCTGCAGACGCTGCCAGATTGCGGCGTCGGGCTGCGCGCCGCCGCCGGCCAGCGCATCCGCAGACAGCGGACCCTGGATGAGTCGGGCAAGCAGCTCGCGTTCGTCCGGCGCGGCAGACGGGACGTTTTGCGCGTGGCACGGGCCGAGAGGGGCAGACGGAGCAACCATGGCACCGATTATGCGCGAGTCGCCTGCGGGCCGACATGGCGTCGCGTCTGAATTCCGGCCACTCCCATCCATAGGACGTTGCGTCAGCGACGTCAAGCCAATTCGCGTTATAGTCAACCATTGGCCGGGACCTGCCCAGCCTCCCGAGGTGCCCATGCTCCGGATCTCCCTGTTCGTGTTGATTGCCTTGATGAGCTCAGCGGCGATGGCCAGCGAGGGCAGCATGAGTGCGCCCGATGGCGCCGATTGCCCTCCGGGCAGCAGCGCGCAGCGGGAAGCGCCCGCCGCCTCTTCGGCCGACCCCACCGCACCGTCGCGCGACGGCAAGCTGACCCCCGATATCCACGGCGATCTGCCCACCAGCCGCTCGCAGTCGACCCGTTGGCACAGCTTCCTGCCGGGCATGTTCCGCTGATCCCGGGCCGCGCTGCATCCGGTTGATCCTCACCGGGTGCGTGTTCGGCCTGCGTCGCGTGCACATCATTTGATCAGTCTGTTGCGCCGCTGGTGGCGTCCGCCAGCACCAATCGAAGCCTCCCTATGGAGGCAGACCCGCGCCGCACTCCCCTGGGTTGCGGCGCTGGAAGGTGAACGCGACCAGCGCCTGCGCGAGCTTAGCGCGCGATTCATGCACAGCAAGACCATCACGCCCGTCGCCGGGCTGGTACTGGATCCGGCTCAGCGCACGATGCTGGCGGCGCTATGCTGCCTGCCGCTGCTCGAATTCGGCGAAGAGGGCCTGCACGGCTGGTCACAGCTGATCGTTTACCCGGAGGCTTTCCGGGTCGAGCGCAGCCACATGGACGCGGCCGGGGTGCTGCACCAAGGGAACGACGAGCTGATCGGCGAGGCGTGGGATGCCGGCCCGGTGATCCTGTCCTGGGCGGATGTCCTGGCCGACTGCGCCGACCCACGAGGAGGGTTCTGCGTGGCCGCCCATGAAATCGCGCACAAGCTGGACGCACTCGACGGGGTGCTCGACGGCACTCCGCCGCTGCCGCGCGACTGGCAGCTGGAATGGGCGCGCGATTTCCAGCGTGCCTACGACGCGTTGGTGGCGGACGTCGAGGCGGGCCGGACCAGCCCGATCGATCCGTACGCTGCCGAGGCACCGGAGGAATTCTTCGCGGTCGCCACCGAATACCATTTCAGCGATCCCGGCACCCTCCAGGAGGCCCTGCCGGACGTCGCCGCACATCTGGCCCGCCTGTACGGACGTCCGCCGTTCGCCACCGACTGATGCGGCTCAGATCCGGGGCGGCAAACGCACTTCGAACCGGGCACCCCCGAGCTCTTCTGAAGCTCCGACGTCGAGCGTGCCGCGGTAACTGCGGATGATGTCCTGCACGATCGCCAGGCCGATACCGTGGCCCTGCACCCGCTCGTCGCCGCGCACCCCGCGTTGCAACACCAGCGCGACCTTCTCGGGCGGGATTCCCGGCCCGTCGTCATCGACGGTGATCAACAGTCCCGGGCGGCGGTTAGGAGCCTCCTCACCTGGCTTGACGGTCAGCAATACGCGCGAGCGTGCCCACTTGAAGGCGTTTTCCAGCAGGTTACCCAGCAACTCCTGCAGGTCGCCGACCTCGCCATGGAATTGCACGCCCGGCGCGAGATCAAACTCGCACAGGGCGCCCTTCGCGGCGTAGACCTTCTCCAGACTCTGCACCAAGGCTTCGGCGTGCGGCTCCACATCGACGGGCGCGGAGAACAGCGCATGGCCACCGGACGCCGCGCGCGCCAGCTGGTAGGACACGAGGTCGCTCATGCGCTGCAACTGGGTGGCGACATCCTCGCGCAGCTCGGTGTCAGGTACGTCGCCGTCCAACCGGGTGCGCAGCACCGCCAACGGGGTCTTCAGACTGTGGGCCAGGTCGGCCAGGGTGTTGCGCTGCTGATCCAGGTTTTCGCGCTCGCTTTCGATGAACGCGTTGATGCTTTCGGCCAGCGGCTCCAGCTCGCGCGGATGGCGCTCACTCATGCGTGAGGTCACGCCGCGCTGGACCTGCTTGAGTTCCTCGATGACGCGCCGCAGCGGATGCAGGCTCCAGCGCAGGATCAGGCCCTGCAGGAGCAGCAGCACGAGGCCGGCACCGCCGAGATAGCGCCACAACGCGCGGCGGAAGACCTCCACCTGGCGGCTCAGCGCGGCGGTGTCTTCCAGGATGTAGATCGTGTACGGAAACTCGGCTTCGGGATCATCGCCCGTGGCATAGATCAGTCCCCGGCCGTAGCGGTACGCCTGGCCCGGCTCGCCGCTGATCTCGGTAATTTCCAGCGGGCCCTCGAACACCTCCGAACGGGCCTCCAGCAGGCGACCCTCCGGCAGAAGCGGGCCGACCGAGGAGGAGGAGTTCCACTCCAGGCCCTTGGGCAGCACCACCTCGGCGTACAGGCCGCTACCAGGCCGGTCGAAACGCGGATCAGGCGGCATGTAGGGCGGGATGAAGGTGCCATCGCGGGCGAAGTCACTGTCCGCGTAGGCCAGCGCGTAGCTGCGCATGCGCTGGTAGAGATTGCTCTCGGCGGTATCCAGGAATGCACGGTCCAGCGCAACGCCAGCCAGCGCCAAGAAGGCCACCAGGCCAAGACTGGCCGCGAGCAGTTGGCGCGCCTGCAGGGAGCTGGGCTGGGCCCGGCTCATGCGTGCTGCGTGCCCGGGACGGAGCTACTCGCCGCTGCGCGGCAGGGCAAAGCGGTAACCACGGCCACGCACCGTCTCGATCGGTTTGAGGGTGCCTTCGGGATCCAGCTTCTTGCGCAGGCGACCGATGAAAACCTCCAGCACGTTGGAGTCCCGGTCGAAATCCTGCTGGTAGATGTGCTCGGTAAGGTCGGCCTTGGAGACCAGTTCACCGGCATGCATCATCAGGTATTCAAGCACCTTGTACTCGTAACTGGTCAGGTCGACGTTGGCGTCGTCCACGCTGACGGTCTGCGCGGCCAGGTCCAGGGTGACCGGACCGCACTCGAGGGTCGGCTTGCTCCAGCCAGCGGCGCGGCGGACCAGCGCGTTGATCCGTGCCAGCAGTTCCTCGACGTGGAACGGCTTGACCAGGTAGTCGTCGGCGCCGTGCTTCAGGCCCTCCACCTTGTCCTGCCAGCTGGAACGCGCGGTCAGGATCAGGATCGGAAATTTCTTGCCTTCCTCGCGCAGGGCCTGGATCAGCTCCATGCCCGACATCTTGGGCAGGCCCAGATCGATGATGCCGAGGTCGAACGGAACTTCCCGGCCCATGTACAGGCCCTCTTCGCCGTCCTGGGCGGCATCCACTGCATACCCTTCGCGCTTCAGGCGGGCCGCGAGGGTCTCACGCAACGGCGCTTCGTCTTCCACCAGCAGGATTCGCATGGATACTCCTTCAAACTTGTGTGTCGTCCCACCTGAACAGGCAGGGCAGGCAATCAAGATGATGCCTCAGTTGTCGGCGCGGCGTGTAGAGAGCGGCTGCTGCGATGCCCGCGTCGGTCCGCCGCGGGTTGCTGGGCCATTGCCGCCACGCGCTGGATCGTCCAAATAGACGCGAACGCGACCGCTGGAGTCAACGATCTTGACCCGGCTGACGTCGCGCCCGTCGTATGGCACCCGCTCGGCGCTGAGCACCTGGCCGCCAGTACGACGCTCCACCCGGCGCACCGCATCCGACAGCGCGCGATGACTCTCGTTGCCGCGACCGCCGCGCCCTTGATCGCGGTCGACGCGCTCCCGATCCGGCTCGCGTGCCTTGTCCCGGGTCTGCGCCACTGCACCGCCGGCAACCGAGGCGGTGGCCGCGAGAAGCATCATGCAGATTGCAGCACGGGCAGAAGAGCTGGGCATGTTGAGCGGACGGAGCACGTCGGGAGATTCGGATTTCAGCGATTCATTCTCGGGACGAGGCGGTGAATCCGGTCTGAACTTTTTTTTTACATGGACAGGCCATTCAGACTGCCCCGCCCGTGCGCAGTCCGTCAATCAGAACACCTCGCCGATGCAGCAGCGCAGCGAGCCGCCGCCGGCCTCGATCGCGTCCAGTTCGACGGTGTCGACCGTGAAGCCGGCGGCCGCGAACGCCTCACGGGTACTCGGCTGAAGCGTGCGTCCGGCCTGTGCGCTCATCCACACGCGGTCGCCGGACAGGGCGATGCAGTTGCCGGCAAAAGCCGCGTGCTCGTCAGGCGCAAGCTTGATCGCGTGCGGACCATACAGCGAAGCGAGCGCGTCGATCACCGCTGGATCGGCGAACCCACGCGGGCAGATCACCGCCGCGCGTCCGGCCAGCACCGCCAGCACGACGTTGGTGTGGTATTCGCCCGGTGCGAGGTCGAACATCAGGGTGGCGCGCAGCCCGAAGGCCTCGTGCATCAGGCGCGCGCCCTCCTCGTCGCAGCGTTCCGACAGACCGGCAAACCCCAGTCCGCGGACGCGATCGATGACCAATGCACCGGTCAGCTCGCATGGGTGCGGCTGACCCGACAGGTCGACGGGCGCGTAGCCAAGCACGTCACCGAAGAACCCGCGGATGTCCGCACGTTCGGCTTCACGCTGGCGCACCGGATGGCGCATGCGACCGATCACGTAGCGTGCCTGCCCGTCCACCCGCGCCGTGCCGAAGACATTGTTGGGAAAGAGCGCGTCCGGGGTTTCCGGATCGCCGGCAAAACACACCGTCGGCACCACCTGGGAGATCGCGCGCTGCAGATCGCGGTGCTGGGCCGACGCGCGTGCGGCATCGAAACCGTCAGCCTGCGCCATGTAGCGGTTGTCGGCGGCGGATTGCTCGGCCAGCTGGAAGCCGTCGGGGGCGACCATGAAGGCCGCACGCGCGGTCGGCGGACCGAAGTCCGGCGCGGCGTCGGTGGCGGTTTGCAGGAAGCTGGCGATGTCTCGTGTGATCATGGGCGGTCCGCGGTGGAAGAAGGAGTAGAAGCGGCGGCATCGTAGGCAAAGGACTCGGTGATGGCCAACGCGCGCTCGACCAGCGACCAGTCTGCACCCGGTTTGTGCGCGCCTTCGCTGAGTACCTGCCGGAATGCGCGGCCGCCGTGCTGGCCGGCGAACAGTCCGAGCACGTGGCGGACGATGTGCTTGAGGTACACCCCGCGCGCCAGTTGCGCCTCCACATACGGTCGGTAGGCGCGCAACAGCGCAGCGCGGGAGCGCAGCTCACCGCCGAACCAGGCCACGTCGAGCCGGTGCAGCAGATAGGGGTCGTGGTAGGCGGCACGACCGAGCATCGCGCCATCCACGTGATCCAGATGCGCGGTGGCTTCGTCGGCGTCGTTGATGCCGCCGTTGACGATCACCTGCAGCTCCGGGCGCTCGGCCTTGAGCCGGTACGCCCAGTCGTAGCGCAGCGGCGGCACATCGCGGTTCTCCTTCGGCGACAGGCCCTTCAGCCAGGCGTTGCGTGCGTGCACGACAAACATTGTGCAGCCCGCGTCGGCGACTTCGTCGATGAACGCGCGGAATCGGTTGTAGTCGTGGTCATCATCGACGCCGAGGCGGCACTTGACCGTGACCGGGATGTCGCAGCCGCCGATCATCGCCTTGACCGAGGAGGCGACCAGCGCGGGCTCGCGCATCAGGCAGGCGCCAAATCGACCGGCCTGGACCCGGTCGGAGGGGCAGCCGCAGTTGAGGTTGATCTCGTCGAAGCCGGCATCGGCACCGATGCGGGCGGCGTGCGCCAACAGCTCCGGCTCGCTGCCGCCGAGCTGAAGCGCGACCGGGTGCTCGACCGGATCCATCGCCAGCAGTCGCCCGCGATCGCCATGGATCACCGCATTGGCGTGGACCATCTCCGAGTACAGGCGCGCATTGGGCGCCAGCAGACGATGAAACACGCGGCAGTGGGAATCGGTCCAATCCATCATCGGGGCGACGGACAGGCGGATCGAGTCAGCGTAGCGCGATGCCTTAAACGTATCCGACGGATTGTCTGCGGGGTGGCGGTGTCCGGGAAAGCTCATGGGTACCTGTTCCGAAGTCTGCGACCGGGCTGGCCGGCGTCAGTTGCCGGCATGGCCGAACAGGCGGTCCATGTCGCCCTGATCGAGCAGGCGCCACTCACCCTCGGCCAGACCATCCAGCGCCAGGCCGCCAACCTGGCTGCGGTGCAGCGCCTCAACATGGTTGCCGACCGCAGCGAACATCCGCCGGACCTGGTGGTAGCGGCCTTCCGTCAGCATCAGCCGGGCTTGGCGAGGGCCGTCGACGATCAGGCGCGCGGGGGCGAGCGGGGTCTTCTCCGACTCCAGCATCAGGCTTCCGCTGGCGAACACAGCCGCCTCGTCGCCGCGCAGGTCCTCGGCCAAGGTGGCCTCGTAGACTTTCGCCAGTCCAGTCTTCGGGGAGGTGATCCGGTGCAGCAGCTGGCCGTCATCGGTCATCAGCAGCAGACCGCTGGTTTCGCGATCCAGCCGCCCCACGGGTGACAGCAGTGGCGAGCGCAGCCGGAAACGGGACGGCAGCAGGTCGTAGATCACCCGGCCCGGATCCTTGGTCGAGCAGGTGTAGCCGATGGGTTTGTGCAGCATCAAGACCAGGCCGGCGGGAGGATCGAGCGGCTCGTCGTCGATCCGGATCGCGGCGTGGGGACGTTTGTCGTCCGCGTACAGCACTTCGCCGTCGGCGTCGGTGATCCGGCCCTCGCGGAACATCAGCGCGACCTGTTTGCGGCTGCCGTAGCCCAGGTTGGCGATCAGCTTGACCAGCTTCAAAGCGAACGGCCTCCCGGCCTTGTGCGAACGAACGGGCGCTCGGGCTGGGCGGCGCGGGCGGGCACGGCCTTGGTCGCCTCGATGATCTTGAAGCCGTCGTCCTGGGCCACCGTGCGCACGCTGCCGAAACTGTCGGTCAGCACCGATTCGTAGGGCAGGTGGCGATTGGCCACCAGCCACAGACGACCACCGGGCTTGAGCGCTTCGGCGGCCACCGCGATGAAACGACGGCCGATGTCGGGCCGATAGCTGCTGCCTTGGGTGTGGAATGGCGGATTGCTGATGATCACGTCGTACTGCTTCGGCAGGCCGGTGGTCACGTCGTGCCAGTGGTAGCCGAGCGTTGCCGTGGTGGCGACCGCGCCCAGATTGGTCCGCGCCAGCTCCAGCGCCCGCGCCTCGGCCTCGTAGAGGTCGAGCGCGGTGATCGCCGGACAGCGGCCCAGCAGTTCGGCCGACAGGTAACCGAAGCCCGCGCCCAGATCGGCCGCCACGCCGGCAAGATCGGCGGGCAGCTGGGCCGCCAGCAGGGCCGAAGCCGGGTCGATGCGGTCCCAGGCGAACACGCCGGGACGGCTGATGAACCGCCCGCCGGCGATCGGTCGCGGCGCATCCAGCTGCAGCCACTGCGCCTGGAGCGTGGTGTCCAGCGAGGCCGGGCTGTCATCGACATGCAACGGCGCGCTCCAGAACACCCGGCACTTGTTCTTGGTCACATCGCCGACTGCGCCGGTGAGCTTGCGCAGGTCGTCCTGGGCGGAGCGGGCGCCCTCGTTGTTGCTCACGCAGGCGACCACCCGGCCGCCCGGTGCAACCCGCTCGACGGCGCGGGCATACAGCGCGCGGGATTCCTCGCGCTGTCGCGGCGGCAGGACCAGTACCAGCGCGTAGCGGCTGGTGTCCTCGGGGGCGACCAGGGCCAGGCCCGCACGGGTCAGGGCGTCCGCGTCGGGCTTGAAGCTCTGTTCGCACACCAGACCGGGTACAGGGCGCTGATGCAATGGCCAGCCGTCGCGCGCGCGCAGGAACAGGACACCGCCTTCGCCGGGCCACGGCAGAAGGCCGCGTTCAAACGGCAGCATCAGGGTTTCCAGCGCGAGGTCGTCAATGGCCACGGTGTGCATCGGTAGGGAGATACGCGCAGTTTAACGTGGCGGCAGGGCCGCCCCGCCGTAAGTGCCATGCCCGCGCCGGTTTCATCGCCAGCCAACGGCGAGCGCGACAGTCTGGCTCCAACCCCGGACCGGAGACGACCCACCATGCGCGCACTCTTCATTGGCGGCACCATCGACAACAGCGAGGTCGACCTCGACGGCGAGCCACCCCCCCAGTACCCGGAGCATGCCGAGGGCGACATCCAGCGCTACCGACTGTTCGAGACGGGTCGCCGCGATGGCGAGCCAGCCTACGCCGTGTATGCGGCGACGGAGATGGCGGACCCGGAAATCGAACGCGTCATCGGCGAGCGTGAATACGCCCGACGGTTTTCGGCCGACGAGACCGTCAGACGCTAACGGGTGCCATCTGCTTCAGCTTTGCAGCTCGCGCAGCGTCTGCGACGGCGGCGCGTCGAGTACCTTGCGGGTGGCGAACATGCCCGCAACGAGCGCGGCCAGCATGCCAAGCAATGCGCCGGCGAGCGCCATCAGCCAGTTCGGCTGCCACGGCAGATCGAGCACGCGCACCGCCACCACGCCAGCCAGCACCGATGCAGCGACCGCGGCAACCACGCCTGACAGCAGGCCGACCACCGCGAATTCCGACGCCTGCGCCAGGCGCAATTGACGCCGGCTGCCGCCCAGCACCCGCATCACCCCGCCCTCCAGCAAGCGCTCGTCCTGACTCGCGCTGACAGCTGCCAGCAGCACCAGCACGCCGGTGGCCAGCGAGAACCAGAACACCACCTCGACCACCACCGACACCTGGTCGGCCGTCGCCCGGACCTGCGAGAGCACCGCGTCGATGTCGATCACCGTCAGGTTGGGGAACCGTCCCACCAGGTCGGCGGTGAAACGGGGCTGATCGGGCGGAACGCTGACCGCGGTGATGTGGCTGGCCGGGAACCCGTCCAGTGAGCCCGGGGATGCGACCACGAAGAAGTTCGGCCGGAAGCTGGTCCAATCGACCTCACGCAGGCTGGTGATCGTGGCCGTGAACGGCTGGCCGGCGATATCGAACGACGCCGTATCGCCCAGTTTCCACCCCAGTGATTTGGCATAGCCGGACTCGACCGAAATCTCCGGGGTCGCCGGCACGCCGTCCCAGAAGCGGCCGGCAACCACGCGGTTGTCGTCATCCAGCGTCGCGGCCATGGACAGGTTGAATTCGCGCTCGGTGCGGCGGCGGTCGGGACTGTCGGTTGAATCGTCCGCAGCAGCGTCGGGCGATCGGACCACCGGCTCGCCGTTGTGGGCCACCAGCCGGGCGCGGATCATCGGATACAGGGTCGGAGCGCCAATGCCCTGGTCAGCGATGAAGGCCGCCACCGGATCGATCTGGTCATCCTGCACGTTGATGATGAAACGGTTGGGCGCATCGGCGGCCAACTGCAGCTGCCAGCGGTCCAGCAGGTCGGTGCGCACGAAGGTCAGCAGCAGCAAGGCCATCAGGCCCAGGCCGAGCGAGGCGATCTGGGCGATGCTGGTCGCCGGGCGACGACTGACGTTGGCCAGCCCGTAACGCAGGCTGCCGCGCATGCGCGGGCGCAGGCGGCGCAGCAGCGCGATCATCCCCCAGCCGAGCGCGCCGAGCACCGCCGCCGTGGCGACCAGTCCGCCCAGCATGGCGATGCCCAGCGTGGCCGAGCCCGCCTTCCACCACAGCAGAGCGGCCAGGCCGGCCAGTCCCGCGGCGGCCACCAGCCAGGCGCTGGGCTCGGTGGGATCCAGGTCGCGGCGCAGCACCCGCAGCGCGGGCACGCGGCGCAACGCCAACACCGGTGGTGCGCCAAACGCCATCAGCACGACCAGTCCGACGGCGAAGCCATGCAGGGCGGGCAACCAACCCGCGGGCGGGATGGTCATGCCCAGCACAGGCGCCAGCCACAGGCCGATCCCCCATTGCAACGCGAACGCCAGAACGACCCCTGCCATGCTGGCCATCAGTCCCAGCATCAGCAGCTCGCCGATATGGATACCCGCCAGGGTGGCCTGGCTGGCGCCCAGACAACGCATCACCGCGGTGCCAGATAAATGACGTTGGCTGTGCTGGCGCGCCGCCATGGCGACAGCGACCGCCGCCATCACCACCGAGACCAGCGCGGCCAGACCGAGGAAGCGCCCGGCACGGTCCAGCGCCGCGCGGATCTCCGGACGCGCATCGCCTGCGGTTTCAAGGCGCTGGCCACGGGCGAGCACCGGCTTGACCGCAGTGACGAACCGGTCCACCGCGCCGGCCTGGCCGGCCACCACCAGCCGGTAACCGATACGGCTACCCTCCTGCACCAGTCCCGTCGCCGGCAGATCTGCCAGATTGATGACCACCTTCGGCGCGATGTTGAAATAGTCCAGCGCGGCGTCCGGCTCGGCAGCGACCAGCGCGGCCAGTGTGAAGCGGGATTCGCCGACGACAATCGTGTCGCCGACCCGCGCATCCAGCGTGGTGGCCCCGGCGCGGCTCAGCCAGGCAGTGCCGGGCGCGGGAATGGCCGCGGCATCCCGCTCCACACCGTCCGCGTCGACAATGCGGAAAACGCCGCGCAACGGAAATCCGGTTCCCAGCGCGCGCAGGTCACCCAGCTGCAGGCGGGCGTCCGCGCCGCCGCCGATGCTGATCATGGTGTTGAGTTCGACGGTCGTGGTCTGTTGCAGGCCAAGCGATCCAGCGGTGTCGACAATGCCGGCGGCGATCGGCGAATCACCGCGAACCACCGCGTCGCCGCCGAGCAGCCGGTTGGCTTCTATGGCGAGCGCGCGCTCAGCCCGATCGGTGACAAACCCGACCGCGGTCACCGCGAGCACCGCCAACACCAGCGCGGCCAACAGGATGCGGATATCGCCGGCCCTGAGGTCCCGTCGCAGCTGCCGCCACGCCAATGCGGTCACTTTCATTGCGCCGCTGAGACGCCTCGCCGCCGGGGTGGCGCTCATGTTGCCTGCGTCTCAGGTGCAACCAGTCGTCCGCCATCCAGGCGCAAGCGCCGTCCGCAGCGGTCGGCCAGATGGTCGTCATGGGTCACCAGCACCAGCGTGGTTCCGGCTTGCGCGTTGAGTTGGAACAGCAGCTCGATGATCGCCTGGCCGGTGCGGCTGTCCAGATTGCCGGTCGGCTCGTCGGCAAACAGCAGCGAGGGCCGGGTTACGAACGCACGCGCAAGGGCGACGCGCTGCTGCTCACCGCCTGACAGCTGGCGCGGATAGTGGCCCAGACGCGCGCCAAGGCCGACCTGCTCCAGGATCGCGCGTGCCGGCCCTTCCGCGTCGCGGTCGCCGCGCAGTTCCAGAGGCAGCATCACGTTCTCCAGCGCGGTCAGCGAGGGCAGCAGCTGGAAGTTCTGGAACACGAAACCAACCTTCTCACCGCGCACCCGCGCCCGGCCGTCCTCGTCCAGGGTGGACAGCGCCTCGCCGTCAAGGACGACTTCGCCGCTGCTGGGGGTGTCCAGGCCGGCCATCAGCGACAGCAGGGTGCTCTTGCCCGAGCCGGACGCGCCGACGATGGCGATCGTGTCGCCCGCATCGATGGTGAACGTGATGGCGTCAAGGATGGTCAGCTCGCCGCTCGGCAGGGGGACGCGTTTGCCCAGTCCACGCACCGCCAACGCCGCTGGTCTGCTTGCTGCACCGGAACGTCCAACACTGGCATCGGCAGCGGGAGCGGTTCTCGTCGCTGTTTCATCGGCGGGCAGGGGGTGATCGGCCATGATGGCTCCTGGGTCACGGCCGCGCGGTGCGGTTGGGCGACGTTTGTTCGGATGGGAGAGCGATGGTGACAGTACGCAGAACCGGGGCATCCGGTTCCATGACGACACGATATGAGGCTGGACGGCGACGCATTCAATCCGGCGCTGTCTGGGCGATGCTGCTGCTGGCGTTCGCCGTTGTTCTGGTGGCGTTCGCACCGGCACGCGCAGCGGCTGCAGACAGGACCGTGCTGGTGATGGGCGACTCCCTGTCGGCCGGCTATGGCATGGCTGCCGAGCAGGGCTGGGTCGCGCTGACCGCGGACCGGATCGCGAAGCAGAAGCCTCAGTGGCGCGTGGTCAATGCCAGCATCAGCGGCGAGACCACCGCGGGCGGTCGCTCCCGGATCGTTGACGCGGTGGTGCGCGAACGCCCCGCCGTCGTGGTGATCGCACTGGGTGCCAACGACGGCCTGCGCGGACTGCCGACCTCGCGCAGCGCGGACAACCTCGCCTACATGATCGGCGCGGCGCACGGCGTGGGAGCCAAGGTGCTGCTGATCGGCATGCAGATGCCACCCAACCTGGGCGCGAGCTATACCCGGGCCTTCGAGCAGAACTACCGCACGTTGGCAGCACGCTTCGACGTTGCGCTGCTGCCGTTCCTGCTGCAGCCGATCGCCGCCGATCGCGATGCCTACCAGGACGACAACCTGCACCCCACCGCCGCCGTGCAGCCGCAATTGCGCGACCACGTCTGGACGGCACTGGCGCCGCTGCTGGACTAGCCAGGGTGAGATTGCCAGTTTCGAAGGCCCCTGAACCGGGCGGGCCAACGCCGGGTTTCGGCGCGTCACACTCCGCGCGTGCGGCCCTTCCCTACTGCCGCCGTTGGCCAGTCAACACCGGATATGGATTGATAGCGGTGCCCTTCCACCACTGCCGCTCCTCGCCCAGTTCGAAGATGCCGAAATGCAGGTGCGGCGCGTCGTCGCTGGCGTTGCCGGTGCTGCCCACGTAGCCGACCACGTCGCCCTGCTTCAGCGCCTGGCCTTCGGCGAGGTCGTCGGCGTAGCGGTCCAGGTGAGCGTAGTAGTAGGCGTAGCGGCCACTGGGCTCGAATTGGTAGATGGTCAGCCCGCCGCGGTCGCTGGTGAACAGCTTCTCCACCTCACCGTCAGCGACGGCCAGCACCGGCGTCCCGCGCTCGGCCATGATGTCGATGGCCTCGTGGACCCGTCCGCTGCCACGCGCATCCTCGTAGGTGTTGGCCAGTTGCTTGGGGGTGACGCCTCGTACCGGCACGATCAGCTTCAACTTGCCGGCGGCGGCAACATCGGCGGCGGCGCGGGGTGCTGCCGTCTGGACTTCCGTGCCGCCGTGACCGATGTCGGCGTCGGGCGAGACGACGTCGGGCACAACGCGCTTCGGGTCAACACGAACCAGCTCGGGCGTCAGTCCGGTGTCCGGGCTCGCCGGCGCGGCAAGTGGTTCCACCGCGACTGGCTCGCGGTGAATTTCCGACATCGCAGGCACCGGCGCCTCCGCCGGGGCTGGCGGACGACGGCTCATCACGAAATAGACGAGGTTCGCTCCAACCAGCACGCCGGCGAGGAACAGCAACACACCCCTCAGCATGTTGGCGCCCGTGTGGACGGGGTGCCGGATGTCGATGCGACAACGGCGTGTTGAAGCGCGCTGCGAGGTTGATGTCGGGACGTGGGAACGGGCGATGGAGTCATTGGCGATGCCGGCTGGGAGTCGTCGTGATCCTCTCCGATGCGGACATGCGGGCGCGTGAACGCGGCGCTTGCCACCGCAACCTCAGGCGACCTTGCGGCGTTTGGCCGCGCTCTTCGCGGCGTCCCCGCCGGCCGTTCCCTTGCCGGCCGAGGGCGGCGATTTGCTGGGCGCGGCCTTCTTCGTCGCGGTCTTCTTGGCGGTGCTGGCGGGCGGCTTTTTCGAGGTCGCGCTGCCCGGCTTTTTCGCGGCCGTTTTCGTCGGCTTCTTCTTCGCCGCTGGCTTTTTCTTCGACGGCTTGGTGGCCCCGGTCTGTTCCGCTGCCGGCGTGCGCTGCTTGCGCTTGATGCTCTGCTGCAGCAGCGACATGAAGTCCACCACGTTGGTCGCCGCGTGATCGGGGACTGCCGGTTCTTCTTCTGCATGCTCGACCACCTTGTGGTCCTTGACCCGCTTGGCGATCACATCGTGCAGGCGCTGGCGGAATTCGTCGTGGTACGCGTCGGGATCCCAATCCCCCGACATCGCCTCGATCAACTGCTCGGAAATCTTCTGCTCCTTGGCGGTGATGCGGTAGTCCTCCGGCTTGCCTTCGGGGATCCGGTATTCGTCGATATCCACCAGCTCCTGGGGGAAGCGCATCATCAGCAGCAACAGCGCCTGGCCGTGCGGGATCACCGCGCACAGGCTCTCGCGGGTGCGGATCACCACGCGCGCCACGCCGATGCGCCCGGTCGCGCTCAGCGCCTCACGCAGGAGCACGTAGCCTTTTTCTGCTTTTTTTGCCGGCACCAGCACATAGGGCTTCTCGAAATAGCGCGGATCGATCTGGCTGGCGTCGATAAAGGACTCGACCTCGATCGCGTCATGGCTCTCCGGCGCCGCCGAGCGGATGTCCTCGGGCTCGAGCACGACGTAACTGCCCTTGTCGTACTCGAAGGCCTTGACGATGTCCTTCCAGGCGACTTCCTCGCCGGTGGAGGAGTTGACCCGCTCGTAGCGGATCGGCGTCTGGTCGCGGGAATCGAGCATGCGCAGGGAGATGTCGGTCCGGCGCTCGCCGGCCATCAGCGACACGGGGATGTTCAACAGTCCGAAGGACAACGTGCCGGTCCAGATCGGGCGGGCCATGGGCAACTCCTGCCGGGCGGGCGATTGAGAGGCAAGTATCCGCAGCCAAGGGTGACGCACGCGTGCACTGGCGCGGGGCGTTGCTGGCAGCTGCGAGCACCTGCGCAGCTGAGCCGGCAGCGTTTCACCGCCCATTGCCGTGGCCACGTTTAGCGTCGAGGCCAGATCCCACTGGAGTCAGCCATGTCACGCCAAGCAGCGCGCGTCCACACCGATCCGGCCGAAATTGCCCGGATACAGGAACATATCGAACAGCTTCCGGGGGGCGCGCACGTCAGCCTGCTGATGGAGGATGGCGAGGAGATCGAGGGCATCGTCGTCGCGCGTCCGTCCGCGCAGCTGTTCTTCAGTCCCGAGGGCATCGAAGGTACCAATGCGAAGGTGCGGCTGGTGCAGCCGGCCATGTACCAGCCCGAAAGCGTGGCCAATACCGATGTCTGGCTGGACCGGATCGTGCTGGTCCGGCGACTGGATCCCGAACCGCAGCCGCTTCCCGCGCCCGGCCACTGAGCCCGGGAGTCAAATTGCAGGCAAAAAGAAACCCGGCCGAAGCCGGGTTCCTCTGTATCTCGTGCAATCGCCGAAGCGACTGCAGTTGATTGGTGCTTAGACGGCTTCTACCGCGTCAGCCTGCAGGCCCTTCTGGCCCTGGGTGACGGTGAAGCTGACCTTCTGGCCTTCCTGCAGGGACTTGAAGCCCTGACCCTGGATAGCGCGGAAGTGAACGAACACGTCCTCGCCATTCTCACGGGAGATGAAGCCGAAGCCCTTTGCATCGTTGAACCACTTGACGGTACCGGTTTCGCGGTCAGACATTTTCTTGCTCCTTGGAACATTGTTTTTGAAATACCGCACGAATGCGGCGAGATGCTGGTTGCAAGGAGTAAGCGAGGTGCAACGATGTAGCGGATCAGGGATCTACAGCATCGGGCCACGATTCACGGTGACCCTGGCAAACAGCAAAGCGCACCGTACTGCCAGCCGGCCGCGATTGCAACAAGTTCGTGCTCCGGACCGACCCGGCGTTCAGGAGCGCAGTCGCTTTCCAGAACCGCAGGCCTGGCGGAAAGACGCATGCTGCCGCACAGGCGCCGTGACGATTATCCTGTCCACCGGCGCCCGCGCGCGCCACTTCACTTCCAGACGCAAAGAGCGCTTGCCATGACCGACCCAAACACCCCGCCCGACCGCCTCGCCACCAATCCGCGCAGCCCGTACTTCGACGAATCGATGTTCGAGCGCGGCATCGGCATCCGCTTCAATGGCGAGGAGAAGACCAACGTGGAGGAGTACTGCGTCAGCGAAGGCTGGGTGCGGCTGCCGGTGGGCAAGTCGCTGGATCGCCGCGGCAACGCGATGACCATGAAGTTCAGCGGCACCGTGGAGCCCTACTTTCTGGATACTGTGACCGGCACTGACGGCGAATAACAGTCCCGCACCGCGGGTACGCGGACTCCACACACAGAAAGGGGACGGCCGGGACCGTCCCCTGAATGCCGCGACCGAAGACGAGTACGGTCGCGGCAAAGCAGATATCGCTGTGTTTACGGCAGCAGGACAGCGTCGATCACGTGGATCACGCCATTGCTCGCCATCAGGTCGGCCGTGGTGACCATTGCGCTGTTGCCCTTGGCGTCAGTGAGTTTCACGCCGCCGTTGTCGATCTGCGCGGTCAGCGTCTCGCCATTGACGGTGGTCAGTTCCGCCTTGCCACCACCGGCGCTGATCAGTTCGGTCAGCGCAGCCGCATCCACGGATCCAGGCACCACGTGGAAGGTGAGGATGCCGCTGAGGTCGGCCTTATTCTCGGGCTTCAGGAGCGTGTCCACAGTGCCTTCGGGCAGCTTGTCGAACGCGGCGTTGGTCGGCGCGAACACGGTGAAGGGACCGGCGCCTTGCAGCGTGCCGACCAGGTCGGCGGCCTTGACGGCGGCGACCAGCGTGCTGTGGTCGGGCGACTGGCTGGCGGTAGCGACGATGTCGCCGGTGGTCACGGCATCGCCCATGGTGTCGGCGGGCAGGGATTCGGCGGACATGCTGCCGGCGGACATCCGATCCGACGCTGCGGTGTCGCTGGTCATTGCGCTTGGGACGCTGGCATCGGCGTCGGTCTTCTGCGCGCACGCCGACATCGACACCGTGGCCGCAATGGCGGTGGTCAGGGCGAGGGGGAGCAGCATCTTGGTGTTCATGGGGAAACTCCGGTCCGGTGGGGGAAATGGCGACGGCAATCGCCACCATGTCCCTTGTTACGGGTGCGGGGCCGGCATGGATGCATCACGCGGCCTTGACCGGGCGGACCTGGCGCCAGCTCAGCCCAACGCCGTGTCCAGCAACATCATCAGCACGAAGCCGACCATCAATCCGGAGGTCGCGTGCTGCTCGTGCCCTTGGCGGTGTGACTCGGGAATGATCTCGTGACTGACCACGAACAGCATCGCCCCGGCGGCGAAACCCAGACCCACCGGCAGCAGCAGTGGTGCCGCGACCAGCACGCTGGCGCCCAACACGGCGCCGACCGGTTCGATCAGGCCCGAGCCGGCGCCCACCAGCACGGCGCGGGTGCGGTCATAGCCGACCGCCATCAGCGCGATGGCCACCACCAATCCCTCCGGCAGATCCTGGATCGCGATGCCGGTGGTCAGCAGTACGCCGTGCGCGTTGCCGGAGGCGAACGCGGCGCCGATGGCGAGGCCCTCGGGCAGGTTGTGCAGGCAGATCGCGAAGACGAACAACCAGGCGCGTTTCAGGCGCGCCGGTGACGGACCTTCCGGTCCCTTGATGAAATGCTCGTGCGGGACCAGGCGCTCCATCAGCATGATCGCCAATGCGCCTGCCAGGATCGCGGCGCCCACGAGGGACCCGGACCTCCATGGGCCCAGACCGGTCTCCGCAGCCGCCTGCAGGCCCGGCAGGACCAGCGAGAAAGCGCTCGCGGCGAGCATCACGCCGGCACCGAAGCCCAGCAGCGCGTCCTGGAAGCGCTCGCCGATGCCGCGCGAGAACCACGCAGGCAGCGTGCCCAACGCGGTCGCCGCCGCAGCGATCAGGCCCCCACACAGGGCGCCCAGCACCGGGCTGGCATCGATCGTCGCCAGTATCATGCCTTCAGCTTCCAACCAGTGCGGAATATCCACCACACCGCCAGCAGGCACAGCACCAGGAACGTTCCGATCGCGGCCACACTGACGCCGATGTTGACGTCCGACACGCCGTAGAAGCTCCAGCGGAACCCGCTGATCAGGTACACCACCGGGTTGAACAGGGTGATCTTCTGCCACACCGGCGGCAGCATGCTGATCGAGTAGAACGCACCGCCCAGGAAGGTCAGCGGGGTGATCACCATCATCGGGATCACCTGCAGCTTCTGGAAGTCGTCCGCCCACAGACCGATGATGAAGCCGAACAGGCTGAAGCTCACCGCCGTCAGCAGCAGGAAGCACAGCATCCAGACCGGGTGGGCGATTTGATAAGGCACGAACAGGCGCGCGGTGGCGAGGATCAGGAAGCCGACCAGTACCGACTTGGTGGTCGCCGCGCCGACATAGCCGATCACCACCTCCACCGCCGACACCGGCGCGGACAGCAGCTCGTAGATCGTGCCCGACCATTTGGGCATGTAGATGCCGAAGGATGCGTTGGAGATGCTCTCGTTGAGCAGCGACAGCATGATCAGCCCGGGAATGATGAAGGCGCCGTAGCCCACGCCGTCTATGTCGCCCATGCGCGAGCCAATCGCCGCGCCGAACACGGCGAAGTACAGCGAGGTCGACAGCACCGGTGAGATGATGCTTTCGGCGAGGGTGCGGAAGGTACGCGCCATCTCGAAACGGTAGATCGCGCGAATCGCATGGATGTTCATGCGCGGGACTGCCGCTGACGGGCCGTGTCGGAATGCACGAGGCTGACGAAGATGTCTTCCAGCGAACTCTGGCTGGAGTGCAGATCCTTGAAGTCGATGCCCAGGGTGTTGAGTTGGCGCAGCAGTGGCGCGATGCCGGTCGCCTCGCCCTGCGCATCGAAGGTGTACACCAGTGCGCTGCCATCGCCGCTCAACTCCAGCGGCAGTCCGGCCAGCGCCGCCGGCAGACTCGCCAGCGGCTCCTGCAGGACCAGCGTCAGCTGCTTCTTGCCGAGTTTGCGCATCAGCGCGTGCTTGTCCTCCACCAGCACCAGCTCGCCGCGGTTGATGACGCCGATGCGGTCAGCCATCTGCTCGGCTTCCTCGATGTAATGCGTGGTCAGGATGATGGTCACGCCCTGCTCGCGCAGACCACGGACCATTTCCCACATGTCGTGGCGCAACTCGACGTCCACCCCAGCCGTGGGCTCGTCCAGGAACAGGATCGAGGGCTCGTGCGCGAGGGCCTTGGCGATCAGTACGCGTCGCTTCATGCCACCCGACAGGGCGAGGATCTTGCTGTTGCGCTTGTCCCACAGCGACAGCTGGCGCAGTACCTTCTCCAGGTGCGCTGGGTTGGGCGGCTTGCCGAACAGCCCGCGGCTGAAGCGCACCGTCGCCCAGACGGTCTCAAACGCGTCCGTCGACAACTCCTGCGGGACCAGACCGATCTTGCCGCGCGCGGCGCGGTAGTCGCGCACGATATCGTGGCCGTCGGCGATCACGCTGCCGCTGCTGGCATTGACGATGCCGCAGACGATGCTGATCAAAGTGGTCTTGCCGGCACCGTTGGGGCCCAGCAGGGCGAAGATCTCGCCTCGCCGTATCTCCAGGTTGATCCCCTTGAGCGCCTGAAATCCAGAGGCGTAGGTCTTGGTGAGCTGCTGGACGGCGATGATCGGGGACACGCGGCGTTCCGGTGGCGGGTTGCGACCGGTTGATCGTAACCAACCGCTGGTCGCCGCGGCGTGGGTTTAGACCAGCTCGTCTCCGCTGCGTTTGGCGGCGCGCGTGTCCCGGTACAGCCCGACGCCCATGATCACCATCATCAACAGCACGATGGCGGGCCAGATCAGTACATACACAGTCATCAGCAAGTCACGCATTGCTTATCTCCTCAGCGCTCCGACGCGGGCGCGATCGCCGCCGCATCGGGCTCCTCGTCCTGGAAGTTGGTCACCCGCTTGGCAATCAGGTTGAAGTCGAAGGGTTTGTGGTTGCCGACGCTCAGCGCCGAGCAGACCAGCGTGCTGACACCGTAGGCGTTGAGCGAGGCGAGCAGGACCGGATAGTCACGCAGGAAGCCCAGCATCGGCACCACCAGTACCAGCGCGGCTACCACGCCCACCGCCAGTCCGGTGCGCCTGCCGAAGAAGCCGAACGCCATCAGCCCCAGCACCACGCCGGCGCCTACCGCGGCAAAGACCTCCAGCAGGACTGCCAGCGCCCCTTCGATCGGGACCAGCTGGAAGCGCGCAACGATGAAGAACACCAGCGACACCGCGACCGCGACCGTAAAGGCGCGATTGGTGACCTTGTTCCAGTACACGCTGGCAATCACCGGGAACACGATCGAGCCCCACAGCGCGCCGACGAACACCAGCAGGTCGAGGATGTCGATGCGGAAGCTGGCGAAAATCAGCCCGGCGGTGGTCGCCACGATCATCGTGATGCGGCCGACCCAGAGCATGGTCGAGGGGCGGACCTTGCCGCGCGCCAGGTTCTTCCCGTAGATGTCGGTCATCATGATCGAGGACAACGCGGACAGGTCCGAGTCGGCCGTCGACGACAGCGAGCCGATCACCATGATGAAGAAGATGCCGACCACGAACGGCGACAGGTAGGTCGAGGCCATCTGCGGGATCAGGTTGTTGTGGTCGCCATCGGCCGGACTCATGCCGATCATCAGCGCGAACACCCCGATCATCCCCAGCCCGATCACCGTGGCGCCGTAGCTGACCGTGGCCGCCAGGAAGGTCGGCTTGATCAGGTCCTCGCGCACCGCGAACAGGCGCTGGGCGATGGTCTGGTTGCCGATGGCGTAGGCCAGCACCGCAACGAAGTACGGCGCGCCCTGCTCCAGGAAGGCCTGGCGTGAGAAGAACGTGGACTGCTCGGCGCTGATCCGGTCCCAACCCTGGGTGAAGATCTCGGTCCCACCCGCGCTGAAGAACACCAGCGGGATGATCAGTGCCGCAGAGCCCATCATCGCCGCCACCTGGACCACGTCGGTCAGCAGCGATGCGCGGAAGCCCGACCACAACGTATAGGACAGGGTGCCAATACCGGCGATCAGCACGCCGTGGACGAAATCCAGTGGCGAGAGCATCGCCACCAGCGCGCCTGCCGCGGTGAAGTTCGCCATCAGGCTGATCACGCTACCGACGATGTTCGAGCCGGCCAGGATCAGCTGGCTGGAACGGCCGTGGCGGGCGTGCATGATCTCCGCCAGGGTGTGGGCGTCGGGCGCCAGTTCGCGGAAGCGGCGCCCGAAGGGGTAAATGAAAAGGATCATCAGGGCGCCCCACAGGCCGTAATGGATCGGGCCGGAGATGCCGTACTTGTAGCCCGAGGTCGCCGCGGCGTAGAAGGACGCGGCCCAGATCCAGGTCGCGGTCATGCTGGCGGCGGACACGCCGAAGCCGACCTGGCTGCTGGACGTCATGTAGCCGTCGACGTTTTCGTTGCGCCGCCCGATGCGCGTGGAGATCAGGAAGGTTCCGCCGTAGAAGGCCAGCAACAGCAGCAAGACAGTGGAGGATTGCAGTTGGTGGAACTCGAACGCAGGAACTGCCAAGGACTTCTCCGGTAGTGGCAACGGGGTTGCGGGACGGGAGCGCGGGCCCGGGGATGTCACGGGGCATCGATCCGCACGGGCGATGCCGGTGCCGCGGGCGTCAGAACAGGGATCACACCCTGAACGGTCAACGCTCAAGAGACGGCCCGATAGCGCCACGATGGGCGAAGTTGCAGCGTGGACCGCCAGATTCGATCGCCAACCTTAACAGAAACCCGTTTTGAAGGCCCGGATCCTGGTCAGTCCGCCCCCCCCGCTGGGACGATGGGTCATGTTCGCAGGCACGTGAGCGCCGCCATGCCACCATCGCTTGATGGCTCTCAAATCCACGGTGTCCTTTATTGTCCCGGCACACAACGAACAACGCCTGATCGCGGCTTGCCTGGAAGCAATCCATGCCAGCGCCAGCGAGGTGCAGGCCGACTACGAGATCATCGTGGTCGATGACGCCTCCACGGATGACACGGCGAGCATCGCCGGCCAACACGGCGCACACGTCGTGCACATGCAGCACCGTCAGATCGCCGCGTCCCGCAACAGCGGCGGACATGCAGCACAGGGCAACTGGCTGTTTTTCATCGATGCCGACACGCTGATCAACCCCGCCTATCTGGCGGCCGCGCTGCGCGCCCTGCGCGAGGGCGCGTCCGGTGGTGGCGCCGGGGTCAAGCTGATCGGACCCACCCGCCTGCACGAGCGTTTCGGCCAGTGGCTGATGATCCACGTTTTCCGACTGGTGGGAGTGACGCCGGGATGCAGCCTGTTCTGCACGCGGGACGCGTTCCAGGCGATCGGCGGCTTTGATGAGCGTTATTACGCCGGCGAGGACGTGGCCATGGGCCGTGCCCTTGCCCGCCACGGCCGGCTGGTGATCCTGCACGAGGTGGTGATGACCTCGGCGCGCAAGCTGCGCACCCATTCGTTGGGCTACCAGTTGCGTCTGTTGGGACGCTTCCTGTGGCGGGGTCGGCGCATGTTGCACTCCAGGGACGAACTGGAGATGTGGTACGGGGACCGACGCGACGAGCCGTAATCAGAACGGATCGCTGGCCGGGCGGACTTCGATCTCCAGCGCCTGGGCGACTTCCTGCAACGCCTCGTCGTCGCTGGACAGGGTCATCCAGCCCGCATGCACACCCTCCTCTCCACTCGGCCCGGTGGCGGTGTTCCACGTCCACAGGCTGTAGCCGTATTCGCGCAGGCGGTCGGTGGCGACCGCCATCAGCGAGGGCACCTCGGCCTCGGCCAGGAAATCCTCGTCGCTGGCATCCTCCACGCCCCAGTCGATCACCACGTTCCAGCGCGCCGCCAGCTCGGTGATGATGTCGATGAACGACACCGCGTCATCGTCATCCACGAAGAAACCCGACTTCCAGTCGATCAGGTCCTTCAGCAGCCACTGCGGTTCGACCTCATCGGGACCGGCGGCTTCCAGCGCCTCGCGGTAGCCGGAGAACTGCTGCAAGGCCGACTCCTCGTCGCCGGGGTTGATCAGCAGCAACAACTGCCAGACCAGTGCCTCGCGGGTGTCCGCCGACTCCAGGTCAACGCCGGCGCCCGGCTCCAGGCTGTTGGCGAAGTTGTCGTCGGGATCGAATTCCGGGTCGTGGGCAGTCATCGTCGTGTTCCGGGCAAAGGGCGTCCCGGGCATCGTGCCACGCTGGCCCGTGCAGAGGTCGTCATGCCGTCGGTCGCACCCGCGATGCCAGCGCCAGTCCGAGAACGGCCAAGCTGACGGTGATGGCGAACCCCGCCAGATAGGCGGCCAGCGTGGAGCGCTCCAGCAGCATCGCGAAAAGCGAGCCGCCCACGGCGAGCATGGTCGCGGTGAACAGGGCATCGCACAGCTGCAGCGCCGAGGCGTTGGCGCCCTGCCGCTCCGGCGGTGACAGCTCCAGGGTGAGAATCGACAGACTCGGGAACACCGTGCCCATCCCCACCCCGGCGACGATCCAACCGACGACTCCCACCGCGAGCGGCACCCAGGGCAGCACCGCCGCGGAAACCCCGAGCACCCCGGCCAGCATCAGGGCCATGCCTGCCTGCAGCACCCGCTCAGGCGTCGGCGTGCGCATCCGGCCGCGATTCCACGAACCCAGTGACCAGCCGAGGGCACCGACCGTCAGCGCCATCCCGGCAAAGGTCGGCGAGAGGCCGCGTTCTCGGGTGAGCAGCAACGGCAGGAACACCTCGGTGCCGAAGAACGCCGCCGAGGCGATGCCGCGCAGCGCGATCACCGTCGGCAGGCCGCGGGCCGCGCGCAGGGTACCGGTCGGCAACAGCTTCAACATGCTGACCAACAGCCCGGCCAGCGATATCGCCATCAGGGCCGCGGCGACCCAGCCGCGCTGCTGGCCGGCATAGCTGAGCAACAGGGCACTGCCTGCCGCGCCGCCGGCAAGGACGATGCGCTGCCGGTTGTTGGGGCCCGGCGCGGCCGCGTTATCAGGCAGCGGCCCGATGCGACGCAGGGGCGGCAGCACCATCGCCGCGGCCAATGCGGCCACGAAGGGCACCAGGAGGAACACCCAGCGCCAGCCAAGGAATTCCACGATCAGGCCACTGAGCGCAGGCCCGACAATCGCCGGCAGCACCCAGGCAGCTGCGAACGCGGCAAAGATCCGGGCGCGCAATTCCGGCGGATAGGCTCGCCCGACCACCACATACAGCGCGACCGACATCAGCCCGCCGCCAAAGCCCTGCACCACGCGGCCGACCAGGAGCACCCCCATGGTCGGTGCCAGCCCCGCCACGACCAGACCGAGCGCGAACCAGGCGATGCCGTGCTGCAGCGGCGCCCGGGGCCCGCGGCGATCGGCCCACGGCCCACTTGCCACCATGCCCACCACCGCGGCGGCAAGGGTGCTGCCAAACGCCATGGCATACAACGACAGCCCGTCGAGCGCCTGGGCGACCACCGGCATTGCCGTGGCCACCGCCAGCGCCTCGAACGCGTACAACACGATGAGTGCCACCGACCCAACGGTGAGCGCGCGATAGGGCGGCGCGAACAGGCTCTCCGAGGCGGGTGCTTGAACCTGGTCTTTCATCCAGCGACTCGTCCTGCAGCAAGCGGCATCGGGGCGCCGAGCATAGAAGCCATGGCGGGTTCGGGAAAGCGCACGCTAGACAACACCCACGCTGAGGCCGAACGGGCTCCCCTATAATGCGGCTCGCGAGGACGTGACCGCCTCCAGCAATGCAGGCGCAGATGGCCCCTTCTTCCCCACCAGATACGGCATCGCGCCCACCCCACGGCGCCGAGGGCACGCGTCTGCCGCTATGGCGTGGCCGCGGCCTGGTGCTGGTCGCCATCGCCTTGTCCGCATTCAACCTGCGCACCGCGGTCACCTCGCTGACGCCGCTGCTGGATCGGTTGGGCGACACGTTCGACTTCGGTCCGACCATGACCGGCGTGTTCGGCATCGTGCCGACCGCGGCGTTTTCGGTGTTCGGCGTCGCCACCCCGGCCATCGCCCATCGACTGGGGCTGGAGCGCACTGCTCTGCTGGCGATGCTGCTGGCCGCCATCGGTCTGCTCGGGCGCGGATTCGCCGACAACACGGCGCAACTGCTGCTGACCTCGGCGATCGCGTTGTCGGGCATGGGCATCGGCAACGTGGTGCTGCCGCCGCTGGTCAAGCGCTACTTCGGCGACCGCGTGGGCGGCATCAGCGCGATGTACATCACCTTGCTGCAATTGGGCACGATCCTGCCCGCGCTGGCCGCGGTTCCGGTGGCGAACGCGGTGGGCTGGCGGGTATCGCTGGGAGCATGGTCGCTGGTCGCGGTAGCCGCTGCGCTGCCCTGGGCGATCGTGTTGTACCAGGAACGCTACGGCCGCTCCGCCCAGGCCCGCGCGCTGGCCGCGATCCACGCCCGATCGGTGGCCAAGGGCGATGAGGCGCCGGAGTTCGCGGCGCCACCGCCGTCGGGACGGGCGCGGCGATCGCCAGTCGCCTGGGGCATGGCGCTGATGTTCGGCATGACGTCGCTGGTGACCTACTCCATGTTCACCTGGCTGCCCAGAATCCTGACCGACGCGGGCGGCAGCGCCCTGCTGGGCGGAACGATGGTCGGGGTGTATTCGGCGCTTGGCCTGCTCAGCAGTTTCGTGATGCCGGTGGTGGCGGTTCGCATGCGCAACCCCTTCCCGGTGGTGCTCGCGTGCTGCGTGATCCACGCGACCGCGTTCGCCGGCCTGCTGCTGGCGCCGATGACATTCACCCTGTTGTGGGTCGCACTGCTCGGGCTGGGACCGAGCACCTTCCCGCTGGCGCTCACGCTGATCAACCAGCGCACGCGAACGCCCGCCGGCTCGACCGCCCTGTCCGGTTTCACCCAGGGCCTTGGCTATGCATTGAGCTGTGCCGGCCCGCTGCTGTTCGGGGTGTTCAACGAGATCAGCGGCGGTTGGCTGTGGCCGTTCGTCTTCCTGACCGGGGCGCTGGTGGTGCTGGCGTTCGGCGGCTACCTGGCGTGCAAGCCGCGCATGCTGGAAGACAGCTGGTAGCCGCCCGCCGATCCGGTTAGCCGGAAACGCCGCCGTTGCTTTGCAACCACGCGATCAGTTGCGCCCGGGCGCTGAGGTTGTGCACCGGCAGTACCAGGACGTCGCCCGGCCGCGACCATGCGAGGATGGCCTGCGCCGCCTCGACCTCGGGCAGGATCGTCTGCAGGCTCGCCTCGGGCAGGCCCTGCAGCAGCAACTGCTCGCGAAGGATCTCCGGCACCTCGCCGGCGCGGCGGCCACGGATGTAGCCGTCCAGATCTTTCAGCACGACCAGATCGGGCACCGCCACCGCAGCAGTGCGCGCCAGGTCGCGGATGGCCTCGTTGTCGCGGTTGCCCGCCTGCCCGAGCAGCAGGCCCAGGCGAGCGCCGCGACGCTCGCGGACCCGCGCGGCGACCGCCAGCAGTCCGGCCAGGCCCTCCGGGTTGTGGGCGTAGTCGAGCAGGATCTCGGCGCCGCGGATGCGCCAGCGCTCCAGACGGCCGGGATTATCCTCGCGCGCGCCACCGAACTGCATCAACACGGATGCAATCGCCCGCGCTGGCAGCCCCTGGGTGGCCGCCAGCAGCGCCGCCCCGGCCAGATTGGCAATGTTGTAACGCGCGCTGCCTTCCAGGGTCAGCGGCATCCCGGCGACCTCACCGAGGCGGTGCCGCTGGCCGTCGACACTGAGTGTGAGGACACCGGCATCCACGCCACAGGTCGCGCCGTCACGCTGGCGATGCGCCACCAGCACCGGGTTTCGATCGTCCAGCGAGAACCACGCGAGCGGACACGCCAGCGATGCGGACTTCTCCACCAGCAATGGATCGTCGGCATTGAGCACCAACACGCCATCGGCGTGCACGGCCCGGGCGACGACCAGCTTCGCGTCGGCCAGATCGGACAGGTCGTGCACGCCGTATTCCCCGAAATGGTCGGCGCTGACATTGGTGACCAGCGCGGCGTCGGCATGGTGCACGGCCAGACCCCGGCGAAGGATGCCTCCGCGCGCGGTCTCCAGAATCGCTGCCTGCACGCGGGTATCGCGCAGCACGCGCCGGGCGCCGTTCGGGCCGGAGTAGTCGCCCTGGGCGACGCACTGGTCGCCGACAAACACGCCGTCGGTGCAGTTGAAGCCCGCTACCCTCCCGGCCTGCGCGAACAGCGCCGCGAGCAGGCGCACGCTGGTGGTCTTGCCATTGGAGCCGGTCACCAGGACGGTGGGAATGTCGTGCAGATCAGCCCAGGCCACATCGGCTGGCAGCGCATCCAATGCCCAGGTCCGACCAGCCTCGCCCGCGCCCAGCGTCAGGCCGTCGTCATCGAGGAACGCCGGCAGTCCGCGAGTGCTGGCCGCCTGCATCAGGGCCGTCGCACGCGGATTGGATTCGTCTGCGGCGAGGCGCATCAGCGTGTGCCCGGCGAGCTCGTCGTCCCAACTCGCGGGATGGCCGGGGGCATGGGGCAGCGCGCAGCGCGCGACGTTGGGGGCGACCCGCTGCCACGCCCACTCGTTGAGCTCGGTGGCGGTGTAGAGCATGTCCTGGGGGGCAGCCAACGCCAGCACGGCGCCGGTCTGGTGGATATGGATGACCACCTCCGTATCGGGCCAGCCGAGGCGGGCGCGCATGCTGCGCACATCTTCGGCCCAGGCCGCGCACACCGCGGAGGAGGTTTCGAACACCTCCAGCACCGCGCCGCAGCCGGCGAAGTACAGGTTTGGCCCGGTCAGGCGACGCGAGCTGTCGAACAGCTCGTCGACCGGCACCGCCAGGACGGCGTTCAGTCGTTCTCCTCGCGTGGCAGGCGCACGCCGCGCTCATCGCGCACCAGATCCTCGTAGTCGGCCAGCGAGGTGGGCGTGGATTCATCGGCGGTTTCAGCCGTCATCGGCACCTCGAACCTGGGCGGCGCCGACGTCTCACCTTCGGGCTGGAACTTGATCACCTGCTTCCACGAGCGCACCAGCGCATCGGCGAAGATCAGCACCAGATCGCCGGGCTCGCCCATGCGCAGCGCGGCGTCGATCGCGGCCTGCTCCTCGTTGATGATGCTGACCTGCGCCTCGTCCACGCCCTGGGCCAACAGCGCCTTGGCGAGGATGCGTGGGACCTCGTCGCCATCACGGCCGCGCAGGTTGTCGTCACGGCGGCAGATGTAGTGGTCGAAGCGGCCGGCAACCGCGTCGGCGATCGCGCGCAGGTCCTCGTCGCGGCGGTCGCCCGGGCCGGCGATCACCACGATGCGCCGACCGACCACTTCCATGCGCTGGGCCAGGTCGGCCATGGCACCGACCGCGTGCGCGTTGTGCGCGTAGTCGAAAATCACCTTGAAGGGATGCTCGGCGAACACGTTCATCCGCCCCGGCGCCTGGTAGAACGTGGTGTCGAAGGTGCGCAGGCCCTGACGGATGGCATCCAGCTTGATACCCATCGAGAACGCCATCGCGGCGGCGAACATCGCGTTCTGCACGTTGTGCATCGCCCGCCCTTCCAGCGTCGCCGGCACCAGGTGCGTCCACAGCAGTGGGATGTGGCTGCCCTTGTCGTACAGGGTGATCATCTGGCCGTTGATGCCGGCCTCCAGCGCGCACGCCCGACCACCGGCGCGGATGTGTTCGCGCACCAGCGGATGCTGCGGGTTGGTGGTGACGTAGCAGATCGTGGCGGCGTCGGTGTAGGCGGCCATCTTCAGCACCATCGGATCATCGGCGTTGAGCACAGCACAATCGCGCGCGACCTCGGCCACTATGCGCTTGACCTCGGCCAGCTGTTCCAGGGTGTCGATGCCCTTCATGCCCAGATGGTCGGCGGCGACGTTGAGCACCGCGCCGACGTCCACATACGGCACGCCCATTCCGGCCCGCAGCAAACCGCCGCGGGCGACCTCCAGCACCGCCATGTCAATGTGCGGATCGGCCAGCACCATGCGGGTGGACACCGGGCCGGTCATGTCGCCTTCCACGGTGCGCTGGCCGTCGATGTAGACGCCATCGGTGGTGGTCAGCCCCGGGGTATAACCCGCCATCTTGGTGATGTGGGCGAGCATCCGCGCGGTGGTGGTCTTGCCGTTGGTGCCCGTGACCGCCGCGATCGGCACCCGCGACGGCGAACCGGGTGGAAACAGCATGTCCACCACCGGGCCGGCGACATCGCGGGCCATTCCTTCGCTGGGCGCGACGTGCATGCGGAATCCCGGCGCGGCGTTGACCTCGCAGATGCCGCCGCCATCGCTCTTGTAGCTCTCGGCGATGTTCTCGGTGAGGAAGTCCACCCCGCCCACGTCCAGTCCGATCGCCTGCACGGCACGCACCGCCATGTCGCGGTTGTCTGGATGGATGATGTCGGTGACATCGGTGGCGGTGCCGCCGGTGGACAGGTTGCCCGTGGAGCGCAGGTACACCACTTCGCCGGCGGCCGGCACCGAAGCGGAGGTGTAGCCCACGCGCTCCAGCATCGTCAGCGCCTGCGCGTCCAGCTCAAGCCGGGTGAGCACCTTCTCGTGACCGACGCCACGACGCGGGTCCGCGTTGACGATTTCCACCAGTTGCGCGATGTCATGGTGCCCGTCGCCGATCACGTGGCCGGGCGTGCGCCGGGTCGCGGCCACCAGCTCGCCGTTGATCACGAGCAGGCGGTGGTCGTCGCCGGGGACAAAGGTCTCCACGATCACCGAGCGCGAGACGGCCTGGGCCAGATGGAAGCCTGCAAGTACCTCGTCGTCGTTCATCAAGCGAATCGAGATGCCGCGGCCGTGGTTGCCGTTGTAGGGCTTGGTCACGACCGGATAGCCGATGCGACGGGCGGCACGGAGCGCCATCTCCTCGGTCTGGACCAGCTCCTGGCGAGGCACCGGCAGGCCAAGCGCGCCGAGGATCTGGTTGGTCTCGTCCTTGTCCCCGGCCAGCTCGACTGCGATGTGCGAGGTCTTGCCGGTCACGGTCGCCTGGATGCGCTGCTGGTACTTGCCGTAGCCAAGTTGGACCAGCGAATGATCGTTCAGGCGCAGCCATGGGATGTCGCGCGCCTCGGCAGCGGCCGCGAGTGCGCTGGTGGACGGGCCCAGCGCCCGGCGCTGGGCAAAGCGGATGAATTCGTCGCGCGCCGACGCCCACTCCCAGCCCTCGGGCAGGATGCCCGCGGGCTGCAGCTGGGCCGGCAGCAGCGAGGTCAGCAGGCGCATTGCCAGCTCGCCGGCTTCCAGACCTTCATCCTTTTGCGAGTACTCGTACACCACCGAATACACGCCCGGCTCGCCGGTTCCGCGGGTCTTGCCGAAGGTCACATCGGCACCAGCAACGTTCTGCAATTCGATCGCGACATGCTCGAGCACATGGCCCAGCCATGTCCCCTCGCCCTCCCGCAGGCGGCGGACAAAGCCCCCGGGTTCCCGGTAGGAGCAGCCGTGCTCGTCCAGTCCCGGCAGCGCCGCCACCAGACCGTCGATGAAGCCGGCGCCGAGCCGGACCGTCGGCCATGCCTCCAGCACGCCCAGATCGAGCTCCAGTCGAATGACCGGGAAGTGCGCGTACAGCGACGGACCGAGAAAAACCGAACGATTGCGGATCCGCATGGTGTTACCTCTTCTGGCGAGCCAACCGGCCGGCCGAGGCCTGGCGGGTACTGAGGTGGAAGGTGTTACCCGCGACGAGCTGGTGCAGGACCAGGCCCAGCATGGAGACCGGCTGCCCCTCGTCCACCACATCCATCGAGGTGAAGCTGATGTCGCTGGCATCCAGCACCGTGATGCCGCCGCTGCCCTCCACCTCGAGCACGTTGTCGGGGCCGATGAAGGCCGCGGTGTCCTCGTCCAGGCCCAGGCCGACGGCAAACGGGTTGTAGGCCAACGCTGTCATCAAGCGGCCCATCCGGTCCCGCTCACGAAAGTGCTGGTCAATAACGAACCGGTTGGTCAGGCCCAGCCCCGGCGCCAGGCGAACACCCCCCGCGATGGCAGTGGGGCCCTCCTCGCCGAAGGCGATCATGTGCTCGCTGATGAAGCTCGCACCCGCGCTGGTACCGGCGACATGCACCCCCTCTGCATTGCGCAGGCGGATGAGTTTGGCCACCGGCGTGCCGCCCACGATCGTCGACAGGCGCAACTGGTTGCCGCCGGTCATGAAGATGCCACTGGCCTGGGCAATGCGTTCCAGCCGTGACGGCTCGTTGCAATCGCGGCGGGTGTCAAAGTCGATCGTGGTCACCCGCGCCGCGCCCAGCTCGGAGAACAACGCCTCGTAGCGCTCGCCCGTTTCCACCAGGCGACTGGCGGTCGGCAGCACGACAATGTCGGCCTCATCGCCACCGCACAGGTCGACGAATCGCTTCAGTATCTGCGGATTGCTTTCCTTCTCCTCGCCGCCGCCAATCGGGATGATCCAGCCGCGGTCGGCGCCATCGGGCACGGGACTGGGGCACATCAGCGCGCACCCTCGAAGGTGCCGCGGATGACCGCTTGGCCGTCGCGGACAAACCAGCGTCCGGAAATCAGTACGTCACTCACATCGTCGTCCTCATTCAATATCAACAGATCCGCGTCCGCGCCCTGCGCGACCCGCCCCTTGTTCTCCAAACGCAGCAGGCGCGCCGGGTTGCTGGTGAACGCCGGCAGCACGCGCTCCAGCGCCTCGCCGCGCGCCAGCAGCATCTTGAGCGTTTTGTGCAGCGAGTCGGGCGCGCCGATACCCATGCTCAGCACGCGGCCCTGAGTGTCGAACACCGGCAGGCAACCGCCGCCATCGGAACTGACGGTGACCCGCTCGGCAGGTGCGCCGCTGGCCAGGTAGCGCAGCAGCGCCTCTTCGGCCGCCCACGCGTCCTCGTCGGCGGCGACCGGGAACGCGGTGATGTCGATCGTGCAGCCCCGCCGCGCAAGCTCGACGGCCTCTTCGAAGAGCGCGCGGCGACGGTTGACGTGGGTCGGGTTGAACACGCGCGCAGGAATCTCGCTGGCGTCCAGCGCCTCGCGCACCTGCGCCAGTCCGCGCGATCCATCGCCCAGGTGCAGGTGGAGGATGCCGGCCTTGCCGGTCAGCAGCCCGCCGACATGCGCGTCGGCAGCAACCCGCAGCAACTCGTCACGGGTGGGCTGGCTGGAGCGGTGGTCGCAGATCGCCAGCTCGCCGACGCCGATCAGGCAATCGATGAACGCCAGATCATCGCGCACGCTCCCTGTCACCGTCGCCAACGGCAGATGGTAGCCGCCGGTATAGGCGTAGGCGTTCAGGCCCTCGTTGCGCAGGCCATTGGCGGTGGCCACCAGCTCGCGGGTGGAGCGGGTGGTGTCGTCGGTGCCCAGCAGACCGACCACCGTGGTGATGCCGGCCCGGGTAAAGCGCGACAGCGGCACCGGCGGGACCCGGGTGTGGGCGCCTGCTTCTCCGCCTCCGCCGGTGATATGGGCGTGGCCATCGATGAGACCGGGCAGCACGCGGCGGCCCTGCAGGTCTATCGTGGTGACATGGGCGGACGGCGACGGGCCGGCGTCAGCGGAAGGCTGCATGGCGAGGATCCTGCCACCGCCGATCAGCAGGTCCTGCCGGCCCAGATGGGTGGGGGCATGCACGTCGGCGTTGCGGAGAAGCAGCAGCGGGGCGTCTGGCACGTTGGAAAGACCCTCTGTGGAGATGCCGCCGACATTGGCGGTCATCCTGACAACGCGCACCGTACACAGGAACGGGTGCGGGCAGGGTCGAGGCCACGCCAGCGCGCTGGCCCCAGTATTCCACGCCGCGGACGCGATCCGTCATTCCGGGGTTGCACGTCGACGGATGTCCGGAACCTGCGGCAAAGCTCGTGTCATCAGGTCTGCAACGGGCGGTTCGCTGCCCTTCCCAACCACACCGATCCAATTGCCGAAGGAGTTACGTGATGTCTGCATCCACGCCCCCCCGTTTCAGGAAGGTCTCCCAGCTGATACTGCCTGCCGCGCTCGCGATCGTGGTGGGCCTGGCCGGCTGCGGCGCAGATGCCGATACGTCCCAGACGAGCTCAGGCAGCAAGGCCGCCAACAGCAACGGGCTCACCCTGGCCAGCCAAAACTGGAATCTGGACGCCACCGCATCCGCGGGCTTGCTGCCCGGTCACGCGGATGCGCCGCTGAGTTTCCGGATGGCCACCGGCTGGGTGAATACGGCGGCGGCGAAAGCGGCCGGCAAGGAGGCCGATCCCGCGGCCCAGCGCGAGCAGGCGCTCGCCAGTTTTGGCCTGCTCACCGTGGCAATTGCCGCCGGCACCGCGGAGCCGGGCAAGTATCGGCTCGCCGACGAGGTCTCCGGCGCCGACACTGCGGCGGTGACCATCCCCCTCGACAAGGACACCGGGCTCGCTGGCGAGTTCACCTCCCAGTCCGGCACGTTGACCATCAAGTCGGTGGAGACGGAAGAGGGTCTCAGCCGCGCCAAGGTGGTCGCAGTGGACGGCAAGTTCGATGGTGTGTTTGCCGATGAGCAGGGGGACACGCGGCCGATCAGTGGCACGTTCCGCTTCGCACCAAAAGCCAGGTAACCGTGCCGCCGGGCCGATGCGGGAGTGCTACCAGGGCAGCTCGGTCCCGTTGGCGTGCCAGAACGTGCCGGTCTGGGCCAGGCTCAGGCTGTCGAGTCGCTCGACCAGCTGAGCGGCGGCATGCTCCGGGCTGACCTCGCCGTTGCCACCCACCATGTCGGTGGCGACAAAGCCCGGGTGCAGCAGGAACACGGCCACGCCGCGCGGCGCCATGTCCACGGCCAGCGACTTGCCGATCGCGTTGACCGCCGCCTTGGAGGCGCGGTAGCCGTAGCGGCCGCCTGACCCGTTGTCGCCCATCGACCCCATCCGGCTGGTGATGATGCCGATCTTCGCGTCGTCCGCCAGGTGGCCCGACAGCGCCTGCGCGACCCGCAGCGGGCCCATCGCGTTGACCTCGAACTGGCGGCGCATATCCTCCCAGCCGTCGGCGTGGATCTCGCCGAACGCCTCGCGGGTCATGATCCCGGCGTTGAGCACGAGCACATCCAGACGCGTGTCGCCGAGACGCTGTGCCAGACCTGCCAGAGCCGCGTCGTCGGTGACGTCCACACCCGCTTCCACCTGGGCCCCGGTCGTTTCCAAGGCGTCACTGGACTTGCGGCAGGCGGCGATCACCTTGTCGCCACGGGCGCTGAAATGGCGGGCGAGAGCAAGTCCGATGCCACGATTGGCGCCGGTGATGAGGACGGTTTTCATGGATGACTCCGTAACGATGTTGCCCAATCTATGGCGGCGTCAGCGCCGACAATCAAGCGCTGCGCGGCAGCACGCAGACCGCGGGACGCACCTTGATGCCGTCTCAACCGCGCTTGAGCAGCAGCTCGAGCATCCGGCGGAAACGCCCGCCGTACGGCGGATTGAGCAAGCCAACTCCGTTGAAACGGGCCTGGCGGAAGATCGATTTCATGTGCGAGAAGCGCTGGAACCCGGCCTCGCCGTGGTAGCTGCCCATGCCGGACGGTCCGACGCCCCCGAACGGCAGACCGTGCTGGGCGATGTGGAACAGGGTGTCGTTGACCGTAACACCGCCGGCCTGGGTCCCCGCCAGCACCGCATCAATGCGCTTCGAATCCTCGTCGAACACATACAGCGCCAACGGATGCGGCCGCGCGGCCACGTAGGCAATCGCCTCCTGGAAGCTGTCGTAGGGCACCAGCGGCAGCAGCGGGCCGAAGATCTCCTCGCGCATCACCTCCATCGCGTCGCTGACGCCGCTGAGCAAGACCGGCGGCAACAGCCGGCGCGCCGGATCGGCTGCCGTGCCATCCAAGGGGTGTTCGCGTGCGCCCGCCGCCAGTGCCCCGTCACGCAACCCGGTCAGGCGTTGGTACTGGCGGTCGGAAATGATGCTGGCGTACTGGGTAGCACGCTCCAGATCGGGGTACATCCGCGCCACCACCGAGCAGGCCACGCCGATGAACTCGTTGACGCGGGCGCGTGGCAACAGGACGTAATCGGGCGCGATGCAGGTCTGCCCTGCATTGACCATCTTGCCGAACACGATGCGCTCGACCGCTTCCTCGAAGCGGGCACCCGGACCGATGATCGCCGGCGACTTGCCGCCCAGCTCCAGGGTCACCGGGGTCAGGTTGGCGGCGGCCGCGCGCATCACGTGGCGGCCGACCGCGGTCGATCCGGTAAACAGCAGGTGGTCGAACGGCAGCGCGGAAAACGCCTCGGCGACCTCAACGCCGCCGGTGACGACTGCAACCTCGTCGGGCTGGAAGTAGCGACCCACCTGCTCGGCCAGGAGAGCGGAAAACCGCGGCGTGAACTCGCTCATTTTCAGCATCACGCGGTTGCCCGCGGCCAGCGCGTCCACCAGCGGACCAATCGCGAGATACAGCGGGTAGTTCCACGGCACGATGATGCCGACCACGCCCAGCGGCGTCGGGCGCAACTCAGTACGCGCGGGCAGGAACGCCAGACCGGCCAGGCGCTTGCGCGGCCGCATCCAGCGCCTCCCATGACGCAGGGCGTGGCGGATCCCCGACAGGCTGGGGAACAACTCCAGCAGATCGGTCTCCTGCGCCGGGCGCTGGCCGAAATCGGCAGAGATGGCGCTGGCAAATGCGTCGCGCTGTTCGGTCAACATCGACTGCAAGGTGCGCAGGCGAGCGGCGCGTACCGGCCACGGCGGCATCGGATCGGCGGCGTGGCCGGCACGCATCCGTAGCAGTTGCTCGTTCAGCTGGGCGGCCGGGGTCGTCATGGAGAGGCTCTTGTGACTTGTGAAAAGCGCAGGCCGACTGCAAAGCTCGGCGATGCGTCGAGAATGCCATCGTTTGCGTTGTCGCCCCCAAGGTTGGAACCGTTACAGGCGCGCTGTCATCATGGTTGCTGCACGCGAGGCATTCGCCGACGCGACCTTGATGATCGAGACCCACACATGGCAATGGCGGAAAGCGATATCCAGAAAGGCTGGATCTACCAGACCAGCAACCAGCAGCAGCGCCTGGTGCTGGGCTGGGACCGCGATGGCCGCGTGGTGTATTCCTCAAAGGGCAAGGATCCGGACGTACCGTTCCTGAATTGCCATGTACGGATCACCACCCGCAAGTTCGCCCAGCGCGCGATCGGCAAGCTGCGCGAGGTCGAGGACCTGCAGCATTACATCGTGGCCAACAAGGCGACCACGGTGGTGGTGCGCTGAGATGCGCTCCGGCAGGAGCGCTCCAACGCCGGCCGGATAGGCCGACCGGGTACTGCGCTCCTGCGGAAGCCCGCGCCGGAAACGCGTCGGCGGCGCCTCGCTTCATCGACCGATCCGGTCGTTCCGTCACGACAATCGCGGTTTGGTCGCAGCGCGTGTCCCCTGCACCGGCAGGGTCACTATGCTCCACGGAAATCCCCACGCCGTCGGAACCTCTGTGATCAAGGGCCTGTTCTTCGTCATCCGTATCGCTCTGGCGTGGCTGCTGGCCACCCTGCTGTTCGCGGGGCTGTGGTCGGAACTGCCGCTGATCGGACGGCTGGAATGGCCGATCACGGTCGCCGGCATGATCGTCATGGCGCTGGTGGTGATCGGGGCGCTCTCCCACGTCGGCCGGGTGCGACTGATCACCGACCGCATCGACCGGACGACCCTGGGCAACCGGCACCGTCGCCAGGTCGAGATTCCGTTCGAGGCCGGCGAGGCGTTCGATCTGGTCGATGCCGCCATCCGGGAACTGCCGCGCATCGTTGCCGTCGAGAGCGCTCGCGACAGCCTGCAGATCCGCGCGACCGCCGCGCGACCCGAGGCGTATCTCGACCGGCCGCTGGGTCGCTGGAACCCCATGCTGTGGTTCGGCGCACCGCGCAACCAGATCCTGGCCACGGTCACCCCCGGCGGCGACACCGGCAGCGTCACCCTGATCTGCGAGCCCGAGACCCTCGCCTGGAGCGACTGGTTCCTGTTTGACGACGCGACCAACTTCGAGAACGCGGAGGCGATTGCCCGGGCGATCACCCGCCGGGTCGCCGAGCGCCGACGCAATGAACGCGCCGACGCAGCGCAGACGGCCACCGAGAAGGAGCTCACCGTCGCCAAGCTGAGCCTGCTTCACGCCCAGGTCGAGCCGCACTTCCTCTACAACACGCTGGCCAGCGCGCAGTTGCTCACCCGCAGCGACCCGGCGCGTGCCGACGAAATGCTCGGTCACCTGATCCAGTACCTGCGCCACTCGCTCCCCAGCACCGACAACGAGCTGTCCACCCTGGGCGAGGAACTGGAGCGCGCGCTGGCCTACCTGGAGATCCTGAAGATCCGCATGGGACCGCGTCTGTCGGTGCAGGTCGACCTGCCAGAGAATCTGCGGGCCACGAGACTGCCGCCGATGATGTTGCAGACACTGGTCGAGAACGCCATCAAGCACGGACTGGAGCCGCGCACCGGCGGCGGCTCGGTGTGGATCCGCGCGCGCTGCAGCGATGGCGTCGTCGCCGTCACCGTGGCCGACGACGGCGACGGCTTCAATACCAGAACCAGTGGCACCGGGATCGGCCTGAAGAACGTGCGCGAGCGCCTGCGCCTGGTCTATGGCAGCGACGCGGCGCTGGCGGTGGTCGCCAACTTCCCCGCTGGCGTGGCGGCGACGATCACCGTGCCGGCCACCTTCGAAGAGGTAGCGCACCATGGCTGAGCCCATCACCACCTGCATCGTCGCCGAGGACGAAACGCTGTTGCGCCAGGCCCTGGTCGAGTGCCTGGCGCAGGCCTGGCCGGAACTGCACATCCTTGCCGAATGCGAGGACGGTGCGAGCGCGCTGGAGGCGCTGGCCGAACACCGGCCGGACGTCGCCTTCCTCGACATCCGCATGCCCGGCCTGACCGGACTGGAAGTCGCCGCTGCCGCCGCCCAAGTCAGTCCGGCAAGCCAGATCGTGTTCGTCACCGCCTACGACGAGTACGCCATCGATGCCTTCGAACGCGGAGCGGTCGGCTACCTGCTCAAACCGATCACCGCCGAGCGGCTGTCGGCGACCGTGCAGCGCCTGCAGGCACGCAACGGCAGCAACGACGCCGCCGCGCTGTCCGCCCTGCTCGAACGGCTGGCGCCGGTCGGTCGCGCCGTCGACGCCCCCGAACCGCTGACCTGGATCACCGCCAGCGCCGGCCGCGAGACACGCCTGATCCTGGTCGACGATGTCGCCTACTTCCGTGCCGACAACAAGTACACCACCGTGATGACCGCCGAGGGCGAGGCGCTGCTGCGCACCCCGATCAAGGAGCTGCTCACGGTGCTCGACCCGACCACCTTCAAACAGATCCACCGCTCCACCATCGTCAACCTGCGCGCCATCGCCGGCGTCGTCCGCGACGACAGCGGCCGCGGCACCGTGCGCCTGAAGACGCGGCCGGAAACCCTGGCCGTCAGCGCACCGTTCATGACGCTGTTCCGGCACATGTGATCACCGCCGAACAGTCCTACCGACCGCTGCGGATAATCCGGCATCCGGCCGACCCGTTCACGCTTGCACGAGGTGATTTATGAAGTTCCTGGCCCTGATCTATTTCGTTCTGTCGCTGTTCGGCTGCGACATCGGCGGCAGCAGTTACGTCACCCGAACCACCGTGGACGGCACCGATACGCTCTACAGCCAGACCACCACCCGGGCCGGAGTCGCCCGTTTCGAATGCCTGCGCAGCGCCAGCGGAGCGTGCCACTACACAGTGCTTGCGCACGGTTGCGCGCCGACCTCCGGTCCGGACCAGGCACGGTCAGGTAAGTGTGAATCCGACCCGATCGAGCGGTTTACAGTCGCCCGCGGTGAGAGCCGGCAGATCGCCGGGCTGACCGGGTTCGACCTCTGCGTCAGTGCCGAGGACGATGCGGTGGACAGCGTTTGCGACCGACCGCGGCAATAACGCCGAAGTGAGTGCCACTCAATGAAAAAAGCGGCGGCGATCGGACAGGACCACCGCCGCCGGTCACCCGATCAGGCGTCACCGGTTTTACGCGCACCCACCTGGATTCGACGCGGCGTGGTTTCAGGCCGCTTGGGAATGCTGATTTCCAGCACGCCGTTCTCTCCATGCGCGGAAATCGCATCGGGATCGGCACTGTCGGGCAATGCAAAGCGCCGGTGGAATGCGCCGTAGCGACGCTCAACCCGTGAGAAGTTCTCGCTTTCCCGGACTTCCTCGCTGCGCCGCTCGCCCTTGATCGTCAACATTCCCTTGTCCATCTGGACTTCGATTTCAGTCGGGTCGACCCCGGGAATATCGGCGTAGAGGACGAAGCGGTCCGCCTCTTCCTTGATATCCACCCGCGGGGTCCAGCGGCTGGTGACCACCGATGATTCGTCGGTGGAGGTTGCCGAGGAAAAGGCTCCGTCGAAGATTCGATCAACCAGCTGGCGCAACGGGTCCTGGCTGCTGCCATCGCCGGACCATTGCGGATTACGCACGATCTTGCTCATGACTGTCTCCTTGGTCTGCGTGGGGGCGGGAACCGGCCCCCATTACCAACGTAGGTCCGTCGCGCCAGCTTTCAAGTCTGCCGCGCGGGTCCGGCGTCGCTTCCCGCGTTCGCGCGTCGGGGCAGCGTCCAGTCCGGCCGCACGAAATGGCAGGTGTACCCCTGCGGGTAGCGCTGCAGGTAGTCCTGGTGCTCGGGCTCGGCCTCCCAGAAATCACCGGCCGGCACGACTTCAGTCACTACCTTGCCCGGCCACAGGCCCGAGGCGTCGACGTCGGCGATGGTGTCCAGCGCGACGCGGCGCTGCTCCTCGGAAGTGGTGAAGATCGCCGAGCGGTAGGACGCGCCGCGGTCGTTGCCCTGCCGGTCCACCGTCGAGGGGTCGTGGATCTGGAAGAAGAACTCCAGCAGTTTGCGGTAGCTGGTCCGGGCCGGATCGAACACGATCTCGATCGCCTCGGCGTGGTTGCCGTGGTTGCGATAGGTGGCGTTGGGCACCTCGCCGCCGGTGTAGCCGACGCGTGTGGACACCACTCCCTCCTGGCGGCGAATCAGGTCCTGCATGCCCCAGAAGCAGCCGCCGGCGAGCACCGCACGCTCCGTGGTCATTGCCCGTCCTCCACCTGGTCGAGGTACTCGCCATAGCCCTGCGCCTGCATCTGGTCGCGCGGAATGAAGCGCAGCGAGGCCGAGTTGATGCAATACCGCAGCCCGCCCCGATCAGGTGGCCCGTCTGGGAACACGTGACCCAGATGGCTGTCGCCGTGGGTGGAGCGCACCTCGACCCGCACCATGCCGTGGCTGGTGTCGCGAAACTCGCTGACGTGGGCGGGTTCGATCGGCTTGGTGAAGCTCGGCCAGCCGCAGGCCGCATCAAACTTGTCCGCCGAGGCGAACAGCGGCTCGCCGGACACGATGTCGACGTAGATGCCGGGCTCGCTCAGGTGGAGGTACTCGCCGCTGCCGGGCGCTTCGGTGCCCGATTGCTGGGTGACGCGGAACTGCTCGGGCGTCAGCTGCTTGATGGCGTCGGGATCTTTGCGGTACTGGCTCATGCGGGTCTCCTGGAAACGAGGCAACAGTGCAGTAATGCGGGTCAAGGCGGTGCATCGCAAGGCGACGACAATGGTGCGCCGTCGCGCCGCGTGCATGGTTCAGGGAGTTCCGTCCTGCGGCACCTTTTGCACCCGCTCGATCGGGTAGCGCAGGTCCTGCACCCGCTGCAGCAGTGCGTCGTAGTCGGCCGGCGCGATGGTGGGGGTTCTGGCCATGACCCAGACATAGTCGCGCTTGTCGCGGGCGATGATGGTCTGGCTGTAATCCTCGTTGAGGTAGGCGATCAGGTATTGCGCCTTGATCGGCCATACCAGCTGCACGCCCCACACCGCATTGCCGGTCCCCGGGGTGACGAAGCCGGTCGAGTCGATTTGCTTGCGCGGGCCGTCGAAGCCGCCCTTACGGTAGCGGAATGTGGTCGCAATGCGGCCCTCCGGATCGAGCCGGTACGTCTCCACCGGGTTCCACGCGTCCTTCTCGAACCAGCTGGGAATGGTGGCGATGACGTACCAGTCGCCCATGAACCGGGGCAGGTCGACGTGCGGCACGGGCGTGATTGCCGGCAGGTCGCCGGCGTGGGCGGGATGTCCGGCCAGCATCAGGCCGCAGGCGAGCAACAGGTTGCGGGACGTGCCCATGGAGTTCTCCAGCAGAAAAGGCTTAGCGCATTCACGGACGCACAAAGCGGTAATGGGCGACCAGCCATTGCTGGCCATCATCGAAACCAAACAGCTCCGCGCAGGACATCCAGAACATCCGCCAGCGCTGGAACCACAGCGCGGCGCCCTGCTCGCCGTAGGCCTGGCTGAGCACGCGCATCACGGCATCGCGCTGCGCATCCTGGTTGGCCAGCCAATGATTGGCGGTGCGCTGGTAATGGGTTCCGTCCAGATGCCAACGCTGCTCGATGCGCAAGTCGGACTGGAACCACAGCAGCGTGTCGGAGGCCGGCATCAGCCCGCCGGTGAAGAAATGCCGGCCCATCCAGTTGTCATCGCCCTGCGTCTCGAAGGGGTACATCAGATGCTGGTGGGCGAAGATGTGCACAAACAATTTTCCACCCGGTCGGAGCCAGTCGCCGATGCGGCCCAGCAGGGTCTCGTAGTTGCGCATGTGCTCGAACATCTCGATGGTCACGCAACGGTCGAAGGCCGCGCCATCCAGCTCGAGCAGGTTCACATCGCAGGTGCGCACCTGCACGTTGGCGAGGCCACGCTCGCGGCAGCGCGCGAGGATGTGCTCGCGCTGCTGGTGCGAGTTGGAGACGGCGACGATGCGTGCGGCCGGGTAGCGCTCGGCCATCCACAGCGTCAGCGATCCCCAACCACAGCCCAGCTCGAGGATGTCCTGGCCGTCGGCCAGCTCGGCGCGCTCGCAGGTCAGCGCAAGCATCGCCTCCTCGGCCTGGTCCAGGGATTCGACGCCGCGCGGGTAATAGCCGCTGGAGTACTTCAGCCGCTTGCCCAGACAGCGCTCGAAGAATGCCGGCGGCAGCTCGTAGTGCTGGGCGTTGGCGGCGTCGGTATGGATGGCGACCGGACTGTGCCGAAGCATGGCAATGCGTTTGGCGTAGCGCGCGGCCTGGTCCGCGACACCGCCAGCCCGCTCCTCCCGCAACCGCTGCGCGCACAGGCGGCGGATACCCAGGCGCAACACGCTGTCGGGAATGCGACCCAGCTCGGCCTGCCCCAGCAGGCCGGGCGCCGGACGGTCCATGGGCAGCTCGGAGGTCGTGGCGTTCATGCTGTGTCCTTTTTTGGAAACCAGGGAATAAGTACCGAGGTGGTGCGCTGGTAGTTGCGGTAGTCCTCGCCACGACTGCGCAGGGCCTGTTTCTCGGTGTAGGGCACGCCGCTGATCCAGCGCAGGAACACATACATCACCGCCGGCCCGGCCCACGCCAGCCAGCTGATCGGCGAGCCCACCGCGAGACACACATAGGCGAACCAGTGCACCCACTCGAAGAAGTAGTTGGGATGCCGCGAGTACCGCCACAGACCGTCACGACAGGTCTTGCCCGCGTTGGCGGGATCCTTGCGGAAGCGGTCCAGCTGGCGGTCGGCGATGGATTCGCCCAGCACACTCACCATCCAGATCACGCCCCCTGCGACGAGCCAGGGCAGCGACATCCGCGGGTTGCCGGCGACGGCGACAAACGGCAAGGCAAACAGGACGATCAATAGCGCCTGGGCCTGAAAGAAGGCGAAGAACTTGAGCTGGCTCCCGTTCCAGTGCTCGCGCAGGTACCGGTAACGGCCATCCTCGGGCTCGCTGCGAACCCGGCCCCACAGATGCAGTGCGAGCCGACCGCCCCACACACCTCCCAGCACCGCCAACGCGACCCGGGTTGCGACCGCGCCGTCGCCGGTGATCGCCAGCACCACCGCACTGCCGCCCACGCCCGCCGCCCACAACACGTCGACGATGCCGGCATTGCTTCGCGCGCGTTGCCACCGCCAGCCCAGCGTCATCACCAGCGCGGCCAGCAGCCAGATCATCCCAAGCTGCGCCCACGCAGTCATGTTGCTGGCCCGCGTGCCACGCCGGCGGCCTCGTCCGGCCCCGGCGTCGCCCGGCGATAGCCCGGGCGGGCGAGCAGGAGATGGGCGACGCCGATGGAGCGCTCTCGGAAGCCGCCTTCGCAGTACGCCAGATAAAACTCCCACAGCCGGATGAAGCGCTCGTCGAACCCCTGGGCGCGGACCTGCGGCAGTTGCGCCATGAAGCGCTCACGCCAGGCTTGCAGGGTCAGCGCATAGGAATGGCCAAAGTCGTGCAGCTCGACCAGAGCCATATCAGTGGCCCGGGTCTTGGCGCCCAGCAGCGCATTGATGGAGGGAATGAAGCTGCCGGGGAACACGAAGCGCTTGATGAAGTCGACCGACTTGAGCGCCTGCTCGTAGCGGTGGTCCTCAATGGTGATCGCCTGGACCAGCGCCAGACCGTCGGGTTTGAGCAGGCTGCCGAGCTTGGCGAAGTAGGTATCCAGATATGGCGCGCCGATCGCCTCGACCATCTCGATGGACACCAGCTTGTCGTAGTGGCCGCTGAGGTCGCGATAGTCCTCCAGCAGCAGCGTGACCCGGTCGGACAGTCCGGCCTCGGCGACCCGCCGGCTGGCCAACGCGTGCTGCTCGCGCGAGATGGTGGTGGTGGTGACGTGGCAGCCGTAATGCCGGGCGGCGTGCAGCGCAAAGCCGCCCCAGCCCGTGCCGATCTCAACTACACGGTCGCCGGCGCGGAGCTCGAGCTGCTGGCAGATGCGCTCCAGTTTCCGGTACGAAGCGATCTCAAGCGTGTCGCCGGCGCCCGCCCACAAGGCCGAGGAGTACATCAGGTCCGACGAAAGGAACAGTCCGAAGAAGTCGTTGCCCAGATCGTAGTGCGCGGCGATGTTGCGCCGGCTGCCGCCGCGGGTATTGCGGCGCAGCGCATGCCAGCCGCGCATGGCCATGCCGCCCAGCCGGGCCAGTCCGCCCTCCATCCCATCGACCATGTCGCGGTTGCGGACCAGCAGCTGGACCAGCGCAACCAGGTCATCACTGCGCCACAGCCCGTCCATCCAGGCCTCGCCGGCACCGACACTGCCGTTGGCCGCGACGGCGCGATAGAACGCCGGATCCAGCACCTCCACACGCGCCTGAAGGGCGCCCGCACCGGCGGGGGAAGCGCCAAATATCAGCTCGCTGGCACCTTCCACCAGCACCAGCCGGCCGTGCTGCAGCCCTTCCAGTCGGCGCAGCAACTGCGCGCGCAGCAGCCTGTCCAGTGCGCCGACACGGGACGGAGGGGAGATGGCGTTGGCGATCTGGCTCATGGGCGACTCGCGTGCTTCATGGGATGGAAGGGTGGTCGTGGACCGGATTGCGCTTCAGCCACAGGCGCAGCGCCTGCCAATGGATCGCGCCCACCACCTGCGCGGTCATCAGCGGAAACCGCCACAGGACCCTAGCCAGAGACGCGCTGGTGAGCGGCCGACGCTCCAGAGCGAGGGTCGCGTCAAAGGTCGGCCGTCCCGCATGGCTGACCTGCATGTGCACGCGCAGATCCTCGGCGGGCGGGGTGAAGCGCCAGTCGTAGCGGCAGTCCATGGGCATGAACGGGGAGACGTGGAAGGTCTTGGCGAACTCCCAGTGCAACGCCCGACCGTGCGAATCCGCAGTGTGGACCGGCAACACGTAGGCATGGCGTTCCTTCCATGGTGTGTTGGTGATCTCCGCCAGTACCGCTGTCAGGGTGGCCCCGTCGGGGGCGTAGCAGTAATAAAAACTGACCGGGTTGAACACCAGCCCGGCGTAGCGAAGGTGGGTCAGCAGCCGGATCGGTCCCTCGGGACGCTGCCCGGTGGCTGCGGCCACGCGCTGGCGGACCGCCTCGACCAGCGACAGGCCGGCAGGACCCAGATAGTCGCTGCGCCGGAATTCGGCCAGGTTGCGACCCGCAACAGACCACAGCCAGCGCCGGGCGAACACCCGATCGATCTCGTCCAGATCCAGATACAACTGGGCCATCCGGTAATTGAAGGCATGCGGATGAGGTGCATGGCGACGATGGCGGACCACGCCTTCATAGACCGCGCTCGCCAGCGGCAGCCCGACGTTGGCGTCCGGAGAAGCGCCGTCGATGGCACTCATGTCACAAGCGCCACGTCGCGGGCGGTCAAGCGTGCCGGCGCCAGCGGACTGAGCGGCCAACGCACGCCCATGCCCGTGGCAACCTCCAGCGCGCTGCGCATGCCGTCTTCGTGGAAGCCCCAGCCCCAGTACGCACCGGCGAACCAGGTGTTGCGCCGACCCTGGATCTCGGGCTTGCGCGACTGCGCCGCCACCGAGCGGTGACTGTAGACCGGATGGTGGTAGCGCATCCGTGCCAGCACTTGGTCCGGGTCGATCGCGTCGCTGCGGTTGAGCGTGACCACGAACGGTTTCGGCGACTCGATGCGCTGGAGCAGGTTCATGCAGTAACTGACGGTGCAAGCCTGGGTGGGGTCGCGCGGCAACCACGCATTCCACGCGGCCCAGGCCTTGCGGCGGCGCGGAAGCAGGCGCGCGTCGGTGTGCAGGACAGCCTCATTGGCCTGGTAAGGCATCGCGGCGAGGATGTCGCGCTCACGCTCGTCGGCATCGGCCAGCAATGCCAGGGCCTGATCGCTGTGGCAGGCCAGAACGACCTGATCGAACTCCTCGCTGCCGACCAGACTTTCCACGGTCGCCCCGTGCCGATGGCGACGCACCGAGAGCACGGGGCAGTTCAGGCGCTCGAGCACATCCCACTGGGCCCGCAATGCGTCCACGTAGGTCGCCGAGCCCCCGCGCACCACGCGCCATTGTGGCCGGCCGCTGACCTGCAGCATCTGGTGGTTGGCCATGAACTGGACCAGGTACCGCGCCGGGAATCCGAGGATCTGCGCGGCCGGGGATGACCAGAGCGCCGATGCCATGGGGACAAGATGCTCGTCGCGGAATGCTACACCGTAGCCCCGTCCGGCCAGATAGTCGCCCAGTGTTGGACCCGGCTCCGCGGTTTCCAGCAGTGCCGGCGCCTCGCGATAGAACCGGGCCAGGTCGCGGACCATCCCCAGGAACCGCGGCGAAAGCAGGTTGCGCCGCTGGCAGAACAACGTGTCCAGCGTGGTGGCGTTGTACTCCAGCCCCGTCGCCTCGTTGTGCACGGCGAAGCTCATCGTGGTCGGCTGGGAGGCGACGCCGAGCTGCTCGAACAGCCGGGTCAGCAGCGGGTAGTGCTCCGGGTTGTGCACGATGAAACCGCTGTCGATGCGGTAGCGCCGGCCGGCCTGCTCGACATCGTGGGTATGGGTGTGTCCACCGAGCCGGTCATCGGCTTCAAACAACACCACCTCATGGTGACGCGAGAGCATCCACGCCGAGGCCATACCTGCGATTCCCGAACCCACGACCGCGATGCGCATGGCTCAGTGCCTCGCCTTTTCCAACACCCATGCGGGTACCGGCTTCAAGCCGCTGACCAGGCCGAACAGGGCCATCATCTTGAGGCCGTACCAGGTCAGGTCGACCTCCCACCAACGGAATCCCTGTCGGCTGGATCCGGGAAAAAAATGGTGGTTGTTGTGCCAGCCCTCGCCGAAGGTGAGCAAGGCCAGCCACAGGTTGTTGCGGCTGTCGTCGCGGGTGTCGAAACGGCGCGAGCCGAAGCGGTGCGCCAGTGAATTGATCGTCACCGTGGCGTGGAACAGGACGGTTGTGGAAACGAAAAATCCCCACACCAGCATCTGCCCGCCGCTGGTGCCCCATTGCGGAGCGAAGGCCTGCAAGCCGGTCCCCAACGCGTACAGGCACGCCGCCAGTGCGATCGGCACCGCGACATCGAAGCGGTCCAGCCAGCGCAGCTCGGGAAATTTCGCCAGATCCGGCACCCGCGCCAGGTCGGTGCGGAAGTTGCGCGGGGTCAGGAACCAGCCGACGTGGCTCCACCAGAAGCCGTGCACGTTGGGCGAGTGGGGGTCCTGGCCGGTATCGGTGTGCCGGTGGTGGGTGCGGTGGTGGGCCGCCCACCACAACGGCCCGCGCTGCACGCAGGAGGCGCCGATCAGGGCAAACACAAACTGGACCGGACGCGGCGCGCGGAAGGTGCGATGGGAAAAGTAGCGGTGGTAGAACGCCGTGATCGCAAACATCCGCAGTACGTAAAGCGCCGCGGCCACTCCCAGAGCCACCGGCGACACTCCGACCCAGAGGATCGCGACACAGGCCAGATGCATGGCGATGAATGGCGCTGCGCGCAGCCAGTCAATCCGGTCCAACGCGCCATTACCGGGTCCGACGCCCCCATCCGCGGCCGCATCCACACCCGAGTCGAACCAGCGCAGGATGCTGCGCGCGGCACGTCGGTTGCCGGTGTCCCGCTGCGCAGAAGCGGTGTCCCGAACGGAGGCGGGCGCCGCTGAAGGCGGCGATGGGAGCGTGATCATCGGGTACAGCCGGTTGGTGTTCAGTAGACGATACGGGCCGACCGGCGTTATGGATGCAGCGACAGACGTCGCGCGCCGGCGTTTAAAAGCCGAACAGGGGCTGCAATCGGCGGGCGAACCAGCCGGAGAACACCAGCGGTGCGTCGGTGGCCGCAACGCACACGCAGGGCACCCCAGGCGCTGTCACCGGCTGATGCAGGGTCTGACCATCCAGGTCGGCAACATCACCGGGTCCGAAATGCCCCAGCACGTCGTCATAGGCGCCATCCAGAATCATGGTCAATTCCGTTCCCCCATGGCTGTGCAGTGGCAAGCGGCTGCCCGGCGCAATGCGCAGCAACATCAGCTCACCGCCCGCCACGCCGCCGGCGCGGATGCGTTGCACGCCTGGCGCCACGCGCCGCCATTTCAGCGCACGCATGGAGGGTCCAAACCACGGGTGCAGCGCCGTCGGCAGGCGATCGCGATCCGGCGGTTCAACCGCATCGGCAATGATTGCCGACGCTGTCGGCGCCGGGGCGGCGTCAGGCTCCTGGTCCAGCAACGCAAGCATGGCGTTCCGCTCGTCCTGGCCCGGCGCGTCGCCGCGTTGCTGCTGCATCAAAGTCCCGCCAATCTGCTCGGCCACATGCAAGCGCTCGCGACAATGCGGGCAGTGCTCCAGGTGCGCTGATGCCACCACGTTCATGGCGGTCGGCAATGCGCCGGCGGAATAGCTGAGCACAGTCGCGTCGTCGAGATGGTGATTCGGCCTCATGCCAGGCTCCCCATGCTGACCTGGAGTTTCGCGAACGCGCGTCGCAGCGACGATTTCACTGTTCCCAGCGGCATGTCCAACTCACGTGATATTTCCCCATGGCTCTTGGCTTCCAAATAGGACATGCGCACCAGCTTGGCCTGCACCGGCGGCAGCCGGTCGATGGCCTGGTTGAGCGTGTCGTGGTCGGTGTAGGACTCGGGTTGCGAGTCACGGCGGTCCGACTCGAGCAGGTCCATGCGGTCCAGACCTTCCTGGACCGGCGTCCAGTGCGGTTCACGCCGCACATGGTCGATGTAGAGATTGCGCGAGATGCGGAACAACCAGGTGCTCAGGCTCGCCCGCGCCGGATCAAACTGCGCGGCCTTCCGCCAAAGCGTAAGCAACGCGTCCTGCACCAGCTCTTCGGCCAGGTGGTCGGCCACACCGAGGTTTCGCAGGTAGCGCCGCAGCCGCGGCGCGAAAAAATCGTAGATGCGCATGAAGCTCACGCGGTCGCGCTGCGACGCCACCGCCGACATCTGCAATGCCCAGTAGCGGGGATCGGGTGCAGCATCGACGGGAGCCTGGCTCACGGATCGTCTTGCCCCGAGGGGCACCACCTGTGCGAGTGCGTTGTCTGGAGCTATCATACGTTCCCGCCGTAAGCAAGCGTGCCGCAGACCGCACACTGCGGTCGGCATTTATGCTGTGCATACGCGCCCGGCCGCGATTTGGATTCAGCCGCGCCGAGCGTAAGCGTCCAGGGCCTTCTGCCGCGACGTGGCAAGATCGACCATCGGCGCCGGATAGCCGCTGCGACGCAGCAGGCTCGAATCCTTCCACGGCTCATGCAGCAAACCGCCCTCCGCGCCGGCGAGCTCAGGCAGCCACCGCCGCAGGTAGGTGCCGTCCGGGTCGAACTTCTTCGACTGGGTGACCGGGTTGAACACCCGGAAATACGGCGCCGCGTCCGCGCCAGTGCCGGCGACCCACTGCCAGCCCAGCGTGTTGTTGGCCAGATCGGCATCCACCAGCGTGTCCCAGAACCAGCGCGCGCCGTGCAGCCAGTGCTGGCGCAGGTTCTTGGTCAGGAAACTGGCAACGATCATGCGCACGCGGTTGTGCATCCAGCCGGTGTGCCACAGCTCGCGCATCCCCGCGTCCACCAGTGGAATGCCTGTACGACCGCGTTGCCAGCGCTCCAACACGACCGGATCAGCATCGGCCCAGCGGAAGCGGGCAAACCGCGGATTGAAGCTTTCGGTTGGCGTGTGCGGAAAGTGGAAAAGCAGGTGGTGGGCGAATTCACGCCAACCCAGCTGTCGTAGATAGGGCTCGATGTCGGGCTGCCGGCGCGCGCTGCTGGCACCGGCACGGCGGTCAAGCTCATGGTGGATCTGGCGCGGCGAGATCTCGCCGAAATGCAGGTGCGGCGACAGCCGGGATGTGCCGTGGCGGGCGGGCAAATCCCGCAATCGGACGTAGTCATTCACCGCATCGTCGGCGAAGATTTCCAGCATTTCGTGGGCACCGACCTCTCCCGGCTGCCAGGCGTCCGCCAAGCCGCCGGCCCAGTCGATGCGCGGCATGAGCTCCAACGCGTCCACCGGCACACTGTTTCCGGCCTCGGCAAATCCAGCAACGGCGGGCGCCGGCAACGGTGGCGCGGGGGTCAAGCGCGGCCGCAGGTTGCGCCAGTACGGCGTGAACACCTTGTACGGGCCACCCTGCTTTGTCTCCACCTGCCAAGGCTCGGACCACAGGGCACCACTGTGGCTGTAAACCTCTACGCCCTGCTCGCGCAGCGCGGCCTTGAGGTGCGTATCGCGGGCAATGCTGGCCGGCTCGTAAAGCCGATTCCAGTGGACCGCGGTCGCCCCGGCCTGCTCGATGACCTCGCGCACGAAAGCCAAGGTGTCGCCCCGCCCAACGTGCAGGCGGCCGCCGGCGGCCCGCAGGCGCGAATCCAGACAGGACAGCGACCGATGCAGCCACCAGCGACTGGCTGCACCCGGTGCCCATTGCCCCTCTTCTTCAGGCGCGTGGACATAGAGCGCAAGCACCCGAGCGTTCTCAGCGCAGGCCGTGCTCCACGCCGGGTTGTCCTCCAGTCGGAGGTCGCGGCGGAACAGTACGAGTGCGGTACCCATCAATGACGCTCCCTGTGGAGGCATGCGACGCCCCGGTCGATTGTGTCTGAACCCGCGCGACAAGCTCTGTCGTGGCGGACGGCAGTCTACGAAGGTCGCAGCGTCTGCGGATGCACCGCGTGGATGGCGGATTCCCGCGACCCCTGCCCCTGTCCGCACTGAGGCGTTATGATCGGCGCGGGGCAGGCCAGGACGGCCGCCAGGGAGACACGACCGCCATGGATGCTCGCGCCACCTTGCTCACCGCGCTTGTTGCCGGGCCGAAACAGTTCGATCGTCTGCTGCACCTGCATACCGGGCTGGGTCCGGACGCGCTGGTCGCCGAAGCGCTGCATGGCGTGGAATCGGTCGATGACGGCGGGTTCCGTCTGCAACTCGATGCGCTGTCGGTCGACGCCCACCTGCCACTGGATGAGCTGCTCGGCCAGCCGGTCTTGCTTGAGCTTCTGACCGCCGAGTCCGCCTCCGAGCGCCGTCCTTTCCACGGTCACCTCACCGCCTGTGAGCGCATCGGCAGCAACGGCGGCATCGCGCGCTATCGCCTCGTGATCGAACCCTGGCTGGCCTTCCTGCGCCAGCGGGTCGACAGCTATGTCTTCCATGACATGAGCGTGCTCGAGATCGCCGAGGACATCTTTGCCGATTACGCCCAGGCTGGCGCCCTCGTACCCGCCTGGCGTTGGGAGCTCGCGGACCGGGCCGTGTATCGCACCCGCAGCCTGACCACGCAGTATCACGAGAGCGATTTCCAGTTCCTCCAGCGGCTGCTGGCCGAGGAAGGCATCGCCTACTGGTTCGAGCATGCGGGCGACACCGGCGGCGATACGCTTGGCAGCCACACGCTGGTGCTGGGTGACCGCGTGGAGGCGTTTGCCGACGCCGGGACGGTGCGCTTCCATCGCGCCGATGCCACCGAGCGCACCGACAGCATCCAGCAGTGGGCCAGCACCCGCCGCTGGCAGACCGCTTCGATCAGCCGCGCCAGCTGGGACTATCGCAGCCGCACGCTGCGCCCGGCCTCGGCCGAGACCGTGCTGGCCGGCAGCGACGTCAGAGCAGAAGACAGCGACACCAGCGGTCCGTACGGCGTCGTCGACGAGGCGCACGCCGCGCTGCGGGCAAAACGGCAGATGGAAGCGAGGGACGTCACCGGCCGCGCCATCCAAGCCGTTGGCACCTGGCGCCGTCAGGCACCGGGCACACAGTTCGCGCTGAGCCAGCATCCCGAAACCGACGGCCAGTCATTCACCTGCCTGCGCGTCGAGCACGCCGCCCGCAACAATCTCGGCGCGGACGTATTTGAGGTGCTGGACCAGACCCTCGGCGCGATTGATGTCGGCGCGCTTCCGTTGCCGCCCACGTTGGCCGCTCCGGAGCACGGGGACCCGCTCGTGACCAGCGCCCACACCGATTTCTACCGCAACAGCCTCACCGCGATCCCCGGCGACCTGCCCTACCGGCCGCGTACCGTGGACGGTCATGGCCTGCGCCTGCATCCCAAACCGACCGTGCACGGCACCCAGACCGCGATCGTCGTCACCGACGGCGCGCCGCTGCAGACCGATCGAGATCACCGGGTCAAGGTGCAGTTCCCGTGGCAACGCGGCGGCAACGCCAGCTCCCGCCAGGCCCACCCGGGTGGCGATGACAACGCGCCAGGCACTGATGCCGCATGGACTTGGGTGCGCGTCGCCACGCCGTGGGCCGGCGACAACTGGGGCGGCGTTCTGCTGCCGCGCAAGGGCCAGGAAGTCGTCGTCGCGTTCATGGAAGGCGACATCGACCGCCCGGTCGTCGTAGGCAGCCTGTTCAACGGCCAGGGTCAGCCCGACGCACCGCACAACCAGGTCAGCGGCGGCAACGCGGGGGCCACCGGCAACGCGCCGGCGTGGTTCGACGGCAACGAACACCAAGCCGTGTTCACCGGGTTCAAGAGTCAGGCACTGGCTGACAGCCAGACCGGCAGCGGCGGCTACCAACAGCTGCGGCTGGACGACACGCCCGGCGAGGGGCGTGCACAGGTATCGACCACCCAGCAGGACACCACGCTGACGCTCGGCCACCTCAAGGGTGGTCAGGACAACGTTCGCGGCAACCAGCGCGGCTTCGGCGTGGAGCTGTCGACCCAGGCCAGCGGCGCTTTGCGCGCCGGCGCGGGGCTGCTACTGAGCACCGAACCCGGTCGCCAGCAAATGGCCGCCGAGGGCCTGCGCAGCCAGCTGACCAGCGGCGCCGAGCTGATCCAGAGTCTGTCCGACACGGCCAAGGCACAAAGCGCCGACCTGCCAGACGAAGCCGACTCCCTGCCCGCACAGGAGGCGCTGAACCAGGTGCAGGAGATCCTGACCGGCACCCTGACCGGCGCCCCCGCCGGCGACGGCGTGAGCGGCGGCGACGGCGAAGCCCCGGGCTGGAACGCCCCGTTACTGGCCGCCAGCAGCCCCGACGGGATCGTCGCCACCACGCCGGCCGACCAGGTCTGGGTGTCCGGCACCGACACCACCATGACCGCCGGGAACGATCTGAACTGGCTGAGCCAGGGCGAGACCGTCGTGGCAGTCGCTGAGGGAATCAGCCTCTACAGCCATGGCACCCCTGCCCCCGGCAGCAAGCCGCAGACGAGTATCGGCATTGCGCTTCACGCCGCGCAGGGCGATGTGAGCGCGCGGGCGCACCAGAACGTCGCGACCGCGGCAGCAAAGACCAGCGTGACACTCACCAGTACCCAGTCGGATGTGGAGATCGCCTCGCCGAGCAAACATGTGCTGGCCACTGCGGCCGGCGCGTACTTGAAGCTCGAAGGCGGGGATATCGAGTTGGGTGCGCCGGGGACGATTGAGTTCAAGGCGGCGAGGAAGGAGTGGACGGGAAGCAAAAACAGTCCGCCAACAAGGATCGTTCTTCCTGGATCCCACGAAATCCTCTCATGGATCGGGCTCCACTATCTCGACCCCGAAACTGGCGAGAGCATTGTCGGCGCCGAATATGAGATCCACTTCAAAGATGGCCAAATCCTGGATGGAACGCTTGATGAGGGTGGCAAGGCTCGCCACGATGGGATTGAAAATAAAGCTGTGGCTAAAGTGCTCTTCAAGCCACGTCCTGGCGAAGCTGACAAGCCGTTTCCTCCCCTCGAACAACTCATTGCCGCAGACGATGCTACCGGGGTGCCAAAATGAGCACCCCTGATCCAACATTTCCGAATCAATCCGGGCCAGTGACGCTCCAACAATTAAGAGAAGCACTGGCGTTCCTTACCGAGCAGTACGACCAGCTCGTGGATGGAACACAAAATGTCTTTGTTTGGCTATGGGAAACAATTCAAGGCGACTTCAATCAAGATCGAAGCGCCGGCCAGATCGCATTGGATACCGCGATCTCGATGATTCCCGGCGTGGATCAAGTGTGCGATGTCCGCGACATCGTAGCCAACTGCAGGCAAATAAACGAGGACAAAACCAACACTTGGGCATGGGTCGCGCTGGGACTGACGTTAATCGGTCTGTTCCCCACGCTGGGATCCCTTCTCAAAGGTGTGTTCAAGATTTTCTTTCTGTTCGTGCGACGTGCGGGCGGTAATCACGTGATCAAGGCTGTGGATGACGCGATGACTTGGGTCATCACTCTCCTACGCAAGCGTCAGGTGCAGAAGTACTGGAAAGGCCTGAAGTGGGACTGGGTCTTTCATGAGCTCGCAAAGCAAGCACGAATAATACGCCGGCAGCTCAACGTCGGGCAGTTGCTTAAAGCGTTCGACCGCGGCATCACACTCATGAATAGCCTTCTAGGTAAGGTGACGAAGTTTCCTTTAGTGGGCAGGAGTGCACGCGACACCATCGTGATGGTTAACAGTATCCGGAAAATGGCAAACGAATATCTTGCAAAGGCGCTCAAGCCCATTGAAGACGTAATGGATCAGGTAATACGCCGGCTGGAAATCGAGGATCTGGTTCAACGGCGAGGTGTTGTAAATGTCGGGAATATTCACTTCCGTGGAAATCTCCCAGAAGCACGCGCGGTAACGTTGATGCGCAATACATACCCGCCGCCGAAGTGGTTAAGCCAAGGAAGCCCGACAAGAAACCTACCACTCACTGCAAAAAAGGAACGCGCGATCATCGATCGAAAGGTGAAGCAAGGCTACCCCCCTCTTACAGATAAAAATATCGAGAGTTTTTCCAAAGGTTTAATCTCAGCGGAGATCAGAGGACCAGCCAGGCTGTACCGAGTAGTCTCGCCATCGAACGGAGCGATGGGCGATTGCTGGATCAGTGAGAGTGTCTGGAAGACAATAATGGCGTCCCCTGATCCGAAAGCTGTTTGGCGCAAACACCTGGCCGTGTGGCCTGACTGGAATGGCAACGGCCAGTTTGTTGTCAAAGATATTCCTGCGGGTGAAACCATAAAGGTCTGGCGGGGCCCAACTTCCGCACAAATGAAAAGCGGTCTGCCTGACCGCTACCTGGAGGGCGGATGGGAACAAATTATCCTCAGCCCGAAGTCCGGTCAATGGGATTCCACTCGCTACTATAAAATGCGCGGTGGCAAAGATAGCAGACCGATACAGTTGCAAAACCCTATCAATCGCGATCAGTACAATAAGCTATCCAATACGCAGCAAGCGGAATATACTGGAATCCGTGAGAAAATAAATGATCCGCGTATTACCGGCCCGCTAGACACCGGATGGGGCAGCACTGATTTTGATGCGCAGTTAAATGATGCCAAACTCGGACTCCCATCCCTGCCCGGCCAAACTACCAATGCGAAGCACTGACCAATGAGTATCCCTGTGTCATTTGAGTTATCCCTTTGGCAGAAGCGCCAAGCAACACTACTCTATCATTTCGCGTCGCTCAACTACCTCAAAGGGCTAAAGCCGCTGATCGACTCCTTGATCAACGGAACTGACCTGCTACTTGACACTGCTAAAGAGCAAGGTCGAGATACCCTCCTCGTCAGCAGCCGCTGGGGCGCACGTGATACAGCAGCAAACTGGGATAGTTACGGATTTCCCGCTTTGATTGATTTTCGCGAGTCCACAATACGCGACATAGCGCAGCGAGCCTACGAAAGTTATTCTATAACCGGCGCTAATAATTGCGCTAGAATGCTGGGCGAACTGTCTATGATTTGGGCCACTCGCGAAGAAGAGGATGCGTTTAAAGATCGACTTGAGCAAGTGATTCGCTATGCCGCGGAGATCGACGATGTAATGCGGCGCCCCCCTACTAACGACGATTTCACTTTCTGGGTTACGTGGAACGAAAATAAGGCACTTTTCCCTAGGCTCCCAATATTTCGGGTGAGGACTGATGTGGCGGGAGAAACAAATAGAATTCCACCGCGTACCGGAGTGTACGTCCCTCAAGATGATCCGTACGGAGCACTGCAGTTTCGGTGGACCGGAGGCGGATATGGTGAACTATGTGAGACTTATACGTTTAATGAGTTTGGACTCAGAGCGCTTGACGCAGTCGGTCGCGATGGGCTTTGGGGCAACCAACAGGCTCTTCTGGAGTTCGCGATGCTTCCCGAAAACCGAGGGATCATTCCGGATGACTATCTCATCATTGAAGGTGTTCCAGATGCCGAGCTCGCTCCCAGTGCCGTGGCGCGAGAAGCTTTCGTCGGAAGGGCCTGCAAATGGTACTTCGTCGAGATGGTTAACGGCGAGTTCGAATCTGATCAGGAAGTCGATGATACCGCTGTGATATCAACACAAAGGCGTGTGCCTGCTGGTCAACCGTGCCCAAGATCAGGTTATTGGTTTACACCAGCCCGAAAGGATTCACGACAATCCTTCAATAAAGGCGACATCTTTCCTGAGGCTGGGGGAAGCGATTACGGCGCTACATTCTGGTTGTGGTCACATGACCAATAGTCCACGAAGCTGAGGGAACTTCGGACTCTGGGCGGTTTTTGTGACACATCCAGCCTAAATGTGACAACGCCTCCAAATTATGTCGTATTTCGGGCGACGCCGGCTGCCAAGAAAATTCGGGCGACAGCGTTGCTGAGTTCTTCATTGCAAACGAAGCTGCCGACAAAGCGAATATAGACTACGACAAAGCTTCCATGCAAAACGTTGGCCGAGAGCCAATCAAGTGGGCACTTGTAGAGCGCGTGCCTGGTGAAACGGTGACGAATGGCCTGCTCTTGACCTCCTGAGCGGTCAAACCGCACGCGTCAATCCTGTGGCCGCTGGAGACCCTTGCCCACGCAGCGGCTGGTGGTACAGCCCTGCTCAATTCAGCTCGCGGCGAAGGTTTAAATAAGGCGACTTGTTTTTTTGTTACGAGGGAAGTCAGTATGGGGCCACGTTCTGGCTATGGTCACAACCCCAAGCTGACTAGTAACAATCGGACGTTTTAAAGAGGGCCAGAATATTCTGATTGACTGAAGGCCTTGCGTGCTTTCTGTGGCGCCCGCGCCAGGAACGCTCCGACGTATGACGCTCGTCGTTCGCCGTCACCGTGACCGTGACCGTGACCATCCAACCACTCGATCACTCCTCCCACAGCTGCTCCATAATCAACCCCTTCACTGAAGAGGTATGAGATGAGCGGCGGCGGACTAGAACTTGCGGTGGTGTTCCTGCTCGCCGCGGTGATCGCGGTGCCGGTGTTCCGCCGGTTCGGGTTGGGCGCGGTGCTTGGCTACTTGGCCGCCGGCGTAGTGCTGGGGCCGTTCGGGCTGCGCGTCATCCGCGATGCGGAGCCGGTGCTCGCGGCCTCCGAGATCGGTGTGGTCATGATGCTGTTCGTGATCGGACTGGAGCTTTCGCCGTCGCGGCTGAAGGTGATGCGCCGGCCGGTGTTTGGGGTTGGTGGCGCGCAGATGCTGATCACCGGGGTGGTGATGGGTGTGCTGGCCACCTTCGCCGGGTTTGGCTGGAAGACGGCGCTGGTGGTTGGACTGGGTCTGGCGCTCTCCTCCACGGCGGTCGGCTTGCAGTTGCTTTCGGAGCGCAAGGCGCTGGGCAGCGAGCATGGTCGGCTGGCGTTCGCGATCCTGCTGTTCCAGGATCTCACTGCAATCCCGCTGCTGGCGGCGATCCCGCTGCTGGGGAAGGCAAACCTGGTGGCCGAAGGCGGGCTGGGCTGGGACGCAATTGCCAAGGCGGCGTTTGCCATGGCAGCGCTGGTGCTGGGCGGGCGGTTCCTGTTGCGCCACCTGTTCCGCTTCGTGGCGCGTTCGCTGATGCCGGAAGTGTTCACCGGTGCGGCGCTGCTGGTGGTGCTCGGATCGGCCCTGCTGATGCAGAGCGCAGGGCTCTCGGCGGGTCTGGGCGCCTTCCTGGCCGGGGTGCTGCTGGCCGACTCGGAGTTCCGTCACGAGCTGGAAGCGCAGATCGAGCCGTTCAAGGGCCTGCTGCTCGGCCTGTTCTTCATGGCCGTGGGCATGAGTGTGGATCTCAAGCTCGTTGTCGCCGAGCCGGTGTTGATCGAGCTGATGGTGCTCGCGTTGATGGTGGTCAAGTTCGCGATCCTGGTGTTGGTCGGCATAAGGCCGGGCAAGCTGTCGCGGCGGGATGCGCTGCAATTGGCCAGCGTGCTGGCGGTGGGCGGGGAATTCGCCTTCGTGGTGTTTGCCGAGGCGGTCAAGGCCGGCCTGCTGGATGCGGTCATGCGCGATCGACTGGTGGCCGCGGTTGGCGTGTCCATGGCACTGACGCCGGTGCTGATGATCGCCGTCGCGCGGATCCTTCGCGGTCAACCGGTGGCACGACCTGAGGCTCCGAAAGAAACGCCGCCGCCCGACGGCCATCCGCAGGTGCTGATCGCCGGGTTCGGCCGCTTCGGCCAGATCGTGGCCCGCATGCTGGTCGCGCAGAAGGTGCCTTTCATCGCCATCGAACACAGTGCCGACCAGGTCGACTTCATGCGGCGGTTCGGCAATCCGCTCTTCTACGGCGATCCGGCCAAGCCGGAGTTGTTGCGATCAGCCGGCGCCAAGCACGTGAAGGTGTTCGTGATCGCCATCGACGATCCGGAGGGCAGTCTGAAGACGGTGCGGGTGATCCGTCGCCTGTATCCGGAGGCGAAGGTGTGCGCGCGGGCCCGCGACCGCCGCCACGCCTGGCAGCTGCGCGATCTGGGCGCATACAGCCTGCGCGAGATGCTGCATTCCAGCCTCAAGCTGGGCGAAGAGGTGCTGATCGCCCTAGGGGTCCCGCCTGACGTGGCCCATGATCACGCCCTGCGTTTCCTGGCCCACGACGAGCGCCTGCTGGAAGCCCAGTACCGCGTCCACGACGATCCCGACGCAGTGCTCCAGGCGTCCACCCTCGCCCGTCGGGAGCTGGAGCAGCTGTTTGATGCCGACCTGGGCGAAGGCGTACTGGGCGGGATCGCCGGTTCCCCGCGCTCGCCGGAGGCTCGCTGAGCCGCGCGGCAAAACGCGCGTGGGGGCGGGTTACCGCTTCTCGCGCAGGAACCGGGCCATGGATACGTCGCCGACGGGATGAGCCGCAGTGAACTGCGCGGCGATATCCACGAACCCGCGCATGACTGCAATCTCGCGCGGGCTGCGATTCAGGGAGTCGCGCTGGTCGGGATCCGCCCCTGCGCGCAGCAGCCACTTCACCACGCCCAGCAGCCCGTGCAATGCGGCGAGGTGCAAGGGGCCAAAACCGCGCGCGTCCTGGGATTCCAGGCTGGCGCCGTTGTCGATCAGGTGTTCCAGTCCGGCAATCAGCACTTCCTCATCGGCCTGTACGCCCTGATCCGCGGCCGCGCCAAGCAGCAGGAGCAACGGTGACGGGCCCTGGGAGTTTGCTTCCAGCGCACCCTCGTCGCTCGCCAGCAGCAGGGTGTCCAGCAAGGTGACCAGACGGGTGCGGTCGCGCGTGCCAAAGCCGAACATTGCCGCGCAATGGAGGCCGGTGCGCCCGGACTCATCGGCGGCGTCCGGGTCGGCGCCGGCCGACAACAGCCGCGCGGCCAGCTCCGGGAAGCCCAGCGCGCAGGCGATCATCAATACCGTCAGGCCGCCCGGCAGGCGTTGCTCGACATCAGCCCCGGCCTCGATCAGGCGATCGACGATGTCCAGATGGCGCATGCTCGCGGCGGCCGACAACGGGGTGGCACCCGAGCCCGCGGCGAGACCGACGTTGGCACCACGCGCGAGCAACAGGTCAACCACGGCGCGATGGCCGCTGCCCGCCGCACGCAGCAACGCACTGCAGCCCTGACTGTCGACGGCATCCACCGGCAAGCCAAGATCGAGCAGCCGCCGGACCGCATCCGCGTCGCCGACCATTGCCGCGGACGGTAGATCGGCCGCCAGCAACGGGCGGCGGGGCAAAGGCCAGCCGCGCCAGTCCAGCCAGTCAGCGAGGTCGCGGCGGCCGGATGCCAGCGCAACGCCCAGCGGCGTCTGGCCGTCAGCAGCAAGCAAGCCCGGCGCGGCGCCATGCGCGACCAGTTGCTTCAGCATCGCCTCGCGCCCCAGGGCGGCCGCAAGGTGGAGGGCGCTCATGCCGCGACTGTCGCGGTCATCCAGGCCCACGCCTGCATGCACCAGGCGGGTAAATAGCTGAGACCAGCCCAGCCGCACCGTCAGCGCCAGCGCAGGGTCGCCGCCGGGAGCGGGACCAAACGGGTCTGCGCCGCGGTCCAGCAGCTCCAACGCCAGGTCCTCCAGCGACGCATCGGGCTGAGCGCGCGTCATGCAGGCGGCAAGGAAGCGGGCGAGCCCGCCGGCGCCGGCCGGCGACACGCCGCGCTGCAGCATCACCTGCAGTGAGGCGTGCGCCGAGGGACCGCTGCCCAGCAGGCTGAACATGGGTGTCGTGCCGGTGCCATCACGGACTTCCGGATCCGCGCCGCGCGCCAGCAACCACTCAATCTGGCGCGGCGGCAAGGCGCCGTCCCCGTCATGGAAAAGCGCGCCCAGTTGGCGCGGGCCGAGCAGCGCCGCCACCGTATCCAGGGCGTGCTCGCGCCCTTCCTCCAGGCCTTCGCGCACCAGGGTGATGGGGGCGAGGTCGGCAGGGCCCGCATCATCGGCGCCGCCCACCTGCGAGGGCACGGCGTAGGCGGGATCAAACACCGCCACCAGTGACCAGCGACCGGTTTCCGCTGCGCGATCGATCGCCCGTCGCCCGGATTCATCGCACGCGTCCGGGTCAATCCCCAGCTCCAACAGTCGCTGCACCAGTTCCGGTGGGGTCTGCGGTGCCATGCAGGCGATCATCAACACGTTGCAGCCCTGCCCGTCCGCGGCGGCTGCGGCAGCCGGATCCGCGGCGTCCAGCAACTGTTCCAGCACCGCGGTGTGGCCACCGCGCGCGGCTTCGTGAAGGGCGTTGCTGCCGTGGCTATCGGTCGCCGAAGGATCCGCGCCGGCCTTGATGAGCGCGGCGACGATGCTGGCATGGCCGGCGCGCGCGCCCTCGTGCAGGGCGGTGCGACCGGCCGCATTCACCGCATGCACCCTGGCCTTCAGCTTGAGCAACAGCTCCACACCGGCGGCGTCGTCTTCCTCGCCCCCGGCGGCCGCGAGCAGCGCGGGCTGGCCGCCATCGGGATCCGGATTGGCGCCGCGCTCAAGCAGGAAGCGGGCCAGCCGCCAGTTGCCGGCGATGCAGGCCACGCCCAGCGGCGAGAAGCCGTCGTGATTGAGCGCATCCAGCTCGGCCGCCGCATCGCGCAGCAGTGCCGCCACGCCGGGGTCGGAGCTGCGCGCGGCAAAGTGCAACGGGGTGTTGCCCTCAGCATCCCGGGCACGCGGATCCGCCCCGTTCGCCAGCAAGGTGGTGACCGCGTCGGGTCGGCCGTGCCAGCTGTCGCGGGTCGCGGCCAGCAGCGGCGTCAGGCCGGCATGCATGTGGTTCAGCGTGACGCCGGCGGCGATCAGGGCGCGCAGCAGTCGCAGGTCCGGCAACACCGCCGCCAGCACTGCCAGGCTGCGCTGGTCACGATCCTCTGCGGGAGGCAGTGCGTGCGGATCAGCGCCTTGGGAAATCAGCTCGAGCGCACGCTCGACCCGGCCACTGCGCGCCGCCTCGTACAGCTGCGGCACCAGTTGTGGATCGGTGACTTTGGCCGGCGGCACGTTGGCGAGAATGACCTCGGCGGGTTCCGGATCGCCGTCCACCGCAGTGGTTTCCGGAGGCGAGCTCGCAACCGCGTCATCAAGCGCAGTTGGGGCGTCTTCCGGCGGGCTGGCCTCACGGGTGGCTGGGGCGGTCGCACCATCGGCGAGCGCGGGCTCGTCGATGTCGTCCAGGTACTGCAGCGCCTTGGCCGGCGCGACCCGCTGCAGCCAGCCGTGCAGCGCTCCCGACGCCAGCGCCAGCACGACCGCCACGATCCAGCGCTGGCCAGCCGCAAGCCAGCCCGGCCACGCCAATGCCACGATCAACGCGGCAATGGCACCGACGCCGAAGGCGATTCCGAGACCGCGCCAAGCCCCCGGCTCCAGGCCTTCCAGCGCGCGATGGTGGTCGCCCAGCGCGCCACCGTCGCGCTCCAGGCCTTGCCACACAGGCCAGAAGCGCCACAGCACAATCAGGGCGCCACCTGCCACGGCACTCAGCGCCAACGCAGCCGGCAGCGAACCGCTTACGAGCAGTGCCGACAGCGGCCACGCCACCACCAGCGCGGCCCCGCCGATGGCCAAGGCCCAAAGGGCCAGCAGCGGCCCGAGTTCAATCCGCATCTGGGCGGGCACCAGAGGCGCCGGGTTTCGTTGCCGGCGCGCGGCCAAGGCCAACACGGGCTGGGCGAGCAGACCGCCCAAGGCGGCCAGCCAGCCGCCCAGCCCGGCGATGCCAATCAGGACAAGTCCGGCCGCAGCCAGGACGATCCACGCACGCGGAGACCGTGACTCAGGCATCGGTGCCCCAGTCCGAGGTCAGCGGATCCAGACTGACCGGTGGCGGCATCTGCACGTGGAAGCCGCGCGTGGCCAGATCGTTCCGCACTTCATCGGCGTTCCCGCGGGCCAGCTGGCGTGTACCGTCAAGCGTCACTTCCAGGACGAAGGCAAACGGCTGCAACGCCTGGTGGACGGACTCGGAGACGCGCTCGAAGTCGTCACGGGTGGCGAGAAATACATAGGCGCCCTCCTTGCGGAGGCTCTTGTAGACATAGGCGTGCATGGGCGGCGACAAAAAAGCGCACCAGGGCGGGCGATTGCTCAAGCATACCGACAAGCCGACCTGCAACCTACACACCAGTCACGCGCGCGCAGCCGCATACCCGCTGCGGGCATGACCGAAGACCCGTGCGAGCGGCCAACACCGCCGGTACGCTGGCCCGGCTGTTCCCACACTCCCACCTGCCGGTCCCGCTCATGCGACTTTCCTCCTTTGCCCTCGCGCTTGCTCTGGGCTTCCTGTCCTCCACCGCAGCCGCCCAGCCAGCCGCGGGCAACGGAACGCCGATCTCACTGGATCAGGCCATGGCCGACCCCGACTGGATCGGGCCGCAGGTCGAGCAGGCGTGGTGGACCTGGGATGGCCGCAGCGTGCAGTACAACCTCAAGCGCGAAGGCGAGCTCATCCGCGACACCTGGCAGGTGGCCACCAGCGGCGGAGCGCCGACCATGGTCGACGCGACCGGCCGCGCCCAGCTGGACGCAGCCGACCCGGTCTTTGACGCGCGCCGCACCCGCGCGGCGTTCGTGCGCAACGGCGACATCTTCGTGCGCGACCTGCGCAGCGGCGCGCTGACCCAGGTGACTCGCAGCGAGGAGGCCGAGTCACGGCCACAGTGGAGCCGCGACGGCAATCTGGTGTTCCGCGCCGGCAATGACTGGTACCAGTGGCGTGCCGGCCAAGGCACCAGCCAAGCCGCCGTACTCAAGGCCGAGAAGGACCCCGCCGCCGCACCGACCCCGGATGACCTGCGTGATCGCCAGTTGCGCCTGATCGAGACGCTGGCCGACGACCGCGCCAAGCGCGAGGCCGCCCGCGAGCAGAACCTCGCCTGGCAGGCCGCCGATCCCACCCGCGCCCCGATCGCAACCTACTTGGGCGATGACCTGCGCATCGTCGACACCGCACTGTCGCCCGACGCGCGCTGGCTGCTGGCGGTCACCGAACCCAAGAGCAGCGAGAACGGCCAGGCCGGCAAGATGCCCAAGTACGTGACCGAGTCGGGCTACGAGGAATTCGAGGAGGTTCGCACCCGGGTGGGCCGCAAGGCGCCGCAGGGCCAACGGCTGTGGCTGGTGGACGTCGCCGGCGGGACCTCTGCCGAGCTCTCCATGGGTGCCCTGCCAGGCATTGCCAAGGACCCGCTGGCGGACCTGCGCGCGAAGGCGAAATTGAAACCGCTGGACGGCAACCGCGACGTGCGGGTGGAATCGGAGGGCGGGCGGCGTCCGGCCATCCACTGGCGCGATGACGGCAGCACCGCCGCGGTGCTGCTGCGCGCGGTGGACAACAAGGACCGCTGGATCGCCACGATCACCCCGACCCGCGGGCGGGTCGAGTCGGCGGCGCTGAGCGTGCGCCACCACCTGCACGACGACGCCTGGATCAACTGGGGCTTCAACGATTTTGGCTGGACGCCTGACGGAGCGCTGTGGCTGTTGTCGGAGCAAAGAGGGTATTCCCACCTGTACCTGGCCGACGGCAACGCCGCGCCGCGCGCGCTGACCTCAGGCCAATGGGAGGTGTCCGCGCCGGTGTTGGGCGCGGACGGCACGACCTTCTACTTCATCTGCAACCGCCAGCGTCCCGGTGACTACGAGGTCTGCGCGGTTGATCGCAGCGGCAACGTGCGCGAGATCACCGCCCTGGACGGTGTCGAGAACTTCGCCCTCTCGCCGGATGGCGGGAAGGTGCTGGTGCGCTATTCGGCCAGCTACCTGCCACCCCAGCTGGCGGTGGTGGATGCCAGCGGCGGAGAAGCAACGGCGCTGACCGACACCCGCACGCCGGAGTTCAAGGCGCGTCAATGGATCCAGCCGGAGATGGTGCAGATCCCGTCCAGCGACGGCGCCGGCCCGATCTGGGGCAAGTACTACGGCCCCGCCAGCATGGAACCCGGCCGCAAATACCCTGTGGTGATGTTCGTCCACGGCGCCGGCTACCTGCAGAACGTGCATGACCGCTACCCGGTGTATTTCCGCGAGCAGATGTTTCACAACCTGCTGGTCCAGCGCGGCTACGTCGTGCTGGATCTGGACTATCGCGGCTCCGAGGGCTACGGCCGCGACTGGCGCACCGCCATCTACCGCCGGATGGGCACCCCGGAGCTTCAGGACTATCTGGATGGCCTGGCCTGGCTGGGCGCCAACAAGCAGGCCGATGTCGACCGCGCCGGTATCTACGGCGGCAGCTACGGCGGCTTCATGACCTTCATGGCGCTGTTCAAGAAGCCCGGAGCGTTCAAGGCCGGCGCAGCCCTGCGGCCGGTCACCGACTGGTCGCAGTACAACCACGAATACACCTCCAACATCCTCAACACCCCCGAGGTCGATCCGGAGGCCTACCTGGCGTCGTCCCCGATCGAGTTTGCCGACGGCCTGCAGGACCACTTGCTGATCGCCCACGGGATGATCGACAACAACGTCTTCTACAAGGACTCGGTGATGCTCACCCAGCGCCTGATCGAGCTGCGCAAGGACAAGTGGGAGCTGGCGTCCTACCCGCTCGAGCGCCACGGCTTTGTCCATGCCGACAGCTGGTATGACGAGTACCGGCGGATTCTGGAGCTGTTCGAGGACACGCTGAAAGCCCCGCACGTCGCCCGCTGAGCAACGCGCGCCCCGACCCGGGTGGGGCGCGCGCACCGGCGATCGGGGTACCATCGCCGCGTCACCGCTACGCAATGGACTGCACATGTTCGACCCGGAAGAACTGCTCGCGCCGATCCCAGGCGCGGATCCCGTTGGCGAGGACCTCTCGTTCTCGCTGGAATACGACGCCATCCAGGAAGCCCGCCGCGCCGATGATCCATCGCTGGAACAGGGCGAGTGGATCACCGACCTCAAGGTCGCCGACTGGGCCGCGGTGGAACGCATGTGCGCCAAGTTGCTGCGAGAGCGCAGCAAGGATCTGCGGCTGGCGGTGTGGTGGTCGGAGGCACAGACGCGCAACCACGGATTCGCCGGCCTCGCCCGCGGCTACCGACTGGTCGCCGGACTGTGCGACCGCTACTGGGATGACGTCCACCCGCAGATCGAAGACGACGATCTGGAACAGCGCATCGGCAACCTGGGCTGGCTGATCACCCACTCCGGCCAATGGCTGCGCGACCTGCCGCTGACCCACGCGCCGCAAGGCCGGTTCAGCCTGGCGGACTTCGAATCCGCGCGCCTGCCGCGCAGTGATGACGACGACCGGCCATCGCCTGAGACACTGGAATCGGCGCGTCGCAACACCCCGCACGAGTTCTACGTCCGTCTGGCCGAACTCGCACCGGACTGTCTGACCGCGTTGGCCGAGCTGGAGCGCGCCATCGATGAATGCCTGGGCCACGACGGCCCCAGTTTCACCGCCCTGCGCGACCAGCTCGAGCATCTGCAGTCCACCACGCAGCGCTTCGCCCGCGAGGCCGGCGTACTGGTGGAAGACGAGGATCCCGAGCTGGACGACGTCGATGCGGAGCTGCCTGCGACCGGAAAGACCGCGCCACGCGCCGCGGTGATCGGCAACGAGGCCGTGGCCTCGCGCAAGGAAGCCATCGCCCAGTTGCGCCGCGTCGCCGAGTTCTTCCGTCGCACCGAGCCGCACAGCCCGGTCGCCTACCTGGCCGACAAGGCCGCGCGCTGGGGCGAGATGCCGCTGCACGTGTGGCTGAAGCGGGTGATCAAGGACGATGACACGCTGGCCCGAATGGAAGAAATGCTCGATGTCGCCGATCCGGTCGATTCCGATTCGGACTGAGTGAACCCGTTGTCGCAAACCCGCAGCAGGCGCCAGCGGTCCGATACGGGACGCGCCGGGTTTTGATGAGACCCCACCGGCTCCCGGCTAGACTGGGCGCATGAAAATTGCCAGCTGGAACGTCAACTCCCTGAACGTCCGTCTCCCGCACCTTCAACAATGGTTGGAGTCGTTCGCCCCCGCCGTGGTGGGCCTGCAGGAAACCAAACTCGAAGACGACCGGTTTCCCGATACGGCGCTCGCCAAGTTGGGTTATCGCAGCGTCTTCAGCGGCCAGAAAACCTACAACGGGGTGGCGATCGTTTCCAGATCACCCGCCACCGACGTCCAGATCGGCATTCCCGGATTCGTCGACGAGCAGCAGCGCGTGATCGCCGCGACGGTAGACGGTGTGCGCATCATCAATCTCTACGTGGTCAACGGCCAGGACATCGGCACCGACAAATACGCCTACAAACTGCGCTGGCTGGAAGCGGCACACGCCTGGATCGCGTCGGAACTGCAAACCCATCCCGAGCTGGTGGTCCTGGGCGATTTCAATATCGCCCCGGATGATCGCGACGTCCACGACCCCGAAGTGTGGAACGACCAGCACATATTGACCTCCACCGCGGAGCGCGCTGCGTTGCAAGGCCTGCTCGACCTGGGCCTGCACGATGCGTTCCGCCTGCACCACGAGGAAGGCGGGATCTTCAGCTGGTGGGACTACCGTCAGGCGGCGTTTCGGCGTGACATGGGCCTGCGCATCGATCTGACCCTGATATCCGATGCGCTCAAGACGCGGTGCGTGGATGCGGGGATCGATCGCGAGCCCAGGACCTGGGAGCGGCCGAGTGATCACACCCCCGCGTGGGTCCAGCTTGCCTGACGGCAGCGAAGCGCAGACCGAACCCGCAGGCAAAAAAAATGGTCCGGCAATGCCGGACCATTTCGATTTCGGCGCATCACTGCACCAGAATCATTTCAACACGGCTCAGCGCGGACGACCGCGACGGAACAGGTTGACGATTGCCAGCAGCACGATCGCGCCGACCAGCGAAACCAGGATGCTCGGGATACTGATGCCGGCGTCGTTGATGCTGCCGCCTGCAATGCCGAGCATGCCGGCAAGCCAGCCACCGATAAACGCACCAATGATGCCGACCACCACATTCAGGATGATGCCCTGCTGCCCGTCGGTCTTCATGATCATGCTGGCGATCCAGCCAATGATGCCGCCCATAATCAACCAGATAATAATGCCCATACGTAGTTCTCCTTGGATCCATCAGAGGTTTGTAAGTGCTCCCCTGAGTGGGGGCGCTTGCAGTCTGTACAGGCGAGCGTGATGACGACGTAGCGGTTTTCCTACGCCGACAGAGTATCCAACAGGATCTGTCGGGGAATCTTTCCGGTCGCGTTGCGCGGCAATTGGGCAACAAAGCGCACCCGGCGCGGCAGGAATACCGGGTCGCAGCGGCCGCGTAGCAGCTGCATCAGTGACGCCTCGTCCATGCCCGGCGCAACCACGACCGCGGCAATCCGGCGGACGCCTCCCTTCTCTGCGTCCAGTTGCACGACCACCCCGTCCTCCACCCCAGGCACCCCCAGGAGTATCCGGGTCAGGTCGCCCAGCGATGCACGCTTACCGGCGATTTCCAGCAGATCGGCGTGGCGGCCACGCAGGATGAAGCGGCCGTCGGCTTGGAGTTCGACCACGTCCGCCAGCACCACCGGATGATCCAGGTGGGCGGCGGTAACCCGCGTACCGTCGGGCTGCGGCGTCAGGCCGACGCCGGGCAACGGGGTCCACGCCGACTCCACCGCGGTGCGGCGCCGGGCGATCACACAGGTTTCCGTGGATCCGAAGAGCTCGCGAACGTGGCAGTGGTAGCGCTGCTCCGCTTCGGCCGCCAGTTCGGATGGCAACGGAGCCGTTGAGCAGACGATACCTGCCAGCGGCGGCATGGCCACGCCCGACTGCAGCAGCGCGCGCAGGTGCACGGGGCTGGTCACCAGCAGCGGCGGCGTGGCGGCATCGTTTGCCGCGCGGGCAATGTCGGCGGGAAAGAACGGACGGCTGCCGTGTATCGCCACCGGGCCAAGCAACGGCAGCAGAACCGACATCTCCATCCCGTACATGTGTTGCGAGGGCACCGTCGCCAGTACCGGGGTGGTGAAGTTGCTGTCGCCGGCGCCCAACAACCCGGCCAGGGCCGCCAGGTTCTGGCCGGTCCCCGCACGAAAGGCACGCCACCGCTTGGGCGTGGCCGATGGCTGGCCGGTACTGCCGGAGGTGAAGCCGATGGCGACCAGTGCGTCCGCATCGATCAGCGGGGTGTCGCCCTCGCGCCGGGGCAACACCTCGGGCAGCACGTAGTAGCTCTCACCAGGGCCTTTCTTGGCATCCAGCTCGACGATGCAGTAACTGTCGGGATATTGGACGCTCACCTGGGCCACGGTTGCCTCGGCCCGCGAGGCCGGTAGCAGCGTTGTCTGCCCGCGCACGGCGGCCGCACAGAACGCGACCAGGAAGCGGTAACGGTCTTCGCACAGGTTGAGCACGTGCGCGGCCGCAGGCAGCCCGGCGGCAACACCGCGAACCTCGTCGAGAAACCGGGACAGCGGCACGGCACCGTGCGCATCGAAGACAATCGTCCGTCCGGGCGGGCCCAGAGCCAGAGGCGACCGGTCGCCGGCAGCGACATCCTTGGCAGTGTTTTCGAAGACAGCGGACATAAGCTCAATAGTGCGGCAGTGCCGCTCCCCAATGCTTAGCTTACGCTGAGCGATGCCATTCCCACCAATATCGCCATGCCCGAGTCCGAGTCCAATCCGCCCTGCTGGAGCTGGCTGCCATTGCCGCGCGGCGAGGCCGCCGAGCTCGTCGCCCGACGCTGGCTGGGCGAGCGGCTGAACTGCCCACCCGAGCAACTGTCACTGCGACGCGACGAGTACGGCCGACCGCACCTGAGAGGCGCGTTTGCGCGGTGGGACTGCAACTGGAGCCACAGCGGAGACGGCCTCCTGGTCGCTCTGGGCCAGGACGTCCGCCTGGGCATTGACCTTGAATGGGTCCGGCCACGGCCGCGGGCGATGGAACTGGCGCGGCGCTTCTTTACCGCGGCCGAAGCGGATGTGCTGGCGAGCCTGCCCCCCGCGCACCGCGAATCGGGCTTCCTGCGCCTGTGGTGTGCGAAGGAATCAGTGCTCAAAGCGCACGGCCGGGGACTGGCGTTCGGCCTGGACAAATTCGAGTTCGAGATCAGTGACTCGGGGATTCACCTGGTGAACTGCGACGCTGCGCTGGGGGATCGAGCGCAGTGGTCGGTGCGCGAACTGAAGCCGCAGCCGGGCTATGTCGGCGCGATCGCCTGGCGCCCGGAGCGAACGCGCAACTGACACGATCCGGGTGCGTGGATGTCCGGCCGCATCGCAGCGGCCATAATCCCCGTCCATGACGACCCCCATCCCCACCGCCGCCCGCGAACGACTCGATGCCGGACTGGCCAGCCTTGGTCTCGACCCCGCGATCGCCGCGCCACTGCTGGAGTATCTGCAGCTGCTGCTGCGCTGGAACCGCGCCTACAACCTGACCGCGGTGCGTGAGCCGCTGGACATGGTCGACAAACACCTGCTCGATTCGCTGACCATGCATCCACACGTCGATGCGATCGCCGGCGCTGGCGGTACTCTCGCCGACCTGGGAACCGGTGCCGGACTGCCGGGCATTCCACTGGCCATCGCCAAGCCCGGCCTGCGGGTGACTCTGGTCGAGAGCAACGGCAAGAAGGTCCGGTTCATGCGAGAAGTAGTGCGCAAGCTGGCCCTGGCCGACGTGGAGGTGGTGGAGTCACGGATCGAGGCGTTTGATCGCCCCGGCGCGTATGACGCGATCACCGCCCGCGCGCTGGCGACGTTGCCTCTGATCCTCCAGTTGGGCGGGCATCTGTTGAAACCCGGCGGCCAACTGCTGGCGATGAAGGGCATCTACCCGGATGCCGAAATCGCGGAACTGCCGCCGGGCTGGACGCTCGCGCAATCCCACGCCTTGCGTGTACCGGGACTGGATGCGGAGCGGCAACTGGTGGTCGTCCAGCGCGCAGAGCCTGTGCAAAGCATTGATCCATAACGCTCGCCGGTGAGCGAGACCGGATCCGGCGCTGGCCGCCGGCGCCCGCTTCCAGCGCGAGAACCGTTACGTCGGTCACAGTCGCGCGGTTCGGCAGCCGCCCGCCATGGCGGGCATAATCTCCTGTCGGACAGCGCGCCGCGCCGTCTTTCGCAGCAACCTTCGCAACCGGGAATTCCGCAACCGTGACCCAGGGGACGAGCCGCATCGCCCGTATCATCGCCGTCGCCAACCAGAAAGGAGGGGTTGGCAAGACCACCACGGCCGTCAATCTGGCCGCTGCACTCGCCCGCACGCCAAAGAAAATCCTGCTGGTGGATCTGGACCCTCAGGGCAACGCGACCACCGGCAGCGGCATCAACAAGCGCGAGCTGGACAGTTCGATCTGCGAGGTCCTGCTGGACGAGGACGACATCGCCAGCGTGATCGTGCGCACCCAGGAGGACTACGACCTGGTTCCCGGCAACATCGACCTGACCGCGGCGGAGCTGCGGCTGATGTCGGCCGAGGCCCGCGAGCAGCAGCTCAAGCTGGTGCTCGCGCCAATAGCGGCCAACTACGATTTCATCCTGATCGACTGCCCGCCGGCGCTGTCGCTGCTGACCTTGAATGCGCTGACCGCTGCCGACTCGGTGATCGTGCCGATGCAGTGCGAGTACTACGCCCTGGAAGGCATCAGCGCGCTGATGGACACGATCGAGGCGATCCGCGCCAACCTCAATCCGCGGCTGGAGATCGAAGGCGTGCTGCGGACCATGTTCGACGTGCGCAACAACCTGGCCAACGCGGTATCGGCCGAACTGATCGAGCACTTCGGCGACCGCGTGTTCCGCACCATCGTCCCGCGCAACGTACGCTTGGCCGAGGCGCCCAGCCACGGCCAGAGTATCGTCGGCTACGACCGCAACAGCCGCGGCGGGATCGCCTACCTGGGACTGGCAGGCGAAATCCTGCGCCGCCAACGCGAACGTGACCAGGCCGCCAGCCGCGCGCAGACCGCCGCCATGCCCCCCAATCCGGAGACGACCACATGAGTGCTGCAAAGGGTGACACCGCCAGCCCGCCGGCCACCAGGGCGGCCGCCAAGAAACGCGGGTTGGGCCGCGGTCTGGAAGCGCTGCTGGGCCCCAAGGCGGATGTCCCCGAGCTGGAGGCAACCAGCAGCGACACCCTGCGCCACCTGCCGGTGGATTCCCTGGCCCCGGGCAAATACCAGCCGCGCAAGCACTGGGATGACGAGAAGCTCGACGAGCTGGCCGAGTCGATCCGCGCGCAGGGGGTGATCCAGCCGATCGTGGTGCGCGAATCGCGCGAACACGGTGGCAAGACCTGGGAGATCATCGCCGGTGAGCGCCGCTGGCGTGCCTCCCAGCGCGCGGGGCTGACCGAGATTCCGGTGGTCGTGCGATCCGTCGACGACCGCACCGTCATCGCGATGGCGCTGATCGAGAACATTCAGCGAGAAGACCTCAATCCGCTGGAAGAGGCGTCCGCGCTGCAACGGCTGATCGACGAGTTCGACCTCACCCATGCCCAGGCGGCCGGCGCGGTCGGGCGGTCGCGTGCGGCGGTATCCAACCTGCTGCGTCTGCTCGAACTGCCACCGGCGATCCGCGCGCTGGTCGAGGCGCGCCGCTTGGAGATGGGTCATGCCCGTGCGTTGCTGACCTTGGCACCGGATCTGGCCAGCAAGCTGGCAAGCGATGCCGCCGAGCACGGCTGGTCGGTGCGCGAGGTCGAGCACCGCGCGCAACAGTTCGCGCTGGGCCGGGTTCCGGCCGGCAAACGCGCGCGACCGGTGAAACCGCGTCCACAGGCCGACATTGTGAGCCTGGAGCGCGAGCTGTCGGAATCGCTCAATACCCGCGTCAACGTCCTCCACGGGCGCGGTGGCAAGGGCAAGCTGGTGATCCACTACAGCGACCTGGACTCGCTGGACGGCGTGCTGGAGAAGCTGCGCTCACCGCAGTCGTAACCTCAGCCTTTGCTGGCTGAGTCACTGGCAACCGGGCACCGGTACTTTCGGCCGGTAGGATCGCCGGATCCACGGTGCGAAGATCGGGTTTGATCTTTCCACCCGTGGATGCCGTGAAGCCTCTCTCCCTGATCCTGCTGCCCGCGCTGTTCACCGCGCATCTCGCACTGGCCGGCGTGCCGTCCATCGCCGCCACGAGCACGACCGCCGCGGCCAGGCAAGCGCCGGTCGCCACGGCATCGACCACCGACAAGCGCTTCCAGGCCATCTACGAGCGCGAGTGGAAGTGGCGTCAGGAGCAGACCGGCGGCGGCTCCGACGAGGACGGCGACAGCCAGTCCGCACCGGGCCGGCTGCCGTCCGTTGACGCGGCGAGCCAATCCACGCGTCTGGCGTACTGGGAAGCCGTGCTGGCAGAGCTGGACAGCATCGACCCGGCCGCGCTGTCGGCGGAGAACCGGATCAACCTGGCGATCTACCGGCCGCAGGTGGAGAACCTCGCCGCACAGGTCCGCTTCCGCAACTACGAGATGCCGTTCAACTCGGACTCCTCGTTCTGGTCCAACCTGGGCTTCATGACCCGCCGGCCGATGCACACGGCCGACGACTATCGCCGTTACATCGAACGGCTGGCTGATGTGCCGCGCCATTTCGACCAGCAGATCACCAACATGCGCGCAGGCCTGGAGCGCGGCTTCACCGTGCCGCGGGCGGTACTGGACGGACGCGACGTATCGATCGCCGCGGTCGCCGATCTCACCGACCCGGAGAAATCGACGTTCTATGACCCGCTGCGCAAACTCCCTGCTTCCATCCCTGCCAGCGAACAGGCAGCGCTCCGCACGGCAGCCCGGGAAGCGATCAGCCAGCAGGTGATTCCCGCCTACAAGACCCTGCTTACCTTCTTCCACGACGAGTACGTACCCGGCGCGCGCAGCACCCTGGGCGCATCGGAAATGCCCGACGGCGAGGCGTTCTATCGCCAGCAGATCCGCGAGTACACGACCCTGGACCTGAGTCCCGCGCAGATCCACCAGGTCGGCCTGGATGAGGTGGATCGCATCCAGGGCGAGATGGACGCGATCATCAAGCAGGTGGGGTTCCAAGGCAGTTTCGCCCAGTTCCTGCAGTTCCTGCGCACCGACCCGCAGTTCTACGCCAAGACTCCCGAGGAACTGCTGTGGCGTGCGGCATGGATCGCCAAACGGATCGATGCGCAGCTGGGCAACTTCATCGGCACTCTGCCGCGCGGGCGCTTCACCATCGTGCCGGTGCCCGACGATATCGCGCCGTACTGGACCAGTGGCCGCGGCGGCAACGGTACCTACTGGGTCAACACCTACGACCTGCCCTCGCGCGCGCTGTACAACCTGCCGGCGCTGACCCTGCACGAGGCGGCGCCCGGACACGCGATGCAGGGTGCGCTGGCGGTCGAGCAGGACGCGCTGCCGGATTTTCGTCGCAAGACCTACATCTCGGCCTTCGGCGAGGGCTGGGGCCTGTACGTGGAGAAGCTTGGCGAAGAGATGGGCATCTACGAGACGCCCTACGAGCACTTCGGGCGCCTGACCTACGAGATGTGGCGGGCGGCGCGGCTGGTGATCGATACCGGTCTGCATGCGCAGGGCTGGACGCGCGACCAGGCTCTGGCCTACCTGCGCGACCGCACCGCGTTGAGCGAGCACGAGGTCACAACCGAGGTGGACCGCTACATTTCCTGGCCGGGCCAGGCGCTGAGCTACAAGCTGGGCGAGTTGGCGATCGTGCGCCTGCGCGCGGAGGCCGAGAAGGAGCTGGGCGACAGGTTCGACATCAAGGCCTTCCACGACATGGTGCTGGCGCTGGGTTCGGTGCCGCTGCCGGTGCTGGAAACCCAGGTGCGTGCGTTCATCGCTGAGACGGCGGCGGACGCGGACGCGAAGGGAAAAGAGTTGAGCTCAGGCTGACCGAACGGGGTGCGCTACGCGCCGGCGCCTGCCGGGTGTCCCGCTCAGTCGCTCCACGATATTCGCTTGGTGAGCGGGACACCCGGCAGGCGCCACCTTGCTCCGGCGTTCGGGTTACCGCATAATGCCCGGCTCGCTGTGTCCGGCCAGCCCATGCGGCTTGCAAGGCAGCATCCGGAAGCGCGATTCCGGTCTGCCGGTTCCAGCGTCCGCCTCCGGGCGGCCTTCTTCCCGTATCGCATGCCGCCCACATCCGTGGATCCGGCGGGGCCGCCGCCTCCCTGGCCAAGGGAAGCATCAACATCCTTTCGAGGTGCGTATGTCCCGTGTATGCCAAGTAACCGGCAAGCGAACGACGACTGGCAACAACGTCTCGCACGCCATGAACAAGACCCGTCGCCGCTTCATGCCCAACCTTCACGAGCGCCGTTTCTGGGTCGCCAGTGAGAATCGCTGGGTGAAGCTCCGTGTTTCCGCCAACGCCATGCGCACCATCGACAAGAACGGGATCGATTCCGTTCTGGCCGATCTCCGCGCACGCGGCGAAAAGATCTGAGGAGGACTGACCCATGGCTTCCAAGCGCGACAAGATTCGCCTGATCTCTTCGGCCAACACCGGCCACTTCTACACCACCGACAAGAACAAGAAGAACACGCCGAACAAGATGGAGATCAAGAAGTATGATCCCGTCGTTCGCAAGCACGTGATCTACAAGGAAGGCAAGATCAAGTAAGCCTTCCGGCTTGTTCCAAAAAGAAACCCGCCTTCCGGCGGGTTTCTTTTTTTCATGCGTTCAATGCGCGCGGATCAGAAATCGATGCTCCACGACTTGATGTAACCGGTATCGCCGGACCACATGTCGCGCACACGCAACTTCCAGGTGCCGTTCTTGGCTTCGCTGGTCAGATTGACGTTGGCGTAGCCGATCACGTTGTCGGCACTGTCGCTGCCGCTGGAGTTCTTGATCCGGTAGGTGGAGTTGTCCGGTGCCACCAGGTCGATCTGCAGGTCACCACGATAGGTGTGGCGGATATCCATGCTCACCTTGGTCGCCGCCAGACCGTTGCCGCTGCGGCCGCTGACCGTGATCGGGCTGTCGATCGTGCCCGGGCTGGGGATGTTGTATGTGTTGGTATTGCTGTAGGTCTGCGGGCTGTCGTTGCCGCCACTGCTGCCGGTGTCGTAATTGGCGACCAGGCTGACGCCGCTGAACGCCTGGTAGGCCTTGAGCCGAACGTAGTAGGTGCCGGCGGTGGGGCTGGCAAAGGTGCAGGTCTCCACGTTGCCGCTCAACCACGGGCGGCAGTCGTAGGAGCTGTCGGTCGGGGCGCTGCCGCGCTTGACGTACAGATCCGCGTCACCGCTGCCGCCGGACATCTTGAAGCTCAGGTTGGTGGCGCCTGCCGGCACCTGGAAGGTGTAGTTCACCGTCGCGCCGCTCGCGGCCGACAGGCCCGTTACCGGAGTGCCCTTGGTCAACGTGCCACCGACCGGATCCGGATCGGGCGGGTTGCCACCGCCGCTGCCCATCGCGTCGACCGCCGCTTTCGCGTCCACGATGCCGTTGCCGATCGCCTTGTCGATGCTGACCGGGAACGGACGCAGGGTGGACTTCAACGCCGACTCGATCTGCGCCGGTGTCTTGACCCCGCCATTGGCGGCCGCGGCGGATTGCATCAGCGCAACCACGCCGGCCACGTGCGGAGCCGCCATCGAGGTACCCGACATCAACGAGTAGCCTTCCGACGAAGGCGTGGTGCTGCCGGTGTTGACGGTGGAAGCGATATCGCTGCCCGGTGCGGCGACGTCAATCAGAGATCCGTAGTTGGAAAAACCGGAGCGTGCACCGGTGCGGGTGGTCGACGCGACGGCGATGACATTGCTGCAATTGGCCGGAACGAAGCCGCTGGTATCGGCGTTGCTGTTGCCCGCCGCCACCACCACGGTGGTGCCACGGCTGACGGCGCCATTGATCGCGTTCTGATAGGTGGCCGAGCAACTGCCACCGCCACCCAGGCTCATGTTGATGACTTCGGCCGGATTGGCATTGGCGGGCACGCCGCTGACGCTGCCGCCAGAAGCCCAGATGATGGCGTCGGCGATGTCGGAGGTATAACCACCGCACTTTCCGAGCACCCGTGCCGGAACGATTTTCGCACCGTGCGCTACGCCGGCCACACCCTTGGCATTATTGGTCACCGCCGCGATCGTTCCGGCGACGTGGGTTCCGTGCCAGCTGGAACTGGAGGCCGGGCCACACTCGTTTGCCGAGGTCCAATCGCCTTCATCATTCGGATTGGAGTCACGACCACCACCATCGCGCGCCATCCCGGCGTCGCTGATGAAGTCGTAACCCGGCAGCACATTCGCGTTCAGATCGCTGTGATTGGTGATACCGGTGTCCAGTACCGCGACCACCGCGCCCTGCCCCGCGGTGACGTCCCACGCCTTGTCGGCGCGAATACCGCCCGCACTTTCAAAGTAGTGCCACTGATTGTTGGCGTAATAGGTGTCGTTCGGCGTCATGGTCGGCTTCATCAGCTGATCGACCTCGACGTACTCCACGTTCGGATCAGAGGCGATCTGGCGCATCAGCGCCGCGGCTTCCACAGCATCAAGCTTGCGGTCGGTGCGGATCACGTCCGCGCCGGTGGCAATGCGGCGCACCTGGTGCATTTGCAGCGCATTGCCGGTACGCGCGGTCATGGCGACGCGGTCCAGCGAGGCTTGCACCTTGGCGATGTTCGCCTGCGGGGCGCTGCCCTCGCGGTATTTGACGATGAAGCGATCGGTCGGCTGGCCGTCCGGCAGGGTGGCCAGGTTGGCAGCGCCCGCATTGGCTGCAACGGCCGGTGCGGCGAAGGCGGCGGAAGAAATGGCAACGGCGGTGGCGGCGGCCAGAAGGCTCTGGCGCAGACGCTTATCGGTGGTTCTGGACATGGTTTTGTTACCCCGGTTGGTGTGTCGCAAGCAGTTGATGAACTCCCAAGGATCTGGTCCAGGCCGTCTCGTCCGACCTCTTCAGGACCGGGCAGTCGCCGAGCGGAAGTGGGTTCCGGTGTCTGGGATGCCCTGCGTAGCTCGCCGCGACCTGCGTGTTGCGCCCACTCTCACGACGCCACATGCGGCAAAGCACACCCCAGATGTAGGCCATTTGACCCGGCCGAACATGCGTGTAAATCTCAATTTGTTCTAAACAGCGTCAATAAATACGCAACAAGTCACAATTTACGTCATAAACTGACGTGAATTGCTGTGTATAACTTGCCTCCAGCCATCTGGATGGGGAGACGGATGCGAGAGCCGCAGACGCCTTCCGTGGCATCGAGCGGGTGCGAGCAAGCCCGGGAAACGGTGGAAACGATGACCACGCCGGACAACCTGCCTTGGCCGAGTGACACAGGCATGCTGCAGGTCGCCGATCTGCGGCTGGATCTGCGCTACCGGCAGGCCATCACGCCGGAGCAAACCGCCGAGTTGCCCCAGCGCGTCTTCGATGTGCTGCTGATCCTGCTGGCCCGACCACACGTGCTGCACGCGCGAACCGCCCTCATGGAGCAGGTCTGGACGGGTGTAGTCGTGGAAGACGCCAACCTGTCGCAGAGCATCTGGATGCTGCGCAAGGCGCTCGGCCCGGAACGCAAACACTGGATACGGACCGTCGCCAAGGGCGGTTATGTGTTCGACCCTCCCGGTCCGGTGCAGGCAATCCCGATCGAAAGCGTCGGAACGAAGACTCTGCCCCCCCCGGCGGAACCCGAGACCGCTCCCGCCGACGCCGCCACCCATACACAGCCGATCGCGCCATTGACGCAGCCGCCGCCCCTGATGGAGCCGCCGCCCGCCGAAGGCGCCGCCGTTGCCGGGGGCCGGCCAACGCACGCTGCCGGTGAGCCACGCGCTGAGCGGCCTCGCCGCCGCATCCACAGGACCTGGTGGGTAGCGGCCAGTGCGGGTGGACTGATGCTCCTCGCCGGGCTGCTTGGGCTGGCCCGGATGAGCGGCCAGTCGATGCCGCTGCCGCCATTGCAGCCGGTGTCCGTGGTACTGATCGAAGTGGGCAACAGCGAAGACGCCGATGCCCGCTGGCCGGCGACGGTGCTTCACGCCTGGCTGGAGTGGAAGCTGAACGCGATTCCCGAGGTCGTGCTGATGACGGAGGCCCATTTGGCGGCTGATGCGACCGAAAACCCGCCGCAGGTGGTGCTGCTGAGCGCAGGCAAATCGGCCGACCATCCCGACGAGCGCTTTATCCGGGCCCGCTTCGACGCACCAGGCGGGAGTCGCCGACTGGAGTTGCGCGGTGATGCCGCGCAGATGCCCCAGCTCATAGACGCGCTGTCCCGTCAGGTGCTTGACGAGGTGGTGCCGGCTCGGCGTGATGATCCCTGGCCCAAGCTGGAAATTGATGAGCCGGCGCTGCGCACCTACGCCGACGCATACCGCGCCTACAGCGAGCGGGACATGGCCAGCGCCGCCGCGGGCCTGGCGGCGGTGCTGCAGCAGGCGCCGCAGTTTGGCCTGGCACATCTGCAGCGGGCGATGGCCCAGTACCGTCTGGGTCAGGCGCGATTCGCCATGGAACACATCGGTCATGCCGAACGACTGCTGACGCCGGTCTCCGAGGACGTCGCCAGCGTGCTGGCCGCCGCCGCCCTGTCGGTGGACCCGCAACGCGCCGCCGAGACGGCTGCCGCCTATGCCGAACTGGCCGCCCGCTACCCCCAGCGAATCTCGTTCCGCCTGGAACAGGCGTGGCATGAAATGCGCGGCGGCGACGCAGAGGCGGCGCTGCTGGCGCTGGAGGGAACGCAGTGGCAACGACAGCCGCTGGGCGTGCAGGTGCAATGGCGCCTCACACTGGCGGAAATCGAAGGGGTACGCCTGGACAGCGACGCGGTGCTCGAACACGCCACTCGTGCGGCCCAACTGGCGCGCGACGCGGGCAAGGGCTGGGAGCGCGAACTCGCAGCGGCCACGATGCTGCAGGCGCGGGTCCATGCGTTCCAGCGCGGTCCGGAGGCCGGCCAGGAGGGGTTCGCCGAAGCCGCGCGGCTGTTCGCCTCGGTCGGCGCGGAAATCGACGCGATGCACGCGCGCGTATCCGGCGAGTTGATGCTGCCAACCGCGGGTCGCTCCAAAGAGCTGGACACCCTGCTGGCGCACGCGCGCGCCGGCGGCTACCGCAACCTGGAGATCCAGTTGCTGCGTCGCGTCGCCTTCCAGCAGCGCAGCGCGGGCAACCTCAGCGAGTACCGCCGACGGCTGAAGGACGCGCTGGCGATCGCCGAGAGCGTTGACGATGTGTCCGCGCAGCAGGAGCTGCAGGTGGACCTGCTCAACGAGGACCTGCTGCTGGGGCATTTCGAGCGCGCCACCGAGCGCATCCGCCAGATCCGCGCCGGCCCGGTTTCCGGGGACACGGCGACCTGGCTGGACCAGTTCGAGGGGTTCCTGCTCGGAACGCGCGGCGACTATCCGGCTGCCAGCCAGGCGCTTGACCAGACCGTGGACCGGCTCGCCCGCGAGGGCCAGCCACCACTGCCGGCGGACGCGCTGGCCCGCCTGGCCTGCGCGCGGGCCGAGTTGCTGTTGTCGCAAGGACGCCTGCAGGATGCCCGGTTGCGCCACGACCAGTGTGGCGACACCCGGCAGACGTACCTGGCCAACTATGCCGCTACGGTGGGCGCGATGATCGACCTGATGGCGGGCGACACGGGCAACGCGATGCCCGCTCTGCAGGAACGGGTCAGTGATATCCAGTCGATGCCCCCCGCGCCGGAGCGATGGACGGCAGCGTTATGGACGGCCTATCTGCTGGCACGCGCCGAGGACGTGGACACCGCGTCCACGCTGTTGACCGACACCCTCGCGGCGATGCAGGGCACCGGCTACGAGTGGCTGATCGCCGATGCGGAGATCGGTCTGGCCGAAATTGCCGCCGCCCGGGGACGTTGGACCGATGCAAGCCGGTTGACCGACAGCGCACGCCAGCGCCTGCCCGCCGAATCGTGGCAGCAGTTTCACCGGCTCGACCAGGTGGCGATCCTGGTCGCGTTCGCAAGAGGCGAAAACGCGCAGGCACAGGCCCGGATGGCGGCCGCCGATGCTCGCGCCCACGAAGTCGGCGACATCAAGGCGCAACTGGAGCTGCACAGCGTTATGGAGGCGGTGGCTCCGTACCTCCGTTCCGTCGGCGGCTGCGATGCGCCTGCCCGTAACGCGCTCCTTGCCAGCACCGGCATGCGCGGCTCCAACCTGGATTGGATGATGCGCGGCCTCCCCCTGCCCGACGAGCGCGTGGCGGCGACAGTCCCGCAACCGGCTCACTGACCGGCGCGACCCCACGGGCCGAGACGTACCCGCACGGCCGCCCACCGTCCTACACTCGGCGTTCGACATTCCTGGGAGGCGCGAGCGGGTGATTCCTGGCTGGATCCTGCTGCTGGTGTCGGTGTCCTATGTCGGCATGCTGTTCCTGGTCGCCTACTACGGCGACCGCCGGGAGCGCACGCCGACCCGCGCGTGGCTGCGTCCGGCGGTGTACGCCCTCGCGCTCGCGGTGTACTGCTCGTCGTGGACGTTCTACGGCGCGGTGGGAACGGCGGCACGCACCGGCCTGGGATTCCTGCCGATCTACCTGGGCCCGTTGCTGCTGTTGATGTTTGGCTGGCGCCTGCTGGAACGCCTGGTGTTGATCTCCGACGAGCAGCGGATCACCTCCATCGCCGATTTCCTGTCCTCGCGCTACGGCCGCGCGCCCGGACTGGCGGCCATGGTTTCGTTGCTGGCGCTGATCGCGGCGATTCCGTATGTCGCGCTGCAGTTCAAGGCGGTCGCCGACAGCATCCAGGTACTGGCCGGGGTGCCGGCCAACGCGAGTCTGCTGGCCGACCCGGCCCTATACACCGCCCTGTTGCTGGCGGTGTTCTCGATCCTGTTCGGCACGCGCCAGATCGACGCCACCGAGCACCACCGCGGCATGGTGCTGGCGATCGCGCTGGAGTCGCTGGTCAAGCTGGTGGCGTTCGTCGCCATTGGCGTGTTTGCGCTGATGCACCTGCCCGGGATCGGCGGCTTCGGCGAGCGCATCGTCCAGGCCGCCGATGAGGTGACCCGGCCGGGCCTGCCGGTCGGATTCGTCGCCCAGACGCTGCTCGCGTTCACGGCGCTGGTGTGCCTGCCGCGGCAGTTCCACGTCGCCGTGGTGGAGTGCCAGAACGTCGGTGACCTGCGCATGGCGCGCTGGTTCTTCGGTGGCTACCTGGTGATCATCAGCGCGATGGTGGTGCCCATCACCCTGGCCGGGCAGGCCGTGCTGGGCGACAGCGGCATCTCGCCGGACACCTATGTGCTCGCCCTTCCGCTGGCGCTGGACCAGAGTGCGCTGGCACTGATGGTCTACATCGGCGGCTTCTCGGCGGCCACCGGCATGGTGATCGTCACCAGCGTGGCGCTGGCGACGATGGTCAGCAACGACCTGATTGTCCCGGCGTTGCTGCGCACCGGCGCGCTGCGCCGGACCGGTCCGGGCATCGAGCAGCGGGTGCTGTGGGTGCGCCGGGCGACGATCCTCGCGCTGGCGCTGATGGCCTACGCGTACGCACGCGGTTCCGGCGGCAGCGGCCTGGCCCAACACGGCCTGCTCGCGTTTGCTGCGGTCGCCCAGTTCGCGCCGGCGCTGATCGGTGGACTGTACTGGCGCGGGGCCAGCCGGGCGGGCGCGCTGGCGGGTATCGGCGCCGGAGGGGCGCTGTGGATCTACACCCTGATGTTGCCCAGCCTCGCGCATGGGGGCTGGATCAATGCGCGCTGGGTGGATATGGGGCCATTCGGCATTGCCTGGCTGCAGCCCGAGCAGCTGTTCGGGCTGGTCGGCTGGGATCCGCTGACCCACGGCGTGTTCTGGTCGCTGCTGTTAAACATCGGCGCGTTCGTCTACGTCTCCGTGCGCAGCCGGCCGCGCCTGAACGAGCAGTTGCGTGCCGCGCCGTTCCTGGACCCGTACGCGCAGCGTCCCCCACTCAGTCCCGGCGGCTGGGCGGGCAGCGTGCGCGGCGGCGACCTGCTGGCGCTGGCAGAACGCATCGTCGGCGAGCGTCGTGCCCGGCGCGCGTTCGAGGACTACGCGCGCCAGCAGGGCCAGCCCTGGAAGGCCGAGCGGCCCGCGGACCGGGCCCTGGCGCAGTTCACCGAGCGCCTGCTGGCCGCGGCGATCGGCTCGGCATCGGCGCGGTTGACGCTGACCAGCGCGCTGCGCGGCTCGGGCATGGAGCTGGGCGAGGTGGTCGCATTGCTGGACGAGGCCAACCAGGAGTTGCGCTTCAATCGCCAGATACTCGCCACCACGCTGGAGAACATCAGCCAGGGCGTCAGCGTGGTCGATGCGCGGATGCGTCTGGTCGCCTGGAACCGGCGCTACCAGGAGCTGTTCGAATACCCCGACGGCATGCTCTATGTCGGCCGACCGGTCGCCGACTTGCTGCGCTGGAATGCCGAGCGCGGCGAGATGGGCCCTGGCGATGTGGAGGAGCAGGTGCAACGGCGGCTGGAACACCTCAACGTCGGCGCACCGCACGTGTTCGAACGCGTGCGCGCCAGTGGCCAGGTGATCGAGCTGCACGGCCGGCCGCTGGACGGCGGCGGCTACGTGACCAGCTACAGCGACATCACCGAGTACAAGCGCGTGGAGCAGGCGCTGCGCGAATCCAACGAGACGCTGGAGCAGCGCGTCGAACTGCGCACGCGCGAGGCCGAGGACGCACAGCAGTCGCGGACCCGGTTCCTGGCCGCGGTCAGCCACGACCTGCTGCAACCGCTGAATGCCGCTCGGCTGTTCACCTCGGCCTTGCGCGAAAGCGAGGAGCCGGCCGAGCAGGCGCGTCTGGCGGAGCGGGTGGATGTCTCTTTGCGGGCGGCCGAGGACCTGCTGGACGGCTTGCTGGACATCTCCCGCCTGGACGCCGGCGTACTGCGCCCGGAGATCGCCGATTTCGATGTCAACGAGCTGTTGCGCGAACTCTCCCACCAGCACTCGGCCATTGCCGCCAGCCGTGGACTGCAGTTGCGGGTGCGCGCGCCCGCAGCGGCCCTGATGGTCCACAGCGACCGCCGTCTGCTGCGCCGGGCCCTGCAGAATTTCCTCGCCAATGCGCTGCGCTACACCCGCACCGGCGGCGTGCTGATCGCCGCCCGCATGCGCGATGGCGCGGTGGAGTTGCAGGTATGGGATACCGGGCCGGGCATCTCGCCGTACCACCTGGAACAGATCTTCGACGAGTTCCGCCGCTTCGATCACCCCGGACGCGGTGAACGCGGGCTCGGGCTGGGCCTGTCGATCTGCCAGCGCATCGCGCGCACCCTGGACCATCCGCTGCGCGTTCGCGCCCGGGTTGGCGGCGGCAGCGTGTTCTCGATCACCGTGCCGCTGGGCCAGCCGCGCACTCCCGACGCTGAGGTGATCGCCGAGCGGACCGCGGAGACCGCCGATTCACTGGCCGGGCTGCGCGTGCTGTGCATCGACAACGACCGCGAAATCCTCGACGGAATGCGCGCGTTGCTGACCCGCTGGAACGTCATCACCCTGACTGCCGCCTCGGCGGACGGGGCGCTCGCGCTGCTGGACGCACTGCCCCTGTCGGACTGCCCCGACGTGGCCCTGGTCGACTACCACCTGCACGACCGACTCGACGGCCTGGGCATCATCGGCCTTCTGCGCGAGCGTCTCGGCGACCCGTTGCCCGCCGCCCTGCTGACCGGGGATGGCAGCGACGCACTCAAGCATGCCGCCCGGGAGCACCGCTGCCTGGTGCTGACCAAGCCGATCAAGCCGGCGTCGCTGCGCGCGTTCCTGGCCGCGCAACCGCGCATCCTGGCCACCCCCTGAGCGGGAGCGCTATTCCTCGTCGGGCGGCAACACGATGTTGCCCGGATCCAGCGCGAGCCGGCCGGCGATCAGCACCGCCTGGGTGCGGTTGTTGGCGCCCAGCTTGCGCAGGATCGCGGTGACGTGCGCCTTGATGGTCGCCTCCGAGACACCCAGCTCGTAGCCCACCTGCTTGTTCAGCAGTCCTGACCCGATCATCTGCAGGACGCGGAACTGCTGCGGGGTGAGGTCGCGCAGGCGTCGGGCGGCGTCGCGCTCGTCGGGGTTGACCGCCGGGGCATTGAATGCCGCCGCGGGCGCCCAGCGGTCACCGTCGAGCACCGCGGTGATCGCCTCGGCCAGGGTCGCGGCGTCGGCCGACTTGGGGATGAAGCCGACCGCCCCGTGGTCCAGCGCGCGGCGCATCACTCCCGGCTCTTCGCGAGCGGAGACCACCACGATCGGCAGCTGGGGATGGATCGCCCGCAGATGCACCAGCGCACTGAACCCCTGCGCGCCGGGCATGTTGAGGTCCAGCAGCAACAGGTCGGCATCGGGCTCTGCATCCACCAACGCATACAGGGCATCGACACTGTCCGCCTCGTGCAGGCGGGCGCCCGGCATCACCCGCGCGACCACCCCGCGCAGGGCTTCGCGGAACAGCGGGTGGTCATCGGCGATCAGCAGTGTGGGCATCGGCGGACTCCGCCTTCCCCGGCGCACCGGGAAAGGGGGTTGGAACGGCAGGCGGATGGCCGTCGGGCGTCACTCGGGGATGTAGCGCTCCTTGACCAGTGAATCCACAACGGAAGGATCGGCCAGAGTGCTGGTATCCCCCAGCTGGTCGGGCGCGTTCTCGGCGATCTTGCGCAGGATCCGCCGCATGATCTTGCCCGAGCGGGTCTTGGGCAATCCGGGCGCCCACTGCAGGTGGTCGATGGAGGCGATCGGCCCGATCTCGGCGCGCACGTGGCGGATCAGCTCGAGCCGCAGCTCGTCGCTGGCGACTTCACCGGCGATCAGGGTGACGTAGACGTAGATGCCCTGGCCCTTCAGGTCATGCGGGAAGCCGACCACCGCGGCCTCGGCGACCTTGTCGTGCGAGACCAGGGCGCTCTCGACCTCGGCAGTGCCGATGCGGTGGCCGCTGACGTTGATCACGTCGTCCACGCGGCCGGTGATCCAGTAGTCACCGTCGGCATCGCGGCGGCAGCCGTCACCGGTGAAGTAGGTGCCCGGGTAGGTCTTGAAATAGGTGTCGATGAAGCGCTGGTGGTCGCCGTAGATGCTGCGCGACTGGCTGGGCCAGGAGTCGGTGATCACCAGGTTGCCCGAGCCCTCGCCTTCGATGAAGTTGCCGTTGGTGTCGACCAGGGCGGGTTTGATGCCGAAGAACGGGTTGGTCGCGCAGCCGGGCTTGAGGTCGGTCGCGCCGGGCAATGGCGAGATCAGGATGCCGCCGTTCTCGGTCTGCCACCAGGTATCGACGATCGGGCAGCGGCCCTCGCCGACCACGTCGTGGTACCAGCGCCACGCCTCGGGGTTGATCGGCTCGCCGACGCTTCCCAGCAGGCGCAGGGACTTGCGCGAGGTCGCCTTGACCGGCCCCTCGCCTTCGCGCATCAGCGCCCGGATCGCGGTGGGCGCGGTGTAGAACGTGGTCACCTGATGCTTGTCGACCACCTGCCAGAAACGCGACATGTCAGGGTAGTTGGGCACGCCCTCGAAGATCAGCGAGGTCGCGCCGTTGGCCAGTGGGCCGTAGACGATGTAGCTGTGGCCGGTGACCCAGCCCACATCGGCGGTGCACCAGTACACGTCATCCTCGCGCAGGTCGAAGATGGTCTCGTGGGTGTAGCTGACGTACACCAGATAGCCACCAGTGGTGTGCAGCACTCCCTTGGGTTTGCCGGTGCTGCCGGATGTGTAGAGGATGAACAGCGGGTCCTCCGCGTTCATGCGCTCGGGCTCGCAGGTTTCGGGCTGTTCATCGACCACTGCGTCGTACCAGCGGTCGCGCGGCATCTGCATGTCGACGGCGGCGTTGGTGTGGCGCACCACCAGGACCGTCTCCACCGTGGAGGTGCCGGGCAATTTGAGGGCGGCGTCGACGTTGACCTTCAGCTTTACCTTGCGGCCGCCGCGCAGACCCTCGTCGGCGGTGATGATCAGCTTGCTGCCGCTGTCGGAGACCCGATCGGCGATGGAGTTGGCCGCGAAGCCGCCGAACACCACCATGTGCACCGCGCCGATGCGCGCGCAGGCGAGCATGGCGATCGCCGCCTCCGGGATCATCGGCAGGTAGATGGTGACCCGGTCGCCCTTGCCGATGCCCAGTGCGCGCAACGCATTGGCCAGCTTGCATACACGCTGGTGCAACTCGCGATAGCTGATGCGCTCCGCCGGGGCATCCGGGCTGTCGGGCTCGAAGACCAGCGCGGTCTTGTCGCCACGGGTCTCCAGGTGCCGGTCCAGGCAGTTGACGCTGACGTTGAGCTCCCCGTCCTCGTACCAGCGGATGCGGAAGTCCTCCAGGTCGAAGCTGGTGTTCTTGATCCTGGTGGGCTTCTTCATCCACTCCAGGCGCTCGGCCACGCCGGCCCAGAAGCCGTCCGGATCCTCCAGCGACTGCTTGTACAGGGTCTGGTACTGCTCCCGATTGACGCGCGTGTCGGCAGCGAAATCGGCCGACACTGGGTAGATGTCCCGGGGCGTGTTCATGGGCGTGGCCTCCTGAGCGGTTTGTCCCTGTCGAGTGTGCCGCATCCAATCGCGGCGCGGTTTAGACCTTGGTCTAGGCAAGCGTGAATGCGCGCGTTTTACGCATACCCTCCAAAACAGGTGGCCGGCAGCCCGTCGGCAACCCGTCACCTGGCGGAAGCCGTGGAGGGAAACATGCCCCGATCCAACCGCGCCGGCACTACCGGCGTATCGACGCAATGGCGTCGCCGGCCGCTGGCCGCCGCGATGCTTCTGGCCCTGCTCGCGCCCGGCGTGGCGCTGGCGCAGACCGATCGCGAGCAGGCACTCGAGGCCCGCGTGGCGGAGCTGGAGCGGCTGGTCGAGCAGATGCTGGCGCAGCAGCCACTCGCCAATACCGGCACCACCGGGCCGCGCACGATGCCGGTGCCGGCAAGCCAACCGGTTGCCGCCGCGCCCCCGGCAACCCCGGTCCCGACCAACCCCATCCAGACCACCACGATCACCCCGCAGGCCAACCCCGGCACCCGGTTCACCGTCGGCGGCATGATCCGGGTGGACGCCATGTCGACCAGCACCAGCGACGGCAAGATCGCCAAGAGCACCGCCGGACGGGATTTCTACGTGCCTGGCGCGATCCCGGTCGGCGGCGATGGCGGCGACGCCTACCTCGACAGCCACGTCAAATTCTCGCGCCTGTGGTTCGACGCCAGCACCGAGCTGGATTCGGGCGACAAACTGGGCGCGCGCTTCGAGCTGGACTTCTTCGGCGGATCGCTCGGCAACACCGCGGCGACCAATACCTATGGCGCCACCATCCGCCACGCCTACCTGACCTGGAACCGGCTGCTGGTCGGCCAGACCTGGTCGAACTTCATGGACACCGCGGCACTGCTCGACTCGGTGGACTTCGTCGGTCCCACCGATGCGGTGGTGTTCGTGCGCCAGCCGCAGATCCGCTACACCAGCGGACCCTTCAGCGTGTCGCTGGAAAACCCGGAAACCACGGTGCAGCCCTTTGGCGGCGGTCCGCGCGTGATCAGCGGCGACAACAGTGTCCCCGACCTGATCGCCCGCTACACCGGCAAGGGCGACTGGGGCCACTTCAGCGTCGCCGGCATGGCGCGGCAGCTGAAGCACGAGCCGGTCGCCGGCAGCGCCGAGACCACCACCGGATTCGCCGCCACTGTCAGCGGACTGGTCAAGCTCGGCGACAGCACCGACTTCCGTTACCAGGCGACCGGCGGCGAAGGCTTCGGGCGCTACGTTGGCCTGGCGACCGTACAGCAGGACGCGATGGTCGACGCCAACGGCAATCTCGACGCGCTGGGCGGCTGGGCGGCGTATGCCGGTCTGCGCCATGCGTTCAATCCGCAGCTTCGCGGCAACCTGTACTACGCGCGCTCGCAGTGGGACAACAAGACCGACCTGACCGGTCTGGGTGTTACCTGGCGGGTGCATTCGGCGCACGCCAACCTGATCTGGTCGCCGGTGCCGAAGCTGGATCTGGGCGTCGAGGCCATCTGGGGTGAGCGCACCCTGGAGTCGGGCGCCGACGGCGAGCTGATCCGCCTGCACACTCTGGCGCGCTACACCTTCTGAACCTGCCGGTTGAGCCCGCGGGAGTCCGCGAGCGGCCGGGTCCACACCAGTGGGCCCGGTTTTGTCTCGTGCTCTGGTTTTTCAGTGAGCCAGAACATCGCGACGCGGACCGCGGCGATACCAGGGCCGGGTGTGCCTGCCCTTGAGGGCCAATGTCCCCCGGCGAAGCCCTTCGGCCATCGCCTCCTCCTTTATTTCGCCCTCAAGGGCAGGCCCACCCGTCTTGCGGGGGAACGCAGGGGCCGTCGTGAAAGCCGGACCTCCAGCGGATGGAGGTCCCCGCCCGCCGAGCCCCGTCGTGGTCGGGAGGTCTTCGCAGCGAAGTAAAGGAGGAGGCATCCGCCTGCAGGCGGATGCAGGGGGACATGAGCAGCGAAGACCTCCCGGCCGCGGCGGGGCCCCTCACGCCCGACGGACATAAAAGGAAGATGGAGCTATCGCGCCCCCTCATCTAACCCAACTCGACCCTCAGCGCACCACCAACACCGGAATGGTGCTGTGGGCAATCACCGCGTTGGTCTGACTGCCGATCAGCAACCGGTTGAGGCCGCGGCGGCCGTGGCTCGCCATGACGATCAGGTCCACCCCGCGCGCGGCGGCGGTCTCCAGGATGGCATCGGCCGGGTAGCGGTCGGCGACATACACCGACTCGTGGCGTACCCCGAGCTGATCGGCTCGCGCCCCCGCAGCCGCCAACACCTCGTTGGCCTGGTCAGTGACGTGGGTCCGGTACTCCTCGAGCATGCTTGCCGAGCCACCCCACACCACCCCTGCATCGGCCGGTGTCCAGCGCTCGGATGCGGTGACGATGGTCACCTGCGCATCCACCGCCGCCGCCAGCTCCAGGCCCTGCTCCAGTCCCTTGCCCGCCAGCTCCGAGCCGTCGGTCGCAATCAAAATGTGCTTGTACATGGCGTCATCGCTCCTGTGTCTGTAGTACCGAGGGTAGCCCCCCGGGTCAGTGGTCGCTCGCCGAGGAGGCGCCGATGCCCGTCTCGCTGCGCACGCGCAGCGCATCAAAGGCGGCGCGCTCACGATCGGCACGCGGGCTGCGGTCCAGCATCGAGAACAGCCAGATCGCGATGAACGCCAGCGGGATCGACAGGATGCCCGGGTTCGGGAAGGGCACGATCGGCTCGGCGAAGTGGAACACGTCCACCCACACCGTCTTGCTCAGCGTTACCCAGGCCGTCGCCACCACCAGGCCGATGAACCCGCCGATCGTCGCACCCATCGTCGTGCAGCCACGCCAGGCGATCGACAGCACGAGCACCGGGAAGTTGGCACTGGCCGCGATGGCGAAGGCCAGCCCGACCATGAACGCCACGTTCTGGTTCTCGAACACGATGCCCAGCAGGATCGCGATCACGCCCAGGGTCACGGTGGAGATGCGCGAGATCTTCATCTGCTGCTTCTCCGTCGCCCGGCCGCGGGCAAACACGTTGGCGTACAGGTCATGCGAGATCGCTGCGGCACCGGCCAGGGTCAGGCCCGCCACCACCGCCACGATGGTGGCGAAGGTCACCGCGGCCAGGAAGCCCAGCAACAGGCTCCCGCCCACCGCATTGGCCAGGTGCACCGCCACCATGTTGGTGCCACCGACCAGCCCGTTGATGATGTCGATGCTGCCGTCGGGACTGGCGTTGAAGAACTCCGGATGCCGGTACAGCAGCGCGATGCCGCCGAAGCCGATGATGAAGGTCAGCAGGTAGAAGTAGCCGATGAACGAGCTGGCGTAGATCACCGAGCGGCGCGCTTCCTTGGCGTTGGGCACGGTGAAGAAACGCATCAGGATGTGCGGCAGTCCGGCGGTGCCGAAGGCCAACGCCAGCCCCAGCGATAGTGCATTGAGCGGGTTGGCACTGACCTGCGAACCGGGGGCCATGATCCCGAGACCGTTGGGGTGGATGCGCACCGCTTCAGCCAGCATCGCATCGGGATTGAAGCTGAAAGCCTTCAGCACCAGGAACGCCATCAGCGTGGCGCCGATCAGCATCAGCACGGCCTTGATGATCTGCACCCAGGTGGTCGCGGTCATGCCGCCGAACGCCACGTACATGATCATCAGCACGCCGACGATGGACACCGCCAGCTCGTAGCGAATGCCGAACAGCAACACGATCAGCTTGCCCGCGCCGACCATCTGCGCGATCAGGTACAGCGCGATGACCAGCAACGAAGCGCTCGCTGCCAACACCCGTAACGGGGTTTCCGACAAGCGGTAGGAGGTGACGTCGGCGAAGTTGTAGCGACCCAGATTGCGCAGCCGCTCGGCGATCAGGAACATCACCACCGGCCATCCGAACAGGAAGCCGATCGCGTAGATCATGCCGTCAAAACCGCTGACGTAGACCATGCCGGCGATGCCCAGAAACGATGCCGCCGACAGATAGTCACCGGCGATCGCCAGACCGTTCTGGAAGCCGGTGATGCCGCCGCCGGCGGTGTAGAAGTCCGAGGTCGTCTTGGTGCGTTTGGCCGCCCACCAGGTAATGAACATCGTGCCGACGATGAAGACCAGGAACATGATGATGGCCGACGTGTTGGCCTGCCCCTTGGTCGCGGCGAACGCCGGCAGCGGGAGCATGGCGGCGACGGCCGCGGCGCGCAGTGCGATCGCGGCCCTCATTTCACGTCCCTCACGATGGCTTCGATCAACGGGTCGTAATGCTTGTTGGACAGGTGCACGAAGGCGGAAATCATCACCACCGCGCTGATCGCCACGATGATCGCGGTCAGCACCCCGACGCTCATTGTGTAGCCCGGTCCGATCGGTCGGGCGAACACGTCCGGCCAATACGCGAGGGTCAGGATGAAGCCGGCATAGACCACCAGCATGAGCAGGAAAAACCAGAGACTGGTGCGTCCCCGCCTGCGCGTCAGCTCCTGGAACTTGGGGTGTGCGAGCACCCGTTCGACCACGTTGTTCGCCTGCATTGCACGTCCTCCCAAGTGAATGGCCGTGCCCCGGATCGACGCGGGCGCTTGAGCGCCGTACGGCCGTTCGGGACGGTTGCCATCAAAATGTAGGAGGTGCCCGCCGGGGCGGACAGACGACTTTGGTAGTAGGTGCCGCCCGGGCGGTCAACCGGGCGGACTATTGCGGCGGCGAGGCAAGCTCGGTGGCGCTGAGGAAGCCGTCGCGGTTGAGGTCCTGGCGCTGGAAGCGCGCGGTCAGGCGGGCGTTGTGCTGGCTGCGGGTGATCGGCTTGCCCTTCCCGCCCGGCTGCTCGGCCGGGGCCAGGACGCCGTCGCCATCGGCATCCATCGCATCGAAGGCATAGCTCATCCAGGCCAGGTACTCCTCCAGCGAGACCCGGCCATCGCCATCGGCGTCCATGCGCTGCAGGTAATCGCCGGTCGTCTCGACCCGGGACTGGGCGGACGCCGGGGTCGAGAACCCCGCAAGCGCTGCCAGCCCGGTCACCAGCAACGAGGCCGTCAGCACACGCAGCGGATGACGGCCCGCGGCGGTCACGCCTGCGCCGGCACCAGGGTGTAGCCCTTCAGACGCGCGGAGAACTGCTGTAGCGCGTGGTTGCCGGTGGCCTCGGCCTCCACGCACCAGTCGTGCAGCTTCTGCAACGTGACCTGGGCATCGTGCGAACGCTCGTCCAGGACCTGCTGCAGGCGCTGGCGGTATTCGGCCAGGGTCGCCATGTGCGGGCGGTCGGCCAGCCACGCCTGCAGGCGGGCGCGTTTCTCGTCATCCAGCCAGCGACCGCCATCGGCCAGCCCCTTGCGGAGCTTGCGCGGCAGCTTCTCGTCATTGGCACGCAGGGTCGGCAGGGTGACCTTGCGGTAGTAGTCGGTCATCGCCTGGAAGCGGATCGCCAGCAATGCCTTCAGCGTCTCGCGGTCGGGCATGGTGATGTTGGGACGCACGTCCAGGGTCGGCGCCACCCGCAGCACCTTAGCCAGGCCCACGCTCTGCAGCGCCCGGATCACCGTCCAGCCGATATCGAACTCGAACTTGCGCAGCGCGAACTTGGCCGAGCTCGGGAAGGCGTGATGGTTGTTGTGCAGCTCCTCACCCCCGATCCAGAACGCCCACGGCGTGATGTTGGTCGCCTTGTCGGTGGTCTCGAAGTTGCGGTAGCCCCACCAGTGACCGATGCCATTGACGACGCCGGCGGCCCAGAACGGGATCCACAGCATCTGGATCGCCCAGACCGCCACGCCGGCAAAGCCGAACAGCGCAAAACTGATGAAAAGGAGCAGGGTCGGGCCGAGGGTCGCATGCGGCGTGTACAGGTGGCGCTCGATCCAGTCATCCGGGCAGCCCTTGCCGTACTTCTCGATCGATGCGCGGTCGCTGCGCGCCTCGCGGTAGAGCTCCACGCCGCGCCAGAACACGTTGCCGATGCCCTTGGTCAGCGGGCTGTGCGGGTCTTCCTCGGTTTCGCAGGTAGCGTGGTGCTTGCGGTGGATGGCCACCCACTCGCGGGTGATCATGGACGTCGTCAGCCAGGTCCAGAAGCGGAAGAAGTGGTTGATCGCCGGGTGAAATTCGACGCCGCGATGGGTCATCGAGCGGTGCAGGTACAGGGTGACGGCAAAGATGGTCAGCTGGGTGGCGACCAGCAGGTAGACGGCAAGCGCGCCCCAACTGGGCTGCAGCAGGCCACCGGCGAGAAAGTCGAGCAGAGAAGCGGGCATTTCATGACTCCGGGAGAGGGCACCGGGCGCTTGCCCGGATCATCCGGCGAGGCATTGCCCCACCGGAATTGATGATGATGACATGCCAGTGCACAACTGTGCATTGACGTCATTCATGTGAATGCGGGCGCGCTCCGCGCAGGCAAGCCGGCGGCGTGAATCGTTCAGCGCCGCGACGGTTTGGCCCTTCGGGTACGCCTCTGCGCCGTAGACTGTGCGCATGCCCGAGCTGCCCGAAGTCGAGACCACCCGTGCCGCCCTCGCGCCGCACCTGACCGGGCGCACGGTCACTGCCGCAACGCTGCGCCGCACCGACCTGCGCTGGCCCATCGCAGCGGAAGTCAGCACGCTGCTTCCCGGCCAACGCATTCTGGAGGTCCGCCGTCGCGCGAAATACCTGCTGCTGGACACGGCGGTGGGCAGCGCGCTGCTGCATCTGGGCATGTCGGGCAGCCTTCGGGTGATCCCGGCGCACACCCCGCCCCGCCCGCACGACCACGTCGACCTGGTCCTGGACAACGAGCGTGTTCTGCGGATGCACGACCCGCGCCGTTTCGGCAGCGTGCTGTGGCAAGCACCCGGCAGCGTCCACCCTTTGCTGGCGGCACTCGGGCCGGAGCCCTTGTCGGACGCGTTCACCGGCGACTATCTGTATTCGCTGAGCCGCGGACGCCGCGCGGCCGTGAAGACCTTTCTGATGGATCAGGCCGTGGTGGTCGGGGTGGGCAACATCTATGCCGCCGAGGCCCTGTTCGCGGCGGGGATAACACCGCTGCGACCCGCGGGGCGGATTTCCCGCGAGCGCTACGCTCTGCTCGCCACGGAAATCCGCCGGGTGCTGGAAGCCGCCATCGTTCAGGGCGGTACGACGTTGCGCGACTTCATCAGTCCCGACGGCAATACCGGCTATTTCATCCAGCAACTTTCGGTCTATGGTCGAGGTGGACAGCCCTGCCGCAACTGCGGCCGGCCCTTGAAGCAGGGGTTGATCGGGCAGCGCACCAGTGTCTGGTGCAGCCATTGCCAGCGCTGAACCGGTGTTGGTGGTACCGTTCTCTCCCGCGATTCCGTGACACCCGTCACAACGCGCTATATTGAACGTCACAAGGAAGGGACGTGCCATGGCCGACAGCGGCGACATTACCCAGCTTCTGCAAGAAGCCCGTGGCGGCGGCCGCGGCGCGCTCGATGAGGTGCTCTCCGCCCTCTATCACGAGCTGCACGGCATGGCCCGGCGCCAATTGGCCGAGCAGCGGGGTCAGACCCTCGATGCGACCGCCCTGGTGCACGAGGCGTATCTGAAGCTGTGGGGCAAACGCGAAGCGCAATTCGACGACCGCGCGCACTTCTTCGCCTATGCCGCGACCGCGATGCGATCGGTGGTGGTGGACTACGCGCGCCAGCGCCTGGCGCAGAAACGTGGCGGCGACATGCACCGGGTGACCGACCTGCCGGAGGACCTGGAAGGCGGCCTCCGGCTGGACGACGAGATGCTCGCGCTGGATATCGCCCTGACCCGGTTGACGCAGGTCGATCCCAAGCTCGCGCAGCTGGTCGAACTGCGTTACTTCGGTGGACTGTCGGAGCCGGAAATTTCCGCGGTGATGGATCGCTCCGAGCGCAGCATCCGGCGCGACTGGCAGAAGGCCCGCGTATTCCTGTTGGCTTCGCTGCGCGACGCACCGCAAGGCTGAGGTTCTGGCGGATCACTCCGCAACACCGCTGGACCGCAATGGGGAAGGCACATGGACCCTGCACGCTGGCAACGGATCTCCCCCCTGCTCGACGAGCTGTTCGGGCTGGATGCGGCCGATCGCGAACGCCGTCTGCGGGCGGTGCGTGCCGATGACCCGGAGTTGGCCCACGAGCTGACAGCGCTGCTTGCCCTGGATGAGGACGAGAGCTTCCTCTCCGAGCCCGCACTGAAGCCCAGCCAGCTGGTGATGCCCGGTCGCCAGGTCGGCCCCTACCGGCTGGAACACCTGCTGGGAGAGGGCGGGATGGGCCAGGTCTGGCTGGCCTCGCGCGCCGATGGCCTGTATCAGCGCCGCGTTGGACTGAAGTTGCTGCGGCCGGGTTTGGTGGACACCAATCTGCGCTTGCGCTTCACTCGCGAACGCCAGATTCTGGCGCGGCTCGCCCACCCGCACATTGCCCGTCTCCTCGATGCCGGCATCAGCAGCGAAGGCCTGCCCTACCTCGCCCTGGAATACATCGACGGCATCCCGATCACCGATTACTGCCGCGAGCACGACACGCCGCTCGCCACCCGGCTGCAGATGTTCGAGCAGGTCTGTGCTGCGGTCAGCCACGCCCACGCCAACCTGATCGTCCATCGCGACCTGAAACCCTCCAACATCCTGGTCACCCCGGCCGGCGACGTGCGCCTGCTCGATTTCGGTATCGCCAAACTGCTCGACAGCGACAGCGGCCCGGAGCGCACCCGGACCGATACCCGCGCATTCACCCTGCACTACGCGGCGCCCGAGCAGATCCGCGGCGAACCGGTCACCACGATGACCGACGTCTATTCACTCGGCGTGGTGCTGTACGAACTGTTGGTGGACGCCAAGCCCTACCGGCCCAGCCGCGCCAGCGACGCGGCCTGGGAGGAATCGATCCTGCTGCACGACCCGGTGCGGCCCTCGCAGGCGATGCTGCACCCCAGTGGTGCGAGTCCGCTGCGGGATGCCCACGATCCGCTGGCCTTGCGCCGGCGCGCGCGCGTGCTGGCCGGGGATCTGGACAACATCGTCCTGAAGGCCCTGTCCAAGCCGCCCGAGCAGCGCTACCCCTCGGTGGAGGCGTTTGCACAGGACCTGCTCCGCTACGCCAGCGGCCGACCCGTGCGCGCGCGCGCGCAAAGCTGGCGCTACCGGATGGGCAAGTTCATCGGCCGCCACCGCTGGCAGCTGGCCACCGGCACGCTGACCACGGCGGTGGTCGCGGTCGCCCTTGTAATGGGGTTGTGGCAGTCCCGCCAGGCGGTCGCCGAGGCGACGCGCGCGCAGGCGATCCAGGCGTTCATGATCGGGGTACTGGAAAGTGCCGGCGACACCCGCGAGGGCGAGCCGATGGATATGCGCACCCTGCTGGCCACGGCGGTGGAGCGGGGCGAGCGTGAACTGGGCGACCAGCCGGCGGCACTCGCCGAGGTGCTGGGGGTGGTCGCCGGCCTGCACATCGGTCTGGATGAGCCGCTGCAGGCGCAGGCACTGCTGGACCGCCAGGCAGTCCTGCTGGCCGCGCTGCAGCCGGTCCCCGAGCAGCTGCAACTGGACTCGGTCACCCAGCGCGGCAGGGTGGCCGAGTTGCTCGGCGATCCCGCCGGCTGCATCGAGGTCATGCAACCTGCTCGTGCGCACATCGCCCAGCACCCGCTGGCGTTGCCGCTGCCCACGGCGGCTTTTCGTGCCCAGCTGTCGCGCTGCCAGACCGCACTTGCGCGCTCGCGGCGGTCAGAGCCCTTGTTTCAACGCGTGGCGTCTCTCCACGTTGCCGACGATGCGTCCTCGATTAAGAAGGACGACGGCCTGGGGCGGCTGACGACGATCCTGCTCGGTCCGCAGGAGGACCCGCGGTGTCAGCCCTTCCCCGGCGGCAAGGTCAGCGAAGGCTGCAGCGGGGTGATCACACCCTCGCCGCGGACCACCTTCTTGTACTCGGCGCGCGATACCGACAGGTAGCGGTCGTTGCCGCCGATCTCGACCTGCGGCCCGTCGCGTACCGCGCGGCCCTGCCCATCCACGCGCACGGTCATGGTCGCCTTGCTGCCACTGTGGCAGATCGTCTTGATCTCGCTGATCTCGTCGGCCCAGGCCAGCAGGTACTGGCTGCCCTCGAACAGCTCGCCGCGGAAGTCCGTGCGCAGGCCGTAGCAAAGCACCGGGATTCCGAACGCGTCCACCACCTCGCTCAGCTGCCAGACCTGCGGCTTGTGCAGGAACTGCGCCTCGTCCACCAGCACGCAGTGCAGCGCGCCGTGAGCGGCAATATCCGCCGCCACCAGTGATTGCAGGTCCTGCTCGGGGGTGAAGGTCGTGGCCGGCGCGCTCAGGCCGATCCGCGAGGCCACCGTGCCGCTGCCGGCGCGACTGTCCAGCTGCGGCGCCAGGATCAGGACCCGCATCCCGCGCTCGCGGTAGTTGTGCGCCGACTGCAGCAGGTTGGTGGTCTTGCCGGCGTTCATCGCCGAATAATAGAAATAGAGCTTCGCCATGCCGGCATTTTAGGCGATCAGGACCCGGGTTCCTGCCGGGGCAGCACCTCGGTCTCGCCCACGTTGACCGTGCCCACGCGCGGGTTCATCCAGATGCTGTCCTGCCATGCCGCGTACTGCTTCGGATCCCAGTAGCGCTCGTCGTGGAATTTGGACCCGTCGATGCTGATCGACTCCCCGGCCGGACCGGTGGTGATGATCTTCAGCGAGCCCACAAACCCGGTCCGGCTGCCGGTAACGCGGCTGCGCGCTCGCCTCAGGACCGCTGCGATCCGCGGCTGGGCCACCGCATCGCCGTAGCGGGCGTAGATCGCCTGCCCTTCAACCACCGCGCGCTCGCGCTCGGCCTCGTCCAGCTGTTCCCAATACTGTTCGCGGAAGCGCAGGAAGCCGCGATAGCCGCGCTCGGCCGCCAGGTCCATCCACGCGTAGGCCAGCGCCCGGTCCACCCCGGTGCCGCGGCCCTTCCACAGCATCTCCCCGACCATCGCCTGGGAGGCCTTGTCGGCGTACAGGCTGGCGCGCCGGAAGTACGCCAGCGCGTCTTCCAGCCGGCCGTCGTCGAGCGCCTTCTGGCCTTCGATGCGGTAGTTCAGGTCGGGGTGGCCGGCGAGGAACCCTGCGGACAGCATCACCGGGTCGTCCAGCGGATCCTCCGCAGGGGGCGCCGCAACGGCAGTGAAAGCAAGGGCAAACAGAGACGATGCGAGCAGGGCGCGCAACAGCAGCTGAGGGAACATCCGTGATCCTTGAGCCATGAAAGCCAACAGGGGTAGCCGACAAGGTAGTGGCCAGCGGCGCCGGGGTAAACTGCCCGGCCGCTCCATCGCGTGACCGCAGTCCTCCATGCACGGCCTCAATCCCCCACAACGCGCCGCCGTCGAACACGTCGAAGGCCCCCTGCTGGTGCTCGCCGGCGCCGGCAGCGGCAAAACCCGCGTGATCGTGGAGAAGATCGCCCACCTGATCGCCTCCGGCCGCATGCCGGCCAGGCGCATCGCCGCGATCACCTTCACCAACAAGTCGGCCAAGGAGATGCGCGAGCGCGTCGCCAAGCGCATCCGTGGCGACGGCGCCGAAGGGTTGACGATCTCGACCTTCCATGCGCTCGGGCTGCGCTTCCTGCAGATCGAGCACGCCAAACTCGGGCTGCGCCGCGGTTTCTCGATCTTCGACAGCGATGACAGCGCCGCGCAGATCAAGGACCTGCTGGGCGTGGGCACCAAGCCGGACGTGCTGGACGGCATGCGCAACCTGATCTCGCGCGCAAAGAACGCCGGCCTGTCACCCGAGCAGGCGATGGCCGAGGCGCGGAGTGCGCGCGAAGTTGAGGCCGCCACGGTCTATGCGCTGTATCAGGCCCGCCTGACCACCTTCAACGCGGTCGACTTCGATGACCTGATCCGCCTGCCGGTGCAACTGCTGGAGTCCGACGAGGAATGCGCGCTGGCCTGGCGCGAGCGCATCGGCTACCTGCTGGTGGACGAGTGTCAGGACACCAACGACGCCCAGTATCGTCTGCTCAAGGCGCTGGCCGGGCCGACCGGACTGTTCACCGTGGTGGGCGACGATGACCAGTCCATCTATGCCTGGCGCGGCGCCAATCCCGACAACCTGTTGTCGCTGGAGAGCGATTACCCGACCCTGCGGGTCATCAAGCTGGAGCAGAACTACCGCTGCTCCAACCGCGTGCTGCGCGCGGCCAACGCGTTGATCGCCAACAACCCGCATACCCACCTCAAGACCCTGTGGAGCGAGCAGGCCGACGGCGAGCGCATCCGCATCTGGGAATGCCGCGACAGCGCCCATGAGGCGGAGAAGGTCGCTGCCGAGATCCAGTTCACCGCCACCGCCCGGCAGGCACCGTGGAGCGATTTCTGCATCCTGTTCCGCGGCAATTTCCAGTCGCGCGCGTTGGAGAAGGCCTTGCAGCAGGTTGGAGTGCCCTACCACCTGACCGGGGGCACCGCCTTCCTGGAGCGTGGCGAGGTCAAGGACGCGATGTCATGGCTGCGCCTGATCGCCAACCCCGACGACGATGCGGCGTTCGTGCGCGCGGTGACCTCGCCCAAGCGCGAGGTCGGCGCCACCACGCTGGCGCGGCTGGCCGAACTGGCCCAGCGTGCCGGCATGCCGATGTCACGCGCCGCCGAGTCGGTCGGGGCCCTGCAGCAACTCCCGCCCCGCGCTGGCAACGCGCTCAACACCTTTGTCGGCATCGTCCGCGGCCTGCGCGAGGACGCGCGTCGACTGCCACCGTCGGAGCTGGTGCGGGTGCTGGCGGAGAAGTCCGGCCTGCTGCTGGCCATCCGCGCCCATTGCAAGGACGAGGCCTCGTTCCAGCGCCGCAAGGCCAACCTGGAAGAACTCGCCGACTGGTTTGACGGCGGCAAGGGCGCGGGCCCCGGCGAACTGGCCGCCCAGCTGGCATTGCTGTCCCACGCCGACAAGGGCGAGGCCGGCAACCAGGTCCGCCTGATGAGCCTGCACGGCGCCAAGGGCCTGGAGTTCCGCTACGTGTTCATCGTCGGCGTGGAGGACGGGACCCTGCCGCACGATGCCGCCCTGGATGAAGGCAGCCTGGAGGAGGAACGCCGCCTGTTGTACGTCGGGATCACCCGGGCCAAGGAACGGCTGTGGCTGTCGTATTCGAAGAAGGCGCAGAAATGGGGCGACATGATCCGCCTCAAGCCCAGCCGCTTCCTCGACGAGCTGCCGGTGGCCGAAGTCCAGCGCGACGGCGCCGACCCGGTGGCCGACGCGGCGCACAAGCAGGAACGGGCGGCCGCCGGGCTGGCGGCGATCCGGGCTCTTTTGGAAAAGTGAGCTTTCGTCCTCTCTCAACACCCGCGCGAACCGGAAGCACGTCGCTATCGCGATAAGCAGCGGCTTTATTCTTGACTCAAGTCACGGGCTTCCTGTAGAAAGTGTTTCGCCACAGGGGGGTGGCGTTGGAGATACGGATGTCGCAAGACTTGTTTCGCAGGGAAGTGTTGGAGGCAAAGCGCACGAGTTGGCTGGGGGGCATCTCCCTTGCCCAGCCCGTGCGGCTGTGGATTCTGACGACTGCCGCTGTCGTAGTCGCACTGACCATTGCGCTTTTCCTCACCTTTGGCACCTACACCCGCCGATCGCGGGTGATTGGGCAGCTGGTGCCGGTCCAAGGCATGGCCACGGTGCTAGCACCTGCCACGGGCGTGCTCACCCGCGTGGACATTCCCGAGGGAGGCAAGGTCAGCGCGGGCCAAACGCTCGCCGTAGTCACCGTGCCCCGGTCCACCTTGCTCAGCGGCGATACCACCGCAGCGCTGGCGCAACGCCTGCAACGTCGCGAGGACGGCATGACCTCCGCTCAGTCCGCACAGCAGCAACTCCTGGAAGCGCAGTCCAACGGCCTGGCCACGCAGCTGACCATCGCCCGACGCGAACTGGCCCAGATCGAAACCGAGATTGCCACTCGCCAAGAGCAAGTGGGCATCGCCAACCAGACGATGGAACGCCTGCAACAACTCCAGCAGGACCAGTACGTCAGCGAGTTGCAGGTCAAACAGCAGCAGGCCGCTACGCTGGAACAGGTCGGTGAAGTCCAGATACTACAACGGCAGGCCATCGGCACGCGCCGGCTGATCGCCCAATTGCAACAGGCCCTGCACGAAGTGCCGGGCCAACGACAAACCTCCGAAGCCAACTTCCAACGCGACCTGGCAGTGCTGGAGCAGGAGCAGGTCGAAACCCAGGCGCGCGGCGAACTCGCCCTGCATGCACCGGTCAGCGGCATCGTCGCCACCCAACTTGCCAAACCGGGACAGGCAGTGCAGGCCGGGCAACCCTTGCTGAGCCTGTTGCCGGGCGACGGCACGTTGGAGGCCGAGTTGTTGGTACCCAGCCGCTCCATCGGCTTCATCGAACCTGGTGACAGCGTCCTGCTGCGCTATCAGGCATTCCCTTACCAGAAGTTCGGACACCACCAAGGCCGTGTCGAACGCATCAGCCGCAGTACTGTGGCTACGATGGATGCGAATAGCACCAGCGAACCTTTCTATCGAATTACCGTTTCACTTGACAAGCAAGCCATTACCGTGTACGGCAAGCCTGAGCCACTAAAGCCCGGCATGCTGCTCGACGCCGATGTGCTCGGAGAGCAACGCACACTGATCGAATGGATTTTCGAGCCTCTTTACTCAATTAAAGGATCTGTGTTCGGCGCATGACTGCGTGCATGCGGCGAATCAGAAGATGCCGCAATTTGCGGCCCTCTCGGAGAGGATCTCCGAATCATAGACTAAGGAAGAACAAATGAGAGAGCTTACTGTTAACGAAGTCTTCGAAGTAGCTGGAGAAAGCGCTGCCGGCGCAGTAAACGCATTCGCGAGCGGGGCAGGTGCAGGAGCTATGGCAGGCGGAATTATCGGCGGATTTGCCGGCGGAATCGGCGCAGCTCCTGGTGCGGCGATCGGGGGCCTAGTCTGCGGCGGAATCGCTCTCGGCCTGTATTTTCTCTAATTAGAACTTATAACTATTAGGAATGCTATTATGCGCGAAATTACTTCTATCGAAATCGAAGACGTCGACGGCTCACACTCGGGAACGGTCTCAGGGTTTGCTGCGGGTGTAATGGCAGGCGCAGCGATTGGCGCTATTGGAGGTCCAATCGGCGCGTTCGCAGGAGCGATCAGCGGCGGAATTCACGGCGCATTTTTTGGCCATCTTTTGTTGGCTGAGTAAAAAGACTTATCAAGTGCTGTCGCAATGGCGACAGCACTTTCAGGAGATTATGAAATGAAAATTCCTGCGCTGTCAAACTTGACGTACGTCATTGCGATTCTATCGATCGCAGTTGTTATCGTAGCTACAGACGGTAAAATATGGCTCGCATTCGCATCTACTGCACTTCTGTTGACATTCTTCAAAATAGCCAACTATTTCGATGCTCGAAAAGAGTCGCCGGAGAAGCGGCGCACATCGGAACATCAGGACACATAATTTATTTTTTAGATTAATAACTATGCTGCCTGGCTACTGAATGACACACGCTCAGTTGGTTTAGCTGCTATGTTATTTATAGCAATATGGCACAATCAATTGGAACACCCATGTAGTTTTTATTGCTCACAGTAACAACGCTCGCTCTTACAATGCAACTGTGATTTCTCAGCTACGAGACGTTGACCTTGGCCGACTTGAGGCCGTGCCAGAAAACCTATCAGAGAATATCGTTGAATGCGGCCGATAGTTCAATCCGAATCAAGTGAATGCGGACTCGCATGTTTGGCGATGCTGATTAGCCACCACGGAATGTCGTTGGGGCTCATTGAGATACGTCGCCGGTTCCCTCTCTCGCTTAAGGGAGCAAAGCTTAGTCAGCTAATCCACATCTCCCAGAAGCTTGGTTTTTCGACGCGCCCGCTTCGCCTCGACATGAATGATCTTGGCAAGCTACGTCTACCCTGCATTCTGCACTGGGACATGAACCACTTCGTGGTTCTGGCGAAAACCGCCCAAGCTAAGGTCACAATTTTTGACCCCGCGGTTGGGGAACGGAAGCTCACCTACGAAGAGGTATCCAAGCACTTCACCGGAGTCGCACTGGAGCTCACGCCTAGCGCTGATTTCAAGCCCCATAAGGCCGCGCCCTCTGTGAGTGCCCGCCAGTTGACCGGTCCGATACACGGCTTGTGGCGCGCGCTTAGCCAGATCCTGTTGTTGTCAATCGCATTGCAGGTGTTTGTGGTGCTGGCGCCGTTCTTCATGCAGTGGGTAGTGGACCAGGTTTTGGTCTCGGCCGACCGCGACCTACTGGTGGTGCTGGGCCTGGGCTTTGGTCTTGCGCTGTTACTTCAAGTCGCCATTGGCCTGCTGCGTGGCTGGTCTGTGGTTTATCTGTCGTCTCGGCTCGGGTTGCAATGGATGGGCAACGTCTTCGCCCACCTGCTCCGCCTGCCGCTGGATTTCTTCGAGAAACGCCATCTAGGCGATATCACTTCGCGCATGGGCTCAGTGCAGACGATCCAACGCACCTTGACCACCAGCTTCGTCGAAGCGCTCATCGATGGCCTGATGGCGGTCGTGACCTTGGCGCTGATGCTGTTCTACAGCTGGAAGCTGGCGCTGGTCACCGTGCTAGCTGTCGTGCTATACTTAGCGATCAGGGCCGTGGCATATCGGCCCGTCCGTGATCGAACGGAACAACAGCTCGTAGCCGGCGCCAAGCAACAGACCCACCTATTGGAATCATTGCGTGGCATTCAAAGCCTGAAAGTGGCCGGGCAGGAATCGCTGCGCCGCTCCACTTACGACAACCTGATGGTCGACACCATTAATCAGGACGTACGGCTGGCTCACATGGGCTTGGGCTTCAACAGCGCCAGCCAGATCGTATTTGGGATCGAACGAATTGCGGTGATTTGGATCGGCGCACTGCTGGCACTGCAGAGCGTGTTCTCGGTCGGCATGTTGATCGCCTACTTGGCCTACAAGGATCAGTTCGCCGGCCGCATGGCGGCATTGATCGACAAGTGGATCGAGTTCCGCATGCTGCGGCTGCATGGTGAACGGCTCGCGGATATCGTCCTCACTCCGCCCAAGGACGACCGGGGCCAGCCGGAACTGCCGCCTCCGGTTGATTCACGCATCCAGATCGAAGGGCTTTCGTTCCGCTACGCCGATGGCGAACCCTGGGTGCTGGAAGACTGCAGCCTGACCGTCGAAGCGGGCGAATCGGTGGCAATTGTTGGCGGTTCCGGGTGCGGCAAGACCACCCTGGTCAAACTGATACTCGGCCTGTTGCCTCCCACCGCCGGCACCATCTCTATCGGCGGGGTGGATATCCGCAAGGCCGGCCCGCGCAATGTCCGCAGTATCATCGGTGCCGTGATGCAGGATGATCAGCTGTTCGCCGGCAGCATCGCCGACAACATCAGCTTCTTCGACACCGACGGCGATCAGGCGCGGGTAGAGTCCGCCGCCCGATTGGCCGCCATACATGACGAGATCGTCGCCATGCCGATGGGCTATCACGGCCTGATCGGAGACATGGGCAGCTCGTTGTCGGGCGGACAGAAGCAACGTATCATTTTGGCCCGCGCGCTTTATCGCAACCCAAAGCTGTTGGTGCTGGATGAGGCCACCAGCCACTTGGACGTGATGAAGGAGCGCTTGGTCAACGACGCGGTACGCCAGCTGGATTTAACTAAAGTGATTATCGCGCACCGGCCGGAAACTATCGCCAGCGCGGATCGGGTCTTGGTGATGGAACAAGGCAGGATCGTGCAGGAGCTGCGGCCGCAGCCGCCAGCCACCGCAGAGCCCGTCCCCGAGCCAGCGTAACGACGCAAAGGTTACTGGGTACTCCGGGCGGGCGCTGCTGGACAGCTGACCCTGGCGCGACACCGGCGTTTCGGGCGGGTGATCGGTCAGGTCTTCAAACGCTCGAAGGTGAACAGCGGCGCCAGGCGATGCGGCTTGCCCTCCACCAGCGCGCGCAGCAGGCCCGCGCCCAGCATCGAGTAGGTGATGCCGTTGCCACCGTAGGCCATGGCGAAAAGCATCCGCGGACCGGTCGCCGGGTGGGGCCCGAAATACGGCAGGCCGTCGCTGGTCTCGGCGAACGTCCCCGCCCACGAAAATGTGGGCGTGACATTGAGGTGCGGAAACAGCTTCTGCGCCTTCTTCGCCAGAGACCGCGCCTTGCGGTCGACCATCGCGTCGCGGCGCTTGGGGATGTCCCGACGGTCATCCTCGCCGCCCACCAGCAGGCGGTTGTCCGAGGTGGTGCGCAGATAGAGATACGGCCGCGCGGTTTCCCACATCATCGTGGTCGCCAATACTCCCAGCTCATCACGGCCGATCGGATCGGTGACGAACGCGTAGCTGCTGCGGTTGGTGGCGACATTCCTGGGCAGGAAGTTCTCGCCCTCGTAGCCGGCTGCCACGATCACGTGCCCGGCACTCAGGCGCGCGCCGTTCTCGAGCTCGAGATCCACCGAGCGCGGTCGCGTGACCACGCTGGCGACGCGGGTCCGGTCATGCACCCCCACGCCGCGCTCCTGCAGCCGGGCGAGCAGACGGTACGTCAGCCGGTACGGATCCACGCTCGCGGCCGGGCGGTTGAGGATCGCGGCCGGCGCGGGGATTCCGAAGCGCTCCCGGACGTCAGCCGAGTCCAACCATGACACGTCGAACCCGTGCTTCTGGCGCAGCTCGAACTCCTCCCGCAGCGGGGATTTGTCGCGTCGCCGGCTCGCGTAGTAGAGGCTGTCGCGCGTCTGGAACCCGACATCGCCAAGCCCGGTCGCCAGTTCCTCCAGCAGGCCGATTGCGTCAACGCACGCGCGGTAGGCCAGCACCGCGTTGCCCTCGCCAAGAGTCCCGGCCAGCTCGGTCAGGTGAGTGTCGATCTCGTACTGCAGCAGCGCTGTACTGGCCGCCGTGCTGCCCCAGCCGATGTCGCGCTGCTCGACTAGGACCACCTCGTGGCCCGCGGCGGAAAGCGAGTCGGCGATCAATGCCCCACTGATGCCACCGCCAATGATGGCGACATCGCAACGGGTGTCGGTTTCCAGCGGCTCGAAGGCGTGCATCAAACCGTTCTTGATCGCCCAGAACGGGTAACCGCTTTTCAGATCCATGTGCCAATCCCGTCTCGGACGTGGTGACGCGTTGCAGTCGCTGGCGATGCACGCGTGTCGGAGTCAGCACGGTGCGCAACGGCGGATCACAGGCGGGTGAACGCGGTTGCGGACGGCTATCGAAAGGCCACCGGTCACGCGCGTGAACCTAATCCTCGTGCGCGAACCTCGGTTCGCGCGGCGCGCCAAGGCTTCAGATGAGTTGAGAAATTCGCTGGCTCGGTGGAAGACGAATGTCGAGCATCCGACAGCCCTCAATCTTTCTTCAGCAGCGACTTCAAATTGGCGAATGGATTGCCCGTCGCGGCGGCCGGCCGGTCCTCGGCATCCAGCGCGCTGCCGCCGGTGTAGTCCACGTAGCGCGAATGCTCATTGTCGTGGCAGTACACGCACAGCAACTCCCAGTTGCTGCCGTCGGGCGGATTGAAGTCGTGGTCGTGATTGCGGTGGTGCACCGTGAGTTCGCGCAGGTTGGTACGGGTGAACTCACGCGCACAGCGCCCGCAGATCCACGGATACATCTTCAGCGCGCGCTCGCGATAGCCCTTGTCGCGCTGCTCGGCGTCACGGCGGGCCTGCGCGACGACCCGGTCAAGGATCTGGCTGGAGGTGGTGGCTTTGTCTGAGGGCATGAACGCGTGTCGGTTGGACTGATGCGCAGACTCTATCGGAAGCCGGATGAGAAGGATCACACGCCACACTGCCGGTACAAACGGCCGCCGTCATAAATCGGCTTCGATACACCGGGTACGCGGCCTTCATGGTGGGCCCACCAGGACTCGAACCTGGAACCAAAGGATTATGAGTCCTCTGCTCTAACCATTGAGCTATGGGCCCGCATTGCGGCCGCCGATTATAGCCTGCCGGATACGCGAAGCCCCGCTCGTGGCGGGGCTTCGGTTGCGCCGTGGCGCTTTGGTGCTTGCGACGTTACCGCGCGCGGCTTACTCGATTTCGAGGAAGCTGCGCAGCTGCTCCGAGCGGCTTGGGTGACGCAGCTTGCGCAGCGCCTTGGCCTCTATCTGGCGGATCCGCTCGCGGGTGACGTCGAACTGCTTGCCGACTTCCTCAAGGGTGTGGTCGGTGTTCATATCGATGCCGAAGCGCATGCGCAGCACCTTGGCCTCACGCGGGGTCAGCCCGGCCAGGACATCGCGCACGGTTTCCATCAGGTTGATGTTGACCGTCGCATCCACCGGGGACTCCACGTTGGTGTCCTCAATGAAGTCGCCCAGGTGGGAGTCCTCGTCGTCGCCGATCGGGGTTTCCATGGAGATCGGTTCCTTGGCGATTTTCATCACCTTGCGAACCTTGTCCTCGGGCATCTCCATTTCCTTGGCCAGCTCTTCGGGCGTGGCTTCACGGCCGTACTGCTGCAGCATCTGGCGCGAGATGCGGTTGAGCTTGTTGATCGTCTCGATCATGTGCACCGGGATACGGATGGTGCGGGCCTGATCGGCGATCGAGCGGGTGATGGCCTGGCGGATCCACCACGTCGCGTAGGTCGAGAACTTGAAGCCGCGACGATGCTCGAACTTGTCGACCGCCTTCATCAGACCGATGTTGCCTTCCTGGATCAGATCGAGGAACTGCAGGCCACGGTTGGTGTACTTCTTGGCGATCGAGATCACCAGACGCAGGTTGGCCTCGATCATCTCGCGCTTGGCCTTGCGCGCACGGGTCTCGCCGTAGGCCATGGTGCGGCTGATCTCGCGCAGGTCGGCCAAGGTGATACGCATCGCGGCCTCGGTGGCGATGGTCGCCTCCTGCTCGGCAATGATCTGGTCCTTCACCTCGCGCAGGCCCGACGCCCACTTCTGCTTGCGCTTGAGCAGGTCATCGACCCACTCCAGGTTGGTCTGGTTGCCGTCCCACGAGCGGATGAAGTCCTTGCGCGGCATTTTCGCCACGCGGGTCGCCAGCTCGAGGATACGGCGCTCCTGACGGCGCAGCTCGGCCTGGGTGCTGCGCAGGTTCTCCACCAGCACGTCGGTCAGCGGCAGCGGCAGCTTCAGGGTGACGAACACCTCGGCCATCTCCTCGCGCAGCTTGACCACCGACTTGTGGCTCGGGCCGTGCTTGGCGTAGGCCTTCTCGAACTGGGCATAGAGGTCGCTGAGGTGCTCGAAGCGAGCGGTCACCTCGGCCGGATCGGGACCGGTCGGGCCCTCGTCGACGACTTCATCCTCGTCCTCGTCCTCGGCGTCCTCGTCAACTTCGTCCTCGTCCTTCACCGGCTCGGGAACGACGGACATCGCCTCGGCCGGCGGCGGCGCCACGGTCGGGTCTTCGAGCTGGTCAAGGAAGCCGACCAGCAGCTCCGCCAGACGCTTCTTGCCGGCCTTGTGCAGTTCGTAGTCCTGCAGGATCAGTTCGATGGTGCCCGGGAACAGCGCGATCGAGGCCTGCACCTGATTCAGGCCGTCCTCGATGCGCTTGGCGATCTCGATCTCGCCTTCGCGGGTCAGCAGGTCGACCGTGCCCATCTCGCGCATGTACATGCGTACCGGGTCGGTGGTGCGACCACCCTCGGCATCCAGGCCGGTCAGCGCGGCGGCGGCTTCCTCGGCGGTGGTCTCATCGACCTCTCGCCCGCTGGAGCTGGTGTCGCCGATCGACAGGGTGTCGGCATCGGGTGCGACTTCGTGCACTTCGATGCCCATGCCATTGATCAGCGCGATGACGTCCTCGATCTGCTCCGCCTCGACCATGTCGGCCGGCAGGTGATCGTTGACTTCCGCATACGTCAGGTAGCCTTGCTCCAGGCCCTTACTGATCAGCGATTTGATATCGGACTTGGGAGCCGGACTCTCGTTTGCCATGCGGCTGCGCTACCATATTATTTGGGGCTGGGGAACCTTGTATTATACCACCGATGCACAATTCTGCTGTGCGCCTCCGGCGGTACGGCTTCTGCGGCCTCAGGCCCGCAAAAGGAAGGTGACCGGGCCATCATTGGCCAGGCTTACTACCATATGGGCACCAAAGCGCCCGGTTTCCACCCCTGCGGGCAACAATCGCCTGCAGGACGCGAGCAATTGGTTGAATAACGGTTCAGCCTGCTCAGGTGCAGCGGCGGTGCTGAAGCCCGGGCGCATGCCGCTGGCGGTGTCGGCCACCAGGGTGAACTGGCTGACCAGCAGCAGCTGGCCGCCACTGTCGGCGAGCCCCAGGTTCATCCGTCCCTGCGCATCGGCGAACACCCGGTAGCCGAGCAGGCGTTGCGCCATGCGCTCGACCTGCGCCTCGCCGTCGGCCGGTTCGATGCCGACCAGCGCCACCAGACCGGGCCCGATGTCGCCCAGCAGCTCGTCGTCGACGCGCACACTGGCGTGGCTGACACGTTGGATGAGGGCGAGCATCAGCGCACAGTAGCCGACCGTCACGCGTGGCGCCACGTCGCGCGGCGCCACGACGGAATCGGCGCCATCGGGCGGCTACACTGCCAACGATGAGCCGCCTTCTCGCCCACGTCCTGTATGTCCTGGCCGCACTCGTGGCGCGCCTGCCATGGCGCGGGTTGTATGGGATTGCGGACCTGCTGGCGAAGGTGGTGCTGCGACCGTCCAGCCGCGAGAGCCGGGTCACCGCGTGCAACCTGGCGATCGCCTACCCACATATGCACCCGGCGCAGCGCGAGGAACTGCGGCAGGAAGTGCTGCGTACCACCGCGCGCCAGCTGATGGAGACGCTGCGGCTGTGGACCCGTCCGCATGCGGAAAACATGGCCCTGATCCGCGAGGAGCACGGCACCGCGCTGCTGGACGCGGCCATCGCCACCGGACGCGGAGTGATCATCGCCGCTCCGCACTACGGCAACTGGGAGCTGCTGAACCAGTGGCTGGCGCTGCGCACGCCGTTGGCGATCCTGTACGCACCGCCGGACTCCAAAGTCGGCGAGGAATTCCTCAAGCGGGTGCGCGCCGATGACCGGGTCGATGCCGGCCAGCCACCGCGTGTCACCCAGGTCCGTGCCGAGTCCGCCGGCGTGCGCCAGTTGTTCAAGCAGCTGGCGGCCGGTGGCGTGCTTGGCATCCTGCCCGACCAGCAGCCCAAGCAGGGCGACGGCGCATTCGGTGAATTCTTCGGCACCCAGGCGCTCACCATGAGCCTGCTCGGCCGACTGGCTGCGCGCAGCGGCGCCACCGTGCTGATGGCCTATTGCGAGCGCATCGACAGCCACCCGTCCGGGCCGGGGTTTGCGGTCCATATCGAGGCAGCGCCCGACGGCGTGGCCGACCCGGACCCCGGCGTTGCGGTCACCGTGCTCAACGCGGCGGTGGAGCGCATCGCCCGGCGCGACCCTTCGCAGTACCAGTGGACCTACAAGCGCTACTCGCTGCGCCCTCCGGGCAGCGGCGAGGACAACCCCTATTGGCCGCAGTGCTACTGAGTACGCTGCGTTCGCGCACGAAGGACTGTCCGCATGGCTCCACCGTTTCCTCAGAGCCCGTCCATGGCGCCTGCCGACGAGGCTGAGTGGCAGCCGTTGCCGCAGCGCGCGCGTGCCCTGTTCCTGCTGGGCACGACGCCGTGGCTGGCGCTCGCGGGCGCGATGGTGGGCCTGGCCCTGGCCATCCCTGGTATCGTCCTGCTGGATTCGGGCCATGCGACTGGCATGACGGTGTTTATCGCCTGCGCGGTGGTCGGCTGTCTGTTCGGCGGGGGACTGGGCTGGATGCTCGGCCACAAGCAGTTCCACCACACCTTCTGGCGCCTCGACCGGGAAGGCCTGGCGCTGCGTCGTGGCCGCATGTGGCTGCGGGAGACCCGGGTGCCGATCACCCGAGTGCAGCATCTGGATCTCAAGCGCGGCCCGCTGCAGCGCCGCCGCAGCCTGGCAACCCTGATCGTGCACACCGCGGGCACGCGCAACAGTTCGGTGGTGGTGCCCAACATCGACGCGGAGGATGCGGAATTCCTGCGGGATCGCCTCGGACGGCAGATCGATCTCGACGATGAAGACTGACACCGCTGCGCCGGCCGAGCCCGAGCACCGGCTGCACCCGATGTCGTGGCTGTTCGTGCTGGTGGCGCAGCTGAAACAGTTCATCGTCCCGCTGATCGCGCTGTTTGTGTTCGGCCGCCGCGACGAGAGCGGGCTGTGGCCGCTGATCGGCGTGGGCGTCCTCGCGATCGGCTCGCTGTGGCAGTACTTCACCTACCGCTATGCCGTCGCGGACGACGCGCTGGTGGTGCGCAGCGGCTTGCTGGAGCGCAGCCTGCGGGTGATCCCGTTCTCGCGCATCCACAACGTCGCCGTCGAGCAATCGCTGCTGCATCGCGTGTTCGGCGTCGCCGAATTGCGCCTGGAATCGGCCGGTGGCAGCAAGCCGGAAGCGACGATGCGGGTGCTGACGCTGGCCGACGCGCTGGAGTTGGAAACGCTGGTGCGCCGACGCGGGCTGGCGGTAACCGCGTCGACCCTATCGGAGGGCGGCGTTGCCGCGGACGAGGCGGCCGGGGCCGCACCGACCATCGCACCCGAGCCGCTGCTGCACATGGGGACCGCGGACCTGTTGCGACTGGGCGTGGTGTCCAACCGCGGCATGATCCTGGTGGGCGCCGGCGTGGCCGCGCTCTCGCAGACGGGTGGGCGGATCTGGTCGAACCTGTTCGAGCGGCTCGGCGGCACCTGGGAGACCTGGAACGGAGCCAACCACTGGCCGCTCTGGCAGCTGCTGGCCGGAGGTGTGACGCTGCTGGCGGCGATGTTGCTGGCACTGCGCCTGCTGTCGGTGCTGCTGGCCGTGCTCCAGTACTACGGTTTCGTGTTGAGTCGCGACGGGCGCCGCCTGACCGTCGAGCGCGGCCTGCTGACCCGGTGGCGCACCAGCGCGTCGCGAAGACGGATCCAGGCGTGGACGCTGACCGAAGGTCTGCTCCACCGGTGGCTGAAGCAGCGCACGCTGGAGGTCGATACCGCCGCCAGCCAGCAGGAAGGTCAGTCGCGGACCCTGCATGAGCTGGCGCCGATCGCGCCGCGCGAGGACTGCGACCGGCTGATCGAGGCGCTGCTGCCGCGCGCCCGCTGGCTTGCGCTGGACTGGCAGCCACTGCCGATGCGCGGCTGGTGGCGGCGAATGCTTCCCACGCTGCCGTGGATCGCGCTGGTGACCGCAGCGCTCTGCGTGCGCTTTGGAAGCTTGGGGCTGCTGGTACTGGTCTGGCTGCCGTGGGCGGCGGTGCAGGCACATGCGGCGGCGCGCCGCGCGAGCTGGACGCTCGGCGACGAGCTGGTGGCGGTCCGCGAGGGGTGGTTGCAGCGCTACTGGCGCTTCGCCGAGGTCGACAAACTGCAGGCGTTGCGACTGACCCGATCACCGCTGGACCGGCACTTCGGCACCGCCACGCTGTGGCTGGACACGGCTGGCGCCGGGGCGAGATCCCCGAAGTTGTGCATCCGCTACCTGCCATACGCCTCCGCCGACGCGGTTTACCGGCAGTTGTCATCGGAGCTGGCGCGGCGGCCGCTGCGCTGGTGATCCCGACGGTAGGTTGCCTTGCTGGTGACGAGTCGTACGTGGTGGTCGTCACCCGACCAGGTCAACGTGCGCTGCGCCCCCAGTAACCCAATTGATGGCGGATCTGCAGGCCACGGGTGAACGCGCCGAAGGGCTTGCGAGCCAGCGGTCCCAGCGCACCGGCCAACAACGCCTCCGTCGCGGCGATGACCCGCTGCGAGGAATGCCCATCGCGATACGGATGGATCGCATCGGCGTAGGCGGCGATGGCGTCCTGCAGCGATGGATCGGGGGCGAATGCCCGCGCCAGCATCGCCGGCAGCGCGTGGGGGTCGTTGAAATCGATCATGTGCGGCTTCGGCGCCCGGTTGCGGAAGGTCACCACCGGTTTGCGCTGGACCACGAACTCGCTCACCACCGAGGTGGTGTCGGCGAGCAGCACATCCGCAGCGCGTTGGGCGCTGACCAGTTGCTCGGTCTCCACGAAACAGGCGTTCGACCCGACCAGCGCGCGGTAGCGATCGAACAGCTCCGGCGCGCACTTGGGGTGCAGGGTCAGGATCCAGTAACGGTCGCCGCGCGCGATCTCGGCGCTGATCGCGGCGAGCAGGTGCGGCGCCGCGCTCAGGCGCTCGGTGAAGGTGGACGCGAACATCACCACCGGCCGCCCGCCCGCCGCGTCACGCAGTTGCCGCGCCAACCGGTCGGGTTCACCGAACAACGGGTCCAGCTTCGGCCAGCCGGTCTCAACCACTTTGAAGTGGCCGGCGGATTTGGCCAATTCCCGGAACGGCGTGGTGGTCGCCGGTCCCTGGGTGCAGTACAGGTCAAACAGTCCGCGCACCCGGAAATGGCCGCGCGCGGCCGCGCGTTTTTCCACGTTGAAACCGTGGAACACCTGCACCTTGGCCCCGGCCACGAACGGCGGCACCCAGTTGGCGGCGCTGAACACCGCGCGCGGCCGCAACGCTACCGCGGCGTGGACGTCGTCTACCATGCGCACCGGCGCCGGCAATTCGGCACCCGCCGCGCCGTCCACCAGCCAAGCGCTCACGCCGTGACCCTGCGCTTGCAGGGCCTGCGCCAGGGGCTGCAGGATGGGCAGCGCGTAGCGCTCGGTCGCGAACAACAGGTATTCCGCCATCAACGCTTCCCCGGCTCCGTCACCAACCCGTCCAGCACCCGCGGTGCCGGCGATATCGGCCTGCATTATCACGTTCAACGAGGCCGCCCGCATTGGCGACTGCCTCGCCTCGCTGGCGTTCTGCGACGAGATCGTGGTGGTGGACTCGCAGTCGACCGATGCCACGGTGCAGATTGCCGACGCGATGGGCGCGCGTGTGCTGGAGCGACCGTTCACCGGCTTCCGCAGCCAGAAGCAGTTCGCCATCGAGCAGGCCCGGAATGACTGGGTGCTGTGCGTGGACGCCGATGAGCGCGTCAGCGATGCCCTGCGCGAGGCGATCCTGGCAGCGCGGGACGCCGGGTTTGTCGACGCCGCCGGCTATCGCTTCGCCCGTCTGGACCACTATTTCGGCCGTTTCCTTCGACACGGCAATGCCTACCCCGACAGGATCCTGCGCCTGTTCGATCGTCGCCGCGGCGGTTGGCGTGGCACCCGCGAGATCCACGAGGCCGCCAGTGTCGATGGCCCGGTCAAGACTCTGGCCGGCGACCTGGTCCACTACCCCTACCGCTCGCTGGAACAGCAACTGGCCAAGACCCAGCGCTACGCACGGATGATGGCCGAGCACGATTTCGCCCGCGGCAAACGCGCCTCGCTGGCCAAACTGGTGCTGTCGCCGGCGTGGCGTTTCTGGCGCGGCTACATCCTGCGGGCGGGATTCCTCGACGGCTGGCACGGGCTGGTCTATGCGTACGTGAGGGCCAACTACGTGCGTCAGAAGACGATCATGTTGTGGCTGCTGCAGAACGGCCAGGCGGTCGCCGACAGCCCGGCTATCCCTGCCGGGCAACCTGCCGACACCACCACTCCGCCGCGCGCGGAAGGCTGAGCACCGGTCATGTGCGGCATCGCCGGCGCCTGGACGCCCACTCCGAACGACAGCGCCGAAGCATTGGCGGCGCTGGGCACCCGTATGGGCACGGCCATCGCCCATCGCGGCCCGGACGACGCGGGCGTCTGGACCGACCCGGCGTCCGGACTGGTGCTGGCGCATCGCCGGCTGGCGATCGTCGACCTGAGCCCGGAAGGCCACCAGCCGATGGTGTCGGTCGATGGACGCTGGGTGATCGCCTTCAACGGCGAGATCTACAACCACCGCGACCTGCGGGCCGAGCTTGCCGCACTGGGCCACCGGTTCCGCGGCCATTCCGATACCGAGGTGCTGCTCGCCGCCGTCGCCCAGTGGGGCGTGCAGGCAGCGCTGGAGCGCGGCAACGGCATGCTCGCGCTGGCCGCATGGGATCGTCACGACAAAGTGCTGTGGCTGGCGCGTGACCGCGTCGGCAAGAAACCGCTCTACTACGGCTGGGCCGATGACGGCACCTTCGTGTTCGGCAGCGAGCTGGCGGCGCTGCGCGCCCACCCGACCATGTCCGGCGATGTTGATCCGGACGCGCTGGCCCTGCTGCTGCGGCTGGATTACATCCCCGCGCCGCACGCGATCCTGCGCGGGGTGCATAAACTCGCCGCCGGCCGGCTGCTGCGGATCGATGCCGCCACCGTCCGCTCCGGCAACGCCAGCTTCGACCCGGTCAACACACCGCAGAGCTGGTGGAGCAGCCGTGACCGCCAGCGCAGCGCGATCGAACACGGCTTTGCCGACGACGAGGACGCCGCGCTGTCGGCACTGGACGCGCTGCTGCGCGACGCCACCGCGATGCGGATGGAGGCCGATGTACCGCTGGGCGCGTTCCTCTCCGGCGGGACCGACTCTTCCCTGGTCACCGCGCTGATGCAGGCGCAATCCAGCCGTCCTGTGCGCAGCTTCTCCATTGGCTTCGACAATACCGTCCACGACGAGAGCCACTACGCCACCGCCGTTGCCCGCCATCTGGGCACCGAGCACACCCCGCTGCACGTGGACGGTGCCGCCGCATTGGAGCTGGTGCCGCAACTGCCGCGGATCTTCGATGAGCCGTTCGCCGACTCCTCCCAGGTACCAACCGCACTGCTGTGCCGGCTGGCGCGGGAGCACGTCACCGTGGCGCTGTCCGGCGATGGCGGCGACGAGCTCTTTTTCGGCTACGGCCGTTATGCGCGCGCGCTGCGCAACGACCAACGGCTGTCCCGGCTACCGCGGCGCCTGCTGGCAAAGCTTGCCGGCGATCCCGGCGAACGGGCCCGTCTGGGTGGACTGGCGGCCTTGCGCGCCGAACTCGCCGCCGGCGATTTACAGGGTCTGGCGCGTCAGCGGGTGACCCGCTGGCGCTGCCCGGAAGACGTGGTCATCGGCGCGCGCCGGCAACCCACCGCCTACGACGATCCCGCCGCGATGCCCGGCGTCGGCACCGGCGCGGATGCCCTGATGCAACTGGATTTCGCCTGCTACCTGGCCGAGGACATCCTGACCAAGGTCGACCGCGCCAGCATGGCGGTCGCACTGGAGACCCGCGCGCCGCTGCTCGACTGGCGGGTCGCCGAGTTCGCCTGGTCGCTGCCGCTGTCGATGAAATGGCACAACGGCACGCTCAAATACCTGCCCAAGCGCCTGCTGACACGCTACCTGCCCGATGAGCTGGTGTACCGGCCCAAGTCCGGCTTCGGCGCCCCGGTCGGCGACTGGCTGCGCGGCCCATTACGCGACTGGGCCGAGGCCCAGCTCGATGAGCGGCGCCTGCGCGAGGAAGGCCACTTCCACCCGGCGCCGATCCGCGCGATCTGGCGCCAATTCCTCGCCGGCCAACGCAAATGGCACACCCACCTGTGGGGCGTGTTGATGTTCCAGGCGTGGCGGGATTCGCAGGATTGAGCAGCTTCGTACCCCGCGAAGCGCACCGAATTGCCGAAACCGGCGTGAACTTTTGCAGAACTGCATTCCCCAGACTTGCTACAAAGGGGCTCCCCCACCAAGGACCCGGCCTGGCCGGGTTCCGTGAGATGCCGTCCCAGACCCGCTTCTCCGTCGTCATTACCAGTTACAACTACCGCGACTACGTCACCGCCGTCGTGGATGGCGCTCTGGGGCAGTCGCATCGCCCCTGCGACGTGATCGTGGTCGACGATAAGTCCAGCGATGGCTCGGCGCAGTTGCTGCGCGAGCGCTACGGCGTGGATCCTCGGGTGACCCTGGTCTGCCAGGACAATGCCGGCCAGCTCTCGGCCTTCCGTGCCGGTCTGCGCCATGCCCGCGGCGACATCGTCTGTTTCCTCGATTCCGATGACCACTGGAGTCCGGACTACCTGCACAAGCTGGCGCAGGCCTACGCGTCGGGCGGGACCGACTTCATCATTTCCGACATGCAGGTGTTCGACCAGGAAAGCCGCTCCCGGCTGGGCGGACGCAAATCCGGCAAGCCGACGCCCCTCCCGACTCAATGAAGATCCTGCTGACCAACTTCCATGACGGTGACGGCGGCGGTCATACGACCTACCTGGCGTCGCTGGCCAGGGGGCTCGCGCCGTGTCACAAGGTGTGCATTGCCGCCCCGCCGGGCAGCCGCCTGTTGTGCGAGGCCGGCGAGATCCCCGGCGTGACCGCACTCGCGCAGCCCTTCCCCAACGGACTGCGCCAACTGGCTGCGATCCGCCGCGCCCGCAACGCACTGGCAGCGCATCTGCGCGAGCACGCCTACGACCTCATCCACGTCAATGGCTCGGCCGACCATCGGCTGGTGCTGGCGGCGGTGCGAGGTCTGCCCAGGCCACCCCGCCTGGTGCTGACCAAACACAACTCCAAGCCGATGCGGGGCATCGGCCACTGGTGGCGCGCGCGCCGCACCGATCAGCTCATAGCGGTCAGCGACTACACCCGCCGCGCCCTTGCCGACACCGCCTACAAACGCTGCCGCATGGCCACCGTGCACAACGGCATCGATACCGGGTTCTACAGACCGTGGCGGGCCGGCAACGCGCGTGCCGAACGCGATGCACTGTTTCCCGACTCGCCCACGCTGGTGCTGGGCAGCAACGCCGGCACCGCCGACTACAAGGGCTGGATGGACCTGGTCGAAGCGCTCGCACGGCTGCCGGCAGAACAGCGCGAACAAGTGCGCGTGCTGCTCGCCGGACGACCACCTTCGGCCACCTCCTTGGCGCGCATCGAGACGCTTGGGCTGGGCGGGCAGGTTCGCTTCGCCGGCCTGCTGCACGATGTCCGGCCGATGATCGCGGCCATCGACGCCGGCTTCGTGCTGTCCTGGGACGTGGAGACGATTTCTTTCGCGTGTCGGGAGATGATGGCGATGGGCAAGCCGGTGCTGGTCAGCGAGTACGCCGGCCTGCCGGAAAACATCCGCCCCGGCGTCGATGGCTGGGTCGTCCCGGTACGCGATGTGGCGGCCATCGCCGCCGCGATCCAGACGCTGCTCAAGCAGCGCGCCAAGCTGCCGGCCATGGGCGAGGCGGCGCGCGCACACGCGTTGGAGGTGTTCGGCATCGAGCGCTTCGTCGAGCGCACCGAGGCGGTGTACCGCGACCTACTCCCCGCTGACTGAAGCCGGCGCCTTGCGCAGGCGCGCGTAAAAGAATCCGTCCATGCCGTCCTCGCCGGGCAGGCGTTGCCGGCCGTGGGTTTCATTTTCCGGCGCGCGACCGAAACCTTCTTCCAGGGCCTCGCCCTGTGAATCGCTGGTGCGGGCAAGGAAGGCGGCGATCTGGCGGTCGTTCTCGTCGCGCAGGATCGAGCAGGTCGTGTAGACCAAGCTCCCGCCCGGCGCCAGGGTTTGCCACAGTGCGTCCAGCAGCCGGCCCTGCAGTGCGACCAGGTTGTCGATATCGGACTCGCGCCGGTGCAGAAGCACGTCGGGCTGACGGCGGATGATGCCGGTCGCCGAGCATGGTGCGTCCAGCACGATGGCATCGAAGGGCACCCCGTCCCACCATGCCGCCAGATCGGTGGCATCGGCTGCAAGCAGCCTGGCATCCGCGCCCAGACCCAGCCGGTCGAACGTTGTCTGGACCTGGCGCAGGCGGCGACGGTCGATGTCCAGCGCGGTCAGATCAAGCGACGATTCGCGCTCCAGCAGGTGGGCCGCCTTGCCACCGGGTGCGGCGCAGGCGTCCAGCACGCGCATCCCTCCGTCGACCGCCATCGCGTCAACCACACGCTGCGCTGCGCCGTCCTGCACCGACACGCGGCCTTCGGCAAAGCCGGGCAGGCCGGCAACGGGCACCGGGGCATCAAGGCGCAGGGCGTCGTCCAGCCCGTCAACCAACACGCCTTCGATCCCCACTGCGGTGAGCTCAGCGCGATACGCCTCGCGATTGCCCTGTTGGCGATTGACCCGCAACCACATGGGTGGCGCCTGCTCGCTGGCGGTAAGGATCGACTCTGCCTCTGCCGGCCAGTCTCCCTCGATGCGGGAGCACAGCCAGGCCGGCCAGTGCGCGTGGGATTCCAACGCGGGCAGGCCTTCGCGCAGCGCGCGGCGCAGGAGGGCGTTGACCATGCCGGCCTGATGGTCGCGACCGAGCCCGCGCGCCGCCTCCACCGTCGCCGCCACCGCCGCGTGCGCCGGCAGTCCCATCGGATCCAGCTGGGCGAAACCGACCAGCAGCAGAGCACGCAGCTCGCGATCGCGGCGAGCCAACGGTCGTGGCATCCACGCTGCCAGTGCCGCGTCAAACCGCGCCGGCTGGCGCAGCACGGCCAGGCAGATCGCCTCGACCAGGGCGCGGTCGCGCGGATCGTCCAGTCCCTGCTGGGCACTCGTCAGCTCGGCCTTCAACGACCGTCCGTGATGCAGGACGGCATCCAGCACCCGAGTGGCGGCAATGCGCGGCTGGCTGCCGGGAGTGACGGTCATCGGCGCATCAACCGCCGACCACCAGATCTCGGCGTCCATTGAGATAGTCAGCGGCGGTGATCGCCTTGCCGCCGTCGCGTTGCAGCACGCGCACGCGCAGGGTGCCTTCACCGCACGCCACGTCGATGCCGTCGCGGCCCGCGGCGAGGACTGTTCCGGGCTCCGCGTGCTGATCGCGCGGCACGGCGACCGCGGCGTGCAGCCGCAGGCGCTCGCCGGCGATCACTGCCTCCGCCATCGGCCAGGGATTGAACGCGCGCACCTTGTTGGCCAGCTCGATCGCCGGGCGACTCCAGTCCAGTTTCGCCTCGGCCTTGTCGAGCTTGTGCGCGTAGGTGACGCCACTGTCGGGTTGCGGCTGCGGCTGCGGGCGCAAGCCGGCGCGCAGGAGTCCCAGACCGTCGGCCAGGACCTGTGCACCCAACTCCGCCAGCCGGTCATGCAGTTGGCCACCGGTTTCATCGGCGCGGATGTCGATGGATTGCGAAAGCAGGACCGGGCCGGTGTCGAGCCCCTTCTCCATCCGCATCAAACAGACGCCGGTACGGGTGTCGCCCGCCTGGATGGCGCGCTGGATCGGCGCCGCACCGCGCCAGCGCGGCAGCAGCGAGGCGTGCACGTTCCAGCACCCCTCGGTGGGGATGTCCAGCACTGACTGGGGAAGGATCAGGCCATAGGCGACCACCACCAACAGATCAGGCTTCAGTGCGGCCAGCGCTTCGCGCGCCGCGGCGCTGCGGAAGTTCTCCGGCTGATAGACGGGGATCGACAGTTCCTGCGCCACCCGCTTCACAGGTGAGGGCGTCAGGCCACGACCACGCCCTGCCGGACGGTCGGGCTGGGTGTAGACGGCGACTACTTCGTTGTTTTTGGCCGCCGCACGCAGGCTGGGGACGGCGAAATCCGGGGTACCGGCAAAGACGATTCTCATCGGGCCATCTTACAGCCGGGCATGCCTGCAACCGGGCATGACCACCCGGATGGTTACTCAGGCGGCGTTGCGGCGTGCCTTGGCCAGTTTCTTGCGCACCATCTCGCGCTTCAGCGGGGACAGGTAGTCCACAAACAGCTTTCCCAGCAAGTGGTCCATCTCGTGCTGGACGCAGACCGCCAGCAGCCCGTCGCAGTCCATCTCGAACGACTCGCCATCCCGGTTCAGCGCCTTGACCGTGATCCGCTCGGCGCGGGTCACCTCGGCGAAGATCCCCGGGACCGACAGGCAGCCCTCCTCATGCACCTCTTCGCCTTCGCTGGCGAGGATCTGCGGGTTGATGAACACCATCGGAGTATCGTTGTCCTCGGAGACATCGATCACCATGAAACGCTGGTGGACGTCCACCTGGCTGGCCGCCAGACCGATACCGGGCGCGTCGTACATGGTCTCGAGCATGTCATCGAGCAGACGCTGGAATTCCGGGGCGCCGATCTGGGACGGATCAACGTCGGTCGCGACGGTGCGCAGGCGCGGATCGGGAAATTCGAGGATCGGTAACTGGGCCATGGCTCTTGAAATGGGGGCGTGGATCACATCCACAAGATACCGGGTCAGTATAACGCGGCTGTTGCAGTGCTTTTGCTTGCAATGACTCTATTCATCTGGGATATAGTGAGCCGCCCGCGTCGCTTTATGACGCCCGGGCGCACCTGCATGGGGAATCAGGTATACCTATTATGTTGAAGCCGATCCGCACGGTCGCTACCGCTGCGTTGCTGACAATTGCCACTTTTGCCATGGCTGCCGGGTTGCGCGGGGATCACCCCGACACCTACGTGGTCAAGAAAGGTGACACGTTGTGGGACATCGCCGGAACCTTCCTCCAGAAACCTTGGCTGTGGCCGGAAATCTGGCAGGCCAACCCGCAGGTGGAGAATCCGCACCTCATCTATCCCGGCGACGTATTGTCGCTGGCGTATCTGAACCGCGTCACCGCCCAACCCGGCCCGCGCCAGCTCGCACCCGTCACCGGCGTGCCGCTGTCGCAGATCGAACCGTTCCTGAAGGACCTGCGGGTCGTCGATGAAATCGACAGCCTGCCGCACGTGGTCGGCCTGGAAGAGGACCGCCTGCGCAGTGCCAAGGGTCAGGTCGTCTACATCAAGGGGTTGCCGGGCGCCGTTGCCGGCCAGCGCTACGCGGTGGTTCGTCCGACCCAGCGCTACGCCCGTCTCGACCGGACCATGTGCTGCGACATCTTCGACGCGGCCGACCTGGACAACCGTGGTCGCCGCACGATCGATTTCGAGCGGCATTGGACCAATGTGGTCGTACCCGACAACGGTGCCGAGCTGCTGGGCTACGAGCTGATGCAGCAGGCGACCGGCACGGTCACCCGCGGCGAAGTCGGCGGCATCGAAGCCACCACGATGGTGCTGGACGACAGCGGCCGTGAAGTGCGCATCGGTGATCGCCTGATCCCGGTGGAGGCCCAGCCATATGACCTGCAGTTCTTCCCGCATCCGCCGCGCCAGCAGTTCGAGTACGGCCGCGCCCGCGTGTTGGCGGTGGCGGACATGCTGCGCACCGGTGGACCGCGTGACGTGGTGGCCCTGTCGGTCGGCGCCCGTGACGGCGTGGACAACGGCACCGTGTTCTCGGGTTGGCGTGTGGGCAGCGAAGTGGTCGACCGCATGAGCACCGGCAGTGGCTGGGACCGCAGCGAGGACACCTTCGGCCGCAACAACCGCGTGCGGCTGCCGGACGAGTTTGCTGGACACCTGATGGTGTTCCGGACCTTCGACAAGGTCAGCTACGCACTCGTCATGGAGGGCATCCGCCCGATCCAGGTCGGTCACGAGCTCAAGCACCCGGACGCGCCTTACTGAGCCCGGATCACTGACCGGCGCGAAAGGGGATTCCCTACCGCGATCATCGACGGCACCCTAGGGTGCCGTCGTCGTTTCCGCCCGATGCTCGCGGGATGGACGATTCCGCTGCTCACGATGCCGTTGCTGCCCCTGCCACGCCGGTCGACCGCACCGACCGCTCCCGCAACCACGCCCTGCTCCAGTTGCTGGATTGCGCCGGTCCCGCTGCACCGCGCCGCAACCTGCTGACGCAGGCTTCGCCGCAGACCGCACTGGCGGCCGGGCCTTCCCTGTGGCGGGCAGTCGGATTGCAGGCCCGGCAAGTGGCGCATCTGCAGATGCCACCCGGGGACGCGGTGCTGCGTGCGCTGGACTGGCTGGCCGCTCCGGACCACCACCTGATCGGCTGGGACGATCCGGACTACCCGCCGCTGCTGCGGCACACGCAGAACCCACCCCTGGCCCTGTTCGTGGCGGGCGATCCGACGCTGCTGTGGCTTCCCGCCGTGGCGATCGTCGGCAGTCGCTCGCCGACGCCGGGCGGCGCGGACAACGCGCGCGAGTTCGCCAGGGCCCTGGCCGGACAGGGCCTGATGATCGCCAGTGGACTGGCAGCCGGCATCGATACCGCGGTCCACGAGTCCACCCTGGCAGCCGGCGGTGAAACCGTGGCGGTGCTGGGGACCGGTCCGGACGTTCCCTACCCGCGTGCGAACACGGCACTGCATGCGCGTATCGCCGCGCGGGGCGCGGTGGTCAGCGAACACCTCCCCGGCACCGGGCCGCGCCGGGAACATTTTCCCAGTCGCAACCGGATCCTTGCCGGGCTGTGCCTGGGCACGCTGGTGATCGAGGCCGCCTACCGCTCCGGCGCGCTGATCACCGCGCGCCTGTCGGCGGAGTGCGGGCGCGAGGTGATGGCAGTCCCCGGTTCGATCCACAACCCGCTGGCGCGCGGCTGCCACCGCCTGATCCGCGACGGTGCGTGCCTGATTGAAAGCCCGTCGGATATCGCCGACCTGCTGGCTTCCGCCATCAGCGCGCAGGCCAGCCACTTGCGCGAACGTCTGGCCGCCCCCAGTTCAGGAGAGTCAGCCCGCTCGTGCGGATCTGCTCTCCCTCCCGATCCGCCACCACGGTCGACCTCCCACCCCACGCCAACCCAAAACGACGATGACCACCATATTTTGTGGCAGGCGCTCGGTCACGACCCTACAGATATGGATCAGCTTGTTCAGCGCACCGGATTGACGTCCGCACGCCTGTCATCCATGCTTCTGCCGCTGGAGCTGGAGGGTCGAGTGGTCGCGCAACACGGCCGCTTCCATCGACACCGGTGATCCGTCACTTGACGGTTCGACGGTCCCAAGCAACTCCTGACCCACCGCGCCGCCTGCGGCGCAGGCCGAGGGGAAATGAAAGAAAGCATTCTGGATGTCCTGCTGTACCTGTTCGAACACTACTTCACCGAAGACGCGGATCTGGTCCGCGACCGTGAAAATCTGCAAAGCGGGCCGCTGTTCGAGGAGCTCGGCCAGGCAGGCTTCAGCGCTGCCGAGATCAACAAGGCCTTTGAGTGGCTGGATGCACTGGCGCGACAGCGGCCGGCGCCCAGTCCCGTGCGCGCGGATTGGCCGACGCGCGTCTATGCCGGTCCCGAGCTGGACCGGTTGGACACCGATTGTCGCGGCTTTCTGCTGTTTCTCGAGCAGCACGGCGTGCTCGACGCGGGCCAGCGCGAACTGGTGATCGATCGCGCAATGGCGCTGGACCAGCACGAGATCGACCTGGACGACCTCAAGTGGGTCGTCCTGATGGTGCTGTTCAACCAGCCCGGAAGCGAGGCGGCGTATGCCTGGATGGAAACCCAGATGTTCGAGGAAGAGCCCGACCCCGTGCATTGAGCGGCGCGACCATTAATACTGTGCGCGCCACGCCCGGACCCGCTCCGGCCGTTTGTCGCGGACAAGGCTTGACAGCAGCGCCCGCGGCGTGATTTCACTGGCAACGCAATTTCGACCTCCGTGCCCAGCCGCGGGTGTCTGCTTGTTTGTGCGTCCTCCCGCGCTGCCGTTACGGCGCGCACCCGCCCCCGACTACAGGCTCTGCCGCGATGGCCAAGAACCTCCTCATCGTCGAATCGCCCGCCAAGGCCAAGACGATCAACAAATACCTCGGCAAGGACTTCATGGTCCTGGCCTCCTACGGTCACGTGCGTGACCTGATCCCGAAGGAAGGCGCGGTCGATCCGGATGCCAACTTCGCGATGCGCTACGACCTGATCGAGAAGAACCAGAAGCACGTCGAGGCCATCGCCAAGGAAGCCAAGAAGGCCGAGGCCGTGTTCCTGGCCACTGACCCGGATCGGGAAGGCGAGGCGATCAGCTGGCATATCGCCGAGATCCTGCGCGAGCGCGGCCTGCTGGAAGGCAAACCGCTGAAGCGCGTGGTGTTCACCGAAATCACCCCGCGGGCGATCAACGAGGCGATGGCCAATCCGCGCGACATCGCCAGCGACCTGGTCGATGCCCAGCAGGCGCGCCGCGCGCTGGATTACCTGGTCGGGTTCAATCTCTCCCCGGTGCTGTGGCGCAAGGTCCAGCGCGGCCTGTCCGCCGGCCGGGTGCAATCCCCGGCGCTGCGCATGATCGTCGAGCGCGAAGAAGAGATCGAGGCATTCAAGGCGCGCGAGTACTGGTCGATCGTGGCCGATTGCCTGCACCCCTCGCAGGCCTTCAATGCGCGACTGATCAAGCTGGACGGCAAGAAGTTCGAGCAGTTCACGATCACCGACGGCGAGACCGCCGAGGCCGCCCGCCAGCGCATCGTCGGCGCCGCCGGTGGCGCGCTGCAGGTCACCGACGTGGTCAGCAAGGAGCGCAAGCGCCGTCCGGCCGCGCCATTCACCACGTCCACCCTGCAACAGGAAGCCGCGCGCAAACTCGGCTTCACCACCAAGCGCACCATGCAGGTCGCGCAGAAACTCTACGAGGGCGTCGCGCTGGGCGGCGAGGAAGGCACCGTCGGCCTGATCAGCTACATGCGTACCGACTCGGTCGCGCTGTCGCAGGATGCAGTCGCCGAGATCCGCGACGTGATCGCCCGCGACTACGGCATCGGCGCGGTGCCCGATCAGCCGGTGACCTACAAGTCCAAAGCCAAGAACGCGCAGGAGGCCCATGAGGCGGTGCGCCCGACCTCCGCGCTGCGCACCCCGGCGCAGATGGCCAACTTCCTGGAAGAGGACGCGCGCCGGTTGTACGAGCTGATCTGGAAGCGCGCCGTCGCCAGCCAGATGATCCCGGCCACGCTCAACACCGTCTCCGTCGACCTGGCCGCCGGCGGTGAACACAGCTTCCGCGTGTCGGGCACGACCGTGATCGACCCGGGCTTCCTGGCCGTGTACGAGGAAGGCAAGGACACCAAGGCCGAGGACGCCGACGACGAGGGCCGCAAGCTGCCGCCGATGAAGACCGGCGACCGCATCCCGCTGCAGCAGGTCAACGCCAATCAGCACTTTACCGAGCCACCGCCGCGGTTCTCGGAAGCCTCGCTGGTCAAAACCCTGGAGGAGTACGGCATCGGCCGGCCTTCCACGTACGCATCGATCATCGCGACCCTGCTGTTCCGCCAGTACGTCGAACTGGAAAGCCGCCGGTTCCGCCCGACCGACGTCGGCCGCGCGGTCAGCAACTTCCTCTCCGGCCACTTCACCCGCTACGTGGACTACGACTTCACCGCCAAGCTGGAGGACGAGCTGGACGCGGTCTCGCGCGGCGAGCAGGACTGGATCCCGCTGATGGAGCGCTTCTGGACCCCGTTCAAGGAAATGGTCGACGACAAGATGGAGTCGGTTGACCGCAGCCAGGCGACCGGCGCGCGCGAGCTGGGCACCGATCCGAAGACCGGCAAGCCGGTCAGCGTGCGTCTGGGCCGCTACGGACCCTACGCGGCCATCGGCAGCACTGCCGAGGACGCCGAGGACAAGCCGAAGTTCGCCTCGCTGCGTCCCGGCCAGAGCATGCACACCATCAGTCTTGAGGATGCCCTGGAGCTGTTCCTGATGCCGCGCCACCTGGGCCAGGACAAGGGCGAGGACGTCAGCGTCGGCATCGGGCGCTTCGGGCCGTTCGCCAAGCGCGGGACGGTGTACGCGTCGCTGAAGAAAGAGGACGACCCGTACAAGATCGACCTCGCCCGCGCGGTGTTCCTGATCGAGGAAAAGGAAGAGATCGCGCGCAACCGGATCATCAAGGAGTTCGAGGGCAGCGATATCCAGGTGCTGAACGGCCGTTACGGCCCATACCTGAGTGACGGCAAGCTCAACGGCAAGATCCCCAAGGATCGCGAGCCGGCGTCGCTGACGCTGGAGGAAGTCATCCAGTTGATGGAGGAAACCGGCAAGCCGATGCGCAAGGGCTTCGGCAAGAAGGCGCCCGCGAAAAAGGTTGCGAAGAAGGCGGCGGCCAAGGCCCCGGCAAAAAAGGCGACCAAGAAGGTCGCCAAGAAAACCACCAAGAAGGTGGTGAAAAAGGCCGCCAAGAAGGCCGTGAAAAAAACCGCGGCAAAAAAGGCGACCAAGACGGCCGCCACGAAATCCGCCGCCAAGACGGCCGGGGCCACCGACGCAACGGCCGGGTAACCACCGGGTGGGCGTCACCGGCGACGTGACAGGGGCGGGCCATGCGTGACGGCGTGCCCGACCGGTTTGCCGGCGCAACCTGCGACCTGGACTCCGCCGTGCGCACGCTGCGCGAAGGGGGCGTCATCGCCTATCCCACCGAAGCGGTGTGGGGGCTGGGCTGCGATCCCTTCGACCAGGCCGCGGTATTGCGGCTTCTCGCCATCAAGCAGCGCCCGGTCGAAAAGGGTCTGATCCTGATTGCCGGCGCATTGGCGCAACTGGACGGGCTGATCGACTGGCGTGCACTACCGCCGGACCGCGGCGATGAGGTGCGGGCAAGCTGGCCCGGTCCGCATACCTGGGTGATGCCCGCGACAGCGGCCGTTCCGCCCGTGATCACCGGCGATCACGACAGCGTCGCCGTCCGCGTCAGTGCCCACCCAACGGTCGTGGCGCTGTGCGAGGCATGGGGTGGTGTGCTGGTGTCGACCAGCGCCAATCTCGCCGGCCACCCGGCAGCAACCGGCGTGGATCAGCTGGACCCTGCGCTGCTGGCGAAGATCGACGCCGTGCTTGCCGGCGAAGTCGGTGGCCGCGCCACGCCCAGCACGATCCGTGACGCTCGCACGGGCGGAGTGCTGCGGGCCTGAACGCGCCGCTTCCGCCGCGGACGGCGCGCGGGCAAGATGAAGCGATGAAACCGGGTGCGTTCCCCCTCTGCACAAATCTGTTGGCGCTGCTGATGCTTGCGGCCGGCCTTGCCCTGCCCACAGGCGCACGCGCCGACACCCCAGAGAACCTGGTGACCATCTACCGCTGTACCGACGCCCACGGCCGGCTGAGCCTGCGCGACACGCCCTGCCGTCGCGGAGAGCAGCAGGAAACGCGAGGGATGCAGCGCCCGCAGGATCCGCCACCGCCGCCTCCCGGCGCAGCCGCGGCGCCCACGCCGACGGTTGCTGTCACCCGCGAGCCCGAGCCAACCGGCGCAACGGGCCGCATAGCCCTGCCCCCTGTCTATCGCTGCATGACACCGGATGGTGCGCAATACACCAGCGACTCGCCGGAGGGTAATCCACGCTGGGTGCCGCTGTGGACGCTGGGCTATCCGGTGATCATCGGCCCCGGTTACGGCCATCAGCCGGACTACTACCCCCTGCCGCCAGTGCGGCCGGCGGGTGGCACGCGCTACGGGACAGGCGCCAGCCCCACCGCCGGCGATGGGCGGCCCGGTTTCAAGTTCGACAGTGTCGGCCGGCCCTCCCCGGTCCCCTCGGGCAGTCAACCCGGGGTGCCGGATCGCCTGCCCATGGGCGGCGTCGTCCAGGGACCCGGTACATGGATCCGCGATACCTGCGTACCGATCCCGCAGGCCGAGGTCTGTGCCGAGCTCCGCGAACGTCGCACCGCGCTGACGCGTCGCTACAACAGCGCGCTGCAGAGCGAGCGTCGGCAGATCGACGCCGAGAAGCGCCGCATCGACGAGCGTCTGGACACCGGGTGCCGACCGTGATCCGCCCCCTTCTTCTGGCTTGTGCGCTCGGCCTGGCCGCGGTGCCGGTCATCGCACAGGACGCGGTGGTGATCTACCGCTGCACCGACGCCAACGGCGCAGTCAGCGTGCAGAACGACGTCCCTTGCCCCAAGGGCAGCCAGCAACAGCGCCGGGTGATGGAAACCCCCGCCCCGGCCGCCATTCCTCCCATGCCAGCGGCGTCGCCCGTCACCGGTCCGGCCACCGCTCCGGCTGGGGCGATTGATGGCAACGTCGTGGACGGTGGCGACAGCGATCCTGACGCCGCCGGCGAGAATGCCGATAACCTCCCGACCGAACCGCCACCGGCGCTCTTCAGTTGCCGCACCTGGGACCGCCAGGAGTATTTCAGCGATGACCCGATCCCGACCCGTCGTTGCGCGCCGCTGCGCGTGTCCGGGCTGGACGGCAGTGCCGGTGGTGGCCTGGCGGCGGCGTGCGAGTACGTGACCGACACCTGCGCCCCGGTTCCCGAAACCGCCCTGTGCAAGCAGTGGCAACAGCACGCACATGACATCCGGGCCAAGCTGCTGTTCGGTCGCGCCGAGGATCCGGCGGCGACCCGGGTCGAGTTGGACCGGATCGAGGGGCTCATCCACGCCAGCACCTGCCGGGACGCGAACTGAGGACTGCGCCGTCTTACCCGCCCAGGTAGGTCCTGGGCACGCGTTTGAGGCCGCACAACAGCCGGTACGCGCTGGTCGCGGCCCGTTCGGCGAGGCGGCCGGCGCGGATGTGGTTGCCCCACAACTCGACCCGGCTGCCGATGCCGGCTTCCGGATGGCCGTCGAGGTCGACGGTCAGCATGTCCATCGAGACCCGCCCGATCACCCGCCCGGGCTGGCCGTCGATCCATATCGGCGTGCCGTTCGGGGCGAACTGCGGGTAGCCGTCCGCATAGCCGATGGCGACCACCCCGACCCGGGTGGGTCGTTCGGTGACGAAGCGCGCGCCGTAACCGACCGGTTCCCCCTCGCCCAGCTCGCGCACCGCGATGACCTGCGACTCCAGCGTCATCACCGGCCGCAACCGGTCAGCAAGGGGGTGCGGCGCCGCGAACGGCGTGGCGCCGTAGAGCATCAGCCCGGGCCTGGCGAATTGGGCGCGGATCGCCGGCCAGCCCAGCAAGGCGGCCGAGTTGGCGACGCTCGCCGTCATCTGGCTGCCGCCCACGCCCTGCCCGTCGATGACCCGGTGGAAGTTCTCGAGCTGCTCCTGGGTGCGGTGACTGTCCAGCTCGTCGGCGCGGGAGAAGTGGGTCATCGCCACCACCTCACGCACCTGCGGCAGTGCCCGCAACCGCTGCAGGCAGGCGCGGTATTCGTCGGGCGCCAATCCGAGCCGGTGCATCCCCGAGTCCAGCTTCAGCCACACCGTCAACGGCCGTTGCAGCCGCGCACGTTCGATGGCCTCGATCTGCCAGGTGGCCTGGACCACACACCACAGATCATGGCGGTCGATCAGGGCGAGCTCATCGGCCTGGAAGAAGCCTTCCAGCAGCAGGATCGGCGCGCGGATGCCGGCCTCGCGCAGCTCCAGGGCCTCCTCGATGCAGGCGACGCCGAACCCGTCAGCTTCCGGCTCCAGCGCGCGCGCGCAACGCACGGCCCCGTGTCCGTAGGCATCGGCCTTGACCACCGCAAGCGCCTTGTGCCCACCCAGCTCGCGTGCGAGGCGGTAATTGTGGCGCAACGCGTCCAGGTCGATGAAGGCGCGTGCCGGACGCATCAGGCCCGCGCTCCGGAGTGGGCCACCCGACTGCGGCCGTAACGGGAGATGTCCAGACCTTCGCTGCTGATGCGCGGCGCCTGACCGGACATCAGGTCGGCCAGGTAACGGCCCGAACCGCAGGCCATCGTCCAGCCCAGCGTGCCGTGACCGGTGTTGAGGTAGAGGTTGGCCAATGGGCTGGGGCCAACCACCGGAGTGCCGTCGGGGGTTGCCGGACGCAGGCCGGTCCAGAACTCCGCCGTGGCCAGGTTGCCGCCATGCGGATAGAGATCGTTGACGACTTTCTCCAGTGTGCGCCGGCGCCGCGGATTGAGGCTCAGGTCGAACCCTGCCAGCTCCGCCATGCCACCCACGCGGATGCGCTCGTCAAAGCGTGTGATCGCAACCTTGTAGCTCTCGTCCAGCACGGTTGAGGTCGGCGCCATCGCCGGGTCGGTGATCGGCAGGGTCAGCGAGTAGCCTTTCAGCGGGTACACCGGCAGGTCGATGCCCAGCGGGGCGAGCATCGGAGTCGAATAGCTGCCCATCGCCACGACATAGCGATCCGCACGCTCCATCCGGCCGTCGATGCTGACCCCGGTCACCGCCCCGCCAGACGCCTCGATCCGGTCCACCGTTGCGCCGAAGCGGAACTCCACGCCTGCATTCCGGGCCATCGCCGCCAGGCGGCGGGTGAACAGCTCGCAGTCGCCGGTCTCGTCATGCGGCAAGCGCAACGCCCCGACCAACGTGTCCACCACGCCAGCCAGCGCAGGCTCCACGCGCACGATGCCGTCGCGGTCGAGCAGCTCGTAGGGCACGCCGTATTCCTTCAGCACCGCGATGTCCTTGGCGGCGTCGTCGAGCTGGGCCTGCGTGCGGAACAGCTGCACCGTGCCGAGCTGCCGACCCTCGTAGTCGACGCCGGTGCTGACGCGCAGCTCGTCCAGGCAGTCGCGGCTGTACTCCGACAGGCGCACCATGCGCGCCTTGTTCACCGCGTAGCGATCGACCGTGCAGTTGCGCAGCATCTGCAGCATCCACACGTACTGGCGCGGATCCAGGCCGGGCTTGATGGCCAACGGCGCGTGGCGCGAGAACAGCCATTTGAACGCCTTCAGCGGAATGCCCGGTGCGGCCCACGGCGATGCGTAGCCGGGCGAGATCTGTCCCGCGTTGGCGAAGCTGGTTTCCTGCGCCGGGGCGGATTCGCGATCGATAACCGTCACCTCGAAACCCGCCTGCGCGAGATACCACGCGCTGCAAGTGCCAATCACGCCACTGCCCAGTACCAGTACCCGCATGTTGCTCGTCCACCCAGTCGATTGCCCGCTCACGGTGGCGGGTTCCCAGGCGGGGAGTATAGGAACGAAGCGCCGGGCGTGTTTCCTGTATTTTTCAGCAGTCACAGGCAGAATCACTGCCGTTCATCCATACCACGGGAAGACCATGCCTGCCCATTCGCGTCCGCTGGATAAAATCGACCGCAAGATCCTGCGCGTGCTGCAACAGGACGGGCGGATCTCCTTCACCGAGCTGGGCGAGCGCGTCGGGCTGTCGACCAGTCCGTGCACGGAACGGGTCCGCAGGCTGGAGCGCGACGGTGTCATCACCGGGTACCACGCGCGGCTGGACCCGCACCTGGTGGGCGCCGACCTGCTGGTGTTCGTGGAGATCAGCCTGGCCTACAAGTCCGGCGACGTGTTCGAGGAGTTCCGCAACGCCGCGCTGCGCCTGCCCAACGTGCTGGAATGCCACCTGGTGTCAGGCGACTTCGACTACCTGATCAAGGCGCGCATCTCGGAGATGGCGTCGTACCGGAAACTGCTGGGCAGCACCCTGCTGACCATGCCGCACGTGCGCGACTCCAAGAGCTACATCGTCATGGAGGAGGTCAAGGAGACGCTGAACCTGCCGCTGGATGGCTGAGGCGCGGCCAAAGCCCGCCGCGGCTCAGAAACCGTAACGCAAGAACCCCCCATCCACGGCGATGCACTCGCCGGTGACGTAACTGGCCGCCGGCAGGCACAGGAATGCGACGGCCGCGGCAACCTCCTCGGGCTCGCCGATCCGGCCCAGCGGCGTGCGCTCCAGCACCTCGTCCAGGTAGTCGGCATCGGCCAGCGCGCCCGAGGTGCGGCGGGTGCGGATGTACCAGGGCGCGACCGCGTTGACCCGGATCCCGTCCTCGGCCCACTCCACCGCCAGGTTGCGGGTCATCTGGTGCATCGCCGCCTTGCTCATGCCGTAGGGCGCGCCGGTGCGCACGTGGGTCAGGCCCGACACGCTGCCCACGTTGACGATGCTGGACGCGGCATGCCGGGTCAGCAGCGGGTGCAGGTGGCGCGAGAGCTCGAAGGCGGCGAACACGTTGACCTCGAAGATCGCCCGCCACTCCGCGTCATCGTAGTCGGCGGCCAGGCGACTGACGTTGGCGCCGGCATTGTTGACCAGGATGTGCAGGCCGCCATCGCCTTCCTGCTCGACCCACTCGAGCAGCTCACGCCGATCCTCGTCGATGCCCACATCGGCGGCGAACACCTGTATGTCGCGCTGCGGAAAGTCCTCCAGCAATTCGCTGCGGACATCGTCCAGGGCGCCGCCATCGCGTGCGGCAAGCAACACGTCGGCGCCCAGGCCCAGCAGCTCACGTGCGATCGCTCGACCGATGCCGGCACTGCCGCCGGTGACCAATGCCAGTTGCCCGTCAAGGCGCCATCGCTTGGGATCCATCTGTGCTCCTTTGGTCGCCAGCGGCGACGCTCGACCCGGCGCGCTAGGATAACCCCCGGACCTCAGGAGGACACGACGATGCGGGTCAAACCGACCATCCTGCTTTCAAGCTGCGCAGCAATCGTGCTCCTGTCCGCGTGCAACCGGCCGCCGGTTCCGGAACCCGACCAGCCGCCGGTGCCGAAGGCAGCCGGTCAGAGCGCCGCCAGCCGCACTCTGCACGAGCCGCTGGACAGGGCCAAGGCGGTCGAGGACGCCACGCTCAAGGCCGCCGAAGCCCAGCGTCAGGCGATCGAGGCGGCCGGGGGCTGATTGCCGCGCGGCGTCGGCTACTCCAGCGCGCAGAAGCAGTAGGCCAGCGCCTTCACCGGCACGCCCGCGGCGGGGGTGATGGCGTCTTCCAACAGCTTCAGGTCGGCCTGGGTCGCCGGCAGCGCGCGCGCCACCAGCCCGCGGGCGAGGTCGGAATCGCGCAGCAGCAGGCTGCCCATCCGGCCTTCGGCGAAACCAGCGAACCACTGCTGGAACGGCGTGCCGGTCTTCTCGACGTAGGTGACGGCGTAGTCACCCTCACCCAGCTCGACCCGTTTGGCCGCGTCCACGATGGCCGACTTCAGGTCGCCCAGCTCGTCGACCAGACCACGGTCCTTGGCTTGGGCACCGCTCCAGACGCGGCCACGGGCGATCTCGTCGACCCCATCGACCGGCTTGCCACGCGCGTCGGCCACCTTGCCGATGAAGTCGCGATAGCCCTTGTCGATCACCGACTGGATGACCTGGCCGACCGCCGGATCCAGCGGGCGGCTGATATCGAATGCACCCGCCAGCGGCGTGGTGCCGACGCCGTCGGTGTGGATGCCGATCTTGTCCAGCGCGCGCGGGATGGTCGGGATCATGCCGAAGATGCCGATCGAGCCGCTGATGGTGGAGGCGTCGGCGTAGATCCGGTCGGCGTTCATGCTGATCCAGTAGCCGCCGGACGCGGCCAGGTCGCCCATCGACACCACCACGGGTTTGCCGGCGGCCTGCAGGGCCACCACCTCGCGGCGGATCTGCTCGGAGGCGAACACCTCGCCACCGGGCGAGTTCACCCGCAGCACGACCGACTTCACCTCATCGTCGTCGCGCGCCTGACGCAGCAGGGCGGAGGTCGAATCGCCACCGATCGTTCCCGGCGGCTGGTCGCCACCGGTGATCGAACCGGCGGCCACGACCACGGCAACCTTGGGGCGGCGGTCGGGCGAGAGCTTGCGCGCGGTATTCAGATGGGTCAGGTAGCCCTCCATCGAGACGCGGCGGAAGCCGCCCTCGGCGTCCGCGTCGGCGACGCCGCGCTCGACCAGTTCATCCTGCACTTGCTCGCGCGTCTTCAGGCCGTCCACCAGCTTGTGTTGCAGCGCGTACTCGGCCAGATCGCCGTTCACCGCGGCAATGCCCTCGGGCAACAGGTTGATGTCCGCCGCGATCACCGCCGGATCCTGCTTGCGTGCGCGCCCGACGTCGGCCAGGAAGCGTTGCCATAGGTCATTCATCCAGTACAGGTCGGCTTCCTTGGACTCCGGCGACGCGGCGTCCAGTACATAGGGCTCGGCCGCTGACTTGAACTCACCGACCTTGAACAGGTGCACGTCCACGCCCAGCTTGTCCTGCAGGCCCTCGCGGTAGTACTGGCGGTAGCGTCCCAGCCCCTCCAGCAGCAGGCCGCCCATCGGGTCGAGGTAGATCTCGTCGGCCTCGGCGGCGATCAGGTAATTCGACTGGTCCATGCCTTCGGAGAAAGCGATCACCTCCTTGCCGCCGGCACGCACGCGGGCGACGGCCGCGGCGATTTCCCGGCGCGAGGCCATGCCGCCACCGGACAGACGGTCCAATTGGAGGACGACACGCTCGATGCGCTTGTCCTCACCGGCCTTGTCCAGAGTGCGCACCACGTCACGCAGCTGGATCTCGCCGGCCTTGGAGCCCATCGCCTTCATCAACGCGCGCGTGGCCTGGTCAGCGCTGAACTGCTCGACCAGGCGGCCCTCGGGCGCGATCACCAGAGTGGTGCGCTCCAGCAGCGGCTCGCTGCGATCGCCACTGCCGATGGCGGCCAGGATGATGAACAGCAAGGTGAAAAACACCAGGTTGAAGATCAACCGGCGGGTGAAATTCATCGCGTCCCACAAGCCGACGAAGAAACGCGCGATTGGACCGCGGCGCTGGACCTGGTTCATTGCTGACACTCCATGACGATTTTTCGAGGGTAACCGCTGGGGCGGCGGTATTCATCCACCATTGGTCACCCCTGACGGGCTGGCGCCGTGCAACAGGACGCGCAGATGACGGTCGCGGCTGGAGCGCCGGAACCGCCAGCCCATCAACACCGAGGCCACGCAAAGCCCGCCAATCAGGCCCAGCCACATGCCACGCGGGCCCATTGCCGGGGTCAAGCCGCCCACGCCAAGGCCCAGCGCCGCACCCAGCGGCATGCCCACGCCCCAGTAGGCGAACGCGGCGATCAGCATCGGCACGCGCGTGTCGCGCAAGCCACGCAGGGCGCCGGCGGCGATGACCTGGATGCCATCGGGAATCTGGAATGCCGCCGCGTACAGCAACAGCGCAGCCGCCAGCGCCGCGACCTGCGCGTCGCCGGTATAGAAGCCCACCACAACCTGATTGCCCAGCAAAAGAGCGAGCGCCGACAGCGCCTGGGTGCCCAGCACGATGATGAAACCCGCCCAGGCCGCGCGGCGCACGGCGGTCGGCTCGCCGCGGCCCAAGGCGTGCCCGACCCGGACGGTCGTCGCCTCCGCCAGACCCAGCGGAATCATGTAACAGAGGCTGGCGACGTTGATCGCGATCTGGTGCGCGGCCACCGGTACCTCGCCGAGCCGGCCGATCAGCAAAGCGGTGGTGATGAACAGCCCACCCTCCATCGCCACCGTGACCCCGATCGGCAGGCCGGTGTGCAGCAGACTGCGGATCGGCGGCCACTGCGGGGCGTCCCAGCGGGCGAACAGGCGCAGGCCAGTGAATCGGCGCGCCCGCCGCAGGTAGAGCAGGAACGCCAGCGCCTGGGCCCACATCATCAGGGCCGATGCCACTCCCAGCCCACCCGCGCCGCGACCCGGCATGCTGCCCACGCCGTAGGCCAGAGCGAAGCCCAGCGGCACCAGCAGGACCAATCCGCCGAACCCGAACAGCATCGTCGGCAGGGTCCAGTGCAGGCCGTCGCAGAGGTAGCGCATGCACAGGTAGAACGTCAGCGCGGGCACGCCCCAGCGGATCCCATGGAGGAAGTCGCGTGCCCCATCACGGATGCCCGGGGCGATCCCCATCGGCTCCAGGGCCAGTCCCGCGACGCTGAGAAAAGCGAACAGCGCCAAGCCCAGGCCCAAGGCCAGCCACAGGGCCTGGCGGAACAGCGCGCCGATCTCGTCACGGCGCCCGCTGCCGTCCAGCTGCGATACCGCCGGCGGCAACGACATCAAGGTCCCCATCGGCACCATCATCGGCAACCAGAACAAGGCGGTGCCCACCGAGACCGCGGCGAGAGTGGCGGTGCCGTGATGGCCGGCGATCACGCTGTCGACGAAGCCGATCAGTCCGGTGGAGACGTGGCCCAGCACCAGCGGCGCGGCCAGCAGGCCGGTGCGACCGACCTCGGTGGCAAGGCGCGCCGACGGCAAGGCCGCAAGCGGGACCGCATCGGAAGGGGAGGACACCGGGATCAGTCCTCAGCGGTCGAGCCGCTCCCACAACCAGGCGGAGATCCCCGCCTGCTCCAACGTCGCCAGTTCGCTGCGCAGGTGGTCGCGCTCCTGCGGCGAGCTGCGCTGCACCAGCACTGCCAGATCACGTCGCTGTTCGGGAGTCATCGCGCGCAACGCCGCCAGCAGCGCGGCATGCTCTTCCAGCGGCACCTGAGCCAGCAGCGGCTGCAGGGCCGGGTAGTCCCGGCCCACGACCGGACCCAGCAACCAGCCGCGGCGCTCGCTTCCGTCCAGCGCTTCGTAAGCTTCGCGCAGGGTCACGCGTTCCTCCGCGGCGAGCCCCTGATAGCGGGTGGCCGCCGCCATGACGCTGGCGCGCTCGCTGGCCGGCAACGCCTGCCACGCCAGGTAGCGCTCTCGGACGGCGTCGCGCTCGCCGCGCGGCAGCTCATCCCAGGCCAGCATCCGCTGCTGGAAAGAGTCGCGCTCGGCGGCGCTCCAACCCGACCATTGCCCCGCACGCCTCTCCAACGCGGCACGCGCCTCGGGCTGCAGGCGTGGCAACACGTCGGCTATCTGGTCCAGCGTCGGGCTCGCGGCCTGCAACGTGAAACCGCCCAGCAGGGCGCAAGCCCCCCACCACCAGCGACGGCTAGTCATGCTCATCGGAGGTCTCCCCCTCAAGCATCTCGACCGCATCGGCGACCAGCGCCTCGGCCGCGGCGTCCGCGTTCACCGGCGCCGTGGTCGGCAGTTGCCCGGGATCGGCCGCCAGCCACGCGTGGAATGGCAGGTCAGCAGCCAGCGCGACGCCCTGCGGATCGGCCAGCAGGTCGAAGTCCCGGTGCATCACCGCTGCCGCCTCATCGCTGTAGCGCGAGGCGGGCTGCTGCTCGGCCAAGGTGCCAGTGGCGTCGATGGAACGCCAAGCGCCGGCCTGATTGCGGAATTGCGGAAGGAAGGTCAGGACCATCGCGAGCACACAAAGCGCCAACAGCGCCCACAGCAGCGGCATCAGCCAGACCGGTCTCGTGCGCTCGGCGCCTGGAGCGCCCAGGCTGTCGGTCGCGACAGGCGCCGCCGCATCATCACCGCCGCGCAGCGCGGCCTCGCGTGCGCGGGCAAGGCGGTCCAGTCGTCCGCCCGGAAGCGTTTTGATGCGCCGGTGCACCTGCTCGCGCAGCGCCTGCCATGCCTGTGGATCGGCGCGACCGTCGGGGTGATGCGGCAAGCTCCGTTGCAGCGCCAGCCGGTAGGTCTGGGTGCGCACACCCAGGACAGCCGCAGCGCCCGCCTCGTCCAGGCCGGCCGCCAGGCGCAGCAGCAACGCGGCCCGCGGCCCGCTGCCCAGCTCACCAAGGCGATCGGTGGCCTCGACCGCAATGGCAACCGGTGTGCGCTGCTTCAGCGCGGGCTGGGCCAGCAACACCGTCCAGAACTGCCGCGGCCAGTCGTCCATGACGGTCGCTCCAGCTGCGCTTCGGAACTGGCGCATCGCGTCGGCCAGTGCGGCATCGCCCGTGGAAGCGTCGCCGCACTGCAACTCCGCCAGCACAGCGCCGCGCCGCTCGACGCCACGCAGGAACGCGGCCAGCGCGGCCGGAGCACGGCCACCCGCGCCCGCGACGGCGCCTGAACGGGCACTCGGAACGGCGCGCGGATCTGTCATCGAAAGGGCCTTGGCATGACGCCATGATAACGATCCCGGCCCCTTCGCCGGACGCTTGACAATTCGATAAACCGCCGGTGAACAAAGCGTGACGCGGGTTGTGCGTCGAATCGGTTGTGCACAGCAGCGCGATGACGGGCCGTCGGCGGGAATTGGCTGCCACAACCGGCCTGATGATTGCAATGTTTCACGGCCAAGCTGTTGATTTTAATTGATTTTTATCGTTTGGTGCTTTTTTGACCAACCCAAGCCGGGGGCTTGTGGGGACAGCCTCACGCACGTTTTCCAAGCGCCCATGCACAGACTTATCCACAGCAGATGTGGATAACGGCCAATCCCCTGCAAAAACCGGCACTTGCGCACACTTTGTGATTATCCGGGCAGCAATGCCACGCAACTGGCCCCCACCTGGTGGCGCGTCTTTTCAGGCAGGCCGATAGACTGGCGCGATGCCCGACCGCTCCCCCCAGATCCGCCTTCTGCGCGTTGCCGTTCCCGTGCCGTTACCGCGTCTGTTCGATTACCTCGCCCCGACAGACGGGGTTGAGGGCGAGATCGGAAGCCGGGTCAAGGTACCCTTCGGCGCGCGTGAACTGGTCGGCGTGGTGGTGGATGTCCCGACGGTCGCCGATGTGGATATGGCCACCGTGAAGCCGGCACTGGAGATTCTCGACGAGTCCGCCCTGTTCGCCGGGGAGCTGCTGGGATCGCTGCGATGGCTGGGCCGCTATACCCACGCCCCGCTGGGAGAGATCTTTGCGACGGCCCTGCCGGGACCGCTGCGCCGGGGCGAGCCGCTGCCCGCTACCCACGACTGGGCGTGGCGGCTGACGGCTGCCGGCCACGCCGGGCTCGCGGACATGCGCGCGGGCAGACCGCGCGTGTTGGCCGAACGCCTGCAGGATGGCGCGGTGAACGAGGCGCATCTCGACCCCGACGGCGTCGAAGCCGCCAGCTCCGGGACTGGCGCCTGGCGCGCCGCGGCGCGAACGCTGGCCCAGCGTGGACTGGCCGAGCGGATCGCCGTGGCACCGCTCCAGACCGCCTCCGCCCCGCGCCCGGGTCCTCAGCTGAACGACGAGCAGCAGGTCGCGGTCGACGCGGTCCTCGCAGCGCGCGACCACTTCGCCCCGTTCCTGCTCAACGGCGTGACCGGCAGCGGCAAGACCGAGGTCTATCTGCACGCGATCGCGGACTGCCTCGCCCGCGGCAAGCAGGCGCTGGTGCTGGTGCCGGAGATCGGCCTGACGCCGCAATTGCTCGCGCGCTTCCGTGCCCGCCTCGGCGTGGCCGTGCACGCGCTGCATTCGGGCCTCTCGGATGGGGAGCGCGCGCGAACCTGGGCGGCCTGCCTGCGCGGCGAGGCACGGGTCGTGGTCGGTACCCGTTCCGCGGTTTTCCTGCCCCTGCCCGACGCCGGCCTGCTCGTCATCGACGAGGAGCACGACGGCAGCTTCAAGCAGCTGGACGGCATCCGCTACCACGCCCGGGATTTCGCCCTGGTGCGTGCGCGGGCGCTGGACGTGCCCATCGTGCTAGGCAGTGCGACGCCTTCGCTGGAGTCCCTGCACAACGCGGTCTCCGGCCGCTACACGCACCTGCGTCTGACACGGCGTGCAGGCAACGCCCGGCCGCCGGCCGTGCGCGTTCTCGACGTGCGCAAGCGGCCGCTGCAGGCGGGACTGTCCCCGGAGTTGCTCGACGCCGTGGCCGCCGCACTGGCGGCCAATGGCCAGGTGCTGGTGTTCAAGAACCGCCGCGGCTACGCGCCGGTGCTGCTCTGCCACGACTGCGGCTGGAGTGCGCAGTGCCGCCAGTGCGATGCGGCGATGACCGTCCACGCCGGCGGACGGCGCCTGCAGTGCCACCACTGCGGCGCCCGCCGGCCGACACCCAACGCCTGCCCCGACTGCGGTGGGCTGGCACTGCAATCCCAGGGTGCGGGCACCGAACGCATCGAGGAGCTGCTGCGCGAGCGCTTTCCCGACGTCCCGGTACTGCGGATCGACCGCGGCACCACCAGCCGGCGTGATGCGCTGGAAACCCACCTGGCCAACTTCGGCGACACCCGCGGCATCCTGGTGGGCACGCAGATGCTGGCCAAGGGCCACGACCTGCCCAGCCTGACCCTGGTCGCGGTGGTGGGGATCGACGAGGGCCTGTTCAGTGCCGACTTCCGCGCACCTGAAAAGCTGGCCCAGTTGTTGATCCAGGTTGCCGGGCGGGCCGGTCGCGCCGACCGTGCCGGCCAGGTGGTGTTGCAGACCCACCATCCCGAGCACCCGCTGCTGGAGAGCCTGCTGAATGGCGGCTATGGCGCCTTCGCTGCGATCGAACTGGAGCAGCGCGAGGCCGCGGTGTTTCCCCCGTTTGCCCACCTGGCGATGTTCCGTGCCGAAGCCAAACAGGTGGAACTGGCCGATGCCTTCCTGCTGGTGGTGCGCCGGGCGCTGGAGGGTGCCGACCGCGCCCTGCGTGCGGGCGCGCCGGCGCTGGAGCTCAGCGGCCCCTTGCCGGCGCCGATGCCGCGGCGGGCGGGCTATCTGCGCAGCCAGCTGTTGCTGTCAGCCACTGCGCGCGGTCGCCTGCACCGGGTCCTGCAGGAAGCGTTGCCGGTGGTCCGCGCAAGTCCGGAAGCGCGCAAGGTGCGCTGGTCACTGGACGTGGATCCGGTGGACCTTTACTGAGTCACCGTTGGAACCGGGCGCGCACGGGATACCCGGTGAGTCAGGTCCGATCGTTTCCCGGCTTGCCGCCACCGCTGGGCAGTGTGCGGACGTACAGCGTCAGCCCTTCCTTCTTCACCTCGAACAGGCCGGTTGCCGCCACCAGTTCGCTCAACTTGGAGTAACCGTAGTTGCGCGGGTCAAACGAGGCCTGGTTGTTGATCTGGCTGCCCACCGGGCCCAGGTGCGCCCAGCCGTCCTCGCCGGCAACCGCACTGACCGCGCTGCGGAGCATCTGCACCAGCCGGGTGTCCTGGCGCAGCTCCGCGCGGTCCTTGCGGACGCGCACGGGCTGGTTGTCGGCATCGTCGGAATCGTCCTGCGGCCCGAGCGCTTCTATGTAGGTGAACACCGAGCAGGCGTTGACGAAGGGCAGCGGGGTCTTCTTCTCGCCGAAGCCGTACACCTTTACTCCGTCGGTCAGCAGGCGCATCACCAGCGGGGTGAAGTCGGCATCCGACGAGACGATCGCGAACCCGTCCAGGTTGCCCGCGTACAGCAGGTCCATGGCGTCGATCACCATCGCCATGTCGGACGCATTCTTGCCGGTGGAATACGCGAACTGCTGGATCGGCCGGATCGCGTATTCGTGCAGGCAGGCTTCCCAGCCCTTCAGGTGCGGGCTCTTCCAGTTGCCGTAGGCGCGGCGCACGTTGGCCGCGCCATGGCGGGCGACCTCGGCCAGGATGACGTCGATTTTCGCCGCCGGCGCGTTGTCGGCGTCCACCAGCAGCGCGATGCGCCGCTCATCGGAAATCATCGCCATGGCTTGCTCCCCGGAAAACCAGCGCAAAGCCTAACCCATGGCTGACACGAGAGTCGTGGTGATGACGCCGCCCGAACGCGAACGGCCCGGTTTCCCGGGCCGTTGCAATAACGCGATAAAGCGGTTGCGGCGAATTACGCGGCGAACAGGACCCGCATCTTCTTAAGCGCGTTCGCCTCGATCTGGCGGATGCGCTCGGCGGACACCCCGTACTCGTTGGCCAGCTCCTGCAGCGTCACCTTGTTCTCGTTACCCAGCCAGCGGCGGGCGACGATGTCGCGCGAACGCTCGTCGAGCTTGGCCAGCCCTTCGTGGAGCAGGCCGACCTGATGGTCTTCCACGCTCTCGCGCTCGTAGATCTGCGAGGGGTCCTCGTCGTGGGCGCGCAGGTAGGCCACCGGGGACGGCGGCGCGCGATCGTCGTCATCGCCCTCCGGCGCGTCGAAGCCGATGTCGCGACCGGACAGGCGCGACTCCATCTCCAGCACCTCACGCTCGGACACGTTCAGGTCGTTGGCGACGACACGGACCTCCTCGGCGTTCATCCAGCCCAGGCGCTTCTTGCTGCGACGCAGGTTGAAGAACAGCTTGCGCTGCGCCTTGGTGGTGGCGACCTTGACGATGCGCCAGTTCTTGAGGATGAACTCGTGCATCTCGGCACGGATCCAGTGGACGGCGAAGCTGACCAGGCGCACGCCCTGATCGGGGTCAAATCGCTTGACCGCCTTCATCAGGCCGATGTTGCCTTCCTGGATCAAGTCGCCGAGCGGGAGCCCGTAACCGTTGTAGCCGCGGGCCACGTGCACCACGAAGCGCAGGTGCGAATGCACCAGCTCACGGGCGGCATTGAGGTCTTCCTCGGCGAGGTAACGGCGTGCCAGTGCCTGCTCGTCTTCCACGCTTAGCACCGGGATGCGGTAAACCGCCCCGATATAGGCATCAAGCGATCCCAGCGCGCTGGGAACCGGCAGGCTGTTGGGAATGAGTGCGTTGGCAGTGGTCATCTGGGTCATGGCGCCTATTTTAGCAGTTGCAAGGTAAGACAGCTAAACCGTCGTTAAGTTCTCAGCATCCTGCTGGCAGGACGGTGTGCGATTGAATTCGCCGCCTTCCACGGGTGTCTGATATCCCTTTATACGTTCAATCCCCGTGCCCGGATGCACTGGTGGCAGGGGTTTCCGGCAGCGACCAGTCGAGCGGTGATTCGCCACGGCGGACGAGGTACTGGTTGGCCGCAGAAAAGTGCCCGCAACCGATGAACCCACGGTGGGCCGACAGTGGCGAGGGGTGCGGCGCGCGCAGCACCCGGTGACGCTGGCGGTCGATGATCGCCCCTTTCTTCTGCGCATAGGCACCCCAGAGCAGGAACACCAGGCCCTCGCGCTCGCGGTCCAGGGTTTGCACGACGTGATCAGTGAACCCCTCCCAGCCCTTGCCGACATGCGCCCCGGCGCTGGCCTCCTCCACGCTCAGCACCGCGTTTAGGAGTAACACGCCCCGGTGCGCCCATGGCAACAGGCAGCCGTGGGACGGCGCGGCCAAGCCGAGGTCACGCTCCAGCTCCTTGTAGATATTCCGCAGCGACGGCGGCACCGCCACGCCGGGGCGGACGGAGAAGCTCAGCCCGTGGGCCTGGCCCGGACCGTGGTAAGGGTCCTGGCCGAGGATCACCACGCGGACGGCGTCGAACGGCGTGGCCTCGAAGGCGGCGAACATCTCCCGCGCGGGCGGATGGATCCTCGCGCCGGCTGCCTGGCGCTCGCGCAGGAAGCGCGCCAGCGCCTGCATGTCTTCGCGCAACAGGTAGTCCCCGACGCGCTTGCGCCACGAGGCCTCCAGCCGGATCGGATTGTCGTCTGCCATGGAGCTGAACCCGTTACATCAATCGCCAGTTCGTGGTGGGTCAAAGTGCGCTTGTGCAGGTCGCGGCGTGCTCACGCAGTCACAGACTGCCGGTGCGGCCGGCGGCCGCTGCCCGACCCCGGAGACTCAGGCCAGCTTCGCCAACCGCAGCTGGAACAGGGTCTTGGTGATCAGGAGGCGCTCCTCGATGGGCTTGAGCACCAGATCGTTCGCACCCGCGCGCAGCAGCGCGCTCTGGTTGTCGACGTTCGCATCGCCTGTCATCACCAGCACCGGCAGCCGGCGTTTGCCATAGCCGAAGTCATTGCGGATCCGGTCGAGCAGGTCGCTGCCCTCCAGCTCCCCTTTCAGGTAGACGTCGGTGAGCACCAGGTTGGTGCCCGGGTCGGGCTGGCCGCGGTGCGCCTCCAGATACTCCAGCGCCTCCTCGACGCCGGTGAAATGGGTCACTTCCAGTTGCTGGCGCTCGAGCATGCGCTTGGTCGCCAGCGCCACCACGCGACTGTCCTCCACGTACAGGATGCGGGCACCGGGAACCGATTCGGGCTGGACGTAGCCTCGGATGAAGGTTGCCAGGGCGGCGTGCCCGAGGGCCTTGTCGAAATAGTCGGTGACGTCCTCGGTGAACTGGCGCGATTCCAGGTGCGACTGGGCGTCGCCGGACACCACGATCACCGGGACGTAGCGCTGCCCGGCCGCATCACGGACCGCGCGGGCCAGCGCGATGCCGTCGCCGTCGGGCAACGCCAGCGAGGTGGTGACCAGGTCCACGGGGCCTTCGCCCAGTGCTTGGGCGGCCTCGGCGATGCCCGCACATGGCACCACGCGGACGTCGGGCAACTCGCGAATGAGCACGTCGCCGATCAGGCGGCGGACGACCCGCGAGCCATCGACGACCATGACCCGCGGCGCGGCGCTCACCATGTGCCGCAGCTTGTCGGGTATGGCAGGAGCGGGTGAGGCGGTCATGTGTCGGTCGGCCGGGTCTGGCGCAGGTAGTGGCCGGTCACCAGCCACGCACCCAGCCAACCCAGGATGGCGGCGCAGACCAGCACCCCGCCCGCTTCGAACGCCGTGAAGCCGCGCAGGGCGAAATCGCTGCCATAGCTGCGGGCCAGTTCCACCAAGGGCGGGCGCAGGGCGGCGTCGGCGGCGGTGAGCAAAGCCAGCGCCAACGCGCCAGCCAACAGGCCGTAGCCCAGACCCAGGTAGAGAAACGGACGACGGATGAAGCCATCCGTCGCGCCGAGCAGTTGCAGGATGCCGATCTCGCCGGTGCGTTGCTGGATATCCAGCCGCACGGTGTTGCCGACGACGAGCAGCGCGCCCAGCCCGAGCATGGCCGCCAGCACCCACGCCAGTCGTCCGCCAAAGCGGAGCCAGCCATCCAGCCGCTCGCGCCAGGCAGCGTCGTGCTGGACCAGGTCGGTCTGTGGCATCTGCGCCAGCGCCGACGCCAGGGCGACCTCGTCATGGGCCGGGGTGATCACCAGCAGGTGCGGCAGCGGGTTGGCGTCCAGTGCATCGATGGTCTCGCCCAGCCCGGGCACACCACGCAGTTCGGTTAGTCCCTGATCGGGACTGCGCCACTCCACCGCGGCCACGTCGGCCCGCGAGCGCAGGGTTTCCGCCAGCGCACCGGCGTCCGCCTCGCTGGTTCCGGTCTGAAGGAAAACGCTGATCTGCCGGGCTTCCTGCACGTCGCCAGCGAAGCGTTCAACGTTGGACAACGCCGACCAGAGTCCCAGCGGAAGCGCGAGGGCCAGCGCCATGACGCCGATGGTCAAGGCCGTCGACCACGGCTTGCGCGCCATGCGGCCGAGACTGGCCATCAGGCTGTACAGGTGATGGTCGAACCAGGCACCCAGACCGCTGCGGCGCACCGGTGCGGGGGCGGCGATCGGGGTGCTCATTCGGCCAGGTCCTCCGGGTCGATGTCGTCCACCAGCTGGCCCTGGTTGAGCACCAGCACGCGCTTGCGCATCCGCTTGACCAACGCGAGGTCATGGCTGGCGACCAGCACACTGGTGCCGCGCTCGGGAAGTGACTCGAACAGGGTCATGATCTCCGCCGAAAGGGTCGGATCCAGGTTGCCGGTCGGCTCGTCGGCCACCAGCAGGGGCGGCTCACCGACGATGGCACGGGCAATGCCGACGCGCTGCTGTTCGCCCGCGGAAAGTTGCGATGGCAGCGCCTGCGCCCTGGCGCCCAGACTCACCCGGTCGAGCACGGCGCGCACCCGCTTGACGATTTCCTGCCGGCGCAACCCCTGCAGCAGCAAGGGCAGGGCGACGTTGTCGGCGACACTGCGATCGGCCAGCAGCCGGTGGTCCTGGAACACCACGCCGACACCGCGGCGATGCAGCGCGACCTTGCCGCCTCGCACGCGCTGCAGGTTGCGCTCGCCGAACAGCACGGTCCCGCGGGTTGGCCGCTCGGCCAGGTGTATCAATTTCAGCAGGGTGCTTTTGCCGGCGCCGGAGTGGCCGGTGAGGAACAGCATCTCGCCCTGGGCAACCTCGAAGCTCACGTCCTCCAGCGCCTTTCGGCCGCCTTCGTAGTGCTTGCTGACATTGTCGAAGCGCAGAACGCTCATCGCGGGCCCATCCGGTTCATCGTTGGCAAGTATCGACGGCGCACTCCGGGATGGCCAGCGCTCGGCGTTGTCGGCGCCCGGAACTGCGCGCGCGTTGAACACCCGCGCGCCGGCCAGTGATCAGTTTCGGCTCACGAGTCGCCGCCAACCAGGGATTTCAGGCGCTTGCCCAGGCGACCCAGCAGTCCCGGCTTGGACGGAGTGGCTGCCGCGGAGCCCAGTCGCGGAGCGGCCTTGTTCGCCGGCACCTGGTGCAACTTGCGCTCGCCGTTGGCCACTGGCGGCTTGTCCTGTGTCGGCGGAGCAGATCGGGCGGAGGCGGGCGCCGATGGCTGGGACGACGCACGCGACGTCTTGGCGGGGGCGGTGGACGTGGGTGGCTGCTGGTCTACATCGCCCTGCTGGCCCTCGATCTTGCGGCCGCCGCGTCGCCGGCGACGCTTGCGCGGCGGACGCGCGGGATCGCTGCCCACGGCGACGCCCTGCTGCGCTGGCGTGTTGACCGGCGCGACGGATGCGGACGCGGATGCCGGATCGACCGCCACGTCTGCCGCCGCGTTCTCGGCGATGGCCGGCTCGTGCGGCGCGGCAGCACTCTGCGGATGCTCCTTGCGGGGACGACGCGGCGTGGCCGGACCACCTTCGCGACGCCCGGCGCCGCCGCGCCCACTGCCCTCGCCGCTGCGGCTGCGACCGCCGCCACGACGCTCTTCCTCGGCCGCTCGCGCCTCGCGGGCTTCCTTGAAAATCGCACCAACGCTTTCCTGCTCTTCGCCGGCCACCTTTTCACGTGCCGGCCGCGGCAGCGGTATCAGCAGCTCGGGCTCGACCCGTGCGCTGGGGATCTTCTGTTCGATGTAGGCCTCGATATCCGGCAGGCCGATCGCGTAGCGCTCGCAGGCGAAGCTGATCGCGTCGCCCTCCTCGCCCAGCCGCGCCGTACGGCCGATGCGGTGGACATAGTCCTCGGCGTCAAACGGCAGATCGTAGTTGTAGACGTACTTCACGCCGTCGATGTGCAGACCGCGCGCGGCCACATCGGTGGCGACCAGAACCTCCAGCTGGCCCTTCTGGAACTTCGCCAGCAGGGATTCGCGCTTCTTCTGCGGCACATCACCGGAGAGCACGCCCACCCGGTAGCCGCCCTTCTCCAGGGCCCGGGCAACGCGCTCCACCCACACCTTGGTATTGACGAACACCATGGTGCGCGCGCCTTCACTGCGCGACAGCAGGCCCAGCAGCAGCGGGATCTTCTCCTCGTCCGCGGGGAAGTAGAGCAACTGGCGGACCTGGGATGCGGTGATGTATTCCGACTCCACCACCAGCTTTTCCGGCTCGTTCATGTGCTCGTAGGCCAGCTCCAGCACGCGGTGGCTGAGCGTGGCCGAGAACAGCAGGGTCTGACGGACGGTGCAGGCCGGCATGCGCCGCAGCAGGAAGCGGATGTCCTTGATGAAGCCCAGGTCGAACATCCGGTCGGCCTCGTCCAGCACGCACACCTCGCACGCGTGCAGGCTCACCACCTTGTGCTGCTTGACGTAGTCGATCAGGCGTCCCGGGGTGGCGATGATCACATCCACGCCCTTCTGCAGCAGCTCGCGCTGCTTGTCGTAGTCCACGCCGCCATAGACCAGGGCGAAGGTCAGGCCGACCTCCGGGCCCAGCTTGACCGCATCCTTGTGGATCTGGATCGCCAGCTCCCGGGTCGGTGCAAGGATCAGCGCACGCGGATCGCCGGGGTTGCGATCGGCCAGCGCCGGCTTGGTCAGCAGGCGGTTGATCGTGGCGACCAGGAAAGCGAGGGTCTTGCCGGTGCCGGTCTGCGCCTGGCCGGCCACGTCACCGCCCTTGAGCGCGACCGGCAGGCTCATTGCCTGGATCGGGGTGCAGCGGGTGAATCCGGCCAACTCGAGTCCGGCCAGCAGGCGCGGATGCAGGTCGAAGGAGTCAAAGGTGATATCGGTAAGTGGCTTGTCGCTCGGGCGGTCAGTCATAGGGGTCCGGGAGATCGCGCGCAGGGACTGCGCTTGCATGGATGGCAGCTGGCTTGCAGACTGCCGGGGTCGGCCAGTTTCGTCCCTGACCGCAGCGTGCGGGACTTGATAGCACCCGCCAAACACCCCAGTTTAACGCATGCGCGCTGACAACAGCGTCGCACCCGCCGGGCTACCCTTGCCGGACGTGCTTTCATTACGCGCTATCGCCAGTCCGGCCGCCCATGCGCCGGCACCCACCCCATCCAGGAGTCATCCGTGAGCGAGAAAACCATCCAGGTCGGCGACGCCGACTTTGAATCTGTTGTTCTGCAGTCCGCCGAGCCGGTCCTGGTCGACTTCTGGGCCGAGTGGTGCGGGCCGTGCAAGATGATCGCCCCCGCGCTGGAGGAGCTGGCGGAGACCTATGCCGGTCGCGTCAAGATCGCCAAGATCAACGTCGACCACAATCAGGCCACCGCGCTCAAGTACCACGTGCGCTCGATCCCGATGCTGCTGCTGTTCAAGGACGGGCAGGTGCAGGAAACGCAGATCGGTGCGGTCGGCAAGGGCCAGCTCGCACAGATGATCGACAAGGCGCTCTGAGCCCCTTCGCGCGGGCGGCCTCCGGGCGGATTCCCCGCAGCTGAACCGATGGGCTCCGGTATTTGCCGGCAATACTTGCAGCGGGGCCCGTCGCAGTGCTAGTTTCGCAGGGCCCGGTGCCTGAACGACCCCCGCTTGCCAGCCGTCTTGGCCTGCTGAAGTCGGTTCCCCGCCGCACCTGTTTACCGAATCCAACGTCCCTGACGCTTCGCCCGCCTTTCGCGGGCGCTCGCCGCTTAGCGAGGAATACCCGCTTGTCCGAAAACACCCCCGACGCCGGCGATATCGCCGAAAAGCGCGTGCGCAAGACGCGCGTGAGCAAAACCACGGCCGCCAAGGTCGATTCGCCCCAGAGCGAACTGCCGATGACGCCGGCCGCCAAATCCGAGCCGGCAAAGCCGGCACCAGCGGCACCCTCATCCGCGCCGGCGCCGGCGCCGGCGCCGGCACCGGCACCGGCACCCAAGTCCGATGCCGCGCCCGTCGCGCAGGCAGCCAAGCCTGCGCCCAAGGCCGCGGCAAAGCCTGAAACCGCCCCGTCCGGCGGCGAACCCGCGCCGGCGAGCAAGCCCAAGGATTCCGCCCCGACCGCGGCGCCCGCGTCCGGCGGTGGCGATACTGCCCGCCAGGACAGCGGCGACCAGCACGGCAAGAACCAGGAAAGCGGCGGCGGTGGCGAAGGCCACCAGCGCCCGCCCCGCGACGGCCAACACCGCGACCAGGAAGGCGGCCGCAGCAACAACCGCCGCGAACGATTCCGCAGCAAGCGCGAGCGCGGTGGTGGTGGTGGCGGTGGCGGCGGCAGGAGTGGTCCGCGCGACGGCCTGCCCAGCGATGACGGCGGCAACGAGCCGTTCATCCCGCGCTCCAATCCTCAGGTACCCGAGGGCTTCCCGACCTATTCGCTCGGCGACCTCAAGCGCATGCCGGCGCACAAGCTACTGGAAATCGCCGAGCAGCTGAACATCTCCGAAGGCGTCGCGCGCGCCCGCAAGCAGGACGTCATCTTCGCGGTGCTGAAGGTGCTGACCCGGCACGGCGAAGGCGTCGCCGCCGACGGCGTGCTGGAAATCCTGCCCGACGGGTTCGGCTTCCTGCGGGCGGCCGAAGCGTCCTACCTGGCCGGCCCGGACGATACATATATCTCGCCCAGCCAGATTCGCCGCTTCAACCTGCGCACCGGCGACCACCTTTCGGGCCGCATCCGATTCCCGAAAGACGGCGAACGGTATTTCGCCCTGTCGATCGTCGATACGATCAACGGCGAACCGCTGGAAGCGTCCAAAAACAAGGTTCTGTTCGAGAACCTGACCGCGCTGTTCCCACGGCGCAAGTTCCAGCTCGAGCGCGGCGACGGCTCGACCGAGGACATCACCGGCCGGATCCTCGACCTGATGGCCCCGCAGGGCAAGGGTCAGCGCGCCCTGATCGTCAGCCCGCCCAAGGCCGGCAAGACGATGATGATGCAGCAGATCGCCACCGCGATCAGCCACAACCATCCCGACGTGCACATGATCGTGCTGCTGATCGACGAGCGGCCAGAGGAAGTCACCGAGATGCAGCGCACCGTGCGCGGCGAAGTGATCTCCTCGACCTTCGACGAGCCGGCCGCGCGCCACGTGCAGGTCGCCGAGATGGTGATTGAGCGGGCCAAGCGCCTGGTCGAGCACAAGAAGGACGTGGTGATCCTGCTCGACTCCATCACCCGTCTGGCCCGCGCCTACAACAACGTCCTGCCCAGCTCGGGCAAGGTGTTGTCGGGCGGCGTGGACGCCAATGCGCTGCACCGCCCGAAGCGGTTCTTCGGCGCGGCGCGCAACGTCGAGGAAGGCGGCAGCCTGACCATCATCGCCACCGCGCTGGTCGATACCGGCAGCAAGATGGACGAGGTGATCTACGAGGAGTTCAAGGGCACCGGCAACTCCGAGGTACACCTGAGCCGCCGCATCGCCGAGAAGCGCGTGTACCCGGCGATCGACATCAACCGCTCCGGCACCCGCCGCGAGGACTACCTGATCGAGCCCGAGCTGCTGCAGAAGATCTGGATCCTGCGCAAGCTGCTGCACGGCATGGACGAGATCGGCGCGATGGAATTCCTGCTCGACAAGATGAAGAGCTCCAAGTCCAACGACGAGTTCTTCTCCTCGATGAAGCGCTGACCCCAGCACGTCACGGCAACTCAGCGCCCCGCATTGCGGGGCGTTTTTTATTCCGCGTGGCCGCATGTCAAGCTCCACTTTCAAACCGGAGCCTCCTGCGATGGCGACACGCAAAGCGAGAAACATGTGAGCATCTGATCAGGCTTCAGGCTGGCACTGGCCTTCCTTCTCGCCGCCGGCTTATGTGCATGCGCGGCCGCGGACACCAGATCCGACAAACAACACGTGTTGTTTGTCGGCAACAGCCTGACCTACTACGGCAACGCTCCTGCCGTTTACGCGGCGCTCAGCACGGCCAACGGGCACCCGGCGACGAGCGGGATGATCGTGGAGGGCGGCGCCACGCTGGCCCAGTTGGTTGCCGACGGTCAGGTCGAGCAGGCCATGCAGTCTGGACGTTACGACACGCTGGTCATCCAGGAGCGCGGTGGCGATCTGCTGTGCTCGTTCGGCCCGGATTCCTGCATCGAGTCGCGCGCGGCAATGATGGCTTTGGCACGCATCGGCAGAGAGCACGGCGCCACCGTCGTCATGCTGGGCAGCTACCAGCCGACCCCGACGATCTCGCGGCAATTGGTGCAGGCGGAGGCTGCTGCCAGCAAAGCGGCCGGCATCGATTACGCGGAAGTCTCCGAGACGCTGCGCCACTTGACCGCGGCAGCGCCGGAACTGGCGTGGTTTGCCGCCGACGGCATGCATCCGGGACGGCATCTGACCCTGCTCAACGCGATCGTGATCTATCAAGCGCTGCACGTTCAGCTCCCCGCCGCCGGTCCCCTGACAGTGGATGCACCCATCTACGCCGGGGACAGCGGACTGCAAGCCACGTTGAGAACCGCCGATGCGCCGCCGCCCAACCCGGACACGCCGACCGGAACGGAATACTCCGCTGCGACGCTCGCGCGCATCCTGCAGAGTCTGGCCAAAAAAAACCCCGCCGAAGCGGGGCTCTCTTCCACCGGGAGGCTCGATCAGAACTTGTAGTTGATCGACGCCGCCAGGATGTCACCACCGACCTCGTAGCTGCCGGCCAGGGTGCTGCCCGTAGCCGACACACTGTTGATGGTCGGGTCCTTGGTGAACAGGTGCGTGTAGCCGAGGTTGAACTCCATCCGCTCCGACGGGGTCCAGCCGACGCCCAGCGACAGCCACTTGCGGGTCACGTCCGGCACGCGCACGTCGCGATGCGCATCGCTGGTCGGGGTCTCGTCGTAGGCAACGCCGCCACGCAGGGTGACGGTGTCGTTCAGGCGGTACTCGGTACCGAGTGAGACGAACGTGGTGTCGTCGTAGCGGAAGGCGAGGACGTTATCGGCTTGTGCCGAATCGAATTCAACCGTCACGCTGTCAAACGCGGTCTTCCACGCGGTGCGCGACACGTCGCCCATCACCGACCAGCGGTCGTTGACGTTGTGGGTCACGCTGAGGGTGGCCGACGCCGGCAGGGTCAGCTCGGCGCGGCCCTTGGTATCGACATACTGGCCCGGTGCGTAGACCGACAGGAAGGCGGCGGCATTGGCCGGCACGGTGAAATCGGCGTCGCCGCCGGTGATCTTGTGCTTGACCTTGGAGCGGTAGCTCAGCGCGATATGGGTGTTCTCGCTCGGGCTGAACAGGCCGCCGATGGTGTAGCCCACCGCGTTGTTGTCACCTTCGATGGTGACGAAACCATCTGCATTGCCGGGAGCAAAGCCGGCCGCGCCGCCGCCCTGGGCGTAGATCGCGGTTCCGAAGTCGATCGCGTTGCTCAACTCGATCGTCAGGTGCTCAACGAACACCGACGCGCCGAAGGACAGGTACGGGTTGATGTCGTAGGACGCCGACAGGCCCAGGTCGATGGCCTTCAGGTCGGTGGTGACGGCATTGTAGCGGCCGACCCAGTTGCGGTCGTAGTCGGTCTTGAAGCCGAACGGGGCGGTCAGGGAGACGCCGAAGTGCGCGCTCTCGCCCATCGGCATATGGAAGTACGCCGCCGGGACCGGGGCGATCATGCCCGCGTCGCCGCCGTTGCCGCCGGAAACCGGCATCCCGGTGCCCGGGCCGGTGGGGCCGACGTGGCGACCGCTGCCGTCAAAATCGGCCGAGAAGCTGATGGCGCTCAGGTCGGCCTGGATCTGGCGGCCGTCCAGATGGCGCATCGCCGCCGGGTTGGTCGCCACCACGGACGCGTCGCCGGGCGCGCTGGTGGAACCCGCAAACGCGCGTCCCAGACCCTTGGCACTGTTCTCCTTGAGCTGAAACGCGGCGCCGTGCGCGTGACCCATCGACAGTGCCCCGGCGATGCCGATGACCAGTGCCGAAAGGCGGGTGATGCTGTGTACGTGCTGCATGCGAATTCTCTCCAGAACCTTGGTTTCGCGCCCGCCTGGATCGCCGGCGGGGGCCGGTTTCCGGCAGGCGCCGGGGTTGCCGCCATACGGCGCCGTCCGCACTATAACGTGGCAATTAACCTTACGCTAACAATGACGTACGTCACGCTATGTCACCGCCGCGCATTCAGGCTCGAAGGCGCCATCGGGTGACCCGTATCATCCAGTGTCCCGGCTGCCGGAACCCGATGTGTTCATTGCAATCCCCTCGCGCCAGAAGCCGCCGCTGCGATGGGCCACCCCGTTGCTGTTTGCCGGTCTGTGGCTGTGCTTCACCTGGGGCACGCTGCTACCGGCAAGCGAGCAACACGCGTTGCTGCTGGAGTGGGGAGCGCTCTCGGGGGGGCTGACCACGCCACTGGCCTGGCGCGAGGCCCTGGCCGACGGCAATCTGGTGCGGTTGGTTAGCGCGCTGTTCCTGCACGCCGACTGGGCCCACCTGCTGGGCAATCTGGTGTTCCTGCTGATCTTCGGCCTGCCAGCGGAGCGTGCGATGGGCCCGTGGCGGTTCATGCTGCTGTTCCTGCTCGGCGGCGCGGTGGCGAACCTGGCAGCGGTGCTGGCCATTTCCACGCCCGACCGCCTGATCATCGGCGCCAGTGGCGCGGTGTCGGCGCTGATCGGCGCCTATCTGGCGCTCTTTCCGGGAGCACGGCTCGGCGTGGTGGTGCCGCTGGGGCTGTTCCTGCAGTTCGTCAAGATGCCCGCACCCTTGCTCATCGGCGTGTGGGCCCTGCTGCAGGTGGTGTTCACCTACATCGGCCCGGCGTTCGGCGCCGTTGCGTGGTCGGCGCATGTGGCCGGCTTTGCCTTCGGCGGTGCGTTCGCCTTGATTGCCAGGGCGGGCATTGCCCGCCGCCTGCGCCGACGCCGCGGTTACTGAGTGGGAGCCTGGGCGTCCTTCGCGGCCGCCTTCCGCACCGTTTTGGCCGGAAGTTTTTTCAGCTCAGCCAGGGCCAGGTCAATGTAGCCGTCGCCTTCGAGCACCTCGCCTTCCGACGCGTCCCGCGACTCCTCGCCGTCGCCACCCAGATGGCCCGGCAAGCTGGCCTCGGTGTAGCCCTTACGACCGCCGTTGCCAGCGTCCGCATCGGGCTTCAGCAGGATGTCCGGAACGATGCCCAGGGCCTGGATCGACTTGCCGCTGGGCGTGTAGTAACGCGCGGTGGTGAGCTTGACGGAATCGCCGTTGTCCAGCGGCAGCAGCGTTTGCACCGATCCCTTGCCGAAGGTGCGACTGCCCATCACCAGCGCGCGACCGTTGTCGGCCAGGGCGCCGGCCAGCACCTCCGAGGCACTGGCCGAGCCCGCGTCCACCAGCACCACCAGCGGGGCGCCGCCCAGACGGTCGCCCGGGGTCGCGCCGAACACGGCATCGCTGATCGCGATCCGACCCCGGGTGCTGACGATCGTGCCCTCATCCAGCAACGAGTCGGCGATCTGTACCGCGGCGGTGAGCAGACCGCCGGGATTGCTGCGCAGGTCCAGCACCAGGCCGCGCAATTTGCCGCCGGCCTTCTGGCGGAGCTCGTCCAGCTGGCGGTCGAACTCCGCCGCGGTGTCGGCCTGGAACGCACTCACGCGCACATAGCCGTATCCCGGCTCGAGCATCCTGGTGCGCACGCTGGCAATCCGGATGGTCTGGCGCTGGACCTTGATCGTCAGCGGCTCGGTTTCGCCATCGCGGATCACGGTCAGTTCCAGCGTGGTGCCGGCTTCGCCGCGCAGTGAGCTGGCGGCCTCATCGGAGGGCGTCAACGGTGCGCCATCCACCGCCACGATCAGGTCACCGGACTTGATGCCGGCGCGCGCGGCCGGCGTGTCGTCGATCGGTGCGATCACCCGCAGCGTGCCGTCGGGCTGGCGCTGGATCTCCACGCCGATCCCCTCGTAATTGCCGCGCGACTGTTCGTCGAAATTCTCCGCCGCGTCGCCTTCCAGATAGGCGCTGTGCGGGTCCAGATCCAGCAACAGGCCGCGGATCGCGGACTGCATCAGCTGGTGGTCATCGACCGGCTCGACGTAGGCGGCCTTCACCGCCTTGTAGACCGCCACGTAGCGGCGGATCTCATCCAGCGGCACCTTGGAGTCGCTGCTCTGATCGGTGCGCGCATCCTCCACCGCGGGTGCCTTGGCAGCGTCCGTTGCGACCTGCGTGCGAACCGGGTCCTGGGGCGCACCGACGGGGGCGGCGGCGGCGGTGTACGACAGCGCCAGGGCGATGGCAAGGACGAGCGGGCTCAGGTGGCGCTTGGACATGAACAAACTCCGGAGACAACGGTTGGGCGCTCCCGACGGTTGGGGATGGCCGATGGGAACCACGGTAGTCCGCAGCACCCCAATTTTGGGTAAAGCGCGAGCCGCGGCGCTCAGCGATTCAGCCACACATTCGGGTTCACCGGTTCGCCATTGCGCCGCAGTTCGAAATACAGGGCCGGCCGGCCGTGGCCACCCGAAGTGCCCACGGTCGATACCGGGTCGCCGCGGCGCACAGCATCACCGGCGTCACGCAGCACCGCGTCATTGTGCGCGTACAGACTCATGTATCCGTTGCCGTGATCGATGATGAGGATCAGTCCGAAACCGCTCATCCATTCGGCGTACACCACGGTGCCGTCCGCGACCGCCTGCACCGAGGTGCCGGCATTGGCGCCAATCAGCATGCCTTGGCTGGGCCGGCCGTCGGGAAGCTTGGCCCCGTAGCCGGCAATCAGGCTGCCGCTCAGTGGCCATCCCGCGCCGCCTACCTTGGGCCCGCTGGCGGAGGCCGCCGGTCGTGCGGGTGCGGGCGTCGGCGCCGGTTGCCCCGCACGCTTCGCCTGCTCGCGCGCCAGGCGGGCTTCGCGTTCAGCCTTGGCTGCGGCGGCCTTGCGCTGGGCTTCGGCGCGGGCCGCGGCGGCACGCAGTTGCTTGAGCACCTGCTCCAGCCCCTGGACATCGCGGCCCAAGGCCTTTTCGCGGCTCTGCCGATCCTTGTAGGTTTTATCCAAGGTCGCGACCAGGGTGCCACGTTCCTTGCGCTCCTTTTCCAGCTCGTCGACCTGCTGCGCCTGCTTTGCCATCTGCGCATCCAGCTCTGCGCGCCGCTCGACGATCTCGCGCTCCACCTGATCCAGTCCGGCCAGCTGATCGCCCAGCTCCTTGATCCGTGCCGCACGATCGGCCTGCAGATAGCGGTGGTAGGCCAGCAGCCGGTTGGCGTCGGCGACCCGGTCCTGTGCCAGCAGAACCTTCAGCGGCGCGGCGTCACCCTGCGCGTACGCGGCGCGCAGCAGGCGTGACAGCTCGTCGCGGCGACCGGCCAGTTTGTCCTGCATGCCGGCGCGTTGGGTCTGCAGCTGCTGCATGCGCTCGTTGCTTGCCTGCAACGCCTGGCGGGTTTCCACCAGACGCCGGTTCGCAGCCGCGACCCGCTCGTCGGCCTGGCGCAGCTCACGCGTGGCCGCACCCCGGCGGGCTTCCACTTCCCGACGCTCGCTGGCGACCGCCTGCAGCTCCTTCTTCGCCGATTGCAGTTTGCGCTCGGCGTCGCCGCGATCCTGCGCAGGCGCAGGCCACGGGCACAGCAGCATCAATGCCAGTGCGAAAACCGCGCTCGCGGGCGGCTTGCGCATCAGGCCGGGTGCCTGTCCGTAAGCAGGCTGCGGCCGGTCATCTCCACCGGGCGTGGCAGACCCAGCAGGTCGAGCATGGTCGGCGCAATGTCGCGCAGCGAACCGCCCGGACGGAGACCCGCGGCGCGTGGGCCGACATACACCAGCGGGACCGGACCGACGGTGTGCGACGTATGGGGCTGGCCGGTGGCGGCATCGCGCATCATTTCCACGTTGCCGTGGTCTGCGGTGACCAGCAGCGCACCGCCCACCTCGCGCACCGCGGCCACGATCGCGCCGATCGCCACGTCCACCGCCTCCACCGCCTTGATCGCCGCCTCCAGCAGGCCGCTGTGGCCCACCATGTCGGGATTGGCGATATTGCAGATGGCCACGTCGATGTTGCCGGAGCGAATCGCGGCCACCAACTCGCGGGTGACCTCCGGGCAGCTCATTTCCGGCTGCAGGTCGTAGGTGGGAACGTCGGGGCTGGGAATGAGGATGCGGCTTTCGCCCGGGTAGGGTGCCTCGCGGCCACCACTGAAGAAGAACGTGACGTGCGCGTACTTTTCGGTCTCGGCAATCCGCAGCTGACGCAGGCCGTTATGAGCCAGCACCTCACCGAGCGTGTTGTGCAGATCCTCCGGTCCGAAGGCAACCTTCGCAGGCAGACTGGCGTCGTACTCGGTCAAGCACACGAAGCGCGAGAGTGCTGGCCGGCGCGCCGAAAACCCGTCGAAACCCGGCTCCACGAATGCCGCCGTCAACTGGCGTGCGCGATCGGCGCGGTAGTTCATGAACACCACCGCATCGCCGTCCATGATCGGCGACGGTGCGCCGATCACCGTCGGCTCAAGGAACTCATCGTTTTCGCCGCGCGCGTACGCGGCGGCCAGCGCCGCGGCGGCGTCATCGGCATGCTGGGTGGCCTGGCCTTCGACGAGTGCGTCCCACGCCTTGCGGACGCGGTCCCAACGATGGTCGCGGTCCATCGCGTAGTAGCGTCCCGACACACTGGCGATGCGCGCATTGCCCGCCTGGTCGCAGGCGCTTTGCAGCCTGGAAAGACTGGGCGCCGCCGAGCGCGGTGGCATGTCGCGTCCGTCCAGGAACGCGTGCACCGCCACCCGGTCGACACCTTCACGACGGGCAAGATCGATCATCGCCAACAGGTGATTCTCGTGACTGTGCACTCCGCCCGGGGACACCAGACCCAGCAGGTGCAGCGTGGTGGCGTTCTCACGAGCCACGGTGCACGCCGCGAGCAATTCGGCGTTGCGGAAAAAGCTGCCATCCTCGATGGCTGCGTCGATCCGGGTCAGGTCCTGGTACACCACCCGACCCGCGCCCAGATTCATGTGGCCGACCTCCGAGTTGCCCATCTGGCCGTCCGGCAAGCCGACATGTCGACCCTCGGTATGGATCAACGTGTGCGGCGAACCCGCCAGCAACGCATGCCAATGGGGCAGATGGGCCTGGGCCAGCGCGTTGTCTTCGCGCTCCTCCCGATGCCCCCACCCATCGAGGATCAGCAGGACGACGGGGCGGAGTGCATGGGGGGCAGCTACGGGCACGGTATCGATCCGGTTACGATGGGCAGACCGCGATTGTAGCGAAGGGGCTGCGCCACAATCGGCCAGATCGACGCCACGCTCACGTTGACATCCGATGGCGCACCGTCCGCGGTGCAGAATCCTCCACCCTCGATGGGAGAACACCATGCAATCCCGTAGCTTGACGATCATCCTCTCTGCCGGACTCGCCATTGTTGCCGGCAGCGCCTGGCCTCTGCCAGCGTCGGCTGCGCAGGACAACATCAGCAAGGTCACCGGCAGCATCGACGTGGACGCAGGTGCGCACGTGGGCAACATCAACACCGTGAACGGAAGCATCAATATCGGCGCCAACGCGGAAGCCGGCAACGTGTCGACCGTCAACGGCAGCATCAAACTGGCCGATGACGTGCGCGCCGGCCAGCTTTCCACGGTCAATGGCTCGATCCGGGCCGGCCGCGAGACGCGCACCCGCGCCGCCTCGACCGTGAACGGTCAGATCTTCATGGATCGCGGGAGCAATGTCGCCGGCAACATCAGCACCGTCAACGGCGCGATCGGCCTGGTGGGAACCCGGGTCGAGGGCGGAATAGAGATGGTCAACGGCGACCTGACCGTCGGCGCCAACTCGCACCTCATCGGCGGCATCCACTACGACAAACCCGGCTTTCAGTGGTTCAGCCTCGGCAACAAGGCGCCGCGCGTGGTTGTGGGGCCGGGTGCGCAGGTGGAGGGCGACATGGTGTTTAAGCGCGACGTCGAACTCCACGTTCACGAGACTGCGCGCATCGGCAAGGTGACCGGCGCCACCGTGAAGACATGGTCCGGAGACCGCCCGCCGCTGAAGGATTGACCCGGCAGGGACCGCTGCGCCCCCTCATCGGGCCGGGGCTTGGGCGGGAAACGGACTGCTAGTATCGGGTGTCCTGATCGTCCCGGAGCTCGCATGTCCCGTATTCCACTCCTGCCAGCGACGTCGCTGGTCGCCGCCGCGCTGGTTCTGGCGGCATGCAACAAAGCCGACGACACCCCCGCGCCAACTGCCGCGCCAGCGGTCACCCAGTCCGATGCCGGTGCCATCTCCGCCCCGGACTTCGCCGAACGGGTCAAGGTGCTGTCCTCGGACGAATTCGGCGGACGCGCTCCCGGCAGCGCGGGTGAGGAAAAAACCGTCGCCTGGCTTGAAGAGCAATTCCGCAGTCTGGGTCTGAAGCCTGGCAACGGCGAGAGCTACTTCCAGGACGTGCCGATGGTGGAGACCACCGCCGACGAGTCCACCCAGCTCGCACTGAAAGTCGCCGGCAAACCGCGTCAGCTCAACTTTGGCAGCGACATGGTGATCGGTACCCGCAGCGGCAAGACCCGGGTGGAAATCAACAACAGCGACCTGGTGTTCGTCGGGTACGGCGTCAACGCGCCCGAGCTGGACTGGAATGACTACGCCGGCGTCGACGTGAAGGGCAAGACCGTGGTGATGTTCATCAATGACCCCGGCTTCCATACCGACGATGCAGAGCTGTTTGAAGGCAAGCGGATGACCTACTACGGCCGCTGGACCTACAAGTTCGAAGAGGCCGCGCGCCAGGGTGCCGCAGCGGCACTGATCATCCACGACCGCGACGGCGCTTCCTACGGCTGGGACGTGGTCAAGAACTCCTGGTCGGGCCCGCAGTTCGACCTGGCTGCGGCCGACGACCCGGAGCCGCGTCTCCCGGCGCAGGGCTGGATCACCGCGGACGTAGCGCGCAGCCTTCTTGCCGACACCGGCCATAATCTCGACGAGCTCTACACGGCGGCGAATAAACCGGGCTTCAAGGCGATTCCGCTGGACGCGTCGATGTCGGTGGAGCTCACCAGCACCGTGACGACTAAGTCCTCGAAGAACGTCATGGGTTTGCTCCCCGGCAACGCGCGGCCTGATGAGGCCATCGTCTACATGGCCCACTGGGACCACTTGGGCGACCACCGCGAGGAGGGCACCGATCCGGCCGAGGACACCATCTACAACGGAGCGATCGACAACGCCACCGGCGTTGCCGGCATTCTCGGCATCGCCCAGGCATTCGTCGCCCAGCAGCCCGCCCCGGAACGCTCCGTGCTGTTCCTCGCCGTCACCCTGGAAGAGTCGGGGCTGCTGGGCTCCAAGTACTACGTGGCTCATCCGAGCATCCCCTTGGACAAGACGGTCGCGGTCATCAACATTGACGCGATGTCGGTCGCGGGACCCTCGCGTGACATGACGGTTGTCGGCAAGGGCAGCTCCGAGCTTGAGGACATCCTGGGCCACCACGCCGAGGCGCAGGGAAGGACGCTGACTGCCGAAGCGACGCCGGAGAGCGGCTTCTATTTCCGCTCGGATCACTTCAACTTCGCCAAAGCGGGAGTGCCCGCCCTGTACGCCAGCGGTGGAGATGATCTGGTCGACGGTGGCATCGCGGCGGGCAAGGCAGCTGCCGAGGACTACGGGCTGAACCGCTATCACCAGCCCACTGACGAGTTCGATCCGGACTGGAATCTGGAAGGCGTCGTCCAGGACCTGCAGGCCCTGTATGGCGTCGGTCGGGATCTGGCGAGCGGCGACCAGTGGCCGAACTGGTACGAGGGGAACGCGTTTCGCGCGGCCCGTGAGGCCATGATGCACAAGCAGTCTCAATGAAGCGCTGAGCAATAGGGGACTGTGTACCGCTGGTTGGCGGCATTGCCTCAGGATAGATGTATGACAACGGCGCCTCGGGGCGCCGTTGTCATTTCCGATAGTCTAAAACCCACGCTGGCCACCAGCATCAGCAGAGAGTCGCCGATGAACCTTTCCACCGCGTATTGGTGTGTACTTGTTGCCGCGATGTTGCCTTACGTCTGGACGGTGGTTGCCAAACTCTCCGGCAGCGGGCGATTCGACAACAACGATCCACGCGCCTGGCTCGCCCGGCAGAAGAATCCGCGCACATCCCGGGCAAACTCGGCGCAGATGAATGCGTTTGAAGCATTCCCAGCATTCGCGGCGGCGGTGATTCTTGCCCAGCTTGCGGGAATCGAGCCTCCGCGCATCGCATTGCTGGCACTCATATTCGTCGCTGCCAGGATCCTCCACGGAATCTTCTACGTCACCGACAAGGCTAGCCTCCGCACCGGCACCTGGTTCATCGGTCTGATGTGCGTAGTAGCACTGCTTGTGCACGCAGCCATGCAGGTCGCGTCGCCGGTCTGAGTTCACCACCGGCAGCAATCAGATCCTTGGCGTGGTTGCAGGAGGCGTCATTGCTGGCCTGTCTGCGCGGCGTGTTGCCAACGCTGCCACCGTACAAAGAAAAAGGCCGGACCCTGTTGGGATCCGGCCTTTGGTGTAAATGCCCAGCGATGACCTACTCTTGCATGGCTTAAGCCACACTACCATCGG
>NZ_JAIEUJ010000004.1 GCF_019802285.1 Novilysobacter antarcticus
TCCGTCAACAAGCAAACCTGAACCGGGCGCCTCACCCTGCCGCGTCGTCTCGACCGGGGCGGGCCGCGAAGTATGCATGCTCGCGATGCGATTGTGAAGGGGTGGTTGAAAAAGCTGTCGCGGGCCGCGGCTATTCAGGCTTCAACCAGACGGACCCGGGAAAACGTCCGCTTGCCAACGGCGAGTACGCCCTCAAAGCCGGGCCCAAAGACCTGCTGCGCATCCGTCACCACCTCGCCATCCACGCGCACCGCCTTCTCCTTGAGCTTGCGGTTGGCTTCGGAGTTGCTCGGCGTCAGGCCTGCGGCAGTAAGCAATGCGGCGATCCGCAACCCATCCGCGGGAACGGCCACGTCGTTCAGCGGGAGCTGCGCGGTATCGCCCTGTCCGCGCACGGCGGCGTTCCAGCCAGCAACGGCGAGTTCGGCGGCCGCCTCGTCGTGGAAGCGCGCAGCCAACTCGCGGGCGAGCCGCAACTTGAGGTCGCGCGGGTTGAGTGCGCCCTCGGCGATCTCCCTCTTCAGCGTTTCCATTTCCGCCAGGCTGATATCGAAACTCAGCAACTCGATCCAACGCCACATCAACACATCGTCGATCTTCATCGTCTTGGTGACTATGTCGATGGCCGGCTCATTGATGCCGATGTAGTTGCCCAGCGACTTGCTCATCTTCTGCACCCCGTCCAGACCCTCCAGCAGCGGCATGGTCAGGACGATCTGCGGTGGTTGGCCGTGCTGTTCCTGTAAGCCGCGACCCATCAGCAGGTTGAACTTCTGGTCGGTGCCGCCCAGCTCGACATCGGCCTTCAGGGCTACCGAGTCGTATCCCTGCACCAATGGATACAGAAACTCATGGATGGCGATGGACTGCTGCGCGGCGTAGCGCTTGGCGAAATCGTCGCGCTCCAGCATTCGCGCGACCGTGTGCTGGCCTGCCAGGCGGATCATGTCCGCGGCGCTCATCTGGCCGAACCACTCGGAGTTGAAGCGCACTTCGGTGCGCTCGCGGTCGAGCACCTTGAACACCTGTTCGGCGTAGGTCTCCGCGTTGGCCAGCACTTCCTCGCGGGTGAGGGGCTTGCGGGTCACGTTCTTTCCGCTGGGGTCACCGATCATTCCGGTGAAGTCGCCGATCAGGAAGATCACCTGGTGGCCGAGGTCCTGGAACTGGCGCAGCTTGTTCAACAGCACGGTGTGCCCAAGGTGCAGGTCCGGCGCGGTCGGGTCGAATCCGGCCTTGATACGCAGCGGACGTCCGCTGCGCAGACGGGCAGCGAGCTCGTCTGCTTTTAGGATCTCATCGGCGCCACGGCCGATCAGGGCGAGGGCGGAGGCTACGTCGGTGGTTGGGGTGTTGGCAGGCACGGAAGGGGCTCTTGAATAGGTCGGTCGGGGGACGAAATGACGGGTGGTGGCCGGGAATACGTTCGAATCCGCGATGGACTGGTGCACCGCACGAAATCCCATTGCCCTCAAGGGTTTGACGCACACACCTCACGTGCTTATCGTAACGCCGCGACGCTGCCTTCACATCCTGCGCGCGGGAGACCCATCCGATGACACCCCAAGATTCCGGTTCGAGCCGGCGTAAACGCCTGAAAAGCCTGCGCGAAGCCGCGCTTCATCGACCGGTGTTGGCAAGTCATCTCAGCGATGGTTTCAGTGGCCGTTGGTCGCGCCGACAGTGGGTGCAGGCCAGCCTTTTCGCCACGATCGGCGTCCTGGTCACGGCGATCGTGCCCGGATTCGGTGACTTGCAGGCCGGCGCCACCCCTTTGGCGCGCCAGTCAATGGCGCTGCCGTTGCCGCCGATTGCGCTGCAGCCGACGCAGCCCCGCCCGGAGCACGATTGGCAGGTAGTACGGGTGCAGAACGGGCAGACCCTTGGCGCGGTGTTCCAGCAGATGGGAATTCCGGCCGCGACCATGCATCGCATCCTCGAGCAACCGGGTGCAAAGCCTGCGCTGACCCGGCTGGGAACCGGCGCAGAACTGGCGTTCGACATGGTCGATGGGGCCCTGCACCGCTTCCGCTACGACCGTGACCCGGCCCATCGCGTCGAGCTCAGCCTCAAGGGCGAGACGATCGAGCAGCGGGTAATCGAACGGCCGACCGAACTGCGCAGCATCGTCAGCAGTGGCGAGATCGAAAGCTCGCTGTATGTCGCCGCACGCAAGGCCGGGCTGCCCGCCACCGCGATCGCGACGATGACCGACGAGATCTTCAAGTACGACATCGACTTCACCAGCGCCAAGAAGGGTGACCGCTTCAGCGTCGTATACGACCAGGTCTGGCGCGAGGGCGAGCTGGTCGGCAGCGGCGATATCCGCGCCGCGACCTTCACCACCGGTGGCAAGACGTTCTCCGGATTCCGCTTCGAGCATGACGGCAAGGTCGGGTATTACACCGCCGATGGCCGGCCGCTGAAGAAGTCCTTCATCCGCATGCCGATTCCGTACGCGCGCGTGACCTCCGGCTTCTCCACCGCCCGCAAGCATCCAATCCTGGGTAAGACACGCGCCCATCAGGGCGTTGACTATGGCGCCGGCTCCGGCACGCCGATCATGGCCGCCGGCGATGCGCGCGTGCAGTTCTCCGGCTGGAAGGGCGGCTACGGCCGCACGGTGATCCTCGACCATGGTCGCGGCTACACCACGCTGTATGCGCACATGTCGCGTCTCGGCAAATACAAAGTCGGGCAGCGCGTGCCCCAGGGCGCGGTGATCGGCTATGTCGGCAGCACCGGTTTGGCGACGGGGCCGCACCTGCACTACGAATTCCGGGTCAACGGTGTGCACCGCAACCCGCTCAACGTAACCATGCCGCCGGCCGAACCGCTCAAGGGCGCGGCACTGGTCGCCTTCCGCGCGGAAACCGCGCCGGCGCTGGCGCGCATCCAGGAAGTGGAAGGCCTGCTGCGCAACAACGCGCTGGTCGCCAGCAAAGAGCCGGCGAAGGCGGACACCACCGCGGGCGTTGACAAGAAAGCCTGATCCAGATGGCCACCAGCGATACGACGGGCCCGGCGGACTCCAGTTCGACCGGGCCCGCTGCTTTCCGGGCGGATGACAGGCGCGCCAACGGCCTTTTCATCGGCCTGATGTCGGGCACCAGCGCGGACGGCATCGATGCGGCGCTGGTCCGCTTCGACGCGGGCACCGGCTGCACGCTGCTGCATGGCCACACCTGCGAGTGGGACCTGCCCACCCGCGCCCGCCTGCTCGAGCTTGGCCAGGGCGCGCCGATCGACTCGATCGACGAGCTGGGCACGCTGGATGTGCATATTGCGGAGTGCTTTGCCGATGCCGCGCTGCAGCTGATCCGCATCGCCGGTGTCGACGCCGCGCAGGTCCGGGCGATTGGCTCGCACGGCCAGACCGTGCGCCATCGACCCAACGGAGCCGCGTTCGATGGGCGGAACCGCTTCACGATGCAGCTGGGCGATGGGAACGTGATCGCCGAGCGCACTGGCATTGCGACGGTGGCGGATTTTCGCCGCCGCGACGTCGCCGCCGGAGGCCAAGGAGCGCCGCTGCTGCCTGCGCTGCATGCCGCGATGCTGCGCAGCGACGCCGAGCATCGTGCCGTGCTCAACCTTGGCGGCATTGCCAACCTCACGCTGCTGCCGGCGTCCTGCGACGGGGTTTCGGGTGCGGGCGTGCGCGGCTTTGACACCGGCCCCGCAAACGCCTTGATGGACGCATGGTGCCAGCGCCAGCTTGGCCAGGCGTTCGACCGCGATGGCGCGTTTGCCCGCCGGGGCAAAGTCGATGAGACCCTTCTGGCACGCCTGCTCAATGAGCCATGGTTCGCCCAGCCGCCGCCCAAGAGCACCGGCCGCGAGCAGTTCCAGTTGCAGTGGCTGCAACACCATCTGCGTGAAGATGAACGTCCCGAGGATGTGCAGGCGACGCTGCTGGAATTGACCGCCGCCACCGTTGCCGATGCCCTCCTGGCGCAACAGCCGCACACCGCGCGGGTGCTGGTTTGCGGCGGCGGCGTTCACAACCCGCTCCTCTTGCGGCGCCTTGCGGCACGACTGCCGGACGTCGCCATCGAATCCACCGCGGAGCACGGAGTAGACCCGGACCACGTCGAGGCGATGGGGTTCGCCTGGCTGGCGCGTCAGACGTTGGCCGGGCTGGCGGGCAATCTGCCTGCCGTGACGGGTGCGCGCGGGCCGCGCACGCTGGGTGTGATCTACCCGGCGTAACGGCGGTGAAATCAGCCTCCGGCGACGTCGATCCGACCGATCAGCGAGAAGCCCGGATCGTCTTCGACCTTTTCCAGCGCCTCGATGGCCGCCTGCAGGATGTGGGCGTCGGTGTCATCGAGCGCTACCGTGACGTCACCCTCGCATGCAAACAGGCCGTGCTCGATCAGATGGGTGATCGCAGCCGGCTGGCTCCAGCCCTTTGTCGCCGCGAACCGTCGTACCCGCTCCAGCAGCACCGGATCGATATCCAGCAGCACCGTCTCGCTCATCGTCCTTCCTCCACCTGCGACGCGCCCCCGTCATCACCCAGACGCACCTTTGGGCGGAGCCACAAAAACAGCATCACCGCCGGGATGACCAGAACCGCGGTCAGCACGAAATATGGCGCGTATCCTACCGCCTCCACGATGCGCCCGGAATAGAACCCCAGCACCTTGCCGGGCAGGGTGATCATCGAGGAGAACAGCGCGTACTGGGTGGCCGTGTATCGCTGGTTGACCAGCGCCGACAGGTAGGCGACCGCCGCGGTGCCGAGGAATCCCTGGGCCAGGTTTTCACCGGAGATGACCAGGGTCAGCATGCCCACGTCGCCGTTGGCGCCAATCAGCAGGAGATACAGCAGGTTGCTGACCGCGCCCAGCACGATCGCCACAAGCAGGGTCCAGTTGACGCCCCAGCGCGCCACAGCCAGACCGCCGACGAACGCGCCACCGATGCCGACCCAGATGCCGTAGATCTTCGACACGGCGGCGATCTGGGTCTTCGTGAACCCCTGGTCGAGGTAGAACGGTCCGATGATGCCGCCCACCAGCGCCTGGTCGGAAATCTTGAACAGCAGGATGAAGGCCAGCACGCCGATGCCGACCCGGCCGCCAAAGCGCCGGAAGAAGTCGGCAAACGGCTCGACCACGCCCTCGCGCATGGCCGCCGCCCAGTTCTGGGCACGGATACGGATGACGTCGGGCTCGCGGGCCATCAGGTTGGCGATGATCGGCACCAGCATCACGCACGCCATCACCCGGTAGACGTTGGGCCAGACCGCGTGGTCGGCGAGCACCAGCGCCAGCGCGCCGGTCACGATCAGGGCCATGCGGTAGCCCAGCGAGTAGGTGGCCACCAGCGCACCCTGCGATTCGACCGGGGCAATCTCGATCCGGTAGGCATCCACAGCGATGTCGAGCGTGGCACCTGCCACGGCCACGGTCAGGGTCAAGGCGATGAACAGTGGCAACGTCGCGGTACCCACTCCCGCCATCGCGAACAGGCCGGCCATGACCACCAGCTGCGCCAGCAGCAACCAGCCGCGGCGCTGGCCGAGCCGACCGAACAGCGGCAGCCGCCAGCGATCCACCAACGGCGCCCACAGGAACTTGAACGAATACGCCATGCCCGCGCTGGCGATCATGGTGATGTCCTTGAGCTCCAGACCGTCCTCGCGCAGCCAGTACGCCAGCGTGCCGGCCACCAGCAGGAACGGCAGCCCGGACGCGAAGCCGAAGAAGAACATCGTCCACGCCGACGGCTCGGCGAATGCCTTCCACGCTGATGGCTTGCGGGCCTTGGCCGGTGAACTCACCCGCCCAGGTCCATGTCGAAGTCGACGGTAAACGGCGCGTGGTCGGAGAAGCGCGGCTCACGCGCGATCGCGCAGCTGCGCAGTCGCGACGCCAGCGCCGGGGTCACCAGCTGGTAGTCGATCCGCCAGCCGACGTTCTTGGCGTAGGCGGCGCCGCGATTGCTCCACCAGGTGTAGTCCTGGCCGTCAGGGTTCAGGCGCCGGTACGCGTCCTGCCAGCCTTCGCCGGAGCCCTCTGGCTCGCCACACAGGGCGTTGAGCCACTCGCGCTCCGGCGGCGTGCAACCGGAGTTCTTCTGGTTCGACTTCCAGTTGCAGATGTCCATGGCGCTGCGCACGATGTTCCAGTCGCCACATAGGACGTAGTCGCGGCCGCTGGCGAGCCATTCGTCCAGGATCGGCTTGAGCCAGTCCATGACCTCGAATTTGTAGCCCTGCCGCAACTCCCCGGAAGAGCCCGATGGGATGTAGAACGAGACCACGCTGAGATTGCCAAAGCGCGCCTCGATGTAGCGCCCCTCCTCGTCGAAGGCGTCCCAGCCCAGCGCGGTACGCACCTGATCGGGCTCGCGCCGGCTGTAGATCGCCACGCCGCTGTAGCCTTTTTTTGTCGTCGCGTCGCTGAAGAACGCGTGGTAGCCGTCGGGCAGGAATGCGGGATCCAGTCCGTCCGGGCCGGTCAGCTGGTGCTCCTGGGACTTGGTCTCCTGCATGCAAAGCACGTCGGCATCCTGATCACGGAACCAGTCGAAGAATCCCTTGCGGGCCGCCGAGCGGATCCCATTGGCGTTGAAGCTGATGATGCGCATGTAGTACCGGAAGTGTGGGCAATGCGGGCGCTGGACCCGACGCGGAAGGATAGCGCAGCCCCGCCGCGGGCCGGGCGGCGCCCGACAGGGGCAGCGCGGCTGGTTATCATCGACCCCTGTTGATTGCCTGGATGCCTCATGCAGGACCACCGCGGACGATTCCTCGAGCTGGCCATGCGCGCCGATGCGCTGCGCTTTGGCGAATTCACCCTGAAATCCGGTCGTACCAGTCCGTATTTCTTCAACGCCGGACGCTTCGATTCCGGCGCGGCCCTGGCCGGTCTGGCCGCCTGCTACGCCGATGCCATCGATTCGGCGCGCGCAGACGGCTCGCTCGGGGAGTTTGACGGGCTGTTCGGGCCGGCCTACAAGGGCATCCCGTTGGCCACGGCACTGGCGTGCGAGTATTCCCGCCGTGGCCAGGACTTGCCGGTGACCTTCAACCGCAAGGAGGCGAAAGCCCATGGGGAAGGCGGCAGCCTCATCGGTGCGCCACTGCAAGACCGCCGGGTGCTTATCGTCGACGACGTGATCACGGCCGGCACCGCGATTCGCGAAGCACTGCAGATCATCGGCGATGCCGGCGGGATCGTGAGCGGGATCGTTATCGCGCTGGATCGCCAGGAAGCCATCGACCCTTCCAGCAGCCGACGCTCGGCGGCACAAACTGTCGCAACTGAGTACGCGCTTCCGGTGGTCGCGGTCGCCAGCCTGGCCGATCTGCTGGCGATGGCGGAGCACTCCACGCTGCTGGCCGGGCAGCACGAGCGTTTGCTGGCGTACCGCGAGGCATACGGAAGTCGCTGAGCGCGGAGTGGATGCGCGGCCTTTTCGCGCTTGGCCCGAGTCTTGCGTCTCTCTCTGCTGATCGTCGTCTGCTTATCGTCCAAGGTAAAAGGCCATGCACGCTTCGTCCCGCACTTCCCTGCTCTCCTGCGCGCTGCTGTCAGTGGCGCTGGCGATGGCCGTTTCACCGGCGTCGGCGCAGAAGAAGGTCCAGGGCGGGAAGAAGATCTATTGCTGGGACGACCAGGGTGAGCGGGTGTGCAGCGATGCGCTTCCTGCCAATGCGGTGGACAACGCACGCACCGAGTTCAGCCCGACCGGCGTCGCAACGGCCCGGATCGAACGCGCCAAGACCGATGAGGAGCGGGCGCTGGCGGAGACCGAGGCCAAGCGCCAGGAACGCGAGAACTGGTCGGACGCCGAGCGCGCCCGGCGTGAGCGCGCGATGGTGGTTTCCTTCGCAAGCGAGGCGGATCTGGAGCGCAACTTCGCGAACCGGATCGAGCTGATCGACTCCAGCATCGAGACCTCGCAACTGGGTATCAAAGGAGCGCGGCGCAGCCTGCTCAACCTGCTGCAGCGCGCGAGCGAGTCGGAACTGGAAGCCAAGCCGGTGGCCAAATCGCTCGCCGAGCGCATCAATGCCCAGCACGATGCGCTGCGCCGCCATCAGGAGCTACTGGAACGACAGGTCCAGGCCCGTGCCACGATCGACCAGGAACTGGACTCGGCGTTGGAGCGCTACCGCGAGCTGAAGGCGGCTGCGGGCGCATCCAGCCGTAGCTGACGGCTGCGGGGGCGGTGCCCTCAGCTTGACCAAGGCCGGCCGCTGAAGCCGGCCTTGCGGTCTCAAAACGGCAGCGGCAGGTCCGGATCCAGCGCCAGCAGCTGCTCGCGGAACGTGGCCGTTATCCGCGCCATGGCCTCGTTGCTGTCGGCATCAAAGCGCATCACCAGCACCGGCGTGGTGTTGGACGCGCGCACCAGTCCCCAGCCGTCGGGCCAATCCACCCGCAAGCCGTCGATGGTCGACAGGCGCGCGCCATCGAAATTCGCCTCGCCCACAAAGCGCTCCACGAACGCGTGCGGATCTCCTGCCGGTGCATCCACCTTGATCTCCGGCGTGGAAACACCGTCGGGGAGCGCGTCGAGCACATCGCTGGGACGGCCGGGCTGGGCGGCGAGGATTTCCAGCAGACGCGCCGCCGAATAGATGCCGTCGTCGAACCCGTACCAGCGCTCCTTGAAGAAGAAATGGCCGCTCATCTCGCCGGCCAGCTCGGCACCGGTCTCGCGCATCTTCGCCTTGACCAGCGAGTGCCCGGTTTTCCACATCAGCGGACTGCCGCCGTGGCGCAGGATGTAGCCCGGCAGGCGGCCGGTGCACTTCACGTCGAAGATGATCTGCGCCCCGGGGTTTCGCTCCAGTACGTCGGCGGCAAACAGCATCAGCAGCCGGTCGGGGAAGATGTTGTGGCCGTCGCGGGTGACCACGCCCAGGCGGTCGCCATCGCCGTCGAAGGCGATGCCCAGGTCGGCGTCCAGGCGGTCGACCATCTGGATCAGGTCGGCAAGGTTGCGCGGCTCACTCGGATCGGGGTGGTGGTTGGGGAAATTGCCGTCGATCTCGCAGTACAGCGGCACGACCTCCGCGCCGATCGCCTGCAGAACCGCCGGGCCCAGTTCGCCGGCCACGCCGTTGCCGGCGTCCACCACCACTTTCAGCGGGCGGTCGATCTGGATGTCGGCCGCCACGCGCTGGACGTAGTCGTCGTTGATATCGCGGTGCTCCAACGCGCCTTCGGTGTCGGCGACATACAGCCGGCCTTCGGCGATGCGCGTGTACAGCGCGATGATCGCATCGCCCGACAGCGTCTCGCCGTCGATCACGATCTTGAACCCGTTGTAGTCCGGCGGATTATGGCTGCCGGTGACCGACACGCAGGACCCGGCGTTGAGGTGGTAGGCGCCGAAATACACCAGCGGCGTCGGCGCCAGCCCGATGTCGATGACGTTACGACCGGCCTTGCGCAGGCCGGCTACGAGCCCGTCGAGCATGTCCGGTCCGGACAGGCGCCCGTCCCGACCGACGACGATCTCCCGCTGCCCGGCCTCGTGCATGACCGAGCCGATTGCGTGGCCGATACGCTCGGCGACACCCACATCGAGACTTTTGCCGACGATGCCGCGGATGTCATAGGCGCGGAAGATGTCGCGGTCCAGGATGACCGGGGCGACAGCGGCCGCCGCAGCGGCGAACGGCACCGGCGAGGACGCGGCACCCGCGTCCAGTGAATCGTCGCTCATCGATTCTTCCAGCGTCTGGTTGGACCCTTCCTCGGCTTCGTCCATCGTGCTGTTGCGCCGGCGTGCGAGCAACTGTGGCCCGCGCCACGCCAGCAGTGCCAACAGCGCAAACACGCCTGCGGCGATGAAGCACGCGAGCGCACCGATGCCGAACGGCGCAAACGCCGGGTAGGGGATCCCGGCCGCCACCCGCAGGCTGCTGCCGGGCACGGCCACGGCAAGCGCTTCGGCGCCACCGGCCAGGCTGGTATCGCCGCGCTCGACCAGACTCTGACGTCCCTGGCGCAACGCCAGGTAGCCATCGCCGGGAAGGGCAGCGGCGTCCACAGGGCCGGTGATCCGCTGCAAGGGCAGCAATACCAGTGCTACAGCGCGAACCAACTGTCCGTCCCCCACCGGCGCCGCCAGCGCGAGCCGCGAGGCCTCGCCATCGCGCACGACCCACGACACCGGTTTGCCCTCGACCAGTGCCGCTTCCAACGCCGCGAGCCGGCCGTAGCTGCCATCGGGCAGCGCGGCGTAATCCTCATCCAGCTGCGGCGCCAGCACCTCCGGCTGGCTGGCGCCGGGCCAACCCGAGCCCAGCAGCTGGGCTGCCCGCGCGTTGTTGCTGTTGGCTACGGCTGTCGTAAAAGCGGGATCCGCGAGTTTGTCGGCAAACCGCTTGTGCTCGGACGCAAGCGCCGTCGCGATCGCCTGGACGGTCTGGTCGCGCGATTGCTCCACTGCCACCCGCCGGCTGCCGTCGCGCTGCTGCTGCCAGCCGCTCCATGCGAACCACGCTGCCAGCAGCACGCAGGCCACCACCAGCGCGGGCAACAGCGGCTTGAGCGGCTCCAGCGACACAGACGGTCGCTTGGTCTTGGTGTCCGGCATGGCGTTGTATCCCCTGTTGAATTACAGACAGCGCGCTCAACGCACGCCGGTATGGCCAAAGCCACCGGCGCCGCGGACGCTGGTTTCAAATGTATCCACCACCTGCAGCTGCGCCCGCACAATCGGCAGCACAACCAGCTGGGCGATGCGATCCCCCGGCTGCATCGTAAAAGGCTGGGCGCTCCGGTTCCAGACGCTGATCATCAGCGGCCCCTGGTAATCGGCATCGATCAACCCGGTGCCGTTGCCCAGCACAATACCGTGCTTGTGCCCCAGTCCCGAGCGCGGAAGGATCACCGCGCACAGACCGGGATCGCCGATATGGATCGCCACCCCAGACGGCACCAGCGCAGATGCGCCCGGCTCCAGCTGCAGCGGCTCGTCGATCGCGGCCCGCAGGTCCATGCCGGCGCTGGCCTGGGTCGCGTAGGCGGGCAGCGGCCATTGCGTGCCAAGGCGCGGATCGAGCACTTTCAGTTCAAGCGTGTGTGGCATGAGACCCCCCGATTACAGCGTGTCGCCTGCAGCGCGCAGGGTGATTTTCAGCGGGCGCTGCCGGTCCCGGTCGCCGCGACGGACAGCCGCTGGCAGATCAGGTCGAGCAACTGGCCGGCAAGTTCGTGCTTGGACGCCGGTCCCAACGGCAGCGCCAGATCGGCTCCGTAGATGACCAACGCGTTGTCGTCGCTCTCAAACCCGGATCCCGCCACACCGACACGGTTGGCCGCGATCAGGTCGAGCCGCTTGGCAGCGAGTTTCCCGCGCGCATAACGCTCCACATCCTCGGTCTCGGCGGCAAAGCCAACCACCAGCTCGGGACGGCGCGGGTGGCCCGCCAACTCGGCAAGGATGTCGCGCGTGCGCACCAGCTGCAGCGTCAGGCCTTCACTGCCGGAGCCTTTCTTGATCTTTTCCTCGGCCACCCGCGCCGGCGTGTAGTCGGCCACGGCAGCCGCGCCGATGTAGACGTCCGCCGGCAACGCGCCGATCACGGCCGCGTGCATCTGCGCCGCCGAGCGCACGTCGATCCGATGCAGCGAGCCAGTCCCCGCTGCGGGCGTGGGCAAAGTGACGGGGCCCGCGATCAGGCTCACGCGCGCACCACGCGCTGCTGCAGCCGCGGCGATGGCGAAGCCCATCTTGCCGCTGCTGCGATTGCCGAGAAAACGCACCGGATCCAGATCTTCGTAGGTGGGACCTGCGCTGATGACCACGTGCCGACCGGCCAACGAACAGCCGCTCATGCTGCACGCTGCGCCAGCGCTGCAACGATCTCGTCGGGCTCCAACAAGCGCCCTGCACCGGTTTCACCGCAGGCCTGGTCACCCACTCCGGGACCCAGCAACAGGACACCGCGACCGCGCAGCACATCGATATTGGCGCGGGTCGCCGGATGCGACCACATCTGCTGGTTCATGGCCGGCGCCACCGCAAGTGGTGCGTCCGTGGCGAGGCACAGCGTGCTGACCAGGTCATCGGCCAGGCCGTGGGCGAGCTTGGCGATGGTGTTGGCGCTCGCCGGTGCGACCAGGATGCGGTCGGGCCAGCGCGCCAGCTCGATGTGCCCCATCGCGGCCTCGGCCGCGTCGTCCCACAGCGTGGTCCGGACCGGCCGGCCCGACAGCGCCTGGAAGGTTGTGGCGGAAACGAAGTGCCCGGCGCTGGCGGTCATCGCCACCTGCACCTGGGCGCCGGCCTGGATCATCCGGCGGACCAACTCGGCCGCTTTGTAGGCAGCGATCCCGCCGCATACACACAACAGGATTTTCTGGTCGTGGAGCGCTGACACGTGAGGAAAACCCCTACTGTTCTGGCGATGGCTAGCTTACCCGATGCCGCGTCGTCGGCCGACGCCGCAAAGCCGTGCCAGTCGACATTCTGCAGCTGTGGCTGAAGCGGGGACGGAACGTGGCGATGCGGCTTCCCCGGTCCATCGCAACGTCTGGCTGGGCAGTCTGGTCCGTCTCCGCTTCGTTTTTATCCGCCGGCCACACCCGTGGTGACACCTCACCGGCGGAGGCAGCACGTCGCAAGGCGTGCACGCGCGACCAGCGCAGGGATCGAGACTATGCACATACGTGATTGGCCGGCCGAAGAGCGTCCACGCGAGAAGCTGCTTGCACGTGGCGTAGGTGCGCTGTCGGATGCCGAACTTCTGGCAATCTTCCTGGGCTCAGGACTGCGGGGTCGCGACGCAGTCAGCACGGCACGCGAACTGTTGCGCGACCACGGGCCGCTACGCCCACTTCTGGAACGCCCGCCCGCGCAGCTGGCCAAACTGCCGGGGCTGGGGCCAGCGCGTGCGTGCCTGCTGGCCGCGGCGCTTGAGCTGGGCCATCGGCACCTGTCGGCCGAGCTGGAACGCGGCGCGGCACTGACCGATCCGCAGGCTGCCGGTCGCTACTTCGCCCAGCGCCTGCGCGGCCTTGAGCACGAGGTATTCGCGGTGCTGTTCCTGGATACCCGCCACCGTGCGCTGGCGTTCGAGGAAATGTTCCGCGGCACCATCGATGGGGCCGAGGTGCATCCGCGCGAAGTGGTCCGTCGCGCGCTAGCCCATAACGCGGCCGCCGTGATCGTGGGCCACAACCATCCCAGCGGGAATCCCGAGCCAAGCGCCGCGGACCGGGCCGTGACCGCGCGCCTGAAACAGGCCCTGGCGCTGGTCGACCTGCGCCTGCTGGATCACTTCGTCATCGCCGACGGGCCACCGGTGTCACTGGCGGCCCGCGGCTGGGTCTGAGGCAGGCCTGCCAGGACCTGACAAACACGTTCCTGACATGGGTCATGACCTGCTCCGTCACTGCATCTGGTAGCGGAAGCTGCCCTTCTTGTCGGCCGAGACCTTGATCCGGCTGATCTCCTCGCCTTCGGCCATTTTCGCCAGCACCGACTCGGCGATCTCCGGCAGCAGGGTGCCGTTGAGGATGTGGTCCACGTTGCGGGCGCCCGAATCGACTTCGGTGCAGCGCTGCAACACCGCCTCCACCAGCGCCTGGTTCCACTCGAACACCGCCTTGTGGTTGGCGACGATGCGATCGCGGATTCGGCCCAACTTGAGCTCGATGATGCGGGCCAGCACGTCGTCGCTGATCGGGAAGAAGGGCACCACCTTCATCCGTCCCAGGAAAGCCGGCTTGAAGGTCTTCATCAGAACCGGGCGCAGCGCGTCGGCCAGCTCGTCCGAGGAGGGCAGCTCGCCGGCCGGGACGTTCAGGCATGACTGCATGATCTGACTGGAGCCGATGTTGCTGGTGAGGATGATCAGGGTGTTGCGGAAGTCGATCTCGCGCCCTTCCGCATCCTCCATCTGGCCCTTGTCGAAGACCTGGAAAAACATCTCCAGCACATCCGGATGGGCCTTCTCGACCTCGTCCAACAGGACCACCGAGTAGGGATTGCGGCGCACCGCTTCGGTCAGCACGCCGCCCTCGCCGTAGCCGACGTAGCCGGGCGGCGAGCCCTTCAGTCCAGACACGCTGTGCGCCTCCTGGTACTCACTCATGTTGATCGTGACCAGCTTGCGTTCGCCGCCGTAGAGGATGTCCGCCAGTGCCAGCGCGGTCTCGGTCTTGCCGACCCCGGACGGGCCGACGAACATGAAGACGCCGCGCGGTTTGTTCGGATCCTCCAACTTCGCCGACGCGGTACGCACGCGCTGCGCGACGGCGTCCAGGGCATGGTCCTGTCCGATCACCCGCTCGCCCAGCAACGGGCTCAGATTGCGCACGGTACGGATCTCGTCCTTGACCATGCGCCCCAGCGGCACGCCGGTCCACGCACTGACGATCTCGGCGACCACCCCGCCGTCCACCTGCAGGGGCACCATCGGCGCCTCGCCCTGCAACGCGCGCAACTCGGCCAGCAGCAGGTCCAGCTCGGCCAGCTTGGGGTTGGCGGCAGCGCGGGAATTCCTCGGCGCGGTCTTGCTCGTCTTGCTCGTCTTGCCGGCTCTGGCCGCCTTCGGGCGGACCGCGACCGCGGTGTCGCCGCCATCATGATCGGGGCTGCCGCCATCTCCATTGTTGGATGCGTGTGGCGGATCGTCGCTGGGCACCGCTTGCGCATCGGCCTCCAGTTCCTGACGCAGTTGCTGGATCTTCTTCGCCAGCGCGGTTTCCACTTCCAGGCGCTCGCGGCTCTGCTGCAATACCCCGGTTGCCACGGAGTGCGCCTTGGTCAACTCCGCCAGACGCTCGTGGTGCGCCGCACCCGCAACACTTTCGCGCCGCAATGCGGCCAGCTCGGCGTCGAGCCGATCCAGGTGCTTGCGGGTGTCGTCGATCATCGCCGGCGTCGCGCTTTGGCCCAGCGCAACCTTGGCGCAGGCGGTATCCAGTACGCTGACCGCCTTGTCGGGCAGCTGGCGGCCACTGATGTAGCGGTGCGACAGACGCACCGCCTCGGTGATCGCCTCGTCCATCACCCGGATGCCGAAGTGCTTCTCCATCAGCGGCACCATCCCGCGGAGCATGGCGGCGCAGAGCGCCTCGGAAGGCTCCTCGATCTTGACGACCTGGAAGCGGCGGGCCAGTGCGGCATCCTTCTCGAAGTACTTCTTGTACTCCGACCAGGTGGTGGCGGCGATGGTGCGCAACTCGCCACGTGCGAGCGCTGGCTTCAGCAGGTTGGCGGCGTCGCTCTGTCCGGCCTGGCCGCCGGCACCGATCATGGTGTGTGCCTCATCGATGAACAGGACGATCGGATGCGGGCTCTTCTTGACCTCATCGATCACGTTCTTGAGCCGGTTCTCGAACTCGCCCTTGACGCTCGCTCCGGCCTGCAACAGCCCCATGTCCAGAGTGTGCAGCTCGACGGCCTGCAACACGTCCGGCACGTCCGCCGCGACGATCCGCAGGGCGAGCCCCTCCACCACCGCGGTTTTGCCGACACCGGCCTCGCCGGTGAGGATCGGGTTGTTCTGGCGCCGCCGCAGCAGGATGTCGACCATCTGCCGGATCTCGGCATCGCGGCCGATCACCGGGTCCAGGTGACCGTCGCGCGCCCGTTGGGTGAGGTTGGTCGTGTACTGGTCCAGCGCCGGTGTGCGCGACAGGCCGGGGGCGGCATCGGCTGCGGTGCCCTCGCTCTCCACCCCCGCATCGGCAAAGCGGACATCGCCGCCTTCGATGGAACCTTCGGTGAGCTTGGCGAAGTTGTGCTTGAGCTCATCGCGCTTGATCCTGACGAACTGGCCAGACCCCCGGTACGCCAGTTGCGACAGCCCCGGCTCGGTCAGCAGGGCCAGCAACAGGTGGCCGCCGCGGATTCGAGTGGTGTGCGAGTCCAGCGAGGCCAGCAGCCACGCGTGCTGGAACAGCGTCGGCAAGTGCTGGGAAAACACCGGCGTGCGCGTATTGCCTGCCTTGAACCGGCCGATCTCCGTTTCCAGGTCCTTGCGCAGGCTGTCCACGCCAATTCCGCTGCGCTGCGCGATCAGGGCGACGTCGCCCTGCGGGTGCTCCAGCAACGCCAGGAACAAGTGCTCCAGGTCGACCTCGTAGTTGCCGCGCGCCATGCACAGGTTCGCCGCGCGTTCGGCGGACTGGCGACAGGTGTCATTGAGCTTGCCGATCAGGGTTTTCAGGTTGGTATTCATGCGTTGCGATCCATGCGGTGTCGTGTCCAGGGGCGGCGCTGTTCCGCCATCGTCATTGCAGGGTGTGGATGCCGTAGCGGGTATCCGAGCGCGGTGCGCGGGGCGGGCGTGAGCACAGGTAACTGTCAAAACCCAGCTCACAGCCTGCCTGGGCATGCAATGCGATCCCGCGCAGATGCGCCGGTTTCAGACTCAGGCAGACCTCGTATTCCAAGGTGCTGCCAGTCAGCAGGGTGAGCCACTTGGCCAATGCCTTGGCCGCGCTGCGCCCGGGCAGGAAGTCATCGAACTGCGCGCGGTCCAGCGGGCCGACCCACAGGCGCATCTTCAGGTCGCGCTGCCAGACGCGATTCCCGGCCAGGGCCGTGCTGCCCAGCATCGCGTTGCCGACGCCCAGACGCGTCTGCTGCGCCTCGGGCACCCGGTACCAGGCGCCGACGAACTGCTCGACTCGCAGCGGCACCTTGAAGTAGTCGGCGAGGATCCGCTGCAGCATCACCGCCGACAGCGGACGCTGGCGGATCGCCCCGGCGTAGTGGGCGACGGCGTGGTCGAACACGTCGCTGTCATCGCCGCGCATGCGCCCGCGCAAGCCCTTCATGCCCATGCCGGCCAAAGCCAGCACCAGCGGCAGGAAGCGCTCGTCGCCGTCCAGTTCGTACTGCAGGGCCAGACGGTGCTTCTTCCACGCGGCGTAATGCAGGGCCACCGCGCGGTTGCCGAAAATGTCCAGAAAGGCGCGGGCGGTGCGGTCGCGCTGGTAGGTTTCGCGCTCGCCCAGCGCCTCGGTGTAGTGCAGGGGCAGGACGCCATGGCTGCCCAGCATGCCCATGAAGGCCGGCGTCAGATGGACCTCGCCCAGCTCCTCCATCGTGATGGCGTGTTCAACCGCCGCGTCGCGGTCCAGCGCGGTTCCGTCGCGCGCATAGGCCTGCGCGGACTCGATCTGACTGGCCGGAAATCCCAGTGACATCGAGGAACGGAAACGCAGGCTGCGCGGCACCACCTCGCCTGGCTGCTGGCCTTGCCTGATGAAGAGCCGCTCGAGGATCCGCAGGGCCTGGAAGAACTCGAAGCGCTGCGGGCCGGCGAGCAACTGCTGGGCTACACCAGGATCGATTCGCCGCTTCGCGGTTCGCATCGCATCAGTTCCTCGCCGTTGTCGGCCGACAGCACGGTCAATTGGGTAAAGCTGTTGGCGTGCACATACAGGCCAAAGAAGTGGTCCAGCACGCGGGCGAATGCGGCAATGCCGTGCCCGACAAAAGCGGTCTCGTCGATGCCAACACGGATCTCGATGCCGCGCACCACGCTGGCAAAATGCTTGCCGGGCAGCCATGCGCTGGCAGTGCGGTGCTCCAGGGAAACGATGCCGTCGATCTGTCGTCCGGAGGTGCTGCTGCGCGCGATGTCGTACAGCCGCAGCATCTCCTTCAGCGCCGGCAGGCCGTCCTGGCTCAGAGACAGGTGGTTGAGCGAGAGATGCGAGACCAGTCGCCACTGCGCACCGCGCCCGCGCTCGAAGCGCATCGGCCGGGTTGGCTTGCGCAGGAGCGCGATTGAGCGCGCCGGGCCGCCGCCCTCCATGGTCAGGTCGCCGCCCTGCACGCCGTAGGCGAGAAAGCTGGGAAGGTCGCGGTTGCTGCAGGTCAGCTCAAGGCTGACCACGTCGGTCTGCGGCTGGACCGGATTGAAATCCAGGTCCACGAAGGAAAGTTCCGTCTCAAAGCCGGGACTGCTGCGAGCCACCTGCTCGTCGCGGTGGGCGAACCAGTAATGGCCCGACTCGTCGGGCAACTGGCCGTGCTGGAGCGAGTAGAACGGGCGGAACTCGGTAACCTTCTCGCCTTGGGCGGTCTGGCGGATCCGCTTGACCGAGTCGATCGACACCACTGCGTAGGCAAACGCGCGTCGCGCATCCGCCACGACCGGATACGACGTGCTGCGATGGGTTACCCGGATGGGCTCACCGTGCTGCGCAAACAGGTTCACGACCGGCGTGCAACCCAACAGGATGTTGTCGGCCGACAGCGACTCCAGCACTCGAGTCACAGGGGCGTCGGCCGCCTGCGCGGCGAGCACCAGATGGACCGTGAAGGTGGCGCCGACACTGCCGTGCAGTGGCTTCAGATCGAGGTCGAAGAAACCGAACTTCTCCGGGAAGCCGAACAACTCGGTCAGCAGGCGGTACGCCGGGTGCGAGCGGTCGGGATAGTCGATCAGGGACTCGTCGGCGCCGAACCCGGCCTGGTTGAGCGGTGATTTCTGCAGCGCCTTCCAGCGCCCGCTGCCGGCAGACTCCAGATACGCGGCGCGGACCCCGAAGGCGAACGTGTCGCGCAACGCGGCGCAAAAGCTGGCCTCGCCCTCGGTGAACAAGCGCAGACTGTCCAAGCCCAGAGCCGACAGTTGTTGATGCTCTCCGAGCAGCTCGAAGCTCAGCGATATCTGCCCCCCGCACCCGGCCGGCAGACTGGTCGCCATCGGCGCCTCGGCGATGGCGCGATAACGCGCTTCGCGCAGCCGGATCGGTGCCAGCACCACGTCGCAGGTTGAGCGGAAGCGGCAGCTGACACCGCGTACCGCGCGCGAGTGCAGCAACGTGTCGCGCGGAATGTGGACCGGTGCGCTGAGCTGGGCGAGCGCGGGCCCCATGTCGAATCGGGCGATCGAGCACGAGGGAAACGGACGCAGGTAGTGGGGATACATGACCTCCAGGAGCGCCTCGGTGAACTCCGGGTAGTCGTCCTCGATCTTCTTGTTGGTGCGTGCGCTGAGCAGCGCGAAGGACTCGATCAGGCGCTCGACGTGCGGGTCCTGGCTGCCATCGGCGGACAGCAGCAGGCGGCCGGCGATCTTGGGGTAGCGTTCGGCAAATTCGCGACCATGACGGCGCAGGTAGCCAAGCTCACGCTCGTAGAACGGCAGCAGGTCCTCCATCAGCGGCGCCCCCGGTCAGGCTGCTGCACGGCGCAACCTGCTGACGGAGTACTGCAGGGTGCTTGGCTGCAGCATCGCGTCGAAACTGATGGGCTCGCGCGCGGGGCGCACGTCCAGCAGGCCATGGATCGAGAAGTGCAGGCCACCCACCGAGCGGCTGTTGCCTTCCAAAGTGACTCGGACATTGTGCAAGCGCTGCTCATGGCGACCGATCGCCTGCTCAAGGGAACGACAGATCGCGGCGCGGTCATGGCCGTTGGCCAGGCTCATGGTGGAGAAATCGCGCAGCCCGTAGGTCATCAGGGAGTTGCGGCAATTGGGGAATTCCTTCAGGTCGTCCTCGGAAAATGCGGCCCGGCTGTTGAGCAGGCCTTCCAGGTCACGGGCGACGGATTCCTTGTACTGATCCAGCGAGATCGATTTGAAGATGCCGCTGGCAGCGGTGACGCGCGGTTGATCGTCAAACAGCTTTTCCAGGAGGCTGGGTTCGAATCCTTTCATGGTTCCCTGTCTGCCTTCGCGCCACTGGCCGGATGCAGGTTGCAGCCCGGAAATACAATGCGATGACGACCAGCTGGCCGCCATCGCACCGACCCATCAGGGCGTTACGGCAATCAAACCCGGTAGCTGGGCGTGTTGTCGGTGTTGCTCCACTGCGCGACGGCCTTGCCGCCAACGCCGCCACCCTGCTTCTGCTGGGTGTAGGACCACTTGATCGCACCAAAGCTCAGCTGGACCTGCTCGGACGGCATGCCGTCATGGCCCATTCCGGTGGTGACGCGGTGCACAAGCACGTTCAACAGTTCGATCGTGTAGTAGTTGATCGCCTTGCCGTCCTTGTCGGCACGCATGAACTCGATGCGGGCCTTGGGGAACGTGGTGCCGTTGGCGCACGCCTGGAACAGGGCCGTCGATGCGAGGTCGATACGCTTGTTGATCTCGATCGGGGACATTTCCACGCGTGCCGCGGTGGTGCCGCCAGCGCTGGATGCGGTAGCCGAACGCGGCTGCAGGACATCCTGGTTGAAGGACTCGATCTCGATCCAGTCCTTGTGCTCGGAGTCCTTGGACTCACCCTTGATGGTGTCAATGCTGAGGAATGCATGCTGCATGATCTGGTTTCCTTTTGTTCCGTTCTTCCGTGAGAGTCAGCACCGGGACAAGCCCGGTGCAGTAGTTGCTGCCAACTTGATAGAACCAAAGCGGGCGGCCAGCCCCACCGGGATCTTTGTCCCGTAGTGTCGACCGCCTTTCAGCACGCGAGTGCCGTTTACCCCTTGGCGCTGGCGGGAAGCTCAGCGACAAGACGCAGTGACACCGACAGCTCGTCGAGCTGGAAATGCGGGCGAAGGAAGGACACCGCCCGGTACACACCGGGCTTTCCGGGCACTTCCGACACCTGCACCGAAGCCTCTCTCAGTGGGTATTGCGCTTTCGCTTCCTGCGTCGCGTTGTCATCCAACAACACGTACTGCGCAACCCACCGGTTGAGGAAATCCTCGACATTACCGGCCGAGGCAAAACTGCCGATCTTCTCCCGCATCATTGCCTTGAGGTAATGGGCGACGCGGGAGACGGCAAACATGTACTGCAACTGGGACGACAGCGACGCGTTCGCGTTCGCCGCATCGGTGTTGTATTTCTTCGGCTTCTGCGCCGATTGCGCGCCGAAGAACGCGGCGTAATCGGTGTTCTTGCAGTGCACCAGGGGAATGAAGCCCAGGTCGGAGAGCTCCTTCTCGCGCCGGTCGGTGATTGCCACCTCGGTCGGGCACTTCAGGGCCACCTCGCCATCGTCGGTGCGGAAGGTGTGGGTCGGCAGGTCCTCGACCAGCCCGCCACCCTCCACGCCCCGGATCGCCGCGCACCAGCCGAAGTCCTCGAAGGCCTTGGTCAGGCGCGCGCCGAAAGCATAGGCGGTGTTGCACCACAGGTACTTGGAGTGGTCGTTGCCATCCACCTCTTCAACATAGTTGAAGCCCTCCACGGTGGTGCCGTCCTTGGGGTTGTACGGCAAACGGCCGAGGAAGCGCGGCAGGGTCAGGCCCACGTAGCGGCTGTCCTCGGAATCCCGGAACGACTTCCACTTGGCGTATTCGATGGTGTCGAACACCTTGGCGAGGTCACGCGGCTTGCCCATCTCGGTGAAGCTTTCCAGGCCGAACATGTCCTCGCTGGCAGCGGCGACGAAGGGTGCGTGCGCAGCAGCGGCCACGTGCGACATCTGCTCAATGAAGTACATGTCCTCTGGCTGGCGACCGATGTTGTAGTCACCCAGCAAGGCGCCGAATGGCGAGCCACCAAACGTCCCGAATTCCTCCTCGTACACCTTTTTGAACAACGCGCTCTGGTCGAAGTCGATCGCGGACTTGAAGTCCTTGACCACGTCCTTCTTCGGCGCATTGAGCACCTTGATCTTCAGCTGGGTGCCGGTCGACGTCTGGCTGCACAGGTAGTGCAACCCGCGCCAGGTGGACTCCAGTTGCTGGAACTGCGGAGCATGCATCACCGCAGTCAGCTGCTCGGAGATCATCCGGTCCAGTTCGGCGACGCGCGCATCCAGGGTCAAATTGAGGTTTTCCGACACCACCACGGTGCCTTTCAGGACCTCGCGGGCGAGCTCGGAGATGATGTCGCGGGCACGCTGGTGCTCGGCGTCGGAGCGGGCGACCTTGCTCTGCTCGACGATCTGGTCGAGCAAACCCGGCTCGGAAGTGGTGGTCGTGGCCTGAGCCGGGGCCGCGCTTGCCTGGGTATTCATGGCATTACTCCTCGTCAGCCGGGTCGTTCTGGCCCAGCTGCCGAAGCTGCTCGGTATTGGCCAGGACATCGTTGAGCAGGTCTTCCAGTTTCTCGTTACCGGCCACCTTGTTGCGCAGGTCGGCGAGCTTGGAGCGTGCTTCCAGCAGCTTGCGCAGCGGTTCGACCTGCTCCACCACCGCCTCGGGGCGGAAGTCGTCGATCGAGTTGAACTTCAGCTCGACGGCGAATTCGCCGCCGTCTTCGGAGAGCTTGTTGGGCACCCGGAAGGCGGCACGCGGCGCCATGCCGGAGATCACCTCATCGAAGTTGTCCAGATCAACGTTGACGAACTTGCGGTCCTTCAGCTTCGGCAACGGCTCGTCGGGCTGGCCACTGAAGTCCCCCAGGACGCCGACGACGAAAGGGATCTCCTTCTGCTCGATCGCATCGCCCTTCTCGACGTCATAGGTGAGCTGGACGCGGGGCGGACGGACCTTCTGCAGGCGCTTCTGGATACTTTCCTTCTTGGACATCTTCATCGTCTCCCTGACGATCGCATGCGGATTCGGAGGCTCAGCTGCCTATGCCGCCGAAGGGGTTGGCGATATCCGAAGCACTCTTCGGCTTCTCGGCGGCCGGCGTCGCCGGCTTCGGCGCTGGCGTGGTGGCACGTCGTGCCGGGGCACGCGTGCGCGCCTTCGGGGCAGTCGGTGCACCGCTGTCGAGGATGCTCTCGCCCATGGTCGCGCGCATGGTCGCGGCGAGTCGCTCGGCTTCGATGCGGGCGGTCTCCGAGGCCAGCGCACCGCTGCCCTGCAGCCGCTCCAGCGACTGCGACGCGATGCGCAGCCCGGACACGGTCAGCACACTGTCGGCGACCTGGTCGGCAGGATCTCGCTGCAGGACTTCTTCAGCGGCGACGATGGCGCGGCCGTAGTTGCCGGCATCGAACTGCAACTGGGCGATCCGCAGCCACGGTTGCTTGCTGGTCGGATCGGCCTGGGCCGCCTCGTCGAAGCTGACCAGGGCGGACTCGAAGCGCCCGGCATTGACCGCCGCCTCGGCGTTCTCCAGGACCGTCGCGTAGTTGCCGGTCTTGGCCGGCATCGTGCTGCACGCTGCCAGCACGGGCACCAGTGCGGCAGCCGCCAGCAAACGACAGACGACGGAATAGGGGGAAGCCTGCATGTCTCCACTCTCCTTGTGAGCCCCGCACGGCGTGCGGCGGCCTGTCACTCCATGACCAGATCAAAGGCATCTGATGCGCCTTCGACTAGATATAGTAGCCTACGCCGCCGGCCGTCAAGCTGTCCTTTGGCGGCGTGCATTGTTGACCACGCAACGGCTTGATGCCAAGTCGGCACACGCCGGGCGGCGGGGTCGGTGCAAGATACGGTTGGCCGGTTACGATCCTGGGTCGCGATATCGGAAGCGGACTTTACCAATGGAGTGGCAAGCAATGGATGCTGGTTATCGCTGTTCCGACAGGGGTTGCAACGACTCGTCCGCCGCGCCCGTGTGCGCTGCGGGTTCCTCAGCAACGTGGGCCCGCCACGCGGTCTGGTTGCTGGTTTTCGCCGCCTGCCTGGCGATCTCGGGTTGCGCCACCCAGGGCGCTGGCGTCAAGCAGGCGCTGGGCAAGACGCTGCAGGCGGTTGGCCTCAAGCAGGGCGAGGCAAAGCGCGGCGAGCTGCCCATTCGCCTGTACGCGGGCGACAACCTCAACAGCGGAGACGATGGGCGGGCCGTTGCACTGGTGGTTCGCGTCTACCAGTTGCGCGAGGCGAAGCGCTTCGACGCCGCCGCCTTCGACGTGTTCCTTGACGAGCGCCGCGAGCACGACGTGCTCGGCGACGACCTCATCTCGGTGACCGAATTCCTGCTCACGCCCGGCAAACGGCATGAGGTGCTGGAGTCCCTACCCGAAGACGGAACCCACGTCGGCGTGGTTGCGCTGTTCCGTGCGCCGGCACCAACGCGCTGGCGTTTGACCTTCGATACCCGCCAGACCGATGCCGAAGGCATCACCGTCGGCCTGCACGGTTGCGCGATGACCACCGCCTCCGCAGGACTGATTACCAAACTCTCGACGCCCGCACACAGCCTGTCGGCCAGCCGATGCGGGGCGGTCGGGGGGTGATTCGAGTGACCGTAAACGTTCTCCAGCACATGGTGTAACCTGCCCCGCGAATGCACGGAACGCCGGGATTTATCAAAGGATCGAGTGACGCATGACCGGGATGTCGAAGGTTTTCTGGGGCGAGGGCCTGTTTCTGCGCCCGCAGCACTTCCAGCGTCAGGACGCTTATCACGAAGCCCGTGTGCAGCGCATGGCCACCACCATCGCGCCCTATTCCTGGGGCCTGCGGCAGGCCGAGTTCGACGCCCAGGCACTGGCCGCCGGGACCCTGCGCGCGCAGCAACTGTCGGTGGTGTTCCCCGACGGCGAGTTCTACAGCGCGCCTGGTGATGACCTCCTCCCGGAGGCAATGTCACTGGAAGGTTTGCCTGATGGCGTGCAGAGCACAACCGTGCACCTCGCCCTGCCACTGCTGAAGGAGCACGGCGGCAACTGCGCCGGCGAGGGCGACAGCGGCGGCAACAGCCGCTACATGCAGGCCAACCGGGCCACGACCGACCTGTACACGGATGCGGGCGAGGCCGAGCTGGCCTACCTGGGCAAGAACGTGCGCTTGCTGCGCGATGACGAACCGCGCGATCCGTATGTCAGCGTGCCCGTGGCGCGCATCCGCCGCAGCGCGACCGGCGGCTTCGAGATCGACCCCGGTTTCGTCGCACCCAGTCTGAGCCTGGGCTCTGCGCCGCAGTTGCAACTGCAGTTGCGGCGGCTGCTGGACAGCCTGCAGGCCAAGGCGGATGCCCTCCACGGCCTGCACCGCGAGGCCTCCCAGTCAGTCGTCGAGTTCCGCTCCGGTGACATCGCCTCGTTCTGGTTGCTGCACACCGTCAACGGCGCCTTTGCATCGCTCTCACACCTGTTCCGCCATCCGGGCCTGCACCCGGAACGGCTGCACCAGGAACTGCTGCGCCTGGCCGGCGGCCTGCTGACGTTCTCGCGCAGCCATACCCTGGCCGACCTGCCCAACTACCAGCACGCAAACCCCGAGGCCGGGTTCGAGCGCCTGTTCGAGATCATCCGCGCGCTGCTCGACACGGTGATCTCCGCGCGCTACTTCAAGATCGCCCTCAGCGAGGTCAAGCCGTCCTTCCATCTGGGGCGACTGGATTCCCAGCGCATCGACGAGGATTCCGCTTTCTACCTCGGGGTCAGTGCGGACATGCCTGCCAACGAACTGGTCCAGACCGTGCCGGTGCGCTTCAAGGTCGGCGCGCCGGACGACGTGGACAAGTGCGTGCTGTCGGCGCTGCCGGGCGTCAAGCTGGTCCACGCCGCGCAGGTTCCCGGGGCCATCCCGGTGCGCACCGGCGCGCAGTACTTCGCCATCGAGGCACGCGGTCCGCTGTACGAACGCATGATCAAGGCCCAGTCGCTGATGATCTACGTGCCGTCTGGCGTGCGCGAGCTGAAGCTGGAACTCATCGCCGTCACCCCGTAACGCGCCACCCACGCCAGGCAGGACGCCATGAACTACCCCAATCCTCCGGTCCCCAACCGCATGCCCTCGCTGGGTCCGGCGCATGCCGCCGTACCGCCGTCCGGCGCCGCCACCCCGCGCAGCCTGGTGGAGCTGATGGCAGACGGCTTTTATTTGTTGATGCTGCTCAAGCGCGGCCAGTTGCCGTCCAGCGAAAGCGGTTTCGTGGCATCGATCCAGCGCTTCCTGGAAGGGGTCGAACGCGGCGCGGCCAAGCTGGATATCGCCGCCGAGGACATCTACGCAGCGAAATACGCGTTTTGCGCCGCCGTCGACGAGGCGATGCTGGGCCAGCCCTCGTCGCTACGCGAGGAGTGGGAACGCAACCCCCTGCAGCTGCGCCTGTTCGGCGAACACCTGGCCGGCGAGCACTTCTTCGACCGCCTCGAGGAGCTGCGCGCGCAGGGTGCCCCGCGACTGCCGTCGTTGGAGGTCTACCACTACTGCCTGCTGCTCGGCTTCGAAGGCAAGTACCGCCTGGAAGGCCCGGAGAAGCTTGGCTATCTGGTGGCCCGCCTGGGCGATGAGATCGTCTACCTGAAGGGCAAGCGCACCGGCTTCGCGCCGCACTGGGCGCCGCCGGACCGGGTTACCCACGCGTTGCGCCGGGTGATGCCGCTGTGGGCTCCGCTTGCGCTGTTCGCCGTGCTCGGCCTGGGCGCGTTTTTCACACTGCACACGATGCTGGCGCGCGATACCGATAAGCAGCTGGCCGGGTACCAGCAGGTTGTGCAGATGCCGGGCAAGACCGCGCACGTGACCATCACCCTGCCCTGAGCGGGCAGATGCGGCGGCGGGTCTCGCCTAGAATGGGCGAATGAACCTGCCCGCATCCCCCAAAGAATCCGACCACGACTTCGCACGCGTCCGAAGCTACCTCACCGACCTGCAGGACCGCATCTGCGCCGCGATCGAGGCGGCCGACGGCAGCGCGCGCTTCGGTGAGGACAACTGGATCCGCGCAGAAGGCGGCGGCGGTTGCACCCGTATCCTGCGCGATGGCTCGGTATTCGAGCAGGCCGGCATCGGCTTTTCGGATGTCTCAGGGCGCACGCTGCCGCCGTCGGCGAGCGCCAATCGTCCGGAGCTGGCAGGCGCAGCGTGGCGGGCGATCGGCGTATCGCTGGTGTTCCACCCGCGCAATCCCTACCTGCCGACCACCCACGCCAACGTGCGCCATTTCCGCGCCATGCGCGACGGGGAGACCGTCGCCTCGTGGTTCGGTGGTGGCTTCGACCTGACCCCGTTCTATCCGTTCGACGAAGACGTGCTGCACTGGCACCGGACCGCGCGTGAGTTGTGTGCGCCCTTCGGTGGAGACGCCCGCTACGAGGCGCACAAGCGTTGGTGCGATGACTACTTTTTCGTCAAGCACCGCAACGAGACCCGCGGCATTGGCGGGCTTTTCTTCGACGACCTGAGCGAGGACTTCGAGCGCGAGTTCGGCTACATGCGGGCGGTCGGCGACGGCTTCCTGGATGCCTACCTGCCAATCGTCGAGCGCCGCAAGGATGTCCCCTACGGTGACCACGAGCGCCAGTTCCAGCTCTACCGGCGCGGCCGCTATGTCGAGTTCAACCTGGTCCTGGACCGCGGCACGCTGTTCGGCCTGCAGTCGGGCGGACGCAGCGAATCGATCCTGATGAGCCTGCCGCCGCTGGTGCGCTGGGAGTACGGCTACACGCCGGAAGCGGGCAGCGCGGAGGCCAGACTGGCCGATTACCTGCGGCCACGCGACTGGTTGAACGAGCTGGCCTGAGCGCGTCGCGAAAAGCGAACGCGCTGGACAGCTGTGCCCGACGTTCCGGCGCGGCGACACCCGGATGAAACGGGCCGCTGGAGCGGGCTCAGTCCTGCTCGTCGCGGTGGGTGATGATCGAGATATGCCCATTGGTTTCCAGCAGGGCCAGCTTGATGTGGTCCAGCTCGGTGCAGCTGGCCTCGCGCATCGCCTTGTCAAAATCCGCCCGACTGACCAGCTCGCGGCGCAGGACATCGCGGTGGATGTGGCCATCCCTTGCCAGCTCGACCGGACTGCCCTCGATCAGCCGCCGCATCGGCGGGTAGCGCGCGGTCAGCCACGCCACCAGATAGTTCAGGGCCATCAGGCTGAGGGCCAACAGCATGGCACCGGTGAGGGAATTGTCGCCGCCGTTCATGCCGTTCTGGACGGCGTTGCCGACCAGGATCAGCAGGACCAGGTCGAACGGGGTGAACTGGCCGACGGCGCGCTTGCCCGACAGGCGCACCAGCAGCATCACCGCGATGTAAACCGCCACGGGTCGCAACAGGAACTGCCACCACGGAAACGATAGTTCGAACAGGTTCGACATGGATCGGGTTCCAGCGTGGCGACATGCAGAACCGTACACCAGGGCAATAAAAAGCCCCGCAGGCAGGGGGGGCCGGCGGGGCTGGTGGAGCTAGGCCTGGGGAGGGGCCTTGGCTCCGGGATCACTCCAGGGGAGGGAGAGATCTGCGACAGGCGTTGCACCTGTCGCGAGCATATGACCACTATTTGCATTGACGGTTCGTGAAGATTGGGACCGGCTGCAGAAAAGGTTCAGGATTGATTCATGGCCGGAATGTCTGCCAACGTGACGTTAAAATAACGTTATTGCGCTGAATCGGCGCTACGTTTGCCGAAGTGGCTGTGACACCGTGCGGGAAAGGCCGAAAACGGCTGTTTTCGCGGCGACCGGTGGGTCGATGCCCCATTGCTCCGGTCCAACCGTCCGCCGCACCGCCAACACGCTCAACGTCAGTGCGCTTCATCCCAGTTCGCGCCTACGCCGCTCTCCACCAGCAGCGGCACCCGCAACTGCGCGGCGCCGACCATCCTCTTCACCACCTGCTCCAGCAGCGGGTCTACAAAGTCCGCATCAACCTCGAACACCAGCTCATCGTGCACCTGCAGGATCATCAGCGCCCGCTCGGCGTGATCGGCCAACCACGTGTGGATCTGGATCATGGCGCGCTTGATGATGTCCGCCGCCGTGCCCTGCATGGGCGCGTTGATCGCGGCGCGCTCGGCGCCGGCACGCAGGCCCTGGTTGCGGGCGTGGATATTGTCCAGATACAGGCGCCGGCCGAACACGGTCTCCACATAGCCGCGTTCGCGGGCCTGCTCGCGGGTACGGTCCATGAACTCGCGCACGCCGGGATAGCGGGCGAAGTACAGGCCGATGTAGTCCTGCGCATCGCCGCGTGACACCCCCAGCTGCTTGGCCAGGCCGAATGCGCTCATGCCGTACATCAGGCCGAAGTTGATCGCCTTGGCGGCGCGGCGGTCGTCGCTGCTGACGGTGTCGAGCGTTTTCCCGAACACCTCCGCGGCGGTCGCCTTGTGGATGTCGGCACCGGCCGCGAACGCGCGCAGCAGGCCTTCGTCACCCGACAGGTGGGCCATGATCCGCAGCTCGATCTGCGAGTAGTCGCAGGCGACGATGCGCCGGCCCGGCGGTGCGACAAAGGCGGTGCGGATGTGGCGGCCGTCGACGGTGCGGATGGGGATGTTCTGCAGGTTGGGGTCGCTGGACGCCAGCCGGCCGGTCGCGGCGCCGGCCTGGTGGTAACTGGTGTGGACCCGGCCGGTGTCGGGATTGATCATCTGCGGCAGCTTGTCGGTGTAGGTGCTGCGCAATTTGGCCAGGCTGCGGTAGTCGAGGATCACCCGCGGCAGCTCGTGCAGGTCGGCGATCGCCTCCAGCGCCTCCTCGTTGGCGGAGGGCTGGCCCTTTGGTGTCTTCACCATGGCCGGCAGCTTGAGTTCCTCGAACAGCAGCGCGCAGACCTGCTTGGGCGAATCCAGGTTGAAGCTGCGACCCGCCAGTTCGGTGGCCTTCTGCTGCGCGGCGAGCATGCGCTTGCCCAGGTCCGCCGACTGCCGGCGCAGCTCGTCCGCATCGACCAGCACGCCGTTCGCCTCGATCCGCTCCAGCACCGGCACCAGCGGCATCTCGATCTCGCGGTAGACCTTCTCCAGCGCCGGTTCGGCGGCCAGCTTGGCCGACAGGACGCGGTGCAGGCGCAGGGTGATGTCGGCGTCCTCGGCGCCGTAGTTGACGGCGTCGTCCACGGCGACCTGGTTGAAGGTGATCTGCTTGGCGCCCTTGCCGGCGATGTCGGTGTACTTGGTGGTCTCGTAGCCCAGGTAACGCAGGGCCAGCGAATCCATGTCGTGGCGACTTGCGGTGGCGTTGTGGACGAAGCTCTCCAGCATCGTGTCGTCGGCATAGCCGCGGATCGCCACGCCGTGGCGACGCAGCACGTGCATCTCGTACTTGCCGTGCTGGCCGACCTTGCGTTTGGCCGGGTCGGTCAACAGGGGCCGCAGGGCGTCGAGCACCTCCGCGTGGTCCAGCTGCGCCGGTGCGCCCGGGTAGTCGTGGCCGACCGGGATGTAGCAGGCGCGGCCGGGTTCGACGGCGAAGCTCAGGCCGACCAGGTTGGCGCGCATCGCGTCGAGCGAGTCGGTCTCGGTGTCGAAGGCGAACTCCTCGGCGCCCTGCAAGCGGGCAATCCAGGCGTCGAGCTTTTCGCGGGTGTCCACGCACTCGTACTCGCCCGGGGCCGAGAGCGCCGGATCGGGCGCCTCAGCCACCGCCGTATTGTTGCGGGCGTAGCCGGCGGCGGTGTTGCGCACGCTGCCGGCATCGGTCGCCGCGTCGCCCGGGCCATCGGCGGCCTCCCCGCCCAGATCACGCAGGGCCTGCTTGAACCCGAAGCGGGCGTAAAGACGGCGCAGGTCGTCGACGTGCTGTTCGCGCAGGACCAGCTCGGTCGGGCTGCGGCCGACGTCGACGTCCAGCTTGATGGTCGTCAGGGTGCGGTTGAGCGGCAGGCGGGGGAGCGCGGCGCGCAGGTTCTCACCGATCTTGCCCTTGATGCTGTCGGCATTGGCGATCACGCCGTCCAGCGTGCCGTACTCGGCCAACCACTTGGCGGCGGTCTTGGGGCCGCACTTGTCGACACCGGGAATGTTGTCGATCTTGTCGCCCATCAGCGCCAGGTAATCGACGATCTGGTCCGCGCGCACGCCATGCCTCTCGATCACCGCCTCGTCGTTGTCCAGGCGGCTGCCGCTCATGGTGTTGACCAGCGCGATACCCGCGCGCGCCTCGCCATTGGCGTCGTGGCCGCTGCGCACCAGCTGGGCGAAGTCCTTGTCGCTGGTGGAGATGGTGACGTCGATCCCGGCATCGGCGGCCTGCACGGCAAGCGTGCCGATCACGTCGTCCGCCTCAACCCCGTCGATGCGGATGATGTCGATGCCCAGCGCGTGCACGATGTCGCACATCGGCTGTATCTGCGGTCGCAGGTCCTCGGGCATGGGCGGGCGGTTGGCCTTGTACTCGGGGTCCAGGTCGTCGCGGAAGGTCTTACCCGGCGCATCGATCACAAACGCGATGTAGTCCGGGTTTTCCTTCAGCGTGGCGCGCAACATGTTGACCACCCCGAACAGCGCGCCGGTTGGTTCGCCCTCGGCATTGGTCAGCGGAGGCAGCGCGTGGAAGGCGCGGTAGAGGTAGCTGGAACCGTCGATCAGCACGAGTCTTTTCATGCCTTGATTCTACGTGCCGCGCCGGCAAGGACGGACTCTCCGTCGCTGGCGGGAGTGCAGCGGGGGCTTTTTGGGGTCCCAGCCACGTGCATGCGCGGTATCCTGTGAGCCGTGCCGCGGCCTTGCGCCGCCCCCTTACTTATCCAACGGAGAGTGCGCCATGCGTATCGTCCCGACCCTGTTGATCGCACTTTCCCTGGTCCTGGCGGGCTGCAGCACCACCGGTGGCCAGCCCGATCCCAACGACCCGACCGCGGACCTGCGCAATGCCGAGGTGATCGAGAGCGTGCAGGACAACGGCGACGTGATCCAGGAATACCGGGTGAACGGCCAGCTGAAGGTGGTCAAGGTCACCCCCCGCCGCGGACCGACCTATTACCTGATGGACCGCGACGGCGACGGTTTCCCGGACGAGACGTCCAAGGACGCCAAGGTTTACTGGAAGCTGTTCGACTGGAACTGAGCGCTTGCACCAGCCTTGCGGAAGGTGAGATTGATCCGCTGTTCGCCCAGTTGCGGGTGCACTCCCGGGGCGACCGGCAGCACGCCGTGGAAGCGCAGCCGGTCCACCCCGCCCCAGACCACCACATCACCGTGTGAGAGCGGCACGCGCACGGGCCGCTCACTGCGCGCGCGTCCGCCGAACAGGAACGTTGCCGGCAGTCCGAGGGATACCGAGACGATCGGTTGAGCCATGTCGTGCTCGTCCCGGTCCTGATGCAGGCTGAGACGGGTGCCCGGGCGGTAGCGGTTGATAAGACAGGCATCGGGCTGGAAGTTGGGGAAACCGGCGGCAGCGGCGGCCTTTGACGCCATGCCCAGCATCGGTTGCGGCATCGGCGGCCAACCGTGGCCGCTGTCAGGATCGCGGCTGACATACCGGTAGCCACGGCGGTCGCTGATCCAGCCGAGCGCACCGCAACTTGTCGTCGCCACCGACATGGCCAAACCGCCGGGCGTGGTCATGTGGCGGAACGGCGCAGCGCGGATGACCTCCTTCAACGCCGGCAACAGCGCGTCGATATCGGCCAGCGCGAAGCCGTGCAACAGCCACGCATGCTCGCCGAGCCGCAGGCGGGTGCCGTCGACCATGGCGGCGAAAAGATCGGCGCTCATCCCGCCCGGCTCGCGCTCAGGGCGCCAGCGCGAACTCGCCGGTAGCAGGCGCGACCCGTACACAGTTCCGGCCCGCCGCCTTGGCGGCATACAGCGCCCGGTCCGCGGCCGCCAGCAACACCTCCGGCTCACCGCCAGGCTCAGGCACGATCGTGGCCACGCCGACACTGATGCTGAGCCGCCCAAGATCGCCTGCCGGATGCGCGATCGACAGATCCGCGACCGCTTGGCGGATGTGTTCAGCGACGATCGCCGCACCCGACGCATCGACGTGCGAGAGCAGCGCGGCGAACTCCTCGCCGCCGGTACGCGCCACCAGGTCGCCGGGCCGGGAAACGCACCCGGCGGCGGCCTCCGCGACCGCGCGCAGCGCATCGTCGCCGGCCAGATGGCCATTGCTGTCGTTGAAGCGCTTGAAATGATCGATATCGAAACTGACCAGCGACAGCGGCGAGGCGAGGCGCGCGCAGCGGCTCCATTCGTCCTGCAGGCAGTCGTCGAAATGGCGGCGGTTGGCGATCCCGGTCAGGCCGTCGATCCAGGCCAGCCGTCGCAACAGGTCGGCCTGACGCTTGAGCGTGAGGTGGGCGCGCACGCGGTGACTGACGGTGCGCGCGTTGAACGGCTTGGTGATGAAATCCACCCCGCCCGCGTCCCAGCAGGCGGCCTCGCCCTCCGGATCATCCACGCCGGTGACGAAGATCACCGGGATGTCGCGGGTGGCCGGATCGGCGGCGAGGGCACGGCAGACCGCCAGGCCGCCCGGCTCGGGCATGACCACGTCCAGCAGCACGAGGTCCGGCGGTGTGCGCCGGCAGAACGCCAGCGCCTGCTCGCCACCGGTGGCCATGAACATGTCGTGCTCATCCTCGAACAGGCGATGCAGGGTAAGGATGTTGGTGGGCTGGTCATCCACGACCAGGATCCGGGCGCGCCGACCGGGGGCCAGCTGGGGCGGCAACGAAATTCGCTCGGCTGAAGTCATGGACGATCCTTCTGCAGCAATGTGTCGACCCGCTCCAGTGCCGCGGCGAACGCCAGGTTGGCGAGCGCGTCATCGATCACGGCGGCGGCGGGCGCGTCATGATGCGCAAGGTCCTGGCGAAGCGCGGTGAAGGCGTCCAATGCAGTCAGGCTGGAGGCTTCCAGCAGCCTGCGCAATTCCCGCAGCCCCGCCTCCAGCTCAACCGGCATCGGGCCGTCCCCGGCCGGCGCCTGCAGATCGACTTCCGTTTTCGTGACGCTGTCCGCGCCAGGCCGGATGCGGGCGATCTCGGCGATGACCGCGTCGATGGCGTTGCCGATCCGGGCCAGTGTCGCCTCGTCGGGCAGCTCCTCCGGGCTGCCTGCCCCAGCCACCGCGCGATGCGACACGCCGCGCGCCAGCGAGGCCAGTTGCTCCGCGCCGGCGATGCCGGCCAAGCCGTACAGCGTGTGCAGGTGGCGCAGCACGGCTTCGCGATCGGCCGCAGCGTGCGCGGACAGCAGCGACAGGTGCACGGTGCGAGCAGCACTGGAGAACCGGTCAAGGTTGCCGTCCAGTGCGGCCTGGTTGCCGGCAAAACGCTGCAGCGTCGCCGCGACGTTCAGCACCTGCGCGGTCTGGCTGCGGGATTCGCCGCGGCGGTCGGTCGAAGTGGCCTGCGTGGATGGCGCAGTCGGCAGGGCGGGTTGATAGCCGCCCCGGGTGGCGCCCTGCGCGACGTCGCCGGTCCAGTGGCGCAGGCGCGCAATCAGGTCATCGAGGTCGAACGGTTTGCCGATGTGATCGTTCATCCCGGCAGCAAAGCTGGCCTCGCAGTCGCTCGCCTGGACGTTGGCGGTCATCGCCACGATCGGCAGGGCGTCAAAGCCCGGCATCGCCCGGATCCGCCGGGTGACGGTGTAGCCGTCCATGTCCGGCATCTGGATGTCCATCAGCACCACGTCGTAGCGGGTCGGCTCACCGGTCAAAAGCTGCAGCGCGATCGTGCCGGCTCCGGCAATGGAAACCTCCGCGCCTTCCGCCGAGAGCAGTTCGTCGACCACCTGCTGGTTGGCCGGGTTGTCCTCGACCACCAGGATCCGCATCCCGTCCAGTCGCCTGGCGTCAGGCAGCGCTGCTTCCGTGCCTGCAGCGCCGTCGTGCGCGTTCACTCCGGCCACCGCATCCAGCAGCATCGTCACTGTCACCGGCTTCATGAGGAAGCCGTCCAGCGCCGAGGTCTCCGCCGCGCTGCGCTCGCTGAGCAGTTCGCGGCCGTGGGCGGTGACCATGACGATCAATGGCTCGGCGACATCGCTGCGGCCGGCACGGATTCGCTGGCTGGTCTCCCAGCCATCCATGCCGGGCATCCGCCAGTCGAGGAACACCACCCCATACGGCTGCCCAGCGGCACGTGCGGCCTCGATGCTGTCCAGTCCTTCCTGGCCGCCGGCAGCGACATCCACCTGCCAGCCCAGCGACAACAGCATCTCCCGGATCGACTCGCGCGCACTGTGGTTGTCGTCCACCACCAGCGCCTTCATCGATTCCCGCAAGCCAGCCCGGTGGACGGCCGCGGCGGCGTCCGTCCCCGCGGAGGCGCCAGCCGGCACCTGGAACGCGAGGGTGAAATGGAAGCGGCTGCCCATGCCGCGCTCGCTTTCCACGCCCAGCTCGCCGCCCATCAGGCGGACCAGTTTGCGACTGATCGCCAGCCCCAGGCCGGTGCCACCGAAGCGGCGGGTGGTCGATGCCTCGGCCTGGGTGAAGCCTTCGAAAATGCTCTCCAGCTTGTCGCTGGCAATGCCGATGCCGGTATCGCGGACCTCGAAACGGATGCTGACCTGCTGCCCGTCGCGTGCGGAAACCCGCGCACTCACCACCACCTCGCCGTAGTGGGTGAACTTGACCGCATTGCCGGCCAGGTTGATCAGCACCTGCTGCAGTCGCAGCGAGTCGCCCATCAGCTGCGAGGGGATCGCCGGGTCGAGGTCGTAGACGATCTCGATGTCCTTGTCCTCGACATTGGTGCCCAGGATGGTCGCGAGGTTGCGCAGCAGCGGGTCGAGCGAGAATTCCTGCAATTCCAGCAGCTGGTGGCCGGCTTCGATCTTGGAGAAGTCCAGGATGTCGTTGAGGATCGCCAGCAAGGTGCTTGCCGCCTGTTCGGTATTGGCGGCGTAGTCGCGCTGGCGGGGGTTCAGCGGCGTGCGCTGCAACAGCTTCAGCATGCCCAGGATGGCGTGCATGGGGGTCCGGATCTCGTGGCTCATGTTGGCCAGGAAGTCGCTCTTGGCGCGGCTGGCCGCCTCGGCGTCGGCCACCGCACTGACCATCGCCGCCTCGGCGGTGCGCTGCACGGTGATGTCCTCGACGATGGACCACACGTAGCGCTCGTCATCGATATCGAGGGTCAAGCCATTGAGCCGCACCGGTACGTGGGTTCCGTCCTTGCGCAGGAAATGCTTCTCATAGGGCCCGTAACTACCGGTGCGCTCCAGTGTTGCCAGCAGGCGTCTCTCCTGATGCGCGTATTCCCGCGGCGTAATCGCACTGAGGTGGAGATTTCGCAGCTCCCCGAGCGGATAGCCGACGAGGTTCTGAAAGGCCGGATTGAACTCGACGAACGCGCCGCGGCTGTCGGTCAGCACGATACCCAGGGGGGAAAGTTCGAACAGGCCACGCAGCTTTGCTTCGCTGAACTTCAGCGCGGCCTCGCGTGCCTTTCGCGCACTCAGGTCGACCGCGATGCCGAGGTAGCCGAGCAAGCCGCCGTCGTCGCGGCGCAGCGCACTGATCGTCACAAGTACAGGGATGCGGCGTCCACTGGCTGCCACGTAGGTCCACTCACTCGTCTCTGGCGCCTCGTGGGCACGGGCGATCAGGGCGGCAAAGCCCACCGCGACCGGTCGGCCCAGCTCGGCCTCGCTGTGCATCGCTCGGATCGCGAGTTCGTGCGGGTCGTGGAAACGCTCGATGCTGCTGCCCAGTGCATCGACCGCAGGCACACCCAGCATCTGCTCGGCGGCTGGATTGAACAGCGTGATCGCACCTTCCGGATCGGTGGCGATGATGCCGTAACCGGCGTTGGCCAACACCGCACGGCGCAATGCCGAGGAGGCTTCCAGCTGCGCGGTGCGGACCTGGACCTGGCGCTCAAGGTTGGCGTTCAACTCCTGCACTTCGCGCGCGCTGCGATTGCGTTCACGGATGTCGCGGATGGTCATCGCCACCCCGGCAACACCGCGCTTGGCCCTGCGGATGGGGGCCGTGGAAATCTCCACCTCGATCAGGTGCCCGTCCTGGTGGCGGCGAACGGTTTCGAGCGCGACCACCGCTTCGCCCGCCAGCGCCGAGTCCATGACCCGGGCGTCCTCGCGGATCTGCTCAAACGGCACGATCAGCTCGACCAGGGCCACACCCAGCGCCTGCTCGGCCTGGTAGCCAAACAGCTGGGTCGCCGCCGCATTCCACTCGGTCACCCGGCCGTTGGCGTCGGTGGCGATGATCGCGTCGTGCGAGCTCTCGGCGATCGCCGCCATGCGCGCGCGGCGGTTGAACACCCGCAGGCGCCGTTCGCGCGCAGACATGCCCAGCAGCAGGATCAGCGCCAGCAGCGATGCGCCTCCCAGCGTGGTGCTGGCGACGGTCAGCGGCGAGGTGATGTTCTGTCGTGCCAGCAGAGCCCGGCTGGGGTGGATCACCAGCTCCCAGCGCCGGCCGTACATCGATAACTGGCGCTGGCGGTCGAAGGCGACCGCGGCTGGCGCGCCCTGCGCCGGCAACTCGTTCAACACGACCGGGGCCCCGGGGTCGGTCACATCGCGCAGTTCCACCGAGTAGCTGCGATCGGCGCTCCCGCCGAGGAACTCCGCTGTCACCAGTGGCGCAAACACCCAGCCGGTGCCCAGCGCGGCGCGCTGCTCCGGCGGCGGCGTTACCCCGCCGCGGTACACGGGCAACAGCAGCAACATGCTGTAGCCGGGCTCGCCGCGCGACTGGATCAGGGTGATCGGCCCGGTGAGTGTCGCTTGGCCGCTGGCCATTGCCGCCAGCGCCGCGTCGCGCCGCGCGGGCTCGGAGGCGATGTCCAGTCCCAACGCGGGATGGTTGCGCTCCAGCGGCTCGATGTAGGTGACGACAAAGCGGTCACCCGTGTTTGGACTCATCGATTGAAGCGTGAAATCCCGGGTGCCGCCCTCGCGCTGGGCAGCGAGAAACGCCGCTTCAGCCTCGGGGCGTACCCGCTGCACGTAGGCGAACCCACGGGCGCCGGGGAACTCGGCCTCGATGTCGCGCGACATGACGTAGTCGCGATAGCGCTGGCGCGTCTCCGGGGTGGCCCGGCCGTCGCCGGGTACGGCGCCCCGCGCCCCGCGCAAGCCGTACTCGTAGAGCTTCATCCGTCGCTGCAGCTCACTGGCGGCAGTGTCGGCAACGGCGTCAACCGCCGCGCCCATCGCCTCGATCTTGGCGTCGTGCTGGCGGATTCCCAGCACGCCGGCGGCGACCAGACCGACCAGGAACACGGCGCCGGGCAAGACAAGCGACAGCCGCACGGGCCGGCGGCTGTTTCCGGGCGTGGGTGGATGCCGCGGCGGCGGAGCAGCCATGCCTAGGCGGGGCTCAGGTTGGCGTAGGAGAGCACCAGCCACTTGCTGCCGACATCGGCGAAGTTGACCTGCACCCGCGCATGCGCGCCGCCGCCCTCGAAGTCGGTGACCACACCGGCGCCAAACTTGGGATGGGTGACGTTGGCTCCCAGCGGCAGCGGCGGGGCTTCAATGGCGGCGTGGCCGAGGTCACGGCGCGGTGCGCTGTTGTACATCGGGCGCGATACCTGCAGCTTCGGCCGCACCTCATGCAGCAGCGCCGGGGGAATCTCGCGCAGGAAGCGCGACGGGATCCCGTACATCTCCTGGCCGTGGATGCGCCGCGCTTCGGCATGGCTGAGCACGAGCTTCTCGCGGGCGCGCGTGATGCCGACATAGGCCAGCCGGCGCTCCTCCTCCAGCCGCCCAGCCTCCTCGATGGAGCGGTGGTTGGGGAACAGGCCTTCCTCCAGTCCGACCAGGAATACCAGCGGGAATTCCAGGCCCTTGGCGCTGTGTAGGGTCATCAACTGCACGCCGTCCTCGCCCGCCTGTGCCTGGCCCTCACCCGACTCCAGCGACGCGTACGCGAGGAAGGCGACCAGCTCGGGCATCGCCTCGGCATCCTCCTCGTCGGCGCGGACGAAACGCGAGGCCACCGACACCAGCTCGTCCAGGTTGTCGGTGCGCGAATCGAGGGTGCCCTTGGATTCACGCGTGTAGTGCTCGCGGAGGCCGGAGCGCAGCAGGACGTGGTCGATCTTCTCCTGCAGCGGCATCTCGGCGATATCCGTCTGGATCGTCTCGATGAGGGTGATGAAGCCGGCCAAGGCATTGCGCGCCCGCGCGGCGAGCACGGTGCCGCCGGTCAGTGTGCGCGCTGCGTCCCACAATGGGGATGCGTCGTCGCGCGCGCGCCGGCGGACCTCGTCCAGGGTTCGCTCGCCAATACCGCGGGTGGGCGTGTTGACGGCGCGCTCAAAGGCGGCGTCATCGTTGCGGTTGGCGACGAGGCGCAGGTAAGCCAGGGTGTCCTTGATCTCGGCGCGCTCGAAGAAACGCTGGCCGCCGTAGACGCGGTAGGGCACCTTTTCCGCCAGCAGCTGCTCTTCAAAGGCGCGCGACTGGGCGTTGCTGCGGTACAGGATCGCCACATCGCCGTGGCTGCCGCCGTCGCGCACCCACTGCGCCAGGCGCTCGACCACGAAGCGCGCCTCGTCGATCTCGTTGTAGGCCTGGTAGACATCGATCGGATCGCCGCCTCCGCTGTCGGTCCACAGCTTCTTGCCGAGCCGGTCCGGGTTGTGGGCGATGACCGCGTTGGCGGCATCCAGGATGTTCGCGCTGGAGCGGTAGTTCTGCTCCAGCCGGATCGTCTGCGCGCCCTCGCCGTCACCGCCGGTCTGGCCATCGGGGCCGAAGTCCTTGAGGAACTTCTGCATGTTCTCCACCTTGGCGCCGCGCCAGCCGTAGATCGACTGGTCGTCGTCGCCGACCGCGAAGACCTTGCCGGTGTTGCCGGCCAGCAGGCGGATGAAGCCGTACTGGATCGCGTTGGTGTCCTGGAACTCGTCGACCAGGATCTGGCCGAACCGGTGCCGGTAATGGGCCAGCAAGGCCGGGTTGTCGCGCAGCAGCTCGTGGGCGCGCAGCAGCAGCTCGGCGAAATCCACCAGGCCGGCGCGATCGCAGCGTTCCTGGTAGGCCTCGTAGCAGCGCCGCATCACGTCGGTCCACTGGTCGCCCGGGTCCACCTGGAGATGTTGCGCTCGCCGGCCCTCGTCCTTCTGGGCGTTGATCCACCAGACGATCTGGCGCGGCGGGAAACGGCTGTCGTCCAGCTCCAGCGCCTGCACCACCCGCTTGACCAGCCGCAGCTGGTCGTCGGAGTCGAGGACCTGGAAGGCTTCGGGCAGCTTGGCTTCCTGCCAGTGCAGGCGCAGCAGGCGGTGGGCGATGCCGTGAAAGGTGCCGATCCACATGCCGCGCACGCCGCTGCGCAACTGCGCATCGACCCGGTGGCGCATCTCGGCGGCCGCCTTGTTGGTGAAGGTGACGGCGAGGATGCCGTGGGTCGGCACCCCGAAAACTTCGTTGAGCCAGGCGATGCGGTGGGTCAGCACCCGGGTCTTGCCGGAACCGGCGCCGGCCAGGATCAGGTAGTGGCCCGGCGGCGCGCTGACCGCGTCGCGCTGCGCGGGATTGAGCGCGTCAAGCAGGTGGGAGACATCCATCCGCCCATTCTACCGGTGGCCCGCATCCTCGCCGGTGGACGCGCAGGCCGTGCCCGACTCCTCCTGTGGGCCCAGCATCAGCCGGCGCAACTCGGCTTCCAGCGCTTCGATGCGCCGGCCGATGCCGGCAGTGACCGTGCTGTCGAGGTGGCCAAGGCCGTCGAGCAGCTGGGCCAGTCCGTCCAGTCTTGCTTTGTGGTCCTGCAGATACAGCCCACGAAACGGGCTTTCCGCCGGGTCCAGGCGGTCATCGCGTGGCCTGGAGAGACGACGCTGCTCGCGCAACATGCGGTGCAGGCGTTCGGCGCCGCGGCGGTCCGCGTCCGACCACTCGCGGCTGCGTCCCTGCACCAGCTCACGCCAGGTCGCAAAGCTGCGCCGTGGCGCCAGACGCACGCCGTCGTCGGTGGCGACCCTGCCCTCGTGCGGATCGCCCGCCCAGTGCACCTCCTCGACCTGTTCGATGCGGAACAGGAACACCCAGTCCTGCGGTGAGCCCAGGTTGATCGCCAGCAGTCCCGCCAACCGCGGCGCCTGCAATGCGGGCACATTCCAGTCCGCAGCGACGTCGCTCATGGCGACGCCACCGCGCGCCTCGGCGTTTGCCCACCCGACCAGGGCGGTGGGGTCGGCGCCGCCGGGCGCACGGCCGACCACGTTCCACTGCCCGTTGATCGCCAGCCCGGCACCGTCGCCGTCAAGAACCTGGCGCAAACCGTCCAGCTCGGCCAGCAGCGCAGTGTCGAAATCGCCGGCGGCGGCCAGGCGCATCACCACCGCGTCGCGCAGGCGCTGGGTAGCCTCGAAGCGCTCCATCGCCAGCTCCTGCTCGCGGGCGGCGATGCGCACGGACACGAACATTCCGAACAGGTCGGCCGCCGAACGGGCACTGGCGCTCAACCGCCTCGCCTCGCGGTGATGGCAGGCGATCAGGCCCCAGAGGCGGCCGTCACTGATGATGGAGATCGACATCGACGCGGCGACCCCCATGTTGCGCAGGTACTCCAGGTGCACCGGGGAGACGCTGCGCAGGACGTGCTGGCTGAGGTCCACCGGCTCGCCGGACCGACCGGTGGCGGGCACGATCGGGACCGGTTGGTAGCGCGCGTCCGGGATGACCCGCACCCGGTTGCGCAGGTACAGGTGCCGCGCCGGCGGCGGGATGTCGCTGGCCGGATAGCGCAGGCCCAGGTAGGGCTGCATGCCGTCGGCGGCCACCTCGGCCACCACTTCGCCGGTATCGTCGGCGCGGAAGCGGTACACCATGACCCGGTCGTATCCGGTCAGCTGGTGGACCTCCATCGCGACGTGCTGGAAAAACTCGGCACCGACGGCGTCGCTGCCCAGCCGGCTGACCATGCGCTGTGCGACCCGCGTCGGAGCGCGCGTCTCCTGGCGTAAGGACTGCGGCTCAAATTCGATGTGCAGCAGGCCGTCCATCGCGTGCGCGCTGATGCCGCACGGCATCATCAGTGCGCCGACGTTGCCCACCCCCACGCGCTGCGCGGTGTCGTCATCCGCACCTGCCGCGGCCACCGCATCGCGGACCTGCAGCAGCATCTCGTCCTCCAGGAAGTGGGTCATCTCCAGGCCGAGCACTTCGGCCGGCTCCAGACCGAGCAGGTCGGCGATGTTGGCCGACACGTGGCGGATGCGCTGATCGATGACGCCGCAACTGACCATGTACCCGTGCGGCTGGATGGCACCGGTGGTGTGGATTGGCGCGGTCAGGCAATCCTCCGTTGGATCGGTCATCGGTTGGATCGTTTCACTCATCGTGCGTTCGTCTCACTGGCAGGATGCGACATCGGATTGACGGGCTCACCATACGACACGCCATTCATACCGCCGCTCAACGCAGCAGCAGCACGGCGATCGGGCAGGTGCGCACCACGTGCGTGGTGGTGCTGCCGACCACAAGATTGCGGATGCGGGAGTGGCCGTAGGCGCCCATCACCAGCAGGTCGATTGACTGCGCGGCGACCTGTGCGGCAATGACGTCCTCGGCCGCGCCCGGGACGGCGCGGATGACCGGCGCGAAGCCGGCCGACGTCAGCTGCGCCTGCGCCCATTGCATCGGTTCCGCGTCCACCTTGTCCGCGTCGGCCACCATCAGCACCTCGCATTGCAGCCCCTTCAGCAGTGGGCTGGCGGCGACCAGCTCGACGCAGCGGCGGGTGGTCACGCTGCCGTCGAAAGCGATCATGAAACGCTGCACCGGTCGCCAGGCACGCGGTGCGACAAGCACCGGCCGCTCCACGGCGCGGATCACCCGCTCCAGGTTGCTGCCCAGATGCCCGCGGGCGAAATCCGCGTGCTCGCCGCGTTTGCCAAGGACGAACAGGCGCACGTCGTCCTGCAGGTCCAGCAGGGTGTCCACCAGCCGGCCCTGACGCTGGCGGATGCTGGCCTGCGCACCGTGGGCGGCGGCGACGGCGCCAGCCTCCTCGAGCAATGCACGCCCGCGCTCCTGGGCCAGCTTGCCGCGCTGCTCGTCGAGCAAGGCCATCTGCTCCAGCAGGCCTTCCTGGGCGCCCAGATTGAGATTGCCGGTGAGGTCGATGGGCACCGGCGCGGCCTCACGGTCGATCGCGTGCATCAGCTCCAGCGGCGCGGACAGGCGCGCCGCCGCCCAGCCCGCATGCGCGGCGACACTGGCCGCGTAGCCGGACACGTCGATCGCGCCAAGTACGCAACGTTCGGGAAAAGTGGCAGCACCGGTCATCGCGACGTTCTCCTCAATGGCCAATCTTCAGCCGGCGGCGCCGGGTTTGTCGTACACGCCCAGCTGCGCCACCAGCGCGGTGCTCGCCTCGTCCAGGCCGACCACCTCGACGGTCGCACCCTCGCGGCGGAAGCGCATCACCGCCTTGTCCAGCGCGCCGACCGCGCTCAGGTCCCAGAAACGCGCACCCGAGACATCGATGGTGACGTGCTGCAGGACCTCGCGGAAATCAAATCCCGCGGCGAACGCGCTGCTCGAGGCAAAGAATACCTGTCCGGTCACCGTATACCGGCGCGCGTTGCCGTCGGCCTCCAGCTGCGACTCGATCTGCAGTACCTGGCCGACCTTGCGGGCGAAGAACAATGCCGACAGCAGCACCCCGGTCAGCACCCCGCGGGCGAGGTCGCTGGTCAGAACGGTCACGACCACGGTGCCGAGCATCACGATGCTGGAGGTGGCCGGGTAGTGGCGCAGGTTTTTGATCGAGGACCAGTTGAAGGTGCCGATGGAGACCATGATCATCACCGCGACCAGCACCGCCATCGGAATCTGCTCCACCCACGGCCCGGCGAACACCACCATCACCAGCAGCACCGCGCCGGCGACAAAGGTCGACAGCCGTCCGCGTCCACCGGATTTCACGTTGATCACCGACTGCCCGATCATCGCGCAGCCGGCCATGCCGCCGATGAAGCCGGTGGCGACGTTGGCCACGCCCTGGCCCACGCATTCGCGGTTCTTGTTGCTGGGCGTGTCAGTAAGCTCGTCGACGATCTGCGCGGTCAGCAAGGATTCCAGCAGGCCGACCACGGCCAGGGTCAGTGAGACCGGCAGGATGATCCGCAGCGTCTCCAGATTCAGCGGCACATCCGGCAACAGGAACACCGGCAAGCTGTCGGGCAGTTCGCCCATGTCGCCCACGGTGCGGATGTCGAGCTTGAGTACCACCGCGACGATGGTCAGCACCACGATCGCGACCAGCGGCGAGGGGATCGCGCGGGTCAGATACGGGAACAGGTAGATGATCCCCAAGCCGGCGGCGGTCATCACGTACACCGTCGAGGGCACGTTGGTCAGCTCGGGGAGCTGGGCCATGAAGATCAGGATCGCCAGCGCATTCACGAAGCCGGTGATCACCGAGCGCGAGACGAACCGCATCAGGCCGCCAAGCTTGAATACCCCGGCCAGCATCTGCCACACGCCCGTCAGCACCGTGGCGGCGAGCAGGTATTGCAGCCCGTGATCCTTGACCAGGGTGACCATCACCAGCGCCATCGCCCCGGTGGCGGCGGAGATCATCCCCGGCCGGCCGCCGGTGAACGCGATCACCACCGCGATGGAGAACGACGCGTACAGGCCGACCTTGGGATCGACCCCGGCGATGATCGAGAACGCGATGGCCTCGGGAATCAGTGCCAGCGCGACGACCAGACCGGCGAGCACGTCGCCGCGGATGTTGCCGAACCATTCGCGGCGCCATGTGGAGCTGATTGCCGGCACTTCAGGGGGTGTCCGACTGCATCTTGTACTCGACCGGCGGCTGCGCACCCATCAGGTGGCGAACGAAGTAGTTCCAGCGACGCCGGGTCATGTAGCCGGTGTCCTTGCCGAAGCTGTGGCGCGCGTTGGGAAACAGCAGCAGGTCAAAGTCCTTGTTGGCCTTGATCAGCGCGTCCACCACCAGCAGCGTGTTGGAGGGATGCACGTTGCTGTCCATCATCCCGTGCGCCAGCAGCAGCTTGCCGCGCAGGTGGGCCGCGCGGTTCTGGTTGGCCTGGGCGTCGTAGTTGCTGCTGCCGTCCTCGGCGATGACCTCCAGGCCCATCCACTTCTCCGCCCAGTCGTCCTCGTAATTGCGGTTGTCGTGGTTGCCGGCCTGGGCGACGCCGACCTTGTAGAACTCCGGGTAGGTGAACATCGCATCGACCGTGGCATAGCCACCGCCGGAATGGCCCCAGACGCCGACACGGTCCAGGTCCATCCACGGAAAGCGCTCGCCCAGCTGGCGCAGACCGGCGACCTGGTCGGGCAGCGTGTTGTCGCCGATATCGCCATCGAAGGCGTCATGGAAGGCCTTGGAGCGCCACGGGGTGCCCATGCCGTCAATGGCGACGACGATGAAGCCCAGCTCGGCCAGCGCCTGGTGGTCGGCGCGGGCGACATTGAAGCTGCGCCCGCGCACCGAGCCGGTCTGCGGGCCCGGGTAGATGTAGTTCACCACCGGATACTTGCGCGACTCGTCCAGGTTGGTCGGGGTGAACATCATTCCGTACAGGGTGGTCTTGCCGTCGCGGGCGGTGACCGTAATGGACGTGGGCGGCACCCAGCCGGTGGCGCGCAGGCGGCTGTCGTCGGCGCGCGCGATCACTGCGATGTCGCTGCCGTCGTCGCTGCGACGCAGGCGCGTGACCGGTGGTTTCTGCGGGGTGGAATACGCATCGACGAAGTAGGTGCCGTCGGGCGACATCGTGATGGTGTGGTCGGCATCTTCCGGGGTCAGCAACTGCGGCTGGCCACCGTCGAAACCGACCTTGTAGAAGTGCTGGTAGTACGGATCGCAGCCGGGCTCCATGCCCACGCCTCGGAACCAGATCGTGCGGCTGTCCGGGTCCACCCGCAGCACCTGGGTCACGTTGCCCTCGCCGCGGGTGATCGCGTGCTTGAGCTTGCCGGTCGTCAGGTCGTGCAGGTACAGATGGCCCCAGTTGCTCTTCTCGCTGAACCAGATGAACTCGTTGCTGGCGGGCAAATAGTGCCAGTTGACCTTGCCGTTGCCGCTCTCGAAATAGGTCGGCGCGTGCTCGTGGTAAACCTCGCGCACCTTGCCGGTGGTCGCATCGGCCACCCGCAGCCAGGTGTCCTTGTGGTCGCGCGAGGTCGAGGCGAACGCCAGCGTCGCGCCATCGGGCGCCCACTGCACGTCCTCCCAGCCGCCGTCGCAACTGATGTCATCGCACAGGGTCGAGCGGTGCTGGTCGGGCGGCATGTCCAGACGCACCACCTTGCGGGCGGGCACGTCGATGATGACGCGCTCGATCATGGCCACGTGCTTGGCCCCCGCCAGCGGGTACTTCCAGCGCTCGACCTTGGGCAAGCCGACATTGGTGCCGACCAGCACCATCTCCCCGACCTTGCGCTGGTCCTGCTGGAAGGTGGCGATCTTGCTGGAGTCCGGCGACCAGACCAGGATCGCGCGATCGCTGTGGGTCCAACCGGCGTTGTCGGTGGCGTAGCCGTAGTCGGTGCGGCCATCGGTGGTCAGCTGGGTCTCCGCGCCCGTGTCGATGTCGCGCACCCACAGGTTCCAGTCGCGGATGAACGCGCCCAGCTTCTCATTGGGCGACAGGACCATCGGGGGCTTGGCGCCGGCATCCGCGTCCTGTGTCGCGGGCTTGCGGGTGTCGGCATCGACGGCGATGCAGGCGTTCTTATCGTGCAGGTCACATAGATAGCGCTGCTTGGCCACGGTGACGTCGAGGCGCCCGTCCTCGGCGACCTTGAACGCAGTGACTGCCAGCTTGGTCGCGTCCGTCGGCTTGCCGGTCACGTCCGCCAATGCTTTGGCGAGCAGCTCGCGGTCGAAGGCGTCGCTGATGGTCCCGGTGGCCGCGTCGACGCGGCGGAAGTGGTCGCCGTCAGCGTCGTGGTCCCGGAACCAGAAGTGGCCGTCGTCCTGCCAGACTACGGTGTTGACCGCATGGTCGAGCAGCGGCGTGGTGTTGTAGCCCATGAAGGCTTCCGCACGAACGTAGTCCTCAGCGGTGACGGACGGCATCGCGTGCTGCGCCCCCGCCGCTGGAGCGGCCGCTGCCAGCACCCCGCCGATCATGGCACCCAGAACCCGCGAACTGCTTTTGCCCACACCCATCGACCTCACTCCTGCCAGTGATTCCAAACGGGGTGATTGGAACACGGATGCATTGGCGGGTCATGCGGAGCAACGCGGAGGTTCGGGCTGGAATCAAACTTTCCACGCGTTTCGGGACCGCAGTTGCACCAATCGATCCGGAATGGGACGATCCGTGCCTTGGGGAGTACCGCCGCACTACATTCCAGATTAGACACCAGGATTAGACGACACCTGAGAGGTATGTCGTTGATCCGATCCGGTTATTCGTTGATACGGGACCCGAGTGGCGGGATTATACACGAGGAATAGGCACCACTTTGGTGTCGAATAGGTGTTAGGCGTCTGACACGCTTCCAGGGGACTGCAGTGTCTAGAGATGAACGGGTTTATATCTGTGGCATATCACTCGGCATTCTCTGGGATGTTGTGCAGCTTTCTGTAACTTGGAGCAATCCTGTTTTGAGGTTTGCTGGCATCGCCACGCTGCTCATCACAGCATTTGGATGGATGCGTGAGTACTACAACATCAATGAGATCGGTGACCGCTGGATGCTTGCCTATCTCATACCGGCAGCGATCATTTTCTTTGGCCTAGTCGGCGTCTTCTATGACATCCAGAATGCTGGTATTAGACTGGCCAATGGAAATGAAATTCAGAGAGCTGTGCCGCGAGCTGACTACGCTGCGGCCGTTATCTCACATTACCTTTCCATGGCTATCCCGTTAATTTCATTAGGTATAGCAAGCTTAGTTGGGTGGTTCAAAGGGCGTCGGGCAGACGCCTAACAAATCATTCAAGCCGAACACGCTTCGCGTGTCGGCTTAATTCAGGCGTTAGGCCTCGGAGCAGTTTTCGGGGTATGCTGATCCAGCAAGAAAACCAACCAGGGGAACCACCATGTATAAGCTAATTTTTGCTGTCGCTATCTTATCTGCTTCTAGCCTCGCCGCTGCACAATCGACATATTCGACTTACGGCAACACGACTTATCAAAACCAGAACGACGGTAACTCGTCGACGTACAGCACGTATGGAGATACCACGTATCGCAACGATACGTCCGGTACAAGCGGCACTTACCAAACCTACGGAAACACCACGTACCGCAACGACAGTGATGGGTACGGGACGTCGAGTCAGACTTACGGCAACACAACGTACACTAACGACAACCAAGGTAATAGCGCCACCACCACGCGATATGGCAATACCAGCTACACCAATGACAGTAATGGCAATCGCCGCACCTGCACTACTTACGGCAATCAAACCTACTGCAACTAATAGCCGGCGACCTCACAGGTCATTCAAGCCGAACCCGCTTCGCGGTTCGGCTTGATTCAGATGTTGGCTCAGCGGGGATAGATCACGATATGCGGACACACACCATCCTCTGGCTCGTGATAATCGCGGTGGCTGTGGCTCTCATTCCGTCGCTACCGTATGGCTACTACTCGGTAATGCGCTGGGTTGTCTGCGCATCGTGCGCATGGCTTGCACTCACTTCTTACCGCAGCGGACGAGAAGAGTTGGCTTGGTGCTGGGGGGTGATCGCAGGGATCTACAACCCAATATTTCCCGTACATGCCAATCGGGAGATTTGGTCTATCGTCAACGTCGCGACGATTGGGGTGGCGGCTTGGTATGGCTATAAAGTGGCACGACTCAACAGGGGGAAGGATCGTGGGGGAGAAGCGTGACAGCGCACTGGGTTGCGGGTTCGCAATCCTTTTGTTTGGTTTCGGCATAGTGCAGCTCGGCGCTGGCTGGGCCGGAATTGAGGATTCCTTTGGCTGGGGCTGGGGAGTTGCGGCAGCCTTTGCTGCAATTTTCTTCCGCTTCACCATCCCAATAGTTTTTGGCGCATTCCTTTGCGCCAAGTATATCTGGGGTTGGCATTGGTTTTTCGCGCTCCTTTTCGCGGCGCCGGGACTGCTCTTTATGGTGCCAGCGTTCTTTGCGTCACTTGCCAGTGCCGTGAAGCGCTAAGCAAACAATACATTAAAGCCGACGCCGCTTTGCGGCTCGGCCGAAGCCAGGCGTTAGACCCTACGGGAGGGGCCTATGCACACGCAGTCAAAACAGCCGTATCAGTGGTGGCGTTGGCCGCTCATGCCGCTTGCAGCCATAGCCGGCTCCGTGCTTGGAACAATTGTCATGGGGATCCTTATGTGGCTTGGAATGAAGCTGTCTGGTGGCTACAGCGAGGACGGGTGGTACTTCCGATACATCATGCCGGTGATCACCTCAGGTATTTTTGGTTACCTATACGCCACGATTTCATACACAGTAGCGCCATCCGGGAAACGAATCGCCGGAATTATAATGGTTACCGCACTCGGCATTTTCAGCGGCTTGAGCGCCATCTTGGGCTGGGTCATGCCCTCCTACTCCACCGGTCAAGCAATCCAAGCAACCGTTGCCAGCATCGCAACGATGATTGGTGCGGTAATGGCGCTAGCGGACCCTGACTAGCTAGGGGGTGATCTATACATCAAGTGCGACAAACGCCTAACAGGTTGTTCAAGCCGGACCCCCGTATTCCCATTTTCGGGCAGAGTCATTGCTCCATTTCCACCAACCTCCGCCCAACTCGTCGGGGGTCGGCTTAACTACGGTGCTAGGGCTCATGGGCGGGATCCTTGAAGTTGCAGCGTGGCTATTGCTTGCAGCGTTGGCAATTTATTGCCTGTGGCATGGTGGGCGAGCCTTGCTAACCGGAGCCGTGGACTCCCCAACTGCCTTGAGTCCAGGACTCACGAAGCGATCGGAAGCGCCTTTTAGCTTTTGGGTCCAAGTCGGCTTCTGGCTTGTTGGCGCGGCCGTGATTGGCTACAACTTGGTCAACTGGGCTCTCAACACAATTGAGGCCTAACAAATCATTCAAGCCGAACCCGCTTCGCGGGCCGGCTTAATTCTGGTGTTAGGCGCCATGGAACCTGTGCAGCAACTGACATTCTCTCTACACGTTGAAGACGACTGGCCGCCGGTAGCTGCGGAATGCCTGCCCGTGGAAGAGCATCTAGGCGGCTTCAGGCTCCTCTCACCACCGCTATTCGTGAAACGTCTCTCAGTCGGCGATGTGATTCGGGTCGAGGAGACAATCAACGATCAAGTCGTTGCCTGGACTGTGCAATCTGCATCCCAACATTCCACCATTTGGGCTATGGCATTCGGCGGTTTTGATCTCGGCCCGATCCTATCCAAAGCGCGAGCCCTTGGCTGCCACACTGCGACCTTCTCTAGTGGCGCATTGGCCGCAGTCGATGTCCCTCCTACCGTGACTGCGCACCAGCTCGATAGCATGCTGACAGGTTACGACGAGGCAGAACTCGCAGTAGTCTACCCGTCGTGGCGTCATGAGGAGTCGCTTGGCGCCTAACAATTCATTCAAGCCGACACCGCTTCGCGGCGCGGCTTAATTCAGGTGTTAGGCCGCTAGAGTCACCGCCGCAGTTGTGCCGCGAAGCTTCGAGCTTGGCAGTTCACTGCAATCTATGGAGACATCTTTGATGAGCGTGTCGCCTCGTTCCAAACAGAAGATGATCGGCGCTGGACTTGCAGTGGGTGCCGGCGTCGGCAGCGCCCTAGGTGTGGTTTTTGGCAACATGCCCATCGGACTAGCACTCGGCGTGGCCTTGGGCGTGCTTGCAGGTGCTGTGGCAGCAAAACGTGCGGATTGAACCATGTGACATGGGGTTGGCTGCAAACGCGGCCTAACGATTCATTCAAGCCGATGCCGCTTCGCGGCACGGCTTAATTCTGGTGTTAGACACTAAGAGAACTTCTGGCCCTATGAATACCTCGCAAGCCACGTTGCTGACGACCGCCACAGCTGCTTGCTGCGCGCTGGCATTGTTAGGAGCTAATACCGCGTGTGCCGAAGAGCCTCTGGCGAGTACTACCACGCTATGTGAGATTACTGTCTCTCCGTCGCACCTGAATTCTGAGGTCTCGTTCATAGCCGTTGCTTCAACCGACTTGCATCACGGCATCACCCTCTCGGATGCTGACTGTCCAAACGCAGGCGTTCGGCTTGGCCATGCGTCCGACAGCGCAGACCCAAGCGTCGAGCAATTCCTAACCCGTCTAAGCTCCGCGGCACCGCCTAATAAATGGCGCGACTTCACTGGTACCTTCACTGGTAGGCTTGAGCTCAATCCGGCGGGTAAGCCGCGCTTTACCCTTTCCGCAGTAGATGATTTCCGCGAGCTCCCGAATGGGCTTTAACCGGGCGCAGTCTAACTGGTCGTTCACGGAGTACGTACCGGGGGTCGGCTTAACTACGGTGTTAGGCAGCATATGAAAGCTCACTTGCTCTCAGTCGCTCTTGCTTTGACTTGGCTGCCCATCCAAGCCGCCCAGGCCAAAACGGATTCGCTTTGCGCTCCGCTCCGTGAATTCGTCAAATCTGTAAGACCTGACGAGAGCAAGACTTTTGAGTTCCACACCTCTTGGGGTCGCAACTTCAAGGACTCTGCGGAGCTAGCCATTTCCGCCAAGCGCTGCAATCACTTCGGCTACGGACCGGCAGAGGATGCGTGCACGTATCTGATGGAGCACGGGGCCACCGAGTTCTCGGACAATAATTTCAAGCGCGCCGTAGTCTGCCTTTCGCCCAAAACAAGGTTTGACTCCGGCCTATCCGTATCCGACGCTGTCATGTCCCTTTCCTACGGCAGCGCCGACGTAACCCTTGAGTTCTCTGAGGATTCGCAAACTGGCGGCATGGTTCTCAAAGTGGCAGCGGACGGCTACTAGGTCTGCTGCCTAACAATTCATTCAAGCCGGACCCGCTTCGCGGGTCGGCTTAATTCAGGCGTTAGACGGTGGAAAAAATGACTCGCGGATTGCTACTCAGAACACTCGCCGTCCTGCTCCCGTTCGCTGCGCCCGCGGCATACGGTCACGACCAACATGACTGGCTATTTGGTGAGTGGCTGCTCTGTGAGGACCCAGACGGCAGCCCAAAGGACGCTCTTCAGTTCAATTCCGACGGCACCGGCATGGTCGTTCGCCAGGACAAGCAGACCGAGTTTGTGCACCGTAGGTCTGGGGACCGCGTCGAGATGCTGGCCAATGCTAATGGTTACGCGATTCCGATCGACATGACTGCCTCCCCGGAGCGCGACAAGCTTCTGCTCTATAGCGATAAGACGGGAAGTACGTCCGCGTATATTCGCCGGGACAGCGGGTTGATGGAGAGTTGCACGGTCAAGTGGCCACCGTCTAACAATTCATTCAAGCCGACACCGCTTCGCGGCGCGGCTTAATTCAGGTGTTAGGCCGCTATGGATCACTCACCGCGCGTCCAGTTCTCAGTTCGCTACCGGCTCGGGGAGTATCTCAAGTTCGTAACGGAGCACGCATTCGATACGCAGGAAGAATTGCGCATGCTCCGCGGCGTGAGGCGACTTCTGTCGCGCATTGTGCTGCCAATTGTTGCAACGCTCGGTTTCGTGTACAAGTCGTCTCGCGTCGGCCGGTGTGACTTCATCGTTGCTGCCGCGGGCGTGAGCAGACGCACCAGACGCGGTCCAGGCTCTGTGCCTTGGTCCAGGGTAAAAGCAGTCCACACCTACAGTCTCGGCTTCCTGATCGAGCTAGAGAGCGGTGCCATGCCCATACCGTTCCGCGTACTCTCACCTGAGCAGCGCAGCCAGATATGTCAGTTGGCAGCCGGGCTGCTCGTTACGGGGGCGCAGCCTAACCATTCGTCCAAGCCGACGCCACTTCGTGGCGCGGCTTAACTCAAGCGTTAGCGCTCATAGGGGGTTTGATGTTACTTCTGCCGGAAACACGAAAAGCTTTTCTGGAGCATTGCCGCAATTTGAGTGGACAGGTGCTAATCCTCACCTTGACCATTGTTCTCGCGAATATCACCTCATTTCCGTCATGCGCTTTGCGAGACGTCGCACTACTTGTCGTGGTCGCTCTCATGGCTTGGCTTTACTGCTATTCAGTCGTAGCGAATGGCATGACATTTCTTGAGAACGCATTGCAAGAGACAATGAAAGCCCAGACAGTTCAGGATGCGGCTGCTGATGCAGAGTTGCCTCGGCTTACAAGGATGAGCATTTTCCTCAAGACAATGTGGTGTCACCGAAAACTTATTTGGAAAGAAGCGCTACTTGGTGTTCTCGTTGTGGCTGCTGGCGGCTTAATTTCGATAACCCTCGGGCTCGCATACGGAGTCAAGGTCGCCAAGGAACTCATTGGGGGGTGAGCGCCGCCTATTCGTTCAAGCCGAGACCGCTTCGCGGCTCGGCTAACGCGGTATCGTGTACCACAACGCCGTGCCGCTGCGCAGTCCGGCTTAACTCAGGTGTTAGCGCTCAGAAATGGCAGAACTGCAGACCGAGGCTATAAAGCTACTGACGTACTTGCTACCCGGCTTTACTGCCGCGTGGCTCTTTTATGGATTGACTTCCCACCAGAAGCCATCTCAGTTTGAGCGTGTAGTTCAAGCCTTAATCTTCACTTTTGTCGTTCAAGTGCTGCTGCAACCCTTGAGCTGGTTGCTACTACTAATTGGTAAGAACATCCCAATTGGGTCTTGGGGCAAAGGTGCTGAACTATTCTGCTCTCTGGTGCTCGCGTTGGCGCTCGGCGGGTTTGTCGCCTACTTCACCAACAATGATTCCTTCCACAAGCTGCTTAGGCGCTGGGGATTCACTTCCAGAACTTCACACCCCTCTGAGTGGTTCTGCGCGTTTACGGATCACGTCACCTACGTCATTCTCCATCTGAGAGATGGGCGTAGGCTTTATGGCTGGCCAAAGGAATGGCCCATCGATCCGCAACAAGGCCAGTTCTACATCCAAGTTCCAAGCTGGATTGGCGACGACGCTGAAGCAGTTGATCTTCCACAACTCGACGGCATCTTGGTTCACGTTAAAGATGTTGAATGGGTAGAGTTCATGAGGCACGAGGAGAAGCCAAGTGACAGATGATAGAAAAGAGCGCTATGAGCCGACTGAGCGCAAAGGGTCAAATCCCCCACCGCCGCGTGGCCCAAATTCCGGGAGCAACCCTTCACCTACCCGGCAAAGCAAGCCGACGCCTCCGCCAAACCCCCCGCCTGCAAAGAAGTAGGCTGACCTCTGCTTCGCAAGTCGGCTTAATTCAGGTGTTAGATACCCAAGAGAGGCCGAATATTCACAAGTATCTATTTGTCACGACGCTCTTGCTCGCTGCTTCTTTTGGCGCAAGCCATGCGCAAGGCATGGCAGATGAGGCTATTCGTGGAAAGGCATTGGCTGCTGCCATGAGCGAGTATCTTGCGGCATTTCACGTATGCCAGAATTACACCGGAGTCGAGCAGTAGATGGCGGCAAGGTCAATATCTACAAATCTGTTTGAAAGAGCTACGGGTGACCGCAATAAAGCCGTTATTGGTATTGACATGCTGGAAAGAAAGATCAACAGCCTAAAAGGGGGTGAACGTCTTGATAATCAGTTCAACGAGGACAGCTTACCACTCTCTGATCGCGCTGACTTTTGCTACAACCTCACGAGAGAGAGTAAGAATAAGCTTGATATTGAGCAGGCCAAGAGTGGACTCCTGTAAGTACGCGCCTAACAGTTCATTCAAGGCGAACGCGCGAAGTTCTGTACATAATATTCTGGGAAAATGGGTATATATGGTTGCGTAGATCTCAGCTCCCAACCCTCTAACTGGCCATTCAAGCGGAACCCACGAAGTCTCATTTCCAGACAGAGTCGTGGCTCTACTTCCGTCAGCCTCCGACCAGCGCGTTGCGGATCGGCTTAATTCCGGTGTTAGACCTCAGGGGGAGGTGCATGTCTAGCTGTAAAACATTGGTCGCCTTGGCTCTACTGTTGGTTTCGGCATCTGCAATTGGGCACAGCGGAGGCTTGAACAGCGATGGCTGCCACACCAATCGAAGTACGGGTGATTACCACTGCCACAGAGGTAGCTCTCCGAAACTTTCGTCTAGCTCACGCCAAACGCTGTCACCGACCAGGCTCGCCCCCGCACCGTCAAAAAGAGGGGTATTCCATAACTGTGCTGCAGCTCGGGCTGCAGGCGCTGCTCCGGTTCGTCGTGGCGATCCAGGCTACGGGCCGCACCTTGACCGAGACAACGATGGAATTGGATGTGAGTAGACTGCTTAAAGACACGCCCAACTGGTCATTCAAGCCGAACCCACGTCGAAGCATTTCCAGCCAGCGTCGTCGCTCGATTTCAATCAGCATCCGTCCCACGCATTGTGGCTCGACTTAATTCCGGTGTTAGAGAACAATAGCAACCAAGCAACCAATCAACCAGGGGGAAAAGTGGCTACATGCATCACCTGCGGCAAGGAAGAAGCTGCGTTTCTATCTAAGAAATGTCATTCCTGCATAGAGCTCGGCTTACTTCAAGACGGAGATAGCTCTTCATTTCAAGAGTTAAAAGAGAACTCGGCCTCGAGTACGCATCACCACCTAGCAAGGCTTCGCAGCAATAGCTGCTATCCAACTTTTCGCGGATTCATTCAGGTCTACACGCTACTCGGCTATTTGACAGCCGCGCTCGTTGCTATAACCGGAATCGTCGCAGGCCAGGTTGGCAATATTCTATTGGCGCTACCAGCATCAATCATGATTGCACTTCTCATCCGTGTGACCAAGGAGGCCTCTCTCATGCTCGCGGACATAGCGGACGCAACGATTGAATTGTCATTCGGGTCAGCTGGCGCATCTATCAGGTCCACGTCCAGGACCGTACAACCGACCACTCAGATTCTGCCGGAAGCTGATGCTACTTCAATGAATTGCTAGAGCGCTATCTTAAAAGGTGAGGAAATATAGTCGACAATTGAGTATCGCAGACTCAGTTGCGCAGCGCTTTTACCAAAGATGGGTCCAATAGCTTGTACAAACCTCTAACTGGTCATGCAAGCCGAGCCCGCGAAGCCTAATTTCCCGGCAGAGTTGCGGTTCCATTTCAATAAATATCCGGCTCGCAAACTGCGGGCCGGCTTAATTTCGGTGTTAGCCGTCACACATACAACTGGGGGATCTGATGAAAAGTTCAATGACTATTTTGTTGTGCTGCTTTGTGCTTGCAGCCTGCAGCAGCGCCAAGAACACACCTCTTCCGCGAGAGCTGGAGAATATGGACTCCATTAAGCCAGCGATGGAAAAACTTGAGCCGGAAGATCGGGAACTTGCAACCGGCTACATCATGCGCCACACAGTCGGCGCAAAAATGGGAGCCATATTTGGCGGCGCTGAGGGACCAGGCATCCCTGAAGGAATGACTATTGGTAAAGCTATCGAGGAACAACGCAAATTTATAGCTGATCAAGAAGCAGAAGAGCAAAAACAAGCTGCGCTCAAAGTCCTGTTACAAGCCCAACGCGAGGCAGCGATAAAGCCCATGCGGGAGGCAGTAACTGTAACTCTGGTATCAAAGAGAATTAACCCAGAATATGGCTACAGCGGCATACTCATGGATGAAAATCTAGAAGTAATTTTTGGCTACAAGAACAACACACAAAAAGATATTTCTGGCGTTAAGGGCTATGTGTCTGTCCGCGATTTATTCGGTGACGAGCTGTCCGGCTTCGCAATCTCTAACGATGACACGATTCCAGCCGGCGAAAGCATAACGTGGACTGGCTCGCGTTCTGTCAAATATGCAGTCGGTGACAACAAAGATCGCAAATTGGCGGAGCTTGATGACTCGAAATACAAAGTAAACTGGGAGCCTCGAATGATTGTCTTTGCTGACGGCACAAAGTTAGAAGTCCCAACAGGCAGCGACGGCTAGCAATTCATTCAAGCCCCCCCTTCTCGGCAAGGCTTAACTCAGGCGTTATTCCGCTAATCCAGCAATCAAGTTAGCCGTCAGGATCCAGCCCCAGAGGGCGGGCTTTCAGACTCGGGCGCTAGGGCTTCTGGCTCCTTCTTCGGAACAAATTGCTCGGCGTGTGGTGCTCTGAGCTATATAAACGGCCAGTCCTTTCTCGGCAGCCCGGGCTTTCGGCTCCATGTTCCGCACAAATGCCTCGGGCGCTGGAGCTCAGGACTCGGCGGTCGGTGCTGTAGGCTCCAGCTTCGGAGCAAGCAGCTCGGGGGTCGGAGCTCAAAGCCCCATCGGCGGGCCTTTCTGCTCAGCTTCCGGGGTGCTGAGCGCGATGAGTGCACCGCCCTTGTCCGTGGCTGCCGGTTGTCGCACCTATTTCACGAGTGCGTGATTGGCGGGTCAGCTTATGCATCGAACTAAAGCACCGGCCCAACCGTCGCGATCACGTTGTTCCATATCCGCCGGTACCACGGCCACGCCAGCACGGCTGGCAACAAAACCTGTTCAGACCGTCGGATGTAATCCTGCTGACGCTCGAATATCGCATTCGTGACCACCTCGTCCTGCAACAGGATGTTGTTCTCGTAATTTAGGTCAAAGCTGCGCAGGTCCAGGTTGGAAGACCCCACCACCGAGACCTTGCCGTCAATCGTCATGGTCTTGGCGTGCAGCAGGCCACCCTCGAACTCATGGATCACGCACCCTGCGTCCAGCAGCCGGTGGTAGTAGCTGTGGCTGACGGCGGCCACGATCCAACTGTCGTTCACCTTGGGGAAGATGAGCGTCACCGCGACCCCGCGATAGGCAGCCGCGCACAGGGCGTCCGTCAATGTCGTGTCCGGCACGAAGTACGGGGTGGAAATGGTCAGGTCGCGGTCCGCGCTGGCGATCAGATTCGCAAACAGCTGGGGCGTCGCGCCGCGCCGTCCGGTCGGCCCGACACCCATGACCTGCGCGGGAAAGCCGCCCGTCACTGGCTGCGCCAGCAGATCGAACCCGTCGAGTGACTCACCCGTGGCTTGCATCCAGTCACTGGCAAACAGCAGCTGGTTCTGCGCCGCCACCGGGCCGGTAAAGCGCAGCATGATGTCGACCCAGGGCGCGTATTTGGCCTTGGGCAGAAACTCGGGATCGGCCAGGTTGCGACTGCCGCAATAGGTAATGTGTCCGTCGATCACGATGATCTTGCGGTGGTTGCGCAGGTCGACGCGGCTGGTGACAAAGACGCGCACCAGATTCCGGAACGACAGCGCGATTGCACAGTGGACCCCCGCCTCACCCATCCGCTTCCAGAGCGCGGACTTGACCATGGCCCTCGACCCCATGCCGTCGGCCATGGCGCGACAGGTCACGCCCCGTCTGGCGGCACGCATCAAGGCCTCGGCGATCTGCGTGCCGGTGTGGTCTTCCAGCCAGATGTAGGACAGCAGGTGGACCTGAGCGGTCGCCGCATCGATGTCGGCCACCATCCGGCGCAGGGTTTCGTCGCCATCCGCCATCAGGTCGGCGGCATTGCCCTCGACCGGATGGAACCCGTTGATCGAGGCGGCGTAGCGGAACGCCGGCCGATAGAGCGGGTCGATCAGCGTTTCGGACGCACCGGGTGCGCCCATGAATGCGGAGGCCTTGGTCCTGATCTCGGCGGAGACTTTCCGATGCCGGCGCCTGGCACTGCGGCCAATGGCGATCTCGCCGAACAGGAAGTAGATCACCGTACCGAAGTAGGGCAACAGGATCAGGACCACGAACCACGCCAGGCGCGCCGGCGGCGACAGATCGTCGCGCAGCAGGATGCGGACCACGATGGCCAGGACCAGGATGGTGTGGAAGGCGAAAAACAGCGTCATCGGTGCCGTACCAATCTCCGGTGTGCAGGAAACCGCGTGCATCACCCTACACACCCGGGCGCCCCCTGTTCACCCTGTCCGGTCGCGGCCGCTGGCTATACTCCGCGTCAACCCGCGTTTCCTTCCACCCCGCACAGGACAGCCGCTTGCCAGTCGCGCCATTGACCCCCGTGCCATCGCCGATGCCACCGCTCGCCGTGCGGGCCTGGAGCGCGACCACCGCGCTGGGCCGCGGCGTGAAGGCGCAGCACGCCGCGCTGATGGAGCGCCGCAGCGGGCTGCAGCCCAACGACTTCGGTCCCGTCAACGCGGACGGCGTGCCCCTGCCGTGCTGGATCGGCCGTGTCGCCGGGATCGAGGACGCGCCGCTGCCGGCCGAGTTCGCACGCTGGGAGTGCCGCAACAACCGCCTGGCATGGCTGGCGCTGCAGCAGGACGGCATGCTCGAGGCGGTCCGCGATGCGGTCAGTCGCCACGGCGCAGAACGCGTTGCGCTGGTGATCGGCACTTCGACTTCGAGCATCGGCGCCAGCGAGGAGGCCTATCGCGACCTGCGGCCCGACACCGACGGCACACCCGCGTTTCCGCCCGAGCTGGCCCGCCCGATCGTGCATACCGTGCATTCGCTGGGCGACTTCGTGCAGCAGGTCAGCGGCGCGCGCGGCCCCTGCATCACCGTGGCCACGGCCTGCTCTTCCAGCGCCAAGGTGTTCGCCCAGGCGGCCCGGCTGATCGAGGCCGGCGTGGTCGATGCCGCGCTTGTTGGCGGCGTGGACACCCTGTGCGGCAGCGTCCTGTACGGCTTCAACTCGCTGCAACTGGTCTCGGCGGAGCCGTGTCGACCCTTCGATGCCGACCGCGACGGTCTGTCGCTGGGCGAGGCAGGCGGGTTTGCCCTGCTGGAACGCGTACCGGCCGGCGCGCAGGCGCCGCGCGCGCTGCACCTGCTCGGCTACGGCGAGTCCAGCGACGCTCACCACATGTCCTCGCCGCACCCGCAGGGTCTGGGCGCGTTGCAGGCGATGAACGATGCACTGGCGCGGGCGGGCATCGCCCCGGCGCAGGTCGATTACCTCAACCTGCACGGCACCTCGACCCCGGCCAATGACCGCATCGAGGCGGCCGCGGTGGCCAGCCTGTTCCCGGCGCAGCTGCACGCCAGTTCAACCAAGGGCTGGACCGGGCACACCCTGGGCGCGGCCGGCATCGTGGAGGCGGTGTTCTGCCTGATCGCGCTCCAGCACGGCACGCTTCCCGGCATCCTCAACAGCACCACGCCGGACCCCGCCTGCGGTCCGCAGATCCGCTTCGACAACGCGCAGGCGTCGATCCAGGTGGCGATGACCAACTCGTTCGGATTCGGCGGCAACAACGCCTCGCTGGTGTTCGGGGTCCCGGCGTGAGTGCACTGGTCGCCACCATTGAAGGCGTGGGTTTCTGGACCACGGGCCTGCCCGCCTGGGACAGTGCCCGCGACTTTGTCCGCGAGGGCCGGTTGCCCGAGGCGCCACCGGCACGTCCGTCGCCGCAGTTACTGGCACCCAACGAGCGCCGCCGCGCGCCGGGCACCGTCGCGGTCGCCCTTGAAGTCGCGCTGGCCGCGTGCGAGGTCGCCGGGCGCGACCCCGCGTCATTGCCGTCAGTGTTCGCCTCCACCCACGGCGAACTGGCGATCACCGACTACATGTGCGCCACCCTGGCGGACCAGCCGGCGACGATCTCGCCGACCCGTTTCCACAACTCGGTCCACAACGCCGCCGCCGGCTACTGGAGCATCGGTACCGGTGCGACCGCGGCCACCACCGCGATCAGTGCCTACCAGGCGACATTTGCCCAGGGCCTGCTCGAGGCACTGGTGCAACTGGCGACCGGCGTGCCCGCAGTGTTGCTGGTCGCCTACGACGGGCCCTCGATCGGACCGCTGGGGAAAGTTTCACCCAGCGCCGGTCTGCTTGGCGGCGCGCTGGTGTTATCCAACCGCGAGCGCGCCGGAGCGACGCGACTGGCGGCCACGCTGACCGATGGTGATGCGCCGTCCACCGCCGGGCCGCTGGCGGCGCGCGATGCCGGCAACGCCATGGCGCAGATGCTGGGGCTGTTTGACGCGCTGGCGTCCGGCGATCAGCACGCAACCCTATTCGCCGGCGCCGGGCGGATACTCCAGCTGTCGCTGCAGCAAACGGGAGTGGAACGCCGTGGCTGAACGCCTCCATCGGGACAACATCGTTGTCGTGATTCCCGCGCTCAACGAGGCCCTGCGCATCCGCGAGGTCGTGGCCGGCGCGCTCCGCCAATGCGCCAACGTGATCGTGGTCGATGATGGCTCCGACGATGACACGGTGGCCCGGATCGCCGCCCTGCCGGTGACCGTGCTGCGCAACCGGCAACGGCAGGGCAAGGGCGCCAGCCTGCGCCGCGGTTTCCAGGCCGCGCTTGACTCCGGTGCCAAGGCGGTGCTGACCATGGACGGCGACGGCCAGCACCTCGCCGACGACATTCCGCGCCTGATTGAAGCGGGCAACCTGTATCCCGATCACATCGTCATCGGTGCGCGGCTGCGGCGGCGCTCGCAGCAACCGCGCTACCGACGTGCGGCCAATGCATTCGCCGACTGGGGCATCGCCTGGGGTACCGGCTACCAGATCGCCGATACCCAGAGCGGGCAACGCCTGTATCCGGCCGAAGTCGCGGCACTGGGGGATGTTCCCGGAGAGGACTTCGTGTTCGAGGCGCAGATCCTGATCTCGGCGGCGCGCACGCTGGGGACCCGCTGCGTGTCGGTGCCGATCGAGTCGCGCTACGCCGTCACCGCGCCTGCCTCCGCGCGCGGCGTGGCTGACGACACCGCCGTGCAGTTCCGACGCAGCCACTTCCGCCCGCTGCGCGACTTCACCCGCATCACCAGCCACGTCATCGGCCAGTGCTGGGACACCCGCCGCATGCCGGCGATCCTGCGCCAGATCCGCGCCAACCCGGCGCTGATCCACGATCCCGCCGGCGACTTCGCCCCCGTGCGCGACCACCCCCACGCCTCCAAGAGCTGACCCTATGCCAGACCCGCACGCGAACATCGATGTACTGATCCTCGGCGGCGGACTGGCAGGACTGAGCCTGGCGATCGAACTGAAGCGTCGCGATCCGGCAATCTCCATCACCGTGCTGGAGCGCAACACGCACCCGGCACCGGAGGCGGCGTTCAAGGTCGGTGAGTCCACGGTCGAGATCGGCGCCCACTACTTCAGCACCGTGCTCGGGCTGAGCGAGCATCTCGACAGCCGCCAGATCCGCAAGTTCGGGTTCCGGTTTTTCTTCAGCGACGGACGCGAGGATATCGACGCGACCACCGAGGTTGGTGTGCGCCACGCGCTGCCGATGATGTCCTGGCAGCTCGATCGCGGACGCTTCGAGAATTTCCTCGGCGAGCATGCAGCGTCTTTAGGTGTCGACTTCCGCCAGGGCTGCAAGGTTCTTGCTGTGGACCTGGCCGAGCCGGGAAGCGACGGCGCGCATCAGGTCCGCCACGTACAGGACGGTGTCGAATCGGTGTCGACGGCGCGCTGGGTCGTGGATGCCAGCGGTCGCGCCGCCCTGCTCAAGCGCAAGCTGGGGCTGGCCAAACCGCACCCGCACGATGCCAACGCGGCGTGGTGGCGGGTCGAGGGACGTCTGGATCCGGGCAGCTGGTCGTCCGACCTCGACTGGAAGCAGCGCTGCCAGCCGGCGGAGCGCTGGCGCTCGACCAATCACCTGTGCGGCCCCGGCTACTGGTTCTGGATGATCCCGCTGGCATCCGACGTGCACTCGTTGGGCATCGTCTGCGACGCGCGGATGCACCCGCTGGACACCATCAACAGCCACGACAAGGCGATGGCCTGGCTGCGCGAACACCAGCCCCGCGTCGCCCAGGCGCTCGACGCCCCGCAGCACGCGGTGCGCGACTTCCGCTTCCTGCGCCATTTCAGCCACGACTGCGAGCAGGTGTTCTCGGCCGAGCGCTGGGCGATCACCGGCGAGGCCGGGCTGTTCCTGGACCCGTTCTACTCACCGGGCAGCGACTTCATCGCGATCAGCAACGGCTACATCTGCGAGCTGATCGGGAAAGACCGCGCCGGCGCGCGTATCGGCGCCCACGCCGAGCTCTACCAGCAGCTGCTGTTCTCGTTCTTCGACAACACGATGAGTCTGTACCAGGACCAGTACCCGCTGTTCGGCGACGCGCTGGTGATGCCGCTCAAGGTGGTCTGGGACTACACCTACTACTGGTCGGTGCTGGCGCCGCTGTACACCGCGGGCAAGATTGCCGACCTGTCGCTGATGGGGCGGCTGCGCAAGCCCCTGGAGCGCGCGACCGCGCTCAACAAGACGACGCAGGTCCTTCTGCGCGGCTGGGGCGAGGCCAACGCCGCCGCCGGCTACGCCCCGCCCGATGGGCGCGAGCTGGACCAGTCGGCGATCGGGTGGTTCCGCGATCTCAACGGGGCGTTGCTGGACAGTCCCGACGACGCGGAACTGTCCGCACGGATCCGCGCCAACGTCGAGCGCATGGAAGTGCTCGCCAGCGAGATGGCGCAGCAGGCCTGCCGCCAACACCCGGCCCTGTCCGGGATGAGTCCGGTGGACGGAACCGCTGCCGCCGATGCCACGGCAATGTTGCTGCCGCCGGTCTGGTACGGCCTGGAAGACCTTCCTCCTGCCGGCCAGGCGGCGTCACCGACGCCTGGCGTGGCCCTGACGGCCTAGTTGCGCGGCGGCTGGCTGCCGGGCGTGACCGTCGGCCGATAGTCCATCGGCGGCGGATCGAAGACGTAGATCGCGATCCCGGCGGCATGGGTCGGCGACGGGCTGACGTTGACACCGATACCACCGCCCACCGAGCTGCGCCGACCGTAGCTGCTGCTGCCCACGCCGATACCGACGTTGCTGCCGCCGTAGCCCTGCGCGGCGCCCTGGAACAGCACGCCGTTGGCACCCACCTGGGCGGCGGACGCGCGCAGCTTGCCCATGACCTCGTTGGTCTTGTTCTGCTCGCCGTAGGTCAGCGCGCCGCTGGCCGTGCTCAGCATCGCAATTTCCTCGTAGCGACCCGGCGGCGGGGTGTAATAGATGCGCACCTGCTCGGGCGCCACGGCCGGGCGGGCCGGGCCGAGCATTGTTCGCGACGTGGTTGCGCAACCACTGGCCGCAACGGCCAGACAGACGATCAATGCGGTCTTGACGTGCACGATGGCATTCCTCCTGCGATGCGGCCCGGACGCCCCGGAACCGGTGTTCGGCACTCCGATTATGTCGCGCGCACGCGGCACGCGCAGGTGAAGCCGGCTCATCCCATGCCGCCGTTGATGCCGATCACCTGGCCGTTGATGTAGCCCGCCGCGTCGGAACACAGGAAGCCCACCAGCGCGGCGACCTCCTCGGGACGTCCCGCGCGCCCTGCCGGGACCATCTGCTTGAGCACGTCGGCAGGAAACGCGTCCCCCGCCATGCGCCCTTCGATCACCCCCGGCGCGACCACGTTGACGCTGATGCCGCGGCTGGCCATCTCACGGGCGAGCGACTTGCTGGCGCCGTGCAGGGCCGACTTGGCCGCCGCGTAGTTGACCTGGCCACGGTTGCCCAGCACGGCGGCGACCGAGGAAACGCTGACGATGCGTCCCCAGCGGCCGCGCGCCATCGGCAGCAGCAGCGGCTGGGTGACGTTGAAGAAACCGTGCACGGAGACATTGATCACGCGCCGCCACTGCTCCTCGCTCATCCCCGCCATCGGGCCGTCCTCGTGGATGCCGGCGTTGTTGACCACCACCGGAATCGGTCCGTCCGCGAGCAGGCCTTCAAGCGCCGCGCGCGTCGCCGCGCCATCGGCGACATCGAACGCGACCGCCTGGGCACTGCCGCCTTCGTGGTGGATCGCGGCAACCACCTGCTCGGCACGGGCCAGGTTGGCGTTGGCGTGGACGATCACGTGCATGCCGTCGGCGGCGAGGCGGGCGCAGATCGCGCCACCGATGTCGCCGCTGCCGCCGGTCACCAGCGCGCGCCGCGGAAAGGATGAAGTCATGGCGTACCTCCTGTAGTGGGCGATTGTCGCCCATCGGGCTTGCGCAGGGACGGTCAGTCCGGTTGCGTGGCCGGCGCGGGCATCACCGCCGCGCGGCCTTCGGCCAGCAGTGCACCGGCGTGCAGGATGCGGAACTGGTACTGCCAGCCGCTGTCGCCGTCCATCAGCAGGCGCGCCTCGCCTTCCAGAGCACCGGGCAGGTCGTCGATCCGGCCCACATGCAGCGCCACCCCGCGCAATGCGACCAGCAGGCCGGGCCGGGCGACGCCGCCGGCGCGGCTGGCACGCAGGCCACCGTGCACCGCCATCGCCTGCGCACCGTATTCGCACAGGTGCACCGCGCGCAGGCGGCCACCGCTGCGCAGCGGATGCGCGGGATCGCGGTGCCGCTCGGCAAGCAGGCGGATGCTGGCGTCGTCCCATTCCAACACGCGGTCCCACAGGCTCATGGCGCCCTGGTGCGGGATCAGGCTGGCGATCCGATCCGCGTCGATGGGCTGTGGTTCCCGGCTCAATGGGGCACCTGCGCATGCTGATTTTCGGGCATGGGACCAGGCGTCGCGCCGGGTCCGGTCGCAGCAGCCGGCTGGCGCACGATCAACAGCGCCAGCACGAAGTTGAACACCACGCCCAGTGCCACGGTGCTGCCGATCGCCTGCAGCACCGGGATGCTGGAGGTCGCCAGCAACGCGAACACCAGCAGGGTGGCCAGACTGCACACGATGATCGCGTGCAACGCACGCAACTGGCCCTCGCGGCTGTCGCCGGCGTGATCGAAGAACAGCCCGTAGTCCAATCCCAGTCCGCAGGCCAGGATCAGCGCCACGAGGTGGAACAGGTTCAACTCGACACCGAAGCCGCGCAACACCGCCAGCAGCACGATGATGGCCAGCGCCATGGGCGCGAGCACGCGCAAGGTTCGGTGGACGTCGCGCAGGGCGACCCAGATCGTCGCCACAAGCAACACCGCCGCCAGGGCGAGCGCCCACAGCAGGCGGGTGCGGTATTCGGCCACCAGTGATTCGGAGGCGTCCTTGAGGTCGAGCAACTGCGCACCGTGGGGTGCCAGCACCGCGGCCGCCGCGACGGGATCCTCCAGGCCGCTGAGCGCCACCAGTGCGGTGGCATGCGAATCACTGCGCAGGAGCAGGCCGTCGACCCGCGCCGCCAGCGGCGTGCCGGTCAGGTCGGCTGCCGTCAGCGGCGGCGCGGCCCGCGCGGCGGCGACGTCGGCAAGAAACGGCGCGAACACGTCACTGCGGAACGGACTGTCAGCCACCGCCGCGTCCAGCGCCGCCTGCAGCGTCGGTGCATCCGGCAACCGCTCCTGGCGCGCACGCTGGGCCGCCACGCTGGGCAGGTAACGCGAGGCGAGGTCAAAGCCCTGCAACAACCCGTCGGCCTGCATCTGCTCGAGTACCGGCTCCAGCGCTTCGGACGCCTGGAGCGCGGCCTCGGCATCCGCGCCCTGGATGACCATCAGGTAGCGCACATCCGGCGCTCCCAGTTCGGCGCGCAGCTGGCCGTCCTGCACCAGCAGGTGCTCCGGAACCGGGGTCAGGCGGGACAGGTCGTTCTGCCAGAACGGTCCGGGCACGAGCCAGATTACCGCCAGGCCAGCCGCGCCCAGCAGGATGCCGGTGATCACGCCCATCCGCGGCCAGCGCGAAAAATGCCCCCACACCCGGGCCATCGCCGGCGACGACGCGGCGTCGTAGGGCTTGCCACCGTTTTCGGCAGTGTCGATCAGACCCGGCAACAGGTAGCGCGTGGTCAGCGCAGCCACGCTGAGGCCAGCGATGGTGAACACCGCGAGCTGCTTCAAGCCGTCCACGCCGGAGATCAAAAAGGTCAGATAGGCGATGCAGGTGGCGACCACGCCGGTGCCCAGAGTCGGCCAGAGCGAGCGCGCGTTGTCCCACGGCGAGAGCCCGGGGCGCTGGTGGCTGATCAGGTGGATCGGGTAATCCTGCGCCACCCCGATCAGGGTGAAGCCGAACGCCACGGTGATGCCGTGGATGCCGTCAAACCCCAAAGCGACGGCGGCCATGCCCGACAGCCCGCCGCTGGCCAGCGGCAGCGCGGCAAGCAGGGGAACCCGCCAGCTGCGGTAGGCGATCAGCAGCAGCAGCGAGAAAATGACGCCATCCAGACTGCCGATGAAGCTTGCCTCGCTTTGGGTACGCCCGCCGACCTCCACCGCAAACGCGCCCGGGCCACTGACCAGCAATTGCGAGGAACTGTCGCCGCGGGCAGCATCGAAGGCCGCGTGCAGCTTCGCCAATGCCGCCTCCTGGCCGCCGGGATCAAACCCGGCCGCTGTGGTCTGCACGGCCAGCAGGGCGCGCTTGCCCTCGCGGTCAAACCAGACCCCGTGCTGTTGCTGAGGGCCGTTGGCCGGCTGCCAGGTGTCGGCCAGGGCCAGCACCTCCAGGGTCGGATCGGCCGGCAACAGCGGCTCGACCAAGGCGGCCACCGGCGAGCCCAGATCCTGCAGGCGCGCGTCCAGCTGGTCCGACAGGTACGCCGCGTCCAGCGCCTGGTGGTCCAGCGTGGTCGAGAGCAGATAGCGGTACGGGCGCAGCGCTTCGGGAATCGATTCCAGTCCGGCCACCCCGCCGTTGGCGGCGAGGCTGAAAGCCGGGTCCCCGGCCAGCGCGCCAACCATCGCCGCGGACTGTCGGGCCAGCACCTCGGGCCGGTCGCCGGAGATCGCCAACAGCAGCAGGCGCGAGCCGGGGCCCTCGCCGAGCTCGTCGATCAGCAGCTTCTGCGCGGGCGTGCGTGCCTCGGGCATGAACTTGCGCAGATCGCCGGTCAGCTGCAACTGCTGGCTGATCCACCAACCGCCCACCAGCAACAGCGCCAGCCACGTGAGGGCCAGCGAGAGGCGCCAGCGCGGACTCATCGGGAGGCGACGCCCCGATGGCAAAGACGGGCGACGCCGTCGGCGTCCACCACCGCCGGGGCCGCCTCCGCCGCGCTGGCCAGCAGGGTGCGCTGGGGCTGCAGCTCATCCACCATGCGGGTCTCGATGCAGCGCAGCTCGGCGTCCTGGCCGTACAGGGTGATCGTCTGCACTCGGCGAGCCAGTTCATCCTCAGCCGGGGTCAACTCCAGGCTCCAGTGCTGCCGGGTACCGTCACTGCGCAGGCGGTAAACCGACTCGAGCGCGGCGAGATCGCCTGACAGCAGCGCACCAAAACTGTCCTGCAGGCCGGCGAGCTCGGGCGCCCGCGCCAGCGAGAAGGTCCGCGGTGCGCGTCCGGCGCGCTCAATGGTGGCCTGGCCGGCGTGGATGGTCGTGGTCTCCACATAGGGATCGCGCACGGCGCGTACCAGGACACCGTCCTGTGGACGCCGGTACTCGCCGCTCAGCCGCAGCGCATTCTTGAGCATCCGCGACTCGCGCACCTCCACGAACGGCGTTGCCATCGGCGCCGGCTGGGCAAGCTTGCCGAGGATCCAGCCGGCAGTGACCGCCTCCCCGGGCTTGTCTGCCTCAGCCGCGCTCGCCGCCAACGCGCTCGCCAGCAACAACGGTACCGCCAGCCATCGCACGCCCGGCCGCGCCCGGTGCGGGAACGGGGTCGATCGCTTCATCTTCGGGTTGCCAGAAGTCATAGAAATTGAACCAGTTGTAAGGGGCGTTGCGGACATGGTGCTGCAAGCGGTCGGCGTAGCGCTGAATGATCGCCTGCAGGGCGTGCTGGCGCTGCCTGCGCTCGATGCGGATGCACGGATCGAACATCTCGAACACCAGATCGTAGCGGTTACCGCCGCGATACAGGCCAAAGCCCAGCAGCACCGGCACTTTCAGCACGCTCGCCACCAGCCACGGCGCGGCCGGGAAGCGCGCTGTCCCTCCCAGGAAGCTCGCCGGGTGGGATGCTTGTCCGGGCTGGATCCGGTCGACCAGCATCGCCACCAGCGCCCCCGCATCGGTCGCCTCCTTGATCGCCAGCAGCAGCGAAGGCCCGTCCTGCCCGGCGTCGATCACGGTTTTGGCAACGCCGGGATTCAGCGAGTCCAGCAATTGGGTCAGTGCCGGGTTGTGGCCGACGTCCAGCACCACCCGCAACTGCACCTGCGGACGCTGGATGGCGAGCATCCGCAACACCTCGAAGCTGCCCAGATGGGAGCCGAACATCAGCACGCCGCGGCCGTGGTCGAGTTGCTCGACCAACTGCTCCACGCCGTCCACCCGCAGGTCGAACCGGGCGAGCTCGCCGCCAAGCAGGAACACCCGGTCCAGGATCGTCGCGGAAAACACATGGACGTGGCGGAACACGTCGCGCCAGCGCGCCGGCCGTCCCAGCACGCGGCTCAGGTAGTCACGCGAGGCCCGACGCTCCGGGCCGCGGGCGAGGACGTAGTACGCCGTGATCGGCCACAGCAGCAGCCGGGTCGGACCGCGCCCGACTACTTCGGCGATCGTGCGGATCAATCCGAATGCAAGGCGGCTGCCGCCTTCAGGCCGTTCTACCCAGCTGTCACTCACGAAGGCGACCCGGCAACCACTTCACCGCTGGCCAGCAAACTCTCGCCGCGGTGGATGCGGAAGCGCCAGCGCAGCGGTGCCTCCCCGGACAGCGCCTGCAGCTCGATCGACGCCGTCTGCTCGGGCAGCAGCGGCTGCAGGAACTTGACCTGCGGCAGGCGCAGCGGGGCGCCTGCGGCCTCCGGATAGCGGGATTCGATCAGTTCCAGCACACGGTCCAGCATCACCACGCCGGGCACCACCGGACGGCCGGGAAAATGGCCCGGCAGGCTGGGATGGTCGGCGGCGATCACGAACGGCACGGGGACCACGGAGGCTTTCACGCTGCAGCAATGCGGACCGGCAAGGATAAGCCAGCGCGATGAACGGCGTCAGCGGAACATGTCGCGCCAGAAACCCGGGCCCAGCTGGCCCATCCGGCGCAGGAAGTCGACGAAGTTGCGATACGGCGGATCCGGGAACCAGCGCTTGCGCAGCAGGTACTCACCGATAAAGAACACCGCAAGGATCCCGTAATCCAGCAGATTGGCGAACCACGACCACGCCTGCTGGCTCACGCTGATGACCGGCGGGTAGCCCAACCGGGCCAGCACGCCATCGGGCACCGCGATCACCGCAAGTGCGGTATCGGCCAGCGCCAGCATGGCCAGCAGAACTGCCCAGGCGAGGGTCAGCCGCGTGGTGTAGCGCAGCAGGCGCGGCTCCAACGCATCGGGCGGGCAGCCTTCCATCGCCGCCGCGATCCGGGTGATCACCGGCACCCGCCCGCCGCGCAGGCTGCGGGCGAAGAACCAGGAGATCAACGCGGCGAACAACGCCGGTGGGCCGAGCAACAACACCACCGGCAGATCGCTGCCGCGCATCGCCCACAGGCCGGCGCAGAAAAGCGCCAGCAGCAACCAGGCCCAGGCGCGGACGCGCAGCAACGGCTCCAGCAGCACCACCAAGGCCAGATCGAGCAACGCCACCATCGCCAGCGCGTTGTTGGCATCCACGCTGGCGCGGTGGGCAAGCAGCGGATAGGCCGCCGCGAGCACCACCCGCAGCAGCACGATGACCATCACCTGCGCTGGCGCGGCGGTGCGTCAGCCGGCCTTGTTCTGCTCCACATGCGCCGACAGCGAGCGCAGGGAGGCGAAGACCCGGCGGTTCTCGTCGCTGTCAGAGCGCAGCTGGAAGCCGTACTCCTTGCTGATCGCCAGCGCCAGTTCGAGCGCGTCGATCGAGTCCAGGCCCAGGCCGTCGCCAAACAGGGCCGCCTCGGGATCGATCTCAGCGGGCACCACGTCTTCCAGATTGAGGCTGTCAACCAGCAGTCGGGCAAGGGCGGCCTCGGCAGGGCTTTGTGCGGACATCGAAGTACTTCCGTTGGATGGGATCGGGCAACGATCCGGCATGGCGCCGCCGGGCGCAACCACGCAACCGTCGCGGGGGCTCCGGTTATCATGGCCGACATGACCGTTTTTGCATCTCATCCGGGCGTTTTCCACGACCTGGCGCCGGACCGTATCCCCGCGTGCCCCCTGCTTGCGCCCCACCGCGTGCGGGACAACGCGGCATGACGGGAATTACCCTGGCGGCCCCATCCGCCGCCGGACTGGACATCAGTTACAGCAACGACGCGCTGGACACGTTGCTGGCCGACGCCAGCACCTTGGCCGTGTTCGGCTTCGGCGAAGCGGCGCCATCCAGTGACGATCCGCGCTACCTCCGGGTCAGCCTCGAGCCGCACGGCCCGGCATCGCTGGAGATCTGGCGCAGCCACGGCCCGGTCCGCCACGGCCGCACCGACGGGGTGGCCTGGGCCGAGGACGGGCACCTGCAATTCGGCGCATTGCAACTGGACGAACCGGGCGGGCAGGACATCGGCGCCGCGGCGTGCGACGCCTACCGGCGCCTGCTGGCCTTCACCGGCGAGCGCGGCTACCCCCACCTGCTGCGCATCTGGAACTACCTGGACGCGATCACCGACGGTGACGGCGACGAGGAGCGCTACCGGCGTTTCTGTGTCGGCCGCGCCGCCGGTCTGGGCGAGTACGAAGCGAGCCGGCTGCCCGCAGCCACCGCGATCGGACGCCTCGACGGCCGGCGCCAGTTGCAGGTCTATTGGCTGGCCAGCACCACACCGGGACGGCCGCTGGAGAATCCGCGCCAGATCAGTGCCTGGCGATACCCCCGCCAGTACGGCCCGCAACCGCCCAGTTTTGCCCGGGCCATGCTGCCCGCCAGCCCGGCGATGCCGCTGTTGCTGTCGGGCACGGCGGCCATCGTCGGCCATCGCTCGCTGCACGCCGATTCGGTGGCTACCCAGCTCGACGAAACCCTGGCCAACTTTGCCAGCCTGATCGGCGCCGCCCGCGAGCACCGTCCGGCCTTGCCCGCAGACTTTGGCCCGGGTTCGCGCCTCAAGGTGTATGTGCGCGACGCCGCCGAGCTGGACCACGTTGCCGGATTGCTGGACCAGCGACTGGACCCGGCCGTCGCGCGGATCATCCTGCACGCGCAGGTCTGCCGCGGCGAGCTCGCCTTGGAAATCGACGGTTCGCATGACCTATGAGCCTCGACCGGGGCGCCCTCCTGGGTGATATTGGCGCCATTGCGGCCACCGGCCGCTCCAAGGAGACATCAAGATGGGACTGATCAGCCTGCTGTGGGGCATCGTGGCGATGATCTGGATGGTGATCGCGCTGATTCCGCTGCTGGGATGGGGCAACTGGTTCCTGATTCCATTCGCCGCGGTTGGTGCGATCGTGGCGGCCATCGGCATCATGCTGACCCGGGCCGAAAACCGCGGGCGGGCCAAGGCCGGGCTGGTCCTCAACGGCATCGTGATCGCGGTGGCCGTGTTCCGCCTCAGCATCGGCGGCGGCATCATCTGAATCCGCCCCCGCCGGGCGGCAGCCAGCCAGTGGCCCGTTTCAGCGGCGACCGGCTGTCATCGTCCGGCGTAGAATGGGCGTCATGAGCAGCTATCCCTACGTACGCCCGCGACGGATGCGTCGCGATGAGTTCTCCCGCCGCCTGATGCGCGAGACGGTTCTTACCAGCAACGACCTGATCTACCCGGTCTTCGTACACGAGCTGGAGGGCCGCGAGGCCATCCCGTCCATGCCCGGCGTGGATCGCCTGTCGATCGATGAACTGCTGCGTGTCGCGGAGCAGGCCAGCGAGTTGCGGATTCCCGCGCTGGCCCTGTTCCCGGTCACCGCGCCGGAGGCCAAGTCGCTGGACGCGGCCGCCGCGTGGGATGAGAACGGCCTGTGCCAACGCGCGGTGCGGGCGCTGAAGGCCCGCTTCCCGCAGCTCGGTGTGATCACCGATGTCGCGCTGGACCCGTACACCAGCCACGGTCAGGACGGCCTGCTCGACGCGCACGGTTACGTGGTCAACGAGTCCACCGTCGAGGCACTGGTCAAACAGGCGCTGTCGCATGCCGCTGCCGGCGTGGACATCGTCGCGCCCAGCGACATGATGGACGGCCGCATCGGCGAGATCCGCGGCGCGCTGGAGATCGAGGGCTACATCCACACCCGCATCCTGGCCTACAGCGCCAAGTACGCCAGCGCGTTCTACGGCCCGTTCCGCGACGCGGTCGGCAGCGCCAGCGCGCTGGGCAAAGCCGACAAGAAGACCTACCAGATGGACCCGGCCAACACCGACGAGGCCCTGCACGAGGTCAGCCTGGACCTGGCTGAAGGCGCCGACATGGTGATGGTCAAGCCGGGCATGCCGTATCTGGACATCGTGCGCCGGGTAAAGGACGAGTTCGGTGTGCCGACCTTCGCCTACCAGGTCAGCGGCGAATACGCGATGCTGAAGGCCGCAATCCTCAACGGCTGGCTGGACGAGCGCGGCTGTGTGCTGGAAGCGCTGACCAGCATCAAGCGCGCAGGCGCAGATGGCGTGCTGACGTACTTCGCCCTGGATGCGGCGCGCTGGCTGCGCGAGCAGGAGTGATCGCGGCCGCTCAGTGCGGCGCTGTCTCGCCGTAGACTGGGCGACAGAAGGGGATGCGGTACCGCGCGGTAGCCGTCCCGCCTGCCCCGGCAACCAATCCACTGTTCAAGCGAGGTCCGTCATGTCCACTCCCCGATTTGCCCTGATCGGCCACCCTGTCGCGCACTCGCTGTCGCCACGGATCCACGCCGCGTTCGCGCGCCAGACCGGCATCGCGATGGACTACGGCCTGATCGACGCGACCGCCGAGGAATTCGACGACGCCCTGGCCAAGTTCGCTGCCTCCGGTGGCAGGGGCGCCAACGTGACCCTGCCACACAAGGCGCGCGCCGCCGCGGCCTGCGAGAGCCTCAGCGACCGCGCGCGCCGCTGCGGCGTGGTCAATACCCTGACCCGCACCGCCACCGGCTGGGCAGGCGACAATACCGACGGCCTCGGGCTGGTGCGTGACCTGACCGATCGCCATGGCCAGGACCTGCGCGGCCGCCGAGTGCTGTTGATCGGCGCGGGCGGGGTTGCCCACGGCGTCGCCCCGGCGTTGCTGGACGCAGGGATCTCCGGCCTGATGATCGTCAACCGCACCGACAGCCGGACCGACGCGCTGGCCGACCTGCTCGGCGATCCGGCGCGCGTGCATCCGCGCAACTTCGCCGACCTGCACACCCAGGGTGTGTTCGACCTGATCATCAACGCCACCTCGATCGGCCACGCGGCTGACGGCGGCGAGCTGTCGCTGCCCAGCTCGCTGATCGCGCCGCGCGGCGACGTGGTCGACCTGGGCTACGGCGAGGCATCGATCGGCTTCCTGGCCTGGGCGCGCGCCGGTGGCGCCGACCAGATGATGGACGGCCTGGGGATGCTGGTGGAACAGGCCGCAGAGAGCTTCAACATCTGGCACGGCGTTCGCCCCAACACCGACGAGATCTATGCCGAGCTACGCGCGGAGAGCGGCTCGACGGCCGTTGTCTGACACCGCACGAACGTGATCATGACCCGCCGCACCGCTGCGGCGGGCGCCGCCGCATGCGCCGGCGCGTCTACCAAACAAGCCCCGGCAGCCGCCGAACCTGTGGAGACCCCGTAGCCGTGGACCCGATTCTGAAAAACGGTTTGATCATCACCCTGGTCGGCCTGGTGATCCTCATCATCGGTTACACCCGGCGCGAATCCCGCTCCGGGCCGTTGCTGATGTGGGCCGGCGTAACCACCATGATCGGGGTGGTGGTGTATTACATCCTGCGCAATCTGGGAATCTAGTCGCTGCCCGCCATCTTCAGATAGGCGTCCTTCAGGCGGACGTAGTGCTGCGCGCTGTAGCGCAGCTGTTCCAGCTCGCGCTCGGCAAGTTTGCGCACGAACCGCGCCGGACTGCCCAGCCAGAGCTCGCCTTCACCCACGGTCTTGCCGGGTGCGACCACGGCGCCGGCACCGACAAACCCGAAGCGCGACACCGTCGCGCCATCCAGCACCACTGCGCCCATGCCGACCAGGCAGAACTCCTCCAGCCGGCACGCATGGATCACGGCGGCGTGGCCGACGGTCACGTCGTTGGCGATCACCGTGGGAAACCCGCCCGGCCGGGTGAACGGCCCTTCGTGGGTGACGTGGATGATGGCGCCGTCCTGGATATTGGTGCGCGCGCCAATGTGGATCGAATTGACGTCGCCGCGGACCACGCAGGCTGGCCAAATGGAAACGTCGTCCTCCAGGGAGACGTTGCCGATGACCGTCGCGGCCGGGTCAACGTAGACGCGCGCGCCGAGCCGGGGAGTGTGGTCGAGAAAGGGTCGAATGCTCATCACCCCAGTCTAGTCGGCCTGCGTACAATCGCCACCCGCCAAACGCTTCGCGGCGTGCTACATCACCCGGAATTCGATCCGGCGGTTGCGGGCGCGGCCGTCATCGGTGTCGTTCTCTGCAACCGGGCGGTCGGGACCGAAGCCCTGCACGCTGAGGTTGTCAGCGCTGACGCCGCGCTGTTCCAGGTAGGCCTTCACCGCGATCGCCCGCTGCAGGCTCAGGGCGATATTGGATTCGCGCGAGCCCACGCTGTCGGTGTGGCCGATCACCTGGACCTGCTGCTGGCCGACTTTCTCCAGCGCCACCGCCATCTCGTCCAGGATCGCGCGGCCGCCGTCGGTCAGGGTCGCGCTGCCACTCTTGAACTCGATGATGCGGTCGGCCAGGGTCTGGTCCAGCAGGTCCTGCTTGCTGCCACCACCGCCGACCAGCGAGTTCTTCAGCACGTAGCTCGGGCCCGCGCCAGTCGCTATCGCGCTGGCCACCTGTTGCCGCGCGGCCTCGTTGCCGACCTGACCGGTGATGCGCACGCTGTTGCCGTCGATGGTCAGCTCGCCGCCCGACACCTCCTTCAGGTCCGGGCCGAGCATGCCCAGCACACGATCGCTCCAGTTGGGCGGGGCGATCACCGCGTCCACCTCGATCCGATCGACCACCCGGTTGGCGCCGTAGAGCTCGCGCAAGCGCTCCAGGATCGCCGCGCGGGTCGCCTCATCGGGCACCGTTCCGGTGGCAATCACCGGCTTCTCCGCCGCCGGCCCGTTCGCGCCGCCGGCCTGCGCGAGCCCTACCGCCGGTGAAAGCAGCAGGCCGATCGCCAGCAGCCACGAGGTAAGCGGTCCAGTCGCCGCCGGTACAGGTTGTGAGCGCATGTCAGGTTCCAAGGAAGGTCTCGTTGAACGTCTTGCGTGCGGCGCGCAGCGAGAGCTGGTCGCGATCCAGGTAACTGACCAGCCGGTTGAGGGCGTAGTCGCCGGCGATGTGTTCCTCGACCCACTCGGCATCATCGACCGCGATCAGCTGCTCCTGGCCGACGCGGCCATCCAGCGTCGCCTGCAGCAGGCGGCCGTCGGCGCCGTTGAAGCCGATTAGCAGGCGCGGCCCGGCCGCGGACGCGGTGGCCGCGTCGCAAACCAGCACGGTCAGTTCGAAATCCGCCCGGCCCAGGAAGCCGGCCAGCAGGTCGAGCCAGAACGCCGCCACCAGCGGCCGGTACAGCGCGTCCACCGGCAGTGGCAGCGACAGCCCCTTGTCGACCTGGGCCGCACCGCCGGAGATCACCGGCTGCAGCAGCATCCCCAGCGCGGGCAGCAACCAGCGCAACTGGAGGTGCGGGTAGCCGGACTGGCGCAGCAACGCCTGCAGCGAGCCGATGTCCTGCAACTCGATGAAATCGTCGAACGCGGCGTCGTAGACGCGCGGGTCGGTGTTGATCGCGACGCGCCCGTCAGCCAATTCGCGCAACGGCTCGGCCGGATCCTCGGCGGCAACGATCTGCTGCCCGCTGCGCGCCAGCCTGGACCACAGCCGCGACAGCGCCAGCGGACTGCGGCCGATGAACGCCAGCGGCTGGGCGACCTCGAACCGCGTCGCAGCGAGAAACGGGAACCGGCGCTGCGAACTGTCCCGGCTGGGCAGGTAATGACCACCGATCGCCAGCCGGCTGCGTGAGCCGACGAAGGCGAAGTGCAGCGGGGATGCCTGGTCGTACAGCTGCTTCCAACCCGGATCGCTGGCCAGCAGCTCCAGTCCCTGGCCGGCCCAGCGGTCCAGCAGCATCATCAGCTGGTGGCTTTCCGGGGTGCGCACGAAGTCCCCGCGACTGGGCAGTTTGCCGAAGTAGCTGACCGGGTGCGCCGTCTCGACTGCGACCATCACTGCGCCCCCGCCGGAGACGCGGCCCCCGTGGTGGTGGCGCCGGGCGAGGGTTGCGAGGACACCGCCGCGCCGGCCACCACCGCCGGCAGCTTCAGGCCCAGGGAATCATTGGCACCGGCGTTGGACTCCACCGTGCTGACGATCCGCAACTCCACCTCGACCTTGGCGCCATCGCGGTTCCAGCCCAGCCGGTAATGCTGGCGGCCCAGGCTGGTTTTCTCGGCTGCGTCGAACATCGCCGAGGTCGCGCTGTCGCCCGGAGCGTTGAACACCTCCACGGTGCGCCCGTCGCCGGTGACCGCGTGGATCTGCACCCCCGGCACGCCCTCCCCGGGCAGCTGGAAGGTGTGCCACTGCGGCGGCGTATTGCGGTAGCGCATCTGCTGGCCATCGACGGTCATCGTGTATTCGCGTCCGTGCGCCGCCAGCGGCAGCACCTGGAAGACCATCGTCGGGCCCTCGCCGGCGGCGGTCGCGCCGACCCAGCGCCCGTAGCCGGCGACCAGTTCCGGGCGCAGATTGATACCGATGTCGGCCCACTGGCGAGGCGTCAACATGGTGCCGCGGCGGATCACCAGCGACCCGAGAGCGGACTCGCCAAACTTCGCGATCGCCCCCTGCGGGCCAAAGATCTGCTCGATGTCCGAGCGCGCCGCTTCCACCGTTGCCTCCGGCGTGTACGGATAACGCTGGCCGATGCCGTCCTCGAACGGGCGCAGCACCTGTGCGGTCCAGGTCTGGTTGATCTCGCCCTCGGTCGGCCGCACCAGCGCGGCGAACGCCTGCACCAGCGGTCGCAGCAGCAGCGGGCGCAGGGTATTGCGCTGGTCCTCGGCCAGGCCGTTGAGCATCTGCTCGTCCACCAGCTTCAAGGCCAGGTCCAGTTCGGAGCCGCCGTCCAGGGTGTCCTGCATCAGCTTGCGCGCGCCCGGACCCGGGTCGCCCTGGGTCTTGATCTGGTTGAAGCGGCTGCGGACCTTGCCCAGCGCCTCGAAGTACTGCGGCAGCAACGCCGGCCCACCGTCGTGCTCGACCAGCAGCCGCGCCAGACCGGCGAACTTCTGCCCCAGCGGTCCGGCTTCGGTCGTGCCCTTCTCGCCGGTGTCGGGATCCACCGACACCGGGATCGAGGTCGGATTGCGCCGCATGATCACCCGGTTGAACCAGCTGGCGATGCCACCCTTGACCGCGCCCGCGGTGGCGTTGGCGGCAGCCGGGTTGTCCCACACGGTTTCCCGGTTAACGGCTTCCAGCAGCACCCGCAGCGGCGAATTGACCGGATCGCCAAGGCGGTTCATCTGGGTCACCGCTTCCTCGAAATTGTCGAAGCGGGCGACGCTGATGCCTTGCAGGAACTTGCTCCACTCGCGCGCGTATTCCGCCTTGTACATCTCCGCCAGCTCCCTGGCGATGTGTTGTGGGCTGCCGGCCAGGGTCAGGTCGTTCTGCACCGTGGCCTCCAGCACCCAATCGGTGCTGCTCAACTCGGTGGTGGAGGCGTCCTTGATCGCGCCCTGGACGTAGTCCTCCCAGGCCTTGCGGGTGAAGGTGCCGGGAATCTGGTGGCTGCCGGTGACCGCGCCGCCGGTCTGCTTGTCGCCCAGCAGGCTGGCCACGGTGACCGGACTGAAGCGCGTTGCCGCCCGCGCCTTGATCTGGGCATACACGCGATCGCGCGCCGGCGTCCCCTTCATCACCTGGCGCAGCGCCTCGCGGCTGTCGTCCACCAGGCTGTACTTGAGCTCCAGTTGCGGCCAACCCGGGTCAGCCGACTGCTGGACATGGAAGGTCATGAGACGGCCGGCGGCGCGCAACAGCTCCTCGCGCGTCATCGCGCCCCGGTTCGCCTCCAGCCAACCGCGCCAAAAACGGGTCAGCTGGTCACTCAGGTGGGTCGCCTCCACGCGCTCGTGGTTGCCCAGCATCAGGTAGGTCTTGAGCGCGTTGTAGGCATCTTGCGAATCGGTCGCGACCGCATCCTCGTACAGGCGGGCGTCGCTGGTAGCGGCGGCATCGGCCGCATCGTCCTGGCTGTCGGACGGTGCGCCGGTCAGCGACGGCGGCTTCAGTTCGCTGCGCCTGGCCACCACCTGGGCCAGGTAGCTTTCCAGCTTGCTCGATACCGGCACCAGCATCAGATGGCGCATGCCGTGGAAGTACTCCTCGCGCAACTTGGCTTCCACTGCGTCGCCCTGGTAGAGGCCCAGGCCCAGGCTCAGCGGGTGATCATCGCGATGGCGCTGCAGCTGCTCCAGTCGATCCTGCAGCACGAGCAGGGCCTCGATGCGCGACTGCAGATCGACCTTTTCCGCCTGCACCGCGATGGCCTTGTCCAGGTCCGCGGTGGCGTCGGCAACCAGCTGCTGGTTGCCGCTGTAGGACCAGGTCCAGCCCGCCAGTACGATCGCCAGCGCAGCGACGGCGCCGGCGAACGCGGTGTAACGCACCCGGGTCCGACCCGGGTTGGAGTACTGCCGGACCAGCTGGCGGTCGGCGAAGATCACCTTCCGGAACAGCCCCAGCAGGAAGTGGCTGCTGTCGGCGGGGGCCACGGTCTCCCCGGTGCGGCTGCCGCCCTGCAGTTCGAACTGGCGCGCCACGCGCTCCGACGCGGGCTGCACGGTGACGCCCTCCTGCAGGGCGCTGGTGAAATAGAAGCCGCGGAACACCGGCTTGAACTGGTACGGGTTTTCCTCGAACAGCGTCGCGATGAAGGTCCGCAGTGCCGGCTTGATCCCGGCGAACTCCATCGGCATCGCCAGCAGGCCCGGACTGACATCCCGCCCGCGGGCCATCGCCATCTGCGCCAGGCCCATCTCACGCAGGCCGTCGGCAAGCACATCGAAGTGCTGGTCGAAGGATTCCAGCGCGTCGCCCTCGCCGCTGCCGGTGCCCTGCCGGTCGAGCTCGTAGGGGAGCGTTGCGCCCCAGGCGTTCTCGCGCTCGGACGGGTCCAGACCGCGGAAGAATTCACTGAAACCGCTGATCAGGTCGGCCTTGGTGAACACGACATAGACCGGCGCGTGGACCTCGAGCCGCTCGGTCAACTCCTGCACCCGTTGGCGCAGGTTCTTGGCCAGGTCGATGGCGAACTCGGGCTTGCTGCCCGACAGCTCTGCGATCGAGGCGGCGATGATGATGCCGTTGATCGGCGCGCGCGGCCGATGCTTCTTCAGCAGGTCCAGGAAGGTCAGCCATTCCAGCCGGTCCTCGGCGCTGACCGTGTAGCGGCCAGCCGTGTCCAGCACGATGCCTTCGGTGGTGAAGTACCAGTCGCAGTTGCGCGTGCCGCCGAGGCCGTGAATGACGTTGCTGCGGTTGTCCTCAAACGGAAAGCGCAGGCCCGAGTTGAGGATCGCGGTGCTCTTGCCGGCGGCCGGGTTGCCGATGATCACGTACCACGGCAGCTCGTAGAGCGCGGCGTTGCCCTTCATCTGGCCCAGGCGCGAGGTCTTGATCGCCTTGACGGCCTCGGCCATGCGCTCGCGCAGGACTTCGGCGTCCGCGCGCGCGGCAGGCTTGGCGGCAGTGACCGCGGTGTCGGCGTGCTCGGTGACCATGCTGTCCAGCCGCGTGGCGGCGCGCGCGGTGCGGACCTTACGCACGATGACGAATACCAGCCAGGCGACCACGGCGAGGATGAGCAGCGCCACCAGCCAGCCGCCAGCCGCCAGCAACGAGTCCTTGCCAAAGTAGGCGACGGCGGCGGCGATCACGATGCCCAGCGCGGCGAGCACGCGGTAATCCCTCAGCCAGAAACGGAGGTTGGTCCAGAAGCTGCTCATCTACACATCCATCATCGTCAAACGGTTTCCGCCGCGGGCGCGGCTGGGGATTCAGGGGTTGGCATTGGCGAGAGCGCGGCGGCGAATCGCACCCTGCCGTCGGCCACCGATGCGAGCACGACCGGCCCGTCATCGGCGGTGGCCTGCGCTGCCGCCGCGGCGAGCATCGCGAGTGCCGCAACCGCACCGGTCTCGCCACACACCAGGCCCAGGTGACGCCCCTGCTCGACCGGATCCAGCTCCGGGAGGCAGGCGGTCATCGCACCGGCGATCTCGATCGCACGGCTGGGGCGGTGGTCGGCGTCACTGAAGACGGCGGCGACGTCCTCGACCGGCAGCGCGGCGACCTCCAGCGCACGCTGCAGCAGCGCCGCCAGCTCGCGCCCGGCCGCACGCCCGTGGCCCGGTGCCCCGTGCACAACGCGATGCAGCCGCAGTGGCGGCGCGGCGCGACCCTCGCCCGGATTCGCCATCGACAGCCACAGTCCCGCCGCCCCTTCGCCGGGGATCAAGCCCTCCGGGTGGCCGCTGACCAGCAGCGAACGGGTTGCATCCAGTCTGCTCACCGCGAGTTCGTCCACGAGGCTGTGCGCCGCCAGCAACAGGTGGGTATCGGTTGGCGCCGCGTCCGCGGGTCCGTCGGTCTGGGCGAGACGGTCGATCACCCGCCACGCATCGGCGGCCCCGGCGACCGGCTCGACGCCAACCCGGAACGCGCCGCTCGCAAAACCAATCGCGCTTGCCTTGTCGGCGATCCAGGCGAGGCAGGCGCGACGCACCGGTTCAGTCCAGTGGGCCGGCAACAGCAGGCGGATGTGCAGCACCGGCGCTTGAGGCGGCGGAGCGAGGGCGCGCGAGGAGCGCGAGTGCTGCATCGCATGCGGGTGCATCGCCGTGTCCGTGGATGGTGCAGCCGCGATGCTCGCGTCGGCGGTCGGCAGGGCGGCGTAGAGCAGGTCCTCGGCCACCTGGTCCAGCAGCGCCAGCGCGCGGAGCTGGTCGTCGGCAAAGCCCGGCGAACGCGGTCCCGATTCCGGCAGCAGACCGCTGACGGCAACGCGGACCGACTCCACATCCAGATCATCGACCTGCGCGGCGAACACCGGCAGCCCCATCTGGTCGCGCAAGGACGGATGCAGCGACGGCCGCTGCGGCTGCAGCAGCGCGCCGGCCAGGACTTCGCCGCCGCTGCCGGCGCGGGTCAGGGCGGCGCTGTCCAGCAGATATACGATCCGGTCGGCTTCGACCTGTGTCGTTGCGACCTGGGGCGTGGCGCCGCCAGCGGGGGATTGCGGCGCCGCGTGGTCGCGGCGCGCCTTGCGCCAGCGCATGAGCGCCCGCACCAGGAGGAAGCCACCAATCAGCAACAGGGGCAGGACCAGCAGGTAGCCGACAATCTGCGGGGTGGCTGGAGTCGCCCCGCTGGCCCGCCAATACAGGATCGCCACGAGCCAGACCGCACCGAACACCAGCACGACGCCCAGCAGTCCGCGGATGACCGCACCCACCCTCATTGCCCCTGTTCCGCGCGCACTGGTTCCCGTCCCCTGCTAGCGGCCGGCCACGGCGCCGCCGTGGGTGATCCACGCGTAGACAACATCAACGGGTTTCCACATCGCCTTGCTCCCTGGCTTTGCCCATCGGGCATCCGGCTTTCCTGAGCCGCGGATCAAGATAGCAGGTGCGGCCGGCGGTTTTCACCTGCCTTCTCATCCAGTCACCGCCTCATCGACCGGCCGCGCGACGCGCCTGGCGGCAGTCCGACTTGAGTTCCAGATGGACGTAGTCCTTGATGCTGCGCCAGTTGCCACCCCATTCCAGACCCGCCTCCACGGCCAGTTGGCCGTAGAGAAAGTAGCCGCGGCGGGTCCACGGGTCCTCCATGTCCCACTGCAACTTGCCGTCGCGATAGAGCGCGCTGTCGACCGCCAGACCGTACTGATGGCAACTCTGGCCGGCGCCGGCCTGGGTAACCGCGCCGCCCTTGGCGGCCAGTGCGGCTTGCCGTTCGGGGCTGCGATAGCCCTCGACCAGGACCATTTCGTAGCCGTGCACTTCGCGCATCACGCGGTAGATCGCGAGCACCCGTTGCTGGAAATCCGGTGCAATGCGCACCCACTTGCGATCGGCGCTGGAGATCTCCCGCGGCGCCACCACCGCATTGCCCTGCAGCTGCGCGGCCTCGGCGGCGAGAAACACGGCGGGTGGCAGGTCCGGTGGCGGAGCCAGACGCTCCCCGCGTAACAGCTGGACCACGTGACTGTCCGCCACAAAACCCGCACCGCCGCCGAAGTCCTCCCACATGACCTGGCGACCGAACTGCAGGACCAGCAGCGGTGGCAGCAGCAACGCTGCGATGGTCGCGGCGAGCAACCAGCGACCACGGTGCAGCATCTGCCCCAGCCGCACGCTGCCTCCCCGCAGCGCGCGCGATGAGCCGCAGGCCCGCGCGCCCGCGCCCGCCTGCCAACGCCCGGCCACCGCCGACATCCGCGCCCGCCAGCGACCGACGCCTGCCAGCACGACATCGCGCGCCGCCGGAAACACCGCCAGCCATCCCAGCAATACCGTCAGCAGGAAAAACACCGCCATCCCAAGCGCGAGCATGTTGCCACCGTCCCTGTTGCCCCACCTGGCCGTCCGCCAGGCCATCCAATTGACGCCACTGCGACCCCAACGCAGAATGCCCGTGCACATCGTCCGGCCTGGTCCGGACCGTAACCAGCCGGATTGGCGGTCTGGAAAGGAGTCCACGTGGATCGGCAAGATGCCAAACCCCGCCGTCCGAGCCTGTTGGCCGGTACACCCGGCCCCGGGCCGACTGTTGCGTCGCCGGCGCGGATCCTAGCAGACATGGGCGGCGGCAAGCCCGCTGCGGTCGCGACCCGTCCGGCTCCGGGACGAAAGACCCTGTTGATCACCACCGCGGCCATCGGCCTGCTTTGCTTGGCGTGGTGGTGGCAAGCGGGCAGCCGCGGCAACCTCCCGGCCGCCGATGCGACGGCAAGTGCCCAGCCCGGGTTGGCTCAGACGGGGTCCGATTCCGGCGGCGGTGCCGCCACGATCATCGATGAGCCTACTGTGTCGCCCGAAAGCACTGCCTTGGCCGCAGGCGCCGGGGAAGGACCCGGATACGAAGGCGAGGACGACCCGCTGGCCTCGCCGTTTGCGCCCCCGGGCCCGACGACCGCGTCGGTGGCGATGCCCCGATCGGACCGCGCCAACCCGTTTACCCAGGCCGCGCCTGCGGTCACTCGAACCGCTCCTGCCTCAACGACGGCACGACCCACTCGTTCCGGTGAGGGAGCACGTGGCAGCCGCGGGAGCGAGCCGAACCTGATGGCCACGCTGCTGGGCAACATCAAGGCCGCCGACGCGGAGCCGGTCAGCGGGCTGGATACCCTGATCCGGAAAATGGAGAGCGACGAGGCAACCGTGGGCGCCGGCAAGCGGAGCGCCTCGGCCGACATCCAGCCAACGCGCTCGCAGCAGATCCAGTCCAACCTGCGTGAATGCCCCCCGGCCAACACTGCCAAGGGGCTGAAGTGCCGACAGGATATCTGTGCGGTCTATGCCGGACGCGACCCGGCGTGCCCGGCCGACTGAGCCGTCGCCGCCCGGCCAGCAGCGGGTAGGAAAACGGTCCTGTTACCAGACCACCTCGGCCATCGAGCAGTTCAGACCGGAGCCGATGCCCAGCAGGGCGACGCGGTCACCCTTCTTCAGCCGCCCCATCTCGCGCAGCTTGCTGAGGACGATCGGCACCGAAGCGGGGCCGATGTTTCCGTGCTCGCCAAAGATCGTCAGGACCTTCTTCGGATCGATGCCCATGGCCTTGGTGAAGGCGGCCGTGTGCACCTTGCTGACCTGGTGGATGACGAATTCGTCCAGTTCCTCCGCCACCCAGCCCAGCTTGTGGCGAGCCACGGCGAAGGTCTTCTGGGCCAGTTTGATGCCCTCGATCAGCAGCATCCGGGTATCGGTGACCATGCCGTCGAGGTTGCCTCGGCACAGCTTGTTCCATTCCGTCGCCGCCCGGGTCACGCCGCCCTTGTAGCGCGGCGCGCCAGGAGCCAGCTCGGCGCGGGCCAAAACCATCGCCGCCGCACCGGAACCCAGCGTCAGCGTCGCCAGTTCGTTGCGGAAATCGGCCTCGGTGCAATTCGCACTGGTCAGGCGCTCCAGGGTCTTCTCATAGGCCAGATCGGCCGTTTCGCCGTCCACCACCAGCGCATAGTCGATCTCGCCGCATTCGATCATGCGGCTGGCGATGTCCATGCCGTTGATGAACGCCAGGCACGCGTTGGCGACGTCGAAGTTCTGGCAGGTGTCGGCCAGGCCGAGGTTGCCACTGACGATCGACGCCGTGGACGGCTCCAGGTAGTCGCGGCTGACCGAGGTGTTGACCAGCAGACCGACCCGGTCCGGATCGATCCCGGAGTCGGCGAGCGCCTTCACCGCCGCCAGCGTTGCCGCGTCGGAGGCGAGCACGTCGCCGTCCCAGAGCCGGCGCGCGTGGATGCCGGCGATATCGCCGAGCACATCGGTGCGAATGCCCAAGCGGTCCAGAGTCGGCTTGAGCCGGAGGTTGATCTCATCCGAGCTCAACCGGCGTGGCGCGTCGATGTGGGCCAGACCGGCGATGGCGACATGTTGGAACTGCATGGGCGGCAAACCAGAAAAGACAGGTATCACGACAGGTTAACGCGTTAACGTCGCGCCTGCATTAATGCTTGCCGCAATAACGCTCAACCGCCGACCGGATACGTCTGCACCGCGCTGTGTGGGATCTCCGACTCTGCCGACCCGGGTACCGCTGTCACGCTGCCGCAGCGATAGGCGGTGAAACGCTGCTCACCACCGTCCGGCGGTCCCATCGGCTGGATGGTATCGGCCTGCAGGCCGGGCGCTTCGTTGCGGGCCAGGGTTTCCAGCTCTTCGCGCACGCGCAGGTTGTTGCGCTCATAGAAGGCGACGCTGTCCTTGACCGAGACCGCGATCTCGCCCTGGCGGGTGCATCCGGCGGGTGGGCCGCCGGCGCCGATCACCCTGACAGCGCTTGCTCCGGGGGCCATTTTGACCCAGGTGCAGCCACCGGCGAGAACGAGTGCGGCGGCAAGGGCGATGGTCGACAAGCGGATCATGGAATCTCCAGGGTTCAGTAGGCCACCGGACCGGAGCCGGGCGGCAGAGTGGTGCGGGCGAACGATGTTATCGACGCGCGCGGTGAATCGGGCCTGACCGTGAGACGGAACGTCGTGCACGGACCCCAACCGCCGGGAACGTCAGGCCCGGCCGGCGATTGGGAGTCCTTCCGCCCTACTCCGTCTGGACGGCGCTGCGGCCGGGCGCCACCGGCTTGCCGTCTTCGTCCAGCACCTGCACCGGGCCCAGCTCCAGCGCGCGCACCGGCGCTTCGATCTGGCCAAGATCGCCCACCACGACCCAGGTCAGCGCGGCCGGATCGATGGTCGAGGCGGCCTTGGCGACCACGTCCGGAGTCATTGCGTCGATCTCGGCCTTGTTGCGGAACACGTAGTCATCCGGGCGGTCGTAGCGGACGATGCCGGTGATCGTGGCCATCACTGCACTGCCCGTTTCGTAGGCGCCGGGCAGGCTGCGGATCTCGTTGGCCTTGACCTTGGCCACCTCCTCCGCGGTCGCCGGCGCCTTGCCACTGGCGAAGTCGTTGATTTCGCGCTTCATCTCGGCCACTGACTCGGCGGTCTTGTCGATCTGCACCGGCGAGTAGGCCAGCCACGGACGCTGCCCGATCGCATTGCTGGCAAAGCTGTAGGCGCCGTAGGCCCAGTGCTTGTCCTCGCGCAGGTTCATGTTCAACCGCGAGCTGAACTGGCCGCCCAGCACGGTGTTGGCGAAACCGAACTCGGTCGCGTCATCGGACTTGGTCGACGGCACCAGTTCGCCGACGTAGATGTTCGCCTGCACGGCGCCGGGCTGGTCGATCAGGAACACACGCGGCGCGGCCGGCAGTGCGACTTCCGGGACGTCCACCGGAGCGGGCACGTCACCCTTGCCCTTCCAGTCGCCCAGATGCCGGTTGAGCATCGGTACGATTTCCTTGAGCGTGGTGTCGCCGACCACGACCAGCGTGGCCGCCTCCGGCCGCACCCAGGCCTGATGGTAGGCCAGCAGATCGTCGCGGGTCAGTGCAGCGATCGTGTCCTCGGTGCCCGAGCCACTGAACGGCATGGCATACGGATGGCCCTCGCCGTAGAGCAGCGGCGGCAGCACGCGCAGGGCTGCGGAATTGGGCCGTGCCTTCTCCTGCTTGATGCCGGCGATCCAGCTGGCCCGCACGCGATCGATCTCGTTCTGGTCGAAGCGCGGCTTGCGCAGCATCTGGCTGAACAGGGCCAGTGAGGGATCAAGGTTTTCCTTCAACGCGGAGAGCGATGCGGTCGCGCCGTCCAGCGCGGCGCCGGCGCCCAGATTGGCCCCCAGCGCCTCGGCGCGGGCAGCAAAGCCGAGTGCGTCGTACTCGCCGGCACCTTCATCCAGCATGCCCATGGTGAAGCTGGAACTGCCCAGCTTGTCCGCCGGATCAACCTTGAACCCCCCGTCAAACATCAACGAGAACTGGACCACCGGGATGTCGTGGCGCTCCGCGAGGATCACGCGGGCGCCGTTGTTGAGCGTGGCGCGCTGGAGCTCGGGGAATTTCAGCTCGGGGAACTTGTCGGGAAGAGGCACGCCAGTGCTGCGGTCCACGCTGGACTGCGACACGCTGTAGCGCGAATCCACCGCCGGCAGGGTCAGCGGCGCCGGCTCCACGGCCGGATCCTCGGCCAGCGGCGTGCGCTCGCCGGGCATCACCACGAGCGTGTGGTCGCCCTTGCCGAGCCACTTGCGCCCCAACGCCTGCAGCGTTGCCGGCTGCACGGCGGCGACCGTGGCCATGCTCTCGCGGAAGCAGCCCGGGTCACCGGTGTAGATCGTGCAACTGGCCAGCGCGTCGGCCTTGCCGCCAAAGCCGCCGATGCGCTCGACGCCGCGGATGAAGCCGGCCCGAACCACGGTCTTGGCCTGCGCCAGCTCGGCGGCATCGGGACCTTCGGCCAGCAGCCGCTGCAGCTCCTCGTCGATGATCGCCTCGACCTTTTTCGGATCCACGCCTTCCTTGACGGTCGCGAAGACGAGGAAATTCGAGCCCAGCTGCGACTCGCTGAGCCCCGCGGTCACGTTGTCCACCAGCTTGTCGGCGTGCACCAGGCGCTTGGCCAGGCGCGAGGTGCTGCTGCCGCCCAGAACCTGGGCGAGCACACCGAGCTGATCGGCTTCCACGGTCGCAGTCGGTGGCACGTTCCAGGCACGGTAGATGCGCGCCTGCGGCACCCGGTCCTCGAGCACCTCGCGGGTCGAGGCGGGACGCTGGGCCACGTCGACCGGCGGTTGCGCCATGTCCGGGCCGGCCGGGATGTCGCCGAAGTAGCGAGCGACCTTTTCCTTCGCAGTCGCCACGTCGATGTCGCCGGCCAGCACCAGCACCGCGTTGTTGGGCCCGTACCACGCGCGGAACCAGTTCTTGACGTCCTCCAGCGAGGCGGCGTCCAGATCCGCCATCGAGCCGATCACGCTGTGGTGGTAGGGGTGGTCGACCGGGTAGAGCGACTGGTTGAGCTTGGTCCAGACCTGACCGTAGGGCTGGTTCTCGCCCTGGCGCTTCTCGTTCTGGACCACGCCGCGCTGCTCGTCCAGGGTGGCCTGGTCAATCGCGCCCAGCAGGTGGCCCATGCGGTCGGATTCCATCCACAGCGCGGTGTCCAGGGCGGTTGTCGGGACGTTCTGGAAGTAGTTGGTGCGGTCGGTATTGGTGGTGCCGTTCATGTCGGTCGCGCCGACCATCTCGAACGGGTCGAAGTACTCGCCGCGGTGATTCTCCGAGCCGTTGAACATCAGGTGCTCAAAGAGGTGGGCGAAACCGGTGCGGCCCTTGGGCTCGTCCTTGCTGCCCACGTGGTACCAGACGTTGACCGCGACGATCGGCGCCTTGCGGTCGGTGTGGACGATCACGCGCAGGCCGTTGGGCAGGGTGAACTGCTCGTAGGCGATGTCCACCGGCGCCGCGCTGACCGCCGTGCGCGCGTGCGCGGGCTGCGGCAGCAATGCCAGGCTGCCCATCGCAACGGCGACCCCGAGCGCCAGCGCGCCGTGGCGCAGCGAGCGCGGCCGTGGCTCGGTACCGGTGTTGCGGCGCGATCCGGGCCGGGACCCTGGCACGACGGTGGGAAGCAACGCAGCTACGCGGGACGATGCGGACATTCGACACTCCTTGTTCGGTCTCGCCCGATATGGACGGATACCCAATGCTAACGGCAGGGCGCATTCCGGGCCCCGGGTCACAAGTCACCCTGGCTGTCACCCGGCGCAGGCAGCGCCCGCATAATCGCGGCATGTTCGACGTCATCCTCTACCAGCCCGAGATCCCGCCCAACACCGGCAACGCCATCCGCCTGTGTGCCAACACGGGCGCACGGCTGCACCTGGTGCGGCCTCTGGGCTTCAGCCTGGAGGATCGGCAGTTGCGCCGGGCCGGGCTCGATTACCACGAGTACGCCAGCATGCAGGTGCACGACGATCTGGACAGCGCGCTGGCGACAATCGCCCGAGCGCGCCAGACCGAACCCAGGGTGTTTGCGCTCAGCACGCGCGGCCGTGTCCGCCACGACACGCCGGCCTACCGCAGCGGCGATGTGTTCGTGTTCGGTTGCGAGACCCGGGGACTGCCGGCCGAAGTGCTGGCGAAGTTACCCGCCGAGCAGCGGGTCCGCCTGCCGATGCAGCCGGGCAACCGCAGCCTGAACCTCTCCAACGCGGTTGCCGTGGTGGTGTTCGAGGCGTGGCGGCAACAGGGTTTCGCCGGGGATGCGGGCGCTGACACCAGCGTGGGGGATTGAGCGCGCGAGCAGGAGAGGGCGACGTCCGCGGCACACGCCGGCTTACGGGCTCCAGTGGATCTGCACATCCACCGTGGGCGCACCCAGCACCGCCATCACCGGATGGCGCTGCGGATCGTTCAGCGCGATCGCTTCTTCCAACACGGCGCGCTTGGCCTCGCCGGTGATCAGCAGGTGCAGCGCATTGGAGCGCACCAAGCGCCCCACAGTCAGGCTGATCCGCGGGTACGGCGCTTCGGGGGGCAACGGGTCGGGATCGACACGGCACGCTTCCAGGACCGGGTCGTAGCCGCACGCCAGCTCGGGGGCGTCCGGAAACAGCGACGCGGTATGGCCGTCGTTGCCCATCCCCAGTACGACGGCGTCAAAATGCTGTCGATGCAGCGCCAGCCAGGCGCGCGCCTCGATCAGGGAGGCGTCTGGATCGCCGTCGGGTGCGGTCAACGCCGCCAGTTGCACACCTTTGGCAGGCGCGAACGCCGCGCCCAGACCGCCCAGGTTGGATGCCGGCGAATCCACCGGCACGCAACGATCATCGGTCGGCAAGAGCGTGACGTGCTGCCACGGCAATAGTGCCTGTGCCAAGCGCCGGTACACCGGCCACGGCGTCTGCCCGCCTGCGAGGGCAAGCATGGCGCTGCCGCGGGCCTCCAGACCCGCCCTCAACGAAGCTTGCAGCGAATCGGCCAGATGCACGGCCAGTTGGCCAGCGTCGGAATGGGTATGCAGGGTCCAGCCCATGATCGGACTCCCGGGAGGATGGCGCGGTCATGCTATCGACCGAGCCGGGGTCCTCAGATGAAGGGAGTCGGCTCCTCCGGCGCGCTGTCGGCCTGGACGAAATACTCCTGCAGGTATTTCTCGCCCTTGTCGCAAAACAGCGTCACCACGGTTTTCAGCTCCGGATGCAACTCGCGGACCCGCTTGGCGGCCAACAGGTGGGCGCCCGAGCTCGGACCGCAGAACAGCCCGTGCGCGCGGGCCAAGTGCCGCATCGCGCCGACCGCATCCGCACTGGCGACACTGGTGACCTCATCGACCAGCGCGCCGTGCCGCTGGAAGATCCCCGGCACGAAGCCATCGGAGATACCTTCGATCTTGTGCAGGGCAACCTCGCCGCACAGCAGCGTCTGCGATTCGGAGGGTTCCATCGCAAACAGGCGGACGTCCGCATTCACCTCGCGGAACGCCTGGCCGACGCCGATCAGGGTGCCGCCGGTGCCCACGCCGGCCACCAGCGCGTCGGGCACCACGCCTTCAGGCAGCTGGGCGAGGATTTCCGGACCGAGGACGAGCCGGTTTTCCTCCACGTTCCACTCCGACTCGAACTGGCTGGGGCAGAAGTGGTTGGGCTGCGCGCCCAGCTCGCGCGCCTTCTCGAGCGCGGAATTGACGTGGAAGTCACCGCAGAACAGCACTTCGGCCCCGTAGGCGCGTGATATTGCGACCCTTTCGCCGGACAGGCCTTCAGGCATCACCACCAGCATCCGGTAACCCTTCACCGCCGCGACCATGGCCAGCGCGTTGCCGGTGTTGCCGCTGGTGGCTTCCACAATGGTGTCGCCCGGTTGCAACAGGCCGGCCTCCTCGGCCTTCTCGATCATGTACTTGGCGATGCGCGCCTTGATCGAGCCGGATGGATTCAGGAACTCGAGCTTGGCCAGGATCCCTTCCACCTCCACCAGGGGCGTATCGCCGACGGCGTCCAGAATGCTGGTTGAAACGGACGGAAAACGGATTGCCATGCTGGACTCCTCGGAGATCGACCCCATCGTCGCGCGCCCATTCTGAAGACGGACGGGTCTGGGCTTCATGACGGCGGTCAACCCGGCGTTGGATATGCCAACCTGAACAGCACCTGTAGTTATTGAACGCTCAAGTACACAATTCAGTTGGGATTACTCGCCTGCGGCGATACTGCCCGCGTCCAGCTGGGATGCCACCTTGGTTTGAGGTGGCCGCAGTCGGAATGAGACAACCCTTTCCAAGAGGCCGAGAATCATGAAGAAGTCCCTGCTTGCCCTGAGCCTGATCGCCGCGCTTCCGTTTGCTGCTTCGGCCGCCGATGGGATCTCCTACAACTACGTCGAAGCCGGCTACATCGCTACCGACACCGATTACAGCGATGCCGACGGCTTCGCCATCCGCGGTTCCGGCGCCATTGCGCCGAACTTCCACGTGTTTGGTGACTACTCCAACCAGAAGACCGACGATTTCTTCGTTGGCCCGCTGCGCTACCGCGGTGTGAAGATCGACCAGTGGCGTCTGGGCGTGGGCTACAACCACGAGATCTCCCCGGCTGCCGATCTGGTGACCCGCGTCGCCTACGAGCGCTCAGAGGACGAGTTCAACAACAGCCTGAACGGCTACAGCGTTGAAGTCGGCGTGCGCGGCGCGCTGGCCCCGAACTTCGAAGGCTATGCGATGGCCGGCTATGAAGACGGCAGCGACTATGACGGTGACTTCTACGGCCGTCTTGGTGCGCAGGTGAAGTTCAACCCGATGTGGGGCCTGAGCGGCGACGTCAAGTTCGTCGACGGCGACACCCAGTGGTTCATCGGTCCGCGCATTACGTTCTGAGCACCACCAGGCAGTAAGTCGCGAACCCTCTCTCCCGATCCACTCCGGTGGATCGTCGCGATCAAAAAAGCCCGGCTTCGGCCGGGCTTTTTTATGTGCGGATCCCTTTTTTATATACGGACCCCTGCGGAATCAGCCAAACAGCGGACCCGGATACTCGGCTTTCTGCTCGCGTGCCATCAACTGGCGAAGACCCTGGGCGGGTGTGAGATCGCCATGCAACACCGCGAATACCGCTTCGGCGATCGGCAACTCGACCTCGTGGCGACGAGCCAGACGCATCACCTCGTCGGCGGTCTGCACCGACTCGACGACCTGGCCGATCTCGCGGACCGCATCCTCGATGGATTGACCACGGCCCAGCGCCAGGCCAAGGCGGCGGTTGCGTGACAGGTCGCCGGTGCAGGTCAGGACCAGATCGCCCAGTCCGGCAAGGCCCATCACCGTCTCGGGACGACCGCCCAAGGCGCGGTTGAGCCGCAGCATCTCGTTCAGGCCGCGGGTGATCAGGCCGGCGCGGGCATTCAGGCCCAACTCCATGCCGTCGGCGACTCCGGTGGCCACTGCCAGCACGTTCTTCATCGCCCCGCCCAGTTCGGCACCGAGCATGTCATCGCCGGTGTAGGCGCGGAAGCTCGGGCCATGCAGGACGTCGGCGACGCGCTTGGCAAAACCCTCCGTTGCCGAATGCACGGTCAGCGCGGTGGGCAGGCCAATGGCAACCTCCTTGGCAAAGGAAGGGCCGGTAACCACCGCCAACGGAACCTGCCCGCCAAGCACCTCGGCGGCAACCTCGTGCAGGAAACGGCCGCTGCCCGGCTCGAAGCCCTTGCTGGCCCAGGCCACGCCGGCATGCGCGGGGCGATAGGGCGCAAGCAATCGCAGGGTGTCGGCAAAGGCATGCGAAGGCACCACCACCAGCACCAGGTCGGCGTCGTGCATCGCTGCGGCCAGATCACCGGTCGCGCGCAGCGTGTCCGGTAGCGTGATCCCTGGCAGATAACGGGCGTTCTGACGGTCGTGCTCGATGCCGGCGATGGCATCGGCATCCCGACCCCACAGCACCGTGTCATGGCCGTGTCTGGCTATCAACGCGGCCAGTGCGGTGCCCCACGAGCCCGCACCCAGCACGGCGACGCGCAGGGCGCTGGTTTCCAGCAGATCGCTCATGCCGCCGCGATCAGGCGTTGCCGGCGGTCTCGACGCCGTCCAGTCCGGGGGTCGCGTTCTCGGCTTCCTTGGCGGCCCGCTGACGCAGGCTCTCGCTGTAGAGGGCCTCGAAATTGATCGGCTGCAGGAAGAACGGCGGGAAACCACCGGACTGGATCAGGCTGCTGATCAGGGCTCGCGAATACGGGTAGAGCACGTTCGGGCAGTGGATGCCGAGCATCGCGTCGAGCTGCGCCGGCTCAAAACCGGTCAAACTGAACACGCCGGCCTGCTTCACTTCGGCCAGGTACAGCGGCTTGTCGTTGGCATTGCAGGTCAGGGTGATGCCCAGAACGACTTCATACAGGCCTTCGTTGACCTGCTGCACGCTCTGGCTGAGATTCATCTGCAGCTCCGGCTGGGCCTGCTCGTTGAACACGCCGGGGCCGCCGGGAACTTCGAAAGAGACGTCCTTGGCGTAGATCTTCTCGACCGTGAAAGACGGCCCGGTGGCGGCTTCGGCCGGCGCGGCGGCACCGTTGAGGGTTTCTTCGGACATCGGGATTACTCCAGCGTAAAGACGGAAAGGTAACGATTATGGCATGCGATCAACGCTCGCCCCGCGCAAGACTGGGGGCGTCGGGCAGCGACGCAAGGGAGCGCTGGCGCCTACGGCGCGTTCAGCCGCGGCGTCCCTTCACCAACGGCAGATCGGCCTGGCGCCATGCCTGGATGCCACCTTCAAGGACATAGACCTTCTCGAAGCCGGCCTTCTTCAAGCGCTTGGCCGACGCGCCGGCGGTCATACCGGTACGGCACACGACGATCACCGGCAGCGCCTTGGCGGCGGCGAGCTGCTTGCTCTCCGGATCGAACTGGCTGGGCTGGACCGACTTGCTGCCGGCGATGTGGCCCTTCTCGAAGTCGCTGCTGGGCGACAGGTCGATGACCAGCGCGTTGTCGCGGTTCATCAGCGCGACCAGCTCGGCCGGTCGCAGCCCGGCGTAACCCCGGAACAGCTGGGCGATTTCGGTGAACACCAGCGCCACGGTGATGCCGACCAGCGCCAACGAAAGCAGGGGGTGACGCTGGGCGAATGCCAGCAGTTCTTCAAAGGTCACGGAATCACGCACGCGGGCTTGGGGGCGGCGATTGTCGCCCAGCGGCGGGGCGGGTGCAAAAACACGCTCATTGGCCGGCCCACAGATCAGGCAGATCACTGACCAGCCACCAGGCCTTGGCGTCCTCGTCCCAGCGCCACTGCTCCAGATAACGGACCGTGCGCTCGGCCATGGTGTGGCGGTTGATGACGCCGATCTCGATGTTGCGCACCGCGCGCCCGGCGGCGGTATCCACGGCACCGCCGACGTCGCGGTAGGAGGACACCTGGACCTGTTCGTAGCGGTCCATCTGCAGCTGCGTGAGCGGGTTCGCCTCGCGGACCGCGGGGTCAACCAGATTGCGCGCACCGCCGAAATCGCCCCAGCGGATCGCTCCGGACCAGGCATATTGCGCGGAATCCAGCGCATTGGCCGCGGGACTGGCGCTGCCGCAGCCGGCAAGCACCAGCAGGGCGGCAAGTACAAGCAGCGCCGAGCGCAGGCCGGGCCAGCGCTTGCGCGGAATAAAAGAGGTAGGCCAGTGCACGATTGGGATTTCTCCAGGTGGCTAGCGGACCATCGTAACGGGGGCGCTGTGGTTGGGGCGGCTCAGCGGGCGATGGCGACGTAGCGGGCGCTGAAGTCGGTCGCCAGCCGACCGTCGGCCAACGTCAGGCGGGCGACCAGGCTGATGCGCGCGCGCCGGCGCTGGCGAAGGGTCGCGATGAATGCGTCCCAGCCGCCCGAGGGCGCCAGCTCGGCAGTGATTCGCAGGTCCTCGTAGACCGGGTGCAGGTAGCGCACCTGACTATCGGCGACGTAGATCCCCGCATCGAGTCCGGCGGCCTCGACCTGCATCGTCACCAGCCCCCAGGAAGCGAGCGTCAGCAACGACACCATGCTGCCGCCAAAGGCGCAGCCCTTGTCGTTGACGTGCAGGTCCAGCGGCGCCCGGAGAGTCAGCCTGTCGCCATCGAAGCTTTCGATCACAGGGGCCATCGCCGCTACCGGCGGCATTGAATGGAAACGCTGCTCGAGACGCTGCAAGGCCTCGCTGTAGGACGCAAACTGCGGCATGTAAACCCTGGCTGGAGCCGGATCGACCGGTAAAAAAAGAGGGGGAGTGCGCAGACAGCATAACGGGGCATGCAGTCCTCAATGGCGCATGCCAAGCTGTGCCGATGACAGCGCGCAGCCAAGCCCCCGCATGGTACGTGATCTCGCTACGTCCACGTGGCGGCAACGCCACGTTGCGCCGCGCCGCCCTCCGCCACGATGCCGGCCTGCTGGCATTGGCGCCGTGGAAGCTGGAAACAATTGACAGCGTGGAAAGCCGCGCCGCGCTGGAGCGGGCGCTGGCCGCCGACCGACTGGTGTTCACCAGCCCGGAGGCCGCGCGGTCGGCTGCGACGCTTCGCGATCTTCGGGCGATGCCGGGCCAGGCGTGGTTTGCCGTCGGCTCGGGGACCGCCGCCGCGTTGCGACGCGCCGGGGTGGCCGATGTCGCCGCTCCCACCCGCATGGACAGTGAAGGGCTGCTGGCGCTGCCGGGGCTGCAGCAACTGCGTGGCAGCACTGTCGGTCTGGTCACCGCGCCCGGGGGGCGTGGCACCTTGCCTCCGGCGTTGGCGGCTCGCGGCGCGCAGGTGATCCGCGCCGATGTTTACCGACGCGTTCCCGTCGTCCCGCCAGCGCACGCGGTGGCGGCCGTGCAAAACCTCGATGCGCCCGCGGTGCTCGCCGTATCCAGCGGCGAGGCCCTGCAGCTCGCATTGCAGACGCTGCCGGCGCCGGTCGTCGAACGCCTGCTGGCACTGCCGGTGGTGGCGGCCAGCGCACGGCTGGTGGAACTGGCGCGCGACTCCGGGTTCGCCACCTGCCGGCAGGCCCGCAGCGCCCGCCCGACCGACATGATCGAGGCGGCCGCGCAACTGATGCCATGACGCCTGCGCACACGCCCGTCCGGTAGCATTGGAATCCCCACCAATCGACTGTATGACGTGTCCAGCACTCCACCCGTCCCAACCCCCCGTCGCCGAGCGGCTTGGCCGTGGCTGCTCGCCCTGCTGGTGGTTGCCGGTGTGTTGGTCTACGGCGGTTATCGCTGGCAGCATCATCAGGCCCAGGACGTCGCCCAGGCCAGCGATGTGGAGCTGCGGCTGGAAACGCTGAACCAGCGTCTGACCGCCTTGCGCGGGGATCAGGGCGTGCAGGCCAAGCGCCTGCAACAGGCCATTGCCACCAACCACATCCTGCGGGACGAGCTGCTGGGTCTGTCCGAGCGCTCGGCCCTGATCGAGGACAGCTTCGCCCGCTACAGCGATCCGGCACGCCTCGGCGCGCAGGCCCTGCGCCTGGACGAGGCCGAAGTGCTGCTCAGCCTGGGCCAGCAGCGCCTGCAGATCGCCGGCGACTTGGAGGGCGCACGGCGCAGTTATGCGCTCGCCGCCGGGGTGTTGGAGGCGATGGAAGACCCGGCTTACCTCAACCTGCGTCAGACCCTGGGCCAGGAGCGTGCGGCGCTCGATGCGCTGGGCGCCGAGCCGCGCACGCGCGCGCTGTCCCGGCTGGACGAATGGGCCAAGACCATCAGCGCCCCGCAACCGGCCAAGCCTGCCGTCGCTGCGTCCCCGCAACCCTGGTGGAAGCGCGCGTTCATCGGCATCGTGGAGGTGCGACACCTTGACCAGCCGCACGTCCTTGATCCGGCCGAGCAGGCCGACGCGCAAGCCGGCCTGCAGTTGGAGATCACGTTGGCGCGGGCCGCGGCCGAACGCCGCGACACGGCGGCGTATCGCGCCGCATTGGATCGCTCGGAGGCATGGCTGGACCGGATCGACACCACGCCCGATGCTGCCAACGACGCCCGTTCGCAGTTGCGCGAGATCGCCGCGATGCCCCTTTCACCCGCGCTTCCGACGCTAGGCACCACATTGATCCAGTTGCGCCAAGTGCGCGCGAGTAATCGGGAGCACCTGCCATGAACCTGTTCCGCAACCTGTTGTTCTGGATCGTGCTGGCGCTGGTTGGCGCGCTGGCCGCCCAGCTGCTCGTCCAGGACCCGGGCGTCCTGACGCTCGACTTCCGTGGCACCCGCTACGTGACGACCCTGGCTGCGGCAATCCTGGTCGGCCTGGGGATCTGGATCGCGTTGTGGTTGATCTGGAAGATGCTCACCCTGCCCTTCATCACCCTGCGCCGGCGCCGCAACCGCGCCGCGCGGATGAAACTGGTCGATGGCTTGGGCGCGCTGGAGCTGGGGCAGTGGGGACGCTCGGAGAAGCTGCTCGACGAAGCCGCGCGCCAGCCCATGGCGCTGCGCCAGGGCGTGGCCCAGCTGGCCCATGCCGGCGCGGCACGCGCCGCCGCCGCGGCTGGTGATGCGCCGCGTGCGCGTCAGCACCTGGACGCGTTGACCGGCTCCCACCCGGTCACCCGCGCGGTGATCGGCGCCGAACTGGCCTTGGCGGACGGTCGCCCCGCGGAGGCCCTGATGCTGCTGGAGACACCGGACGTGCAGCCGTTGCCGCCGCGCGGTTTGCTGCTGCGCGCACACGCATTGGCGGCGACCGGCGAGGTGGGCGAGGCGTACGGGCTGCTGGGCGCCATGCGGCAGCAGAAGGTGCTGCCGGCACCACAGCTGGACCGGCTGGAAGCGCAGTGGGCGAGCGCCGCGCTGCGCGAGGCTGGCGACGCGAATATCCTTGCCGACCGGTGGGAATCACTGCCCAAGGCGTTCCGTACCGATCCCGACGCCGTGACGGCGTATGCCGAGCGAGCCGCCGCCCTGCGCTGGGAGGACGCCGCGGCGAAAAGCGTGGAAAAGGCACTCGATGAGCGCTGGGACGAATCGCTGGCCGCGCTTTACGGCCGCCTGCCCATCGGTCACCTGGAGCGGCGGCGCGAAAACGCCGAGCGCTGGCTGCAGTCGCATCCGGGCAGCCCCGCACTCCTGCTGACGCTGGCGCGGATCAATCGCCTGCAGGGGCGCTGGGCGCAGGCAGAGAGCCACCTGCACCGCGCCATCGCCCAGGGCGCCGGCGCCGATGCGTGGGAGGAGTTGGGGCACGGGTTCGCGGAGTCCGGCGACGAGGCCCGCAGTCGCCTGGCCTACGCCAACGCCTTGCGCGCCAGCCGCGGCGAGGCCATCACCGAGTTGCCAGGTCGCGACATGCGCCAACAGTTGCATGACATGGCGGTGGTGGAGGAGCGCGACGAACACGGCATGCCGCGCCTGCGCGAATAGCTGTCGCGGAGCGCCCGCCGCGCCGGTTGGCGTGCCGGGCGCGATGCAGCCGGCGGTGCAGGGGGTGGATACGTAAACGGGTGCCTCAGCGCTCCAGAATCGCCACCACGCCCATGCCACCGGCGGTGCAGATCGACACCAGGCAACGTCCACCGCCGCGTTGCTCCAGCTCCTTGGCCGCGGTGGCGACGATGCGCGCACCGGTCGCCGCAAACGGATGGCCGGTCGCCAATGACGATCCGTTGGGGTTGATCCGGGCCGGGTCGATCCGTCCCAGCGGCGCGTCCAGCCCCAGCCGGTTCCTGCAGTACTCCTCGTTTTCCCAAGCGCGCAGCGTGCACAGCACCTGGGCGGAGAACGCCTCGTGGATCTCGTAGAAGTCGAAGTCCTGCAGGCTCAGGCCGTTACGGGCGAGCATCTCCGGCACGGCGATGGTGGGCGCCATCAGCAGCCCCTCACCGTGGGTGAAGTCGACCGCGGCGACCTGGGAGTCAACCAGATAGCACAGCGGCTCGTGGCCGTGCGCGGCAGCCCACGCCGGCGAGGCCAGCAGGCACGCGGCGGCGCCATCGGTGAGCGGGGTGGAATTGCCGGCGGTCAGCGTGCCACGACCCGAGGTGCGGTCAAACGCGGGTTTCAGCGTCGCCAGCTTTTCCAGCGAACTGTCGGCGCGCAGGTTGTTGTCGCGGGAGACGCCGCGGAAGCTGACCACAAGGTCGTCGAAGAACCCGCGCTCGTAGGCGGCGGCCAGTTTCTGGTGCGACGACAGCGCCCACTCGTCCTGCGAATCACGCGAGATGTTCCATTCCTTGGCCATCTCCTCACAGTGCTCGCCCATCGACTTGCCGGTGCGCGGTTCCGCGACCCCGGGGAAATCGGGCTTGAGTTCGCGCAGCGAGAACCCCTTGAACGCGGCCAGCTTGCCCTTGGTGTCGCGCGCCGCAGCGGCAGCCAGCAGGCGCCGGCGCAACTGGCTGCCGTACACGATGGGCACGTCCGAGGTGGTGTCGGAGCCACCGCCGATGCCGGCCTCGATCTGGCCCACGGCGATCTTGTTGGCCACACCGACGATCGTGTCCAGCGAAGTGCCGCAGGCACGCTGCAGCGTGAGTCCCGGGGTCAGCGGGGAGAGGCCCGAGGACAGGGCCGCCTCGCGCCCGAGATTCCAGTCGCTGGAGTGCTTGATCACCGCACCCATCGCCACCTCGCCCAGTTGCTGCCCGTGCAGGCCGTATTTCTCGACCAGCGCGCCGAGCGTGCGTACGGACATGCCCAGGTTGCCGACATCCGCATAGGCGGTGTTCTGCCGGCAGAAGGGAATCCGGACGCCGCCGAGCACGGCAACGGGACGGGTTTGGCGCATCGGTGGTCACCTCGTTGGAGCCCCGCCGCGGTCCGGCCAGAGCGGGGATTGCAGGGCCCGCGGTCGCTTGCGGGCATAATGTCCGCAGTGTAACGCCGGGCCTCGCGCGCCACCAAACGCCTGCGTATCCAGTCAGGCCCGACAACCCGCCCGCACCCGGATTCGATCACGGACCCCCGATGAGCCCAGCCAGCAACTCCGACCCTGTCTCCCGTCCTGACCCAGCGGACCCGCTGAGCGTGCTGGGTGCGTTCGCCATCGAAGTGGTCGGCGACGCGCCGGTCGACCGCGACCGCCTGGCGCAGGCCGAAGTCGGTGCGCTGGCCCAGCTGATCGCCCGTGACCTGGCCGATTTCGCGCCCGAGGCGGCGCGACTGGAACTGATCACCGTCGGCGCCCACTACGATCCGGTCGAGTTGTTGCGGCCGGGCTGGCCACTGCATCGTGAACTGGACGAGTTGGCCGCCCGCGCGCCGCAAGGTGGCCTGGAGCGTGACAACGGCCGGATCATCGCCTTCGGTGCTAGCGGCTCGGTGCTGCCGGGCACGCTGGCGCCGTCGCCGGATTACCTCGGCGGTCCGCTGCGGCTGGTGCCGTTTGTGCTGAAGGGCGCCGAGGACGTGGTGGCGCGGGTCGGCGATGCGTTCGAGCGCGACCTGATCGAGGTGGGCATGGCGGCGGCGGATACCGCGCTGGCCGCCCAGGCCGCTTTCGGTCTGCAGGTGGAGCATGCGCGCTTCATGACCGTGCACGACCTAGCGGCGATGACCTCGATCCAGTATGAACACGCCGGTCTGGCGCCCCTGTGGCCGCTGCTGGAAACCGCATTACTGCGTCCGGGCCAGTCCGTCTGGCTGGACGAGGCGCCCGAGCCGCTGCTGCATTACGTCAATGGCGAGGCGCGCATCGCCCTGATGTCACCCGCGAGCTGGGAACAGCACTATCCCCAGAGCGTCACCGCCGAGGAGGATGGCAAGCGCGAGCGCCTGCAGCGCCTGTTCCAGTTTTTCCAGGGGCGCCAGCGCCAGATCGCCGCGGTGCTCGGCGCGCACGGCATTGCCGTGCAGTTCGTGCACTGCGACCTCGGCGATGATTGCCGCGCCGCGCTGGCCTGATCAGTCGCGAAAACCCGCTTCGTAGATCCGGTAGCCGGCATCGGCCATGCCCAGCGCTTCGTAAGTGCGTTGGGCGATGGCGTTGTCCCGCTCGACATAAAGACGCAGGCCGATGACGCCGTCGGTCTGGCGAGCGAGATCCTCGACATGGCGATACAGGGCGGACAGCACTCCGCGGCGGCGATAGCCGGGATCGACGTACACGCTCTGGATCCACCACCAGTCACCGTTGCGCCAGTCGCTCCACTCCCGGGTCAGCATCAGCGTGCCGACCGGCATGCGCACCGTCTCGCGGCCAGCGAGCACCGCACTACCGACCGCAATGAAATACCGCGCCCGCGCGGCATCGGCGATGCCCGTCCTGACTCCCGCCAGGATGGTGGCGGGGGTCAGCACCTTGGATTCGGTCTCCAGCGCCATCGCCGCCGACCACTGCGCCAGCAGGTCGGCGTCGTCGGGCGTCGCTTCACGGATGTCTATCTGCATGCGTCCAGCATCGCATCCGGGGAAGCCGGCGTCACACCCGTCAGCCCGCTTGGATGACCCCGCAGGCCACGCGTGCCCCGGCATCACCGGCGGGCTGGCTGGTGTAGTCGTCGGCTGCGGCATGCACGACCACCGCACGGCCGATGGCGTCGTTGGGCGCACCGCCGCCCAGCACCGGGCCGCTGGCATGCACGTCGACCGTGGCCACGCCCTTGGCATCGGCAACGATGTTGTCCATGTCACCGGCGTGATGGGGTGTCGAACCCACCCGGCCGTGCATCACCCCGGCAGGATTGAAGTGGCCGCCCGCACTGCTGGCATCGGCTGCACTGCAGTCGCCCTTCTCGTGGATGTGGATGGCGTGGGTGCTGTTGGGCTTGAAGCCGCCGATCTCGCCGCTGAAGTGCACGCCGTCACCCATTGGGGTGATGGTCAGTCGCCCGCTCACAATGCTGCCGGAGGCGCCAGCCAGGTTGACGTGGGCGCGCTGGACCGTGGAGGTGGTCGCCATTGCCGCGCTGGATGCCGCCGATGGCGAGGGCGTCTTGCGGGGCTGGTCGGGGGTGCTGCTGCAAGCGGCCAAACCAAGCGCCACTACGGCGGCGCCGGCCAGAACGGTGGTCTTCATGGAACTCTCCTTGGGTGAAGAATCGCAGCGGAACATTATCCCGTCTGCGGTCGCAGGCTGGTGAAGCCGTCACGCCGGAAGGACGACAGGGGCCGGCGGTTCCCGGCGTTACAATCGGTCTCCACGGCCCCGCCGCTCCACTGGCTCGCGCGCGCAACACCCGCGAAACGAGACGGGGCGCGCCCGCCACCCCGCTCACCGGCCACCCTGCCTCGAGGTCCGCCCATTGGACACCCCAACCCCATCGCCGAGTTCCGCCGCCAGCTATCCACCGGCCACCACCCTTGCGGATCTACGGCACAACCTGGACGCCGTCCAGGCACGCATCCAGGCGGCGTGCCAGCGGGTCGGCCGCGCTCCGGAAGAGGTCCGTCTGCTGCCGGTCAGCAAGACCATCGACGAGGCACGCCTCCGCCTGGCTCACGCGGCGGGCTGCACGTTCCTGGGCGAGAACAAGGTCCAGGAAGCGCACGCGAAGTGGCAGGCGATGGCCGACCTGACCGACCTGCGCTGGTCGGTGATCGGCCATCTGCAGACCAACAAGGCCAAGCTGGTGGCCAGCTTCGCCAGCGAGTTCCAGGCCCTCGACAGCCTGCGCCTGGCGCGGGCGCTCGATCGTCGCCTGCAAGAGGAGGGTCGCTCGTTGGACGTCTTCGTGCAGGTGAACTCGTCCGGCGAGGCCAGCAAGTACGGCCTGGCACCCGAGGACGTTGCCGCGTTCGTGCGTGAACTGCCCGCCTTCAGCGCCTTGCGCGTGCGCGGCCTGATGACCCTGGCGGCGCTGTCGCCGGATGCCGCGCGGGTGCGCGCCTGCTTTGTCCTGCTGCGCGATCTGCGCGACCGCCTGCGCCAGGATGCCCCGGACGGCATCGGGATGGACGAGCTGTCGATGGGCATGTCGGGCGACTTCGAGACCGCGATCGAGGAAGGCGCGACCGTGGTCCGCGTCGGCCAGGCGATTTTCGGTGCGCGTGCGCTGCCCGACAGCCACTACTGGCCGACGGAATCTGGCGCGTGAGCCACGCCGCGCAGCCGGAGGTGCTGGCATCCACGCTGCTGGCTCCACTGGCGATCGATGTGGTGTCGGTGCAGTCGCAGGTCGTTTATGGCCGGGTCGGCAACAACGTCGCCGTGCCGACGCTGCAGGCGGCCGGCCTGAGCGTCGTCGCCGTGCCCACGGTGCTGCTGAGCAATACCCCGCATTACCCGACCCTGCACGGCGGGCCTGTCCCAATCGACTGGTTCAGCGGCTATCTCGAGGATCTCGACGCGCGCGGCGCATTGGCCACGCTGCGCTCGATTCTGGTCGGCTATCTGGGCGGTCCCGCGCAGGCGCAGGCGCTGGCGGACTGGATCGGCCGAATGCATGAGCGCCACCCTGGCCTGCATGTGCAGATCGACCCGGTGATCGGCGACCACGACACCGGCGTGTACGTTGACCCGGCGATGCTGCCCGTGTATCAGCAGGCGCTGTTGCCGATGGCGCACGGCCTGACCCCGAACGGATTCGAGCTGGAACGCCTCAGCAACCTCCCGACCGACACCATCGAGGGCGCGATCGATGCGGCGCGCGCGTTGCTGGTCGGCCACACCCAATGGGTGGTGGTGACCAGCGCCGCGCCCGACTCGTGGGCCGACGCGCGCATGCGGGTCGCAGTGGTCAGCCGTGAGGATGCGCAGGTCGTCGAACACGAACGCGTCGATGCCGCGCCCAAAGGTACCGGCGACCTGTTCAGCGCCGTGCTCAATGCGCAACTGCTGGCTGGAGTGCCGCTGCTGGAGGCCACCCGTCACGCCTGCGCCCGGGTCGTCGACGCGGTCGGCGCCACCCACCGTGCTGGCTCCGCAGAACTGCTGCTGCCCTCCATCACCTGAGGTGGCCCGCGGCGGCCGGCGCCGGCCCGTTGGCTGAACCGTCCACGGTCAAATCAACGTCCTCTAGGGCCAACCCCAGCTGTCGGCGCGAACGGCACGCTCTATGTTCGACTCAGGAAACTGACGGAGTTGACCATGAGCATCCCCCGCATTGACGGCGTCCGCGAGCGCTTCTTACCGCCACCTCCGCCGCCGCGGCAGCACGTGGTCAAGCATGGCGACTCGATCGCCACCATCGCCAAGGCCGAGGGCATCAGCGCGCAGAAGCTGCTGGCCGCCAACCCGCAGGTCCTCAATCCCGACGTGTTGTATCCGGGCGACCGGATCAACCTGCCAGAGGCAGCGCCGGCCAAAAACACGGCGGGCAGCGGCACGCTGGAGGCCAAACCGGAAACCACCACCCGCACCGGCGACGCCGTCAACGGCACGGTCTCGACCAGCAAAACGGGGGTCAAGCTGACCGACAGCGGTGCCACGCTCAGCGGCAGCAGGAGCGACAAGACCACCACCGCCGGCAGCAACGGTACCTCCAGCACCACCGGCACCTCCGCCAACGGCAGCATCGGCTTTGACAGCGAGAAGGGCACGGTCAGCATCAGCGGCGGAGGCGGCTTCAGTCAGGGGTTGAAGAATGCCAAGGGTTACGGCGTGTCGTTCGGAATCGACGCCCAGACCACGGTGACCTCCGGCAAAAAGACCGACAACGGCGTGACCACGTACCGCAGTTCGGCGGATCTCTCGGTGACGCTCAACGCCGGTGTGGAGTCCAAGCAGGCCGGACTGGAGGTCGGCAGGACCGAGGGCATCAAGGGTTCCTTCGAGGTGTCGATGCCCGAGCAGATCGCGGCCAAGACCGACCTGAAAACGGTCAACCCGTTTGACCCCGATTCCATGCCCACCGGCACGGTGATCAAGCTCGACGGTTCGCAGTACAGCGGCACCGAGTTCAAGGCCGCTTTCCGCCATATCGCCACCGAATCGAAGATCACCAATTTTGAAGGCGCCAGCCTGCTGGTGGAAAAGACTGGCACCGATCAGGTCCGCGTCACCGGCGGCCCGACTGAAGCGATAGAAGCCTACAACGGCGTCGGCGTGGATTTCTCGGTAGCCAGCGCGATGCTCGGCCGCAACGACAAGCTCGACACCGCCACGCTGAAGACCGCGGAGTTCAACCTGTCCAGTGCTGACGGCCGCGCCGCGTTCAATGACTACATCGCCACCGGCAGGATGCCGGCGGACAACGGCAACGGCGTGTCCGAGGTCGCCACCATCGAGAAGATCGACTACTCCTCGCAGACTCAGCTCAAGATCGAACTCGGCTCGCTGAAGGCGTCGCTGGACGGCGCCAGGAACACCGGCAACAGCGTGCTGACCACCCGTGCCGACGGCTCGGCGTCGGCGACCTGGGACCTGCAGTACGGCGACAATGTGCCCCTGTCGATCACCCAGAGCTTCAAGGCCGACGGCTCCGAGGTGATGGCCGACCGGCGTTACAGCTTTACCTACAACGCCGACGACAGTGTTGCGACCTTCCTCAATGTCGCCCAGAGCGGCGACGTCAAGCACGCAACGTCCGGTCCGGTGAAGGGCGGGGACACCGTAACCGTGAGCTACACCGAAGCGGAAATGGCCCAGTTACTGGGTCATGCGGACAAGGCCCTGGAAGCCTCCGGTGGCACTGACTTCCAGCTCAGATCTCTGATCAAGGACTACGACGGCAACACGATCAAGACCTGGGATTTCGCGATCGCACTGGCCCGCAACCTGGGCGGCTCGGACTACCAGAGCGCAGAGCGACTGTTCAGCATTTCCCAGGCGGCCGACGGCGATAGGGGCGACCGCAGCGGCGTCGCTCTGCCCGGCACGATGACGGTCACCAAACGCGCTGGCTGACGGTCCCTACGGCGCCCACTCCCGGCGGAGTTGCGCCGGCGGACTTGATCCATCGCAGCAGCGTCGGCCGGAAATCCCGGCCGACGCATGACCGGGTCAGATCGCGTAGTACATCTGGTATTCCAGCGGATGGGTCGCGGCGCGGAACGCGGTGACCTCCTTCATCTTCAGCCGGATGTAGGCGTCGATGAAGTCATCGCTGAACACCCCGCCGGCCTTGAGGAAGTCGCGGTCGCCGTCCAGCGCTTCCAGCGCCTGATCCAGGCTGTGGCAGACGGTGGGAATGTTCTTTTCCTCCTCCGGCGGCAGGTCGTAGAGATCCTTGTCGCTCGGCGGGCCCGGGTCGATCTGGTGCTTGATGCCATCCAGTCCGGCCATCATCAGCGCCGAGAAGATCAGGTAGCCCGAGTTCATCGGATCCGGAAAGCGCATCTCGACCCGGCGCGCCTTGGGGTTGGCCACGTACGGAATGCGGCAGCTGGCGGAGCGGTTGGAGGCCGAATAGGCCAGCATTATCGGCGCCTCGAAACCGGGCACCAGCCGCTTGTAGGAGTTGGTGGTGGAGTTGGCAAAGGCGTTGATCGCACGCGCGTGCTTGAAGATGCCGCCGATGTACCACAACGCGACCTGACTCAGGCCGCCATAGCCGTCGCCGCTGAACAGGTTGACGCCGGCCTTGGTCAGGCTCTGGTGCACGTGCATGCCGCTGCCGTTGTCACCGACCAGCGGCTTGGGCATGAACGTCGCCGTCTTGCCGTGGCGGTGGGCGACATTCTTGATGACGTACTTCATCGTCTGCAGCTCGTCGGCCTTGCGGGTCAGCGAGTTGAAGCGGGTGCCGATCTCCGACTGGCCGGCGGTGGCGACCTCGCGATGGTGCACTTCGACCTCAATGCCGACCGCCCCCAGCGTCTTGCACATCTGCGCGCGGATGTCGTGCAGCGAATCCAGCGGCGCCACCGGGAAGTAGCCGCCTTTCACGCCGGGGCGGTAGCCGCTGTTGCCGCCGGGGTACTCCTTGCCGGAGTTCCAGGCGGCTTCCTCGGAGTCGACATGGAAAAACGTGTGTCCCATCTCGTTGGCGTAGCGGACGCTGTCGAAGATGAAGAACTCCGGCTCCGGGCCGAAGAACGCCTGATCGGCGATGCCGCTGGACTTCAGGAAAGCCTCGGCGCGCTTGGCGATGCCGCGCGGATCCCGGTTGTAGGCCTGCATCGTCGCCGGGTCGAGGATGTCGCAGGTCAGCACCAGGGTGGGATCGGCAGTGAACGGGTCGACGAACGCGGTCGACGGGTCCGGCAGCAGCACCATGTCCGAATCGTGGACGCCCTTCCAGCCGCCGATGGAGGAGCCGTCGAACATCCGGCCGTCCTCGAACAGCGCTTCGTCCACGATCGATTCGGGAAACGTGACGTGGTGCTGCACGCCGCGCATGTCGGTGAAGCGCAGGTCGACGAACTCGATCTTGTGCTGCTGGACCAGTTTCTCGACGTTCTCGATGGACATGCAGGGTTCCTGGTGATGGGGGAGGACTACAGTAGCAAGGCGCGGATTTTATTCGATCCCCGATCGCCGGATGTCATTTTTTTGCACGCGACCCGGGGCGGGCGTCGGCGCTTGCCGTTATCCTCTGCCACCTCGTGCGCGCCACCAGCCGTGCATCCGCTCCGCTACCGGTGTTCCCATGTCCGATACCCTCGCCGCGCTGCTGCTCGGCATCCTCGAAGGCCTGACCGAGTTCCTCCCGGTGTCCAGCACGGGCCATCTGCTGATCGCCCAGCACTGGCTGGGCGCGCGCTCGGACCTGTTCAACATCGTCATCCAGGCCGGTGCGATCCTGGCGATCACGCTGGTCTTTCGCGAGCGCCTGTGGTCGCTGGCAACCGGACTGCGCGAGCGCGAGAACCGGCTGTACCTGGCGAAGATCGGCGCCGCCTTCCTGGTCACCGCGCTGGTCGGCCTGCCCGTGCGGCTGATGGGCTGGGAGCTGCCGGAAACGGTGTCGCCGGTGGCCATCGCCCTGATCCTGGGGGGGATCTGGATCCTCTTTGCCGAGCGCATCGCCGCCGGGCGTCCGCCCTCTCCGCGAGTCACCTGGACGGTGGCGATCCTGGTCGGCCTGGCGCAGGTGCTGGCGGGGATATTCCCAGGAACCTCACGCTCGGGTGCGGCGATTTTCATGGCGATGCTGGCAGGCACCGGGCAGCGTTCGGCGGCGACCGAGTTCGTGTTCCTGGTCGGCATCCCGACCATGTTCGCGGCCAGCGGCTACGCGGTACTGGAGTACTTCCTCAAGGGCAGCGGCGGCGCGGCCGGCGGCGAAGCCTGGGGTGAGCTGGCGCTGGCGTTCGCCGCCGCCAGCGCCACCGGATTCATCGCGGTGCGCTGGTTGATGGGCTACATCAAGCAACATAGCTACGCGCCGTTCGCGTTCTACCGCATCGCCTTGGGCGCCGTTCTGCTGCTCTGGCTGCCGGCGGGCGGCTGAGTCATCCGGCCGCTAACTGCAGCGGCCGGTCGGCAGAGGCTCCGGCGCGGTTACAGGTCCGGGTGCAGGCTGTAGGTCGCGTAGGTATCCGCCTCGGCCAGCACGTGACCATGCATCGCCGTCAGTGCATCGGCGGCGGTGAAGCGGTCCGGCAGCTGCAGGCGCGCGATATCCAGCGCGAACACGCGGAAGAAGTAACGGTGCATGCGCAGGTCGTTGGGCGGCGGGAATGGACCGTCGTAGCCGTGCCAGTCGCCGGCCATGGCCGGATCATCGGCAAACCAGCCGGTGTAGTCGTTCAGTCCCTGGCGAGCGCCTTCCGGACCCGGCGGGTTCTGCTTGCCGTGCGGGACCACGCCATCGCTGCAGGCCCCGGCAGCGATTTCGGTCACCGTGGCGGGGATATCGACCATCACCCAATGGATGAAATCGGTACGCGGCTGGTCGACCGGGATGGAGACGCCTTCCTTGCCGACCATCTCGGCCACCGTGGGCACGTCGGGGTCGACGCAGATAAGCACGAAGGAGCGCGTACCGTCCGGGACCTCATCCCAGGCCAGGTGCGGGTTGCGGTTGGGTGCGAAACCGAACCCGTCGGCGGTTGGCTGGCCGGCGGCGAACTCCGCCGGCAAGGGCTGGTGATGCTGGAAGCTGTCGCTGTGGATACGCATGCGTGGACTCCGTGTGGCTACCGGAACAGTCTGCCAGATGGTCGCCGGCGCCGGCCGGATCAGTCCTGCGGGTAACCCAGGCGCACCGCCACCGGTGTCAGCAGGGCGAACGCGTCGCCCAGTGGCTCGACAAATTCGCGCCAGCGCCCGGCGGCCATCCGGTCGGGACCGAAACGCCCCGGCGCGACCGCCGGCAGGCTGACGTCAAGGGCGTTGGCCAACATCTGGGCCAGGGCGGCCATGTCGTTCTCCACGCCGTCCATGCGCAGCAGGCGATGCGCGATCAGGTGGTGCTCGTGCAGCTCGGCGACCTGGTCCAGCACCTTGGCCAGCCAGCGCGCGCCGACCTCCGGCGACTCCAGCGCGAACGGCGCCGGTGCCCCGTGGGCGATCCAGTCCAGCAGCATGTCGCGCGGATCACGCAGCGCCACCAGCAACATCGCCTCGGGCACGTGCTCGCGCAACGTCGGCACCAACGTGTTGTCCCACCACAGCAGCCAGTCGCAGATCTGATCGGGCTTGATCCCGCGTGAGGGCAACGCGGCGCGCCACTCGGCAATCAGCGCCGCGGGGTCGGCGGCACCGCTGGCCAGGGAGTTGACCGTGGCGAAGCGCTGGAAAAGGTCGTTGGGCGGCGTCGGGCCGAATCGGTCGGCGAACAGCGGAGCACCGGCCGCGTGCAGGGTACCGGCGACGCGCTCGATCAAGGAGCCCGGCGCGCCCCACAGCAAGAGGCCGCTGTGGCGGCTGACCTCCTCGCTGTCGTCGGCAGGCCAATCGCGGGCGATGCTCGGCTCCAGCAGCGGCAGGCGCTGGGTTGCAACTTCGCTGTGCAGCTCGGCCCAGGTGGCGACCGCGGCGGCAGGCTGACCGGCCGCGTCGAAACAGCGGCCCAGCAGCTGGCGCAGGTTGCGGCGCGCGGTCTCGTCCGGCGCGCGCGCAAGCAGCCCTTCGACATGGGTGATGGCGGCGTCGGGATCGCTTTGCAGCAGCCGCTCGAAGATCCGGGTCTGGGCCTTGGCGTGGCCGGGCTCCAGCTCGATGATGCGCGCGGCCAGTGCGTCGCCCTGCTCCGTCTCGCCGGCCACGTCGTGCAGGGTGATGCGGGCTTCCAGCGCGGACACACTGTCAGGGTCGAGCTGCTGCCAGCGGTTGACGACAGCCAGCGCTTCGGCGGAGGCAAACTCCTCGAACAGCAAGCGCGCGCGCCACAGGTCGATGTTGCCCGGCGCGGCCTCCAACAACGCATCCAGGGTCTCGCGTGCCTCGTCGGCGGCACCCAGCCGGCGCCAGGCCTCCGCCAGCGCGACGATGCTGCGCCGGTCCTCGGGGTTGGCCTTGACCAGCTCGCGCAGGCGATCGCGGGCCGACTCGTCGCGGCCGGCTTCCAGCTCGAGCTCGGCGACCATGCGGCGCAGCGCCGGAGCGACCCCATCGCCGGTCAACAATGGCGCAATCTCATCGGCGGCATCACCGGGGCGCCCCTGTCGCCGCAGCAGGTCTGCGATCAGTGCACGCAGTGGCAGCGAATCAGGGGTGGCGTCCAGCAAGCCGCGGAACGCCTGTTCGGCAAACGCCAGGTGGCCCTTGGCCAGATAGGCAAAGCCCAGCGCATGGCGCAGCGTGGGCTCGTCCGGCCAGCGCTTGGCGGCCGCGGACAGCCCGGCCAGCGCCTGGTCGGCGTCGCCCCGGCGCATCGCCAGGTTGCCTTCCAGTGCCGCAATCTGCGGGTGCTGGTCGACGATGCGCGCGGCGGTGCGGGTCAGCCGTTGGGCTTCGTCCAGATCACCGCGGCCCAGCGCCAGTTGCGCCTGGACCACGTATGCGGGGAACTGGTTGGGGTCCAGGCCGGTGCTGCGCGCCAGCGCCGCCTGGGCCTCATCGAGCTTGCGCTCCTGCAGCAGAAGCCCCGCCCGGTCCAGGTGCAGGTCCGCGTTTTCCGGCGCCAGGCGAATCGCCGCGTCGATGGCCTCCAAGGCCCCCTCGCGATCATCCGCCAGGCGCCGCGCGTAGGCGAGCCAACGATGAGCGGCCGGGTCGTCGGCGTGCTCCGCAACCGCGCCGCGCGCAGCAGTGAGGGCTTCGTCGGCGGCGCCGCGACGCAGGGCGTCGATGATCGGTTCGTACATGGAGTGCTGCTCGTGGTTCGGTCAATCGGCCATTGTATCGACGCCGCGAGGGGCACGCCCGCGGGGCGGCAGGCGATCGGGCCCCCTGCCCGGCTGGCTCAACCGGGCGCGGCGAGCCGCTGCGCGAGCCACTGCTCGCCGAAGCCCTGCAATCGCCCGTTTTCGACGAACCCGCAATGGCCTCCCCAAGGCGATATCTGCAGGTCCACGCAGGCCGACAGCCGGGTGCTGGCGAGGTCCTCGACCGGGATCACCGGATCGTCGGCGGCCATGAGGATGCTGGCCGGCACCTCAAGGCGGGCGAGGCGGTCGCCGGCCAGCGAGTAGCCTTCGAAATAGCTTTCAAGGGAGTCGTATTCGGTGCTGCGCTCGACCATCCAGCGCGTCAGCGGCCGCATGCGCAGGCCGAGCACGCGGTCGTCGAAGTCGTATTCCTGCGGAAACAGCTCGCGCTTGCGCTGCAGCGATCTCCTCCACTTGCCCTCGAAATGACGCATGTAGGCCGGGAATCCCGCCTCCATCGCGTCCATCGTCCGCGCCGGGTCCAGCAGCGGGCAGATGACTGCCACCTGCGCGATCGCCAGCCCGGCGGCGGGCGCGCGCAGGGCCAGGCGAAGGGCGAAGTTGCCTCCCAGCGAGTACCCGCCCACGGTCAGCGGCCGGAGCGGAAACCGCCGGGCGATGTCGGTGGTGGCATTGACGACCTCGTCGATCCGGTTGGAGTGGAACAGCCCGGAGTTGAGGTGGTGGGTGCCGCCGTGGTCGCGGAAATTGAGGCGGAGCACCTCAAAGCCCTTCTCCAGCAGCGATGCGGCGGTCAGGCGCATGTAACCCGAATCGGCGCTGCCTTCCCAGCCGTGCAGCAGCAGCGCCAGCCCGCGCGCCTCCACTCCGGGCATCGCGCTGTGCAGGCCCTGCAGGCGCACGCCATTGCCGCCGTCCAGCAGATGCGCGGTGGTGATCGCGCCGGTGGCGGCCAGCTGCTGTTCACCCATCCACTGGCGCATGCCGCTGGATCCCAGCACGGTCTGCAGATGTGCGTTGCGAAGCCAGCGCGGCGGACGGAAATCGGCGGCGGTCAGCACCCTGGGACCCTCAGCTGTTCATCGCCTCGAGAATACGGGCGCGCGCCGTATCGGCGATGCGACGGCGGCCCTCCACCTGCGCGGGCAGGATCGGTTCGAGGAAATGGATTTCCGCGACCCGCGGCGGCTCGCCAAGCAGGCGCAGGAAGTTGCCGACGAAGCGCTCCCGCGGCCCGAAGGCCACGATCCGCTGCGCACTGCCCTTCTCGCCATAGCGCAGCGCCACCGGTTGAATCTGCGCGCCGGCTTCCACCGCGGCGAGGAAGATTCGGGCATGGAACGGGCCCACTTCACCGCCGCCGCGGGTGCCGCCTTCGGGGAACACGCCGACGGACCGGCCATCGCGCAGGCGCGCCAGCATTTCCTGCAACACGCCGCCCATCGATTCGGTGCTGCCGCGGGCGTGGAAGATGGTTTGCGCCCGACTGGCCAGCCAGCCCACCACCGGCCAGCCACGGATCTCGCGCTTGGCGACCATGCCCATCATCTGCTGGCTGTGCAACGCGGCGATGTCGATCCAGCTGACGTGGTTGGCGACAAACATGGTGCCGCCGGGCAACGGGGTACCGATACGGCGCAGGCGGAACCCGAATACCCGCATCAGTCCCGCCGACCAAAGCCGGATCATGCGATGGTCCAGGCGCTCATCGCCGACCCGGATTCCGCCAAACAGCGGACTGATCAGTACCAAAACCACCGGCAGGTCGATCAGCAGATGCCACAACAGCATCGGCACCCGATAGAGGTAGCGGAACGTGCGTGCCAGTGGCGAGGTTTGCGCAGGGCTGGCGACAGGGGATTGCGGCGCATTCATGACCGCGAACGATACAGGGTGGACCGGGCGCGCGGCAGGCGCAGGTCGACGACTCCGGCCGGGGAACGACTACATCTGCGGCCGTGGCACGACCGCCAGGGTGAGGCGCGAGATACAGGCCAGACGGCCGCGGGCGTCTTCGATCCGGATTTCCCAGACCTGGGTGCGCCCACCCACGTGCAGCGCGGTGGCGGTGCCGGTGACCGTCCCGTCACGAACGGCGCGCAGGTGGTTGGCGTTGATCTCCAGACCGACGCACATGCTGTCTTCATCGACGCACAGGTTGCCGGCACTGCTGCCCAGCGTTTCTGCCAGCAGCACGGAGGATCCGCCGTGGAGGAGGCCATAGGGCTGCACCGTGCGCCCATCCACCGGCATTGTTGCCTGCAGATGGCTGTCGCCGATTTCCGTGAAGACGATGCCCAACGCCTGGATCGCGGTGTCGCGCGACAGGGAGTTGAGATGGTCCAGGGAGGTGCTGCGGCGGAACAGCCGACGCGGCACAGACGCTGCGGCAGCGGGAGTATCGGCCTGGGAAGTGGCCTGGGAATCGGGAGGCGTGCTCATCGCCCCAAGATAGCGGAGCCCGGACCGGGCTTCCATCAATGCGCAGTCCCGGGCGTGGCTGACCGGTGCCCGGGTGACTGCGCCCTGAGCGGTATTGCAGGTATTGCGGGTATTACGGGTATTACGGGTATTACGGGTATTACGGGTATTACGGGTATTACGGGTTACGCGTATTGGCCTGGCACGGCTCAGCTGATGCGGAACATCGACTGGCTGCCGGCAGTACTGCGGCGCGATCGGCGCAGATAGCTCTTGCCGACGTAGCTGCCGCGGTAGAGGTCGTTGCGGACCGGTGCGGTGGCCTGCGCCTCGTTGGCCTGGGCCAGCGGCCGGACGGTAGCAACCGGGGTGGTCTGCCCGACCGGCACGCTCACGATCGGAGCGGTTTGGACGGAACTGAGATGACGATTCACTTCTGACTCCTTTTTTAAATGATTACAGTGGGTTACGAGACCCATTGTAGCAGATTCAGTGAATTATGAATAGGGGGATCAGTGAAACCTGAACAGGGAAGGGCTGGCGCTCTTCGAGTAGCGTCCAGCGCCCTGGTAGCCGTGGCGGCTGACGTAGCCGCTGCTGCGGCCGTAACCAATGCCGGGTTCACGCTCGGGGTGTTCGTGGTACTCCGCCGACATGACGCTCACCGCGTGAGCGGCCGTACGTGCCTGTGGCTTCGCGCAGTCACGGCGCGAATCGGCGGCTGAGGAGGATTGGGCGGATTGCTGGATGGACATGACGATCTCCTGCTGTAGTGAATTGGTGTGCTGGTAATGTATAACACCACAGCAATCATGCTATAGGCCATAAGTCATGGCCATGAATTCGTTCAGGCGTCAGCAGGGTTCGGTGCGCGGGCACACGCCCGCCGATGCGGGTCAGAGGATCGGTGCCAGCCCCGCGCCGAAGGCGGTGAACAACCGGGTCGGCAACCCCTTCAGGGCGAGATTGACCTCGGGAAAGTCCCCTACCGGGCGATAGCACTGGCGGAAGTCCGGATCGTCAGGGGGTATGGGACGCGGGCAGGAGTCACCGGGCACGAACTCGTAGCTGGTCGCGTAGCGCATCGGCCACAGATCGAACACCGGCAACCACTCGGAGATCTTGCCGATCGAGTACTCCAGTCCCGACAGCACCGGCGGCCTGTCGCGTGGCGCGATCACCCAGGAATTGGCCGGGCTGATGTCACGGCGGATGCTCGCCGCCAGCTCGCGCGCAAACGCGGCATCGTGGACGACCACCGCGCTTTCGGTGTTGTAGTTGTCCCCGCGCGGATCGAAGTTGTGGGTGCCCACCACGCCGATCCGGCGATCGATGACCAGCGACTTGGCGTGCATGCCCACCCGCACCCCGGCCCGTCGCAGAGGTACCGGCTCGTTGGACTGCCGGCGCAGGTGGCGGATGGCGCCGTATTCGGTCGCCAGCGGTTTGCGGTAGCGGGCGGAGCGCAGCACGCTGCGACGGTCCCGGGCCACACTCGGACCCGGCGGCAGGGGAGCATCGACGAACTCGGGCAGGAACGCGCCGGTGGCCTCCAGGTCGATCGGCGCATCCTCCGGAAAGGGTTTGTATTCGTAGATGTTGAAGCCGAAATCGCGCAGGTAGCGGCGCTTGTACTTGTAGGAGAGCGCGTAGGCGATGAAGGCATCGGTTGCGGCCAGCGAGTTGGTCGACACCACCACGCGCGGTGCATCCGGACGCTGGTGCAAGCGCTCGAACAACGTCTGTGCCGGGCGCGAAAGCACCAGGTAGGGCGTCTGCAGGACCACTTCCCGGTCGGCGGAAGCGATCAACTCCCCCAGAGACTGCGACGCAGCCGCAAATTCCGACGGGGTATCGGCCTCGTGCTTGCCCGGGCCGTCCGACACGTATTCGACCTTGCCCACCTGCAGTGCTTCGCTGGCCAGGCGCTCGAACACCAGCAGCGCATCGCCGGCATCCTGCCGCATCGATGCGGCACGCTCGGGGAGGCGGTACTGACCGGGCTCCAGCGGTGGCACACCGCGTTCCAGCAGCAGGCGGCCGACGTCGACCAGACGCGACGGTGGCACGGCGCGGCGGTCGTCCCAGAAGCGGCGGAAGTCCACCGCCATGATCCGTGCGACCGGGCCCGCCACCAGCAGGTCGCGGTCGCGGAAGTTGTACTGGTCGCTCCAGTCGAAATAATCGTCCTGATAATTCCTGCCGCCGGTGATCGCCACGGCATCGTCGATCAGCAGCAGCTTGGTGTGCATGCGCTGGTTGAGTTGCCGCCAACAGCACGCCGCCGCGATCGCGTATTGCGGGTAGGTGACCCGCGCCCGTCCCATCACCGGGTTGTAGAGCTTGATGTGGAAATTGCGGTGCGCACCGGCCAAGGCCGCGAGCGACTCCACGCTCTGGATAGCGGACAGCTGGTCCATCAGAACGCGTATGCGCACGCCGCGCCGCGCCGCCGCGAGGAGCTCCTCGAGCACCAGCCGGCCGGCATCGTCGTCCTCATAGATGTAGGTCTGCAGGTCGATGCTGGTGGTGGCGCTGCGGATCAGGTTGATCCGGGCGAGCAGCGCGTCGGTGCCACGGTCGAGGATCACCGTGTAATGACGCGGCTGTTGCGGCGTCGACTCCCGCAAGGCCTTGTCGGCCAGCTGGTGCAGTGGCGATGGCTGGGCGCAGGCATCGCGCGCATCGCAGCTGGAGGCGTCGGACCGGGCCGCGCCGGCAATGGCATACGCGCGGTCGGCCTGCTGCGGACTGAGCGTGGCGCAGGCGGCCAACAGCAGGACCAACGCAGCGGTGCAAAACCGCAGCATCACACCGGAAAACCCATCGCCGAGCAGCGGCCACGCGGCCAGCGCCCGACTCATGGCGCCGGATCCCGCAGCCGCACCTGCATGGTGAATCTCACCCGGTCGGACAATACCAGGCGCATGCCGGCAATGCCGTAATCACTGCGCGCGACGCTGCCACTGGCAAACGCGTCGCAGTCCTCGCCCGCGCGATCACAGCGCGCCGGCGCAACCACGAAGGTTTCCGGGCGGCTCACCCCGTGCATGCGCAGGTAGCCCTGCAGCAGTCCGCCCCGACGGGTCAGCACATCGTCGTGCGGCTCGGACACGAATTCGATATCGGGATGGTGCTCGGCGTCGAAGAACGCGTCGGAACGGGCCATCGCGGCGTAGCGCTCCGATCCGGCGACATCGATCGAGCCGGCGGCCAAGCGGATCCGCACCTGGCGGCGACCGTCGGGCAGGAACAGGACCGTACCGTCATACACCGGAAACTGGCCCTGCACGCGCTGGCCCCAACGGGTGCGCAGTTCGAATCCGAACCGCGTATGCGCGGCGTCGAAGGCATAGACGCGCACGCCCGACTGCCTGGATCGGTCGGCAAACGCGCGGAATGCCTGGTCGGCGGCGGCCTGAACAGACACCACGGGTGCAGCGTGCTGCGCTGGCGCGGCCAGGGGCAGCGTCAGCAACAGCAGCAAGCACCATTTGTCGCGGAATCGTGCTGGCGTCACGGCCACCAGAACGCGTCGAGCCGGGCTACACCCGGCTCAAGGCGGGCGCCGTCGGGGATCGAAAGCACCGCGACGCTGCCCGGTGGCATCCCGCGGTAGTCACCGGTGCGGCCGCTGTACAACAGCGCCGCCAGCAACTCCAGGCCCGGGTTGTGACCGACCAGCATCAACCGTTCGACCCCCGGACTGTTGTCGGCCAAGGCGATCAGCGCGCCCGGCTCGGCGTCGTAGATCTCCTCCTGGATGCGCTGCTCGACGTAGCCGATGACGCCCAACACCGCTTCCAGAGTCTCCCGCGTGCGCCGCGCCGGCGAGCAGAGCACGCGGTCGGGCGCCATCTTGCGCTCCTCCAGCCAGCGGCCGGCGGCTTCGGCCTCGGCCAGTCCCTGAGCGGACAATGGCCGGTCGATATCCGCCTGGCCGGCAGTGGCATGTTCGGCGTGGGCATGGCGCAGCAGGATCAGTTCACGCATGGCGGAGTCTCCTCATTTGGCCAGCCATTTCAGCAATGGCTGCCAATCGGACTGGTGATCGCGGACATTCGCGGAATGGTAGTCAAACAGACTTTTGCCGAGGCCGGCCAGCACCACGTAGGCCTGACTGTCGCGCAGTTGGGCGACGACCGGATAAGGCCACTTGTCGAGCATCGCGAGGGTTTCGCGCGAGGTGCTGGTCCAGGGCCGCAACCGGTTGGCTACCAGACCCACCTTCAGCTCGCCGCTGCGCACGCGGCGATGCCGCGCCAGCGAGTCCAGGAAGGGCACACTGGCCTCGATGTCCAGCAGCGATGGCTGGATCGGCACCACCACGGCGTCGGCGACGTCGAGGAAGCTCTCCAGCTCGTCGGCCATGGCCCCTGCCGGGGCGTCGATGATCACCCGCTCGGTGTCCGCAGGCACGCCGCGCTGCCACTTCCAGCGATTGGTGCCATCCACCGGCAGCACCGCGCTGTCCAGCGCGGCCCGACGTTGCGCCCAGCCGTGGGACGAGCGTTGCGGGTCCGCGTCGACCAGCGCCGTGCGATGACCCTGCAGCGCGGCGTTCGCGGCCAAATGGGTGGCGATCGTGGTCTTCCCTGCACCACCCTTGGATGTGGCCACCAGCACCGTTTTCATCGCGTCTCCGGGGTTTGCAGTCTGCGCTGCGCGTCAGGCTGCAGCGTACAACACCGGGAGCGCGCTTCACCGCCAAGGCGGGGCGGCTTGTGCGGTCAACGCGGCGGTGGCGGCAGCTGCCAATCCGCCGGCGGTGCCGCCGCGATACCCGCGCGGGCCAGCAACTTCGCCATCGCACCCAACTCGCCATCGCTGGCGACCCAGCGCGCGTACTCGTTGGCTCCTGGCGTGCCGCTGACATCGGCGAGCAATGGCAGTGACTGCTCCTGCCACCACGCGAGCTGGCGCATGCGCGGCGCCCACTGGTTGGTCAGCCCGGGATCCAGTCCGACCAGCAGTCGGGTCGCCATCTGTGCATACGGCAGGTTGGTGTCGTCCGCGGCGAGCCGGGAGAGCAGCGCGATGCAGTCGCTGCGCAGGCCCGGATCGCGCGCGAGTTGAGTGGAACCCGGTCCGCACAAGTGGCTGACGCCCTGCATCGGCGCCAGCGCGATGGCGGCCCATTGACCCAGTGCCTGCGTGGCCATGAAATCCGCCGGCGCGCGGGTGCCGGTTGCGGCCTGCATGCCGGCGGACACGCGCGGATCCATGGTGGGCACCGCCGCTCCCGCGCGCGCGTCGAGCAACAGGGCCAGCAATTGGCCGGCGTGGGGTTCGTAGCGGGGCGCGACAGCGGCCGAATGCAGGTACTCGCGAGCGGCGCGCAGATCACCCGACTCCAACGCAATGCCGTTCGCCCACAGGTGGCTCGCGGCGTTGTTGCCGTCCAGCTGCAGCAGGCGTGCAATCGCAGCGTCACGATCGCAGCCGAGAACATGGCAATCGGTAACCTCCACCCAGGCGACCAGCGGGTCGGTCGGCCCGAGCTGGCGGGCACGTGCGAACCAGCCGCGCGCCTGCGGTCCCAGCACGCCGGGCGCGTTATCGGATGTGCCGTCCTGGGCGGGCATGATCATCATCGCGCCCAGCAGGCTGCGGACATCGCCGCGCTGCGCCAGCGACTGCGCATGCGCCGCCATCGCGGACTCATAGTCGCGGCTCCACGCCTCCATCGCCGCCTGCGTGGCGGGATCGTCCAGCACCGCACGGTCGAGGCCGGGAGCCTGTCCCGCCGCGTGAACGGACCCCACCAACGACACGGCAACGAGCAGGACCGTGGCGAGGGTTCCTTCACGCAGTCGTCTACTCAGCATTCCGTTGCTCCCGTTCGAGTGGTAGAGTGGTCAGGCGCGGATCAGCGCCATTGTGGCGGATCAGCCTGCCACGCTTGTTGGACCTTCACGAGTGTCTCGCGCTCGGCGGGCAACCAATCGGGCAACAGCTCTTCGTACCGATCGGGGTAGCTCCAGCGGTCCGGGTGCGTACGCACGGCAGCCGCATACCACTCCACCGCCTCGTCCTTGCGGTCGAGTTGCCACAACGCCAGGGCAAACGTGGTCGGCATCCAGTCGGCGGTGACGTTGCGCGCCTTGACCAGCGTGTCCCAGCGCTCCAGCGCGGCTTCCGGGTCGCCGTTGCGGAGCAGGTCCCAGCCGTAGTTCCACAGCACCGGGCGATACAGGACTTCGGTCGTGCTCAGATCACGCAGCACGCGCTCGTAAAGCTCCACGCCCAGCTCGGGCCGCCCGCCGCTCATGGCGACATGGGCAAGCTGGGCGGTCTCGGCTTGGGCACGCGGCTTACGCGCGATCACCTTGAGCAGCGCTTCGGCCACCGCCTCGCCTTCGCCCCGGATGGCGATCACCGGACGCGTCGTGCGCGCCTCCTCGGCGAAATAGAACTCCGACGCCGGCACCAGCCGGCTTTGCGCCGCTGCCCCACCGGTGACCAGCAGACAGGCTGCCAGCGCGGCACCCAAAACCCGGCCACTGAGCGGCCGCTTCAAATTCAACATGCACATTCCCCCCTGGATTGCGCCCTCATGGTAGCGCGCGCGGCCCGCTGGACAAAGCCGTTGGCTGTTAGACTCCCGCGGCTGCGCCCACGTCGCGCACCGGTCATTCACCCTCAGACCCGGCGGGTGCAGCAGCGTTTCCCGAGCCGACTTCAGATCCCCGCAGCCACCTCGCGGCCGCCGCCGCGTCGGAGCCCCGCATGACCAGTACCGCCCAGCTCTCCTCGCCCGCCTCGGCCGACACCGTCGGCCTCGCCGACCCCGATTACGGCCTGGACCACAAGTACAGCCGCGAATCCGGTCGGATCTATCTGTCCGGCGTGCAGGCACTGGTGCGGTTGCCGCTGATGCAGCGCCTGCGCGATCAGGCCGCCGGACTGAACACCGCCGGCTTCATCTCCGGCTACCGCGGCTCGCCGTTGGGCGGATTCGATCTGGAGCTGTGGCGGGCCAAGCAGCACCTGACCAAGGCCGGGGTGAAGTTCATTCCCGGACTCAACGAGGACCTCGGCGCGACCATGGTCTGGGGCACCCAGCAGACCAACCTGTTTGAAGGCGCGAAGGTCGATGGTGTGTTCGGCATGTGGTACGCCAAGGGCCCCGGCGTGGACCGCAGCGGCGACGTGCTCAAACACGCCAATGCCGCCGGTACCAGTCCGCTGGGCGGTGTGCTGGCGCTGGCCGCCGACGACCACGCCTGCCGCAGCTCGACGCTTCCCCACGGGTCGGAGGGCGAGTTCACCAGCGCGATGATGCCGATCCTGAATCCGGCCGGGGTGCAGGACATCCTCGACATGGGCGCGATTGGCTGGGCGATGTCGCGCTACACCGGGCGCTGGGTCGGCTTCAAGACGATCGCCGAGACGGTGGAGTCCTCCGCTTCGGTCGACGTCAATCCGCTGGCGCTGCAGATCGTCACTCCGGACGACTTCGAGATGCCGGTCGGCGGCCTCAACATCCGCTGGCCGGATCCGCCGCTGGACCAGGAAATGCGCCTGCACCGGTATGCCGTGAAGGCCGCGCAGGCCTTCGCGCGGGCCAACGCGATCGACCGCATCGTGATCGACTCGCCGAACCCGCGCCTGGGCATCATCACCACCGGCAAGTCCTACCTGGACGTGTTGACCGCGCTGGAATACCTCGGCCTGGACGAGCGCGCCTGCGAGGACCTGGGCATCCGCGTGTACAAGGTCGGCATGACCTGGCCGCTGGAGCCGGTCGGCCTGAAGCGTTTCGCCGAGGGTCTGGCCGACATCGTGGTGGTGGAGGAGAAGCACGCCTTCATCGAGAGCCAGATGAAGGAGGCGATGTACAACTGGGGCGGCGGCGCGCGTCCCTCGATCGTCGGCAAGTACGACGAGCAGGGCAACTGGATCCTGCCCAGCACCGGCGAGCTGACCCCGGCCACGATCGCCGGGGTGATCGGGCGGCGGATCCAGAAGTTCCACGACAACGAGCGCATGCGCGAGGTGATGCGCTGGATGGCCGAGAAGGAAGCCGAGTTGGCGCTGCCGCGGGCGCAGTTCCCGCGCGTGCCGCATTACTGCTCCGGCTGCCCGCACAACATCTCGACCGCCGTGCCGGAAGGCTCGCGCGCGCTGGGCGGGATCGGTTGCCATTACATGGTGACCTGGATGAACCGCAGCACCGACACCTACACCCACATGGGCGGCGAGGGCGTCACCTGGGCCGGGCAGGCCGCGTTCACCGACACCGAGCACGTGTTCCAGAACCTCGGCGACGGCACCTACTTCCACTCCGGCACGCTGGCGATCCGACAGGCGGTCGCGGCCGGGGTCAACATCACCTACAAGATCCTCTACAACGATGCGGTCGCAATGACCGGCGGCCAGCCGGTGGACGGCCAGTTGAGCGTGCCGCAGATCGCCCATCAGGTCCGCAGCGAAGGCGTGCACGCGATCGTGGTGGTGTCCGATGAGATCGGCAAATGGCGCCGCCGCGACCTGTTCCCGAGCGACGTCGAGTTCTTCGACCGCGCCGAACTGGACGCGGTGCAGAAGCGCCTGCGCGAGGTCAAGGGCACCTCGGTGCTGATCTACGACCAGACCTGCGCGACCGAGCTGCGACGTCGCCGCAAGCGCGGCAAGGTGGTCGATCCGGCCAAACGCGTCATGGTCAACTCGCTGGTCTGCGAGGGCTGCGGCGACTGCGGCAAGAAGTCGTTCTGCGTGTCGGTGCTGCCGAAGGAAACCGAGTTCGGCCGCAAGCGCGAGATCGACCAGTCCAACTGCAACAAGGACTACAGCTGCGTCAGCGGCTTCTGCCCCAGCTTTGTCACCATCGAAGGCGGCGGGTTGCGCAAAAAGTCCGCCAGCAACGCACGCGACCGGCTGGCCAATCTGCCGATGCCGGTACTGCCGACGCTGGAGCGGCCATGGAACATCCTGATCACCGGCGTTGGCGGTACCGGCGTGGTGACCATCGGCGCGTTGCTGGGCATGGCCGGGCATCTGGAGGGCAAGGGCTCCAGCGTGCTCGACCAGACCGGACTGGCGCAGAAGGGCGGCGCGGTCACCACCCACATCCGCATCGCCAACAGCCCGGCCGAGATCCACGCGGTGCGCATCGCCGCCGGTGAGGCCGATCTGGTGCTGGGCTGCGACATGGTGGTTGTCAACGACTACTGGGCGCTGTCGAAGATCCGCGGCGGCCGCAGCCAGGTGGTGCTCAACAGCTACGAGGCGATGCCGGGCAGCTTCACCACCCGTCCGGACATCCAGTTCCCGGCGGCCGACATCATCAGCGCGGTGCAGACGGCGCTTGGCGGCGAGAAGCCGTTCGTGGTCGACGCGACCCAGATCGCCACCGCCCTGCTCGGCAACGCGATCGGCAGCAACCTGTTCCTGCTCGGCTATGCCTGGCAGCGCGGCCTGGTGCCGATCTCGCTAGACGCGATCATGCGCGCGGTCGAGCTCAACGGCGCGGCGATCGAAATGAACAAGACCGCATTCGCCTGGGGCCGGCTGGCGGTGATCGATCCCAACGCGGTGGCCGATGCGGCCGGACTGGTGCGCAACCAGCCGACCGCGGCGGAAGCCACCCCACGCGACCTGCCGATGCTGGGTGCCGGCGACTGGGAAGGCAGCGAATTCGCCAGCCCGTCGGCGCCACTGGGCGGGCGCAACGAGGACGAACTGCGCCACGTGCCGCAGAACCATCCCGGCGACCGCGTCGCGTTCCTGCCGATGGACGACTCACGCCTGTCGCGCTCGCTGGACGAACTGATTGGCCGCCGGGTGCAGTTCCTGACCGAGTACCAGGACGCCGCCTATGCGCGCCATTACGCCAGTCTGGTCAACCGTGTGCGCGACGCCGAGGCCGGCAAGGCCGGCGGCAGCACCGACTTGACCGAGGCGGTCGCCCGCTACGCGTTCAAGCTGATGGCCTACAAGGACGAGTACGAGGTCGCACGCCTGTACACCAGCGGCGAATTCCTGCGCCAGGTGGAGCAGCAGTTCGACGGCGACTACAAGATCAGGTTCCACCTCGCACCGCCGCTGTTTGCCAAGCGCGACGACAACGGCCAGCTGATCAAGCGCGAGTTCGGGCCGTGGATGTTCACCGCGTTCAAGTGGCTGGCCAAGCTGCGCACCCTCCGCGGTGGCAGGCTGGACGTGTTTGGCTACACCGCCGAGCGCCGCGCCGAGCGCCAGCTGATCGTCGACTACTTCAAGACCATCGACGCCCTGCTGCCGACGCTGGACCGCGGCAACGTCGCCCTAGCCGTCGAAATCGCCACCATTCCCGAGCACATCCGCGGCTACGGCCACGTCAAGGAGGCGCATCTGGAAAAGGCCAAGGCGCGCGAGGCGGAGCTGTTGAAGGAGTGGTCCGGCGAGGCGCCGTCGCGGTTGGAGCTGCGTCTGATCGCCTGACTGCTGCCAAGGACCTGCCAGCCGAGCGCTGGAGCACCGAGTATCTGCAAAAGATCCACGGTGCTCCAGCGCACTAGGGTCCGCCCCAGCTACCGCGGCGCCTTGCATCCGCCCTATGGTCGGTACAGGCGCCGAAAAGGAGGCGGGACATGTTGATCGGTCAGGGTGGACTCAGCGGACTCACCAACCGCTTGCAGATGTTGGCACCGTTGCAGAACCTGCAGCGACCCGTGCCGTTTTCGCCGTTGCCACTGGGCACGAGCGGTCTGCGCGAACCGAGCTACCACCCGCAGCTGGCTTCGCTGTCCCCGGCGCGACTGGCGCCACAGGCCCCGCCGTCTCCCCCCAGCCCCTATGCCCTGCCTGCCGGCAGCACGCTGAAGGATGCCGTCAGCGGTACCAAGGCGCAGCCGTTCGATGTGACGATGTCGCAGCTGGCCACCTCGGTCTACGGAACGCGAGGCGCACCGCCCGAGGGCTGGAGCGCGGTCAGCGACTCGATGCTGGAATCACGCGGGATCGAGAACCCGGCCACCTGGCGCCAGGAATTCCTTGGCGGCGTCGAGCAGACCACCGCCAACCAGTTCAAGGCCGAGGTCTACACCGACGGGGAGGGAAACTTTGTCCTGGCCTATCGCGGCACGGCGGAAGGCGCGGCGGACTGGGGCGACAACTTCCAGCAGGGCCTGGGTTTCGAGACCGGTTCGGTCGACAAGTTCACCGGCCTGGCAGCCGACAGCGCCATCGAGTTCGCCCGGGTCTTCGGCGATGGAGAACCCGGCGCCGCAACCAACCTGGCCATCACCGGTCACTCCCAGGGCGGTGGTCTGGCCTCCGTCGCATCGCTGGCCACTGGCATTCCGGCGGTCACCTTCGACGCCTCGGGCATCCACCCCAACACCTTGGACCGGTTGGGACTGGCCAGTCCCCAGCAGGCGCGCGACATCGCTGAAGGCGGCCAGATCCGCGCCTACTCGATGAAAACCGATCTGCTAACACGGGTGCAGGAGTCCGGCCCGCTTTCGCTGGCAGCGCCCGACGCGCTGGGCACCAAGATCGTGGTCGAGCCCAAGGGCATCGACCAGCACACGTTGACCGGACGCGCCGCAAAACACGAGTTCGACCTGCCGCTGCTCGGCCAGGCTGGCGCCAACGCGTTGGTGGAAGCGATGCGCAACAGCGGCATCCCGGTCATCAGCAGTGCCGGGCAACTGGCCTACAACGCGCTCAGCCACAGCCCCAACCTGCTCACCGACACCATGATTGCGCGTGAGCCCTGGCAAGCCGGTTACCAGAACCCGTCGGACTTCGGCAAATCCCTCCACGACATGGTGCCGGAAGGCCTGCGTGATGATTTCGCGCGCAACACCCATGAGGTGGCCGATGAGGTCGTCGGTGTATTCAAGACCGACATGGCGGATGGCAATTACCTGCAGGGTTCGGTGAAGATCGGCGGGCATGTGGTGGACGGCGTGCTCAACTCGGTTGGCGATACGATCCACCACACCGCGGAAGGCGTTGCGGCGCGCGTTGAAGAGCGGGTCGCCGGGCCGGCGGGCGATCTGTTGGCCGGTGCGATTTCGATCGGCGGCAAGGCTGCCCAGTTCACCGCCGACAAGCTCGGCGACGGGATTGAGCAGATCGCCGGCGTCCAGGGCGCGATGGTGCAGAACACCGTCGACGGCATTGTCTGGGCGGGTGGCAAGGCGATCGAAGGCATCCAGTGGACGGGCGAGAAAGCGATCCAGGGAAGCACCTGGGTGGCTGGGAAGGCCGTCGAGGGCGCCAAGTGGACCGGCGAAAAAGTCGTCGAGGGCGGTATCTGGGTCGCTGGCAAAACGGTCGAGGGCGCGAAGTGGGCCGGTAACAAAGTGGTTGAAGGCGCCACCGCGATCAAGGATGGTGTGACCAACACCGGCCGCGCGATCGGCGAGGCCGTCTCCAACTCGCGGGTCATGCCCTGGAACTGGTAAATGCGTGCAGGATCGCGGATAGACTCGCTTGTCCCGGGCCGCCTCAGCGGCGCCCTTTTCGCCGCGTTCCTCTTCTCCGCTACCGGGTGTGATCCACAGTCCATGAGCAATGAAGCCTTCGCCAATTCCAGCCTCGAGCCGCTGGCCCAAGCGGTTGCCAGCGGTGACAGCGTCGAGATAAAGCGCCAACTTGCCAGCGTCGACCCCAACACCCCCGGCGCAGAGGGTGCAACCTTGCTGGTAGCGGCCATTGGCGCTGAGAACCTGACCGCGACCCAGGCACTGCTGGATGGCGGAGCGGATCCCAACCAGCCGGGCGGCGGCGGTGAAACACCGGTGCATGCGGCGGCATTCGTCGCCAATCCGGCGTTCCTGAAAGCGGTGCTGGCCCATGGCGGCGACCCGGATGCACGCAATCCGGCGACCGCATCGACCCCGCTCTCACGTGCCCTGCGCGGCCTGCAGCTGGACAACGTCCGCATCCTGCTGGATGCCGGCGCCGACCCGCAACTGGGCGACAACAACGGCGACAGGCCGTTGCACGTTGCCGCGCGAACCAACGCAGGCGAGGCAATACTGATGTTGCTGGAAGCAGGGGCGGACCCGATGGCCACCAATTCGGGCGGCGCCAGCTTCCAGGCGTATTACTTCTCCTACCCGCCGCGTAATGCGCTCAACGAGCGTGCCTTGGCGGAGCGCCGAGAGGTGGTGGCCTGGCTGAAGGCGCACCAGGTGCCGCTGGAAGCGAACGTCGACGCGGACTACTGACCCGCGCCACCTGTCACGTCCCCGCCGTATTGCCGACGTTACAACCCACCCGCTCCCGGCCGGACCTTCTCCGCGCGTTCGCGCTCCCTTTGCAGCCAGCGGACTTCCGCGTTGCGCACCTCCCGATCGTGACGCTCGCGCAGCCGCTTCTCCTCGCCCAGGGTGCGGTTCAAGGAGACCATGATCGCCACCAGCAGCACTGCAAAGGGCAGCGCGGCCACGATGATCACCGCCTGCAGGGCCTCCAGCCCCCCGGCAGCCAGCAGGGCCACGGCGATAACCGACTGGAGCACGCCCCAGACCATCTTCTTTGCCAGCGGCGGATCGCCGCCGCACTCGCTGGACATGCTGGCCAGCACCAGCGTGGCCGAGTCGGCGGAGGTGACGAAGAAACTCAGCAACAACACGATCGCCACCCATGAGATGACGGTCGACAGTGGCAGCAGGTCGGCCATCGCAAACAGCACGTGTTCGATGCCCAGGCTGAGCGCGGCCAGCTGGTCCGCGCCCTGGAACATCTGCTGGTAGAGCACGGTCGCGCCGAACGCGGCGAACCACAGGAAGCTCACCATTGCCGGCCCGCAGACCACCCCGAACACGAACTCGCGCACCGTTCGCCCGTAGGAGATCTTGGCGAAAAACGCCCCAACGAAGGGCGCCCACGCGATCCACCACGCCCAGTAGAAGATCGTCCAGTCACCCACCCACGCGCGCTGCGAGAACGGCGTCATGTGCAGGCTCATCGCCGGCAGCTGGTTGAGGTAGGCGCCCAGGGTGGTGGTCAGCGATTCAAAAATGAAGGCGGTCGGGCCGAGCACTATCACCAGCGCCAGCAGCAGCGCCGCCACCGCCATGTTGAAGTTGGACAGCCACTTGATGCCCCGGGACAGACCGGTCGCGCTGGATGCCATGTACAGCACGAACGCCACGGCGATGATCACCGCCTGGGTGGCAAAACCGGCCGGAACCGTGGTCACGTGGCTGAGGCCGGCACTGATCTGCATTGCGCCAAACCCCAGCGTGGTCGCCACCCCTATCGCAGTGGCCACGACAGCCAACACGTCCACCGCCTTGCCCGGTGCACCGTGCGAGTGCCGCTCACCGATCAAGGGCGACAGCAGGTCGCTGATCAGGCCGCGTGAGTTGCGGTTGAACTGGAACCAGGCCATCGCCAAGCCCATCAGGGCGTAGATCGCCCAGGGATGCAGGCCCCAATGGAAGAAGACATAGCGCAGCGACGCGCGCGCCGCCTCCAGGCTTTGCGGCTCAATGCCTTCCGGTGGGCGCTGGAAATGCGACAGGGGTTCGGCGGCACCGAAGAACACCAGACCGATGCCCATTCCGGCCGAAAACAGCATGGCGAACCACGAGCTCCGGCTGAATTCGGGCTCCGCATCGTCCCCGCCGATGCGCAACGCGCCCATGGGGCTTACGGCCAGATACAGCAGGAACACCAGTGCCACGAACACGATCACCAGGTACATCCAGCCTGCGCCAGACAGGGTGAGCGCCTGGGCGCGGGCGCTGATCTCACCGAATGGCCCCGGCGCGAACACGCCCGCCATCGCCAGGACGGCCAGCAGCAACACCGAAATACGAAAGACCATCAGCTCGACTCCCGCAGGCGTCGGGACTGTCTCACAAGCTGCCGGCCACGTCGCTGGACTCGCTGCGCAGTGCTTCCGACAGCTGCCCACGCTGGTCGTGGTCAACCGGGTTGGCGACAATCACGAAGCGGCCATTGTCCAGCGCTTCGCGCACCTTCATCACCACATGGTCCTGATCCGGCCGCAGCGTGATCAGGCCCCCTGCAAACAACCCGAACACCGCACCGAAAAACACCAGCACTCCGGCAACCGCCAGCGGCGAGGACGTAACCGCAGTGATGTGCATGCCGCGGAGAATGGCGAATATCACCAGTCCGGCGACGATGCCCAGGATTGCAAAAGTGATGTGCGCCTTGATGGCAGTCTGGCGGACGCCACGGCTATCGGGCTCGATCTTTCGGCCCGGATGCGGATCCTCAGGCGAGATCACCTGCAGTTGCGCGGCGTTGAGGTTGAACTGCTCGCGCAGTCGCGCGGCCACATCCTCCGCCCGCTCGCGGGAGTCAAATACCGCCGCCAGTTTGCTCAGCGACTTCTCACCAAATACCGGGCCGTCGGTTTTCATCGCGCCACTCCATGAACGTCAATGCGTCCATCGTGGCCGTCGCCCGGTCGAAGGGCGGTGAACCCCAGCTCAGAGCGTCGTCGCGGCGGCTCCGCCACTATTACCCGCACTGGCGACGGCATCGTGGGACGCGGCACCGTTGCGGGCGTCCGCCAGTATCTGGCCGGCTGTGCGGCCGCCGCAACCGAAGAAGCGCGAACCCTTCAACCACGGATCATCGGGGTAATAGGCGAACACCAGCTGGTCGTTCTTGATGGTGTCGATGACTTCGCGGGCGACCTGCGGCCGCAGCGCGGGACACCCGTAACTGCGTCCCAACCGGCCCTGCCGCTGCGCCTGCTCGGGATTCACGTAGGGCGCGCCATGGATGACGATCAGGCGGTCACGCGCATTGTCGTTCACGCCCGGCTCCAAGCCGTCCATGCGCAGGGAGTAGCCGTTGCCGCCGACGTAGGTTTCCGCGGTGCGGAACAGGCCCAGGCTGGTCTGGTGGCTGCCGTCCACGTTGCTGAAGCGGTTGGACATGTTTTCGCCACTGCCCTGGCCGTGGGCCACGTGCTCGGCATAGAGCAGGCCAGGCTGATCGACGTCGAACACCCACATGCGCTTGCGGGTGGAGGGCAACGAGTAGTCGATCACCGCCAGGCGGGTGCCGACGGCGGTCCCGCTGTTCAACGCGCATGAGCGCGCCTCCAAAGCCAGCGCCAATACACCCGGATCGATCTCCGGAGCAGCCGCGCGCAGGGCATCCAGCAGGCCCGATACGATCGGCCGCTCATCCGCGACGTCCGGTTCGGCCATCAGCTCGGCAAGCCGCGGCTCAGCCGACGGGTGCCGGTGGGAAGGCGGCGCGTGGGCGGCAACCGCAGGGCTGGCGACCACAGGCAGCGAGCCGGCCGAGCACACGGCGATCGCTGCGGCGCAGGCCAGCAGGAAGGAGGCAGGTAGGCGTGGCATGGATGGCAGGATACGGGCCGGCAGCCGATCGCGCCTGAATAGCGGGTGATGATCCCGGTCAGGAACGGCTTACTTTCCGGTGGGCGGTGGCGCAGCCGGGTCCTCGTCGGCGCGCAGCACGGTGAGGTCGGCCGGGGTGGTGCCGCGTATGGACTCGCTAGTGACCACCACGGTGGATCCGGGTTGCAGCACCTCATACACAGCACTGGCAAACGCCGGCGGAAGGTCCACCCCGCCATTGCCCAATGCGGCCTCCACGGTCGGTGCATCGGGCGATTTGCCGTCGCCGATGCTGGCCACTTCCAGCCAGCGCAGCGCCGAGCGGTCCGGAACCACCGTACTGGGCTCGGGCTTCTCGCCCTCCAGCAGCACGTACACGTGGGTCCCGGGGACCCGCGCATCCCGGGTCACGACGCTCGCACGACCGATTTCCACGCCGTTGCGCATCACCACCACCTGCTGGTCGGCGAGGCTGAGCACGAGGGTCAGCGCACCCTGGGGCGAGCGGTCGGGGTTCCAGCTGTACTCGCCCGGCCCGATCTCACCGAACTCGACGCGATGACCGCGGGCATCCGCGCCGCTGACGGGATCCACCGGCGCGAACCAGCCCGGGTTGGACACCGCCGGCGAATGCGAGGACTCGTTGGCCACCACCACGGTCATGCCGTTGGCGGTGACCTCATACAGCTTCTGGGAAAACTCGAAAGGCATGCGCACGCAACCATGCGACGCGGGGTAGCCGGGCAGACTGCCGGCGTGCAGGGCGATACCGTCCCACGTCAGCCGCTGCATGTAGGGCATGGGCGCGTTGTTGTAGAGGTTGGAATAGTGCTCCTTGCGCTTTTGCAGGATCGAGAACACGCCCGTCGGGGTCTCGTGACCGGCCTTGCCAGTGCTCACCGTGGAGACGCCGATGCGCACGCCGTTGCGATACACGTGGAGCAACTGCTCGGGAAGACTGATGACCAGGACGACCGGGCCGGAGGGCGCCATTTCCGGCATCCACAGGTACTCGCCGGCCGCCAGGCGCACCGTCGAGGTAGGCAACGGTGCAGCGACTTCCTCGGCCGGCGTGGTCGCCTCCTGCGCCATCGCACCACCAGCAATCGCAACACCCAGCACAAGCGCCGCGACACGCAGCACGATCGGATTCCAGAGTGCCGGCGTTGTGCGCGGGTCGGGATGGAAGCCGGATGTCGCGCGTCGAGGGCTAAGGGAGTTCAACGATGCTGCCTGCAGATGGTAGGGAATCAGGGCCATTATCCGCGCTCCCAGGTGATGCAGCGGTTGTTGGCGGGCGTCGCCGCGTCATCAACGAGGCGCAACCCGATCGCGTTGGCCAGTGCATCGACCGCCTCGAAATCGCGGATACCCGATGCCGGGTCACGCGCCTTCAGCCATCCATCAAACTCGCGGTTGCTGTCGCTGGTGTAATCGCCGGCATAGTTGAAGGGCCCATACACGACCAACGTGGCTGCCGGCGCCAGCGCCCGGTCCAGTCCGCGGAAGAAGGCCTGCACCTGCGGCCACCCCATGATGTGCAGGGTGTTGGCACTGAACGCCGCATCGAATTGGCCCGCCTCACCGCCCAGCTGCCAGTGCACATCGTCGACGTCGAGCTCCCGGGGGTCCGGCGTATTGGCCAGCGCGGCCTCGTCCAGCCATTGGCGGATGCCCGGCAGGTACTCGCGGCGGTCAGTGCATTGCCAGACCAGGCCGGGCATCGCGGCGGCGAAGTGGACAGCGTGCTGGCCGGTACCACTGCCGATCTCCAGCACGCGCTGCCGGTTGGCGAAAGCGCTGCGCAGCACCCCGAGGATGGGGCCGCGATTGCGCTCGCAGGCAGCTGAAAATGGCTTCTCGTGCACTGACTTATCGGACATGGCTGCGGACTGACACCGGTGAGGGACCGCGCCATGATGGACGATCCCGCCCGGCGGCACGCGTCAGCGCGTCGCCCGATCCGCCAGCAGGACGCCACCGGTCCGGCCGTCGTCCCGGCGCGCCCAGAGATAGATCAACAGGCCCGCCACGGCGGTCGCTGCACCGACGTAACCGGTCGAGGTCCAACCAAGTCCGGCGGTGATCGCCAGTCCTCCCACCCACGGCCCCAACGCATTGGCCGCGTTGAAGGCGGCATGGTTGGACGCAGCGGCCAGGGTCTGGGCCTCCCCGGCAACGTCCATCAACCGCGTCTGCAGGGCCGGGCCAAGCGCGCCCATGGTTCCGATGGCCAAAACCGCGGGCAGGATGGTCCACAGCGAGTGGGCGGCAAGCGGGAACACCAGCAGCACCAGCGCAGACCAGATCAGGATCACCGCCGTGGCGCGGAACTGCATGCGATCGACCAGCCAGCCTCCGGCCAGGTTGCCGATCACCGAACCGACACCAAATACCGCCAGCGCGACGGGTATCCAGCCGTCGGCGACGCCGGTAACGTGGGTCAATGTGGCGGTGAGGTAGCTGAAGACGCAGAACATCCCCGCAAAACCAATTGCCCCGATCAGCAGGGTCAGCCAGACCTGCGAGGTGTTGAAGGCGCGCAGCTCGCGCAGTGGCGACTGATCGGGATCGGCGGGCACGGTGCGCAGGTGGCGCGCGATCATCGCCACGGTGACCACCGCGACCACGGCCACCACGGCGAAGGTATAGCGCCAGCTGACCGCCTGGCCCATCCAGGTGGCCAACGGATTGCCGACCAGGATCGCGATCGACAGGCCCAGCATCACCTGACTCACCGCGACGCCGCGCCGTGCGGGGCCAGCGATGTCGGCCGCCACCAGCATGGCGACGCCGAAATAAGCGCCATGCGGCAGACCGGCGATGAATCGGAACGCCAGCATCGTGAGGTAGTTGGGGGCGAGCGCGGTCGCCAGGTTGCCCAGCGCGTAGAACGACATCAACGCCAGCAACAGGGTTCGCCGCGGCAGGCGCGCTCCGAGGATCGCCAGCAGCGGCGCACCCACCACCACGCCGAGCGCGTAGGCGCTGATCATGTGGCCGACCTGGGGTTCGGTGACGCCAAACGCCTGCACCAGGTTGGGCATCAGCCCCATCATCGCGAACTCGCTGGTACCGATGGCGAAGCCGCCCAGCGCCAGCGCGAACACGATCACGGCATAGCGGCTGTGGCCGTCGCTGCGATCTGGTGCTTGCGGCATTGCAGGAGCCACGCGGTGCATCCGTCGGACATCGAGCGTGCATTGTGGACCGCAGCAGCGCGGGGAGGCTTGACCGCACCCAAACGCCCTGCGCCGTCGCACCGGCCGCAGGAAGCGCGTGCGCGCAAGGCAGACCACTCCGGCGAGCCGCGCGCGGGCTGGTGCATGATCGGCCTATGGACCTGGCTTGCCCTCCGCACACCCTGCTGCTGCCCATCGATCCGGGGTTCTGGGCGCCGCCGGCAAAAGCGGTATGCGTCGACGGCGTCGCCTTTGCACCCAAACCGGAATTGCACGTGACCCTGATCGGCTCACGGCTGGGACAGCAGCTTCGCTCCACGCTGGGGCCGGACTTTCTCGCTGAGCGGATTGCATCTGCGGTGGATCAGGACTGGCGCATCCAGCGAACCGGGCGGTATGTCCAGCTCGCACACCCTGCTTCTGCCGCGCACGGAGGGGACACAGACACCGCGCCCCGCCAGTCCATCATCGAGCTGATCGAGCTGGCCGCGATGCAGCGGTTCCACCGCGCACTGGGCCGCCTGCTTGGCCGTCAGCTGCCCGTGCCGCCGCCCCACGTGACGCTTTACACCGCCCAGGACCCGCGCGGAATCGGCCTCGCCAGTGCCTCGCAATTGCGCGATCGCCGGGTGCGCGAATTGTCTGCCGACGCCCTGCGCGACGTGGATCAGCACGCGAGCGGACCCGCATGAAAGCAGGTGGCATACGGATCTTCTGCGCAGAGTATGGGTGCAATGCGGCAAAAGCCTCGCGTCCAGTCGAGGGTTTTCCCTACCGTTTCAACGGAATATCCCGCCCTGAACGCGACACACTTCCCGAATCACCAAATCACTGAACGCAAGCTTAGTGACTCGCGCGATAACGCCGTGGCAGGGGACGCACACCACACGGAGTTCAGGGAATCATGAGGGGATATTCACGGATTTTGCTGTCGGTCGCGATCAGCGGCCTTCTTGCCTCGACTGCCTTCGCCGGCGAGTCCGCCGCGTTGCCGGAGCAGGCCGCGCTGGTCGAACGCTTGAACGCCGAGGAAGCCGCCCTGCGCCCGCAGCGTCTGGCTTTCCAGCGTTACTTCAAGGAAGCCTACGCGCGCTACCCGTCGGTGCCGGTGGGCACGCTGGAGGCGATCGCCTACGTGCAGAGCCGCTGGCTCAACATCCAGCCCGACGCGAACGAGTCGCAGACCGAAGCGCACCACCACATGCCCGCCGCCCATGGCGTCATGGGGCTGTACGCCGGCCAGGGCTTCGCCGACCAGGTGACCGCTGGCGCCCAGCTGCTCGGCGTCTCGCCCGTCCTGGTCCGTACCGATGCACGCACCAACGTCCTGGCCGCCGCCGCGCTGCTGGATGCAGAAATCCGCAAGGACCACCCCGCGGCGGACTCACGCTCGCGGCTCAAGCCCGGTGGCAACACACCGACGCCGGAGGAGATCCGCCCGGCCCTGATGCGCTACGCGGGATTCTCGGCATCCCCGGTGGAAGCCGCCCGCGCCAGCGCCGTCGGCGAGTTCGCGCGCACCAGCTTTGCCTACGACGTGTTGCTGGCCCAGGACCGCGGCGTCAACGATCGCGGCATCGTGGTGCCCGAGCGGGCGATCGAATGGGAGCGCGCGTTCGACATGGACCAGCTGATCACGCAGCGTGCGCCGATGGTGCGGCTGGACGTGACCAATGACCGGATCGAGACCGCAGACTACGAGATCGACCCGATCAGCGAGACCCTGCGGGCCAAGTCGGCGGAAACCCGGCCCACCATCAAGGGCACCTCCGCCACAGGTCCCGACGCCGGCATCCAGAGCACCGACTACGGCCCGGCGATCTGGAACGCCGCGCACTCCTCCAACTACAACGCCTCCCGCTCGGCAGCGGTCAGCGCGGTCGCCATCCATACCGCACAGGGCAGCTACGCGGGCACCATTTCCTGGTTCAAGAACTCCAGCTCGAACGTCAGTGCCCACTACGTGATCCGCAGCTCCGACGGCCAGGTCACCCAGATGGTGCGCAACGCGCACACCGCATGGCACCTGCGCAACCAGAACAGTTTCGCCCTGGGCATCGAGCACGAGGGTTACGTCAACAACAGTTCCTGGTACACCAACGCGATGTACAACGCCTCAGCCGGCGTGGTGCGCAGTTTCTGCGCCAAGTACAGCACCATCCCCTGCAGTAGCGCCTACAAGGGCGCCCCCAGCAGCGGCATCAACGTGTTGCCGACCAGCGTCAAGATCAAGGGTCACCAGCACTACAGCGGTCAGACCCACACCGATCCGGGCATCAACTGGAACTGGAGCAAGTACTACGACCTGCTGAATCCGGGCAGCGGCGGCGGCAGTGGCGCGGTCACCTACCTGGACCGGTTCGAGAGCAGCGTCGGCCACTTCAACACCAGCCCGGCCTACTCCGGCAGCACCACCGGCATCTCCACCGCTTCCACCGCGACGCGCGACTGCGGTACGCGCAAGAACGGCTCCTGCTCGCTGCGGGTCCTGCTCAAGGACAACAAATCGAGCTCGGCCAACTGGGCGGTACGCCTGCTTTCCGGCAGCGGCAATCCGGGCAGCAACACCGCCCTGACGCGCGCCAACGGCACCGTCGGTTTCTGGGTCTGGTCCGGCGGTACTGGCACCAGCGTGGGCGTGGGCATCGACGACAGCGACGGCACCGAGCGCTCCACCAGCAAGTCGGTTCCGGCCAACACGTGGACCTACGTGTCCTGGGCGCTGCCGACCGCGTCAAACTGGAACGCCTGGGTAGGCGGCAACGGCGCGATCACCGCGAGCACCGTCAAGATGGACGCGATCTGGCTGTACCACGCCAACACCGCCTACGACGTCAACGTCTACATCGATGACGTGCAGATAAAGAACTAACGCGTTGCAGCAAGGGCGAACGCCCGCCGGCCTCTCTCCCGGCGGGCGTTTTTCCTCTTTTGGTTCCGCGGCGCCCGGTCGATCGGTTGGCGTTGGCTATTCCTCACCGGGAATATTGGTCTCCGTATCCAGCGCCTCGCGCACGTACAGGCGCTTGACCAGCACGAAGATCACCACCGTCAGCGGCGCGGCCAGCAGGACACCGGGCAGGCCGAACAGCGCGCCGATCGCAAACAGCGAGATCAACAGCAACGCCGGCGGCAGATCCACCACCCGCTGCTGGATCAACGGCTGCAGCACGTGGCTCTCCAGTTGCTGGATGACAATGAACAGCGCCAGCGCACCGAATCCGACCTGGGGGCTGACGGTGAAACCCAGCAGGACCGCCGGGATGGCCGCCAATACGGGCCCCGCGATCGGGACGAAATCAAGCAGCGCGGTGATGATCCCCAAGCCGAGTGCAACCGGAACGCCCAACAGCCACAGGCCCAGACCGGTGAGGACGCCGACCACCACCATCGCCAATACCTGGCCCATCAGCCAGGACTTGAGGGCATGCCCGCTGGCATCCAACGCATCGCCCACCAGCGCGCGGCGGTCAGCCGGGAACAGTTTCAACAGGCCCACCCGGTACAGGTCGGGCTGGGCCGCCAGATAGATGCCGCCGGCCACCATCAGCACCAGCTGGGTGAGGTTGCCCGAGGCCGACATCGCCAACGCACCCAGCCTGGAAGCGAGGTTGCCGGCATCGGACTGGGTCTGCTCGCTGAACTGCTGCACCGTAGGCCCGAGCGGACTGGCAGCAAGCCACGATTGGAACTGTTCCCAGGCCAGCGGCAACGAGGCCTTCAGCGACTCCATCTCGCCGGCCAGCTGTGCGCCGAACAACCACATCAGCAGGGAGAACGCGATCACCAGCACCAGCAGGACGACGGTCAGGGCCGCCCCTTGCGACAACGGAGTGCGGCGGACGGTCTGGGCGACCAGCGCGTGCAGCATCACCGACACCACCACGGCGCCAAACACCACCATGACCAAGTCCGAGAGCTGCCAGAGCAATACGGCCAAGCCGGCAAGTGCCAGCGCTATCACCACGCGCGCGACGTAGGCGCGGATATCTGACGTCCCCTGCATGAAACCCTCGAAGCGGTGGATGGGTGGGCAAACCGTAGTGGACCCTGCGCGGCGGAACTGTGAGGAGCGGAGCTCGGCCGGATCGCTGGGCGTGCTGGAGCCGGTGCTGGACGACTATCCGCAAGCGACCCTTCCCCAGCACCTCCGGCCTGCAGACCGCAACCGTCGTCGGCCTGCCGGAATCGGCCGCGACCTCTACCAGTGGCCATCACGTCCGAATCCAGTTCCCGTGGCAGCGCGGCATCGGGCCCAACTCCGGCGGTCTGGCAGAAACCGGTTCCAGTACCAGCCCCGAGGGTCACGCACCCGGCAACGACACCACCGCCACCTGGAAAGCTCACGCCCGCGGCAAGCACTAGGGAAAGCGGTTGCCCATGCAGAATTAACATCGCCTTTGTGATGAACTTCGTTCTTTCTGGTGAACAACACGAGGAGGTGAAGATGTTTCCTCGCGTTGTCCGTGCGAACTCCCGGAGCATGGGCGAGGTTTCAGTGCAAGGAAATCCCCTCCCCTCTGCCGCACTAATCGAACCGTACGTCCCTACCACTTTTGACAATGTCGGAGCCAATGAGCTTGGACATCTATTTGGCTGGCCGGACGAGTGGTTTCTGCACTGCGGCGCGCTCCACGGTCGATATGTCAACTCAGACAAGTCAGTAGATATTTCGATGCCGAAACCGGATGATGATTGGAAGCTCGACTCTGCGCTCAACTGGAGAGGTCAAGGAATGTGGGCGCAGAGTCCACAGACACCAAAATATCACATGAATCACATTAGGGACTGGTTTGTATCTAACACGGAGATGGAATGGGTAACCTCAGTGTAGCCTGCATTATTTTACCGCTTTCTGCTCTCATTTCCGCCTGTGCCGGAACGACCATGACGAAAAACGATTCTGAACGCATGTCGTTTACCCAAGATACGGTTGGCACGTCGAGACCACCGCAACCGACGTCATTGATCCTTGACGGTGACGTCGCGTCCCTGATCATACGCAAGTCGGCGCAGAATCCAGATACGGGCATGGGATATCTCGGCATAGGCGAATATGCGCTTCAAGCGAGCCCTGATCTGAAGCTGAAATTTGAATCGCTAGCCAAGGCACTTAGCAGCCAACAACTGCCGTCGCCAAAGCCGGCCCGACGTCAGAATGTCCTCAGGTATGACTTCCGCTTGGCTGAAAGAACTTACTCTGGCATTTATGACTTTTCGCTAGGAAAAGATTTTAACTCCAAGCTGAAGACTTTTGGAGAGATCAAAAACGCGATCCTGGAAAACGGCAATCCAGTTATTGGCTTTCGCCCGGAGGTAAGTGCTCAGGCAGCGGGTGGTCACATCACAATCTCCCTGACGATGGTCAATACCGGTGAAACACCACTAGAGCTGACTGGCCCGTCGGCATGGCGTGAGGACAGTGGACCCGGGGTTGCGTCGGTGACCGTCGGGGTTTCCTCCGCCGGCAAGGACAGCTCCGTATATTATTTGGATAGTGAGCATTTGGTAGTAGAAGACAGTCAGCATTCCGACGTTATTTCGATAGAGCCGGCGCAGTCGGTTACGCTTAGATTCGCGTATCCGCTGAGTGTGTCGGAAGGCTTGTCTGGAGATTATATGCTGGCCGCAAGAATGGTGGCGGTGATTCTTGCGCCCAAGAGATTCGCAGGTCCGATCGAGACTGGCGTGGACGTTGTACGGATGGCGTACTGAGCGGTTACTCGTGTTTTCAAATAGCACAAGTACACGTGATTTTTTCATTGTAGCTGCCGCATTGCGGTGTGGATCAGCGAACCACTACACACAAGAATGTCGCGACGCTTAATGCCTGTGTCATTGGACTAGATTCATCGCGAAAGCCTGCGCGTGAGATCGATCCAATCGACCAGGTGATCACCGACCGGATCGAGCTCTCGGTCATGGTGATGGGCTCGCGGCGGCACCGAGCCTGCCGAGGCGACCGTAGTCCTGCAGGAGGCGGGCACGTCGTAGGTGCTGGAGGGCCAAACCTTGGTGAAACTCGGAAGTGACCCGGCTTTCGGTGGCGGATTCACGATAGACGATGCTTTGAACGAAGCACCCAAGTGTCTGCAGCAGAAGGTTCTGGCGACCTTCCATCAGGTCCGCGACGCTCCTACGGTTGCCGCTGCGGAGCGACCGAAGCGGTAGCCGTCGGCATTGGACGTTGAGCAAGCTTCCCGCGGGTCTTCTGCCGCTTTCCGCTCTGCATGCGCACCGTCTCACCCCCTGAGACCGCCCCATGTTCCCATGGCGCCCTTTGTCAACGATGGCCGCCATGTCCTACGCCCTTGCTCCCCGTACCGCCGCCAGCGAACAGGCACTGTCGACCATCGACGGTCGCCCGTCCCGCGATGGAGCGCTGCTGGGCCAGCGGCTGGAGCGGCGCTACGCGGACCGGATTACTGGCAGCTTCACCATCCCGGGTCGGCAAGGCTCGTATGCGCCGATCCCGGAGGACGTGCCGGCAGCTTTGAGGTCGGCGCTGAAGCAACGCGGCATCGAGCAGCTCTACTCGCACCAGGCCGAGGCCTGGGATGCGGCCCAGCGAGGTGAGCATGTGGCGATCGTCACGCCCACGGCATCGGGCAAGTCGCTCTGTTACACGCTGCCGGTGGTCAGCGCGGCGATGTCGGGCAACGCGAAAGCGTTGTATCTGTTCCCGACCAAAGCGCTCGCGCAGGACCAGGTCGCCGAGTTGCTGGAGCTCAACCGCGCCGGCGATCTGGGCGTCAAGGCCTTCACCTTCGACGGCGATACGCCCGGTGACGCACGCCAGGCGATCCGCCTGCACGGCGACATCGTGGTCAGCAATCCGGACATGCTGCATCAGGCGATCCTGCCGCATCACACCAAGTGGGCGCAGTTCTTCGAGAACCTGCGCTACGTGGTGATCGACGAGGTGCACACCTACCGCGGTGTGTTCGGCAGCCACGTCACCAATGTGCTGCGCCGGCTCAAGCGTATCTGCGCGTTCTATGGGGTCAGCCCGCAGTTCATCCTCTGCTCGGCGACCATCGGCAATCCGCAGGCGCACTGCCAGGCGCTGATCGAGGCACCGGTGACCGCAATCACCGAGTCCGGGGCGCCGTCCGGGGACAAGCACGTGTTGCTGTGGAATCCACCGGTGGTGAACGCCGATCTGGGCCTGCGCGCGTCGGCCCGCTCACAGTCCAACCGCATCGCCCGCATCGCGATCAAGAGCGGTCTGAAAACGCTGGTGTTCGCACAGAGCCGCTTGATGGTCGAGGTGCTGACCAAGTACCTGAAGGACATCTTCGACCACGACCCGCGCAAGCCGCCACGGATCCGCGCCTATCGCGGCGGCTACCTGCCGACCGAGCGCCGCGCGGCGGAGCGCGACATGCGCGCCGGCAACATCGACGGGATCATCTCGACCTCCGCGCTGGAACTGGGGGTGGACATCGGCGCGCTCGACGTGGTGGTGCTGAACGGCTACCCCGGCTCGGTCGCGGCGACCTGGCAGCGTTTCGGCCGCGCCGGCCGCCGCCAGCAGCCGGCGCTGGGCGTGCTGGTGGCCAGCTCGCAACCGCTGGACCAGTACGTGGTGCGGCATCCGGACTTCTTCGCCGATGCCTCGCCCGAGCACGCACGCGTCGCGCCCGACCAGCCGCTGATCCTGTTCGACCACATCCGCTGCGCGGCCTTCGAGCTGCCGTTCGTGGTCGGCGAAGGCTTCGGCCCAATCGACCCGGACGTGTTCCTGGAGGCGCTGGCCGAGACCGACGTGGTGCACAAGGAAGGCGAGCGCTGGGAGTGGATCGCCGACAGTTACCCGGCCGGCTCGGTGTCGCTGCGCGCGGTCGCGGACGGCAATTTCGTGGTCGTCGACAAGACCGGCGGCAAGCAGCAGATCATCGCCGAGGTCGACTATTCGGCCGCCGCACTGACCCTGTACGAGGGCGCGATCCACATGGTCCAGTCCACCCCCTATCAGGTCGAGCGGCTGGACTGGGAGGGCCGCAAGGCCTATGTGGTGCGCACGTTCGTGGACTACTACACCGACTCTATCGACTACACCAAGCTGAAGGTGCTGGAGCGCTTCGAGGGCGAAGCGGCCGGTCGCGGTGAGGCCAACCACGGCGAGGTGCACGTGGTGCGCCGGGTCTCCGGCTACAAGAAGATCCGCTACTACACCCACGAGAACATCGGCTACGGCCCGGTCAATCTGCCCGACCAGGAGTTGCACACGACCGCGGCGTGGTGGCAGTTGCCGCAGGCGACCCTGCTGGCGTGGTTCGCGTCGCGGCAGGATGCGCTGGATGGTTTCCTCGGCGCCGGCTACGCGCTGCACGTGGTGGCGACGGTAGCGGTGATGGCCGATGCGCGCGACCTGCAGAAGGCGATCGGCAACGGCGATGGCGCGTGGTTCGCGACCGCCGACAACAAGGGCCGCGGGACGCTGCGCGGGATCGAGGACAGCAGCATCCTGGATGACGAGGACACCAACCACCGCCTGACCCACGCCAACGAGGAGATGATCGAGGTGCGCCAGTTCGTGCCGACCATCTACCTGTATGACAACTTTCCCGGGGGCGTCGGCCTCAGCGAGCCGCTGTGGAACCGCCAGGCCGAAATGGTCCGGCGTGCCGCGGAGCTGGTTGAGCGCTGCGACTGCAAGGCCGGCTGCCCGGCCTGCGTCGGCCCGATCCTCGCCGCCGACGAGGGCAGCGACGAAGCCACGCCCAAATCGCTGGCCCTGCGGGTGCTGGAGTTGCTGCAGGCAAACCAGTCACTGGAGGCGACCGAGGCGTGAGCATCAACCTGGACAAGTTGCGCGCGTTGCGACGGCAGGCCGGTGGCGACGTCCCAGCGCAGCCGTTCCTCGCGCGATCGCGTGTGGGCAAAACTGGAATCGGCGGCGCGGGCGGTGTGCGGGCGCCCGACGCCGCGGGACGCTCCGCTGCGGCGGGCGGAGAAACGCAGGAACGACCCGCCGCGCCCGCGTCCGGCGCAACGTCACTCCCGCCGTCATGCGCGAACTCCCCGGCACGGGCGAACGCCCCCACCCCCACACACCCGTCTCCGCATGCCGCCGCGAACCCGCGCAGCACCTCGATCGAATCGCTGCGACGGCTGCTCGGCGTCCGCGAGCGCAAGCCGGCCTATATGCACTACCCGGCGGGCCCGATAGACCGCGCCTTGCCGGGCGAGGAAATCGCGCCCGGCCTGCGTCTGATCCAGTCCCATGTCGCCTTCCCTGCTCCGGCCAGCACGTTGGCACTGGATTTCGCCAAGCGTCCGGGCGAGACCGTCGACCCGCGTGACCTGCTGTTCTTTGATACCGAAACCACCGGATTGGCCGGGGGCACGGGCACCCGCGCGTTCCAGATCGGCGCGGCCGACTGGCATCACGATCCAATCCACGGCGATGGCCTGCGCATCCGCCAATTGCTGATCACGACCCTGGCCGCCGAGCCATTGATGCTGCAGACCTTCACCGACTGGCTCCGGCCCGCGATGGTGCTGTCCAGCTACAACGGTCGCTGCTACGACGCGCCGCTGTTGAAGACGCGCTACCGGCTGGCGCGCATGGCGGACCCGATCACCGCGCTGGACCACGTCGACCTGTTGTTCCCGACGCGCCGGCGCTACCGCGGGGTGTGGGAAAACTGCCGCCTGGCGACGATCGAGCGCGAACTGCTCGGCATCGTACGCGAGGACGATCTGCCCGGCTCGGAGGCACCGGCGGCGTGGCTCTCCTACCTTCGCGGTGGTCCGTCTTCGCTGCTGCGCCGGGTTTGCGCACACAACCATCAGGACGTGGTGACGCTGGCGCGGCTGATCCTTCGGCTGGTGGAAGCGGAAGCCGAGGTCACCGGCGAGGTGTTTACCGCATCCTAACGGTGCGGCGGGCACGATCCGGGAGGTTGCCCGCCGACTGGAGACGCCGATGATCCGCACCGCCCTGTCCGCCACTGCACTGATGCTTGTCGCAGCCGCCTGCACGACTGTGCCGCCGCCGATGGCCCAGCAACGGCCGGATTCCTGCACCACCGACACGATCGGCTGGGTGATTGGCCAAGCCCCCACGCCCGAGATTGTCGAGCGCGCCCAGTTCGAAAGTTACAGTCGCGCCGTGCGGGTGATCGAGCCCGGCATGGCGGTGACGCTGGACTACCGCGGCGACCGCCTGAACCTGCACGTCAACAGTGCCGGCGCAATCAATCAGGCCACCTGCGGCTGACGGATGCCAACGCCGGTTAGCGCTGGGTCGGACAGGCGTTAGACTCGGCCGGTCAATCGAACAAGGAAGCGCCTGATGGACCGCACTCGCCTGTGGCTGGTGGCCGCCGTAATCGTGGCCGGCCTGTGGTCGTGGAGCCAGTACCGCCAGGCGCCCGTCGTGCCGCCTGCGCCGACGGTCCAATCGCCCGCGTCGTCCAGCGAAGCACCCGGCACCTCCAACGGACCTACTGCCGCGCCCACTACTCCGGCATCCGGCAGGCAAACTCGCTACCCTGCGTTCCTGCCCGCGGAAGCCCACCCGGTTTTGGACGCGATTGCCCGCGGCGGTCCTTACGCGTATCGCCAGGACAACGGGGTGTTCCAGAATCGCGAGCGACTCCTGCCGCAGCGGCCCCGCGGCCATTACCGCGAGTACACCGTCCCCACGCCCGGGGAAGCCGACCGCGGCGCGCGACGCATCGTCACCGGTGGCGATCCGCCGACGGAGTACTTCTACACTGATGACCACTACGGCAGCTTTCGCCAGTTCGAGGTGACCCCGTGATTCCCACCGACTTCCGCGCGCTGCTGCTGGAACCCGAGCAGGCGCGGGCGTTCTTCATCGACGCTCGCGACAACAGCGCCATGGCGGAGGCGGCCGCGTCGCTGGATTTCGCGATCGCGCGGATCGATCTGGGGGGTTGCGCGGAGAAGGCCGAAGCACTTGAGCGCATCGCCAAAGGACTGTCATTTCCCGGGTGGTTTGGCGGCAACTGGGATGCACTGGCCGATTGCCTTGGCGACCTGTCGTGGCTGCTGGCACCGGGTTACCTGCTGCTGATCGAGAACAGCGGCGCCTGGCACGCCGCGCAGCCGGAGGAATTCGACACGCTGTTGGCGATCCTCAACGAGGCCGCGCTGGAATGGCGCGAGCGCAACGTGGCGTTCTGGGCGCTGTTGCCCTTGCCCGCGGAGGCAATGGAAGCCCTGGAGAATGCCATCGAGCCACCTCCGGATACCGAAGGCAGCTACAGCGGGCCTTGAAGCCGGGCCGGGCTCGGCATCCGGTGGCGTGCCTCAGACCCGGTCATCCAGACCGATCACCCCCGACTTGCGTGCGCAATGCGCGCAGCAGTACATCTTGCCGTCGTGCTCGCTGCCGTGGCCGATGATCTTGCACTGGCAGTGGGCGCAGCTGGGCGCGAGTGCGTGGATCGCACATTCGAACGAGTCGAACGTCCCGCCGCCGTCAACGGTTTTCACGGTGAAGCTCTTGTCGTAGTCGTTGCCGCAGACATCGCATGTTGCCATGGTGTTTTCTCCGCACGGGATCTCGAGTTTCCCGCGCCGGGCGGCCACAGCGGGTGAAGATTCGGCCTACCGCGACCGCCTGTGCTCGCGCTTGAGGAACTTCAGCGCGGCGCTTTCCCACTGGCGCGCGCCGCGCACATTCGCCGCGGCACGCTGCAGCCGACCGTGCTCCCAGCCATCAAAGACCACCGGATCGATGTACGCCTTGCGACACACCGCCGGGGTGTTGTTAAGTTCCTGCGCGACCTGCTTGATCACCGCGTTGCGCGCCTGGGCCAGTGCGCGCTCGCTGGGCTCTCCGCCGGGTCCAGCCTCGGGGACCGGCGTGCCTGCCAACTCGCGAAACGCGATCAGCGTGCCGCCCCAGGTGCGGAAGTCCTTGGCACTGAAGCCGTTGCCCAGTGTGCGGTGGAGATAGTCATTGACCGCGCCCGAATCGACCGGCTGGATGCTCCCGTCGTCATCGCGGTACTGGAACAGCGCCTGCCCGGGCAGTTGCTGGCAGCGCCTGACCAGCTTGGCCAGACGCGCATCATCGAGCTCTATCTCGTGCTGCTGCCCGCCCTTGCCGCGGAAGCTCAGGCGCGCGCGTCCGCCGCGCAGGAAAGCGATATGGCGGTTGCGCAGCGTGGTCAGGCCGAAGGAGCGGTTGCTGCGTGCATAGCGGTCGTTGCCAATCCGCACCAGCGTATCGGACAGGAGCGCGACGACGATCGCCAACACCTTGTCGCGGCCAAAACCCGGCTCGGCCAGATCCTTGCGCAGGTGCCGGCGCAGCTTGGGCAACGCCGCCCCGAATTCGACGATTCGATCAAACTTGCCGTCTCCGCGGACCCGGCTCCAGTCGGCGTGGTAGCGGTATTGCTTGCGGCCGCGCGCGTCCCGCCCGGTTGCCTGCAGGTGACCGTTGGCGCGCTGGCAGATCCACACCTCGGTCCACGCAGGCGGAATCGCCAGCGCCTGGATGCGCGACAGGGTCTTCGCATCGCTTACCCGGTCGCCGTCCGCATTCCGAAAGTGGAAGCCCTTGCCAGACCGCAGACGGGCGAACCCGGGCTGATCGTCGCACACGTAGCGAAGTCCCGCCTGACTGGCGATTTCGATGGCGTCGACAGGGGGTGACACGGAAGCTTGTGATCTCATCGCGAGAGCATCCGGAGGTGCGTGTCGACGGACTGCGAACCCGGCAGTCCCGAATGATCGGGCTGGCGCGAAACGACCCAAAAAGATCTATCAGATCGCCGCGAGCAGACGCAGCCCGAACCAGTCGTTGGGATCGTTCCAGCGATCGACCACGCGCAGCCCGGCGCGCGCGGCCAGCGCCGCGAAACTGGCGTCGGTGTACTTGTGGCTGTACTCGACTTCCATCGCCTCCCCGTCGGCAAAATCGAAGCTCTTACCGGCCACCGTCACCTGCTGGTCGCGCAGGCTGACCAGATGGGTCTGGATGCGCATGCGCTCCGGCGAGTACACCGCGCGGTGGGCGAACGACGCCACGTCGAAGTCGCTGCCGATATCGCGGTTGAGCCGCACCAGCAGGTTGAGAGTGAAGTCCGCCGTCACCCCGGCCGCATCGTTGTAGGCCGCCTCGATCAGCGCCGGATCCTTGTCCAGGTCGATACCGATCAGCGCCTGCCCGCCGGCACCCATCGTTGCGCGCATCGAGCGCAACAGGCGCTCGGCGTCAACCGGCAGGAAGTTGCCCAGGGTCGATCCGGGAAAGAAGACCAGCACGTGGCCGTTGCCGCGCGCGGGCGTGGGTAGCGGCACCGGCTGGGTGAAGTCCGCGCAGACCGGCAGCATTTCCACGTCCGGATACGCGTCGGCGAGCCGCTCCACGCTGGCCAGCAACGCGGTACGCGAGATCTCGATCGGCGTGTAGGCCACCGGATCGGCCAGCCCGTCCAGCAGCAGGTGGGTCTTGCGCCCGCTGCCGCTGCCGTATTCCACCACGTGCGCCTTGGGGGTCACCGCATCGGCAATGGCCGGCATGGAGGCGTCCAGCAGGTCCAGTTCGACCCGGGTCAGGTAGTACTCCGGCTCGCGGGTGATCCGCTCGAACAGGCGTGACCCGCGCTCGTCGTAGAAGTACTTCGACGGCAGCGTCTTCGGGGTCTCCGACAGACCCTTGAGCACGTCGCCGGTGATGTCATCGGCGCTGGGCTGTAGGTCGCTGAGCGTGATATTCAACGCCACGGTGACCATCATGCGTCGCGCGCCAGACGCAGGCCGCTGAACTGCCAGCGGTCGGGCGCATGGAAGAAGTTGCGGTAGCTGGCGCGCAGGTGGTCGCGCGAGCTGGCACAGCTACCGCCGCGGAGGATCTGTTGTCCGCTCATGAACTTGCCGTTGTACTCGCCCAGTGAGCCGGGCATCTCGCGGAAGCCGGGGTAGGCGGTGTATGCGCTTGAGGTCCACTCCCACACGTCGCCGAACATCTGCCGCAGACCGCTCTCGTTGGCGCTGTCCGCGTCGCGCTGGGCCGCACCCGGATGCAGGTAGCCCTCATCGACAAAGTTGCCCTCAACGGCAACCGCCGCGGCCGCGTTTTCCCACTCCACCTCGGTTGGCAGCCGCGCACCGGCCCATCGCGCGAACGCATCGGCTTCGTAATAGCTGAGGTGGCTGACCGGCGCGTTGGGATCGATCGGGCGCATGCCGGCCAGGGTGAACTCGGACTCCAACGACTCATCCCAGTACAGCGGGCGCTGCCACGCGGCCTGGGTGACCAGCGCCCAGCCATCGCTCAGCCAGAGCGCCGCATCGCCATAGCCGCCGGCGTCGATGAAGTCGCGGTACTCGGCATTGGTAACCGGACGGGTGGCAAGCGCATGCGCCGGCATCAACACACGGTGCCGTGGGGATTCGTTGTCGAAGGCAAAACGGTCGCTGTCCAGCGGCCAGGCGGCTGCGCCGATCTCCACGATCGCCTCCTCCTGGCCCAGCCAGTCCAGCGGACCGGCGCTCGCTGTGGCGACCGGCAGGTCATCGCGATAGGCCGGCTTGAGCGGGTTGCACCACAGCGCATGCTTGATGTCGGTCAGCAGCAGCTCCTGGTGCTGTTGCTCGTGATGCAAACCCAGCTCGATGCGCTGGCACAGCGACGCGTCGAAATGGCCGGCGTCGAAGGCCCGTGCCATGCGCTCGTCGACCTGCCGGCGGTAATCGCGGACATCGGCCAGCGAGGGTCGCGACAGCATTCCGCGCCGGTGACGCGCGTGCATCGGGCCGACGCTCTGGTAGTAGCTGTTGAACAGGTAGTCCCACTGCGCGTTGACCGGCTGATAGCCGGCGCTTCCGGCCAGCACGAAACGCTCGAAGAACCACGTCGTGTGGGCCAGATGCCACTTGGTCGGACTGGTCTCCTCCATCGACTGCAGCATCGCGTCTTCGGCCGAGACCGGCGCGGCAAGCGCCACGCTGCGTTCGCGCACGGCACGATACCGGGAGGCGACGGACTGGCCGGCCTGCGATGCGGGAAAAGAGCGCGTCAGGCGGTCCGGCGCGTCGGCCGGCTGCGGGGCAAGTTGGCTGGACATCGCTCCAGAATACAGACGCGAATGTATCGGCCTGATCACGAAGCGGCGGCAATCAACTCCGGGACGGGCTGCCGATGAACTGCAGGAACTCGGCGCGGGTGCGGCCGTCCTCGCGGAAGCCGCCCATCATCTTGGAAGTGATCATCGCCACGCCGCGCTTGTGCACGCCACGGGTGGTCATGCAGCCGTGGGTCGCCTCGATCACCACGCCGACCCCGCGCGGTTGCAGCACGCGCTGGATGCAATCGGCGATCTGCGCGGTCATCTTCTCCTGCACCTGCAGGCGCCGCGCGTAGGCATCGACGACCCGTGCCAGCTTGCTGATGCCGACGACCTTGCCGTCGGGCAGGTAGCCCACGTGCGCACGACCGATGATCGGTGCCATGTGGTGCTCGCAGTGGCTCTCAAAGCGGATGTCGCGCAGCACGATCAGCTCGTCGTAGCCCGCAACTTCCTCAAATGTGCGCGCCAGGTACTCGTCGGGATCGATTGCGTAGCCGCTGAACCAGTCCGCGTAGGCCTTGGCAACGCGCTTGGGGGTATCGATCAAGCCCTCGCGGCTGGGGTCGTCCCCGGCCCACGACAACAGCGTGCGGACAGCGGCCTCGGCCTCTTCTCGAGTGGGTTTGACGGGATCAGCCATGGCTCTGCAACACCTTGTCTCAGGGCCCGCCATGCTACTCCACAGGCGTCAGGCGGGCATCAGGGCGTGCGCGCGGCGGCCTTGACGGCGCCCTCGCGCAGGTACTCCCAGCCAGCGGCGACGGCCGGTCGAGCTTCGGCCCATTCGGCGCGCTCCGGGCGGTCGGCGCGTTCGGTCTCCCACTCCCGGCGCAGGTCCGACTCCACTTCGGCCAGAGGCCGGCCGCGGTACTCCTCGAACTGGTCGAAGGCGAACTGGTAGGCAGGCTCGTAGTCATCCCAGGCCGTGCCCGGGCGGTAGTACGCCGCGCCGGTATAGTCGCGTTGGAAGTGCGCACGGTAATCCTCGACATTGGCTGTCGCGGCCATGGACTCGCCAGCGCCGGCACCGATCACACCGCCGGCAATAGCGCCGATCGCCATGCCGATGGGACCACCGGGTGCGCCGACGGCAGCACCCGCGACCGCGCCGGCCGCTGCTCCCGCGCCAGTGCCGAGTGCCTGCTTGCCGGTGTCATCCAGGGGTTTCTTTTCGTCGTTCATAGGGTTTGCTCCGTCAAGTTATCGAGCACCGAATATGCGTCGGCATGGGCACCACCCTGGCGGGCGCCGCGTCCGTCCTCAGTGAAGACGATCCGGATGGCGCCGTTGCGGGGGGTTGTCATTGCCACCCATTCAGCCTGCGGAGTGCGCGGCGGGCAGCAGACTGCGACAATGCCGGAGTCGCCCGGCCCGTCAGGCTGCGCGACCCGTGTCCGCATTTCCGACTCCATGCCCATGACCGTTTCCAGTCCCATCGTTCGTCTTGCCGGCCTGCGCCTTGATCGCGGCAGTCGCACGGTGTTGCAGGACATCAACCTCAGCGTGCCGCGCGGTCAGGTGCTGACGGTGTTCGGCCCGTCGGGCAGCGGCAAGTCGACCCTGCTGGCGGCGCTGACCGGAGAGCTGCCGGCGGCCGCGGGCACAGTGGAGATCTTCGGCCAGCCGATTCCACGGCGATCGCGTGCGTTGTATGAAATGCGCAAGGGCATCGGCGTGTTGCTGCAAGGCAATGGCCTGCTGACCGATCTGACCGTGGCGGAGAACGTGGCCCTGCCATTGCGCACCCACACCGCGCTGCCGCCGCCGTTGATCAACCGCCTGGTGCGGATGAAGCTGCATGCGGTCGGCCTGGTCGCGGCCGCCGATGCGTATCCACGCGAGTTGTCCGGTGGCATGGCACGCCGCGTCGCGCTGGCACGTGCGCTGGCGATGGATCCCCCGTTGATGATCTACGACGAGCCGCTGACCGGGCTGGATCCAATCGCGTCCGGCGTGGTGATGGAACTGGTGCGCCGGCTCAACGACAGCCTCGGGCTGACCAGCATCCTGGTGTCCCACCACGTCCGCGAGACCCTGCCAATCTGCGACCACGCAATCATGATCGCCAACCGAACGATCGTCTTTTCCGGCACACCTGCGGAGTTGCAGGCCAGCACCGATCCGCTGGTGCGTCAGTTCCTTGACGGCAACCCCGACGGCCCGATCGCTTTTGATGCGCGACCCCGCACCGCCACCGCGTCGAAGGAAGCTGCCTGATGGCCATCGCACCCCCGGTCCGCGCGGTCGGTCGCGCCGGACTGTTCACCTTGGCGGTCCTGCGCGCCTCCGTGCCCAGCGCCGACCTGTTCCGCGAGCTGGTGCGGGAGATCTACAAGATCGGTGCACGCTCGCTGCCGATCATCGTCGTTGGCGGCGCCTTCGTCGGTCTTTCGCTGACGCTGCTGGCTTACCGCGCCCTGGACACCTATGGCGCCAGCACCCAGGTCAGCATGATCCTGGGCCTGGGCATCTACCGCGAGTTGGGTCCGGTGCTGACCGCATTGCTGTTCATCGGCCGCGCGGGATCATCCATCGCCGCTGAGCTGGGCCTGATGCGTGCGACCGATCAGATCACCGCACTGGGCCTGATGGGCATCGACCCGGTGGGCAAGGCGGTTGCGCCCCGGTTCTGGGCCGCCGTGCTGTGCGTGCCGTTGCTGACCGGCTTCTTCTGCAGCCTGGCCATCAGCGCCAGCTATCTGGAAGCGGTTCACGTGATCGGCGTGGACGCCGGCGTGTTCTGGCAGGTCCTGCGCGACAGCGTTGACCTCGTCGACGACTTCGGCATGGCGATGGTCAAGTCCGCGGTGTTTGGCGGCGTGGCCGCGCTGGTCGCCGCCTATGTCGGGTTCCACGCCGAGCCCACCATCGAAGGCACCTCGGTGGCGACCACCAAGGCCGTGGTGAACGCCTCGCTGCTGGTGTTGATGCTGAACTTCGTAATGTCCGCCCTGCTCTTCAACTGAGCTCCGGCTCTGAACCCCCCCTTTCATGAGTAGCACCCCATGAGTAACCACAGCCCCCGCATCGAATTCGCCGTCGGCGCCTTTCTGTTGCTCGCCCTGGCGTCCCTGCTCGTGCTGGCGATAAGCTCCACCAACGGCAAGCTGGGCTGGTTTGGCGGCAATGACTACGAAGTCACCGCCCGCTTCAGCAACCTGGGCCCGCTGCGCTCGAACGCGCCGGTCAAGATCGGTGGCGTGGCGATCGGCCGGGTGTCCAACATCACCCTGGATCCGGTAAAGCTTGACTCGGTGGTGACACTGGCCATCGACAAGCGCTACGACGACCTGCCGGCGGATACGAGTGCCGCCATCCTCACCTCCGGCCTGCTCGGCGAGAGCTATATCGGCCTGCAGCCCGGCGGCGATCCCGAGCCGCTGAAAGCCGGCGACCAGATATTCCTCACCCAGTCCTCGGTCGACCTGATCCAGATGGTCGGCAAGTACATGTTCAGCGGCGGTCCGGAGAATGGTCCGGGTAGCGCCGATGACGGCGCCGCCGAGCTTCCCGCGTATCTGCAGGACAACGGCGATACCCCCAAGGACTGACTATGAAAATCCGCCTGATCTCCGTTCTGGTTTCCGCCGCGTTGCTGGCCACCGTCCCCACCCTGGCGCTCGCCAGCGGGCAGACGAGCGCCGCGACTGCCGCGGCCACCGCCTCGCCGAGCAAGCTTGTACTGGACAACTCGACCCGCGTGCTGACCACGCTGGAGGCGCGTCGCGCCGAGTTCACCACCGATCGCGCCGCGCTGCAGAAGTTCATCAGCGCCGAGTTCGAGCAGATGTTCGACAGCAAGTACGCCGCCCAGCTGGTGCTCGGTCGCCACGGTCGCGGCGCTGCCGAGGCGGACGTCAACCGGTTTGCCAAGGCCCTGGCCAGCAACCTGATGGGACGCTACGGCTCCTCGCTGCTGGACTTCAACACCCGGCTGAAAGTGCGCATCAAGTCCGAGACGCCGCTGCGTGGCGGCGCCATGGTCAAGGTGTCCAGCGAATTCATCCGCCAGGGCGGCGATCCGATTCCGGTGGATTACCTGATGCGAAAGGTCGGCAACGACTGGAAGGTGTTCGACGTGATGGTGGAAGGCGTTAGCTTCGTCCAGACCTTCCGCAACCAGTTTGACGAGCCGTTGTCGCGCAAGTCGATCAACGAGATCTCCACCGACCTGGAAGCGGGCAGGTTGCAGCCCACCGCCAAGTGACATGAGCTCCTCGGCCCACATCGCATCGGTCAAGCGTGACGGCGACGCGCTGGTCTTTTCCGGCACGCTCGATCGTCAGGCCGTGCCTGCGTTGTGGACCCGATGCGCGGCATGGCAGAGCGGTATCACCCGGCTGGATCTGGCCGCGGTGGACCGCGTCGACAGTGCCGGCGTGGCGCTGCTGGCCGAGCTGGCGGCCCGCACCGGTGCGACCACGGTTGCCGGCGAGCCGACCGGCCTGGCCGAGCTGCGGCGCGCGTATCGGCTTGGCGCCACCTTGAACTTCGCCACCTAGACGGCCCGGCGTGCGGCAATGGCGGTCGCCGCGGAATCGCTCCCCCCGACATGCCATGGACTGCTCTTGATGCCCAGACGATCCGGTAATCGCAATCGCTGTACGCCTTCGCTGGCGCTTGCCCTGGGCGTGATTCTCGCCGCGGCGAGCGTTGGTTGCGCGAGCACTCCGGGACGCGACGCGGCAGCGGCGCCGTCGACTGCGGCGGACGCCGTATTGCCTGCCCCGTTCGATGCTGTCGCGGGCTCCGCCGCGGCTGAAGTGAGCGCGGAAAGCCGGGGCGACGCTACGGCGGACGCCGCGACCATCGCGGAAGGTGCCGCGCCGGATCAGCACACGGCTGACTCGGACGAGACTTCCGCGGCGGTGGCTGCAACCGATCTTGCCGCGGCCGAGCAGGACACCCGTACCGCCGCGGAACGCGACTTCGACGCGCTTTACGGCCCTTATGACCCCGTCGCCGACCCCACCCTGCCGGCCGCCGCGCAGATGCCTGGCGTGTACGACCCCTGGGAGCGCTACAACCGGTCGATGCACCGCTTCAACAACGCGGTCGATCGCGCCGTCGCGCGACCGCTGGCGCGGTTCTACGTCGCGGTAACGCCGCGCCCGGTGCGGCTCGGGGTGAGCAATTTCTTCAGCAACCTGGGCCAGCCGGTCACCGCGATCAACGCGCTGCTGCAGGGCAATCCCGGCCAGGCGGGACAGGCCCTCGGACGGTTCGTGCTCAACACCACGCTGGGGATCGCCGGCATCTTCGATCCTGCCAGCGACGCCAACCTGGATCGGCGCAGCGAAGACTTCGGCCAGACCCTTGGCGTTTGGGGCTGGGAGCAGTCGCGCTACTTCGAGCTCCCGCTGTTTGGTCCGCGCACGGTGCGCGACGTGTTCGGGATGATTGGTGACGCCCCCCTCAGCCCGTTGCGCCAGGTGGAGGAGGACAAGATCCGCATCCCGCTGCAAGGCCTGCAGCTGGTGGATGTGCGCACCCAGTTGCTGTCGACCGACAGCCTGCGCGAGGGCGCGGCGGACGATTATGCACTGGTCCGCGACGCGTGGATGCAGCGGCGCAACTACCAGATCCTCGGCGACCGCATGAACGAGGATACCGATGACTCGCTGCCGGATTACCTGCGCGACGACGACAACCCGCTCGTTCCCGCCTCGGCGATGCCGGTGATGCCGACCGACAACTGAGGCGCTCGGTCCGTGGCTGGGCCGCCAGTGTCGGACTCGGGCTTGAGCTCGTCGGTGAGCGCGCGCCTTCCGTGCGCGCCCAGCTCGGCCAATCGTCGCGCTCGCGGGATAACCGCCTGACTGGACTCGCTGAGCCGCCGGCGCGCGTTCTTGAAGGCCTTGTCCGCGTCATCCAGGCTCTTGCCGACCTTGTCGAAGTCCGCCAGGAAGCCGATCAGCGCGTCCAACACCAAGCCGCCGGTGTCGCTGATCGCGATCGCCTCGCGCTGGATCTTGTCGCGCGTCCACAGTCTCTCGATCACCCGCAACAACGCCATCAGGGTGTTGGGCGATGCAAACACCACGCGACGGTCGAACGCGTCCGTCTGCAGCGCCGTGTCGGTACCCAGCGCCGCTGACAGCGCACCCTCGATGGGGATGAAGGCGATGGTCACCTCCAGCGCGGTATCGCCCAGCACCTTGGGGTAATTCTTCTCGCTCAACTCGCGCATGTGCTGGCGCAGGCCGGCGGCGTGGCGACGCAGGGCATCGCTCTGCTGGTCGGGCGTGTCGGCGTTCATCGCCTCCTGCCAGGCGATCAGGTTGACCTTGCTGTCGACCACCACGCACCGGTCGTCGGGCAGGCGGACGACGATATCCGGGTGCAGGCGCGCGCCGTCCTCGTCGACGGTGCCCTTCTGACGGTCGTAATGGACGCCATCCTCCAGCCCGGAGCCGCGCAGCACGCTCTCCAGCATCAACTCACCCCAGTCTCCGCGGACCTTGGAACTGCCCTTCAGCGCCCGGGTCAGCGCGTGGGCCTGCTGCGCCATGTCCTGGTTGAGGGTTTTCAACTCGGTGACCGCGCCCAGCAATAACGCCCGTTCCCTGGCCTCCTCGCCGTACAGCGTATCGACCCGGCTGCGGAACTCGCCGATGCGCTCGGCAAACGGCTTCAACAGCGCGTCGATATCAGCCTTGGACTGCAGCGACACCCGCTGCACGTTCTTCTCGAACAGCTGTCCCTTTTCCTCGAACACCTTGCCGGCGAGCTCGGTGAATGCACCGGAAAGCTTCGTCTGCGCCTCGGCCAGGAAGGCCTGCATCTCCGCGTGGGCCTGCTTGGCGTGGTGTAGATTGGCCGACACCCCCGCGTGCTCGGACTGCAGATGGCGGTAGCTGTCGCGCAACCCGGCGAGCTCGGCCTCCAGACGGTCGATCGTATGGTCGCGCTCGACAAGCGCATCCTCCAGCGCACCCACACGTCCGTGCAGGCGCCCACTTTCGGATGCCTGCCCGCGCGCCGTCTCGCGCTCGGCGCGCAACTCGTCACCCAGCCGGTCGCGCTCGTCGCGCAACGCGCCCAACTCCGCGCTTTGCCCCTGCAAACCCTGCCTGCGCAGCAAGAGGACCAACAGCACTCCGACGACCGAGATCGCCACGAGCAACAAGATGAGGAGCAGTTGGGTATCCATCGCTCCAGTGTAGCGACGCCGGTCTCACCGCCCGCGACGGCGGGTCACCGCGGAAAGCGAGCCGGCAGGCGCCGGTCGGCAGTCCCGATCACAAAGCGAATTTCGTGGAGCGACTGATCGGGATGGCCGGTCGGCGCCCATTCGACTTCCAACACGTTGATACCGAATCAAGAGAGCCCCTCAACGATGCACGCCTGAGCGCCGGCCGCGGGCTTCGATCACCAAGCGAATATCGTGGAGCGACTGATCGGAGCCCGCGGCCGGTGCCTTCCTGCGTCACCAAATACGCCAATGTGTTGCGGCGAGAGTCCGGTTCGACCGATCAAACCGACTCAGTCCAGCACCCGACAAAACGCCGCCTTCAAATACCGCGACTCCGGCACTTGCGCCAGCCACGGATGGTCCGGCCCCGCGCCGGCCACCTTCAGCACCTGCACCGTCCGGTTGGAGAAGAACGCCGCCCGCCGGATCATGTCCAGGAACTGGTCCTCGCTGACCAGACCCGTGCATGAGAACGTCGCGAACAGCCCGCCGGGCTTGACCACCCCCAGCGCCAGCTTGTTCATGTCCAGGTACTTCTTCAGCGCCGGTATCACCTGCTCGCGGTCGCGGGTCATCTTGGCCGGGTCCAGCACCACCACGTCGTACTGCTCGCCGGCGATCGCCGCATCGCGCAGCCACGGAAAGATGTCCGCCTGGACGAACTTCACCTCGGCATGGTTGAGCTTGGCGTTGCCCTTGGCGATCGACAGCACGTCCGCGTCGATATCCACGCCCACCACCTCGCTGGCGCCACGCACGGCGGCATAAATGCCGAAGCCGCCGGTGTTGCAGCACAGGTCGAGCATCCGTTTGTCGGCCACGTGCTGGCTCAGCCACTGTCGGTTGTCGCGCTGGTCGGCGAAGAAACCGGTCTTGTGCGCGCCCGCCGGGTCGGCGCGGAACTTCACCCCATGCTCGGTGATGATCGCCGGCTGGGCCGGCTCGGTGCCGCGGAAGTCGAAACTTTCCTGCTTCTGCACATGGACGTCGGCGGACATGTGGAAGCGACAGCCCGGGAACTGCTCGCGCAGCGCGGCCTGGATCCATTCGCGGTGGCGGAACGCGCCGGCACTGAAGAACTCCAGCACCAGCAGGTCGGCGTAGCGGTCGATCACCAGCCCGGAGATGCCGTCGCCTTCGCTGTGGAAGACGCGCCAGGCATCGCTGACCTCGTCAAGCTTCAGCACATCGCGGCGCAGCGACACGGCAGCGGCGATCTTGCGCGCGAACCAGTCCGCATCGATCACCGCGTTGGGATCGTTGTCGAGCATGCGCAGGGCGATGCGCGAGTGACCGTTGTAGAAGCCGCGACCGATCAGTTCGCCGTCCACGCCGATCACGTCGACGATCTCGCCGGGACGGGGCCGCTGCGCAGGCTTGGCGACCAGGCGCTGGAAGATCCAGGGATGGGAGGACTTCCAGGCGTTCTTGAGGTGGACCGTGGGGATGGTGTTGTTCATGCCGCCATTCTACGGCGCCCGCCTTGTATTCACGGCCGACAGCGCCACAGTTGGTAAATGCCTGACAAGATTCCCGAAGCGGTCGCGCTGGATCCCAGGGCCCAGCGCATCGCCGACCGCAAGCGCTGGATGGGTGCGTTCAACCTGAGCCTGGCGGCGGTGCTGCTGTTGCTGGTGATCCATTCGCTGCAGGGCGCGGTCGACCTGCGCGGCTGGATGGTGCAACCGTGGTCGGCGGCGGGACTGCTCGGCATCCTTGGTGCGCCCCTGCTGCATGGTTCCTTCGAGCATCTGGCCGCCAACGCGATTTCGCTGTTGATGCTCGGCACCTTGGCCGGCGGGATGTACCCGCGCGCAACGCTAAGGGCGCTGCCGCTGATGTGGTTCGGCTCGGGCGCCGGGGCCTGGCTGCTGGGCGAGGCGGGTTCCTACCATCTGGGCGCCAGCGGGATCACCCACGGCCTGATGTTCCTGGTTTTCATCCTCGGCCTGCTGAGGCGCGACCGCCCGGCAATTGCGGCGGCAATGATCGCGTTCTTCCTCTACGGCGGCATGCTGCTGACGATCTTCCCGCGCGAGATCGGGGTGTCGTGGCAGGCCCACATGGGTGGAGCGCTGGGCGGCGTATTGGCCGCGGTCCTGTGGCGGCGGCTCGACCCGCGCCAGCCTCGCAAGAAATACAGCTGGGAGATCGAAGAGGAGCTGGCGGACGGCGACCCCACCAACCCCGATCCGGAAGGATTGGAACTCTCCGCGCCCGACGAGGTGCCGGTGTTGTGGCACCGCCCGGAAGCCGGGGACGAGCGCGGCGTGGTCCTGCCCTTTCGACGCCGCGACTAGGCGACCCCGGCACCGATCACACCCATCCGATCAGTGGCGCGCGGCCAATCGCAGACCTCGTGGAGTGAGGCCCCGCTCAACCAGCTCGAAGCCGCCCTGCACGACCAGCGCGAGCAACGCGGCCGGCACCGCGCCCTCCAGGATCAGGCCGATATCGTCCAGGCGGATGCCGGCCAGGATCGGCTGGCCGTAACCGCCGGCACCGATCAGTGCGCCCAGCGTGGCGGTGCCGACGTTGATCACCGCGGCCGTCTTGATACCGGCCAGGATCATGCCCAGCGCGAGCGGGAGCTCAATCCGCCACAGGCGGGTGCGCGGTGGCAGGCCGAGCGCCGCCGCGGTTTCACGCAGTTCGCGCGGTATGCCGGTCAAGCCGGCATGGGTGTTGCGCACGATCGGCAACAGGCTGTAGAGGAACAGCGCGGCAATGGCCGGTCCGGCGCCGATGCCGAACAGCGGAATCATGAACACAAACACGGCCAGCGACGGCAACGTCTGCAGCAGGCCAGTCACGGTCAGCACCAGCTGGCCCAGCCGCGGCCGGCGCGCGGCCAGCACACCGAGGGGCAACGCGACGACCAGCGCCAGTCCCAGCGACATTCCCACCAGCGCGAGGTGTTCCAGGGTCCGCTTCCAGATCCGCTGCGCACGCGACGCTGCGGCTGGCGCGCCAACGCCCAGCCATTCCGCGGCGACACCGGCTTCGCTGACGCCTTCCAGCTTCACTTCGGCATTGAGGCGTTGCATCGTCGGCGCATCGATCCGGCCAGCCAGACCTTGCAGCGCCGCCAGCCATTCCGGCGCGCGCGCGTCCAGGTCCTTCCGGTACAGGAACACCGCCGCGTAATCGGGAAAATAGCCGCGATCGTCGTCCAGCACGACCAGGTCGTAGTACGGAATTTCCGCGTCCGTTGTGTACAGGTCGATGACATCCAGCGCACCGCTCGCCAAGCCGCGGTAAGCCAGGTCGTGGTCGAGTCCGTCCGGCCGCTGCGGCAAGCCGTAGGCCTCACGCACGCCCGGCCACCCGTCGGCGCGCTGCATGAACTCGTTGCTCAGACCGATTTTCAACTCTGGCTGGGCGGCCAGATCGGACACCGCGGCCACCCCCAGTTCGCGCGCCCGGGCGCGCGTCATGCCCAGCGCGTAGGTATTGCTGAATCCCAGCGACGCGGTCATGCCCAGACCGCGTTCGCCCAGCGCGGCGCGCAGCCGTCCAGGGTCGGCGCCGGGCATCTGCAGCAGTTCCGCGGCCAGGGTGCCGGTGTATTCGGGATAGGCGTCGATGTCGCCTTCGATCAGCGCCCGCCACAGGATCCGGGTGCCGCCCAGCTGGGCCCTGTGGGTCACCGCAACACCCTCGCCATGGGGCAGTCCGGCGGCGACCTCACCCAGGATCACCGACTCGGTGAACGCCTTGGATCCGACCGTCACCCGTTCGGCATGAACCGGGGCGGTAGCCACCGCGGCGCCTGCCACGGCGGCGACCAGCGCCATCAGCCACCCAGCCATGCCGGCACCCACGCTCACAGACTCTGCTCCAGGCTGCGCTGGGCGGTCATGAACCGCGTCACGAAGGGCTCGGCGGGCGCGTCATGCAGTTCGCGGGCGCTGCCCTGCTGGACGATCCTGCCGGCGCGCAGCAACACCAGCGTGTCGGCCAGGTACGCCGCTTCGGCAACGTCATGGGTGACCAGCACCACGGTCTTGCGCAGCTCCACAAACAACTCGCGCATCTGCTCTTGCAGCTCGTAGCGGATGATCGGATCCAGCGCGCCCAGCGGCTCGTCCAGCAACAGCACTTGCGGGTCCAGCATCAGCGCCCGGATCAGCCCGACCCGCTGACGCTGGCCGCCCGACAACTCGGCGGGATATCGCTGTAGTGCGGCCACCGGCAAGCGGGTCATCGCCGCCAGCACGTCGATGCGCTGGCCAATGCGCTCGGCCGACCAGCCCACGGTGCGCGGCAGCAGGCCGATATTGGCCGCCGCGCTCAGGTGTGGGAACAAGCCGCCCTCCTGGATCACGTAGCCGATGCGGCGGCGCTGTTCGAGCAGGCGGCTGGGTTGCAGCGGTTCTCCATCGAAGCGCACCTCACCGGTGTCCGGCCAGTCCAGTCCGACCAGCATCCGCAGCACGCTGGACTTGCCCGCGCCACTGGGGCCAATCAAGGCCGTGGTGCGGCCGCTGGCAATGCACAGGTCGACCGCGTCCAGCGCAACGACGCGACCGTGGGATTTGCAGACCTGGCGGAGTTCGAACACGCCCCGAGAATAAGCCACGCGCGACGCTGGACTGACCACATTCAAGCGCCGCGCTCTATCCTTGCAGTCCCGTCATTCAATGTGCCTGTCGCCATGCGGCTGAAAACCCTGTTCCGCCCTTCTCACTGGCTGGCCCTGAGCACGGGCATGCTGCTGACCGCGTGCGGGGGCAACACCCGACCGGACCCCGCGCCTTCCATCGCGGCGCCGGTCACACCCGTCAGCGTGCCCCCGCCCCGGATCGGCGTGGCCCTGGGGGGCGGCGCGGCTAAGGGTTTCGCCCACATCGGCGTGATCAAGATGCTCGAGGCCAACGGCATGGAGCCGGTGGTCGTATCGGGCACCAGCGCGGGCAGCGTGGTCGGCGCGCTGTATGCCAGCGGCATGGATTCCTTCCAGATGCAGCGTCAGGCCTTCGCCCTGGACGAGTCGAAGATCCGCGACGTAAGCCTGTTCTCCGGCGGGGTGATCAAGGGCCAGAAGCTGCAGGACTACGTCAACGAGCTGGTCGGAGGGCGAACGCTGGACAAGATGGTCAAGCCCTTCGCGGTGGTGTCCACCCAGTTGGAAACCGGCGAGCGCACCGTGTTCGTGCGCGGCAACACCGGCCAGGCGGTGCGCGCATCCAGCAGCATTCCCGGCGTGTTCGAGCCCACCCTGATCGGCGGCCGCCACTACGTGGACGGCGGCATCGTCAGCCCGGTGCCGGTGGACGCTGCGCGCGAGCTGGGCGCGGACTTCGTGATCGCCGTGGACATCTCCACGATTGCCAGTGGCAAGGCGCCGGGTAGCCTGCTGGGCAACGTCAACCAGTCGATCGCGATCATGGGCCGCAAGCTCGGTGCCCAGGAACTGGCCCGGGCGGACATCGTCATCCGGCCGCGGGTGGACGACATCGGGCCGGCCAGTTTCGAGCAGCGCAACAACGCGATCCTGGAAGGCGAAAAAGCCGCGATGGCGGCGTTGCCGCAGATCCGCGCCGCGCTGGCCAAGATGCAAAAACAGCGTGTCGCCGAAGCCACCCTCGCGGCCCGCCAGTCGGCGGCTGCCGCGGCGCGCAAGTCCGCGCAGGAGGCAGCTGCGGAGGCCGAACGCTGCGCGCAGGAGCAGTCGCGCATCGGCAGCCTGCTGCGGCGCACGCCCGATTGCGCCGCGGGCGCCGACTCACGCTGACGGGCTGGCCGGCAAGGGCATCCCGCGAAACGCCTTGACAGTGCGCAGCACGAAACTCGAGTTGACGTCGTCCACACCCGACTGGTTCAGCAGGTGGTCCAGCAGGAAGCGCGAGAAGTGGTCGAGGTCGCGCACCGCCACCTGCAGCAGGTAATCCATGTCGCCGGTCAGCGCGTGGCAGGCAACCACCTCCTCCCACTGGTTGACGAAAACGGTGAACCGCTCGATCGCACCGGTGTCGTGACGGCTGAGCTGGACCCGTACAAATGCCTGCAGGCCCACCCCGATCCGCTCCGGGTCGACCACGGCGCGGTAGCCTGCAATCACTCCCTCGCGTTCCAGCCGCTGCACCCGTCGCAGGCATGCCGACGGCGACAGGCGCACCCGTTCGGCCAGCTCGGCATTGGTCTGGCGACCAGCGCGCTGCAACTCGCCCAGTAACTGCAGATCCGTTCGATCCAGGCTCACGTTTGGCATGATCTTGCTCGCTTTGGACGATTGACGCACCTATCGTGCTCTTGGGCGGGGCTGGCATGCAACAACGCAACCCGATTGCGCGTGGAGGCGTCTATTGTGGTGGTTGACCCGGACTGTCAACGAGGATCGCCCATGGAAAGCGCCCGCCGCACCGAATCCCAGCTCACCGACAAGGGCTACGTGCCGGTGTACACGACTGCCGTTGTGGAGCAGCCATGGGACAGTTATACCGCCGCCGACCACGCGGTCTGGGCGCAGTTGTTCGCGCGACAGAAGGCGATCCTGCCCGGCCTGGCCAGCGACGAGTTCATTGCCGCGCTGTCGGCGATGGAGATGACCGCCGACCGGATCCCCAGGTTTGCCGACCTCAGTCCCATCCTGCGTGCGGCGACGGGCTGGGAGTTGATCGGCGTGGAAGGCCTGCTGCCGGAGCTTGAGTTCTTCCAGCACCTGGCCAACCGGCGATTCCCGGTGACGTGGTGGATCCGCCGTGAGGACCAGCTGGACTATCTGGCCGAGCCGGACCTGTTCCATGACCTCTTCGGCCACGTGCCGCTGCTGATGAACCCGGTGTTCGCCGACTACATGGCGGCCTACGGACGCGGCGGGGTGAAGGCCCACGGCATCGGCAGCGACGCACTGGTCAACCTGACCCGGCTGTACTGGTACACGGTCGAGTTCGGCCTGATCCAGCAAGAGGACGGCCTGCGCATCTATGGCAGCGGCATCGTGTCCTCCAAGGGCGAGTCGATCCATTGCCTGCAAAGCGATGCACCCAACCGGATCGGCTTCGACCTGGAGCGGATCATGCGCACCCGCTACCGCATCGACACCTACCAGAAGACGTACTTCGTCATCGACAACTTCCAGCAGCTGATGGACGCGACGGGACCGGACTTCGCGCCGATCTACGCGAAACTCGCCGCAATGGACCCGATTCCGGCCGGCGACGTGCTGGACAGCGACCGTGTCTTTCACCGCGGCACCGGCGAGGGCTGGCTCAACGACGGCGACGTCTGAGCAGCCGGGCCGGAACGTGGGCCGCGGCTTACAATGCGGCCATCGCCACTGCCCGGGAACGCCACGATGACGCCCAATCGCTCCAACAGCCCGTACTCGCTCACCCGTTTCCTGATCGAGGAGGAGCGCGCCGGCCATATCCGTCCCGACCTGCGCCTGCTGATCGAAGTGGTCACCCGCGCCTGCAAGCGCATCTCCATCGAGGTCGGCAAGGGCGCGCTGGGCGGGGTGTTGGGGGATGCCGGCACGCCCGGGCAGGCCAGCATCAACGTCCAGGGCGAAGCGCAGAAGAAGCTCGACGTGATCGCCAACGACGTGCTGATGGAAGCCAACGCCTGGGGCGGCCACCTGGCTGGATTGGCGTCCGAGGAGATGGACCACAGCGTGCCGATCCAGGAACTGTGCCCGGACGGCGCGACGGCCGGCAACTATCTGCTGCTGTTCGATCCGCTGGATGGCAGTTCCAACATCGACGTCAACATCTCGGTCGGCACGATCTTCTCGGTCCTGCGCTGCCCCGAAGGCGTGGAAAAACCCGCCGATGAGCACTACCTGCAGCCGGGCACGGAACAGCTGGTCGCCGGCTACTGCACCTACGGACCCAACACGACCCTGGTGCTGACCATCGGCCACGGCACCCACGCCTTTACCCTGGACCGCGAGATCGGCAGCTTCACACTGACCACGCGCGGCATGAAGATCCCGGAAGACACGCAGGAATTCGCGGTCAACATGTCCAACCAGCGCCATTGGCAGCCGCCGATGCAGTCCTACGTGGCCGACCTGCTGGCGGGCAAGACCGGACCGCGCGGGAAGGACTTCAACATGCGCTGGGTGGCCAGCATGGTCGCCGACGTGCATCGCCTGCTGACCCGCGGCGGCATCTTCAGCTACCCGCTGGACGCCAAGTGCGAGGCAAAGGGCGGCAAGCTGCGCCTGATGTACGAAGCCAACCCGATGGCGATGCTGGTCGAGCAGGCGGGCGGTGCGGCCAGCACCGGCCGCCAGCGCATGCTGGAAGTGACGCCCACCGGCTTGCACCAGCGCGTGCCGGTGTTCCTGGGTTCGCGCAATGAGGTGGAGGCCGCAGTGCGCTACCACCGCGAGTTCGACCAGCAGACCCCGGCCTGACCGGGGCTGCAGTGGCGCCAACGGCTCCCCCGGTGTTCATGATCATGTCCGGGAATCCGCAGGCGCCGCGTTGTAATCCAGTACCCGGGTCATTGCGGCACCTCGCGCGCGGCTTGAGGAGTGTGAAACCCGTATCAGGAGGGAGACTGCAGTCGGCTTGACAGGGGGAATCCGGCCGCGTTTTGCCCAAGCGTCATTTGGGGGGAACCCATGGCTGTTGTTCCAGCGCTTTCCACGCAGTGCGTGATCTGGTTTGGAGAACCACGGCGCCACGAACGCGCTGCCCTGGGCGCCGCCGGTTGGCAGGTTCGTGCAGCCCATGTCGATGATGGGATCGGACTGCGCGCGGGCGATACGGTGGTCGGCCTGCTGGATCTGCGCGACGGCAGCCACGGCTGTCTGGACGGGCTGGAGCGTCTCACCGATGACCACGATTACCTGTCGTTGCTGGCGGTCGTGCCGGGGGGAACCACCCACCCACCGGTCCACCACCCCTTGTTGGAGCAGTGCGCGGCGATCCTTACCGCACCGCTTGATCTTTCTCGCCTGATCCAGGCCCTGGGTCGGCTGGCCCATGAGCCGCGGCTCCACCCCACCCATGCGTTGGATGCGCTGATCGGCGCAAGTCCGCCGATGCGCGATATCCACGGCACGATCCGCAAGTTCGCCCCCGTCGATCTGCCGGTACTCATCACCGGCCAGACCGGTACCGGCAAGGATGTGGCAGCGCGCGTGCTGCATGAGCTCTCCGCGCGTCGCCACGCGCGCTTCGCTGCGGTCAACTGCGGCGCACTGTCTCCCAATCTGGTCCAGTCCGAATTGTTCGGGCACGAACGCGGCGCCTTCACCGGTGCCAACGCGCGCCGCACCGGGCTGTTCGAAACCGCCAATGGCGGCACCGTTTTCCTGGACGAGATCGGCGACCTGCCGCTGGAAGCGCAGACCAACCTGTTGCGCGTGCTGCAGGAGCACAGCGTGCAACGCGTGGGCAGCCACGAATCGATCCCGGTCGATGTGCGGGTACTGGCTGCCACTAACCTCGATCTGGAAGCGGCCGTCGCGGCGGGCAGGTTCCGCGATGACCTGTTCTACCGCCTCAACGTCCTGCGATTGCACATGCCACCGCTGCACGAGAGGGGCCAGGACATCCTCCTGCTTGCGGGGCATTTCCTGAGTGCTTTCCGGGAATCGAACCCGACCCGCGCGCGTGCGTTCAGCGCGGATGCGCAGAAGGCCATGCTGGGGTTTGATTGGCCCGGGCACGTGCGCGAGCTGATCAACCGGGTCCAGCGCGCTGCGGTCATCGCCAGCGGCGAGCTGATCAGCGCCCAGGAGCTGGGCCTGTGCGGCAAGCGGCAGCTGCATGTGGGTGACGGCGCGCTCGACGTGGCCCGAGAGTCGGCCGAACGCGAGGCAATCCTGACCTGCCTGCACGAGAGTGGGTTCAACATCAGCGAAACGGCGCGCCGGCTGAAGGTGTCCCGGGTGACCGTTTACCGCCTGTGCCGGAAACACGGCCTGGACCTCGCCGAGCTGCGTTGACACGGCGTTCGGCGCGCAACCCTCAAGCGGTCGCCAGGGCCTCGCGGCTCACAGCATGTACGGCACCTTGAACACCAGGCTGAAGTCGGGTGCATCCGGCGTGAGCCCAATGCCCAGCGAGCTGACCAGGGTGGTGTGCTGACTGAGCGCATAGGTCACGCCCAGGTTGAACATGCCCGCGTTGGCATCGCTGCCGATGATCTTGACCCACTCCTGGCCGTCGTAGCGGGTCCTCGCACGGGCGCTGAGCTTGTCGCTGTAGGAAATGCTCAGGCTGGTGCGCTCGTTGAACGCGAATGCCACCCCGGCGCCGAAGTAGAAACTGCGGCCCAGCTGCACATCTCCGGGATTGACCGTCTCGGGGTTGTTGTCGAGGTCGTCGAAGCTGTTGCTGAACGAGTGGATGTAGCCGAAGTTGCCGAACAGGATCGCCGGGTCGGCGGTCTTCACCACCGACACGCCCACGTTGGTTTGCCAGACGCCGTTGCCGGTGGGTTCCTTCTCGGGTACGGCGAAGCGGATGAATCCGTCGTCATCGCGTTCCAGCACCTCCCAGGAGATACCGTACGGCTCGCGCCCGGTGGGGGCGGTCACACCCAAGGTAAGCACGGTCTCCGGCCAGCGCGGGCTTTCCATGAACATCCGATAGTTGCCGCTGACCGTGATATCCCCGAACCCGTGCCCGTAGGTGTCCTCCTGGGCCACCGCCCCGGCCGATCCGCCCGCGCCGCCCTTCTGGTAGACCGTTTTGCGCGCGATATAGGGCACGTCCAGGTTCAGGGTCAGGCGCGGGTTGAGGCCGTAGCGGGCGGCGAAGTTGTAGGTCAGCGTGTCGGACTCGACGTTCTCGATGGCGATGTTGCCAAGGAAGATCGCGTCCAGTGCCAGGAAGCCGGTCAGAGTGAGTTGCTTGCGGTCGTAGCGGTTGTAGGTGACGGCGTTTTCCAGGGTGAGCCGGCGATCGAACACCGCCGCGACCTGCTGTTTGACGTCATCGACGCTGCGCTTGGCGGCTTCCTTCGCCTCGGCCGCTTCGGCGGGGCTGCTGGCGTAGCCCTCCGCCGATGTCGGGGGCGAGGCGGCAGCCGACCGGGTCGCGGTCGGCGCAGGGGGCGGGCTGCTTGCAACCGCCGCCGACTGGGCCGGAAGGGTCTTGCCGTCGACCCGTGCCTGCAGCGCCTGCACGCGCATGTCCAACTCCCGCAGGCGGCGAACCTCCTGTGCGTAGCTTCCTTTCAGCGCTTCCAGCTCGGCGAGTAGCGCGCGCACATCGGCCTGGTCCTGCGGGTCGACACTGCGCTCCGGGGACGCTCCAGCGGATTGGCTTTGTGGCGCTGGTGGCGCTGGCTGGGCTCGGTGGGCCTCCTGAGCGATCGCGGCGAGTGGTGTGACGCCGGCCAACACCACGGTGATGGCAATCGGCAGGACGTTCATGCGCGGCCTTCCGTGAGCGATTGCCCCGCTGTCCGTACCCTCGCACTCCATGGCTCCGCGCTCCACGCGCCCGCCGTCCATGCGTCTGCCTGCTCCATTTAATAGCCTCCCGGCCCGATCCCGCGCGTCATCTGTATTGCCTGGGCCACGTTCTGCGCCAGCTGCGCATTGGACGCCAATGATTGCCGCACCAGATCGATCTCCATCCGGTTGCTGACCTGCTGATGGTCGCTGGTCAGCTGGATCGACTGGCCCAGGCTGCCATTGCGGATCCACTGCTGGACCGCGCCCTGCCCCTGGATCTGCAGCAGCACATTGGCACTGCCGCCGTCGAAACCGGCACTCGCCACGGCGTCGCCGACACGGCTGGTGGCACTGCCGGTCGCCGATGCCGCGGTGGACGCGGGTGCGGCTCCATCACGCACGCGCAGGCGGGTAACGTTGGCGGCGATGTTGCCGTCGCCGGCCACCTGCACGCTCTGGGTCATCCCCGACACGTTGGCCAAGCCGGACGCATCGACGCTGCGGGCAATTCCGTCATTGCCGATCACCGGCGCGTCGGCCGCGGTGATATTGACCGTCGGCGTGAAGCTGACCACCGGGCGGCCACCCTGGGCGAAGTCCATGCCCAGCAGCAGCGTGCCTTCCAGCGTCTGTCCGGACGCGGTCTGCCAGGTCGAAATCATCGACACACCGAACCAGGCCACCTGATGGTCGCCCACCGTGTAGCGCCCGCGCATGGTCGCCAGTTCCGGATCCGGGATTTCGGTCATGCCCGCCGGGCGGCGCTCTGAATGCGGGGAAATGGGGGTTGCCAGAACCGTGCTCGCGTTGGCGGCGTCGGTCGGACCGGCTGTCGGGCCGCCAGCATCCGCGGGCATGGCCAGCAGCAACAGGCCCAGCCCGAACCCGGCTGTTGTGAGGTTGGAACAGAGTCGGCGCATGATCGCGCTCCTTCAAAAAAGATCGGCGTGGGTGAAACCGAAATCCAGCAGGTCGGCTTCACTGATCGGTCGCTGCATGGCCAGCAAGGCGCGCGCGCTGGGGCGCTCGGACGGCTGCAGCAACGCCGTGTTGCGGTCAAAGTCACTTCCTATAACGACGAACACCGCACGCGACGGCCAGGACTCGAGGAACTCCTCGATCGGCACGCTGCGGTTGCCAAGGATCGGATCGGCGATTTCGGCGTACTCCCCGGCCACCTGCTTGAGCACGACGAAGTGACGAAATCCGCGCACATCCATCAACACCAGGCCCGGGACCCGCAACGAACGCAGCCGTTCTTCACTGATCCGGTAGCCTCGCCCTCGCATGCCAATCGACTCGACGAAGCGCTTGATGTCCAGCAACGAGAATCCGCGTTGCTCGACCAGCTCCGGGTCGGCGATTCCCAGCATGCCTTCGATCACCGTGGTCTCGTCGGCATCCAGGTGGTAGGCATAGCGCAGGATGGTGGCGAGCGCCGAGGCGCCGCAGCTGTAGTCGGTTTGTTGACGCACGATGTTGCGGAAGCGCCCTTCGCGCATGCTTTCCACGTTTCTCGTGTACAGGCCTCCGTTGGGCAGCACCCCGCTGAATGCGATCTCGCCGGCCAGTGCGGGCGCCGCGAACGCGGACCAGGTCAGCGCGCAGCCCATCGTCAGCATCGGCAGCAATCGGGTCATGTCACTCCACCGTTGAAAGGGAAAGCCCCGCTCCCGGGGGAAAGGAGAGCGGGGCTTTCGGGACCCGGTCGCAGGGGAGGGCGACCGGGGTTACGCTCCTGGGTTACTGCTCGCCGCCGCCACCGCCACCACCGCCGCCGCCTGTCGAGGGCTGCGCGACCGCGAGGGACAGGCTGTTGGCCTGCAAGTTGCCGGTACCCGCGGCGACGTTGACGCCGATGTTGCCGGAGGCGGCGCTGAATGCACTGCCCGACAGGCTCGCCGTGTTGGTCGCGTCCACTGCGATCCAGTACGAGTTGGTCACGCTGCCGCTCAGGCTGGCATCCAGTGCCGCGTAACCCAACTCCAAGAAGCCCAGCTCACCGGACTCGCTCGACTCGGTCGTGCCGGAGACTGTGCCGTCGCCGTCCAGATCCACACCAAACGCCAGCGCACCACCGTCGCCGTTGAGGTCGGATCCGCCCTGGGTATCGGTATCCAGGTCGAGGTGGCCCATCAGGTTGCCGCCCGGATGCGGATTGGACGAGTCGTCGTTGGCTGTGTTGGACCACATGTCGGGATACACGTCCCCGATCTGGTCGGCATAGCCGGACAACGAGGCCGTGCTGTCGCCTTCGAAGGTGCCCTGCGACGTGCCCTCGTAGTTGCCGTAGCCTTCGGCGATCGTGAAGCCGTCCACCGTACCGGTCAGGTTGATTGCGACCGTTTCGCTGCGCCGCTCGTAGTGGCCGGCGTTGTCGGTCACGTTACCCGAGCTGTTCTGGTTGGAACTGACGCTCGATTGGGCGTAGGCACTGGTGGCCACCGACGCGGCCAGCGCATTTTTCTGCTGGTTGTTGTTGCCCGCAGCGATATTGACCCCGATGTTGCCGGAGGCCGCACTGAACGCGTTGCCACCCATGCTGGCGTCGTTGGTCACGCCGCTGTTCATGGTGAGGTTGCCGCTGCCCGCCTGATTGACGAAGACCTCGGCATCGGCCATGCCGAAGGCGAAGCTGGCATCCGCTGCGGACAGGGCCGCCGCGTTGTCCTGGACGTTGTTGTCACCCGCCGCGACGTTGAAGGCCAGGTTGCCGGAAGCATCCGAACCCACATCGTCCTCGATCGACGCCTCGTTTGTCAGCATGTCGTTCAGGCCGAGGTTGTCGCTGGAAGACTGGCGGTTATCGACGATGGCAATGGCCGCCGAGTCCAGTTCGATGTCGCCACTGATGGTCGGATTGCCGGTGAAGCTGATATCCGAGCTCAGCGAGAGATCCTTCTTCAGCGACACCGATACCTGATGCTCGTTGCCTTCCTTGCGGATGTCGGAGTTCACCACCTCGGTGCGCTCGATGTTTTCGGTGACGTCGTTGGACCAGGTGTAGGCACGATCATCGGTGATGGACGTGTCGCTGGTGTACGAATCGCTCATCGAATTGCTCGTGTCGTTGGTGCTCGACGTGCTGTAGTTGCGATCGTCGTTGACCGATACGTCGCTGGACCAGTCGCTCGAGTACGAGTCGCTCACCGAGTTGCTGGTGCTGTTGTCCACCGACGAGCTGTAACTGCGATCATCGTTGATCGACACGTCGCCGGTGTAGTAATCGCTCACCGAATTGTTGGTGTAATTGTTGACACTGGTGCTGTCGGAGGTGTTGTTGGTGGTGTCGTTGTAAACGATGGTGTTGCGGGTGTCGTCAACGGTGATGTCCCAGTCTTCCACGACGACGTGGTTGTGCAGGATATCTGCACTGACATTGGGGTCATCCACGCTCTGGGCAAAGGCCAGCGGGCTGGCGAGCAGTGTGGTGACCGCCAATGCGATGGCGGTTTTCCGGATCCTGATCTTCATTGCTTCATCCTCTCTCTCTCGTGGTACCAATTGAACGGGAACGACTCACGGGTGCCCTTCGACAGACAGCGCCAGCTGGTTGCTGATGCTGTTGCCGGACCCCGCGATCTGGTTGAGTTGCAGAATTCCTTCGAACCCCTGCATGGCGGTGGATTCCACCGCGACGTTGCGCGTGCCGGGTCTGGCCACGTCCGGATTCGGGGACGCCTGCCCCCCTGCTGACGCGGATACGGCCGACAGCAGGTTGCCGTCGGTCGATTCGCGTATGCCCTGGTGCGCCAGCGCGGCGGCAACGAGATTGGTCTCGGCGTTGCCGCTTCCGCTGGCCTGGTTGATCGACACCAACCCGCTGGCATGGCCAAAGGCCTGACCACCAATCGTTGCGGACGCATGGGTCGGGGTGTCGTAGCGATCGTTGTCGCTTTGCTGGTTGGACTGGGCGATGGAAGCCGCTTGTCCGCCACTGGCAAAGCTGCGCAGGTTGGCCTGAAGATTGTGGTCACCGGCCGCCAGGTTGGCACCGATTGCGCCGCTGGCATCGACGAACGCCCGGCCGTCGATGCGGCTGGTGGCAAGGTAATCGAGCATCTCGGCATAGCCGTCGCCCGACTGCCCGGCGAGCGCCGACGAGCAGAAAAGGGTGGCCGCGACAGTCATCGCCAGAACGTGCAACGGACGGGAGCAGGTCATCGTCATCTCAGCCACCCGGCGGCGGTGTAGTAGCGGGGGGCGTCATCAACGGGAACTGCGCCAGCGCGCCGCGGACCTGGTCACCTACACCGCGGGTGACATTGCCCACCGCGCCCATCGGCACGCCGAGTGCCTGGTTGATGCCGCTGCCCGACAGGGTGCCGTTGGTGGTGCCAGTCAGCGATCCCAGCGGCGCCAGCGCACGTCCGGTGATCTGGGTCACTGCCGGGGAGGGTCCACCGCTGCTGCCCGCACCCAGGCTGGCGTACTCTTCGTCGGACAACTCGCCGGTGCCGAGGGTCTGGTCGATATTGCTCTTGGGCGACGGATCAACGATCAGCGCCATCCCTGGCGGCTTGGACCGGACGGCGTGGCGGGCCGAGACGTCGCGCAGCAGGACCATCTCGCCAGGCTTGGCGTGGACGCCCTTGCGTGCGCCGGATGCCGAAGCGCTCGAGGGCACCAGCACAAGGGCTATCAGCAGTAGCGGCACCAGTCCCGCTGGCGTGACGATTGCGTAGCGCATATCCATTCCCCAGGTAGGTCCGGGGTATGACGCATCATGCGTGCCAACGGAAAATACTGTTATTTTTCAGTACGTTATAGGATTTTGGTCGGAATCATAGCCGACAGGTTGTCACACCCCTGTCACACCCACCCGGCGGAACGCGTCCCGCAAGCCCTTAATCCTTGATGAACCATAGGTTCCGCCGCTGTATCAGCGATGTAACACCTCGTTCGGGGTCGCGTTACAACGCTCGGGTATGGTCCCGGCGAGCGCATGGCGTTCTTCAGCGGCGTACGGCTTCGGATTCCGCCTGGCGGGTGCGACGATGCGTGGGGCCCGCTCATCCGAACCACATCCATGGAGTCCGCATGCCCGTCCCCAGCCAGTCCAGCCCGAGCCCAACCGCCCCTTCTGCCGGTGCCGGCGATTTCATCCATGTCCGCCACGACTGCCTGGATCGGGGCTGGTGTCAGGATCTGGTCGCGCGTTTCGGCAGCAGCGGCGCGGCGCGGCCGGGGGAGGTGGGCGGAGGCGTGTATACCGACCTCAAGGACAGTCTGGACCTGACCATCAGCGGCCGCCCCGAATGGCGCGATGTCGAAGCCTCGTTGAACGCGGCGATGTTCTCCGCGCTGCTGGAGTACGTGCGGCGCTGGCCGCACACGCTGATCGCACCCTTGATGCTGGAGGTCACCGACGCGGACGGCGGGCATCGGCGGCTGACGCCGGAGCGGATGCAGGCGATGACCGATGCTGAGCTGGCACCGATCGTACGCACGGTTCTGCGCCCGGGAGCGATCAACCTGCAGCGCTACCGCGCCGGCAGCGGCGGCTATCCGTACTGGCATTGCGAGCTTTATCCTCGCGATGCCCAGGCCGAGACCTTGCACCGCCACCTGCTGTGGACGGCCTATCTCAATGACGACTTTGAGCAGGGAGAAACGGAGTTCCTCTACCAGCAGCGCAAGATCGCGCCGCGTACGGGTTCGGTGTTGATCGCCCCGGCCGCCTTTACCCATACCCACCGCGGCAATCGCCCGCAAGGCGGCGATAAATTCATCGCTACCAGCTGGCTCCTGTTCCAACGCGCCGAGGCGCTGTACGCGCCGGGCTGATCCGGAACCGCGAACTCAGGTACGAGCGTGGTTGAGTACCAACCAATACAGGCCAACCTGCTTGACCGCCCAGACGAACTGCTCGAAATCGACCGGCTTCTGGATGTAGCTGTTGACCCCCAGCGAGTAGCTGGCTTCGACATCGAAGGGCTCGGTGCTGGTGGTCAGCACGACCACCGGCAGCGTCTTGGTGACAGGATTGGCGCGCACCGCCTGGAGCACCTCGCGCCCGTCGACCTTGGGCAGGTTGAGGTCCAGCAGCACGATCGAGGGCAGCTCGTTCGGATCGCGGTCGGCGTACTTGCCCTTGGCAAACAGGTAGTCCAACGCTTCCGCGCCGTCGCCCACCACCACCAGCTGGTTGGCGATCTTCGCCTCGTCAAACGCCAGGCGCGTCAGCTCGACGTCGTCGGGGTTGTCTTCGACCAGCAGGATGACCTTGTTCATCGGTACTACTCTCCAGGCACTGCACCGGCGATCTGGGCCGCCGGCAGATAGATATGGAACACACTGCCGGCATCCGGTTCGGATTCGGCATCGATGCGACCGCCATGACGTTCGGCGATTCGCTGGGCGATGGCCAGACCCAAGCCATCGCCGGCCCCTTCATCGGCGCCGTGCAGGCGCTGGAAGGGCTCAAACAGTTTGTGACGGTAGCGCATGTCGAACCCGCGGCCACGGTCACGTATGGACAACTGCAGCATGCCATCGACCTGCGTGCCCGCCACGTCAACGCTCACGGGGCCGTCGTCGTGGGAAAACCGGCGTGCGTTGTCCAGCAACTGGATCAGCATTGTCTTCAGCAGGTGCTCGTCGCCGCGGGCGCTCAGGTCCGGCTGCACCGTGATGACGAACTCCCGGTCCGGGTGGGCGTCCTGCAGCTCGGCGCCCACCCAGTCGGCCAGCATGCTGAGGTCGACCGCACCCTCGCGCACCTGCGCGGTGGATGCGCGCGACAGCTCGGCCAAGCCGTCCAGAAGGCCGGCCATGCGCGCGGCGGCGGCGCGGATCCGGCCAAAATGGTCGCGCGAGGTCGCATCCAGTCCTTCGTCCAGCTTGCGCGCGAGCAAGCCCGAAAAATTGGTGATCGATCGCAGCGGTGCGCGCAGGTCATGGGCAACCGCATCCACCTGCGTCTGCAACTGGCGACGCATGGCATCCAGGGCGGTGGCATGGGCGGCGCCGGTGTCCTCGCGCAGCTGCACCACCAGACCGGTCGCCTGGCCCGCAGCGTCGCGCATGACGGCGATAGTGACCCAGGCATCGAACGTGTCGTCGCCGCGACGGCAGGTGACTGCGCGATCGACGGCGCGTTGGTTGCCTGCGATCAGGGCACTCACCAAGCGGCGCAGCTCAGCCGCCTGATCAGGCGCGACAGCCTCGAAAATCGTCCCGGGGCCGGGCCCTGCAGCGGATGGGGCACCGGGCGCACCGGCGAGCAACTCACGCATCGCCGGATTGGTCTCCAGCCATATGCCGTCCAGATCCAGGATCGCCATCCCCAACGCAGTAGCGTCCATTGCGGCACGAAAACGATCGTCGTTGGGCGGGGGCAGCGGGGTGGGCGGCATTGACAGGGAGGCGGGAGGCAGGTCCGGATTGTAACGTCACCCGCCGTGATGGGGCGGTGGTTGGATCGACACACGACGGCCGCCACTGTCACCGGTTCTAACGCACAATGCGCGCAATGGCCTGGCTCCCGATCACACTGCAGCAGCTGACCTTCCTGCTGATCCTCGGCGGTGGACTGTACCTGTTCATCAGCGAGCGGCTGCGCGTGGATGTAACCGCCATGCTGATCCTGATGGCGCTGGTGGTCACCGGCCTGCTGAACGAGGAGCAGGCATTGTCCGGCTTCTCCAGCGAACCGGCGATCATCGTTGCGGCGGTGTTCGTCATCTCCGGGGGTCTGGGCGCAACCGGCATCACCGAGCACATTGGCCAATGGATCGGCCGCGCGTCGGGCAAGAGCGAGGCACGGGTGATAGCGGTGACCATGCCCGCGGTCGCGATCATGGCGTCCTTCACCCACCACGTGATGGTCACCGCGATGATGCTGCCGATCATGGGGCGGCTGGCCAAGACCAACGGCCTGGCCCCGTCGCGACTGCTGATGCCGATGTCCTTGGCCGCGTCACTGGGCACCTGCCTGACCCTGGTCAGCGCGCCGGCGTTCCTGCTGGCCAACAACCTGCTCAAGCGCACCGGCGCTGAGGGCCTCGGGGTGTTCTCGATCACGCCGATCGGCATCGCGCTGGTGCTCATCGGCATGGCCTACATGCTGTTGACCCGCTGGATCCTGCCCAAGCGCGGCGTGGATGCAGAGGATGACGGGTACCTGCGTCTGGACCGCTACCGCACCGAGCTGCTGATCGTTGAAGGGTCGCGCTGGAGCACCCGACCGCTGGCCGAGTTGGAGAAGGCACTGGGCGACAAGTTCCGCATGGTCGGCTGGCTGCGCAACAACAAACTGCGCCGCGACCTGGGCACATCCAGTCCACTGATCAGCGGCGACGTGCTGCTGGTGGAGGCCTCCGCCGATGCGCTGGCCTCACTGCACGATGACAGCGGGATCGACCTGCACGCCATTTCGCGCTTCGGCACCCGCGCGCTGGGTGATGGCGACGGCAAGCCGCAGCTGGTCCAGGCGGTGGTGGCGCCGGGTTCGGAGTTCATCGGCCGCAGCATCCGCGAGCTCGATTTCTCGCACCGTTTCAAGGCCGTGATCGTCGGCCTGTGGCGGCGTCAGGGTCACGTTGCACCCCGCCTGGCGGATGCCCGCCTGCGCGAGGGTGACCTGTTGGTCCTGTGGGGACGCCCGGGCCGCTTCGCCGAGTTGGCCACCCACCACGGCTTCCTGATGCTGGTGCCGTTTGCCGGAGAGGCCAAGCGTCGCGTGCGCGCGCCGCTGGCGCTGACGATCCTCGCGGTCACCATCCTCGCGGCCGTGCTGGAGTGGCTGCCCGTGCCGCTGGCATTCCTGCTCGGCGCGGTGGCCATCGTCGCCACCCGCTGCGTCGACGTCGGCCAGGCCTACCGCGAGATCGACGTGCGCGTGTTCGTGATGATCGCCGGGGTGATCCCACTTGGCATCGCCATGGAGCAGACCGGCACCGCACAGCTGATGGCCTCCGGCTTGCGCCACGTGGTCGCCGACTGGCCGGTGCTGATGATCCTGCTGGTGCTGTTCTCGATCGCCGGCCTGTTGACCCAGGTCCTTTCCGACTCGGCGACAGTGGTCCTGCTGGGTCCCATCGCGGTGCAGCTGGCGCAGTCGCTGTCGTTGGAGCCGACCCCGTTCGTGGTGTGTACCGCGCTGGGCGCGGTGGTTGCGTTCCTGACCCCGATCGGCCATCACGGCAACCTGTTGATCCTGGGACCCGGACAGTACCGGTTCGGCGACTTTCTGCGAGTGGGTGTGCCACTGACCGTCCTCATTGCCCTGGTCAGTGCGTGGATGACGCGCTGGCTGTGGCTGGACGGGCCGCTGCTGCCCGGAATTGGTTGAGCGATGAGTGAAACCCTGAGTGCGTGGTGGCATCAGACCACCGCGATCGAACATCTGGCGGCGTGGCTGGCGCTGGGCTGGGCAGTTTACGTGGTCTGGCTGGGGGTCTGGATCATCCTGCAAAAACGGGAGCCGGCCGCGACCCTGAGCTGGCTGGTGAGCCTGGCCGCCCTGCCCTACCTGGGGTTTGCGATCTACTTCTTTTTCGGCCCGCAACGGATCCGGCGGCAACGGCTGCGGCGCGATCGCAGCCGCACCCGGATGCCGGCACTGCAGCCGGGCCGGGTGCCCGACGCGGCGGCCATCGAGCTCGCGCGGATGGCGCAGACCATCACCGGCCTGCCCCCCAGCACCGCGACCAGTGCGCAGCTGCTCATCGATGGCAGCAGCAAGTACCACCGCCTTCACCAGGAGATCGCGACCGCGCGCGAGCACGTGCATCTGGAGTACTACATCTTCCAGCCCGACCGCACCGGCACGGCGCTGCGCGATGCGCTGATCGAGCGTGCCCGCGCCGGGGTCAAGGTGCGCCTGCTGCTGGACGCGGTCGGCTCGGGCAGCACCTCGCGGGCGTTCCTTAAACCGCTGATCGACGCCGGTGGCGAGGTCGCGTGGTTCCATCCCATGCGCCTGCACTGGTTCTGGCAGCGGCCATGGCTGAACCTGCGCAGCCATCGCAAAATCGTCGTGATCGACGGCCGCGCGGGCTTCATTGGTGGCATCAACATCACCGATGAAGAAGACGAGACCCTGGGCGACAACGCCTATCGCGACCTGCACCTGCGCCTGGAGGGCGACGTGGTGCGCTCGCTGCAGCTGGTGTTCCTGGAGGACTGGGTCTACGCCACCGGCGAACCACCGCCGCACGTCACCTTCCCCGAGTCCACGCCCGGCGACATCATGGTGCAGATGGTGGTTTCCGGACCGGATTCGCCTTGGGAAGCCATCCACCGCCTGCATGTCTCGGCCATCCACGCCGCGCGTCGCCGGGTCTGGTTGGTCACCCCCTACTTCGTCCCGGGCGAGGCGGCGATGATGGCGCTGACCTCCGCTGCTCTGGGCGGCGTCGACGTGCGCCTGCTGGTGCCCAAGAATACCGACAGTCGGCTCGTCACCCATGCCGCCCGATCCTACTTCGACGATCTGATGGCGGCGGGAGTGAAGGTCCTCGAGTACGGTCCCAGGATGTTGCACACCAAGGCCCTCCTCTGCGACGACGACCTGGCGATCATCGGCAGCGCCAACTTCGACCATCGTAGCTTCCGCCTGAATTTCGAAAGCTCGGTGCTGTTCCGCGATCGCGCGGTGGTGGCCGACCTGGCCGAGCTGATCGAACACGACTCCCTGAGCTGCACCCCGGTTAAGGCCGACCGCCAGCGCCCGCTGTGGCGCAGCCGCCTTCCCGAAGCGCTCGCGCGGCTGATGTCGCCCTTGCTGTAGCTCCGGCGCACGCCGATCAGCGGCCGCGGGAGGGTCGCCGGCGGTGCGACGCGGCCGGCGACACGTCCTACACTCGGCACGTTGCTCCACATGGAACGTCGAGATGCCCTGGATTCTTCTGGCCGCCGCCGTCGTGGCCCTGATTGGCGCCTTCAAAACCACATCGGTGGGAGTTTTGGCGTTGTGCCTGCTGCTGAGCTTCGGATTGGCCGTCACTGCGTTGGTCCAGTTGCTGGCCAGGCGTGTCGCCGAGCGCACCCGCGACGAACGCACCATGATCGACCCCGTTGTACTGGCGCAGCTCCGCAGCCAGGTGCAGACGGACGCGCCGGCCGAGCGCGCACCGCCCCAGTAACGGGTCCCAGTGACGCACGTGCCGCGGGTGACGCGCTAAGCTGTGGCGATGACTTCGCTAAGCGTCAACGTCAACAAGATCGCGGTGCTGCGCAATTCCCGAGGCGGCACCGAGCCCGATGTGGTGCAGGCCGCGAGCGCGTGCTTGGACGCCGGCGCCCATGGCATCACCGTCCACCCCCGCCCCGATGCCCGCCACATCCGCGCGGCGGATGTGCATGCGCTGGCTGAGCTCACTGCGACACGCGGTGTCGAGTTCAATCTGGAAGGCAATCCCTTTGCCCCGCCGCGCGAGGGCTATCCAGGGTTCATCGCCCTGTGCGAGGCGGTCCGCCCCGCCCAGGCCACGCTGGTTCCCGACGGCGATGACCAGCTCACCTCCGACCACGGTTTCGATTTTCTTCGCGATGCCGATCGTCTGCGCCCGCTGGTGCGTCAGCTGCACGACCTGGGCTGCCGGGTCAGCCTGTTTGCCGATGCCTGGGATCCGCTGCGCTCGGCCGGCATTGAACACGCCGCCCATATCGGTGCGGACAGGGTCGAGCTGTACACGGGGCCGTATGCCGATGCGTTCCACCGCGGAGAACAGGCCAGCATGCTCGAGCGCTTCGCCGGCATCGCCCGCCGTGCGCAGGGCGTGGGCTTGGGCGTCAATGCCGGCCATGACCTCAGTCAGGACAACTTGGGCGCGTTCCTGGCCGCGGTTCCCGACGTGCTGGAAGTGTCCATCGGCCATGCCTTGATCAGCGAGGCGCTGCATGACGGTCTGGCAAAGACCGTCCGTGGCTACCTGGCGATTCTGGACCGGACCACGAAGAAATCATCGGCGTAGCAGTGCGTCAACGTGCCGCAGGCAAAAAAACGCCGCCCGAGGGGCGGCGTTTCCAATCCACGACGTGGTGCAACTCAGTTCTCGACGAACCCGATCTTCTTCATGTCGGCGTTCTTCGCCAGCGCCAGGACCTTGGCCAGGATGCCGTAGTCCGCGTCCTCGTTGGTGTCGATCTCCAGCTGTGGCTGGTTGGTCGGATCACGTTCGACTTCGGTGCGCATCATATTGCCGATCACCGACAACGGATACGGTGAATCGTTCCAGAACACCTCGCCCGATGCCCCGATACGCAGCCGGATCGGCGGCGGCGGTTCGGACAAAGGCGGCGGCTGGGTGGAGCGTTGTGGCAGGTTGACTTCAATCGGATAGGACGCGATCGGTGCCGTGACCATGAAGATGATCAGCAACACCAGCAGCACGTCCACCAACGGGGTAACGTTGATGTCCGCCATTGCGCCGCTACCGGAGCTTGAACCCATGGACATGTTTCTGTTCTCCGGTATTAGTTGGAACGATCCTTGGTAGCGACAAAACCGACCTTGCGCATGCCCTGGGACTGTGCAATCTGCACCACGTCCTTCACGACGCGGTACTTGGTGGTCTTGTCGCCGCGGATGTTGATCTGCGGCTGCGGCGTCTTCTGTGCCTCCACCGACAGGCGGCTTTCCATCAACGCCGGAGTGACCGGCTCGTCGTTCCAGTACACGGTGCCGTCGGCCTCGATCGCGATCGTGATCGGTGGTACCTCAGGTGCCATCTCGTCCTTGCGGTCGAGGTTGGCTTCAGGCAAAGCCACCTGGATCTTATGGTTCATGAGCGGTGCCGTGATCATGAAGATGATCAACAGCACCAGCATCACGTCGACCAGGGGCGTGACGTTGATTTCGGCCATCGGGCCGGCGTTACTGCCTGTACTGAAGGCCATATCCGTACTCCAACTTGCTTATGGATGGCCGATCAACGCTGGGACGGCAGTTCGCCAACACGCGAGCCGGTTGCGAAGAAGTCGTGCAGGTCGTGCGCGAACGTATCGAAACGGCTGTTGGTGACCCGGTTGATGCGGGTGAAGAAGTTGAACGCGATCACCGCCGGGATTGCGACGAACAGACCGAACGCGGTCATGATCAGCGCCTCACCCACCGGACCGGCGACGGCGTCGATGGACGCGTTACCGCTCTGGCCGATGCGGATCAGGGCGTGATAGATGCCCCAGACGGTACCCAGCAGTCCGATGAACGGCGAGGTGGAACCGACAGTCGCGAGAACGGTCAGCCCGCTTTCCAGCTTCATTGACTCGCGGGTGACGGCCTGACGCAGCGCACGGTCCACGAACTCGGAGCGGTTAAGCGATTCAACCAGGCGCGAGCCTTCGTTGCGCTGGTGATGGGCCGCGGCCTGGGCCGCATCAAGGGCGATCTTGGAGAACGGCTCCGAGCTGCCCTGCTCTTCCATGTAGCGAATCGCATCCTGCGCGTTGGTGGTTTCCCAGAACGTGGTGACCACGCGGTCTGCCTTGGAGCGCAGGCGCGCGCCCTTGATCAGGTTGACCACGATCCAGTAGATCGAGAGCACCGAGAACAGCACCAGGGTAAGGAACACGATCCAAGCAACGGTATCGAAGTTCGTCACCATGTGGGAGAAGCTCATCTGCTGGAACGCGTCGGCGTTGTTGCCTCCAGCAGCAGCGGTAGTGGTTTCCTGAAGCATGACGCTTACCTTTGGATGTCGTGGAAGAAAGGGACGGCTAGTGAAGCAAGGGGGTGAAGCGGAAAAACAGTTGCGGCTACAGCTTTATCAGTTGAGGTTGAAGTCGACCGGGACCCGGACGCGGCTGGCGACGGCGACGCCGTTCTGCACCTCCGGGTTGAAACGCCATTTCTTTGCAGCGGCCATGGCGGCCCGGTCAAGGTCACGGTTGCGACTGGACTTCTCGACCTCGACACCCAGGACATTGCCCTCCTTGTCGATGCTGATGACCAGAATCACCGTACCCTCGATGCCCGCACGTGCGGCAGCCGGCGGATACTGCGGCGGGTTCATCGCCTTGGACGACGGATCAACCGCACCCAGCGACGTGGTCGGTGCCGGCGGTGCCGGCGGTGCCGGCGGCAGCGGAGGCAGGTCAACCGGGCTCGGGTCATCGAACTCGATCGGCGGCGCTTCCGGCGGCGGCGGCAACGGCGTGGTCTGCTTCGGCGGCGACAGCTCCTTGGGCGGAGTGATCGGCTTCGGTGGCTCCGGCGGCGGCGGCGGCGGTGGCGGCGGCGGCGGCGGCGGCTTGATCAGGTTCACCATCGTGACCGGTTCTTCAACCTTGTCCGTCGGTGGTGCAGCCATCGGAGCCAGCATCATCAACAGGGCGCCAGCGTGCACAGCGATAGCCATGGTGATACCGGCGATACGCGCCCAGTTCAGACCTTCGCTGTCGTCTCTAACCTTCTTTACGGGAGTATCCAAGTCTTGCGTCATGCGCCGTCAGCTCGGGAGTATTGCCGGGCGCGTGGAGCACCTCGGACCGTCAGATGGGTCGCGCCGCCATTGTGGCGACAGGAACCTACAAGGATATACCAAAGCCTGCTGTCATTTCCAAGCAGAATCTGGTGGTTGGGTGATCGGCTCACTTGCCGGGAAGCGCAATGATCACGTTGGCGTCCTTCTCCCTTTTGATGCCCTTGGCCAGCGCCTGTCGGGCGGCCGCCTTGGCTTCTGTGATGCGGTTTTCCTGCTGCAGCACGCGGGCCAGGTTGAGATAGGTCTCGCCGTCCTTGGCCATCGGCGCGGCTTTTTCGTAGGCGGTGATCGCCTGGGCCGGCTGATCGGAGAAGTAGTACGCCTGCGCCAGCGCGACATAGGTGTTGTACTCCGGCTCGAGCACGCCCTTCTCCAAACCTTCGTTGATGACCGCGATCACGTCCTTCTCGCGGCCGTCGATGCCGGCGTAAGTCGTGAACAACACCTTGTATTCGTTGGCGGAGTCGAGCTTGCCGCTGGTGCGCAACTTCTCCAGGATCCCCAACGCCTTGTCGGACATGTCGGCCTGGGAATAGATCGCGGCGAGGTTCATCTGCGCACGCTTGTCGTCGGGGTTGGCCGCGGCGATCTGCTCGGCGGTGCTCACCGCCTCGCCGATCTTGTCCGCGTCCAGATACACCTGCATCAACAGCGACAGCCATTCGGGCTTGGGCGCATCGCTGGCTTCGATGGCCTGCTTGATGGTGGTCGCCGCCTCGTCGTAGCGCTGCATCAGGTAGAGCCCCTGGCCCTTGACCATCAGCACGGTCGGGTCAGTGCTCTTGGTCTCGGCGAAGAAGCGGTCGAAGGTCGCCAGCGAATCGGCGTACTGCTCCTCCTGCTGCTGCAGCTGCGCTAGGTTGATCATCAATCCGTAGTGCGAATTATTGTCCAGGCCATCGGCGTCGATCGCCTGCTGGAAGTAGCGGATCGCACCGGCCATGTCATCGGCCTCGTAGGCGATCTGGGCAGCGAACTGCGCCGCGTAGGCCTTCTCGTAGCTGTTGGCCTTGGCGTCGGTGAGGATCTCCTCGGCGACCGCGCGGGCTTCGTCGCGTTTGTCGGCGTCGAACAGCTTGCCCATCTCGGTCATCTTGCGCGACATGGCTTGACTGGCCTTCGCGGTCGGATTCTTGCGGGTCGCTTCCGGGTAGGCCTCGACTGCCGCCGCCTCGGACTTCCGGCTGGAGCGCGAGCTGTCGCGATCGGCGCTCTTGGCGCCACCGCGTGCCTGCGGCTCACCGGCAGGCGCGGCGAATGCGGCACCGGTCATGGTCAAAAACGCGGCACCCATGGCGACAGCAAGGATCCGCTGGGAGAAATTCGGATTGGTCATCGGGTCTCTTGTCCACGCTCGGGGCGAACCGGGCACGGCGCTGAAAGCTGCGGTGGGAGTGTCAACCTAGCAGAAAGCGTTTCGCGGAAGAAGCCGTCTTGCGGGCCGGCGCGATTCATGTTTAGCCGCACTTCGGCTTGCGGCCCGACGCACGCGCCTGCTGGTAGGTATCGGCCAGACTGCCGGCGCGGTTGCGGAGTTCGGAGATCCGCGAGCGTGGATCGGGGTGGGTGGAAAGCCACTCTGGCGGGTTACCGGAACTGGCGGAAATCATGTTCTCCCACAGGTTGACGGCCTGCTGGGGATCAAACCCGGCCTGGGCCATCAGCCGCTGTCCGACCACGTCGGCCTCCGACTCCTGGGTACGGCTGTTGGGCAGCAGGAATACCCCCTGCACGACCGCGCCGCCGAGCTGCTGTGTGGTCTGCTGCGCGGCACTGCCGTACTGCGAGCCGAGCAGCGCTCCCACCAGCCCCAGGCCCGTCTGCGCACCCATCTGACGGGTCACGCGCTCGTCGTGGTGGCGCGAGATGACGTGCCCGATCTCGTGTGCGATCACCGCCGCCAGTTGGTCCTGGGTCTTGGCCACCTTGAAGATGCCGGTGTTGACGCCGATCTTTCCGCCCGGGAGGGCAAAGGCGTTGGGTGAGTCGTCGTTGAACAGGGCCGATTCCCAGCCCGCCTGCGCGCCGGCCGGCAATTCACGCGTCAGCGCGTTCACCACGCAGCTGACATACGCGTTCTGGGCGCCGTTGGTGCTGCGCGGCAGCTTGCTCTTGTACTCGGCGAAGGCCTGCTCGCCCATCTGGTCCAGCTGCTGCTGGGAAATGGCACCGACGGTCTGCTTCCGGCCGGTCGGTGAGGTGGTGGTCGCGCAGGCCGCGATGGCACCGGTAATGGCAAGGGCAAGCAACAGTCGTTTCATGGAGAGGTAGTCCTGTTCATATTGGATGGGGCAAGCAGAGTGGAGAGGCCTCGGCACGCGGCGCTGTGGGTCGATCGGCAACGTGCAAGGGTCGACAGTCATGGGCATTCAGGCGCGAATCGACGGATCGGGCAAAGTTCGCGCAAGCTCGTCACAGCGTGGGATTGACTGTAATTGGCGGCAACGCAGCCCCAAGTGAAGACGCGGAGCCAAGGCAATGTGCGCTACCGCACAAAATGATTAACCGGAAAACAGCACGGCCCGCAAGAATCGCGGGCCGTGCAGATGGCGCCCCCTGTTCAGGTACGCCGACCAAACGGTGGATCAGATATCCAGGTTGCCGGCCTTGAGTGCATTGTCCTCAATGAATGCGCGTCGCGGCTCGACCACATCGCCCATCAAAGTGCTGAAGACCTCGTCGGCGGCCACGGCATCCTCGATCTTCACCTGCAGCAGGCGACGCGTATCCGGATTGACGGTCGTGTCCCACAGCTGTTCGGGGTTCATTTCACCCAGGCCCTTGAATCGCTGGATCTGACGTCCCTTCTTGGCCTCCTCAAGCAGCCACTCCTGCGCCTCGGCAAAGCTTTCAATGCTCTTCTCGCGGTTGCCACGCACGATCTTGGCACCGTCGCGGATCAGTCCATGCAACTGTGCGGCGGCCTCGCGCAAAGGACGCAGCTCGCCGGAGCCGAATGCTGCCAACGGCAGGATCTGGATCAGCTCCTCCCCCATGTGGCTGCGTTTGGCGACCAAGGCCGCAGGATGGCCCTCGGTGGCGGCTTGCAGTCGCAGCGAATAACGCGGCTTGCCCAGACCCTTGCGGTTGACCCGCTTTTCCAGCGCGTCCAGTTCAGCCCGCTCGTCGATGTTCTGCGACAGATGCTCGATGTCCAACGGGGTGAAGTCGACCAGCGCCTCCAGGATGAGCGGATCGTAGCGGTGGGCGTTACGGGTAATCGTTTCGCGCGCACCGGCAAAGGCCAGCAGCAACTGCTCAAGAGCCGCGCCGGTGATCGGCGGCTCGCCTTCGGCGGGAATCAGTGCCGCGCCTTCAATGGCATTGCTGGCCAAGTAAGCGTTCAGCGCAGCGTCGTCCTTCAGGTACAGCTCGGTCTTGCCCTGCTTGATCTTGTACAGCGGCGGCAGGCCGATGTAGATGTGCCCGCGCTCGATCAGCTCCGGCATCTGCCGATAGAAGAAGGTCAGCAGCAAGGTACGGATGTGGCTGCCGTCGACGTCCGCGTCGGTCATCAGGATGATCCGGTGGTAGCGCAGTTTGTCGGGGTCGTAGTCGTCCTTGCCGATGCCCGTGCCCAGCGCGGTGATCAGCGTTCCAACCTCCGCGCTGGAGAGCATACGGTCAAAGCGCGCCCGCTCGACGTTGAGGATCTTGCCCTTCAACGGCAGGATCGCCTGGGTCTTGCGGTTGCGACCCTGTTTGGCGGAGCCACCGGCGGAGTCACCCTCGACGATGAACAGCTCCGACAGCGCTGGGTCCTTTTCCTGACAATCGGCCAGCTTTCCGGGCAGGCCGGCGATATCCAGCGCGCCCTTGCGGCGGGTCAGATCCCGCGCCTTGCGCGCGGCCTCACGGGCGCGGGCGGCATCGAGGATTTTGCCGGCGATGGCGCGGGCTTCGGTCGGGTTTTCCTGCAGGAACTCCTCCAGGCGCGCACCAAAGGTGTGCTCGACCACCGGACGGACGTCCGAAGACACCAGCTTTTCCTTGGTCTGCGAGGAGAAGCTCGGGTCGGGCACCTTGACCGAGAGCACCGCGATCATGCCTTCGCGCATGTCATCGCCGGACAGGCTGACCTTGGCCTGCTTGGCCAGACCGTTCTGCTCGATGTAGTTGCTCAGCGTGCGCGTCAGCGCGGCGCGGAAGCCGATCAGGTGGGTACCACCGTCTTTCTGCGGGATGTTGTTGGTGTAGCAGAACATTGTTTCCTGATACGCGTCCGTCCACTGCAGCGCCACATCGACAGTGATCCCGTTTTCCTCGCCCGTGACGGAGATCACGTTGGGATGCAGCGGGGTCTTGAGCTGGGCCAGATGCTCGACAAAGGAACGGATACCACCCTCGTACTGGAAGATGTCCTCGCGCCCTTCGCCACGCTCGTCGCTGAGCACGATCTTGACGCCGGAGTTGAGGAACGACAGCTCACGCAGGCGCTTGGCGAGGATCTCGTAGTGGAAATCCACGTTGCTGAAGATGGCGGTGGCCGGCTTGAAGCGCAGCAGCGTGCCGCGCTTGGTGGTCGGCTCGATCTCCTTCAGCGGGTAGAGCGGTTCGCCCAGGGAATATTCCTGACGGTAGTGGAAGCCGTCGCGCCAGATATCCAGCCACAGGTGCTCGGAGAGCGCGTTGACGACCGATACCCCCACGCCGTGAAGGCCACCGGAGACCTTGTAGCTGTTGTCGTCGAACTTACCGCCCGCGTGCAGCACGGTCATGATGACCTCGGCCGCGGACACATGTTCTTCCTTGTGGATGTCCACGGGGATGCCACGACCGTTGTCGGAGACCTCGACCGAGCCGTCCTCGCGGAGGGTCACCCGGATCTCGTCGGCGTGGCCGGCCAGCGCTTCGTCCACCGCGTTGTCGACCACCTCGAACACCATGTGATGCAGACCGGTCCCGTCGTGCACGTCGCCGATGTACATGCCCGGGCGCTTGCGCACCGCATCCAGACCCCGCAATACGGTGATCCGGCTGGAGTCGTAGGGTTGCGCGCCTGCGGCAACAACGGCAGGAAGGGTTTCTTCGTCCTCGACGGACGCGGGATCGTGCTCGATCTGGGTCATGCGGTAACAGGCTCCACGACGCCGCCACATCACGCGCGGCAGCGTCTAAACACATGGGAAATCAAGTGGCCAGTATAGCAGGCGCAGCACCTCGGCCTGTGGCTGTCAACCTGCGTACTGTTGGGCTGCGTCAGGGCACAACTCGGCCGTCGGCAACTGACGCCCCGGGTTCACCGCACGGCACCACAGTCACTGAGCCGTGTTCCACGTGGAACACAGCGAAGTCCACGCCGGATTCGGACAAGACCGCCGGCACCTCCGTTCCGGTGATCAAAACCTGCGCCCCTGTGGCCACCAGTCGCGACAAAACACGATGCTGGTGGCTGCGGTCAAGCTCTGAGGCCAGATCATCGAAGGCAATTATCGGTAGCTGCCCGGTGCGCACGGTGAAGTGGTCAGCCTGGGATAGCAGTGCGGCGAGGGCGGTCAATTTTGCCTGGCCACGGGAAAGCGCATCGCGACCGGGGATGGTGCCGAACTGGATCCGCCAGTCGGCGCGATGCGGACCGACCGACGTGAACCCGGAGTGCAGATCACGTTCGCGCGCCAACAGCAAGGCGTCCGCCAACGGCATCTCGTCGCAGCGCCAGCCTGGTGCATAGTGAAGGCGGCACTCACCCAAAGCGGGCGCCATCTCGCGCATCAGTTCGCAGAATGCCGGCTGCAGCGCATCCAGATAGCTTTGGCGGAACCGGTTCAGCGGTTCCCCGGACTCCACCAGCTCATGGTCCCACGTATCTAGATGCGCCCGCGGCGCACGCGTCTTCAGGAGTGCGTTGCGCTGCTTGAGTGCTCGCGAATAACGACGCCAGGTAGCGAAGAACTGATGTTCCACGTGGAACAGCCCCCAGTCGAGGAACCGACGGCGTATTTCGGCGGGACCGGTGATCAAGGCGTGGCTGCCGGGTTCGAACGTGATCACCGCCAGTGCCGCGCACAGCTCGCCGAGCTGGGTGACGGTTTCCCCGTCCAACCGCCCGCTCCATTCCTGACCGCTGTGGCGCAGGCCGGCTTTGCGCTGGCGGGGAGCGACGCGCTGCGCTGGACTCTGGACGGCGCCTGACGCGGCGGCCTGCATCTCCTCCCATTCGACAAACACCTCCAGCGCCGGCTCTCCGTCGCGCACAAGCCCGTCGCGTACTCTGCCGCGGAAGCTCCGGCCGTAAGCCATCAGGTGCAGCGCTTCAAGAACGCTGGTTTTACCGGCGCCATTGTCGCCCGAAAAGAAGTTTACTCCGGGCCCGAGATCGACACGGATCTCCCGAAAGGCCCGTAGATCGCGGATGTCGAGCCGGATCACCCGCATGATGGGGCCCTCAGGGGCGTTTCCGATGTCTGGATACACTCACGCCCGGACAAGCCGGGCGTGAGTGCGTTGCTGTCGGGTTCCACGTGGAACACCCCGTGGGTCAAAGGCGCAACGGCATCACCACATGGCGGCAACGCTCATTATCGGCCTCGCGCACCAGAGCGGACGAGTTTGCGTCACGCAACGCCAGCACCACGAGTTCACTCTTCAGCGCAGTCAACGCATCCAGCAGGTAATTGACGTTGAACCCAACGGCCAGGTCGTCAACCCGGGTATCCGCCTCAACTTCCTCCTGCGCTTCTTCCTGCTCGGGGTTGTGCGCGCTGATCTTCAGCTGACCGGGTGAGACCTCGATGCGCACACCACGGTACTTTTCGTTGGACAGGATCGCCGCACGCTGCAAAGACGCGCGCAGGACCTCGCGGTCGATACGCACCTCCTTGTCGGCGCCGATTGGAATCACCGCCTCGTAATCGGGAAACCGGCCATCGATCAGCTTGCTGGTAAACGTGACATCGTCGTGCTTGACGCGGATGTGCCCGCGGCCCATTTCCAGCTCGAGCTCGCGGTCGCCGCCTTCCAGCAGGCGCATCAATTCGGTGACACCCTTGCGCGGCACGATGATCTGTCGCTTGGTTCCCGTACCGCCCTCGTAGGGCGCCTCACACAAGGCGAGGCGGTGGCCGTCGGTGGCGACGCAGCGCAAGGTGTCCTCGCGCAGGTCGAACAACAGACCGTTCAGGTAGTAGCGGACGTCCTGCTGCGCCATCGCGAACGCGGTGCGCTCGATCAGCTCCTTCAGGGTGGACTCCGGCACCCGGACGCGCTCAGTGGCGTCGACCTCGTCAATAGACGGAAAGTCGTTGGCTGACAGGCTCGCCAAGGTGAAGCGCGAGCGTCCGGCCTGGACGGTCAGCTTCTCGCCCGACTGGGTCACCGTCACCTTGCTGCCATCGGGCAGTGCGCGAACGATGTCGAAGAGCTTGCGGGCAGGAATGGTGGTTTCCCCGTCCTCGGCATCGTTGACCATAATGCGCGACACCATCTCCACTTCCAGGTCGGTGCCGGTCAGCGACAGCTGTCCATCTTTCACCTGGGCCAGCAAGTTAGCCAGCACCGGCAGGGTCTGGCGGCGTTCGACCACGTTGACGACCTGTGACAGCGGCTTGAGGAATACTTCGCGTTGCAGGCTGAAACGCATACCGTCCTTACCCCTATAACCAATACAAAGGAATGTATAAATCAAAAGCTTGGTGGTGGTGGTGTCCGCAAGCTTTCGGTAAAACACGCATAACGTGTTGATTTAAAAGCGTTTTACGGGCACCAGAACCCTTGTACAACTTGCATCGTGCAGCAGGGACAAGTTGTGGGCAACTTGACGATGATAGCGCTCCCTTGCAGTTGCCCACAGCCTATGCCGGTGAAATCCACGCACATGTTGATTTCGATGCTTCTGCGGGCTCCTGGGCGCAGCTGTCACGCGCCCAGTGCCGTTCCGATCAGGCAGCAGCGTCAGATCCTGTTCGAACACGAATTTACGTTTGTCGGCGTCACACGAACTCCAGTACAGAGTTATGTATAAATCAAAAGCCTGGTGGTGGTGGTGTAGCCAAAATCGCGGGAGAAGCTACGTAACCAACTGATAGTAAAAATGTTTATCGGCGTGGGAAGCGCGGTACAAGCGTATTTCAGACTGGGTACAAGCTGTGGATAGAATTTGATCGTCGCCGGCGATGTCGAGTTGTCCACAGCTTGTACCCAGATGCGGCACAGGGCTTATTCGCTGAGCTTGCGGATCAGTTTTTCCCAGTCCTCGCGCATCTTGCCGTCGGTTTCCATCAGCGTGCGGATCTGCCGGCAGGCGTGCAGCACGGTGGTGTGGTCACGGCCGCCAAACGCGTCGCCGATCTCCGGCAGGCTGTGCTCGGTCAGTTCCTTGGTCAGGGCCATGGCCATCTGCCGGGGGCGCGCCAGTGAGCGCGTGCGGCGCTTGGAGAGCATGTCCTTCATCTGCAGACCGAAGTAGTCGGCCACGGTCTTCTGGATGTTGGGAATGCCGATCGCGTGCTGCTGCGCGCGCAGCAGGTCGCGCAGGGTCTCCTGGGCGAATTCGGTGGTGATAGCGCGACCGGTGAAGTTGGCGCGGGCGGTCAGGGTGTTGAGCGCGCCCTCCAGGTCGCGCACGTTGGAGCGCATCTTCTTGGCGAGCAGGAACGCGACATCCTCGGGGATCACCACGCCGCGCTCGGCGGCCTTGGACAGCACGATCTGCGCGCGGGTCTCGAAATCGGGCGGCTCGATGGCAACGCTCAGGCCCCACGCCAGGCGCGACTTCAGCCGTGGCTCGAGGCCGTCAACCTCTCGCGGGTAACGATCGCAGGTGAGGATGATCTGCTGCTTGCCGTCGAAGAGGGCATTGAAGGTGTGGAAGAACTCCTCCTGGGTGCGGTCCTTGCCGGCGAAGAACTGGATATCGTCGATCAGCAACGCGTCGACCTGCTGGAAATGGCGCTTGAAGCCATCCATCGCTTTTTCCTGCAGCGCTTTCATCATGGCGCTGAAGAACTGCTCGCTACGCAGATACATCACCCGGGTGCCGGGATTGTTGGTACGCATCAGATTGCCGGCGGCAAACATCAGGTGGGTCTTGCCCAGGCCGGTGCCACCGTAGAGCAGCAACGGGTTGTGGCCGCGCTCACCGGGATTGAGCGCCGCCTGCATCGCCGCGGCACGCCCGAGCTGGTTGCTGCGGCCCTCAACGAAGTTTTCAAAGGTGTAGTGGCTGTCCAGGTTGCCGTTGAAGGGTTCCGCTGCCGGCGCGGCGACCGCTCGCACCCCGGCATCGGACGCCGGTGCCGGCGCGGCAGCACGGGGCAGGGAACCGACTTCCAGGCTGACCGCATCGTTGCCGGCGAAATGCGCCAGCAGCTCCTGGATCCGGTCCAGGTAGCGTTCGCGCACGTGCTCCACCACGAAGGCGTTGGGCGCGAACAGCACCATGGCGCCGTTGCGAGCACTCGATTGCAGCGGCTTCAACCACGTGTGCACATCCTCGGCCGGGAGTTCGGCTTCGAGGCGTTCTAGGCAGAGGTGCCAAACGTCCATAGGGGTTTTCTTGATGGCATGACTTACCTCCCGCGACGCCGTCAACCGGGCCACGTGAAGCAACTTGGGGGTCGGCCAGACTAGCACGCGCTGGCGCGGGCATAATGACTGCCACGCATGCATCGGTGTGGCCGGAGCGGCACGGGCTTTGGCGTCGTCTTGTCGTCGATAGGGCCCGGCCACTTGACTCCACGACCAGCTTTTGGGTAGTCTTTCCGGTCTTGTCCGCCACAACCGCAGCAGAGCCATGCCAAAGCGCACTTTCCAGCCCAGCAACCTCAAGCGCAAGCGCGACCACGGATTCCGTGCCCGCATGGCGACTGCCGATGGCCGCAAGATCCTGTCGCGCCGCCGCGCCAAGGGCCGCAAGCGTCTCAGCGCCTAAGCGCAGCTGATGTCGCAACGGCCGCCCTTAGCCGCCGTTGCCGCTACGATGCCGACGAACCGCTTTCCGCGCACCGCGCGGGTTCGCGCGCGTTCCGATTTCGATCGCATATTCAAGCATGGCCGGCGCGTGGCGCTGCCCGTGCTTGCGTTGCATTGGCAGACAGCTGATGCCGCAGCGCAGAGCTGTGCGCGTGCCAACGAAGAGCTGGCGCGCACCCGGCCAGGATCCCGCCTGCGCTTTGAGCGCCCCGATGCCGGCCCCCGGCTCGGGCTGGCGGTTTCGCGCAAAGTCGACCCGCGCGCGGTCGGACGCAACCGCATCAAGCGGGTGATGCGCGAGACCTTCCGTACCCATCGCGCGCGTCTGGCAGACGGCGACTACGTTGTGGTCGGCCGAACCGGCGCCGCGAAACTGGACGAGGCGCAACTGCGCGCCGCGCTTCTGGGCCTTCTGCAGCGGGCCGGTGCACTGTCTGCTGACGATGTCGCTCCGGCCGCGGAAGACGGCTCCTCGTTGCCCGCACCGGCCACGGCCGGCACAATGCCACGGCTGCGTCCCTGCGACGCCCCCGCTTCCATCACACCAACGTCGCCCGCGGGCGACGGCTGAGCCTGCCTGTTGCCCATGAACCAGACCCGTTTATTCCTGATTTTCGCCTGGCTGATGGTGGCGACCCTGTTGTGGATGGAGTGGAACAAGGAGCAGGCCGCCCCAGCGCCGGCTACTTCCAGCCAGCTGGCCCAGCCCGCGATGCCGGATTCGGGTATCCCGGGAGCGCCGCACGCCGCCGCCGTCCCAGGCGCCGTGGGCACGACCGGGAATCAGGAGGTTCCGGGCGTGCCGCAGATGCGCACGGCACCGGCCGAATTACCCGCCGCGGCGACCGAGTCGGCCGGCGCGGTCCAGGTGCGTACCGATGTCCTGTCGGTCACGCTCAATGGTGGTGCGATCCTGCAGGCCGACCTGCTGCGCTACCCGAGCACGGCCGACGATGACAGCCCACCGGTGCGCCTGTTCAGCCAGGACCCGGCGGATTTCTTTGTCGCCCAGAGCGGCTGGGTGAGGCAAGGCGCGCCGGCGCCCAGCCACCTGTCGGGCTTCGAACTGGACCGCTCCGCCACGCAGTCCGGCACCGCCTTCACCTTGGCCGACGGCGCGGACGAGGTGGTCGTGCCGTTCGTCTGGCATGGTCCGGACGGGGTCAGCATCCACCGCACCTACACCTTCCGCCGCGGCGCTTACGTCGTCGATGTGCGCGATCAGGTTGTCAACCAGGGCACGTCGCCCTGGCAGGGGTTTGCCTACCGCCAGTTGGCACGGGTGCCGCGGGCGCTGGAAAGCAGCGCGCCGATGAGCCCGGAGAAGTACAGCTTCCAGGGTGGGGCGTGGTTCACCGCCGCCGACAAGTATCAGAAGCGCAAATACGCCGATTTTGTGGACGACGGCCCGCTCGACAAGGCGAGCACGGGTGGCTGGATCGCATTCCTCCAGCACCACTTCTTCGGCGCCTGGATTCCGGCGGCCAACGAGGAGGGAACGTTCTCCCTGGCCACCAGCAACGACGCCGGAGCCACCCGTTACGTGGTGCGTGACATGGGCAACGGGGTGAACGTCGCTCCGGGCACCAGCGCGGTCAGCGAAGCGCGCCTGTGGGTGGGGCCGAAGCTGGTCAATCAGATCCAGGCGCAGGGCGTTCCGGGACTCGAACGCGCCGTCGACTTCAGCCGCTTCGCACCGATGGCAGCGCTGGCGGGTTGGCTGTTCTGGGTCCTGCAGTGGCTGCACGGCGTGCTGGGGAACTGGGGCTGGTCGATCGTCGGATTGGTGGTGCTGCTGAAGGCGGTGATGTTCCCGCTGTCGGCGGCGCAGTACAAATCCATGGCGAAGATGCGTAAGTTCCAGCCGCGCATGGCCCAGCTGAAGGAGCGCTACGGCGATGACAAGCAGAAGCTGCAGCAGGCCATGATGGAGCTGTACAAGAAGGAGAAGATCAACCCGGTCGGTGGCTGCCTGCCGCTGTTGCTGCAGATGCCGGTGTTCCTGGCGCTCTACTGGATGCTTTCCGAATCGGTGGAACTGCGCCACGCCCCGTGGATTCTGTGGATCCAGGATCTGACCGCGCGTGATCCGTTCTTCGTGCTGCCGGTGATCAACATCGCGCTGATGTGGGCGACGCAGAAGCTGAACCCGATGACCGGGGTCGATCCGATGCAACAGAAGATGATGCAGTTCATGCCGCTGGTGTTCGGCGTCATGTTCGCCTTCTTCCCGGCCGGTCTGGTGCTGTACTGGGTGACCAACGCCGGCCTGGGCCTGATCCAGCAGTGGTGGATGATCAAGAAGTACAGCGAGCCCACCCCCGCCAAGGCCTAAGCAATCCCGACCACCAAGCCCGCCGCCCGGCGGGCTTGGTGTATCTGGAGCAGCCTGGCCTGGCTCAGGATTGCCTGGGGCAGCCGCGTCTGCCGAACCAATCCCAACAGCGTGCTCTGGGACACAATATCCGCATGCCCCCGTCTGCCCACCCGACCGACCGCGACACCATCGCCGCCATTGCAACCGCACCCGGCGCCGGTGGGGTGGGCATCGTGCGCCTGTCGGGACCCGAGGCGCGGCGTATCGGCCAGACCGTGTGCGCGCGGACGCTCACCCCACGCTACGCCCACTACGCGCGTTTCCTGGGCGGCGACGGTGTGGCCATCGACGACGGCATAGGCCTGTATTTCGCCGCCCCCGCCAGCTATACCGGCGAGGACGTGGTCGAGTTGCAGGGGCACGGTGGGCCGGCCGTGCTGCAGGCGGTGCTGGGGCGTTGCGTGGAACTGGGCGCGCGCCTGGCACGGTCCGGGGAATTCAGCGAGCGCGCGTTTCTGGAAGGACGCCTGGACCTCGCCCAGGCCGAAGCCGTCGCCGACCTCATTGCCGCGGGTGACATCCGCGCGGCCCGCGCGGCCCGTCGGGCCCTGGATGGGGAGTTCTCGCGTCGTGTGGAGGCCATCGCAGCCGGTTTGCTCCGGATTCGGATCCATACCGAGGCCGCGATCGATTTCGCCGACGAACCACTCGATACCCTCGGCGGCGAGGCGCTGCGCGCCGGCTGCGACCAACTCACGCGTGAGCTGGCGGAGCTGCTCGCTGCGGCGCAGCGTGGACGACGCCTGCGCGATGGACTGCACGCGGTGATCGTCGGTCCCCCCAATGCCGGCAAGAGTTCGTTGCTGAATCTGCTCGCAGGAAGCGACCGGGCCATCGTCACCGACGTCGCCGGAACGACCCGCGACCTGCTGCACGAGGTGGTGCGTGTGGACGGCGTCGAGCTGACCCTGGTGGACACCGCAGGCCTGCGCGAGGGCGGCGATGCGATCGAACGCGAGGGCATGCGTCGCGCCCGCCACGAACTGGACCAGGCCGATCTGGCCATCGTCCTGCTGGACGCGCGCGATCCGCTCACGGGAGCGGCAGCGGTGGATGATGCGGTGGCCGACGTGCCGCGGCGGCTGTGGGTCTACAACAAGGCCGATCTGGTCGGTGCGGATGTCGTGATTGCCACCCCCGCCGCAGACGAGGCCGAGACGCCCCTGCGGATCTCGGTGCGTACCGGCGCCGGGATGGACGAGTTCCATGCCCGCCTGCGCGCGCTTGCCCTGGATGACGCGGTGGACGGCGGCGATGGCGCCTTCACCGCGCGCACGCGTCATGTCGATGCCCTGCAACGCGCGTCCCGGGAACTGGCGGACGCGCGCGTGCAGCTCGAGCACGGCGCGCTGGAACTGGCTGCCGAAGCCTTGCGCGCCAGTCACGACGCACTGGGCGAGATTACCGGCCGGGTCCATGCCGATGACCTGTTGGGGCATATATTTTCCAGCTTCTGTATTGGAAAATAGCTGCCGGCCGGGGCGCGGGGGCGCCCGGCGCAAGGGTATTCAATGACGCCCCGGTGATGCGCACACACCAGTGAAAACTTGACAAAACCGGTCCTGTCTCGCTTCCTTGTGCGCGTGCGACCATCAGGCCGTACTTCAGGGGAGCTCCGCCAATGAATTCTGTAACTCCACAAGCCCGGCAATCGCGCCGGCTGTTGAACCTTTCCCGGTTGTCGCTGGTGCTGGCCTTGGGCCTGGCACTGGGCGCCTGCGGCAAGGACGAACCCGCTGCCGACGCCGCTGCGCCGGCGACCAAGACCGATGCCGCACCGCCGGCCGCAACGCCCGAGACCGTGGTTGCCGACACCGTGCAGGCAATGAGCGTGGAGGAACTGCGCGACGCCGCCCGCAAGGCCTACAGCGACAACCGCCTGTATGCGCCGGCCGGCAACAATGCCGTGGAGTACTACCTCTCCCTGCGCGAGAAGAGCCCCGCAGACGCCGGCGTGTCCAGTGCGCTGACTGACCTGTTGCCGATGACCGTGATCGCCATCGAGCAGAGCATCGCTCGCGAGGACTTCACCGAAGCCGAGCGGCTGACCGCCTTGCTGGAAAGGGCCGAGCCACAGCATCCGGCGCTGGCACGGCTGCATTCCAGCATCGAGTCGCGCAAGCAGGCTGTCGCCGAGCGTGCGGTGCAGCAGCAAATCACCGCCGAACAGCAGGCGACGCGCCAGGCCGAACTGGAGCGCCAGCGCCTGATCGACCAGAAGCAGCAGCAGGAGCAGGCCGCCAAGGCGCTGCAGGAAAAGCAGGCTGCGGACGCTGCCGCCGAGGCCGCTGCCGCCGAAGCCGCCGCGCAGGCAGAGAAGCGCGCCCAGGAGCGCCGGGCCGCCGAAGCCGCCAAGGCAGCCGAACCGCCGCCGCCGCCGCGTCCGACCAGGCCCACCGCCGCTGACCTGCGGCCCCTGTCCACGCCGGCGCCGAACTTTCCCCCCGATGCCTTGCGGGCGGGAACTTCCGGTGAGGTCCAGGTCGAGTTCACCGTGGGTACCGACGGCTCGGTAACGAGCGCGCGCGTGGTCAACTCCGAACCTCGTCGGGTGTTCGACCGCGCGGCAATGGACGCCGTGCAACGCTGGCGCTTCCAGCCGATCTCCGAGCCGGTGACGACCCGGCGCACGATCGCCTTTACCCCCGGCGGCTGATTGCGCAGGCGGCGGAGGCCACGGGCTCCGCTGTCTCCTCCAGCGACAGGGCTGAAGCAAACAGAAAACCCGGCCGAGGCCGGGTTTTCTGTGTCCAGGTGATACCGGCCGGGCTCGCAGGCTCAGCCCGAGATCGCCAGCCGCTCCTGCCGGTAACGGTGCACCGCGGCGACCCACAGGATGGCCGCCAGGCCGACGCCCGCGGCAAGATACACCGCCCACGCATCGGCTCCGATCGACTCGCCGCGGATCACCTTCAGGATCATCTGGTTCTGCCCCAGAAAGGGGATCGCGTACTGCCACAGCTCCGACTTCATCGGATTCACGGCCAGCACCAGGATCGGCAGCATCGGCAGCAGCATCAGCCAGGTCATGTGGCTCTGGGCTTCCTTCATGCTTTTGGCGCTGGCGGCCAGGAAGGTCAGCAGCGTGGTGCCCAGGAACAGCATCGGCAACAGGATCACCAGCAGCTTGGCGATCGCCGCGAAGCGCACGTCGAGCATCTGGGCCATGGTGCCGGCGAACTGCGCGCTGAGCTTGAAGGCCAGCAGGACCAGCACCAGCGAGACGAGGCCGACCGCGCACGCGGCCGCAATCTTGCCGCTGACGATCGCTCCACGCGGAGCCGGGGTGGCGAGCAACGGTTCCAGCGACTGCCGCTCCCTCTCGCCGGCCGTGGCGTCCAGGATCAGGTAGGCGCCGCCCAGGAAAGCCATCAGGATCAGCAGGTAGGGCAGCAACAGCGACAGCATCAGGCCGCGCTTCGCCTCCGGTGTTGCCAGATCGCGGCTGCCCAGCGCCACCGGACTCATGATCGAGGCGTCGATGCCGCGCGCATACAGACGCAGTGCCCCGACCTGGTTGCCGTAGCCCGCCAGCGCCTGCTGCAGCCGCTGGACCGGGATCTCGGCGTTGCGCCGGGTGCTGTCCATGACCAGATCGACGCGGGCCGGCCGACCGGCCTCCCAATCGGCAGCGTAGTGTTCATCGATCTCCAGGGCGACATCGACGTCCTGCGCGCGGACCGCGGCAACCAGGTCGGCCGGTGGGTCGATGGCCTTGATGCCCAGCGTCGCGAGAAAGGCGACCAGATTCGGCGCCCGCTCCGACCCCACCACCGGCACCTCCAGTTCCTTGTCCAGCTGGGTCTTGGCGCGGTTTTCCGCAAGCGCCCCCATGCCCAGCAGCAGCACCGGGTAGAGCAACGGCGCCAGCAGCAGGGTCAACAGCAGGGTGCGGCGGTCACGGGAGAAGTCGCGCAGCTCCTTGCGCATCACCGTCCACACGGCCGCGAAGGCGCCCACGCGCCGATTTCGGGATTTCGTGCTCATGCGTGCAGGCCCTCGTCGCTGCCGATCGCCTTGACGAAGGCGTCCTCAAGGTTGGTCTCGTGGAACTGCTCGCGCAGCTCGTCCGCGCTGCCTGCGGCCACCACCCTGCCTTTGGCAATGATGACGATGCGGTCACACAGCGCGGCGACCTCCTGCATGATGTGGCTGGAAAAGATCACGCAGCGGCCCTCGTCGCGCAGGTGCTTGAGAAAGCCGCGCATCGCGCGGGTGGTCATCACATCCAGGCCGTTGGTGGGCTCGTCGAGGATGACATTGCGCGGGTCGTGCACCAGGGCGCGGGCAATGGCGGTCTTGGTGCGCTGGCCCTGGCTGAAGCCGTCGGTCTGGCGGTCCAGGATCTCCTCCATGTCGAGCGCGGCCGACAGCACCCGGGTGCGCTCGGCGATGGTGGCTGCGCCCAGGCCGTGCAGCTCACCGAAGTAGGCGATGTTCTCGCGCGCGGTCAGGCGCTTGTACACGCCGCGGGCGTCCGGCAGTACGCCCAGCACTTGGCGCACGGCGGCCGGGTCGGCCGCCGCATCAATGCCATCGACCGTGATCGAGCCGGCGTCGGGCTGCATCAGGGTGTAAAGCATGCGCAAGGTCGTGGTCTTGCCGGCGCCGTTCGGCCCCAGCAAGCCGGTGATCTGGCCATCCAGCGCGGTGAAGTCCACGCCGTCGACCGCCTTGACGGTGCCGGACTTGGTCTTGAAGCCTTTGTGCAGGTTCTCAGCGGTGATCATGAGCGGCTCCATGCGTGCGAAGGGCGGTTCGGGACCGGCATGCGGTTGAGGCGCGGCGCGCCGGCCCCGGTCACGGCGACCACCCGTTGAAGTTGACGAACGGCGGCACGTAGCTGAGGTTGTCCAGGCAGCTGGCGTCCAATCCCTTCGCATCGGCGGTTTCCACGAACTGGCCCAGCAGCTTGGGCATGCAGCCAATGGCGGACACGTTGTGGCCCTGGCCCTTGAGCACCAGGTGGCGGCCATTGGGCAGGTTCGCGACGACCTGTTCGCCGTAGCGCGGCGGCGTGACCGGATCCAGTTCGCCGGAGAGCAACAGCACCGGCACCTCGGAGGTAAACGGCTTGTGGAAGCCTTCCGGCGCTTCGCCGTGCGACCACTGCGCGCAGGGCGCAAAAAAGGCCTCGGAAAGTTCCGCCCCCATGATCGTCGCGGCGGCATCCGGATCGGCCACGTAGCGCGATGCATCCTCGCTGCACACCACCGACCACTGCATGCCACGGCTCATCTGGCCCTGCATTTGCTCCGCGCTCATCTGCACCAGCGACATCAAGGGTGCGTAACGCCCGCGCGTCGCCTCGTCGATGGTTAATGGCAGCAGCGACGCGGTCTGCGGGAGGTAGGAGAACAGGAAGGCCAGGCTGCCGACCGCATCGGCGGTGATCGTGTCGCGCCGCGGCAGATTGGTCCGTGAGTCGCGGTAATCGACTTCGACCGGCGCTGCGCGGAGCGTCTGCATGACGGTGCGCAACTGCTCTCGCATGTCGGTCGGGTAGCGCTCAGCGCAGGCGTCGATCTGCCGGCACTGGGCAGACTGCAGGCGCAACGCTTCCTCCAGCGTGGTGGCGAATTCGCCGCCGACCACCAGCTCGTTGGGCGCCACCCCATCAAGCACGACGCTGCGGGTGTGCTGGGGATAGGTCGCTGCATATTGCTGGGCGACGCGGGTGCCGTAGGACACGCCGACCAGATTGATCTTTTCCACACCCAGCGCGGCGCGCACCGCGTCCAGGTCGCGCACGGCGTCGCTGGTGGTATAGAAGCGCGGATCGGCGCGGCCCTCCAGGCCCTGCACGCACTGGCGTGTGTAGGCGATGGCTTCTTCTTCGCTGGGTTCACTCATCACATCCAGCGGCAGTGGGGCGCCATCCGCGCCGCGGCAGTCCAGCGGATTGGACTGGCCGGTGCCGCGCTGGTCGACAAGGATGATGGCGCGCTGCTTGCCCACCGCACCCAACATCCGGGTGACGGAAGCCGCATGCTGGGTCGCCGCCTGGCCTGGCCCGCCTGCGAGGAAAAACACCGGGTCCTCGGTACCGCCTGCATTGGCCGGCGCCAACCAGGCGATGTTGAGGTCGATCGTGCGACCTTCCGGCTTCGCCGGATCCTCGGCGACCTGCAGGGTGCCGCAGTTGGCTTCGGTGCTCTTCCCGCCGTCGAGGCTGGTCAGGGAGCACGGCTCAAACGGGATGTTGCCAAAATGATTCGTGCCCGCGGGCTGACCGGGACCTTGTGTTTGTGCCGAGGGCACGCTCGCCGGCTGGCACGCGGCGAGGCCAGCCGCCAGCACCCCCGCGGCGATCAATGTCGCTGTGTTTCGCATGGTTTTCCCCTGCTTAAGGAAGCGTTGGATGAGTCCGGTGCCGCGCCCGGCGCGTTGGGACCGACACGCCTGTTTGCACCCCGGTCAGGATGATAGACGCGCCCGACACGCAGAACGTGACACGTCCCAGGCGCCCTTGATGCTTGCCGGGGACTCAGGGGCAGCGACGCGCCGTTGGCCTGGCAGCCAAGGCGCGCCGTTTGCGGGCGCGGCCGTCCCGCCGGGATCGGCCGACCTACTTGGACGAGACGTACTTCTCGCGACGGATCTGGCGCGGCAGCAGGCCGGCTTCGCGCAACGCATCGGCGCAGGTGTCGACCATGTCCGGGTTGCCGCACAGGTAGGCGATGTCGGTCTCCGGATCGGGGCTGAACTCGGGCAGGAACTGCTGCACGTAGCCGTGGCGAACATCCGCATGGGCGTGCGGGGAATCCGGCGCGGGCAGCTCGCGGGAGAAGCAGGGCAGGAAGCGGAAGTTGTCCGGGTGGCGGTTGGCAAATTCGCGGAACTCGTCGCCGTAGAGCAGCTCGGCGGGGTTGCGCGCGCCAAACAGCAGCACGACCTGGACATTGCGCTCGGCAATCGCCTTTTCCAGCAGCGGCAGCATCGCCCGGTACGGTGTGACGCCTGTGCCGGTCCCGATCATCAGGTAGCGCTGGTTGTTGTCGTTGGGCATCAGGCAGAAGCGGCCGAACGGGCCGGTGGCGTTGATGGAATCCCCAATCTCCAGACTCTCGAACAGGGCCGTGGCGGCGCCACCGGGGACATAGCTGACCGCGATCTCGACCAGGTCGTCCGGACCCTTCACAGGGTCGGGAATCGTCGCCAGCGAATAGCTGCGCCGCGCCGCAGTGCCGTCGGCGTACTCGAAATGCACCTGGATGAACTGGCCGGGGATGAACGGCAGCGGCTGGCCGTCGCCCCGGGCGAAGACGTAATGGCCCACTTGCGGGGCAACCATGCGACGGGAGACGAGATTCAGGGAAAACTGCTGGACTGCCACAGGGCATCGGACCTTGTTTGGACGGTGGACGGCCCACCGGGGCACGCTGCCGGCGGAACACTCCGTGGCCGGAGCGCGGCCACCAAGGCGCCTATACTACCGGGATAGCCACGCGGCTTCCCGCGCGTCGGCACCAGAAAAAGGGCCCGAGCCAGATGTCCCAACACCCGGTGGGTGCCAATTCCGACCCTGTAACACCAAACTCCGCTGCCGCCAGCGCCAGCCCCGCAAGGCACGACCCGGCGCGTTCGACGGCAGTTCCTGCGCTGCGCGTCACCGATCTGCGCAAGACCTACGGCAACGGGGTCGAGGCGCTCAAGGGCGTGTCGCTGGATGTCGCAGAAGGGGATTTCTTCGCCTTGCTGGGCCCCAACGGCGCCGGCAAGAGCACCCTGATCGGCATCGTGTCCTCGCTGGTCAACCTGACCTCGGGCTCGGTGGAGATCTTCGGCACCGACATCACCCGTCGCCGCAGCGAGGCGATGCGCCTGATTGGCCTGGTGCCGCAGGAACTGAACTTCAACCTGTTCGAAAAACCCATCGATATCCTGGTCAACTACGCCGGGTTCTACGGCGTGCCGCGCAAGGTGGCGCTGGAGCGCGCCGAGATCGAGCTGAAACGTGCGCATCTGTGGAGCAAGGCGCAGATGACCAGCCGCACCCTTTCGGGCGGCATGAAGCGCCGCTTGATGATCGCCCGCGCAATGATGACCCGGCCGCGCCTGCTGATCCTGGACGAGCCCACCGCAGGGGTCGATATCGAGATCCGCCGCGGCATGTGGGACGCGCTGCAGGAGATCAACGCCTCGGGCACGACGATCATCCTGACCACGCATTACCTGGAGGAGGCCGAGCACCTGTGCCGCAACCTGGCGATCATCGACCACGGCAGCATCATCGCCAGTGGGCCGATGCGCTCGCTGCTGGCGGAGCTGGACGTGCAGGGCTTCGTACTCGACACCGACGGGGCGTTGCCGGCGACCCTGCCGGTGATCGAGGGTGCGACGCTGCGGGCGCGCGATCCGCACACGCTGGACATCGACATGCCGCGCGAGATGGACCTCAACCACATCTTCGTCGCCCTGGATGCCGCCGGCATCCGCGTGCGCTCGATGCGCACCAAGAGCAACCGCCTGGAAGAACTGTTCGTGCGCATGACCGCACGTCCGGAGCAGTCCGAATGACCCACCCCAACCTGGTCGCGCTGTGGACAGTGTCCCGCCGCGAGATCCACCGCATCCTGCGCATCTGGGCCCAGACCCTGGTGCCGCCGGCGATCACGATGACGCTGTACTTCCTGATTTTCGGCGGCCTGATCGGCTCGCGGATCGGACAGATGGATGGCATCGGCTACATGGATTTCATCGTCCCCGGGCTGGTGATGATGAGCGTGATCCAGAACAGCTACGGCAACATCGCCTCGAGCTTCTTCGGCGCGAAGTTCAGCCGCTTCGTCGAGGAACTGCTGGTCAGCCCGATGCCTGATTGGGTGATCCTGGCCGGTTACGTCAGTGGCGCGGTGGTGCGCGGCGTGGCGGTCGGTGCGATCGTGCTGCTGATCGCGACATTGTTCACCGACGTCCACATTCCGCACCCGCTGGTGACCCTGACCACGGTATTGCTGGGCGCGACGATCTTCGCCCTGGCCGGCTTCGTCAATGCGATGTTTGCGACCAAGTTCGACGACGTGGCGATCGTACCGACCTTCATCCTGACCCCGCTGACCTACCTGGGCGGCGTGTTCTATTCGGTCAAGCTGCTGCCGGACTGGGCGGAGACGGCGACCCATGCCAACCCGATTTTCTACATGGTCAACGCGTTCCGCTATGGCCTGCTGGGTGTCAGCGACGTGCCGTTGTGGATCGCCTACGCGCTGATGCTGGCGTTCGTGGCGGTGCTGGCCACGCTCAGCCTGTGGCTGCTCAAACGCGGCATCGGCCTGCGCAGCTGACCGGGGCTTCTCGGCACAGACCCCGGCATTGCGCCGGCGGGGCCGGAGTCACTCTTCCGCGGGGCGCGCGGCTGGCGTGACCGGTTCGGGCAGGCGGAAAAATTCCCGCGCCGTACGGGTCGCGTTCGCAGCGGTGACCCCCACGTCTTCGCCGCGGTCGCGGGCGAGCTCCTCGACGATATGGGCCAGGTACATCGGCTCGTTGCGGCGGTGGCTGGGCGCGGGTCGCACCGTACGCGGCAACAGGTAGGGCGAGTCGGTCTCGATCATCAGCCGGTTGGCCGGGATGTTCTTCACCAGCTCGCGCAGGTGCAAGCCCCGGCGCTCGTCGCACAGCCAACCAGTGATGCCCACGTGCCAGTCGCGGTCGAGGTAGTCGAACAGCTCCTCGCGGCTGCCGGTGAAGCAGTGCACCACCACCGGGCCCAGGCGGCCATCGAACTCGCCCATCACGCCCATGAAGTCCGCATGCGCGTCGCGCTGGTGCAGGAACAGCGGTTTGCCCACGCCGTCGACCGCGAAATCGGCGGCGATCTGCAGCTGCATCTCGAAAGCACGGCGCTGGGCCGGGCGCGGCGAGAAGTCGCGGAAGTAGTCCAGCCCGCATTCGCCCACCGCGACCACTTCCGGATGCTGCTGCAATGCGCGTATCTCGGCGTCGCACTCGGCGGTGTACTCGCTGGCGTGGTGCGGGTGTACGCCGGCGGTCGCAAACAGCTCGCCGGGGTGGGCGCGGGCCAGTTGGAGAGCCTGCGGCGAGTGCTCGCGGCTCGCGCCGGTGACCACCATCTGCACCACGCCCGCGTCGCGCGCGCGTTGCATCACCGCGTCGCGGTCGTGGTCGAAAGACTCGTGGGTGAGGTTGGCGCCGATATCGATCAAATCCATGCCGCGGATTCTAGGCGACATCACGGTGGTCGGCATTGGCAACAGCAACAGCAACAGCAACAACAGGGGCGCGGGCTTCGGGAGGGGCACCGACCGGGGGGGCAGTTGCTTCTCGGCTCGGTCGGGATTCCTGCCCGACTCGCCGCCGCGGACATCCCTGCCCGCTCTACGCAACCACCCGCCCGGACGCCGCAACGGGGTTTGAGCATGACGACTTTCCTTCCCGACCAGGTATCTGATCTTTCCATCAGCCACCGAGAGGTTCCGCTGGCGCCTGCCGGGTGTCCCGATCACCAAGCGAATATCGTGGAGCGACTGATCGGGATACCCGGCAGGCGCTGCACTCGTCGCTGCACGCCCTGCTTTTCCGCCGCCACATCTCTCGCGCAATCCCGCCGTGCGCCCCATATCCTTGTGCCCAGATGAGCCGCACCGAATTTCCCATCGATGTCCTGTTGCCGCAGATCCGCGACAGCCTCGCCCAGCATCCCCGACTGGTGCTGGAAGCGCCGCCGGGCGCCGGCAAGACCACTCGGGTGCCGCCGGCGTTGCTGGACGAGTCGTGGCTGCAGGGGCGCCGGATCATCATGCTGGAGCCACGCCGGGTCGCGGCGCGCGCGGCGGCGCGATTCATGGCTGCACAGCTCGGCGAGGCCATCGGCGCCACCATCGGCTACCGGATCCGCTTCGACCATCAGGTCTCCGCGGTCACCCGCATCGAAGTCGTCACCGAGGGAATCCTGACCCGGATGATCCAGGACGATCCGACCCTGGAAGGCGTGGGCGCGGTGATTTTCGACGAGTTCCATGAGCGCCATCTGGCTGCCGATCTGGGCCTCGCGCTGGTTCTGGACGTGCAGACGGCATTGCGCGATGACCTCCGCATCGTGGTCATGTCGGCCACGCTCGACGGCGAGCGCTTGGCGGGATTCCTCGATGCCCCGCGTCTGTCCAGCGCCGGGCGCGGCCATCCGGTGGAGATCGGCCACTTCCCGGCGCGCCGCGAGGAGCGCCTTGAGCATCAGGTCGGCCGTGCGGTCGTACATGCGCTGGCATCGCATCCGGGCGACCTGCTGGTGTTCCTGCCCGGCCAGCGCGAAATCGCACGCACGCGCCAGGTGCTGGACCGGCAGATCGACGATCCCGGCGTGGACGTGCTGACCCTGCACGGCGAGTTGCCGGTGGAGGAGCAGTCGCGGGTGCTGCAGCCCGGGGCGGAGGCGCGCCGGCGGGTGGTGCTGGCCACCAACGTCGCCGAGTCCAGCGTCACCCTGCCGGGTGTGCGCGTGGTGATCGACTCGGGACTGGCCCGCGAGCCGCGATCCGATCCCAACAGCGGCTTCCCCAGGCTGGACGTGGTGCTGGTCTCGCAGGCCTCCGCCGACCAGCGCGCCGGCCGGGCAGGGCGGGTTGCGTCGGGTTGGGCGTACCGGCTATGGCCGCAGTCGCAGCGCCTGGAGCCGCAGCGGCGTGCGGAAATCACCCAGGTTGAGCTGGCCTCGCTGGCACTGGAACTGGCGGCCTGGGGCGACCCGGATCTGCGCTTTCCCGACCCGCCGCCCGCGGGCGCATTGGCAGCAGCCCGCGAGCTGCTGCGCACCCTGGGTGCCTTGGACGGCGCCACCATCACCGCCGATGGTCGCCGGATGCTGCAGCTGGGCACCCACCCGCGCCTTGCAACAATGCTGCTGGCCGCCGCCGGTGATAGCGAGCGCGCTATCGCCTGTGATCTGGCCGCGCTGCTGGAATCGCGCGATCCGCTGCGCTCGCGCAGCGACGCGCTGGCTGACCGCTGGCAGGCCCTGTCCGCTTTCCGCCGCAATCGTCTCGGTGGCGATGCCCCGCGCAGCGCGCTGGCGTCCATCGACCAGGCCGCCCGGCAATGGCGTCGGCGGCTGCGCTGCAACGCCACGCCGCCGGTCGATGCGCCCGCCCATCTGCTCGGAGACCTGCTCGCCCACGCCTACCCGGACCGCATCGCCCACCAGCATCCGAGCGATCCGTGGCGCTACCAGCTGGCCAACGGTCGCAGCGCACGGTTGATGGACGACAGCGTGTTGTTCGGCGAACCCTGGCTGGCGATCGACGAACTGCGCGACGAGGGCCGCGATGCACGGGTACTGCGCGCTGCGCCGTTGGATCCGCAGCGCCTGGAGCGTGACTGGGCGGCGCATTTCCGGGGAACCGACCGGGTGTTCTGGGACGCGGACGCGCGCCGCATCAGCGCCGTACGCGAGCGCCGCTTTGACCGCATCCTGCTCGACAGCAGGCCGCTGGCGACCCGGGACCGCTCGCAGTACCCGGCCGCGCTTGCGGACGCGGTGCGCCAGCTCGGGCTCGACTCCCTGCCATGGACCGAAGGTCTTCGACAATGGCGCGCACGGGTACGGTGCCTGCGCGTGTGGCGCCCGGAGCTGGAGCTTCCGGACCTGGCCGATGACGCGTTGCTGGCCGGCATCGACACCTGGCTGCTGCCGGTTCTCGAAGGCAAGAGCCGGCTGGATGCCTTGAGCGAAGGCGAGTTGGCCGACGCCCTCAAGAGCCACGTGTCGTGGTCCCAGCGCAACAGCATCGACGAGGCCGCGCCGGTACGCATCGCGGTACCGTCCGGGTTGCAACGGCCCGTCGACTACGCCTTTGATGACGCTACCGGCGAGCCGGTGCCACCGGTGCTGGCGGTCAAGCTGCAGGAGCTGTTCGGATTGGCCGACACCCCGGCGATCGCCAACGGCCGCGTGCCGCTGACCCTGCACCTGTTGTCACCCGGCGGGCGTCCGCTGCAGGTCACCGGCGACCTGCGCGGCTTCTGGGAGCGTACCTACCCGGAGGTCCGCAAGGAGATGAAGGGGCGTTACCCGCGCCATCCTTGGCCAATGGACCCCTGGACTGCGACCGCCACCCATCGGGCCAAACCACGCGGCACCTGAACCGCGGGGACGCGTGTTGCCAGGTATCACGTGGTTTCGACGGCCAGACACCGATACTCGGTGTCTCCCCCACTTTCAGGCATCGACGATGAGCAAATTCGACCGACTTCCCGACCGCGCAATTGATCTGGCCAACGATGTCGGCGATCGCATCCGCAACGCGATGCCGTCCAACGTAGGCGATCGCATCCGCCATGCGCTCCCATCCAACGTGGGCAACCGCGTGCGCAATGCGCTGCCCTCGCGTGCCGGCGGTCTGCTGGAGGCGGGCGTGGCATTGGGCGCGATGAAGACTGCGGGCCGCACTGCGACCGTGTTCGTGCGCCGCAATCCAGGCATCGCGGTGGCGGCTCTGGCGGGTGCCGGACTGCTCTGGTACGCCGCCCATCGCCGCGCGCAGAAGGCCGAACGTGGGCTGCTGGAAGGCCGGTCGCGGCGGGTCGACGTCACCGCTGCCCGCGACGAGCCGATCACCGAAACCCGAAAGGATGACCGCGACGACGCGAGCAGCGTCACCCCGCGCATCGCGTAGCCCGTCACGCCAGGAATCGTGGCCCGGCGTTCGGGCCGCGGAGCTGTCCCGCTATCAGGCGGGCAGCGGCGTCGGTGCTTTGACCGCGACGGGGAGTTCGATCACGAACACCGATCCCCCGCCGTCACGGTCCTCGTACCACAGGTGACCGCCGGCGTTGGCAACGATCTGCTTGGCCAGCGACAGGCCGAGCCCGCTGGATACGCCATCCTCTTCGGCTGGGCCCAGACGGCTGAAAGGCTTGAACAGCTCACGTTGCTGATGGGCGGGAATTCCGGGGCCACGGTCCGCTGCGACCAGCTGCCAGTAGCCGGGCGCGCCCGGTCGTCCTGACAGCAGAAGCTCCCCATTGGGCGCGTACTTCATCGCATTGCTGACCAGGTTCTCCGCCACTTGGCGCAGCACGCGGTCATTGATGGCCACCAGGGTCCCGGCGGGCGGCTCAATCACGGTGAGATCGATGCCTTGGGCGTCCAGCTGGAATTCGTAGCGATTTGCCAGCCACTGCAGGGTTGCGCCCAGGTCCGCACAGTCGGTTGCCTCGCACACGTCGCGTGATGCGCCTGCCTGTGTCTCCAGGTAGTGGCGGATGTAGCCGATCGCATCGCTCGCGCTTTCGTAGATCATGTCCAGATAACGCGGTATCCGCTCGGCGCGGACCGCGTTATTGCGCAGAATATCGCTGGCGAACAACACACTCGACAGCGGGTTCTTCAGGTCATGTGCGACCAGGTTGACCAGTTCCTGGCGCTCGGTTGCGACCCGCACCAGGCGGTCGCGGGTCAGCTTCAGGCCCACGTGGGCGTTGACCCGCGCGATCAGCTCCTCAGGCAGGAACGGCTTGGTCACGTAGTCGACAACGCCGGCGTCGAATGCGCGCAGCAGCAGGTCGCGATCATGCGCGGCGGTCACGAACACCACCGGCACGCCCAGGCCCCGCTCCTTCAGAGCGGCCATGACCTCAAAGCCGTCCATGCCGGGCATCATCATGTCGAGCAGGACCAGATCGGGCTGGGCTTCGTCGTAACGGGCGAGGGCTTCTTCGCCCGAGCCTGCGGACACCACGTCATACCCCTCGCGCGTCAACAAGGTGCTGACGACGCGACGATTCGCGGACTGGTCATCGACGACCAGAATGTTGCCAAGACCGGTCTGGGTAGGGGTCATTCGTTTGTCCTGATGCCGCGCCCACCCCGGGGCACGGCCTTTCTTGGGAGCGATAGCAAACCACGAAAAGCTGAATTCGGCAGATGAACCGCCTTAACAGTTCAGCTGTGACGGGGGCCCGCAGCCAGATCATGCCACTGTCCGGGCAGCAACGGGCCCAGTTGATGCGGACCGACGGCAACGCGGACCAGCCGCAGCGTCGGCAGGCCGACCGCGGCGGTCATCCGCCGGACCTGGCGGTTGCGGCCCTCGCGGATCTGCAGCTCCAACCACGCATCGGTCACGGTCTTGCGAAAACGTACCGGCGGATCGCGTGGCCACAGGGACGGCGGCGGAATGTTCCGCGCCTGCGCCGGCAAGGTCGGCCCGTCCTTCAACTCCACGCCGGCCCGCAACGCAGCCAGTTGCCGCTCATCGGGCGTGCCCTCCACCTGCACCCAATAGGTCTTGAGCGCTTTGTGGCGGGGATCGGTAAGCCGGTGGGCGAGACGGCCGTCGTCGGTAAGCAGCAGCAATCCCTCGCTGTCGTAGTCAAGGCGCCCGGCGGGGTAGACGTCAGCCGGCAGCCCGAACCCCGCCAATGTCGCCCGCGCAGGCCCGTCCGCGGCGCTGTCGGTGAACTGGCACAGGACGCGGAATGGCTTGTTGAACGCGATCAGCAATGATCGCTCAGCCGGGCTTTCGGAAGCGCAGGGTCATGCGGTCGCTTTCGCCGATGGCCTGGTACTTGGCGCCATCGTCACCTTCGCTGACGCTGTTGCTGGGCGGCAGGGTCCATACGCCGTTGGGGTGGTCGCGGGTGTCGCGCGGATTGGCGTTGATCTCGCTGGCCTCCTCGAACGTGAAACCCGCGGCCTCGGCGAGCGCTATCACCTGCGCCTGGCCCACGTAACCGCTGCCATCGTCATCGGCGACATCCGCAGCGGCGCGGTGCTCCACCACGCCCAGGGTGCCGCCGGGTTTGAGCACCGTGTAGAAACCCTCGAACATGCCCGGCGCCTGACCGGACTTGCGCCAGTTGTGGACGTTGCGGAAGGTCAGTACGACGTCTGCGGTGCCCGGGCTACCCAGTACCGGTGCGCTCGGATCGTAGGCAACCATGTTGGCGCGGTCGAACTGCGCCGGCGCCGCGGCGAAGGTCGCCTCCAGCTGGTCCTTGGCCCGTTGCTGGTAATCCCGTCCACCGCCCTCGGGCAACACGGCCGGATCCACCACGGCGGCGACGTAGTTGCCGTCCTCGTGGAGATAGGGCGCGAGGATCTGTGCATACCAGCCCGCGCCCGGAGTGATTTCGATCACCGTCTGGTCCGGCTGCAGGCCGAAGAATGCCAGCGTCTCCAGCGGGTGGCGGTAGGTGTCGCGGGCGATGTCCTCCGGGCTGCGCCAGGCGCCCGCAACGGCCGCCTGCAAGCCGGCATGGTCATCGGACGCGGCGCGCGCATCCGTTGCGGTGGCGGTGTCCGCGCGGCTCGCCGAGCCCGCGTCGGCGCCGCTCGCTGCCGGCTCGCCGGTGCAGGCCAGCAGCAGGAACGGCGCGAGTGCGTAGCTGAGCAGGGTGAGGGGAAGGCGATCGTTCATGGGGCGACTCCACGGAATGGGACAGGGCAGACCGCAGCCTAGCGCAAACCCGCGGTCGGCCTGTTTCAGGGCCGCCGGGGAACAGGTCGCGGCGGTGGTGTCGACGGGGCGGGGCCCGCTAGTGCAGGTCCCGCCAGCCATCAGTCCGGCCGGCTCAGCGCCGCGGCAGGTTCGCCAGTGCCTCGTTGAACAGCGTGCTGGGACGCATCGCACTGGCCAGCTTGGCGAGGTCGGGGTGGTAATAACCGCCGATCTCCACCGCACGTCCCTGCGCGCCGTTGAGCTCGGCCACGATCTTCGCCTCGTCCCGGGTGAGGGCCTGCGCGAGCGGGGTGAACGCCGCCTTCAGCCCGGCGTCCTCGTCCTGCGCCGCCAGCGCCTGGGCCCAGTACATCGCCAGATAGAAATGGCTGCCGCGGTTGTCCAGCTCACCGACCTTGCGCGAGGGCGACTTGTTCTGGTCCAGGAAGGTGCCGGTGGCTTCGTCCAGGGTCTTCGCCAGCACCAGCGCCTGCGGGTTGTCGTAACGCTGGCCCAGATGTTCCAGCGAGGCGGCCAGGGCGAGGAATTCGCCGAGCGAATCCCAGCGCAGGTGGTTTTCCTGCACCAGCTGCTGCACGTGCTTGGGCGCGCTGCCGCCGGCACCGGTCTCGAACAGGCCGCCACCGTTCATCAGCGGCACGATCGAGAGCATCTTCGCGCTGGTGCCCAGCTCCAGGATCGGGAACAGGTCGGTCAGGTAGTCGCGCAGGATGTTGCCGGTGACCGAGATGGTGTCCAGCCCGCGCGCCACGCGCTCCAGCGTGAAACGCATCGCGCGCACCTGCGACATCACCGAGATCTTCAGCCCCTCGGTGTCGTGATCCTTCAGGTACTTGTTGACCTTCTTGATCAGCTCGTTCTCGTGCGGACGGTAGGGGTCCAGCCAGAACACCGCCGGCATGCCGGAGTTGCGGGCACGGTTGACCGCCAGCTTCACCCAGTCCTGGATCGGTGCGTCCTTGACCTGGCACATGCGCCAGATGTCACCGGCTTCGACGTTCTGGCTCAGCAACACCTCGCCGGTGGCGAGGTCGGTGATGTTGGCGACACCGGCTTCGGCAATCTCGAAGGTCTTGTCGTGCGAGCCGTACTCCTCGGCCTTCTGCGCCATCAGGCCGACGTTCGGCACGGTGCCCATCGTGCGCGGATCGAAGGCGCCATTCGACTTGCAGAAGTTGATCATCTCCTGGTAGATGCGGGCAAACGTCGACTCGGGCATGACGCACTTGCTGTCGTGCGGCTTGCCGTCCGCGCCCCACATCTTGCCGCCCTCACGGATCATCGCCGGCATCGAGGCATCCACGATGACGTCGCTGGGCGAATGGAAATTGGTGATGCCCTTGGCCGAATCCACCATCGCCAGCGCGGGGCGGTGCTCGTGGCAGGCGTGCAGGTCTTGGATGATCTCGTCGTGGATCGACTCCGGCAGGGTCTTGATCTTCTCGTAGAGGTCGACCATGCCGTTGTTGACGTTGACACCCAGCTCATCGAACAGCTTGCCGTGCTTGGCGAAGGCGTCCTTGTAGTAGATCCGCACGCAGTGGCCGAACACGATCGGGTGCGAGACCTTCATCATCGTCGCCTTCACGTGCAGCGAGAACAGGATCCCGGCCTCGCGGCAGTCGTCGAGCTCGCGCTCGTAGAACTCCAGCAGCGCCTGCTTGCTCATGAACATCGAGTCGATGATCTCGCCGTCCAGCAGCGAGACCTTCGGCTTGAGCACGATGGTTTTGCCCGAGGCGGTGATCAGCTCCATCTTGACGTCGCGCGCCCGGTCCAGCGTGAGCGATTTTTCGCCGTGGTAGAAGTCGCCGTGCTGCATGTGCGAGACGTGGGTCTGCGACCACTGCTTCCACTCACCCATCGAGTGTGGGTGCTTCTTGGCGTAGTTCTTGACCGCCAGCGGCGCGCGGCGATCGGAGTTGCCCTCGCGAAGCACCGGGTTGACCGCGCTGCCCTTGACCCGGTCGTAGCGGCTCCGGGCATCGCGCTCGGCATCGGTGCTCGGCTCGTCGACGTAGTCCGGCAACGCGAAACCCTGTTGCTGCAGCTCGCGGATCGCGGCTTTCAGCTGCGGCTCGGACGCGCTGACGTTGGGCAGCTTGATGATGTTGGCTTCCGGCTTCGTGGCCAGCGCGCCCAGTTCGGCCAGGTCGTCGCTGACCGCCGCATCGCCGAGCACGTCGGAGAACTGCGCCAGGATGCGCGCCGCCAGTGAGATGTCGCGGGTCTCCACGGCGATCCCGGCGGTACCGGTGAATGCCTGCACGATCGGCAGCAGCGACTGCGTCGCCAGCATCGGCGCCTCGTCGGTGAGGGTGTAGATGATCTTGGGGGTATCGGACATTGGGCTCTCGTGGTCGGGGAGGGGGACGATGAACGCGGCTGCGCGGAGCGCGGCGGCAGACGTTCACCGGCGGCACCGGTCCGGCGCGTGTGGCGCCATCGGACCGGCTATTGTCGCCCCGTGCGGCGACCGGGGCAAAGACGGCGTTGCCGCTCTGCGTCCGTTAGATGCCCTGTTTGCGCTCGCGCACTTCCTCTTCGGCCACCGTGTAGAGTGCGGAAGGCATCGCTTCCAGACGTGCACGCGGGATCGGATCGCCACTCTGCTCGGACTGGCCGTAGGTGCCTTGCTCGATCTTCTCCAGCGCACGATGCACCGTTTGCAGGCGCATCCGGTCATGGGCGCGCACGGCACGGTTGTTGTCCTGCTGGGCGCTGTCCTGCGCGTCGCTGCCGCTGGTGTGGCTCTGGTTGGTGCGGGTTTCCTGCATCTCCACCTCGTCCTCGAGGCGCAAATCGAGCGAGGACTGCAGTTGTGCCTGCAGCGCCTCCAATCGCTGCTTCTGTCTGCGGATGAAGTCCGGATCAAGTGGCTCGTTGTGCTTGCTCATGGGTGCCCCGCGGTGGCTGTCTGGTTGGCACCAGTGTGGCCACCGCGACGTGATTCCGGCATGACCCCGCCCCGGCGCCGCCAGCGCCCAGCCCTGCACGGCGAGGGAGTAAACCTCAAGCGCTACGCGGCACCGGGGTCCAGCCAGGGCCGGGCGGATCGTTCCAGCTTTCGGGGGTCAGCGGCGGCATGCCGTGGGCGATGCGGGCGCGATCGCACTGCGCACTGGGCCGGCCTTGCTCCCACGCTGGCTGCAGCTCATGGCACGGTGACGGGCGTTGTTGGTAGATACCGCAGTGGGCGGCCACGCCGACGTCCCCCTGCAGGGCGACGCAGCGGGTTACCCCGTTGCGGGTACCGCGCATGACCACCCGATGCGGGTCGAGTTTTTCGGTCAGATCCGGCGGCGTGTCGCCGCCCAGGAAAGGGTCGGTTTCAGCCCAGTGGAAGGCCACGCGGAAGTGCGCGCAGCAGGCACCGCAACTCAGGCAGGGGTGGAGCGGCATCGGAGCGGCCGGCAGGTGGCGTCCAGCTGCGGCCGCGTGGCCGCCCAGGTGCGCCGGTGGAGGATCGCCTATTTTCCGCCCGTCGCCGATCGAGCGGAAGGGGCAATCGCGCCTGTTACGCGCCGCAGCACTTCTTGTACTTCTTGCCGCTGCCGCAGGGGCAGGGCTCGTTGCGCTCCGGTGTGTCAAGCGCGCGGATCGGCTCGCGCGGGGTCAGCGCCTCGATGCGGTGGTGATGCAGGTCCGCCAGCATGTCGGGCAGCATGGCGATGATGCCCAGCCGTTCGGGGTAGTCGATGGGGGTGCCGGGCTGGGTCGGGTCTTCGCCGATGACTTCGCCACTGGCCAAGCGGTCGAACTGCTCGAAGATCTCCTCCATCCAGTCGTTCTGGTCCAGCCACGCGTCCCACGCGTCTTCCTGCAGCTCAACGGCGGTGAAAAAGCCCAGCGCCCAGTCCCGGCCGACGTCCAGCTCGTCCTCCTGCGGTGCCTGCGCGCCCTCGGCCGGGTTTTCCGGGTCCTCGGGCAGCCACAGCAGCGGCGCCAGGTGGTCGGGCAGGGTCTCGTTGCCGTGGCGCACACGGGCGAGTGCCATGTTGCGATGGCTGAGGAGAAGGTCTTCGATGCCCGCGCGCTCGGCGGCGTCGTCCCAGCGCGGCGTCTTGCCCCAGATGGTCGGCTCCCACTGGTCCATGGCGAGCTCGGCCGGTGAGACCGCCAGCGCGGTGAGATAACCGTCAAGCGCCTCCAGATTGAAGCCGCGGAACGGCACCGCGCGTTGCTCGAGCAAGTGGGCGAGGCGTTCGATCTGATCGTCGGACAGATAGGCGGATGCGGTCATGGCGGCAGGTCACGGCGGGCAGGGATGGGCCATGGTAACGGTTGCCCGGCGCGGCCGAGCGTGCTCAAACGGCGACGGGCGCACCTTGCGGCGCGCCCGTCGGGTCGATCGCTCCTTGCAGGAGGATTATTTCACCGTGAACTTGGTGCTGCGTGGCGGTGCATCATCCACGGAGACTTCGGCGGTGTAGGTGCCGGCCGGCCAACCGTTCGCATTGTTGAAGGTGAAGTTGGTGGTTTCCATGCCTTCGGTGGAAATCGACTGCGACTCTTCGCCGGCGACCTGCCCATCCTCAAATACAAGGCGGGTGTGGACCTTGGTGCTGCCGCTGTTGCCGGTGGTGGAGACGGACACGATGATCGGATCCTTGGTCGCGAACTCGGTGGTTGCCGACTCGATCATCTTGTCGGCGCCGGCCTTCTTGCCCAGTGTCACCGAGGTGATGCTGACAGCGCTGCTCATCGGCGGCGGCGTGGCCGGCTGGGTCGGCGCCGGGGTGCTCATCGGCGGCGGCGTGACCGCGTTATCGGCGGGTTTGTCCTTCTTGCAGCCGGCCAGAGCCAGCGAAGCCATCAGGGCGGTCGCGACGGCGTAACGCATGGTGGGTGCGGTCATAGGTGATTCTCCTTGAGGGGGTGGGGTCAGCCGGGGTCAGTGATCGTCCCGCGCGGGCACGCGCAGGACCTGGCCGGGCTGGATGCGATCCGGGTTGTCGAGCTGGTCGCGGTTCGCGTCGTAGATGGTGTTCCAGGCGCTCGCCTTGCCATAGAAGTGCTTGGCGATGTGTGACAGCGTGTCGCCGGCCTTCACCGTGTAGAGCTCGGGCGAGGGCTGGCCTACTTTTTCGGCGGTCGTGTCCACACTGGAGGTGACGCCGGAAAAGTCCGCCTTCTCCACCTTGTCGGCGGTGGTATCGACACTGCTGGTGACGCCGGAGAAATCGGCTTTCTTGTCTGGGTGGCTCATTGCATCGGACTCCTGCCATCGGGGCAGGGGAACGATGGCACGCGGCTTGTTAAATCCAGATCGCGGGTGGGTGATGTTGTTGCGAAGGTGCATCCATTGCGCACGTCGGCGGACGGGCCGTTTGCCCCTACTGGCGCAGGTCGCGTCCGGGTTGCGGCGCCGGGCAACCGGGCGTCGCCCGCCACGGGTTGATGTCCAGCCCACCGCGGCGGGTGTAGCGCGCTTCCACTGAAAGTTGCTTGGGGCCCGCCTGGCGCATCAGATCGCAGAACACCTGTTCCACGCACTGCTCGTGGAAGCCGGCATGGTCGCGGAAGGAGACCAGGTAGCGCAGCAGGCCGGCGCGATCGAGCTGCGGGCCGTGGTAGCGGACGACCAGTCGGGCCCAGTCCGGCTGGCCGGTTACCGGGCAATTGGATTTCAGCAGCTCGCTGGTCAGTGTCTCGGTAACGACCTGCGCAGGATCGGCGGCGATGAAGGCCGGTTCCGGCGGTCCGTAATGGTCGACGGCGATGTCCAGCGTATCGATCAGGATCCCGTCATCGACCGCTGCATCCATGGCGGGCAGGCCGAAGGCCACCTCGACCGCACTCCCGGCGACGCGCGACAGGTCCGCCACCATGCGGGTGAGCACGGCTTCGTCGCTGGGGAACGCGGTGGCGTTGAAGGAGTTCAGGTAGAGCTTGAGCGACTTGGATTCGATCAGGTGCGGCGAGCTGGCCGGCACGGTGATGGTGGCGGTCGCGACCCGTGGCTTGCCGCGACCGTCCAGCCAGCCCAGCTCGTAGGCGTGCCAGCGGTCGTTGCCGACGAACGGGAGCGCGTCGGCATCCACGCCCAGCGGGGCCCGCCCCAGGGCGCGGGCGATCGGAAACAGCAGCGATGCATCATACGAGCGCGGGTAGGCCACGCTGCGGCCCAGCGGGAGGTCGCTGCCGGGGCGCGCAGCCGCGGTGGGATCGGAGGCGGTCATCGCATCATTATCCGCCCGTTCCATCGCGGTGCGGGTTGGTCAGGTACTCGGTGGAGCGCATCTCGATCAGGCGCGAGGTGGTTCGCTCGAACGGACCGGCCAGGCGATGGCCGGTGTACAGGCCGACGGGATCGGCGGCGGCGGTGCAGACCAGGTTGACGTTGCGGTCGTAGAGCTCGTCGATCAGGTTGACGAACCGACGCGCCGGGTCGTCATTGCCGCCATCGAATACCGGGATTCGGCCCAGCAGCACGGTGTGGAACCGGGTCGCTATGGCGATGTAGTCCCCGGTGGCGCGCGGGCCGTCGCACAGGGCGTCGAAGTCGAACCAGATGTGGCCCTCGGCGATGCCGCGCACCGGGATGTCGCGTCCTTCGATATGCAGCGGGCCGTCCTCGCGCGGCGCATCGCCGGTGATCTCTTCCCAGCGCGTCGCCAGCCACGCGTCGGCCGCGGCATCCAGCGGCGCGCGGTACACCGGCGAGCGGGTCAGCGCGCGCAGCCGGTAGTCCTGGTCGCTGACCAGCTCCAGGACGTGGCAGTGCCGCTGGATCTGGTCGATCGCCGGCAGGAAGCTCTCGCGCTGCAGGCCGTCCTTGAACAGGTTCTGCGGAGCCGTGTTGGACGTCGTCACCAGAGCCACGCCGTTGGCAAACAGCTGCTCCATGAAGCGGCCCAGCAGCATCGCATCGCCGATATCGGTGACGAAGAACTCGTCCAGCACCAGTACCCGCCAGCGGCGTCCCGCGGCGTGGGCGATGGACGCCAGCGGATCGCGCTCGCCGGCGTGCTCGCGCAGGCGTGCGTGCACGTCGCGCATGAAGCGGTGGAAATGGGTGCGGTGCTTGGCCTCGATCGGCAGGCCCTCGTAGAACAGGTCGACCAGGAAGGTCTTGCCGCGGCCGACGCCGCCCCACAGATACAACCCCGGTACCGGCGTCGGCGGCTGTTTGCGAAGGCGTTGCAGCAGGCCGCGCGAAGGGGGTTCCAGCAGCGCGGCGTGGATGCGGTCCAGCTCGGCCAGCGCCGGCAGCTGGGCGGGGTCTGCATCCCATTCGCCACGGGCAACGCCGGCCCGGTAGCGCACGCCGGGCAGCGCGCCGGCGTCAGCCGTCACGACGGTATCAAGCATCGGTGGCAGGCTTCGCCGCGGGCAGGTAGGGGCGGATCCCGTGTTTCACCGCGCCGCGCAGGTCGATCAGCTTGCGGTGGAAGAAGTGGCTGGCGTCCGGAATGCGAACCAGCTCGGGTGGCTGGTCGAAGCCGTCCGCCCACGCATACACCTGCTCGGGATCCACGACATCGTCGGTCTCACCCTGGATCACCACCCAGGGGCCGTCGAAAGCCGGAATGCTGTCGAAGCGGTACCCGCGGCGGCCGGCGGGCGGAGCGATCATCAGCAGCAGCCCGGCCTCGACCTCGCTGGCGACCTGGAAGGCGACATAGGAGCCGAAACTGAAACCGCCCAGCCACAGCTGATGGTCCGGACGCTGCGCGCGGACCCAAGCCCCGACGGCGCGCAGGTCATCGGCTTCGCCGTTGCCGTTGTCGAAGTGGCCGGCGGACGCGCCCACACCACGGAAATTGAAGCGGACGGTGGTGGCGCCGGACTGGTGCAGGCCGCGCGCCGTCATGGTGACGACCTTGTTGTGCATGGTGCCGCCCTCGGTGGGCAGCGGGTGACAGATCACCATCACCACCGGGCGTGGATCGACGTCGGCCTCCGGGCCTTCCACGACGGCCTCGAGGGGGCCGGCGGGGCCATTTAAGGTGATGGCGACCGGCTTGCCGGATTGGAACTCCGGGTCGTGCGGAAATGCGGGGTTGTCCATCCGCCCATGATAAGCGTTGCGACGCTGGGCAGCCCGGAAACGACAAAGCCGCCCGGAGGCGGCCTTGTCAGCGGACCGGACAAGCTGGTGCTGCGTTACTTCAGGTTCTCGATCATCCAGTCGACCGTGGCGATGACCTGCTCGTCGGTCAGGGCCGGATTGCCGCCCTTAGCCGGCATCAGGCCGGCGCTGCCGGTGTAGCCCTCGATGGCGTGCTTGTGCAAGGTATCCATGCCTTGGGCGATACGCGCCGACCAGTGGGCCTGGTCCATCGTCGGCGCGCCACCGGCGCCTGAGCCGTGGCACCCCGTGCACAGGCCTTCGAAGATCACCGAACCATCCAGCGTGCCGCCATAGGCGACCTGCGAAGACGCCGCCGCTGCCGCTGCGGATGCCGCCGCTGCCGCTGCCGCTGCCCCGGTGCTGCCGGCATACACGCCACCGACGGGAGCGATGCGCTCCACGGTTCGTTGCGCGAAATTCTCCGGCTCGTCGTAGGGAAGCGAGTTGCTGATGATGCGCGCACCGGCCACCAGGCCAAGGCTGAGCACGATCAGGAAGCCGATCACCAATGAGAATCTTTTCAGGAAATCAAGGTCGTAATTGCGCACGGTCCCACCTTTTGGGCGCTCCCCGCGATGGGGCGCGCGTCGACATCCAACAAAAATCCGCAATCAAGCGGCCGCGGGCCAGTATAAAGCGTTGCCGGCCAGACAAGTAGGGGCGACGGGAATGGATGTTCTGCGACCCGTTCACTCCGTCCGGAGCGACGCAGCGCTCGCGCGTGCCCCGGTCTGTCTGCGCTCACCACAGGCGGTAGCCGAAATCGATGCCGTAGGTGCGCGGGACGTTCATGTAGGCGGCGGCCATGCCGAGCCCGGGGATATCGAAGCCACCGGTCATGTATTCCACATCCGTGGCGTTCTTCGTCCAGGCGGCCACCATCCATTTGGCGTCGGCGGGCTCCCACGACAGACGGGCGTCCACCAAGGTGTAGGGCTTGGTGTAGACCAGCGGTGAGTTGTCCTGCTGCAGCTCGTACTTGTCGGAGTGATGCGCCTGGGCGGAGAACACCAGATTGCCGCCCGCCAGAGGCATCGTATTGGTGGTGCCGATGGTCCACTGCACCTTCGGGGCCTGCTTGAGGTTCTTGCCTTCAAACGCGGGCCGGTTCGCATCACTGAAGCCGCGATATTCCCCGTCGATGGTGCCGACGCTGGCATGCATCTGCCAATTGTCGGTGAGGATCGCCTGCAACTCGCCTTCGAAACCCTGGATCAGGGTGTCGGTCGCGTTGCTGAGTACCAGTGCCCCGACGTCATTGAATGCTGTCAGCTGCAGATCGGAGTAGTCGTTGCGGTAGTAGTTCACGTTCAACCGGACCCGATCGTCGAGCAGTTGGGACTTCAGACCCAGCTCGTAGGACAGCACGGATTCCTCATCCACACTGGTTAGCTGGGCCACCGACGCCGCGCGTCCGTTGAATCCCCCGCTCTTGAAGCCGGTGGCGGCGCTGGCGTAACCCATGACCGAATCGGTGAAGTCGTAATCCAGGACGATTTTCCAGTCGGGCTTGGCCCAGCTCTCCTTGCGCATCACCGCGTAGTTGGGAGTGCCGTTGGGCAGCACAGAGTTGATGGTGAACCGCTTCTGCTCATGGCTGTATCGACCGCCGACCGTGAGGCCAAATCCGCTGTCAAATTGATAGGAGCCCTGCAGATAGCCCGCAAACGCCTTTGTGTCCTGGCCGACGTAGTTGGTCGGGCCGGTAACGAAGTTGTCCTGGCGGGTCGGCTGGTCATTGCTTTCAAAGAAGGCGAACAGACCCCCGGTCCAAGTGAACGGTCCGGTGCCCTGTGAGATCAGCTGGGTCTCGAAGCCCCGCTGGCTCTGGCTCTGGTCCTGCAGCAGGTGGAAACGACGCTGGGCGGTGCCGTCCACGTCGGCGTACAGCAGGTTATCGAGGCTGCGGTAGTGCAGGATGTTGCGCCAGAACACGGTTCCCAGATCCGTCTCCAGGGTGATCGCGATGCCGGATTGATCCAGATCGTTCTTGCCCGGCACCAGATCCGTCTCCAGCGTGTAGTAGTTGCGATCCGGGTCGTTCACCGGGCGCACGGCGCCGCTCGGGGTGGTGACCGGGTCGCGGATCACACTGGTCGCATACACCGGGCCGGAACGCTCCTTGACATGATCGATGTTCACCGTGGCGCGGGTCAGCTCGCCCACCGGGAATCCGAAACCCATCCGTGCCGCATAGACTTCCTGATCGTTGACGTCGCGATCGTTGGTGACATCCCGACTAATGCCGTCGCGGTTACGGGTCAGTGCGGCGGCGGAAAAGTCGACCCATTCGCCCAAACGCTCACTCAGGGAAACCCGCAGATCAGCACGGCCCAGATTGCCGATCTGCCCGGAGATCTCACCGGTGGATTCTCCATTGGGCTTCTTGGTGATGTAGCGGATCGCTCCACCGGTGGCGTTGCGGCCGTACAGAGTGCCCTGCGGTCCGCGCAGCACCTCGATGCGCTCGACATCGTAAAGATCAAACATCGCTCCGGTCTGACGCGGGATGTACACGTCATCGATGTAGATCGCGACGGCCGGGTCAGTGGTGAAAAGCGAGTCGTCGGTGCCCACGCCGCGCAGGTAGATCTTTGCACCGCTGCTGGTGACGGTGTTGGGCTCGATCACCACATTCGGAACGCTGAACTTGAGGTCGTCGATCCGCATCACCTGCTGGAGTTCCAGCTCCTCGGCGCTGAGCGCGGTGATCGTTACCGGAGTTTTCTGCAGCGATTCCTCACGGCGCTGGGCAGTGACGGTGACCGCGTCAAGCTGGGTCGCCGAACGGTTTGCCGAGGGCTGGGGCGCATCCTGCGGATTTGCTTCCTGGGCCGCCACAATCCCGGGCGCCAGAATGGCAGCGACGGCGAGGGTGAGCGTGCGTGTGTGCAGGTGGGGCATGTGCATGGATCACCTTCTATGTGGGGAGGCCAGGAGAGCAACGGTTAGCGAGGCGGCGCAGCCAGGATCTTCTCGTAGCGTTGCAGGTGGTAATTCATCCGATCGGAAAACGGGTCTTTCTGCATCACTGGTGGAACGTCCAGCACCATCAGCTCGAGGTTGTCATCACCGGCGGGGGTCCACTCCGGCAGCCCGGGGCCGTTGGGATTGCCGCTGCGGGCAAAGTTGGTCCAGTAGCCGGTCATGATGCGTGCCATCTCCTGGCCGGTCTCGTCGCCGGTCAGCGAGGGCTGTGCGACCAGCTCGAACAGGTAGGGGAGGTCTTCGCTATGCGCCGCGCCTGCGTTCCTGTTTTCGCTTCCGTCGCTGACGTGGGCGAAGCGGTAGACCCATGCCGGTTCTCCGTGCGCGGCGACCTGGCGCGCGAGGAAATGCGCGGGCGCATTGAAGGCCGTATCGGCAAACCACTCGCCCACCAGGGTCTTGTCGTCGACGCCCGGATTGGCAGCGCGCACCGTGTCTGCCGGGACGGCGCGCAGGATGGCCTGCAACGGCAGATTGAAGGGGACCACCAGGCTTTCTTCCCAGCTGGTGGAACCGATCATCAGCGGCGTGGGGTTCTGGCGACCCTCGGCGAAGGTACGGTCGACGTTGCCGGTAAGGAACCGGCCATCGGTGACCGGTACCAGGGCGCCTGCGGCCTGCGTGTCGGAGTACGCGATGATCGACTCCCACGGCAGCGCCCGCAGCTGGGCGGGGACGTCGCCGGCCGGGTTGATCCCGAGTGCCTGCGCGGTCGCCACGCCATCCTTTTCCAGCGACGGCGAGTCAGGGTAATCACGTGACACGTGACGCTCCTGCTCCAGGTTGGCCATCGCGCCACTATGTGCAATGGCACGGTGGTAGAGCCCGCGCGTCATCGGCGAGGCCATCAGCGCGGTCACCGCCACACCGCCGGAAGACTGGCCGAAGATCGTCACATTGTCCGGGTCGCCGCCAAACGCCTGGATATTGTCCTGCACCCAATGCAGCGCGGCCGTCATGTCCATCAAACCGTAGTTGGCCAGCGGCTCGTCGGGCTGGGTGGCACTGAGCGCCGGGTGAGCGAACAGGCCGAGGCGGTCGAGGCGGTAGTTGATGGTGACCACCACCGTGTCGTGTTTCGCCAAGGACTTGCCGTCGTAACGCGAGCCGCTGCCGATACGGGCGAAGCCGCCGTGGATCCAGACCATCACCGGCGCCTTGGCGTCCGGCTGAACGCGCGGGCTGTAGACAGTGAGGTTGAGGCAGTCCTCCTGCATGTCGAACTCCGCCAGCCATGGCTCGGAGACACCATCCTTCTCGCGCTTCGATTGCGCACAGATCGGACCGTGTCGGGTGCCGTCACGTACACCCTGCCACCGCGGTGCCGGACCGGGTGGGCGCCAGCGACCTTCGCCACTGACGTCGCCGGCAAACGGAATGCCGCGGAACACGCTGATGCCGTCGTCGACGAACCCACGCACGTCGCCGCCGACGGTACGCACCAGCGGCGCAGCGTCCAGCATGTCATTGGCTGGCGCGGCGGGATGATCGGTCGAGGTGGAGCACCCCGCCAACGTGGCCACCAGCGCTACCGACAGGGCGAGCGCGACCGGGCGAGCTCGGAATGCGTACCAGGAGTTGTGGACCATCGAGGAATCACCGTTGGCGAGGGATGTCAATCCGAGTATCTTGATAAATGTCCGGACAATCAACGGCAGCTGAATATCCTCCCTGTCCAGCGTCGCAAAGGAGGTCTGGCGCGGACCAAGTAACCCGATACAGCAGCGAAGTGTCACGTCGGAACGATCAGGAGTGGTGCATGGCGATACCCCATGAGCGGCAGGTGGTGCAGGTACTGCGCTACCCCGACGGCATGCCGCGAGAGGCGGATTTCGGCCTCGACCAGCGGCCGTTGCCGGCACTTCGCGCAGGCGAGGTGCTGTTGCGTACGCAGTGGCTTTCGATCGACCCGTATCTGCGCCCGCTGCTGGCCGGCCGGTACGCCGTGCCGCGCCCGGATCTGGGCGAGATGGTTCCCGGTGGGGCGGTGTCGCAGGTCGTCCAAAGCACCAGTGACCGCTTCGCCGTGGGCGACTGGGTGGTCGGTGATACGGGTTGGTGCGACTACGCGGTCGCCGCGGTCGATACCCTGCGCCAGGTGGATCCGGACCTGGCTCCGCTGTCCACAGCGCTCGGCGTGCTGGGTATTCCCGGCCTTACCGCCTGGGCCGGCTTGAAGACCATCGGCCGGCCGCAGCCGGGCGACACCGTGCTGATCTCCACCGCTGCCGGCGCCGTGGGCAGCGTGGCCGGGCAACTGGCGCGCCTTGCCGGTTGCCGCACCGTCGGCATCGCCGGGCTGCCGGAGAAATGCGCGATCGCGCGCGATGCGTACGGGTTTGAGGAGTGCGTCAGCCACCTCAGCCCGACGTTCACCGAGGACCTGCGCACGGCGTGTCCGGAAGGAATCGACGTGTATTTCGACAACGTCGGCGGGCCGGTGCTGGAAGCGGCACTGTCGCTGCTGCGACCGCACGCGCGCGTTGTGCTGTGCGGCTTGAGTGCGCAGTACAACCAGGCGGAGCGTCCACCCGGCCCCAATCTGGGCCCGGTGATCGGTGCCCGCGCGACCTTGCAGGGCCTGGTGGTATTCGACTATCTGGCGCGGTTCGACGAGTTCACCGCCGAGGTCGCCCCGCTCGTGCGCGACGGCAGCGTGCAGTATCGCGAGTCGATCAGCGACGGCCTGGCCGCCGCGCCGGCCGCCTTCGTCGCGATGATGTCGGGGCAGAATCTGGGCAAGTCACTGGTGAGGTTGGCGTCATGAGCGTGTGCATCCATCGTCGCTTCGTTCGCATCGGCCAGCGGCACGTGCACCTGCGCCATGCCGGCCAAGGCCCGGCGCTGGTCCTGCTGCACCAGTCCCCGCAGAACTCGCGGATGTGGCTGGACATGATCGCGCGCTTCGCCGATCGCTATACCGTGATCGCGCCGGACACGCCTGGCTTCGGCTATTCCGATCCGCTCGAGATTGCTGAGCCGTCCATCGCCGATCTCGCCACGGCCACCGTCGCGGTGCTGGACGCGCTGGGCATCGATCGCTTCGCGGTGTTTGGCATGCACACCGGCGGGCTGGTCGCCGCCCAGGTCGCGGCCGCCTATCCGGAGCGGGTCAGCGCGCTGGTGGTGGATGGCTATGCCGCCTTCACCCGGGAGGAAAGCGCGCTCTACGGCGACCGCTACCTGCCGCCGTTCGTGCCCGCATGGGATGGCTCACACCTGCGCTGGCTGTGGTCGCGGATGCGCGAGCAGAAGTACTTCTTCCCCTGGTACGACGACCGCGCCGAAGCCGCGATGGCGATCGACCCGCACACCACCGCCAGCACCCACGAGGCGGTGATGGACGTGCTGGAGGTCGGCGATGCGTACCGGGCCGGTTACGGTGCCGCCTTCAGGCACGTAGAACACGGGTTCCTCTCCACCCTGCAGCCGCCGTCGCTGCTGGTGTTCCGCCGCGGCGACCCGCTCCTGGCCCACCTGCCGCGCCTGCCGGCGCTGCCTGCGCATGTGCAGGCCACGGTCGAGGAGAACGGCATCGCGGGCATGCACGCACGCATGGACGCGCTGCTTGGCGACGCCCTGGCAACTGAAGCGCCGGCCAGCGTGACGGGCAGCGGCGCATCCTCCGACGCAGACGGCGATGGCGTCCGTGATCCTTCCGGAGGTCCTGACGGCTCCGGTTGGTCGCGTCGCATCGTCGCCTGTGCGGTGGGGGACGTCGCGCTCTGGTCCCGCGACGGTGTGGATTCGTTGCGGCTGGTGCTGCATGCCCTCGGCGAGCGGCCGCTGGGGCCGGCGGCGCTGGCAGCGGGCACGGCAGCGGTGGTCGCGCCGGACCTTCCGGGACACGGCGGCTCGTCCGAGATCGACGCGGACCTGGATGTCCGGACCATGGTGAGCGCGATCCTGGCGACGCTGGGTACGGTGCCGGGACGGCTCCCGGTGACGATCGAGAGCCATGGCGCGGCCGCAGGCTACGTGCCGGCGCTGGCGGTGGCGCTGGGTGAACGCCTGCAGCGGATCGTGCTGCACCGGCCGTGGCTGCTGGAGGGCGATGAGACCGCGACCCTGCTGGCACAACTGCCCGATCCGCGGCTGCTGCGCGCCGGTGGCCACCTTGATGAGGCATGGCAGTGGGAGCGCGAACGTCACCTGATGTGGCCGTGGCTCGCACCGTCCGCCGCCGCCCGCCGTACCGTCGCCGCGCCGACGCCGGCTCAGGTCAACGCGAACGTGGTGGAACTGTTGCGTCTCGGCGAGCGCTGCAAGCCGATGTTCCGCGAGGCCGCCGCGCCCGGCTTGGCCGGTCGCCTTAGCGCGCTGGGTGTGCCGCTGGCAGCCGGTAGTTCAGCCAGCGCGGACGACTATCTTGGCCGCGCCGCCGCGCTGCTGAACCAGCAACCCGACACATCCCATTCCTGATCCAGTTCCTTCCGCAGCTCCTGACCCACTCGCCCGTCAACCGCGCAACGCGCGGAGCGACTCAACGACCTACGAGGACTTCCCCATGAGCACCACGCTCTCCCCCGATCACGTCATCGCCGAACTGAAAACCCGCTGGGGCGACGGCGTCATCACCGATCCCACCGAACTCGAGTATTTCGGCACCGACGTCTACTCGCAGGGCGAACCGCTGTTGGCGGTCCTGCGCCCCACCAGCGCGGAGCAGCTCGCCGCTGCCGTGGCGGAGTTGACCGCGGCCGGGGTCACCCTGATTGCCCGCGGCGGCGGCATGAGCTACACCGGCGGCTACCTCGCCACCCGCCAGCCCACGGTGCTGATCGACACCGGCGGCCTGGACAAGGTGGTGGAAATCAACGTCCAGGATGCCTACGTGGTGGTCGAGGCGGGCGTCACCTGGGAAGCCCTGCAGAAGACGCTGCAAGCCAAGGGCGTGCGGACGCCGTACTTCGGTCCGATGTCCGGCTCGCACGCGACCGTCGGCGGGGCGTTGTCCCAGGGCAGCGTGTTCCATGGCTCCGCGCGTTACGGTTCCTCGGCCGACTCCGTGCTGGGACTGGAAGTGGTCACCGCCAATGGCGAGATCCTGCGCACCGGCTCGGCGGCCTCGGGCAATGCCACGCCGTTCTTCCGCTGGCACGGCCCGGATCTGACCGGCGTGTTCCTGGGCGACTGCGGCCTGCTCGGCATCAAGGTCCGCGCCAGCCTGCGTCTGTTGCCCAGGCATTCGCACATCGATTACCTGTCGTGGCAGTTCGAACGCGCCGACCAGTTGATGGACGCCATGGGTGCACTGGCCCGCGCCGGACTCGCGTCGGAGATTGCCGCGTTCGATCCCAGCCTCTCGCAGATCCGCATGCGTCGGGCCAGCCTGAGCAGCGATGTCAAAAGCCTTGGCAACGTGATCAAGAAGGGCGGGCTCATGCAGGGTCTGAAGCTGGTCACCAAGGGCCGCGACTTCCTCGACCCCGACCTGTTCACCCTGCACATCACCCTGGAGGGCGACTCGGAGGGCGAGATCAGCGCGCGCGTGGCGGCGGCCCGCAAGGCGGTCGCGGCATTCGGCAAGGAGGTTGAGAACAGTGTGCCCAAGGTGATGGCGGCCAACCCGTTCGCGGCCAAGAACGCCATGCTCGGATCCGCCGGGGAGCGCTGGGCACCTATCCACGGCATCGTGCCGCACTCGCGCAGCACCGATCTGTTCAACGCCCTGCAGGAGCTGTTCGCTGCCGAGAAGGCGGTGATGGATGAGCACGGCCTGTTCATCGGCACCCTGATGACCACCGTGGGCGCACAGGCGACCTTGATCGAACCGTGCATCTATTGGCCCGACTCGCACAACGCCTTCCACGTCCGCACCGTGGACCCGGAGCACCGTGCCAAGATCGGCTGCCCCGGTGAGAACCTGCCGGCGCGCGCAGCCACCGACGCACTCAAGCGCAAGATCGCTGACACCATGCGCGCGCACGGTGCGGCGAGCTTCCAGATCGGCAAGTTCTACACGTACCGCGAAGGTCGCGACCCGGCCGCGCTGGCGATGCTGGATGCGATCAAGCAGCAACTCGACCCGAAGGGTCTGATGAACCCCGGCGTCCTCGGACGCTGAGCCACGGCGGGTAACCGCGTCCCGGGCGCCGCTGCGCATGGACTGCGGCGCCCGGGGTCACATCACTAGAGCGATCCGGTCTGGATCAGATGGCGGTGCAGCGCTCGATGACCTCGCCCGTCGTGCTGTCCGCCATGTGGCGGAAGAGCGTGCCCTCGGAGCCGGTGCCCGACCCCTTGGTCCACCACTCCATCTCGCCGCCCACGTAGCGCGAGCCACTGGCGGACACCGCGATCGCCATGTTGTGGCTTTCGCCCTTGTACTGGACGGTCGCCGAGTCGGTGGTGGGATAGCTGGCGGCGATCGTCTGGCCGCTTTCGCAGCGGTAATTGTGGGTGGCCGACGCCGAGCCCGCGGGAGTCTGCGGCGCGGTCGCGCACGCAGAAAGCAGAAGAACGGATGCGAAAGCAACAGGAGCAAGAATTTTCATGGTGAGCCTCTTTGGTGGATCGTGCCGCCACTCGCCGGATTGCTCCAGCGCATTCGCTTGCCCGACACATGGCAAGCGGGTGACCAGCACGCTACTGAGGCATCTGAGCAAATCGCGCGTGACCGCGCTGTCGTGGGAAGTCTCCGCGGTCAAACCGAATCCGGCTCGCGGAGCTCCCAGGCGGCTAGCGCCCGAAACTTTAAGAAGGGGCGACGCTGTCTCCGTTTGAATGACCAGTTTTTTTTAAGTAGCTCACGGCAGCAACTCGATGCCGAAGTGACGCACAACGAGAGCAAATAAGCCGAAGCAAACAACAGTTATCCCGATGCTGGACAGCATGCTGAGCCAGAATCCGATACGGGGAAGTAATACTGGAAATGCCAGGAACATCGGCAGTGTCGGAACCACATACCAGAATGTGTACCACGCGTGGTTCGCAATTTTCGCTTCCGGCTGCTTCTCGACGTAGAGCCAGATAAGCGCCAGGAAGGTCACCAGTGGTAGCGCAGCTATGAAGCCGCCAATCTTGTCGCTTCGCTTTGCTACCTCAGACACCAGGACGACTACGGCCGCGGTGAGCATGTATTTGGTAATTAGCCAGCCCACAGCGATCTCCAAAGTTGTCTAACACCGGAATTAAGCCGACCCGCGACGTGCAAGCCGGCTGATGATAAAGACAGAATCACGAGCCTGCCTCGAAATGACACTTCGCGGGTTCGGCTTGAATGACCAGTTAGAGCGAAGCGTGGAAGCTTTCGGCGCCGAGCGTCACCCAGATTGCCACACCCAAGACAACTAGCACCATTGCCATGAACGCAAGGAGCGCTAGAGAAGGCTGGAGTAAAGAGGCTACGCCTGACATAGCGTAGCCGAGCGGCAGGACAAGCAATCGGTTTCCGGCCCATCGGTGAAGGGCAGAGGGATCGGTGACGCGGCCGTAGTCAACACCATTCAACGGCGTTGAAGTTCCCGCGAAGCGAATAGTCAAGGCGACGCCCAGAAGGACCGGGACGAGGAGTAGTTGAACGATGGCGAGTAGCGCTTCCATGCGGTCTAACACTGGGTTTAAGCCGACCAGCGATGCGGGGATTGGGCGATGCTGGGAATCGAACCACGACTCTGTCGGGAAATGGGGCTTCGCGGATTCGGCTTGAATGAGAAGTTAGATGCTGCCCTCGCGCTCCACGACCAGAATTCTCGCTTCCCCGACCGGAATTGCAACATGCTCGGTACCAACTGACGCAAAGAACACATCGCCAGTCTCTAAGAGCGTGCGTTGCTCTGTACCACTGTTGTCACGGAAACGCATCTCCACTCGCCCAGCGAGGACGGCAAAAACCTCCTCACCGTCATTGATATGCCACTTGTACGGCTGGTCTGACCAGTGAAGTCGAGTGGTCACACCGCCCATGTTCGCGATATCCACCGAACCCCAGGGCCGGTCAGCTGTGAACGTGCTGCTACGAAATACTTTCATGCAGTGTCTAGCGCCTGAGTTAAGCCGGACCGCGAAGCGGTCTCGCCTTGAACGAATCGTTAGCCGTCAATCGGTTGTTGTCTTGGCTACACCAAAACTGCCACAACACTTGCAGATACGCACCACAGCACTACGACGAGCGGAGAAGCCCGCCAAGCCACCATCAGGCCAAAGGCAACTAGGGCGATTACAAAGTCTATTGAGCCGGTAATGCTTGTTGTGAAAATCGGATCATAGAGCGCCGCGCCTAACAAGCCTACAACGGCTGCATTGATGCCGGAAATCGCGTTCCGTGCTGTGCGATTGTGAGAGAGCGCTTGCCAGAACGGGAGAACTCCTGCGACCAGTAGCAACCCCGGCAGAAACAGGAAGGCTAGTGCCGTTGCCGCTGTCAGATATGAGTTCTCAGTTGATGAAATTATGGAGCCAAGATATGCCGCAAAAGCAAACATTGGACCTGGAATGGCCTGTGACGCACCGTAGCCTGCCAGGAACTCATTAGACGAAACCCAGCCTGAGGAAACCACGGCATCCTGAAGCAACGGAAGGACGACGTGACCGCCCCCAAAAACTAGTGCGCCGGCACGATAGAAAGCTCCGGCGACAGGTAGCAATCCTGATTCTGCGGTGGCCAGCACAGGTAGGACAAATAGCAACCCTACGAATAACGCAATAAGCATGATGCCAGTTCTCGCTCCGAACGGAACTCGAATCCGGCTAGGCTCATCAGATTCCATGTTGCTGCGAAGGATGAGCAGACCGGCTAGTGCAGCGGATGCCACAACGGCGAGCTGAGCTATTGCTGATCCGAGTAGGAGCAGGACTGCGGCAGAAAGCAGAGCGATGGTGCGCCGTGGTCTGTCGGTGCAGATTTTCTTGGCCATTCCTAAAACTGCGTCTGCAACCACTGCAAAAGCCACAATCTTCAGACCATGAACGGTCGCCTGCCCGGCTGGTCCGGATAGAACCGGTAACAATGCCGCAAATACAACGAGCAAGATGGCCGAAGGCAGAGTGAAGGCCAGAAAGGCAGCGAGCCCGCCGAGCCAACCCGCGCGTAGCAAACCAATGCTAAAGCCTAGCTGGCTACTGGCTGGGCCTGGTAAAAACTGGCAGATAGCTAAAAGGTGCCCGAACTGATCCTCACTGAGCCAACGACGACGCTCGACGAATTCAGTCCTGAAGTAGCCAAGATGGGCGATTGGCCCGCCGAATGATGTGAGGCCAAGCTTCAGAAAAGCTGACGCCACCTCTAGCGCACTTCCTGAACGCATCGAATTGTTTTGATCTTTAATCATGCGATCAAGATAGTGCTTTGACGGCTAACACTGTAGTTAAGCAGATACCCGAAGTAGGCAGGAGGTTGGCCGAAATCGAGACACGATTATGCCTGTAAATGGGAATTAGGGGGTTCGGCTTGAACGACCAGTTAGATAAACTAGGGTGTAACGGCGAGCGTTGTGCTTTGCGAGCTAATTACAACGCCGTTGTCTTTAACTTGCGAAGAGTACGCTGCGGTGTCTCCGGACTCGTCTACTGTCACGGTGAACTCGACGCTCATCATCCCAGAGGCACCAGTCGCACCAACCTCAACCTGTGCGCGCTTTCCCGCCGCTGCGACAAGCTTTGGCTCGGACAGCACCTGTCCAGTGCGCAAGTCCGAAACAATAGCGGAAAGGTTATACGTGTTTTCAGCAGAGCCACGGCTCACAGCAACTTGTACGTCGGGCCGAGCATTGTTCCATGCGTCAAGCTAAACAGGTGCGCTGGGGCTGGCGACGGCGAGCGATGACACTGAAAGCAAAGCAACGGCAATGAGGTTCTTCATAACGGCTCCTTGTTGATGAGTGATGTCTAATACCTGGGTGCAGACGGGCCTGAAGCGGGCTCGGCTTGAACGAATAGCTAGGCCGCGCCCTATTTAATCTTGATTGACAGTGAAGATTCGATCCAACTTGATATACCCGCAAGAGTGGCGTGACCGTCCTCTCCGCCAAGTTCATTGGCGTATGTGGCGCTCACCAAATTTCCGCTCTCGTCGATAATTGCGAATACAGGGAACACTTTGATCCCGAGTGTCTCAAACACGTAATCCTGGCCGGGAGCGGCGATCGACCATGCTAGGAAGCGATCTTTGGTATAGGCGGCAGCGTCTTCTGGCGGATCGGGTGTGACGGCCAACACTTGCAGATCTGGATTGAGTTGTTTCAGGGCATTGAGTTTTGGAATTTCCCGAATGCACGGCGGGCAATAGGCGCTGTAAAAATTGATGATCAGTGGCTTTCCACGAAATGAAGCAAGATTTGCTGGCCCTGGGAAGTCGGGAACGGGTTGGCCAACGGTGAGCTTCAGGCCATTTACAGGCTTATACGGGGCCTCTGACTGTTCTTGCGCGTAAAGAGGTGAAGTTATTGAAATTGCAACTAGCACCAGAAGAGCTGACAACAGGCGCATATGAGTCTCCGTTAGCGGCCTAACACCGAAATTAAGCCGACCCGCAACGCGTGAGCCGGATGCTGATGGAATCCGAATTACGAGTCTGCCTGGAAATGGGACTTCGCGGGTTCGGCTTAAATAACCAGTTAGGGCTCACTCTGCCACAAAAAACTCGACCTTTCCGCAAGTGGCGCATGCGTATGTGTCGAACGTCGAACGGCTGACAAGGAGCTCGCCTAAGCGGCCGAAGAGGAGCGGCCAAGCACGTGTGCCTTCATGGATCTTGATGCGATCGACGACGGACATAGGTGTGGCACATCGTAAGCAATTTAGATCGCGAGAGAGCGGTTCATCCCGAGGCAGGCTCGGGAGGCTGTCAGGGACAAATAAAGCGTCCCGAGGCGTGCCGTCTAGGTGAGTGCCGCAGCTCCAGCACACGGAGTAGCCAGCCTCAATAACTTCGTCGCAGTTAACGCATCGTTGAATAGCCATGACACTTCCTGTGAGGGCTAACACCGTAGTTAAGCCGACCCCCGGCACGTAGTCCGAAGATTGGCGAAAATTGAGCAATGACGCTGCCTGAAAGTGGGACCTCGGGGGTTCGGCTTGAACGCCCAGTTAGCCGCCAAGCAGCGCAGCTGTTATTGAGTGTGCAAGGCCGCTATGCACAAGCCAAGCAACAACTGCGATGTTGAGGAGCACCGTAACCCAGAAGGCCTGCTGAAACGACGCCTTTACCGTCTTATGGCGAAACTGTTGCTGCGCAATGAGTGCACCTGGCCAACCACCAAGCAAGTCTAGTAGGTGCAACGTGCTTTCTGGAGTGCGTTGCATGTCTTTGCCAGCGGCAGCCTTGTCCAGTGAATACATGATGTAGGACACGCAGCTAAGTAACATGTAGCCGACTGTAATCGCCGCCGGGACGCCGCCGAAGAGCATGCCGAGTGTGACTGCAACCAAGAAAAATACACCAAGAGCCCGCCGCGGCAATGGCCTATATGGCTTAGGTTGCTGGATCTTCTGACCGGCGTGCCGTACATCTGTTGCGTTTGTTCGGCCCCGGGCATCTTTTGCTGCCGCGTATGTGATGAGGTCGCCATCAACTGGCCTACGAGACCCGAACTGGAAGGCTTTGATATGAACAAAGGCGCGGTCTCCACCGTCATGTGGCGTAACAAAGCCGTAGCCTTTGTCTTCGTTCCAGTCGGAAATTCGTCCTACAAATCGCATGGAAAGTCCATGTGGCAGCTGACACCGGAATTAAGCCGACCCGCGACGCGTGGGTCGCGTGCTGATGGAAACCGAACCACGAGCCTGCCTGGAAATTGGACTTCGCGGGTTCGGCTCGAAACTTTTAGGCGCCGCCCGACAGCGTCTTGTTAGCCCGGTGCAGGAGTACACGCTGCAAGATCCCGAGGCCAATGATCGGATACACAGCAGCCAAGTAGCGGTCGCCGCGGAACGCTAGAGCAAACATGAGAGCCAGGGCTGTGGCGAACAGCAGAACGAGCGATGCGCGCCTGGGCGATCCTTGAGCACCGATGTAGCCGGCAGCACTTGTGAGCGTAGCAACAATGCCTACCGCCAACATAAGGATGAAAATAGCAGCCTCTTGAAGCGAATTGTAAAGCTTGAGGAACCACCACTGATGGGTAAGGAACGCAAGCCCGCCGAGCAATAAATAGAGGTTTGCGGCCAGGATGAGGCGATTGGTAGGGCGGCGCTGCGGAACAATGATGGCGAGTTGAATGATGGCTGCCAGCGACGCTAGCTTGAATGCCATCTCCCAACGAGATTCATCCGGGGTTCCGCTCCAGAAGGCGTAGGTTGCGAACAGTGAAAGAGGCACAAACTGGATGAACGCAAAAATCCATTTCGGCACGGCGGATCTCTCCTGTGGTACCTAACGCCTAAGTTAAGCCGACCCACGCAGTGGGTTCGGCTTGAATGATTGGTTAGGCGGCAACTCGTATGCCATGTGTACGGTGCCACCGATGACAGACTGTACATTGAAGCCAAGCCGAGCATACAACTGCCTAGCAGGGCTCTCTTGATACACGCGGAGCCGCAGTAGCCGAGTGCGGCGCTTAGCGGCAATGATCAGAGCTTGCTGTATGGCCCAACTGCCAATGCCACGACCTTGATGCTCGGGAAGAACCTGTAGGTCTCTGATGGCAAGTGCATCAGTCTCATGCGCTAGTCTGATAAGGCCGACCGCGTCTGTCCGCTCTAGGATTATCAGATTCTCAAACTCCGACCAGCTTGCGGAGTAAATGCCGCTGTCCCAGCGAATCTGGCGCGAAGCAAGATAAGCTGACATGTTGCGGCGATTGAGATCCTCGCAGAACGTGCGGTCGTCATCACCCGCCGGTCGAAGTGAGAGCTGCATTGCCGCCTAACGCGGGAATTAAGCCGACCCGCGACGCGTGGGTCGCGTGCGGATGGAAGTCGAGCCACGAGTTAGCCTGGAAATGGGACGTCGCAGGTTCGGCTTGAATGACTCGTTAGGGCTCGGCTCGGGGGACCGCAACTGCCTAAGTATCTTGGCCGACAGCATCAGATTCTTTGCCGGCACGATTAATCCCGACTCAAATGGGGTCAGGAAGATTGTCATCAGAATCATGGGAATCAGCCCAATGGTTCTAGAGCTCGGATCAATGGCACGGCAGGTTTTATGAACAAGTGCGGCGTATACGATCACTGGAGGAATAGTAATGAGGGCAAGCCCGATGGAGGTTGTAGCGACCGCCTTGGAAGTATGCGCTATTGCGGTAGCGATCATTGCCACGAACCAGATGACGTGCACCACATAGCTCTGCAGCAGACGTCGTCGCTGCCGAGCTAGAGTTGCAGTCAGCGGGTTGTCCATACGAGCCCTAACACCGGAATTAAGCCGACCCGCAGCGCGTGTGGGTCGGGTGCTGATGGAAATCGAACCACGCGTCTGCCTGGAAATGGGACTTCGCGGGTTCGGCTTGAATGATTAGTTGGGCGTCATTCCTCTGGGTACACATCAATTAGAGACTCAAGCGAATTCGACACTACGACACCATACCGAATATCAAGCTTGGCTTGTTGCGCCATAGAGACGGAACTCTTTTCCGCAATGATGCGCGTTGAATATGGGATTGCGGTGTAAAAGGACTGCATGTCAAATAGGTCATTTGTCGTCAGAATCCCAGTTTTGGATTCAAGACGAGCTGCCATTTGTGCTTCTACGTTCAGGGTTGGAACATCCTCTATGAGCGCACGGACGGCTCTTTCTCCAAGCGCTTGGATCTGCTCAAAAGGATGTCCCATAGTGTTGGCTATTCGAATGAATAGGTCCTGGTGATCGATGAAGAGCTGGGCTGAGTAGGCCCGACGGCGCATATCAACTGTCTCACCGGCTAGCCTAGCGCGCCTTTTTTCAATTTCCGCAACTGCGGATTCTGCCGAAGCTGCTAATTTCTTGTGCGCTTCTCGGCGAGTACTATCATCTTGATTCTTCATGTATCTCACGTACTGATCCGCGGGATCTATGAGCTTATTTAGGCGAATGACCCTGTGCGTCTCCGACTCTGTTGCTATAAGCGTGTCCGTAGGTTCGAAGGACTGCAAGAAGCCATGAGCAATTACCCAGTTTTCTGGTAATTCTGGTTCCGGAGTGCTGAATATCCGATGGAGTGCAGATCGAACCTCGACGTGTAGCCGACCTGATCGACTGCGGTACGCGTATCCACGACTGAGTTGGGCTTGTGTTTCTGCCAATGCTGCCCGACTAGCTGGGTCATTTCGCTTTGAAGTTTCAAGCACATGAGATGCTGACAAAGGGAAAAGTACATGTCCTGCACCGACAGCCTTCAGAGCTTGGTTGTACGCGATAGTCGTATTGGAATCTCGTGATTTGCCGGCGCGTACACGAGCGAGGTCTATCCACTTGTTCTGATCGAGATAGACGATGTCCATTGAATGACGCCTAACACCTGAGTTAAGCCGGACCGCGTAGCGGCTTGGCAGTGTGCTACACGATAGCGCATGCGCCGAGCCGCGAAGCGGTCTCGGCTTGAACGAATAGTTAGGCAACATGTGCCGAGTACTGCGCGTTGAAGAACGCAACTGTGTTCTCGTACTTGACGCGAACATCCTGAGGCAAGTCAGCGAAAGAGCCGAATGTCGGTTCAAATATTTGATAGAAGCTCTCCGTAGTGAACGGAGGTTCCACTTTTAGTTGATGAGCCATCATCGCGGGCCAGTTCAGAACAACTAGATTTTCAACCGAGTTCTTCATTGGAACAGGCCAAGATACGACCACCTCACTCGATCCTGTCGTTAGGCCAAGAGCTCGAATGTCCGAAGCGACCGAGGGAGAGAATGTGGCGCCGAGCCACTGACAAGACTCGCCAACATGATATGCCTCCACAAGAGCGGGCCCTGCAAACATTGAGCGTTCGAGGTTTACGAAGAGCGTTCCTTTAGCTATGCCGATGCGTATTGGTACACGGTTGTACAAAGAGTTGTTGAACATCTGGGCCACTACGATAGTGAGAGCCCGAAGATCAGCCTCTCTGTCGCTGCGAGTGAATAGAAAGACGGTGTCAGAAAGGTGACCGCTTTTACGCGCTCAGGAACATGAATAGGTTCGCTAAGCCCCTCAAATTCAAGGGTCACGTTGGTAGAGGAGTCTCGTGCGTCTACTAGTGCGGAGAGCATGGACCAGGCTTCTTCTGGATCTTTGTCCATGATCGAAGACATCCCGAGTATGTCGAGATGTGCCACATAACGACGTTGCGAAGTGGTCATTAATGTTGCCTAACACCTGAATTAAGCCGACTTGCGTAGTGGAGGCAAAAGCGTGGCAGGCTTTTTATGCCACGCTTTTGATGTAACGAAGCAAGTTCGGCTTGAATGAATTATTAGGGGTGCTGCTTTTGCACGATACAACCCCAGCCGTCACACTCAAGCCCAAAAAGCTCACCGATGCAGACCATGAAGCCAGAAACCGAAAGTATGGCGTGCTGCTGTATGGGCATGTTTACAACTACGACAACTTGATGCTCACCGTCCGACTCCTGTGTTGCCGCAACCCCGAACTGGTAGTCGTTAATGAAGTCAGCGGCAAGGTCAGCCTTTTCAGCGGACGGGCAGCGAAGCATGAACTCCACATCACGAGGCACGGCAAAGTCATCGCCCTGCGAGTCAAGCTTGCGGAGCAGGTCTATATCCGATTCTGCATTTTGCATCAAGGAATCAAGAACCGTCACATGCACCCCTAACACCGTAGTTAAGCCGACCCCCGGCACGTAGTCCGAAGATTGGCGGAAATTGAGCAACGAACCTGCCTGAAAATGGGACTTCGGGGGTTCGGCTTGAACGACCAGTTAGACCGCAGGTACGTCACAGGCGCGCCCATACCTGCCGGATGCCTATGAAGTGGACAATGCCAAAGGCCAAGCAGATAGCAGAGCTCCAGAACCAAAATGTCATGCTGTTGCCAGGGAAGTAGCGCATAAGCGGGGCAGCAGCGAATCCCCGGAGGATGTAGACACCAGTGATCGCAACAAGCGCGATACGAAGTAACGGAAGCTTGCGTATGACGCCGGCACCGGACAGCGCGTAGATCGACCACAACAGCAGAATGGATGAAATCACTAGCGTGGCTACCGTCGGGTACCAATGGCCGGCTAGATCCAGTTGTGCCATCTGCTCACCAGCACCGAGGAATCGATACCACGGCGCGCCAAAAGCGATGCAGCCAAGGTGCAATAGCGCCGCGGATGCGCTGAGCGCAGCACCAGTTACAAGGAATGCATTCCTAGCCATACACCTACCGCCCTTTGCCGTCTAACACCTATTAGACACCAAAGTGGTGCCTATTCCTTGTGTCTAATCCGGATAGTCCGGTCCGAGTTTCCAGCCGTAGTCCTACAGAAATCAGCCACATCCCCTGAGCGAAGGGGCCTAATCCCTGTGTCTAATCTGGGACTTCCTCCGGAAAAGGACAATGCGATGGGATATTCGCACCCGAGCTCGGGCGGTGCAACGCCTGAGCCGCACGCCCCCCGGCTGCTGGACCAGGTCCGGGCGCGCATTCGTCGTCGCGGCTTGGCGATTCGTACCGAGGAGGTTTACGTCAGCTGGATTCGCCGCTTCATTTTGGCGAACGGAAAACGTCATCCGAGCGAGATGGGCGAGCGGGAGGTGGAATGGTTTCTTACCCGGCTGGCGGTGCACGGAAAGGTGGCCGCTTCGACCCAGAACCAGGCGTTGTCCGCGCTGCTGTTTCTGTACCGCGAGGTGCTTGGGCAGGACCTGCCATGGATGGAGAATATCCGGCGCGCCAAACGACCCGAGCGGTTGCCGGTGGTCCTCACCGTTGAGGAAGTGGCGCGCTTGTTGGCCCAGATGAGCGGCGTCCACCACTTGATGGCCAGTCTGCTCTACGGCTCAGGTATCCGGCTGATGGAGTGCGTGCGCTTGCGGGTTCAGGACATCGACTTTGTGCGCCGGGAGATCCTCGTGCGGCGCGGAAAGGGCGGCAAGGACCGGAGAACCATGCTGCCCGCCAGGGCGGTCGCGGCTCTGCAGACGCATCTCGTCCAAACCAGGATGCTCCATGAGGGAGATCTGGCCGTGGGCCACGGATCGGTGTGGTTGCCGGGTGCTCTGGCACGCAAATACCCCAATGCGGCCCGCGAGTGGATCTGGCAATACGTGTTTCCGTCGCGCCTGCGCAGCGTGGACCCGCGCTCGGGGATCGTTCGACGTCACCATGTGGACGAGAAGAACCTGCAAAGAGCGGTCAGGATTGCGGTACAGGCCGCCGGTATCGGCAAGCACGCCACATGCCACACGCTCCGGCACAGTTTCGCGACGCATCTGCTCGAGTCGGGCTCGGACATTCGCACGATTCAGGAGCTGCTGGGTCACTCGGATGTATCGACCACCATGATCTACACCCATGTCCTGAATCGTGGCGGTTCCGGTGTGCTCAGTCCGCTGGATCGCTAGGCCGCTTGCTCGGCTGCATTTCGCAGTGCTTGCAGCAACCGGGCCTGCGGATCCGACTGCGGTTCGCCCAGCCGGGTGTAGACGACCAGAGGGCGCTCCCAGGAGAATCCCGCCACATCCAGCTGCGTCCACTGCCGCGAGCCCAGCTCGACATGCACCAGGCGGGACGGCAGGAGGGTCAGGTAGCCGCCGTCGCGGACCAGGGTTCGCACGAAGTCCAGTGATGATGATTCCAGCGACTGCACGGGCGGACTGAGGCCGGCGTCCACAAAGCGCTGGCGGAACTGGGCTTCCACCTCGCCTAGACGTCGACCCATCACCCACGGATGCTCCAGCAGATTGGCCGCGGTCAGCTCAGCGCGGCCGGCCAGGGGATGGGAGGAGCTGGCCATGATCCGGTATTCGTCGTTCACCAGCAGGTCGCGGTGCAGTCGAGGGTCGGTTTCCAGCATGGTGTCCAGGGCGACGACCACGTCCAGCTCGCGCGCCAGCAGGGCGGGCAGCAATTCGGGAAGCACGCCACCCGTGACGCGCACGCCCAGTCGGGGCCATGCCGCGCGTAACGCGAGCACTGCCGGGGCGACAACCGAGCCGGCGGCGGTGGGGCCGGTGCCGATACGGATCTCGCCCTCGGTGCCGGTCTGCAGTTCGTGCAGCCGTTGTTCGAAGGTGCGCAGGGTGGCGTCGGCGGTGCGCGCGTGGTCCAGCAGCAGTCGGCCGACGGCGGTCGGACGGGCGCCGCGCGAGCCACGCTCAAACAGGCGCGCGCCCAATTGCTGTTCCAGCGCGGCGATGCCCTTGCTCAACGCCTGCTGGGTGCGACCGGTCATCGCGGCGGCGCGGGTAAAGCTGCCATGCTCGACGACGGCAAGGAAGTAGCGAAGCTGCCGGATATCCATGGCGGCAGGATAGGCGATCACAACGTCCGGTTGTTGACGTCCCGCTAACGGGTTGGCGCAGACCGCCCGCAGCGCGGATACTCGGTGCATCCCCCGTATTGAGGAATCCCATGGCCAGTCTTTCTTCCGTGTCCCGCTGGGACCAGACCTACGACATCGTCATCGCCGGCGCCGGGCTGGCGGGCATGTGCGCCGCGATCGAGGCGTATGACCTCAACCCCGAGCTGCGCATCCTGATCATCGAGAAGGCGCCCGAGGCCGAGACCGGCGGCAACAGCCGCGTGGCCGGGCAGTCGTTGCTGATCTCCAAGAACGCCGAGGTGCTGGCCGAGTACCAGCGCAAGATGAGCGCGGCCAACCCGATTCCCGAGGACATGCTGGTGCCGTGGTCGGAGGCGATGGTGGCGCTGGAGCCATGGATCCAGGCCCGCGCCGAGCAAGCCGGTGCGCAATACATCCACGGCACCGGTTTCAGCGATCGCGACGCCGTGTTGGAGTTCCCCGAGTTCGGTGCGCGCGAGGCGGTGTATTGCACCGCGACCATCCTGCCGATTCCCAGCGGCGTGTACCTCGCGTTCCGCGAGAACGTGCGCCTGCGCCCGGGCATCCAGGTCGCCTATGAGACCCCGCTCAAGGACCTGGTCCAGGATCCGGACACGCTGGAGGTCTACGGCGTGATTGCCGAGGTCAACGGCCAGCGCCAGGCGATCCGCGCCAACCGCGGCGTGGTGATGGCCGTCGGCGGTTTCGAGGCCAACATGGACATGCAGCGCAACTACTTCGGCCTGTCCGAGGCGCATCCGCTGGGCACCCCGCACAACACCGGCGACGGCATCAAGATCCTGCAAAAGGCCGGCGCCGACCTCTGGCACCTGCGCAACCAGGGCCAGTCGGGTGGTATCTGGCCGGGCTTCCGACCGGAGGGATTCGAGAGTGCCTTCCTGCGCACCTTCTTCTGGCAGAGCTTCAGCTGGATCGAGGTCGACGCGCTCAGCGAGCGGTTCTACAACGAGACCGCAGAACTGCAGCTCACCCATTACAAGGAAAAGAAGCACGGCCACTGGGTGGACACCCCGCACCACCGCGCCGGACCGGTGCACATGATCTTTGATGAGACCACCCGCCAGTACAACAAGCTGGTGGTGGAAGTCATGACCTGGAACCCGGTGGTCGGCGGCTACGAGTGGAGCGATGACAACAGCGCCGAGATCGCCAAGGGCTGGATCGTGCAGGCCGACACCATCGAGGAACTGGCGGCGAAGATCGGCCGCGACCCGGCCAAGCTGCGGGCCACGGTGGACCGCTACAACGCGGCCTGCGAGGCAAAGCAGGATGCCGACTTCGAGCGCAATCCCGACACCCTGTACCCGATCGCGCAAGGACCGTTCTACGCGATCAAGGTCGATCCGGTGATCGTCTGCACCGGTGGCGGCGCGCGACGCAACATCCACTCCCAGGTGCTGGACCATGACCTCAAGCCGATCCCGCGGCTGTACGAGGCCGGCGAGCTGGGCTCGATGTTCTCCGACCTCTACCAGAACGGGTCCTACCTGACCGAGGCGATGATCTCCGGACGCGCCGCCGGCAAGGGCTTGGTCGCGCTGGACGACTGGCAGGATCCCGCGGAGGTGTCGGCATGAAGGTCGTCACCCCGGCGATGAAGCTGGACGTTCGCATCAACGACGTGGTCAGCGAGGACGGCCTGCTGGTGATGAAGGGCGTGGCCGGCGTGCTGCCGTGCAACACCAGCCTGACCCCGGCCGAGTTCCGTCAGATGATGCGCATGGCGCTGCGGCCGTCGGTGCTGAAGCTGCTGTTCAAACGCTAAGCAGAAGCCCGCGCGCCGGCGCACTCAGCGCCGGTTGCGTGACAGCACCATGGAATAGGCGAAGCGTCCGGGCGGGTGTTTGCTGATGGCCAACATCAGCAAGCGCCCCGTGGCGTCGCGGTAGTGGCGGCGTACCCGCATCGCCGGCTCGCTGCTCTCCACGCCCAGCAGCTTTGCCTCGGCCGGCGACAGCGACGCGGCATCGAATACCTGCTCCACCCGTGACAATCGCGCCGCATCCAGGAAGCCGGCGACCGTCCGCGCGGAGCTGGACAGGTCGAGCAGCTCGGCGCTCGGTGTGCCCGCCCGTACCGGCACCAACATCTCGGTCACCGCAATGGGCTCGCGATTGGGTTCTTCCATCCGCACCCCGTTGAGGACGAGGTATTCCTTGCCTGCGCCGATCTCCAGCTCGCGGATCATCTCGCCGCTGGCTTTCGCCGAGTGGGTCTCGTGCACCTGCAAGCGGGTGGTGTTGCCGTATTGCATCAGCAGGTCGAGGCTGTCGATGCCATGCTCATAGCGCATCGCCTCACGCTGGGCGATGACCCGGGTGCCCGATCCGGGGCGGCGCTGGACCATCCCGGCGGCGATCAATTGGGCGAGGGCGGCGCGCGCGGTGTGCCGGCTGACCTGGTGTCGCTCGCACAGTTCCAGCTCGGTCGGCAGCAGGCTGCCCACCGGGTAGTCACCACGCTCGATGCCGGCCTGGAGCAGGTCGCCCAGCTCGGCGTAGCGGGGTTTGCTGCGCTGTTTGACGGTCATTCCTGAAGTCCTTTCAAATGTGCCATGTCAAAGCCTTTGGGTAATTTCGTGCCAGTCCCGTTCCAGGGATTCGCGATGGGCCGGGTCGGCGATCGCGATCAGGGCGCGCGCCCGTTCGTGCACGTCCAGATGTCGCAGGTCGGCCACGCCGTGCTCGGTAACCACGCAGTCGGCGTCGATCCGCGCCACGCTCACCGGGCCAGCCGGCAACATTGGCACAATTCGTGTCTGTCCTTTCGGTGTGGCGGCGGGCAAGGCGATGATTCCGCGGCCTTCGGGTGCCTGTCGTGCGCCCCTGAGGAAGTCCGGCAAACCGCCGATGCCACTGAGCTGACGACCGCCGAGGCAGTCGCCGTTGACCTGGCCCAGCAAGTCCACCGACAGCGCACTGTTGATCGCGGTCAGGCGCGGGATGGCACGCAAGACGCCATGGTCGTGGGTGTAGCCAACCTCGCGGAACTGCGCCCGTCCGGCAACGGCCTCATACAGCGCCGGGCTGCCCAGGGCGACCCCAGCGACTACGGCATCCGGCGCCGGCGCCAGAGCGCCGTCCTCGATCAACCCCAGCAGGCCATCGGACACCATCCCGGTGTGCAGGCGCAGGTCGCGCCTCCCGCGCACGGCGCGCAGCACTGCCGACTGCAACCGGCCCAGGCCCAATTGCAGGGTCGCCCGGTCCGGCACCAGGGTGGCGACCTGTTCGGCCACCGCGTCCATGGCAGGGTCCGGCGCGGGATCCGGGGCTTCCAGCAGCGGGCAGTCGTGCTCGATGGCCGCGTGGATGCGCGACCACGGGATCGAGGGGCCGTGGGTGCGCGGCATGCGGGGGTTCACGTGGGCCAGCACCTTGGTCGCCCGCGGCCAGGCGGCAGGCGTGAAGTCGGCAGCCACCCCCAGCGAGCATTGGCCGTTGTCATCCGGCGGCGCGACCTGCACGAGGGCGACGTCGAATTGCGCCGCCTCGCTCAGCCACTGCCAGGTCGCCGAATAGCTCATCGGCAGATAGTCCACGCGTCCGGCCAGCCACGACTCGCGCAGTTCGGCGCTGAGAAAGATCGTGCGTTGACGCGCGCCCGGGTGCAGGCTGGCAAAATCGAACTTGTTGACGGTCGGGATGTGCACGCCGGTGAAGCGGACGCCGTCACAGCGCTCCGGCGCCTGCTGCAGCCACGACTCGAACAACAGCGAATGGCCAGCACAACCGGGTGCATAGACCTCCGCACCGGGACGGAGATGATCGAGGAAGGAACTGGCGTCGAGCTGCGTAGGCACGGGGACTCCGGTCCGGAAAAACGGTGATGGCTGACCCGGCAGCGGCCGGGTTTGCGATGTGCGGAAACCTGATCATATGATATGTCCGGACAAAGTCCGATACCCTTGGCCGGAACGGTGAATCACGTGCGGACACATTCCACGATGCAACGAGGTGCGACTTGGTAGACGCGGCATGACAGCACGGGCCCCGAGCCTGACCGAAGCGCTGGCGACGCAACTTCTGCGGCCGGTGGACACGTCCGCGCGCCAACGCGCCGCCGCGCTGGTGGCCGACTGGTTGGGTTGCGCGCTGGGTGCGTTGCGATCCCCGCTCGCCGGTCAGCTGACCGGAGTGGTGGCCGCACTGCCCCGCGGCGACGCAACGGTACTCGGCGCCGGTCGGCGCGATCCCGCCTCCGCGCTGCTGGTCAACGGCGCGCTCGGCAACGTGCTGGAAATGGACGACGTGCACCGCGGCGCCATCCTGCACGCCGGACCGGTGGTGATCCCGGTCGCGCTGGCGGCGGCGGAAAGCGTCGGCGCCACCCCGCAGCAATTCCTGGATGCCGTGGTGCGCGGCTACGAGGCCACCATCCGCGTCGGTCGCGCGCTCGGGCGTGACCATTACCGCTACTGGCACCCGACCTCGACCGCCGGTGCGTTCGGCGCGGCCGCCGCTGCCGGCTCCGTCCTCGGCCTGGACGCTGATGCGCTGGCCGACGCGCTGGGCACTGCCGGCAGCCGGACCGGAGGTCTGTGGCAGATGCGCCACGAGCCGGTCCCGACCAAGTCGATCCACAATGCCGAAGCCGCCCGCAGCGGCTTGCTGGCCGCGCAACTCGCGGCCGCCGGCCTGCGCGGCCCGCGCCGGATCCTGGAAGGCGAGCAGGGCCTGTTTGCCGCCACCGCGCCGGATGCCCTGCCGGGCCTGGTCCTTGCCGAGGCACCGGACTGGCTCATCCACACCACCAGCCTGAAACCCTGGCCGGCCTGCCGCCACGCCCACCCGGCGATCGATGCGATGCGCGACGCCCTGCGCCAGTCCGGTGGCCTGCCGGTGGAGGCGTTCGTCAGCATCCACGTGAGCACCTACGCCGAGGCGCTGCGGTTCTGTGACCGGCCCGAGCCGACCACCGAACTGGAGGCGAAGTTCAGCCTGCAGCACGCGGTCGCCGCGATTGCCTGTCTGGGCCGTCCGGAGTTGGCCCACTACCTGCCCGAGGCGATCAACGATCCGGTGCTGCGTGCGATGCGCGAGCGGGTCACCGTGAGCGAAGACGAAGCGGCCAGCGCGCGCTTCCCGGACCATTACGGCGCCACCGTGACCGTGGCGCTGGCCGACGGCCGCCGCCTGCACGCGAGCCGCGTGGATGCCTGGGGAGACCCGGAGTGCCCGATGCCCGAAGCCGCGATCGCGTCCAAGGCGTTGGCGTTGGCGGAGTGGGGCGGTGTGCCTGCACCGGTCGCGACCCGTCTGTTCGATGCCGTGCGCGCGTTGCCGACCGCGCTCTCGCTGGAACCCCTGCAGGCCGCCCTGGCCGGGCTGGACGCATGAGCGAAGCCATGCCCCGCCTGACCGAAGCGCTCGTCGCGCACGCCGCCGACCTGCGCTACGAGGATCTCTCGCCGGACACCATCGCCGCGGCCAAGAAATTCATCATGGACGGCGTTTCGGTCGGCATCGCCGGCTCCGGCCCGCAGGTGCCGTTGAACAAGGTCGTGCGTGACAGCGCCCAGACCCTCGGCAGCGGCGGTGATAACGATGCCCGCGTCTGGGTCACCGGCGAGCGCCTGCACGCCTCCAGCGCGGCGATGGTCAACGGCTTCCAGATCCACAACCAGGAATTCGACTGCGTGCACATGCCCGCGGTCGTGCATCCGATGGCGGTGGTGCTGTCCAGTCTGCTCACCGCCGCCGAGCAGCGTGGCGGCGTGGACGGCAAGCGCCTGATTGCCGCGGTGGTGATCGCGGTCGATGTAGCCACCCTGATCGGGATCAGCGGCCGGGCGCCGATGCGCTTCTTCCGCCCGGCGATGTGCGGGGCCCTGGGCGCGGTGGCCGGGATCGCCCATTTGCACGGCGCCGACGAGGTCACTCTGCGCCGCGCGCTCGGCCTGACCTACAGCCACCTGTCCGGCACCATGCAGGCGCACGTGGAGGGCTCGCCCACGCTGGCGCTGCAGATCGCCTTCAATGCGCGCGCAGCGATCACCGCCTGGACGCTCGCCAACCACGGTTTCCCCGCGCCGCACGACTGGCTGGAAGGCCCGTTCGGCTACCTGCCACTGATTGAAGGCGCCTTCGACACCCGCCCGGCGCTGGCCGCGCTGGCCGCGGGCGATGCGCAGATCGAGCAGGTCAGCCACAAGGTGTTCCCGACCGGCGGCGCCGCGCATGCCTGTCTGGACATGCTGCGCGAACTGCGCGAGCGCGAGCACCTGCGCATCGAGGACATCGCCCGGATCGAGCTGCGTGCGCCGCCACTGGTCCGCCGGCTGGTGTCGCGGCCGTACAAGGCCGGCATGGAGACCAGCTACGCGCGCCTGTGCCTGCCCTACCTGACCGGCACGATGCTGATCGACGGCCGGGTCGGACTGGACGCGTATTCGGCCGAGGCGCTCGCCGATCCGGTGCGCGCCGAGTTCGCCAATCGCCTGCATGTCGTGCCCAACGAATGCGACGATCCCAACGCGCTGGTGCCGCAGAGTCTGGTGGTCACCACGACCGATGGTCGCGAGCTGCACAACCACCGCGATGCCGCGCTGGGTTCCCCTGAGCGCCCGCTGGACCGCGCCCAGCAACTCGACAAGTTCCACCATTGCCTGGACCACGCGGCCCGGCCTTTCGATGCGGCCCGCCGGACCGAACTGCTTACCCTCCTTGACCAGCTGGAGGCGCTCGATGATGTGCGTCGCCTGGTCGACCTTCTGATTGTTGAGGCCCCATGAAAACGACGCCGACCTATTTCGAAACCTTCGACATCAAACAGCTGCTGTCGGACTTCCCGCTGGAGCAGGACTTCACCGAGCGCTTCCGCACCATCAGCCGCGACGAGCTGTTCGCGCAGCAGGATGTGCTGTTCAAGCGCTGCGTCGCGCGCGCCTGGCAGATCCCGTTCTACCAGCGCCTGTGGGGCGCGCAGGGCATTGAACCCGGCGACATCAAGGGTCTGGCCGACATCACCAAGCTGCCGGTGTACGGCAAGCACGACATCATGGGTTCGGTGGAATCCTGTCCGCCGCTGGGCGACTTCCACGGCTGGCACGACGGCACCCCCGCCGGCGACATGCCGATGGTGTTCCACACCACCAGTGGCACCACCGGCCGCCCGCAGCCGCTGGTGTTCAGCCCGCGCAGCCGCGAGATCCAGAACCTGCTGCTGGCGCGTCTGTACCGCTGGCAGGGCATGAAGCAAGGCGACGTCGTCCACTCGGTGTACGGCCACGGCATGATCAACGGCGGCCATTACGTGCGCGAGGCGGTCAACCACTTCACCCAGGCGCTGTTCTGCTCGGCCGGTACCGGCATCGAGATGCGCTCCGCGCAGCAGGTCAAATTGATGCGTGACATGGGCGCGACCGTGATCGTCGGTTTCGCCGACTACATCAAGAAGCTGGCCGACGTGGCCCGCGAGCAGGGCCTGGAGCCCGGCAAGGACATCCCGGTGCGGATGATCTGCGGCCATCTGGGGCGCGAGTCGCGCGAGTCGCTGGCCAAGGCCTGGGGCGGGGTGGAGCTGTACGACTGGTACGGCGTCGGCGACACCGGCGCGATCGCCGGTCAGGGCCCGGATCAGGACGGCATGTACGTGATGGAGGATGCCCAGTACCTGGAGATCCTCGGCGTCGACGACGGCAAAGTCGTGGCAGAAGGCGAGACCGGCGACATGGTCGTGACCTGCCTGTACAAGGACGACATCTACCCGATCATCCGCTTCAACACCCATGACGTGACCCGCGTGCTGACCACGCCGTCGTCGCTGGGCCTGAACCTGCGCCGGATCGAGGGCTTCCTCGGCCGCAGCGACAACATGGTCAAGGTGCGCGGCATCAACGTGTTCCCGCAGGCGATGGCGCCGATCCTGGAAGAGCACTCCGGCTTTGCCGGTGAGTTCATCTGCGTGACCACCCGCGATGCCTCCGGCCGTGACGATCTGGCCGTGCACATCGAGGTCAATGGTTCGACCGACGACACCGAGCTGGCCGCGGCGTTTGCCGCGCTGCTGCGCATGCGCCTGGGCGTGGATGTGACCATCGTGCTCGCCGAGCGGGGCTCACTGGCACCGTTGACCGGGATGGAGACGCGGCAGAAGCCGATCCGCCTGATCGACAAGCGCTTCGAGTAAGCACGACGCCATGAGCCGGATCGACGCTGCCCTGCTGGGCGAGGACATGACTTCGCATCTCGCCCGGCTGGAGCGCGGCGAGCTGACCTGCCGCGACTTGGTGGAACAGCAGCTGGCCGCGATCACGGCCAGCCAGCCGGTGCTCAACAGCTACCTGGCGGTGGATGCGGAGGCCGCCCGTCGCGCCGCGGACGCGTCCGATGCGCGGCGCAAGGCCGGGACCGCACGTACCCTGGAAGGGGTGCCGGTCGCGATCAAGGACAACATCGACGCGGCCGGTTTTGCCACCACTGCCGGCATGGCGACGCGTCGTGATGCGGCCGCGGCCAGCATCGACAGTCCTTCCGTCGCGCGTCTGCGTGAGGCCGGCGCGGTCATTCTCGGCAAGCTCAACATGCACGAGGCGGCGCTGGGGGCGGACAACAACAACCCGCACTTCGGCCCCTGCCACAACCCGCACCGGCCCGGCTTCACTCCCGGCGGGTCCAGCGGTGGCAGCGGTGCTGCCGTGGCCGCCGGAGTGTGCAGCGCCGCGCTCGGAACCGACAGCATGGGCTCGGTGCGCATCCCCGCCAGCTACTGCGGCGTGGTCGGTCTCAAGCCCAGCTGGGGCGCGATCAGCACCCGCGGCACGGTCGCGCTGAGCCATCGGCTCGACCACATCGGCCCGCTGGCACGCTCGGCGCGCGACCTGCGGGTGCTGTTGCCGGTGCTGGCGGCGTTCGACCCGGCCAGCGCGCAGTCGCGGGCGATCCACTTTGCGCCGGCTTCGAGCGGACCTCTGCGGCTGGGTGTGGTGGATTTCGGTGACACCGTCGAGTGCGAGCCGGGTATCACCGAAGCGTTCGAAGCCGGGTTGCAGATTCTGCTCGGCCTCGGTCACCAGCGCGTGGATCTGCCCGCACCCGCGTTCGCGCCCGGCCATTCGCGCCGCGCCGGCCTGCTGGTCTGCGAGGCGGAAATGCTGATCGAGCACGCCGATGACTGGCAGCACCAACGCGAACGCTTTTCGCCGCTGCTGCAGAAATTGATGGCCTACGCCGAGCGCAAGTCCGCCAGTGATCTGGTCGACGCGGTGCGCGTGCTCGATCAGGCCCAGGTGCAGCTGCAGCAGTGGCTGGCCCAGTGCGATGTGCTGGTGATGCCGACCACCCCGCAGCGCGCTTTCAGCTTTGACACCGCCACGCCGGCCAATCAGGCTGACCTGACCGGCTATGCCAACTTCGCCGGCAATCCGGCGCTGTCGGTGCCGCTGGCGGTGGCCGACGGTGAACTGCCGCTGGGCCTGCAGCTGGTCGGCGCTATCGGTGATGAAATGCAACTGATCGCACTCGCCGAAGCGTTCCAGCAGACGATTGGCTGGCAGCCCTCCCTCCCGCAAGCCTGCAACGACTGGTGGCCGCAATGAAACCTCTTGATGGCGTGCGCGTACTGGACCTCTCGCGCATCCTCGCCGGCCCGTGGGCCACCCAGGTGCTGGCCGATTTCGGCGCCGACGTGATCAAGGTCGAGCGTCCCGAAGGCGGCGACGACACCCGCGGCTGGGGTCCGCCGTGGCTGCACGACGCGGACGGCGTGCCGACCGCGGAGTCCGCCTATTACCTGTGTGCCAACCGCGGCAAGCGCTCCGTGGCGATCGACTTCACCGGTGAGCAGGGTCAGGCGCTCATCCGCGAGATGGCCCGGCACTGCGACGTGCTGGTGGAGAACTACAAGGTCGGCGGTCTGGCCAAATACGGCCTCGACTACGCCAGCCTGAAGGCGATCAATCCCAAGCTGGTGTACTGCTCGATCACCGGCTACGGCCAGACCGGCCCCTACGCCAAGCGCGCCGGCTACGACGCCGCGATCCAGGCGATCGGCGGGCTGATGAGCATCACCGGCGAGCCGGAAGGCACCCCCGGCGGGGTACCGCAGAAAGTCGGCGTCGCCGCGACCGACCTGATGACGGGCATGTACGCGGTGTCGGCGATCCTCGCCGCGTTGCGTCACGCCGAGCGCCACGGCGAAGGTCAGCACATCGATCTGGCCCTGCTCGACACCCAGGTCGCCTGGTTGGCCAACCAGGCGTCGAACTACCTGGTCGGCGGCGTGGTGCCGCAGCGTCAGGGCACCGCGCATCCCAACATCGTCCCCTACCAGGTGATGCCGACCGCGGACGGCTACTTCATGCTCGCGGTCGGCAACGACGGCCAGTTCGCGCGCTTTTGCGAGGTCCTCGGTGATCCCGAACTGGCGAGCGATCCGCGCTACACCACCAACGCCGCGCGGGTCGCCAACCGCGACCGGCTGGTGCCGTATCTGGAGCAGCGTCTGGCGACCCGGCCGAGCGCGCACTGGCTGGCGGAGCTGGAGCGCGCCACCGTGCCGTGTGCGCCGGTCAACCGCATCGACCAGGTGTTCGATGACCCACAGGTGCAGGCGCGCGGCATGCGTATCGAGCTACCGCATCCGACCGCAGGCCACGTGCCCGGCGTCGCCAACCCGGTGCATTTCTCCGCCACCCCGGTCCAGTACACCCACGCCGCGCCCGGGCTGGGCGAGCACACCGGCGCCGTGCTGGGCGAGCTCCTGGGGCTGGATGCCGACGCACTGGCCGCGCTGGAAGCGTCCGGCGTGGTCGCGCTGCCTGCAGTGAAGACCGCCACCGCCAGCAACGACTGACCGCCACCCGACATCACCTGGGAGCACTACGAAATCAACGCCCCGATCGCCGATGAGGTGTTTGTGCTTTCCGGCCAAGGCGACGAAGCGCCGGTTGCAGGCGGCAGCCGTTGAGCGCGGGCGGATCGGAGGGTCCGGCGGCGCTCGCTTCGGCCGGCAACACCACCTTCCGTGCGGTCACCGCAGCGGTGGCCGGCACGGTGTTCGAGTGGTTCGATTTCTTCCTGTACGGCAGCCTGGTGGCGGTGTTCGGCCGGCTGTTTTTCCCGCCGGGGCACGAGACCGCCGGCCTGCTGGCAGCGCTTGCGGTGTTTGGTGCCGGCTGGGTGGTCCGACCGCTGGGCGCGTTGTTATTCGGCCGCCTGGGTGACCGGATCGGCCGTCGACCGACCTTCCTGATCACCATCGTGCTGATGGGCGGTGCGACGGTCGGCATCGGCCTGCTGCCGACCTACGCCAGTGCCGGACTGCTCGCCCCGATCCTGCTGGTGTCCTTGCGGCTGGCGCAGGGCCTGGCGGTCGGTGGCGAGTTCGGCGGCGCGGCGATCTATGTTGCCGAGCATTCCCCGGCGCGCCACCGCGGCCTCAACACCAGTCTGGTGATGGGCACCGGCACGGTCGGCCTGCTGCTGGCGCTGGTGGCGATCATGCTCACCCGTGGGTTGCTTGGCGACGTGGCGTTCGAAGCGTGGGGCTGGCGACTGCCGTTCCTGGCCTCGGTCCTGTTGTTGGCGCTGTCGGTGTACATGCGCATGCATCTGGGCGAGTCGCCGATGTTCGAGAAGCTGCAGGCCGAGGGCGAGCTCGCCCACGCCCCGCTGAAAGAGGCGTTCACCACCCCGGCGCACGTCAAATCGATGCTGCTCGCGCTGATCACCCTGACCGCGGCCCAGGGCGTGGTGTGGAACGCCGGCACCTATTTCCCGCTGGTGTTCCTGCAATCCCCGCTTGGGCTGGATGTCGGCGTCGCGGCGGAGCTGATGGCCTGTGCGTTGCTGCTTGGCGCGCCGCTGTTCCCGTTGGCCGGCTGGTTGTCAGACCGTTATGGCCGTCGCCCGGTGGTGATCACCGGCTTCGCGCTGTCCGCGCTGACCTTGCTGCCGACCTTCCGGATGCTCGCCGCGGCGGTGCAGCCGGAACTCGAGTTCTTCACCGCGCTGGCCTTGATCTGGACCCTGGCGATCCCGGTCGCGCTGGTCTGCGGCCCGGCGCCGGCCTATCTGGTCGAGCTGTTCCCGACCCGCATCCGCTACAGCGCGATCGGCCTGCCGTACCACATCGGCAACGGCTGGTTCGGCGGCTTCATGCCGTTCGCCACCATGGCCCTGAGCGTGCACTTCGGCAGCCAGTTCGCCGGCCTGTATTACCCGATCACGATGGCCATCATCTGCGGGCTATGCGCACTGTTCCTGATGCCGGAAACGAAGGATCGGGACATTTCGTTGTAGTGTCGCTGCAACGCTCACCGGAACAGATCATGGACGATCCAAAGCCCCGCCCCTTTCTCGACTTTTTGACCTGCCTGGCGCTGGTGTTGCTGCTGTCGTTCGCTGGGCTGGTCGGTTACTACTCGGCGGCCTGCAGTGACCGCAGCGGCGCGGTCGGCATGGCCATGATGGTCATGCTGTTCGGCGCGTTCGCCGCCCCGGCGACCGCCATCGTCGCGGCGAGTGGCGGCGTGGTGGTCGCGTTTATCGGCTCGGTCTTTTTACGGCCGGCCGAGTCGATGGCGCGCTTCGGCGCCACCTGTCTGGCGGGCGGCGCGCTGGCCTTGGGCAGCCTGATAGTGATTGCGAAGATCGCCGATGCAGCCGATGCCTACGCAAGGTGCAGCATCGGCTTCTGAGCGCCGCGCCGGACGGTCAGCGCTCGTATTGCTGCCCCTGCGACAGCAGCTCGGGCCGGTTTTAGGCGATCGATGCGCCAGACAGGTACAGCGCCTCGAACCCGGTCTGCTGGGCGATCAGCGCGGTGAACGCATCTTAGATGCCGGGCACCAGCACCGAAGTGGGCTGTTGCAGGCGTTGTTTGAAGGGGGTTCTCCTGGTTCCGGGCACACGGAATCAGGAGGGAATGCGGTCACCGGCGACGACCAGCTGCACATGCTCGCCAGCAGGGCCGATCAGGCCCACGTGGCGCTCGGTAGCCGTGTGGACATCGGCAATCTGTGTCCAGCCGGCCGCCGCCAGCCCGTCCGGCAGTGCCGGCAGGCGCAGCGCGATGCTGTGCTGTCCGGCGTAGCGCTCGCCCGCGGTCAGCACGCTGGCGGCATCGGTCTGCGGCAGTGGCACTTCGTCGATCTCGACCAGAGACTGCCCCGGCAACGGCACCGCCGCGACTGGGTAACGGCTGGCGAGGTCCTTGCCGAACGCGTCGTTCAGTACGGTGATTTTCGTCTCGAACGCCCAGCCGGGGTGGTCGGCCAGCGCGGCCCACGCTGCTTGCGAGGCGTCGCGGTCCGGGGTGGCCATCACACCGATGAAGGTGTGGGACACGCGCTCATCGCTCATCGGCAGGTCGAAAGGCGGTACCGCTTCCTTGATGCTGGTGAGGTAGAGCATTTCCCCACAGGGTCCCAGTACCTGGCTGGCGCGGATCGCCGGGCTCAGTTCCAGGTCGGCGGGCGGGCGCAGTACGCGGAAGGGCGGATGCAGGTCGGCGACCAGCGCATCGACATCGGCCACCAGCACCTCCAGTGACAGCCAGCCGTGCCGGAACATCGGCTCCAGCGGTCTCGCGTGCGGGTCTTCGACCAAACGGAGAATGCACTCGCCGGCCGGGTTGGCGAGCCAGGCGACGGGCGCGCCGGCAAGGTCGGCAGCTCCCAGGACCGCGGCAAGCTCAGCGCCAAGCGACTCGCGGGCGGCGACAGTCAGGCCCAGTTGTTCGCGGTATGCAGCGCACGCGGCATCCAGGTCCGGCGCGATCAGGGTGACATGGAGGATGCCGTTACCACGGAACTTCAGCGTGGACGGGTCAACGACACTCAAGCCGGATCACCGGAAGTCCCGTCCGCGCCGGAAGCCGCGGATTTCGCGTCAGCTGCCAGTTTGCGCGCCAGCCACGGCATCAGGCCGCCGACGTTGACGATGTCCATCAGCTCCGGCGGAATGCTCTCGCACCGGTACTGCTTGCCGCTGGTGTGGTTGATCACCAGGCCGTCCTGCGGGCGCACTTCCAGATCGTCGCCGCGCTCGGCCTGCAGATCGGGGCAGGTGAGTGCGGGCAGACCGAAGTTCAGCGCGTTACGGTAGAAGATGCGGGCGAAGGAGGTGGCAACAATCGCGCCCACCCCCAGCACCACGAGCGATTGCACCGCCTGCTCGCGCGAGGAGCCGATGCCGAAGGATTTGCCGCCCACCACGATGTCGCCGCGCTGCACGGCGCCGGCAAAGTCGGGGTCGATGGCTTCCAGGCAGTGGCTGGCCAGCACCTCGGGGGACTCGCGCATGTACGGGCCCGGGGCCAGCAGGTCGGTGTCGATGTTGTCGCCGAACACGAATGCCCGGCCGCGCCGACTCAGGGCGGAATCGACGTCGGGGGTGCTCTGCTCGCTCATGGAATCCTCCGTGGCCGGTTTGGCGTTACCAGCGGTCACGCCGGTTCCGCCAACAGTTCGCGCGGGTCGCAGATGTAGCCCTTCACCGCGCCGGCGGCGACGCTGTACGGCGAGCCCAGGTAGACCTGCGCCTTCGACGAGCCCATGCGGCCCTTGAAGTTGCGCGCGGTGGTGGACAGGCCGACTTCGCCGTCCGCGTACATGCCCGCGCCCATTCCGGCGCAGGCCCCGCAGCCGGTCGGCAGCATGATGGCCCCGGCTTCGGTGAGGATTTCCAGAGTGCCGTCGGCGGCGGCCGCGCGGGTCATCGCCACTGACGCCGGGGCGATCAGCAGGCGCGTATTGCTGGCGATCTTGCGGCCCTTGAGCACTTCCGCGGCCATGTGCAGGTCGGACAGTTTGGCCCCGGTGCAGGCACCGATATAGCCCTGGTCGATGTGGACCGGCTCGTACTCGGTCACCGCCCGGCTGTTGGCCGGACTGTGCGGCGCGGCGATCTGCGGTGCCAGGGTCGCGGCGTCGTAGTGGTGTTCAGCCAGGCACGCCGCGTCGGGATCGCTCTGCCAGCGCGCGATGTCGCCGCTGTACGGGCGGCCGGCTTGGGCCAGTGCGGCCAGTGTCTTCTCGTCGGCGGCGACCATGCCGGTCTCCGCGCCCAACTCGGCCGACATGTTGCACAACACCATGCGCTCGGACATCGACATGGCGCGTACCGCCGCGCCACCGTATTCGAACGCCTGGTTCTCGTTGCCCATGCCGAGCGTGGCGCACAGGTACAGCATGATGTCCTTGGCACTGACGCCCTTGCCGAGCGCGCCGTCCCAGTTCACCCGCACGGTCTGCGGCACCTTCAGCCACAGCTCGCCGGTAACCAGCGCCCCGGTGATGTCGGTCGCGCCGACACCCATCATGAATGCGCCGTACGCGCCGCCGCTGGGCGAGTGCGAGTCGCCGCCGACACAGAACATGCCCGGCTGCACATGGCCGCCTTCCTGCAGCACCACATGGCAGATGCCCAGCATGTCGTAATGCCGGACCCCCGCTTGCTGGGCCCAGCGCCGCGTAAGCGCCAGGATCTCCGCACTTTCCAGGTCCGTGGCGGGGACGAAGTGGTCACTGACGACCACCACCTTCTCCGGATCCCAGACCTTCGCGCCGAGTTGTTCCAGCCGCGAGGCAACCCGTCGTGGGCCGCCGGAGTCATGCATCATCAGCAGATCCAGCGACGCGGTGACGATCTCGCCGGGGCGCACGCTGTCGCGGTGACAGGCGTGGGCGATGATCTTTTCAGCAAGGGTCAATGACAAACGGTGTTCTCCCGGAATGCTCGGTCCGTTTGTGGCAGGACCCCGGCCCGATGTGACGCGGTTAATATGACCTAATGATATGACTTTAGTGCTTTATCCGCGAGGGCGCTAAAAGACGCCCTTGGTACTGCCCAGCACAGCGGCGATGACCAGCGCGATCCAGATCACCCAGACGGGGATCTTCACCATCGCCATCAGATGTTTCAGCGCCGCGTCGTCGGCAGGTGTCGCGCTGCCGTCGGCGACCTTGGCCAGCATCGGGCCGAACGGCTTGAGCTGGACCCGGATCAGCAGACCCATCGCGATCGACAGGGCCATCATCGCGATCTTGATCCCCAGCCACGGCGCGGGGGTGATCAGGCCGCCTGCGCGCGTGGCATCGATCGCCAACCACACGCCTGCGGCCACCACCAGGACCCGGAACACGAAGTCGACCTGGCCCAGCCGGCGGCCCCATGCGCTGTTGCCCAGCTGGTGCACCGTCCAGGTCAGCGCGAGCCACGCCAGGCTCACCACCCACGCCAGCGGCAACCACCGCTCCAGCGAAGGCATCAGGCCGATGCCGGTGGTGAGGGTGAGGCCGATCGCCGCGGTCAGCACCAGCGCGGTACGCGGCACCATGTCCAGGATCAGCATCGCCTTGGTGGCGAACATGCGCACCGGCGTCGGGGTTTTGGGATCGACGATGAACCCGCTCAGGTAGTACACCGCCAGATCGGTACCCAGCCAATAGCCGATCACAAGAATGTGCGCGGCCGACCACAATCCGTTAGTCATCAATGCAGGCCCTCAGAACGCTTTGGCGGCGCCGATCAGGCATACCGTGGAGATGCCGATCCAGTAGAAGTAGGCCAGCCCGCGACCGATTCTGATCGAGCGCTCCAGCGTGGCTTCCACTGCGGCGTCCGGTGCCTGCTCCAGCTTGCGGAACATCACCGTCCACTCGCGCATGATGAAACGCAGTTTCAGGCCGATCACCAGCAGGCCCGAATAGATCAGGATCTTGGTCGCGTACCAGTTCGGGCCGTCCTCGCCACCGGCGAACGGGCCATGGCCCATCAGCGAGGAGATCGCGCAGATCGCCAGCAGCGGGATCAGGATGAATCGCACCCCTTCATCGATCCGTGTCAGCAGGATGCCCGTGTCGGTGTCGCGCTTGACGAACGCCGCCCAGCACAGCGCGAGCCAGGACAGGCCGAGGATCCAGAACAGCACCAGCCAGCCGCCATTGAGCGGGTTGACGTTCCACAAGGTGCCCATGTGCAGGCCCAGCGGCAGGAGCAGGATGATGCCGGTACGCGCCAGGATGTCGATGCGGTACGCGGTCTCCATGTGGCGGCGGCGTTCGGCCAGCGGCAGCGACCGGTTGATCACCTGGTAGCTGGACTGGAACACGCCCCATTCGCCTCCCAGCCAATAGACCATGGCCAGGATGTGGAACCATTTGAGCAGGATGATGGTGTGGAACATGCGGCGGTCTCCCCGGGAGTTGGTACGGTTGGCGTAGTGCGGCTGACAGCCGTGGCTGCGGAATCAGTCTTGCCTGGTCGGTGGCGCTGGAGCAGCGAGGCGAAGCCTCAGTACGGCGGTTCCAGCGGTGGTGGTGCTTGGGCGATGTCCTCCAGCTCCGGCGGCAGCACCGGCTGGTAGGCCTGCTTGTAGTCGAAGTGGTGCTGGTCGCTGCTCCAGTGGTTGACGTGCGCGCCACCCACAAAGCGGATCAGGCTCAGCGAGCCGCTGCGCGAGCCATACGGCCCGTGCGGGATGCCCGGCGGACGCCAGAAATACGAACCCGGCCGCATCGTGCCGTACTCGCCGGTCAGGTCGCCGGCAATCAGGAACGCCTCTTCGGGCGTCGGGTGATGCTCCTTGGGCCCACGCCAGTTGGTCGGGTGGGTCTGCGGCGCGGTCATGAACAGGAAGGTCTTCTGTTGCGTGATCGGGTCGATGCGCAGGATCTTGCGGCCGCACGCTAGGTGGTTGAGCCGGTAATCGAGGACGCTGCGGTCCCACACCATGCGGTAGGTGTCGACGAACGGGATCGCCGGCGCGCGGTCGTCGGGGGCCGGCTCGTCGCTGGCCATCAGGCGCGGACGGCTGTCGAAGAAGCGCAGGATCACCGCGCCTTCCGAGGAGTACGCACCGGCGCGGGGGTGGCCGGCCGGGTAGAAGCCGTAACAGCCCTCGGCGTACTCGTAGCCGTTGAGGTAATAGCAGCCCGACAGGACGTAAAACTCTTCGTCGGCGGCGATCCGGCTGCCCTGCTCGAAATGCAGGCCCGGATCCATCTTCGACAGCAGCGTGCAGGCGCCGGTCTCGTCATCCACGCTCAGGGTGCGGGTCCACGCGCCCGGCAACAGCTCCTCGGGTTCCCAGGGCAGGGACTGGTTTTGCAGGAACTCGATTTGGGGCCGGGCCATGGGGACTCCTTGTGACGGGTGGATCAGCGCAAGCGCAGGCAGCGCGGGCGCAAGCCGGAAGGGCGGACGCGCTGAAGGAGGCGCAGGGTCACGCCGTCGCGTCAGCCTGGGCGGCGACCTTCTCCGCTGCGGCGATCTCCACCGCGGCGCGCAGGCCGGAGGCCAGCGCGGCCTCGATGCCGGGCTGATCGAAGGAGGTGTGCTCGCCGGCGAAATGGACCCGGCCCAGCTGCTGCGCGGTCCACTGCGCGGTCTCGGCGCAACGGCCCGGAGCGATTTCCGCGAACGCGCCCATCGTGTAGGGGTCGCGGCCCCAGCTGCGAACGGCCAGCACCTCGGTGGCACCTTCCGCGGCGGGGCGCCACACCGCCAGTTCGCGCTGGGCCCACCGGCCGATCTCGCCGTCGTCCATCTGATCGATGACTTCCGCGCCGCGGCCGTTAACCCAGACCAGGACGCGCTCGATGCGGTTGTTTGCATCGGGCACGCCGAACACGCGCTCGATGGAACCGTCCAACCACATGTTCAACGGCAGGCCGTCGGCCTCCCAGAACGGCTTCAGCGGTTTGAGGTGGATCGCGGTGACGGCGGTCAGCTGGCGCTCGGCCCAGGCCTTGCGTTGCTCGGCCGGCGGTTCCGGGGAGAAGCGGACCTTGCCCAGTGGACCCGGGGGCAGTGCGACAACCACCCGCGGCGCACGCCAGCGGCGGCCATCGGCGGTGACGACCGTGACGCTGTCGTCCTGCTGCACCACCTCGCTGACCTGGGCGCCGAACACGACCGGCTGCTTGAGGCGGGAGGCGACCGCCTCGGGCAGCGCCTGCGTCCCGTCGGCCATCGATCCGACCGATTGCGGGCCACGACGCAGCATCGCGTTGCGGCGCAGCACGTCCAGTGCGCTGACCCGGTCCAGGCCGTTGTAGGTGGCGCCCACGTCCATGTAATCGATCGCCTGGTTCGACCAGTTGCGCGCGGCCAGCCAGTCGCGCAGCGGGATGTCGTGCGCGGCCAGCGCGGGGGCGAGCCATTCGTTGATGTTGGTGACCGGGTTGGCTTCGCCGCCGGTGGCCGCCGACAGCAGTGCCGGCGGCGGAATCGCGCGCTCCCGGCCGCTGAAGGGATTGAGTGCACTGCCCGCCCAGTCCTTGGCGTTGATCAGCGTGCCGCCGACGCCGACCGCGGACGGGCCGCCGAAGCGCGCCGCCATGGCCTCGGGAGTGGGATCCAGGATGCTGACGCCGACACGCGGCGCCAGGCCACGGGTCATCCAGTAGTTGCCGCCGATGTCGGAGGCGCCGACATCGAAGCGCTGACCGCCGGCTTCCACCGTGTGCATGCGCCCGCCGACGCGCTGGCTGGCTTCCAGCACCACCACCCGGCGACCCGGGTTCTGCTCTTCCAGCAGCATCGCGGCGTGGAGGCCGGCAATGCCCGCGCCCAGGACGAGGATGTCAGCGTCGGTTGCCTCGGCCGCACCGGCCTCGGTAGCGGACGGACCCGTACCCGAGCCACCCCAGCCGCATCCCTGCAGGAGCAGAGGCGTGGCAGTGGCGGCGGCAAGCATCTGCAGGAATCGGCGTCGTTGCATCGGTAGCCCAACCAAAAGACCTAATGAGATATCTATATAGCAACTTCAGCGGGAAGTCAGTTTGATCTGAGTCAATTGACGCCAATCAATCGCGCCGGTAGATCTCCAGCAGCTCACCGTCGGGGCCGAACACGGTCGCGACATCGCAGTCGCCAAAGCCCGGAAGGGCGAGCCGGGCGCGTGCTACAAGCTCGCCGCCCAGCGACTGCAGGTGGGCGAGGCTGGCGTCCACGTCGGTGCTTTCGAAACTGGCCGAAAGGATGCCGATGTTGGGCGGTACCGCCTTGTCGCGCAGCGGCGCGTCGGGCAGGTGGTCCATGTCGAGGTAGGCGAACATCTCGACCCGTCCCGGAATGATGGTGCCGTCCTTGAGCAGGTTGATGTTGTGGATGCGCACCGGCTTGTCGGTGCCCAGCAGGTCCTGCAGCTCGGGAAAGTCCAGGGTCTGGTCGAACAGCGTCTGATACCCCAGCGCGCGGTAGAACGCCGCCGAGCGTTCGACGTCGCGGGTGGCGATCGCGACCGTCTGCAGGACGCTGACTTCAGTATCCAGCGGGCCGCGCAGCTCGCCGCCGCGATCGTAGGAAAACACGTCCAGGCGGATGCCATCGGGATCGTCATTGATCGAGTCGCGCACCGACACGTGCTCGCTGACCTCCCAGGCGCTGGGCTCCTTGCCCGAGCTGCCGCCGGCGGCCTTGACCGCGTTCATCGTGTCCAGTGCGTCGCGGCTGCGGAAGTTGAGCGCGTAGAACCCGGAGCCGTTGTACAGATTGTCCTTGTTCCAGATGCGCTCGCCGGGCGCGTCGAAGGACACCAGGCGAATGCGGCCGAGGCCGGAGTCGTCGGCGGCGATGATCGCGTAGCGGCCGCTCAGCGCTGGATCGAAGCGCCACAAAGCGGCCAGCTCGGGCGAGATCGGTCCTGATTCCTTGACCTGGTACTGCAGCGCAGCGGAGTAGAACGCACACGCGTTGTCGAGGTCGCTGACCCCGAGGGTCACCAGCTTCACTTCTGAAAGCATTGAGTAGTCCTCAAAGACGGGAGGGGTGTGCCGCGTCGCGCGTCAATCGGCGCTCGGCGGCTCGTCAAGGTCCAGCGTCATCTGGTAGGTGAACTGGTCCGGGCGATAAAGGATGCTGAGCAGGTCGACCAGGCGGCCTGACTCGTCGTAGGAGTGGCGCTCCAGCGCCAACAGGGCACTGCCGGGCTCCATGCCCAGGTGCATCGCGACCACTGCGTCGGCATTGACTGCGGACAGGGTCTGTCGCACCTGCCTGAGCTGGATGCCGATGCGTTCGAACAGCTTCAATCTGGAGGTCGTGGCCAGATTGTGTTCGTTGAATTCGCCATGGCCGGTGAGGGTCCAGCTGGTGTAGTGGCCAAAAGGCGTGCCCGCCCGGCTGCGCACCCGCACCGCGCGCGCCAGCGGCTCGCCCGGATCCAATCCGAACAGCTCGCGGACCCGCGCCGGCGGCGCGACGCGGCCGAACTCGACCACCTTGGCTTCGGTCTCCTCGGCGAGGATGTGCAGGTTTTCCAGCAGGCCGATCAGCGGTCCACGCACCGGCTTGGGGCTGGCCCGATGGATCACGTGGGTGCCGCGGCCGCGTTGGCGCTCCACCAGGCCGGCGTTGGCCAGCTCGTCCAGGGCACGCTTGGCGGTGATGCGCGATACACCGAAGGTCTCGGCAAGGCCGAATTCGGTCGGCAGTTGCGCCCCGTAGGGCGGGTCGCCAGACAGCACGCGCTCACGCAGGATGTTGAATATCTGGTGGTATAGCGGCAACGGCAGGTCCGGACGCAGCAGTTGCCTGAGATCGGGGGACTGCAATGAATGAACTACCTGGCCGGCCATCAAGCGCTTCCATCCTTGCCATAATGCTATAACTATAGATCATAAGTGCGCGGCGAAAGGAGCGGCATGCAAGCGAGCAATGAAGTGGTCGGTTGGCGGCTTGACGACAGGGTTGCGCGACTGCGGATCGACCGCCCGGAGAAGCGCAATGCGTTGGCAGGTGTGCATTGGGCGGCCATCGAGCGCTGCCTGGCCGAGGTCCACGCCAGCGACGCCCGCGTCCTCGTGCTGGAAGGGGTGCCGGGTGCGTTCAGTGCCGGTGCCGATATCGACGAGCTGGCCGAACTGCTGGTCAATCCTTCCGGCTTCGCCGCCAGCAACGCCCAGGTGCAGCGCACCCAGTTGGCCCTGCAGCGCTCGCCGTTGACCACCATTGCCGTCATTGATGGCGTCTGCGTTGGCGGCGGGCTGGGGTTGGCGCTGGCGTGTGATTTCCGCCTCGGCAGCACCCGCAGCCGCTTCGGGCTGTCCCCGGCCAAGCTCGGACTGGTCTACAGCCCCGAGGACAGCCGCCGTCTGGTCAACACGGTGGGCCTGGCGCGGGCGCGGGAGATGCTTCTGACTGGACGCCTCCTGTTTGCGGCGACCGCATTGGAGTGGGGCCTGCTCAACCGCATCGCCGGCGATGACGGCGTGGATGCTGCGCTGGCCACGCTGCTGGCCGAGCTGGAATCCGGATCGGCCAGTGCACGCGCCGGCATCAAGCAGGTGCTCGCCTATCTGGGCGGCGACGCCGAGGCCGGCCACGAGGCCGCGACCGCCGCCTTTGACGATGCCTTCGCCAGTGCCGATTTCGCCGAAGGTGCGGCCGCGTTCCTGGCCAAGCGCAAACCTGATTTCCAGTGAGGTGCCCGCCGTGACCGCTGCCTACCTGATCGTCGAGGCCCGGATTACGCGGCTCGTGGACGCCGCCGCGCCATTGGACGCCGCCACCGGGCCGAAATGAATCTGCAACCAGAGATCTGACATGACCCATACGCGCCGCAGTTTCCTGAAGGGCTCCGCCGGCTTGGCGACCCTGGGGGTAATGGCTCCGGTTGTGTTGGGTCAAAGCGGCCGCGCCACTGCGGCCACCGGCGCGCAGCCGGACGCAGGCCACAATCAACACAGGACAAAATCCATGACCGAGGTTTACCGCGCCCTGGCGCTGCAGACGGCGTGCTACGCCGTGAATGCTTCCAAGGACGTCGCTACGGCGCGCAGCAAGATCGCCGCCAATATCGCCCGCATCGACCGCCAGATCCGGGCCAGCAAGCAGTTCATCGGCCAGGACCTGCGCATGGTCGTGCTGCCGGAATACTTCGCCACCGGTTATCCGCTGGGCGACACCATTCCCGGCTGGGCCCAGAAGGCCGCATTCGCGATGGATGGCCCCGAGTACGACGCGCTGGCCAAGGTCGCGCAGGACAACAAGGTCTATCTGGCCAGCAACGCCTACGAAACCGATCCGAACTTCCCGGATATCTACTTCCAGGCCAGCGTGGTGTTCGACGACGCCGGCAATACCGTGCTGCGCTACCGCCGCATGGTGTCGCTGTTCGCGCCGACCCCGTATGACGTGTGGGACAAGTATCTGGACGTGTACGGCATCGACGGTGTGTTCCCGGTCGCGCATACCCCGCTGGGTCGGCTCGCCTGCGTCGCCTCCGAGGAGATCCTGTACCCGGAGATCGCCCGCTCGCTCGCGCTGCGCGGTGCCGAGGTGTTCCTGCACTCCACCAGCGAAGTCGGCAGTCCGGCCCTGACCCCGAAGGATGTCGCCAAGCGCGCCCGCGCCTTCGAGAACATGGCGTACGTGATCTCGGCCAATACCGCCGGTATTCTTGACGTCGATATCCCCAACCAGAGCACCGACGGCATGTCCAAGATCGTCGACGACCAGGGCCGGGTGATGGCGGAAGCCAGCGACGGCGAGTCCATGGCCGCCTTCGCCGATATCGATATCCGGGCGTTGCGTGGACGCCGCGAGCGCCCGGGCATGGGCAATATCCTGTCGCGCCTGCCGCGCGACGCGATGGCCCAGGGTCTCGCGCCCGCGGCACTGCAACCCAACGCGTTGCTGCCGGACGGCAAGCTTCGCGTTCCCGAGCGCGCCGATTTCGCCCAGCGCCAGCGCGCGACCATCGAAGCATTGAAGACAGCAGGAGTGCTCGGCAATGACTGAGTCAGCCCAAGCCGCTACCAGCGGCGCCCAAACAATCCCGCTGCGCGACCCGGCCACCGGGGAGTGCGACGGCCAGCTGGCCGTTGTCTCCAAGGCCGAGGTCGACCGGATCGCCCAGCGCCTGCGCGCCGCGCAAGCCGATTGGGCCGCGCTGGACGTCCACAATCGTTGCGACGCGTTGTTGGCCTTCGCCGATGCGCTGGAGCGCCACCGCGAGCCGATGGTTGAAGCGCTGCTGCGTGACACCGGCCGCTGGCAGGAGTCGCAGATCGAAGTCGACAGCACTGTCGGCGCACTGCGCCGCTGGGCCGCCGATGCTCCGGCGCTGTTGCAGGCGCCCGAGCCGGTGGCCAGCAGCATGGGCTTCCTTCACAGCCGCCAGAACCTGGTGCCGTATGAACTGGTCGGCGTGATCAGTCCGTGGAACTTTCCCCTGCTGCTGAGCCTGATCGACGCCATTCCGGCGCTCGCCGCGGGATGCGCGGTGTTGTGCAAGCCCAGCGAGGTGACCTCGCGGTTCGCGAGCGTGCTGGACGACGTGATGGCCGAAGTCCCTGCGCTGCAACCGGTGTTTGCCGTTGTCACCGGTGGTGGCAGCACCGGTGAGGCGGTGATCGGCGCCGTCGACACCATTTGCTTCACCGGCAGCGTGCGCACCGGCCGTCGCGTCGGTGAGGCCTGCGCGGCGCGCTTCATTCCGTGCTCGCTGGAGCTGGGCGGCAAGGATCCTGCGCTGGTGTTGGCGGATGCCGACCCGGTCCGCAGCGCCCGTGCGATTGCCTGGGGCGGCTTCGTCAACGGCGGGCAGAGCTGCATGTCGATCGAACGTGTCTATGTGGACGCCAAGATCGCCGAGCCGTTCATCGCTGCACTGGTGGAAACCGCGAAGAGCCTCAAGCTGACCCACCCGGAACCGCGCGAAGGCCAGATCGGGCCGATCATCTCGGCCGCCCAGATCGCCATCGTCCGCGAGCAACTGGCCGACGCCAAAAAGCGCGGCGCACGTGCGCTGGCCGGCGGCGAGCTGATCGAACACGGCGGCACCTGGTGCCCGCCGACCGTGCTGGTCGACGTGGACGAAAGCATGCGCATCGCCAGCGAGGAAAGCTTCGCCACGATCCTGCCGGTGATGGTCGTCGCCAACGAGGAGGAAGCGATCAAGCGCGCCAACGATTCGATATTCGGCCTGTCCGCGGCGGTCTTCAGCGGCGACACCGAGCACGCCGCACGCGTCGCGTCGCGTCTGCACGCCGGCGGCGTCAGCATCAACGACGCCTGCCTGACCGGCATGATCCACACCGCCGAGAAGCAGAGCTTCAAACAGTCCGGCCTGGGCGGATCGCGCATGGGCAGCGTCTCGATCCGGCGATTCGTGCGCTCCCAGGCGGTACTCGTGAACTCGGGTGTCGACGATCCGTGGTGGTTTCCCGCCACGACGTGATTCCAGCTGGAATCCAGGCCCGATGCAGCGACCAACTGCATCGGGCTTTTTTGTGAGTCGGGGTACCCTAGGCACCACAACCCATTCCCGCCCCAGGCGCGCGCGGGACCGACGCTGCTCGGTTGCTGCGCCGCAGGCTTCGACAGGACGATTCGATGCGATCCAACTCACTGACAGGCGCCTATGTATTGATCGCCGTGGGCACCTATTTCCTTCTCCAGAAGCAGGGTTGGCTGCCCAACATCCGGCCACTCGTGTCGGAGTGGTGGCCGGCGGTCCTGATCGTCATCGGCGTGGTCATGATCGTGCAGCGTCGCTCGCGCGGTTGACCGACGCACGCAGGGGCGGACACCGATGACCCGGCTGCGCAGCGTCGATGGCCATGCATAGCCTGCTTCTCGTCGGGTGCGGCGGATTCCTGGGGGCGATCGCGCGCTACTCGCTGGGCCTGCTCATCCTGCCCATGGGCGGACAGGACCGCTTTCCGCTGGGCACGCTGGCGGTGAATATCCTGGGTTGTCTGGCGGTGGGCGTGTTGGCCGGTGTCGGCGAGCGCTACCAGGTATTCGGAGCCGAGGCGCGACTGTTCCTGTTCACCGGTTTGCTGGGTGGATTCACCACCTTCTCGGCGTTCGGGCTGGAGGCCTCGCACCTGCTGCGGCGAGGCGAACTGGCGTCCGCGGCGCTCTATGTGGGCTGCAGCGTGGTGCTCGGCATCGCGGCCGTCTGGATCGGGCTCAGGCTCGTCTCGATGCTGCCGCGCTGATTCAAAGGGCTGATGCCGACCCTGTGGACGCGCCCGTCAGAGCGCGTTGGCCGCGTCGTAACCGGTCTGGATGGCGTGGGCGATATCGGCCACTTCGGCGCAGTCGCCAATCCTGACCACCTCGATGCCGCGGTTGCTCAGGGCGTCGGTGTCGAACGGCACGGAGCGTGCACCGCTGGCGATGACCACGTAGTCGCAGGGGATCCGGATGGCCGTCCCGTCGGTGTCCTCGCAGAGCAACCCATCTGCATCGATGCCCGTGACCGTGTGCCCGGTGTATTGCTCCACGCCGTACATCCGGTAGTTCTCGAGCAGCGTGGGCAGCACGGTATTGCTGATGCCGGTGGCGATGGTGTCCAAGGCTTCCACCAACAGCACCTTGCAGCCCTGCTCGGCGAGGTACTCCGCCGTCTCGCAACCGACCAGCCCGCCGCCGATGACCGCCACGCGGCCGGACACCTGCTGCTCGCCGCCCAGCACCTTCCAGGCATCGCGCACGTTCGGTCCGTCCACGCCGGGAATGGGCGGAGTGAAGCTGGATGCACCGACCGCGACGATCACCGCGTCGGGGTCCAGCGCGAGCACGCTGTCGTTGCTGGCGGCCTCGCCCATGCGCAGCGAAACCCCTTCGGTGGAGGCGGCGTGCTGCAGGTTCTCTACCGCGCGGAAGATTTCCTTTTTGCGCGGCGGCACGGCGGCGATGTTCAGTTGCCCGCCCAGCTGCGTCTGCTTCTCGAACAAGGTCACCGTGTGGCCCTTGGTTGCGGCCACGCGCGCAGCTTCCAGCCCGGCGGGGCCGCCGCCAATCACGACGATGTTCTTCTTCTCGATCGCCGGGGTGATGACGCGCGTCTCCTCGTAGCCGTTTTCGGGATTCAGAACGCAGGCGATGAAGGCGCGATTCTGGATGTTGTCGGTGCAGCCGCGGTTGCAGGAAATGCAGCGGCGGATGTCGCAGGCGTCGCCCGCAGCAGCCTTGTTGACCCAGTCCGGGTCGGCCAGCAGCGGCCGCCCGATACCGATGATGTCGGCCCGTCCGCTTTGCACGACCTGCTCGGCCATCGCCGGGTCGATGATGCGACCGGCGGTGCTGACCGGGATCGAGACCGCCCGCCTGACCGTGCCGGCGATCTCGGCAAAGAACGCGTAAGGCTGCACGCCCATCGGTGGAATGGTGTCGGCCATGTTGCCGGTGTGGTTGGCCTGGGCGACATGCAGCATGTCCACCCCGGCTTCCTGCAGCCACTGGGCAAACCGCGGCGCATCGGCCTCGTCCACGCCGCCCCTGCCGCGCGCCGGCGTCACCACCGGCAGTTTGTAATCCAGGATCATCCCCGGCACGGCCTTGCGCAGCGCGCGCACCAGCATCAGGGCGAAGCGCGTGCGGTTCTCCAGCGATCCGCCGAATTTGTCGGTGCGCTGGTTCATTTTTGTGCTGCACAGCACGCCGACCAGCCGGTCGCCGTGCACCTGGATCGCGTCGGCCCCGGCCTTCTGCGCGCGCACCGCACACGCACACATCTTGTCGATGATCTGCAGGAGAGCGTCTTCGGTCACTTCGTTGACGAAGAACTCCATGTCGTGGTGCAGCGCCGCGCGCACCTGGTCCTTCTTTCCGCTGAAGAACAGCGCGTTGATCGCGTCGCAGTCGTACTCGGGATGGAAGATCTGCAAGCCGAGCTTGGCGCCGTAGGCATGCACGCTGTCGGCCAGCAGGCGGAAGCTCTCGATCTGGCTGTCGTCGAACAGCTTGGGAGTGGGCGCGAAGCTCTGGATCGGTGCCACGTCGCCCAGCACGATGTAACCCACGCCGCCCTTGGCCAGCCGGGTGTAGAACGCACGGCTCTGCGCGCTGATGCTGCCGTCCTGATCCTCATACCCGGTGGTCAGCGGCGGGAACATGATGCGGTTCTTGAAGGTCACGCCGCCGACGGTGATCGGCTCGAGGATTTTCATGGCTCACAGTTCATCGGACGCGGCAGGCCATCGTAGGGCGGTGCCGGAATATTTGCTCGACCTCCGGACCGGGCTGCGGCCCATCGCGGTACCGCCGTTCAGGTGACGCCAGTCCGCCCACCCACGCACCGATCGGGTTTACGCTGTCGCGGTACTCCAGGCTCGCATGGACCGACAAGTGTTAGTGCCAGACCCGTGTGGACGTCACTGACGCCTCCAAGTCCGGCTGCTGTCCGACGTGACCGGGCCGGGCGATGAACAGGAATCCGACCATGAATTACGTTGATCTGATCGCCATATTGGCGGTCCTCCAGTTGGTGATGTTTGGCGTGCTGGTGGGTCGTGCCCGCGGCCTGTACGGCGTTCATGCGCCGGCAACCTCCGGACACGAAATGTTTGAACGCGCCTACCGGGTGCAGATGAACACCTTGGAGTTGATGGTGGCGTTTCTGCCGGCGCTGTACATCGCGGCCAAATACTTCCCGCAGATCTATGTGGCGGCAGCCGGCGCCATCTACCTGGTCGGCCGATTGGTCTATTGGCGCAGCTACACCGCCGCCCCCGCCAGTCGCGGCATCGGCTTTGCCCTGTCGATGCTCCCCATTTTGGGCTTGCTGATCGCTGCGCTCGTCGCGATCGTTGCTGGCAGCGAGACCTGACCAATCAGGAGCGATAGGCAATGACCCTTCCATCGGGCTGGCTGCTGTGGGCGTTGTTGTCGGCCTGCTTCGCGGCGCTGACGGCGATATTCGCCAAGGTAGGCATCCGGGGCGTCGATTCGGATCTGGCGACGTTGATCCGTACCGTGATGATCATTGCGGTGCTCGCGCCGTTTGTGTGGCTGACCGGCAAGTGGAGCAACCCGTTGTCGCTGTCGCCCAAGACGCTGATCTTCCTGGCGCTTTCCGCGCTCGCAACCGGGGCATCGTGGGTGTGCTATTTCCGCGCCCTGCAGATCGGGCAGGCCTCCCAGGTGGCCCCCGTTGACAAGTTGAGTGTGGTGCTCGTGGCCGTGTTCGCTTTTGTGTTGCTTGGCGAGCGCCCTTCGTTGCAGGAGTGGCTGGGCATCGCGCTGATCGCCGGTGGGGTGCTGCTGATCGCACTGCACAGGGCGCCTATCGGCGCCTGATGATCGGTTAGTTTGGGACTCGCCTGGCACTGCGCTTCGCGCTGCTTCCAGACCGTCGCGGCCGCGAACAATTACTGGCGGGCTGACCCGGCCTAGTTCGGCATTTCCGGTCCAGCCAGTCCGCGTTCTGCGACCAGGCGGGTCAACAGTTCGATCTGCGTCTGCTGCTGGGAAATCACCGTCATCATCTGCTCGGCCCGCAACGCATCCATCTTTTCGTGCAGCGCGAGAATCTCGACTTCGGCCTTCAGGTTGACCTCGTAGTCATAGCCGGCCATCAATCGGTCTTTTGAGGCCTGCCGGTTCTGGCTCATCATGATCACGGGCGCCTGGATGGCCGCGACCATCGACAGAATGAGGTTGAGGAAGATATACGGATAGGGATCGAACGCATCCTTACCCAGGATCCCGCTGTTGGTGAATACCCAGACGACCAGCGCGGCGGCGAAAATAATAATGAAACGCCATGATCCCCCGAATGAGGCGACCTGATCCGCCAGTCGCTCGCCATAGCTTGTCTGCGCCTCAAGCCGACGATTGGGATCTTCGACAGCGATCTGGCGACGCGACGCCAGGGTCAGCACGCGATGGGTGGTCGCATCCAGTTCACTGGCATGGCGTCCAAACCAGCGGGAGGCCGAGCCGAGGTAGTCGAGGGCTTTCGGATGAGTCATGAGTCGTTTCTCCTGGGTATCCGGGACCGGGCAAACTCGGCCGCTGCGTGGTGCGGGCGCATACTCGGGTTGGACGATGGGCCCGACGAGACATTCCCGCCATGAAACGGCCTGCCAGCCAATTGACCACCACCGGCCGTGCGATGCGGCTGCTCAAGCGCACCGATGCCGGCATGCTGACCGCCATCGTCGCGGCCATCGTGCTGTTGATCGTCGCCGGCGTCGTTCTTGGCGATCAGATCAAGGTCCATATCGGTGCGCTCCAGACATGGATCGGCGGGCTGGGTCCGTGGGGCGTGGTCGTGTTTGCTGTGCTGCTGATTCTGGGCACATCGGTGCTGGTGCCCGAGTCGGTGTTCGGGGTCGCGGCAGGCGTCCTGTTCGGCCTGGTCTGGGGCATGCTGATCGCGGTGGCTGCCAACCTTGGTGCCGCAGCGTTTCAGTATGCGCTCTCGCGTTGGTTGTTCCGCCAGCGGGTCCAGCGCGCCGTCGACCGGCGGCCGTCGTTCCTGTCGATCCAGCGGGCAGTGATGAAGGATCAATTGTGGCTGCAGTTTCTGGTGCGGCTGACCCCGATCAATCCCGCCTCCATCAGTTACGTATTGGGCGCCACCGGCGTGCGCTTTTCCACGTTCATGCTCGCTTGCCTCGGACTGCTGCCGCATGTCGGTCTGGAGGTGTACCTGGGCCACGCGGGCGAGCACCTGGTGGAGGCGACCCATGCCGGTTCGCGATTCCGGCAGGGGCAGGATCTGGTCCTGGTCGGTGGACTGGTGGTGGGCGTCATTGCGATCGTGATCATCTCGAGGATCGCGCGCAAGGCGGTCCTGCGTGCGGTTGCCGGCCACGACCATCTTTAGTGTCTCAACAGCATTTCGATAGAAAGAGAGGGATCCATGCGACACAGTGAGCGCCATAGAACGCATCGGACCGGGTGGCTGCGCGCCGCCGTACTGGGGGCCAACGACGGCATCGTTTCGACGGCCAGCTTGGTGCTGGGCGTAGCGGCGGCGGGTGCAGGCACCAAGGCCATCCTCGTTGCGGGTGTCGCCGGGCTGGTATCCGGCGCGATGTCGATGGCGGCGGGCGAGTATGTCTCGGTCAGTTCGCAGGCCGACACCGAGCGGGCAGACCTTGCTCGCGAGAGCAAGGAGCTGGCCGCCAACATCGACCAGGAACATGAGGAGCTGGTCTCGATCTACATCAAGCGCGGACTGGACCGGCCGCTGGCGACCAGTGTCGCCACCCAGCTGATGGAGCACGACGCGCTGGGCGCACACGCCCGCGACGAGCTGGGCATCTCCGAGACGCTCACCGCCAAACCGGTCCAGGCCGCGTTCGCCTCGGCGGCGACCTTTGCCGCCGGCGCGGCGTTGCCATTGCTGGCCGCGCTGCTGATACCGGAGGCCGTGCTGATGTGGGGTGTCGCCGGCTGCTCGCTGTTTTTTCTGGCCAGTTTGGGCCTGATCGCTGCACGGGCGGGCGGCGCACCCGCGCTGCCATCGGTGTTGCGCGTCGCCTTCTGGGGCGCGCTGGCGATGGGCCTGACCACCGCGGTCGGCTCGCTGTTTGGAGCGGTCGGGTGAGCGTTGCGAGGAACATCACCGCAGTCAGCACGAGGTAATCATGAACACTGCCGTCAGAGATTCGCTCAGCAAAGTGCCCCAGGTGACGTTTGGCTTCTGGCTGATCAAGATCCTCGCCACCACCTTGGGCGAAACCGGCGGCGACGCGGTGTCGATGTCGATGAACCTCGGCTACCTGGTGAGTACCGCGATCTTCATGGGCATTTTTGTGGCGGCGGTGTTGATGCAGATCGCCGCCAAAAAGTTCCACCCCTTCGTGTACTGGGTCACCATCATTGCGTCGACCACGGTCGGCACGACGTTGGCGGATTTCGTCGATCGGTCCCTGGGCATCGGCTATCTGGGCGGCACGATCATGCTGGTCGCGTTGCTGATCGCCTCCCTTTTCGCCTGGTACAAATCCCTCGGGTCCATCGATGTCGGCTCGGTGCACACGCCCAAGGCCGAGGGGTTCTACTGGCTGACGATCATGTTCTCGCAAACGCTCGGCACCGCCCTGGGCGACTGGACCGCCGACAGCGCGGGGCTGGGCTATACCGGCGCGGCGCTGATCTTTTCCGGACTGCTGGCGGTGGTCGCCCTTGCCTATTTCTTCTCCAGCATCTCGCACACCCTTCTGTTCTGGGCGGCATTCGTGCTGACCCGGCCGCTGGGGGCGGTGGTCGGCGACTACCTCGACAAGCCGGCGGCGAGCGGCGGACTCGAGTTCAGCCGTTACACCGCTTCAGGCCTGCTGCTGGTGGCCATCGTGCTGCTGATCGTGGTGATTCCGCAGCGTGCGGCGGAGAAGTCGCACTGACGCTCTCTGGGCGCGCGCCTGCGGCGTCAATCGATAACAATAGCACCGTTTCCAATCACGTCTCTTGATCCATGTCAATGACTAACCTGAACAAGAGGTTCATGATTCAGTCAAGAGTGCCTGCGCGCCGTTGATTCTGGCGGAGACCGCGCGGGCACATTGCCGGCAACCTCTCTTGGGGAGGTGATTGACGTGGCGCAGCGACTGATTGATCTGACGATTGCGATCCTGGCCAGCATCGTGTCCTTCCTGCTGTCGTGGCCGTACTTCCGCAATTTCGAGTACTGGGCCGAGTCGCGCGCGATGTGGCTGGTGTATTTCGTCGTCGGCTTCCTGCTGGCGGTGTACGTTTTCTACGTCCTGCTGCGGATCACGCGCACCCTGTTCGAACACGACGCGCTGGACCGCGCTGACACGGCCGCCGGAGTGGCACGCAATGAATCCGGCGCAGATGCCAATCGCGATACCGGGGGCCGGTCGTGAGCTGCGGGGAGGGCAAACCGTGCCGGGAAGCGTTACACCGGCGGACCGCCCTGGGCGTGCTGTTTTTCATGCTGTTGATCTTCCTGGGCCTGTCATCGGTTTCCTTCATCGACTCGCGCGGCCAAGTGACACCGGACACGGTGAGTTTCAGCTCGCATGACGCTGTCGCCGGCAAACGCGTTTTCCAGGCCTACAACTGCATGGGTTGTCACACCATGGTCGGCAACGGCGCGTATCTGGGGCCGGATCTGACCAATACCTACGAGCGCACCGGAGCCGCGTGGCTGGCCGCGTTCCTGCCGTCTTCGGGCACGTGGCCGACCAGTGCGGCGCTGCGGATCCAGTTGCAGGGAGCCGCCCTGGCCGCCGACAGCGGTTCGGCATCCCTTGACGACTACCTCAAGAAGTATCCCGGTGCCGCCGAGCGCGTGCAGCGTCGCGGCGGTCATGACTCGCTGATGCCCAACCTGCCGCTGAAAGCCGAGGAGGTGGCGAACCTGATCGCCTACCTCAAATACACCTCGGCAATGAACACCGAGGGCTGGCCACCCAAGCCGAAGGTGGACGGACTGACCTTCAAATATGCATCGCCCGGTTTCAACGTGATGTCCACCGCCGCGGCCTCGGGCGTCGCCGCCGCGGCGACCGCTACCGCCGCGGCGTTGCAGGACCCTGCCACCCATGGCGCGCAACTGGTCAAGGACTACGCCTGCACTGCGTGCCATTCGCCGGACCAGCAGAAGCTGGTGGGTCCGGGCTGGGGCGGCCTGTACGGATCCCATGTGAGCCTGGCCGATGGCAGCACGGTGGTGGCCGATGAGGCGTATCTGAGCGAATCGATCCGCAACGCCAACAGCCAGATCGTTGCCGGCTACGCCGCGGGCACGATGCCCGAGTACGCCGGCATGCTCACCGACGACGAGGTCGCGGCGATGACCGCCTATATCCGCAGTCTGCAGGAGCCGGGGCAATGATCAAGATCGATTATCAAACCCAGCGACTGAGCCTGCGGTTCTTCATGTTGATGCTGGTGCTGTTCGTCTTCCAGGCCGGCTTCGGCATGGTCCTGGCACTGCAGCAGATCGATCCGACCCTGCTGGCGGGCAACCTCAACTTCAACGTGATCCGGGCCGAACATCTCAATCTGGGCATCATCTGGATCCTGTGCGGCTTTATCGGCACGATCCTGTTCGTGGGGCCACTGTTGTCGCATCGCGAGCTGGCTGCGCCGTGGCTGATCAAGTTCCTGTTCTACGCCGTGGTCGCCGTGACGCTTTGGAACGTCGGCACCCAGTACCTGGCCCAGTCCGGGGTCGCCGGTTGGTGGCTCGGACAACCGATGCTGCAGGAAGGGCTGGAGTACCTGGAGGCGGGCCGGATCGCCGACATCGTGATCCTGATCGGCTTCTGCATCCTGTGCTACGTGGTGCTGAGGACGTTCCCGCCGCGGCGCGACTGGAACGAGATCCACTGGGCGCTCGGCATCGGCGTCATCGCGCTGACCCTGGTCTGGCTGTTCGGCTTCTTCTTCATCGAGCGCCTCGATGTGCAGGAGTACTTCCGCTGGTACGTCGTCCATTACTGGGTCGAGGGCGTCTGGGAGGTGATCCACATCGCCCTGGTCGGGTTCCTGCTGGTGCTGATGTTCGACGCCAAGGTCAAAAGCGTCGGCTACGCCGTGTTCTGGGGCGTGGTTCTGGTGTGGCTGTCGGGCCTGCTGGGCAACGCGCACCACTATTTCTGGGTCGGCACGCCGGAGTTCTGGCAGTTCTGGGGGTCACTGTTCAGTGCGCTGGAGCCACTGCCGCTGATCTTCTGCTTCTGGCATGTGTATCTGGATGCGCATCACGACCGCAGGCCGCTGAAAAATGCGCCGGCTTTCTACTTCATCCTTGGCTCGGTGGTGCTGGAGCAGGTGGGCGCCGGCATCCTGGGCTTCACGATGACTTTTGCGCTGACGAATGTCTGGTCACACGGCACCTGGGTAACCCCGGCGCATGCGCACCTGGCGTTGTTCGGCACCTTCGGCATGCTCGGCATCGGCGCGGCGTACTACGCCGTGCCATTGATGCGCGGGCTGGCCGACTATGACCAGCGCTGGGGCAAGCTCTCGTTCTGGCTGCTGTTCGTGGGCATGCTCGGCATGGCGTTCGCCTTCGCACTCGGCGGCACCGTGCAGGTGTTCGTGTACCGCACGCTTGGGCTGGACTGGTTTGGTGGCGATGTGTTCCCGGCGATGAACCTGTTCAAGATCCTGGTGCCGGTGTTCGGGGTGATCTTCAGCATCGGAACGGTCACGCTGGTGTACGACCTGCTGACGCTGGGGCATCGCCACGCCGCCCCGATCGCGGACCTGCGCGGTACCGTGCGGCGTGGTCCGCCGGTCGCCGGCTGGGGCCGCTACCTGACCGGTTTCGAGGCAGGCATGTGGCTGCTGGCGATGTGGCTGTTTGGTGCGGTCATCACCTTGGGCCTGCTGAGCTTCAATCTTTCGGTGGTGCAGGCAGGCAATGCGACGCTCCCGTACCTGCTCGCCAGCATCGGCTATCCCGGCCTGCTGCTGGTGACGCTGCTGTTTGTCTGGCGTTTCCTGGCGTCGCTGGAAATGCGGAGTTACGAGCCGGAATCCGCCGGCAGTGTGCTCCCGCCAATGGCGCCGGTGGCTGGTTGAGCAGGGGATGCCGTGCCTGACCGGGCCGGGCACGGCAAAACACGAACGCAGCCCTTTGGCTGCGTTCGTGTTTGTTTCAGCAATCGCTCCGTTGGAGCTGGTGGTCGCGCGTGCGCCTACTTGGCGTCGCTGAAGACCTTGTCCAGGCGCTGCTCGAACTCGTGGTAGCCGATCCGGTCGTACAGCTCCTCGCGGGTCTGCATGCTGTCGACCACGTTCTTCTGGTGGCCATCGTTGCGGATGGCGGTATAGACGGCCTCGGCGGCCTTGTTCATCGCCCGGAACGCCGACAGGGGAAACAGCTGCATCGCCAAACCCACTGAGGCCAGCTCGTCGCGGCTGAACAAGGGGGTCTGGCCGAACTCGGTGATGTTGGCCAGCACCGGCGCCTTCACCGCATCCACGAAGCGCTGGTAGGTCGGCAGGTCGTAGGCGGCCTCGGCGAAGATGCCGTCGGCGCCGGCTTCCACGAACGCAATCGCGCGCTCGATCGCCTCATCCACGCCGTGCGAGGCGATCGCGTCGGTGCGCGCGATCAGGAAGAAATCCGGATCGGTCTTCGCATCCGCGGCCGCCTTGATGCGGTCGACCATTTCGTCCTTGGAGACGATTTCCTTGCCCGGACGGTGGCCGCAGCGCTTGGCGCCGACCTGGTCCTCGATATGGCAGGCCGCGCCGCCGGCCTTGATCAGCGACTTGACGGTGCGGGCGATGTTGAACGCGCTGGGGCCGAAGCCGGTGTCGATGTCGACCAGCAGCGGCAGGTCGCAGACATCGGTGATCCGGCGCACGTCGGTGAGCACGTCATCCAGCGTGTTGATGCCCAGATCCGGCAGGCCCAGCGAGCCGGCCGCGACGCCGCCGCCGGAGAGATAGATGGCGCGATACCCGGCGCGTTTGGCTAACAGAGCGTGGTTGGCGTTGATGGTGCCAACGATCTGCAGCGGCTTCTCTTCGTTGAGTGCTTGGCGAAACCGGGCGCCGGGGCTGGTCATTGCGGTCATGGGGCTCTCAGTGGGGATTAGTGAGAGCCCCATGGTACCGCCGCGTCACATCTGGGCGTAGTTGGGGCCGTCGCCGCCGAGCGGAGCCACCCAGACGATGTTCTGGGTTGGATCCTTGATGTCGCAGGTCTTGCAGTGCACGCAGTTGGCGAAGTTGATCTGCAGCTTCTCCGCGCCCGGCTCGCCGACAAACTCGTACACCCCGGCCGGGCAGTAGCGCGCTTCCGGTCCACCGTACTCGGCCAGATTCACGGTGACCGGCACCGCCGGATCCTTCAGCGTCAGGTGCGCCGGCTGGCTCTCATCGTGGTGGGTGCTGCTCAGGAACACCGAGCTGAGGCGGTCGAAGGTCAGCACGCCATCGGGCTTGGGGTAGTCGATCTTCTCGCGCTTGTCGGCCGGGTCCAGGCACTCGTGGTCGGCCTTGGAATGGCGCAGCGTCCACGGCGGATTGCGGATGCCCAGCTTGGGCAGCAGCCACTGTTCGATGCCGGTCATCAGGGTCGCGATCATGCGGCCCTTCTTGAACCACTGCTTGAAGTTCTTGGACTGCTTGAGCTCGTCGTGCAGCCAGCTGGCTTCGAACGCGGCCGGGTAGGCGGTCAGCTCATCCTGCGAGCGGCCGGCGGCGAGCGCGTCGAATGCGGCCTGGGCGGCCTGCATGCCGGTCTTGATCGCCGCGTGGCTGCCCTTGATCCGGCTGGCGTTGAGGTAGCCGGCTTCGCAGCCGACCAGCGCGCCGCCGGGGAATACGGTCTTGGGCAGCGACATCAGGCCGCCGGCGGTGATCGTGCGCGCGCCGTAGGAGATGCGCTTGCCGCCTTCCAGATGCTTGCGGATCGAGGGGTGGGTCTTGAATCGCTGGAACTCCTGGAACGGGCTCAGCCACGGGTTGCTGTAGTCCAGCCCGACCACGAAGCCAACCGCGATCTTGTTGTCATCGGCGTGGTAGAGGAACGAGCCGCCGTAGGTCTCCGAGTCCAGCGGCCAGCCGGCGGTATGCACCACCAGACCCGGCTCGTGCTTGGACGGGTCAACCTGCCACAGCTCCTTGATGCCCAGGCCATAGCTTTGCGGGTCGCAGTCCTTGTCCAGCTGGTAACGGGCGATCAGCTGGCGGCCGAGCTGGCCGCGTGAGCCCTCGGCGAAGATCGTGTACTTGGCGTGCAGCTCCATGCCGCGCTGGAACTGCGGGCCGGGCGCGCGGTTCTTGTCCAGGCCCATGTCGCCGGTGGCGACACCGATCACGGCGCCGGCCTCGTTGTAGAGCACTTCGGCGGCGGCGAAGCCGGGGAAGATTTCCACCCCGAGCGCTTCGGCCTGCCCCGCCAGCCAGCGGGTGACTTCGCCCAGGCTGATGATGTAGTTGCCGTGGTTGTCGAAGCATTCCGGCAGCAGCGCGGCCGGGGTCGCCTTGGCGCCGGTCTCGCTGAGGAACAGGAACTCGTCGCGGGTCACCGGCTGGCGCAGCGGTGCGCCGCGCTCCTTCCAGTCCGGGAACAGCTCGTCCAGCGCGCGGGTGTCCATGATCGCGCCCGACAGGATGTGCGCGCCCGGCTCGGAGCCTTTTTCCAGCACGCACACGGACACTTCGCTGCCGTTGCTGGCGGCGAGCTGGCGCAGGTGGATCGCGGTGGCCAGTCCGGCCGGGCCGGCGCCGACCACGACGATGTCGTACTCCATCGATTCGCGGGGGCCGTAGGTGGCGAGCAGGTCTTCCGGGGTCATGGCGGTTCCATTGCTGTTGATGCGCCGTGCGGCACATGCAGGAGTGGCTGGGGAACGTCTTCGCGGGAGCGGGATGGAATCGATTATCCCGCGCACCGGCTGAAGACGCGAAACGGGCTAGCTTGTGGTGTTGCCGGTCGGCAGGGCCGCGGTCAGGATCGCCGACGGGGCCGCGTTCCAGATCGCATCCGCGCGCGATGCCAGATGCGCGAACACGCGTTCCAGATGCTTGATCCGGTGCGGCTGGCCCATCACCCAGGGATGGATGTTGAGCGCGAGCAGACGGCCGTGGCCGGTCTCGCGCGCCTCGCGGAGCAGGAACTCGCAGGCGTCGATCACCTGGTCGGCGTATTCGGATTCGGCGTGCAGGTTGTCACCGACGATGAAGCGGTCCTCCAGCTCCAGCGACAGCGGCAGGATCGACAGCGGGCCGTGGTCGGTGTTGAAGGCGTACGGCAGTTCGTCGTTGACCCAGTCCGCGCACCAGTCGAGGCCGGCCTCACGCAGCAGATCGGGCGTGCGGTGTGACTGCGAGCGCGCCGGCGACAACCAGCCGCGGATCGGTTGCGCGGCGTAGGGTTGCAGCGCGGCGAGGCTGCGCTGGATCGACTCGCGCTCGCGTGCCTCGTCCAGGCCGCCGTAGTGGACGGCATCCATGTTCCAGCCGTGGCCGAGCAGCTCGAAACCGGTCGCCTGCACGCGGCGCAGCAGCGCCGGGTAGCGTTCGGCCAGCTCGCCATTGACCGCGACACTGGCCGTGAGGTCCTGCGCTTTCAGCGCATCCAGCACGCGGAACACCCCAACCCGGTTGCCATAGTCGCGCAGCGTGTAATGGCGCAGGTCGGGGTAGGGCATGGTCATGCTGCCGGGCGCCTTGAAGCCTTCGCCGGTCGGGTTCAGCGGGAAGTGCTCCAGGCTCAGGTTCAGCCACAACGCCAGCGGCTTGCCGTCCGGCCACGCCACCGGGGCGCGCTCGGCCAGCATCGACCACGCATAGCGGTCATGGTCCATGCCGTGGCGGCGGTTCGGGTATTCCAGGTATTCCGGGCCCAGGCTCATGCCGATGTCTCCTGCGCCACCGCGTCGATCGACGCCAGCGCCTCGTCGTAGTGGTGCTCAAGGTAGTGCGCGGCGATCTCGCGGCCGGTGGTCTTCCACACGCCCGAGTGCTGGCTGATGTAGTCCATCGCGTCCTCGAAAGCGGCGATCCGGTGCGGGTGGCTGACCTGGTAGGCGTGCAACGGCACGCACATCACGGTGCCGCTTTCCGCGCCCTCCTCGTACAGACGGTCGAAGGCGTCCTTGATCATCTGCCCGTAGCGGCGCGGCTCGATCTTGTTGACCACATAAGTAATGGTGTCGTTGAGCTCCAGCGAGTAGGGCACCGAGACGAAGCGCTGGCCACTGCGGGTGCGCACCGGGGTGGGCTGGTCGTCGTGGAACAGGTCGCAGGTGTATTTGCCGCCGGCCTCGGCGAACAGGTCGATGGTCGCGTTGGAGTGCGACAGCGCCGGCGCCAGGTAGCCGTCGCAGTGCTGACCGGTGTGCTGGGCGATCAGCGCCATCGACTCCTCGATCATCTCCCGCTCCTGTGCCTCCGACAGGCCATAGGTGTAGCGGGTGTTGTAGATGCCGTGGCTGAAGAACTCCCAGTCGCGCTCGGCCGCCAGTTCGATCACCTCGGGATGATGGATCAGCGTCGCCGCCGACAGCGACACCGAGCCGCGCAGGCCGTAGGTGTCCATCACCCGCATCATGCGCTGATGACCGACGCGGTTGCCGTAGTCACGCGTGGCGTAGCCCAGCACGTCGGGCAGTGGCCGTGGCCACGGCTTGCGCAGTGGATTGGGCGGCGGGTCCAGCTCGTAGAACTCGATATTCGGCGCGATCCACAGCGCGACTCTGGCATCGCCGGGCCAGCGGATCTTCGGCCGGCTGTCGTAGGGCCAGTAGTCGTACAGGCCCGGATCGGCCTTCTGCGTGGGCGCGCCGGCACTCATGGTGCGATCTTCTTCAGCTGCGCCGCCACCTCGTCGACGGACTCCACGTCGGCGTACTTGAGCATGATGTCGGCGAGGTTGGCGAAGTGCGGGATCTCGTGCTTGTCGGCCACGCACTCCTCCACCACGATCGTGCGGAACCCACGCGACAGGCTGTCCACCGAGCAGGCGCGCACGCAGCCGGAGGTCGAGCCGCCGGTGATGATCACCGTGTCGATGCGGTGGAAGGTGAGCAGCGACCACAGGTTGGTCTCGAAGAACGGGCTGGCCATCCGCTTGTGCATCACGATGTCGCCGGGCTGCACGTCCGCGCGCGGGTCGAGCTGGGCGCGCTCGGAGCCGTGCTTGATGTTCTGCAGCGAGTCCGGCGTGTTGGTACGCGTGCCCCAGACCCCGGCGTCCTCGCCGTTCTCCAGATAGGCAACGTAGGTCCAGATCACCGGCAGGCCGCGCTCGCGCACCAGCGCGGACAGGGTGTTGATGTGCTCGATCTGGCGCGGGTCGGTTTCATACGCGGTCTTGAACGCGTCCATGTCGGTGTAGGCGCGTTGCACGTCGATATTGACGATCGCCGGGCGCTGACCGAAGCCGAACTTGGCGCGGTTGCGGTTGGCCTTGACCTGGGCCCAGTACTGGCGGGCGGTGAGGTCGGAGGTTTCCATTACAGCCATGAGGTGTCTCCTTGGATCAATGAAGCCTGGGTCAATGAAGCCCGATCAATGGGTTTTGCAGCCGCACCTCAAGAGGCCGCTGCGGCCAGACGGATGCGTTCGTCGCGAACCAGCGTGGCCATGATCAGCGCCAGCACGATCAACCCGAACACCAGCTGGAAGGCCGGCTTGTAGCTGCCGGTCAGGTCGAAGATCTTGGCCGCCAGCCAGATGCCCATACCGGCGGTCGTGGCGTCGAGCAGGGTCACGGAACCGAGGATCTTGCCGGCCGAGGCCAGGCCAAAGGAGTTGACCGCGAGCAGCTGGATCATGGTGTACAGACCGCCCCAGCCCAGGCCGAACAGGATCAGCGAGTACCAGATCAGGTCCGCGCGCATGGTGGCCAGGAGGAACGCACCCGTGGCCATGATGGTGAGGTTGACCAGGAACACGGCCTTGGGCGGCACGACGTCGGCCAGTGCGCCGAACAGGAACTTGCCGACCATCGCCAGACCGAACATCAGGGCCAGCGCGTTGCCGGCCTGGGCCGGGGCGAACTGGAGGTCGCGCATGTGCAGGAACAGGTTCTGCGACACGGCCATGATCGAGAAGAACGTCGCCATCGCCACCACGGCCAGTGCCCAGAAGGTGCGGGTGCGCAGCGCCTGCTTGTAGGTCACGTCGGGCAGGGTGACGATGTTGGCGGCCGCGTCCGAGATGACTTTGGCGGCCGCCTTGTCGGCGCCCCACGGCTTGATACCGCCCGGCTGCGGACTGCGCACGAAGAAATAGGCGATCACCAGGAACGTCAGCGGGATCGCCATCTCCCACATGAAGGCCGTCCGCCAGTTCATGCCCAGCGTCTCCATGAGGTACACGCCGAGCCGTGGGAACAGCATCCCGCCCATGCTGGTGCCGACCAGTGCAATACCGATGGCGGTGCCGCGATTGAGGGCGAACCACTGCGACACGAAGATGACCGATACGGTCAGCCCCGCCGCGACCAGCACCACGCCGAAGCCGACGTGGATCAGGTACAGCTGGATCAGCGAATGCACGTAGGCGTAGGCGAAGTAAAGACCCGCCAGCAGCGCGATGCCGGCCAGGATCAGCTTGCGTGGACCGGCGCGATCGATCACCACACCAATGAAGGGCCCGAGCCAGCCGGCCAGCACCAGGGTGATCAGGTCGCGCATCTTCAGCTCACTGCGCGTCCACCCGAACTCCTTCAACAGCGACTCGTCGAACGCGGTCAGCCCGGTGACAATCAAGCCGTTGGACGTCAGCAGGATCAGCAATCCCATTACCGCCATAAGCCATGGGTAGTAGCGCTTCATTCTCTTACCTCTGCAGGTTGGTGTTGGCGGGATAGCCGACTGTAGGGGAGAAATCCGCGACTGGCGTTGACCGGCAACGGATGGCATGCCTACACTTTGTCCGGACAAAGTGTGCCACAGTCGATTGCCCCGGAGGAAGCCATGAATACCGTGATCGTTCTTTTCAACCTCAAGCCCGGCGCCAGCGTCGCGGATTACGAGAAATGGGCGCGCGAGCAAGACGTGCCAACGGTCAACGCCCTGGCGTCGGTCGACCGTTTCGAGGTGCTGCGGGCCAAGGGCCTGCTGATCGGCGAGGGCAAGCCGCCCTACGAGTACATCGAAATCATCCGCGTGCCGGACATGGCGGCCTTCGGTGCCGACATGGCCGGCGAGGCCGTTCAGGCCGGTGCTGCCCAGCTGCAGAAGTTTGCCGACAACCCGATTTTCATCCTTGCCGAGTCGATCTGAGGCCGCCATGACCGCTGAAACCTCCCCGTTGCCGTCACCGCGCTACAGCGAACTCAAGGGCAAGGTCGCCCTGATCACCGGTGCCGGCCGCGCCGGCGGCCTGGGCGAGGGCATCGCCCGCCGCCTCGCCGCCGAGGGCTGCAAGGTGGTGATCACCGATATCGGCCAGGGCCGCGGCGAGGAGATGCCGGTCGATGCGATCGGCACCGACGAGGAAATGGCGCGTACCGCCGCCGCGATCACCGCCGCCGGGGGCGAGTGCATCGCGATGGCGCTGGACGTGCTGGAGGAAAGCCAGGTCGAGGCGGTGATCGCCAGAACGGTCGAGCGTTTCGGCGGCATCGACATCCTGGTCAACAACGCCGGCATCGGCTACCTGATGAAATCCATCGTTGATATGGATGTGGCGGAATGGGACGCGGTGCTCGGGGTCAACCTGCGCGGCACCTTCCTGTGCACCAAGCACGCGGGGAAGGCGATGATCGCCCAGGGGCGCGGCGGACGCATCGTCAACATCGCCTCGCAGGCAGCCAAGTCCGGCGTGCCGCATGCCGGTGCGTACTGTTCCTCCAAGCACGGCGTGGTCGGCCTGACCCGGGTCAGCGCGATCGAGCTGGGCGGGCACGGCATCACCGCCAACGCGATCTGTCCCAACCACGTCACCACCGGCCTGGGCGCCTGGCAGAACGAGTACTTCGCCAAGCTGCGCGGCCTGAGTGTGGATGAGTACCTGGCCCAGATGCGCGCGCGCATTCCACTGGGCCGCGCCGGTCTGCCATCAGACACGGCAGCGGCTTGCGCGTTCCTCTGCTCCGACGACGGCGCCTACATCACCGGTGAGGCGATGAACGTCTCCGGCGGCGAAGAAACCCACTGACGGCTGCCTTTCCACGCCGACCACCATTTCAAGAACCGGAGGGTTCGATGTCCCCAACAACCTACGCCTGGCCCAACGATGCACGACTGGCACTGTCGGTCGTGGTCAATGTTGAGGAAGGCTCCGAGTACAGCATTGGCGAGGGTGACAAGATCACCGAGCCCGTCGATGAGCTGTCGGTCAGCCTGACCAAGCCGATCCGCAACTACGGCAACGAGTCCAACTACCGCTACGGCGTCAAGGAAGGCCATGCGCGCGTCGCCGCGCTGCTGGACAAGTACGACGTGACGACGACCTATACCGCGGCGGCGCTGTCATTGGAGCGCGCCCCGGAGATCGCCGCGTACCTGCACGGCAGCCGCCACGAGACCTGTTCCCACGGCTGGCGCTGGATCCACCAGTTCCGCCTCAACCAGGAGCAGGAGCGCGAGTTCATCCGCAAGGCTGCCGACAGCATCGAGCGCACCACCGGCACCCGCCCGGTGGGCTGGCTGTCGCGTTACCTGCACACGGCCGACACCCGCCGGCTGCTGCAGGAAGAAGGCTTCCTGTACCACATGGACGACTACTCGGCCGACGCGCCGTTCTGGGCGCCGGTGGAGGGTTCCGACGAGCCGATGGTGATCGTGCCCTACCAGCTGGACACCAATGACATGAAGATGTGGCTCGCGCCTTCCTACCTGCCCAAGGACTGGCTGGACTACGCGATCGACAGCTTCGACACCCTGTATGAGGAAGGTGCCCATGCGCCGCGCATGATGTCGATCGGCCTGCACCTGCGGATCATCGGACGGCCCGGCCGGATCGGTGCGCTGGAGAAGTTCTTCCAGTACGTGGCCAGCAAACCCAAGGTCTGGTACGCGACCCGTCGCGGCATCGCCGAACACTTCGTCGCCAACAGTGACAAGCAGGTGGTCACCGTATGAGCACGCCGTCGAACGGTTCTGCCGTCGTCAATCCGCGCCGCTGCCTGCTGTTCGTACCCGGTTCGCGTCCGGAGCGCTATGCCAAGGCCGTTGCCACGGGTGCCGACCAGGTCTGCATCGATCTGGAGGACGCGGTCGCGCCGGGCGACAAGGACAGCGCGCGCGCCTCGGTGTTCGCCTTCCTGGCCGACGCCCCCGAGTCGTACAGCGAAATCGGCCTGCGTCTGAATCCGCTCTCCACCGAGCTGGGTCGCAAGGATCTGGCCGAGCTCAAGGCGTCCGGCCTGGCGCCGGCGTTCGTGATGCTGCCCAAGGTCGAGACCGTGCAGGAGTTGCTGGACGCTGATGCCGTTCTGGCCGGTTCCGACACCGGGCTGATCGCCCAGATCGAGACCCCGCGCGGGCTGCTGGATGCCCGCGAGCTCGCCCGGGCCACGCCGCGCCTGCAGGCGCTGATGTTTGGCGGCTTTGACTTCATCGTCGCCCTGCGCGGCCGCGCCAGCTGGGAAAGCTTCTTCCATCCGCGCGTGCAGCTGGCCGTTATCGCTGCCGAAGCCGGCATCGGCTGCATCGACGTCCCGTATCTGGACATCAAGGACGAGGCCGGACTGGTTGCCGAGACCGACCGCGTGATCGCGCTGGGCTTCACCGCCAAGGCTGCGATCCATCCGGCGCAGGTTGATCCGATCCAGCAGCGTTACCTGCCCACCGCCGAGGAGCTCGAACGCGCCAAGCGGGTGGTCGCCGCGCTGCAGGCCAATCGCGGCGAGGCGATCCAGCTGGACGGAAAACTCGTAGACCGACCAATTGAGATTGCCGCCGAGCGCGCCATCGCGCTGGGCGTACATGGCGCGCGTCAGGACTGATCATCGCCCGACACACCGCTCCACCACCCGTTGTTGCTTCCCGTTTCATACCTCCCACCCAGCTTCCCAGACAACAGGAACCCCCCATGGTCCAGACAGCCAAGAAAGTCGGTGAGAACCGTTACCGCGAGACGTTCGGTCGCTTCTTCGAGGAGTTCACGGTCGGTGATACGTACGAGCACCGCCCGGGCCGCACGATCACCGAGACCGACAACACCTGGTTCACCCTGCTGACGATGAACACGCACCCGATGCACTTCGACAAGGAGTACGCCAAGGCCTCCGAGTTCGGCAAGATCATCGTCTGCTCGCCCTTCACCGTTGCCCTGATGGTCGGCATGAGCGTCACTGACGTCAGCCAGAAGGCCGTGGCCAACCTGGGCTGGTCGGAAATCAAGATGACCCATCCGCTGTTCGTGGGCGATACCCTGTACGCCGAGTCGACCGTGCTGGAAAAGCGCGAGTCCAAGTCGCGCCCCGGCGCCGGCATCGTCACCTGCAGCACCATCGGCCTGAACCAGGACGGCAAGATCGTGTGCACCTTCAACCGCACCATGCTGATCGCCAAGCAGGGTCACTCGGTTGAAGACAAGGTCAACTACTGAGTATTGATGCCATGAGCAACGAGACGAATGCCGAGTGGAGCGCCGAGGACGAGCAGGCGCTGCTGGACACCATCGATAGCTGGATCGAGAAGTCGGTCGCACCGATTGCGCGCGAGTACGACCTGGAAGACAAGTACCCGCACGAGCTGGTCGAGGAAATGAAGGACCTCGGCCTGTTTGGCGCGACCATCTCGCAAAAATACGGCGGCCTTGGCCTGCCGGCCAGCATCTACGCCAAGATCGTGATCCGCATCTCGGCAGTGTGGATGGCGCCGACCGGCATCTTCAACTCGCACCTCATCATGGCCTCGGCCATTGAGCGCGCCGGGACCGAGGAGCAGAAGCAGCACTACCTGCCCAAGATGGCAACCGGCGAGCTGCGCGGCGGCATCGGCTTGACCGAGCCCAATGCCGGTACCGACCTGCAGGCGATCCGTACCGTCGCCAAGCTGGAAGGCGACCACTACGTCGTCAATGGCGCCAAGACCTGGATCACCAACTCGCTCAACGGCGACATGATCCTGTTGCTGGTCAAGACCGACCCGAATGCGCAGCCGCGTTACAAGGGCATGAGCATGCTGATCGCCGAGAAGGGCGATGGCTTCATCATCTCCAAGAAGATGAAGAAGAGCGGCTACCGCTCCATCGACACCTGCGAGCTGGTGTTCGAGAACTACAAGGTGCCGGCCAACCGTCTGCTCGGCGGGGTGGAAGGCCAGGGCTTCAAGCAGACCCTGGGTGGCCTGGAGCTCGGCCGGATCAACGTGGCGGCACGCGGTTGCGGCATCGCCGAAGGCGCGCTGCGCCTGTCGGTGCGCTACGCGCAGGAGCGCAAGACCTTCGGCGTGCCGATCGCCGAGCACCAGGCGATCCAGCTCAAGCTGGGCGAGATGGCGTCCAAGGTCGAGGCCTCCAAGCTCCTGATCGAAAGCGCCGCCAAGGCCTTCGACAAGGGCGAGCGCTGCGACATGGAGGCGGGCATGGCCAAGTACTTCGCGACCGAGACCGGCGCGTACTGCGCACAGGAAGGCATGCGCATCTTCGGTGGCTACAGCTACTCCACCGAGTACGAAATCGAGCGCTTCCACCGCGACGCCCTGCTGATGTGCATCGGCGAGGGCACCAACGAGATGCAGAAAATCATCATCGCCAAGCAGCTGGTCGCCCGCAACGCGATCTAGGCCGGAGTCGGATCAATGAGTGAGCTTCCACTGAACGGCGTGCGCATCCTCGCCGTCGAACAATACGGCGCCGGGCCGTACGGGTCGATGCATCTGGCCGACCTGGGCGCGGAAGTGATCAAGATCGAATCGCCACCCGGCGGCGACGTCTCCCGGGCCACCGGTCCGTATTTCCTCGGCGAAGGCGACAGCCAGTTCTTCCAGACCTTCAACCTCAACAAGCATTCGTTGCGGTTGGATCTGAAGAGCGCCGAGGGCCGCGAGATATTCGAGAAGCTGGTCGGCACCGCCGATGCGGTGCTCAACAACCTGCGCGGCGACCAGCCGGGCAAGCTGGGGCTGGACTACGCCACCCTGGGCAAGGTCAACCCGAAGATCGTCTGTGCCCACCTGTCGGCCTACGGGCGCGACAACGAGCGGGCGGCGTGGCCGGGCTACGACTACCTGATGCAGGCCGAGGCCGGCTTCATGGCCTTGACCGGCGAGCCCGGCCAGCCGCCGGCGCGGTTCGGCCTGTCGATGGTCGACTTCATGACCGGTACGACGATGGCGATGGGCCTGCTGGCCGCGCTGGTCGGCGCGATGCGCAGCGGGCAGGGGCGCGACGTCGACGTCAGCCTGTTCGACGTGGCTCTGCACCAGCTCAGCTACCCGGCCACGTGGTACCTCAACGAAGGCCACGAGACGACCCGTCTGGAGCGCTCCGCGCATCCCAGCACGGTGCCGTGTCAGGTGTACCGCACCAGCGATGGCTGGGTGATGGTGATGTGCATGCTGGAGAAGTTCTGGCAGACCTTCATCGCCGGCATCGACCGTCCGCAGCTGGGCACCGATCCGCGCTTTACCGACTTCCCGGCCCGCCGCGAACACCGCGAGGCGCTGACCCCATTGGTGGACGAGGCGTTGATGCAGCACGACACCGCGTACTGGACGGAGAAGTTTGCCGGCCGCATTCCGATCGCACCGGTGTATGACATCGCCCAGGCGCTGGACAATCCGTATGTCGAACGCATCGGCATGCTGCAATCGGTAGACCATCCTCAGGGCGCACAGCGGATGCTGCGCAACCCGATCAAGCTCGACGGTCAGCGTCTGGACGGCATCGCCTGCCCGCCGCTGAGCGCCGATGCCGACGCGTTGCTGGCCGAGCTGGGCTACAGCGCCGAGGATCGTGCACGGCTGGTCGAGCAGGGCGTGGTCTGAGCCTCGTTATTTAATAACCGGGAGGGGCGCATGATGCGCCCCGTTTTGCTGGAGTCGACGATGAAACTGGAAGGCGTGCGCGTTCTTGACCTGTCGCTGTTCCTGCCCGGGCCGCATCTGACGATGATGATGGCCGACCACGGCGCGGACGTGATCAAGGTCGAGCCACCGAGCGGCGAGCCAGTCCGCGAGGTCGGCCTGAAGCAGGCCGGCGTGTCGACCTGGTTCCGCAATACCCACCGCGGCAAGCGTTGCATCGTGCTCGACCTCAAGAGCGAGACCGGCAAAGCGGCGTTCGCGCGGCTGGTCGAGCGCGCCGACGTGGTGGTCGAGGCGTTCCGTCCGGGTGTGGCCAAGCGGCTGGGCATCGATTACGACAGTTGCCGCGCGCTCAACCCGGCCATCGTCTACTGCTCAATCAGCGCCTACGGCCAGACCGGCCCGAAGGTCCAGCGGCCCGCGCACGATCTGGCGATGCAGGCCGACAGCGGCGTGGTCAGCCTCAACCTGGGCCCCGACGGCTCGCCCGCCTCGCCGCACATGCCGGTGGCCGACATGGCCGGCTCGCTGATGGCGCTGTCGGCGATCCTGATGGCCCTGTACCGCCGCGAGAAAACCGGGTCGGGCGATTACATCGACCTGTCCATGCAGGACGCGCTGATGGCGTGGCTGCCCAACGTGCTGGGTCCACCATTCGCCGAGCACCGCGACCCGGTGGTCAAGGACGAGCGCAGCTGGGGCGGCAACGCGCTGTACCGGCTGTACCGCTGCAGCGACGACCGCTGGCTCGCGCTGGGCGGCGCCGAGCACAAGTTCGCCGACAACCTGCTGGACGCGCTGGAGCGGCCTGACCTGGCGCCGTTGTGCCGCCTCCCGCCGGGCCCGGGGCAGGATCCGGTCAAGGCCTTTCTGGCCGAGACCTTCGCCACCCGCACCCTGGAAGAGTGGGTCGCCTTCCTTGAGCCATTGGACGTCTGCTGGGCACCGGTGAAGACGCTGACCGAAGCCTTCAACGACCCGCACACCCGCGCGCGTGAGATGGTCTGGACGGCGCCGGACGGCGGCACCCACTTGGGCATTCCGATCCGGTTTGCCAACGAGCCGGGACGAATCGATCCGCGGCTGGATGAGCTGGGCGAGTCGACGGCCGACGTACTTGCGGAGCTTGGTCTTTAGCGGGGCAAACCGTTGCCACCCGTTTGGTGCGAAAATCCCCCGCATGATCAACAACGACGTATTACGCAGCATCCGCTACATGCTCGATCTCAGTGACGGCATGGTGGTGGATCTGGCGAAGCTGGCCGATCCGGAGTTCCCGCTCGACAAGGATGATGTGCCGGCGCTGCTCAAGCGCGAGGACGAGGAAGGCTTCGTCGCCTGCTCCGACCGGATACTGGCCCACGTGCTGGACGGCCTGGTGCTGCATTACCGCGGTCGCGACGAGAGCCTCCCGCCGCGCCCGGTCGAGAAGCGGGTCACCAACAACGTGGTGCTGAAGAAGCTGCGCGTCGCCTTCCAGCTGAAGGACGTCGACATGCACGAAATCTTCGCCGGCTCCGGGTTTCCGATTTCCAAGCCGGAGCTGACCGCGCTGTTCCGCCAGCCAGGACACAAGCACTTCCGCCTGTGCGGCGATCAGCTGCTGCGCAACTTCCTCAAGGGCCTGACGTTGCGCGTCCGCGGCGCGGAGTGAGCGTTCGCGCCAGCCTCAGCCCAAGTGGCTGAGGATATCGGTGGACTGGCAAACGAACGCGAAATGCCGGTCCAGGTTCTTTAGGGAAGCACTCGCGAGTGCTGCGTCGGTGTACCCGGTCAGATCCTCGGCTATGACAACGTCGTAATCGAGTTGGGCGGCATCTCTTGCGGTGGAGTCGACACAGCCGTTTGCCGCAGTCCCGATGAGGACAACGGTCTGAACACCGCCGCTGCGCAGCACCTGGTCCAGGGAAGAACCGAAGAACGCGCTGTATCGGTATTTCTCCACGATGGCGTCTGAGGCTTCCACCTGCAGGCCTTCGGCCAGCTCGGCGCCGGCGCTTCCGTGTCGGCACAGGTCCAGACGTTCCGGCGCGCGGCGAAGGCGCCGCCCGATGGCGGGCGACATGTGGTGGGGAGACGCCAGTTGCTTGATCCACACCACCTGGACGCCGAAGGCGCGGAGTTGGCCGACGAAGGCGTTCGCCGGCGCCACGATGCCCTGGTTGGCGGCGATATCGATTCCGGCCCGTGCGAAGGCGCCATGGGGCGAGCAGAAGTCGCGCTGCATGTCGATAACGATCACCGCAGTACGCGCAGGAAGTTGGAGCACTTCGGCCAGCAATTCCGATCGGCTCGTTCTCTGCGTTTGCGCTCCGCTCGTGGTCACCTTTGGGAGAGGCAACTCTCCGGATCGTGGCGATGACATGTCCGACTCCATGCAGATTCAGCCAAACAAAAACCGCCGGAGCGCATGCGCCGGCGGTCTGCTTTGTGGTTCAGCCCGCGCCGGGATATCTGCGGCGCGGACCCGACCCCTCGCCGCCTACTTCCAGCGACTCGCCTTGTCCATCAGCACCTTCATTTCCGCGCCGTTATCGGGAAGCTCCTCAATCGGCACATCCAGGTGGTTAAGTGGGAACGCCGGCACGTACTGCGCGAAGACGGGGCGGGTTACATCCATCGGGTAATCGGGGATCTTCCGGCCCTTGCGCAGCGCGGCGATATCAATTTCAGCTTCAATGATGCCTTCGTTGTTGCTCGGATCCTCTGCCAGTACTTTGCCCTGGGGGTCGACGATCAGGGATTGGCCACCCATATGGGCCCACTCGCTATCCGCCGGGAAGTTGATGTTCGACATCGCGGAATAGAAGTTGTTGAAACTGGCGGTCGCCATGACGTCAAGCTTGGAGAACAGCGTGGACGTGCGGAACATGATTTCCACTCCACGCATCGCGAAAGCGTTGAACACCATGGTGTCGCGCTGGACCGTGCTCACCGCGATGTTGCCGTATTCGGTCCGCAGCACCGGGAACAGTTCTTCCTCGCCGTACATCGCCACGTAGCGGTCGTAGACGTTCTCGATCGTGGTGGTCGGGATCTCGGAATCCGGCTGGTAGTTCTTGACGTTCCGGGTCTTCCAGAACTTTTCAGCGACCTTGCCATCGCGGCCGATCACCGCGTTTAGGCTGAGGATATGCCCCGGCCAGGCGTCATCCCGAGCGTAGCTGCCGAATATGATGTAGGTGTCGCACTCTTTCGCGAGCTTGCCGAGCGCTTCGGTTTCAGGGCCCGGAATTTGAATGGTGAACTGCAGTTTCTCTTCCCGTGTTCCCTCTGAATAACCGGTTAGAGGGAATTCATTGAACAAAATGAAGTCGGGTTTTTTTCCAGTGGTGCACGCCTGCTGCGTGAGGCGCGTCATCTGATTCAGATTGTGGTCAAGGCCCTCTCGGACGTTGGGAAAGTCCTGCAGGTTACGCGTGAGGTTTTGCACAACCTTCACGACGACTTTGTCCTTTTCCAGTGGCACGGTTGCGTAGCTGCCATCCTTCTCGACCAGCGTGGTGGAGTGTGCGCACGCGGTGGTCATGAGCAGCGCCACGGTGAGGATTTTCAGGGGCGCGGACGCCAGAACGTTCAGTTGCATATTGCGAAGGGCCATGTCTGATCTCTACTCAGGGGCACCACGCCATTGCCGTGGTGCCGGGAAAGGTGGGTGCCTCTACGAATCGATCAGGGCTCCAGGGCCTCGCCGGCAAAGCTGTCGCCGGTGATCTGCCGCCAGTTGTGGCTGGCACGTTTTTCGTCAATCAGCGTGCGCTGGATCAGCACGCCCTTCTTGTACCAATGCCAGACGCGGTTGCGCAGGTTGCCGCAGTCCGACAGCTGGATCATTTCGTACAGCTCCAGGCCCTCTTCGCCCTTGCGCTGCCAGTACAGCATCAGGGTGCGGTGGAAGTCGTCGGCGGGGATCTCGGTGCACCAGCCGTAGATCAGCTCGTTATCGAAGATGATCCGGCCAAAGGAGTAGGTGGTCTTGAAGTCGCGCACTTCGGTTTTGCCATCGGCCCAACTGTAGTTGTTGGTCTGGTGGTACGGGACGGCATCGTCGCCGGTAATCCGGCAGACCAGACGCGAGGCATGCTCGTCGGTCTTGTTGCCTTCGGCGTCGTAATAGCGGTACATGCCGTCCCAGACGCCTTCGTGGCGGGCGAGAGCGGGCATGTGCAGTTTGAGGTCGGTCATTGGTGGTCCTTGTTGCTTGCTTGGGTATGTCTGTAGCGGGTGTGGGTGGCCGTGCAGCGCAGCGGGTGCCGCGCCGCCAAGCCCGGGTTACTCGTCGCGCATCTGCGCGATCAGGTCGGCCATCGGTGGCTCCTTGGAGCCGGACTCCAGCGCCTCGGTTTCCTGCTGCACGATGCGCAGCACGCGGGCAATGTATTCCTGCATCCAGATGGTGCGCTCAGCTTCGGCGTCGGCGTCGGGCTTGAAGGCATCCAGCTCGGCGCGGGTGGCCACGCCCTTGGATTCGATCAGCCGCTCCAGCGCGTCCAGTCGCTGTCGGGTCACGGCGTGCTCCATCGCGATCACCATCGCGATCGACAGCACGCGCTCCACGTCGGGATCCTTGAAGAAGTAGGGGCGCTTGCCCTTCGCGCGGGTACCTGCGAGAGCGATCGGATCGATATCTTCGATGTTGGGAAGTTCACTCATTTCCACGCTCCAAACATGGTCCACAGGGCGGCGCGGCCGTAGTCCTCGCCGTCATTGCTGGCCTCCGGGAAGATGCTGCGATCGACCACGCCAGCCACCGTGGTCTCGAAGTACTTGCTGTCGTCGAATCCGGCCGCAGCCATCATCGCGCGCAGGTCGTACTCGTGCATGACGCTCCAGAACGGCTCGTTGTTGTTGTACGCGTCCCAGTCGCGCACGAAGGCCTCGTACGGGTCCATCCCGTGGTACTGGGGCTGTTCCAGATTGGCCGAGAGGCCGCCGTCTGCCAGCAGGCGATACACCTCCTTCAGGGTCTTGGGCATCGACTTGGCCGAGCTCTCGTGCCAGAACATCGCGGTGCTGATGATGTCGAAGTGGCCATCAGGATAGTCCAGCGATTCGGCATCGGCCTGACGGAACACCAGATTGTCCACGCCCATCGAGCGTGCCCGCGCATGGCCGTAGCGCAGCATCGGCGCCGATACGTCAACCGCGATCACTTCGGCATCCGGGAAGGCCTGCGCCAGCGGCACCACGTTGTGGCCGACGGTACAGCCCAGGTCGAGGATCCGTCGCGGCTTGAAGTCCGGGTGCTCCTTCTTCAGCCACTGCGCGAGCGCCTGGCCACCGCCATCGTTGAAGCGCCCCAGCATCCCGCCGGTGGTCGCGAAGATGCCGGCGTCGTAGTTGGCGCCTGCGGAGATATCGTCCTTGACCAGCTCGGTGTGGTAGCCGCCGGGCATGCAGTGGATGTCCACCGCGCTGACGTGGCGGGGCACCTTCACCGAAGGGTCCAGCTGCAGGTTCGGCGAGCCTTCGTTGAGCTCGCGGGCCTTGTCGACCAGCGGCGCCAACTGCCGCAGCACCAGTCCGCGTCCGGCCTGCTGGCGCATCTCCATCGAGTTGCGACGCAGCGCGCTCCAGGTCTGGTAGATCGGATCGCCGACCATCGCCTTGCGGACCTCGTGACGGGTCTCCGGCGCGCGACCCTGGGCCGCCTCAAAGGCCGGCTTGACCCGCTTGTCGTAGGCCACGCGAACCTTCGGGCTCAACCGGGTCGCCAGGTACCCATTGAGATTGGCAAGGAAGTCGAAGCGGGCGGTGTCGTCGTGGCCGCTGCTCGGGAACACGTCGTGGCGACCTACGTGCTGCCAGCTCGGGGGAAGGGCTTGCTGGGACATGGTGTGCTCCATTCAGTTTTGGTGCATCGGGATTGTCGTAGAGCAAATGACTGGACAATCATGAACTAATGTTATAGCTATATGTCATCTAGGGGGTTGCGGTCAAGGCGCGTTCATCTTTCTGGTCCCGTTTTCCGCGGTGGTGAGAGCCATCGTTTATCCCGTCCATTCCGAACTCCAACGAGGTATCCGCATGCTGCGACTCTTCTCCGTGATGGCCCTTGCGACAAGTGCCTTTGTGCCCTCCGCCTTGGCCCAGTCGGCGACATCCGCCGCGCAGCCGGCGACGGATATCGGCAACATCGATTCGATGGTCAAGATGCGCTGTTCGCTGGACCCGAAGGAGGACGTGATCCTGTGGTGGTCGGGCACGGTTTTCGCGCAGTTGCCGGAAAAAGCACCCTCTGCGCTGCTGGGTTTCGAGGGCTACAACATCTGTCGCGCCGAGAAGCAGGCCGACGGCACCTGGCGCCTGCTGACGCGTGAGCTGACGTTCTACCGCGACCTGAAGACCGGAAAGATCATCGACCAGTGGGACAACCCCATGACCGGTGAGCGCAACGAGGTGTTGCAGGTCGCCAACGACCCGGTCAACAACGTGCTCAACCCGCCGGGCCGCCCGTCGACCGTGTCTTGGGTGGAAGCCGGCGACCAGCTGATGCTGACGATGAACATCCCGTTGACCTATCCCAACCCGCTGTCGCCGAAGGACTTCCCCAAGCAGTCGTCCGGCGAGATGTACATGGGTTCGGAGCACTTCATGTTCTTCACTCCCCGTGCGGCCATCGAAGACCCGTCCCTCACCCAGGCGCCCGCGACCTATGGCTGGACCCGGACCGGTCCGTGGTTGCCGTGGATGGAAATGGGCCAGGCGCCGGGCGGACTGTTGTACATCGCCCAGGGCAACAAGAAGGCCTCCATCGCCGAGCTTCCCGCGGACATCCAGGAGCGCGTGCGCACGACCTACCCGGAGTACGCCACCGCGCCGAAGGAGTGGATCCAGCCAAACATGACCAGCTGGACGGTCTATAAGCAGTGGCACGAGAGCCAGCAGCAGGCCAAGAAAGCCAAGTAACGAGCGGCAAGTAATCAGCTCCTCCCTCCCCCCGGGCAAGCTAATGACTACTCCCGTTCCCAGCCGGCAGGTATCACGCGTATGACCAGACTGCAGTCCCCACCATTGAGTTGCCGCACCCGCGGCATACGCTCGCGCCTGCCTCGCGCCAGGCAGGGCTGAACCATGGATAGAAGACACTTCCTCAAGGGCACAGCCGGCGCGGCAATGCTGGGCGTGCTCGGTTGCGCGGCGACGCCCAAGCCGCCCATCGGCGGCGAGCCGCGCAGCGATGTCATCGTCATCGGCGCCGGCCTCTCCGGGCTTGCCGCGGCGCAGGCGCTGCAGGATGCCGGCGCGCGCGTCACCGTGCTCGAAGGCAACGACCGCATCGGCGGACGCCTGCACACCATCGAGCGCAAGGGCCTGCGCTTCGAGATCGGCGGCGTGCAGGTGGGGGCAAGCTACGAGCGCGTCCGCGCCCACGCCAAACGGGTCGGCATCGAAATCGCACCGCCCGACATCAACCTGATGGGCCCCGGGGGCCGCCCGCTGCCGACCGGTCTGATGCTGGGCGGTCAGATCGTCTCCAGCGAAGACTGGACGACCAGTCCGCTCAATACGCTGGAAGGCCGGGAGCACGCGTTGCCGCCACCCAGCCTGCTGCACGCGGCCCTGGCCGAAGTGGCGCTTGAGCGGATCGAAGGTTGGGACGACCCGGCCAACCTCGCCCTCGACATCCCGCTGCGCGACTACCTTGCTTCCGAGGGCTGGTCCGCGCAGGCACTGGACTGGATGGACGTGGCCGACAGCTACACCTCGCTGCGCACCATCAGCGCGCTGGACGCCCTACGTCGGCAGGCCGAGCTGCAGGGCGCTCCGCGCGTGCCGCCGGGCTGGGTCACCAAAGGCAGTCAGGCGTTGCCGCAGGCGATGGCCGCAGCCCTGGACGCGCCGCCGCTGCTGGGCATGGAAGTGCTCGGCGTGGAACAGAACCGCCGTGGTGTTGAAGTGACCTGCAAGGACGGGCGCCACTTCCGCGCCGACCACGTCGTGATGACCGTTCCGAGCGGTCCGCTGAGCCGGATCCGGCTCGACCCGCTACCGCCGGCCGAGCAGGCCGCCGTGTGGGCCGCGCGGCGGAGCAACTCGGTGACCACCATCCACCTCCACCCCACGCGCCCGTTCTGGGAAAGCGATGGCCTGCCGATAAACATGTGGAACGACGGTCCACTGCAACGGGTCATGGCGGTTCCGGATTCCGCGGGTACCATCCAACGCCTGATCGTCTGGCTCAATGGTGAGGCCGCCGACCGGGCGGATCGCTTGGCGCCGGACGTGCGCATGCAGTGGGCGATGGACCAGTTGGCCCAGTTGCGCCCGGCCAGCGCAGGAGCACTGGAACCCCTGGCCACGCGCGGCTGGGGCAATGACCGTTTCGCCGACGGTGCCTTTTCTGAAATCGCTCCAGGCCGAGTGGCCGATACCGTGCAATGGAGCGGCAAGCGTCTCGGACGGATCCACTTTGCCGGTGAGCACAACGCGTTGGACAAGCCCGGTATGGAAGCCGCGGTCGTGTCCGGTGAACGAGCCGTGGCCGCCGTTCTGGCTGCCTGACCCAACAACCAAAATCAGACCCATTGGAGTTCCAAATAATGACTACGCCCCGACCGAAATTGCTGAGCGCCTGCATTGCGGCCACCTTGTTCGTAGCCGCCCCACAGGCCTTTGCCCAGCAGGCAGAGACGCAACCCGCCGACCAGACACCGCCGGCCACGGCGACATCGGAATACGACGCCACCGCGACCCAGCTCGACACGGTCACCGTCACTGCGCGCGGCATTTCCGAATCCTTGCAGAAAGCACCGCTCCCGATCTCCGTCATCTCCTCCAAGCAGATCGAAGAGCAAGGCCTGGTCGACGTGAATGACATTGCAGCGATCACGCCCAGCTTCTCGTTCCGCTCCGGCTATGGCCGTGGCTTCGATCGTCCTGTCATCCGCGGCATGTCCAACATCCAGGGCGAGCCGAACGCCTCCTTCTTCATCGACGGCATCTTCGTGGTCGGTGATGTCACCAGCTACGGTTTGGACAACATCCAGCGCGTCGAAGTCATCCGTGGCCCGCAGTCGGCCGAGTTCGGTCGTCGCACATTCGCCGGCGCGGTCAACTTCATCACCCAACGTCCGGGTTCATCCGTCGGTGGCAAGGTGACTTTGGGTGGCGGCAATTACGGTTCGGAAAAACTCGGCGTTTTCTATTCCGGTGGCAGTGAAGACGGCAGCTTCGGCTACGACCTCAGCCTCACCAAGCGCGGCAATGACGCGATCTATTTCAACGACTACTCGGGCAAGACGGATCTTGGAGACACCGAGACCCAAAGCTTCATGGCTGCCGCCGCCTGGGCGCCGATCGACAACCTGGAGATCACTGCCCGCGTGATGCGGCAGAAGAGCCGCGACGGTCACTTCGCCATCGACCTGTTGGGCGTCGACAAGATGAACTGCTACCTGCCGGAGTACACCGGCGGGGTGGGACCAGGCGGCTTCCCGGTCCTCGCCTCGCGCAAGAAGGGCTACTACTGTGGTGACATCCCGGGACCGAACGAATACGGGATCAACACCTCCGAGTTCGTAGCGGCCGGCTGGATGCCGGGCCGCAAGACCGACCTGTCCCGCAACAGCCTGGTGTTCGACTACGCCTTTGACAACGGCTGGAACTTCACCTCCACCTCGGCCTACAACGAGACGGTGACCTACGCGGGCACCGACCAGGACTACAGCAGCATGCGTGGTCTCGGCGGCGGGTTTGAGAGCATCAACCAGACCAACCTCATGGACTGGTCGCAGGACTTGCGTGTCAGCACCGACCAGTCGCTGCCAGTGTCGGGCAAGCTCGGCCTGTACTACTACAACCAGTCCTCGCACCCCGGCTTTTTCGGTGACCTGAGCGGCTTCGTCCTGCCGGGAAACAAGAGCGTCACGCCGTATCCGACCAACCCGCAGGACTCGACGATCAACAAGGCGATCTACGCCATGGTGAACTGGCGCATCAACGACCAGTGGACCGCATCGGCGGAAGGGCGTTACGCGCAGGACGAGATCAGCGCGGCCGCCACGGATAACAAGCCTTTGGGCGGTGTGATGTACAGTCAGTCGTACTCGTTGGCCGAGAAGTTCAAAAGCTTCACGCCGCGCGTCACCCTGTCCTATCAGGCGGCTGACAACATCAACATCTACGGGCTGTACTCCGAGGGCACCAAGCCGGGTGGCTTCAACACTTCGGTTTACCGCGCCGACCTGAGCGACGCTGGCCGCGACCAGTTGATCGCCCGCGGCCTGGAGTCGTTTAAAGAGGAAGAAGCCACCAACTACGAGCTGGGCATCAAGTCGGATTGGCTCGATCAGAGCCTGCGCGTCAATGCCAGCCTCTACCAGATCAACTGGGACAACCAGCAGTTGACCGAAACAGGGGCAGTGGCCCGCAAGGATGGCAGCTTTTTCTCGACCAGCTACACCACCAACGTCGGTGAGACGCGTATCCGCGGTTTCGAGCTGGAAACCCAGTGGCTGTTCGCGCAGGGCTGGTTGGGTTCGTTCAACTACTCCTACAACGACGCTGAGATCATCAACTTCTTCAGCCAGGCCCAGGCCGACCTGTTCTGCGCGGATCCCACCAGCGCCAGCAGTGGTGCTGCCTGCGCCAGTTCCGCTGGAAACACGCTTCCGCGCGCACCCAAGCACTCCGCGTCCCTGGGCCTGACGTACGACGGCACGTTCTCCAATGGGTGGGGCTGGACGGCTTACGGTGATGCCAGCTACGAGGGCCGTCGCTACGTACAGGTGGACAACCTGGCCAGCATCGCCCCGTCCACGCGCACCAACTTCCGTTTTGCCGTGAGCCCCAACGACGCCCTTCAGGTCAGCGCCTTCGTGACCAACGCGTTCAACGACCGCACTCCGGAAGATGTCCAGCGCACGCTCGACCCGTCCAAAACTGTCTGGACACCCAACGTGCCGCCGCTGGTCGGTCCTGGGGCGGGCAACCTGACCGACTTCGCGGTGTCGCCGTCGCTGCCACGCATGTACGGCATCGAAGTTCAGTACCGCTTCTAAGTAACACGATCTAAACGGTGGTTTTCACCGTAATACGGTGTGAATACCCGCGCAGCTGGTAGCAGCTGCGCGGGTCCTCCGTCCCCCGATAGGTTCCTCCCCCATTCCGGCTGCCCCCAAGGGTGGCTTTTTCCACAAGAAGACCGACCATGTCCCTCAATCCCTACGACCTGTACGACACCCGCTCCCTGCTGACCGAGGAGGAGCGCGCCGTGCAGGACACG
>NZ_JAIEUJ010000005.1:2500-5677 GCF_019802285.1 Novilysobacter antarcticus
GTGCAACGTATGACTCTGAGGCGACTTGGGGTTATATGGTCAAGCGAATAAGCGCACACGGTGGATGCCTTGGCGGTCAGAGGCGATGAAGGACGTGACAGCCTGCGAAAAGCACGGGGGAGCTGGCAATAAGCTTTGATCCCGTGATGTCCGAATGGGGAAACCCACTGCGCAAGCAGTATTGCATGGTGAATACATAGCCATGCAAGGCGAACCCGGTGAACTGAAATATCTAAGTAACCGGAGGAAAAGAAATCAACCGAGATTCCCTGAGTAGTGACGAGCGAACGGGGAACAGCCCTTAAGTTGATTGAGTTTTAGCAGAACAACCTGGAAAGGTTGGCCATAGACGGTGACAGCCCGGTACGCGAAAAGGCTCTTTCAATGAAAACGAGTAGGGCGGGGCACGAGAAACCCTGTCTGAACATGGGGGGACCATCCTCCAAGGCTAAATACTACTGACCGACCGATAGTGAACCAGTACCGTGAGGGAAAGGCGAAAAGAACCCTGGTGAAGGGAGTGAAATAGACCCTGAAACCGTGTGCGTACAAGCAGTAGGAGCCCTTCGGGGTGACTGCGTACCTTTTGTATAATGGGTCAGCGACTTACAGTTCGTGGCAAGCTTAACCGTATAGGGGAGGCGAAGGGAAACCGAGTCTGAATAGGGCGCATAGTCGCGGGCTGTAGACCCGAAACCGGGTGATCTAGTCATGCCCAGGGTGAAGGTACCGTAACAGGTACTGGAGGCCCGAACCCACTCCCGTTGCAAAGGTAGGGGATGAGGTGTGATTAGGAGTGAAAAGCTAATCGAACCCGGAGATAGCTGGTTCTCCTCGAAAGCTATTTAGGTAGCGCCTCGGACGAATACTGCTGGGGGTAGAGCACTGTTATGGCTAGGGGGTCATTGCGACTTACCAACCCATGGCAAACTCCGAATACCAGCACGTACTATCCGGGAGACACACGGCGGGTGCTAACGTCCGTCGTGAAAAGGGAAACAACCCAGACCCACAGCTAAGGTCCCCAATCAGTGCTGAGTGGAAAACGATGTGGAAAGGCACAGACAGCCAGGAGGTTGGCTTAGAAGCAGCCATCCTTTAAAGAAAGCGTAATAGCTCACTGGTCGAGTCGGTCTGCGCGGAAGATTTAACGGGGCTAAGCATTGAACCGAAGCTTGGGGTGCATACTTTGTATGCGCGGTAGAGGAGCGTTCCGTAAGCCGTTGAAGGTGGATTGAGAAGTCTGCTGGAGGTATCGGAAGTGCGAATGCTGACATGAGTAACGATAATGCGGGTGAAAAACCCGCACGCCGAAAGCCCAAGGTTTCCTTGCGCAATGTTAATCAACGCAGGGTGAGTCGGCCCCTAAGGCGAGGCAGAAATGCGTAGTCGATGGGAAGCAGGTTAATATTCCTGCACCTCGCGTAAGTGCGATGGAGGGACGGAGAAGGTTAGGTATACCGGGCGTTGGTTGTCCCGGGGAAAGCAGGTAGGCGGATCCCTTAGGCAAATCCGGGGGGTCATTAACGCCGAGCAGCGAGACGAGTCCATTAGGACGAAGTTACCGATACCACGCTTCCAGGAAAAGCTCCTAAGCTTCAGCTTACGCAGACCGTACCGTAAACCGACACAGGTGGGCAGGATGAGAATTCTCAGGCGCTTGAGAGAACTCGGGTGAAGGAACTAGGCAACATGGCACCGTAACTTCGGGAGAAGGTGCACCCCTGATGGTGGCTCATGCGAGCTATAGCTGTCGGGGGTCGCAGTAACCAGGCCGCTGCGACTGTTTATCAAAAACACAGCACTCTGCAAACACGAAAGTGGACGTATAGGGTGTGACGCCTGCCCGGTGCTGGAAGGTTAATTGATGGGGTCAGCCGCAAGGCGAAGCTCTTGATCGAAGCCCCAGTAAACGGCGGCCGTAACTATAACGGTCCTAAGGTAGCGAAATTCCTTGTCGGGTAAGTTCCGACCTGCACGAATGGCGTAACGATGGCGGCGCTGTCTCCACCCGAGACTCAGTGAAATTGAAATCGCTGTGAAGATGCAGCGTTCCCGTGGCAAGACGGAAAGACCCCGTGAACCTTTACTATAGCTTTACACTGAACGTTGAGTTCGTCTGTGTAGGATAGGTGGGAGGCTGTGAAACCAGGACGCTAGTTCCGGTGGAGCCAACCTTGAAATACCACCCTGACGTGCTTGACGTTCTAACCTAGGTCCGTTATCCGGATCGGGGACCGTGTATGGTGGGTAGTTTGACTGGGGCGGTCTCCTCCCAAAGTGTAACGGAGGAGCTCGAAGGTACGCTCAGCGCGGTCGGACATCGCGCACTGTGTGCAAAGGCATAAGCGTGCTTGACTGCAAGATCGACGGATCAAGCAGGTAGGAAACTAGGACTTAGTGATCCGGTGGTTCTGTATGGAAGGGCCATCGCTCAACGGATAAAAGGTACTCCGGGGATAACAGGCTGATACCGCCCAAGAGTTCATATCGACGGCGGTGTTTGGCACCTCGATGTCGGCTCATCACATCCTGGGGCTGTAGTCGGTCCCAAGGGTATGGCTGTTCGCCATTTAAAGTGGTACGCGAGCTGGGTTCAGAACGTCGTGAGACAGTTCGGTCCCTATCTGCCATGGGCGTTGGAGATTTGAGAGGGGCTGCTCCTAGTACGAGAGGACCGGAGTGGACGAACCTCTGGTGTTCCGGTTGTCACGCCAGTGGCATTGCCGGGTAGCTATGTTCGGAAGCGATAACCGCTGAAAGCATCTAAGCGGGAAGCGCGCCTCAAGATGAGATCTCCCGGGAGCTTGACTCCCCTAAAGGAACCATCAAGACCAGGTGGTTGATAGGCAGGGTGTGTAAGTGCAGCAATGTATTGAGCTAACCTGTACTAATGATCCGTGTGGCTTGACCATATAACCTCAAGTGGCCTTGGACTCGACGACGCGTCGACGACATTCCAGACCAAAACAATCACTCGCTACGTCCCACCCCATGCAAGCTGGCGCAACCGTGCGCTGCTTCACCCCCTTGCCCAGTGACAATAGCTGTGTGGCACCACCCGATCCCATCCCGAACTCGGAAGTGAAACGCACATGCGCCGATGGTAGTGTGGCTTAAGCCATGCAAGAGTAGGTCATCGCTGGGCATTTACACCAAAGGCCGGATCCCAACAGG
>NZ_JAIEUJ010000006.1 GCF_019802285.1 Novilysobacter antarcticus
GGTCTCGGTGCCCTCGTAGGTGATCACCGACTCCAGGTTCATGGCGTGGCGGATCGCGCAATGCTCGGTGGTGATGCCCGCGCCGCCCAGCAGGTCGCGGCACTGGCGGGCGATGTCGATCGCCATCCGGCAGTTGTTCCACTTGGCCAGGCTGACCTGGGTCGGGGCCATGGTGCCGGCGTCCTTCAGGCGGCCCAGCTGGACCACCATCAGCTGCGCCATGGTGATGCGACGCGCCATGTCGGCCATCTTCAGCTGGGCGCTCTGGGTCGCCGCCACCGGGCGGTCGAACAGGATGCGTTCCTTGGTGTAGCCCAGCACTTCGTCCAGGCAGGCGATCGCCGCGCCGATCGGGCCCCAGGTGATGCCGTAGCGGGCCTGGGTCAGGCAGCCCAGCGGGCCCCTCAGACCCTTCACGTTGGGCAGGCGGTTGGCTTCGGGCACGCGCACGTTGTCGAAGAACAGGCCGCTGGTGACCGAGGCGCGCAGGCTCATCTTGTGCTTGATTTCCTGGGCGGCAAAACCCTTCATGCCCTTCTCGACCACGAAACCCTGGATGCCGTCATCGGTCTGCGCCCAGACGATCGCGATGTCGGCCAGGTTGCCGTTGGTGATCCACATCTTGCTGCCGTTGAGGACCCAGTCGCCGCCGTCCTTGCGGGCGTTGGTCTTCATGTTGGCCGGATCGGAGCCGCCGTGCGGCTCGGTCAGGCCGAAGCAGCCGATGGTCTCGCCGCGCGACATCGAGGGCAGCCAGCGCTGCTTCTGCTCCTCGGTGCCGTAGGCGAAGATCGGGTACATGCACAGCGAGGACTGCACCGAGACGAAGCTGCGGATGCCGCTGTCGCCGCGCTCCAGCTCCTGGCAGATCAGGCCGTAGGACACCGAGTTCAGGCCGCCACCGCCGTACTCCTCGGGCAAGGACGAACCCAACAGGCCAAGCTCGGCGATCTCGCTGATGAGCTCGCGCGGGAAGCGGCCTTCATCGAAAGCAGCGCCGATGATCGGCAGCACGCGCTCGTCGGTGAAACGCGCCACCGTGTCCTGCACGGCGCGCTCCTCCTCGGTCAGCAGGGAGCGGGTGTCGTACAGGTCGTAGGGATTGAGGGACATGG